>NZ_AP026442.1:0-2400000 GCF_027923705.1 Cellulomonas sp. NTE-D12 | reverse complement strand
GAACGGACCCATGCCGAGGATCCCGTTCTCGCTCTGCAGGACGACGCGCACCCCCTCCGGCAGGTGGTTCGCCACGAGGGTCGGAATGCCGATGCCGAGGTTCACGTACTGCCCGTCCTCGAGCTCCTGGGCGGCCAGGGCCGCCATCTGCTCACGCGTCCACACGGTGCCGCACCGTCCGCTGCTCGATGTCCTTGTCCGCGATCTCCACGCGGACCAGGCGCTGGACGAAGATCCCCGGGGTGTGCACGTCGTCGGGGTCCAGGAAGTCCGCCTCGATCGTCTCGGCCTCGGCGACCGTCACCCGCCCGGCCGTCGCGACGAGGGGGTTGAAGTTGCGCGCCGTGCGCCGGTAGCGGAGGTTGCCCTGGCCGTCGGCGCGGTGGGCGCGCACCAGCGCGAGGTCGGCGACGATCCCGCGCTCGAGGATCGCGCGGACCCCGTCGAACGTCGCCTCGTCCTTGCCGTCCGCCACCGGGGTGCCCACCCCGGTCGGCGTGTAGAACGCCGGGATGCCCGCGCCCCCGGCGCGCAGCCGCTCGGCCAGCGTGCCCTGCGGGACGAACTCCACGTCCAGCGACCCGTCGAGGTACTGCTCCGCGAACCGCTTGTTCTCACCGACGTAGGACGCGAGCACCCGGCGCACCTGACCCGCCTCGAGCAGCAGGCCGAGGCCCTTGCCGTCCACGCCCATGTTGTTGCTGACCAGCGTCAGGTCGCGCACGCCGGTGTCCCGCAGCGCGGTGATCAGGCTCGTCGGGTTCCCCGAGAGGCCGAACCCGCCGACGGCGACGGTCATGCCGTCGTGCACGACGTCCGCGAGGGCCTGCCGGGCGCTGGGCCACACCTTCGGTGGCGGTCCGGCGGGACGCGGGTCGGGCGGCGGCGTCGTGGTCAGAGCGGCTGGCTGGATCGACATGGCACCCCTTCGTGTCCACGATGCGGCCGGCGGCCGTACCGCTTCGCACGGTAGGCAGGAGGGAGATGACCATGTCGGGATCGGCCCACCCCGTGGCCAGGGGGCAGCGCCCCGTCCACAATGTGGCGACAGCGGCGACCGTGGACGGGGCGCAGGTGGTGGGCCGCATCGCGGCCGTGCTGAGGGCCGTCAGCGCGGCGATGCCGGGAGGCCTGACCACCGCCGAGGCTGCCGCCGCGACGGGCCTCGCCCGCTCGACGGCCCACCGACTGCTGACCGCGCTGGTCGCCGACGGCTTCCTCGACCGCGAGGCTGACGACGGCCGCTGGTGCCTGGGACCCGAGCTGTACCTGATGGGCACCGTGGCCGCCGAGCGCTACGACGTGACCGGCGTGGCCAGGGCCGCGGTGCGGTCGCTGGCTGCGGCGACGGGGGAGAGCGCCTTCTTCTCGGCACGGCGGGGGGACGAGACCGTGTGCCTGCTGCGCGAGGAGGGCAGCTTCCCCATCCGGTCGTTCGTGCTCTACGAGGGCATCCGGTTCCCGCTCGGGGTCGCCTCCGCCGGTCTCGCCCTGCTGGCGCACCTGCCGGGCGCCGAGGTGGACCGGTACCTGGACGGCCGGGGCGATGCGTTGGCAGACCAGTTCGGGGCCGCGCACACGGCCGACGCCATCCGCCGGCGAATCGCCATGACGCGTCGCGTGGGCTACGCCGTCAACCCCGGGCTGATCGTCGAGGGGAGCTGGGGGATGGGCGCCGCCGTCTTCGACCGTACCGGCGCACCCGCCTGGGCCTTGAGTCTGACCGGGATCGAGCCGCGGTTCTCCGCATCGCGTCGCCCCGAGCTGGGGCGCCTGCTCCTCGAGCACGCCCATGCCGTGGGAGCGCGTCTGGCGCAGCGGCACTGACCGGGTGACGGGCGCGGCGTGGTTCCTGGTTCGCACTCGGCGTGCGACTGGGGCAGCGGTCGGCAGGGCTAGGACCTGCTGGCCCGCCGTCGGGCCTCTAGCCCGTCGAGCAGGCGCGACAGGCCGTACGCGTAGACGCCGTCGAGGTCGAACTCCACGTCCTCCTGCGAGACGTAGCGGAGCCCCGGCGCGTCAGCCTGCGTGCGCCACGTCCGCACGTCGCCGTGCGCGCGTACCCAGTCGTCCGCGCCCACCCCCGTGTCGGACACCGCCTGCTGCTCGGCGGACCGGGCGAGAGCCATGCCGCGCACGTAGCCGAACAACATCACGTGCGCCGCGAGCGCCTCCGCCGCGGGGAGGCCCATCGCCCGCAGGGTGCTCAGCGACCACTCGGCGATCGGCATGACGGACGGGATCGGGTGGGGGCGGCTGAGCGAGAAGACCTCGGCCGCCCACGGGTGCCGCGCGAACGCAGTCCAGAAGACGTGGGCGACGGTCTCGAGGCGCGGGCGCCACGCCGTCACGGGGAGCTCGGGCAGCGCCACGTCGGCGAAGACGCTGTCGACCATGTGCAGGGTCAGAGCCTCCCGGCCCCTCACGTGCCGGCCGAGCGTCACCGTCGCGACGCCCAGCTGCGCCGCCACCCGGCGCATCGTCACCAGGGGCAGCCCGTCGGCGTCGGCGATGCCGACGGCGGTCTCGACGATCTGCTGAAGCGTCGGCTCGGCGGGGGTCGCGGGGGTCAGGTGCGTGGTGCCTCGAGCTCCGCGACGGACGACGGTGCCGCTGCCGCGGACGGAGTCGACCAGGCCCTCGGAGCGCAGCGCCTGGAGCACCTTCGTGGCCGTCGCCATCGCCACGCCCCACTCCCGGACGATCTGACGCGTCGACGGCACCCGCGCGCCCTCTGCGATCCGACCGCTGCGGATCTCGGCCGCGATCGAGTCGGCGACGCGCACGTAGGTCGGCGGTTCCGGCATCACCCCTCCAGGTGCACTAGTACGGACGGCGCCGCCGGGGGCGGACCATCCGCCCAGCGCATCGAAGCGCACTACGTGCCGCCCGTGCAGCAGGAGCGGGCCCGGAGCGACTGCGTACGGTGCCCGCAGGTCGGCAGACGACCTCCCCTTCTGACGTGAGGACACCCATGACGAGCATGACGGCCCAGGTGGCGACGTCCGCCGACGGCACGCGGATCGAGTACCTCACCACGGGGAGGGGGCCCGGGCTGATCGCGGTCCCCGGGGCGCTCTCGACGGCCGAGACGCTCGGCCCGCTCGCGGGCCACCTCGGCGAGCGGTACACGGTGCACGTCGTGCAGCGTCGCGGCCGCGGTGGCAGCGGTCCGCAGGGCGATCGGTACGGCATCGAGCGCGAGCTCGAAGACCTCGAGGCGGTGCGCGAGCAGACCGGGGCGCGCCTGGTGTTCGGCCACAGCTACGGCGGCCTGGTCGCGCTGAGGTTCGCGTGCGGCAACGCCGCGCTCGACGGGGTCGCCGTCTACGAGCCGGGGGTGTCCGACGGCGGGTCGATCCCCGTCGGGTGGATCGACCGCACGCAGCACGAGCTCCAGGAGGGCGAGCCGTTCGAGGCGTTCCTGACGTTCGTTCGCGGCACCAACCCCGAGCAGTCCGGCCGCGTGCCGCGCTGGTTCCTGCGGGCGATCCTGCGCCTGGCGATCCGCGCTGACGCGCGGCGCCGGATGCTCTCGCTGATGCCCGAGGCCGTCCGCGAGCACGTCGAGGTGGGACGGTTCGACTCGCGGACGGACGACTACTCCGCGATCAGCGCGGCCACCCTCGTCATGCGGGGCAAGGGCTCCGCGACGAGCGGCACGGCGGTCACCCTGGGCCGCCTCGCCGACGTGATCCCGCGGGGCCACGCGCTACGGCTCGACGGTCTGGACCACTTCGCGCCCGAGAAGCGGCCCGATCGGGTGGCGGACGCCGTCCAGCGGTTCTTCGGAGGTCGGTGGGCCGAGAGCCCGGTGAGCAGAAGGCCGAGGTAGCCGAGGGCCGCGGCGAGGTTCCAGAGGCACGCCCAGCCGGCGTCGGGCCGCGGGGACCAGCCGCTCGGGGTGACTTCCTGGTCACTTGTCCAGAACTCCTTCGCTCACGTGAACGGCCGCCGATGGGTAGTTCGAGGGACCCTCGTCCACAGGTCCCCGAACGGGGGGATCCGTGGAACGGCCGGCGTCCGGGGCAGGTGTTCCGCGTGATGTCGTGTCGCGGGGACGGGCGGTGCTGGCCCGGCGTGGGCAGACGTCGCCGCCTGAGCCGCCGGACACCGTCGTCCCGGCCCCACGTCCGCAGCAGGACGTCGAGCGGGCGGACGCCGCGCGAGCCGGTGGACCGGCGGAGACCGGGGCGTTCGCGCGGCTGGCCGGGCTGACGGTCTTCGGCCTCGCGGCTGTCGCAGGGACGCTGCTCCTGATCACGGCGAGCGCGATCGGCAACCCGGTGCAGATGGCACCCCTGGAGGGTCATCTGCTCGGCCTGTGGCGGGTGCTCTACGCGACCGAGGCGCCGTCGGTGCCGGTGGCGCTCGCGGCCGTGGCGCTCGCGGTGCTGCTGGCGGTGGGTGTCGCGGTCGTCGAGCTGCGGATCGCCAACCGAGCGCGTCGCTCCGCCGACGGCCTGGGACATCCGCTCGCCCCGAAGCCGGTGATGGCCCGGACCGAGGGTGTCTTCGCCGGACCGGTGACCGTCACCGTGCTCATCCCGGCGCACGACGAGGAGGCGTCCCTGCCGCAGACCCTCGCCTCGCTGGTGGACCAGCCCCGCCCGCCCGAGCGGATCGTGGTGATCGCGGACAACTGCACCGACGCGACCGTGCAGGTCGCGCGCCGTGCCGGTGTCGAGGTGGTCGAGACGGTCGCGAACACCCAGAAGAAGGCCGGCGCGCTCAACCAGGTGCTGCGCGAGGTGCTCCCCGGGCAGGGCGACAACGACGTGGTCATGGTGGTGGACGCGGACACCCGCCTGGCCCCGGGGTTCCTCGAGGCGGCGGTCGCGCAGTTCACGGCCGACCGGGCGCTGATGGCTGTGGGGGGCCTGTTCTACGGCGAGGAGGGTGCCGGGGTGCTGGGCCAGTTCCAGCGCAACGAGTACAGCCGGTACAGCCGGGACATCCGTCGGCGCCGGGGACGGGTGTTCGTCCTGACGGGAACCGCGTCGATGTTCCGACCTGCGGCCCTGCGGACCGTGGCGGAGAACCGCGGCACCTCGTTGCCCGGCACGCCGGGGGACGTGTACGACACGGCCGCGCTGACCGAGGACAACGAGCTGACCATCGCGCTGAAGTCCCTCGGCGCGCTGATGATCTCGCCGGCCGCCTGCACGGTGGTCACCGAGGTGATGCCGACGTGGCGGGCGCTGTGGCGACAGCGGCTGCGGTGGCAGCGCGGCGCGCTGGAGAACCTCGCGGCCTACGGGTTGACCCCCACCACGTTCCGGTACTGGTCGCAACAGCTCGGCATCGGGTACGGGGTGATGGCGCTGGGCGCGTACGTGCTGCTCATCGCGCTGACGGTGCTGTCCGTCGATCGGTGGGTCTGGTTCCCGTTCTGGATGGGCATGGGGGTGCTCTTCGCCGTGGAGCGGGTGGTCACGGTGTGGGCAGGCGGCTGGCGGGCTCGTGCGCTCGCGGCGCTGCTGCTGCCCGAGCTGGTGTTCGCCGCCTTCCTCGACGTGGTGTACGTGCGCGGCGTCGTCGACATCCTGCTGGGCCGACGCGCCGGGTGGAACCACGTGGTGCACACCGCCCCTCTCCCGGCGCCCACGGCCGACGTCCCGGTGGGGGTGGCGCGGTGACGGCCGTCCACGCGGCGATGCTCCCGGTGGGGGTGCTGCTGCCGGAGCGCCTGCTGCACTCGTCGGGCTTCGAGATCCTGGCGACGTTCGTGGCCCTCAACACGCTGATGTACGCCACGCTCGCGCTGCTCAAGGTGCTGCCGAAGGGTGAGGCGCTGCGCCGGTGGACGTCGCGGCAACGAGACCGGGTGGCCGCCGGGGTCCCGCACCGGCCGACGGGCTCGGGCGTGCCGGGGCGGGTCTCGCGGCCCCGCGGTCGGGACCGGCGCGCCGCGGACCGGAGCATCTACGCGGGCCTGCCCGCGTCAGCCGTCTCGGGGTCGCAGCCCGCCGGATCCCGGGCCGCCACCTCGGACCGGTAGGCGGGCAACCGTCCTCGGTCAGGGCCTGCGGCGCCGCGCGGCCGCCGGCACCACGAGCGCGGCGGCCGTCAGCACGGCCAGGGCGATCAGGACGGCGCCGTCGCGCATCGCCTCGGCGTAGGTGCCGGAGACAGCCAGGACCAGGCTCATGCCGAGCGCCCCGCCGAGCTGGTGGGCTGAGCTGACCACGCCGGAGGTGGCGCCGGCCTGCGTCCGGTCGACGCGGGCGATGCCGGACGCCGTGAGCGGTCCGAATGCCAGCCCCTGGCCGGCACCGATCAGCACCATGGGCAGGGCGACGCCCGGCAGGTACGTGCTGCTCGGACCGACCAGACCGAGAGCCGCGGTGCCGACGGCCGCCAGCGCCAGCCCGGTGACCAGGAGCACCGTGGCGGGCGCCCGACGCTGCAGCCGGGCGACGGAGACCGCGACGGCGAAGCTCGCAGTGGTCATCGGGAAGAAGCCGAGCCCCGCGGCGAGCGCCGACCAGCCGAGGTGGGTCAGGAGCGGAAGGCGTCCCAGAGGCCGAGCAGGTACTGGGTGCCCAGCGCCCGGTCGTACAGGCCGTAGCCCGGCCGCGGCCGACGGGTCGTGTTCTCGTCCCACAGGTGCCGACCGTGGTCGGGCCGCACGTAGCCGGTGAAGCCCGCCTCGGCGTAGGCCTTCATGATCCCGATCGTGTCGACGGAGCCCTCGGAGGCGCGGTGGCCGACCTCCGTGAAGCTGCCGCCGGGCAGGTGCTTGATGTTGCGGACGTGCGTGAAGTGGATGCGGTCCATGAACGTGCGCACCGCGTCCACGGCATCGGCCTCGGGATTCGACGAGAAGCTGCCCAGGCACAGCGTCAGGCCGTTGTAGACGCTGTCGTTCAGGGACAGCACGGTTGCCAGGTCGTCCTTCGTGGAGACCACGCGCGGCCAGCCGAACAGGTCGAAGGCCGGGTCGTCCGGGTGGACGCCGAGCTTGACGTCGTACTCCTCGCAGGTGGGGATCACCGCGTCGAGGAAGTACTTGTAGTGCGCGTACATGTCCCCGTGCGTCACGCCTTGGTAGGCCTCGTTCAGCTCCGCGAAGTGCGCGAGGCGCTCGGGCTCCCAGCCGGGCATCGTCAGGGCGCCCGTGCCGGCGGCCATGTCGGCGATCAGCTTCTCCGGGGTCAGCCCGTCGACGACCTTCTGGTCGTAGAACAGGGCGGTCGACCCGTCCGGCAGCGGGTGGAACAGGTCGGTGCGCAGCCAGTCGAAGACGGGCATGAAGTTGTAGCAGACGACCTTCACGCCGGCCCGGCCCAGGCGCTCGATCGTCGTGACGTAGTTCGCGATCGCCTCGTCGCGGCTCATGCCCAGGACTGTGGTGCCGAGCTTGATCGACTCGTGCACGTTGACCGACTCGACCACCTCCGCGTCGAGCGTCTTGGTGACGCCCCGAGCCCGGTGCTCGTCGGTCAGCCCGGTGATCGTCGCGATCTCCGCCGCGATCTCCGCCTCCTCCCACACCTCGCCGGCCTGCTTGTGGTGCAGCGACCAGACGACGGTCTGCACGCCGGGGATCTGGCGGATGTCGTCGAGGGAGACGGTGTCGTTCCCCTCGCCGTACCAGCGGAAACCCATCTTCATGTCCGCTCCTGTGCGGGTAGGTCACCGGACGGTGCCGGCGAGCGCGTCGGTCGACCGGCCGGCTCCCGCGGCGACGGTGCGGCGGCCTGACGGAGCACGGACGACCGGTGCCGATACTGCCCCGAACGGACGGCCCGGGGCCAGGCGCCGCACGCGGACGCCGTCGTGCGCCTGCACATGGTCGGCGCGACACCTGCGCCGGACGTACCCAGCCGGCTCCTCGCGCCCCGACAGGAGCCTCAGACCCGGCACCTAGACTCCGCGCGTGGACCACATCAGCTACTTCCAGGCCATCGTCATCGGGCTGCTGCAGGGCGTGACCGAGCTGTTCCCCATCTCGAGCCTGGGTCACTCGATCCTGGTGCCGGCGTGGATCGGGGGAAGCTGGACGGCGCTGGTGACGGACCAGTCGAAGGCCGAGTCGCCCTACCTGGCGTTCATCGTGGCGCTGCACGTGGCGACCGCCCTCGCGCTCGTCGCCCTGTTCTGGCGGGACTGGGTCGGCATCGTCCGCGGGTTCTTCACCTCGCTGGTGCACCGGCGCATCGAGACCACGCACGAGCGGCTCGCCTGGCTGATCGTGGTCAGCACCATCCCGGCGGGGCTCCTCGGCCTGGTGCTGGAGCACCCGCTGCGCACGCTGTTCGCCAAGCCGCTGTTCGCCGCGGTGTTCCTCACCCTGAACGGCCTGGTGCTGTTCGCCGCCGAGCGGCTGCGCCGGCGCGCGCCGAGGCACCGGCCGGCACCCGACGCGGTCGACGCGGAGGGCCCTGTGCCGGGTCTGGACGTCGCGATGACGCAGCAGGTGAGCGTGCGGGACGCCGGCGTGATCGGCCTGTTGCAGAGCGGCGCGCTGCTGGCGGGTATCAGCCGGTCCGGCATCACCATGGCGGGCGGTCTGCTGCGCGGGCTGACGCACGAGGAGGCCGTGCGGTTCGCCTTCCTGCTGGCGACGCCGATCATCCTCGCGGCCGGCGTCCTCAAGGTGCCGGACCTGATGGGACCGCTCGGCGAGGGCATCCGGGCGCAGAGCCTGGCCGGCGCCGGGGCGGCGTTCGTGGCGGCGCTCGCGGCGGCGACGTTCCTGCAGCGGTGGTTCAAGACGAGGACGCTCACGCCCTTTGCCGTGTACTGCCTGGTGGCCGGGGTGCTGTCGATCGTCCGGTTCGCCTGAACGGTGCTCGCTCGGCGGTCGGCACGGCATCCGGACGTCCCGGCGTGCCGGACGCGGCCGGACGTACGGTGACCTGCGAGACGATCGACGGACGGAGGCGGCGGCCGTGAGCCCGCTGGAGACCGGGCGGTTCAAGGACCTGTTCCGTGGGCACCCCGCAGGCGTGGCCGTGGTCGGGCTGCGGGGACCGGGCGGTGCCTTGGTGGGGCTGACCGTCACCTCGGTGATCTCGGTCTCCGCCGAACCGCCGATCCTGGCGTTCTCGATCGCGTCGACGTCGTCGTCGTGGCCGGCGGTGCAGGCGGCCCGGACGCTGGCCGTCAGCTTCCTCGCCGACGACCAGCACGAGCTCGCGGCGCGGTTCGCCCGGCACGGCATCGACCGGTTCGCCGACGGCGGCTGGCGCCTGCTGCCGACCGGCGAGCCGGTGATCGAGGGCGCCGTGGCCTGGATCGAGGGCGAGGTGGTGCAGCGCGCGCCGGTGGGCAGCAGCTACCTGGTGGCGGTGCTCGCGCAGCAGGCCTCCGACCGTGGGGACGGGCACCCCCTGGTCTACCGGGACCGGACGTACCACCGGCTGCGCGAGCGTCGCGAGCCGTGAGGAGGTGCTCCGGCCGGGCGTCGTCCGGTCGGTGCCGGGTAAGGTCGGGGCGCCCGCAGGGGAACCCGGGCCCGTCGAGCAGAGGGCAGAACGCGTGCGAAGGCTTCTCGGCACACTGACCGGCAAGGCGGTCGCCGCCGCCGTGCGGCTGCGCGGGCGCAGCGCGGGGCAGGCGATGCCGGGCCGGGTGGTCGAGCGGCTGGTGCCGGGATACCTGGCCGCCGTGCTCGGTCAGCTGCCGCGTGGCGTGGTGATGGTGACCGGCACCAACGGCAAGACCACCACCACCAAGATGGTGGTCGAGGTGCTGCGGGCCAACGGGCTGCGTGTGCTGACCAACGCGACCGGCAGCAACATGACGCGCGGCATCATCAGCAGCGTCAGCCAGCAGGCGCACCTGACCGGCCGGCTGCCGTTCGACATCGCGGTGTTCGAGCTGGACGAGGCCTACGCCCCCCAGGTGGCGGCCGCCGCCCCGCCGGCGTGGGTGCTCGCGCTGAACGCCAGCCGCGACCAGCTGGACCGGTTCGGTGAGGTGGACACCGTCGCGCGGCTGATCACCAGCGCCATGCGCGCCGCGGGCACCGGCGTGGTGGTCAACGGCGACGACCCCCGGCTCTCCTCCGGCGCCCCGACCACAGGGGTGCGCGTGGAGCGGTTCGGCGTGGCACCGGAGCTGCTGCGGTACTTCCCGCGGGACGACGAGCTGGTGCGCACCGGAACCGGTGCGGCGACGCACATGGCGCCCGCCACCGTGACGGGTGAGCTCGAGAAGGCGGCCCCGGTCCCGCCGGCGCCGGGGGTCGAGCTGCTCGCGTTCGACGGCGACCGTGCGCGATACCGGGTGGGTGACCAGGAGCTCGACGCGCGGCTGCAGGTCACCGGTCAGCACAACTTCCAGAACGGCGCCGCCGCGCTGGCGCTGGTGCACGCCCTGCTGCCGGACGTCCCGGTGCGCACGCTGGTGGACCAGCTGGCCGACGTGCGGCCCGCATTCGGCCGGGGCCAGGTGTACACGCTGCCGGGCGGCGCCCACGTGCAGCTGAACCTGGTGAAGAACCCGGCGAGCTTCCGGCAGGGGCTGGCCTCCTACGTGCGGGAGGGGACGACCGTCGTCGTCGCCGTGAACGACCTGGTCGCGGACGGGCGGGACCTGTCCTGGCTGTGGGACGTGGACTTCTCGCCGCTGGCCGGGCGGGAGGTGGCGATGACCACGGGGATCAGGGCGGTCGACATGGCCCTGAGGCTGCGGTACGACGACGTGCCCGTCGGGCGCATCGAGCCGGACCTCGAGGCGGCGGTGGGCGTCATCGCCGGCACGCCGGGGGAGACCGTGGTCTTCTCCACGTACACCGCCATGCTGCGGCTGCACACCATGCTCTCGGCGTCGGCCGTGAAGGGGACGGTGACCGCACGATGACGCTTCACCTGGTGCACCTGTACCCCGACGAGATGAACACGTACGGGGACCGTGGCAACCGGCTGACGCTGCTGCAGCGAGCCCGGTGGCGGGGGCTGGACCCGGTGGTGCACTTCGTCGGCATCGGTGACGACCTCCCGGACGAGACCGACCTGGTGCTGGGCGGCGGCGGACAGGACTCGGCCCAGGCGGACATCCAGGCGGACGTGCTGCGCAAGGGCGACCGGCTGCACCAGCTGGTGCAGGACGGCGTGCCGATGCTCATGGTGTGCGGCACGTACCAGCTGCTCGGCCGGCGGTTCCGTACGCACGAGGGCGAGGAGATCGCCGGCATCGGCGTGTTCGACGTGGAGACCATCGGCGGTGACCGACGGCTGATCGGCAACGCGGCGGTGCAGACCGAGGCGTTCGGCACGCTGTACGGCTTCGAGAACCACAGCGGCCGCACCCGGCTGGGCGCCGGCCAGGAGGCGCTGGGCCGGGTGCTGCGCGGCAACGGGAACAACGGGGAGGACGGCACCGAGGGCGCCCGGACCGTCAACGCGATCGGCACCTACCTGCACGGCCCCTTGCTGCCGGCGAACCCCGTGCTGGCGGACGCCCTGCTGTCCCTGGCGCTGGCGCGACGCGGTGAGCCGGCGGAGCTCGAGCCGATCGACGAGCCGCTGGTCGAGCGGTCCCGCGCGGAGGCGGCGAGCCGGGGGTACTGACCGACCGGGTACGGGCGACCGGTTGGCATCGGCACGCCGGAGGAGGACGCTGGAACCAGGACTCGCGCAGTGCGTGAGCAGGGAGTCAGCGATGACGACGACACCCGTTCCCCCGGCCGGACCGGCCCTCGAACCGTCCGGCGGCACACCCCCTCGCGGCCCGGTGCAGGCGGCGCTCGCGGCCCTCGTGGCCGACGGCACGCTGAGCCGTGCCCAGGCGGACGCGGTGCTGACCGCGATCGCCCGTTCGGAGGCCGCTCCGCCCGGCACCGCGCCCATGGCGGCGGCGCCGGCCGCGGTCGCTGCTGCGTCACCCGCGGCGTCCGTCGCGGCGCCGGTCGCGCGGCCGGTGCCCGCGTGGCGCGGGCGGCTGCTCGAAGCGGGGGTGTACCTCGGCAGCGTCTTCGTGCTGGCGGCCGTCGCGCTGGTGGTGCAGCAGTCCTGGTCGACGATCTCGCGCGGCACGCAGCTGCTGCTCGCCGGTGGCCTCACCGCGGTGGCAGCGGTGGCCGGGCTGCTGGTCGGCTGGCCGGTGCGACCGCAGCGGGCCGGCGCCGACCCCCGGCACGCCGTGCGACGGCGGTCCGCGAGCGTGGTGCTCACCCTCGCCGTCGCCCTGGCCGCGGCCACCACGGTGCTCCTGGTCCGGGAGGCGCGGTGGTCCGGCGTCGCGGCCGCCGGTGTCGCGCTCGTCCTGATGCTCGCCGTGCACCTGGTGGCGCCGAGCGTGGTGGTCGAGCTGGCGGTGTTCGTCGCGGGCGCCGCTCTGATGGGGATGGTCCCGGACGCCGTGTGGCCGGCGCCGCGGGTCGATGGCCCGGACGCCACCTACGACTTCGCGCGGACCGACCTGACGAGGGGTCTGCTGCTGTTCGGGTACGGGGTGGTCTGGGCGTGGCTGGTGTCGCGCCGGCTGCCGCACCGACACCTCGGTGTGGCGCTCGGGCTGGTCGCGGCGGTGATCGGTGCCCCGACCACCGCCGGTCGGGGGATGCCCGTGGCGGCCGCCCTGCTCGGCGTCCTCGCCGTCGCCGCCGTGATCACCTACCTGCGCGACCCGTTGTGGGCGTGGATGGTCGGCGCGGTCGGCGCCGCGTTCCTCGCCGTCGTGCTGATCGGGAACCGGACGATGGGGCCCGCGCTGACCTTCCTCGTGGCCGGTGTGGTGCTGCTCGGCGGGACCGCGGCGGCGGTGGTCGTGGGCCGCCGTCGGGCGGCTCGGGCCGGCGACCGCGGGGCGCCCTGACGGGCGACCCGGGCCCGGTGGTCGGTCGGTCCAGGGAGCGAGGGGTGGGTGCCATGCCCGTCGGGACGGCGCTCGCTGGGGCCGCCGACGTGGTGCGGCTGCTCGACGCCCCGGCCGGCGCCTACGTGCACGTCCCGTTCTGCTCGTCCATCTGCCCGTTCTGCCCCTACAACAAGGTGCGGCTGGGCGACGTGCCCGCGATGCCGTACCTGGAGGCGCTCCGGCGGGAGGTCGACGCGGTCGTCGACGCGCACACGGCCCGGTTCGGGTCGTTCACCTCGTTGTACGTCGGGGGCGGGACGCCCACCCTGTTCCCGGAGGTGCTGGCCGACCTGGTCGAGCGCGTGCCGACGGCGGGACGTCGAGCCGTCGAGGTGCTGCCGACGCACGCCACGCCCGCACGGCTCGACGCGCTGGCCGCCGCGGGGTTCGACGCGGTCAGCATCGGTGCGCAGTCGTTCCACGACCCGGTGCTGCGTCGGCTGGGTCGGCCGCACGACGCGGACGCCTCCCGCCGGGCGGTGCTGGCGGCCGTCGGGCGCTTCGCCGTGGTCGACGTGGACCTCATCGTCGACGTCGCCCTGCCGGGGTCGTCGCCGGCGGCCGCGACCGCCGTCCGCGCGTTCCTCGACGACGTCGCCTGGTGCTTCGAGACCGGTGCCGACCAGGTGTCGACCTACCCGTTGATGCGCTTCGGGTACACGCCGTTCGGCGTCGCGCGGCACGCCCGCCGCCGCGAGCACGCCGTGCTGTCGCAGGTGGCGGAGCTCGCCCGTCGCCGCGGGTACGAGCGCCGCTCGGTGTGGACGTTCAACCGCCTGGGCAGCGCGCCGTACACGTCGATCACCCGGCGCCGGTTCCTCGGCATGGGTGCCGGCGCCTCGTCGGTCACGGGCAAGGACCTGCTGGTGAACCACTTCGGCCTGGCGGCGTACGAGGCGGCGGTCGCCGCCGGCCGGGTGCCCGTCGCCCGGCGCTTCCACCTCGGCGCGCTCGGCGGCGCGGCGTACGAGGCGTTCTGGCAGGCGTACGCCGGTGCGGTCGACCCGGCCACCCTCGCGGCGACCTACGGCCTGAGGGGTGCCGGACCGGTGCGCGGGCTGACGGCGGTGGCCCGAGCCGCCGGGCTGGTCACGCCGGACGACGGGCTGCTGCGGCTGACGCCGCGCGGCTACGACGTGTTCCACGACCTCGAGCGTGCGGTGACGTACGGGCTCATCGAGCCGCTGTGGGCGCAGATGCTGCGCGAGCACGCCGACGTGGCGGGGCAGCCCGCGGGGGGCTGGGCCCGACCGGCCCGCGGGCGTAGCGGCCCGGTGTGGTGGCTGGCCCGGACGCTGACGGAACGCCGGGTGCCCGACGGTGCCCGGCCCGCTGAGAGGAGCTGACGTGCACCCGTTCTACGAGCACAGCGGCCGGCTGGTGGCGGACCGGGACACCCGCGCGCTGGGGCTGGTGTCCATGGCGGCGTACCTGCTGTTCTGGGCGGCGGCGATCCCGGTCGCGCTGCGCGCGCTGCGCCGTGCACAGGCATCCGTGGGCCCGGACGGGAACCGTGACCCCGCGCTGGAGATCGTCCGGGCGCGGTACGCCCGGGGAGAGATCGACGAGCGGGAGCTGCGGGAGCGGACCCAGGTGCTCAGGCCTCAGTCGGTGGACGGGGTGCGCCGGAGGTAGGGCTCCAGCAGCTCGTGCGCGAGACCGCGGGCGCGGCGTTCGCTGACGCCGTCCTCCACCATGCGGCTCACGGCGTAGACCAGGGCCTGGACCAGCTCGGCGGTGCGGTCCGGGTCGCTGCTGCCGTGCTCCCGGAGCGCGGCGACGAGCGGCGTGCGCAGCTCGTCGTGCAGCAGGTGCGTCGACTCGGCGAGGGCGTCCGAACGTGCGACCGAGGCAAGGGTCATCGCGAGCGCGTGGTCGCCGCGCGCGACGAGGTGCACGTTGGCGTCGACGTACGCCAGCACCTTGCCGCCGGGCGTCGACTGGCGGGCCATCCGCTGGTGCACGTACCCGGACCAGCGGGGAAACGTGTCGGAGACCAGGGCGTCGAGCAGGTCCTCCCGGGAGCTGAAGTAGGAGTAGACGCTCGACCTGGCCAGACCCGCCCGCTGCGCGACGTCCGCCAGAGCCGGCGCCTCCGTGGCACCCTCCGACAGCAGGTCGCGGGCGGCGTCGAGCAGGGCGGTCCGCTGCGCTGCGCGGTGCTCGGCGACGGTCGGTGCCTGGATGCGGGGCACGGCGGCCTCCTCGCTGCCGGTCGGGGCTGCGCGAGCGCGGAGCCGCGGAGCCGGGTCGGGCTCATGATAACGACGGGGTGTCGAGACCCCCGGGTGGCACCGATTGATTTTGCCGACACGGTGTCGGTAAAGTCGCCGCCGTGACCCAACCTGCCGCCGCACCCCCCGCCGTCCCCACCCCGCCGAGCGGGCCGTCCGGGGTGCTCGACCGTCGCGCCTGGGCGGCGCTGCTCACCATCGGGTTCGGCGTCGCGCTGGTGATCATGGACGCGACCATCGTCAACGTCGCCCTGCCGGTGGTGATGGCCGACCTGCACCTGACCGCCGCCGACGCGCAGTGGCTCAACGCCTCCTACGCCCTGGTGTTCGCCGCCGTGCTGATCACGGTGGGGCGGCTCGGCGACCTGCACGGGCGGCGGCGGCTGTTCGCCGCCGGGATCGTGCTGTTCATGGCGGCGTCCCTGGTCGCCGGGCTGAGCGGCGGTGCCCCCCAGCTGATCGTGGCCCGGCTGGTGCAGGGGCTCGGCGCGGCGATGGTGGTGCCGAGCACCCTGTCGACGCTCAACGCGACGTTCACCGGGCGGGCGCGCGCGATCGGGTTCGCCGTGTGGGGATCCGCGATCGGCGGCATGGCCGCCATCGGCCCCCTGCTGGGCGGCTGGCTGGCCACCGACGTGTCGTGGCGCTGGGCGTTCTGGCTGAACATCCCCGTCGGGCTGCTGGTGGTGGTCGGGATCGTGCGGGTGGTGCCGGAGACCCGGGACGCCACCGCGGCGCCGGGACGCGACGCGTGGGGTGTGCTGCTGAGCGCCGCGGGCATGGGCGGCATCGTGTTCGCGCTGATCGAGTCCTCCTGGTTCGGCTGGACGCGGCAGCCGTCCGGTGCGCTGTCCCCGGTGCCGTTCGCCCTGGTGGGCGGCGTGCTGGCGGTGGTCGCGTTCGTGGTCGTCGAGCAGCGTCGGGCCGCCGTCGGTCACCACGTGCTGGTGGACCTGTCGCTGCTGCGGCTGCGCACGTTCCGCGCGGGGATCGTGGCGGCGCTCATCGTCGCGTTCGGCGAGTTCGGGCTGCTGTTCACCCTCCCGCTGCTGCTCCAGGGAACCCTCGGCTACACCGCGCTGGGCACCGGCGGCGTGATCCTGTGCCTCGCGATGGGCACGTTCCTGGTCTCCGCCGCACTGCCGCGGCTGAGCGGCCGGATGTCCCAGCGGGCGATCGTGCAGACCGGGCTCGCGCTCGAGGCGGTCGCGGTCGGCGGGCTGGCGCTCAGCCTGTCGACCAGCATCTCGACGCTCGCGCTGTGCCTGTGGCTGTTCGGCTACGGGGTCGGTGTCGGCATGGCCACCGCGCAGCTGACCTCGCTGCTGCTGTCCGACGTGCCGGTGCAGGAGAGCGGACAGGCCTCCGGGCTGCAGAGCACCGTGCGCCAGCTGGGCTCGGCGCTGGGCGTCGCGCTGCTGGGCGGCCTGCTGGTGTCCACGCTGGCCTCGAGCACGCGCGCCAACCTGGGCGCCGTCGGCCTGCCGACGGCCGCGGTGGACGGCCTGACCACGGCGGTCAAGGACAGCGCGGGCATCGCGATCGCGGGCCTGCAGGCGGCGCCCGGCATGCACGCCGCAGCGACGGCCGCGGCGGACGCCATGGTGCACGCCAGCCAGGTGACCACGGGTCTGGCCGCCGTCGCGCTGGCCCTCGGCCTGGCCGCGACGTTCGCCCTGCCGAGGCGCGCCGCCCGCTGAGACCCGGCCGGTCCCGGCTGGACAGGACGCGCCGTACGTCGTCTGATGGGCGCTCCGGCCGGTCAGCGGCCACCCGCGGCGGGCAGCACCCTGCGGCCGCGCCCCCACCCTCGACGGAGGACGCATGCCCGCACGACGGGTCCCCGGAACGGCTGCTGTGCTGGCGGTGGGCGTGGCCACAGCGGGCCTGGTCGCGGCGTGCAGCCCGTCGGCACCGGCACCGGCGAGCACGCGGGCCTCGGCCGCCGTGAGCTCCGGTGGCGTGCCGGCCGCATCCGCCGCGACGCCCGCGGCCTCGGCGCCCGGCGCATCGGCGTCGGCCGCCTCGGCCGGCCGGCTCACCGTCACCACGCTCGCCACGCACCTGCCGACGCCGTCGTCCCGCATGGTGGTGCTGGCCGTCGGCGACCGCCTGCTGCTGCTCGGCGGCCTGGCGGGGGGCTCCACCACGGCGAACGTCCTCACGCTGGACCCCGGCACCGGCGCCACCTCGGTGGTGGGGCACCTGGCGCAGCCGACCCACGACGCCGGTGGTGCGGTGCTCGGCGGGCGCGCCGTGGTGCTGGGCGGCGGCGTGAACGCGTCGACGGACCCGGTGCAGGCGATCGCGACCACCGGCGGCACCGGGACCGTGGTGGGCCACCTGCCGCAGGCGCGGTCCGACCACGCGGTGGCGGTGGACGGCGGAACGGCCTACGTGGTCGGCGGGTACGCCGCGACGGCCGAGCTGGCGGACGTGCTGGCCACCACGGACGGGACGACGTTCCGCACCGTGGCGCACCTGCCGACCACCGTCCGGTACGCCGCCGCGGCCGTGGCCGGCGGGGCGCTGTGGGTGCTGGGCGGGGAGCACTCCGGCACGCCGGTCGACCTGGTGCAGCGCATCGACCTGACGAGCGGCGCCGTCACCGTCGCCGGGCACCTGCCGGCGCCGCTCTCGCACGCTGCGGCGGCCACCCTCGGCGGGGCGGTGCTCGTGGTCGGCGGCACGCGCGGCGCCGCGCACCAGGACGTCGTGTACCGCCTGGACCCGGCGTCCGGGCAGGTGACCGCCGTCGGGCACCTGCCGGCGCCCACCTCGGACCCGGGGATGGCGGTGCTCGGGGACTCCGCCTACGTCGTCGGCGGTGAGACCGCGGACGCGGCCGGGAAGACGTCCGCGCTCTCGACCGTCGTCCGGATCCAGCCGGCTCCCTAGCGGCCGACGACCGGCCGCCCGCTACGAGGCGGCGGGCGCGACCGCTACCAGGCGCCCGGAGCGGGGGCCGTCAGCCCGACGACGGTGGCGTACGAGTGCGGCGGCACCGGGTCCAGCCCGTCCGGGGTGTTGAGGTACCCCGGCTGGTCACCCGCCTGGCCGGTGTGCCCGTACTGCCAGACGATCTTGTTCTGCGTCGGGTCCAGCACGATCACGCGGTGGTTGGCGTCGTCGTTGAGGATGACGTCGCCGTTCGGCAGGCCCTCGGCGAGCGACGGATGGTTCAGCCTCCCGTCGCCGCTGCTCGGGTTCCACCGCCAAATCGCCTTGCCGGACTGGTCGAACACCACCACCTGGCCGGGGTTCGAGTAGTCGACCGTGACGTACTGACCCGGCTTGTACTGGCTGGAGTCGGACGGGTAGGTGATGGTCGGCGGGTGCGTGGACCAGTAGACGTGCCCCGAGCGGTCCATCTCCTCGACCCAGTCGCCGTTGATCTCGGTCACCAGGAAGTGGCCGTTCGGCAGCGGGAACACGCCGTTGGGGCTGCCGAAGTGCGACGGCGGGTTGTGCTGGCACGAGCCGAGGGTGCCGAGCGTCCAGAGCGGGCTCTGCGAGGACGGTGACAGGTCGACGATCCGGCAGTTCTTGATGTCCGGGGCGATGACCGTGTGGTCCGGCAGCATCATGCCGTCGTCCGGGTTCCACAGCTGGTTCGGACCCGACCCGTGCGTGCCGGGGGTGCCGTAGCGCCAGACGATCTTGCGGCTGGCGATGTCGATCTGGGTGATGACGAAGTTGTCCTCCTCCGTCGCGACGATGCTCTTGCCGTCCGGCGTGAAGAAGGCGTCGTCGGGGATGAGGAACGTCTGGCCCGGTGCGAGGTCACCGGCCTGCGGCCACTGCCACAGCACCTGCCCCTGCGGGCTGACCACCACGAGCCGGTTGTTCTTCTTGTCCGCGATGAGGATCGGACCGGGCAGCACGCTGGGGTCCGAGCCGGGCGCCAGGTAGCCGGGGGTGCCGGCGGGCGCCGCGGGCGGCCACGCCGTCGTGGACGTCGCCGTCGGGCTCGGGGCGGCGGTGGCGGCCGAGCTGGTCGCCGGTGCGGACGACGGCGGGCGGGAGGCGGAGTCCGCTGCGGACGTCGAGTGCGCGGTGCCCGACGGACCGGCCGTGCAGGCGGACAGGATCAGGAGGGCGGACACCGACACGGCGACCAGCGGGCCCGTTCGTCTCATGCCGGGGAGTCTGCGGTGCCGACGGGCCGGACGCCAACCCGTCCCACGCGGCGTGTCGGCGCGGTGCGGCTGTCCCGCCGCCGCGCCCGAGCCCGGGCGGACGGACGCCCGCTGGTCTGGTCAGGCCGATGCGTGCTCGACGACACCCAGCACCGTGAGCGTCGCCGCTGCGCCCGCCGCGGCGAAGAACTGCACGCCTCGCGGCGTCAGCCCGGCGGCCCGCATCGCGTCGAGCGCCTCGAGCGACGCCCACACGGTGACGATCCGCCACTGCGTGTCGTCGCGGGCGTCGTGCAGCAGGTACGTCTCGACGATGCCCGGCTCCAGCTCCCCGACGCCCTCCCGGTAGGCGCCGACCAGGTCCGCCGCCCGCGCCGGGTCGACCTCGGCCTGCAGGATCGTGACGACCATCGCGCACCTCCACAGGAGCCGTGATGCGTGCATCACACCACTGCGCCGGACCGGTCGCACGGGCCGGTTACCGTGTGCCCGCGGGTCGTCGGCCCGCGGGAGGCGACGGGAGCGGCGTGCACGACGAGCACACAGACGGCGCGGCGGCGGCGCCCGGCGGGCGGACGTGGACCGTGGTGGTGCCCGTCAAGGACGCCCGGCACGGCAAGACGCGCCTGTCGGCGGTGCTGGCGGCCGGCCATCGGGCCGACCTGGTGCGGGCGATGGCGCTCGACACGGTCGAGGCGGCGCTCGCGTGCGACCGGGTGGCCCGCGTGCTGGTGGTGACGGCGGACCCCGCGGTGGCCGAGGAGGCGTCCCGGCTCCGGCGCGTGACGGTGGTGGGCGAACCGTCGCACGCGGGTCGGCGCAGCGGGCTGGACGCGGCGGTGCTCGCGGGCGCCGCAGCAGCCCGGCGCGATCTGCCGGCGCCGGTGGCCGTGCTGCTCGGTGACGTGCCGGCGCTGCAGCCGTCCGACCTGGGGGACGCGCTCACCGCGGCGGACGGCGTGGACCGCGGTCTGGTGGCCGATGCACCCGGTACGGGTACGACGATGCTGACCGTCGGGCCGTCCGCCGAGCTGGAGCCGCGGTTCGGGACGGGGTCGGCGGCGGCCCACCGGGCGCTGGGGCACGTGCCGCTCGACGTCCCGGCGGCGTCCACGCTGCGTCGGGACGTCGACGTCCCGGCCGACCTCCGGGCGGCGGCGGCACTCCCGCTGGGGCCGCGTACGACGGCGCTGATCGCGCAGCTGCCCCGGCTGGTCTGACGCGCCGGTCAGGCGCGTTCGTCCGGCCGCGTCCGGGCGCGGCGGTGGGTCACGGCAGCCGGTCCACCAGGGACAGCGCCGCAGCGGCGATCCGGGCGGTGGTCGGCACGTCGCTCATCAGGGTGCCGGTCGCGGCGGCCGCGAGACCGGCCAGGGCCAGCTCCGGCACCGCGCCGGCGTCCGCGTCGTCCACCAACCAGCCGTCCAGGATGCCGCCGGTCGACCGTGCTCCGTAGTGGTGGGCGACCGCGGCCGCGGAGGTCTCCACGCCGATCGCCGCCAGGCACGCGTCCGCCATGCCGCGCACGGGCGCACCGCCGATCACCGGGCTGACGCCGACCACCGGTGCGGCCGTCCCCGCCAGCGCGGCACGTACGCCCGGCACCGCGAGGATCGTGCCGATCGACACCACGGGGTTGGACGGGGGCAGCAGCACCACGTCCGCCTCGGTCAGCGCCTCGATCACACCAGGTGCCGCCGTCGCGACCTCGAGCCCCGCCTGCACGAAGCGCCGGGCCGGCACGCCGGCCCGCAGGCGCACCCACCACTCCTCGAAGTGCACGGTCCGGCCGTCGACCAGCTCGACGTGGGTCTCCACCGGCTGGTCGCTCATCGGCAGCAGCCGCACGCCCAGGTCCCATCGCTGGGCCAGCCGCGCGGTGACCTGCGACAACGTCAGCCCCTCCTGCAGCAGCTGCGTCCGCGCCAGGTGCGTGGCCAGGTCGAGGTCGCCCAGCGTGAACCACTCCCAGCCGAGGCCGTACGCGGCGAGGTCGTCCGAGACCCGGCTCGTCTCGTCCCGCCGACCCCAGCCCTGGCCCTCGTGCACCGCGTCGCCGAGCGTGTACATCAGCGTGTCCAGGTCGGGGCAGACGCGGACACCATGGAGCCACATGTCGTCCCCGGTGTTGGCCACCACCGTCACCTGTGCCGTGGTGCCGCCGGCGCCGTCCGGCAGCCGGTCGCGCAGCAGCGCCAGCAGGCCGCGGGTGAACCGGGCGCCGCCGACGCCGCCGGACAGCACGGTGATCCTCAACGGTCCTCCTGGGGTCGGGGGGTCGGACCGACCGGGGAGCGGTCGGTGAACGCGATGACAGGCCGTCCGGTGCGTGGATGGGTCAGCACCTCGGCCTCCACGCCGTACACCTGGCGCAGCAGGGCGGGCGTGAGCACGTCGGCGGGGTGGCCGGCGGCGGCCAGGCGACCGGCGGACAGCACGAGGACGTGCTCGCAGAAGGCCGCGGCGAGGTTGAGGTCGTGCAGGGCGGCCACCGTGGTGGTGCCGAGGTTCCGCACGAACGCCAGCAGGTGCAGCTGCGCGGCGACGTCCAGGTGGTTGGTCGGCTCGTCGAGCAGCAGCAGCGCGGGCTCCTGGGCCAGCGCGCGGGCGATCTGCACGCGCTGACGCTCGCCGCCGGACAGCGTGGCCCACGCGCGGTCGGCCAGGTGGGCGGCCTCCGCGGCCTCGAGCGCGCGGTCGACGGCGGCGGGGTCGTCGTCCGTGCCCCACCACGACCGGTAGGGGATCCGGCCCAGCGCGACGACGTCGCGGACGGTCAGCGGGACGGCCGAGCTCGACTCCTGCTCGAGCAGGGCGATGCGGCGGGCGCGGTGCCGACGGGGGAGCAGGTGCACGGGCACCTGACGTGATGGGACGGCGCCGGCCGTGCCGGCCGTGGACGTCGGCGCGGCACCGGGCTCGTCGTCCGACACCAGCACCGCGCCCGCCTGCGGCACCAGCAGCCCGGCGACCAGGCGCAGCAGCGTCGTCTTGCCGGCGCCGTTGGGCCCCAGCAGGCCGGTGAGCGCTCCGGTCGGCGGCGTCGCGTCGACCCCGTCGACCACCCACCGCCCGCCCAGCCGGGTCCCGACCCCCGCGATGGTCAGCTCCACGCCGACCCCTGCCCCCGTCGCAGCAGCACAGCGAACACCGGCACCCCGATCAGCGCGGTGACGATGCCGACCGGCAGCTCCCGCGGGTCGAATGCGGTGCGCGCCAGCGTGTCCGCCCAGACCAGGAACGTGCCGCCCGCTAGGGCCGCCACCGGCAGCAGCCGCCGGTGCGCCGGCCCGGTCAGCGCCGAGACGATGTGCGGCAGCACCAGCCCGACGAACCCGATCGCGCCGCTGACCGCCACCATCGCGCCGGTCAGCAGGGCAACGAGCGTCATCAGCGTCCACCGCGTGCGGTCCACGTGCAGGCCGAGCGCCGCGGCGCTCGTGTCCCCGAACGTGAAGGCGTCCAGCCGTGTCCCGCTGAGCACCAGCACGGTGCCGACCACCAGCAGCGCCCCCGCCGAGATGGCGACCGACCGCCACGTCGCTCCGGCCAGCGACCCCATCAGCCACGCGAGGATCTCCCGGTAGGAGTCGCCGGTGGCCGTCCAGAAGATGACGAACGACGTGCCGGCCGCCGCGAGCTGGGACACCGCCAGCCCCGCCAGCACCGCCCGACCCGGCGTCAGCGTCCCGCCGGCCCGGGCCAGTGTCAGCGTGCCGACCAGCGCCAGCAGCGCACCGGCGAAGGCGGCGACCGGCAGCACCAGTGCGACCCCGACCACCAGCACCGCGACGGCGCCCAGCGAGGCCCCGGAGGACAGGCCCAGCAGGTACGGGTCAGCCAGGGGGTTGCGGGTCAGCGACTGCATCACCGCGCCGGACAGCGCGAGGCCCGCCCCGACCGCCGCGGCGGTGAGCACCCGCGGCAGCCGCAGCTGCCACACGATCGCGTCGTGCAGCGTCGGCACGGGCGCCACCCCACCGGCTCCGAGCAGGTGCAGGTGCACGCCGATGCTGCGCGCCACCTCGCTCACCGCCAGGTGCGCGGGCCCGATCGTCACGGCCACCAGCACCGTGACGACGAGCGCCACCACGCCGACCGCCACGAGGACGGTCAGCGGGAGACGACGGACCCCTGCTGCCACCGGCGTCAGCCGGCGCTGGTGGTGCTGCTCGGGGCCGCCGTGGCGCCGCCCGTCGGCGCCGGGCCGCCGTCCAGGGCGTTCACGCCCGCGACCACGGTCTGCACCGCCTCGACGTTGCGGACGCCGGCCTCGGTCGCGGCGAACGGCACCACCACGTACCGGTGCTGCTTGACGGCGGCCAGCTGGGCGGTCGCCGGGTTCTGCTCGAGCGCCGTGATCTTCGACGCCGCGGTGTTCCACGTCGCGTCGACCAGCACGATCACGTCGGGGTTGGCCGCCACGACCTTCTCCCAGCCGACCGACGTCCAGGTGTCGTGCACGTCCGCGAACACGTTGGTCAGGCCGGCGGCGTCCATGATCATCTGCGGTGCCCCGATGCCGGCGCCGACGTACGGGGTGTCGTTGCCGGAGGAGTACCACAGCGCGGTGCGGTGGCCGGCCAGCTTGTGCACGGCCGCGAGGTCGGCCTTCTGCTTCGCGACGAGCGCCGCGGCGCGGTCCGGCACGCCGAAGATCTGCCCCACCTGACCGATCTCGCCGAACACGGTGTCGAACGTCAGCGGGTCGGGCATCGAGCCCTTCTCCTTGCAGGCCGCGGGGGAGACGTAGGTGCCGATCCCGCGCGAGGCGAGCGTCGCCCGGTCGCCCACGCCGGACGACGACACGTTGGACTCCCAGCCGGCGTAGACGAAGTCCGGGTTCGCGGCGAGCAGTGCCTCCTGGCTGGGCAGCGTGTCTCCGAGCACCGGCACCTTGGCCGCCGCGGCGGCCCACTGGCTGGGCACCGGCCCGTCGGCGAAGGCGGTGCCGACCAGGCGGTCGCCGAGGCCGAGCGCGAGCATCATCTCGGTCGCGCTGGACTTGATCGACACCACGCGGGTGGGCGGCTTGGTCACCGTCACCTGCGTGCCGCAGTCGTCCAGGGTGACGGGGCTGAACGTCGCCGCCGTGGCGGCCGCGGTGGTGGACGACGACGCGGAACCGGAGGCGCCCGAGGCGCAGGCGCCGAGCGCGAGGACAGGCGCGAGCACCAGGGGGAGCATCAGACGGGACGGGACGGCACGGCGGTGCATGGGAGGGCTCCTCGGCAGGTGGCGGGTCGGCGCACGTCGTCGTCGCCGCTCACACGGGAGCACGTCGCTCCCCGGAATCGCACCGCCCAGTGGGGACGGCGCGGCCCTCGCCAACATCCGGTGGGGTTCCGGCGCACACCCTAGGCACGCAGGTCGGAGCCCCACAACCGGCCGGTCACGGCGCCGCCGCGAGGGCCAGCGCGCGCGCCACTGCGTCGACGTCCTGGCGCAGCGCGCTGACCGTCACGCGCAGGTGACCGCCACCCTCCTGACCCGTGGCGGCGAACGGCCGGCCGCGGGCCACCCGGATCCCGGCCGCACCGAGCCGGACGAGCGCACGCTGCTCGTCCGCCACCGGGACCCACAGGTTCACGCCGTCCCCGGGGACCAGCTCCAGGCCGTGGTGCGCGAGCGCCTGCGTGAGCGCGCGCTGGCGTCCGTGGTAGACCCGGCGGGCATGCTCGACGGCGTCCACGGCGGGACCGTCGGTGAGCAGGTCCGCAAGGACGCGCTGCAGCAGGCGGCTGGTCCACCCGGGGCCGAGCAGGCGGCGGGCGACGAGCGCGTCGAGCACGGTGGCGGGTCCGCCGACGGCGGCGATGCGCAGGTCCGGACCGTGCGACTTGGAGTACGAGCGCACGTGCACCACCCGGTCGGGCAGCAGCGCACCCAGGCTGACGTCCCGTGCGGAGGAGATCTGGCCGGAGTGGTCGTCCTCCAGCACCCAGACGGGCTGGGGTACCGCACGCACGGCGGCTGCGAGCTCCCGCGCACGGGTCGGCGTCAGGCTGACGCCCGTGGGGTTGTGCGCGCGCGGTTGCAGCACCACGGCGGACGCCCCGGCGGCCAGCGCCGCCCCCAGCGAGTCCGGCACCATGCCGTGGGCGTCCAGCGTGACGGGCACGCGTTCGAGGCCCAGCTGGTCGAGCAGGTCGAACAGCGGCGGGAAGCCCGGGTCCTCCACGGCCACGCGGTCGCCGTACCCGCACGTGACGTCGAGCGTGCGCGCCAGCGCGTCGACCGCCCCGTCGACCACGGTCAGCCGTTGCGGCGGGAAGGGCCACGTGCCGCGCAGCAGGTGCTCGAGCTCGGGCACCAGGGACGGCGCGACGTAGCTGGCCGTCTCGGCCGCGGGCATGCGGGCCGAGACCCGCGCCAGCGCCGGGCCCAGCTCGGGCAGCAGCTCGGGGTCCGGCGTGCCGGTGGACAGGTCGAGGCGGCCGGGCGCCCCGCCGGTCAGGTCGCGGTAGCGCGGCGGCACGCGGTCCTCCGGTGAGGGCAGCACGGTGGTGCCGGCCCGGCCGCGGGACGACACCAGGCCGACGACGGACAGGGCGTGCCACGCCGAGCCGACGGTGGCGGGGCTGACCGCGAGCTCCGCGGCGAGGGCCCGGACGGTCGGCAGCCGGTCGCCGGGGCGCAGGCCGCCGGTGTGCACCATCCGCGCCACCGTCGCGGCGATGCCGCGCGGGCTGCGGTCGACGACCAGGTCCGCGAGGCGTGCCGCGGCGGCCCGGCCGTGCCCGAGGTGGTGCTCGTCGTGCCCGCGGCGCGGCCCCGCCTGCGAGTCCCGCTGCGAATCTCCCTGCGAATCCCCCTGGTCCACCACGGAATCGTCGGTGCTGGACGCGGTCGGTGCGGACCAAGGTCCCCACTGTTTACACGCGGCGCCCCGGAAGTTCCCGCACGGCAAATCCCGAGAAACGCCGCAGAAATGTCCAACCTCGACAGTCACATTCCAGGCGGTGCGGCCGGGACGGCCCCCGCCGGACCCGACGTACCGCTTCTCGCCCGATGCCGAGCACCACCGAGGAGCCGCAGATGACCGTCGTACGCGTCGCCTTCACCCAGGCCACCTGGACCGGGGACAAGGAGTCGATGATCGCGCTGCACGAGGCGTGGACCCGCGAGGCGGCCTCCGCCGGTGCGCAGGTGATCGGCTTCCAGGAGCTGTTCTACGGGCCGTACTTCGGCATCACGCAGGACACCGCCTACTACGACTACGCCGAGACGATCCCCGGCCCGACCGTCGACCGCTTCGCCGCGCTGGCCGCCGAGCTGGGCATCGTGATCGTGCTGCCGATCTACGAGGAGGACCAGCCCGGGGTCCTCTACAACACGGCCGTCGTCATCGACGCCGACGGCACGGTGCTGGGCAAGTACCGCAAGCACCACATCCCGCACCTGCCCAAGTTCTGGGAGAAGTTCTACTTCCGGCCCGGGAACACCGGCTGGCCGGTGTTCGACACGGCGGTCGGCAAGATCGGCGTGAACATCTGCTACGACCGGCACTTCCCGGAGGGGTGGCGCACGCTCGCGCTCAACGGCGCGCAGATCGTGTTCAACCCGAACGCGACGGCGCCCGGCGTCTCGAACCGGTTGTGGGAGCTCGAGCAGCCCGCCGCTGCGGTGGCCAACGGGTACTTCGTCATCGCGAACAACCGCGTGGGCCTGGAGGACAACGAGTACGGGGACGAGGCCGTCAACTTCTACGGCTCGTCGTACGCCGTGGGCCCGGACGGGAACTACGTCGGAGAGGTCGGGTCCAGCACCGACGACCAGCTGATCGTCCGGGACCTGGACCTGGAGCAGATCCGCGAGGTGCGCGAGCGCTGGCAGTTCTTCCGCGACCGTCGGCCGGACCAGTACGGCCCGATCGTCGCGCCCTGACCCGCTGCCCACCTCACCTGCAGGCCCTCCCGAAGGGAGCCCCATGCCCACCACGCTCATCACCGGCGGCACGGTGGTCAACGCCACCGGCCGCGGCGCCGCCGACGTGCTGATCGACGGAGAGAAGATCGTCGCGATCCTCGACCCCGGCTCCACGCTGCTCGGCCACGACCTGGCGGCCTCCGTGGACCGCGTGATCGACGCCGCCGGCAAGTACGTGATCCCCGGCGGGATCGACGCGCACACGCACATGGAGATGCCGTTCGGCGGCACGTTCGCCTCCGACACCTTCGAGACGGGCACCACGGCCGCCGCGTGGGGCGGGACGACGAGCATCATCGACTTCGTCGTCCAGTACGCGGGCGAGAACCCGCTGGACCAGTACGCGCTGTGGCACCAGAAGGCCGCCGGGAACTGTGCGATCGACTACGGGTTCCACCAGATCCTGTCCGACGTGCAGGACTCGTCCCTGGACGCGATGGACGAGCTGGTGGCCGAGGGCGTGAGCAGCTTCAAGCTGTTCCAGGCCTACAAGGGCGTGTTCCTGTCCGACGACGGCCAGATCCTGCGCGCGATGCAGAAGGCGGCGGACAACGGCGCGCTGATCATGATGCACGCGGAGAACGGGTCGTGGATCGACACCGTGGTGCAGCAGCTGGTGGCGCAGGGCAAGACCGACCCGTACTACCACGGCATCTCCCGGCCGTGGCAGGCCGAGGAGGAGGCCACGCACCGGGCGATCATGCTGGCGCAGTACACCGGCGCCCCGCTGTACGTGGTGCACGTCTCGGCCAAGCAGGCCGTCGCGCAGATCGCCACCGCCCGGGACAACGGGCAGAACGTGTTCGGCGAGACCTGCCCGCAGTACCTGTACCTGACCCTGGAGGACCAGCTCGGAGCTCCCGGCTTCGAGGGGGCCAAGTGGGTGTGCTCCACCCCGCTGCGGTCCAAGGCGGAGCACCACCAGGAGCACATGTGGCAGGCGCTGCGCACCAACGACCTGCAGGTGGTGTCCACCGACCACTGCCCCTTCTGCATGAAGGGGCAGAAGGAGCTGGGGATCGGCGACTTCTCCAAGATCCCCAACGGCATCGGCTCGGTGGAGCACCGCGTCGACCTGCTCTACCAAGGGGTGGTCACCGGCCAGATCAGCCTGGAGCGCTGGGTGGAGCTGATCGCCGTCACCCCGGCGCGGATGTTCGGCCTGTACGGCCGCAAGGGCGTGCTGGCACCGGGCGCCGACGCGGACGTGGTGGTCTACGACCCGAACGGCCACACGTCGATCGGGGTGGGCAAGACCCACCACATGAACATGGACTACTCGGCCTGGGAGGGCTACGAGATCGACGGGCACGTCGACACCGTGATCTCCCGCGGGTCGGTGGTCGTGGACGACGGGCAGTTCCTCGGCACCGCCGGCCACGGGAAGTTCCTCAAGCGCGACCTGTCGCAGTACCTGGTCTGAGGCGCACATGGACTTCGGCGTCGTCCTGCAGACCAACCCGCCCGCCTGGCGGACCGTCGACCTGGCCCGCCAGGCCGAGACCCACGGCTTCGACTACGTGTGGACGTTCGACTCGCACCTGCTGTGGCAGGAGCCGTTCGTCATCTACTCCGCGATCCTCGCGGCGACGCACACGGTCAAGGTCGGGCCCATGGTCACCAACCCCGCGACGCGGGACTGGACCGTGATCGCGTCCTTGTTCGCCACCCTGAACGAGATGTACGGCAACCGCACGGTGTGCGGCATCGGGCGCGGCGACTCGGCGGTGCGCACCCTGAACGGCAAGCCGTCGAACCTCGCGACGCTGCGCGAGGCGGTGCAGGTGATCCGGGAGCTGGCCAACGGCCGGGCCGCGTCGCTCAACGACCGGACGGTCCGCTTCCCGTGGGCGACGCGCTCGCAGCTGGAGGTGTGGGTGGCCGCCTACGGCCCGCAGGCCCTGAAGCTGACCGGCGAGGTGGGCGACGCGTTCATCCTGCAGCTGGCGGACCCCGACATCGCGACGTGGATGATCAAGGCGGTCCGCGACTCGGCGGAGGCGGCGGGACGCGATCCCGACGAGGTGCAGTTCTGCGTCGCCGCGCCGGCCTACGTCGGCGACGGTCAGTCACCGGCCGAACGGGCGCACATGCGTGAGCAGTGCCGCTGGTTCGGCGGGATGGTCGGCAACCACGTCGCGGAGATCGTCCGGCGGTACGGCACGGACTCCGCGGTGCCGAAGGCCCTGACGGACTACATCCGCGACCGCGAGGGCTACGACTACAACCAGCACGGCCGCGCGGGGAACACCCACACCACGTTCGTGCCGGACGAGATCGTCGAGCGCTTCTGCCTGCTCGGCTCGCCGTACGAGCACGTGGAGAAGCTGCGGGTGCTCGAGTCCCTGGGCTGCACGCAGTACGCGCTCTACCTCCAGCACGACAACAAGGAGGAGACGATGCGCCTGTACGGCGAGCGGGTGATCCCGGCGCTTGCCGAGCCCGTGGTGGCGACGGCATGACGGGCGACCGCTACCGCGCCCTGCGCGCGACCGCCTACGGGATCGCCGCCCTGCTGCTGCTCTGCCTGGTCTGGGAGCTGGTCAAGGCCGTGGTCCCCGCCGCGGGCGTGCACGTGCTCGGCGCCAGCGTGCTGCCGCGCACCGACGACCATGCGATGCCGCACGTGTGGGACGTGGTCGCCCGGATGGGTCGGTCGGAGACCTCGGCGCGCGGTGCCGACTCGGTGCTGGTCGCCATGACCAAGGCGGGGTGGTTCACGCTGCGCGTGGCGCTGGCCGGCTGGCTGGTCGGCGTGGTCGCCGGAATGGCGCTGGCGGTGCTGATGGCGAGGAGCCGGCTGGCCGAGGCGGCGGTGCTCCCGTGGGTGGTGCTCAGCCAGACGGTCCCGCTGATCGCGCTGGCACCGCTGGTGGTGGGCTGGGGCGGTCGCATCCACCTCGGCGCCTTCGAGTGGCAGCGGTGGATGTCGGTGGCCGCGATCGCGTCCTACCTGGCGTTCTTCCCGGTGGCCGTCGGCGCGCTGCGGGGGCTGCAGTCCCCGACGTCGGCGCAGACCGACCTGTTCCGCGCCCAGGCCGCGGGGTGGTGGCGCACGCTCGTCTCGCTGCGGCTGCCGGCCAGCGTGCCGTACGTGCTGCCCGCGCTGCGGCTCGGCGCCGCCACCGCCGTGGTCGGCGCCATCGTCGCCGAGGTGTCCACCGGGACCCCCGGGGGCATCGGGCGGCTGATCATCTCGTACGCGCAGTCCGCCAGCGGCGACCCGGGCAAGCCGTGGGCGGCGATCGTGGCGGCCGCCGCCCTCGGCCTGGTCGCCGCCGGGGTCGTCGGCCTCGTCGGGCTGCTGCTGCGCCGCTACCGCTACGCGGAGGTGTCCTCGTGACCGTCCCCACCCCCACTCCTGCGCCCGTTGCGCCGGTCACCACGCACCCCGCCGCCGCGGTGGTCGCCCGCGGCGTCGGCAAGACGTTCCGCACCCGCAGCGGCGAGGTGGTCGCACTCGAGGGCGTCGACCTGACGGTCGCCGCGGGGGAGTTCGTCTCCCTGATCGGACCGTCCGGGTGCGGCAAGTCCACGTTGCTGCGCCTGGTCGCCGACCTGGACGAGCCGACGTCCGGCGAGCTGACCGTGTTCGGCAAGCCCCCGCGCGTGGCCCGGGAGGGGCAGGACTACGGCATCGCGTTCCAGCAGGCGGGGCTGCTGCCGTGGCGCACCGTCAAGGCGAACGTCGAGCTGCCGCTGGAGCTGCACGGCGTCGGACGCCGGCAGCGGGCCGCACGTGCGACCGAGCTGCTCGAGATGGTGGGGCTGGCGGACTTCGCCGGCCACCTGCCGGGCCAGCTGTCGGGAGGCATGCAGCAGCGCGTGGCCATCGCGCGCTCGCTGGCGGAGCGACCGAGCCTGCTGCTGATGGACGAGCCCTTCGGGGCGCTCGACGAGATGACCCGGGAGCGGATGCAGACCGAGCTGGTGCGCATCTGCGCGGAGAGCGGCGCGGCAGTGCTGTTCGTCACGCACTCGATCCCCGAGGCGGTGTTCCTGTCCCACCGCGTCGTGGTGATGAGCGCCCGCCCCGGCCGGATCAGCCAGGTGGTGCCGATCTCCCTGGCCGCGACGGCCAGCCGGACGGACGGCACCCGCGAGGACAGCGCGTTCTTCGCCGACGTCACCGCGGTGCGCGAGGCGCTGCACGGTGGCGCGACCGCGGCGCGCGGCGTGGACCTGCGATGACGGCCGCTGCGGTCCGCCGGTGGCTCGCACCCGTCGTGCTCGGTGCGCTGGCGCTGCTGGGCTGGCAGCTGTTCGTCCAGGTCAGCGGCGTCAAGCCCTACCTGCTGCCGGCGCCGACCGCGATCTGGACGCAGCTGGTGACGGTGTGGCCGCTGGTGTGGCGCTCCGCAGTGGCGACGGGCACCAACGTGCTGGTCGGGCTGCTGCTCGGGGCCCTCGCGGCGGTCGGCGCCGCGCTGCTCGCCGCCCGCAGCCGGGTGGTGGACGCCCTGATGTCTCCGACCGCCGCAGCGCTGGCCGTGATGCCGATCGTCGCCCTGGCACCGGCGCTGAACACGATGTTCGGCACCACCACCACGACCCCGCGGCGGCTGATCGTCGCCGTGGTCGTGTTCGCCCCGGTGTTCGTCAACACCCTGCGCGGGCTGCGCCAGGTGCTGCCCGTGCACCGCGACCTGCTGCGGGCCTACGCCGCCACGCCGGGCCAGCTCGCCAGGACCGTCACGGTCCCCGGTGCGCTGCCCTACCTGTTCACCGGCCTGCGCATCGCCTCGTCCACCGGGGTGATCGCCGCGATCGTCGCGGAGTACTTCGGCGGCCTGCAGAACGGCCTCGGCTCGCGGATCACCGCCGCGGCGTCCAGCTCGGCCTACGCCCGGGCGTGGGCGTTCGTCGTCGGCGCGATCGCGCTCGGGCTCGTGTTCTACCTGGTCACGCTCGCGGCCGAGCACGCCGTCGCCCGCCGTCAGGGAGCCGCCTGAACCCACCACCCGTCCCGCCTGCCATCGGCGCCAGGCCGGCCGACCCGGCGTCTCGCCCCTCCGCGAGCCGCACCCCGCACCGAGGAAAGGGATGAGCCAGATGAGACTCACCAGGCGCACCGCGTGGGGCCTGACCGTCGCCGCGACCGCCGCAGCGCTCGCGCTGACCGGCTGCAGCAGCAGCGGCTCGGCCGCCGCACCGGCAGCCTCCGCGTCCGGGACGGGCGGCTCCGGCGCGCTCACCCCGGTCAAGCTGCAGCTGCAGTGGTTCACGCAGGCCCAGTTCGCCGGCTACTACGCGGCGCTGAAGCAGGGCTACTACAAGGACGAGGGTCTCGACGTGCAGATCGTCGAGGGCGGCACCGACATCGTGCCGCAGACCCAGCTGGCCAACGGGTCGGTGGACTACGCGCTGGCGTGGGTGCCCAAGGCGCTCGCCTCGCGCGAGCAGGGCGCCGGGATCACCGACGTGGCGCAGATCTTCCAGCGCTCCGGCACGCTGCAGGTCTCGTTCAAGGACAAGAACATCACCACCGCCGCGGCCCTCAAGGGCAAGAAGGTGGGCAACTGGGGCTTCGGCAACGAGTTCGAGCTGTTCGCCGGCATGACCAAGGCCGGCCTCGACCCGGCGAAGGACGTCACGCTGGTGCAGCAGCAGTTCGACATGAACGCGTTCCTCGCCGGTGACATCGATGCGGCCCAGGCGATGGTCTACAACGAGTACGCGCAGCTGCTCGAGGCGAAGAACCCGGCCACCGGCAAGCAGTACACGGCCGACGACTTCAACGTCGTCGACTGGAACAGCGAGGGCACCGCCATGCTGCAGGACGCGATCTGGGCCAACACCGACAAGCTCACGTCGGACAAGGCCTACCAGGACACGACCGTCAAGTTCATCAAGGCCAGCATCAAGGGCTGGGCTTACGTCCGGGACAACCCGGAGGCCGCGCGGGACATCATCGTGGCCGCGGGCTCCAAGCTCGGCCAGAGCCACCAGCTGTGGCAGACCAACGAGGTGAACAAGCTGATCTGGCCGTCGCCCGACGGCGCCGGGATGATCGACCAGAAGGCCTGGGACCAGACCGTCGCCATCGCGCTGGGCACCAAGAACGACCAGGGCGCGACCGTCATCACCAAGAAGCCCGACGCCGACGCGTACACCAACGACTACGTCACCAAGGCACTCGACGAGCTCAAGGCCGAGGGGGTCGACGTGACCGGCTCGAGCTTCAAGCCGATCACCGTCACCCTCGCCGAGGGCGGCAACTAGTCCGACGGGCGGTGGGGGCGGCACGAAACCTTCCGAGGTCCGTCCCCACCGCCCGCAGCACCCTGCGCAACCGACCCACCACCGACCAGCACCGCCACGAGGAGCCTCGCTCATGCCACACGCAGCCCCGGCCGTCCCGACCGCCGCGGCCCCGACCGGACCGGAGCTCGACGCCCTCGCGGCGAGCCTGGACCGCGCGCACCTGTTCCACTCCTGGTCGGCGCAGGCGCACCTGACGCCGTTCGTGCTGGCGGGCGGTGCGGGCTGCGAGCTGTGGGACCACTCCGGCCACCGCTACCTCGACTTCTCCAGCCAGCTGGTCAACGTCAACATCGGCTACCAGCACCCCAAGGTCGTCGCCGCGATCCACGAGCAGGCGGACCTGCTGACGACCATCGCGCCGGCGACGGCGAACCTGACCCGTGGCCGCGCGGCGGCCAAGATCGTCGAGCACGCGCCGGCCGGGTTCTCCAAGGTTTTCTTCACCAACGCCGGCGCGGACGCCAACGAGAACGCGATGCGGATGGCCCGGCTGCACACCGGACGCGACAAGGTGGTCAGCGGCTACCGCTCGTACCACGGCAACACCGGCGCCGCGGTGAACGCGACGGGCGACTGGCGCCGGATGCCCAACGAGTACGCGCGCGGTCACGTGCACGTGTTCACCCCCTACCTGTACCGGACGGAGTTCTGGGCCCGGTCGCCGGAGGAGGAGTGCGAACGTGCCCTGCAGCACCTGGAGCGGGTGGTCCAGTGCGAGGGTCCGGAGACGGTCGCCGCGATCCTGCTCGAGTCCGTCCCGGGCACCGCGGGGATCCTGGTGCCGCCGCCCGGCTACCTCGCCGGGGTCCGGGCGATCGCCGACCGGTACGGCATCGTGCTGATCCTCGACGAGGTGATGGCCGGGTTCGGCCGCACGGGCTCGTGGTTCGCCTTCGAGCAGCACGATGTGGTGCCGGACCTGATCACCTTCGCCAAGGGGGTGAACTCCGGGTACGTGCCGGCCGGCGGCGTGCTGATCAGCGACGCGGTCGCCGCGACGTTCGACGAGCGGGTGTTCCCCGGTGGTCTGACGTACTCCGGCCACCCGCTGGCGATGGCGGCGATCGAGGCGACCATCACGGCGATGGAGGACGAGGGGGTGGTGGCCAACGCCGCCGCCATCGGCGCTGACGTGCTGGCCCCGGGCCTCGCCGAGCTGGCAGCCAGGCAGCCGCTGGTGGGCGAGGTACGCGGCACCGGGGTGTTCTGGGCGGTCGAGCTGGTGGCCGACCGGGACAGCAGGAGGCCCGTCAGCCCTGCGACGATGGGCGCCGTGAAACGCGCCCTCCTCGACCGCGGCCTGCTGCCCTTCGTCTCCGACAACCGCATCCACGTGGTGCCGCCGTGCGTGATCAGCCCCGAGGACGCCCGGCGCGGCCTGGCGATCATCGACGACGCGCTGACGGCCGTGACCGCCGGGGGTGCGGCATGAGCGCGCGTCGAGTCCTGGTCACCGGGGCCTCGTCCGGCATCGGCGCGGCCACCGTCCGCCGGCTGCGCGCCGACGGCTGGGACGTCGTCGCCACGGCCCGCCGCGCGGACCGTCTCGCGGCGCTCGCGGAGGAGACCGGCGCCGAGGCGTACCCGGCCGACGTGACCAGCGACGACGACGTCGCCGGGCTCGTCTCGCACCTGGGCGTCACCGGCGGGCTGGACGCGGTGGTGAACAACGCCGGCGGCGCGCTGGGGCTGGAGCCCGTCGAGCACGCCGACCTGGACCAGTGGCGCACGATGTACGAGCTGAATGTGCTCGGCACCCTGCGCGTCACCAAGGCCGTACTGCCCCTCCTGCGCGAGCGCGGGGCCGGTGACGTGGTCGTCGTGACGTCCACCGCGGCGCACGGTGCCTACCCGGGCGGAGCCGGCTACACGGGGGTCAAGGCCGCCGAGCAGATGCTGACCACCACCCTGCGCTGGGAGATCGTCGGCGAGCCGCTGCGCGTCATCGAGATCGCGCCCGGCGCCGTCGCCACCGAGGAGTTCTCCCTGGTCCGGTTCGGCGGCGACGCCGAGCGGGCGGCGAAGGTGTACGAGGGCTACCAGCCGCTGGTGGCCGAGGACATCGCCGACGCGATCGCGTGGACGCTGAGCCGTCCGTCGCACGTCAACGTCGACCTGCTCGTCGTCCGCCCGCGGGCGCAGGCCAACAACACGACGATCGCTCGCACCGGCGCGTGAAGGCTTACGCCTATGGGTGAGCGACGTCCGTATCGTGGCAACCGGACTCTCGCTGAGTGCCCGAATCTTGGGCGAATCGGTCACCGTTCCATCGCGAGATTGGGTCGCCGCTAGCGTTCCGACGCGGCCGTCGTGCACCATTTCCGCATGACGAAGGACGGCGTGGCCCTGACGCTCGACGACGTGCTGAGCGCAACTTCGAGGGAATTAGCTACGCAGCATCGTCTGTTGCCACCACGGTACGACTACGCAGTGTTGCTGGGCCGTCCTCGTGACGTAGCCACTTGGCTACGTCCAAGACTGCGTCGCCTCGAGGTTGGCGCGCGGGGCGACGTAGTCTTCGCCGGGAAGGGTTGGCGGGGCACTAGGCCTCTCACCACGATGAGCCTCCAGGATGCCGCTCTGTACCGAGCACTGTGCAACCGGCTTGTCGAAGCGCTGCCGGCGAACCTCGTCCACCGGCTCCCAATGGCGGAGTTTCGAAATTCCCCGCTGTCAGTACCAGATGTAACGCACATCAGCAAGACGGACGTCACCGCATACTACGAATACGTGGACCACGAAACACTGTCCGACGAGTTGATCGGGCAAACCGGAGACGAACCGGTCGTCGATCGCCTGATTGCTTTACTCGGTCAAGTGATGGGTCGGCGTGTTGGTCTACCCCAAGTTCACCAGTCCAGCGATGTACTCGGGGACGCGTATATTGATCCAGTCCGGCGGAGGCTCCGGAGGCGTGGTTACGCTGTCGTTACCTATTCAGATGACTTCCGCATTGCGACGCGAAGTCTGGGCGAAGCGCGCCGGGCCCTCGAGGCGTGTGCGTCGGAAGTGAGATCCCTCGGCCTCGTGCTAAACGAGCGGAAGACATATACGTACGAAGCAGAGCACTATCGCAACTCTTTGACGTCGTTTACAGAAGCCGAAAAGCGGCTCTTTGATGGAACAGCCGGCGATGGTATCGATCTTACGCTTTTGACGGACAGATATTCGGACGACGCAACGGTGGAGGAGTCAACGACTCTCGGTCTCGTTCCGATCGAGGGGTCTGTCGACGAAGATGAAGTAGTTTCCGACGTTCCCCAAGCTGCGTCAGATGAGATCTCCCCAGAACGCTTGTCGGCCGCGCAACGCGCATTCAGTCTCTGGGCTTCCGAGGATGAGTCGGAGGAGGTTCAATCGCGGCAGGAAGCTGCCATCACTCAGTCCCTTCTAAGCCGGGCGCTTCCCATACTGGGGGAGGGCGGCGATCAACAGATGCTCGACTGGATTGAGGCAATCTTGCGATTTGAGCCGGGTGTCACTCCACAGGTAAGTCTGTATCTCGAATCCCTTGCGGGCTGGGGAACAAATGAACGGCGCGCGGTGCGCAGCACCTTGGATGGAGTGGTTCGCAGCGAATTACTTAGCGATTGGCAGGGGATCTGGATCGCCTATGCCTCGGGGTTCCTTCGCGGCAGTAACGCCAGGCGGCCTCATGTGGAGTGGCTTCACGAGCGTGCTCAGCATGGCCCAGATGCATTGGCGGCACATGCTGCAGCAGCGCTCGGACGGATCGGACGCGGCGACCCGAACGTTCTGGCAGGGACGGTCGACAGGCTTGGGAGCGTTTGGCGGACGCTGGCATTGTGGGGCCTTGCACAGGTCGACAGGTCGAGGGCGCTCGAAGCCGCCGATAACCAACTGGATCGGATCCTGATTGAATCGATCGGACAGTGAGCGAGAGGGTTGCGTCGGAGCGCGCCGAGGCTGCGTGTGCTCTCCTTGGTAGAACGCTGGGGGCTCATCGAACTGTTATTGGCAAGATGGTCCATTCGCGAGAAGGCCGACGGCTCGGGAGCGCAAGCTTCGACCGGCAGGAGATGCAGCGCCATGCCACGTTCATGCGCCTGCTCTCGATAACGGAAGCCTTCTGTGCGGACCGCCTGCTGACCGAGGTCGAGGGTCTCGTGGAGCCCGGCAGGGACGTCGTCGTTTCCAAGGTCTGGGCGGACGCGGCGGTCGGGGCCACCGGAAATTGGGTGGACCAGCAGCGCCGCTACAAGGATTGGCTGGACGTGAAAATTGACTGGAAGCCGATTGATCAAGTCGCAGAGGGGAGAAATGCGATCGCTCATGGCCTAGGATCGCTAACCCGTCGCCAGTTGCGCTCTGATGTGAAAACCAGAGCGGCATTGAAGGCGGCCGGAATCGAACTGGTAGGAGACCGATTGAACCTAACGGAGACGACGCTGGTGCGCATCGCAGCGATTTGCCGAGAGACGGTTCTTCGTGTCGATGCAGCGGTCGACGGGCGCCCAAGAGGGCTGGCGGGCGTGACGGCGCCGATAGCCCCGTGATGCCGCAAGTTCGAGGTGCGCTCGTGGGTATTTAGTGCACGCGTCCATTCTTGTGTTGGGCTTACGTCGGATTCGAATGGCGCTCACGTCTCACTCGGGCGGTCAGCGGTTCTCCCGATCGGTCCGAACGGTGCTGACGCCCTTGGTCGTGGCTTCAGAACACCTGGCGCAGGTTCGCCCGCCCGAGGTCCAGCAGCTCGTCGCCGCGGCCGGACAGCAGGGTCCGCAGGGCGTACAGCGCGAAGCCCTTGGCCTGGTCGAGCTTGATCGACGGCGGGATGGTCAGCTCCTGGCGCTCGGTGACCACGTCGACGAAGGCGGGCCCGTCGTACGCGAACGCCTCCTCCAGGGCCTTGCGCAGGTCCGCCGACCGCTCCACCCGGAACGCCTTGAGGCCCGCCGCCGCGGCGATCCCGGCCAGGTTCGGGTTCTCCAGCCCGGTCGCGTTGGTGACGAACCCGGCAGCCTTCATCTCCAGCTCGACGAAGTTGAGCGACGAGTTGTTGAACACCACGATCTTCACCGGCAGCTTGTTCTGGGTGAACGTCAGCAGCTCGCCGAGCAGCATCGCGACCCCGCCGTCGCCGGACATCGCCACCACCTGACGTCCCGGGAACGCCGCCTGCGCGCCGACGGCCTGCGGCAGCGCGTTGGCCATCGACCCGTGGATGAACGAGCCGATCACCTTCCGGTCGCCGTTCATGGTCAGGTAGCGGGCGGCCCAGATGACGGGGGAGCCGACGTCGGGGATGAACACGGCGTCCTTCGAGGCGACCTCGTCGATCACCTTGGCGACGTACTGCGGGTGCAGCGGCTGGTCGCCCTTGCGGGGGGTGGCCAGGTCGTCGAGCTTGGTGCGCGTGGTGCGGTAGTGGGCGAGGGAGTCGTCCAGGTGCGAGCGGTCCGTCTTCTTGGCCAGCAGCGGCAGCAGCGCGGTGACCGTCTCCTTGACGTCGCCGACCATGCCGAGCGCCAGCGGCGTGCGGCGGCCGAGGTTCTCGCCACGGATGTCCACCTGGATCACGGTGGCCTTCTCGGGCAGGAAGGGCCGGTACGGGAAGTCGGTGCCGAGCATCAGCAGGGTGTCGCACGCCTCGAGCGCGCGGTAGCCGGAGGCGAAGCCGAGCAGACCGGTCATGCCGACGTCGAAGGGGTTGTCGTGCTCGACGAACTGCTTGGAGCGCAGCGTGTGCACGATCGGCGCGGCCAGGCGGTCGGCCAGTGCCACGACCTCGTCGTGCGCGCCGTCGACGCCCGCACCCGCGAGGATCGTCACCTTGCGGCCCGCGCCCAGCAGCTGGGCGGCCTGCTCCAGCTCGGCGGTGGACGGCAGGATCCGCGGCCGGGCGGCACGCACCGGCGTGACGCGCGTGTCCTCGGCCTCGGCCAGGGCGACGTCGCCCGGGATCACGACGACGGCGACGCCCTTCTTCTCGAGCGCCGTCTGCATCGCGGTGCGCAGGATGCGCGGCATCTGGGTCGGCGAGCTCGCGTACTCGGAGTACACCGAGCACTCGCGGAACAGCTCCTGCGGGTGGGTCTCCTGGAAGTAGCCGCTGCCGATCTCCGACGTCGGGATGTGCGCCGCGATCGCCAGCACCGGCGCGCCCGACCGCTGCGCGTCGAACAGCCCGTTGATCAGGTGCAGGTTGCCGGGGCCGGCGCTGCCGACGCAGACCGCCAGCTCGCCGGTCAGCGCCGCCTCGGCACCGGCCGCGAACGCCGCGGCCTCCTCGTGCCGCACGTGCACCCAGTCGATCCCCGAGCCGCGCAGCGCGTCGGTGAAGCCGTTGAGCGAGTCGCCGGGGATGCCGTAGACGCGCTTGACCCCGGCGGCGACGAGCGTGTCGACCATGTTCTTGGCGACGGTGACCATGTGGACCTTCTTCGTGGTGGGCCTGTGGTGGCGGGTGGTGCGGGTGGGGGATCAGGGGGTGGGGATCAGGGGGTGGCGACGCTCGGCCAGACCAGCGCGCACACCTGCTCGGCGAGGTCGTCGCCCAGCTCGGTGTGCCCCCAGATCAGCCGGTAGTAGGCGGGTGCGAACAAGGTGTCCGTCACCAGTCCGGTGTCGGTGCCCGGGCGGACGACGCCCGTGGCGATGCCGCGCTCGAGGTGGTGGATCGCGGCCAGCCGGCGCGGTTCGAGCCAGTGCTCCAGCATCGCGGCGGCCACGTCGCGCTCGGTGATCGACGCCGCCATCAGCTGCCGCAGCAGCATCCCGGCGGAGGTGTCGCGCAGCAGGTGCACCAGCGCGTCCACCTGCGCGGTGAGCGCCTCGCGCACCGGCAGGTCGTCGTCGAACTCGATGCTCTCGTGGAAGTGCTCGAGCAGCCCCTCGAGGAGCACCGTGGCGGCCGACGGCCACCACTTGTACAGGGTGGTCCGGGAGACGCCGGCGCGCGCGGCGATGGCGTCCATGGTCGGGATCGACCCCCCGGCGAGGGCGAGCTCGGCGGCGGCCTCGAGGATCGCGGTTCTCCGCCGCTCGGAGCGTGGCCGGCCAGGTCGGGCGGTGTCGGTATTACTGGACACGTTGTTCACTATATCGCTGCCGAGGACGAACGTCCCGAGGTGTGACGCAGATCGCTCGGATGGGTCGGAGGACCCGCGCGGGCGGGCGGGGGCCGTGGCTACGTTCCCAGCAGGGACCGGCACGACGCCCTGCGCGCAGGTGCGGACCGGGCGCATCGGGGCCGGAGAAGCCGGACGGCACAGAAGGCGGCGGTGGATGCCAGGGCGCGGTGGTGCGACCCAGGACGCGCTCGCGGCGTCCATCACCCGGGCGGCGAGCCTGCAGTCGTACCTCACGGTGCGCCGGCTGGCCGACCGCGACTTCCGAGGGGACGGCTTCGCGCTCTACGCCTACTTCCGCTGGCTCGACGACCAGGTGGACGAGCACCTACCCGACGACCGGCGGCGGCTGGCCTTCGTCGCCCAGCAGCGTGCCCTGCTGGAGGCTGCGCTCGACGGACGACCGTGCAGCGCGCTGCGGCCGCAGGAGGCGCTGCTGCTCGGGCTCGTCGACCGCGACGGCGACCGCCGGCCCCTGCGTCCGGCTGTGCCCCCGCCGGACGGCGAGGGGCTGCCGCTCTGCCTGCGCTCGATGCTCGACGTGATGCAGGTCGACGCCGGTCGACGGGGACGAGCGGTCGACGCGCCGACCCTCGACGCGTACACGCAGTGCCTGTCCGTCGCGGTGACGGAGGCGCTGCACCACTGCATCGGCCACGGTGCGGGCGCGCCGCACGGTGCCGACCGGTACGTCGCGGTGCGCGGCGCCCACGTCGCGCACATGCTGCGCGACCTGGTCGAGGACGTCGAGGCGGGGTATCTCAACCTCCCGGCCGAGCTGGTGCGGCACGGTGCCCAGCCCCTGGACTGGGTGCACGAGCCGGACGTGCGCGCGTGGGTGCAGGACCGCGTGGCGCTCGCCCGGTCCTGCTTCGCGGCGGGCCGCCGGTCGTTCACCGAGGTGGAGAGCCGACGGTGCCGGCTGGCCGGTCACGCGTACGTCGCCCGGTTCGAGTGGGTGCTGGACGCGATCGAGCACGACGGGTACCGGCTGCGAGCGTCCTACCCCGAGCGGGCGACGTGGCGCGGCGGTGTGCGGATCGCGGTGCGGACCGCGCGGTCGGCGCTCACCGGGTCGCCGGCGGCCGCCCGTGGCGCGCGGCAGGCGGTCGGCGCATGAGCACCCGGGCGGTCGTGGTCGGCGCAGGCGTCGGCGGCCTGTCCGCGGCCATCCACCTCGCCCGGCAGGGCCTTGACGTGACCGTCGTCGAGAAGGGCCGGGCGCCCGGCGGCCGGCTCGGGCAGTTCATGCGGGAGGGTCATCGGTTCTCGACGGGCCCGACCCTGCTGATCATGCCGTTGCTCTACCGCAGCGAGCTGGCGCGGCTGGGCGCCGACCTCGACCGTGACCTGGCCCCCGTCCGGGTCGACCCGACGTACGACATGGTGTTCGACGACGGCACCCGGCTCGCCATGACGTCCGACCTGGAGGCGATGCGCCGCCAGCTCGAGGCGATCGAGCCCGGCTCCTTCGGCGGCCTGCTGCGCTACCTCGAGGAGGGGCGCCGGCACTACGACCTGTCGATGCCGGGCCTGGTCGAGCGCGACTTCCGCCGGGCCGTGGACTTCGTCAACCCCCGCAGCCTGGCCCTCGCGCTGCGGGTCCACGCGCTGGTGCCGCACTACCGCCACATGGCCCGGTTCTTCGCCTCGCCGCAGCTCAAGGCGGCGTTCACGTGCCAGGACGTGTACATGGGGCTGAGCCCGTTCAGCGCGCCGTCGACGTTCTCCCTGACGCCGCACAGCGAGCTCGCGCACGGAGTCTGGTACCCGACCGGCGGGATGTACCGGATCGTCGAGGTGCTCGCGGCGCTCGCGGACGAGGCGGGCGTGCGGTTCCGGTACGACGAGCCGGTGCGGCGCATCGAGGTCGAGGGCGGCCGGGCGACCGGGGTCCGGATCCACGACGACGGCGTGCTGCCGGCCGACGTCGTCGTCGCCAACGCCGACCTGCCCTACGTCTACCGCGCTCTGCTGCCGGACCCCGCACCGGCGGCGCGGCTGGCCCGCAAGACGTTCTCCGGGTCGACGATCAGCTTCTACTGGGGGCTGGACCGCCGGTACCCGCAGCTGCGGCCGCACACCCTCTTCCTCGGCGACCGCTACCGCGAGAACTTCGACAGCATCGACCGCAACGAGCCCCTGCCGGACGACCCCAGCGTGTACGTGCACGCCCCCGCTTCGGTGGACCCGACGGCGGCGCCGCCCGGCGGTGAGACCCTCGTCGCCGTGGTGCCGTCGGGACACCTGACCTACGACGGCACCGACCCGGACCGCCGGGAGCGGGAGCGCGAGCTGTGGGCCGGTGAGCTGGTCAGGGCCCGCTCCGCCGTGCTGCGGCGGCTGTCCCAGGTCGGCATCGACGACCTCGACGCGCACGTGACCGTCGAGGCGACCGCGACGCCGCTGACCTGGCAGGCGCACCACAACCTCGCCTGGGGCGCGACGCACGGGCTGGCGCACACGCTGCCGCAGCTGGCCTACCTGCGACCGCACAACCGGCACGCGCGCTACCGCAACCTCTACTTCGCGGGCGCCAGCACCCACCCGGGCACCGGTGTGCCGACCGCGCTCGTGTCCGGCCGGCTGGCCGCCGAACGGCTGCTCGACGACCTCGGCGTCGACCGTCCGCGAGCCGCGCAGCGGTGACCGGCCTCCGGGTGCCGGTCACGGTCGCCCGGACCGGTGCGACGATGCCGACGTGCCTGCGTCCCGATCGTCCACCACGGCGTCGCCGGACCCGTGCGTCGCGCGGGTGCCCGTGTTCGCGGGTCTCTCGCGGGAGCAGCAGGCGGAGGTAGCCCGGCACGTGCGTCCCGTCTCGGTCGAGGCCGGTGACGTCGTGGTGCGCGCGGGGGAGCGGTCGTCGCGGCTGCTCGTCGTCCACGAGGGCCGGGTCGCCGTGTCCCGCACCAGCGCGAGCGGGCACCGCACGATCCTGCGGGTGCTGGGGCCCGGCGACGTCTCGGGCGAGGCGGCGTTCCTGACCGGCGCACCGGCCGAGGAGGACGCCACCGCCGTCGAGCCGTCCCGGCTGTGCACGCTGGAGCACGCCGAGCTGGCGCGCCTGCTCGCGCGCATGCCCGACATCGGTGTGGGGATGCTGCGCGCCGTCGCGGCCAAGCTGACCTCCGCGGAGCGCATGCTCGCGGCGCTCGCGTCCGCCGACGTCGGGACCCGGGTGGCCGCGTACCTGCTCGACGCCCCCAGCACCTGGGACGGTGGACGCGCCACGGTCCACCTGCCGCTGCCCAAGAACCAGGTCGCCGCGTACCTGGGCACCACGCCGGAGACGCTCAGCCGTCGGTTGCGGGCCCTGGAGCGGGACGGGCTGATCGAGGTGCTCCCCGGGCGCGACGTCGCGATCCTCGATCCCGCCGCGCTGGACCGGCGCGCGACGTCCTGACCAGGTGGGTGCTTGACCTGCGTCAAGGCGGGCCGTCCGCGGCCTTCGTACCGTCGCCTCACCGACGACGAAGGAGCGGACGATGACCCCCCAGAGGACCCTCACCCGGACGATCGCACGCGGCATGCGGGCAGCGGCGCGGCTCGTCGTGCGACCGGCCAGCGCGCACTGCGACACCGAGGACGGCCCGGTGGTGAAGGCCGGCCGACGTGCGCTGATCAGCGGCGACGTCAACCACGCGCTGGCGTGGGTGCACGCGGCCGACGAGGACGAGGTGCGGACGGCGTTCGCCGCCGTGGCCGCAGGCCTGGGTCCCGAGCGGGTCGGGGCCGACCGGCGCTTCCTCGAGACGCTGGTGCGCCTGCACCGTGCGGGGGAGGGCGCGGGCTTCGACGGCATCAAGCCGTCCGGGACCCCTCAGCCACCCGCCGTGACGGCCGCCGACCGGGCGCTCGAGACCGGCTCGCTCGTCCCGTTGCACGGTCTGGTCGATGCCGATCGCTGGCAGGGCGTCGTGGAGCGGTTCGCCGCCGCGAGCGCGCTGAAGGACCACGACAACGGCGACCTGCCGGCGGCACGGGCCGCGGTCGCGGCCTACGTCGACTACGTGCACTACGCCGCGGGCCACAGCGATGCCCACCACGGCGATGCCCACCACGGCGATGCCCACCACGGCGATGCCCACCACGCGACGGGCGCCCACCGGCCGCACCAGACCCTCGGCACGCTGCCGTCGCAGCGCGCGAGCTGATGCCCTGGCTCACCGTCGTACGGTCCGGCTCGATGGAACCGGCGCTCCGGGACGGTTCCCTGTGGCTGACCCGGTCGTTCGGGCGGCGTGCCGTGCGCCGCGGGGACGTGGTGGTGGCGGACTCCGCCGAGCTGGGCCGCCGCATCGTCAAACGCGTGGTCGGGCTGCCGGGGGAGCACCTGGTGCTGGTGGACGGCCGGATCACGGTCGACGGGCGCGTGCTGGACGAGCCGTACGCGAGCCCGTCGGTGTTCCGCGGCACGTTCCGCGTCCCGCCGGGCCACTACCTGCTGCTCGGCGACGACCGCGACGCCTCCGACGACGCCCGGTCGTGGCGGCAGCCGTACCTGCCAGGTGAGGCGCTGGTCGGCTGGCTCGTCGGTCGCGGCCTGCCGACCGGCACCTGATCCGGGACCGGCGCCGGTGGCCGTCACCAGGTGCCCGGTGACGGCAACCGGCGCCGTCCTGTCAGAGGTGCTGCTCGGCGTACCTGCGCAGCGCGTCGCGCACCAGCTCGGCGCCGTACTGGCCGCCGTAGTGCGCCGCGAACCGCGGGTCGGCGACGTACATGTCGGCCAGCCCCTCGATGTACGCACGCACCGGGGTGCCGCCGTGACCCGGGGTCCCCGGCACGTCGGCCAGCCAGGCCACGTGCCGGGTGGCCAGCTGCTGCGCCTCCTCGGAGCCCGGCTCCACGCCCCGCTCCGCCGCCGCGCGCCAGTCCGCCTGCAGCGCCGCCTGCCGGGCCTGCCAGGCGGCCCGACCCTCCTCGCCGAGCCCCCGCCACCAGCGGTCGGACTCCTCGTAGGCGGCCACGCCCCAGCGCTGCTCCACCTCCTCGCGGTAGACCGTGTGGTCGAACCCGTCGAACATCTGCTCGCTCATCAGTTCCTCTCCTGCCTCTCGTGCCGTGACGGTTCGTTCGACGGAGGCGATCTGCCGCGCGAGGCGCTCCTGCTCCGCGCGCAGCACGGCGAGGTGGCGACGCAGCGCTGCCACGTCGTCGACCTCACGCTCGAGCACCCGGTGCACCTCGGTCAGCCCGAGCCCCAGCTCGCGCAGCAAGAGGATCCGCTGCAGCCGCAGCAGCGCTGCGGCGTCGTAGAACCGCATGCCGTTGGAGCCGACCCGCGACGGCGGTAGCAGGCCCACGTGGTCGTAGTGGCGCAGCGCCCGGCTGGTCGTGCCGGTCAGCCGTGCCACCTCCTGGATGGAGGAGTCCATCGGTGCACCTCTCGGGGTGGAGGGCCTGGTCAGGCCGCCTGTCGTCGAACCTGCTCGACGGTAGGCGTTGACGCCGCGTCAATGTCAACCGACGACCGAGCCCGATCCCGGGCGCCCCTCAGGTCGGGACCTCGTGCCCTGGTGCAGGCGTCGCTCGGGGTTCGACAGTCGAGCTGCGGGCCGGTGCCCGTCGGTGGCGCCCGGCCTCGCAGGGAGCTGCACCATGTGCCGGCTGCGCAGGGGCGGGGTCTGTCTGACGGTCCTCCTCGTCCTGGGGGTCGGCGCCTGCTCGGGAGCGTCCCCCGGCGCGCCGTCCCCATCACCGTCCGGCGTGCCCGGTTCGTCGGCGCCGCCCACCGTCGAGGCGCCGTCGTCGTCGGCCCCGTCCGCGACGCCGTCGACCCCGCTGCCGTCGAGGGCCCCCCTGACGAGCGCCTCGGCGCAGCGCGATCTGGCCCCCTTCGTCGACGCGGCGCGTGACCTCGACAGGCGGCTCCATGCCGCAGCGGCCCTGATCAACACGGGTATCCACGCGGACACCGTCGTGGTCGACCGGTCGACGGCCGCCGCAGTGAAGGGGCTCGACCTCGGTGCCGTCGGCTCTGCCATCCCCGGCGGCCTACCTCGCGAGCTGATGCGGCGGGTGCTGACCACCTACAGCGACCTCGCCTCCCGCACGCTGGCGATGAGTCCCTTCCGTTTCGCGGACAGGACGTACACCCGCATCCCGCCTGAGGGGACGACGGCCCGAGCGGAGGGCGAGGACATGGTGCTGTGCCTCGGCAACGGCACCGTCGCAGCGCAACGCTTCGATGCGGACCTCGCGGGCGTGGTGACCGCCGCGGGATCGACACCACCACTGCCGACGGTGGACCCGGCCTCGCTCGCGCGGGCCGAGGTCGACGTGCGGCTGACGGAGATCGTCCTGCGCAACCGTGGGTGCGGCGCCTGCGGCGGCTTTGTGCAGACCGAGGTGTCGACCATCGTCTGGGACCAGGCGCCGGACTCCGCCACGACGCGGACCGGCACGATCCTCCCGGAGGGGTCCGCTGGAGGCGTCGGCGGCGGCCTCTCGTTCACGGCCGTCTATACGCCCGGTACCGGCTGGAGGATCGACATCCTCGCCTGCTGACGCCTGCGCCCGCGATCTTCGGAGCCGATCTGCGGGTCGGCACCGCGCTCGACCTGCGCGGGGACCGGCCACCTGCAGTCGTCCGCCGCTGCGCACGGCTCGACGCGCGGTCGTGGGGCGCCACCCCTACCGTGCAGGCATGAAGGCCACGGTGTCCCGCCGCAGGCGGCTGCTGCGTGCCGTGGGGCTCTCGCTGGCGTTCAGCGTCCCCGCCGCCGTGCTCGCCTTCGTCGTCCGCGTGGGCGTGCCCGACGTGATCCGGCTCGACGACGCCGCGATCCGTGCCATGACCCCGCTCGCGCAGACAGACGCGACCCTGCGGTCGGTGCTGCTCGCCGGCCAGGCCGCGTTCCAGCCGCCATGGGTCAACCTGGTCGTCGCCCTGGTCTGCCTGTGGGCCTGGCGACGTCGTGGGCTCGGCACCCGGGCGCTGTGGGCGATGATCACGGTGCTGCTGGGCTGGGGGCTCGGCAATGCGGTCAAGGCGCTGGTCGGCCGCGCACGGCCCGTCGTCGAGCACGCCGTGGACCATGCCCCGGGGTACAGCTTCCCCTCCGGTCACGCCACCAACACGACCGTCGCCGCGATCGTCCTGCTGGTGCTGCTCTGGCCGCTGCTGCGTCGCCGAGGACGTGCGACCGGCGTGGTGCTCGCCGTGGCGGCGGCGCTGCTGATCGGCCTGGACCGGGTGATGCTCGGCGCCCACTTCCCGTCCGACGTGCTGGGCGGCTACCTGCTCGGGGCCGCCGTCGCGGCGGGCTCGGCGCTCGGCTACCTCGGCCGTGGTCCCGCTGCGCAGAACGAACCCTCGGTCGACCACCCCTCCACCGCCCCACCGTCCCCCGAGGAGCCCTGATGAGCGCCCTGACCCGGTACGACGCCGACCGCTCCGCGCCCACCGTCCGGGAGGCCGCCCGTGACGCGCTGGTCCGTGCCGCGCTGCCGGCCGTCCTGCTGTTCGGCGTGGTGCTCGGCCTGGGTCTCGTGCTGACCGGGCCGCTGCACGGCGTGCCGTCGGAGCGCGCCCTGAGCCAGGCGCTCGCCGACGGCCGGACGCCGCTGATGAACACGCTGACGCGCTACGGCTCGCTCACGGGCAGCACGGGCGTCATCGCCGTCTGCACGCTGCTCGCCGTCCTGCTGCTGTGGTGGGCGACGCGTCAGTGGTGGTCCGCCGTCGTGCCCGCGATCGCGGTCCTGCTCGAGCTCGCCGTGTTCCTGAGCACGTCGCTCATCGTCGGGCGGCCGCGCCCGGACGTCCCGCACCTCGACCAGGCACCGCCGACGTCGAGCTATCCCAGCGGGCACACCGGCGCGTCGACGGCCCTGTGGTTCAGCCTCGCGCTGCTCGCGCAGCGGATCCGCAGCACCTGGGTCCGGGTGCTGGTGACCGTGCTCTGCGCGCTGGTGCCGTTCGCGGTGGCGTACTCGCGGATGTACCGCGGCATGCACAGCGCCACCGACGTCGCAGCCGGGTTCCTCAACGGTGCCGTCTGCGCGGCTCTCGCGTACGGGTACCTGCGGCGGGACACCGCCAGGAGGGTCCCGGTCGACGACGCTCCCGACCGCACGACGTCCGGGCACGGCCGGTTCACCCCGGAGCTGACGCCGCCCGCACCGGGCTCGCCGACGCCGACCTCGACCACGTCGGCGTTCGCACCGGCGGCCGGGCCGGCGCCCCTGCGGACCGGGCGGCACGCAGCCCCGCCCACGTCGGCACCCCCTGCGGCCGCAGCGCCGGTGGCAGCCTCAGACGCGGGCGTACCGCGCGCGGGCGAAGGAGTAGATGCCGTACGCCGCCAGGCCCACCGCCACGAGGATCAGCAGCACCCGTCCCAGGGGTAGCGCGAGCAGGCTGCGCAGCGCGCCGTCGAGGCCCTTGGCCTTGGTCGGGTCCGCCGTGAGCGCCGCCGAGACGAACAGGCCGCCCACCAGGGCGAGCGCGACGCCCTTGGCCACGTAGCCGATGCGGCCGGCGAGCACGACGCCACCGTTGGGGTGCTCGCGCAGGTCGGTGAGGAACGTCTTCTTCCAGCCCTTGACGACGTGGTAGACGCCGACGACGACCACCAGCACGCCGATCGCACCGACCAGCAGCCGGCCGGCGGGGTAGGTCATCAGCCGGGCGGCCGTGCCGGAGGACTGCTGGTTGCCGGACGCCCCGGAACCGCGCAGCACGCTGAACGTGGTCCAGGCGAGCGCCAGGTACACCACGGCCTTGGCGGCCGGCTTGATCCGCTGCTTGCCGTACCGGCCGATCGCCTCGGCCACCTGCCAGACGCCGAGCAGGATGAACCCGGCCAGCAGCACCCACAGCAGCGCCTTGCCGATGCCGGTGCTGGCCAGGGCCGCGAGCGCACCGTTCTGGTCCGCCGTGGCCGCGTGGCCCAGGGCGAGCTGCAGGGCGAGCCAGCCCAGCAGCAGGTGCAGCACCCCGCTTGCCGCGTAGCCCAGCCGGGCGCCGTTCTCGAGCACGGGGTGGTTGCCGGCCCGGACGGCCGACGCGCGCACGGTGTGGTCCATGGATCGCAGGATCGCACCGGCTGTGCGCACCCGCGCGCCGAGGGCGCAGGGCCTCCGCCGGTGCGCAACCTGGTGGCAACGCGGCGCCCCTACCCTGTGCCGATGACGATCGGACGCCCGACCCAGGCAGACGAGTCCGGTGCCGAGCTGGCGGACGCCCGCGAGGTGCTCGGCTGGGAGCTGTTCGGGACCGCGGTCCGCGAGCTGGCCCAGGCGGTGGTCGACTCCGGCTTCCGGCCGGACGTCGTGGTGGCGGTGGCGCGCGGCGGGCTGCCGCCGGGTGGCGCGCTCGCGTACGCGCTGGGCACCAAGGCGGTCGGCACGCTGAACGTCGAGTTCTACACGGGGGTCGACGAGCGGCTGGCGGAGCCGGCCGTGCTCCCGCCGCTGCTGGACACGTCGGCGCTGCACGGCCTGCGGGCCCTCGTCGTCGACGACGTGGCCGACACGGGGGAGACGCTGGCGCTGGTGCAGCGGCTGGTGGCCGAGCACTGCGACGAAGCGCGCACCGCGGTGCTGTACGCCAAGCCTCGATCGGTCGTCGACCCGGACTACGTGTGGCGGCGCACCGACCGGTGGATCACCTTCCCGTGGTCGGCGCAGCCTCCGGTCGCACCTTCTGCGGGCTGAGCGGCAGGCGGTCCGCCACCGCGGGCAGCAGCTCGGCGGGGCGGTCCAGCACGACCACGGCCCCGGCACCCTGCAGCTCGCCCGGAACGGCGTACCCCCACGCCACCCCGAGCGTGTCGATGCCGTGCGCACGGGCGCCGATGACGTCGTGCTCCCGGTCGCCCACCATCAGCGTGGTGGCCGGGTCGTAGCCGTCGGGCCCGAGCGAGGCGAGCGCCTCGGCGATCACGGTGGCCTTCGACGACGGCACGTCGTCCGGCGGCGCCCCGAACACCCCGTCCAGCAGCTCCGCGAGACCGAAGTGCTCGACGATCGGCCGGGCGAACACCGTCGGCTTGGAGGTCGCCACGAGCAGACGGGCGCCGGCGGCACGCAGGTCACGCAGCGCCTCCGGCACGCCGTCGAACACCGCGTTGTCGAACATGCCGCCGGCCCGGAAGTACCGGCGATACGCGGCGATCGCCTCGCCGACGCGTTCGGCCGGCACCCCGTGCGCCAGGAACGACCCGGCGATCGGCGGTCCGACGAAGGTGCGCAGCGTCGCGGCGTCGGGGGTCGGCAGGCCCAGGTCGGCGTAGGCCGCCTGCGCCGACGCCACGATCCCGGGGGCCGAGTCCGTCAGGGTGCCGTCGAGGTCGAGCAGGACGAGCGGTGCTGGGCTCATCCCACGATTGTCTCAGCGACCGCCGGGTACCCGGCGGTCCGGGCCTCCGGTCTCGTCAGGACTGAGTGTCGACGGCCGATGGGTTGGACAGCCGTCCACCTCGAACCGGAGCCTCTCGATGACCACGCCTGCCACCGCTTCCGCCGCCCGCCGAGCGCACCTCACGGTGCGCGGCAAGATCCTCGGCCTGGTGGCCACCTTCGCGGTCGTCGCCGTCGCGCTCGGAGGTGTGGCTGCCGTGCAGATCACGCAGATCACGGCCGGCGCCGCGCGTCTGGCGCACACCCAGGCCACCGTCGGCACGTCGCTGACGGCGCTGAAGGACGCGCTGTGGACGGTCCGCAACCAGGTGACCGCCGTCGCGGCCTACCCGCAGGCAGCCAAGAAGGCCCAGGCAGACAAGCTCGCGACGGCGTACCAGGGGCTGGACAAGGCGGAGACCGCCTTCGTCGACGCCTTCACGTCCTCCCAAGGCGCCGCTCCCGCCCACTGGCAGGGATTCGTCGACGCGCTGGCCGCGTACCGCAAGGTGGTCGACGGCGACCTGATGCAGGCGGCGCTCAGCGGCGACCAGACCGCGTGGGCGGGCGTGCGCGACAGCAGCGCGGCGTCGCTCGGCGGTGCGATGGTCACGGCCCTCACCGACGTGGAGAGCGAGGTGACCGCCGCGATGACCCGTCAGGCCCGCGACGCGAAGGCGGCCGGTGACCGCGCGCTGCAGCTGACGGTCGGGGCGCTGGCGGTCGGTCTGCTGCTGTCGGCCCTGGTGGGCGTGCGGATGGCGAACTCGATCCGTCGGGCGGTCGCCGAGGTGAAGCACTCGGTGGACGCGCTCGCGCACGGCGATCTGACCCGGGAGCCGCGCGTGTTCACCGGCGACGAGATCGGTCAGATGGCCGGCGCCCTCGCGCGTGCCCAGAGCACGCTGCGCGCGACCATGCGGGGTGTCGGCGACGCCGTCCTCACCGTGTCGTCCGCCTCGGAGGAGATGTCCGCGATCTCCACGCAGGTCGCTTCCGGCTCCGAGGAGACCAGCGCGCAGGCCGGCGCGGTCGCGGCCGCTGCCGAGCAGGTCAGCCGGAACGTGCAGGCCGTCGCCGCAGGCGCCGAGCAGATGGGTGCCTCGATCCGCGAGATCGCCGTGTCCGCCAACGAGGCGGCGCGCGTCGCCGAGCAGGCCACCCAGGTGGCGGACCGCACCAACGAGTCCGTGTCCCGGCTCGGCGCCTCCAGCCAGGAGATCGGCAACGTCGTCAAGGTGATCACCAGCATCGCGGAGCAGACGAACCTGCTCGCGCTCAACGCGACGATCGAGGCCGCGCGCGCCGGCGAGGCGGGCAAGGGGTTCGCGGTCGTCGCGGGCGAGGTGAAGGACCTCGCGCGGGAGACGGCGACCGCCACGGAGGACATCGCCCGCCGGGTGGCCGCCATCCAGGCCGACACCGACGGTGCCGTGGAGGCGATCGGGCAGATCGCACAGATCATCGCGGAGATCAACACCCACCAGCTGACCATCGCCTCGGCGGTCGAGGAGCAGACGGCCACCACCAACGAGATGTCCCGCTCCGTGACGGAGGCGGCGACGGGCTCCGGTGAGATCGCCGGCAACATCGTCGGCGTCGCCGACGCCGCCCAGTCGTCCACCCGCGCGCTGTCCCAGCTCAACGAGTCGACGGGGGAGCTCGCCCGGCTCGCCGCCGGCCTCCGGTCGCAGGTCGCGGGCTTCACGTACTGACGAGCCGCTTCACGTACTGACGCCCCGACATACACTCGGGGCACAGGCGTCGACCCGGCCATCACCGGCGAGCCTCCGGAAGAACAGGTCCGCAGCAGCACCGCGGCCCCCAGTAGAACCGGACGGGGCAGGCCCGTCACAGCCGCAGGCGAGCGGCCGGACCCCTCGGGGCCCGGCAAACGAGGTGGTACCGCGGTGTCGTCCGGCCGGTCCGGACGTCGTCGTCCTCGTGACCAGGAGTCGTCCGCACCCGACCGGGTGCGTGCAACCAGGAGAGTCTCGCCGTGGCGTATCCGCTGCACCGTCCCGCGCCGTCCGCGCCGTCGTCCCAGTCCGAGCCCCAGGGCGTGCCCGCCTCCCCGGACCTGCCCGCGCTCGAGCAGGACGTGCTCGCCTACTGGAAGGCCGACGGCACGTTCGTCGCCTCGGTCGAGGCGCGTGAGGCCGGTCCCGACGGCAGCAACGAGTTCGTCTTCTACGACGGCCCGCCGTTCGCCAACGGCCTGCCGCACTACGGCCACCTGCTGACGGGCTACGTCAAGGACGTCGTGCCGCGCTACCAGACGATGCGCGGTCACCGCGTGGAGCGACGGTTCGGCTGGGACACCCACGGCCTGCCGGCGGAGCTGGAGGCCGAGCGGATCCTCGGCATCACCGACAAGTCGCAGATCGAGCAGATGGGCATCGCGGCGTTCAACGCCGCCTGCCGCGAGTCGGTGCTGACGTACACCCACGAGTGGGAGGACTACGTCACCCGCCAGGCCCGCTGGGTGGACTTCGAGCACGACTACAAGACGCTCGACCCGACGTTCATGGAGTCGGTGATCTGGGCGTTCAAGCAGCTGTACGACAAGGGGCTGGCGTACTCCGGCTACCGCGTGCTGCCGTACTGCTGGCGCGACCAGACCCCGCTGTCCAACCACGAGCTCGGCATGGACGCGGACGTCTACCGGGAGCGTCAGGACCAGACCGTCACCGTCACGTTCCCCCTGGTCGGGGAGCGGGCGGAGGCTCTCGGCCTGGCCGGTGTGCGGGCGGTCGCGTGGACGACGACGCCGTGGACGCTTCCCACGAACGAGGCGCTGGCGGTCGGCGCCGACATCACGTACGTCGTCGTCCCGGCCGGCCCCGCGGGGACCTCCGCCGGCACCGGTCCCTTCCTCCTGGCGCGCGACCTGCTGCCGGGCTACGCCAAGGACCTCGGCTACGCGGCCCCCGACGACGCGGTGGCCGCGGTGACCCGCGAGGTCCCCGGCGCCGAGCTGGCCGGCCTGCGCTACGAGCGGTTGTTCGACTACTTCGCCGACACCGAGAAGCACGGCACGCAGGACGCCTGGCAGGTGCTGGTCGGCGACTTCGTCACCACCGAGGACGGCACCGGCATCGTGCACCTGGCACCCGCCTACGGCGAGGTCGACCAGGGTGCCTGCGACGCCGCGGGCATCCCCACGCTGCTGTCCGTGGACGACGCCGGCAGGTTCACCGCCGTGGTGCCCGACTTCGAGGGCCAGCAGGTGTTCGAGGCGAACATGCCGATCATCCGGCGCCTGCGCGAGGACGGCCGGCTGCTGCGCCAGGCGTCCTACGTGCACTCCTACCCGCACTGCTGGCGCTGCCGGAACCCGTTGATCTACAAGGCCGTCTCCTCCTGGTTCGTCAGGGTGACCCAGTTCCGTGACCGGATGATCGAGCTGAACCAGCAGATCGCGTGGACGCCGGAGCACATCCGCGACGGCCAGTTCGGCAAGTGGCTCGAGGGCGCCCGCGACTGGTCGGTGTCCCGCAACCGGTACTGGGGCACGCCGATCCCGGTGTGGGTGTCCGACGACCCGGCGCACCCGCGCGTCGACGTCTACGGCTCGTTCGCCGAGCTGGAGGCCGACTTCGGCCGGCTGCCGCGCAACGAGGCCGGTGAGCCGGACCTGCACCGGCCGTTCGTCGACGAGCTGACGCGGCCCAACCCGGACGACCCGACCGGGCAGAGCACCATGCGCCGCATCCCCGACGTCCTGGACGTGTGGTTCGACTCCGGGTCCATGCCGTACGCGCAGGTGCACTACCCGTTCGAGAACGCCGACTGGTTCGAGCACCACTTCCCCGGCGACTTCATCGTCGAGTACGTCGGCCAGACGCGCGGCTGGTTCTACCTGCTGCACGTGCTGGCCACGGCGTTGTTCGACCGGCCGGCGTTCACCTCGGTGATCTGCCACGGCATCGTGCTGGGCGACGACGGCCGCAAGGCGTCCAAGTCGCTGCGCAACTTCCCGGACCCGATGGAGATGTTCGACACCTACGGCTCCGACGCCGTGCGGTGGTCGCTGATGAGCTCGCCGGTGCTGCGCGGCGGCAACCTCGTGGTGGCGGAGGAGAACATCCGCGAGGCGGTGCGCCAGGTGGTGCTGCCGCTGTGGAGCACCTACTACTTCTTCAGCCTGTACGCCGGTGCGGCCGACGGGGGGCGGGGCTACCTCGCCCGGGCCGTGGACGACGAGCGGGCCGCCGGTCTGCCGGTGATGGACCGCTACCTGCTGGCCCGCACCGGCGAGCTGGTCGCCCAGGCGACCGCGGCGCTCGACTCCTACGAGATCGCCGCGGCCTGCGCCCTGGTGCGCGAGCACCTCGACGTGCTGACCAACTGGTACGTCCGCACGCAGCGCGACCGGTTCTGGGCGGAGGACCACGACGCGTTCGACACCCTGTGGACCGCGCTCGAGGTGCTCACCCGCGTGATGGCGCCGCTCGCACCCCTGGTGACCGAGGAGGTGTGGCGGGGCCTGACCGGGCAGCGGTCGGTGCACCTGACCGACTGGCCGACGCACGTGCCGGGCGGGCACGGTGCCGACGAGAACCTGGCGGCCGTGGTCGACCAGGTCCGCTCCGCGGTGTCGACGGCGCTGGGGCTGCGCAAGGCGCACCAGCTGCGCGTGCGGCAGCCGCTGCGGTCGCTGACCGTCGCGGTGGCCGACCCGGCAGCGGCTGAGCCGTACACCGACCTCGTGGCGGCCGAGCTGAACGTCAAGCGTGTCGAGCTGGTGACCGACGACGAGGACGCGGCCGGCCGGTTCGGCATCACGCAGCGCCTCGCGGTGAACGCCCGTGCGGCCGGGCCCCGGCTCGGCAAGGGCGTGCAGACCGCCATCCGCGCCGCCAAGGCCGGCTCGTGGCGCGCGACCGAGGACGGGGTGGTGGTGACGCTCGACGACGGCACCGACGTGCCGCTGCTGCCCGCCGAGTACGACCTGACGACGGTGGTCGACGGAGCGGCCGGTGCTGACGTCGCGGCGGCGGTGCTGCCGGGCGGCGCCGGGTTCGTCGTGCTCGACCTCGCGCTCGACGACGCGCTGCTCGCCGAGGGGTACGCCCGGGACGTGGTCCGCGCGGTGCAGGACGCGCGCAAGGCGGCCGGTCTGCGGGTCAGCGACCGGATCGACCTGCACCTGCAGGTGCCGGCCGACCAGGTCCCGGCCGTCGAGGCGCACCGCGAGTTCGTCGCCCGCGAGACGCTGGCGACCTCGTTCGAGGTGCGACCGGGCGACGAGCTCGCCGTCCAGGTCAGCCGGGTGGAGGCATGAGCCGCCGCGGCTCGTCGGGCGCCGACCACCACCGCGACCAGCAGGCCGAGGCCGCCCGTCAGGAGGCCGATCGGATCTACGCCGCGATCGTCGCCCGCGCACCGGAGCACGAGATCGACCCCACGCTCGACCGCGTCCGGCAGGTGTGCGAGCTGCTCGGCGACCCGCAGGACGCCTACCGGGTGGTGCACCTGACCGGCACCAACGGCAAGACGTCCACCGCGCGCATGGTCGAGCGGCTGCTGCGCGAGCACGGGCTGCGCACCGGCCGGTTCACCAGCCCGCACCTGACCCGGGTCAACGAGCGCATCGCGATCGACGGCGAACCGATCAGCGACGAGCAGTTCGTCGCGGTGTGGAACGACGTGGCGCCGTACGTCGAGCTGGTCGACCAGCGGTCGGCGGAGGCCGGCGGGCCGCGGCTGTCGTTCTTCGAGGTGTTCACCGTGATGGCGTTCGCCGCGTTCGCCGACGCGCCGGTGGACGTCGCGGTCGTCGAGGTCGGCATGGGCGGCCTCTGGGACTCCACCAACGTCGTCCGCTCGCAGGTGCAGGTGATCACCCCGGTGGCGATGGACCACGAGCGCTACCTCGGCCACACCCTGGCCGAGATCGCCGCCCAGAAGGCGGGGATCATCAAGGACGGCGGCACGGTGGTGGTCTCCGCGCAGTCCGAGTCGGCCGAGGCGGTGATCGAGGCGGCCGCCGCCGAGCACGGCGCCCGGCTGGTGCGCGACGACCAGGAGATCGCGGTCCTGGAGCGCCAGGTGGCCGTCGGCGGGCAGCTGCTGACGCTGCGCGGCATCGGCGGCATCTACCAGGACGTCTTCCTGCCGCTGCACGGTGAGCACCAGGCCCACAACGCCCTGCTCGCGCTCGCCGCCACCGAGGCGCTGCTGACCGGCGGCGGTGCGCTGGGCGGCGACGTCGTCGGCGCCGCCTTCGCCGACGTCAGCTCCCCGGGTCGCCTCGAGGTGGTCCGGTCCAGCCCGACGGTGCTCGTGGACGGTGCCCACAACCCGGCGGGGATGGAGGCGATGGTTGCCGCGCTGGACGAGGCGTTCGCCTTCGAGCGGCTGGTCGGCGTGGTCGGCGTGATGGCGGACAAGGACCCGGAGGCGATGCTCGGCCTGCTGGAGCCGGTGCTGGCGGAGGTGGTCGTCACGCACGCCGGCTCACCGCGAGCGATGGACGTGCAGGACCTGGCCGATCTCGCCTACGACGTGTTCGGCGAGGACCGCGTGCACGTCGTCGAGCGGCTGGACGAGGCGATCGCGCTCGCGGTGGAGCGCGCCGAGAGCGAGGTCGAGCGCGGCGCGGGCGTCCTGGTCACCGGTTCGCTGCTGCTTGTTGCAGAGGCGCGTGTGCTGCTGGGTCGCCCCTGACCTCGTGCACGAACGTGCAGCGGCAGCGCACTTGCGTCCGGTGCAGCCCCCGGCGAGGGTGAGCCTCACGGGACGACGGCGTCCCGGTCGCCGTGTCCCGCGACGCCGATCGGCGCCACCCTCGGGACGCCGCACAGCTGCCCACCCGAGGAAGGCAGGTCGCCGGAGTGAAGAAGCTCATCAACGATCCCGAGCACGTCGTCAACGAGTCCGTCGAGGGGTTCGGTCTGGCCCACGCCGACGTCGTCGCCGTGCACACCGACCCGATCTTCGTCACCCGCGCCGGTGGTGCGGTGCAGGGCAAGGTCGGCCTGGTCAGCGGCGGCGGCAGCGGCCACGAGCCCCTGCACGCCGGCTTCGTCGGCCTCGGCATGCTCGATGCTGCCGTCCCCGGCGCCGTCTTCACGTCTCCTACCCCGGACCAGGTCGCCCCGGCCATCCAGGCCGCGGACGGCGGCGCCGGTGTGCTAGCGATCGTGAAGAACTACACGGGCGACGTGCTCAACTTCGAGACGGCCGCCGAGCTGGCCGACGCCGAGGGCGTCACGGTGCGCTCGGTGGTGGTCAACGACGACGTCGCCGTCGAGGACTCGCTCTACACCGCCGGCCGTCGCGGCGTCGCCGGCACGGTCTGCGTGGAGAAGATCGCGGGTGCCGCCGCGGAGCGCGGTGACGACCTCGACGCCGTGGTCGCCGTCGCGGAGAAGGTCATCGCGAACGTCCGCTCGATGGGCGTCGCCCTGACCGCCTGCACGGTCCCGCACGCCGGCAAGCCGAGCTTCGACCTGCCCGAGGACGAGATCGAGATCGGCATCGGCATCCACGGCGAGCCGGGCCGCCGCCGCATCCCGCTGGCCTCCGCCGACGAGATCACGGAGATGCTGCTCACGCCGGTCGCCGACGACCTGAAGCTCACCTCCGGCGAGAAGGTGCTGCTGTTCGTCAACGGCATGGGCGGCACTCCGCAGTCGGAGCTGTTCATCGTCTACCGGCGGGCGCGGGCGCTGCTCGAGGGCCGGGGGGTCGAGGTGGTCCGGTCGCTGGTCGGCAACTACGTCACCTCGCTCGAGATGCAGGGTGCGTCGGTCACCGTGCTGCGGCTGGACGACGAGCTCACGGCCCTCTGGGACGCGCCGGTGCACACCGCCGCGCTGCGCTGGTGAGGCGCGCCTGGTAGGACGGTCGCCGGGGGCATCGGCGACGGTGAGCGGGTCGGACGAGCCAGGGAGCGCGGGATGAGTCTGGACGTGGCGTGGGCGGTCGAGTGGGTGCGCCTCTCGGCGAAGGTGGTCAAGGAGCACCGCGAGGAGCTGATCGAGCTCGACCGGCAGATCGGCGACGGTGACCACGGCGAGAACATGAACCGCGGGTTCACCGCCGTCGTCGCCAAGCTCGACGCCCTCGAGGCGCCACCGGACCAGGTCGGTGACGTGCTCAAGCTGGTCGCCACCACCCTGATGTCCACGGTCGGCGGCGCCGCCGGCCCGCTGTACGGCACCGCCTACCTGCGTGCGGCGAAGGCGGCCGCGGTGGCCGAGCTCGACTCGGCTGCCGCGGTTGCCGTCCTGGAGGCGGCGCTGGAGGGCATCGTCGCCCGCGGCAAGGCCCACACGGGCGAGAAGACGATGGTCGACGCGTGGACGCCCGCGGTCGAGGCTGCGGAGTCGGTGGCGGACAACGGCGGGTCGCCCGCCGCGGTGCTGGCGGCGGCGGCCGACGCCGCGGCCACGGGAGCGCAGGCCACCATCCCGCTCCTGGCCACCAAGGGGCGTGCGTCCTACCTCGGCGAGCGCTCCATCGGCCACCTGGACCCCGGCGCCCGGTCGACCGAGCTGCTGCTGCGCGCGGCGGCGGACGCGGCCGGCGCATGACCGTCCAGGTGGCGTTGGTGCTGGTCTCGCACTCGCGCCTGATCGCCGAGGGGCTGGCCGAGCTCGCGGGGCAGATGGCACCGGACGTCACGCTGCTCCCGGCCGGCGGCATGCCCGACGGCGGCCTCGGCACCAGCTACGACGCCATCGAGGCCGCCCTGGAGCAGGCGACCGCCGACGGCCGCTCGGCCGTGGTCCTCACGGACCTCGGATCCGCCGTGATGACCGCGCAGTCCGTCCTGGAGATGCTCGACGAGCCGGTCGCGGAGCGTGTCCTGCTGGCCGACGCACCGCTCGTCGAGGGTGCCGTGGCCGCTGCGGTCGCCGCCCAGGGCGGGGCAGGGGTCCAGGGGGTGCTCGCGGCGGCCGAGGGCGCCGTCGCCACGTTCGCGGACGTCCTGCACCCGCACCCCGGGCACACCGCGGTCGAGCAGGCGTCCACCACGGAGCTGTCCACGGAGCCCGGCGCCGTCCGCACCACCGTCACGGTGACCAACAGGTTGGGGCTGCACGCGCGGCCTGCGGCGATCGTCGCCCGGACGGTCGCCGGCTTCGACGCGCACGTGCGGCTGGGCGGTGTGGACGCCGCGAGCGTGCTCCAGCTGATGGCGCTGGGCGTGGCCAACGGCACGGACCTGATCCTCGAGGGCAGCGGGGAGCAGGCCCAGCAGGCGGTGGACGCGGTGGTCGCGCTGTTCGAGGACAAGTTCGGCGAGGACTGAGCGCCGCGCGCCGCCCGGGAGCCGCGTCGACGACGACCGGTTGCGGGACGAGGGGTCGTCGAGACGCGCCGGTAGCCTGACCGCGTGACCAGCCCCGCGCCCGCCGTGCGACGCAAGCGCCCGGCGCGCATCGTCCTCGGCCAGACGATGCTGCTGCTCGAGGCCTTCGTCGTGCTCTTCGCCGCCCTGGTGGCGTTCGGCCTCCGGTCGGCGCCGCCGGCGGCGATCTGGTCCGTCGGCGGGGGGCTGGCGGCGCTGCTGCTGGTGCTCGCCGGCCTGCAGCGGCCGCGTTGGGGCTCCGTCGCCGGCACCGTGGCGCAGCTGCCGGTGCTGGCGTGCGGGTTCGTGGTGCCGATGATGTTCGGCGTCGGAGGCCTGTTCGCCGTCCTCTGGGTGCTGTTCCTGTGGCTCGGGGTGCGGATCGACGCGGAGCGAGCGGTCTTCGACGCCGCGCACCCGGACGCCGTGGAGCCCGCGCGGCCCCGTCGTCGGGTCTGACGGCGGCCGGGTCCGGGACCGGCACTAGGGTTTCCGCCATGGCCGACGCACCTTCCGTTCAGCGCACCCTTGTCCTCGTCAAGCCCGACGGCGTGAGCCGGGGCCTGGTGGGCGAGGTGCTGCGCCGCATCGAGGCGAAGGGCTACACGCTGGCCGCCGTCGAGCTGCGGACCGCCGACCGGGCGATCTTCGAGCAGCACTACGCCGAGCACCTCGGCAAGGCGTGGCTGCCGGCCCTGATCGACTTCATGACGTCCGGTCCCCTCGTCGCGGTGGTGGCCGAAGGTCACAAGGTGATCGAGGGCTTCCGCTCGCTCGCCGGTGCCACCGACCCGACCGCCGCCGCCCCCGGCACCATCCGCGGGGACCTGGCGCGCGACTGGGGCACCTCGGCGATCCAGAACATCGTGCACGGCTCGGACTCGCCCGAGTCCGCAGCGCGCGAGATCGCCCTCTGGTTCCCGCACCTGTGACCGACGCCGCCTCCGCGGCGCGCGCGGTGCCCGACCGTAGGCTGCCCCCGTGCACCTGAAGACCCTGACGCTGCGGGGCTTCAAGTCGTTCGCCTCCGCGACGACCCTGAGCTTCGAGCCGGGCATCACGTGCGTCGTGGGGCCCAACGGCTCCGGCAAGTCCAACGTGGTGGACGCCCTCGCCTGGGTGATGGGGGAGCAGGGCGCCAAGTCCCTGCGCGGCGGCACCATGGAGGACGTCATCTTCGCCGGCACCGCCGGCCGGCCGCCGCTCGGCCGTGCCGAGGTGTCCCTGACCATCGACAACACCGACGGCGCGCTGCCGATCGACTACACCGAGGTGTCGATCTCGCGGACCCTGTTCCGCAACGGCGGGTCGGAGTACGCGATCAACGGCCGCTCGTGCCGGCTGCTGGACATCCAGGAGCTGCTCTCGGACACCGGCATGGGCCGCGAGATGCACGTCATCGTCGGCCAGGGGCGCCTGGACACCGTCCTGCGCGCCACGCCGGAGGAGCGCCGCGGCTTCATCGAGGAGGCGGCGGGGGTGCTCAAGCACCGCCGGCGCAAGGAGAAGGCGCTCCGCAAGCTCGACGCGATGCAGGCCAACCTGACCCGGCTGGCGGACCTCACCACCGAGATCCGCCGCCAGCTCGGCCCGCTCGGCCGTCAGGCGGAGGTAGCCCGCAAGGCTGCCGTGGTGCAGACGGACGTGCGGGACGCCCGAGCCCGGCTGCTCGCCGACGACCTGGCGCAGCTGACCGCCGCGATGGCGCAGGAGACCGCGGACGAGACGGCGCTGCTGGCGCGGCGCGACGAGGTCGGCACCGAGCTGGCGACCACCCGCGACCAGCTGGCCACGCTCGAGCGGGCGGCCGCCGAGGCTGCACCCGCCGTCACGGAGGCCGGCGAGCTCTGGTACCGGCTCTCGGCGCTGCGTGAGCGGCTGCGCGGCACCGCGTCGCTGGCCGCGGACCGGGTGCGACTGCTCGGTGCCGCCGCACCGGAGCGGTCCGGCGGTCAGGACCCCGACGACCTGGTCGCCCAGGCGGCCCGGGCCCGTGCCGCCGAGGCGGAGCTCGGCACCGAGGTGGACCTGGCACGCGCGGCGCTCGAGGGTGCGGTGACCGCGCGGCAGCAGGCGGAGGCGGTGGCCACCGAGGCCGAGAAGGCGTTGGCCTCCGTGCTGCGGGCGGCCGCGGACCGTCGCGAGGGCGTGGCGCGGCTGGCCGGCCAGGTCGCCGCCCGCCGCAGCCGCCTCGAGGCGACGGGCGAGGAGATCGGCCGGCTGCGCGGGGCGCACGCGGCCGCGCAGCGCCGTGCCGAGGAGGCGACCACCCAGTTCGCGGCCTTGGAGGGCCAGGTAGCCGGCGCCGAGGAGGGCGAGGAGGGCCTGGACGCGGCCCACGAGAGCGCGGCCGACGCCCTGGAGACGGCGACGGAACGCGTCGGCGACCTGACGGAGCGGCTGGCGGAGGCCGAGCGCGAGCGCAGCACGCTGACGGCCCGCGCCGAGACGCTCGAGCTGAGCCTGTCGCGCAAGGACGGTGCCGGTGCGCTCCTCGCGGCCGACGGCCTGCGCGGGACCATCGGGTCGGTGGCCGCCCTGCTCTCGGTGGACCCACGCGACGAGGAGGCGGTGGTCGCCGCCCTGGGACCGCTCGCGGACGCGGTGGCGGTCGAGGGTGTCGACGCGGCCGTCGATGCCATCCGGTACCTGCGCGAGCAGGACGCAGGGCGGTCCGGCCTGCTGGTCAGCTCGGCGGCGCCCGCCGGTGCCGGGCCGGTCGACGACCTCCCGCTGCCGACCGGTGCCGACCGCGCCGTCGACCTGGTGCGCTGCCCGCCGGCGGTGCGGGACGCGGTGACGGCCGCCTTGGCCGGTGTCGTCGTCGTCGACGACCTCGCCACGGCCCGCGCGGTGCTCGGTGCCCGCCCCGACCTCGTCGTCGCCACCCGCACCGGTGACCTGCTGTCCGCCCACCGCGCGTCCGGAGGTTCCGCCGAGGCGCCCAGTGCCCTGCACCTGCAGGCCGCCCTCGACCAGGCGCGCTCGGGTGCCGAGCAGGCGCAGGCCCTGGCGGAGCGGCTGCGCTTCGAGCTGGCTGGCGCACGCGACCAGCAGACCGCTGCTCGACAGGCGTACCAGGAGACCCTCGACCGGCTCAACGAGTCCGACGCGGCGCTCGCGGCGGTCGCGGAGCAGCTCGCCACGCTGGGCTCGACGGCGCGGTCCGCCCGTGCCGAGGCCGAGCGGGTCCAGCAGTCGCTCGACGCTGCCGAGCGGACGCTGCAGGAGGACACCGAGGCGCTCGCCGAGCTGACCGAGCGGCTGGCTGCCGCGCAGGACCAGCCGGCGGACGGTGAGGACGCGGTCGCCGAGCGCACGTCCGAGCGTGACCGGACCGCGGCCCTCGCCACAGCGGCCCGCGGCAGGGAGACCGACGCCCGACTGACGCTCCGCACCGCCGAGGAGCGGGCGCGCGCGCTCGCCGGCCGCGCCGACTCGCTCGAGCGTGCCGCTGCCGCGGAACGGACGGCGCGCGAGCGTGCCGCGGAGCGCGAACGCGCCCGCGCCCGCCAGGCGGCCGTCGCCGCCGCCGTGCACGAGGGCGCGCGCCGCGCGCTCCTGGTGCTCGACGAGTCGCTGCGACGCGCCTCGCAGGAGCGGGACGCCGCCGAGGCCGCCCGTGCGGAGCGGGACCAGGAGCTCGCCGCGACCCGCGCTCGTGCCGAGGCGCTGACGGCGCAGCTCGCCGAGCTCACCGACGTGGCGCACCGCGACGAGGTCGCCCGCACCCAGCAGCGCCTGCGCATCGAGGCCCTCGCGCAGCGGTCGGTCGAGGAGCTCGGCATCGACCCCGAGGTGCTGGTCGAGGAGTACGGCCCCCACCAGCCGGTGCCGGTGGTGCTCGCTCCCGGCACCGAGCCCGATCCCGAGGCACCGACGTCCGTGCCGTACGTCCGCGAGCAGCAGGAGAAGCGGCTGCGCGCCGCCGAGCGAGCGCTGGCTCTGCTGGGCCGCGTCAACCCGCTGGCGCTGGAGGAGTTCGCGGCGCTGGAGGAGCGGCACAAGTTCCTCACCGACCAGCTGGCGGACCTGAAGTCGTCCCGGGCGGACCTGCTGCAGATCGTGCGCGAGATCGACGAGCGCGTGGAGCAGGTGTTCGCGGAGGCCTATGCCGACACCGCCGCCGCGTTCGAGCAGGTGTTCCCGCGGCTGTTCCCGGGTGGTGAGGGACGGCTGGTGCTGACCGAGCCGGCGGACATGCTCACCACGGGCGTCGAGGTCGAGGCCCGTCCCGCCGGCAAGAAGGTCAAGCGGCTGTCGCTGCTGTCCGGTGGCGAGCGGTCGCTGACAGCCGTCGCCCTGCTGGTGGCGATCTTCAAGGCGCGACCGAGCCCGTTCTACGTGATGGACGAGGTGGAGGCGGCGCTCGACGACGCCAACCTCGGACGGCTGATCGAGGTGCTGCGCGAGCTGCAGGCCGATTCGCAGCTGCTGATCGTGACCCACCAGAAGCGGACGATGGAGATCGCCGACGCGCTGTACGGCGTCACGATGCGGGACGACGGTGTCACGACGGTGATCAGCCAGCGCCTCCGCGAGGACGTGCCGGCCTGAGGCGGCCGCCGGACCGGTCCACCGGTCCGGTCGGGGCGCCGGGTGGGACGGGTGTGAAGGTTGTGTGACCGGCACGGTGGGATGCGCCACCATTGCCGGTCGAGGCCGCGCGGGCGACGGAGACTGGACCCATGGCCGCTGTGATCCTCGTCGTCGTCGCGCTCCTCGTCACCGTCGTCGTCCTCCTGGCGTCGACGCCGCGCGGTCGGGACGAGGAGTCGCCGCTGCGGGCGTTCCGGCGTGGCCTGCGCGCCCGCCGCCACCCGGATGCCGACCAGGTCGCCGCCGCACGGGCCGCCGCGGTCGAGCCCGTCGACGTCTCGCTCGGCGAGATGCTCGCCGCCAACGTCGAGCGCGGCGAGGGCTACGTCTCCGTGGACGAGCTCACCGAGCCGCTGCTGCACGCGCGGGAGATGGCCGCCCGGGTGCTTCCGGGCCGGGACGCCGGCGGGTCCGACGACGCCGAGCACGGGGTGCTCACCTCCCGCTGAGGCGCCGGCTCGCCCCGGGCACCTCCGCACCGACAGACTGTGCCGGTGACTCATGAGCTCCTGACCTGGTTGCTGGCCGGCGGTGTCCCGCTCGCCGTGGTGGTCGCCGCCTCGACCGTGCTGGTGCGCCGCCGCGGTCGGGACACCACCACCCCGACGCTGCCCGCCCCGCCGGCACCTCCGGCCCCGACCGGCGAGCCGCAGGTCGAGGCCGCGCCGGTGCCGCAGCCGGGGACGGAGCCGACCGCGACCGCGCCGGTCGAGGAGGCGGTCGCCGCCCCTCCGCTCGAGGTCCCGGCCCCCGCCGCCGGCCGCCTCGTCCGGCTCCGCGACCGGCTGGCGAGGTCGGGATCCCCGTTCGGCGCCCGCCTGCTGGCGGTGCTGTCCCGGGACCGGCTGACCGAGGACGACTGGGACGAGCTGGAGGAGACGCTGCTCCTCGCGGACGTGGGCGCCGGCCCCACCACCGAGCTGATCGACGCGCTGCGGACGCGCGTGCGGGTCGAGGGCCTCGCGGACCCTGCCCAGGCCCGGGCGCTGCTGCGCGAGCAGCTGCTCGCCATCGTCGACCCGACGCTCGACCGCAGCCTGCGCACGGAGCCCGGTACGGGCGCCGACGGCGCGCCGGTCCCCGCGGTGCTGCTCGTCGTCGGCGTGAACGGGACGGGCAAGACCACGACCGTCGGCAAGCTGGCCCGCGTGCTGGTCGCGCAGGGCCGCACGGTGGTGCTCGGCGCCGCCGACACGTTCCGGGCCGCGGCCGCGGACCAGCTGGCGACGTGGGGTTCCCGCGTGGGCGTCCGCACGGTCCGTGCCGAGCGGGAAGGCGGTGACCCGGCCGCCGTCGCGTTCGACGCGGTGCGCGAGGGTCGCACGGAGGGCGTCGACGTCGTGCTCGTGGACACCGCCGGGCGCCTGCAGAACAAGGCCGGCCTGATGGACGAGCTCGGCAAGATCACGCGCGTCATCCAGCGCGAGGCCCCGCTGTCCGAGGTGCTGCTGGTGCTGGACGCCACCACCGGGCAGAACGGCCTGGTGCAGGCGCGGGTGTTCGCCGAGGTCGCCGGGGTGACGGGCATCGTGCTGACCAAGCTCGACGGCACGGCCAAGGGCGGCATCGTCGTCGCCGTGCAGCGTGAGCTGGGGGTGCCGGTCAAGCTCGTCGGGCTGGGGGAGGGCGCCGACGACCTGGCGCCCTTCGAGCCGGAGGCGTTCGTGGACGGTCTTCTCGGAGCGTGAGACCACGGGTGCCCGGACACACGATGTTTACGTGCCAGGGGCGCTCGTGACGCCGTCGTAACACCCGCGGCGTCGCCGGGAAACGCCGGTCCTCCACCGTTGGACCCGTGTCCAGCCACCCGGCTGGCGACGGGAGAAACGGGTAATCCGGATGCTGATGGCAGATTTTCAGCTGAACTCCGGCAACACCGCCTGGATGCTGACGTCGGCAGTGATCGTCCTCATGATGACGGTCCCTGCGCTGGCGTTCTTCTACGGCGGGATGGTCCGGGGCAGGTCCGTCCTCAACATGCTGATGATGAACTACGTCGCAGCGGGGATCGTGGGCTTCGTCTGGTTGCTGTGGGGCTACTCGATGTCCTTCGGCACCGACACGACAGGCATCAACCAGTTCTTCGGCAACCCCTTCCAGTTCTTCGGGATGAACAACCTGACCGATGCGGCGAGCCCGCTCGCGTCCGGCGGGGTGCCGGCATTCGCGGTCGTGGCCTTCCAGGCGACGTTCGCCGTGATCACCGTCGCGCTGATCACCGGGGCGATCGCGGACCGCATGAAGTTCGGGGCGTGGATCTGGTTCTCGGTGATCTGGGCGACGATCGTCTACTTCCCGATGGCCCACATGGTGTGGGCCGGCGGGTTCCTCGGCGTCGGCGGGTTCATCTCGCAGCACATCTCGACGCCGATCGACTTCGCCGGCGGGACCGTCGTGCACATCGACGCCGGTGCGGCCGGTCTGGCGCTCGCGCTGCTCCTCGGCAAGCGCAAGGGCTGGCCGCGTGAGCCCATGCGGCCGCACAACCTGCCGTTCGTCATGCTGGGCGCAGCCCTGCTGTGGGTCGGCTGGTTCGGCTTCAACGCCGGGTCCGAGGGTGCCGCCGACGCGGTCGCCGGTCGTGCGTGGCTCAACACGTTCCTCGCCACCTGCGTCGCGATGCTGGCGTGGCTCGCCACGGAGAAGGTCCGGGACGGTCACGCGACGTCCCTGGGTGCCGCGTCGGGCATCGTGGCCGGCCTGGTCGCGATCACCCCGGCCGCTGCGGCGGTCGACACCTGGGGTGCGATCGTCATCGGCGCCGTCGCCGGCGTGCTGTGCGCCGTCGCGATCGGCATCAAGTACAAGTTCGGCTTCGACGACGCGCTCGACGTCGTCGGCGTCCACCTGGTCGGCGGCATCACCGGCACGGTGCTGATCGGGTTCCTCGCCACCAACAACCAGGGCGCGTGGTACCCGACCGGGTCCAAGAACGGTCTGTTCTACGGCGGCGGCGTGACCCAGCTCCTCGCACAGGTGCTGGTGGCAGCGTTCGCCGTGGTGTTCTCCTTCGTGCTCACCTGGGTGATCGGCTCGATCCTCAAGGCCGCCGGCGGCATCCGCCTGTCGGAGGACGTCGAGGTCGGCGGCATCGACCTCGCGGTGCACGGTGAGTCCGCGTACGAGACCCTGGGCGCCACCCGCGTCGTGACGGAGGTGAAGTGATGACCAAGCTGGTGACGGCGGTCATCCAGCCGCATCGGCTGGACGACGTGAAGTCCGCGCTGCAGGCGGCCGGTGTGGCGGGTCTGACGGTGACCGAGGCCAGCGGCTACGGCCGCCAGCGCGGGCACACGGAGGTCTACCGGGGTGCCGAGTACACGGTGGACCTGGTCCCCAAGGTGAAGATCGACGTCCTCGTGGCCGACGAGGACGCCGAGGGGGCGGTCACGGTGATCGTCCAGGCCGCGCAGACCGGGAAGATCGGCGACGGCAAGGTCTGGGTGACGCCCGTCGAGGACGTCGTCCGGGTGCGCACCGGTGAGCACGGGCCGGATGCGCTCTAGCCGATGAGCGACGAGCGGCCGCCCTCGGGGGGAGCGGCCGGGCAGGGGCCGACGCAGGTCCCGCACCTGGCGGTGCGGGACCTGCGTCGTGAGCGTCTGGACCTGGCCGAGCAGCTGGCGGGTCCCGGTGCCGACGGGGTGCTGCGCCGCCGTCGGGTCGCGGACCTGGTGGTCCAGCGCCTGGCGGAGCTGTGGGACACGGCCACCGCCGGGCTCGACACGACCGGGATGGCGCTCGGCGCGGTCGGCAGCATCGGACGCGGGGACGCCTCGCCCGTCAGCGACCTGGACCTGGTGCTGGTGCACGAGGGCCGTGGGCGGTCGCCGGAGGACCTCGCGCACATCGCCGAGCGGCTCTGGTACCCGATCTGGGACGCCCGGCTGGAGCTCGACCACTCGGTGCGGTCTCTCGCGCAGTGCCGCCAGGTGGCGTCCAAGGACCTTCCGGCGGCCGTCGGGCTGCTGGAGCTGCGCCACGTCGCCGGCGACCCCGTGGTCGTGGCCCGGGCGATGTCGGCGCTGCTCGAGGACTGGCGCGCGGCCGCCCGGCGCCGACTGCCCGAGCTGCTGGCCTCCACCCGGACGCGCGCGGACCGGCACGGGGAGCTGGCCTACCTCATCGAGCCCGACCTGAAGGAGGCGCGCGGCGGCATCCGCGACGCCGTCGTGCTGTCGGCGCTCGCGGCCACCTGGTTGACCGACCGTCCGCACGGCGCCGTGGACACCGCCTACGAGCACCTGCTCGACGTGCGGGACACCGTGCAGCTGGTCACCGGCCGCCACACCAACCGGCTGATCCTGGCGGACCAGGACGAGGTGGCGGGCCGGGTCGGTTTCGACGACCGCGACGACCTGCTGGCCTCCATCGCCGAGGCCGGCCGGGTCATCTCCTATGCCCTGGACACCACGGCCCGCAACGCCCGTCAGGCGCTGCAGCGGCCCGCGCCCAAACCGTTCCTGGTGCGGGGCCGCCGGCAGCCGCCCCGGCTGCGCACGATCGCGGAGGGCCTGGTGGAGCACGACGGTGAGCTGGTGCTCGCCGCCGACGCCCGCCCCGCCGACGACCCGGTGCTGTCGCTGCGCGCGGCCGCGACGGCCGCGCGCACCGGTCTCGTGCTGTCCCCGGTGACGGTCGCGAGCCTCGAGGCCTCCCCTCCGCTGCCGGTGCCGTGGCCCCGCTCGGCGCGCACCGCGCTGCTGAGCCTGCTCGGCTCCGGGCCCGCGCAGGTGCCGGTGTGGGAGGCCCTCGACCTCGCGGGGGTGGTCACCACGTGGATCCCCGAGTGGGCCGCGGTGCGCAACCGTCCGCAGCGGTCACCGATCCACCGGCACACCGTGGACCGTCACCTGGTGGAGACGGTGGCCCGTGCCGGTCGCGACCGGCACGCCGGCGACCAGTCGGACACGCTGCTGCTCGCGGCGCTGCTGCACGACATCGGCAAGCGGGCGGGCGCGGGCGACCACTCCGTCGAGGGGGCACGGCTCGCCGGCCCGGTCGTCACGCGGATGGGCTTCCCGGACGAGGTCGCCGCGGACGTCGTCCGGCTGGTGCGTGAGCACCTGACCCTCGCCGAGCTGGCCACCACCGAGGACCTGGACGACCCGGCCACCGTGCAGCGCCTGCTGACCGCGGTGGACCACCGGGCGGACCTGCTGGGCATGCTCCGGGTGCTGACGGAGGCGGACGCCTCCGCGGCCGGACCCGCCGCCTGGACCACGTGGCGCCAGCGGCTGGTGGACGACCTCGTCGCACGGGCCGGGCGTGCGCTGGCAGGTACCCTGGACCGTCCGTAGCCCCAAGAGCCCACGAGGTCTGCCGCGGTGTTCGCCACCCTCTCCGACCGCCTGACGTCGACGTTCCGCAACCTGCGCACCAAGGGCAGGCTGTCCGAGGCGGACATCGACGCCACGGTGCGCGAGATCCGTCGCGCCCTGCTGGACGCGGACGTCGCCGTCACCGTCGTGCGCGCGTTCACCGCCGCGGTGCGCGAGCGGGCGCTGTCGGCCGAGGTCTCCGGCGCGCTCAACCCGGCCCAGCAGGTCGTCAAGATCGTCAACGACGAGCTGGTGACCATCCTCGGTGGTCAGACGCGCAACCTGCGGCTGGCGAAGAACCCGCCGACGGTCATCCTGCTGGCGGGTCTGCAGGGTGCCGGCAAGACGACGCTGGCCGGCAAGCTGGCCGTCTGGCTGAAGGGCCAGGGCCACACGCCCCTGCTGGTGGCGGCCGACCTGCAGCGCCCGAACGCCGTCACCCAGCTCCAGGTGGTGGGGGAGCGGGCCGGCGTGCCGGTGTACGCACCGCACCCCGGCAACCAGGCCGCGGCCGACCTCGACGAGCTCCCGGCCGGCGCCGACCCGGTGGCTGTGGCGCGCGACGGGGTCGCGACCGCCCGCAGCCGTCAGCACGACGTGGTGATCGTCGACACGGCCGGTCGGCTCGGCGTCGACGCCGAGCTGATGGCGCAGGCGGCCGACATCCGCGACGCCGTGCAGCCGGACGAGACGCTGTTCGTCGTCGACGCGATGATCGGCCAGGACGCCGTCACGACGGCCCGCGCCTTCGCCGACGGCGTCGGCTTCACCGGCGTGGTGCTGTCCAAGCTGGACGGCGACGCCCGCGGCGGTGCGGCCCTGTCCATCGCCAGCGTCACCGAGCGGCCCATCCTGTTCGCCTCGACCGGCGAGAAGCTGACCGACTTCGAGGTGTTCCACCCCGACCGCATGGCCTCCCGCATCCTCGACATGGGTGACGTGCTCACCCTGATCGAGCAGGCGGAGCGGGCGTTCGACGCCGAGCAGGCCGAGAAGATGGCCGGCAAGCTGGCCGCGGGCGAGGACTTCACGCTCGAGGACTTCCTGGTCCAGATGCAGCAGCTGCGCAACGCCGGCCCGCTGAAGAAGATGCTCGGCATGCTGCCCGGCATGGGCCAGATGCGGGAGGCGCTCGACTCGTTCGACGAGCGCGAGGTGGACCGGATCCAGGCGATCATCCAGTCGATGACGCCGCTGGAGCGCCGCAGCCCCAAGGTGATCAACGGCTCGCGCCGGTCCCGCATCGCCGCCGGCTCCGGCACCCAGCCGTCGGACGTCAACCAGCTGCTCGACCGGTTCGACGCGGCGCAGAAGATGATGCGCCAGATGGCCCGCAGCGGCGGGATGGGCGCGATGCCGGGCATGGGGAACCTGCCGGGCATGGGCGGCAAGAAGTCGCGCGGCCGGACGGTCGCCCCGGCGCGCAAGGTCAAGGGCAAGTCCGGCAACCCGGCGAAGCGGGCGCTGCAGGAGCGGGCGGCCGCCGAACGCACGACCGCGGGACCGACGACGGCGGCGCCGGGCTCCGCGTTCGGTCTCGGCCGACCGCCGGCACCGGGCGGCGACGGCTCCGACGTCCAGCTGCCCTCCGGGCTCGACGGGCTGCTCGGCCGCTGACGGCCATGGCGGACGTCCTGCACCTGCGCGGGCCGGTGGTGCTCGGCGACGGGCTCGAGGCGCCGGAGGCCTGGGTGCTGGGCGGCCGCATCACGTACGAGCGGCCGTCCGGCCCGGCCGTGGACCTCACGGGCTGGGTGCTGCCCGGTCTGGTGGACGTGCACTGCCACATCGGCCTCGGGGCTAACGGGGCCGTCGACCGGGAGACCGCCGAGGCCCAGGCGGTGTCCGACCGCGACTCCGGCGTGCTGCTGATCCGGGACGCGGGGTCGCCGGCCGACACCCGGTGGGTGGACGACCGCCGGGACCTGCCCAGGCTGGTCCGCGCCGGTCACCACCTCGCCCTGCCCAAGCGATACCTGCGCCACTACGCCCGCGAGCTGAGCTCGCCGGACGAGCTGCCCACGGCGATGGCGCAGGAGGCGGCCCGTGGCGACGGCTGGGTGAAGATCGTCGCCGACTGGATCGACCGTGACCTCGGTCCGGAGGGTGACCTCCGCCCGCTGTGGCCGGACGACGTGCTGACCGGCGGGATCGCGGCCGCCCACGCCGCCGGTGCCCGCGTCACGGCGCACACGTTCGCCACCGAGGCCCTCGACCCGCTGCTCGACGCGGGGGTCGACTGCCTCGAGCACGCGACGGGTGCCGACGCCCGGCAGATCGACCGCATCGCCGCCGCCGGCATCCCCGTGACGGCGACCCTGCTGCAGGTCGAGCGGTTCGCCGCGATCGCCGACCAGGCGGACCGCTACCCGGTGTACGCCGCGCGGATGCGGGCGATGCACGCCCGCCGGCACGCCCAGGTCCGCGACCTGCACGACGCCGGCGTCCCGATCCTGCTCGGCACCGACGCCGGGGGCACCATCGGCCACGGCCGGATCGCCGACGAGGCCGCAGCGCTGGTCGAGGCCGGGCTGCCGGCGGCCGACGTGGTGGCGGCCGCCTCGTGGCGGACCCGCGCGTGGCTCGGCGCCGCCGGTCTCGACGAGGGTGCACCGGCCGATCTCGTCGTCTATCCCGCGGACCCGCGTCAGGACGTCCGGGTGCTGGCGGCGCCGGAGGCCGTCGTCCTGCGCGGCGAGGTGGTCGCAGCCCGCTGAGCCGGTGGTTGGGCGCCGCCCCAGGCGTCTGGCAGAATGGCCCGCTGTACTCGGCATGCGCAGCCCCTCTACCTGCGCGCCGCCGTGTCCCTCGGCTGGACCGGTGCCCCCACCCCCACGGGCGGCACGGCGAGGCCACCCCGCAGACTCAGGAGAACACCCCGCTCGTGGCCACCAAGATCCGCCTGAAGCGCTTCGGCAAGATCCGCGCTCCGTACTACCGCATCGTCGTCGCCGACTCCCGCACCCGCCGTGACGGCCGGGTCATCGAGGAGATCGGCAAGTACCACCCCACCGAGGAGCCCTCGCTGATCGAGGTCGACTCCGCCCGTGCGCAGCACTGGCTGACCGTCGGCGCGCAGCCCACCGACCAGGTGCTCGCCATCCTCAAGGTCACCGGCGACTGGCAGAAGTTCAAGGGTCTCCCGGGTGCCGAGGGCACGCTGCGGACCAAGGCCGCCAAGGTCGACCCGAAGGCCGCGATCGACAAGGTCGCCGCCGACGCCGAGAAGGTCAAGGCCGACGCGTCGTCCGCCAAGGCCGCAGCTCCGGCACCGGCCGAGGACGAGCAGGCCTGATGCTCGCCGACGCGCTCGAGCACCTCGTCCGGGGGATCGTCGACCATCCGGACGACGTGCACGTGCGCGCGGCCAGCCTGCGCCGCGGTGAGCTGCTCGAGGTCCGGGTCAACCCCGAGGACCTCGGGCGGGTCATCGGCCGCGGCGGACGCACGGCGCGCGCGCTGCGGACGGTCGTCGGGGCGCTGTCCCGCGACGGAGCGGTGCGGATCGACGTCGTGGACGTCGACCGCCGCTGACGGTGCTGCTCACCGTCGCCCGCGTGGGCCGTGCGCACGGCCTGCGCGGTGAGGTCTCGCTCGACCTGCGCACCGATGCCCCGGCCGACCGCCTCGTGGTCGGCCGGGAGCTGCGCACCGACCCCGCGTCCGCCGGGCCCCTGACGCCCACCCGCGTGCGGGAGCAGCAGGGCCGCTGGTTCGTCACGTTCGCGGAGGCGTCCGACCGCACCGCCGCGGAGGCGCTGCGCGGGGTGAGCCTCGTGGTGGACGCCGAGGAGGCGGACGAGGACGACGACGCCTGGTACGAGCACCAGCTGGTCGGCCTGCGTGCCGAGCACGTGGACGGCCGGCTGCTCGGCGAGGTCGTCGGACTGCAGAGCGGTCCGGCCCACGACCTCCTCGTGCTGCGGGAGCCCGACGGTGCCCGGAGCCTCGTGCCGTTCGTGCAGGCGATCGTGCCGGTGGTCGACGTCCCCGGCGGCCGCGTCGTGCTCGACCCCCCGGGCGGTCTGCTCGCCTCGGACGCGGCCAACCTCGTCGTCGTCCGTGACGACGAGCCGGACGACGACGAGCCGGACGACGACCTCGTCCCCACCGACACTCGAGGCTGAGCGCAGCGTGCGGATCGACGTCGTCACCATCTTCCCGGAGTACCTGTCCGCGCTCGACGTCTCGCTGGTGGGCAAGGCCCGCACCTCCGGCCTGCTCGACGTGCGGGTGCACGACCTGCGGGACTGGACCGACGACCGGCACCGGACCGTGGACGACACGCCGTTCGGCGGTGGTGCCGGCATGGTGATGCGTCCGGACGTCTGGGGCCGCGCCCTGGACGACGTGCTCGGTGCCGACGGGCATCTCGTCGTGCCGACGCCCTCGGGCGTGCCGTTCACGCAGCGCACCGCCGAGGCGTTCGCCACCCAGCCGCACCTCGTCATCGCGTGCGGTCGGTACGAGGGCATCGACGCCCGCGTGATGGAGCACTACCGGTCGCGCGGGGCGGTCAGCGAGGTGTCGCTCGGCGACTACGTGCTCAACGGTGGGGAGGTCGCCGCGCTGGCGATCGTCGAGGCGACGGCCCGCCTGGTGCCCGGGGTGCTGGGCAACCCGGAGTCCCTGGTGGAGGAGTCGCACGGGTCCTCGGGTCTGCTCGAGTACCCCGTCTACACCAAGCCGCCGGTGTGGGGGGACCTGGAGGTGCCGCCCGTCCTCCTGTCCGGGCACCACGGCCGGGTGCGCCGGTGGCGCCGGGACCGGTCGTTGGAGCGCACGGCGGAGCGCCGGCCCGACCTGCTCGCCGCGCTCGACCCCACGGAGCTCGACCGTGCGGACCGCACCCTGCTCGCGGCCCTCGGGTGGGTCGTGGCCGAGGGCCGGCTGCAGCGGGTCCCCGTGGGGCCGGTCGACGCGACTCCCTGAGCCGCCACCGGCCGGCACGCCGCTGGCGCGGGCGACCGGATTCCCCGCCCGTGCCGCCGTGTGGCAGACTTGCGGACCGGCGCGCGTCGGTCGTGTCCTCTGCCGCAGGGGAGACCGCCAGGACGCCCGGTCCCGTGCTCGTCTCGGGTCCGGCGACGCCGGACCACTCGTTCATCGGGTGCACCGCCCCGACCCGCCTCGTGCGGTCGGCGAGGTCCGCCCAGCATCGTTCCTGACCTGCGGCAGGGCGGGGAAGCGACACCACCATGCACACGCTGGACATCGTCGACGCAGCCTCGCTGCGCACCGACGTCCCGGACTTCCGCCCGGGCGACACCGTCAAGGTCAACGTCAAGGTCGTCGAGGGCAACCGCTCCCGCATCCAGGCGTTCCAGGGCGTCGTGATCGGCCGCCAGGGCAGCGGCGTCCGTGAGACCTTCACGGTCCGCAAGATCAGCTTCGGCGTCGGCGTCGAGCGCACGTTCCCGCTGCACACGCCGGCGATCGACACGGTCGAGGTCGTCACCCGCGGCGACGTCCGCCGGGCGAAGCTGTACTACCTGCGCTCGCTGCGCGGCAAGAAGGCGAAGATCAAGGAGAAGCGCGAGACGGTCCCGGCCAAGGGCTGACCCGCAGCTGCTGCTTCTCTCGGACGGACGGTTCCCGCACGGCGGGGGCCGTCCGTCCGTGCGTCCGCGGGAGCCGTCTCGGGGCCGTCACCGGTGGCCGCATCGCATGGCTCGGCGTGCGACGCTGTGCGGGTGACCGACTGGCGTTCCGACCGACCGCAGCCGGCCCAGGGGAGGCCCTGGTCCGCGACGCCCGCCTCCGTCCCGCCCGCCGGCCCTCCAGCGTCCTACGAGCCCGCCACCCCCGGCCTGGACGGCACCGAGCCGACGCCGCGGGACGGCGCGACGGCTGCGACGCGCCGCCAGCGCCGCGCACCGGCCCCTCGTCGTGGCGGGGCGTTCGCCTGGCTCCGCGAGACCGTGGTGATCCTCGCCAGCGCGCTGGTGCTGTCCCTGCTGGTGAAGACGTTCCTGGTGCAGGCCTTCTACATCCCGTCGCCGTCGATGCACGAGACGTTGATCGAGAACGACCGCATCCTCGTGAGCAAGCTGGTCCCCGGGCCGTTGAGCCTGCACCGCGGGGACATCGTCGTCTTCAAGGACCCGGGCGGCTGGTTGGAGAGCCAGCCGGTCGTGACCCGGTCCGGCTGGCAGCGCACGGCCAACGACGTGCTCACGTGGGTGGGCCTGCTGCCGGTCGACGCCGGCGAGCACCTGGTCAAGCGGGTGATCGGCCTGCCGGGTGACCACGTGAGCAGCGCGGGGAACGGCGCACCGGTGATGGTGAACGGTGTCGCGCTCAAAGAGCCGTACGTCGCGCCCGGGTCCCAGCCGAGCAGCATGGCGTTCGACGTCGTCGTCCCGCCGAGCTCCCTGTGGGTGATGGGCGACAACCGTGACCACTCGTCGGACTCGCGCTACCACCAGGGGAACCCGGGAGGTGGTTCCGTCCCCGAGGCGAACGTGGTGGGCGTCGCCTTCGTCACCGTCTGGCCGCTGCAGCGCGTCACCGTGCTGCACAACCCGTCGGCCACGTTCGCCGGCGTGCCCAACCCGTGACACCGGCGGCCGTCCCCGGACCGGCTCGGGTGGGTCGCCCGACGCCGCACCTGCGCCACGAGCGCGGGCTGCTGCGTGACGGTGCGACGCTGGTGGCCGGGATGGACGAGGTGGGGCGCGGCTCGCTGGCCGGTCCGGTGAGCGTCGGGGTCGTCGTCGTCGCGGCGACCACGCGCTCCGCGCCCCAGGGCGTCGCGGACTCCAAGCTGCTCACCCCGCTCGCCCGGACCGCCCTCGTCCCCGCCCTACGTCGGTGGGGGGTCGCGAGGGCCGTCGGCCACGCCAGCTCGCTGGAGATCGACCAGCTCGGCATCATCGCGGCGCTCCGCCTCGCCGGCACGCGCGCGCTCGCGGAGGCGGCGTCGGTGTGCGGACCGGTGGACGTGGTGCTGCTCGACGGTTCGCACGACTGGCTCACGGCACCCCAGCCGGACCTCTTCTCGTTCGACGACGAGCCCGTCGGGCCTCTGCCGCGCGTCCTCACGCGCGTGAAGGCCGACCGCACCTGTGCCAGCGTCGCCGCGGCCAGCGTCCTGGCGAAGTGCGAGCGCGACGCCCTGATGGTGGAGCTGGCGGCCGGTCACCCGGAGTACGGCTGGCACGAGAACAAGGGCTACGCGTCCCCCGAGCACATCGCCGCCCTGCGCACATGGGGTCCCTGCGACCTGCACCGCCGTTCCTGGCGGCTGCCCGGCACGGACGACGCCGCGCTGCTCGCCGCGCTGGCCGCGGCCGAGGACGACGAGTGCGACGACGAGCCGTCCGAGCTGGTCGCCGGGGTCGCCGAGGAGGCCCTCACGCCGCTCGTCCGCGGCCGGGTCGCCACCGGCCGTGGCGCCGACGTCGTCGGGGCAGGGGGATGATGGGGCGGTGAGCGCCGAGGACCTGGAGAACTACGAGACGGACGCCGAGCTGGCGCTCTACCGCGAGTACCGAGATGTCGTCGGGCTGTTCTCCTACGTGGTGGAGACGGAACGGCGCTTCTACCTCGCCAACCAGGTCGACCTCCAGGTGCGCTCGGCGGCGGGTGAGGTCTACTTCGAGCTGACGCTCGCCGACGCATGGGTGTGGGACGTGTACCGCTCGGCTCGGTTCGTGAAGTCGGTGCGGGTGGTGACGTTCAAGGACGTCAACGTCGAGGAGCTCGCCAAGCCGGAGCTGGACCTCGGGGGCGGCTCGCCGTTCACGCGCTGACCAGCGGGGTCGTCGCGCGCCGGTAGACCGCGTCGCGCACCGGACCCGCCACGCGGGGCGTTCGCCACCCCGTGCCGACCCGCCGAGCGCTCGGGGTGGCGGCGCGTCGGGGCGGGAGTCGTCCCGTCCGAGCCGTCCCCAGCCCGGAGTGATCGCGCCGACGGACCCGGCGCCGCACCGTGACCGGTCGCAGCCGAGCGGGCGCGCAGCACCCTGCACCGGGAGGTGGTGCTCGATGCGTGCCAAGGACGCGGTAGGTCGCTACGGCGAGGACGTGGCGGTGGCGCACGTTCAGGCCGCGGGGTGGACGGTGCTCGACCGCAACTGGCGCTGTGCGGCCGGCGAGCTCGACGTCGTCTGCCTCGACGGGCGCGAGCTGGTGGCGGTCGAGGTGAAGACGCGTCGTTCGGACCGCTTCGGCTCGCCGGCGGAGGCCGTCACCGGCGCCAAGCTCGCACGGCTGCGTCGCCTGACGGCCGCCTGGCTGGACGCCCACGACGTGCACGCGGCATCCGTCCGCATCGACGTCATCGCCGTGACGCTCCCACCCCGTGGTGCCGCCAGGGTCGAGCACCTCGTGGCGGTGGTCTGAGTGACCCTCGGCCGCACCAGGGCGGTGAGCCTGCTGGGCCTGTCCGGCCACCTCGTCGAGGTCGAGGCGCACCTCGCGCCGTCGTTGCCTGCGTTCTCACTCGTGGGCCTGCCGGACACCGCCCTGGCCGAGGCGAGGGACCGGGTGCGGGCGGCCGTGACCTCGAGCGGTCTCGTGTGGCCCAACCGGCGCATCACCGTCAATCTCTCACCGGCCACGCTCCCCAAGGCCGGCTCGGGCTTCGACCTGGCGATCGCCGTCGCGACGCTCGCGGGCGCCGGCGTGGTGGACGCTGCCGCGGCGGCCGACCGGGTCCACATCGGTGAGCTCGGGCTCGACGGTCGGCTGCGCCCCGTCCGGGGGGTGCTCCCGGCCGTCGCGGCCGCCGTGGCGGCCGGCCACCCGCGTGTCGTCGTGCCGACGGCCAACGCGGCGGAGGCGTCCCTCGTCCCGGGTGCCGAGGTGGTGGGTGCCGCCTGCCTCGCGGAGGTGGCGAGCCGCTACGGGGCCGACGTCGAGGTGCCGGACCTGCCGCCGGTGCACGACGACGTCCCGGCTCGGCGTGCCGTCGTGGACCCCGACCTGGCGGACGTGATCGGCCAGCCCGAGGCGCGGCACTGCCTCGAGGTGGCGGCGGCGGGCGGTCACCACCTGCTGATGGTCGGACCGCCCGGGGCCGGCAAGACGATGCTGGCGGCGAGGTTGCCCGGGTTGCTGCCGGACCTGGCCGAGGCGGAGGCGGTCGAGGTGACGGCCGTGCACTCCCTCGCCGGGACCTTCGACGCGGGTGACGGTCTGGTCCGCCGGCCGCCCTTCGAGGACCCGCACCACACCGCGACGCCGGCCAGCGTCGTGGGTGGTGGCTCCGGCGTGCCGCGACCGGGCGCGGCCTCCCGCGCCCACTGCGGCGTGCTCTTCCTCGACGAGGCGCCGGAGTTTCCCACGGCGGTGCTGCAGACGCTGCGTCAGCCCCTGGAGCACGGCGAGGTGGTGCTGCACCGGGCGGCCGGCGCAGCCCGGTACCCGGCTCGCTTCCAGCTGGTGCTGGCGGCGAACCCGTGCCCCTGCGGCCGGTCCGTCGGCAAGGGGCTGGAGTGCACGTGCCGGGCGGAACAGCGGCGGCGGTACTTCGGCAAGCTGTCGGGCCCGCTGCTGGACCGCGTCGACCTCCAGCTCGAGGTGCTCCCGGCACGCGCCGAGGACGTACCGGGGGAGCGGTCCGCCGTCGTCGCGGAGCGTGTCCGGCAGGCCCGAGGTGCGGCGGTCGAGCGCCTGGCCGGAACGGGGTGGCGCACCAACGCGCAGGTGTCCGGACGCTGGCTGCGCGAGCGCCTGGGTCCGCGGCGCAGCCTGATGACCGACCTCGACCGAGCGCTCGACCGAGGGACGCTCAGCCTGCGCGGGGTGGACCGGGTGCTGAGGGTCGCCTGGACGCTCGCGGACCTGCAGGGCCGTGCTGCACCGTCGCGGGACGACGTCGGCCGGGCGCTGCTGCTCCGGACCCGAGGACAGGGCGCGTGAGCGGCACCGTCTACGAGGACGACTCGTCCGCGACCGCGGAGCGGATGGCGCGGGTTGCATGGTCTGCTCTCGTCGAGCCGGGTGACCGCATCGCCGGGGCGTTGGTCAGGATCCTCGGCGCCGCCCACGCGCTCGCGTGGGCTCGTGCCGCAGCGCGGGGGGCCGTCGACTGGTCCGTCGTGCTCACCGCGGCGGGCGAGGAGATGGGCGCGGCCGACCGCGCTCGGCTGGGCCGAGCCCTGCTGCGCTGGGCAGGGCGCCTCGAGTCCCTGTGCCCGGAGCGCGACCTCGGCGCCCTGCAGCGCCTGAACGGTCATCTCGTCGTCCCGGGGGACGACGGGTGGCCGCGCGGTCTGGACGACCTGGGCGATGCCGCACCACCGGCTCTGTGGGTTCGCGGCGCGCTGCCCGCGCGCAGCACCGTCGCGGTCGTCGGGGCGCGAGCCAGCACCACGTACGGAGAGCGAGTCGCCTACGACCTCGCTCACGGCCTCGCGACCCGGGGGAGCTGTGTCGCGTCGGGCGGTGCGTACGGCATCGACGCAGCGGCGCACCGTGGCGCCCTCGGCGCTGGCGGCCTCACCCTGGTCGTCCTCGCGGGTGGCGTGGACCGCGCCTATCCGGCCGGGAACGCGCGCATCTTCGAGGAAACGGTCGGAACGGGCGGCGCCCTCGTCAGTGAGGTCCCGCCGGGTTCCCTTCCGACCAAGTCCCGGTTTCTGCAACGCAACCGTGTGATCGCCGCACTGTCCGACGCGACCGTGGTCGTGGAGGCGGCGTGGCGCTCCGGCGCCCTCAGCTCCGCTCATCACGCCGCGGCGCTGCTGCGGCCGGTCGGCGCCGTGCCGGGACCGGTGACCTCCGCAGCGTCCGCGGGATGCCACCGGCTGCTCCGCGAAGGGCATGCGGTGTGCGTGACCGACGCCGACGAGGTGGCCGAGCTGCTGCCGGGCGGCCTGCACCACGCCGGCGACGTCCGCACCAGCGACGACGCGGTCAGCCGTGGCACGCTCACGGACCTCGGCACGAGGGTCCTCCAGGTCCATGACGCGTTGCCCCTGCGCGGCGGCCTGGACGAGTCGACGATCGCGACGCGCGCCGGCACGTCGGTCGCCGAGGCGCGGGCAGCGCTCGGCATCCTGCAGCTCGAGGATCTCGCCGTCCGCGCAGGAGACCGGTGGACCGCTCGGCGGTCGGCGCGTGCGACCGACACTCGGCCGACCGGGTGAAAAACAACGGCATTCGGCTCAATTGTCGACGCGGAATCGGACATTGCCGTCGCATTCGCCCAGGCGGTCGGCAAGCGTGCCCATGCGTGTCTTGTCCGAATCCGGCCGAGCAGTCACGGTAGGCATGTGTACGTGGCAGAGATCACTGCGGGAGCGCCCGAGCGCGCCCTCCTGCAGTCCGACTTCGCCCTGCATCTGCGCGCCCAGCGGGGCCTGTCCGAGCACACCGTGCGCGCCTACGAGGGAGACCTGGACCACCTGTTCGCGTACGCGGGTCGTCATGGTCGCAGCACCCTGGACTCGATCGACCTGACCACGCTGCGCGGCTGGCTCGCGGCGATGGCGGCGAGCCAGCACAGCCGCGCGACCCTGGCGCGCCGCTCGGCGGCCGTCCGGACGTTCTTCGGCTGGGCCGTCCACACCGGGCGCCTGGCATCCGACCCGACGGCTCGGCTCGCGACGGCTCGGGTCTCCGGTGTGCTGCCCACCGTGCTGGCGCAACCTGCGGTCACCACGTTGCTGGACACGGCCCGGGCCGCGGCGCAGGACGGTGACCCCGTCGCGGTGCGGGACTGGGCGGCGGCCGAGCTGCTGTACGCCACCGGGGTACGGGTCGGGGAGCTCTGCGGAGCGAGCCTGTCGGACCTCGACCTGAACGAGCGGACGCTGCGGGTGTTCGGCAAGGGCGGCAAGGAGCGAGTGGTGCCGGTGGGCCTTCCCGCCGTGCAGGCAGCTCGTGCGTGGCTCGAGCTCGGTCGGCCCCGCCTGGCCGGCCCGATGTCCGGCGACGCGCTGTTCCTCGGTGCTCGGGGCGCCCGTGTCGACCAGCGACGGCTGCGGGATGCGGTGCACCGGCTTGCCGCCACCGCGGGGGTGGACGACGTCGCCCCGCACGCGCTCCGCCACACGGCCGCGACGCACCTTCTCGAGGGCGGTTCGGACCTGCGGACCGTCCAGGAGCTGCTGGGCCACGCAAGCCTCGGCACCACGCAGCGGTACACCCACGTCTCGGCGGAGCGTCTGCGCTCCGCCTACCAGCTCGCTCACCCCCGCGCATGAGCCCCCGGACGGAGCCCCCCATGACCACACCCCTGAGCGCGCCGGTCCGCTCGTCCGTGCGCACGGCCGAGCCGGCAGACCGCTATGCGGCCGGCACCGCCCCGCAGGGTGTCATCCCGCAGCAGCGCTCCGTCGCCGCAGGCACCGCCGTACCGACGGGTCCGGTCGCCGACGCCGTCCTGGACCTCGAGGCCACCTGGGTGGCCTTCAAGGACACGGGCTGCCCCCAGGCGCGCGAGCGCCTGATCATGAGCTTCGTGCCGCTGGTCACGGCCGTCGCCGGCCGGGTCGGGATGCGTCTACCGAGCATGGTGGAGCACGCGGACCTGGTGTCCTACGGCATGTTCGGCCTGATCGACGCCATCGAGAAGTACGAGCTGGGTCGTTCCGTGAAGTTCGAGTCGTACGCGTCCTCGCGGATCCGCGGCGCGATCATCGACGAGCTGCGCGCGATGGACTGGGTGCCCCGCTCCGTCCGGACGAAGGCCCGCGCTGTCGACCGTGCCTACGGCGAGCTCGAGGCGACCCTGCACCGCTCACCGAGCGAGCACGAGGTGGCGGGCCACCTGCAGATGCCGGTCGAGGAGCTGCGCTCCGTGCTCGGTCAGCTGTCCTCCGTCAACGTGGCTGCGCTCGACGAGATGCTGGGCGGGGACGACCGGCCCGGCTCCGTGTCCCTCGGGGACACGCTCGGCGACGAGCGGTCGGAGGACCCTGCGCGGTCGGTCGAGGCGCAGGAGACCAAGTTCCTGCTGGCGCGGGCCATCGAGCAGCTCGGCGAGCGTGAGCGGATGGTCGTGGTCCTCTACTACTACGAGGGCATGACGTTGGCCGAGATCGGCCGGCTGCTCGGCGTGACCGAGTCCCGCATCTCGCAGATGCACACCGCGGCGATGGCCCGGCTCCGGACGCGACTGGTCGAGGCCGAGCGCGGCTGACGAGGCGGAGCACGCCTGACGCGACAGCGGACGCCTGACGGCGTCCGGACGAACCCGATCGAACGCCGTCCTCACCCGGCGGGTGCCACCGGGAGCAGCACGATCGGCCCGCCACCGGACAGCACCGTCACCGGGTCCAGGTAGCGGTCACCCTCCCGCAGGCCCCAGTGCACGCAGCTGCGGGGTGTGCAGTGGCCGCCCGACCCGTCGAGAGTCCCCAGGACGTCACCGGCACCCACCTGCTGGCCGACGACCACGGCAGCCACCACCGGCTCGACGCTGCTCCGCCGCCCGTCGGGGTGGAGCACCGACACCACTCCCCGGTCCACGACCGTGCCGGCGAACGTCACGGTGCCGGCGGCCGGCGCCAGGACGGGCATGTCGTCGCCCAGCCAGAGGTCCACGCCCCGGTGGCCGGCCGACCACCGCTGCGCGGGGGCCCGGAAGGGGTGTGCGAACGAGGGGGTACCCGGGACCGGGGCCCGGTAGACGGCCACCGGTCCGCCGGTCGGGGGCGTGCCACGCAGCGCGCCGGCACCGATCACGCTCCCCGGGACGGACGCGCTCGGTGCTGCGGGGGCGGCGACCGTGCCGACGAGCAGCGCCGTGGTGGCGGCGAGCCTGACGACGGCTCGCGCACGACGGCCACGGGCGACGGGGACGGGTGCCGTCGGGGTCGGCAGAGGTCGGAGAGCAGCGGGCCGCACCGGACGAGCCAACCGGTCGCGCGACCGGGTCGACGCTCTCCAGGCCTGTCCCGGTGCCGCACCTGCACCCGGACGGGGCTGTGGTCGCTCGAGCGGGAACGACCCCGGGACCGCCCGCCGCACCGCGCCCGCTGCTGCCCCCGTCCGTGGCCGCGCGCTGCCCCCGCTCCGCCGTCGGTGCCCCGTCGCAGGCCCGGGCGCCGGCAGCGATCCGGTAGCATTGCCTCGGCGACCGGTCCGTACCGGTCGACTTCGCGCGTCATCTCCCGTCCTCACGACCCTCGGGTCGCCACGGGCGGGGCCGAGCATCGCAGCGGTCCGGGCCACGCCCGGCGCGGTGCACCGGCTGGCGCCAGGGGCACCGACCGACCGGTCGGGGCCGACAACCGAGCCGCGGTGTGCCCGTCCTGGACGGGACCCGCACGAGCGCGCACGCCCTGGGCGAGCGCCGGAAGGACCGTGCCATGGCCGTCGTGACCATGCGCCAGCTGCTGGAGAGCGGTGTCCACTTCGGGCACCAGACCCGCCGCTGGAACCCCAAGATGAAGCGCTTCATCTTCACCGAGCGCAACGGCATCTACATCGTCGACCTGCAGCAGTCGCTGACCTTCATCGACAGCGCGTACGACTTCGTCAGCCAGACCGTCGCGCACGGTGGCACCGTGCTCTTCGTCGGCACCAAGAAGCAGGCGCAGGAGCCCGTCGCCGAGCAGGCCGCGCGCGTGGGCATGCCCTACGTCAACCAGCGCTGGCTGGGCGGCATGCTGACCAACTTCTCGACGGTGCACAAGCGCCTGCAGCGCCTCAAGGAGCTCGAGCAGATCGACTTCGACGACGTCGCGGCCTCCGGCCTGACGAAGAAGGAGCTGCTCGTCCTGCGCCGTGAGAAGGACAAGCTCTCCAAGACCCTCGGCGGCATCCGTGACATGGCCAAGGTGCCGTCCGCGGTGTGGATCGTCGACACCAACAAGGAGCACCTCGCCGTCGACGAGGCCCGCAAGCTGGGCATCCCGGTCGTCGCGATCCTGGACACCAACTGCGACCCCGACCAGGTCGACTACCCGATCCCGGGCAACGACGACGCGATCCGCGCCGTCCAGCTGCTCACCCGCGTGATCGCCGACGCGGTCGCCGACGGTCTGCTCAAGCGCCACTCCGGCGCGCCGGCTGCCGCCGAGGGCGCCGGCACGGTCGAGGCCGAGCCGCTGGCCGAGTGGGAGCGCGAGCTGCTCGCCGGTGCCGAGGCCGACCTGGCCGCCGCCGACGTGACCCCCGCTGCCCAGCCCGAGGTCGCCGAGGCCGTCGAGGAGGTCGCGGAGCAGGTCGAGGAGACCTCCGTGGTCGAGACGCCCGCCGCCGAGGCGGCCGAGGTCGAGGCGCCTGCCGCCGACGAGCCCGGCACCGACGCGCCGGCCGAGGCCTGAGCACCCACCACGAGCACACGAGGACAGGAACCACTGATGGCGAACTACTCGGTCGCTGACATCAAGGCGCTCCGCGAGAAGACGGGCGCCGGCATGCTCGACGTCAAGAAGGCGCTCGACGAGGCGGACGGCGACTCGGAGAAGGCGCTGGAGATCATCCGCGTCAAGGGCCTGAAGGGCATCGGCAAGCGCGAGGGTCGCTCGGCCTCCGACGGCCTGGTGACGGCGTGGGTCGGCCCGACGGCCGATGGCGAGGGTCAGAGCGCGGTGCTGCTCGAGGTCAACTCGGAGACGGACTTCGTCGCCAAGAACCAGACCTTCATCTCCTTCGCGGACCGCGTGCTCGCGGCGGCTGTCTCCTCCGGCGCCCGTGACGCGGACGCGCTGCTCGCCGCCGACTCGGACGGCACCCCGGTGCAGTCCGTGGTCGACGACATCGCGGCGACCATCGGCGAGAAGATCGTCGTCCGGCGGCTCGCCCGCCTGGCCGGCGAGCACGTCGAGGTCTACCTGCACAAGGTCAACAAGGACCTGCCCCCGCAGGTCGGCGTGCTGGTCGCCACGGACGCGGCCGGCGCCTCGGTCGCCCGCGACATCGCCACGCACATCGCGGCGTACTCGCCGACCTACCTCACCCGTGAGGACGTCCCCGCGGACGTCGTCGCGAGCGAGCGGCACATCGCCGAGGAGACCGCGCGTGGTGAGGGCAAGCCCGAGGCTGCCCTGCCGAAGATCGTGGAGGGTCGCCTCGTCGGCTTCTTCAAGGAGAACGTCCTGGTCGACCAGGCGTTCGCCCGCGACGCGAAGAAGTCCGTCGGCCAGGTCCTCGCCGAGGTCGGTGGCACCGTCACCGGCTTCGCGCGGTTCCGCGTCGGCGCCTGAGCACCACCGTGCCGGTGACCGGTGCCCTTCGGGGCCCGGTCACCGGCACGTCAGCATCACCCCGCCGTACCCGGGCGGACCGGCCACCAGTGGAGGACATGTGAGCCCGCAGGGCAAGGATCGCTCCGACAAGTGGACCCGGCGGGTGCTGCTCAAGCTCTCCGGAGAGTCGTTCGGCGGCGGGAGCGTCGGGCTCGCGGCGGACGTGGTGCGGCGCATCGCGGACGAGATCGCGGTGGCCGTGCGCAACGGCGTGCAGGTGGCGATCGTCGTCGGCGGCGGCAACTTCTTCCGCGGGGCAGAGCTGGCGCAGAACGGCATGGACCGGGCTCGCGCCGACTACATGGGCATGCTGGGCACGGTGATGAACTGCCTCGCGTTGCAGGACTTCCTGGAGCAGGCCGGCGTCAGCACCCGCGTCCAGACCGCGATCACGATGGGCCAGGTCGCCGAGCCGTACATCCCGCTGCGGGCGATCCGGCACCTGGAGAAGGGCCGCGTCGTGATCTTCGGCGCCGGGGCAGGCATGCCGTTCTTCTCCACGGACACGGTGGCGGTGCAGCGGGCTCTCGAGACCCACTGCCAGGAGGTGCTGATGGGCAAGAACGGCGTGGACGGCGTCTACAGCGCCGACCCGCGCCGCGACCCGTCGGCCCGCAAGCTCGACCACCTGACCTACACCGAGGCGCTGGTCCAGGGCCTCGAGGTGATGGACGCCACGGCCCTGTCCCTGTGCCGTGACAACGACGTCCGGATGGTCGTGTTCGGCCTCGAGGAGCGCGGGAACGTCACCCGGGCGCTCGACGGTGAGAGGATCGGCACGCTCGTCACCACGAGCTGACCTCCCAGCCCACGACCCCGTCCCCACCCGCATCGCAGCACGAAGGAGCTCGGCGTGATCGACGAGACCCTCCTCGAGGCCGAGGAGAAGATGGACAAGGCGATCGAGGTCGCGAAGGACGACTTCTCGTCGATCCGCACCGGCCGTGCGAACGCGGCGATGTTCTCCAAGATCCTGGTCGACTACTACGGGAGCCCGACGCCGCTGCAGCAGCTGGCGTCGTTCAACGTGCCCGAGGCGCGGACGATGCTGATCTCCCCGTTCGACAAGTCCTCGATGCACGCCATCGAGAAGGCGATCCGCGACTCCGACCTCGGGGTGAACCCGACGGACGACGGTGGCGTGATCCGAGTCGTGCTCCCGGCGCTGACCGCCGAGCGGCGCAAGGACTTCGTCAAGCTCGCGAAGACCAAGGCCGAGGACGCCCGCGTCTCGGTGCGCAGCGTGCGTCGGCACGCCAAGGACGAGCTGGACCGGATCGCCCGTGACGGCGAGGCCGGCGAGGACGAGGTCGCCCGCGCCGAGAAGGAGCTCGAGGCCCTCACCAAGAAGCACGTCGAGCTGGTGGACCACCTGCTCGCCACCAAGGAGAGCGAGCTGCTCGAGGTCTGATGTCGCAGCTCGCCGCCCCCCGCACCCCGACTCCGGGCCGTGACCTGCCGGTCGCGGTCGCGGTGGGTCTCGGCCTGCTCGGCGTGGTGGTCGCCTCGCTGTTCATCCGCAAGGAGGCCTTCGGCGTCCTGGCGGTGATCCTGGTCTGCGGGGCGATGTGGGAGCTCGCGCGCGCGTTCACCCGCCGCGACGTGCACCTGCCGCTGGTCCCGCTGATCGTCGGCTCGATCGGGATCCTCGTGTCGGCGTACACCGCCGGTCCGGAGGCGCTGATCGTGGCGTTCGTCCTCACCGTCGGCGGTGCCGTGGTCTGGCGCGTGCTGGACGGCTCCGGCCGGCCCGCGCTGCGCGACTCGACGGCCGCGGCGTTCGCTGCGGCGTACCTGCCGTTCCTCGCCGGCTTCGCGATGCTGATGCTCGCCCAGCCGGACGGGCCGTCCCGCACGCTCGTGTTCGTCCTGCTCGCGGTGGCGAGCGACGTCGGTGGCTACTCCGTGGGGGTGCTGCTCGGACGGCACCCGCTCGCGCCGAGCGTCAGCCCGAAGAAGAGCTGGGAGGGGCTGGCGGGATCGGTGGTGCTGGCCTGCGTGGTCGGCGTGGTCGGCGTGCAGGTGGCGTTCGGAGCGCAGCCCTACGTGGGGGTGCTGCTGGGCCTCGCGACGGTGTGCACCGCGACGCTCGGCGACCTGTCGGAGTCGATGCTGAAGCGGGACCTCGAGCTGAAGGACATGGGCAGCCTGCTGCCCGGCCATGGCGGCCTGCTCGACCGGCTCGACTCGTTGCTGCTCACGGCGCCCGCGGTGTACCTGGTGCTCGCCGTGCTGGTGCCGGTCCGATGACAGGCACCCCGGTCCGGCTGGACCTCTCCTCGCCGTCCCGCGGTCCGCGGGGCAAGCCGCCGCGCCACTTCGTCGACCTGACGCCGTCGGAGCGTGCGGCGGCCGTGCAGGCGCTCGGCCAGCCGGCGTTCCGGGCCCGCCAGCTCGCGACGCACTACTTCACGCACCTCACCGTGGACCCCGAGGCGATGACCGACCTGCCGGCCGCCGCTCGGGACACGCTGGCGGCCGACCTGTTCCCACCGCTGCTGACCCCGGCGCGCACGCTGACCGCCGACCGTGGGACAACGGTGAAGACGCTGTGGCACCTGTTCGACGGCGCCCGCGTCGAGTCGGTGCTGATGCGGTACCCGGACCGTGCCACGCTCTGCGTCTCCAGCCAGGCCGGGTGCGGTCTGGCGTGCGCCTTCTGCGCCACCGGTCAGCTGGGCCTCACCCGGAACCTGTCGACGGCCGAGATCGTCGAGCAGGTGCGGCGCGCGGCACGCTCCCTCGCGGACGGCGAGGTGGCTGGCGGGGCGACCCGGCTGAGCAACGTCGTCTTCATGGGGATGGGCGAGCCCCTGGCGAACTACCGCTCGGTGATGGCCACCGTGCGACTCCTGGTCGCGGCCCCGCCGGAGGGTCTCGGGCTGTCCGCGCGCAACGTCACGGTGTCGACCGTCGGGCTGGTGCCGGCGATGGACCGGCTGGCCGACGAGGGCATCCCGGTGACGCTGGCCCTGTCGCTGCACGCCCCGGACGACGAGCTGCGCAGCGAGCTGGTCCCGGTGAACACCCGGTGGAGCGTCGACGAGGCGATCGACAGCGCGCGCCGGTACTTCGACAGGACGGGCCGTCGGGTGTCGATCGAGTACGCGCTGATCCGCGACGTGAACGACCACGCCTGGCGCGCCGACCTGCTCGGGGAGAAGCTCGCGGCGCGGGGTCAGGGGTGGGTGCACTGCAACCCGATCCCGCTCAACCCGGTGCCGGGCTCCCGCTGGACGGCGAGCGACCCCGCGGTGGAGGCGGAGTTCGTCGCGCGGCTGCGCGCGCACGGCATCCCGACGACGGTGCGGGACACCCGCGGCAGCGAGATCGACGGCGCGTGCGGTCAGCTCGCGGCGGTCGAGGACGAGGCGGCCGGTGCACCGGCGAGCGAGGAGGAGCGGTGAGCGACGGGATGTTCCGCACGGTCTCCAGCGTGCGGCGCGGGTACGACCCGGACGAGGTCGACGAGTTCTTCTCGCACGCGCGGTCGATGTACGAGCAGGGGCCCGCGGGGGGCCTGTCCGGCAAGGACGTCCGCCGGGTCTCGTTCTCGATGATCCGTGGCGGGTACGTGACCGCGGCGGTCGACGCCGCCCTCGACCGCCTGGAGGCGGCGTTCGTGGCGCGGTCCCGTGCCGACTTCGTCGCCCAGCGGGGCCAGGAGGCGTGGCTGGCGCACCTCGGCGAGCAGGCGCGCACGCTGTACGGCCGGCTGGGCCGTCCCGACGGTGACCGGTTCGCGCCGCCGGAGGGGCGTCAGCCAGGGTACGAGCCGGCCGATGTCGACGAGCTCTGCCACCGGTTGGTCGCCTACTTCGACACGGGCGCGCCGCTGACCGCCGCAGAGGTGCGCAACGCCACCTTCCGCTCGCGCAGCGGCAAGAACGGGTACGACGAGGCCTCGGTCGACGCGTTCTTCGGTCGCGCCGTCGAGGTGCTGCTCGGCGTCGAGTGAGCACGGTGTCGGGTGGGCACGCCGCTGTGACGGGGAGCGCGCGCCGTTCGGTGGTGCTGCTGGGCTCCACCGGCTCGATCGGCACCCAGGCGCTGGACGTCATCGACCGGTTCCCCGAGCGGTTCGAGGTGGTGGGTCTCTCCGCGGGCGGCGGGAACGTCGACCTGCTCGTGGCGCAGGTGCGTGCTCATCACGTGCCGGTGGTGGCCGTGGCCGACGAGGAGGCCGGCGCGGCGGTTCGCGAGCGTCTCGAGGGGACCGGGACGCACGTGCTGACCGGAGCGGACGCCGCCGCGCGCGTCGCCGCAGAGGGAGCCGACGTCGTGCTCAACGGCATCACCGGCTCCGTCGGTCTGGGGCCGACGCTGGCCGCGCTCGGCGCGGGCAGCACGCTCGCGCTTGCCAACAAGGAGTCCCTGGTGGTGGGCGGGCACCTGGTCCGCGCGGCGCAGCGTCGGCAGGACCAGCTGGTCCCGGTGGACTCCGAGCACTCGGCGATCGCCCAGGCGCTGCGGTCCGGCACGCACGCCGAGGTCCGCCGGCTGGTGCTGACGGCCTCGGGCGGCCCGTTCCGGGGGACCACGCTCGACGAGCGCAAGGCCGCCACGGCGGCACAGGCGCTGGCTCACCCGACGTGGTCGATGGGCCCGGTGGTGACGATCAACTCCGCGACGATGGTGAACAAGGGCCTCGAGCTGATCGAGGCGCACCTCTTGTTCGACGTGCCGCCGCAGGACATCACCGTGGTGGTGCACCCGCAGTCGGTCGTGCACTCGATGGTCGAGTTCGTGGACGGGTCCACCGTCGCCCAGGCGTCCCCGCCGGACATGCGCCTGCCGATCGCGCTCGGGCTGTCCTGGCCCGAGCGGCTCGACGGCGTGGTGCCCGCGTGCGACTGGTCCGGCCCGACGGCGTGGACCTTCGAGCCACTGGACGAGGACGCGTTCCCCGCCGTGCGCCTCGCCCGTGCCGCCCTGGCGGCGTCGGCGACGCACCCTGCCGTCTACAACGCGGCGAACGAGGAGTCCGTCGCCGCGTTCCTGGCCGGCCGCATCGGGTTCCTCGACATCGTCGCGACGGTGCATCGCGTGCTCGACGAGCACCCGGGCACATCGGCGGACGGCATCGACCTGCCGACCGTTCTCGCCGCGGAGCGGTGGGCCCGCGTGCGTGCCCGGCAGCTGCTCGACGAGCGTTGACCGGCACGGCCTGCGCCTGACGAGGGTGCGAGCCGGTCAGCGGCCGCCGGCGCGGCGCTCCGTCAACGTCTCGGCCTCGTCGGCGAGGCGAGCCGCCCAGCCGGCTGCCGTCACCTCCGCGCTGCGCAGGACGCCTCGCGCCCATCGCGGGGACCGGTGCCCCACCCAGGGCAGGTGGACCAGAGGCGAGTCCGCCCCTGTCACCAGGTCGGCCAGCGTCCGGCCGGCGAGGTTCGCGGCTGCGACCCCGTCGTCCCCGTAGCCCCCTGCCCAGCCGAGTCCGGACTCGGCGTCGAGACCCACCGACGGATGACCGTCGCGGGGGACGCCGACCGGGCCGCCCCAGCGGTGCGTCACCGCGACGCCGTCGGTCGCGGGGAACAGGCTCCGCAGGCCGCGCTCGAACCGCTCCCACGGTGGGTCCGGGTCCCCGGGGACCTCGTCGAACGCCCGGATCGCGCCTCCTGCCGCCCGCCCACCCAGCACCAGGCGGTCGTCCGTCGTCCGGACGCCGCGGAGCGCCAGGTGCGCGACGTCCTCGAAGGTCCCACCCGGTCGGAGGGCGATCCGCTCCCAGACCTGCCGGTCCAGCGGCTCGGTGGCCAGCAGCTGAGTGCGCACCGGCGCGACGTCGCGGGCGGAGCCGGACAGCTGCGCCGACCAGGCCTCGACGGCGCGCACCACCCACCGGGCGCGCACGGTGCCGTGGAGCGTCACCACGGCGCGCGGCGAGATGCGCACGGCCCGGGTCTGCTCGACCAGCCTCGCGCCCCGCGACACGACCAGGTCGGCCAGCTGGCGCACCAGCGCGGCCGGTTGGAGGAAGGCGCAGTCCGGGGTGTACGCCCCACCCAGCACGCCGGCGGCCACCAGGTGGGTGGCGACCTCGTCGGGCCCCAGCAGCTCGAGCTCGTCGCCCCAGGCGGCCGCCTCCGCGGCGTGCGCCCGCAGCCGCGCGAGCTGCGCGCCGTTGCGCGCGACGCTGACGGTGCCGGCGTAGGTGAAGTCGCACGCGAGGTGCTCCGCGGCGGCCACGCCCCCGACCTCGACGACCGCGTCCCGCATCGCGGCGCGCAGGTCGCGCGCGCCCTCGGCACCGTGCAGGCGGGCCAGCTCCGCGGCGGAGACGCCGAGCCGCGCCGAGCACCAGCCGCTGCTGCGCCCGCTGGCACCGGCTCCCGCGACGTCCTGGTCGAGGACGAGCACGTCGAGACCGGGGTCGGCCTCCTGGAGGTAGTACGCGGTCCACAGACCGGTCAGGCCGGCACCGACGACGGCGACGTCGGCCGTCGTGTCGCCGTCGAGCGGCGGTCGTGGCACCGCCTCCTGCGGCCGGGCGGTGAGCAGCTGGTCCCACCACAGCGAGCGGTGCAGGGACGCCATGCCGCGATCGTTCCACAGCCCCTGGTCACCGGCCTGTCGCCGCTCCGTGCCGTCGGCCGTGCGCGGACCGCTGCGTCGGACGGAGGTCGTCGGGCGCCTTCCCAGGCCGTTTCGAGGCAGGTCCCAGGCAGGCAGCGGACAATGGTGCGGCCGGCGGCTGCCGGCGCAGGACGGGACGGCCCGGAACGGGCGGAAGGTCGGTCGCGGCTCATGGCCTATGTGGTGGCGGTGCTCATCGTCGTCGTCGTCCTGCTGGCGTCGATCGGCCTGCACGAGCTGGGCCACATGATCCCCGCCAAGCGGTTCGGTGTGCGGGTCAGCCAGTACATGGTCGGCTTCGGCCCGACGCTGTGGTCCCGCACGCGCGGCGAGACGGAGTACGGCCTCAAGGCGATCCCCCTCGGCGGCTACGTGCGGCTGGTCGGCATGTACCCGACCGCGGCCGCGGTGGAGGCGAAGGAGCCGCGGACGTGGGCCGGTCGGCTCGCGGCCGACGCCCGCGCCGCCAGCGCCGAGGAGATCCACCCGGGGGAGGACCACCGGGCGTTCTACCGCCTGTCCACGCCGAAGAAGCTCGTGGTGATGATGGGCGGCCCGGTGATGAACCTGCTGATCGCCGTGGTGCTGCTCGGCATCGCCTACGTCGGCATCGGCATCCCCGGCACCACCACCACCGTGGCCGAGGTCTCGCAGTGCGTTCTCCCCGCGAGCTCCACCGCGTCCACGTGCCAGGCCGGCGATCCGGCGGCTCCCTCGGCCGCAGCCGGTCTCAAGCCGGGCGACCACGTCGTCTCCTACGACGGCACCGCGGTCACGTCGTGGACGCAGCTGACGGCGCTGATCAGGGCCTCCGGCGGGCAGACGGTGCCGATGGTGGTCCAGCGCGCCGGCTCGCCGATCACCCTGACCGTCACCCCGATCGTCACGGACCGCCCGGTGCTGGACGCCAACGGCAACGTGGTGACCAACGCAGACGGCACCGCCAAGACCCAGAAGGCCGGCTTCCTCGGCGCCACCCCGACCACCGCCACCCAGCGGATGTCCGTGCTCAGCCTGCCGGGGCAGATGGCCGACCGGACCTGGCAGACGATGAAGATCGTGGTCGCCCTGCCGCAGCGCACCGCCCAGGTGGTCAGCGAGACGGTCAACGGCCAGCCCCGCGACTCGAGCAGCGTGGTCGGCATCGTCGGCGTCGGCCGGCTGGCCGGGGAGATCGCCTCGGACAAGGCCGCGGGCGTCGACCTCGGCCTGCGGGCCGTCGGCCTGCTGGAGATGCTCGCCGCCCTGAACATCAGCCTGTTCGTGTTCAACCTCATACCGCTGCCACCGCTCGACGGCGGCCACGTCGCCGCCGCCCTCTGGGAGGGCGCGAAGCGGCAGGTGGCGCGGCTGCGAGGGCTGGCCCGGCCTCGCCCGTTCGACTCGGCGCGCCTGGTCCCGCTCGCCTACGGGATGTTCGTCGTGCTCGGCGGCATGGGGCTGGTGCTGGTGTGGGCCGACCTCGTCAACCCGGTCCGGCTCGGCTGAGTGGGATGATGAGGCAGTGAGCCCCGCCATCAACCTCGGCATGCCTGCGTCTCCGGCGCCCGTCCTCGCGCCGCGGCGACCCACCCGCAAGATCCGCGTCGGCAAGGTCGAGGTCGGTGGCGACGCGCCGATCAGCGTCCAGTCGATGACCACGACGCCGACCACCGACATCAACGCGACCCTGCAGCAGATCGCCGCCCTGACCGCGGCCGGCTGCGACATCGTCCGGGTGGCCGTCCCGAGCCAGGACGACGCCGACGCGCTGCCCGCGATCGCGCACAAGTCGCAGATCCCGGTGATCGCCGACATCCACTTCCAGCCGAAGTACGTGTTCGCCGCGATCGACGCCGGCTGCGCCGCCGTCCGCGTCAACCCCGGCAACATCCGCAAGTTCGACGACCAGGTGCGCGAGATCGCCAAGGCCGCGACGGACGCCGGGGTCTCGCTGCGCATCGGCGTCAACGCCGGCTCCCTGGACCCGCGGCTGCTCCAGAAGTACGGCTCGGCCACCCCGGAGGCGCTCGTCGAGTCGGCCGTCTGGGAGGCGTCCCTGTTCGAGGAGCACGACTTCCACGACTTCAAGATCTCGGTGAAGCACCACGACCCCGTCGTGATGGTGCGCGCCTACGAGCTGCTGTCCGAGCGGGGGGATTGGCCCCTGCACCTCGGGGTGACCGAGGCCGGTCCGGCCTTCCAGGGCACCATCAAGTCCGCCACGGCTTTCGGCGCGCTGCTGAGCAAGGGGATCGGCGACACGATCCGCGTCTCCCTGTCGGCCCCGCCGGTCGAGGAGGTCAAGGTCGGCATCCAGATCCTGCAGTCGCTCAACTTGCGGCCGCGCAAGCTGGAGATCGTCTCCTGCCCGTCCTGCGGCCGGGCCCAGGTGGACGTGTACTCGCTCGCCGAGCGGGTCACCGCCGGGCTGGAGGGCATGGAGGTCCCGCTGCGGGTCGCGGTGATGGGGTGCGTGGTCAACGGCCCGGGTGAGGCGCGCGAGGCGGACCTCGGTGTCGCGTCGGGCAACGGCAAGGGCCAGATCTTCGTCCGCGGCGAGGTGATCAAGACGGTCCCGGAGTCGAAGATCGTCGAGACGCTCATCGAGGAGGCCATGCGCCTGGCCGAGACGATGGACCCGGTCGAGACGGGCTCCGGCACCCCCACCGTCAGCGTCGGCTGAGCCCTGCGACCCACCGCCACGCCGGCCGGTCCGGCCGAGCCGCGCCGGTCGCGTCGGTACGGCACAATCACCGCATGACAGCCCTGCGGGCCGCCGTGCTCGACGGTCGCACCGGCGCTGCCGTCCTCACCGACGAGGACGTCACCGGCGCGCTGGGGCTGTGCGCCCTCGACCCGGTGGGCACCGTGCTGGCGACGACCCGGCTGGACCACGCCCGCACCTCCGGCCTCCGGTCGGCGGGCGGCGAGCTGTGGGGGTACGCCGAGGCCGGTGAGCTGGTCGCGGCCTGCTGGGTGGGGGCGAACCTGGTGCCGATCCTGCCCGGCCTGGCGGGGCCGGTGCGGGACCGGGCGCTCGACGCGTTCGCCAAGCTCGGTGCGTACCGGGGCCGACGGTGCTCGTCGTTGGTGGGTCCCCGGGACGACGTGCTGGACCTGTGGCGTCGCCTGGACGGCCTGTGGCCCGCCGCCCGGGACGTGCGGCCCGACCAGCCGTCCATGGTGATCGACTCGGACCCGCCGCTCGCCCCCGACCCGCTGGTGCGCCGGTCACGGCCGGAGGAGCTCGACGCCGTGCTGCCCGCGTGCGTCGCGATGTTCACGGAGGAGGTCGGTTACTCGCCCCTCGCAGGCTCCGGAGGTTTCTACGAGGCGCGCGTCCGGTCGCTGATCACCCAGCGACGCTCCTTCGTCCGGATCGAGGACGGCTCGGTGGTGTTCAAGGCGGAGGTCGCGGCGGTCGCGGGGGGCGTGGCTCAGGTCCAGGGGGTCTGGGTCCGGCCGGACCGACGTGGTGAGGGGCTGTCCGAGGGCGGCATGGCAGCCGTCGTGCGGACCACCCGGGACGAGATCGCGCCGCTGGTGTCGTTGTACGCGAACGCGCACAACGTGCGGGCGGTCGCTGCGTACCGCGCGGTCGGCTTCCGGCAGGTCGGCACGTACGCCACCGTGCTGTTCTAGCCGCCCTCTCCGGCACCGGCCGGCGCGACGGGCAGGGACGCGACCGTCCGCCGGAGCCGCGGCGGGTCAGCGCAGCAGCCGCGACAGCCGGCGGTCCGCGAGCGGCTTGCCGCCCGTCTGGCACGTGGGGCAGTACTGCAGCGACGAGTCGGCGAACGACACCTCGTGGACCGTGTCGCCGCACGGCTCGCCGTTCCAGCCGGGGCACGGCAGCCCGGTGCGTCCGTGCACGCGCATCGACCGGCGCTTGGAGTCCTTGAGCTCGGCAGCCGGTTTGCCGGCTGCGGCCACCACGGCCTCCGTCAGGACCCGTCGGACGGCGTCGTAGAGCACCCGGGTGCGTTCCGCGTCGAACGACCTCGTCGGGGCGAACGGGCTGGTGCGGGCGGCGTGGAGGATCTCGTCGGAGTACGCGTTCCCGATGCCGGCGATCGTGCCCTGGTCGCGCAGCAGCCCCTTGATCTGCTGGTTGCGGGCCGCCATCAGCTCGCCGAGTCGTTCGGAGGTGAACTCGTCGGACAGCGGTTCGACGCCGAGCGTGGCGATCTGCGGGATCTCCTGGACGTCCTCGACCACGTGCACCGCCAGCCGTTTTCGCGTGCCCGCCTCGGTCAGGTCGAACCCGGACCCGTCGTCCAGGCGGAGCCGGAGCGCGATGGGGGACCGGCCTGGTCGCACCGGGGTGGTCGACAGCTGTTCCGACCAGCGCACCCAGCCCGCGCGGGACAGGTGCCACACCAGGTGCAGCGGCTCACCGGCCGGGGTCGCGGCGAGGAGGTCCAGCCACTTGCCGTGGCGCAGCACGTCGGCGACGGCTGCCCCGACCAGCGCGTCCGGAGGCGGCGAGAACGTCTTCAGCGCGCTGATCGCACCCACCTCCACCGCCGTGACGGTGCGACCCACGGCCCGCCCGCGCAGGAACTGGGCGAGCGCCTCGACCTCCGGCAGCTCAGGCACGCGCCCATCGTGGCGCATGCCGCCGACGTCGTCGCCTGCGACGGCTGCGCCGCGCTCCCACCGGCCGCGCCGGACGTGCGTGCCGGACCGCCAGTGCCGGGCAACTAGCCTTGCGCCCATGCTCTTGCGCCTGTCCAGCCTGTTCGTCCGCACGCTTCGCGAGGACCCGGTCGATGCCGAGGTCGCCAGCCACAAGCTCCTGGTCCGCGCCGGGTACATCCGGCGCGCCGCGCCGGGCATCTACACGTGGCTCCCGCTCGGCCTGCGCGTGCTGGCGAAGGTCGAGGGCGTGGTGCGCGAGGAGATGATCGCCGCCGGCGCCCAGGAGGTGCACTTCCCGGCGCTGCTGCCCAAGGAGCCCTACGAGGCGACGGGTCGGTGGACCGAGTACGGGCCGAACATCTTCCGGCTCAAGGACCGCAAGGGCGGCGACTACCTGCTCGCGCCGACGCACGAGGAGATGTTCACGCTCCTGGTGAAGGACCTGTACTCGTCGTACAAGGACCTGCCGCTCACGCTGTTCCAGATCCAGACGAAGTACCGCGACGAGGCCCGGCCCCGCGCGGGTCTGATCCGGGGGCGCGAGTTCATCATGAAGGACGCGTACACCTTCGACCTCGACGACGACGGCCTCGCAGCCTCGTACCAGGCGCAGCGCGACGCCTACGTGCGCATCTTCGACCGGCTCGGCCTCGAGCACGTCATCGTCGCCGCGACCTCTGGGGCGATGGGCGGCTCGCGGTCGGAGGAGTTCCTCACCCCGACCGCGATCGGCGAGGACACCTTCGTCCGGTCGCCGGGCGGCTACGCCGCCAACGTCGAGGCGGTCACCACCGTCGTGCCGCCGTCGCTGCCCTGGGACGACGCACCGGCACCGCACGTGGAGGACACGCCCGACACCCCGACGATCGACTCGTTGGTCGCCCTGGCCAACGACCGGTTCCCGCGGCCGGACCGGGCGTGGACGGCTGCCGACACGCTGAAGAACGTCGTGTTCGCGCTGGTGCACCCCGGCGGGGAGCGCGAGCTGCTCGTCGTCGGTCTCCCCGGCGACCGGGACGTGGACGCCAAGCGGCTCGAGGCGTCGGTCGCCCCCGCCGAGGTGGAGGCGGCCGGTGACGCGGACTTCGCCGCCCACCCGGAGCTGGTGCGCGGGTACATCGGTCCCGCGGTGATGGGGCCGAACGCGCCCGTCGGCCCGGACGGCGAGCGCACGGCGGTCCGCTACCTGCTCGACCCGCGCGTGGTGCCGGGCACCCGGTGGATCACCGGCGCCAACGAGGCGGGTCGGCACGTGTTCGACCTGGTCGCAGGACGTGACTTCACCGCCGACGGCACGATCGAGGCCGCCGAGGTGCGCGCCGGGGACCCGGCGCCGGACGGCTCCGGACCCCTCGAGCTGGCGCGCGGCATCGAGATCGGCCACATCTTCGCCCTCGGGCGCAAGTACGCCCAGGCGCTGGGCCTGACGGTGCTCGACCAGAACGGCAAGGCCCAGGTGGTCACCATGGGGTCGTACGGCATCGGCGTCAGCCGCGTGCTGGCAGCCCTCGCGGAGGCGAACCACGACGAGCGCGGCCTCGCGTGGCCGGCGGCGGTGGCGCCGGCGCACGTGCACGTGGTGGCGACCGGCAAGGACCAGGCGGTGTTCGAGGCGGCCGAGGCGCTGGCCGGGACGCTGTCAGCCCGTGGTGTCGAGGTGCTGTACGACGACCGGCCGAAGGTGTCGCCCGGCGTGAAGTTCGCCGACGCCGAGCTGCTCGGCGTGCCGCTCGTGGTGGTGGTCGGACGCGGCCTGGCCGACGGCGTGGTGGAGGTCCGCCCGCGTGTCGGGGGCGAGGCGCGGCAGGTGCCGGTGGCGACGGCGGCCGACGTGGTCGCCGAGCTCGTGGACGGGCTGCTCGCCGACTGACGGGTTCCTCGCCGACCGACCGGGGTCCCCGCGACGGCGCGTCGCGGGGACCGTCAGCGGGTGGGGGTGGTGGACGGTGCGGCCGACGGTGCGGCCGACGTCGTCGGTAGCACGAGCCCCGGAAGCGGGTCCGGCGCGCCGCCCCAGGCGACCACCGCGTCGGCGGCTGTGCGGAGGTCGTCGATCAGGGCGCCGCGCTGGCCCGCAGGCGCGGCGGCCACCATGGTGGCGTCTGCGCGAGCGACGGCCTCCTCCAGGGTCCGGGCGAGGGCCGTCGCGGTCGCGGTGTCACGCAGACCGGTGGGCAGCGTGTACGCCGCTCGTCGCGGATCCCGTGCGGTGGCCGCGGTCCCGGCGCGCACGGCCCAGGCCTCCGCGGCCGCTCGGTGCGCACGTGCGGCCGCGAGCGCCCGGGCACGCGCCGCGCCCTCGAGCTTCGCCGCGACCACCTCCAGGCCGTAGCCGGCCTGGTCGTGGACCACCGTCAAGGCGTCGAGGTCGGCCGGGCTGAGCCCGGCCGCGGAGCCGGACGTGGTCGCCGACGGGCTCGGGGCCCCCGACGTGCTCTGCGACGGGGCGGCCGTCGGCGGCGCGGTACCTGTCGTCGGCGTCACGGCCGGCGCAGGCAGGCCCAGTGCCGTGGCCAGCCGGCTCGCGAGCTGGGCCCGAGCGGCGCCGATCGCGGCGAGCAGCCGAGCCATCCCGCCGTCCGGCACGGCCTCGGCGGTGCCCAGCGCGTCGGTCGCCGACGAGGCGAGCACCGCCAGCACGTCCGCCGGGGTGCTGGGCGGTGCGGTGGCCGTCGGCGTGGCGGTGGCCGATCCGCTGGGGTGCAGACCCGAGGAGTACACGCCTCCGAGCTCGGCCGCGTGGCGCGTGCTGAACGCGACGACGTCGTCCAGCACGGGGGCCACCGCAGCGGCGCTCCCGGCCGCCGTGCCGCGCGCCGCGCGCCCGGTCTGCTCCAACGTCAGCGCGTCGTCCACCGCTCGCGAACGCAGCACCTCGGCCGCCGACCGTGCAGGTTCGGTGGCGGCGGGGGTCGCGAGCCGCAGCTCGCAGCCGCTGAGTCCCAGGCCGAGCGCCACGCTCAGGGCGAGGGCGACGGCCGCGTGGCTGCGTCGGAGGACTGGGGCGCTCATCGCGGGCGATCCTCCCACGGCCCTCGACCGGCGACCGGCGGCACGCGCGGACTCGTTAGGCTGGTCCGGCACGTCGCGAGGTCAGGTCCTCGGCGAGCTCCTCGGGGGCACGTGCAGGTGAGCGGAGGCGGAGATGGCGGCGGCGACCCCGGAGCGGGTGCGGCAGCTCGTCGCACCCGCCGTCGAGCGGACCGGCCTGGTGCTGGAGGACGTCGCCGTGGTCGGCACCGGTCCGCGCACCGTGGTCCGGGTGACCGTCGACCTGACCGAGGACGATACGACGGAGCTCGACCTGGACCGCGTCGCGCTGGTGCATCAAGCCGTGTCCGACGCGCTCGACGAGGCCGACGTGCCGTCCGGCCCGTACACGCTGGAGGTGTCCAGCCCCGGCGTGGCCCGACCGCTGACGCAGCGCCGCCACTACGTGCACGCGGTCGGGCGCTCGGTGCGCCTGCGGCTCGACGACGGGTCGGAGGTGGTGGGCCGGCTCGACCGGGTCGACGGGCCGGCGGACGACGCGGTGGCGGTCGTCGTGCCGGTGACCTCGCCCGGCAAGGGACGCCGACCCGTCGAGGGTCCGCCGCAGCAGGTGCCGCTGCACCGGGTGGTCGACGGCAGGGTCGAGGTGGACCTGAAGGGGCTCGGCCCGGTCGAGGAGCCAGGACCGGACGGCGAGGACGTGGCAGGCACCGGTACGCGGGACGACGAGCGAGGGGAGGCGTGACGTGGACATCGACATGCAGGCGCTGCGACTGATCGAGCGCGAGAGGGACATCAGCCTGGACGTGCTGGTCGAGGCGATCGAGCAGGCGCTGCTCTCCGCGTACCACCGGACGCCGGGTGCGTACCCACGGGCCCGGGTGGAGCTCGACCGCCAGACCGGGCACGTGACGGTGTGGGCGCGCGAGCCGCTGCCGGCACCCGACGCCCCGCCGGTCGAGGGGGAGGAGGAGGCCGTCCCGGCACCCGTGGAGCTGGGACCCGAGTTCGACCACACCCCGGCCGGCTTCGGCCGGATCGCGACCTCGACGGCGAGGCAGGTGATCGTGCAGCGCCTGCGCGACGCCGAGGACGACGCGGTGCTCGGCACCTTCCGCGGCAAGGAGGGGGAGGTGCTCGGCGGCGTCATCCAGCAGGGCCGTGACCCCCGCACGGTGCTGGTCGACATCGGCGGCACCGAGGCGGTGCTGCCCGCGCACGAGCAGGTGCCCACCGAGCAGTACGTGCACGGCGAGCGCATCCGCGGGTACGTGCTCGAGGTGGCTCGCGGCAACCGCGGTCCGCAGGTGACCCTGTCCCGGACGCACCCGGGGCTGGTCCGCAAGCTGTTCGCCCTCGAGGTGCCCGAGGTGGCCGACGGGACCGTGGAGATCACGGCGATCGCCCGCGAGGCCGGTCACCGGACCAAGATGGCCGTCCGCGCCACCGTCCCCGGGGTCAACGCCAAGGGAGCGTGCATCGGCCCGCTCGGCGGTCGCGTGCGCGCCGTGATGGCGGAGCTGCACGGAGAGAAGATCGACATCGTCGACCACTCGGACGACCCGGCGGAGATGGTGGCCAACGCCCTGTCGCCGGCCCGGGTCCTCTCGGTCACGGTCGTCGACCCGGTCGCCCGGGCTGCCCGGGTCGTCGTGCCCGACTACCAGCTGTCGCTGGCGATCGGCAAGGAGGGGCAGAACGCGCGGCTCGCAGCGAAGCTGACGGGCTGGCGCATCGACATCCGCTCCGACGCGGAACCGGCCGCGGGTGCGGCAGCGGGACAACCTGGTGCGGCCGACGAACGCTGACGAGAGCGCGCTGCCGGGCGGCGTGTGGTCCCGACCTGCCGCCGAGCAGGCGGTCCGGGGTAGACTTGCCACGCCTGGGCGGCGCGCCCGGCGTCCCTCGTCCTCCGGTGCGGGCTCTGGCCCGCTCCGGACGTGCGTCGGCTGCCGTGCGACAGCCCCCCGGTACGCCCTGCTGAGGGTGGTCGCCAGCACCACCGGGACCGGAACGTCGGTCCTCGTGGTGGACACCGGCCGCCGGATGCCGGGAAGGGGTGCGTGGCTGCACCCCGATCCGCACTGTCTCGAGCTCGCCGAACGTCGGCGCGCGTTCGGGCGGGCCCTGCGAGTGCCGGGTCTGCTGGACGTCACCGTCGTCCGCCGTCATCTCGAGGGGTCGGAGCAGGACCCCACCGGGCCGGTCCCGGAGGGGTAGCCACCGTCGATGAGGAAAGCGGGTCAGGAAGCCGATGGCTGCCCGATGAGCGCGCACCGATGAGTGCCCAGCTATGAGTGCCCAGCACTAACGACGGTCCGACCTGTCCGGGGCGGACCGAGACAGGAGAGATGTGCCCAAGGTCCGCGTCTACGAGCTCGCCAAGGAGCTCGGGGTCGACAGCAAGACCATCATGACCAAGCTCAACGAGCTGGGGGAGTTCGTCAGGTCCCCCTCCTCGACCATCGAGCCCCCCGTCGTGCGCAAGCTGCGCGACACGTACCCCGCGGCGACCAGCGCCGCGCCTGCGGCTCCGGTCCGCCCGGCCGCACGTCCTGCCGCACCCGCCGCGCCGGCACCGGCCGCGTCGGCACCCGCTGCGCCCGTCAGTGCCGCGCCCGTCGCGCCGGCTGCCGCTGCAGCTCCCGCGCCGGCGGTGCGCCCGGCAGCCCCGGCTCCCGCACGCCCGGCAGCCGCCACTCCCGGCGCCCGCCCGGCAGCGCGTCCCGCGGCCTCCGCGGCGGCACCGGCTGCGCCCGCCGCCCGGCCCAGCGCACCGGCCCGTCCCGGTGCCGCACCTGGTCCGCGGCCGCAGGCCCGTCCCGGCAACAACCCGTTCGCGCCCTCGCAGGGGATGCCGCGGCAGGGTGACCGCTCCGGCGCCCCGCGCCCGGGTGGTCCGCGTCCGGGGAACAACCCGTTCGCACCCTCCCAGGGCATGCCGCGTCCGGGCGAGCGCCGCACCGAGGGTGCTCCCGCGGCCGCCGCGGGCGACCGTCCGGGCGGTCCGCGCCCCGCGGGACCCCGTCCCGGCGGCCCGCGTCCGAACCCGGGCATGATGCCCGGCCGCACCTCCAGCGGTGTCGGCCGTCCCGGCGAGCGTCCGGCCCCCGCGGGCCGTGGCGCCGGTCGCGGTGGTCCGGGCGGCCGTCCGGGTGCCCCGGGTGGCGCTCCGGGCGCCGGTGGCGGCGGTTTCGCCGGACGTCCGGGCGGTGGCGGCCGCAGCGGTGGCGCCGGCCGTGGTTCGACGCAGGGCGCCTTCGGGCGTGCCGGCGGTCGTCCCGTCCGTGGGCGGAAGTCGAAGCGCGCGAAGCGCCAGGAGTTCGAGCAGATGCAGGCGCCGTCGCTGGGCGGCGTGTCCGTCCCGCGCGGCAACGGCTCGACGGTCGTGCGCCTGCGTCACGGCTCGTCGCTGAACGACTTCGCCGACAAGATCGACGCCAACCCGGCCTCGCTCGTGACGGTGCTCTTCCACCTCGGGGAGATGGCCACGGCCACCCAGTCGCTGGACGAGGACACCTTCAACGCGCTCGGCGCCGAGCTGGGCTACGTCGTCGAGATGGTCTCGGCGGAGGAGGAAGACCGCGAGCTGCTCGGGTCCTTCGACATCGACCTGGAGGCGGAGGAGGCCGGCGAGTCCGACGAGGACCTGCAGGCCCGGCCGCCCGTGGTCACCGTCATGGGCCACGTCGACCACGGCAAGACGAAGCTGCTGGACGCGATCCGCTCCACCGACGTGGTGGCGGGCGAGGCCGGCGGCATCACACAGCACATCGGCGCCTACCAGGTGCGCACCGAGCACGAGGGTGTGGACCGGGCGATCACGTTCATCGACACCCCGGGCCACGAGGCGTTCACCGCCATGCGTGCCCGCGGTGCCCAGGTCACCGACATCGCGATCCTGGTGGTGGCGGCGGACGACGGCGTGATGCCCCAGACGATCGAGGCGCTGAACCACGCCCAGGCGGCCGGCGTGCCGATCGTCGTCGCGGTGAACAAGGTGGACAAGGAGGGGGCCAACCCCGCCAAGATCCGTCAGCAGCTGACCGAGTACAACCTGGTCGCGGAGGAGTACGGCGGCGACACGATGTTCGTCGACGTCTCCGCCAAGCAGCGCACCGGGATCGACCAGCTGCTCGAGGCGGTGCTGCTCACCGCGGACGCCGCCCTCGACCTGCGGGCCAACCCGGACAAGGACGCGCGCGGCGTGGCGATCGAGGCCAACCTCGACCGCGGTCGCGGTGCCGTCGCGACGGTGCTGGTCCAGTCCGGCACGCTGCACGTCGGGGACGCGATCGTCGCCGGCACGGCCCACGGCCGCGTCCGCGCGATGTTCGACGAGCACGGCGAGAACGTCACCGAGGCCGGTCCGGCCCGTCCGGTGATGGTCCTCGGCCTGGCGTCGGTCCCGAGCGCGGGAGACACCTTCCTGGTGGCGCCCGACGAGCGGACCGCTCGGCAGATCGCCGAGAAGCGCGAGGCCGCCGAGCGTGCCGCCCTCCTGGCCAAGCGCCGCAAGCGCATCAGCCTCGAGGACTTCACCCAGGCGCTGGCCCAGGGCAAGGTCGAGACCCTCAACCTGGTCATCAAGGGCGACGTGTCCGGTGCCGTCGAGGCGCTGGAGGACGCGCTGCTCAAGATCGACGTGGGCGAGGAGGTCGACCTGCGGGTCATCCACCGCGGTGTGGGTGCCATCACGCAGAACGACGTGAACCTGGCCACGGTCGACAACGCGATCATCATCGGCTTCAACGTGAAGTTCGCGGAGCGCGTGGAGGACCTGGCCGACCGCGAGGGCGTCGACGTGCGCTTCTACTCGGTCATCTACCAGGCGATCGACGACGTCGAGGCGGCCCTCAAGGGCATGCTCAAGCCGGAGTACGAGGAGGTGCAGCTCGGCACGGCCGAGGTGCGCGAGGTCTTCCGCTCCTCCAAGTTCGGCAACATCGCCGGTTCGCTGGTCCGTTCCGGCGAGATCCGCCGCAACTCCAAGGCGCGCGTGCTCCGGCACGGCCGCGTCATCGGTGACAACCTCACCATCGAGTCGCTCAAGCGGTTCAAGGACGACGCCACCGAGGTCCGCGAGGGCTACGAGTGCGGCATCGGCCTCGGGTCGTTCAACGACCTGCAGGTGGAGGACGTCATCGAGACGTTCGAGATGCGCGAGAAGCCTCGCTCCTGACGGCGCGCACCGGGCGGGTCACCTTTCGCGGGTGACCCGCCCGGTCCCGTGCGGGTCTCGCCCACGTGGGCGGCGACGAGCACCGAGCGTCCCGGCACCGACATCCCGGCGTGAGCCGGCACCACGAAGGAGGAAGGCCATGGCGGACCGCCCCCGCGCCCGCAAGATCGCGGATCGCATCCAGCAGGTCGTCGCCCAGATGCTCGACACCCGCATCAAGGACCCCCGGCTCGGCTACGTCACGGTGACGGACGTGCGCGTCACGGGCGATCTGCAGCACGCGGACATCTTCTACACCGTGCTCGGGGACGACGAGGCGCGGACCGGTTCCGCCGCCGCGCTCGAGAGCGCCAAGGGGCTGATCCGCTCCGAGGTCGGCAAGGCGACGGGCCTGCGCCTGACGCCGACGATCGCGTTCCACCTCGACGCGGTGCCCGAGACGGCCGCCCACCTCGAGGCCGCGCTGTCCGAGGCGGCGCGCCGCGACGCCGAGGTCGCAGCCCTGGCTGCCCGTGCGTCGTACGCCGGGGACTCGGACCCGTACCGACGTCCGGCAGAGGACGACACGGACGACGACCTCCGCGAGGAGGGCGAGTCGGACGCGGACGCCGGTGCGGACGGCTCCGCGCCGTCGACGGCCGAGCCCGCCGCCGGGCCCACCGCCTGACGGCCGTGACCACCCAGGCGGACACCGAACCGCTGCGCCGGCTGCCGGACGGAACCGTCAAGCAGGTCTCGCCCCTGACGGGCACCACCGTCTGGACGCTGCCCGGCCGGGCCAACCGCCCGCTGCCGGACGTGCCCGCACAACGGTCGCCGGTCGACCCGGCGCGCGCCGACGCGCTCTGCGCCTTCTGCCCGGACCGGTACACCGAGACACCGCCGGAGAAGGCCCGCGTGGTCTGCGACCCGGAGCCGCGCCTGATCGAGCACGTCGCGGCCGCCGCTCTGGGTGAGACCGTGGCCGAGGTCCGCCGCATCCCGAACCTCTACGAGATCCTCTCCGTCGACTACTGGCGGGCCAACCACGGCTACGTGGTTCCGGCCGACGTGGCGGACCGTGCGGCGCGGTACGTGGCCGACCCCGCCGGCCGGGCCCACGTCGTGTCGGTGCTCCGGGCCCGCGGGGCGGCCGGCGCTGCTCCCGCCGGCGGTTCCGACGACCCGCTCGCCGGTGCGGTCGACCTGTTCGCCGGCTCGCACGACGTGGTGGTGGCCCGCCGTCACCTGGTCGACGGCGCCCGGTTCGACGACGAGCTGGCCGGGTCGGGCACGCTGACGCCGGACGAGCACCACCGGTTCATGGCGATGACGGTGCGGACGGTGCAGGACCTGTACGGCTCCCGGCCCGACGCCCTGTACGTCGCCGCCTTCCAGAACTGGCTGCGGCCGGCGGGGGCGTCGTTCGACCACCTCCACAAGCAGGTGGTGGCCATCGACGAGCACGGGCCCCAGGTGGAGCGCGAGCGTAAGCGGCTGCGCGACGAGCCGGACCTGTACAACCAGGCGGTGCTCGACGTCGCGCTGCGGCACGGGCTCGTGGTCGCGGCGAACGAGCACGCGGTCGCGATCGCCGGGGTCGGCCACCGCTACCCGGCGTTCGAGGTGTACGCGACCGGCGAGCACCAGCTGCCCTGGGAGCACGACGACGCGGAGGTGCGCGCCGTGTCCGACCTGGTGCACGCGCTGCACGCCGTGTCCGGGGTGCACACGCCCAGCAACGAGGAGTGGCACCACCGGCCGCCGGACGTGGCCGAGCCGATGCCGTGGCGCATCGTGCTGAAGTGGCGCGTCTCGACGCTCGCGGGGTTCGAGGGGGGCACCAAGGTGAACGTCAACACGATCGACCCCTTCACGCTGCGCGACCGCGCGGTCGTCGGCCTGCGTCGGCTGCGGGACGCCGGTGCGATCGCACCGATGCGCATCGGCGAGGAGACGTCGGGCCGCCCCGTCCGGCTGGGCTACGCAGGCGTCCGATGAGCGCCCGGCCAGACCGCCCGGCGCGGGCGCAGGACCACCGGCCCACTGCCGCCGACGGCCTGCTGGTGGTCGACAAGCCGGCCGGGATGACCAGCCACGACGTCGTGGCCCGGGTGCGACGCCTCGCGGCGACCCGCAAGGTCGGCCACGCCGGGACCCTCGACCCGATGGCCACGGGCGTCCTCGTGCTCGGCATCGGGCGCGGCACCCGGCTGCTGACGTACCTGGTCGGCTCGGACAAGGACTACGACGCCACCATCCGCCTCGGCCAGAGCACCACCACGGACGATGCCGAGGGCGAGCTGGTCGCCGCGGCCGGCGCTGCCGAGCTCGACGAGGAGCGGCTTCGGCGCGCCGTGTCGGCGCTGACCGGGCCGATCAGCCAGGTACCCAGTGCGGTCAGCGCGATCAAGGTCGACGGGAAGCGTGCCTACGCGCGGGTCCGGGCCGGTGAAGAGGTCGAGCTGGCCGCCCGCGACGTGGTCGTGTCCCGGTTCGACGTGCTCGACGTGCGCAAGTCGTCGGCGTCGGACGGCACCCCCGTCGTCGACCTGGCCGTCTCCGTCACCTGCTCGTCGGGCACCTACGTCCGAGCGCTGGCGCGCGACCTGGGCGCCGCGCTGGGTGCCGGGGGCCACCTGACCGCGCTGCGCAGGGCCCGTGTCGGTGCCTACGGCATCGAGGCGGCGACCCCGCTCGACGTCCTCGAGGCCGCGCCGACGGACCGCCCGATCGCCGTGCTGCCCCTGGCCGACGCGGCCCGGGCGATGTTCGCCCCCCGGGAGCTCAGCGAGGCCGAGACCCGGGCGCTGTCCTACGGCCAGCGCCTGGACGCCGTCGCTGCTGCGGGCGGACCGGTGGCGGCGTTCTCCCCGAGCGGCGAGCTGGTGGCCCTCCTGGAGAACCGGGGTGACCGGGCGGTGCCCCTCCTGGTCTTCGCCCCCGCCTGAGGCGCTGGGACGAGGACCTGCACCGGCGCAGGGGTCAAGGGATACGGCGGACACCGGCGCAGGTGGCAGGCTTGGGCACCGGCGTCGAGGACGCCCACCACGGAGGACGACCCGAGCAGGAGCGTGCGTGCAGGTCTGGACGGAGCTGGGCGAGGTGCCGGCGGACTTCGGCCCGAGCGTGGTCACCATCGGCAACTTCGACGGTGTCCACCGTGGGCACGCGGGTGTGCTGCAGCGTCTGGCGTCGGACGCGCACGCCGCGGGCCTGCGCTCGGTCGCCGTCACGTTCACGCCGCACCCCGCCCAGGTGCACCGGCCGCAGACCGCGCCGCCCCGCCTGACGGGCGACGCCGACCGGTTGGAGCTGCTGGGGGAGACGGGCCTGGACGCCGTGCTGCTCATCACGTACACGCTGGACTTCGCCCGGCAGTCGCCCGAGGAGTTCGTCCGGCGCTACCTGGTGGAGGGGCTGCATGCCAGGACCGTCGTCGTCGGGCGTGACGTGCGCTTCGGCCGGGACAACGGCGGGGACCTGGCGGCGATGACGCGGCTGGGCCGGGGCTACGGGTTCGACGTCGAGGTCGTGGAGGACGTCACGGCGGACCCCAGCGTGGGCGACGGCCACAGCGCCGACCCGTTGCGCCGACGGTGGTCGTCCACCTGGGTGCGGGAGCTGCTCGCCGAGGGCGACGTGCGGCAGGCGGCGCGCGTGCTCGGGCGGCCGCACCGCATCCGAGGGCTGGTGGTGCACGGCGACGCCCGCGGCCGGGAGCTGGGCTTCCCCACGGCGAACCTGGCGCCGGACGCGACCGGCATGGTGCCGGCCGACGGCGTGTACGCCGGCTGGCTGCGCCGGTTGGCCCACGCCGACGGCACCCCCGTGTCGCCCGACGACCCGGACCGCGTGCTGCCTGCCGCGGTGTCGATCGGGACCAACCCGACGTTCGACGGCGTGGTGCGCCGCGTCGAGGCCTACGTCCTGGACCGCACGGACCTCGACCTGTACGGCGAGGAGGTGGCCGTGGAGCTGGTGGAACGCCTCCGCCCGACGTTGCGGTTCGCGTCGGTCGACGAGCTCCTGGAGCGCATGGGGCAGGACGTGGCGCGGGTGCGCGAGGTGCTCGCCGGCGCCGCCGACCCCGGCGTACGGGTCCTGCCCGGCGGCTGACCGGCGGCAGCTGGCCCCGGCGGCTGACGGGCGGGCCCGAGGTGGACCAACCGGCCGGCGGCAGACCTGCTGGTAGACTTCACGCGCCGTCAGAACGGCCGCGGACCCACAGAGCCCGGGTGGACAAGCCCCGGAGCGCCGCGCAACGAGACACCAGGAGAACCGTTGGCCCTCGACACTGCCACCAAGCAGTCGATCATGACCGAGTACGCGACCCACGAGGGTGACACCGGTTCGCCGGAGGTCCAGATCGCGGTGCTCACGCAGCGCATCAAGGACCTGACCGAGCACCTCAAGGAGCACAAGCACGACCACCACTCCCGTCGTGGTCTGCTGCTGCTCGTCGGGCGCCGTCGTCGGCTGCTCGGCTACCTGCAGAAGATCGACATCGAGCGCTACCGCAGCCTGATCGAGCGGCTCGGCCTGCGCCGTTGACCCACCGGACCAGCCCGGACCCCGCACAGGGTCCGGGCTGGTCCCGCGTCGGGGCCGGTACGCGTCCCTGACGTACGCACCACGTCACACCACACCGCCGCGCCGGTCCCACGTCCGGTCCTCGGTAGTGGCCCCCGGACCGCCGCACGGCGCGCCGAGGGCCTCGATCGAAGACCGCCGCGGACCCACCGGCGCACTTCGAGAACAAGGAGGGCACCCGTGGAGGGTCCCGAGATCCAGTTCGCCGAGGCCGTCATCGACAACGGCAAGTTCGGCAAGCGCACCGTCCGCTTCGAGACGGGCCGCCTGGCCAAGCAGGCCGCCGGCTCCGCCGTCGCCTACCTGGACGACCAGACGATGCTGCTGTCGGCCACGACGGCCGGCAAGCACCCCAAGGACCAGTTCGACTTCTTCCCGCTGACGGTCGACGTCGAGGAGCGGCAGTACGCCGCCGGCAAGATCCCCGGCTCGTTCTTCCGCCGCGAGGGCCGTCCCTCGACCGAGGCGATCCTGGCCTGCCGCCTGATCGACCGCCCGCTGCGCCCGCTGTTCGTCAAGGGCCTGCGCAACGAGGTCCAGGTGGTCGTCACCGTCCTCGCGCTGCACCCGGACGACGCGTACGACGTCCTGGCGATCAACGCCGCGTCGATCTCCACCCAGCTGTCCGGCCTGCCGTTCTCCGGCCCGGTCGCCGCGACCCGCATCGCGCTGGTCGACGGTCAGTGGGTCGCCTTCCCGCGGTACACGGAGCGCGAGCGCGCCACGTTCGACATGGTCGTGGCCGGCCGCATCGTCGGTGACGACGTCGCGATCGCGATGATCGAGGCCGAGGCGCCCGAGGCGACCTGGGGCCTGGTGCACGGCGGCGGTGGCACGGTGCCGACCGAGGAGGTCGTCGCCGAGGGCCTCGAGGCCGCCAAGCCGTTCCTGCGGTCCCTGTGCCTCGCGCAGGCGGAGCTCGCCGCGCGTGCGGCCAAGGAGACGCAGGTCTTCCCGGTCTTCCCGGAGTACCAGCCGGACGCCTACGCCGCCGTGGAGACCGCCGCGACCGCACGTCTCGGCGAGGCACTGTCCATCGCGGACAAGCAGACGCGCGAGAACCGTCTCGACGAGATCAAGGCGGAGATCCAGGCCGAGCTGGCCGAGGGGTTCGAGGGCCGCGAGAAGGAGATCTCCGCGGCCTACCGCTCGGTGCAGAAGAAGCTGATCCGTCAGCGCATCCTCACCGACGGCTTCCGCATCGACGGCCGCGGTCTGCGGGACATCCGCACGCTGTCCGCCGAGGTCGAGGTGCTGCCCCGCGTGCACGGCTCGGCGCTGTTCGAGCGCGGCGAGACGCAGATCCTCGGCGTCACCACGCTGAACATGCTCCGCATGGAGCAGCAGCTGGACACGCTGTCGCCGGAGACGCGCAAGCGGTACATGCACCACTACAACTTCCCGCCGTTCTCCACCGGTGAGACGGGCCGCGTCGGCTCGCCGAAGCGCCGCGAGATCGGTCACGGCGCCCTGGCGGAGCGGGCCCTCGTGCCCGTCCTGCCGAGCCGCGAGGAGTTCCCCTACGCGATCCGCCAGGTGTCCGAGGCTCTCGGCTCCAACGGCTCGACGTCCATGGGCTCGGTCTGCGCCTCGACGCTGTCGCTGCTGAACGCCGGTGTGCCGCTGCGCGCGCCGGTCGCCGGCATCGCGATGGGTCTCGTGTCCGACACGGTCGACGGGCAGACGCGGTACGCCGCACTGACCGACATCCTCGGTGCCGAGGACGCGTTCGGCGACATGGACTTCAAGGTGGCCGGTACGCGGGAGTTCGTCACCGCGATCCAGCTGGACACCAAGCTCGACGGCATCCCGGCGAGCGTCCTGGCCGGCGCGCTGACGCAGGCCAAGGAGGCGCGCCTCGCGATCCTCGACGTCATCGCCGAGGCGATCGACACGCCGGACGAGATGAGCCCGTTCGCGCCGCGCGTCATCACGGTGAAGGTGCCGGTCGACAAGATCGGCGAGGTCATCGGCCCGAAGGGCAAGATGATCAACCAGATCCAGGAGGAGACCGGCGCCGACATCTCGATCGAGGACGACGGCACGGTCTACATCGGCGCCACCGACGGTCCGTCGGCGGAGGCCGCGCGGGCGGCGATCAACGCGATCGCCAACCCGCACATGCCCGAGGTGGGTGAGCGCTTCGTCGGCACGGTCGTCAAGACCACGACGTTCGGTGCCTTCGTCTCGCTGTCGCCGGGCAAGGACGGGCTGCTGCACATCTCGCAGATCCGCAAGCTGGTGGGCGGCAAGCGGGTCGAGAACGTCGAGGACGTCCTCGCCGTGGGCCAGAAGGTCCAGGTGGAGATCGGCGAGATCGACCCGCGCGGCAAGCTCTCGCTGCACGCGGTGGTCGACGAGGAGGCGGCGGCCCCGGCGGCCGGCTCCGAGGAGACCGGCACCGACGCCACCGACGCGGCGCCTGCGAACGCCTGACGTGCCGCTGGACCTCCCGCTCGTCGCCTCCGGTCAGCCGGGGGCGGAGCAGTCCGCCGGGCAGGACGGCGACGCACTCGTGCGTCGTTCCGTCCTGCCCGGCGGGGTCCGGGTGCTGACCGAGCACATGCCCGGTCTGCGCTCGGCGACGGTCGGCGCCTGGGTGGGCGTCGGATCGCGCGACGAGACCAGCGGGCACTTCGGCTCGACGCACTTCCTCGAGCACCTGCTGTTCAAGGGCACGGAGCGCCGCACCGCGATGGACATCGCGGAGGCGTTCGACGCCGTCGGTGGCGAGGCCAACGCCGCCACCGGCAAGGAGCACACCTCGTACTACGCGCGGGTGCTCGACGACGACCTGCCGATGGCGGTCGACGTCATCGCCGACATGGTCACGTCCGCCCGTCTGGACACGGACGAGCTGGAGACCGAGCGCGGGGTGATCCTCGAAGAGCTCGCGATGAACGACGACGACCCGAGCGACGTGGTGCACGAGCAGTTCGCCACGGCGGTCTTCGGGTCGCACGCGCTCGGCCGACCCATCGGAGGCACGCCGCAGACCATCCGCGACGTCCCGAGGGACGCCGTGTGGGAGCACTATCGCCAGCACTACCGGCCGGCGACCCTGGTAGTCACCGCAGCGGGCGGTGTGGACCACGACGCGTTGTGCCAGCAGGTGCTGCGCGCACTGCCGGCCGGTGGTTGGTCGCTGGACGACCACGCCGTGCCCGTCGGGCGTCGCGTCGGTGGTGACCGCCTCCTCGCAGGCGAGCTCGGCATCCCGTCGGACGGCACGGAGCTGACGGTCCGTCGACCCACCGAGCAGGCGAACGTCATCGTCGGCGGCCTGTGCCTGACCGCCACGGACGACCGCCGATTCGCCCTCACCGTGCTGAACGCCGTGCTCGGCGGCGGCATGTCGTCCCGCCTGTTCCAGGAGATCCGCGAGAAGCGGGGGCTGGCGTACTCGACGTACTCGTTCTCGTCCGGCCACGCGGAGACCGGGCTGTTCGGCCTGTACGCCGGGTGCACGCCGGCCAAGGTCGACGAGGTGACCTCGCTCCTGGTCCTCGAGCTGGAGAAGCTGGCACAGGACCCGATCACGCCGGCCGAGCTCCGGCGGTCCATCGGACAGGTGTCCGGCGGCCTGGTCCTCGGCATGGAGGACACGGGCTCCCGGATGAGCCGGCTCGGCCGCGCGGAGCTGGTGCACGGGGAGCTGCTCAGCACGGACGAGTCGCTCGAGCGGATCCGCGCGGTGACCGCCGTGGACATCCAGTCGCTGGCCGTCCTGCTGGCGGCGCAGCCGCGCAGCGTCGTCCGCGTCGGCCCGTTCGGCGACTGAGCCGTCAGCCCAGAGGCTCGGCGTCGGCCGCCGCAGGCACGGGCGGCTCGGAGGGCCCGAGCGCACCGACCGCCCAGACCATGCCGGGTCGCCACGCGACGAGGACGGCACCCGCGAGCAGGCTCGCAGCCGCCTGCGCCAGCAGCAGGTCGTCGCCACCGGCGAGCCACGACATCACGGGCATGACCACGGCGGGCAGTGCGGCCGCACCGGCGCCGGCCACACCCAGCGGGCCGGTGCCGGAGGCGAGCCCCGCCGCCACCAAGGAGAGGGTCAGCCACCAGAGCGGGCCTGCGGCCGCGGTCCACTCGATCGACGACGTCGCGGAGAACCGTGCGGAGAGTGTGAGGACCACCGTCACGGCACCGGCCGTCGCCGCGGCAGCGGGGACCGCTACCAGTGCGGCACCGAGCGGCGACATCCGCACCGGTGCCGGTGCGCGCACGGAAGCATGGTCCCCGCTCTCGTCATCCAAGCGGCCTTTCCGCCCGTCCCGGGCACCGAGGACCGCCGCTCCGGCGAGGAAGAGGGCCGACAGGACCGGATAACCCCACGCAGGGGTCAGGCCGAGGCGCCAGTAGCCGTCACCGTTCGGCACGAGGGGCATGTCGGGTCCGGGCCAGGTGTCCACCAGCCGCAGCCCGTGCGGCCACGGCGCGACAGCCAGGGCGGTGCCGACTGCGACCGCACCGAGCGCGGCCCACGCCGGTAGCCATCGCGCGCCGGCACCCGCCCGTCCGCGACCCGCGCACCAGAGGGCGAGTGCGAACGGTGCCACCATCCGCAGCCACCCGATCGCGAGCCGGACGGCATCCGCGAGGCCCGGCTGGATGTGCACGCCGAGCGCCGTCCACACCGCGGCGTCGACGTGGATGCACCACGCGGCGAGCAACGAGCCGCCGACGAGCCCGACCACCAGGATCGCGAGCAGGTCGCGGACGGCGGGCACGAGCGATGCGCGAAGGGACGCCACGACCACGCATCGTCCTCTCGATGCCCGCTCGTGGTGGGCTGTCCGCGCGACACAATGGCGTCATGGCCGTGGCCGAGGTGACGTACCGGCGAATCGAGGTGCCCGACTCGCTGCGCGGCGTCGTCGAGCACGTCTGGGTGCTGCACCAGCCCGGAAGTCCGGGCGAGGCCGAGGTGCTGCTGCCCGACGGCCGCGGCCTGGTGCTGCTGACCGCCGGCGCCACCGGCCTGCTCGTGGACCCGCTCACCGGTGAGCGCCGGCCCGAGGAGCCGGAGCTCCGCGGCCCGTGGACGCACGCGCTGGTGCGTACGCAGACGGGCCCGGGCGTGCGGCTGGGCCTCCAGCTGCACCCGCTCGGTCCCGCGCGGCTGCGCGGTGGGCGCCCGATCGCGGACCGGGCGCTGCCGCTGGCGGACGTCGTCGGGCCGGTCGCGGACGACGCCTCACGTCTGCTCGCGGCCGGCGCGGAGGACGACGCGGCCCGTCTGCTGCTCGACGCGTTTGCCCGGCAGCCGATCGAGCGCTCCGCGGACCTGGACCGCCTGGACGACGTGGTCGCCCGCGTGGACCAGGAGCGTGGGCTGGTGCGTCCGGTCGACCTGGCCGGGTTCGCGGGCGTGCAGCTTGCGGAGCTTCATCGCTGGTGCGTCGCGCTGCTCGGCATGGCCCCGGCCGCCTACCTGTCGGCCGTGCGGTTCTCCTCGTACGTGCGTGAACGGGTCGGCGCCGGGCCGGTGCGGCTCGAGGCGGCCGTGGCGGCGCTGCGCTGGTTCATGGACCCGGCGTACCCCCCGCGAGAGGTCGAGCGGTTCACCGGCCTGGCGCCGGCCGACCTGCGGCGCCTCGTGGAGCGGCTCGGGCGTCCGACGCCCTGAGCGCCATAGGTAGGGTGGCTCCCCGTGACCGACGAGATCCGGGTAGCCGTGCTCGGCGCCCACGGGCGCATGGGGTCGACCGTCTCGCAGGCGGTGGACGCCGCACCGGACCTGCAGCTGGTGGCGCAGGTCGACGCCGACGGTGACCTCACCGCCGTGTCGCACGCCGGTGCCCAGGTAGCCGTCGACTTCACCGTCCCGAGCGTCACCGAGCAGAACGTGCACGCGTTGATCGACCGCGGCGTGCACGTCGTCGTCGGGACGACGGGCTGGACCGACGAGGCGCTCGACCGGGTGCGCGACCACCTGGTGCACGCCCCGGGCATCGGCGTCCTCGTGGCCCCCAACTTCGCACTCGGCGCCGTGCTCGCCGAATCGTTCGCCGCCCAGGCTGCGCGCTGGTTCGAGTCGGTCGAGGTGGTCGAGCTGCATCACCCCGACAAGGTCGACGCACCGTCCGGTACCGCACGTGCCACGGCGCGAGCCATCGCCGCTGCACGTGCCGCCGCTGGCCGAGGTCCCGTCCCGGACGCCACGACGCAGTCGCTCGACGGTGCGCGCGGCGCCGAGGTCGAGGGGATCCATGTGCACGCCGTCCGGCTGCGCGGGCTCACCGCGCACCAGGAGGTGCTGCTCGGCAACCCGGGGGAGCAGCTGACCATCCGCCACGACTCGTTCGACCGCACCAGCTTCATGCCCGGGGTGCTGCTCGGTGTCCGCCGTGTGGGCAGCCTCCCCGGGCTGACCGTCGGGCTGGCGCCGTTGCTCGGCCTGGGCACGCCGTGACCGCGCAGCCCGACCGGCCGCCGGCCCGGCGCCGGTACACCGGGTTGGTCGGTGCGGTGCTGGTCACGGCCCTGCTGGCCGTGTGGGTGTGGCTGGTCGGGGTGCGCTCGGTCCAGCTGATCGCTACCGGCCGGGCGGTCGGCATCGCCCTCGGCACGGCGTTCCTGGTCCTTCCCCTGCTGGTCATCGCACTGATCGTCCGGGAGTGGCTGCTCGCGGTGGACGTGCAGCGGATGGCGGACGAGCTGGACAGAGCCGGTGAGCTGCCGGTGGACGACCTGCCGCGGTCACCCGGCGGACGGGTCGACCGGCAGGTGGCGCGGCAGCGGTTCGAGCCTGCCAGGCAGGTCGTCGAGGCTGCCCCGGACGACTGGCGCGCGTGGTATCGCCTGGCGTTCGCGTACGACGCGGCGGGGGACCGACGTCGTGCCCGCGGCTCCCTGCGCCGCGCGAGCCGGCTGCACCGGGGACGCGAGCAGTCCTAGCTCCCGGCCCGCCTCGATCGACCGGCGTCCCTAGATCGAGGCGTACCAGCGGCGTTCCCGCACCACGAAGGCCTCGCCACCGGGACCTTCTCCCGAGCTGAGGTCCCGGACGGCACCGTCCGGTCCCATCCCGGCCCCGGCGAGGAAGCGGTCGCGTGCCTCGTCGCCGTCGATCACCCAGGTCTGGACCTGGTCGGCACCGTCCCCGCGCAGGAGGTCGACGGCGGCCGCCAGCAGGCGAGAGCCATGGCCGGCACGCTGCTCCGGCGGGTCCACCTCGAGCGCGAGGATCACGCCACCCGGTGCGGCCAAGGGCTCCTCCCTCGGCGGCGGGACGGGTGCGACGGCGGCGAAGCCCACCACGCGCGGCCCCGCGCACGCCACGAGGACGCGATACCCGGGAGCCGGCGGCATCCGGACCGCCTGCGCCCAGCGCTCCACGAAGGCGCCCTCGTCGAAGCTCTCCAGCACCTCCTGCCCGAGGGTCGCCGCGTGCGCCGACCGCCAGGCGGCGAGCTGGATGCGGGCCACCTCGCGCTCGTCGCCGGCGACGGCCGGCCGGACCGAGACGTCGGCGTGCGCACCGTCCGCGTGCGCGCCGTCCGCGTGGTGGCCGTTCACAGCGCCACGTACATGGGGTCGACGTACTCCTCGATGCCGGCCTCGCCGCCCTCGCGGCCGAGGCCGGAGTGCTTCACCCCGCCGAACGGCGCCGACGCGTCCGAGACCATGCCGCGGTTCACCCCGAGCATGCCGGCGTCGATGCTCTCGGTGAGGCGCATCACCCGGCCGACGTCACGGGTGTACGCGTACGCGACCAGGCCGAACGGAGTCGCGTTGGCGAGGTCTACGCCCTCGTCCTCCGACCCGAACCGCAGCACCGGGGCGACGGGGCCGAACACCTCCTCGGTGACCACCCGCATGTCCGGCGTCACACCGTCCAGGACCGTCGGCAGGTAGAACCAGCCGCGCCCCTCGGGCCGCATGCCGCCGACGCGCACCTGTGCACCCGCGTCGTCCGCCTGCTGCACCACCTCGGTCACCCGGTCGACGGCGCTCTGCTGGATCAGCGGGCCCACCGTGGTGCCCGGTCGGTCGCCGGGTCCGACGACGAGCCGGCCGAACGCCTCCGTCAGCCTCGCGGTGAACTCCTCGGCGACCCCTTCCTGCACCAGGAACCGGTTGGCCGCGACGCACGTCTGGCCGGAGTTGCGCATCTTCGCGGCCACGGCGCCCTCGACGGCCGCGTCGAGGTCGGCGTCGTCGAAGACGAGGAACGGCGCGTTGCCGCCGAGCTCCATCGACGTGCGCAGGATGCCGTCCGCCGCCTGCTTCAGCAGCGATGCGCCGACCTCCGTCGAGCCGGTGAAGGACAGCTTGCGCAGGCGTGGGTCCGCGAGCAGCGGTCGGGAGATCCGGGAGGCGGACGACGACGGCACCACGTTGACCACCCCGGTCGGCAGGCGGCGGGCCGCCAGCTCGGCCCGCACGATCTCCGCGACCAGGGCGGTGGTCAGCGGCGTCAGCTGTGCCGGCTTCACCACCACGCTGCAGCCGGCGGCGAGTGCCGGCGCGAGCTTGCGGGCGATCATCGCGATCGGGAAGTTCCACGGCGTGATCAGCAGTGCCGGACCGACCGGCTTGCGCAGCACCAGCTGGTAGTGCGTGCCGGCGGGCGCGCGCCGCGCCAGGCCCTCCATCCGCACCGCCTGCTCGGCGAACCACCGGACGTAGTCCGCGGCGTAGGCCACCTCGGCGCGGGACTCGGCCAGGGGCTTGCCGCCCTCCGCGGTGATCACCGCGGCGATCTCGTCGGTCCGGGCCGTGATCGCCTCGAACACCGCCCGCAGCAGCTCGCTGCGGTCGCGGGGCGCGACGCTCCGCCACTCCCGGAAGGCCGCGTCGGCGGCGGTCAGGGCGTCGAGGGCGTCCTGCTCGCCGGCGTCGGACACCTCCGCCAGCACGTCGGTCGTCGCGGGGTCGTGGACGGCGAACGTGCCGCCCGAGCCGGCGGCCCGCCACTCGCCACCGATCAGCAGCCCGGTCGGCAGGTCGGCCGGCAGTGCGGTCCCAGCGGTGGGCGGTGAGGACGACGAGGCGGTCATGGCCCCCAGTCTCGCCGTGCGAGCCCCCGATGTCCTGCCGCGTCCGCGACCTACGATGTCCGCCATGACGAGCCCGGTCGACGCGTCCGTGCCCACGCCGTACGAGGACCTGCTGCGCCGGGTGCTGGAGACGGGGACGCGGAAGGCGGACCGGACCGGGACGGGGACCCGCAGCCTGTTCGGTGCACAGCTGCGGTTCGACCTGCAGGCCGGCTTCCCTCTGGTGACGACGAAGCGGGTGCACCTGCGCTCGGTCGTCTACGAGCTGCTGTGGTTCCTGCGTGGGGACTCGAACGTCCGCTGGCTCCAGGAGCACGGCGTGTCGATCTGGGACGAGTGGGCCGCGCCGGACGGTGAGCTCGGCCCCGTGTACGGCGTGCAGTGGCGGTCCTGGCCGACGCCGGACGGCGGCCACGTCGACCAGCTCGCGGCCGTCCTCGACGGGCTGCGCCGCGACCCGGACTCGCGCCGGCACCTCGTCTCGGCGTGGAACGTCGCCCAGATCCCGCAGATGGCGCTGGCTCCGTGCCACGCGATGTTCCAGTTCTACGTCGCCGACGGACGCCTCTCGTGCCAGCTCTACCAGCGGTCGGCGGACATGTTCCTCGGGGTGCCGTTCAACATCGCCTCCTACGCGCTGCTCACCCACATGGTGGCCCAGCAGGTGGACCTGGAGGTCGGCGACTTCGTGTGGACCGGCGGCGACTGCCACGTCTACGACAACCACGTCGACCAGGTCCGCGAGCAGCTGTCCCGCACGCCGTTCCCGGCACCGCGGCTGGAGCTGGACCGAGCGCCGTCGCTGTTCGACTACACCTACGAGGACGTGCACGTGCTGGACTACCGGCACCACCCGGCGATCAAGGCGCCGGTGGCGGTGTGAGCCTCGCGCTCGTCTGGGCGCAGACGGCGGACGGGGTGATCGGCCGGGACGGCACGCTGCCGTGGCACCTGCCGGAGGACCTGGCCCGCTTCCGCCGGCTCACCGCCGGACATGCCGTGGTGATGGGCCGTCGGACGTGGGAGTCGCTGCCGGAACGGATGCGGCCCCTCCCGGACCGCCGCAACGTCGTGCTCTCGCGTGACCCGGCGTACCGCGCCGCGGGCGCGCAGGTGTGCCCGTCGCTGGAGGCCGCGCTCGAGCTGGTCGGGGCCGACGAGGAGACGTGGGTCATCGGCGGAGCGGCGCTGTTCGCGGAGACGATCACGCGTGCCGACCGCCTCGAGGTGACCGACGTCGACCTCGACGTGCCGGGGGACACCTACGCGCCGCTGGTGGATCCGGTCCGCTGGCGTCCCGTCGAGGTCGACGGCGCCCAGCCGCTCGAGGCGGACGGATCCCGCGAGGCGGCCCTCGACGGCGGTCCGTGGCTCGTCTCGCGGACGGGGACGCGGTATCGGTTCCGCTCCTACGCCCGCGCGGACGCGTCCAGGACGCCGGGGACCGGGGCGGTAGCGTGACCCCATGCCCGCCGTGACGTCCTCCACCCGTCCCTTCGGGTCCGTGCTCACCGCGATGGTCACCCCGATGACGCCGGACGGCGCCGTCGACGTGGCCGCTGCCGTCGCGCTCGCGCAGCACCTGGTGGACCAGGGCAACGACGGTCTCGTGCTCAGCGGCACCACCGGCGAGGCGCCGACCACCCACGCACCGGAGAAGGCGGAGCTGGTCTCCGCAGTGGTCGAGGCCGTGGGGGACCGCGCCTTCGTCGTCGCCGGCGCCGGTTCCAACGACACGGCGCACGCGGTGCGGATGGCCGAGCAGGCCGCGGACGCCGGCGCACACGGTCTGCTGGTCGTGAGCCCGTACTACTCACGTCCGTCGCAGGACGGCCTCGCGACGCACATCGAGTCGGTCGCCGACGCCACCGAGCTCCCGGTGATGGTCTACGACATCCCGGGCCGCGCCGGGGTCCGCGTGCAGCCCGCGACGCTGGACCGGCTGGCCGAGCATCCCCGCATCGTCGCCGTCAAGGACGCGACGGGTGACACCTACGGTGCCGCCAAGGCGATCGAGCGCACCGGCCTGGCGTGGTACTCGGGCGACGACTCGGCGTTCCTCACGCTGCTCGCCGTGGGCGCCGTCGGCATCGTGTCCGTCGTCGGCCACATCGCGACCCCCGGCCTCGCCACCATCGCCCGCTGCTGGGTGTCCGGCGACCACGCCGGTGCGCTCGCGGCGTTCCGCCAGATCATGCCCGCGGTCGACGCCCTCAACGGTGCCGGCATGCAGGCTCCCACCGCCAAGGCAGCGCTCCAGCTGCTCGGCCTGCTGCCCAGCCGGGCCACCCGGCTGCCGATCGTGCCGCTCAGCGACGCCGAGCTCGGTGCGCTGCGCACGGACCTGGTGCGCGCAGGCCTGCTCGACCTCGTCGCCGGCTGACCGGCGCCCCTCTGACAGGAGTCCCGTGAGCCACCCCCACCCCGAACTCACCCTGCCCCCGGCCCTGGCGGCCGGCGCGCTGCGCATCGTCCCGCTCGGCGGCCTCGGTGAGGTGGGCCGCAACATGTCGGTCCTCGAGTTCGACGGTCGCCTGCTGGTGATCGACTGCGGCGTGCTGTTCCCCGAGGACAACCAGCCCGGCGTCGACCTGATCCTCCCGGACTTCGACTACATCCGGGACCGGCTGGACGACATCGAGGCGATCGTGCTCACGCACGGTCACGAGGACCACATCGGCGCGGTGCCCTACCTGTTGCGGCTGCGCCAAGACATCCCTCTGGTCGGCTCCCAGCTGACGCTGGCCTTCGTCGAGGCCAAGCTCAAGGAGCACCGGATCACGCCGCTGACCCTGCCCGTGCGCGAGGGGCAGACCGAGCAGCTCGGCGTCTTCGAGTGCGAGTTCGTCGCGGTCAACCACTCGATCCCGGACGCGCTGGCGGTGGCTGTGCGCACGCCCGCGGGCACCGTGCTCAACACCGGCGACTTCAAGATGGACCAGCTCCCGCTGGACGGACGGATCACCGACCTGCGCGCCTTCGCTCGGCTCGGTGAGCAGGGCGTCGACCTGTTCATGGTCGACTCGACCAACGCCGAGGTACCCGGGTTCGTGACGGGCGAGCGCGAGATCGGCCCCGTGCTGGACCGGGTGTTCGCCGAGTCGACCCGCCGGATCATCGTCGCGTCGTTCGCCTCGCACGTGCACCGCGTCCAGCAGGTGCTCGACGCTGCCGCGATGCACGAGCGCCGGGTCGCCCTCGTGGGGCGCTCGATGGTCCGGAACATGACGATCGCGGCCGAGCTGGGCTACCTGCACGTCCCGGAGGGGGTGCTGGTCGACCAGAAGCAGGTCGACGACCTGCCGGACGACCAGGTCGTCTTCATGTGCACCGGGTCCCAGGGCGAACCGATGGCGGCGCTGTCGCGCATCGCGAACGGCGACCACCGCATCAGCGTCGGCCCCGGCGACACGGTGATCCTGGCCTCGAGCCTGATCCCCGGGAACGAGAACGCCGTGTTCCGCGTCATCAACGGCCTGACCCGGCTCGGTGCGCGCGTCGTGCACTCCGGCAACGCCAAGGTGCACGTCTCCGGGCACGCCAGCGCCGGTGAGCTGCTCTACGTCTACAACGTCCTGCGGCCGCGCAACGTGATGCCGATCCACGGCGAGGTGCGGCACCTCGTCGCGAACGCCGCGCTGGCCGTCCGCACCGGCGTCCCCGCCGACCGCGTGGTCCTGGCGGAGGACGGCGTGGTGGTCGACCTGGTCGACGGGCGCGCCTCCGTGGCCGGTGCCGTGCCGTGCGGCTACGTCTACGTCGACGGCTCGAGCGTGGGCGGCATCACCGAGGCCGAGCTGAAGGACCGCCGGATCCTGGGCGACGAGGGCTTCGTGTCCATCTTCGCCGTCGTCAGCTCGGCGGACGGCAAGGTGCTCGCCGGGCCGCAGATCCACGCGCGCGGTGTCGCCGAGCAGGACTCCGTGTTCGACGCCGTGCTGCCGGAGCTGTCCGCGGCACTGGAGGAGGCGGCCAGGTCGAGCTCGGTCGACACGTACCAGCTGCAGCAGGTGGTGCGCCGGGTGGTCGGTCGGTTCGTGGCGAGCCGTCTGCGGCGCCGGCCGATGATCATCCCGGTGGTCGTCGAGGCCTGACCCCGGTGGTCGGCGAGGCCTGACCGCGTCGCCGACGCGCGAGCACGTCAGCGCGTCGGCGCCGCCTGGTCCCGGCCACCTCGTCGGTCCGCCGGCTCCTCGTCGCCATCGGCGGTGGGCGGTACGGCGACGGCAACCTCACCGCCGTCCAGGTCCTCCGTGGACCGCCCGCCGACCGCGCGTGCGACGCGGCGCAGCACCAGCGCACCGACCGTCAGGACGAGGCCCACGCCGCCGGCAGCGAGGAAGCCGGCTCGTGGACCGACGTGGTCGATCACCAGCCCGCCGAGCGGTGCGCCGAGCGCGGCACCCACGGTGTTGGCCGTCCCGCTCCAGCCCATCACCTCGCCGCGTCGGCCCTCCGGGACCGAGCGGACCAGGGCGGCGTTGATCGCCGACAGGCTCGCGGCGCACGGCAGGCCGGCGACGACGACGGCCACGGCGAGCTGCGCCTGCGTCGTGGCGAGGGCTGCGGGCAGCGTGAGGGCCGCGAGCAGGGCGACGAGCCCCAGGGGGTGCACCTCCCGCCGGCCACTGCCGTAGACCAGTCCGCCGATGACGGAGCCGAGGCACCACAGCGCGATCATCCAGCCGACCGAGGCCTCGTGGCCGGTGCTGCGCAGGGCGGCGATGATCGACACGTCCGTGCCGTTGAGGACGAGCGCCGCGGCGGTGCAGGCTCCCAGGATCACCAGCAGCCCCGGAGTGGCCATCACCCGCGCACCGCGACCGACCACGTGGCCCTCAGGATCGCCGGCCGGCTGCGCGTCGACGTCCGCCCCCCGAGGCGAGGTGGTGGGCGGGTCGAACCACATGAGCAGCAGCCCGGCGCCGACCGTCGCGACGCCGATCACCGTGAGCGCGAGCGTGCTGGACGCCCTGGTCGCCAGCACCACGCCGACGGCCGGCGCCAGCATGAAGGTGAGCTCGGTGGCGACCGAGTCGAGCGCGAAGGCCGTGCGCTGCTGACCCAGGGGGACCAGCGCGGCCAGCGACTGACGAACCACCGAGAACACCGGCACCAGGAAGAGCCCGGCGACGAACACCGCGCCGAGCAACGGCACGTACCCGAGGCGCGGTGCGACCAGCCAGACCGCCGACTCGACGACGACCGACGGCAGCAGGGCGCGTCGCAGCCCGAGCCGGTCGACCCGTCGACCGCGCCACGGTGCGCCGATCGCCATCCCGACGGTCATCGCCCCGGCCGCGAGACCGGCGCGCCCGTAGCCGAGGTGCAGGTGCCCGACGACGTGGAGGGTCAGCACCACTCCTGTCATCGCGTGGGGGACCCGTGCGACGAGAGCGACCAGCACCAGCGGTGTCACGCCGGGCAGGCGCAGCAACCGTCGGTACGGGCTCTCAGGCATGCGGACGACCCTCTCACCGGCCTCCGACAGGCGACAAACGACTTTGCGTCGTCACCGTCCGTGCACGGGTGGGAGGCCCGACGCCCTCAGGACTGTGCCGGGCACTGCTCCGGCTCGTCGGTCCGCCGCGGCGCCGCGGCAGACGCAGCACCCACCGCTGGAGCAGCGGCCACGGCCGACCCAGCCGCCACCACCATGGGCTCCGTGCCGCGCCGGCCCACGGAACCGGTGCCCCGCGAGCCGCGCCGGGACGCCGCTGCGGACCCCACCAGGATCAGCGCGGTCGCCAGCAGCACGGTGAGCGTGACGGGCTCGTGGAGCACCGCTGCGCCGAGCGCGACGGCGACCACGGGGTTCAGGTAGGCGACCAGCGTCGACCGTGCGGCACCGACCTCGGCGATGAGGCGGAAGAACAGCACGAACGCGAGACCGGTGCAGACGACGCCGAGTGCGAGGAGCGCCAGCGCGGCGTGCAGCCCGGGCAGGTGCGGGTGCCCGGTCAGCAGCGTGAACGGCAGGTACAGCAGAGCGGTCAGACCCAGGCAGGTGGCGGTGAGGGGGATGGTCGGCACGTCGCGGAGGTAGCGGTCCGCGATGATCGGGGCGGTGGCGTAGCCCAGCGCGGCGAGAAGCACCTGGACGACGGCCCACGGGTCGTTCGCTGCCGCCCCGGGTCCGAGCAGCAGCACGATCCCGCCGAGCGCGACCGCCAGCCCCGCCCATCGGACCGCGGCCACGGGCTGCCGGTCGACGACGCGGCCGAGCACCACGGCGACGACCGGCACGGTCGCCACCAGGAGGCCGGTCGTCGAGCTGGTGAGCGTGCGCTCGGCGTTGGACAGCAGGATCCACGGCAGCACGATCTCGAGGACGGCGAAGCCGAGGACCGCCGGCCAGTGCCCGCGCAGCGCCCGCAGGCCGCCGAAGCGGCGGGCGAACGGCAGGAGCAGCAGCGCCCCGACGGCGGTTCGGGCGAAGACGACGTCGACCGGGCTCACGTCGGCCACGGCGACCTTGATGAGCAGGTACGGGACGCCCCAGATCACACCCATGGCGGCCAGCAGCAGCGCGCCGCGCCGGCTCATTCGGCGCCGTCCCGGTTGGGCCGTCCTGCACCGCGCCGGCGGGACGGACCGGTGGGGGTGGGGTCGTCTGGCTGCAGCTGCGGGACGCCGGTCGCCGGCCGTCGGGTCGTCACGGGGACCACCGTAGGCGAGGCCACCGACACGGCCGCCGCCGCCCGTCGACCAGGGCGAACGTCCCTGCTCGCGCCCGTGGGCCCACGTCGTCAGTGCACGACACGCGCCCGCCGGGCCCCGACACGGCGGGTGGGGCGGGGACCCGCCGCTACCGTGAGGACCATGGCAGCACGTACGTCCGCACCCAGCGCGGCCCGGCGCACCGGCGACCGACCGCGCGGGGCTGTGCGCGGCGCTGCCTCCGGCGGCCGTGGTTCCTCAGGCCGGCCGACCGGGTCCGGGAGGCCGTCGTCCCGCACCGCGCCCCCGCCACGTGCCGCGCTGCCGTTGCGCATGGTGCGCGGGGTGTGGATGGGTGCGGCGCACGTCGTCGGTGGCTCGGCGCGCCGGGTCGGCCGCGGTGCACGGGACCTCGACCCTGCGCACCGTCGGGACGGGCTCGCCTTCACGCTGCTCGGGCTGGCCGTCGTCGTGGGGGCGCGGGAGTGGTTCGGCCTGTCCGGCACCGCCGGCACGGCCGTGCACGGCGCCGTCGCGGGAGCCTTCGGACGCGTCGGCCTGGTGCTGCCGCTGGTGCTGGCCTGGTTCGCCGTCCGGCTGATGCGCCATCCCGACCTCGGTCCGGCGAACTCCCGGATCGGCATCGGCGTCGGTGCGATCGCGGTGTCCGTGTGCGGCATCTTCCACGTCGCGGCGGGGGTGCCGACGACCGGTCACCTCGCTGCCGTCCGCGCGGCCGGCGGGCTCGTCGGACTCGCCGTCGGCACCCCGCTCGCGACGCTGCTCACGCCGGTCGTCGCCGTCATCCTGCTGGTGCTGCTCGCGCTCTTCGGGCTGCTCGTCGTCACCGCGACCCCGGTGAACCAGGTGATCCCGCGCATCCGGTCGGCCTGGTCCGCGGTGGCGCACCACGGCACGCCGGAGGACGAGGACGACGACGCGCCCCTGGTGATCCGCGAGGGACACACCGCCGAGGAGCCCGTCGAGCCGTCGAAGCGGCGCGGGCTGCTCGGCCGGCGGAAGGACCGCGCGGAGGCGGCAGCTGCCGCGGCGGCGGAACGGCTCGAGGCCTACGAGGGTGACGAGGCGTTCGAGCGGGCCGCGCTCGTCGCCAAGCACACGGGCAGCGAGGACACGGACCACCTCGCACCGCTCGACCCGGCCGACGTCGAGGCGGCCCGCGCGGCGGACACCGTCCCGACCACCGTGGTGACGCCCGACGCGGGCGTGCTGACCAGCACCGGCCTGGCCGCACCGCCGACGCGCGGCGTGCCGCGTGGCGAGCAGCCGATGCTGTCCGGTGACGTGCTGTACCTGCTGCCGTCCGAGGACGTGCTGACCAAGGGAGCCCCGCACAAGGTCCGCTCGGCGGCGAACGACCGGGTGGTCGAGGCGCTGACCAACGTGCTGGAGCAGTTCGAGATCGACGCCCAGGTCACGGGGTTCACGCGGGGCCCGACGGTCACGCGGTACGAGGTCGAGCTCGGCCCTGCCATCAAGGTGGAGCGGGTCACGGCGCTCAGCAAGAACATCGCCTACGCCGTGGCGAGCGCCGACGTCCGCATCCTCTCGCCCATCCCCGGCAAGTCCGCGATCGGCATCGAGATCCCGAACACGGACCGCGAGACGGTGGCCCTCGGAGACGTGCTGCGGTCGGCCGCCGCCAAGCGCAGCGAGCACCCGATGATCATCGGCGTCGGCAAGGACGTCGAGGGCGGCTACGTGGTGGCCAACCTGGCGAAGATGCCGCACCTGCTGGTCGCCGGCGCGACCGGTGCCGGCAAGTCGAGCTTCGTCAACTCGATGATCGTCTCGATCCTCATGCGGGCCACGCCGGACGAGGTCCGGATGATCCTGGTCGACCCCAAGCGGGTCGAGCTGACGGTCTACGAGGGCATCCCGCACCTGATCACGCCCATCATCACCAACCCGAAGAAGGCCGCCGAGGCCCTCGAGTGGGTGGTCAAGGAGATGGAGGCCCGGTACGACGACCTGGCGATGTTCGGGTACAAGCACATCGACGACTTCAACGCCGGCGTCCGGGCCGGCAAGGTGCAGCCGCTGCCGGAGTCGAAGCGCAAGATCGCGCCGTACCCGTACCTCCTGGTGATCGTCGACGAGCTGGCCGACCTGATGATGGTGGCCCCACGAGACGTCGAGGCGTCGATCCAGCGGATCACCCAGCTGGCCCGCGCCGCCGGCATCCACCTGGTCCTCGCCACCCAGCGACCGTCGGTCGACGTGGTGACCGGCCTGATCAAGGCCAACGTGCCGTCGCGGCTCGCCTTCGCCACGTCGTCGCTGACCGACTCGCGCGTGGTGCTCGACCAGCCGGGAGCGGAGAAGCTCATCGGCCAGGGCGACGCGCTGTTCCTGCCGATGGGCGCCGCCAAGCCGATGCGCACGCAGGGCGCCTGGGTGACCGAGAGCGAGATCCACGCGGTCGTCGAGCACGTGAAGACGCAGCTCAAGCCCGTCTACCGGCCGGACGTCACGGCGGCGCCGGCCAAGAAGCAGGTGGACGACGACATCGGCGACGACCTCGACCTGCTGCTGCAGGCGGCGGAGCTGGTGGTCACCACCCAGTTCGGCTCCACCTCGATGCTGCAGCGCAAGCTGCGGGTGGGCTTCGCGAAGGCCGGCCGGCTGATGGACCTGCTCGAGTCGCGCGAGATCGTCGGCCCGTCCGAGGGCTCGAAGGCGCGCGAGGTGCTCGTCAAGCCCGACGACCTGCCTGGGACGCTCGCCTTGCTCCGCGGGGAGCCGGCGGCGGACGACATGGACGACGACGAGTACCTCGAGGAGGACGCCGCCGACGACCGGCGCGACGCCCCGTGGTGAGGCTGCTCGAGAGCCTGGGCGTCCCCAGCTGGGTCGCACCCGTCACCGCCGCGGTCGCCGTCGTCGCGCTCGGAGCCCTCTTGGTGCTGATCGGTCGTCAGCGCCGGCAGGTGCGGCGGGTCGAGCAGGCTCTCGCCCTCTCCCGTGAGCTGAGGAACCGGTACGACGCGCTGCAGTCCGTGACGCGCGAGGGCGTGCTGGTGCAGTCGCTGTCGTCGCAGGTGCTGGACATCTCCGAACGTGCGGCGGACATCTTGCGCGTCGACCCGGCTCAGACCGTCGGGCGGTCGGTGGGCGACCTGCCGGTGGTGATGATCAACGAGCGCGGCATGGCGATGAACCCCACGGCGGTGCTCAGCGTCGGCACCCGGCCCGGCGACACTCCGCTGGTCGTCGGGGTGACGGTGCCGGGCATGGCCTCGGCACCGGTACGGCTGGTGCAGGTCGCGGGTCGGGTGGTGCCGCACGGCGACGGCGACGCCCCGGCGGTGCTGACCACGCTGGTGGACGTCACCGGACGCCACGAGGTGGAGAACGCCCTCTCGCGCAGCGAGAAGCAGTTCCGGGTCGCGATGGAGAACGCGCCGATCGGCATGGCGCTCGTCGACCTGGACTGGCAGATCATCGAGGCGAACTCGGCCTTCGCCGAGCTGCTGGGCACGCACGTGCGGGCGCTGAGCGGCTACCCGATGGCCGACCTGTCGGCCCCCGAGGACCGGGACACCGAGCAGGGCCACATCCATCGGCTGCTGGTGGGGGAGGACCACCGGTTCTCGCTCGAGAAGCGGTACCGCCGGGCCGACGGCCACCTGGTGTGGGTGGTGCTCGACGTCGGTCTGGTCCGCGACGACGACGGCAGCCCGGACCACTTCGTCGTCCAGGTGCGGGACACGACGGAGTCCAAGCTCAAGGCCGAGATGCTCACCCACCGGGCCATGCACGACCCGCTGACCGGCCTGGCCAACCGCACGCTGCTGCAGGAGGTGCTGCAGACCGTCCTGGAGCAGCCGGGGGCAGCCGGCCGGGTCGCCGTGCTCGCCTGCGACCTGGACGGGTTCAAGCAGATCAACGACCGGCACGGGCACGCGGCGGGCGACGAGGTGCTGGTGCACGTCGCCGGTGTGCTGCGCGCCGCGAGCAACCGGCGTGGGACCGTCGCGCGCCTCGGCGGTGACGAGTTCGTGGTGGTGGTGCAGGACGAGAACGCCGCCAAGGCGGTGTTCGAGGTGGCCGCCGCGGTGCACGCGGGGCTGCGGGAACCGGTCCGCATCGCCCGCCGGCGGCTGACGGTGGCGGCGAGCGTGGGCATCGCGACACTGGACCCCGACGTGCCGGACGAGGGCGGGGCGCCGGCTCTGCTCGCCGCAGCGGATGCCGCGCTCTACCGCGCGAAGGCCGGTGGACGCTCGCGCACCGAGGTCTACGACCCGTCGATGGCGGTGGCGTCACCGACGGGGATGCTGCGCGAGCTGGCCGACGCGGTGGAGAACGACGAGCTGGTGGTGCACTACCAGCCGATCGTCGACCTGGCGGACGTCAGGGTGGTCGGCTACGAGGCGCTGGTCCGCTGGCAGCACCCGCGCCGTGGGCTGCTGCTGCCGGGCACGTTCCTCGGCTACGCCCAGGAGGCGGGGATCCTCGGGGCGCTCGGTGCCCTCGTCGCGACCCGTGCCGTGGAGCTGCTGGCCCGTTCGGGTGCCGACGGGCCGTGGGTGTCCGTCAACGTCTCCGCGGACCAGCTGGGCGACGGGCAGTTCGCGACGACGCTGCTGTCCGAGCTGTCGCGGCACCGCGTGACCGCGGGGCGGCTGGTCGTCGAGCTGACCGAGTCGTCGCTCGTGGCGTCGAGCACCCGGATCCGGCACGAGCTGACGCAGCTGTCAGCCGCGGGCGTCCCCGTCCTCCTGGACGACTTCGGCACCGGCGTCTCGCCCCTGTCCTACCTGCGGGACCTGCCCGTGTCCGGCGTGAAGCTCGACATGTCGTTCACCGCCGGCATCCCGACGGACCCGACCGCCGGCCGGGTGGCGCGGGCCCTGGGAGCGCTTGCGCGGGAGCTCGCGATGGTGACCATCGCCGAAGGCATCGAGCACACCGAGCAGTCGAGGTTCCTGCAGGCGAACGGCTGGCGGTACGGGCAGGGCTGGCTGTTCGGCGGGGCGCAGCCGCTGCCGTGAGTCCGGCGCTGCGGTCGCGGCTGCGCGGCTGCGCCGCCGAGCGCCTCTAGGCTGATCCGGTGGTCGACGCAGCTGCTCCCTCGCCGTGGAACGTGGCGAACGGGTTCACGGCGCTGCGCATCCTCGTGGTCCCCGTCTTCGGCGTCCTGCTGCTGTGGGACCACGGGCAGCAGGTCGGCGTGCGGCTGGCCGCGCTGGCGGTCTTCGTCCTGGCCGCGCTCACGGACCGGGTGGACGGGTGGATCGCGCGCCGCTTCTCCCTCGTCACCGACCTCGGCAAGCTGCTGGACCCCATCGCCGACAAGCTGCTGATGGGCATGGCCCTGATCGGGCTGAGCCTGCTGGGCGGGCTGTCGTGGTGGGTCACCGTGGTGGTCCTGGTGCGCGAGGTCGGCATCACGGTGATGAGGTTCTTCCTGCTGCGGTACGTGGTGCTGCCGGCGTCGCGCGGCGGCAAGCTCAAGACCGTGCTGCAGTCCGTCGCGCTCGGCCTCTACCTCCTGCCGCTGCACCACCTGCCGGGCTTCGTCGCCGTGGTGGCTGCGGTCGTGATGGCAGCGGCCGTCCTGGTCACCGTGGTGACGGGTCTGGACTACCTGCGGGACGCCTGGCGGATCCGACGGGCGGCGCGTCCGGGGCCGGCCGGCGCGCGGTAGGCATGACGGACGACGACCTGGTCGCGGTGGCGCGCGGGCTGCTCGCGGCCGCCAGTGGTCGCGGGTGGACGGTCGCCGTGGCGGAGTCGCTCACGGGGGGTGCGGTGTGTTCCGCGCTCGTCGACGTGCCGGGGGCCTCGGCGGTGCTCCGAGGCGGTGTGGTGGCCTACGCGACCGATCTGAAGGCGACTCTGCTCGGCGTCGACCGCGAGCTGCTGGCGCAGCGTGGTGCCGTGGACCCGGACGTCGCCCGTGCGATGGCGCACGGCGTGCGCGAGCGGCTCGGTGCCGATCTCGGCCTCGCCACCACGGGCGTCGCGGGGCCGGAAGGTCAGGACGGCTTCCCGCCGGGGACGGTCCACGTCGCCGTCGCGACGGCGGCGGGCGCGCGGGTCCGGTCGCTGCGGCTCAGCGGCGACAGGGCGCAGGTGCGGGTCGGCGCGGTCGACGCGGTGCTGCGCCTCGCACTGGAGGAGGCGGCCGGGCCTGCCGCCTGAGGGGTGGCCCCGTTCCCGTCGTGCCGTCGGTGCCCGTGCCGTCGTGAGGGAACACGCCGGGTACCGACGGCGTTGCAGCCACCGTGATGATGGATCGTCCGCTCGGACGCCGCGGCGCACATGCGGGTGCCGCAAGGTACGGTGGAAGCCTTCCGGCCGAGGTTCGGCCGGGTGCCGTGGGGGTTGGCCCGTTCACGGGGAACCCTTCGCAGCACAAGCAGCGTGATGCGAAGGGGGGAGCCCGGATGGTCGTTCTTCGTCGTGAGATCGGCGACGTGCTGCGGGACGCACGGCAGCGCCAGGGCCGCACCCTGCGTGAGGTGTCGTCCGCTGCTCGGGTGTCGCTCGGCTACCTCAGCGAGGTCGAGCGGGGGCAGAAGGAAGCGTCGTCGGAGCTGCTGTCGAGCATCTGCGACGCGCTGGACGTGCCGATGTCGCTGGTGCTGCGCGAGGTCAGCGACCGGATCGCCGTCGCCGAGGGCCTGCTGATCCCGGACACCGTCCCGGTGGACCTGGCGGCTGCCGTCGCCGGCCGCCCCTGGGACGGGCGCACCTGGGAGTCGTCCCGTGGAGAGCTGGCGCCCGTCGGCTGAGCTACCCAGCCTGTGACGTGCGGAGGGCCGTGCACCTGAGGGTCGCGGCCCTCCGTCGTGCCTGCAGGCCTCAACCGGCCGCTGCCGGCTGCGACTGGCAGCGCGGGCACCAGAAGACCACCCGCTGCAGCGGTGGTTCCCCGGCGGTGCCCACCGCGACGGGACCGCCGCAACGGGTGCACGGTCTGCCCGCGCGCCCGTGCACACGCTCGTCCGGCCGTCCCACTGCGACCGACCGCTGCATCAGCCGACGTGCCACGGCGAGCAGGTGTCCCGGGTCGGGCACCTCGTCGGCGGGCGTCCAGGGCCACACGCGGTCGGCGAACAGCGACTCGGCCATGAAGATCGTGCCGATCCCGGCCACGACGCGCTGGTCGAGCAGCACCTCCGCGGCAGGACGGCCGCCCGCGGCGCTCCATCGGCGCAGCAGCTCCGGGGCGTCGACCCTGTCCGCCAGGATGTCCGGTCCGAGGTGGCCGACCACCGCCTGCTCGTCACGGGTGCGGAGCACGTCGAGCATCCCCAGCAGGTAACCGACCGCCGTGGTGTGCTCCGCGCCCAGAACCGCGCGGACGTCCGGGGAGCGCCCGGCGGCGCGGCTCGACCCGGTGGGCCACACCCGCCACGAACCGTCCATGCGCAGGTGCGTGTGCACCGTGGTGCCGTCGTCGAGACGGGTGAGCAGGTGCTTGCCGTAGGCGACGGTGCCGAGGACGGTCCGCCCGGTCAGGTCGAGGCCGCCGACGCCGGGCCAGCGCAGCTCCGCGCGGACGAGGACGTGGCCGGCCAGCGCGCGGTCGAGCAAGGCGGCCGTCCGCCGCAGCACGTCACCCTCGGGCACGGCGACGACCGCAGGTCATGAGTCGGCCCGGAGTCGCAGGCCACGGGGCGTCGGGGTGAAGCCGGCGCCCACCAGCGCGTTGCCCAACGGGCTGTGCAGCGCTCCTCCGAGCACCTCGACGCCGTCGACCCGGCCGATGGTCAACCGGCCGGTGCGTCCGGAGCGCGCTGCCTCGGCGAGCGCCGCCGCCGCGGCGCCCAGCACCGCTCGGTCCTCCGTGAACGTCAGCGTGGTGCGGCCCCCGCGCTCGACGTAGAGGGTCAGCGCGCCGTCCACGAGGACCACGAGCGCACCCGCCTTTCGCCCGGGGCGGTGCCGACCTGCTCCCTCCTCGGCGGGCCGCGACGGGCCGTCGGGCCAGCCCAGCGCCGCACCGTACGGGTTCGCCGGATCCGTCGCGGCCAGGACGACGACGACCGGCGGCGCGCCACCGTTCGTGTCGCCCCTGCCGCCGGCGAGCTGCCAGGGGAGAGCGGGGCCCGCGACCGCGTCGCCCTCGTCACGTCGGCGAGCCCGCTCGGCAGCCTGGTCGACGACCTGCGCATCGGTCCGGAGCCGGTCCACCGCTCCCGGCAACGCGAACTGGGAACCCCCGAGGTGCTCGACGAAGTACCCGCGCCGCACCTGTCCACCCTGCTCTAGCGCGCCCAGCACCCGGTAGACGTCCCCGAACTGCCCGCTCAGGCCCTCCGAGGCGGCGACAGCCCTGGTCAGCACGCCGTGGCGGTCGAGCAGCTGAGCGGCGAGCGCGTGCGCCCGCAGGGTCGGGTCCGTCTCGCGAGGCGGCAGGAGCGACCACCGGCCGCCGGCGTGCGGTCCGACGGCGGCGCCCGCGCCGTCGTCCCCACCGGCCCACGCACCCGCGGTCGACCCCAGCCGGGCCGCCGCGCGCAGACCCAGCCGCGGTCGCAGCGCCCGCCCTCGCGGCGTCGCAGGCCGCACCCGATGAGCGGTGCTGCCGGTGCCCAGCCAGGCCCGCAACGGCGCCAGGCTGTCGTTGGTCACCCGTCCTGACCACACCAGGTCCCACAGCGCGTCGGCGACCTGCGCCTGGGACGGGACGGCGTCGCCGGACCAGGCGTCGTCGTCCGCCACCACGGTGCGGACGCGCTGCGCGATCGCACCGAGGAACCACGCACCACCACCGCTGAGCGCGTCCAGCACATGACGTCGCAGGCTGACCGCCGTCGCGTCCGTCGGGCCGGCGGACCCGTCCGGCAGCGCGGGCAGCGTCAGGTCCGCGACCGCGGCGGGGTGCAGGGACACGAGCCCGTCGTGCCCCGCCAGCGCTCCGTGCCCCGCCCACACGACCTCACCGGCCGCGAGCAGCTCGTCGAGCATCGCAGGTCGGTAGTCCCGGACGCGGGCGGGCAGCACCCACGTCTCCAGCGCCGATGCCGGCACCACGGCGCCCGCGAGCTGCTCCACGGCCCGCGCGACGCCGTCGACGCCCTGCAGCGCACCGCTCGCCGAGCTCCGCGAGCCTCCTCCCGCCGGTAGCACCCCCTGCCACCGCGGCAGGAACACGCCGAGCGCCTGCGGGGGGACCGGCTCGACCGCGGCGCGGAGCGAGGCGAGCGAGCGGCGCCGCAACGTCCGCAGCACCTCGGCGTCGCAGAACTCGTCGCCGGTACCGCCCAGCACCTCCGGTCGCAGCCGGCCCTGCACCAGCACGCCTCGACCCTCGAGCCGACGCAGCGCCTCGGTCACCACGGCGACTCCGAGACCGAAGCGTGTCGCGGCCTGCGCCGCGGGGAACGGGCCATGGGTCCGCGCGTGCCGGCGCAGCAGGTCGCCGAGCGGGTCCGGCAGCACCTCGGTGAACACCTCGGGCACGCCGACGGGCAGGGCGACGCCGAGCGCGTCGCGCAGCCGCCCCGCGTCCTCGACGGCGGCCCACTGCTCCGCGTGGTCGGGCGGCAGGCCGCCGATGCGCACGCGGATCACCCGCCGTGCCCTCTCGAGCTCGCCGAGCCAGTCGGTGGCCTGCTCGCGCAGCTCCGGCTGGATGCGGGCCCGGACCTCGTCGAGCGGCAACGGGCCCAGGCGGCGCAGCACGTCGGCGAGCTGCTCGAGGGTCGTGGCCTGACGATCCGGCGCCAGGGCGCCCAGCTCGGCCTCGGTCCGCTCGACCGCCTCCGGGTCCAGCAGGTCGGCGAGCTGGGACTGTCCGCCCGAGCCCAGAAGCTCGGCCAGCAGGGTCGGGTCCAGGGTGAGCGCCGCTGCCCGGCGCTCGGCGAGCGGGGCGTCCCCGTCGTACAGGAACTGGGCCGTGTACCCGAACATCAGCGACTGGGCGAAGGGTGACGGGTGCGGCGTGGTCACCTCGAGGACGCGGACGCGTCCGGCCTGGACGTCGCGCATGAGGTCGGCGAGCGCCGTGGTGTCGAAGTCGTCCTGGAGGCACTCGCGCACGGCCTCGAGCAGGATCGGGAAGTCGGGGTACTGCGCCGCGACGGACAGCAGCTGCGCCGCGCGGTGCCGCTGCTGCCACAGCGGCTGCCGCCGGTCCGGCCGCCGGCGCGGCAGCAGCAGCGCGCGGCCGGCAGCCTCCCGGAACCGCGCGCCGAACAGCGCGGAGCCACCCAGCTCCGCACGCACGGAGTCGACCACCTCGTCGGGCTCCAGGAGCAGGTCGTCCAGCCCGATGGCGGGTGCGTCGCCGACCGGTCGGTCGACCGGGTCGTCCAGGCCGATGTCGACGAGGTCCGGGAGCCGCAGCACGATGCCGTCGTCGGCATGCATCACGGCGGCGTCGACGCCGTACCGCTCGCGCAGGCGGGCTCCGAGCACGACCGCCCAGGGCGCGTGCACGCGTGCGCCGTAGGGCGAGTGCAGCACGATGCGCCAGTCGCCGAGCTCGTCGCGGAACCGCTCGAGCACCAGCACGGTGTCGCTCGGCACCTCGCCCGTCGCCTCGCGCTGCTCGTGCAGGTAGGCCACGAGGTTGTCCGCCGCCCAGGGATCGAGGCCGGCGCCCTCGACGCGGGCCCGGGCACCCGACGCCGGCAGCGCCAGAACCTCGCGGACCCACGCCCCCATGGCCCGCCCGAGCTCGGCCGGCCTGCCGGGGGAGTCGCCCTTCCAGAACGGCAACCGGCCGGGCAGCCCTGGCGCCGGCGTCACGACGACCCGGTCCGGGGTGATGTCCTCGATCCGCCACGTGCTGGACCCCAGGGTGAACGTGTCGCCGACACGCGACTCGTACACCATCTCCTCGTCCAGCTCGCCGACGCGCTTGCCGCCGCGCAGCCGACCGCCGGTGCGCTCGGCGTCGACGGGCACCTCGGCGCTCGTCGAGCCGTCGGCCAGGAACACGCCGAACAGCCCGCGGTCAGGGATCGTGCCGCCGCTGGTGACCGCGAGCCGCAGCGCGCCTGGTCGCGCCGTCAGCACGTCGCGGACGCGGTCCCACACCAGGCGTGGCCGCAGCTCGGCGAACTCCTCGCTCGGGTAGCGACCGGCCAGCATGTCGAGCACCGCCCGCAGCGTCGCGTCGCCGAGCCCGGCGAACGGCGCCGACCGGCGGACCACCCGGGCCAGCTCGTCCACCGGCCAGTCCTCGACGGCGACCATCGCCACGACCTGCTGCGCGAGCACGTCGAGGGGGTTGGCCGGTACGGACAGCGCCTCGAGCTGGCCCGACCGCATCCGCTCCGCCGTCACCGCCGCCGGCACCAGCTCGCCCCGGAAGGTGGGGAACACGACGCCGTGCGACACCGCCCCCACCTGGTGGCCCGCACGGCCGACGCGCTGCAGCCCGCTGGCCACCGACGGCGGCGAGCCGACCTGCACCACCAGGTCGACGGCGCCCATGTCGATGCCGAGCTCCAGCGAGCTGGTGGCGACCACCGCCGGCAGCACGCCGGCCTTGAGCTCCGACTCCGTCCGGGTCCGCTCGGCACGGCTCATCGATCCGTGGTGCGCCCGCGCCAGGATCGTCGTGGCGTCGTGCGTGTCCACCCCGGCGGAGGTCCCCGACTGACCCGGCACCGAGGCCGGCTGCAGCGCACCGGGCGCGCCGACCCGCACACCCTCGCGCTCCGCCCACACCTCGTTGATGCGGGCCGTCAGCCGCTCGGCGCCACGGCGCGAGTTGGTGAACACCAGCGTGGACCGGTGCGCCGCGACCAGGTCCACCACACGCTCCTCCACGTGCGGCCAGATCGACGCGCGAGGCACCGGGTCGCCACCGAAGCGGTTGCCCACCAGCTCACCCCCGAGCTCGTCCCGGGGGCCGGCCGAGCCGCTCGCGGGCCCGGTGTCGCGCACCGGTGCCGCCGCGAGCTCCGCGAGGTCGGGGACCGGCACCACGACGTCGACCTCGATGCGCTTGACCGACGGTGGCTGCACGGTCACCACCCGACGCCCGCCGTCGTCGAGCGACCGCGCCCCGGCGAGGAACGCCGAGACCGCCTCGACGGGGCGGACGGTGGCGGACAGACCGACCCGCTGAGCAGGGCCGGGGCCGCCGGGCCGGTCCAGCAGCGCGTCGAGCCGCTCCAGGGACAGTGCGAGGTGTGCGCCGCGCTTCGTCCCTGCCACCGCGTGGATCTCGTCCACGATGACCGTCCGCACGCCGGCGAGCCCGGCCCGCGCGGCCGAGGTCAGGATCAGGTACAGGGACTCGGGCGTGGTGATGAGGATGTCCGGCGGGCGCCGGGCGAACGAGCGCCGCTCCTCCGGCGGCGTGTCCCCGGTACGGGTGCCGACCGCGACCTCCGGCAGGACGCGACCGAGCCGCGTCGCCGCCTGACGGATGCCCACGAGCGGCGACCGCAGGTTCCGCTCGACGTCCGCCGCGAGGGCCTTCAGCGGCGAGACGTACAGCACCCGGCACCGCTCGACGGGGTCCTCCGGCGGGTCGGCGGTCAGCAGGCCGTCGAGCGCCCACAGGAACGCCGCCAGCGTCTTGCCGGAACCGGTCGGGGCGACGACCAGCGCGTGCTGACCCCCCGAGACGGCGTCCCAGGCGCCGAGCTGTGCCGGGGTGGGCTCGGCGAACGCGCCCGTGAACCATGCACGGGTCGGCTCGGAGAAGCGGTCCAGCACCACGCGCCCATCATGGCGGGGCCCGCCGACACGTGCGCCCGGCGGGTGGCAGGCTGAGGCCGTGCGGTACCGCGAGTTCTGGGACCTTGTCGACGAGGTGCTGGGCCGCGCCCACGGCCGGGTGCTGGTCAGCGACTTGCGACTCGGCGAGCTCGGTGACCGGACGGGCGCCCAGGCGCTGGACGAGGGCGTGGAGCCCCGTGAGATCTGGCACGCCCTGTGCGACGAGCTCGACGTGCCCGAGTCGCGCCGCTGGGGGGCGGACCGGCGCCGCCCCGCCCCGCCGCGCCGCGCACGCGGGTGAGCCCGGCCGGCCGTCGCCGACCGGCCTGGTGGCCCACCCCGGCCGACGTGGCGGACGCCGGCGTGTCCCTGGCCACCACGACGGTCGGGCTCGCGGCCGCGATCGCCGTCGTCTCCGGCGTGCGGACCTCCTCGCCCCTCGCGGTGCTGCTGACCGCGGTCGTGGTCGCCGTGGGTGCCCTCGTCGTCGCACCGCTGCTGCGACCGGTGGCCAGGTTCGGCGGTGCCGGCGCCGCGCTGCTCTCCGGGATCGGCGCCCAGCTGGCCGTTGCGTGGGCCGCGCTCGCGTACGTGCCGGGCATGCACGTCGAGTCGGGATGGTCCGTCGTGCAGGTGCTGGTGCTCACCGGGCTCGTGATGGCCGCCGGACGGTGGCTGTGGGCCGGACCGGGCAACGGCTACGTGGTCGACGGGGTGGTGCGGCGCGCCCGTCGCGCCGCGTCGGCAGCGGGTCGTCCTGCGGACGACCCCGACCGGCCCGCCGGTCTGCTCGTCGTCCAGCTGGACGGCGTCGCCGCCCCCGTGCTGGAGCAGGCGATGGAGGCGGGCCTCGCGCCGACGATGCAGCGGTGGGTCGTCGACGGCTCGCACCGGCTCGAGCCGTGGTGGGCGCGGCTGCCGGCGACCACCCCGGCGAGCCAGGCCGGCCTGCTGTACGGGGACTCGAGCACGATCCCGGCGTTCCGGTGGTGGGACCGGGAGCTCGGCCGGCTCGTCGTCGCCAACCATCCCGCGGACGCCGCGGCCATCGAGGCCGGGCTGGACGGGCGCGACGGCCTGCTGGCGGACGGGGGCGTCGCGGTCTCGACGATGTTCTCCGGCGACGCCCCGACGGGCTTCCTGGTGATGAGCCGGACCGGTCGACGGCGCGGCCTGGGGCCCGGCCAGGGCTACCTGCGGTTCTTCACCTCGCCGTTCGTGCTGGTCAGAGCGCTGACCGTCACCGTCGGGGAGATGGCGAAGGAGCTCTACCAGGCGCGCCGCCAGCGCGAGCACGGCGTGCACCCCCGCGTGTCCCGCGGCGGCTGGTACGTCCCGCTCCGCGCGCTGACCAACGTGCTGCTGCGCGACCTGATCACCTCGATCGTCGCCGAGGCGCTGGCGCGGGGTGTGCCGACCGTCTTCGTCGACCTCGTCGACTACGACGAGGTCGCCCACCACGCCGGCCCGACCAGGCCCGAGGCGCTGCGCGCCCTGGAGGGGCTGGACGGCGTGCTCGGCACGCTCGAGCGCGTGCTGGCGTGGGCGCCGCGGCGGTACCGCGTCGTGGTCCTGTCGGACCATGGCCAGTCGCTCGGCGCGACGTACGAGCAGGTCGAGGGACGGTCGCTGCTCGACACGGTGCGCGAGCTGATGGCGGAGCCCGACGCGCCCGGTGTGACGAGCGCCGGCGGCGAGGACTTCGGGCCGCTGACGATGCTGCTGACGCGCCTGGTCGGGCCGCCGCGGAGGGGCGGTGCCGTCGCGGGGCCCGACCGGCAGGCGGTCACGTCGGCGTCGAGCGCCGGTCCGCCCGAGGTCGTCGTCACCGGGTCGGGGAACCTCGGCCTGGTCTGGTTCCCGCGGCACGGTGCCCGTCTGACGCTCGAGGACCTGCAGGAGCTCTACCCGGGCCTCGTCGCCGGTCTGGCCGGCCGTCCTGGTGTCGGCGTCGTGGTGGTGGACACCCGCGACCGCGGGCTGGTGGCGGTCGGGGAGGCGGGCGTCCGGCTGCTCGAGCCCGTGCGGGCCGGCTCGTCGGCCCTGGTCGACGGCACGGACCCGGTGCTCGGCCTCGGACCGCGTGCCGCCGAGGACCTGGCACGGGCCGGGCGGCTGCCGTGCACCGGCGACCTGATGGTCGTGTCGGCGGTGACAGCCTCCGGTCACGTGCACGCGTTCGAGGGTCAGGTCGGCTCGCACGGCGGACTGGGTGGCGCACAGTCCTGGCCGTTCCTGCTGCACCCGGTGGAGTGGGAGGTCGACGAGGCCGACCGGACGGACGTCGCCGGGCGCCGGGTGCTGGTCGGCGCCGAGCTGGTGCACGCTCATCTCGTGAGGTGGGCGCGGTCCGCGGGGGTACGCCGATGACGCGGTCGGGACGCTCGACGAGCCCGCCGGGACCCGGGGTCGTCCGCATCACGTGGCTCGGGCACGCCAGCGCGGTGCTGGACGTCGCGGGGGTGCGCGTGCTGACGGACCCCCTGCTGCGGCGCCACGCCGGCCTGCTGCGCCGACGTGGCGCAGCGCCGGCGCCGGCGGTGTGGTCCGGAGCCGACGTCGTGCTCCTGTCGCACCTGCACCACGACCATGCCGAGCTCGGTTCCCTGCATCTGCTCGACGACGTCCCGGTGCTCACGGCACCGGCCAACGCGCACTGGCTGCGTGACCACGAGGTGCGCGGTGCCCTCGGCCTCGCGGAGGGCGTCTGGCTGAGCGTCGGCCCCCGCGGGTCGCACGCGCGCGGCGCGGCACCGGGAGCCGGCGTGGCGGTGTGCGCGGTGCCTGCCGTGCACGGGGACCGCCCGATGCCGCACCGTCCGAACGCCGCCAACGGGTTCGTGCTGGTCGCTGAAGGGCTGCGCGTCTGGTTCCCCGGTGACACGGAGCCGTACCCGGAGATGGCGCGGCTGCCGGAGCTCGCCGGCGGGCCGATCGACCTCGCGCTGGTGCCGGTGGGCGGGTGGGGTCCGCGGTTGTCCGGCGGGCACATGGACCCGGTCCAGGCGGCGCGGGTCTGCGCCGTCGTCGGCGCCCGGCACGCCGTGCCGGTGCACTGGGGCACGCTGCACGCCCCCGTGTCGCGCAGGCTCCCTCCCGGCTGGATGGACCGGGCGGGTGCGGCGTTCGCCGCGGCGGTGGAGCGCGAGGCGCCGGGGTGCCGTGCCCACGTCCTCGAGCCGGGGCAGCAGGTGGCCGTGCGCACGGTCGGCACGCGGTAGCCGCGACCGCCTCGATGCACGCCGTTCGGTGACCGGCGTGTCGCCGGGTGTCGAACACCTGTTCGGGTAGGTTGTCTGCGGGCGATCAACCGTCGAACCGCCCTCAGCCCGTCCGGCACGCCTGCCGCGACGGGAGGTGAGGGGTCCCGACGGCCGTGTCGGTGGTCGGACATACGGTCGCCCACGACGAAGACCAGCCCCCGCAGACGCAGCGCACGCTGCTCGAGACGACGAGGTGGGACCCATGCCCGCACCGCAGGACCGTGAGAAGGCCCTCGAGGCCGCCCTCAGCCAGATCGACCGCCAGTTCGGCAAGGGGTCGATCATGCGCCTCGGCGACGAGGGGCGTGCCCCCGTCGAGGTGATCCCCACCGGTTCGATCGCGCTGGACGTGGCGCTCGGGATCGGTGGCCTCCCGCGCGGCCGCGTGGTGGAGATCTACGGCCCGGAGTCCTCCGGCAAGACGACCGTCGCCCTGCACGCCGTCGCGAACGCGCAGCGTGCCGGTGGCATCGCGGCGTTCATCGACGCCGAGCACGCGCTGGACCCGGAGTACGCCAAGAAGCTCGGCGTCGACACCGACGCCCTCCTGGTCTCGCAGCCGGACACCGGCGAGCAGGCGCTCGAGATCATGGACATGCTGATCCGCTCCGGCGCGATCGACGTCGTCGTGGTCGACTCGGTCGCGGCCCTGGTGCCCAAGGCCGAGATCGAGGGCGAGATGGGGGACAGCCACGTCGGCCTCCAGGCCCGTCTGATGTCCCAGGCCCTCCGGAAGATCACCGGCGCCCTGAACTCCTCCGGGACGACGGCGATCTTCATCAACCAGCTCCGCGAGAAGATCGGCGTGTTCTTCGGCAGCCCGGAGACCACCACCGGAGGCAAGGCGCTGAAGTTCTACGCGTCGGTGCGCATGGACATCCGCCGGATCGAGACCCTCAAGGAGGGCTCGGACGCGGTGGGCAACCGCACCCGCGTGAAGATCGTCAAGAACAAGATGGCGCCGCCGTTCAAGCAGGCCGAGTTCGACATCCTCTACGGCGTCGGCATCTCCCGCGAGGGCGGCCTGATCGACATGGGCGTCGAGCACGGGTTCATCCGCAAGTCCGGCTCGTGGTTCACGTACGAGGGCGACCAGCTGGGCCAGGGCAAGGAGAACGCCCGGTCCTTCCTCCGGGACAACCCCGACCTCGCTGCCGAGATCGAGAAGAAGATCAAGGAGAAGCTCGGCGTCGGCGCGCGTGTGGACAACCCGGCCGAGAGCGCGCCGGTGGACTTCTGAGCATGCGGGACGCACGTCGCCGTCGGCCCGCCTCGGAACCACCTGAGGCGGGCGCGGCGGCGGTGGACCGGGAGCCGGACCCCGAGGAGGTCGCCCGCGCCATCGCCCTGCGGCTGCTGACTGCCGCACCGCGGAGCCGGGCCCAGCTCGCCGAGGCGATGGCGCGGCGGGACGTCCCCGTGACCGTCGCGGACCGCGTGCTCGACCGCTTCACCGAGGTGGGGCTCGTGGACGACGCCGCGTACGCCGGCTCCTTGGTGCGCACGCGGCACGCCGAGCGCGGCCTGTCTCGTACGGCCCTCGCGAACGAGCTGCGTCGCAAGGGCGTCGACCCGGTGACGGCCGCCACCGCGCTGGAGGAGGTCGGCGACGAGGACGAGGAGACGGCCGCCCGCGCGCTCGTCGTCCGCAAGCTGGCGGCCACCCGTGGCCTGGATCGCCAGACGCGCATCCGGCGCACGTACGGCACGCTCGGCCGCAAGGGGTACCCGCCCGGGCTCGTGGCGAGGCTGGTCCGCGACGCACTGGCCGACGAGGGCGCGGACCCCGGTGGCGACGAGGACCGGTTCGGCACCGACGTCTGACGGGCCGAGCGGCCCCCGCGGAGCGAACAGCCCCGCGACGCTCGAGCGGCGGTCGGTGGTCAGCGATCACGCTCGAAAGGTTCGCCCTGCTCAGCCTGTCGGCACGTCGCCCGAGCGCAGCACCGGTGCGTGACAATGTGGCACTGCCCGAGTGCCGGGCCGGCGCCCGGTGCCCGGCGCCGCCGGTGCCGGCGTCGGAGGACCAGCTGGGAGGCTTGGGTGGACGTCCCCTCGATCGTCACGGTCGTCGGACTGCTCGGCGCCTGCCTCGTGGCGCTCCTGCTGGTTCTCCTTGCTCGTCGGGAGGCCGAGGCGGTCCGTCGCGGTGCCCGCGAGGACGTCCTCCGCATGAAGGACGAGGCGCGGGCCCAGCTGGCCGACGCGGAGCGGCGTGAACGTCGCGTCACGGAGCGCGAGGAGGCCGTCGGACGTGACCGTGAGGAGCTGGACGGGCTCCAGCGCGCACTGAGGGAACGGGCCGACCGGCTCGATGCGGAGGAGCGGACGTCGGCGCGCGCGGTGGACGCGGCCGAGCGTGCGGCCGCGCGGACGATGGCCGATGCGGAACGCACCGTCGCACGCCGCCTGGCAGAGGCGCAGCAGCAGGCGCGAGCCGAGCTCGAGGCGGCGTCCGGCCTGACGGAGGAGGAGGCGCGGGCCGAGATCGTGCGCCGCGTGACGGACGAGGCGCTCCACGAGGCGGCCGCAGCGGTGCGCCGCGCCGAGGCGAGTGCTCGCCGCACCGCCGAGGCGAAGGCACGACGAGTGGTGACGACGGCCGTCCAGCGGCTGGCGGTGCCGACCAGCTCGCAGGCGGCGATCACCGTGCTGCCGCTGCCCTCGGACGACATGAAGGGCCGGATCATCGGCAAGGAAGGGCGCAACATCCGCTCGTTCGAGGCGCTGACGGGCGTGAACGTCCTGGTCGACGACGTACCGGGCGCTGTCGTCCTGTCGTGCTTCGACGCCGGCCGGCGCGAGGTGGCGCAGGTGACGCTCGAGGCGCTGATGGCCGACGGCCGGATCCATCCGCAGCGGATCGAGGCGGCGTACGCCGAAGCGCTGGCGGGCGCCGACGAACGTTCCGAGGCGGCCGGTGGTGAGGCCGCCGAGCGTGCGGGGGTGCGCGGCCTGCACCCCGAGCTGGTGACCACGCTGGGGCGCCTGCGGCTGCGCACCTCGTACGGGCAGACGGTCCTGGAGCACCTCGTCGAGTGCGCCCAGCTGGCGGCGGCGATCGCCGCGGAGGTCGGCGCCGACGTCGAGGTCGCCCGTCGCGGCGCGCTGCTGCACGACGTCGGCAAGGCGCTGACCGCCGAGGTGCCCGGCACGCATGCGCTCGTCGGCGCCGACCTGGTCCGCCGCTGCGGGGAGGGCGAGGCCGTGGTGAACGCCGTCGCGGCGCACCACGACGAGGTGCCGCCGACCACGGTGGAAGCCGTGCTCGTCCAGGCGGCGGACGCGATCTCGGCCGCCCGTCCGGGAGCTCGTCGTGAGGAGCTCGACCAGTACGTCGAGCGGATGGACCGGCTCGAGGCCCTGGTGGCCGCGCATCCGGGCGTCCGTCGGGCGCTGGCGATGGCTGCCGGTCGTGAGGTGCGCGTCGTGGTCGAACCGTCCGAGGTGGACGACACCGCGTTGCCCGGCCTGGCGACCGCGATCGCGAAGCAGATCGAGCAGGACCTGACGTACCCGGGTGAGGTCAAGGTGACAGTGGTCCGGGAGCTGCGCGCCAGCGCGACGGCGGGCTGACCGCGACCCCGTCGTACCCTGGTCGGCGATGTCCACGACCCCGACGGCCGAGCCGGCCGCACGCACCTATCTGGTCAAGACCCTCGGCTGCCAGATGAACGTGCACGACTCCGAGCACATGTCCGGCCTGCTGGAGGCCGCGGGCTACGTGCGCGCCGACCCGCAGGCCGTCGCCGCGGAGGACGCGGACGTCGTCGTGATCAACACCTGCGCGGTGCGGGAGAACGCGGCGGACCGGCTGTACGGCAACCTCGGTCGGCTGGCAGCGGCCAAGCGTGCCCGACCCGGCATGCAGATCGCGGTCGGCGGCTGCCTCGCGCAGAAGGACCGGGCCGGCATCGTCGAGCGAGCTCCGTGGGTGGACGTCGTCTTCGGCACGCACAACCTCGACGTGCTGCCGGTGCTGCTCGAGCGGGCCCGCCACAACGAGCGGGCCGAGGTGGAGATCGCCGAGTCGCTGCAGGTGTTCCCCTCCACGCTGCCGACCCGTCGCGAGTCGGTCTACGCCGGCTGGGTCTCCATCAGCGTCGGCTGCAACAACACCTGCACGTTCTGCATCGTCCCGTCCCTGCGCGGGCGTGAGCGGGACCGCCGGCCGGGGGAGATCCTCGCGGAGGTGGAGGCCCTGGTCGAGCAGGGCGCCATCGAGGTGACCCTGCTCGGTCAGAACGTGAACTCTTACGGGGTCGAGTTCGGCGAACGCGGCGCGTTCGCCCGGCTGCTTCGCACGGTCGGTGCCGTGCCGGGCCTCGAGCGGCTGCGGTTCACGTCCCCGCACCCGGCGGCGTTCCGCGACGACGTCATCGAGGCGATGGCGGCGACCCCGACCGTGATGCCGCAGCTGCACATGCCGCTGCAGTCCGGCTCGGACCGGGTGCTGCGCGCGATGCGGCGGTCGTACCGGGCCGAGCGCTTCCTCGGCATCGTGAGCGCCGTCCGCGAGGCGATCCCGCACGCGGCGATCACCACGGACGTCATCGTCGGCTTCCCCGGCGAGTCGGACGAGGACTTCGAGGCGACGTTGCGGGTGGTGGAGCAGGCGCGGTTCTCCTCGGCGTTCACCTTCCAGTACTCACCCCGTCCCGGCACGCCGGCAGCGGGCATGGGTGACCAGGTGCCCAAGGCGGTCGTGCAGGAGCGCTACGAGCGGCTCGTCGAGCTCCAGGAGCGCATCTCCCTCGAGGAGAACCGGACGCAGGTCGGCCGGGACGTCGACGTGCTGGTCGCGGAGGGGGAGGGGCGCAAGGACGGGCTGACGGCCCGCCTGTCGGGTCGTGCGGAGGACAACCGCCTGGTCCACCTGGCCGTGCCGGCTGACCTGCCGCTCGAGGGCCGGCCGCGTCCGGGCGACCTGGTCCGCGTCCGCGTGACGCACGCCGCACCGCACCACCTCGTCGCGGACGGGGCGCTGGACGGCGGCCCGTTCGAGGTCCGCCGCACGCGTGCCGGCGACGCGTGGGCGGCACGGGGCGTGGACGACGGCGCGCACACCCATGCGCACGGGTCGTCGACGCCGACCGGACCGGTGCTGCTGGGCCTGCCCGCACGGATGCGCTGACCCGTCGTCCCGGGCCGAAAGGCCCGGGGTCTTTCGGCCCTGCTGGGTGCGGTATGCGGCTGCTGTGATGGCGGCGCAACGTCGCACCCAGCCGCAGGAGTCCCTATGCACTCCGTCCTCGCCTTCCTCGCTGCGCAACCGATCCTGCTGCTGTTCGTGATCGTGGGGTTCGGGTCGGCGATCGGGCACCTGAAGGTCAAGGGCGTGGGCCTGGGCGCCGCGGCGGTGCTGTTCCTGGCCATCGCGGTCAGCGCATGGGGCGCGGCGAGCGGCCTCGACCTGCAGGTGCCCGAGACGCTCGGCACCCTGGGCCTGACGCTCTTCACGTTCAGCGTCGGCATCGTCTCCGGTGCGACCTTCTTCGCCTCGCTCCGGCGCGGTCTGGGACCGATCCTGTCGATGGTCGGGGTGCTCGCCGTGGCGGCGCTCGCGGCGGTCGGCACGGGCCGGCTGCTCGACCTGAAGCCGGCCCTGGTGGCCGGTGCGTGGGCCGGTGCCGTGACCAACACACCCGCCCTCGCCGCGGCCCGCGAGGCGGCCGGCGACCAGACGGCGCCGACGGTCGGCTACGCCGTGACGTACCTCTTCGGCGTCGTCGGCATGCTGATCGCGGTGTCCTTCGCGCTGCGCAACCGCGCCGCGGACACCGATGCACCGGCTGCCCTGATCAGCCGGACGGTGCGGGTGGAGATCGAGTCGTCACCGCGGCTCGCCGAGCTCGAGGAGCTCCACGGCGACCGGATCAAGTTCTCGCGCGTGCGGCACGGCGAGCAGTCACCCATCCTCACGGCGGACGAGCGCGACACGCTGCTGCTCGACGACCTGGTCACCGTGGTGGGACCGGCCGACGACGTGGAGGCGGTCACCCGCGAGCTCGGGCACACCTCGTCGCACCATCTCGAGGTGGACCGCGACTACCTGGACGTCCGGCGGATCACCGTGTCGAACGCCCGCGTCGCGGGACGGACGGTCGCCGAGCTGGGGCTGGCGGCGCGGTTCCGCGCCACCGCGTCGCGCGTCCGCCGCGGCGACGTCGACATGGTGGCCACCGACGACTTCCTGCTCCAGCTGGGCGACCGCGTGCGCGTCATCGCGCCGCGGGACCGGATGAAGGACGTGTCCACCTTCTTCGGGGACTCCTCGCGGGGTCTGTCGGACATCACCCCGATCGTGCTCGGCCTCGGCATGGCCGCCGGTGTGCTGCTGGGAGTCGTCGCCTTCCCCGTGCCGGGCCGGGTGTTCTCCATCGGGTCGGCGGCCGGGACCCTGGTGCTCGGCCTGGTGCTGGGCCGGGTCGGTCGCATCGGGCCGCTGGTGACGGCGATGCCGTACACGTCCGCGCAGGCGATCGGCGAGTTCGGCATGCTCGTGTTCCTCGCGCAGGCCGGGACGCGTGCCGGTTCGCAGATCAGCGGGGCGTTCTCCTCCGGGGAGTGGCTGCGGATCCTGGTGCTCGGCGTGGTGGTCACCACGCTGGTCGGCGGCGGGCTGTTCGTCGTGATGCGGCGCGTCTTCCGCATCGGCGGTACCCAGCTGTCCGGCCTGATGGGCGGTGCCCAGACGCAGCCGGCCGTGCTGGCGTTCGCGAACGCACGGACCAACAGCGACTCACGCGTGGCGCTCGGCTACGCGCTGGTGTACCCGGCGGCGATGATCGCCAAGATCCTGCTCGGCCAGGTGCTGGGCGGCCTCTGACTCCGTCAGTGGTCGGGGACGTCCGGCGGTTCGGCGGCCGCGCCGGGGTCGGGCAGCATCCCCTCGAGCGCGGAGAACATCTGCACGCCGGTGCCGAGGCCGCACGCGATCAGCTGGGCGAGCTGCACGTCCGTGGCGCCCGGCTCCAGGTCGGCCGAGACCTCGCTGTACAGCGCCAGCTGGCCCTCCTCCTCCCGGAGGTACGCCTTGGGCCAGATCCGCTCGCGGTTCCAGTCGTTGACCGTCAGTGCGACGGCGGGCCGGTTCTCCAGAGCGAGCATCCGGTGCCACCGGCCGCGCACCTGGAGGATCTCCTGGTGCTCGCCCAGCAGCAGGAACCAGAACCGGTTCTCGTCCCAGGTGCCGGTGAGGTCGCCGTCCTCGTCGACCACGAACTTGTAGCCGCGGCCGCGCAGGTAGTCCGCGACGCGCGACCGGGCCAGCGGCGTCGGAGGCTCGTCGTCGGCCAGCCGGGACTTGGCGGGGGTCGGCAGGCCGCCGAGGGCCCGCTGCAGCCACCCGGGCCGGCTCACGGGGCGACCCCGGCCGGGTCGGGGTACCGCTCGTCCAGCGAGTCGAAGAACATGCTGCCGGTCGACAGGCCGCAGAACAGCGTCTGGTGCAGCTGCGCGTCGGTCGCACCGTGCTCCAGGTCGACGGCGACCTCGCTGATCACGTGGACGCGACCGTTGTCGCGGACCCGGACGTACGCCTTGGGCCAGATCCGGTCGGCGTTCCACTCGTTGCACAGGTCCAGCACCTCCTCGAGGCGCTCGATCGCCACCTCGCGGTGCCACTGCCCGCGGATCTGCAGGATCTCGGCCTGCTCCCCGAAGAGGAAGAAGTAGAACAGCCGGCCGCGCCAGAGACCTCCGAGGTCACCGTCGTTGTCCACGAAGTAGGAGAAGCCGTTGTCGGACATCCAGGCGGCGATCCGGGCCGGTGTCACGGGGACCGGGAGCTCCTCGCCGGCCTCGGCGACGCCCAGCTCCCGGGCGAGCAGGGCCGCGACGTGGTCGTGCAGCTCGTCGTCCGACAGCGGTGGCCCGTCGTCCGGCTCCGGTGCCCGACGACGGCTCCGGCGGGCGACCCAGTCGCGCGCGCGGTCGGCGAAGGAGGCCATGCGTCGAGGGTACCCAGCACCCGGTACGGTCGACGCGTGCCGTCCGTCTCGCGCCCGGCCCTCGTCGTGGCCGTCGTCGGACCGACGGCCACCGGGAAGTCCGACCTCGGGATCGCTCTGGCGCTCGCGCTGGGTGGCGAGGTGGTCAACACCGACGCGATGCAGCTGTACCGCGGCATGGACATCGGCACGGCGAAGGTGCCGTTCGACGAGCGGCAGGGCGTCCCGCACCACCTTCTCGACGTGCTGGAACCGTCGCAGGACGCCTCGGTGGCGGACTACCAGCGATGGGCGCGCGCGACGCTGGACGAGCTCGCCGGCCGTGGCCGCCGGGCGGTCGCCGTCGGCGGGTCGGGCCTCTACGTCCGGGCCCTGCTGGACCGCCTGGAGTTCCCCGGGACGGACCCCGCGCTCCGGGCGGCGCTCGAGGCGCGTGTCGAGTCAGAGGGTTCCCGAGCGCTGCACGACGAGCTGCGCCGGCTCGACCCGACGGCCGCGGACGCCATCGGCCCGCGCAACGCGAGGCGCATCGTGCGGGCCCTCGAGGTGATCGGGGTGACGGGGCGGCCCTACTCCGCGGCGCTGCCCGACCACGTCGACGAGGTGCCCTCCGTCCGGATCGGTCTGGACTGCGACCGCCCGACCCTCGACGCCCGCGTGGCGGCGCGCGTGCGACGGATGTGGGAGGAGGGCCTCGTCGACGAGGTCGACCGGCTGGTCTCCGGCGGCCTCGGCCGGACCGCGGCTCGTGCGGTGGGCTACGCGCAGGTGATCGCGATGCGGGCGGGTTCGCTCACGGAGCAGGAGGCGTTCGAGTCCACCGTGGCCGCGACGCGTCGGCTGGCGCGCAAGCAGATGGGCTGGTTCGGCCGCGACCCGCGCGTGCACTGGCTCGACGCGCAGGCGCCCGACCTGGTCGACCAGGCGCTCGACGTCGTCGCGCGGGCCGACGCCGGCACGCTCGGACCCCCGCCGGAGCGCCCCGACGGTCGCCGTAGTCTGGGCTCATGACGTCCGTTCCCGCCGCCCAGCGGCTGCACGTGGCCAAGGGGCACGGGACACGCAACGACTTCGTGCTGATCGACGACCGCGACGGGAGTCTCGACCTGACACCCGCGCTGGTGCAGGCGCTGTGCGAGCGACGTGCGGGGATCGGCGGCGACGGTGTGATCCGGCTCGTCGCCTCCCGCCGGTTGGTCGAGGACGCGGCGAGGCTGGCGGTGGACGCGGGTGCCGAGTGGTTCATGGACTACCGCAACGCTGACGGCTCCGTCGCCCAGATGTGCGGCAACGGCGTGCGGGTGCTGGCGGCGCTGGTGCGCAGCCTCGGGCTCTGGGACCCCCGCGACGGCGAGCTGGTGCTCGGCACTCGCGCCGGCGTGCGACGGGTCCGGGAGGTACCGGTCCCGGCGGGGGTCGCCGACGATCGCTGGTACTCGGTCGACATGGGCGTGTGGTCGTTGCCGGGTGGCGCTGGGGCCGTTCAGGCGGGCGGCGACGCGACGGTCGACGTCCCGGGGCTGCCGGTGGCGCGACCGGCCCTCAGCGTGGACATGGGCAACCCGCACACGGTGGTCGTCGTCGCGGACGCCGACGAGCTGGAGGGCGCCGACCTGACCCGCGAACCGACCGTTCGCCCCGTCCCGCCCGAGGGCACCAACACCGAGCTGGTGCTGCCCCTCGGGGAGCGCGCCACCGAGGACGGCGGGACGGTCGGCGCCGTCCGGATGCGCGTCTACGAGCGCGGCGTCGGCGAGACCGCCTCCTGTGGCACGGGGGCGTGCGCGGCGGCGCTCGCGGTGCGCACCTGGGCGGGCGACGGGGCGCCGGACCAGTGGCTGGTGCACGTGCCGGGGGGCACCTTGCGCGTCACGGCCCGGGCCGACGGGCACGTCGAGCTGGCCGGTCCTGCGGTGCTGGTCGCCGACGCGACGGTCGACCTGGCGACGCTGACCTCGTCCTGACGGGTCCGTCAGCGGGCGACGTCGTCGCCCGACCGGGACGCCTCCGCGCGGAGCACCCGGAACCCCTTGGCGCTGCCGGACCGCTCCGTGCGGACGTCCGGCCCGAGCTCCTCCTGCAACCACCGCAGCAGCGGGTCGGCGCCGAGATGGCGGCCGACCACGAGCCAGGCCTCGCCGCCCGGTTCCAGGCGGGTGAGCCACCGCCGGAGCAGCGCGTGGAGCTCCTCCTTGCCGACCCGCACGGGTGGGTTCGACCACACCGTGGCGAACCGCACGTCGGAGGGCACGGCCTCCGGTGTCGCCGCGGTGACGTTCTGCAGGCCGAGCGCCGCCGCGTTCCGCCGCACCAGGTCGAGCGCCCGCTCGTTGACGTCGACGGCCCACACGTGCGCATCGGGGGACTGCAGCGCCAGCGTCAGGGCGAGCGGGCCCCAGCCGCAGCCCAGGTCGAGCAGGTCGCCGGAGGCGGGGGGTGTCGGCACGGAGCGCAGCAGCACCCGGGTGCCCAGGTCGACGTGGTCGGGGGAGAAGACGCCCCCGGCGGTCTGGACCGCGACGGTCCTGCCCGCCAGCTCGACCTCGATCGTCCGCCGCTCGGCGGCCGAGGACGGACGGGCCGTGAAGTAGTGCTCCTGCTCGCCCACGCGCCGACCCTATCGGCGTCCGCCACGCCGCTCGGCCCACGGCGAAATGCCTCGCCGCTCCGCATCGCCCGTGCGACCCTGGAGGGACCGACCTGAGAGGAACCGCGTGAACGACCCCCGGACCACCACCCACGGGACGCCTGAAAGGGCGCGCACCGCGCAGGAGGTGGCCGACGACGTGGTTGCACGCGTGCTCGCCCGGGCGGGCGCCTCGCTGCAGTCCTCCGCGGCGGAGCACACCACCTACGACGGCGACCAGCTGGAGCTGGAGGAACGCACCTCGCTACGACGGGTCGCCGGTCTGTCGACGGAGCTGCAGGACGTCACCGAGGTCGAGTACCGGCAGCTGCGGCTGGAGCGCGTCGTGCTCGTCGGGCTGTGGGGCGAGGGAACGGCGGAGGACGCGGAGAACTCGCTGCGCGAGCTCGCCGCCCTCGCCGAGACGGCCGGTTCGCAGGTGCTCGACGGGCTGCTGCAGCACCGCCGCACGCCGGACCCCGGCACGTACCTCGGCTCCGGCAAGGCGGCCGAGCTGGCGCGCCTCGTGGCGGCGGTCGGTGCGGACACCGTCGTGGTCGACGGCGACCTCGCTCCCTCGCAGCGGCGCTCCCTGGAGGACGTCGTCCGCGTCAAGGTCGTCGACCGGACGGCGCTGATCCTCGACATCTTCGCCCAGCACGCCAAGTCCCGGGAGGGCAAGGCGCAGGTCGAGCTGGCCCAGCTCGAGTACCTGCTGCCGCGGCTGCGCGGCTGGGGCGAGTCGATGTCCCGGCAGGCCGGTGGTCAGGTCGGCGGCGCGGGCGCGGGCATGGGGTCGCGTGGCCCTGGCGAGACAAAGATCGAGCTCGACCGCCGTCGCATCCGCAACCGGATGGCGCGTCTTCGCCGGGAGATCGCCGCGATGCAGCCATCGCGTCAGACCAAGCGGGCGTCGCGCAAGCGGAACGCGGTGCCGTCGGTGGCGATCGCGGGCTACACCAACGCCGGGAAGTCCTCGCTGCTCAACCGGCTCACCGGAGCGGGCGTCCTCGTGGAGAACGCGTTGTTCGCGACGCTGGACCCGACCGTGCGGCGGGCCGAGACCGCGGACGGGCGCGTCTACACGCTGGCGGACACCGTCGGCTTCGTGCGGTCGCTGCCGCACCAGCTGGTCGAGGCGTTCCGGTCGACCCTCGAGGAGGTGGCCGACGCGGACCTGATCCTGCACGTCGTGGACGCGTCGCACCCGGATCCCGAAGGTCAGATCGCCGCGGTGCGGCACGTGTTCGCCGACATCCCGGGGGCGATGGACGTGCCCGAGATCATCGTGCTGAACAAGGCGGACCTCGCGAGCCCCGAGGCGATCGCCCGCCTCCGCTCCCGCGAGGTGCACTCCGTGGTGGTCTCGGCGCACACCGGCGAGGGGATCGCCGAGCTGATGGAGCTGGTCGCGGACCAGCTGCCGCGCCCCGGTGTGCCGGTCGACGTGGTGGTGCCGTACTCGCGCGGGGACCTGGTCAGCCGCGTGCACGAGCACGGCGACATCGATGCGGAGGAGCACACGCCGGACGGCACGTGGCTGCGCGCCCGGGTCGATGCGACGCTCGCCGGTGAGCTGAACGCGGTGGCGGTCCGTCGCGCCTGATGCAGCCCGCCCACGCGGCGGTCGGGCCCGCCCGCGCTCGTCGCGGCACCGGCACGGGTCGACGCGTGCCGCGACTACGCTGACGCGGTGCCAGCCCCCGAGCCCCCCGTTGCGGAGCTGCTCGACCTGGCGGTGACGGCTCTCGGCGGCGCTCGCCGGGACGGTCAGCACGCGATGGCGGAGGCCGTCGCCCAGTCGGTGGACCGTGGCGAGCACCTGCTGGTCCAGGCGGGGACCGGTACGGGCAAGTCGCTCGGCTACCTCGTCCCGGCCGTCCGTCACGCGGTGCTGGCCGACGAGCGCGTGGTCGTGTCCACAGCCACGCTCGCGCTGCAGCGCCAGGTGGTCGCACGGGACCTGCCGCTGGTGGCCGACGCGCTGGCGGACCGGCTGCCCCGCAGACCGACGACGGCGCTGCTCAAGGGCTGGCACAACTACCTGTGCGTGCACAAGGTGGCCGGGGGGTACCCGGAGGACGACACCGCCGTCCTGTTCGATCTCGGCGAGCGTCGCGGCGCGGCCGACCACCCGGCGCCCGACGCCGAGGCCGGCCGCGAGAGCCTCGGTGAGCAGGTGGTGCGGCTGCGGGAGTGGGCGCAGGAGACGGACAGCGGGGACCGGGACGACCTCGTGCCCGGCGTGAGCGACCGGGCGTGGCGGCAGGTGTCCGTCACGTCGCTGGAGTGCCTGGGCTCCACGTGCCCGATGGTCGACGAGTGCTTCCCGGAGCGGGCCCGCGCCGCGGCACGGGCGGCCGACGTCGTGGTGACCAACCACGCGATGCTGGGGATCGCGGCGTCGGGGTCGCCGAACGTGCTGCCGGAGCACCAGGTGCTGATCGTCGACGAGGCGCACGAGCTGACGGACAGGGTGACGGCGCAGGCGACCGACGAGCTGTCGTTGGCGACCGTGGAGCACGCCGCCCGGCTGGCCCGTCGTCATGGCGGCGTCCCGACGACCGACCTGGACGCCGCCGGCCGCGCGCTCGCCGCCACGCTGGTCGAGCTGCCGGAGACACGGTTCGCCGACGGCCTGCCACCGGCCGTGCGTGACGTGGTCGGCTCCGTGCGGGACGCCGCCCGCGCCCTGCTCAGCGCGCTGAAGCCGGACCCGAGCCGCGCGGCGGCGGGCGGCGGCCCGGACGGCGGCGTGAAGATGGCCAGCACCGCGATGCTGTCCCTCTTCGAGGTCGCCGAGCGGATGACGGCCGACCCGGAGGACGCCCGCCGGCAGGTGCTGTGGTGCAGCCGTTCCGAGGATCGTCGCGGCGGCACCCTGGCGCGGCTGCTCGTCGCCCCGCTCGCCGTGCACGGACTCATCCGCACCAACCTGCTGGCCGGTCGCTCGGCCGTCCTGACGTCGGCGACCCTGACGCTCGGCGGCTCGTTCGAGCCGGTCGCCCGGTCGATGGGCCTCACCGGCCCGCCCGAGGCAACGGCCCAGCCCGCCGTCGAGACCGGCGTCCCCCCGGAGCGGTCGTCGAACGGGGACGAGGCCACCCAGCCGTGGCGGGGCCTCGACGTCGGGAGCCCGTTCGACTACGGCAAGCAGGGGATCTGCTACGTGGCGCGGCACCTGCCGCCACCCGGTCGGGAGCCCGCCACAGCGGCTCAGCTGGACGAGATCGAGGCGTTGGTGCGCGCCGCCGGCGGTCGCACGCTCGGCCTGTTCTCGTCCCGCCGGGCCGCACAGGCGGCCGCCGAGGCGATGCGGCAGCGGCTCGACGTCCGGGTGCTGCTGCAGGGCGACGACCAGCTGCCCACGTTGGTCGCGCAGTTCTCGGCCGACGAGTCGACGTGCCTGTTCGGCACCCTGTCGCTGTGGCAGGGCGTCGACGTGCCGGGCGCCACCTGCCGGCTGGTGATCATCGACCGCATCCCGTTCCCGAGGCCGGACGACCCTCTCATGGCGGCTCGCACGGAAGCCGTCGCGGCGGCCGGGGGGAACGGGTTCATGGCGGTGTCCGCGACGCACGCCGGCCTCCTCTTGGCGCAGGGTGCCGGCCGGTTGATCCGGACCGTCGACGACCGGGGTGTGGTGGCGGTCCTGGACCCTCGTCTGGCGACCGCTCGGTACGGCACGTTCCTGACCAGGAGCATGCCGCCGTTCTGGACGACGACCCGGCGTGACGTCGCTCTCTCCGCGCTGCAACGGCTGGCGGCGGCCGACTAGCCTTCCGAGTACCGGGGTGATCCGGTCAGGGCGTGACCAACGTCCTGCTGCCGCCGCCAGGTCGCGGCGCACCGCGAGGAGGAGCCGTGAGCGAGAGCGACGACATCGACGAGGGTGGCCTGCACGGGACCGTCTTCTCTCCCCGCAGGGCCTCGAAGCTGGCGATCGTCGGTGCGGGCGCCGTGGGGTCGACCATGGCCTACGCCGCGCTGATGAGGGGTTCGGCGCGGACCGTGGCGCTGTTCGACATCAACCGCGCGAAGGTCGAGGCCGAGGCGCTGGACCTGTCGCACGGGATCCAGTTCATGTCGATGGCGGAGGTCGTCGGCTCGGACGACATCGGGGTCCTCGCCGACGCCGACGTGGTGATGTTCACGGCCGGCGCCAAGCAGAAGCCCGGCCAGAGCCGCCTCGACCTGGCCGGGGCGACCATCTCACTGGTGCAGAAGGTGCTGCCCAGCATCGTCCGCGTGGCGCCGAACGCCGTCTACGTGATGGTGACCAACCCTGTCGACGTGGTGACCTACGCGGCGCTGAAGATCTCCGGCCTGCCGCCGTCGCAGCTGTTCGGCTCCGGCACCGTGCTCGACTCCTCGCGCCTGCGCTTCCTCATCGCCCAGCACACCGGGGTTGCGGTGCAGAACGTGCACGCCTACGTCGCCGGGGAGCACGGGGACACGGAGATCCCGCTCTGGAGCTCGGCGAGCCTCGGCGCGGTGCCGCTGCTGGACTGGAACGGCTTCGGCGACCGTGGTCCGCTGACCGCCGGCGTCCGGGAGGCGATCGCCCGCGACGTGGTCGAGTCCGCCTACAAGATCATCGAGGGCAAGGGCGCGACGAACTACGCCATCGGGCTCGCCGGCTCGCGCATCATCGAGGCGATCCTCAAGGACGAGCACCGCATCCTGCCGGTCTCGTCCCTGCTCGAGGGCTACCACGGCATCAGCGACGTCTGCCTCTCCGTCCCGGCCGTGGTGGCGGCCGACGGCGTGGGCGAGCGGATGCCGGTGCCGATGTCCAGCGACGAGCTCGCGGGCATGCGACGGTCCGCCGACGCGGTGCGGTCGGTCGCGCGGCAGTTCGGGTTCTAGTCGACGCCTGCGGGCTCGCCGGTCCTGACCGGCGGGCCCGCAGGGCCGTCCTGGCGTGCGCCGATCGCGCTAGAGGCTGCGCAGCACGCTGACCACACGACCGAGCACCGTCGAGTCGTCGCCGGGGATCGGTGCGTACGCGGGATTCTGCGGCATCAGCCAGACGTGACCGTCCGTGCGCTTGAGCGTCTTGACCGTCGCCTCGCCGTCGATCATCGCCGCGACGATCTCGCCGTTCTCCGCCACCGGCTGGCGCCGTACCACCACCCAGTCGCCGTCGCAGATGGCGGCGTCGATCATCGAGTCGCCCCGGACCCGGAGCAGGAAGAGGTCGCCCTCGCCGACCACCTGGCGGGGGAGCGGGAAGACGTCCTCCACCACCTGGTCGGCGAGGATCGGGCCACCGGCCGCGATCCGTCCGACGACGGGCACGTATGCCGGCCCGGGGGTGCGGTCCAGCTCCGGCAGGTCGGGGTCGAGACCGGCCGCCCATTCCGCCGTCCCGATGCGCACCGCACGGGAGTCGTCGGGCTGGACCACCTCGATCGCGCGGGGCCGGTTCGGGTCCCGGCGCAGGTAGCCCTTGCGCTCGAGCACGGTCAGCTGGTGCTTGACCGACGACGGGCTGGTCAGGCCGACCGCCTCGCCGATCTCCCGCATGCTCGGCGGGTAGCCGCGGCCCTCGACGGACTGCTTGATCGTCGCCAGCACCAACCGCTGACGCGGTGTGAGCCCCTCGTCGTCGGGGGCGCCGTCCGGTAGTGCGTGCACCGAGGCGAGGGTCCCGTCCTCGTCCGTCCGCCTGCTGTCCGTCACCGCGCTGTCCTCCCTGTGGCCGGCGGCGTGCCGGACCGTCGCGCCCACCGACCCCGCCGTCCGCGTCCCGCCTGGTCCCAGCGCCGCGCGGGTCGTGTCAGTGGTCGGTGATGGTCTGTCGCCGTGCAGCGAGCGTATGGCCCGCGGCACCCGGACTCAAACACCTGTTCGAGCGTGTCTCGACGGATGTCGGTCGGGTCTGGTAGACATCGTACAGACGTTCGACGAACGGATGTTCGATCCGGTGGTGGCGCCGCGAGGTGCCACCCGCGACGGAGGTGGGCAGCATGAGCGCGATCCTGGTCACGGCACGTCCGGCGGTCGTTCCCGTCCGGGCTGGTGCGGCGGCGCCTCGCGGTGTCGCAGGGACGCGGGAGCGGCACCTCCGGCTGGTGCCGGATGCGACGGCGCCGGCGGACGAGCGGTCGGCTCAGGAGCGGCCGCTGCGGCTGACCCGGCGGGGGCGCGTCGTGGTGGCGGCGCTCTCGCTGCTGCTCGTGGCCGGCGTCGGCGTCCTGGGGAGCAGGGCAGCGGCTGACGGACCCGCCTCCGCTCCGGTGGTCGAGCGGCACGTCGTGACGCCGGGCGAGACGTTGTGGGGCATCGCCGCGTCGGTCGCGCGTCCCGGTCAGGACGTCCGGGACGTGGTGGTCGAGCTGCAGAAGCTGAACGGGATGGGCGACTCGGGCCTGGTGGCGGGCGAGGAGCTGGTGGTTCCCGCCGCCGGCTGACGGCCCTTCGTTCCTTGCGCGGCCCGCAGGCGTCGCTTAGCGTCGCCTGCGACCCCGACGAGTCGGAGGGGTCGTTCGACGGTGCCGCCGACCGCCCCCGGGTGGCGGCACAGGTGAGAGGACCCCTGTGCACTGCCCCTTCTGCCGGAACCCCGACTCGCGCGTCGTGGACTCGCGGACGTCTGACGACGGTGCATCGATCCGTCGTCGACGTCAGTGCCCGCAGTGCGGACGACGGTTCACCACGCTCGAGACCACGAGCCTCGCGGTGGTGAAGCGGTCCGGCGCCACCGAGCCCTTCAGCCGGGAGAAGGTCGTCAACGGCGTCCGCAAGGCCTGTCAGGGTCGGCCGGTCAGCGAGGACGACCTGGCCCTGCTGGCGCAGCGCGTCGAGGAGACGCTCCGCTCGTCCGGCCAGGCCGAGGTCGACGCCTACGAGATCGGGCTGGCGATCCTCGGTCCGCTGCGCGAGCTCGACGAGGTCGCGTACCTCCGGTTCGCCTCCGTGTACCAGGGCTTCGACTCCCTGGAGGACTTCGAGGCGGCGATCACCGTGCTGCGGGCCGCGCACGAGGACCACGACTCCGACGACGTGGCTCCCGACGCGACGGAGGAGCCGGCTGCGAGCCCGGCCGACGGTCGACCGTCGGTCCCGACGCCGCCGGGTCCGCCGTCAGAGGTCGCTCGAGCGTGAACCCCAGAGGTTGATGCCGGCATCGACGGCGTGAGGCTCGACCGCGACGAGCTCGTCCTCGGTCAGCGGCGCGGTCGCCGCACCGGCCAGGTTCTCGTCCAGCTGCTGCGGCGTACGCGCACCCACCAGCACGGTCGTCACCCGTGGGTCGCGCAGCACCCACGCCAGCGCGAGCTGCGGCAGCGTCCGTCCTGAAGCCCGTGCGATCTCGTCCAGCGCGCGCACGTGCCCCAGCGCCTCCTCGGTGAGCCACTCGGGGCGGAGGGGACCGCCCCGTGCAGCGCGGGAGCCCGCCGGTACACCGTGCAGGTAGCGGGTGCTGAGCATCCCCTGCGCGAGCGGCGAGAAGGCCACCATGCCCATCCCGGCGTCACCGACCACGTCCAGCAGCGACCGGCCGTCGCTCCCGGGCCGCTCCACCCACCGGTTCAGCATGGAGTAGGCCGACTGGTGGACCGTGAGCCGGATGCCGAGCTCGTCGGCGACGCGCAGCGCCTCCCGGGTCCGGTCCGCCGAGTACGAGGAGATGCCGACGGCCCGTGCCTTCCCGGCGCGGACCGCACCCGCGAGTGCACCGATCGTCTCCGCCAGCGGCGTCGCGGGGTCGTACCGGTGCGAGTAGAAGACGTCGACGTGGTCGGTCCGCAATGCCCGCAACGAACGGTCGAGGGACGCGCGGAGGTACTTCGCCGAGCCGTGCTCCCCGTACGGTCCTGGCCACGCGCGATAGCCCGCCTTGGTGGTGATCACCAGGTCGTCACGGTGCGCCGCGAGCTCCCGGTCGAGCAGCCGACCCACGGCCTCCTCGGCGGCGAAGGGCGGGGGTCCGTAGTTGTTCGCCAGGTCGAGGTGGAAGACGCCGCGGTCGACGGCGCGCAGCACGAGGGCCCGCTGGGCGTCGAAGGACGTGTCCTGGCCGAAGTTCTGCCACAGCCCGAGAGAGACGGACGGGAGGATCAGACCGGCCGCGCGTCGGGTCGGTACCGGCTCGGGGAAGGCGTGCACGTGGCCGACGCTACGGCAGAGCCGGCGCACCCGAGGTGGCCGGTAAGGGTCTCGCGGCTGTCCGGCTTGCCCGTCGTCACGCCGACGGGCCAGGCTGGCCCCAGGCCGCCCGGATGGGCGGCAGCGGGCGGTGCCCGCACTATGAGGGAGGGCCCATGGCGGACGAGGAGCACGCACCGACGGTGAGCGAGGACGCCAAGGCGAAGTTCCGGGAGGCTCTGGAGCGGAAGAAGTCGGCACAGCACCGGACGACCGACGGCTCGGCGGGCAGCGGTTCCGTCCGCGGGTCCGAGACGTCCGGACCCGTGCAGCGTCGGTTCCAGCGCAAGAGCGGCTCGGCCTGACACGGGGCTGATCGGGGTCTGTTCCGGGATCGACCCGGGCCGGACCGGTCCCGGACCCGGGCAGGGCTCCCAGGTGCACGACCACGGCCGTCGTCGCAGCAGTGCGACGACGGCCGTCGTCGTCCCGACCTCAGGAGAGCAGACGCAGGCGGACGGACTCGGGGCGGTCCCGCAGCGCCGTCACGGCCGCCTCGTCGACCAGGCTCCCGGCGTCCGTCACCACGTAGCCCAGCTCGCCGCGCGTGGCCAGCAGCTGGCCCTCGATGTTGACACCGTGCTCGGCCAGGGTCGCGTTCACCGCGGCGAGCACGCCGGGCACGTTGCGGTGCAGGTACGCCAGGCGGTGCACGTCCGGCGCCTGGTCCAGCGCGAGGTTGGGCACGTTGACCGACAGGGTCGTCGAGCCGGTGGTGAGGTAGTCGCGCACCTTGTGGGCGACGAACTGCCCGATCGCCTCCTGCGCCTCCTCGGTGGAGCCACCGGTGTGCGGGGTGAGGATCACGTTCGGCAGGCCGCGCAGCTCGGACTCGAAGGGGTCGCCGTTGCGCTTCGGCTCGTGCGCGAACACGTCGACCGCCGCCCCGGCGACGTGCCCGGAGGTGATGGCCTCCTGCAGCGCCGGGTAGTCGACGACGAAACCGCGGGACAGGTTGAGGAAGATCGCACCCTCGCGCATCCGGGCGAACTGCTTGGCGCCGAACAGCCCGGCGTTGCCGGACCGACCGTCGACGTGGAGCGTGACCACGTCGGCTGCCTCGAGCAGCTCGTCGAGCGAGTGCATGCGGCGAGCGTTGCCCAGGGCGAGCTTCTCGGCGGTGTCGTAGAACACCACCGACATGCCGAGGTTCTCCGCCAGCACCGACAGCTGCGTGCCGATGTTGCCGTAGCCGACGATGCCCAGCGTCCGGCCGCGCACCTCGTGGGCGCCGCTGGCCGACTTGTTCCACACGCCCGCGTGCATCTGCCGGTCGAAGTCCACCAGCCGCCGGGTGAGCGCGATGATCTCGGAGATCGCCAGCTCCACGACCGACCGGGTGTTGGAGAACGGCGCGTTGAAGGCCGCGATGCCGTGCGACGCGGCGGCGCGAAGGTCGATCTGGTTGGTGCCGATGCAGAACGCGCCGACGGTGAGCAGGTCCGGGGCGTGCTCGAGCGCACGGGCCGACACCTGGGTCTTCGACCGGATCCCGAGCATGTGCACGCCGTCGAGCGCCTCGATCAGCTCGTCCTCGTCGAGCGCGCCGGACCGCGTGACCACCTCGAACCCGGCCTCGGTGAGGATGGTGCGGGCGTGGGGGTGGATGTTCTCCAGCAGCAGGGCCTTCAGCACGACACCATGGTGCGCCCGTCCGCGCCTCGGACGGGCAACGGTCCGCTCCGCGGACGTCCCCGAGGGCCTCAGGCCGGCCGGAGACCGTCCGGCAGGGGGTTCGCGTGCACGACGTGCAGCAGCTGCGTCGGCCGGGTCATCGCGACGTACAGGTCCCCGGCGCTCTCCTGCAGCACCTCGGCCGGCTCGACGAGCACGACCACGTCGAACTCCAGGCCCTTCGTCTGGACCGGGCTGAGCACCACGAGGTCCGCACCGAGGTCCACCGCCGTGCCGTCGTCCGCGCCCGCGACCGGCCGGCCGAGCGCCGCCAGCGCCGCGCGGACGTGCGGCAGGCGGTGGGGGACCGCCACCAGCGCGACCCGACCGGAGCCGGCCGCGTCGGACACGTCGCCGACCGCCTTGAGGGCACGCTGCGCGGCCGCGTCGACGAGCTCGTCGGCAGCCACCCCCTCGATCACCAGGGCGTCCTCGACGTCGCGGGCGGAGGTCAGGGGGCTGACGGGCAGGCCGACCGCGACCGCCATGCGGCCCGCGGCCTCCGCGACGACTGCCGGCGTGCGGTAGTTGACGGTCAGCTCGGCCAGCCGCCACGAGCCGCCGAGCACCGGGTCGAGCATCCCGGACCACGAGCTCGCACCGCCAGGCGACGACGTCTGCGCCACGTCGCCGACCACCGTCATCGACCGGGTCGGCACGCGCCGCAGCAGCGCTCGCCACGCCATCGCCGACAGCTCCTGCGCCTCGTCCACGACGACGTGCCCGTAGGTCCAGGAGCGGTCTGCGGCGGCTCGTTCCGCCGTGGTGAGCGACGGTCCGGTGCCGGCGAACCGGTCCGCGAGCGACTCCGCCGAGACCAGCCCGCCGGCCCCGGTGGACGCGAGCACCTGCCGGGCGTACTCCACCTCCTCCGCACGGCGCCGTGCGGCGTTGCGTGCCTGGGCGCGAGCGGCCTGGTCGTCCTCACCGAGCAGCTCGGCCGCCTCGTCGAGCAGCGGGACGTCGGCGGCCGTCCACGGCGACTCGGCCGGCCGTGCGAGCAGCTGACGCTGCGCGGCGCTCAGCTCCGGTGCGGCCTCGGCCAGCCGGTGCGGCTTGGCGTACAGGTCGGAGACGAGCTTCTCGGCCGTCAGCGGCATCCACGCGAGGTTCAGCGCGATGCGGATCTCCCGCGTCGTCCGCAGCTCCTCCATCAGCTCGGCGCGCTCGTCCGCCGGGACGGGGAAACCCAGCTGGGCGGCGTACTGCTCCGCGAGCCGTCCCAGCATGTCGCGGACGAAGCCGATGCGGGCCTGGTTGTGCGGCCGGTGCTGGCGCTGCGCGCGTGCGATCGCCGAGGCGACGTCCGAGGGCCGCACCTCCACGAGCCTGCCGTCGATCCGGACGCTCACCGGTGCAGCGGGAACGCGCTGGCGCGCGCGGACCGCCCGTGCCACGACGCGGGCCATCACGGCACGGCCCTTCAGCTCCGCCACGTCAGCGGCCTCGGGCGCCACGCCGACGACGCCCGGGTACAGCTCCGACAGCGTGGTGGTGACCACGCCGGTCTCGCCGAGCGCAGGCAGCACCTGGTCGATGTAGCGCAGGAACGTCCTGCTCGGGCCCACGAGCAGCACCCCCGCGCGCTCGAGGAGGCGGCGGTGCGCGTAGAGCAGGTAGGCCGCCCGGTGCAGGGCCACGGCCGTCTTGCCGGTGCCCGGACCGCCCTGCACCACCAGGGTCCCCTGCAGGTCGGCCCGGATGACCGCGTCCTGCTCCGCCTGGATCGTGGCGACGATGTCGCCCATCCGGCCGGTGCGCCGAGCGCCGAGGGCCGCCAGCAGCGCCCCCTCTCCGCTCAGCGTCCCGGCGGTGTCCGACGCGTCCAGCCGGTCCAGGTCGAGCACCTCGTCCTCGACGCCGGTGACGGTGCGACCGGACGTCACCAGGTGACGTCGCTGCACCACCCCCTCGGGATGCGCCGCGGTCGCCCGGTAGAACGCCCGCGCCGCGGGAGCGCGCCAGTCGGTCAGCAGCGGGGTCTGCTCGGCGTCGGTCAGCCCGATGCGTCCGACGTAGCGGCGCTGGCCGTCGTCCAGGTCGAGCCGGCCGAAGGCGAGGCGGTCCTCGACCGCCTCCAGCTGCGCGAGCCGGTCCTCGTACAGGGTGGCGAACGCGTCCCGCTCGCTGCGGTTCTGCGGGGACCCGGACGGGCCGGACCGTCGCACCGCGGCGAGGCGGTCCCGGGTCTGGGCTCGCTGCTGGTCCAGCCGGGCGTACAGCTCGTCGACCACCTGCTGCTCGCCGGCGAGCTCGTCCTGACGTCCTGCCACCTGCTGCGCTCCTGTCCGGCGGCCCGTGGCCGTCGTTCCGGGTCCTGCACGGACGTCGCCCGGAGTTCGATCGAGGGTGTCGATCGGCGCGGGCGGCCGTCCATTATCCGACTCCGGCGTAGGCGCTGCACGCGCGTGTCCGCGCGGTGCGCTGCGCCACCGCCCGCCGCGCGCCGGGCGGTGCCCCGCCGTACGCTTCGCCAGACGGCCGGCCGGAGAGGAGACCTGTGAGGCACACGCCGCCCGCGTCGGACGACGTCACCCGCTTCGGCCCGGTCGGGACGCGGACGGACGGCCCGCTCCGCATCCTCCTGGTGGAGGACGACGACGGGGACGCCCTGCTGGTGCGGGAGCACCTCGCGGACGCCGGCCTGGAGACGCGCCTCACGTGGGTGCGCACCATGGACCAGGCGCTCGAGCGGCTCGACGTGGACTGCGTGCTGCTGGACCTCGGTCTGCCGGACACCGTCGGCCTCGCGGGTCTGGAGCGGCTGCTGTCCCACCAGGCGCCCGCTGTCGTGGTGCTCACAGGACTTGCCGGCGACGGGGTGGGGCTCGCCGCGGTCGCCGCAGGCGCCCAGGACTACCTGGTGAAGGGCGACGTCGACGGCGAGAGCCTCGGTCGTTCGGTGCGCTACGCCGTGCAGCGCCGCCGGCTGGAGGACACCGACAGGGCTCTGTACCGCAGCCTCGTGCGAGGCGCGGAGGCGGCGCGGCTGGAGCGGGCGCTGCTGCCGAGGCCGTCGGTCCAGGACCCGGGCCTCGAGGTGCGCGTCGGGTACCGGGCGGGCCGGGACGGTCTGCTGGGCGGCGACTTCTACGACGTGGTGCAGCGGCCGGACGGCACCGTGCTGGCGATGGTGGGCGACGTCTGCGGTCACGGGCCCGACGAGGCGGCGCTGGGCGCCACCTTGCGCACGGCGTGGCGCACGCTCGTGGTGACCGGCGTCCCGACCGAGCAGATCCTCGGGCAGCTCGAGCTGGTGCTGGCCACCGAGCGCTCGCGGCCCGAGCTGTTCACCACGGTGTCGATGCTGGCGGTGCACCCGGACCGGCGGCACGCCGACCTGTACCTGGCAGGACACCCGGTGCCCATGCTGGTGGGCGACCCGGCTCGGCTGTTGCCCGCCTCGGCACGGGGCCGTGCCCTGGGCATCCCCGTACCCGGTGGCTGGGACCCGCTGCCGCTCGAGCTCGGGGACCGCTGGCGCGTGATGCTCTACACGGACGGTCTGCTCGAGGCGACCGTCGGCGGCGGGGGCGAGCGGCTCGGCAAGGACGGTCTGCTCCGGGTGGTCGAGGGTGCGGCCGCCGCCCACGGCCACGTCCCGGCGGTGCCGCCCGGCGCCGGTGACGACCCGCTGGTGACCACGGTGCTCGATGCCGTGCGGGACCGGCACGGCGGCGACCTCGTCGACGACGCGGCGGTGATCGTGATCGGGCGGAGGTCATGACGACGCCGCGCTCCTCACGCCGGGTTGTTCCGATCCGCACCCTGCGCGACCGGCTGACCGGCATGCTGACGACCGCGACCGTCGTGCTCGCCGTGGTGCTGGTGGTCGCGACGCTGGCCGCTGCTCGGCTGCTGTCCGTGCAGCGGGCGGTCACGCAGCGCAGCTTCGACGAGATCACCCGGGCGGACAGCGCCTACGCCGGGCTGGCCGACGCCCGGTCGGCCGTCCTCTCGTACGCCATGGCCGCGGACCCGTCGACGCTCGGACCGTTCGACACGCTCCGCAGCGCTCCCGACGGCGGCTTCGACGCCCTGGCGGCCGACCTGTCGGGCTCCGGTGACGTCGCTGCCGCGAACGCCGGCCGGCGCGCTGCTGCGGCGGCCGAGGCGTGGACCTCCGGGTGGGCCGACCCCGTCGTCGCGCAGGTGCGGGCCCAGGGTGCCGGCTCCGTGGCGGCGGCGCAGGTGCAGGCCGGTCAGCGTCTCTTCGACGCGGTCCACGACCAGGCGAGCGGCCTGTCCACCGCACTGCGCGCCGAGCGGGACGGTGCGCTGAACCGGCTCGCCCTGTACACGCAGGTGCTGCTGGCCTCGGTCGCGCTGCTGGCCGTGTCGGCCGTCGTCGCCGGCGTCCTGCTCTGGCGCGCCCTGCGGGGCTGGGTGCTCCGCCCGATCGACCAGCTGACGGCGGACACCCGCGCCGTGACCTCCGGCGACCTGCTGCACGAGGTCACGCTGGACGGCCCCGGGGAGTTCGAGGTGCTGGCGCGCGACGTCGAGGCGATGCGGCACGCCCTCGTCGTCCAGGTGCAGCAGATCCAGGCGTCGCGCGCGGGTCTGGAGGAGGCGCACGCGCGACTCACCGAGCAGGCCGAGGAGCTGCGGCGGTCCAACCGCGACCTCGAGCAGTTCGCCTACGTCGCCTCGCACGACCTGCAGGAACCCCTGCGCAAGGTCGCGTCCTTCACCCAGCTGCTCGCCAAGCGGTACGGCGGTCAGCTGGACGAGCGGGCCGACCAGTACATCCAGTTCGCCGTGGACGGCGCCAAGCGGATGCAGCAGCTGATCCAGGACCTGCTGGGCTTCTCCCGCGTGGGTCGGCTGGGCGGCGAGAGCTCGGACGTGCCCCTGCAGGACGCGCTCGACGCGGCGCTGGACACGCTCTCGGAGCGGATCCAGGAGAGCGACGCGGTGGTGACGCACGACGAGCTGCCGGTGGTCCGCGGCGAGCCGCCCCTGCTCGAGCAGCTGCTGCAGAACCTGGTCGGCAACGCGATCAAGTTCCGTCACCCCGACCGTGCGCCGCGGGTCCACGTGAGCGCGAGGCCGGCGGACGACGGGTTCTGGGAGCTGGAGTGCCGGGACAACGGCATCGGCATCGAGCCGCAGTACGCCGAGCGGGTCTTCGTCATCTTCCAGCGGCTGCACGCCAAGGACGTGTACGAGGGCACGGGCATCGGGCTCGCCCTGTGCAAGAAGATCGTCGAGTACCACGGCGGCCGGATCTGGATCGACGGCACGGCGGGCGCCGGGACGTCGATCCGGTGGACGCTGCCCGGGGTCGAGGTCGAACGCCCGTCCGGGCCGGAGGGCATGGAAGCGGTGCAGCCGTTCCCCCTGCCGACACCCGACGCGCGAACGCCTGACCCGCTCACAACCTGACCCGCTCACGACCTGACCCGCTCACGACCTGACCCGCCCACGACCTGGCCCGTTCAGAACCTGACTCGGCCACCACCCGAACCGGCCCGACCGGGGCCTGACGAGACGAGAGGACGGTGCATCCGTGCCGGACCAGAAGATCATCGACGTGCTGCTGGTGGAGGACGACCCCGGGGACGTCCTGATGACGCGCGAGGCGTTCGAGCACAACAAGCTGCGCAACCGCCTCGCCGTGGTGTCCGACGGCGTCAGTGCACTCGAGTTCCTGCGCAAGCAGGGGGAGCACGCGCAGGCCCCGACGCCGGACCTGATCCTGCTCGACCTCAACCTGCCTCGGATGGACGGCCGCGAGGTGCTGCAGGCGCTGAAGTCCGACGACGAGCTCCGCAAGATCCCGGTCGTCGTGCTGACCACCTCGGAGGCCGAGGAGGACGTCGTCCGCAGCTACTCGCTGCACGCGAACGCCTACGTGACCAAGCCGGTGGACTTCGACCGGTTCATCGACGTGGTGCGCCAGATCGACGAGTTCTTCGTCGAGATCGTGCGGCTCCCCGCGCACTGACGCACGCTCACGCCGACGGCTCCCGCGGCGGAACCGTCCCGGGAAGAGTCGGGGGCGTCGCGGCGTTGTGACCCTCGACCGGGTGCACCGCCCGGCGCAGGACGAGGACGAGCGAGGCGCCACATGCTGGATCCCAGCGAGATCTACGACGTCGACCCGCAGGTCGCCGCTGAGGTGGACGCGCGCGGTGCGACCATCGGCTCCGGCCCGGTGCTGGTGCACGCCGTCCGCGGGTTCGTCGACGCCGGCCAGGCCGGCCAGCTCGCCGCGGAGCACCTCACCGAGCAGCTCGGGTCCCGCCGGCTGGTCACGTTCGACGTCGACCAGCTGATGGACTACCGCTCCCGTCGGCCGGCGATGACCTTCGACTCCACCACCTGGACGTCGTACGACGAGCCCGAGCTCGCGGTCGACCTGGTCGAGGACGAGCAGGGCGTGCCCTTCCTGCTGCTGCACGGCACCGAGCCGGACGTGCAGTGGGAGCGGTACGTGGCCGCCGTCCGTCAGGTGGTGGAGCGCTTCGACGTGCCGCTGACCATCGGCCTGCACGGCATCCCGATGGGTCTGCCGCACACGCGGCCGGTGTCCGTCACCGCGCACGGCACCAGGCCCGAGCTGGTCGCGGACCAGCCGGCGTGGTTCGGCACCGTGCAGGTCCCGGCCAGCGCCCAGGCGCTCCTCGAGTACCGCCTCGGTCAGTCGGGGCACGACGCGATGGGCTTCGCGGTGCACGTCCCGCACTACCTGTCCCAGTCGCCGTTCCCGCAGGCCGCCATCGCGGCGCTCGGGCGGGTGGAGCGCGCGACCGGCCTGCAGCTGAAGGTCGGGGCGCTGGAGCCCGCCGCGCACCAGACCATGCGGCAGATCGACGAGCAGGTGGCCGGCTCCGAGGAGGTCGCCTCCTTGGTGCACGCGCTCGAGGAGCAGTACGACGCGTTCACCCGGAGCATCGGGCGGACGAACCTGCTGGCCTCGACCGACGAGCTGCCGACCGCGGACGAGCTCGGCGCCGAGTTCGAGCGGTTCCTCGCCGAGCAGTCCGACGAGGGGTAGCCCTTTACCAGATCGTTGCGTGGAGCGAGGTCCGTTCGTCCCAGAACCGTGGCGTGCGTCACGTCCCACGTGCAAGGATGCCTGCGTTGCAGTGACGTACGGACGCTTGACCGGCGCTTGGCTGTGCCACCCCGGGGCAGCACGTGAGGCATTGCGGCACGGCGGAGGCAGCGGGCCTGCGCCGTCACCGGTGGGACAGAAGGAATCAGGACATGGCACAGGGTGCTGTCAAGTGGTTCAACGCCGAGAAGGGCTACGGGTTCATCGCCCAGGACGGCGGCGGCGCCGACGTCTTCGTCCACTACTCGGCGATCGACACCCAGGGTTACCGGTCGCTGGACGAGGGCCAGCGCGTCGAGTTCGAGATCACGCAGGGCGCGAAGGGCCCGCAGGCCGAGCACGTCCGTCCCCTCTGATCGGCAGCCCCTGCGGGGCTTTCCGGTAGAGGACCACAACCAGAACGACGGGGCCGCACCTCGTGGGGGTGCGGCCCCGACGTGTGTCCGGCGGTCAGGGGCGTGGTGCCTCGTCCACATCGTGGCGGACGGGTGCCCGGCCCGCGAAGCCGCTCAGCTCCGTGCCGTGCAGCAGGTGCGCCGGCACGGGGAGGGACCGCAGCGCCCTGGCCAGCGCGGGGGAGTCCAGCACGGCGGACGCGTCGGTCGCCGCGAGGACGACGTTGCCGTACCGGCGCCCCTTGAGCTGAGCCGGCTCGGCGATGGCGGCGACGTGGGTGAACACCGAGGCGACCGTCGCCACCTCCGAGCGTGCCAGAGTGAGCGGTGGACGGTCGGCGCAGTTGGCGAGGTAGAGACCGCCGGGCCGCAGCACCCGGCTCACGTCCGCGGTCAGCTCGGCAGTGGTGAGCGGGTCGGGGGTGCGGTCGCCGGCGAACACGTCGCGGACGACGACGTCCGCCGAGGCGTCCGGCAGGCGGCCCAGCTCGGTGCGTGCGTCGCCGACCCGGATCCGCAGCGCGGGGGACCGCGGCAGGTCGAACCAGCTGCGCACCAGCGCCGCCAGCTGCCCGTCCAGCTCCACGGCCAGCTGCCGCGACTCGGGCCGCGCCGCGTGCACGGCTCGCGCGAGCGCGCAGGCGCCGGCGCCCAGGTGCACCACCGTGAGCGCGGCGGGCGGAGGCCGGAAGGCGTCCAGCACGGCCGTCATCTGCTGCATGTACTCGAACTCGAGCCGCGTGGGGTCGGCGAGGTCCAGGTGCGAGCTCGGCACGCCGTTGACCAGGAGCGTGACGCCGTCCGGGTCGTCGGCCGTCCGGACCACCTGCGCCGTCCCCGTGCTGATCCGCACCGGCTCCTGCGGCCACCGCTCGTCGCTCGGCACGGACCGTGTGGGTGGTCGGTGCGAGGGTGGGCGCCGTCGGGGACGCCCCGGGGATGGCGGCACGTGGCCAGCGTACCGTCCGGGTTGACGGCGATCGAACACCTGTTCGATGATGAGGGCGGGAGGTGCGGCGATGAGAGCGACGAGTCCGAGGTCGGTGACCACAGGCGGTGCCCCGGTTCCGTCGCGCGTCCGTCAGCTGCTCGCCCGCGCCGACGCTGAGCTCGTGGCGGCTCAGTTCTCCGCCGAGCCGTGGGAGCAGCTGTCCCACGCGCACCTCGCGGCCGTGCGGGCCGCGGCGGCCGTCGTCGCGGCCGAGGGCGCACCGGCTGGGCGCTCGGCGCCTCGCACGGTGTGGGGCCAGCTCGGCTCCGTCGCGCCGTCGTTGAGCCGGTGGGGGGCGGTCTTCGCGGACGCGGCGCCGCTGCGGGCGGCGGTCGAGGCGGGTCGGTTCGACCTCGTCACCGGTGCTCGTGCCGAGCAGGCGCTCGTCGAGGCGGAGGACTTCGTCGACGTGGTGCGGACGTATCTCGACGGCGAGGCCCATGCCGCGAGGGCCTCATGAGTCGCGGTCCCCGGTCCGCCGCGGCCAAGCGGGACTGGGGCAGCGAGGAGGACGGGTGCACCATCCTCCACGTCGACATGGATGCGTTCTTCGCCTCCGTCGAGCTTGCGCGTCGACCACAGCTGCGCGGGCTGCCCGTGATCGTGGGCGGTGCCCAGCGAGGGGTCGTGCTGGCCGCGACCTACGAGGCGCGGGCGTTCGGCGTCCACTCCGCGATGCCGATGTCCACGGCTCTGCGCATGTGCCCGCAGGCCGTCGTCGTCCCGCCCGACCACCACGCGTACCACGAGGTGTCCGAGGGCGTGATGTCGGTGCTCCGCGACGTGACCGCGCTCGTGGAGCAGGTGAGCGTCGACGAGGCGTTCCTCGACGTGGCCGGTGCGCGGCGTCGCATCGGACCACCCACGGCGATCGCGGCGCTGATCCGCACCCGGGTGCGGGAGCGCTACGGCATCACGTGCTCCGTCGGCATCGCGTCGACCAAGTTCGTCGCCAAGCTCGCGTCCGGCCACGCCAAGCCCGACGGGGTTCTCCTCGTGCCCCGGGCGGCGACCGTGGACTTCCTGCGGATCCTTCCCGTCGGCGCGCTGTGGGGCGTCGGCGAGCGGACGGAGGCGGCGCTGGCCCGGTGGGGCATCAGGACGGTCGCCGAGCTGGCGGACAGCGAGGTGGACACCGTGCGACGGGCGGTCGGCAAGGTGGCGGGTGAGCACCTCTACGACCTCGCGTGGGGCCGGGACCCTCGTCCGGTGCAGCCGGGCCGCGAGGAGAAGTCGATCGGCGCCGAGGAGACGTTCGTCGCGGACGTGTCCGACCTCGCCGTGGTGCAGACCAAGGTCCTGGAGCTGGCGGACCGGTGCGCGGCCCGGCTGCGCAGGCACGGAATGGTCGCGCGCACCGTCGCGATCAAGGTGCGGACCTCCGACTTCCGGACGCTGAGCCGTGCCCGGACGCTCACCACGCCCACCGACGTCGGCCGCGAGATCTACCTGGCGGCACGCGCCCTGCTCGCCGGCGTCGACCTCGGCGGTCTTCCGGTCCGGCTGGTCGGCGTCCGTGCGGAAGGGCTCTCACCTGCCGCCACGACCGTCCGTCAGCCGACTCTCGAGGAGGCCGCGGCGCAGACCTCGGGGCGTCGAGATGCCGAGCGGGCCATGGACGCCGTTCGTTCCCGTTTCGGCACCCAGGCCATCCGGACGGGCTCGGCCGAGGCGGCGCCCGCTCGCTCGACTACCACCTTCGTGCCGGTCGATCTATCCTGAGGCGACCAGAGGCCGTGGTCCATCGGTGCATCGGAGGTCGCCATGCCACTCTCCGAGTACGAGCAGCGAGTGCTCGAGCAGATGGAGCGCCAGCTCGCTTCAGATGATCCGCGTCTGGCGAACACCCTCACCCAGCGCCGACGCCGTCCCGTGGTGCGGTTCGTCCTCACGGGCACGGGCGCCGTGGTCGGGCTGCTGCTGCTGGTCCTCGGTGCGGCGAACTCGAAGCCGTGGCTCGGGGCGATCGGCTTCGTGCTGATGTTCGCCTCGGTCGCACTCGCCTTCGCGATGCCCCGGCGGTCAGCCGGCCCTCAGGGAGTGGTGGGCACGGACGGCAAGGTGCACCGGCCGGTGCGGAAGTCCGTCTCGAAGCAGGGCTTCATGGCCCGGCTGGAGGCCCGCTGGGAGCGGCGGCGCGACCAAGGCGGTCGCTGACCAGCTCGTCGACCCCGCGGAGGGTCTCGCCGATCCAGTGATGGAGCTGGCTCGACGTCCGTGGGCTCTGGGCAGGTGCGTAGCGCTCGTCCTCGACCGTCCGCGCAAGCTCGGTGAGGCTCTCCAACGCAGCGCCCTGGAGCTCGCGCCCGGTCAGCTCCAGCAGCGTGTCCTGGACCGCGCGGACGCAACCCCGTGGGGTGGTCGAGTCGGCCCACGTGATGTGCCGCTTCGCGAGGCGGCGCCGTAGCGTGTGCCACGCCCGTTCGGCGTTGAGCTCCGGAGGGCGCCGGAGGCGCCGCCACACGAGCAGCGCAGCGGCGGCGGCGAGCAGGACCAGTCCCATCGTGACCGCCGTCGGCACCCAGCTGCCGTGGACGGTGGTGGTCACCGTCTGGTGCGGCGCCGGCGCCGGGGCGCCGGTCGCGCCACCGGTCGCGGCCTGGCCGGCGCGGCCGAGGTCGTTGGGACCCTGCGCACCGGGGCCGGTCGAGCGGACGTACGGGTCGCTCCAGGCCGGGGGTGCACCCGTCTGGACGGCCGGTGTCGGCTCGAACCGGACCCATCCGTAGCCCGCGAAGTACAGCTCGGGCCAGGCGTGCGCCTGCTTGCCGGTGACCACGTACTCGCCGTCGTTGCCGGTCTGCGTCCCCGGCAGGAAGCCGACGGCGACGCGTGCCGGGATGCCGAGGATGCGCGCCATCAGCGTCATCGCCGAGGAGAACTGGACGCAGTAGCCCCGCCGGGACTGCAGGAAGTCCCACACGGCGTCCTGGGACGTCGCCGGAGGCACTTTGGTGTCGTAGGTGAAGTTCGCCCCGGAGCGGAAGTACTGCTGCAGCGCCATCGCCTTGTCGTAGGCCGTCGTGGCGTTCCCGACGATCTGGTCGGCGCGCGCCGTGATGTCCGCGAGGTGCTGGGTGGCAGGCACCTGCAGGTAGTTCTCGCTGCCCGACGGCGCACCGGCACCGGCGGCGATGAGCTGGTCGGCGCTGAGGTCCTGCACCTCGACCTGCATCGAGTACGTCTGACCCGCGGCGGTGGCCTGGGTCCCGACGACCTCGTCGCGCTGCGGGTCGTACCGCCAGGTGCCGTCGACCGCCACCGTGCGCGGGAAGGTGGTGATGGGCAGGCGGGTCTCGCGCAGGGACTCGAGCCGGACCTGCACGTCGAGCTCCCTGGCGGGGTCCGGGGTCGCGGAGTCGGTGCCGAGCCACGACCCGCCGTCGAACGGGAACACCGGGCCGTCGCCGGCTCGGGACCACTGGCGACCGTCGAACGAGCTGAGCGTGAAGGCACGCAGGGGACCGATCGACAACGGCACCGCGGACGTCGCGGCCGGGCTGGGTCCGGAGCCGTCCTGCGGTGCAGGGCGGGACACCGTGTAGCGGAGCACCACCTGGCTGGACCGGGAGCCGAGGCTGTCGCGCAGGTCCAGGTTGCTCGAGAGGACCAGCGGACCACTCGGACCGTCGCCGAGGGTCGGCAGCCGCACGCTCGACCAGCCGGGGAACGCCGCGACGGCAGGCGCCGCGACGAGCGCGAGCACCACCGCCCCGGCCGCGGCGGCGAAGGCCGTGCTCGAGCGACGGACCAGGTCGGCCTGCGGACCTCCGGGTGCCGTGGTCAGCGCCAGCAGCATCAGGTACGCCAGGCCCGTCCAGAAGACGGCCCAGCCGGACGCCGGGTAGCCGAGCACCACGGCGGGCACCCACAGGGCGCTCAGGGGGAGCGCCACGAGCGCGGGCGCGCCGGCTCCGAGCGCGAGCGCGTCGACGAGCAGCAGCACCGCCGCCGCGCCAGCGACGACCAGCACCTCTGCCGACCGGTTCGACGGCATCGGCACCAACGAGCCCTGGATCAGGGCGACACCTTCGCCTGCCAGCGCCCACGTGCGCCGCACGGCGTCCGGCGTCGGCAGCACCTGGGTACCCCCGGGCGGTGCGCCGTACCGCACGACGAGGCCGGCGAAGGCGACGACGGCGCCGACGACCGTCGGCACCCAGGGGGAGCCCGTGAGCGAGCGGACGGCGGCGATGACCGCCGCCAGGAGGATCACCGCGACGCAGGCGACCGCCGGCCAGCGGCCCGGCTGGATGAGCCGACCGAGGGCCACCAGAGCTGCGCACGTGGCCAGCGCGCAGAGGGCCGACGAGAGCCAGCCTCGAGTGTTTCCCTCGACGCGGTCGGCGGTCGTCACGCCGCGCTCCCGAGCAGGCGTCGCCAGCAGACCATCAGGTCCTCACCGACCGTCGCGCGACCGACCCGCCAGCCGGCGCGCTGCAGTGCCCGGACCGTGTGCTCGGCACCGGCGGCCTCGGCCGGGTTCCGGCCGTCCGTCCGCACCACGGCCCAGCTGTGCGAGGAGCTGCTGGCGTGCACCAGCGCCGCTCGAGCGCGTGCCGACAGCGGTCCGAGCACGGCGAGGACCATCTCCGCGCCACCCTCGGCCGTCTCGAGCAGCCGCACCCCGTCGAGCAGACGCTGCTCCGCCTCCGCGTCGGTGCGGGGCCCCACCAGGTCGATCGTCCGGTTCAGCAGCGTGGCACGCGCCTGCGGACCGCTGCGGGAGTGCACGAACTCGGGGATCTCCGACACGTCGTCGCCGGTGGTCGGCTCGAGGCCGACGAGGCGCACCGGGTGCCCGCCCTCGAGCATCGCCAGCGCCATCGAGGCGGCCAACGAGATGGACCACTCGAGCGTCTTGGACCGGACGGGCTGGTCGAGCAGCACGCTGACCGGCCTCATGCCTGCCCGTTCGTCCGAGCGCACCAGCAGGGCCCCGCGCCGTGCGCTGCTGCGCCAGTGCACGCGTCGCAGGTCGTCGCCCTCCCGGTAGTCGCGCAGGGCCGCGTCGTCGGGCGACGGGGTGCGCGCCCCGAGGGTCACGCGATCCGGCTCGTCGACCAGGACGTCGCTCGGCGGCGGCAGCGCGACGACCTCCGGCCAGACGTCCACGTCGGCCGCCCCACCCAGGGTCGCGGGGGAGCGCACCACGCCGAAGGGGTCACCGTGGGTCACGACGAGGGGGCCGATCGGCCATCGGCCGCGTCGGGTCGCCCGCACGGGGTAGCGCACGGTCACCCGCCCGGGAGAGCGGGTCACCCTCGCCCGCAACGGGCGGCCGCCGGACAGCTCCGTCGCAGCCTGCTCGGCGAACCGGAGGCCGGCGAGCCGCACGCGGGCCCCGGAGTCCGGCGCGAGCACGTCCACCTGCACGTCGGCGTCCTCACCGACGTGCACCGGGTTCGGCTCGACGGACCGACGCACCTCGATCCGGTGCCGTCCGCGCCCCGGGACGGTGACGGCCACGCCGACCTCGGCACCAGCGACCAGGACCAGGGCGACGACGCCGATGCGCACCAGGTCGACCGCGCCCAGGAGGGCGCCGAGCACCATGGCGAGCAGGCCGCCCGCGACGAGCGCCCAGCCCCGGACGGTCGGCCGCGGGACCATCAGCCTGCCGCGCGACGCACCCGGGCCGAGGTGGCGGCCGGTGCGGGCAGCGGCGTCCGCTCGACGACGTCCTCGACGATCCGCGCGGTGGTGCGCCCGGACAGGCGCGACTCCGTGCTCGGGAGCAGGCGGTGCGCCAGGACCGGTACCGCGAGCTGCTGCACGTCGTCCGGGAGCACGTGGTCCCGACCGGCCATGGCGGCCACCGCCTTGGCGGCACGGAGCAGCTGGATGGCAGCGCGCGGCGAGGCGCCGAGCCGAAGGCCTGGGTCGTCCCGCGTCGCCCCGACCAGGTCGACCACGTAACGCTTCACCGCGGCGGAGGCGTACAGGCGCCGGACCACCTCGATCATCGCGGCGACGTGCTCGGCGTCGGTGGCCGGACGCAGCTCGTCGATCGGGTCGGACCGCTCCTGGATGTCGAGCATCTCGAGCTCCGACTCGACACTCGGGTAACCGACCGCGAGGCGCGCCATGAAGCGGTCCCGCTGTGCCTCGGGGAGCGGGTACGTCCCCTCCATCTCCACGGGGTTCTGGGTCGCGACGACGAGGAAGGGCCGGGGCAGCGGGTACGAGCGACCGTCGACGGTCGCCTGCGCTTCCTGCATGCACTCCAGCAGCGCCGACTGCGTCTTGGGGGAGGCGCGGTTGATCTCGTCGCCGATCACGACGTGGGCGAAGACCGGACCCGGGCGGAACTCGAACTCGTGCGTCTGGGTCCGGTAGATGTTCACGCCGGTCAGGTCGCTCGGCAGCAGGTCCGGGGTGAACTGGATCCGGCCCACCGTGCAGTCGATCGACCGGGCGATCGCCTTGGCCAGGGTGGTCTTGCCCACCCCCGGCACGTCTTCCAGGAGCAGGTGGCCCTCTGCCAGGAGGACCGCCAGGCTGACTCGGACCAGGTCCGGGCGTCCGGTGATGACCGACTCGATCCCTGCGCGCATCCGGCCCGTGACGTGGACGACGTCGTCCAGCTGCGACCCGGATGGCACGTCGGTCGTCATCGCTCCTCCTCGCAGGGCAGGTGGGCTGAGCCTACGTGCGGTGCCACCGATCCCGCAGCGCGTCGGCCGGCGCACTTGCCCGCCCCACTTCCCTCCACCTGAGCGGGTGCGCCCGACGTGCGTGGCGCGCAGGCCACGTCCCCACGTCGCAGACGGCGTAGCGCCGAGCGCGTGGGGCGGCGAGACCGCCGCGGTGCGGGTCGGCGCGGTCGTCGTCGCCCGACCGAGCGATCTCCGCCGCGTGGCGCCCTCCACTTTCCACCACCGCGACTGACCTGCGAATTCGCCCGCCAGGAGGGGTGAAAAAGCCGTCGCCTACCCGGCTCGGTGGAGGGAAGTGGAGTAGCGTGGTGCGCGGTGGTGAGGTCGGGAGTGCTCGGGCGAGGGGAGGCGTGGTGTCCGAGGAGCCGTTCGGCGGGGTCCTGGGCTCCGTCGCGCCGTTCCTGGGCACGTACACACCCCGGCTGGACGACAAGGGGCGGCTGATCCTGCCCGCCAAGTTCCGCGCCCGGTTGGCCCCGGGTCTGGTGCTGACCCGGGGTCAGGAGCGCTGCCTGTTCCTGCTGCCGCTGGACGAGTTCCGCCGGATGCACGAGCACGCCCAGGCCGCCCCGGTCACCAGCAAGCAGGCCCGTGACTACCTGCGTGTGCTGCTGTCGGGGGCGAGCGACGAGCTCCCGGACAAGCAGGGCCGCATCTCCATCCCGCCGGTGCTGCGCAAGTACGCCGGCCTCGACCGCGACGTCGCCGTGATCGGCGCCGGCAACCGCGTCGAGCTCTGGGACCTGCAGGCGTGGGAGACGTACCTGGCCGAGCAGGAGGCGCAGTACGCCGAGACCGCCGAGGAGGTGTTCCCGCAAGGCATCTGACCGTCACCTCGTCCGCACCACCGCAGTCCGCACCACCGCAGTCCGCACCACCGCAGTCCGCACCACCGCAGTCCGCACCACCGCAGTCCGCACCACCGCACGAAGCCCGCAGCTCCACCCGACCGCCCGGCGAGACCTCCTCCCGTCCGTGCTGACGCACTTCCCCGGCGCCAGCACAGCCGGTGGGGGATCTGGTCGGACGGTGGAGGGCCTCCGACCAGCAACGACTCGCAGCACCAGCACCGAGAGCACACCGACAGGCAGTACCCCGAGAGCTCGCGCCGGACGCCCGGCCCGGAACCCGACCAGGACCAGGAGAGGAGAGCGCCGTGGAGCAGCCGACCGACGACACCGCAGCCCGGCACGTCCCCGTCCTCCTGGCCCGCTGCCTCGAGCTGCTCGCGCCGGCGCTCGGCAACCCGGGCGCCGTGATGGTGGACTCCACGCTCGGCATGGGCGGTCACACCGAGGGTGTGCTTCGTGCGTTCCCGCAGGCGCGGGTCGTGGGTCTGGACCGGGACCCGCAGGCGCTCGAGCTGGCCAGCCGGCGGCTGGCTCCCTTCGGCGACCGCTTCACGGCGGTCCACGCGGTCTACGACGAGGTGCGGGCGGTGCTCGACGGCCTCGGCATCGACCTGGTGCAGGGCGTCCTGATGGACCTCGGCGTCTCGTCGCTGCAGCTCGACGAGGCCGAACGGGGCTTCTCCTACGCCCACGACGCTCCGCTGGACATGCGCATGGACCCGAGCACCGGACCGACGGCGGCGGACGTGCTGGCGACCTACGACGAGCAGCAGCTGGTCCGCGTGCTGCGCACCTACGGCGAGGAGCGGTTCGCGCCGCGCATCGCCCGCGCGGTGGTGCGCGAGCGCAGCCGGCGGCCGTTGACGCGCACCAGCGAGCTGGTGGACGTCGTGCGCGCCTCGATCCCGGCCGCGGCCCGGGCGCAGGGCGGCCATCCCGCCAAGCGCACGTTCCAGGCCCTGCGCATCGAGGTGAACGGCGAGCTGGACGCCCTGGCCCGTGCGCTGCCCGCCTCCGTCGAGGCGCTCGCCGTCGGAGGGCGCATCGTCGTCGAGGCGTACCAGTCGCTCGAGGACAAGCTGGTCAAGCGGGAGCTCGCCGTCGGTGCCAACTCGAGCGCGCCGGCCGGGCTACCGGTGGAGCCGGCCGACCACGCGCCGTACCTGCGGCTGCTGACCCGGGGTGCCGAGCTCGCCGGCCCGGACGAGGTGGCCACGAACCCCCGCGCCCAGTCCGTCCGGCTGCGCGCCGCGGAACGCCTGCGAGCCACGCCGACACACCTGCTACCGGGCCGCACGTCCTCGAGAGGAGCCGCCGCATGAGCGCATCGCCGTTGCGGGCGGGCACGCCCGTCTCCCTGGCACCCCGTCCCGCGCCGGCCGCACGCCCTCGGCTGCGCGTGGTCCGGGCGCCGCAGCAGGCGCGCACCCGCGTGCCGTTCGTCTTCCTCTGCATGGCGATCCTCGGTGCGGCGCTGCTGTCCGCCCTGCTGCTCAACACGTCGATGGCGGGTGGCGCGTTCGAGCGCTCGTCGCTGACCAGCCGCCTCGGTCGCCTGCAGCAGGACCAGCTCGACCTCGTCGCGCAGCTCGACGCACGGTCCGCGCCGGCCAGCCTGGCCCAGGCGGCGCGCGGCATCGGGATGGTGCCGGCCAACGGCACGGGCTGGCTGCGGCTGTCCGACGGCTCCGTCCAGGGCGCGCCGGCGCCGGCTGCGGCGGGATGAGCACGCCGACGCGCACGCCGGCGTCGTCACGCGGTGCCGGTCGTCCGGTCCCGCGCGGCGCGACCGGACGTCAGCCTCGCCGTGGCACCGTGGCGGGCATGGCGAGGACCGCGGCCCGAACCCCGGCCGGTCGGCGCGTGGTCGGTGAGGCGGCGCGGCTGCTGCAGGTGCCGACCCAGCGCGGCCCCCGGCCGGTGCGCGAGGCAGGCCCGCGTGGCCGCGTCACCGCGCTCGTCGTCGTCCTGGTCCTGGTCCTCGCGACGTTCGCCGGGCGGCTGGTGTGGGTCCAGGGCATCGCCGGTCCGGCGATCGCCAAGGTGGCCCTGGAGAAGCGCCTGTCGTCCGTGACGGTGCTCGGGCAGCGTGGTCAGATCACCGACGCCGCGGGTGTGCCTCTCGCCACCTCCGTCGAGCGCTACGACATCTCCGTCAACCAGCGCACGATCGCGAAGTACCGCAGCACGGGTGGGACTGGGGCGCCCGACGGCGCCGCCGGCGTCGCGGCGCGCCTCGCCCCGGTGCTGGGCGTGAACCCGGCCGAGCTGGGCGGTGAGCTGGCGGGCAGCTCGACGTTCCGGTACGTGGCCAAGGGTGTGCTCCCGGAGGTCGCCCGGTCCGTGCAGGCCCTGCGGATCGACGGCGTGATGGTGGAGAAGGTCGCCGACCGGGTGTATCCCAAGGGGACGCTGGCGGGGAACATCGTCGGGTTCGTCAACGCCGACGGGAAGGGCCTGCAGGGCCTCGAGGCGACCCTCAACAGCCGGCTCACCGGCACCGCCGGTTCGGAGACGTACGAGCGTGGCGCAGGGGGGCAGGCGATCCCGGGCGGGTACTCGACCGGTTCTCCCGCCAAGGCGGGCGACTCCGCGCGGCTGACCATCTTGTCCGACCTGCAGTGGAAGGCCCAGGCGGCCGCCGATGCGCAGAAGGCGGCCACGGGGGCGGACACCATCGAGATCGTCGTCGAGGACGCCACGACCGGAGCGCTCCTCGCGCTCGCCGACTCGGGCTCGATCGACCCCAACAAGCCCGGGGCAGCGGCCGGCGGCGCCCTCTCGCGAGCGGTGTCCGACGTCTTCGAACCCGGTTCCACCGGCAAGGTGATCACCATGTCCGGGCTGCTGGAGAGCGGCCTCGCGACACCGACGTCCCAGTTCTCGGTGCCGTACCAGTACACGGCGCCGAACGGGCAGAGCTTCACGGACTCCCACCCGCACCCGACCGAGCAGTGGACCACCACGGGCATCCTGGCCGAGTCCTCCAACTCGGGGACCGTGATGGTCGGCCAGCAGCTGTCCAAGGACCAGCGCTACGACTTCATGCGCAGGTTCGGGCTGGGCAGCCCGACGGGCATCGAGCTGCCGGGCGAGTCGGCGGGCATCCTGCACCCGGCCAACCAGTGGGACGGCCGGACCCAGTACACGGTGCTCTTCGGCCAGGGTGTTGCCGTGACCGCCATCCAGGCGACGAACGTCTACGCGACGATCGCGAACAAGGGCGTGCGGCCGCAGCCCCACCTGATCGACGGGTGGACCTCGGCGGACGGCACGTACACGCCCGTCACCACGGCAGCGCCGCAGCGGGCGGTCTCGGAGCAGACCGCGCAGACCGTGCTGACCATGCTCGAGAGCGTCGTCGACGACGGGACCGGCGCGGCCGCCTCGATCCCGGGCTACCGCGTCGCCGGCAAGACGGGAACCGCCCAGGACATGCAGTCCAACGGCATCACCGCGTCCTTCATCGGCGTCGTCCCGGCGGACGCTCCGCGCCTGGTGGTCGGCGTCTTCGTGCACAACCCGAAGACCGACATCTACGGCGGCACGATCGCCGCGCCGGTGTTCAGCGACGTCGCGGGGTTCGCGCTGTCCGAGCTCGGCGTGGCGCCGTCGGGGACCAAGGCCTCCTTGTTCCCGACGACCTGGTGAGCGGGCCGACGAGAGCGGCCGGGTAGATTCTCCCCATGACCTCCCCCCAGGGACGGATGCGTCCGCTCAGTCCCCCGGCCCGTCGGGTGGACGACCTGGTCGAGGCGTTCGCCCTGGTGGCGGAGGGTGTTCCGGTCGCCGGGAAAGTCATCAGCGGGGTCAGCATGGCCAGCGGCGACGTGCAGCCGGGCGACCTCTTCGTCGCCGTCCCCGGGTTCACCGTCCACGGCGCGCGGTATGCCGCGCAGGCCGTCGACGCGGGCGCCGTCGCGGTGCTGACCGACGACGCGGGGCTGGCGGCAGCCGTCGCCGCCGGTGTGGCGGCACGGGTTCCCGTGCTCGTCGCGGCCGATCCGCGTGGCCTTGCGGGCCCGGTGGCCGCGTGGGTCCACGGAGACCCTGGCGCGGGACTGGTCACCGTCGGGGTCACCGGGACCAACGGCAAGACGACCACCACGTACTTCGTCGACGCGGCGCTGCGCGCCGTGCACGCCGTCACGGCCGTTCTCGGCACGGTCGAGCTGCGGATCGGGGACGAGGCGATCGAGAGCCCCCGCACGACGGTCGAGGCGCCGGTCCTGCACGCGATCCTCGCGCTGGCGGCGGAACGGGGCGCGACGGCGATGAGCACCGAGGTCTCGTCGCACGCGCTCGCACTGGGCCGCGTCCGCGGTCTGGTCTTCGACGTGGTGGGCTTCACCAACCTGCAGCGCGACCACCTCGACTTCCACGGCGACATGGAGACGTACTTCGCCGACAAGTCGCGGCTGTTCGCGACCGACCAGGCGCGACGCGGCGTGGTCGTGGTCGACGACGAGTGGGGCCGGCGCCTGGCCGCCTCCGCACCGATCCCGGTGCAGACGGTCGCGACCCACGTCGGGGACCCGGTGGGCGAGACGGCCGACTGGGCGGTGGTCGAGGCGCAGATAGGGCTCGACGGCGTCGGCTCGAGCTTCGTGCTCCGAGGGCCCGACGGCGCGAGGCACCAGGCCGCCAGCCCGCTGCCGGGACTGGTGAACGTCTCCAACGCCGCGACGGCGGTGGTGCTGGCGCACACGGCGGGCGTGCCGTTGCCGACCGCGATCGAGGCGGTCGCGCACGCGCACGAGATCCCCGGCCGGATGGAGCGCGTGATCGAGCGCGGCGGCGGCTTCCCGCTGGCGCTGGTGGACTACGCCCACACGCCGGACGCGCTGGTGCTGGCGTTGGAGGCCGTCCGGCCGATCACGCCGGGGCGCCTGGTGATCGTGCTCGGGTCCGACGGCGACCGGGACCGCGGCAAGCGGCCGATGATGGGCGAGATCGCGGCGCGGCTGGCGGACGTCGTCGTCGTGACCGACGAGAACCCGCGTTCGGAGGACCCGGCGTCGATCCGGGCGGCCATCCTGGAGGGTGCCCGCGCGCAGCGACCCGATCTTGTGGACGTGCTCGAGGTGACGACCAGCCGTGCCGACGCCGTGCGGCGCGCCCTCGACCTGGCAGGCGACGAGGACACGGTGATCATCACGGGCAAGGGGCACGAGCCGACTCAGGAGGTCGCGGGGGTGTTCCACCGCTACAACGACCGAGACGTGCTGACCGCCGTCCGGGACGAGCGGCTCGCCGCGGCCGGTGCGGCATCCGGGCTGCACGCGTGATCGCCCTCACGGCGGCCGAGGTCGCGGCCGCGACGGGAGGCGTGCTGTCCGGGGTGCACCCGGGGACCGTCGTCAGCGGTCCGGTGGTGTCGGACTCGCGTGAGGTGCTCCCGGGTGCGCTCTTCGTCGCGCTGCCCGGCGAGCACGTCGACGGGCACGCGTTCGCGGCGCGGGCGGTGGAGGCGGGCGCGGTGCTGGTGCTCGCGGCGCACGACGTGCCGCACCCGGCAGGAGGAACCCTGCCCGCCGTGCTGGTGGACGACGTGACGGTGGCGCTCGGCGCCCTGGCCCGTGAGGTGCTCGCCCGGCTGCGCGAGGCCGCGGCCGAGCCGGTCGGTGCAGCGCTGCAGGTCGTGGCCGTGACCGGGTCGGTCGGGAAGACGACGACGAAGGACCTGCTGGCGCAGCTGTTCGCGGCCGACGGGCCGACGGTCGCGCCGGTGCGCTCGTTCAACAACGAGATCGGCCTGCCGCTGACGGTGCTGCGTGCGGACGAGGCGACGACGCACCTGGTGCTCGAGATGGGCGCGTCCGGCATCGGGCACATCGAGTACCTCACGCAGATCGCGCCGCCGGACGTCTCCGTCGTGCTCGTCGTGGGCGCCGCCCACCTCGGCGAGTTCGGCGGTGTCGAGGCGACGGCTCGGGCCAAGTCCGAGCTGGTCCGCGGTCTTCGGTCCGACGGCGTCGCGGTGCTGAACGCCGACGACCACCGCGTGATGGCGATGGCGGAGCTCGCCCCCGGACCGGTGGTGACCTTCGGCACGTCGCCGGCCGCGCAGGTGCGCGCCACCGACGTGACGCTCGACCAGCGGGGGCGGGCGGCGTTCACGCTGGTCGACGCTCGCACCACGCGCGCCCCACGGTCGGCGTCCGTGCGGCTGCGGCTGGTGGGGGAGCACCACGTGCACAACGCGCTGGCGGCGGCCGCCACCGGGCTGGTCGGCGGGCTCGAGCTGGCCGACGTCGCCGCGGGGCTCTCGTCGGCGGACGCCCTGAGCCCCCACCGGATGCACGTGGTGGACCGTCCGGACGGCGTCACCGTGGTCGACGACTCCTACAACGCCAACCCGGACTCGATGCGCGCCGCGCTGAAGGCCCTCGCGCAGCTCGCCGGCCGCGACCGCCGCTCGGTGGCGGTCCTCGGCGAGATGCTCGAGCTCGGTGCCGAGGCGCGGCAGGCCCACGACGCGATCGGGCGGCTCGTCGTCCGGCTCAACATCGGGCTGACCGTGGTGGTCGGGGACGGTGCGCGAGCGATCCGCGACGGTGCGAACCACGAGGGCTCGTGGGGCGACGAGGTGGTGCTGGCGGACGACATCGACGCGGCCGAGCAGTTCCTCGCCCAGGAGCTGCGCGCCGGCGACGTCGTGCTGGTCAAGTCGTCGTACGGTGCCGGGCTCTGGCAGCTCGGCGACCGGCTGGTCGGAGCAGGCGAGTGAAGGCGGTCCTGATCTCCGGCGGCGTGTCCATGGTCGCCGCGCTGCTCGGCACGCCGCTGCTGATCCGGTTCCTGGTGCGCCGGCGCTACGGGCAGTTCATCCGGCAGGACGGTCCCACCGCGCACTTCACCAAGCGCGGCACGCCGACGATGGGCGGGGTCGTCATCATCGTCGCGACGATCGTGGGCTGGCTGGCCGGCCTGCTCCTCACCGGCACGGCGCCCTCGGCGTCGGCGATCCTCGTGCTGTTCCTCATGGCGGGGCTCGGCGTCGTCGGGTTCCTCGACGACTTCATCAAGATCTCCCGGCAGCGCAGTCTCGGGCTGTCACCGGCGGCGAAGATCGTCGGCCAGGGCGTGGTCGGGATCGCCTTCGCCGTCGCCGCGCTGCAGTTCCCCAACGCGCGGTTCCGGACGCCGGCCTCGACCCACATCTCGTTCGTGCGTGACACGGACCTGAACCTGGCGTTCGCGGGCGCGGCGATCGGTCTCGTCCTGTTCGTCGTCTGGGCGAACTTCCTGATCACGGCCTGGTCCAACGCGGTCAACCTGACCGACGGCCTCGACGGCCTCGCGACCGGCGTCTCGCTCATCGTCTTCGGCGCCTACGTGGTGGTGGGCGTGTGGCAGTTCAAGCAGTCCTGCCAGATCCTCGGCTCGGTGGGCCCGCGCTGCTACGAGACCCGGGACCCGCTCGCGCTCGCCGTGGTCGCCGCCGCGATCACGGGGGCGCTGTTCGGCTTCCTGTGGTGGAACGCGAGCCCCGCGCAGATCTTCATGGGCGACACCGGCTCCCTCGCCCTCGGCGGCGCGCTGGCGGGGTTCTCGATCCTCACACGCACCGAGATCCTCGCGGCGATCCTGGGTGGGATGTTCGTCGTGATCGTGATGTCGGACGTGGTCCAGATCGGCTTCTTCAAGGCGACCGGCAGACGTGTGCTGAAGATGGCGCCGCTGCACCACCACTTCGAGCTGTCGGGGTGGGGCGAGGTGACGATCGTGATCCGGTTCTGGATCATCGCCGGGCTGTTCGTGGCTCTCGGCGTGGGGCTGTTCTACGGGGAATGGGTGGCGGGGTAGGTGCGGACGTCGGTGGACGGCTCGGCGGACGGCGTGGACGGTCCGAGGGCAGCGTCACCGGGCACGCCGGACGTCACGTTGGCCGGTGCGCGGGTGCTGGTGGCGGGTCTCGGTCTGTCGGGGCGTGCCTCCGTGCAGGTGCTCGAGCGGCTCGGGGCGCAGGTGCGGACGTTCGACGACCGGCCCGGTAACGCGGACGAGCACGACGCGGACGACTTCCTGTCGCGCGACGGTCTCGCGGAGGTCGACCTCGTCGTGACCTCTCCGGGCCTGCAGCCGCGGCACCCCCTGCTCGCGGCTGCCGTCGAGCGCGGCGTACCGGTCTGGAGCGAGGTCGAGCTGGCCTGGCGGGTGCGCGTCGACCGTGCGGACGGCGCGGGGCCGGCGCCCTGGCTGGCCGTCACGGGCACCAACGGCAAGACGACGACGGTCGGGATGCTGGAGTCGATCCTGCGGGCCGCCGGTGAGCACGCGGTCGCCGCCGGCAACGTGGGCAACCCGCTGGTGCTCGCCGCGACCGACCCCGCCAACGACGTGCTGGCCGTCGAGCTGTCCAGCTTCCAGCTGCACTTCACCAGCAGCATGGCGGCGCAGGCGGCGGCCGTGCTCAACGTCGCGGCGGACCACCTCGACTGGCACGGCTCGATGGAGGCGTACGCGGCCGACAAGGGGCGCGTGCTCGACCGGGTGGAGCGGGCCTGCGTGTACTCGGCGGCCGATCCGGTGACGCGACGGCTGGTCGAGGAGGCGGACGTGGTCGACGGCGCCGTCGCCGTCGGGTTCACCCTCGGCGTGCCGTCGGTCGGTCAGGTCGGTGTGGTCGAGGACGTGCTGGTCGACCGGGGGTTCGCGCGGCTGCGGCACACGCACGCCCAGGAGCTGGCGACCCTGGACGACCTCGCGCAGCTGGCCGGTCCGGACGGGCAGGTGCCGCCGCACGTGGTGTCCAACGCCCTGGCGGCTGCCGCGCTGGCCCTGGCCCACGGCGTCGCGCCGGCCGACGTCCGTGACGGCCTGCGCGCCTTCGCACCGGGGGCGCACCGCATCGTGACCGTCGCGCAGCGCGGCTCGGTCGCCTGGATCGACGACTCGAAGGCGACGAACGCGCATGCCGCCGCCGCCTCCCTCGCGGCGTTCGGCGAGGCGAGCGTGGTGTGGATCGCCGGCGGGCTCGCGAAGGGCGCCACGTTCGACGAGCTCGTGCAGCAGCGCCGCGACCGGCTCCGCGCCGTCGTGCTGATCGGTGTGGACCGCGCACCGCTGCGGGACGCCCTGGCCCGACACGCGCCGCAGGTCCCGGTGGTCGAGGTGGTCGCCGGTGACACTGAACCGGTGATGACCCGTGCCGTGCAGACCGCCGAGCGGCTCGCCGCCCAGGCGCCCGCCGGTACCCCGGTGAACGTGCTGCTCGCCCCCGCGTGCGCGTCCATGGACCAGTTCACGTCCTACGCGGAGCGCGGCGACGCCTTCGCTGCCGCCGTCCGGGGCCTGTCCGGGCAGTCGTGAACCCCGTGGTCTCCGCCCAGGCGGACGCCGTCGCGGCGGACCCGGCGCGGCGTCGTTCCGCGCTCGGGCACTGGAACAGCGCCGTGACCAGCTACTACGTGCTGGCGGGGTCGTCGGCCCTGCTGCTGGTGATCGGCCTGGTGATGGTGCTGTCGAGCTCCAGCGTCGAGTCCCTGCAGAAGGGCAACTCGGCGTACGCGGTCTTCCTGGACCAGACCAAGTTCGCGCTGATCGGACTGCCGCTGATGCTGATCGCGTCGCGGCTGCCGGTGCGGGTGCTGCGCAAGCTGGCCTGGCCCGCGCTCGCCGCCGGCGTCGTGTTCCAGATGATGGTGTTCGTGCCCGGCCTCGGCTGCGGGGCGGGCGGCAACCAGAACTGGGTGTGCCTCCCGGGCTTCTCCGGTCAGCCGTCCGAGGCGCTGAAGCTGGCCCTCGCGCTGTGGCTCGGCGCGGTGCTCGCCCGCAAGCTGCCGCTGCTGCACCGCTGGCAGCACGCCCTGGTCCCCGTCATCCCGATCGGGGGCATCATCCCGATCGGGACGGTCCTGCTCGGCCAGGACCTGGGTACCGCGATGGTGCTGCTGCTTCTCCTGTTCGGTGCGATGTGGATCGCCGCGGTGCCGCGCCGGTACCTGGTGACGCTGATCGTCGGCGGCGTCGCGGCGGTCATCCCGCTGGTCACCCTCGGCCACAACCGCGTCGGCCGCATCCGGTCCTGGCTGTCCGGCAGCTGCGACGTGCAGAACGAGTGCTACCAGACGTTGCACGGCGGCTGGGGGCTCGCGAGCGGCGGCTGGGGCGGCCTCGGCCTGGGGGAGAGCCGCGAGAAGTGGTCGTACCTGCCGGCCGCGCACAACGACTTCATCTTCGCGATCATCGGTGAGGAGCTCGGCCTGATCGGCACCCTGCTGGTGCTGGCCCTGTTCGCGCTGCTCGCCTTCGCGATGGTCCGCGTGATCCGGCGGCACCCCGACCCGATGGCCCGCATCACCACGGGCGCGATCCTGTGCTGGATCGTCGGCCAGGCGATGATCAACATCGCCGTGGTGATCGGACTGCTGCCCGTGATCGGCGTCCCGCTGCCGCTCGTGTCCGCCGGAGGTTCAGCCCTGATCATGACGATGGCCGCGATCGGCGTGGTGCTGGCGTTCGCCCGCTCGGAACCGGGTGCCGCCGAGGCGCTCGCAGCCCGACCGTCGGTGGTGCGCCGGTCGCTGGCCGTCCTGGGGCGCGCGCGTGGCTGACGACCCGGGCTCGGTCCTGCTCGCCGGTGGCGGCACCGCGGGCCACGTCAACCCGCTGCTGGCGGTCGCCGACGCGCTGCGCGCCGCGCGTCCCGGCATCCGGATCACCGTGCTCGGCACCCGCGAGGGCCTCGAGTCGGACCTGGTGCCCGCCTACGGCCTGCCGCTCGCCATCGTCCCCCGTGTCCCGCTGCCGAGGCGCCCGAGCGGGGCGCTGCTGCACCTGCCCGCGCGGCTGCGCGCCGCGGTCGGAGCCGCCACGTCCGCGCTGGAGGACGCCGGGGCGCAGGTCGTCGTGGGTTTCGGCGGTTACGTCTCCACCCCGGCGTACCTCGCAGCGCGCCACCGGGGGCTGCCCGTCGTGGTGCACGAGCAGAACGCCCGGCCGGGCCTGGCGAACCGGCTCGGAGCCCGGTGGGCGCGTGCCGTCGCGGTGACGTTCCCGGGAACCGTGCTGCCCCACGCCCAGGTGACGGGCCTGCCCTTGCGCCCTGCGGTCGCCGCACTGCTGGACGAACGCGCGACCGACCCCGCAGCGGTCCGGCGGCGCGCGGCCGACGAGCTGGGCCTCGATCCCGACCTCCCGACGCTCCTGGTCACCGGGGGGTCGCTCGGCGCGCTCAGCATCAACCGTGCCGTCTCGGCGGCCGCGGGCGACCTGCTCGGTTCCGGCGTGCAGGTGCTGCACCTCACCGGCCGCGGCAAGGCCGACCCGGTCCGCCGGGCCACGGAGGACCTCCCCGGCGCGGAGCACTACCACGTGCTGGAGTACCTGTCCCGGATGGAGCTGGCGCTCGCGGTGGCGGACCTGGTGGTCGGCCGCGCGGGCGCGGGCACCGTGTGCGAGCTCGCTGCCCTCGGCATCCCGGCGGTGTATGTGCCGCTGCCGGTCGGCAACGGGGAGCAGCGCCTCAACGCCGCCTCGGTCGTCGCCGCCGGCGGTGGCCTCCTGGTGGACGACACGGCGCTGGACGCGTCGTGGCTGCGCGCCCATGCGCTGCCGCTGCTGGTCGGACCGGGCGCGGTGCGGCAGCGGGAGCAGATGGCGCGAGCGGCCGCGTCGGTGGGTGTCCGTGACGCGGCGCAGCGGGTGGCTCAGCTGGTGCTCGACCAGCTGCCGCCCGTCGCACGGCCGACCTCGCCGTCGGCGTCTCCGGAGCGCGGCGCCACCGGTACGGAGGAGCAGGGCGACGACGTGCCCTCTGTCGACTCCCTCGGCCGGGTGCACCTGATCGGCGTCGGCGGTGCGGGGATGTCCGCCGTCGCGGCGCTGCTGGCCGCCCGTGGCCTGGACGTCTCGGGCTCCGACGCCCAGGACGGCCCGGCGCTGCCCGGCCTGCGCGACGCGGGCGTCCGGGTCCACGTGGGGCACGACGCGTCGGCGGTCCGGGACGTCGACACGGTCGTGATCTCCTCCGCGGTACGGGAGACCAACCCGGAGCTGGCGGCCGCGCGTGCGGGCGGTCTGCGCGTCCTGCACCGGTCCCAGGCGCTGGCCGCCCTGATGGCCGGTCGGGACTCCGTCGCCGTGGCGGGTGCGCACGGGAAGACGACCACGTCGGCGATGGTGGCGACCGCGCTGCTGCACGCCGGGGCGGACCCGTCGTTCGCCATCGGCGGCACGGTGCTGACCGCGCAAGGACCGGTCGGTGGCGGCCGGCACGGCGACGGACCGTTCGTCGCCGAGGCGGACGAGTCCGACGGATCGTTCCTCGCCTACCGGCCGCTCGTCTCCGTGGTGACCAACGTCGAGCCGGACCACCTCGACCACTACGGGACCGGGGAGGCGTTCGAGGCCGCCTTCGCGGCGTTCGCGGACCGCATCCGTCCGGGCGGCCAGCTGGTGGCGTGCCTCGACGACCCCGGTGCGGCCCGCCTGGTGCGCACCGTCGGGGATCGCCTCGCCGCCCGCGGGGTCGAGGTGGTGACCTACGGTCGCTCGGCCGGTTCCGACGTGCAGGTAGGTCCCACCCGGGCCACGGCGCAGGGCTGGGAGACCGAGCTCGCCGCAGGCGCCGAGCGGGTCGTGGTGCGGCTCGCCGTCCCCGGCGCGCACAACGGTCTGAACGCCGCCGCCGCGTGGGCCGTGCTGCGCCGCCTGGGTCTCGACGCGGCCGCGGCCGCGGAGGCGCTGGGTGCCTTCCGGGGCACGGGACGGCGGTTCGAGGACCGGGGGACCGCAGGCGGGGTGCGGGTGGTCGACGACTACGCCCACCACCCGACGGAGATCGCCGCGCTGCTGGGCGCCGCGCGCCAGGTGGCCGGCGACGGCCGGGTCCTCGTGCTGTTCCAGCCGCACCTGTACTCCCGCACGCGGACGTTCGCCGACGAGTTCGCGCACGCGCTCGAGCTCGCCGACGCCGTGGTGGTCACCGACGTCTACGCCGCGCGCGAGGACCCCGAGCCCGGCGTGACGGGTGCCCTGATCACCGACCGCATGACCACGCCGGGTCGCGGCCGGTTCGTCGCCGGCAGGACCGAGGCGGCGTCCGCCGTCGCGGCCCTGGCACGTCCGGGCGACCTGGTGCTCACCGTCGGGGCGGGTGACGTGACGCAGCTGGCACCCGTGGTCCTCGCCGCCCTGGACGCCCGGCTGGGCGCGGGCCGAGCGGACCAGGGTGCTGCGGGGCCCGCCTGATGAGCCCGTCCCGCCCACCTGCACCGCGTACCCGGCCGCCGACCCCGAGCCGAACCACGCCACGGAGCACCGCGCGACCGGAGGGTGCGCGCTCGTCCGGCGGCGACACGAGCCGCGAACCGGTCCGCGAGCCGCCCGCCGAGACGGGCGTGCCACCGGCCGAACCCGTCGCCTCCACGCCATCGCCCGCGGCGAGCGGCCCGTCCCCGCTGCCGACCGCGCCGGCCGGGAGCCGGTACCAGACGGCCACCACGTACCAGGTGCGCCGGTTCGGAGGCCCGGTTCGCCCGCCGGTCGTCTCCACGCGCTCGGTGCAGCGCTTCGCCGAGCGGGCACGCGCGCGCCGCACGCTCGCGCGTCGGCAGATCGCCCTCACGGCGGCTGCCGTCCTGGTGGTCGGCGCACTCGCCTGGCTGCTGCTCTGGTCCCCGGTGCTGGCGCTGCGGCCCGCGGACGTGACCGTCGCCGGAGCGGGCACCGTCGTGGCCGTCGACCAGGTGCGGGCCGTCGTCGCGAAGGACAGCGGCGTCCCGCTGCCGCGCCTCGGGACCGTGGCGCTGCGGGACCGGCTGCTCCAGGTGCCGGGGGTCCGGGAGGCTCGCGTCACGCGCGACTGGCCGCACGGGCTCACCGTCCAGCTCGTCGCGCGGGAGCCCGTGGCGGCCGTCCCCGAGAAGCAGGCGCCGGCCGGTGCGGCGAAGCCGGGCTTCGCCCTTCTCGACGAGGAAGGCGTCCAGGTCGGCCGCGCCGATGCGGCGCCCGCCGGGCTGCCCGTCGTCGACGTGCCCGCCGACGACGCACGTACGCTGCAGGCCGTGCTCGGCGTGCTGCGCCAGCTGCCACCGGCACTCCTGGCCGAGGTCGCGGGCGTGGCGGCCCAGACCCAGGACACCGTGACGATGCACCTGCGCGACGGTGTCGAGGTGGACTGGGGCAGCTCCCAGGAGACGGCCCTGAAGATCGCGGTGCTCACCGCGCTCCGGGCGTCGCCGACGGCCAAGGGAGCGCACGTCTACGACGTGTCGGCGCCGCGCCTGCCGATCACGCGGTGAGAGAGCCGGTCAGGGATCACCCGCCGACACGCGCGGCGCGGTCGTTGATCGGGATGAGGTGCGGACCTAGCGTCACGCACTGACGACAGACCTGACATAACTCTAACCCTCAACTTGAGGGTGAAGGTTGAAGCGACGCTCCGCGTGTCGGAGCGGCGACCGCGGCCCGGCCGCGACCCGCACGACGCGAGAACGAGAGGCACCCACCGTGGCAGCTCCGCAGAACTACCTGGCGGTCATCAAGGTCGTCGGCATCGGCGGCGGCGGCGTCAACGCCGTGAACCGCATGATCGAGGTCGGTCTCAAGGGCGTCGAGTTCATCGCGATCAACACCGATGCGCAGGCCCTGCTCATGTCCGACGCGGACGTCAAGCTCGACGTCGGTCGCGAGCTGACTCGTGGGCTCGGCGCCGGCGCCGACCCGGAGGTCGGCAAGAAGGCCGCCGAGGACCACACCGAGGAGATCGAGGACGTCCTGCGCGGGGCGGACATGGTCTTCGTCACCGCGGGTGAGGGTGGCGGCACCGGCACCGGCGGTGCACCGGTCGTCGCGCGGATCGCCCGCTCGCTCGGCGCGCTCACCATCGGCGTCGTCACCCGGCCGTTCACCTTCGAGGGTCGGCGCCGCTCCAACCAGGCGGACTCCGGGATCGACGCCCTGCGCGCCGAGGTCGACACGCTGATCGTCATCCCCAACGACCGCCTGCTGTCGATCTCGGACCGCTCGGTCAGCGTCCTCGACGCCTTCCACTCCGCCGACCAGGTGCTCCTCTCGGGCGTGCAGGGCATCACCGACCTGATCACCACGCCCGGCCTGATCAACCTCGACTTCGCGGACGTGAAGTCGGTGATGCAGGGCGCCGGCTCCGCCTTGATGGGCATCGGCTTCGCCCGCGGCGAGGACCGTGCGGTGCAGGCCGCGGAGATGGCGATCTCGTCTCCGCTGCTCGAGGCGAGCATCGACGGCGCGCACGGCGTGCTGCTGTCGATCCAGGGCGGTTCGGACCTCGGTCTGTTCGAGATCAACGAGGCCGCGCGACTGGTGCAGGAGGCGGCGCACCCCGAGGCGAACATCATCTTCGGTGCCGTCATCGACGACGCGCTCGGCGACGAGGTGCGGGTCACGGTCATCGCGGCCGGCTTCGACGGCGGTTCGCCGCAGGTGCGACGGGACGCGCGGGCCCTCGGCCAGGTGAGCGGCGGCGGCCAGCAGGCCGCGGCGGCGCGTCCGACCGCCCTGCCGGGCGCTCACCAGACGCCGGTCGTCCCCGCGCCGCGGACCTACGTGCCCGAGCCTCTCGAGCCCGTCCAGGCGCCGGCCACCTCGCCGGTCCCTGCCTTCCTGTCGACCGAGGCGGAGCCCCGGCCGCTCACGGGTCCCCTCGAGGTGCCTCGGGTCTTCACCGAGGAGCCGCCTCGTCGCGAGACCGACGACCTGGACGTGCCGGACTTCCTCAAGTAGTCGATGAGCTCCAGCGCACCGCAGGCCGGTCTCGAGGTTCTCGAGGCCGGCCTCGGTCCGTCGGTCCGCGCCGGGTTCACCACGCGAGCGGGCGGCGTGAGCCTGCCGCCGTGGGACGGGCTCAACCTCGGCCTCGCCGTGGGTGACGACCCGGGCCGGGTGCGCCGCAACCGCGAGCTCCTGGCGGAGTGGGCCGGGGTCCCGGTGGCCTTCGCCACGCAGGTGCACGGGCGCGACGTCGTGGTCGTCGACGGACCTCCTGCGGACGGGACCGACTCCGTCGCGGTGGCCGACGCCCTGGTGACGACGCGGACCGACGTCGCGCTGGCGGTCCTCGTCGCCGACTGCGTCCCCGTGCTGCTCGCCGACCTCGACGCCGGGGTGGTGGCGGCGGTGCACGCCGGCCGTGGCGGCCTCGTGGCCGGGGTGGTCCAGGCGGCGCTCGCCGTGATGAACGACCTGGGCGCCCGCGTGGACCGGGTCGTCGCGGCGGTGGGACCGTCGATCGCCGGACGGTCGTACGAGGTGCCGGCCGACCTGCGCGACGCGGTGGCTCAGGTGGTGCCGGCCACCTCGGCGACCACGTCGTGGGGCACCCCCGCGCTCGACCTCCCCGTCGGCGTCGTCGCCCTGCTGGCGGCATCAGGGGTGCACCGGGTCCACCGCGTCGATCGCGACACCTTCCGGGATCCCGACCTCTACTCGCACCGACGGGCGACCGCGGCCGGCACGACGACGGGCCGCTCCTGCGGCATCGTCCGGCTGCTGCCCGCGGCACCGCGTGTCGCGCCGCCGACCAGCGAGGACGCCTTGCTAGCGTGACGAGCGCAGTGCTTCCGCCGGTGGCGCTGCGCCGTCTCCGGGGGTCGACCCGGACGGGTGGGGGACCGGAGACGTCCGGAGGATGGGAGCAGACGCGATGGCTGGAGCGTTGCGGAAGACGATGCTGTACCTCGGTCTGGCCGACGAGCGGCCCGAGGAGCAGGACGAGTGGGTCGAGGACGACGTCGAGGAGGCCGAGGTGCCGGACCAGTTCGAGGCTCAGGTCACCCCGCTGCGGCGACCCACCCGCGTCACCGGTGCCGCCGTCGCTGCGGCGACGTCCAGCGAGCTGCGCCGGATCACCACGATCCACCCGCGCTCGTACAACGACGCCCGCAAGATCGGTGAGGCGTTCCGGGACGGGGTCCCGGTGATCATGAACCTCACGGACATGGACGACGCCGACGCCAAGCGCCTCGTCGACTTCTCCGCCGGCCTGATCTTCGGTCTGCACGGGGCGATCGAGCGCGTCACCAGCAAGGTGTTCCTCCTCTCCCCGGCGACGGTCGAGGTCTCCGGTGAGGGGCACGGCCCCGATGCGGCGGGGCGCCCCGGCTTCTACAACCAGAGCTGACCGGTGGGCCTGGTCCGCGCCGTCCTGCACCTGGCGGTCCTGGTCTTCTTCCTGATCCTGCTCGTGCGCATGGTGCTCGACTGGGTCCAGGTCTTCGCCCGCACGTGGCGCCCGACGGGCGTGGCTCTGGTGGTCGCCGAGGCGACCTATACCGTCACGGACCCGCCGCTACGCCTGCTCCGGCGCTTCCTGCCCCCGCTGCGGCTCGGACCGGTGCAGCTCGACCTGGCGTTCACCGTGCTGTTCCTCATCTGCATCGTGCTGCTCTCGGTCATATAGGACAGAAGGGGTCGAGCGTGGGTCGCGCCCGGCCGAACAGCGGTGAACGGGCGCCGGAGGGCCGCGGCAAGGCCCCGCTCCTCACCCGGACCGCACGCGTGTCGGGGGGAGTCCGGCTCGCCGATTGTCCGCTACGGTGGCCCGAGGCGGTCGGTGGACTGCCGCCGGCCTAGCAGCACGACCGACAGAGGTGACGACGATGGCACTGCTGACCGCAGACGACGTCCTGAACAAGAAGTTCCAGTCGACGAAGTTCCGCGAGGGGTACGACCAGGACGAGGTCGACGACTTTCTCGACGAGATCGTCAACACCCTGCGCGAAGTGCAGAACGAGAACGAGGACCTCAAGACGAAGCTCGCGGCAGCCGAGCGTCGGATCGCGGAGCTGAGCCGCACCGGCGCGCAGCAGCAGCCGCCCGCGCCGAAGCCGGAGCCCGCTCCCGTCCCGGAGCCCGTCCAGGCCCCCGCGCCCGCTCCCGTCGCCGCAGTCGCGCCCCCCATCCCGGCGGTCACGGCACCGGCGCCCCGCAACGAGCCCGAGTCCGCCACCGGGATGCTCGCGCTGGCGCAGAAGCTGCACGACGACTACGTGCGCAGCGGTCAGGAGGAGTCCGACCGCCTGATCAACGAGGCCAAGTCCCGTGCGACCCACATCGTCCGCGAGGCGGAGGAGACCTCCCAGCGGACGCTCGGCCAGCTGGAGCAGGAGCGGTCGCTGCTCGAGCGCAAGATCGACGAGCTGCGGGTGTTCGAGCGCGACTACCGCACGCGTCTGAAGAGCTACCTCGAGAACCTCCTCGGCGACCTGGACAACCGCGGCAACGCGCTGCCCCCGCGCAGCGGCCAGGCGCAGCCCGTGGGCGAGGTCCAGGGCATCTGAGTCAGCGGCCTCCCGCGGCCGCAGCGTCGTCGTCGAGCCGCCCGGCACCCCTCCTGGGGTGCCGGGCGGTCGTGCGTCTGCGGCGTCGCCACCTCGTGGTCCGGCCGGTGCGAGGTCGTCGCGGCTCGCGTCCCTGACCTGCGCCGAGGCCGGAACCGGGCATGCGCGGCAGGTTCCGCGAGACTTCAGCCGGTCACCGCGGGCGAACGGGTGCGTGTCCTGTTGTGCTCCGGCCTGCACACGAATACATTCGCGTGACTCCAGCGAGGGGGGACCGACGGCCATGAACGAGGCACTCACCACGCTCACCGCGAGCGGCGAGACCAAGGACCTGAGCACGATGGTGAAGCAGTTCCCCGTACGGGACGGTGAGAAGCCGTGGACGGCGGCCGAGGTGACGGAGGTCGCCGACGAGCTGGCGGCGGAGCGCGCGCGGCTCGAGGGCGAGCTGGTGAACGCCGACGCCGAGCTGTCCGAGCTGCTGCGGCACTCCGGCGACGGGGCCGGTGACGACCAGGCCGACTACGGGTCCTCGGCGCTCGAGCGCGAGCACGAGCTGACGCTGGTGAACAACACCCGCGACCTGCTCGAGCAGACGCGTCACGCCCTGGAGCGGATCGCGGCGGGGACGTACGGCGCCTGCGAGTCCTGCGGCAAGCCGATCGGCAAGGCTCGGCTGCAGGCGTTCCCGCGGGCCACGCTCTGCGTCGAGTGCAAGCAGCGCGAGGAACGGCGCTGACGCGCCCGTAGACTCCTGCGGTGCCCACGCCTGACGAGCCACGACCGATCCCCGGTACCGCCCAGCAGGCCGATGCAGACCCTTCACGGTCTGCGCGGGCCGGGAGCGCGGCCGTGCCTCCGGTCGCGGCCGGGTCGCCTGCGCACCGGCGGCTGCTCGGTCTCGTCGTCGTCCTCGCGGCGCTGGTGCTGGTGGTCGACCAGCTGACGAAGGCGTGGGCGCTCCGTGCACTGGCGGACGGTCTGCGTCGTCCGGTGCTCGACAGCCTCCTGGGGCTGCAGCTGGTGTTCAACCCCGGTGCCGCGCTGTCGATCGCGACCGGCATGACGTGGGTGCTGACGATCATCGCCGCGACCGTCGTGGTGGTCGTCGTGCGGGTGTCGCGGCGGCTCGGCTCCACCGGGTGGGCGCTCGCGTTCGGCCTGCTGCTCGGCGGCGCGGTGGGCAACCTGGTCGACCGGCTGGTCCGGGCGCCAGGGCCTGCGCGCGGGCACGTCGTCGACTTCATCGCCTACGGACACCTCTTCGTCGGGAACGTCGCCGACGTGGCGATCGTCGTGGCCGCCGTCCTGGTGGTGCTCCAGACCATGCGCGGTGTCCAGCTGGACGGCAGCAGGCCGGAGCGCGTGGCGCGGGGCGGGGCGGCCGCGTCGGCGGACGACGTCCCGCAGTGAGCGAGCGACGGAGCCTGCCCGTGCCGGACGGTCTCGCCGGGGAACGGGCGGACGCTGCCGTGGCACGGCTGCTCGGCCTGTCCCGCACGCGGGCGGCCGACCTGGTGGAGGCGGGCGCCGTCGCCCTGGACGGCCGGCCGCTCGGCAAGTCGGACCGCCTCGTCGCGGGCGGGTGGCTCGAGGTGGAGCTCCCCGACGTGGCATCGGCCAAGGCCGCTGCGCCGCCGGAACCGGTGCCGGGGATGGTGGTCCGGTACGACGACGACGACCTGGTGGTCGTCGACAAGCCCGTGGGGGTGGCGGCGCACCCGTCGCCGGGCTGGACCGGCCCGACGGTGGTCGGGGCGCTCGCCGCTGCGGGCTACCGGGTGTCCACGTCGGGGGCCGCCGAGCGGCAGGGTGTCGTGCACCGGCTGGACGTCGGCACCTCCGGGCTGATGGTGGTCGCCAAGAGCGAGCGCGCGTACACGGCCCTGAAGCGCGCCTTCAAGGAGCGCACGGTCGAGAAGGTCTACCACGCGCTGGCCCAGGGGCATCCGTCGCCGGCGACCGGCACGATCGACGCCCCCATCGGGCGGCACCCGTCGTCGGACTGGAGGTTCGCGGTGGTCGCGGACGGGAAGCCGTCGGTGACGCACTACGAGGTGATCGAGGCGCTCCCCGGGGCCTCGCTCACGGAGGTCCACCTCGAGACGGGCCGCACCCACCAGATCCGCGTGCACTTCGCGGCGCTGCGCCACCCGTTGGTCGGGGACGTCACCTACGGCGCCGATCCGGCGCTGGCGCAGCGGCTGGGGCTCACTCGGCAGTGGTTGCACGCCGTCCGCCTCGGCTTCGAGCACCCGGCGACGGGCAGCTGGCTCGAGGTCGTCAGCGAGTACCCGCAGGACCTCCAGCACGCCCTGGACGAGCTGCGCTCGACGTATCGCTGACCCCGCCGCGGCACACCCGACGACACACCGGGGGGCGTCGGTGGGGCGACGTAGGATCGCCCGCATGGCAGCGGCGGGTGGCTCGAAGAGCACCGACTTCGTCCACCTCCACGTGCACACCGAGTACTCGATGCTGGACGGCGCGGCACGGATCGGCGAGCTGTTCGACGAGGCGGAACGCCTGGGCCAGAAGGCCATGGCGATCACCGACCACGGCTACCTCTTCGGCGCGTTCGAGTTCTGGCAGAAGGCCAAGGCCCACGGGATCAAGCCGATCATCGGCGTCGAGGCGTACGTCACCCCGGGCACCAGCCGGTTCGACCAGACCAGGGTCCGGTGGGGCGAGGCGCACCAGGCGGCCGACGACGTCTCCGCGCGCGGGGCGTACACCCACCTCACCCTGCTGTCCCGGACCACCGCGGGCATGCACAACCTCTTCCGGCTCGGGTCTCAGGCGTCCCTCGAGGGCCAGATGGGCAAGTGGCCCCGGATGGACCGCGAGCTGCTGTCGCGCTACGCCGACGGCCTGATCGCCACCTCCGGCTGCCCCTCCAGCGAGGTGCAGACCCGGCTGCGGCTGGGTCAGTTCGACGAGGCGCTGCGCGCCGCCGGAGAGCTGCAGGACATCTTCGGCAAGGAGTACTTCTACGTCGAGCTGATGGACCACGGGCTCGACATCGAGCGCCGGGTGATCAAGGACCTGCTGCGCATCGCCGAGGCGCTCAGCGCACCGCTCGTCGCCACCAACGACCTGCACTACACGCGCGAGGAGGACGCCCACGCGCACGAGGTGCTGCTCGCGGTGCAGTCCGGCTCGACGCTGGACGAGCCGACGTCCGACCAGGGTGGCAGCCGGTTCGCCTTCGGGGGGACGGGCTACTACCTGCAGTCGGCGGAGCAGATGCGGCGCACCTGGGCCGAGCTGCCCGAGGCGTGCGACAACACCCTGCGGATCGCCGAGCAGTGCGAGGTCGAGTTCACGACGGGCGTGAACTACATGCCCCGGTTCGACACCCCGCCGGGGGAGAACGAGGACTCCTGGTTCATCAAGGAGGTGGAGCGCGGCCTGCAGCGGCGCTACCACGGCGAGGTGCCGGAGGACGTGCGCCGCCAGGCGGAGTACGAGACCGGCGTCATCACGCAGCTCGGCTTCTCCGGGTACTTCCTCGTCGTCGCCGACTTCATCAACTGGTCGAAGTCGCAGGGGATCCGCGTCGGACCGGGTCGTGGGTCCGCGGCGGGCTCGATGGCGTCGTACGCGATGGGCATCACCGAGCTCGACCCGCTCAAGCACGGGCTGATCTTCGAGCGGTTCCTCAACCCCGAGCGCATCTCCTGGCCGGACGTCGACGTCGACTTCGACGAGCGTCGGCGCGGCGAGGTGATCCGCTACGTCACGGAGAAGTACGGCGAGGACCGGGTCTCCCAGATCGTCACCTACGGGACCATCAAGGCGAAGCAGGCCCTCAAGGACTCCTCGCGGGTGCTCGGCTTCCCCTTCGCCATGGGCGACAAGCTGACCAAGGCCATGCCGCCGGCGGTCATGGGCAAGGACATCCCGCTGTCCGGCATGTACGACCCCGAGCACCCGCGGTACGCGGAGGCCGAGGAGTTCCGCCAGGTCGTCGCGGCCGACCCCGAGGCGCAGCGCGTGCTGGAGACGGCGCGAGGGCTGGAGAACCTCAAGCGGCAGTGGGGGGTGCACGCGGCCGGCGTGATCATGTCGAGCGTCCCGCTGACGGACGTCGTCCCGATCATGAAGCGCCCGCAGGACGGCGCGATCATCACGCAGTTCGACCAGCCGGCGTCCGAGGCTCTGGGCCTGATCAAGATGGACTTCCTCGGTCTGCGGAACCTGACGATCCTGGACGACGCGCTGGCGAACATCGTCGCGAACGGCAAGCCGGCGATCCTCATCGAGGACACGCCGCTCGACGACCAGCCGACGTACGACCTGCTGGCGCGCGGCGACACGCTCGGGGTCTTCCAGCTGGACGGCGGCCCGATGCGCTCGCTGCTGCGCCAGATGCGACCGGACAACTTCGAGGACATCTCCGCCGTCATCGCCCTGTACCGGCCCGGTCCGATGGGCATGAACTCGCACATCAACTACGCGCTGCGCAAGAACAAGCTGCAGAACGTCGAGCCGATCCACCCCGAGCTCGAGGAGCCGCTGCAGGACGTCGTGGGGATCACCCACGGGCTGATCGTCTACCAGGAGCAGGTGCAGCGCGCCGCACAGAAGCTGGCCGGCTACACGCTGGGCCAGGCCGACCTGCTCCGCCGCGCGATGGGCAAGAAGAAGAAGGAGATCCTCGAGAAGGAGTTCATCCCGTTCCAGGCGGGGTGCCGCGCGAACGGCTACTCCGACGCGGCGATCCAGGCGGTGTGGGACACCCTGGTCCCGTTCGCCGGCTACGCGTTCAACAAGGCGCACTCCGCGGCGTACGGGGTGGTGTCGTACTGGACGGCGTTCCTCAAGGCGAACTACCCGACCGAGTACATGGCCGCCCTGCTGACGAGCGTGCGCGACGACAAGGACAAGTCCGCGCTGTACCTCGGCGAGTGCCGGCACATGGGCATCACGGTGCTGCCCCCGGACGTCAACTCCTCCTCCGCCCTGTTCACGGCCGTCGGCGACGACATCCGGTTCGGTCTGACGGCCGTGCGCAACGTGGGCGCCAACGTGGTGGACGCGATCGTCAAGGCGCGCGAGGAGAAGGGGGCGTTCACCTCCTTCACCGACTTCCTGGACAAGGTGCCGGCCGTGGTGTGCAACAAGCGCACCATCGAGTCGCTGATCAAGGCGGGTGCGTTCGACTCGCTGGGCCACACCCGACGCGGGCTGCTGCTGGTGCACGAGCAGGCTGTCGACTCCGTCATCGGCGTGAAGCGCAAGGAGGCGGAAGGTCAGTTCGACCTGTTCGCCGATCTGATGGGCGGCGGCGCGGACAGCGGTCCCGGGTTCGCGGTCACCGTGCCGGACGTCCCGGACTGGGACAAGCGGCAGCGGCTGCAGTTCGAGCGGGAGATGTTGGGCCTGTACGTGTCCGACCACCCGCTGTCCGGGCTGGAGCACGTGCTCACGACGGCGGCGGACGTGTCGATCGCCACGCTGCTCGCAGACGAGGCGCGGCCGGACGGCTCGATGGTGGTCGTGGCGGGCCTCGTCACGTCGCTCCAGCGCAAGATGTCCAAGCAGGGGAACCCGTGGGCCGTGATCACGCTGGAGGACATGGAGGGCTCGATCGAGGTCCTCTTCTTCGGCGAGACGTACCTGGCGTACTCCACCGTGCTGGCCGAGGACGCCGTGCTCGTCGTGCGCGGCCGGGTGCGACGCCGGGACGAGCAGCTGCAGCTGCAGGCGAACGAGGTGACCCTGCCGGACATCTCGCAGGGCACGGACGCTCCGCTGCTCGTCTCGCTTCCGGTGGCGCGGTGCACACCGCCGGTGGTCGAGCGGCTGCGGGAGGTGCTGGGCACGCATCCCGGCGTCACCGAGGTTCGGCTGCGGCTGACGAGCCCGGGCCGCGCGACGGTGATGCGGCTCGGCGACGGCCTGCGCGTGGAGCGCACCCCGGCCCTCTTCGGCGACCTGAAGGCGCTGCTGGGACCGAGCTGCCTGGCCTCCTGAGGAGGGAGCGCCGCACGCGGGCTCGGACGCCCCGGGCCGGTCTCGGGGGCCCCGCCTAGACTGCGCCCCGTGATCTCCCGCATCGACCTGCGCGGCCGTTCCCTGTCCCGACGTGAGCTGATCGACGCGCTTCCTCGGGCGGAGCTGGACGTCGAGCACGCCGTCGCCGCGGTGCTCCCCGTGCTGGAGGCGGTGCGGACCCGCGGTGCGGTCGCGCTCCGGGAGCTGGGGGAGCGGTTCGACGGTGTGCGCCCCGAGCACCTCCGGGTGCCCGCGGACGTCCTCGCGGGAGCGGTCGAGGCGCTCGCACCGGAGATCCGCGCCGCCCTGGAGGAGACGATCCGTCGCGTCCGCCAGGTGCACGCCGCGCAGCGGCCCGCGCCGTTGGTCACGGACCTCGCGCCCGGCGCCCAGGTGCGGCAGCGCTGGATCCCGGTGCGGCGGGTCGGGCTGTACGTCCCCGGCGGCCTGGCCGTCTACCCGTCGTCGGTGGTGATGAACGTGGTCGCGGCGCAGGAGGCCGGGGTCGGGTCGCTGGCCGTCGCCTCGCCGCCGCAGAAGGACCGTGGCGGACTCCCGGACCCCGTGGTGCTGGGCACGTGCGCGCTGCTGGGTGTGGACGAGGTGTACGCCGTCGGTGGGGCCCAGGCGGTGGCGATGTTCGCCTACGGCGCGGTCGGGGAGGACGACCGCGACGGTGCGGTGCTGTGCGAGCCCGTGGACGTGGTCACGGGACCGGGCAACGTCTACGTCGCAGCCGCCAAGCGCCTGGTCCGAGGGCGTGTGGGCATCGACGCGGAGGCGGGACCCACCGAGATCGCCATCCTCGCGGACCACTCCGCCGATCCCCGCCATGTCGCGGCGGACCTGATCTCGCAGGCGGAGCACGACCCGCTCGCGGCGGCGGTGCTCGTCACCCCGTCGTCGGCGCTCGCCGACGCCGTGGACGCCGCGCTGGCTCAGCTGGTGCCCGTGACGGCGAACGCCGAGCGCGTGCGGACGGCCCTGGCGGGCACGCAGTCCGCGATCGTCCTGGTGGACGACGTCCGCGCGGGGCTCGAAGTGGTCAACGCGTACGGTGCCGAGCACCTGGAGATCCAGACGGAGGACGCGGCCGCGCTCGCCGAGCAGGTGACGAGCGCCGGTGCCATCTTCGTCGGCCCGTACTCGCCGGTGTCGCTCGGGGACTACATGGCCGGGTCGAACCACGTGCTGCCGACCGGGGGCTCGTCGCACTTCACCAGCGGGCTGGGTGTCCACTCGTTCGTCCGCCCGGTGCAGGTGGTCGAGTACGACGCCGGGGCGCTCGCCGCGGTGGCGGACCGCGTGGTCGCGCTCGCCGACGCGGAGCGGCTGCCGGCGCACGGCGAGGCGGTCCGGGTCCGCTTCTGACGGCGTCCGCGCGAGCGTGGGCGGACGACGTCACGCGCCGGCCCGGACGGCGGACTGCTGCGGGGCTCGTTCGAGGCGCTCCCTAGACTCGTCCGGTGACCGCCGACCAGCCGCGTGCCGCCCTGCCCCTACGACCCGAGCTGGCAGGTCTGCACCCCTACGGGGCTCCCCAGCTGGACGTCCCCGTCCGGCTGAACGTCAACGAGAACCCGTACCCTCCCTCGCCCGCCGTGGTCGACGACATCGCCGCCGCGGTGCGCACCGCTGCCGCGACCCTCAACCGGTACCCCGACCGGGACTTCGCCGACCTCCGGGCGGACCTGGCGGCCTACCTGCTCACGGAGTCGGGGGTGCGGCTCGACCCGTCCCAGATCTGGGCGGCCAACGGCTCCAACGAGGTGATGCTGCACCTGCTGCAGGCCTTCGGTGGTCCCGGGCGGACGGCGGTGTCCTTCGCCCCGACGTACTCCATGTACCCGGAGTACGCCCGTGACACGTCGACCCGGTGGGTCACCGGCCGCCGCGCGGAGGACTTCAGCCTCGACCCCGCGCACGCGCACGACGTGATCGCCGAGGAGCGGCCGAGCGTGGTGCTCCTCGCCAGCCCCAACAACCCCACGGGCACCGCGCTGCCTCTCGCCACCGTCGAGGCCGTGCTGGCGGCGGCCGACGAGGTACCCGACGGCTGCGTCGTCGTCGTCGACGAGGCGTATGGCGAGTTCCGCCGTCGCGGCACACCGTCGGCGCTCGAGCTGCTCGTCGACCACCCCAACCTCGCCGTGAGCCGCACCATGTCGAAGGCCTTCGGGCTCGCGGGTGGGCGGGTCGGGTACCTCGCTGCTGCATCCGAGCTGGTCGACGCGCTGCGCGTGGTGCGGCTGCCGTACCACCTGTCGGCGGTGACGCAGGCGGTCGCGCGCGCGGCGCTGGCGCACTCCGAGGAGCTGATGGCCCAGGTCGGGGCGCTGCGGGACGAGCGCGACGACCTCGTGGCGTGGCTGCGGACGAAGGGCCTGACCGTGGCGGACTCGGACGCGAACTTCGTGCTGTTCGGCGTCCTCGACGACCCGCACGCCGTCTGGCAGGGTCTGCTCGACCGTGGCGTGCTGATCCGTGAGGTCGGCCCGGCCGGATGGCTGCGGGTGTCGGTCGGCACCCCGCAGGAGACGGCGGCCTTCAAGGCCGCCCTGGTGGAGGTGGCGGGACTGTGAGCGGTCGCACGGCGCGGGTGGAGCGCTCGACGAGCGAGTCGAGCGTGGTGGTCGAGCTGGACCTCGACGGGTCCGGACGGACGACGATCGACACCGGGGTGCCGTTCTACGACCACATGCTCACGGCGCTCGGCAAGCACGCGCTGCTCGACCTGACGGTGCAGTCGCGGGGCGACACCCACATCGACGCGCACCACACGGTCGAGGACACGGCCATCGTGCTCGGCGAGGCGCTGCGCGTGGCGCTGGGCGACAAGCGCGGCATCGCCCGGTTCGGGGACGCCACCGTGCCGCTCGACGAGGCGCTGGCCCAGGCGGTCGTCGACGTGTCCGGCCGCCCGTACTTCGTGCACTCCGGCGAGCCTGCCGGGCAGCAGTACCACCTGATCGGGGGCCACTTCACCGGCTCCCTGACGGCGCACGTGCTCGAGTCGATCGCGCACCACGCCGCGATGACCATCCACGTGCGCGTGCTGGCCGGCCGGGACCCGCACCACATCGTCGAGGCGCAGTTCAAGGCGCTCGCACGGGCGCTGCGCGCGGCCGTGGCGCTCGACCCGCGGGTGGAGGGCGTGCCGTCCACCAAGGGCGCCCTGTGAGCGGCGCCGGTCCGGTTCCGTCCGGGCCTGACGACGACCCGCTCTCGGGTCTGCAGATCCCGGACGACCTCTCGGGGCTGGACGACGAGGTCCCGTCCGTCGCGCTGGTCGTGACGCCGGTGGCCGACCCGGCGCCGCTGGCGGCCACCTGCGCGCTGGCCAAGGTCGACGTCGACGCCGTGCCGTCGGACGTCGGCGCGATCGCCGTGCTGCGCGACCCGGGCGCCGGCGAGCAGGCGGCCGCCGCCATCTCCGAGCTGCTGCGCGCCGTGCCGGTCGTGCTGCTGGAGCGCCGCGAGCAGCAGGTGTCCGCCACGCACTGGGTCCGCGGCGAACGCACGCGGGACCTCCCGCCCGGCCTGGTGCTGTCCGACGCGCCCGAGCTCCTCGAGGACCTGCTGCTCCGGGGCCTCCGAGCGGCCGACGTGCCGGGCACGGTGACCAGCGTCGGCATGACCCGGTGGAAGGCCCTGCGAACCCTCGCAGGGCGGCGCCCACGGGACTGACACCACCCTGCGCACCGCGTGCCGCGCCGGGCCCAGGCGCGGGCGCCGCGGAGACGGCGCGCGATGCCCAGGTACCCTGACGGCGTGCCCCAGCAGCCCCACGTCGTGGTCCTGGACTACGGCTTCGGCAACGTGCGCTCCGCCGTGCGCGCGCTCCAGAGGGTCGGGGCGCAGGTCGAGCTGACCGCCGACAGGGACCGCGCCCAGGAGGCCGACGGCCTCGTCGTCCCCGGCGTCGGCGCGTTCGCCGCCGTGATGGCCGGGCTGCGCGCCGTGGGGGGTGACCAGGTCGTCGACCGCCGCCTTGCCGGCGGCCGGCCGGTGCTCGGCATCTGCGTCGGGATGCAGGTGATGTTCACGGAGGGCGTCGAGCACGGGGTACGCACCGCGGGGCTGGGGGAGTGGCCCGGGCTGGTGGACCGCCTCGAGGCACCGGTCGTGCCGCACATGGGCTGGGCCACCGTGCAGCCTCCCGAGGGGTCGACGCTCTTCGCCGGGCTGGAGGACGAGCGCTTCTACTTCGTGCACTCCTACGCCGCCCGGTCGTTCCCGCTCACGGCAGCCGGAGCGCGTCCCGGCCCGATGCCACCGCCGTTGGTGACCTGGGCGGAGCACGGCGACCGGTTCGTCGCCGCCGTGGAGAACGGTCCCCTGGCCGCGACCCAGTTCCATCCTGAGAAGTCCGGCGACGCCGGGGCGCAGCTGCTGTCCCACTGGGTCGCCTCTCTGCGCTGACGCGCGTCGCCGCAGGGCAGTCCCTGGTTTTCCGACGGTTTTCCGACGTGAGGAGCACGACGAGATGAGCGAGCCGCGCCTGCAGCTGCTGCCGGCGGTCGACGTGGTGGACGGCCAGGCCGTCAGGCTGGTGCAGGGCGAGGCCGGTTCCGAGACCGGGTACGGCGACGCTCTGGATGCGGCGCTCGCCTGGCAGCAGGCGGGGGCGGAGTGGGTGCACCTGGTGGACCTCGACGCGGCCTTCGGCCGCGGGTCCAACGCCGCGCTGCTGGCCGACGTCGCGGCTCAGCTCGCCGAGCGGGGGGTCCGGGTCGAGCTGTCCGGCGGCATCCGCGACGACGCCTCCCTCGACCGGGCGCTCGCGACCGGTGCGGCACGGGTGAACCTGGGCACGGCGGCGCTCGAGGACCCCGACTGGACGGCCTCGGCCATCGCGGCGCACGGGGACCGCGTCGCCGTCGGCCTCGACGTGCGCGGCACCACGCTCGCGGCCCGGGGCTGGACCCAGGACGGCGGGGACCTGTGGGAGGTGCTGGCTCGCCTCGACGACGCGGGCTGCGCCCGCTACGTCGTGACGGACGTGACCAAGGACGGGACCCTGCGAGGCCCCAACGTCGACCTGCTCCGCCAGGTGTGCGGCCGCACGTCCGCGCCGGTGGTCGCCTCGGGCGGCGTCTCGAGCCTGGACGACCTGCGCACGCTGCGCGCGCTGGTCCCGGTCGGCGTCGAGGGTGCCATCGTGGGCAAGGCGCTGTACGCCGGCGCCTTCACGCTGGAGGCGGCGCTGCAGGTCGCCGGGCGGCCGTGAGCCCGCGCGAGCTCCCTCCGACCTCGGCGTTCGCGCACGACGACGGATCGGCGGACCCGGCACTCGCGGCCGTGGTCGGCGCCTACGCGGCAGGCCGCTCGTCGTTGGCCGACGTCGTGGCCGCGCTGAGCGGCACCCGGGTCCTGGTGCCGGTGCTGGCCCACGCCGAGGTGTCCGCCGAGCAGGCTGCCGCCGAGCACGCCGGCGACTCGACGGCGTCGGCGGGCGTCGTCGGGCTGCAGATCGCGGACGGGCGCACCGCGCTGCCGGTGTTCAGCAGCGTCGCCACCCTGGCGGCGTGGCGCCCGGACGCCCGGCCGGTACCGGCCGAGGCGTCCCGAGCGGCGCAGTCCGCCGTGTCCGACGGCTGGCCCGTGCTGGTCCTGGACCCCGCGGGCCCGACGGCCGTGACCGTGCCGCGACCGGCGGTGGTGGCGCTGGCGGAGGGCCGCTCCTGGGAACCGGCGGTCGCGGACGGCGCGGTGGTGGTGGCGGTCCGGGACGCCGTTCGCGCAGCTCTGGAAGGGCTCGACGGCGTGGTCGCCTGCGCGGCGGTGCCGGGCGGGCGTGCCGAGGTCGCCGTGGACCTCACGCTGCGCGCTGGGCTCGACCGGCAGCAGCTCGACGCGCTGCTGCAGCGGGTCGGTCAGCGGCTCGCGGCGGACCCCGTCGCCGCGGAGCGGGTCGACTCGTTCGAGCTGCGGCTGCGCAGCGCCTGACGCGACCGGCGGACCGCGCGCTGGACCAGGCGCCGGGTCAGCCGGTGCAGGTCGGCGCGGGGCTGAAGGCCGAGCTGTCGTCGAGCATCCGGCGCACCGTGCTGACCGGTACCAGATAGCTGTGCCCGTCCGTGCTCTTGGCGTAGACGACGCCGATCACGGTGCCGTCGGCTCCCAGCGCGGCCGAACCGGAGCTGCCCGGCTCCACGGGCGCATCGGTCACCAGCACCTGTCCGAGCGTGGCGTTCAGCGGGTCCGTCGTGGACCCGATGACATGCCCGTCGGTCAGCGTGAGCCGGCTGCCCAGCGGGTAGCCGACGACCGTCACGGGGTCACCGGTCTGCGGGTCGTGGGCGGCCAGCTGGGGCGCGGACGGCAGCGCGTCGGCGGTCCGGACGATCGCCAGGTCCGCCAGCTTCGCGGTGCTGGCCGCGGTGACCGCCACGTCGCGGCCGTCGTACGTCGACACCTGCAGGGACGCCGAGTCGGCCACGACGTGCTTGTTGGTCACCAGCTCGTGGTCCGTCAGTGCGAAGCCGGACCCGGTGGACACCTGGCCGCAGCCGACGTTGCGGATGCGCACCGCCATCCGCCGCACGGCGTCGAACCCGTCCGCCGACAGCGTCGACGTGCCGGCGGAGATCGACGGTGTCGGCAGGCTGGTCGGCACCACGCTGGTCGGTACCGGGGCGGGCATCCCGGGCAGCACCCCGCAGCCGGCCAGCAGGGTGGTGCCGCCGACGAGAGCGACGGCGACGGGACGCCTCATCGCGACAGCTCCCGCTGCAGCGCGGTGTTCGCGGCAGTCGCCTGCCCGCAGTACGACTGCACGTCGTTCCGGTAGCTCGCCAGGGACGCCGGGTCGTAGGCCGAGGCGTTGGCCAGGTAGCTGATCAGCTTGTTCTGGCCGTCGATGCAGGTGGCGAGGGAGGTCGCGACCTTGCCGGCGGCCTGGGACACCCGCGCCTGGTAGTCGGCGAGCTGCTGCTGGGCTGCGGTGGTGTCGCCCAGCTTGGCCTTCTCGTCGGCCAGCTGGGTGATCCGCTGCTGCGCGGCGTCGAGCTGGGAGCGGGTGGCGGTCAGCTCGTCCTGCGCCGCCTTGAGATCCGCCTGGGCCTGGGCGAGCTGGTCCCCGTGGGTGTGCGCCAGCGCCTGCCACTGCGCGGACGAGCGCTGCCACGCGGTCGTCACCTGGATCATCCGGCCGACCGCGACGAGGGCGACGACCAGGGCGACGACGAGCACGACGATCAGGGGCGCGGGGCGCCGACGCCCGTGGCGACCCGGCTCGACGACCGGGAGCGGCCGCGTCTCGTCGTCCCGGTGCGGGGGCTGGCTCCAGACGAGGCCGGTCGGCTCATCGCTCACGCGGCAAGGATAGGAGCGAGCCGCTCAGGACACGGGACCGGTGAACTTCTCGCCGGGGCCCTCACCACGGGCGTCCGGGTACGGGGACGCCTCGCGGAACGCCAGCTGCAGCGACCGCAGCCCGTCGCGCAGCGGCCGGGCGTGCTGGTCGCCGAGGTCCGGCGCGGACGCCGTGACCAGGGCCGCCAGCGCGGTGATCAGCTTCCGGGCCTCGTCCAGGTCGAGGTACGCGGCACCGGCTCCTGCCGGCCCGTCCTCCGCGAGCCCGCACTTGACCGCCGCCGCGCTCATCAGGTGCACGGCCGCGGTGCTGATCACCTCGCCCGCCGACACGTCCGCGATGTCCCGCGTCGCCGCGGCGACCGACTCGTGCAGGTGAGCCGGACCCGTCGTCGTGGCCTGGGCGCCGTGCGGCCCGGCGGAGGCGCTCACCGGCGGCTCGGGGCTGGCGTTCGCAGTCATGGGACGCATCCTCTCATCGCCCCCCGCGCCCCCGCGTACCGCCTCGGGAGGGCCGCGGCTGCCGTCTGGTAACCTGTGGCACGACTGACCTGGCGCAGGCCCCGTCCTGTGCTCCCGCGGACCATCCGCAGGGGCGCGTGACGGACGCAGGCGTCGGGTGCACAAGTGGAGAACCTCCCACCTTGGTCCCGACCGCACAGCACGTCCGCCGGACGTGCTGACGACAGGGTCCGGGTCCAGTCCGCTGCACACGGCCGCGCCGTGTGCCGCCGCGTGGTCACCAACCACCGGTGCGGTGCTGTCGAGGCCTCCGCCTGTGCCCAGGGCGGGGGCCTTCCTCGTTCCCGGGCGGTCGTCCGTCACGACTCTCGAGGAGCACCACATCAGCGAGCCCCGCATCAACGATCGGATCCGCGTCGCCGAGGTCCGCCTGGTCGGCCCCAACGGCGAGCAGGTCGGCATCGTCCGCGTGGAGGACGCACTGCGCCTTGCCCAGGACGCCGACCTCGACCTCGTCGAGGTGGCCCCCGACGCCCGCCCGCCGGTCGTCAAGATCATGGACTACGGCAAGTTCAAGTACGAGGCCGACATGAAGGCCCGTGAGGCTCGCCGGAACCAGACGAACACGGTCCTCAAGGAGATCCGGTTCCGCCTGAAGATCGACCCGCACGACTACGCCACCAAGAAGGGGCACGTCGAGCGGTTCCTCAAGGGCGGCGACAAGGTCAAGGTCATGATCATGTTCCGCGGCCGCGAGCAGTCGCGCCCGGAGATGGGCGTGCGCCTGCTGCAGCGCCTGGCCGACGACGTGACCGAGCTGGGCTTCATCGAGTCGATGCCCAAGCAGGACGGCCGCAACATGATCATGGTGCTCGGGCCGACCAAGAAGAAGGCGGACCAGCGCAGCGAGCAGCGCCGGGCACAGGCGGCGGCCAAGCCGGCCGATGCCGAGGCGGAGGCCCAGCAGCAGCCGGCAGCGGCTCCCGCGGACGAGCAGGCGGCCGGCGCGGTTCCTGCGACAGCAGCCGCCGCGACGCCGGCACCCGCTGCCGCGCCGGCACCCGCAGCCCCCGCAGCGGCGGCTCCCGCGGCTGCCGCACCCGCACGGACGGCTCCGTCCGCCGCGCGCCCGGCAGCTGCGCCGGCGTCGACGCCTCGGCCGAGCCCGCGTCCGGCTCCTGCACCTCGCACGGCTGCGCCCGCGGCCCGGCCGGCAGCGGCGGCCCCGCGTGCACCCCGTCCTGCGCCGGCCGCACCCGCGGCCGGGGAGCAGGCGTCGGCACCGCGGCCTGCCGCCCCGCGCCCCGCGGCACCGCGGCCGGCACCGCCTCGGCCGGCGGCTGCGCGCAGCACGAGCACCGGCAACCGCACGGCTCCCACGGAGGGGGCGAGCTGAACCAGCGCCGGGACGCCGACCGGCGGACCTGCACGGCACGAGCCACCCGGGCACCCGGGTGGCGCGAACGACAAGGAGAGACGGCAGCCATGCCGAAGAACAAGACGCACTCCGGTGCCAAGAAGCGCTTCCGCGTGACCGGCACCGGCAAGATCATGCGGGAGCAGGCCAACGGGCGGCACCTGCTGGAGCACAAGTCGAGCCGTCGCACCCGCCGCATCGCCGGTGACGTGGTCGTCTCGTCGGTCGACACCCCCAAGATCAAGAAGCTGCTCGGCCGCTGACCCGTGGACGCCCCACGGGGCGTCCCGGGCGCGACGAGCCTGGACCAGCAAGGAGCATCACGTGGCACGCGTGAAGCGGGCGGTCAACGCCCAGAAGAAGCGCCGGTCGACCCTCGAGCGGGCGAGCGGCTACCGCGGTCAGCGGTCCCGTCTCTACCGGAAGGCCAAGGAGCAGGTCACCCACTCCCTGGTGTACGCCTACCGCGACCGCAAGGCGCGCAAGGGCGACTTCCGCAAGCTCTGGATCCAGCGGATCAACGCCGCCGGCCGAGCCCAGGGCATCACCTACAACCGCCTGATCCAGGGCCTGAAGCTCGCGGGCGTCGAGGTGGACCGGCGCGTGCTGGCCGACCTGGCCGTGAACGACGCGGCGGCCTTCGCCGCGCTGGTCCAGCTGGCCAAGGATGCGCTGCCGGAGGACGTCAACGCCCCCTCGGCTGCGTGAGGTCCGTCGACCCGCTCCACCCGAACGCCCGGCCGTGAGCGCTGAGCTGACCAACCCGCGCGCCGAGCGCGTGCGGTCGGTCGCCGCCCTGGCCGGGCGTTCGGCACGTCGGCGCACTGGACGGTTCCTCGTCGAGGGGCCGCAGGCGGTGCGCGAGGCGGTGGCGACGGCCGACGTCGTCGTCCACGACGTCTACCTGACCGAGGGTGCGGCGGAGCGCTACCCGGAGATCGTGGCGTCGGCTCGCGAGCGGCGGCTGCACCTGCACGTCGGCGACGCCGCCGTGCTCGAGGCGATGAGCCCGGACGCCCAGCACGTCGTGGCGGTCGCGGACCAGCGCCACGACGACCTCGGCACCGTGCTCGCGGCGCGTCCCCGGCTGCTCGCGGTGCTGGCGCACGTACGTGACCCCGGCAACGCCGGCACGGTGCTGCGGGTGGCCGACGCCGCCGGAGCCGACGCCGTGCTGCTCTCGACCGAGAGCGTCGACGTGCACAACCCCAAGGTGGTGCGCTCCACCGCGGGTTCCCTCTTCCACCTGCCCGTCGTCGAGGAGGTGACCCTCGCCGCCGCCGTGGACGCCCTGCGCAGCGCCCGTGTCACCGTCCTCGCCGCGGACGGCCGCGGCGACGTGGACCTCGACGACCTGCAGGACACCGCCGGCTCCGGCGCGCCCGACCTCGCCGGTCCGACCGCCTGGCTGTTCGGCAACGAGGCGTGGGGCCTGGCGGACGAGGACCTCGCGCTGGCCGATGCGGTGGTCCGGGTGCCGCTGCACGGCCGCGCCGAGTCGCTCAACCTCGCGACGGCTGCCGCGGTCTGCCTGTACGCCTCCGCGCGCGCCCAGCGGCACGTGCGGCTCTGAGCCCGTGCGCCTGTTCGCCGCGGTCTGGCCGCCCGAGGAGGTGCTCGATCACCTCGACCTCGCCCTTGCGGCCGTGCGCGGGGCGACGGCGGGGGAGGACCGTGGCCCCGTGCGGTGGGCGGCACGGGAGACCTGGCACCTGACGCTCGCCTTCTACGGCACCGTGGCCGACGGCAGCGCCCCGATCCTGCTCGAGGAGCTCGCGGCCGCAGCGGCTGCGGCGGAGCCGTACGCGCTGCGACTGCGCGGCGCCGGGGTGTTCTCCCACCGGACCCTGTGGACCGGCGTGGCAGGCGACCTCGAGGAGCACCGGGCGCTGACGCGCGCCTGCGGCCGGGCCGGTGACGAGGTCGGCGCTCCGCCGGACGTGCGCGTGCGGGAGCGGCCGCACCTGACGGTGGGCCGGGTGCGACCGGGTGCTCCGGCCGTCCGTGGTGGTCGGGCAGCCGGGCGCGGTCGAGCCGAGCGTGCGGCCGGGGAGGTAGAAGGTCAGCTGCCGGAGGACCTGGTTTCGGCGTTGGCGGTGTACGAGGGGCCGACGTGGACCGTGACGTCCCTGCGGCTCGTCGAGTCCACCCCGGGCGCCGGGCGCGGCGGAGGTCCGTTGTACGTGCCGGTCGGCGAGCTCCCGCTGGGCACCTGACCGGCCGGTCGGCGGTCGCTCGTCAGACGGATGGTGGGCCCCGTGCTGGACGCACCCGGGCCGCTGCAGGGCGCGCCACTAGACTGCCGGGTCGGCCGCCCGTGCGCGTGGCGGCCGGGCCGGTCCGCCTGCTGCGCCGGTCGTCGTCCCACCCTGGAAGGCTCGGATGCCCGACGAGAGCACGGTGCTGTCCCCCCTCGACGCCGACGCGATGCAGAACGCGCTGGACGAGGCGCTCGCGGCGGTGGCCGCCGCTGCCGACCTCGCGGCGCTGAAGGCGGTCCGTCAGGCGCACACCGGGGAGCGCAGCCCGTTGGCCCTGGCCAACCGTGCCATCGGCGGTCTGCCGGGTGCGGAGAAGGCGGCGGCGGGGCGCATCGTCGGCCAGGTCCGGGGGCGGCTGACCGCCGCCGTCGCGGCGCGCGAGGCAGAGCTGGAGGCCGAGCGCGACGCGCGGGTGCTGGTCGAGGAGGCCGTGGACGTCACCCTCCCGGTGGACCGTCGCCCCGCCGGGGCCCGGCACCCGCTCGAGACCCTGATGGAGCGGGTCGGTGACGTCTTCGTCGCCATGGGCTGGGAGGTGGCCGAGGGGCCCGAGGTCGAGGCGGAGTGGTTCAACTTCGACGCGCTGAACTTCGGTCCCGACCACCCCGCCCGGCAGATGCAGGACACGTTCTTCGTCGATCCTGCCGGCTCCGGCCTGGTCCTGCGCACGCACACGTCCCCGGTCCAGGCTCGCTCGTTGCTGGAGCGGGAGCTGCCGGTCTACGTCGTCTGCCCGGGTCGCGTGTTCCGGACGGACGCGCTCGACGCGACCCACACGCCCGTGTTCCACCAGGTCGAGGGCCTGGCGGTGGACCGGGGTCTGACCATGGCGAACCTCAAGGGCACGCTCGACCACTTCGCGCGAGCGATGTTCGGGCCGGAGGCCCGCACCCGGTTGCGGCCGTCGTTCTTCCCGTTCACCGAGCCGTCGGCGGAGATGGACCTGTGGTTCCCGCAGAAGAAGGGCGGCCCGGGCTGGATCGAGTGGGGAGGGTGCGGGATGGTCAACCCGAACGTGCTGAGGTCGGTAGGGGTGGACCCCGACGAGTACTCCGGCTTCGCCTTCGGGATGGGCATCGAGCGCACGCTGATGCTGCGGCACGGGATCGCCGACATGCACGACATGGTCGAGGGCGACGTGCGCTTCTCGGAGCAGTTCCGGGCGGTGATCTGACGTGGTGATGGTCCCGCTCGCCTGGTTGGGCGACCACGTGGAGCTCCCGGAGGGGCTGACGGCGGCACAGCTCGCCGCGGACCTGGTCCGGGTGGGGCTGGAGGAGGAGGCGATCCACTCCGGCTCCGACGTCACCGGACCGCTCGTGGTCGGCCACGTGCTCTCCGCCGATCCGGAGCTGCAGAAGAACGGCAAGACGATCAACTGGTGCCAGGTGGACGTCGGTGCGTTCAACGCGCTGGACGACGCGGGCCGGCCGACCGTTCCGCGCGGCATCGTCTGCGGCGCGCACAACTTCGGCGCGGGCGACCACGTCGTCGTCGCGCTGCCAGGCGCCGTGCTGCCCGGCCCGTTCCCGATCGCCGCGCGCAAGACCTACGGGCACGTCTCCGACGGGATGATCTGCTCGGCCCGCGAGCTGGGCATCGGGGACGACCACTCGGGGATCATCGTGCTGTCCCGCCTCGGGCTGACCGACGACCAGACACCCGCAGGCGCGGACGCGGCGGAGCTGCTCGGGCTGCGTGACGAGGTCCTCGAGATCAACGTCACGCCCGACCGTGGCTACTGCTTCTCGATGCGTGGGATCGCGCGGGAGTACGCGCACTCGACGGGTGCCCGGTTCACGGACCACGGCCTGCCGACCGACGCGCAGCGCGCGCCCCTGGCGGGCGGCTTCCCGGTGGAGATCGACGACGAGGCGCCGATCGACGGCGTCCCCGGCGCCGACAGGTTCGTCGCGCGCATCGTGCACGGCGTGCGCGCCGACGTGCCCTCGCCGTCGTGGATGCAGCACCGGCTGGTGCAGGCCGGCATGCGGCCGCTCGGCCTCGCGGTCGACGTGACCAACTACGTGATGCTGGATCTCGGTCAGCCGCTGCACGCCTACGACCTGGGCGGCCTGGCCGCGCCGATCGTCGTGCGCCGCGCGGCGCCCGGCGAGCACGCGACCACGCTCGACGGCGTGGACCGTGCGCTGGACCCGCAGGACCTGCTGATCACCGACAGCCCGGACGGGGCACGCGGCTCCCGTGTGCTGGGGCTGGCCGGTGTGATGGGCGGCGCGGACAGCGGGGTCGCGGGGGGCACCACGGACCTGCTGATCGAGGGTGCGCACTTCGACCCGATCACCGTCGCGCGCACGTCGCGGCGTCACCGGCTGTCGAGCGAGGCGGCCAAGCGGTTCGAGCGGGGGGTCGACCCGCAGCTCGCGCGGGTGGCCGTGGACCGGGTGGCGGAGCTGCTGGTCGAGCTCGGCGGCGGGACCGTCGACGAGACCGGGACGGACGTCGACCGGACCACCGAGCCGCCCACCGTGCTGCTCGACCCCCGGCTGCCGGCGCGGCTGGTGGGTGTGCCGTACACCGACGACGAGGTGCGCGGCACCCTCGAGCGGATCGGGTGCACCGTGACCGACTCGGCGGCCGGTCTGTCCGTGCAGGTGCCGTCCTGGCGTCCCGACCTGGTGGTGCCGGTCGACCTGGTCGAGGAGATCGCGCGGCTCGGCGGCTACGACACGATCCCGTCCGTGGTGCCCGCGGCGCCCGCCGGACGTGGACTGACCTGGTCGCAGCGTGCGCGCCGGGCGGTGGCCGACGCACTGGCGGCCGAGGGGCTCGTGCAGGTGCTCTCGTACCCCTTCGTCGGGACGGCGCAGCTGGACGCGATGAACCTGCCCGCCGGGGATGCCCGCCGCTGTGCCCTGCGGCTCGCGAACCCGATCTCGGAGGCCCAGCCGCTGATGCGGACGGATCTCCTGGTGACGCTGCTGGACACCGCGCGCCGCAACGTGGGTCGTGGCCAGAGCGACCTCGCGCTGTTCGAGACCGGGCTCGTCACGCTGCCGCGTACCGGCGCTCCGGCTGCGCCCCTGCTGCCGGGTGGCACGCTGCCGACCGACGACCAGCTGGACGAGCTGGCGGCGGCGCTCCCGGACCAGCCGCGGCACCTGGCGGCGGTGCTCACGGGTCTGCGCGAGCGCGCCGGCTGGACCGGTCCCGCCCGGCGGGCGGACCACACCGACGCGTTCGCCCTGGTGGACGTCGTGGCCCGGCGCCTCGGCGTCGAGGTGCACGTGGCAGCCGAGCCGGACCGTGCACCGTTCCACCCGGGGCGATGCGCCCGCGTGCTCGCTGCCGACGGTCGTGTGCTGGGCCATGCGGGCGAGCTGCACCCGGCCGTCGTCGCCGCGCACGACCTGCCTGCCAGGGCCGTGGCGTTCGAGCTCGACCTCGACGCTCTGCTCGCCGCCGCGCCGTCGGCCCCGGTCCAGGCCGAGGCCGTATCGACGTTCCCGGTGGCCAAGGAGGACGTGGCGCTCGTGGTCGACGCCGCCGTACCCGCGGCGGACGTGCTGGCCGCCGTGCGGGACGGCGCGGCGAGCAGCCCCGCGGGCGACGTCCTGGAGGACGTGCGGCTGTTCGACGTCTACGTCGGGGACCAGGTCGGGGAAGGCAGGCGGTCGTTGGCGTTCTCGCTTCGGCTCCGGGCCGCCGACCGGACCCTGACGGCGGCCGAGACGGCGGAGGTCCGCAACGCCGTGGTGGCGACGGCGCAGGCGCGGTTCGGGGCGGAGCTGCGGTCCTGAGCTGCCGCTGAGCGGCCGGTGGATACGCTCCGACCGTGTCGAAGACCCGGCTCGAGGCGTTCAGCGACGGCGTGATCGCGATCGTGATCACGGTGATGGTGCTCGAGCTGCGAGCGCCCCACAGCACCGACCTGGCGGCCCTGCGGCCCCTGCTGCCGGTGTTCCTGGCCTACGTGCTGAGCTTCGTCAACCTCGGCATCTACTGGAACAACCACCACCACATGCTCGGCGCGGCGCGTCGCGTCGACGGCTCGGTGCTGTGGGCCAACCTGCACCTGCTGTTCTGGCTGTCCCTGTTCCCGTTCACCACCGCGTGGCTCGGCGAGAACCACGCGGTGGCGGTGCCGACGGCGGCGTACGGGGTGGTGGCGCTGTGTGCAGCGATCGCCTACTGGGTGCTGCAGGGCCGGATCATCGCCCTCGAAGGTCCGCGGTCCACGCTCGCGCTGGCGGTCGGTGCGGATCTCAAGGGGCGGATCTCGCCGTTCGTCTACGCCGCGGGGGTCGGCATGGCCTTCGTGGAGCCGTGGGTCTCCATCGCCCTCTACGCCGGGGTCGCACTGCTGTGGCTGGTCCCGGACAGGCGGGTCGAGCGGCAGCTGGCGCGGGGCGACCGGGGCTGAGGCAGCACCGCTGCCCACCGCGAGCGCCGGCAGCGAGCCTCAGAGCGTGAGCAGCACCTTGCCCGTGGTGCGGCGACCTTCGAGAGCTCGATGGGCGTCGGCGGCGTCCCGCAGGGGGAACCTGGCCCCGATCCGGGCCGACAGCCGTCCGTCCGCGAGCAGGGCGAACAGCTCGTCGGTGCGGCCCAGCAGCTCCTCGCGCGTGGCGGTGTAGGCGCCGAGCGAGGGCCGCGTGAGGTACACCGAGCCCGCGGCGTTCAGGCGCTGCGGGTCGACGGGCGGCACCGGTCCGGACGACGCACCGAACAGCACCAGCGTCCCCCGAGGCCGCACGCTGGCCAAGGAGGCGTCGAAGGTGTCCTTGCCGACGGAGTCGTACGCCGCACGCACACCGACCCCCGACGTCAGCTCGCGGACGAGTGCCGGGAGCTGTCGCGTCAGGTCGTCGAGCTCCCGGTACCGGATCACGTCCGCCGCTCCGGCCTGGCGCGCCAGCTCCTCCTTGGCGGGGGTGCCCACCGTGCCGATCACCCGTGCGCCACGCAGCGTGGCGAGCTGCGTCGCGAGCAGACCCACTCCGCCGGCCGCGGCGTGCAGCAGCACGTCGTCCCCCGGTCGCAGCTCCACGGTCGAGGTGACCAGGTAGTGGGCGGTGATGCCCTGCATCGGGATCGCCGCGGCCGTCTCGTCCGACACCCCGTCCGGCACGGGGATCAGGTCCGAGGCGCGCACGGTGGCGAGCTCGGCGTACGACCCGTTCGCGGCGGTCCACGCGACGCGGTCGCCCACCGCCACCCCGGTGACGGAGGAGCCGAGCGCCACCACCCGACCGGCGCCCTCCGAGCCGACGACGTGGGGGTAGCGCATCGGGTAGATGCCCGACCGGCGGTAGGTGTCGATGAAGTTCACGCCCGCCGCGGCGACGGCGACCACCGCCTCGTCGGGGCGTGGCTCCGGGTCGGGGAGCTCGACGACCTGCAGGACCTCCGGACCGCCCGGGGCGGTGGCGACGACAGCGCGCATGGCACCATCAAAACGCCTGCGGCGTGGCGTGGCGTGTCAGCGAATCGTCGTGCACTCTGGTGTATGTTCATGCACATGTCCTTCACCGTCGCCGTCGCCGGCGCGAGCGGGTACGCAGGCGGCGAGATGCTGCGGCTGCTGCTCGCCCACCCCGAGGCCCGGATCGGCACCCTGACGGCGCACAACAACGCCGGCAGCGTGCTCGCTGAGCACCACCCCCACCTGCACGCGCTCGCCGACCGTGTGCTCGAGCCGACCTCCGTGGAGGCGCTCGCCGGTCACGACGTCGTCGTCCTGGCCCTGCCGCACGGTGCGAGCGGCCAGATCGCCGCCGAGCTGGAGGCGCTGGGCTCCGATGCCGTGCTGGTCGACCTCGGTGCCGACCACCGGCTGGTCGACGCCGCCGACTGGGAGGCCTTCTACGGGAGCCCGCACGCCGGCACGTGGCCCTACGGCCTGCCGGAGCTGATCCGCGCGGAGCACGCCGACACGCAGCGGACCGCGCTGGCCGGCGCGCGCCGCATCGCCGTGCCCGGCTGCAACGTCACGGCGGTGACGCTCGGCCTCCAGCCCGGTGTGGCCGCCGGGCTGGTCGACCCGCAGGACGTGGTCGCGGTGCTCGCCGTCGGCTACTCGGGTGCCGGGAAGGCGCTGCGCCCGCACCTGCTCGCCGCCGAGGCGCTCGGCGCGGCCGCGCCCTACTCGGTGGCGGGTACGCACCGGCACATCCCCGAGATCGCGCAGAACCTGCGCTCGGCCGGGGCCGCCGCCGTGTCGCTGTCCTTCACGCCGGTGCTCGTGCCGATGTCTCGTGGCATCCTCGCGACCACGACGGCCCGCATCGCGCCCGGGGTCGACGACGCCGCGCTGCGGGCTGCGTGGGAGGCGGCGTACGCCGACGAGCCCTTCGTCCGGCTGCTGCCGCCTGGCCGCTGGCCGACCACCGCCTCCGTCGTCGGGTCGAACACCGCCGAGGTGCAGGTGGCGCTCGACGCCGCTGCGGGACGTGTCGTCACCGTCACGGCGATCGACAACCTGGTCAAGGGCACCGCCGGTGGTGCGCTGCAGTCGTTGAACCTGGCCCTCGGCCTGCCCGAGGTCCTCGGCCTCCCTCTGGACGGAGTGGCACCGTGACGGACCATCTCGCCGACGCCCTGGTCGGCACCAGCCCGGGCACCTCACCCGGCGTGACGGCGCCCGCCGGGTTCCGCGCGTCGGGCGTGGTCGCCGGGCTCAAGCCCTCCGGCCGGCCTGACCTCGCCCTGGTGGTGAACGACGGGCCGGCGCAGGTCGGCGCCGGGGTGTTCACCACCAACCGCGTGGTGGGGCACCCCGTGGTGTGGTCGCGGCAGGTCGTCAGCGACGGTGTCGTGTCGGCCGTCGTGCTCAACTCCGGCTCGGCGAACGTGTGCACCGGTCCCGAGGGTTTCGTGCACGTGCACGAGACCGCCGAGAAGGTGGGCGACGTGCTCGGAATCTCGTCCGGCGACGTCGTGGTGGCGTCGACGGGTGTGATCGGCCAGCCCGTCCCGATCGACGCGCTGCTCGCCGGGGTCGACACGGCGGCTGCGGCGTTGTCGACCGACGGCGGCCTCGCGGCGGCCACGGCGATCATGACCACGGACACGGTGGCCAAGACGGCGCACGTCTCGGTCGAGACGCCGGACGGCACGTGGACCGTCGGGGGCATGGCCAAGGGCGCGGGCATGCTCGCTCCGGCCCTCGCCACGATGCTCGTGGTGCTCACCACCGACGCCCAGGTCGACGCGGGCGGCCTGCGCACCGCCCTCCAGGGTGCGACCCGGAGCACCTTCGACCGGGTGGACTCCGACGGCTGCATGTCGACGTCCGACACGGTGGTGCTGCTCGCATCGGGTGCCTCCGGCGTCCTGCCGGACTACGTCCAGTTCGCCGACGCCGTGCGGCAGGTGTCCGCCTCGCTGGCCCGGCAGCTCGTGGCCGATGCGGAGGGCGCAAGCCACGACCTTGCCGTGCACGTCGTCGGCGCGTCGTCCGAGGCGGCCGCGGTGGCCGTCGGACGCGCGGTCACGCGGTCGAACCTGGTGAAGACCGCCGTCTTCGGCAACGACCCCAACTGGGGACGCGTGCTGGCGCAGATCGGCACGGTGCCGGAGTCCGTCGCGCCGTTCGCCCCGGACCAGGTCGACGTGACGGTCAACGGGGTGCAGGTGTGCCGCGCCGGCGGCGCCTGGGCCGACCGCGCCGGCGTCGACCTCGCCTCGAACCGCGAGGTCCACATCGAGATCGACCTGCACGCCGGCACGGCCGACGCGACGGTGTGGACCAACGACCTGACCCACGGCTACGTCCATGAGAACAGCGCGTACACCACATGAACCCGACCCCGCTCCCCGAGGACGCCGTCTTCGACACGCGCACCGACCTGCGCCCCGACCAGAAGGCCGAGGTGCTGATCCAGGCGCTGCCGTGGCTGCGCAAGTTCAGCGGCGCGCTCGTCGTCGTCAAGTACGGCGGCAACGCGATGGTGGACGACGAGCTCAAGCGCGCCTTCGCCGCGGACATGGTGTTCCTGCGGCAGGTGGGCCTGCGGCCCGTCGTCGTGCACGGCGGAGGGCCGCAGATCAACGCGATGCTCGAGCGGCTGGACATCGCCAGCGAGTTCCGCGGCGGCCTGCGCGTCACCACGCCGGAGGCCATGGACGTCGTCCGCATGGTGCTCACGGGCCAGGTGTCCCGCGAGCTCGTCGGCCTGCTGAACGCCCACGGGCCGCACGCGGTCGGTCTCTCGGGGGAGGACGGCGGGCTGCTGCAGGCCCGGCGGCGCAACGTCGTGCTGGACGGCGAAGAGATCGACGTCGGTCTGGTCGGCGACGTCGTGCAGGTCAACCCCGGCGCGGTGCTCGACCTGCTCGACGCCGGGCGGATCCCCGTCGTGTCCACCGTCGCACCGGACATCGAGGACCCCACCCAGGTGCTCAACGTGAACGCCGACACGGCCGCCGCCGCGCTCGCGATCGCCCTCGGCGCCCGCAAGCTCGTCATCCTCACCGACGTCGAGGGCCTGTACACCGACTGGCCGGACCGCAGCTCCCTGGTCCGGCGCATCCGCGCGAGCACCCTGGAGGCGCTGCTGCCGCGGCTGGACTCGGGGATGCGGCCGAAGATGGAGGCCTGCTGGCGGGCGGTCCGCGGCGGCGTCGGGCGCGCGCACGTCATCGACGGCCGGCAGCCGCACTCGATCCTGGTCGAGGTGTTCACCTCCGACGGCGTCGGCACCATGGTGCTGCCGGACGAGGAGCTGCCGGAGGCACCGGCCACCGCGCCCGTGCCGGTGGTGCTGGCATGACCGCCGCACGGCACGTGGCGGTCGGCGCCGGCGACGACGCGCTGCCCACCGCCACCGAGGGCGGCTCCGTCGCGGAGTGGACAGATCGGTACACCCACGCCGTGATGGACACGTTCGGACCGCCGCAGCGCGTGCTGGTGCGGGGCGAGGGCGCATGGGTCTGGGACGCGGACGGTCGTCGGTACCTCGACCTCCTCGGCGGCATCGCCGTGAACGCCCTCGGCCACGCGCACCCGACGCTCACCGCGGCGATCAGTGCGCAGCTCGGCACGCTCGGCCACGTCTCCAACTTCTTCGCCAGCCCCACGCAGGTGGCGCTCGCCGAGCGGCTCCTGGCGATAGCCGGTGCGCCCGCCGGCTCGCGCGTGTTCTTCACCAACTCCGGGACCGAGGCGAACGAGGCGGCCGTCAAGCTGACCCGACGGCACTCCGCCGGCTCGCGCCCGCGGCTGCTCGCGCTCGAGGGCGCCTTCCACGGGCGCTCGATGGGTGCCCTGGCGCTGACCCACAAGGCGGCCTACCGGGAGCCGTTCGAGCCGCTGCCCCCGGGCGTGGAGTTCCTGCCCTTCGGCGACTCGGACGCGCTCGAGGCGGCGTTCGCCACGGACGGCGAGAAGGTCGCGGCGCTGTTCCTGGAGCCGGTGCAGGGAGAGGCGGGCGTGCGGACGCTCCCCCCGGGCTACCTCGCACTGGCGCGCCGGCTTACCGAGCAGAACGGTGCTCTCCTGGTGCTCGACGAGGTCCAGTCCGGCATGGGTCGGACGGGCCGGTGGTTCGCCTTCCAGCACCCGCACATCGGCGGCGGCGTCGTGCCCGACGTCGTGACGGTGGCCAAGGGTCTCGGCGGCGGGTTCCCGGTCGGAGCGCTGATCGCGTTCGGCGAGCACGCCGCCGCGTGCCTGGGCCGCGGCCAGCACGGGACGACCTTCGGCGGCAACCCGGTGGCCGCGGCCGCTGCGCTCGCCACCATGGGCGTCATCGAACGCGACGGCCTGCTGGCCCACGTGCGCGAGCTGGGGGAGTGGTGGCGTGCCGCCCTCGCCTCGACCGGGAACCCCCTGGTCGGCACCGTGCGCGGTGAGGGTCTTCTGATCGCCGTCGAGCTGACGGCGCCCGTCGCCGCCGTCGTCGCGGCACGGGCGCTCGAGGCGGGCTTCATCGTCAACCCGTGCACGCCGACCACACTGCGCCTCGCGCCGCCGTACGTGCTCACCCGTGAGCAGGCCGGCACCTTTGTCGACTTCCTCGCCGGCATGCCGGCCGACCTGGGCCAGGAGGCCAGCTGATGGCGCACTTCCTTCGTGACGACGACCTCACGCCGGCCCAGCAGACCGAGGTCCTGCGGCTGGGCCTCGAGCTGCGCACCGACCGGTTCGCGCGGCGGCCGCTCGAGGGACCGCGGGCCGTCGCCGTGATCTTCGACAAGCCGACGCTGCGCACGCAGGTGTCGTTCACCACGGGCGTCGCCGAGCTGGGCGGCTACCCCGTGGTCGTCGACGGGAACCTGGCACAGATCGGCGTTCGTGAGTCCATCGCGGACACCGCGCGGGTGCTGGGCCGCCAGGTCGCGGCCATCGTCTGGCGCACGCACGCCCAGGCGCGGATCGAGGAGATGGCGGCCGAGGCGGGCGTCCCGGTAGTGAACGCGCTGACGGACGACTTCCACCCGTGCCAGGTGCTGGCCGACCTCCTGACGGTCGCGCAGCACCGTGGCGGGGTGGGGGAGCTGCCCGGGCGGACGCTGACGTACATCGGCGACGGCTCGAACAACATGGCGCACTCGTACCTGCTCGGCGGCGCGACGGCGGGCCTGCACGTGCGGATCGGCACACCGCAGGAGTACGGGCCGGCCGCGGAGGTGCTCGCCGCGGCGCAGGGGGTCGCGGCGGTCACCGGCGGTTCGGTCACCGTGGTGCACGACCGTGCCGAGGCCGTGGCCGGCGCCGACGTGGTCGCCACGGACACGTGGGTGTCGATGGGTCAGGAGGGCGAGTCGCAGCAGCGTCAGCTGCCGTTCGTCCCCTTCCAGCTCGACGCCGCCACGCTGGCCCTGGCCGCACCCGACGCGCTGGTGCTGCACTGCCTGCCGGCCTACCGAGGCAAGGAGGTCACGGCGGAGGTGCTCGACGGGCCCCAGTCGGTGGTGTGGGACGAGGCCGAGAACAGGCTGCACGCCCAGAAGGCGCTGCTGACGTACCTGCTCCAGGGGCACGCATGACCACCACGTCGGTGCCGTCGACGAAGGCCGCTCGACAGGCGCTGATCACGGCGCTGCTGGCACGGCAGCAGGTCCACTCCCAGGTGGAGCTCGCCGAGCTGCTCGCCGCCGAGGGCGTCACGGTGACGCAGGCGACCCTGTCCCGCGACCTGGTCGAGCTGCAGGCCGTGAAGGTGCGCCACCAGGGCACCCTCGTCTACGCCGTGCCGGTCGAGGGCGGCGGCCGCGCGACCCTGCAGGCCGAGAGCACCGAGGTCCTGGCCGCCCGGCTGGCTCGGCTCTCCGCCGAGCTCGTCGTCACGGCAGAGGCGTCCGGCCCCCTCGTCGTGCTGCGCACGCCGCCCGGCGGTGCGCAGTTCCTCGCATCGGCGATCGACCACTCGACCATGCCGGGCGTGCTCGGCACGATCGCAGGCGACGACACCGTCCTGGTGATCGCCGCCGAGTCGGACACCGGCGCGGCGGTGGCCCAGCGGTTCCTCGACCTCGCGGCAGGGCGTGACTCCACGCGAGACTTCGCACGAGACAAGGACGTGATGTGAGCAAGGTTCTGACGCAGCTTCCGGTCGGCGAGCGGGTGGGCATCGCCTTCTCCGGCGGCCTGGACACCTCGGTGGCCGTGGCCTGGATGCGGTTCAAGGGCGCGATCCCGTGCACCTACACCGCGGACCTCGGCCAGTACGACGAGCCGGAGATCGAGCAGGTGCCCGGCCGCGCCATGGCGTACGGCGCCGAGCTGTCGCGCGCCGTCGACTGCAAGGCCGCGCTGGTCGAGGAGGGTCTGGCCGCCATCGCGTGCGGCGCCTTCCACATCAGGAGCGGCGGCCGCTCGTACTTCAACACGACGCCGCTGGGCCGGGCCGTCACCGGCACCCTGCTGGTCCGCGCCATGCAGTCCGACGGCGTCGACATCTGGGGGGACGGGTCCACCTTCAAGGGCAACGACATCGAGCGGTTCTACCGGTACGGGCTGCTCGCCAACCCGAACCTGCGGATCTACAAGCCGTGGCTGGACCAGGACTTCGTCACCGAGCTCGGCGGACGTGCGGAGATGAGCCAGTTCCTCGTCGACCACGACCTGCCGTACCGCGACAGCGCGGAGAAGGCGTACTCGACGGACGCGAACATCTGGGGCGCCACGCACGAGGCCAAGACGCTGGAGCACCTCGACGTGTCGCTCGAGACGGTCGAGCCGATCATGGGCGTGCGGTTCTGGGACCCGGCGGTGCCGATCGAGACCGAGGACGTGACGATCGCGTTCGAGCGCGGCCGGCCGGTGGCGATCGACGGGGTGCGGTACAGCGACCCGGTGGCGCTCGTCCGGCAGGCGAACGCGATCGGCGGTCGGCACGGCCTGGGCATGTCCGACCAGATCGAGAACCGGATCATCGAGGCGAAGTCGCGCGGCATCTACGAGGCGCCCGGCATGGCGCTGCTGTTCGCGGCCTACGAGCGGCTCGTCAACGCGATCCACAACGAGGACACCGTCGCCACGTACCACAACGAGGGTCGGCGGCTGGGCCGGCTGCTCTACGAGGGCCGGTGGCTGGACCCGCAGTCGCTCATGGTGCGCGAGTCGATCCAGCGGTGGATCGCCTCGGTGGTCACGGGCGAGGTGACGTTGCGGCTGCGGCGCGGGGAGGACTACACGATCCTGCGCACCGACGGGCCCGGCTTCTCCTACCACCCGGAGCGGCTGTCGATGGAGCGCACCGAGTCCGCGGCCTTCGGGCCGACCGACCGGATCGGCCAGCTGACGATGCGCAACCTCGACATCGCCGACTCGCGCGCCAAGCTCGAGCTGTACGCGAGCCAGCCCGTCGACCAGGGTCAGGTGCTCGTCGAGCACGGCACGCTGTTCGGCGCGCTGCCCGCGGGTGGCGCGGACGTCATCGCGACGAACCCGGCGGTGGTCGGCGACGAGGAGGCGGCGCTGGACGCCGCCGCGATGGAAGTCGGGACGGACTGACGTGGCCGCTCCTGATCCGTTCGCTCGATCCGCCACGATCGCCGGGGCCCTGTGGGGCGGACGGTTCGCCTCCGGGCCTGCGGACGCCCTCGCCGCGCTCTCGAGGTCGACGCAGTTCGACTGGCGGCTGGCCGGCGAGGACATCGCCGGGTCGGTGGCGCACGCGCACGTGCTGCACAAGGCCGGCCTGCTGTCCGACGAGGACACGGCCCGGATGGTGGCCGCGCTGGAGGCGCTGCGCGCCGACGTGGAGTCCGGCGCGTTCGGACCCGCGCCCGACGACGAGGACGTCCACGGCGCTCTCGAGCGTGGGTTGATCGAGCGGGCGGGCGCCGAGCTCGGCGGTCGGCTGCGTGCCGGCCGCAGCCGCAACGACCAGATCGCCACGCTGGTGCGGATGTACCTGCGCCGCCAGGCTCGCGTGCTCACCGCTCTGGTGCTCGAGGTCGTGGACGCGCTCATCGGCCAGGCGGAGGCGGCCGGCGACGCCCCCATGCCCGGCCGCACCCACCTGCAGCACGCCCAGCCCGTGCTGCTCGCGCACCACCTGCTGGCGCACGCCTGGCCGCTGCTGCGCGACGTCCAGCGGTGGCAGGACTGGGACGCGCGCGCCGCGCTGTCCCCGTACGGCTCGGGCGCGCTCGCAGGCTCGTCGCTGGGCCTCGACCCTGCGGCCGTCGCGGCCGAGCTCGGCTTCGCCGGGCCCGTTGAGAACTCAATCGACGGCACCGCCTCGCGGGACGTCGTCGCCGAGTTCGCGTTCGTCGCCGCGATGGTCGCCGTCGACCTCTCCCGGATCGCCGAGGACGTCATCCTGTGGTCGACCAAGGACTTCGGGTTCGTGCAGCTGGACGACGCGTACTCCACCGGGTCGAGCATCATGCCGCAGAAGAAGAACCCGGACGTCGCGGAGCTCGCGCGCGGCAAGGCCGGCCGTCTGGTGGGCGACCTGACGGGGCTGCTCACCACGCTCAAGGGCCTGCCGCTGGCCTACAACCGGGATCTGCAGGAGGACAAGGAGCCGGTCTTCGACCAGGTCGACCAGCTGACCGTCCTGCTTCCCGCGTTCGCCGGGATGGTCGCCACCCTCCGGTTCGACACCGAGCGGATGTCGGCGGTCGCCCCGCAGGGCTTCTCGCTCGCGACGGACGTCGCGGAGTGGCTGGTCCGGACGGGCGTGCCGTTCCGCGAGGCGCACGAGATCGCCGGTGCGTGCGTGCGCGCGTGCGAGAGCCGCAGCCCCGCGATCGAGCTGTGGGACCTGACCGACGCGGACCTTGCGGCGATCAGCCCGCACCTGACGGCGGACGTCCGGTCCGTGCTCACCGTCGAGGGGTCGCTGGCCTCGCGCGCGTCCTACGGAGGCACGGCACCGGTCCGCGTGGCGGAGCAGCGCGTCCGCGCCCGTGCCGCAGCCGACGACGCGCGGACGTGGGCACGCTGACCTCAGCGGACGACGCAAGCTCGGCGAGGGCGTTGGCGGACGACGTCCTCGCCGGCGCGGCGCGACTCGGCCCTGTGCGGCTGCTCTGCATCGACGGTCCCGCCGGGTCGGGCAAGACGACCACCGCGGCGGCCGTGGCGGCCGTCCTGCGGGCGCGGGGCACGACCGTGACCGTGGTGCACCTGGACGACCTGTACGAGGGCTGGTCCGGCCTGGAAGGCACCTTGTGGCCCCGGCTGGCCGCCCAGGTGCTCGAGCCGCTGCGACGCGGCCGACCCGGGCGCTTCCAGCGCTACGACTGGATCGCGCACCGCTTCGCGGAGTGGGTCGAGGTGCCGGTGGCCACCGTCCTCGTGCTCGAAGGTTGTGGATCCGCCCGCCGCGAGGTCGATGCCGTCGCCACCCTCCGCGTGTGGGTGGAGGCGCCACCGGCCGAGCGGCTCGCGCGCGGGCTGGCTCGCGACGGGACGGCGATGCGCGGCCACTGGGAGGACTGGATGCGACGGGAGGCCCGTCACTTCGCGCACGAGCGCACCGCGGAACGGGCCGACGTCCGGCTCGACGGATGCGGCAGGATGACCCGGTGACCAGCCAGCGGGAGGCCGTGGAGCCGGCCCGCCCCGGGGATCCGGACCTCGGGACGTGCCCGGCCCGGGTCTGGTTCGCCCGCGACGTGCTGACGGTCGCACGCGACCTGCTCGGAGCCCATCTCACCGCCAGGTCGCCGGAGGGCGACGTGACCGTGCGCATCACAGAGGTGGAGGCCTACCGGGGCGAGGACGACCCTGGTTCGCACGCCCACCGCGGCCGCACCCAGCGCAACGCCGCGATGTTCGCCGAACCGGGTCGGTTGTACGTCTACCGGCACCTCGGGCTGCACCACTGCCTCAACGTCGTGGCGGAGCCCACCGGTCGCCCTGCCGCGGTGCTGCTCCGAGCAGGCGAGGTGGTGGCAGGACGCGAGCTGGCGTGGCGCCGACGGGAGGCGGCCGGCGTCGTGGACAACGAGCGCCAGCTGGCCCGCGGTCCGGCGCGGCTGGCCGTGTGCCTCGGTCTCGACCTGGACGCGAACGGTGCGGACGTCACCGAGCCCGACGGCGCGATCGTGCTGCGCCGCGGCGAGGCTGCAGTGGCGCCCGCGCACCGGCAGGGAGCACGGGTCGGTGTGTCCGGTGCCGGCGGGGACGCCGCGCGGCACCCGTGGCGGTTCTGGCTGACGGGGGAGCCCACCGTGTCCGCCTACCGCCCGGCCTATCGGTCGCCGACGTCGGCAAGGACCCCGCCCGGGGCCACGGCGTCGGCCTGACCACCGGCCACCCGAACCGTCCGTCGGGCGCCGTTCGGCGCCCGTGTGCAAGGAGACAGATGTGACCAGCGTCCTCGACGAGCTGACCTGGCGTGGGCTCGTCGCCCAGACCACCGACCGCGACGCGCTGGACGCGGCGCTAGCCGCCGGTCCCGTCGCGGTCTACTGCGGCTTCGACCCCACAGCCCCGAGCCTGCACATCGGCAACCTGGTGCAGATCCTCACCATCCGACGCCTGCAGGACGCCGGTCACCGCCCGTTCGCCCTCGTCGGTGGAGCGACCGGCCTGATCGGCGACCCGAAGATGACGGGGGAGCGCACCCTCAACGACCCGTCGGTCGTCGCCGGCTGGGTGGAACGCATCCGCAGCCAGATCGCACCGCTCCTCCGCTTCGACGGACCTGCGGCCGCGACGATGGTGAACAACCTCGACTGGACCGCCGACCTGTCCGCCATCGCGTTCCTGCGCGACGTCGGCAAGCACTACCGCCTCGGGACGATGCTCGCCAAGGACACCGTGGCGCGCCGGCTCGCCAGCGAGCAGGGCATCAGCTTCACCGAGTTCAGCTACCAGATCCTGCAGGGGATGGACTTCCTCGAGCTGCACCGCCGCCACGGCGTCACCCTGCAGACCGGCGGCAACGACCAGTGGGGCAACCTGCTGTCCGGCGTCGAGCTGGTCCGCAAGGTGACCGGTGACCCGGTCCACGCCCTGACCACGCCCCTGATCACCAAGGCCGACGGCACCAAGTTCGGCAAGACGGAGTCGGGAACCGTGTGGCTCGACCCTGAGCTGACCAGCCCGTACGCCTTCTACCAGTTCTGGCTCAACTCGGACGACGCGGACGTCGTCAACCACCTCAAGGTGTTCACCTTCCGCACGCGGGAGCAGATCGCCGAGCTCGAGGAGGCGGTCCGCACCCGGCCCGCCGCCCGCGACGCCCAACGAGCTCTGGCCGGCGACGTGACCACGCTCGTCCACGGTGCCGACGCGACGGCCAAGGTGGTCGCCGCGAGCCAGGCCCTGTTCGGCCGCGGCTCTCTCGCGGAGCTCGACGAGTCCACCCTGCGAGCCGCGGTGGCAGAGCTTCCCGGCACCGACGGCGCCCCCGGCGACCTGGTGGTCGACCTGTTCGCCGCGGCGGGGCTCGTCAAGAGCAAGAGCGAGGCGCGGCGTGCGGTCGCGGAGGGCGGTCTGTCCGTCAACAACCGCCGGGTCGCCGACGAGGCCGCCGTCCTGGAGGGTGAGGACGTGCTCGCCGGCGGCTTCGCCCTTCTCCGTCGTGGCAAGCGCTCGCTCGCGGTCGTCCGCAACGCCGGCAGCTGAGGGACCGCGCGCCGGAGCACTACGCGGCGCCGACCCAACCTGGTCGCGCGACGACGGTCGGCACGACCGCATCGCAGCGCCGGGGGCCCCCGACGCCTACGCCACCGCGCTGACCTGCACGTTTGCCTCCGGGCTGCGGGTCGCGTAATGTCTTCCAGGCCCCCGGCAGGGAGGAACGAACACCAGGGAACACCCGGTGGTCGGTCCCGCCGAGAGCAAAACTCCACTCACTGGTTCGAGGCGCTCAGTGCGCCCTGGATCCGGTGGTCGGAGAGCAGGACTGGATGGGATAACCTCCGGTGCCGGCCTCGAAAGGGCCAGCAACGGATGAGATAGCCTCCGGGTCCGGCCCGCAAGGGTCTGACGGGATGAGCGTCTGTTCTTTGAGAACTCAACAGTGTGCCAAGTAGTCGATGCCAAGTTGTCTGCTGCGATGTTGTGTCGTGGTGGGCTTGGTGTTGATGGGAGCCTGTCGTCCACCCCGTGGGTGGTGGGTTCCTTTTTGATGCCAGATCTGTGTTGTTCTTTGTTGTGTCTGTTGCCTGACTGTCTTCGGGTGGTTGGGTGGCGTTGGACATTGACGGAGAGTTTGATTCTGGCTCAGGACGAACGCTGGCGGCGTGCTTAACACATGCAAGTCGAACGGTGATGGCCAGCTTGCTGGTCTGATCAGTGGCGAACGGGTGAGTAACACGTGAGTAACCTGCCCCTGACTCTGGGATAACTACCGGAAACGGTGGCTAATACCGGATATGAGGTGCCTGGGCATCTGGGCGCCTGGAAAGTTTTTCGGTCAGGGATGGGCTCGCGGCCTATCAGCTTGTTGGTGGGGTGATGGCCTACCAAGGCGACGACGGGTAGCCGGCCTGAGAGGGCGACCGGCCACACTGGGACTGAGACACGGCCCAGACTCCTACGGGAGGCAGCAGTGGGGAATATTGCACAATGGGCGCAAGCCTGATGCAGCGACGCCGCGTGCGGGATGACGGCCTTCGGGTTGTAAACCGCTTTCAGCAGGGAAGAAGCGCAAGTGACGGTACCTGCAGAAGAAGCGCCGGCTAACTACGTGCCAGCAGCCGCGGTAATACGTAGGGCGCAAGCGTTGTCCGGAATTATTGGGCGTAAAGAGCTCGTAGGCGGTTTGTCGCGTCTGCTGTGAAATCCTCAGGCTCAACCTGGGGCTTGCAGTGGGTACGGGCAGACTAGAGTGCGGTAGGGGTGACTGGAATTCCTGGTGTAGCGGTGGAATGCGCAGATATCAGGAGGAACACCGATGGCGAAGGCAGGTCACTGGGCCGCAACTGACGCTGAGGAGCGAAAGCATGGGGAGCGAACAGGATTAGATACCCTGGTAGTCCATGCCGTAAACGTTGGGCACTAGGTGTGGGGTCCATTCCACGGATTCCGTGCCGCAGCAAACGCATTAAGTGCCCCGCCTGGGGAGTACGGCCGCAAGGCTAAAACTCAAAGAAATTGACGGGGGCCCGCACAAGCGGCGGAGCATGCGGATTAATTCGATGCAACGCGAAGAACCTTACCAAGGCTTGACATACACCGGAAAAGTGCAGAGATGTGCTCCCCGTAAGGTCGGTGTACAGGTGGTGCATGGTTGTCGTCAGCTCGTGTCGTGAGATGTTGGGTTAAGTCCCGCAACGAGCGCAACCCTCGTCCCATGTTGCCAGCGGGTTATGCCGGGGACTCATGGGAGACTGCCGGGGTCAACTCGGAGGAAGGTGGGGATGACGTCAAATCATCATGCCCCTTATGTCTTGGGCTTCACGCATGCTACAATGGCCGGTACAAAGGGCTGCGATACCGCAAGGTGGAGCGAATCCCAAAAAGCCGGTCTCAGTTCGGATCGGGGTCTGCAACTCGACCCCGTGAAGTCGGAGTCGCTAGTAATCGCAGATCAGCAACGCTGCGGTGAATACGTTCCCGGGCCTTGTACACACCGCCCGTCAAGTCATGAAAGTCGGTAACACCCGAAGCCGGTGGCCCAACCTTTGGGGGGGAGCCGTCGAAGGTGGGACTGGCGATTAGGACTAAGTCGTAACAAGGTAGCCGTACCGGAAGGTGCGGCTGGATCACCTCCTTTCTAAGGAGCATCTGGCAGCTGGTCGTGCCTGTCATGGGTGCGGTTGGGTGTCCAGGCCCATGCCCTGGCCGTACGTGTCGGGGGTGGAGCTCACGGGTGGAACATCGACTACGGCCGGTTTGTCGCTTCTGGTTCGTCCTAGTACGTCGTGCTCGCTTCGGTGGGTGCGGGTGGGAACGGGTGGGTCAGGGGTGGGGGTCGGCCAGGCACGCTGTTGGGTCCTGAGGGAACAGCCGTTCGCGGGTGTTGTCCTTGGGGTCGCGATGATCGCTTCTGCTGGTCGGGGTTCTGCTCCGGGTGGTGGGAGGGGTCGGGTGGCCGGCAGGCCCCTGGTCCGGTGGACTGCTCCCTGGTGGGGGTGGGCGCCGGGTGTTCCGGGTGGGTCCTGGTCGTTGGTTGAGAACTGCACAGTGGACGCGAGCATCTTTGATTTTTGTGGTCAAGTTGATAAGGGCACAGGGTGGATGCCTTGGCACCAGGAGCCGAAGAAGGACGTCGTAGCCTGCGATAAGCCTCGGGGAGTTGGCAAACGAACCGTGATCCGAGGATGTCCGAATGGGGAAACCCCGTACGAGTCATGTCGTACGACCCGCACCTGAATATATAGGGTGTGTGGAGGGAACGCCGGGAAGTGAAACATCTCAGTACCGGCAGGAAGAGATATTCCGTGAGTAGTGGCGAGCGAAAGCGGATCAGGCCAAACCGTGCGCGTGTGCAAGCCGGCAGGCGTTGCGCGTACGGGGTTGTGGGACCTTTCGGTCCGGTCTGCCGACCGGGCAGGGAGTCAGAAAGCCGTGTCATAGTCGAAGGGTCTTGAAAGGCCCGGCACAGAGGGTGGTACCCCCGTAGACGAAATGATGCGGCCTCCCGAGAGGGATCCCAAGTAGCTCCGGGCCCGAGAAACCTGGAGTGAATCTGCACAGACCACTGTGTAAGCCTAAATACTACCTGGTGACCGATAGCGGACAAGTACCGTGAGGGAAAGGTGAAAAGTACCCCGGGAGGGGAGTGAAATAGTACCTGAAACCGTGTGCCTACAAGCCGTCGGAGCCTCCCTAGCAGGGGTGACGGCGTGCCTTTTGAAGAATGAGCCTGCGAGTTAGTGGTACGTGGCGAGGTTAACCCGTGTGGGGAAGCCGTAGCGAAAGCGAGTCCGAATAGGGCGTGTCAGTCGCGTGCTCTAGACCCGAAGCGAAGTGATCTAGCCATGGGCAGGGTGAAGCGCGGGTAAGACCGCGTGGAGGCCCGAACCCACCAGGGTTGAAAACCTGGGGGATGACCTGTGGTTAGGGGTGAAAGGCCAATCAAACTTCGTGATAGCTGGTTCTCCCCGAAATGCATTTAGGTGCAGCGTCACGCGTTTCTTGCCGGAGGTAGAGCTACTGGATAGCCGATGGGCCCGACCAGGTTACTGACGTTAGCCAAACTCCGAATGCCGGTAAGCCAGAGCGTGGCAGTGAGACGGCGGGGGATAAGCTCCGTCGTCGAGAGGGAAACAGCCCAGACCACCAGCTAAGGCCCCCAAGCGTGTGCTAAGTGGGAAAGGATGTGGAGTTGCACAGACAACCAGGAGGTTGGCTTAGAAGCAGCCACCCTTGAAAGAGTGCGTAATAGCTCACTGGTCAAGTGATTCCGCGCCGACAATGTAGCGGGGCTCAAGCACACCGCCGAAGCTGTGGCATTCACACGTGTACTAGGCCTTCGTGGTCCAGGTGTGTGGATGGGTAGGGGAGCGTCGTGTGGGCGGTGAAGCCGCGGGGTGACCCAGCGGTGGAGACCACACGAGTGAGAATGCAGGCATGAGTAGCGAATGACGGGTGAGAAACCCGTCCGCCGAATGACCAAGGGTTCCAGGGCCAGGTTCATCCGCCCTGGGTAAGTCGGGACCTAAGGCGAGGCCGACAGGCGTAGTCGATGGACAACGGGTTGATATTCCCGTACCGGCGAAGAACCGCCCATACCGAGCCCGGTGATGCTCAGCGCCTCGTGCGTGCCACCGCCCCTTCGGGGGCACCGGTGCGCACGGGCCGCGACCCGATCCGGTAGTAGGTAAGCGTATTAACAGGGGTGACGCAGGAAGGTAGCCCGGCGTGGCGATGGTAGTCCACGTCCAAGGTCGTAGGGTGAGGGGTAGGCAAATCCGCCCCTCCTGAGCCTGAGAGCCGACGGTGACCGCGCAAGCGGGAACTGGGTGATCCTATGCTGCCAAGAAAAGCCTCGACGCGAGGTTCTAGCCGCCCGTACCCCAAACCGACTCAGGTGGTCAGGTAGAGAATACCAAGGCGATCGAGCAAATCGTGGTTAAGGAACTCGGCAAAATGCCCCCGTAACTTCGGGAGAAGGGGGGCCTCAAGCGTGAACCGGCTTGCCCGGGGAGCGTGGAGGGCCGCAGAGACCAGGGAGAAGCGACTGTTTACTAAAAACACAGGTCCGTGCGAAGTCGCAAGACGATGTATACGGACTGACGCCTGCCCGGTGCTGGAAGGTTAAGAGGACGGGTCAGCCGCAAGGCGAAGCTCAGAATTTAAGCCCCAGTAAACGGCGGTGGTAACTATAACCATCCTAAGGTAGCGAAATTCCTTGTCGGGTAAGTTCCGACCTGCACGAATGGCGTAACGACTTCTCCGCTGTCTCAACCGCGAACTCGGCGAAATTGCACTACGAGTAAAGATGCTCGTTACGCGCAGCAGGACGGAAAGACCCCGGGACCTTTACTATAGCTTGGTATTGGTGTTCGGTGCGGTTTGTGTAGGATAGGTGGGAGACTGTGAAGCGGGCACGCCAGTGTTCGTGGAGTCGACGTTGAAATACCACTCTGACCGCTTCGGATGTCTAACCTCGGTCCGTGATCCGGACCAGGGACAGTGCCTGGTGGGTAGTTTAACTGGGGCGGTTGCCTCCTAAAATGTAACGGAGGCGCTCAAAGGTTCCCTCAGCCTGGTTGGCAATCAGGTGGCGAGTGCAAGTGCACAAGGGAGCTTGACTGTGAGACTGACAGGTCGAGCAGGGACGAAAGTCGGAACTAGTGATCCGGCGGTGGCTTGTGGAAGCGCCGTCGCTCAACGGATAAAAGGTACCCCGGGGATAACAGGCTGATCTTGCCCAAGAGTCCATATCGACGGCATGGTTTGGCACCTCGATGTCGGCTCGTCGCATCCTGGGGCTGGAGTAGGTCCCAAGGGTTGGGCTGTTCGCCCATTAAAGCGGTACGCGAGCTGGGTTTAGAACGTCGTGAGACAGTTCGGTCCCTATCCGCTGCGCGCGCAGGAAACTTGAGAAGGGCTGTCCCTAGTACGAGAGGACCGGGACGGACGAACCTCTGGTGTGCCAGTTGTTCCGCCAGGAGCACGGCTGGTTGGCTACGTTCGGAAGGGATAACCGCTGAAAGCATCTAAGCGGGAAGCCTGCTTCAAGATGAGGTTTCCATGCCCCCTCGAGGGGTGAGAGGCTCCCAGCTAGACCACTGGGTAGATAGGCCGGATGTGGAAGACGGGACCAACGACCGTCGCAGCTGACCGGTACTAATCAGCCGACCACTTCACCACAACATCATGCACGCGTCCACTGTGCGGTTCCCGAGCAACGAACGGGAACCCGTTTGACAACTCGATACCGTTACGGCGGCCATAGCGAAGGGGAAACGCCCGGTCCCATTCCGAACCCGGAAGCTAAGCCCTTCAGCGCCGATGGTACTGCACCCGCCAGGATGTGGGAGAGTAGGACGCCGCCGAACACCATTCCAGAAAGGCCCACCCCTAACCGGGTGGGCCTTTCTGCGTTCACCCACCACCCTGCCTCCACCACGATGCGCCAACCCCCGGTGAAGCCACCCCCATTCGATCACCGGTCCGCTGCTGTGCAGGCCGACGCGGGCACGCCTTCTGCGGCCGTTGTGGTCGACCATCGTCCTGCGGTGCTCACGACACGGTTCGAGATGTCCGCTGCTCCGCGTCTGGGCTACGGCGTACCGGGCGCGTGTCTGCAGCTGAACGGGATGGGATGATGTCCCTTTGAATCGTGGAGGTAGGACCTGATGAACAGCGACAGCCGTAGCGGCAACGAGCGGGACCGTGGTGCGTCCCGCGGTGGGCGGGGCCGAGACGGGGCGTCCGGTGGTTCGTCGGGCGGTCGGGCAGGTGGGTCGGCGGCCGGTTTCGGCGGTGGTTCTGCACGATCGTCGTGGGGCAGCTCGCGAGCTCCGCGCACCGGTGACACCGAGCGGGCGTTCCGCGGTGGTGCCGGGAGCGCCGAGGGCCGTCGCGATTCTGCCGAGGGTCGCGCGGGCCGGCAGGCCGGGGCTGCTGGCGGGGCGTTGCGTTCCGGTGGTCGGTCGACGGGATGGGGCAGCAGCTCCGGTCGTTCCAGCACTGGTGGTGCCCCGGCGGCCCGAGCCGCGGAGGGCGCCCGCGAGGGGAGCTCCGGCGGCGGAGCCGGCGGTCGAGCGACGGGTGCGGACGAGCGGGGCTATCGCGGTGCTTCGCCGCGCGCTGCCGGTGGGGCTCGGCAGTCGGGCGGGACGCGGGCTGGAGCCTCCCGTCCGGGCTTCGACGGTCCTCGTCGTCCTGAGCAGCGGCGTACGTGGGGGCCAGGGGGTTCGGAGGCGCGTTCGCTCCAGGACGAGAGTGGCGCATCCTCCGGCGGCGAGCTGAGGGGCGCGCGTCCCGCCCGAGCTGGGTCGGGGGCGCCGTTCGGGACCGCCGGCCGGTCCCGTGGTGAGGCTTCCGGCCGGAGTGCTGGGGCTGCCCGCGGACCGCAGCGACCCGGCCGTGAGGGTCGTCCGGTCGACGGGGCGCCGTCGAGCGCGGGCTCCGCCGATCGCTCGTCCGGGTATCGGTCGGGCGGCCGTGACGGCGGCGAGGGCCGGCGTGGGGGCGAACGGCCCTTCACGCGGAGGAGCGTCGACGGAACGGGCGATCGGTTCGCCGGAAGCCAGGCTGCGGGTCGCCCGCGTGAGGGGTCTCCGCGGGGAGAGGGCAGAGGCGTCACGTCCGGACCGCGAGCCGGCTCATCGGCGCGTCCGTGGTCCGCCGACGACCGGAGGGTCGGCGGCTCCCGTGACGATGCTCGCGCGGCACGTACCTCGACGGGTCCCCGGCGTGAGGGTCGAACCGATCGGCCTTCCACGGGGTCGTCTACGGGTCCGCGACGTGGTGCACCGCGAGCTGACCAGATGCAGGACCGTCCACGGCGTGATGACGCGCGACGCCCCGCGACGGTCAGGGAGGCCGGTTCTGGCACGGACGCTCCGCCGCGCGCGCACGACCCGGAGGTCGCCGAGGACGTCACCTTCAGCATGCTCGACAGGGACGTGCGAGGGCGGCTGCGCACCCTGAGCAAGGACAGCGCCGAACGGGTGGGCCGCCACCTGGTGATGGTGGGCAGGCTGCTCCAGTCCGATCCCGAGCTGGCGTACGAGCACGCGCAGGCCGCCGTGCGGCGGGGCGGGCGGGTCGACGTCGTGCGCGAGGCGGCGGGTCTGGCGGCGTACCGCACCGGCCGGTACGGCGAGGCGCTCCGTGAGCTCCGCACCGTGCGCCGCCTGAACGGGTCACCGGAGCATCTCCCCGTGATGGCGGACTGCGAGCGTGGGCTCGGCCGCCCCGAGCGCGCGCTGGTCGTGGCGCAGGATCCGCAGGTCGCGGAGCTCTCCGCCGAGGCGATGGTCGAGCTGGCGATGGTGGTCAGTGGTGCGCGGCTCGACCTCGACGAGCCGGAGGCGGCGCTGGCGGCCCTCGGCACTCCGCAGGTGCGTGCCGCGACGGGCGTGCTCGCGGCACGCGCGGCACAGGCGCGGGCCACGGCCCTGGACGCGTGCGGCAGGCACGACGAGGCCGAGCGCGAGCTCGCCCCCTACTCGGCCGAGGAGCTGGCCGAGGCGGCCGGGGACATCGACGAGGAGGACGACGTCGTGGTCTACGACCTGCTCGACGACACCGTCGAAGGGGAGCAGGTCGACCCCCCGGCGGGAGACGGCCCGCCGTCAGCTGCCGACGTCGACGGTCCGGGGCACGAGGCGTGAGCGCAGGCCTGCTCGCGGCCGACCGCCCGCTGGCCGAGCTCTTCGACCTGGCCCTGGTCGACCTCGACGGGGTCGCGTACCGCGGGCACGAGCGGGTTCCGTGGGCGTCCGAGAGCCTCGTCGAGGCGCGGGCGCGAGGAATGCGGACGCTGTTCGTGACGAACAACGCCTCGCGCTCGCCGGACGCGGTCGCCCAGCAGCTGACGGAGCTCGGTATCCCGACCTCGGGTCCCGACGTGATGACCGCCGCACAGGCAGCCGCGCAGCTGCTCGCCACTCGTCTCGCCGGCGGGGCGAAGGTGCTGGTGGTCGGTGCCGACGCGCTCCGGGACGCCGTGCGGGCGCAGGGGTTCGCGGTGGTGTCGTCGGCCGACGAGCACCCCGACGCCGTCGTGCAGGGTTTCAGCCCGGACATCGCCTGGCCGCAGCTGGCGGAGGCTGCCTACGCCGTCGCGGACGGCGCCTGGTACGTCGCCTCGAACCGCGACCTCAGTCTGCCGACCGCACGGGGGTTCGCTCCCGGGAACGGCTCGCTCGTGCTCGCCGTGACGTCCGCGACCGGCGTGACGCCGGACAGCGCGGGCAAGCCGGAGCCCACGATGTACCAGCTGGCGATCGCGCGTGCAGGCGGGGTGCGGACGCTGGTCGTGGGTGACCGGCTGGACACGGACCTCGCGGGTGCGCGGGCGGGTGACCTCCCGGGGCTCCACGTGCTCACGGGCGTGAGCACGGCCCGCGACGACGTGCTCGCCGTGCCGGGTCAGCGGCCGCACTACATCGGCGCGGATCTGCGTGCGCTGCTGCAGCCGCACCCGGTGCCGGCGCCGAACGACGAGTGGTGGGTGTGTCGCGAGGCTGCGGCACGGGTGGCCGGTGGCCGGCTGGAGCTGCGACCGGGCGGAGACGCGGTCGACCTGGTGCGAGCGGCATGCGCCGCGGCGTGGGCGGCGGCGGACGCCGGGCTGCCCGTCGAGCCGTCGAGCGTCCCCGATCTGCCGTCGGTCTGACGCGTGCCGTCCGACCCTGTGCGTGGTGGAGGGTGGGGTCCCGCTGCAGCCGGTAGCGTGGACGAGGGCCGCAGCGACGGCAGGCGCGATCGGGAGGATGGCGGGTGACCGAGTCCCTGCAGGACGAGGGCACGGGCGACGACGGCGTCGACGAGGCGTTGGGCGCACTGGCCGAGCTCTCGGACGTTCCGTTGCGGGCCCACGTCTCCGCCTTCGAGGCGGTGCACGCCGCGCTCCAGGACCGGCTCGCCGAGTCGGACCGCTGAGCACCGTCGTGGCACGGGTCGACGTCGAGCTGGTGCGTCGCGGGCTCGCCCGGTCGCGCGGCGATGCCGGGCAGCTCATCGCGGCCGGCCGGGTGCGGTTGGACGGGTCTCGCGTGGTGCGTGCCTCCGTGGCGGTCGAGCCCGAGCGCGTGCTCGTCGTGGAGCCCGACGCCCAGGATCCGGGGTACGCGTCCCGTGCGGGCCACAAGCTCGCCGGTGCGCTCGACGTGTGGCGGTCGCAGGGTCTCGCGGTCGCGGGACGCCGCTGCCTGGACGCCGGTGCGAGCACGGGCGGTTTCACGGACGTGCTGCTGCGACGGGGCGCCGCCTCGGTCGTCGCCGTGGACGTCGGGCACGGGCAGCTGCGTCCGGAGCTGCGTTCCGACCCGCGCGTCGACGTGCGGGAGGGTGTCAACGTCCGTGACCTGGTTGCCGGAGACGTGCAACCGCCGCCGGAGCTGGTCGTCGCGGACCTCTCGTTCATCTCGCTGCGCCTGGTCGTGGCGCCGCTCTCGGCCGTCGCGGCACCGGGCGCCGACCTCGTGCTGCTCGTCAAGCCGCAGTTCGAGGTGGGGCGCGAGCGGCTGGGCTCCGGCGGCGTGGTGCGCAGCCCCGCGCTCCGCAGGGACGCGGTGCTCGGTGTGCTCGAGGCGGCCGACGCGGCGGACCTGACCCCTGTGGACCTGCTCCGGAGCGTGCTGCCGGGGCCGAGCGGCAACGTCGAGTACCTGATGCGGCTCGTCGCACCGGGAGCCGCTGGACGGGTCGAGCCGATGCCCGTCGGCCGCGTCGACTCGGTCGTGCTGGAGGAGGACGCATGACACGTCGTGCACTGGTCGTCACCCACCGCGGCCGGCCGGAGGCCGTGGCCGCGACACTGGTCGTGGTGCGTGAGCTCGAGCGCGCCGGCGTGGAGCCGGTCACGGCCGAGGAGGACGCGACGGCAGCGGATCTGCCCACCTTCGACCTCGCCGTGGTGCTCGGGGGCGACGGCACGATCCTGCGGGCCGCGGAGCTCACCCGCGGGACCGGTGTGCCGATGCTCGGCGTCAACCTCGGCCATGTCGGCTTCCTGGCGGAGATCGAGCCGGACAACGTCACCGCGGCCGTCCGGAGGCTGACGAGCGGCGACTTCGTCGTCGAGGAGCGCAGCACGCTCGAGGTGCGGGTCATCAGCCCGAACGGCGAGGAGCGCACCGGGTGGGCGCTGAACGACGCCGCGCTGCAGAAGACCGAGGCGGCCAAGATGATCGAGGTGATCACGGAGGTCGACGACCGACCGCTCGCCTCGTTCGGCACGGACGGCATCGTCGTCGCGACCGCGACCGGCTCGACCGCGCACGCCTTCTCCGGAGGCGGCCCGGTGGTGTGGCCGGACGTCGAGGGCCTGATCGTCGTCCCGTTGGCGGCGCACGCCCTCTTCGCTCGCCCCTTGGTGATCGGTCCGCACAGCGTCGTCGCGGTGGAGATCCTCGAACGGTCACCCTCGGGGGCGGTGCTGACGAACGACGGACGGCGCAGGCTCGACGCACCCCCCGGATCCCGGCTGGAGGTGTGGCTGAGCGACGTGCCGGTGCGGATGGCCCGCCTGACACCGGCGCCGTTCACCACTCGGCTCGTGAACAAGTTCGGCCTGTCGGTCCAGGGCTGGCGCGGCCACTCCGCCGTCGTGCGGCCGCGCAGGGGTCGACCCGTCGCGCCCGGAGAGGTGGGTGCCCGGCCGGCCGGGCGGGGGCAGCAGACGGAGACGCCCGCGGAGGACGTGCCGTGATCGAGGAGATCCGGATCAGCGACCTCGGCGTCATCGGGCAGGCCCAGATGGCCCTGGGGCCGGGACTGACGGTGCTGACCGGCGAGACCGGGGCTGGCAAGACGATGGTGCTGACCGCCCTCTCGCTGCTGCTGGGGGGCAAGGCGGACCCCGCGACCGTCCGCGTCGGCGCGCCGGCGGCCGCCGTCGAGGGACGGGTGCACCTCGACGGCCACCCGGACGCGATCGCGCGTGTGACCGACGCGGGCGCGGAGCTGGACGACGACGGCTCGCTGGTGCTGCTGCGGACCGTGACGGCCGCCGGGCCGGACAGCGTGGGCCGGTCCCGCGCTCACCTCGGCGGTCGGTCCGTGCCGCACGGGGTCCTGGCGGAGATCGCGGACGCGCTGGTGACGGTGCACGGGCAGGCGGACCAGCTGCGCCTGCGGACGCCGGCGGCCCAGCGGGAGGCGCTCGACGAGTTCGTCGGGCCGGAGCACCGGGATCGTCTGGCGGCCTACCGGGTGGCATGGACGACCAGCGCCCAGGTGGGCGCCGAGCTGACCGAGCTCGTCGAGCGGGCGCAGGACCGCTCGCGCGAGGCGGAGCTCCTGCGCCTCGGACTCGCCGAGGTGGAGCGGATCGACCCGCAGCCCGAGGAGGACGTCGCGCTGGCCGACGAGGCGGAGCGTCTGACCCACGCCGAGGACCTGCGGTCTGCCGCGAGCGCGGCGCACGGCGCGCTCGCCGGTGAGGACGAGGTCGGCGAGGCTCCGGCAGCGACGCTCCTCGTGGACGCCGCGCGGCGCCTGCTGGACCAGGCGGGCGCGCACGACCCGACGCTGGCGGCCCTGGCGACACGCGTGGCCGAGGCGGGGTACCTGCTCGCGGATGTCGCGACGGACCTCGCCGGGTATCTGCAGGACCTGCAGGCGGACCCGGCGCGGCTCGAGGCCGTGCAGTCTCGGCGTGCCGAGCTGGCCACCCTGACACGGAGCCACGGCGGCGATGTCGCGGGTGTGCTGGCTTGGGCCCGGCAGGCGGGTCTGCGGCTGCTGGAGCTCGAGGACGACGGCGGCCGGATCGAGGCGCTGCGGACGCGCCGCACCGAGCTCGACGCCGAGGTCCAGGCTCTGGCCGCCGAGATCGGCGCGGCCCGGCGCGCGGCCGCGACCAGGCTGGCAGAGAGCGTCACGGCCGAGCTCGCCGGTCTCGCCATGGCGGGCGCGCGCCTCGAGGTGGTGGTCGAGGACGCGGACGAGCCCTCGGTGCACGGCGCGGACCGGGTGGAGCTGCTGCTGGTGCCGCACGCCGGCGCCCCGGCGCGACCGCTCGGCAAGGGGGCGTCCGGCGGCGAGCTGTCCCGCGTGATGCTCGCGATCGAGGTGTCGTTGGCGACGTCGGGCGGCGCTCGGGCGCAGACCCCGGGCACCTTCGTGTTCGACGAGGTGGACGCCGGCGTGGGCGGCAAGGCGGCAGTGGAGGTCGGACGACGCCTGGCGCAGCTCGCCCGGTCGGCGCAGGTGCTCGTCGTCACCCACCTGGCGCAGGTCGCCGCGTTCGCGGACACGCATCTCGTGGTGACGAAGTCCACGGCGGGCGGGCACGACGTGGTCACCGAGTCCGACGTCCGATCGGTCGCGGGCGAGGACCGGGTCCGTGAGCTGGCGCGCATGCTGGCTGGTCAGGAGGATTCCGAGGCGGCTCGCGCGCACGCGGCGGAGCTCCTGGCGCAGTCGGGCGTGGGACGATGAACCGCGATGAAACTCTCCCTGCGCAGGCACGGTCATACGGCCGGCGCCGACGAGGTCGTGGGCCCGGCACGGGTCGACCGCCGCACGAAGGCCCTGACCAAGCGTCTACGACCTGGTGACGTCGCGGTCATCGACCACCTCGACCTCGACCGCGTGGCGGCGGAGGCCCTGGTCGCCTGCCGTCCCGCGGCGGTCCTGAACGCCGCGCGCTCCACCTCCGGCCGGTACCCGAACCTGGGTCCCGAGATCCTGGTGGCGGCAGGGGTCCCGCTCGTCGACGACCTCGGCCCTGATGTCATGTCGGTGTCCGACGGACGGGTGATCCGGGTCGCGGACGGCGCCGTGTTCGACCAGGACCGCCTGATCGCCGAGGGGGAGCTGCAGACGGTGGAGTCCGTCGCGGCCTCGATGGAGGCGGCGCGTGCGGGCCTCTCGGTACAGCTCGAGTCGTTCGCCGCCAACACGATGGACTACCTGCGGCGGGAACGGGAGCTGCTGCTCGACGGCGTCGGCGTGCCGGACGTCCGCACGCCCATCGAGGGCCGTCAGGTGCTCGTCGTCGTGCGGGGCTACCACTACAAGGAGGACCTCGTCGCGCTGCGCCCGTACATCCGGGAGTTCCACCCCGTGCTGATCGGGGTGGACGGTGGCGCGGACGCGATCCTCGAGGCCGGTGCGCGGCCCGACCTCATCGTCGGCGACATGGACTCCGTCTCCGACCGGGCCCTGCGGTGCGGTGCCGAGGTGGTGGTGCACGCCTATCGCGACGGGCGGGCACCCGGCCTGGCGCGCGTCGAGGCGCTCGGCATCCCCTACGTGGTGTTCCCGGCGACGGGGACCAGCGAGGACGTGGCGATGCTGCTCGCGGACGACAAGGGCGCGGAGCTGATCGTGGCGCTCGGCACGCACGCCACGCTGGTGGAGTTCCTCGACAAGGGTCGTTCCGGCATGGCCAGCACGTTCCTGACCCGCCTCCGGGTGGGCGGCAAGCTGGTGGACGCCAAGGGGGTGTCGCAGCTGTACCGGCACGGCATCTCCAACCTCCAGCTGGTGCTGCTGATCGCCGCAGGACTGTTCGCGCTGGGCGTCGCGCTCGCGTCGACCGTCGGCGGCCAGGCGCTGTACGGGCTGCTCGGTGCGCGGTTCGACGACGTCGTCTCGTGGGTGCGCGGGCTGTTCGGGGGCCTGCCGTGACGTCCGACCCGCCTGCTGCCCGTCCCGACCTCGACCGAGAGCGCGTCCAGTGATCGACTTCCGGTACCACCTCGTCTCCCTGATCTCCGTCTTCCTCGCGCTCGCCGTGGGTATCGCGCTCGGCGCCGGCCCGTTGAAGCAGACGCTGGGCGACACCCTCACGGGCCAGGTGCAGCAGCTCCGCACCGAGAAGGCGCAGCTGCGCAGCCAGCTCGACGACACGGCGGGCCAGCTGAAGAACAGCGATGCCTACCTCGACGCGGCGAGCGGGCAGCTGGTGCAGGGGACCCTGAAGGACCGGCGCGTCGCGGTCGTCGCGCTCGGCGCCGTCCCGCAGGACGAGCGCACCGCCGTCGACGCCCGGCTCACGCAGGCCGGCGCCACGGTCAGCGCCCACGTGACCTTGACGGACGCGTGGTCGTCGACGGACCAACGCAGCTTCCGGCAGGGCCTGGTCGGCTACCTCCTCGGCTACCTGAACCCCGCGCCCGACCAGGGGGCGGGCGTGCAGGCGCAGCTGGCGCAGGCGCTGGTGCAGGGGCTGGTTCGCGCCGAGTCCGGCAAGCCCGACACCCTGACGCAGGACTCCACGGTGCTGCTGCAGCTGCTGTCCTCGGGTCAGACACCGCTGATCACGCTCGCCAACCCCGTCACGGCGCCGGCCGACGCCGTCGTGGTGCTGGCCGTCCCGGTCGTGACGACGAGCGCGGCGACCCCGGCACCGACCCCGGCGCAGGACGCGACGAGCTCGGCGCTCGCGGTGGTCGGCGCGGCACAGTCGTTCTCGCACGGCGCCGTGCTGGTGGACGGGTCGGTCGCGGCGGGTTCGCTGGTGTCGGCCGTGCTGGCCGACAAGTCGCTGAACGGTGCGGTGACCACGGTCTCCGGCGCGGACACGATCACCGGCCAGGTCACGGTGCCGCTGGCGCTCGCGGCGCGCATCGCGGGGACCAACGGCCACTACGGCTTCGGCAGCGGGCTGTCCCCGATGCCGGCGCGCACGGCGGTGCCGACGACCGCCGGCGCCCGGACCGCCGGGTGAGCGTCGGGCTGCTGCGCCGCGCCCTCACCGGTTTCGCGGCGGCCGCGACCACCTCGGTGGTCCGCGGTGCGCTGGACTGGCAGCCCCCCGGCGGGCCGGCCCGGTGGACGCGCCGGAACCACGCCGGCGAACCGGTCAGCCTGCTCGAGGGACCGGCCGTGACCGTCGGTGTGCTGGCGGGGGCGGTGAGCGGGGCGACGACGGCGCGAGGTGGCCTCTCGGCTGCCGTGGCGGTGCTGGGCGCCGGCGGCTTCGGGCTGCTCGACGACCTGGGTGAAGCCGCCGCAGAGCCGACCAAGGGGCTGCGCGGACACCTCGGCGCCCTGGCGCGGGGCCGGCTGACGACCGGGGGGCTGAAGGTGCTGGGGATCGGCGCCTCGGCGGTGGTGGCGGCAGCGCTGCTCCCACGCGTGGGCCACCGCGGACGGCGCACCGCCGACGTGCTGGTGGACGCCGCGATCATCGCCGGGACGGCGAACCTGGTGAACCTGCTCGACCTGCGCCCAGGTCGGGCGCTGAAGGCCGCCGCCGTCGTCGCCGGACCCGTGGCGCTGGCCGGCGGACCCGGTGCGGTGCCGGCGAGCGCGGTGCTCGGCGCCGCGGTGGCGGCTTCTGAGCCCGATCTGGCCGAGACCGACATGCTCGGGGACTGCGGCGCGAACGCGCTCGGGGCGGCCCTCGGCACGGCGATCGCGCAGAGCGCTCCGCGCGCCGTCCGCATCGCGTGGCTGGTGACCGTCGGTGCCCTCACGGTGGCGAGCGAACGGGTCAGCTTCACTGCCGTGATCGAGCGGACGCCGGCGCTCGCGGCCGTCGACGCCTGGGGCCGGCGTCGCCGGCCAGGCCGGGGGTGAGTCCCGCGCGCCGCCGGCTGCTCGGCGGGCTCGCGGGCGCCGCGGCGATGATCGCCGTGGTCACCGCGCTGTCCCGCGTGCTGGGCTTCGTCCGTTACCTGGTCGGCGCGGGCACCGTCGGGATGGGCGGGGTGGCCGACGCCTACAACTCCGCGAACGTGCTGCCGAACGTGCTGTTCGAGGTGGCAGCCGGCGGCGCCCTCGCCGGCGCGCTCGTGCCGTTGCTGGCAGGACCGGTGCTGCGCCGCGACGCGGCGGAGGTGGACCGGATCGTCGGCGCCGCGCTCGGCTGGACCCTGCTCGTCCTCACCCCGCTCGGGCTGCTGCTGGCGGCCGTGTCCGGTCCGGTGGCTCACCTCGTCGCCGGGGACCGCGGTGCGGGGGCGGTCGAGGTCCTGCGCTTCTTCGTCGTCGTGTTCGCGGCGCAGGTGCCGATGTACGGGTTGACGGTGCTGCTGTACGCGGTGCTGCAGGCGCACCGGCGGTTCTTCTGGCCGGCTTTCGCGCCCGTGATGTCGTCCCTGGTTGTCGTCGCGACCTTCCTCGGGTACGGGTTGCTGGCGCACGGCCAACGGGACGACCCGGCCGCCGTCCCCGGCGCCGCCCTGCAGGTGCTGGCCTGGGGGACCACCGCGGGCGTGGCGTCCATGTGCTTCCCGATGCTCGTGCCGGTACGTCGGCTCGGGGTCGCCATCCGTCCGACGCTGCGGTTCCCCCCGGGCGTGGCACGCCGGTTCAGGTCGCTGGCGTTCGCGGGTGTCGGGGCCGTCGCCGCCCAGCAGCTCTCGGTGCTGGTGGTGCTGCAGCTCGCCGTCACCCGCGGCACGAGCGGTTCGTACACGACGTTCGTGTACGGGCAGCAGGTGTACCTGCTGCCCTACGCGATCCTCGTCGTGCCCCTGGCCACGTCGACCTTCCCGCGGGTCGCCGCGCGGGTCGCCGCTTCGGACCAGGACGGGTTCGCACGGCTGTCCGCGCTCACCACCCGCGCCGTGCTGGCCGCCGCGGCCACCGGAGCCGCGGCCCTGCTGGCGGCCGCACCGGCGGTGGCCCGGGTGTTCGCGGCGCTGTCGCACAGCCCCTCCGTGCAGCCCGACATGACGGCCCTGCTCACGTGGATGCTCCCGGGGGTGGTCGGCTTCGCGGCGATGTTCCACGTGTCCCGGACGCTGTACGCCCTCGAGCGGGCGCGTTCGGCCGTCGTGAGCGCCGCCGTGGGCTGGGGCACGGTGGCGGTCGTCGCGGTGGTGGCCGTCGTCGCGCTGACGTCGCACGGACCCGACCGTGCCGCCGTGCTGACCGCGCTCGGCCTCGCCACGACGGCCGGGATGACGGCCGGGGGCGGCGCGACGCTCGTGGCGCTGCGGCGGGCGGCGGGTCCGGCGGCGCTCGACGGACTGACCCGCACGCTGCTCGTCCTGGGCGGTGCCGGTGCGGTGGCAGCCGTCGCGGGTCGGTGGGTGGCGGATGCGGTGTCGAACGTCGCCGGCACCGGCGCGTGGACCGCGCTCGGGGCGGCGGCCGGAGCCGGGCTCGTCGCGCTGCTCGTGGTGGTCGGGGCGGTCCTGGGCCTGGACCGCGAGACCGTGCACGGGATGCTGCGAGCGGAGCACGAACCGGCCCGGAGCTGAGCGGCGCTCGGGACCGCCCGACGACGCCGCGGGGCGTGCCGCGGCGTCGGGCCGGTCGAACGGTCCGGTAGGGTGGAAGCCCGTGATGGATCGCGCGCACCGACTCTCCGGGCGGTCGGATTCTCTGACCCGGCACATCTTCGTCACCGGAGGCGTCGCCTCTTCTCTGGGCAAGGGCCTGACGGCCAGCAGCCTCGGGCGCCTCCTGCGCTCGCGCGGTCTGCGGGTCACCATGCAGAAGCTCGACCCCTACCTCAACGTGGACCCGGGCACCATGAACCCGTTCCAGCACGGTGAGGTGTTCGTCACGGACGACGGTGCGGAGACCGACCTCGACGTCGGCCACTACGAGCGGTTCCTCGACGTGAACCTGGTCGGCTCGGCCAACGTGACCACCGGCCAGATCTACTCGACGGTGATCGCCCGCGAGCGGCGCGGGGAGTACCTCGGGGACACCGTGCAGGTGATCCCGCACATCACGGACGAGATCAAGGCGCGGATGCGCGCGCAGGCCGGTGACGACGTCGACGTGATCATCACCGAGATCGGCGGCACCGTCGGCGACATCGAGTCGCTGCCGTTCCTCGAGGCGGCCCGCCAGGTGCGCCACGACGTCGGCCGTGCGAACGTCTTCTTCCTGCACGTGTCGCTGGTGCCGTACATCGGTCCGTCGGGCGAGCTCAAGACGAAGCCGACGCAGCACTCCGTCGCCGCGCTGCGCAGCATCGGCATCCAGCCGGACGCCATCGTGCTGCGCGCCGACCGCGAGGTGCCGGAGTCCACCAAGCGCAAGATCGCGCTGATGTGCGACGTGGACGTGGAGGGCGTCGTCACCGCGGCGGACGCGCCGAGCATCTACGAGATCCCGCGCGTGCTGCACTCCGAGGGCCTCGACGCCTACGTGGTGCAGCGTCTCGCGCTGCCCTTCCGCGACGTGGACTGGAGCGGCTGGGACGCCCTGCTGCAGCGCGTGCACCGCCCGGCGCACGAGGTCGAGATCGCCCTGGTCGGCAAGTACATCGACCTGCCGGACGCCTACCTGTCCGTCACGGAGGCGCTGCGGGCCGGCGGGTTCCACCACGACGCCCGGGTGAAGATCCGCTGGGTCACCTCCGACGACTGCCAGACGCTGGACGGTGCGGCAGCCGCGCTCGAGGGCGTGGACGGTGTGGTGATCCCCGGCGGTTTCGGGGTTCGCGGCATCGAGGGCAAGGTCGGCGCGCTGCGCTGGGCCCGCGAGAACAAGGTCCCGACGCTGGGCCTGTGCCTCGGCCTGCAGTGCATGGTGATCGAGTACTCCCGCAACGTGCTGGGGCTGGACGGGGCATCGTCCTCGGAGTTCGACCCGGACACGCCGCACGCCGTGATCGCGACGATGGCGGAGCAGCTGGCGATCGTCGGCGGCGAGGGCGACCTGGGCGGCACCATGCGGCTCGGTGCCTACGAGGCCGTGCTGACGCCGGGCTCGCTGGTCGCGGAGCTGTACGGCGCCGACAAGGTGTCCGAGCGGCACCGCCACCGGTACGAGGTGAACAACGCCTACCGCGACAAGCTCGAGGAGGCCGGCCTGGTGATCTCCGGCGTGTCGCCGGACACGTCGCTGGTCGAGTTCGTCGAGCTGCCGCGAGAGGAGCACCCGTACTTCGTCGCGACGCAGGCGCACCCGGAGTTCAAGTCGCGCCCGACGCGGGCGCACCCGCTGTTCGCCGGCCTCGTCGGTGCGGCGCTGAAGCGGCGCTCCGCATGACCACCCGGCCCGCCACCCCGGAGCCGACCGACACGGTCGCGAGCCGTCCCGTCGTGCAGCACCGCGTGCTGCACGACGGGGCGGTGTTCGACGTGGTCGCCGACCACGTCGACCTGGGTGGCGAGCCTGTGCTGCGCGAGTACACGGCGCACCCCGGTGCGGCCGGTGTGATCGCGCTGGACGACGAGGACCGGGTGCTGCTGCTGTCCCAGTACCGGCACCCGGTCCGTCGGGAGCTGTGGGAGCCGCCGGCCGGGCTGCTGGACGTCGAGGGGGAGGACCCCGTCGCTGCGGCAGCGCGCGAGCTCGCCGAGGAGGCCGACCTGCGGGCGGCCTCGTGGTGGCGGCTGGTCGACTTCTTCACCTCACCGGGCAGCTCCGACGAGTCGATCACGGTCTACCTGGCGCGGGACCTCTCGCCGGTGCCGCACGGCGACCGTTACGAGCGCATCGACGAGGAGGCGACGATGGTCGCCTCCTGGCTGCCGCTCGACGAGGCGGTCGCCTCGGTGCTCGGCGGACGGCTGCACAACCCGACGGCCGTGGTGGGGATCCTCGCGGCGGCGGCCGCCCGCGCTGCGGGTTGGTCCACGCTCGAGGTCGTCACGGCGTAGCGAGGCCACCGCCGTCGGGAGCATGAGCCTCGCGGCGGGACGGTGGACCGACCTCGAGAGGCGGTCAGGCGGCGCGGGCCGCTGCAGCGGGCTGCGGACCCGGCGCCGGGAGAGCAGGCACCGGACCGCGCGTGCGGAGGGTGCCGGCGAGCAGGACGACCGCGACGACGAGCGCGGCGGCCCCCAGCATGTGCAGGTCGACCAGGGCGATGGGCAGCCCGGTGAACAGCTGGACGTAGCCGATCAGCGCCTGCGCCGCGGTGACGGCGAGGAGCAGCCAGGCGGCGCGACGGGCGGGGGCCGGTCCGGTGCGGCGCAGCCGCAGCAGGACGGCGACGAGCAGCGCGACGAAGAGCCAGACCGCCAGCGAGTGCACGCGCGCCATCTGGAACGGGTCGACGGCGAACCGGTAGCCGACCCGGTCGTCGCCCGAGTGCGGACCGGCCCCGGTCACCACGACGCCGAGGACCACGACGGCGACGGCCGCGACGCCGAGGCCGGCGACCAGCCGGCGCGTGACGCCGTCCACCACGGGGGTCGACGCCGCGTCGCTCTCGCGCGAGCGGACCACCAGCCACGTCGACACGGCGACGAGCACCATCGACAGGAGCATGTGGCCGCTGACGACGGCCGGCGGCAGCTGGTACAGGACCGCCATCCCCCCGACGACGGCCTGGACGACCACGCCGACCAGGGGCACCCACGCCATCGTGCGGTAGGACGCCGAGCGACGGCGGTCCAGGCCGACGAGGAGCGCGACCGCGAGCGAGACGACGACGAGGACACCGGTGATGGTGCGGTTCCCGAACTCGATGAACGGGTGGTAGCTGGTCGCGTCGTGCACGGTCGGCGTGAAGTGTCCCGGCTCGCAGCTGGGCCACGACGAGCAGCCGAGACCTGAGGCCGTCAGGCGCACCAGACCGCCGGTGACGATGATCAGCACCTGCGCGACGAGGTTGGCCACCACCGCGCGCCAGCGCCAGGTGTCGAGGCGGTCGCGGACGAGAGGTGCGGAGGCCGCTGCGCTGGTCACGGTCACCAGGGTAGATCGCCGCCGGAACCGGTCCCGGCGGGCTACGACCAGCGGAACCAGCGGGCGGCCGCGGCGGACAGCGCGACCGCCCACACGGCGAGCACCGCCAGCGGTCCGGCGGCCCACGTGCCGTGCAGCAGCGCGGCACGCAGCGACTCGCCGAGCGCGCCCGACGGCAGCCAGCCGACGACGTGGGCGAGCCCGGCGGGCAGCACGCTCGCGGGAAGCACCACCCCGCCGAAGGCGAGGAGCACCAGCACGAGGTTCGCCAGCGCGATGACCGCCTCGGCACGGACCCGTCCTGCGGCGAGCAGGGCGGCCGCGCCCCACGCCGTGGTGCCGAGCAGCCAGGCCACGACCGCCGGCAGGATGCCGCCCGGCTCGGGTCGCCAGCCGAGCGCGACGGCCGCACCGCCGATCACCACGACCTGCATCACCTGCACGGCCAGCACGGCGACGAGCTTGCCGACGAGCAGCCCGGTGGGGCCGAGCGGGGTGGTCGCCATCAGGCGCAGCACGCCGTTGCGCCGGTCGAACGCCGTGGTGATCGCCGGTGAGGTGAAGGCCGAGCTCATCAGCGCGAACGCGAGCACGCCCGGTGTGACCAGGTCGATGCGGGTCGCGCCGCCCGTGTCCAGCGCGACGAAGGTGGCCCGCGCGAGGCCGCCCAGCAGGATCAGCGGCAGCAGGACCGTCACCATCACCTGCTCGCCGTTGCGGAGCACCGCGCGCAGCTCGAAGGCGCTCTGCGCGGCGATCCGCCTGGAGGCGGGGGCGGCGGTGGTCATCGCAGGCTCCGCCCGGTCAGGTCGAGGAAGACGTCCTCGAGCGTGCGGCGGCCGAGCTCCAGGCGGGTGACCTGCACGTCCGCGTCGGCGAGCGTCGCCGTGACGGCAGCCACCGACCTGGGGTCGACAGGTCCGGTGACGCTGCAGGCCGTGCGGCCGGCGGCCTCGACCGTGAACGCCGATCCCAGCGCCGTCGCCAGCGCGGCCGGGTCGAGGGGCTTCGCGGCCTCGACGCGCAGCGTGGTGGTGCCTCCCGAGGCGACGAGCTCGGCGACCGTGCCGGAGGCGATCGCACGCCCGTGGTCGACGATCACGACGTGGTCCGCCAGGGCCTCGGCCTCGGCCATGAAGTGCGTGGTGAGCACCACGGACACCCCGTCGGCGGACAGCTCGCCGACGAGGTCCCACACGGCGTGTCGCGCCTGGGGGTCCAGCCCCGCGCTCGGCTCGTCGAGGAAGACCAGACGGGGACGTCCGACGAGCGCCACGGCGAGCGCGAGCCGCTGCCGCTCGCCGCCGGACAGCCGTCGCACGGAGGTGCGCGCGAACGTGCGCAGGCCGAGGCGCTCCGTCAGCTCGCCGGTGTCGACCGGGTCGGCGTACATGCGCGCGACGTGCTCCAGGACGTCGCCCGCCCGTTGCGTGTTCGGCAGTCCGCCGTCCTGGAGCATCACGCCGACCAGCGGTCGCAGCGTCGTGGCGTCGTGCGCGGGGTCGAGGCCCAGGACCCGCACGTCGCCGCCGTCGCGATGTCGCAGACCCTCGCAGATCTCGACGGTGGTCGTCTTGCCGGCGCCGTTGGGGCCGAGCACCGCGGTCACCCGTCCGGACTCCGCGACCAGGTCGAGCCCCTCGACCGCGACGTCCGTGCCGTAGCGCTTGAGCAGCCCCGTCACCTCGACGGCTGGGGAGAGCGGCACGGGCGCGACTCTATCCCGGCGCCCTGTGGCCCCTGGCGCGGGCGGTGGCGGACCGCGCGCCGTGTGGGTGGTGTGCGGGAGGGTGGTCGGGTGCTGCTCCTGGTCACCCGGCACCCCGACGGGGTGACCGCACGGGTGCGCCGCGTGGACCGGGGGGTGCCGCACGCCGTGGTCGGCCGCGAGTCGGCGCCGCGCTGGGTGTGGAGCGACACGTCGGCCCTGTACCCCGGCCTGCTGGCCGACGGGGTCCGGGTCGATCGCTGCCTGGACCTGCGGCTCGCGCATCGCGTCCTGCGCCTCGCGCCGGCCGTCGCCACCTCGAGGCTGGCGACCGCCGCGGCCGGCCCGTTCGACGCGCCGGCTCCGGCCGAGCCCGGACCTCCCGCCGAGACGCTCTTCGACGAGGTCCGGGCCGAGCGGCCGCTCGACGAGGAGACGTGCCTGGCGGAGCTGACCGCGCAGCACGAGGCGGTCGAGCACGCCGCCCCACCGGCACGGTTGAGGCTGCTGCTGGCTGCCGAGTCGGCCGGTGCGCTGGCGGCGGCGGAGATGCGACACGCCGGCGTGCCGTGGGACCCGGCGGTGCACGACGAGGTGCTCCGCTCGCTCCTCGGGCCACGTCCGCGCGCCGGTGAGCGGCCCCACCGTCTCGAGCAGCTCGCGGAGCAGCTGCGGTCGGAGCTGGACGCACCGGCGCTGAACCCCGACTCGCAACCGGACCTGCTCCGTGCGCTGCGCCGCGTAGGACTGCCGGTGACCTCGACCCGGAAGTGGGAGCTCGAGGGTCTGGACCACGCAGCCGTCGCACCGCTGACGGAGTACAAGCGGCTGTCACGCCTGCACACCGCCAACGGCTGGGCGTGGCTGGACACCTGGGTGCACGACGGGCGCTTCCGTCCCGAGTACGTGGTCGGAGGGGTGGTCACCGGTCGGTGGGGCAGCAGCGGCGGTGGTGCCCTCCAGCTGCCGCGTCACCTGCGCGATGCCGTGCGTGCCGACGAGGGGTGGAGCCTGGTCGTCGCCGATGCGGCGCAGCTGGAGCCGCGCGTGCTGGCCGGGCTGGCGCACGACGAGCAGCTCGCCGCAGCGGGCCGGGGCCACGACCTCTACGCCGCGATGGTGGCGGCCGGGGTGGTGCCGGAGCGGGCGCTGGCGAAGGTCGGCATGCTGGGCGCGCTCTACGGCGGCACCACCGGCGCGAGCGCAGCGGTGCTGCCGCGGATCGCCCGGGCGTACTCGGACGCGTTGGCGTACGTCGAGGCGGCCGCTCGCGCCGGCGAGCGCGGGGAGGTGGTGTCGACCCTGCTGGGACGGGGCTCGCCGCGGCCGGGGGCGGCCTGGGCCCGATCCCAGGTTGAGGCGCTGTCCGATGACGCAGGTGCGGGCGAGGAGTCCCGGGCCCGGGTGGCGAGCCGGGGCTGGGGCCGCTTCACCAGGAACTTCGTCGTGCAGGGCACGGCAGCGGAGTGGGCCCTGGCCTGGATCGCGGAGACGCGGCGCAGGTTGTGGGCGATGGGACCGACGGCTGCGGTCGGTCGCGCGGCGGAGCCGTTCGCCGCGCGCCCGCACCTCGTCTACTTCCTGCACGACGAGCTTGTGGTCCACACCCCGACGGCCCTGGCCCCCGTGGTGGTCGAGGAGGTCCGTGCCGCCGCGGTGGCCGCCGGGCGGCTGCTGTTCGGCGACTTCCCGGTCGAGTTCCCGCTCTCCGTGGGGACGGCCACGTCGTACGGCGACGCGAAGGGCGCCTGACCGGGCAGCTCGCGCGTCGCGTCCCGCGCGGTGGCCGCATCGCGGACGAGGAAGGCAGGCCTTGCTTGCCGGGATGTATTTTGGCAACAAGGATGTTGCCGATATCAGGAGCGACCACCGCGTCGGTCCTGGACATCTCGAGCCGGTGCTCGTCGCACCGGTCAACCCGTCTCCTGTGGAGGTGCGCATGAGCAGCCTGCTGCCCGTCGTCGTGCCGGCCGGAGGCGTGCTCGCCGGAGCGTCCTCCGGGCGGGTGGACGACCTGGAGACCCGGACGCGGCAGCGCGTGCTCGAGCTGATCGCCGCGGACGGGCCGATCAGCGCCGTCGAGCTGGCCGCTGCGCTCGACCTGACCCCGGCGGGGGTGCGGCGCCACCTGTCCGCGCTGGAGCACAACGGGCAGATCGCACCGCACGCGGCGACGGGCGGTGCACGTGCCCGGCGCGGACGTCCGGCCCGCCGGTTCGTCGTCGCGACCCGGGGCCAGCACGACCTGGAGCACCGGTACGCCGAGATCGCCGCGGAGGCGCTCGCGTTCCTCGCCAGCGCCGCCGGCGAGGAGGCGGTCGAGAAGTTCGCCGCCGAGCGTGTCGGCGACCTGGAGCGGCAGATCGCCCCGGCGGTCGACGCAGCCGGGACCGACATGACCGCCCGTGCGGAGGCGCTCGCGCGGGCTCTGGACGACCACGGCTATGCCGCGTCGGCGCGTCCGGTCCCGGGCACCGACGCCGTGCAGCTGTGCCAGGGTCACTGCCCCGTGCAGGACGTCGCGGCCCAGTTCCCGCAGCTGTGCGAGGCGGAGACCCGCGCGTTCGGCCACCTGCTCGGCGTGCACGTCCAGCGCCTGGCGACGCTGACCTCTGGCGGCCACGTCTGCACCACCAGCATCCCGACCGGCAGCATCCCCACCGGCACCCGCCGGGTCCCAGCAGCACCGACCACCCCCGTGATCGCGACGGAAGGACCGACAGCATGAGCGCACCCACGGAGCCGATCACCACGCCTCTGACCCAGGACGAGGCCATCGCCTCGATCGGGACCTACGGCTACGGCTGGCACGACACGGACCTCGCCGGTGCCACCGCGCGCCGCGGCCTGTCCGAGGAGGTGGTGCGCGGCATCTCCGCGTTGAAGAGCGAGCCCGAGTGGATGCTGAAGACGCGCCTGAAGGCCCTGCGCCTCTTCGACAAGAAGCCGATGCCGTCGTGGGGTGCCGACCTGTCCGGCATCGACTTCGACAACATCAAGTACTTCGTCCGGTCGACGGAGAAGCAGGCCGCGAGCTGGGAGGACCTGCCCGAGGACATCAAGAACACGTACGACCGGCTCGGCATCCCGGAGGCGGAGAAGCAGCGCCTCGTCGCCGGCGTCGCCGCGCAGTACGAGTCCGAGGTGGTGTACCACCAGATCCAGGAGGAGCTGGAGAAGCAGGGCGTCGTCTTCCTCGACACCGACTCCGGCCTCAAGCAGTACCCGGAGATCTTCGAGCAGTACTTCGGCTCCGTCATCCCGCCGGGGGACAACAAGTTCGCCTCGCTGAACACCTCGGTGTGGTCGGGCGGGTCGTTCGTCTACGTGCCGCCGGGCGTCCACGTCGACATCCCGCTGCAGGCCTACTTCCGGATCAACACCGAGAACATGGGCCAGTTCGAGCGGACGCTGATCATCGCGGACGAGGGCTCGTACGTGCACTACGTCGAGGGCTGCACGGCGCCGATCTACCAGAGCGACTCGCTGCACTCCGCCGTGGTCGAGATCATCGTGAAGAAGAACGCCCGCGTGCGGTACACGACCATCCAGAACTGGTCGACCAACGTGTACAACCTGGTCACCAAGCGGGCGACCGTGGCCGAGGGCGGCTCCATGGAGTGGGTCGACGGCAACATCGGCTCCAAGGTCACCATGAAGTACCCGGCCGTCTACCTGATGGGCGAGCACGCCAGCGGCGAGACGCTGTCGATCGCCTTCGCGGGAGAGGGCCAGCACCAGGACACCGGCTCGAAGATGGTGCACGCCGCCCCGAACACGTCCAGCCACATCGTGTCCAAGTCGGTGGCGCGCGGCGGCGGCCGCTGCTCCTACCGCGGGCTGGTGCAGATCCTCGAGGGTGCCGAGGGGTCCCGCTCGAGCGTGCTCTGCGACGCGCTGCTGGTGGACCAGATCTCCCGGTCGGACACCTACCCGTACGTCGACGTCCGCGAGGACGACGTGACGATGGGCCACGAGGCGACCGTCTCGCGGGTGAGCGAGGACCAGCTGTTCTACCTGATGTCCCGAGGCCTGCCCGAGCAGGAGGCCGTGGCCACGATCGTGCGCGGGTTCGTCGAGCCCATCGCGCGTGAGCTGCCCATGGAGTACGCGCTCGAGCTCAACCGCCTCATCGAGCTCCAGATGGAAGGTGCCGTCGGCTGATGACGACCACGACGAACGAGCCCACGGGGCTGTCGACCGACCACTCCCGGGCCGTCGCCGACGGCAAGCACTCCCACGGCGTCGCAGCGGTGCCGGAGACGAGCCGGGCCGCGCGGCGGACCAGCTTCGACGTCGCCGACTTCCCTGTGCCCACCGGGCGCGAGGAGGAGTGGCGGTTCTCGCCTATGGACCGGCTGGCGCCGCTGCTCGCGGCCGGTGACGGGCTGCTGACCGGGCACGGCGTGCTGACCACCGTGGTCGAGAGCCCCGAGGTGCGGGTCGAGATCGTCGACCGCGACGACGAGCGGCTGGGCAGCGCGGGCAAGCCGGGCGACCGGATCGCCGCCGCGTCCTGGGCGTCGTTCCCGCGCTCGACGGTGGTCACCCTGCCGCGCGAGGCGGTCGCCTCCCAGGTGACCTCGGTGGTGGTGGAGGGCTCGTCCCTCGAGCCCACCGCGACCCATCTGCTGGTGCACGCGGAGCCGATGTCGGAGGGCACCGTCGTCCTCGACCACGTGGGCCAGGCGACGCTCGCGGAGACCGTCGAGATCGTCGTCGACGAGGGCGCCCATCTCACCGTCATCTCCCTGCAGGACTGGGCGCCGGGCTCGGTGCACGACTCCGCGCACCGGCTGCGGGTCGGGCGTGACGCCACGCTGCGGCACATCGTCGTCACCCTCGGCGGCGACGTAGTGCGCATCACACCGGATGCCGAGTTCACGGGCGAGGGCGCCGACCTCAACGCGCTCGGCCTGTACTTCGCCGACGCGGGCCAGCACCAGGAGCACCGCCTGTTCATCGACCACGCCGTGCCGTCGTGCCGGTCCCGCGTCGCCTACAAGGGCGCCCTGCAGGGCGAGGGCGCGCACAGCGTGTGGGTGGGCGACGTGCTGATCCAGGCGAAGGCCGAGGGCACCGACACCTACGAGCTGAACCGCAACCTGGTGCTGAGCGACGGCGCCCGTGCCGACTCCGTGCCGAACCTCGAGATCGAGACCGGCGTGATCGAGGGTGCCGGCCACGCCAGCGCCACCGGTCGGTTCGACGACGAGCAGCTGTTCTACCTGCGCTCTCGCGGCATCCACGAGGTCGACGCGCGGCGGCTGGTGGTGCTCGGCTTCTTCGCCGAGCTGCTGCACCAGATCGGCGTCCCGGAGGTCGAGGACCGTCTCCTCGCCTCGATCGAGAACGAGCTGGCGCGCTCCGGCGTCGTCGTCGCCCCGCACGCGGAGGGCAGCGCCGACGGCGCGCCCCTCACCGGCGAGGCGGTCCCGGCAGAGGCGGAGCAGGCATGAGCGCTCAGCGCGCGTGCCTGGCGTCCGACGTCCCCGTGGCCGGGACGTTCCGCGTCGAGCTCGAGGGTGCTGACGGCACCGTCGAGATCGCCGTGGTCCGCGACGAGGACGGCGAGCTGCACGCCATCAGCGACATCTGCTCGCACGGCCAGGTCTCGTTGTCCGACGGCGAGGTGGAGGGCGCCACGATCGAGTGCTGGCTGCACGGGTCGCGGTTCGACCTGCGCACCGGCAAGCCGCTGTCCCCGCCCGCCGTCCGGCCCGTGCCCGTCTACCCCTTGACCGTCGACGGCGAGCAGGTGCTCGTGGACGTCGACGCCCCGCTCTGAGAACGAGGAGAACCATGTCCACCCTGCAGATCTCCGACCTGCACGTCAGCGTCGAGACCAAGGAGGGCCCCAAGCCCATCCTGCGTGGCGTCGACCTCACCGTGAACAGCGGCGAGACCCACGCCATCATGGGGCCCAACGGCTCCGGAAAGTCGACCCTGGCCTACTCGCTGGCCGGTCACCCCAAGTACCACGTCACGTCCGGCTCCGTGACCCTGGACGGCCAGGACGTGCTGGCGATGAAGGTCGACGAGCGCGCTCGTGCCGGCCTGTTCCTGGCCATGCAGTACCCGGTCGAGGTGCCGGGCGTCTCGGTGTCGAACTTCCTGCGGACCGCCAAGACGGCCGTCTCCGGGCAGGCGCCTGCCCTGCGCACCTGGGTCAAGGACATGCGCGCCGCCATGGAGAACCTGCGGATGGACTCGACGTTCTCCGAGCGGTCCGTGAACGAGGGCTTCTCCGGCGGCGAGAAGAAGCGGCACGAGATCCTCCAGATGGAGCTGCTCTCGCCGAAGTTCGCGATCCTCGACGAGACCGACTCGGGCCTCGACGTCGACGCGCTGCGGATCGTCTCCGAGGGCGTGAACCGGGTGCGCAGCAACACCGACGTCGGCGTGCTGCTGATCACCCACTACACGCGGATCCTGCGGTACATCCGTCCGGACTTCGTGCACGTCTTCGTCGACGGGCGCATCGCCGAGGAGGGTGGCTCCGACCTGGCCGACCGCCTCGAGGACGAGGGCTACGACCGCTTCACGCAGGGCGCCCCGCTCGTCTGAGCGGGTGCCCGTGACCGACACGCACCGACCGACCCTGACCGTCGTCCGAGCGGAGGACCGATGACCAGCACGCTGGACGCCACCCGCACCCTGAGCCCCGAGGAGCTCGCCGCGGTGCGGGCGGACTTCCCGCTGCTGTCGCGCACCCTGCGCGACGGTCGGCCGCTGGTGTACCTGGACTCAGGGGCGACCTCGCAGAAGCCCGAGGTGGTGCTCGACGCCGAGCAGGACTTCTACACCCAGCGGAACGCTGCGGTGCACCGCGGTGCGCACCAGCTCGCGGAGGAGGCCACCGAGGCGTTCGAGAACGCGCGCGGCCGGGTCGCCTCGTTCGTCGGCGTGGCGGCCGACGAGCTCGTCTGGACGTCCAACGCGACCGCGGGGATCAACCTCGTCGCGTACGCGATGTCCAACGCGAGCCTCGGCCGCGGCGGGGTGGCGGCACGCCGCTTCGCGCTCGGCCCGGGCGACGAGATCGTCGTCACGGAGGCCGAGCACCACGCGAACCTGGTGCCCTGGCAGGAGCTCGCGGCCCGCACGGGCGCAACCCTGCGGTGGCTCGGGGTGGACGACGACGGCCGGATCCGGGTCGACGAGCTCGCGACCGTGGTCGGGGACCGCACCCGCGTGCTGGCCTTCACGCACGCCTCGAACGTGACCGGCGCCATCACCCCGGTGGAGCCGTTCGTCGCCCGGGCGCGTGAGGTCGGGGCGTTCACCGTCCTCGACGCCTGCCAGTCCGTCCCGCACCTGCCGGTGGACCTGCACGCGCTCGGCGTGGACTTCGCGGCGTTCTCCGGCCACAAGATGCTGGGTCCGACCGGCGTCGGCGCGCTGTACGGCCGCCGCGAGCTGCTCGCCGACCTGCCGCCGTTCCTCACGGGCGGGTCGATGGTCGAGGTGGTGACCATGGAGCACACCACCTACGCACCGCCGCCCCAGCGGTTCGAGGCCGGCACGCAGATGGTCGCCCAGGCCGTGGGCATGGGGGCGGCGGCGGACTACCTGGCGGAGCTGGGCATGGAGGCCGTCGCGGGGCACGAGCGGCGGCTCGCCGGCCTGCTGCTCGACGCGGTGGCCTCGGTGCCCGGTGTGCGGGTGATCGGCCCCACCGAGAACCGCGACCGGCTGGCCACGGTCTCGTTCGTGGTCGACGGCGTGCACGCGCACGACGTCGGCCAGGTGCTGGACGACGCCGGAGTCGCCGTGCGCGTCGGCCACCACTGCGCACAGCCGCTGCACCGCCGATTCGGCGTGGCCGCGACCGCTCGCGCCACCGCGTCCGTGTACACCACCGAGACGGAGATCGAGGTGTTCCGGGAAGCGCTGGCGGGGGTCCGGGCGTTCTTCGGTGCGGACGACGACGCTCGCGTCCACCGACACGGAGGTGACCAGTGAGCTCCGGCTCGATGGAACAGCTGTACCAGCAGGTGATCCTGGACCACGCGAAGTACCCGCACGGGCGCGGCCTGCCCGAGGGGTCGGGGACGGTCGCGGTGGCGATCGCCGAGCACGCCGACGCCTGCGGGGTGTCCCACCAGGTCAACCCGACCTGCGGCGACGAGCTGACGGTCCGGGTCGACGTGGACACCAGCGGCCCCGTGCCGGTGGTGCGTGACCTGCGCTGGGACGGCCAGGGCTGCTCGATCTCCCAGGCGTCGGCCTCGGTGCTGCACGACCTCGTGGTCGGCCAGGACCTGCGCACCGTGGACTCGCTGCACGACTCCTTCCGCGCGCTGATGCAGTCGCGCGGTGCGGGCCTGGACGACGAGGCCGCCGAGGAGGCGCTCGGCGACGCCGCGGCGTTCACCGGCGTGTCCCGCTACTCCGCACGCGTCAAGTGCGCCCTGCTCGGCTGGGTCGCCATGTCCGACGCCCTCATCCTGTCCGGCGCCCGTACCCAGGAGGACGCATGAGCATCGACCAGAACCCCGGCGCCCGCACGGAACCGGCCACCGCAGCCGACGTCGAGGAGGCCATGCGCGACGTCATCGACCCCGAGCTGGGCGTGAACGTCGTCGACCTCGGGCTGGTCTACGGCGTGCTGGTGGACCAGACCAACACCGCCACCATCGACATGACGCTGACGTCGGCGGCCTGCCCGCTGACCGACATGATCGAGGACCAGACCGCCCAGGTGCTGGACGGCATCGTCGACGCCTTCCGGATCAACTGGGTGTGGATGCCGCCGTGGGGCCCCGAGAAGATCACCGAGGACGGGCGCGAGCAGATGCGGGCCATCGGCTTCAACATCTGAGCACCGCCGCGTCGGCACGCCCCTGCGACACCGGTCGCGGGGGCGTCGTCGTCCCCGCGTGCCCGTACGTCACGCCGCGCGTCCCCGGGCGCCCCGGCGCGTCCGGGTGCTGTCAGAGGCTCGGTGCCGAGAAGGTGTCGCAGGCCGCCAGGGTGCCCTTCTGGTACCCGGTGGTGAACCACTTCTCCCGCTGCGCGCTGGACCCGTGGGTCCACGTGTCCGGGTCGACCCCGCCGCCGGACTGCTGCTGGATGTGGTCGTCGCCCACGGCCTGCGCCGCTGCCAGCGCGTTCGACAGCTGCTGCGGTGTCACGGGGTCGAGGAGCACCACCCCCGTCTGCGGGTCCTTGGTCGTCGCGGCGTGGCCGATCCAGATGCCGGCGTAGCAGTCGGCCTGCAGCTCGAGCTTGACCGAGTCGGACGTCGCCCCGGTGCCCTGGTGGTCGATCTTGCTCATCGTGCCGAGCAGGTTCTGCACGTGGTGCCCGTACTCGTGGGCCGTGACGTACATCTCCGCCAGCGGTCCGTCCTGGGCGCCGAACTGGCTCTGCAGCTGGTCGTAGAAGCCCAGGTCCAGGTACACCGTCCGGTCCGTCGGGCAGTAGAACGGTCCGGTGGAGCTCGACGCGGCACCGCAGCCGGTGCTCGTCTGGGAGGTGAACGAGACGACCGGCGGCTGGCTGAACGGCGTGCCCTGGGCGGCCAGCGCCTGCTGCCAGTAGGCGTCCAGACCCTGCACGGTCGCCGACAGCCGGCAGTCGCGCTGGGTGTTCGCCTGCTCGGCGGAGCAGCGCTGGATGGTGGTGCCCTGCGACGTGCCACCGGACTGCGACCCGCCGCCGACGGCGTTCAGCACGTCGCCGAGGTTGCCACCGTTGAGCAGCGTGACCAGGACGACCACGACGAGCCCCGTCACGCCGCCGCCGATGGCGATGCCGCGTCCGGGTCCGCGGCTCTGCACCCGGCCGCCCTCGAAGTCGCCGCCCTCGTGGAAGGTCACGCGGGGACGCTAACCCGGCATCGGAGGAGCGGCCACCGGGTGGCCGGTGCACCGGCGGTGGGTCGGTGCGGTTCAGTCGTCCGGCAGCCCACGGGCGGCGAGCGCCTCCCCGACCCGTCGTGCATGCGCGACGGTGCGCACCCCCGCCGGCACGACGAGCGCGCGAGGTGACCGGTCCAGACCCCGGGCCCGCGCCGCGTCGGCGGACTCCCCGAGGACCTGGACCAGCACGGGGACGCTGCGCAGCATCACGGCGACCCCGAGCGCGATCGAGCTCGGCCGGACGCCGAACCGCCGCAGGCCGGCGGTCGCACCGGTCACCACCCTCACCAGCTCGTCCGCCGGGGTGGTCGCCGCGAGCACGACGCCGGCGAGCACCACGGCGAGGAGGTCCAGTGCGGCGGCCACGCCGGCCGCCGCTCCGCTGGTCCACCAGCGGCCGAGGCCGACGAACGCCGCGGCGACCAGACCCGGCCGCAGCCCGAGCACCACCCGGCGCCACGGCAGGCGGGCGACCGCGGCAGCGGCCGACGCGACCAGCACACCGGCCGCCGCGGCAGGCAGGCCCGGGACCAGGACGACCGCGGCCGTGAACGCCGCCGTGCCGCAGAGGGACGCCCACACAGGCAGGCGGTGCAGCGGGCTGGTCCCTGGTACGTAGAGACCGAGCGGTCCCGTCCAGGCTCCGCGGCCCCGACGGCGACTCACGACGCCCGCACCCCGGCGGCCCGCGGCGCCTCGCTCATCAGCTCGCGGTACCGCACCAGGGCAGGACCGGGGGGACCGTCGTGGACCACCTGCCCCTGGTCGACCACCAGCACCCGGTCGGCCCTCGCCGCCGCCTCGAGGTCGTGGGTGACCAGCACCACCTGCTGCTCCAGGGCGTCGAGGAGCTGGTCCACGACGCGCCGCCACCGCAGGTCGAGCAGGGTGGTCGGCTCGTCGCACACCAGCACCGCCGGCTCGGTGGCCAGCACGGCGGCGAGCGCCAGCAGCTGCCGCTGGCCCGCGGACAGCGCGTGCACCGGCAGGTCCGAGTGGTCGGCGAGGCCGAACCGGTCGAGCCAGGCGCGGGCCGCCGAGCGGCGCTCCGCGGCGCTGCCCGTGGTCCGGCGCAGCGAGAGCGCCACGTCCTCCGCCGGCGTCGGCATCACCACCTGCGCGTCGGGGTCGGTGAACAGGAAGCCGACCCGGCGGCGCACCGCTGCCCCGTCCCGCACCGTGTCGAGACCGTCGACCCGCACCGTGCCGGCGGAGGGCAGCACCAGGGCGTCGAGCAGCCGGGCGAGGGTGGACTTCCCGGAACCGTTCGCGCCCACCACGGCCACCCTGCGCTCCGTGATCGACAGCGTCACGGGGCCGAGGATCCGGACGGTGCGGTCGCGACCGCTGACCGGATCGGGGGTCCAGACGGTCACCTCCGCCCGGTCGAGCTCGATCACCGCCGGTCGCGCAGCAGGTCCGGGAACGCCCGCAGCGCCGCCGCGGCGACGGCCGCCGCCAGCAGGCACTTGATCAGGTCACCGGGCCAGAAGCGCAGGTCGACGACGAACGCCGCCTGCACCGACATGCCGGTGCGCCAGGCGAGGCCGGCGATGCCGAGCGGTCGGACGACCAGCCAGGTGGCGGCCACCCCGGCCGCGGCGAGCACAAGGAACCGACGTGCCGGCCGGGCCCTGCGCGCGAGTCCCGCGAACCACCCCGTCAACGCGGTGGCCGGCACGAACGCCGCCAGGTAGCCGACCGTCGGACCGGCCAGCACGCCGATGCCCCCGGTGCCGCCGGCCAGCACCGGGACGCCCGCCAGCCCGACCGCCAGGTAGAGCGCGACCGCCAGCGCGCCTCGCCGTGCGCCCAGCAGCAGCCCCGCCAGCGTGATGGCGAACGTCTGCAGCGTGATCGGTACGGCCGTGCCGGTGGGGATCGGCGGCAGCACCGCGCAGGCGGCGATGAACGCCGCGAGCACACCCACCAGGGCGATGTCGCCGGCGGGGGAGCGTCGGCTGACGGGCGCGGGGAGGACGGCATCGGCCCCGGCGCCGACGGCGGCCAGCCGGTCGGTGCCGGCCCCTCCGGTGGCGGCGTCGTCGGCGGGCGTCGGGTGGGGGAATCCGCTGGACATCGGCTGCTCCGGTCGTCAGGGTCGGGTGGTCGGACGCGTCAGGCGTCTGGCAGTCGTGGCCCGGGCCTCGTCGTGTCGGTGGCACCGGCAGCCGGCAGCGAGGCTGCTCGGACCTCGGTCACGCTAGCCGGTCGTAGACTGGCGGGCGTTTGTGCCCCGGCCCAAGGCCCGAGCGCCCGTCGTCGGAGGAACCCACCAGTGATCGTCGCCCAGGGCGTGGAGCTGCGCATCGGCGCCCGCGTCCTCCTCGAGCCCACCAGCTTCCGCGTCGCCGCCGGCGACCGGATCGGCCTCGTCGGCCGCAACGGCGCGGGCAAGACCACCCTGACCCGCGTGCTCGCCGGTCAGGGGCAGCCCACGGGTGGTCAGGTGACCCGCGGCGGTGAGATCGGCTACCTGCCGCAGGACCCGAGCACGGGGGACGCCGACCAGCTGGCGCTGCACCGCGTGCTGTCCGCCCGCGGGCTGGACGAGGTGGTGCGGGCGATGCGGGAGACCGAGGGCGCGATGGCCAGCGCCGACGACGCCACCCGCGAGACCGCGATGGAGCGGTACTCCCGCCTCGAGGCCCGCTTCACCGCCGCCGGCGGGTACGCCGCCGAGAGCGAGGCCCACCGGATCACCTCGAACCTGGGCCTGGACGACCGGGTGCTGTCGCAGAGTCTCGGCACGCTGTCCGGCGGTCAGCGCCGCCGGGTGGAGCTCGCCCGGATCCTGTTCTCGGGTGCCCAGACCCTGCTGCTCGACGAGCCGACCAACCACCTCGACGCGGACTCGATCGCCTGGCTGCGCGACTGGCTCAAGGCGTACTCCGGCGGGTTCGTCGTCATCAGCCACGACGCCGAGCTGCTGCGCGCCTGCGTCAACAAGGTGTTCCACCTCGATGCCAACCGCGGGGTGATCGACCAGTACGCGCTCGGCTGGGACGCCTACCTGACCCAGCGCGAGACGGACGAGAAGCGCCGGCGCCGGGAGCGCGCCAACGCCGAGAAGAAGGCGGCGGTGCTGCTGGCGCAGGCCGACAAGATGCGCGCCAAGGCGACCAAGGCCGTCGCCGCGCAGAACATGGCCAAGCGCGCCGAGCGGCTGCTGTCCGGCCTGGAGCAGGTGCGCGCGTCCGACAAGGTGGCGCACCTGCGGTTCCCCGACCCGGCGCCGTGCGGCAAGACCCCGCTGACGGCGGAGGGCCTGTCGAAGTCGTACGGGTCGCTCGAGGTGTTCACCGACGTCGACCTGGCGATCGACCGCGGGTCCAAGGTGGTCGTGCTCGGCCTCAACGGCGCGGGCAAGACGACCCTCCTGCGGATCCTCGGCGGTCTGGAGCCCAGCGACACCGGCGAGGTCCGCCCTGGTCACGGCCTCAAGCTCGGCTACTACGCCCAGGAGCACGAGACCCTGGACCTGTCCCGCACGGTGGTGGAGAACCTCCGCTCGGCAGCTCCCGACCTGACCGACACGCAGGTGCGCTCGGTGCTCGGCTCGTTCCTCTTCTCGGGGGACGACGCCGACAAGCCCGCGAGCGTGCTCTCCGGCGGGGAGAAGACGAGGCTCGCGCTCGCGGCGCTGGTGGTCTCGAGCGCCAACGTGCTGCTGCTGGACGAGCCGACCAACAACCTGGACCCGGCGTCACGCGAGGAGATCCTCGCCGCGCTGCGCGGCTACGCGGGCGCGGTCGTGCTCGTCAGCCACGACGAGGGTGCCGTCGCGGCGCTGAACCCCGAGCGCGTGCTGCTGCTCCCGGACGGTGCCGAGGACCTGTGGGGACCGGACTACCTGGACCTGATCGCCCTCGCCTGACGTCACCCGCGCGGGACCACCCGGAGCGGCCGAGACCGTACCGAGCCTCGGCCGCCGCTCAGCGTGGCTCGGCGTCCTCCGGACGCCCGGGTGCCCGGCCCGGCGACCCGCCGCCGAGCTGCGCGTCCACCAACGCGTCCTCGGCGAGCTCGTCACGCCCGGGCCGGCGCCGTGGCCGCTTGTGCGACGGCCCGGCCGCAGCACGGCCCTCGTCGGCCGCACCGGAGCCCTCCGCCGGTGCCGTCGTCGGGCCGGCCGTCTCGTCCCGCCCCGCGTCGTGGGCCACCGGCGCGCTCGTGGCCGCGATGCCGTCCGCGTCGCCGGCGCGCCGTGCCGGTGCGGCGGCGCGCTCCTGGCGCTCCTCCAACAGCTCGCGCCGCGCGGACCACACGCAGGCGGCGAACCCGCCCAGGGCGAACACCCACCACTGGAACGCGTACGACAGGTGGGGTCCGGGGTCCGTGTCCGGCGGGTCCAGGGTGCCCAGCGCCTGCGCCGGGGCGGGGTCCTCGGTCGAGACCGCCACGTAGAAGGGGTACGCGGTGCCGGCGGGGGCAGCGGCTCCGGCGGCCGCGAGCACCTGCGGGACGTCGATCGACTGCACCTGACCCGCCGGCGCCCCACGGGTCGACGCGGCCTCCGGCATGCGCACGCGGCCGACCAGGGTGGTCGTGCCGGCCGGTGGGGCGGCAGGGGTCGGCGCGGTCGACCCGTTGCTGCCGATCGGCACCCAGCCGCGGTCGACCACCAGCACGGACCCGTCCTGCGTCACGAACGGCACCAGCACGTGGTACGCCGAGTGGCTCGCCACCGGCCGGTTGCGCAGCAGGACCGTGGCGGAGGGCACGTAGTGACCCTCCGCACGGACGGAGCGCCACTCCGACGCCGGCGTCAGGCCGGCCCCTGGCGGCGCGAGGGTGCTCAACGGCACCGGCGCTGCCGCCCAGTTCGCCTGGACGACGGCGATCAGCCGGTCCTTCACCACGTGCCGGTGCCACTGCCACCGACCCAGGAAGGTGCAGGTCACCGCCACGACGACCCCGATCAGCACCAGCCCGACGGCCCGGCGGACGGCCGGCCTCACGGTGTGGGACCGCCCTGGTCCGACTGCACCAGCTCGCCGACCGGCACCACGTCCCGCAGGAACGCCCGCACCTGCAGGTACTCCGACAGCGAGCCGCGGTGCTCGTCGCACGCGAGCCAGACCTTGCGCCGGTCCGGGGTGTGCAGGCGCGGGTTGTTCCACAGCAGCCCCCACGCCGCCCGCTGACGGCAGCCGCGCCCGCTGCAGACCAGCTCGCCGACCGTGTCCGGCACGCCCGTGCCCAGGTCCGCCCCGCTCATCGGTCTCCTCCGGCCTGCCGTCGTCGTTCCTCGGGCGTCGCACGGGACGCCGTGCCGTCGCCCGTGGTGCCGGTGTCCTTGGGGTCTGGTGCGGCCGGGCGGCCGTCCGTGCGCGACGAACCGATCAGCCGCGGGTCGAGGAACGACGCGTCGCGCGCCTGCCGCTCACGACCGGCGTTGGCCACCAGCACCGCCGTGTACGGCAGCACCACGGCGCCGATCACCAGCAGCACCGTCACCACCACGGGCACCCGGTGGAACGTGGCCACCGCCCCGACGAAGCACACCACCCGGATGCCCATCTGGATCAGGTAGCTGCGCTGCCGGCGGGACTGGTCGGCCGACAGCGAGGGTGGTGCGGTGGTGATGCGGTGCACCGGAGGCTGCTCCGGCGGCAGCCCGCTCGGCGTGCTCACCCACAGATCCTAGGTCGGCGGTCCCTTGTGGACCTTCCACAACAGCGGACCGGCCGACGTTAGCCGTGCCCTCCGGCCTCCGGCCGTCGTCGTCGGCTAGCGTCGTGACCCGTGCCTGCCTCCGACGAGACCCAGCCCCAGCCGGCCCGTGCTCCCCGCAGCGTCCTCGTGACCGGTGCCGGACGAGGCATCGGCCGCACCATCGCCGAGCGCTTCCTCGCCCTGGGCGACAAGGTCGCCACCCTGGACCGGACCGCCGACTCGCCGGCGGGTGCGCTGGCCGTCGTGGGGGACGTGCGCGACACCGCGTCGGTCGACGCGGCGTTCAGCGAGGTCGAGGCGGCCCACGGACCCGTCGAGGTGCTCGTCGCCAACGCGGGCATCACGCGCGACCAGCTGCTGCTGCGGATGACCGACCAGGAGTTCGACGACGTCCTGGACGTCAACCTCGCCGGAGCCTTCCGGGTGGTGCGACGCGCGTCGAAGGGCATGATCCGGATGCGCCACGGGCGGATCGTCCTGATGGGGTCGGTCGTCGGTCTGTACGGCGGCCCCGGCCAGGTGAACTACTCCGCCTCGAAGGCGGCCCTGGTCGGCATGGCTCGCTCGGTCACCCGCGAGCTCGGCGGCCGCGGCATCACCGCCAACGTGGTCGCCCCCGGCTTCATCGACACCGCGATGACCCAGGCGCTCCCGCAGGAGCGGCAGCAGGCGTACCTCGCCGCGATCCCCGCCGGCCGCTTCGGCGACGTGGACGACATCGCCGGCGTCGTGGAGTTCCTCGCCTCCCCGCTCGCCTCGTACATCAGCGGCGCCGTCATCCCGGTCGACGGCGGCCTCGGCATGGGCCACTGACGCCCGACCTCGCGACCTTTGACACCTGACGCATCCGATCGACGAAGGGTCCCGCCATGGGTCTGCTGGACGGCAAGTCGCTGCTGATCACCGGGGTGCTCACCGACACCTCGATCGCGTTCCACGTCGCCCGCCTGGCCCAGCAGGAGGGCGCCCACGTGGTGCTCACCTCGTTCGGGCGGCAGTTCCGGCTGACCGAGGTGATCGCCCGGCGGCTCCCCGAGCCGGTCCCGGTCGTCCAGCTCGACGCGACCAGCGAGGACGACCTCGCTGCGCTCGCCGACCGGCTGCGTGAGCACACCGACCACCTGGACGGCGTGGTGCACTCGATCGGGTTCGCGCCGCAGTCCGTGATGGGCGGGAACTTCCTCGCCGGCCAGTGGGACGACGTGGCGACCGCGCTGCACGTGTCCGCGTTCTCGCTGAAGTCCCTCGCGGTGGCGGCCCAGCCCCTCCTCGTGCGCGGCTCGGCCGTCGTCGGTCTCACCTTCGACGCCCGCTACGCCTGGCCGGTCTACGACTGGATGGGCGTCGCCAAGGCGGCGTTCGAGTCCACGGCCCGGTACCTGGCCCGCGACCTGGGCCCGTCGGGGGTGCGGGTGAACCTGGTGTCCGCCGGGCCGATCCGCACGACCGCGGCCAAGTCGATCCCGGGGTTCGAGGCGATGGAGGGTGGCTGGCCGGACCGGGCGCCGCTCGGCTGGGACGTCCACGACCCGGAGCCGACGGCACGCGCGGTCGCCGCGCTCCTGTCGGACTGGTTTCCCGCGACGACGGGTGAGATCGTGCACGTCGACGGTGGCGTGCACGCGATGGGCCAGTAGCCCGCGGGCCGCCGTGGGGGAGGGGGACCCAGGTGGCCCACGACGAGACCGAGGCTGTGCAGCCAGGTGCTGCCGCGCCGACGCGCACGCTGCTGCTCCTCCGGCACGCCAAGGCCGACCGCCCGCACGGCGTGGTGGACCACGAACGTCCGCTGTCGCTGGAGGGACGCCGGCAGGCGGCGCAGGTCGGTACCCGGTGGGCGGCAGTGGGGCTGCTGCCCGACGTCGTCTGGTGCTCGTCGGCGCTGCGGACCCGTCAGACGTGGGAGCTGGTCGCCCGGTCCTCCGGCGCGGACGCCCGGCTGCTGCTGAGCGACGACGTGTACGACGCGGGTGCGGCCGACCTCGTGGAGCTGTTGCGCACCACGCCCACGGACGCGCGGACGGTCGCCGTGGTCGGCCACGAGCCGTCCATCTCGGCGGTGTCGGCGGTGCTCGCCGCGCTCGGGTCGGACCCGGCCGCGGTGGCGCAGGTGCGCGCCGGTGTGCCGACGGCGGCGTGGAGCGTGCTGCGGCCGTACGACGGCTGGCCGGACCTGGGTCGGGGCCGTGCGCGGCTGGTGGCCGTGCACCGACCCTGAGGGGGCGCGCTAGCTGTACTGCCCAGCCAGGTTGGTCAATCGGGTGATGGGCGGGACCTTGCCGATGGCTGAGTGGGGCCGGTGGTGGTTGTACTGGTGGAGCCATCCTGGCAGGGCGGCCCGGCGGGCGGTCTCGGAGGGGTAGTGCCGGGCGAAGGCCCAGTCGGCGGCCATGGTGCGGTGGAAGCGTTCGATCTTGCCGTTGGTCTGCGGCCGGTAGGGGCGGGTCTTCTTGGCGGTGATGCCGAGGTCGGTGCAGGCGTCGCGCCAGGCGTGGGACTTGTAGGCCGATCCGTTGTCTGACAGGACCCGTTGGACGATGACACCGCGGGCGGCGAACCAGGACACCGCCCGACGCAGGACCCCGATCGCGGTGGCGGCGGTCTCGTCGTCGTGGATCTCGGCGTAGGCGACCCGGGAGTGGTCGTCGATCACGGTATGCACGAACGCCGTGCCCATCTTCGGGCTGTAGTGGGCGTTCTTCGTCTTGCCGGGCGTCGCGGCCCGGTGCCGATCGCCTTGGGCTCGTCCGACGAACCGCCACCCGCCGCCGTCGGGGATGTTGCCCAGCTTCTTGACGTCGACGTGGATCATCGCGCCGGGGTGGTCGTGCTCGTAGCGGCGGATCGGCTCACCGGTGCGCACGTCCACGTGCGAGAGCCGGTTCAGGCGACAGCGGGTCAAGACGGCGTGGACCGTGGAGGCCGGCATCCCCAACCGCGCACCGATCGCGATCGGTGATAGCCGCTTCTTCCAGCGCAGGTGCACCACCTGACGCACCAGGTACTGCGGGGTGCGGTTGGCGACGCGGTGCGGACGGCTCGAGCGGTCGCCCATCCCGGCCTCGCCCATCGCGGCGTACCGCTGCGCCCAGCGCTTGGCAGTCGGCCACGACACGTCGTAACGACGCGCAGCCAGGGCGATCGGCCAACCCTCCTCGACGATCAGGCGCGCCAGCCGCAGCCGGGCACGGGGCGTCAAGGCAGCGTTAGCGTGGGACACGAAGACCTCCAGGTCGTGGGAGCGGAACCTCAGCAGCTCCACTCCACGACCGGAGGTCTTCGTCCGTCCATGACCCGCTACCGCGTGTCGTCACACTCCAACAACCAACGTCCCTGGGCAGTACAGCTAGCGGGTGCGCGGCACCAGCAGCGGCGGGAGCTCGAGGATCGCGTCGAGCCGTCCGGTCACGGCCGCGTCCGCCTGCGCCGCCACCACCGGCTTGGCGTTGAACGCCACGGAGAACCCCGCCGTCGCCATCATCTGCAGGTCGTTGGCCCCGTCGCCGATCGCCACCGTCCGGTCCAGCGGTACGCGCAGCTCCGTCGCCCACTCGCGCAGCGCCGCGGCCTTCGCGGCACGGTCGACGACCGCCCCTGCGACGCGTCCGGTCAGGTAGCCGCCCGCCACCTCGAGCCGGTTCGCCCGGCGCCGCTCGATCCCGAGCCGCTCCGCCAGCGGGCCGACCACCTCGATGAACCCGCCGGACACCAGCCCGAGCGGCCAGCCCCGCTCCCGCAACCCGGCGACGAGCTCCTCGGCTCCCGGGGTCAGCTCCACCTCGTCGAGGACCTCGCTGAGCACCCGCAGCGGCAGTCCGGCCAGCGTGGCGACACGCTCCCGCAGGGACGCGGCGAAGTCCAGCTCTCCGCGCATCGCACGGTCGGTGATCGCCGCGACCTGCTCCCGGCTGCCCGCGTGCGCGGCCAGCATCTCGATCACCTCACCGGTGATGAGCGTGGAGTCCACGTCCATCACCACCAGCCGGTCCGGGCGGGCCGCGAAGGGCATGGTGGTCACGCGCGCAGGCTAGCGGGCCGGCGCTGGGGAGCGTCCTGTGGTGTCAGTCCGCGATGACGGTGCCCTTGGGGACGACGGTCACGCCGCTCTCCGTGATGGTGAACCCGCGAGCGAGGTCGTGCTCGTGGTCCAGGCCCACCCGGGCGCGCTCGGGGACGATGACGTTCTTGTCGAGGATCGCCCGGTGCACCTGCGCGTACCGGTTCACGTGCACGCCGTCCATCAGCACCGAGTCCGTCACCTGGGCCCAGGAGTGCAGCCGCACGCCGGGGGACAGCACGGAGCCGGCGACCGTCGCACCGGAGACGAGCACGCCCGGGGACACGATGGAGTCGGCGGCGTGGCCCAGACGTCCGGGGCCGGCGTGCACGAACTTCGCCGGCGGCAGCCCGATGTAGCCGGTGTAGAGCGGCCAGTCGTCGTTGTAGAGGTTGAACACGGGCTCGATGGAGATCAGGTCCTGGTTCGCCTCGTAGTACGCGTCGATGGTGCCCACGTCCCGCCAGTAGTCGCGGTCGCGGTCGGTGGAGCCCGGCACGTCGTTGCGGATGAAGTCGTAGACGCCCGCGGTCCCCTGGGAGACGAAGTACGGCACGATGTCGCCGCCCATGTCGTGGCGCGAGTTGACGTCCTCGGCGTCCAGCGTGACGGCCCGGACCAGGGCGTCGGCGTTCGCCACGTAGTTGCCCATCGAGGCGAGGATCTCGCCCGGGGAGTCGGGCAGGCCGACGGGGTCGCTCGGCTTCTCGCGGAAGGCGGCGATGCGCGTCGGGTCGTCCGTCGCCGTCTCAATGACGCCGAACTGGTCCGCCCAGCTGATCGGCTGCCGGATGCCGGCCACCGTCAGCTCCGCTCCCGAGTCGATGTGCGAGTCGACCATCTGGGAGAAGTCCATCCGGTAGACGTGGTCGGCGCCGACCACCACCACGATGTCGGGACGCTCGTCGTCGATGATGTTCAGGCACTGGTAGATCGCGTCCGCGCTGCCGAGGTACCAGTGCTTGCCGACCCGCTGCTGCGCCGGCACCGCGGCGACGTAGTTGCCCAGCAGCTGGGACATCCGCCACGTCTGGGCCACGTGCCGGTCCAGGCTGTGCGACTTGTACTGGGTCAGCACGATGACGTGCAGGTACCGGGAGTTGATGACGTTCGACAGGGCGAAGTCGACGAGGCGATAGATCCCGCCGAAGGGCACCGCCGGCTTGGCTCGGTGGGCGGTGAGCGGCATCAGCCGCTTGCCCTCCCCACCTGCGAGGACGATAGCGAGGACGCGCGGCGTTGCCATGGCACGAACCCTAGGCCCACGGACCAGCGCCAGCGAGGCGGCTCCCGCAAGGCGCGCTAGCGTGTCGCCCGTGGCCCCGCGGGGGCCGGGCGAGGAGGCCTGACGTGCGCGTCGATCTGCTGACCCGGGAGTACCCCCCGCACGTGTACGGCGGCGCCGGCGTGCACGTCGCCGGGCTGACCGCGGTGCTGCGCGACGCCATCGACGTCCAGGTGCACTGCTTCGACGGACCCCGGGACGCCCCGGGCGTCCACGGCTACGACGTCCCGGCCGAGCTGAGCGACGCCAACGCCGCCCTCCAGACGTTCGGCGTGGACCTGGCCATGGTGGCCGGCATCACGGCCGGTACCGACCTGGTGCACTCGCACACCTGGTACGCCAACCTCGCCGGCCACCTGGCGGGGCTCCTGCACGGCGTGCCCCACGTGGTGACGGCGCACAGCCTGGAACCGCTGCGACCCTGGAAGGCCGAGCAGCTCGGCGGCGGCTACGCCCTCTCGAGCTGGGCGGAGAAGACGGCCTACGAGGCGGCCGCCGCGGTGATCGCGGTCAGCGGTGGCATGCGGGCCGACATCCTGCGCTCGTACCCGGCCGTCGACCCGGCGAAGGTGCACGTGGTGCACAACGGCATCGACCTGGACTCGTGGCGGCGGCCCACCTCGGAGGCGGACCTCGCACGCGACGAGCAGACGGTGCGTGAGCTGGGCATCGACCCGAGCCGGCCGTCCGTCGTGTTCGTCGGGCGCATCACCCGGCAGAAGGGTCTGCCCTACCTGCTGCGTGCCGCCGAGCTGCTGCCGGCGGACGTCCAGCTGGTGCTCTGCGCCGGCGCGCCGGACACCCCGGAGATCCTCGCCGAGGTCGGCGGCCTGGTGGAGCGGTTGCGCGAGCGGCGCACGGGCGTGGTGTGGATCGAGCGGATGCTGCCCCGCGCCGAGCTCGTGGCTGTGCTGTCGCACGGGACGGTGTTCGCCTGCCCGTCGGTGTACGAGCCGCTCGGCATCGTCAACCTCGAGGCGATGGCGGTCGACCTGCCGGTGGTCGGCACGGCCACGGGCGGCATCCCCGAGGTGGTCGACGACGGCGTCACCGGTCGGCTGGTGCCCATCGACCAGGTGCAGGACGGGACGGGGACGCCCACCGACTCGGACCGGTTCGTGCAGGACCTCGCCGCCGCGCTCACCGAGGTGGTCTCCGACCCGGTGCGGGCCGCCGAGTGGGGACACGCGGCGCGGCAGCGGGTGGAGGACCACTTCTCGTGGTCGGCCATCGGTGAGCGGACGCTCGAGGTGTACCGGTCCGTGCTGGGCTGACGCGCGCCAGGACGCCCGGGCGGGCGGGCCGAGCACCGGTCGTCGCGCGGCGGGTCAGGTGTCCAGCGTCGTCGCGGCCGCGGCGAGCGCTCGACGAGCCACCCGGTCCACCTCGCGCAGCGCGGTGGACCGCTGGTCGGCCTGCCACAGGTTCACCGCGCCGCCGTCGTCCTGCGTCGCGAGCCGCACGATCGCGCGCAGCCGCGCAGCGCTGGCGAGCACCCGGACGCGACGGCCCTCGATGCCCACCGGCAGTCGGGACGCCGGCAGCACCGCGTCCCGGACGGCGCCGATCTGCGCCGCAGCCTCCGGCCGCCATCGGGCCACGTCCAGGTCCACCAGCGCCTCGGTGGCGGTCGCGAGACCCTCGCGCAGCTCCCGCTCGGCGTCCGCCAGCGATCCGAGGTGCGCCAGCACACCGGGCCGCCAGTCGCTCGTCTCCACCACCGTCCACGCGACCAGGTGACCGAAGTCGATCGCGGAGCCGAACCGCTGGATGTGCGGCACCAGCGCGCGGCAGCCGCCGTCGGCCGTCCGTAGCAGCACCGCCTCACCGGCCACCGTGGCGGCCTCCGTCACCTCCCGCGGCGCCGATGCGGGGTCGCCCGGCACCGGGAGCACGGCGGCGGCCTGCGCGACGGGGCGGGCCGTACCCGCGAGCAGTCCGCGCAGATCGGGCGGCTCGACGCCCAGCACCGTGTGCGGCTCGTCGTCGCCCTCCACCGCGGCGGCGGCGGTCGTCGCATCCGCACGGACCGCCAGCCACAGCGCGAGCACCACCGACCGTGGCAGCTCGAGGGTGGACGGGGTGTGCACGGTCAGCCGATCGCGTGCACCGGAGCGGCGAGGGGAGTGCCCGAGCCGTCACGGCGCTCGTCGAGAACCGGCAGCGCGACGGCCTGGCCGCCGGAGCCGGTGGCGCGGGCGGGTGCGGGGCCGACCCAGGCCTGCAGCAGCGTGTCCTCGCCCTTCAGGAACCGCTGGGACCGGACGCCGCCGGTCGCGCGGCCCTTTGACGGGTACAGCGCGAACGGCGTCACCTTGGCGGTACCCGCCTGCGTGCCGGGCAGGGCGTCCGCGCTTCCCGCGACGGTCGCGACCACGGCGTCGTCCGCCGTACCGGCCGGCACCACGGCGAAGGCCACGACCCGGCGGCCGGCGGCGAGGTTGATGCCGGCCATGCCACCGGCGGCCCTGCCCTGCGGGCGCACCGCAGCGGCACCGAAGCGCAGCAGCGACGAGTCCGAGGAGATCAGCACAAGCTCGGCGTCGTCGGGCGCTGCGGCCGCACCGACCACCGCGTCGCCCTCCTTGAGAGCAATCACCTCCCACGAGTCCCGGTTGCCCGGCGCATCACCCGGCAGCACCCGCTTGACGGTGCCCTGCGCCGTGGCGAGGGCGAGCGGTGGTGCGTCGGTCGCGAGGGAGGCGAGCCCGACGACGTGCTCGCCGTGCTCGAGACCGATCACCTCGCCCACCGGCACACCGCCCGACAGCGACGGCGCTCCGTCGGTGGGAGGTAGCCCCGGCAGGTCGACCACGGGGACCCGGACTACCCGGCCCCGGTCGGTCACGGCGCCGACCTCGGACCGCGCTGTCGTCTGCACGGCGGACGTGAGGGCGTCGTGCCGGTGGCGCTGACCGTCGGCCCCGCGCGACGGGACCTCGTCGGACGCCGTGCGGGCCAGCAGGCCGGTGGCGGACAGCAGCACCCAGCACGGGGAGTCCGCGATCTGCAGCGGCGCGGCACCGGCGGCGGCGGTGCGAGCAGCCGGGGCGCCGCTGACGGAGGGGCCGCCCGCCGACTCCAGCAGGATCGTGCGTCGCGGCGTGCCGTACGCGGCAGCCACCTGGGCCATCTCGTCGGACACCTGCGTGCGGAGCAGCGCGTCGTCGGCCAGCAGCGCCTGCAGCTGGGCGATCTCGGCCGCCAGCTCGGCCTGCTCCCGCTCCAGCTCGATGCGCGAGAAGCGCGTGAGCCGCCGCAGCCGCAGCTCGAGGATGTACTCCGCCTGGGGCTCGGACAGGTCGAAGACCGTCCGCAGGCGGGCGCGGGCCGCCTCCGCATCGTCCGACGAGCGGATCACCTGGATCACCTCGTCGATGTCGAGGATCGCCACCAGCAGGCCCTCGACCAGGTGCAGCCGCTCCTGCCGTCGCGCCAGCCGGAACGCCGACCGGCGGCGCACCACGGTCACGCGGTGGTCCACCCACACCTGCAGCAGCTCGCGCAGCCCCAGCGTGCGCGGCTGACCGTCCACCAGCGCGACGTTGTTGATCGCGAACGACTCCTCGAGCGGCGTGAGCCGGTACAGCTGCTCGAGCACGGCGTCGGGATCGAACCCGGACTTCACCTCGACGACCAGGCGGAGGCCGTGCGTGCCGTCCGTCAGGTCGACGGCGTCGTTGATCCCCGAGATGCGCTTGGCCTTGACGCCCTCGGAGATCTTCTCGATCACCTTCTCGGGCCCGACGCCGAAGGGCAGCTCCGTGAACACGATGCCCTTGCGCTTGGGTGTCACGTTCTCGATCCGGGCGGTCGCTCGCGTCCGGAACGCCCCACGGCCGGTCCGGTACGCCTCGCGCACGCCGTCCAGACCGACGATCTTGCCGCCACCGGGCAGGTCGGGCCCGGGCACGAACCGCATGAGGTCCTCGAGGCTCGCCTCCGGGTGCAGCACCAGGTGCCGGGCGGCGGCGATCACCTCGACGAGGTTGTGCGGGGCCATGTTGGTCGCCATGCCGACGGCGATGCCGGTCGCACCGTTGACCAGGAGGTTCGGGATCGCGGCCGGCAGCACGGAGGGCTGCATCAGCTTGTTGTCGTAGTTCGGGACGAAGTCGACCTCGTCCTCGTCGACACCCTGGGTCATCGCCAGCGCGGCCGGCGCCAGCCGCGCCTCCGTGTACCGGGGTGCGGCCGGACCGGCGTCGAGGGAGCCGAAGTTGCCGTGCCCGTCCACCAGCGGCAGCCGCAGGGAGAACGGCTGGGCCAGACGCACCATCGCGTCGTAGATCGCCGAGTCGCCGTGCGGGTGCAGCTTGCCCATCACGTCGCCCACCACCCGGGCGGACTTCACGTACGGCCGGTCGGGGCGCAGGCCCATCTCGCCCATCTGGAACAGGATGCGGCGCTGCACCGGCTTGAGCCCGTCCCGTGCGTCCGGCAGGGCCCGGGCGTAGATCACCGAGTACGCGTACTCGAGGAAGGAGCCCTCCATCTCGTTCGCGACGTCGATGTCGACGATGTGCTCGACGAGGTCGTCGGGAGGCAGCGAGGGGGTGGCCGGGCGGCGCGCCATGCGGGCGGGACTCCTGTCGGGCGGGGGCGGATCGCCACCATTGTCGTCGCCGACCGGCGTCGCACCCGCACGGCACGCCCGCACCGGCTCGCCGTGAGGGCGGCCCGATAGCCTCGGACCATGTCGCACCCCGACGCCACGGCCCCCGAAGGCTCGGCGGGATACCCCGCCGCCTGGGAGGCGGACGTGGTGCTGCACGACGGCTCCACGGCGCGGGTGCGCCCCATCCGACCGCGGGACGCCGACGCCCTGCAGGCGTTCCACGTCGGGCAGTCGGAGCGATCCACCTACCTGCGGTTCTTCGCACCGCTCGGTCGCCTGTCCGACCGGGACCTCGAGCGGCTGGTCACCGTGGACCATCGCGACCGGGTGGCCCTGGTGGCGCTGGCGGGGTCGGCCGGCGAGGAGCGGATCATCGGCGTCGCGCGGTACGACCGGATCGACCCGGACACCGCCGAGGTCGCGTTCAACATCGCGGATGCGCGGCAGGGCCTCGGCCTGGCGTCCGTGCTGCTCGAGCACCTGGCCGCAGCGGCGCGGGAGCGCGGTGTACGCCGGTTCGTCGCCGAGGTGCTGCCGCAGAACGGCCGGATGATCTCGGTCTTCCGAGAGGCGGGCTACGAGGTGCGCCAGCGGACCGAGGACGGCGTGGTCGCCGTGTCGTTCGGCATCGACCCGACCGACCGCTCGCAGGAGGTGATGGCCGACCGCGAGCACCGGGCCGAGGCGCGGTCGATGCGCGCGCTGCTCGAGTCGAGGTCCGTCGTCGTCGTCGGGCCCGGCACCGACGACCCCCGGCCGTTGCACGTCGGCATGGTGACGCGGGTGCTCGCCGGCCTGGCGGCGGCGGCGACCAGCGGGGCGGTCGTCGTCCACGCCACCGGTGTCCCGCCGGAGTCGGTCGCCGGCACGGGAGCCACCTGGTGGCCGGACCTCGACGCGGTACCCGGTCCGGTGGACCTCGCGGCGGTGGCCGTGGCGGGGGAGCGGGCCGAACCGGTGGTCCGGGCACTGTCCCGGTTGTCGGTGCGCGCGGTCGTGCTGCTGTCCTCGGGCTTCGCCGAGGACGGTGCCGCGGGCCTCGAGCGCCAACGTCGGCTGCTGCGGACCGCGCACGGTGCCGGCATGCGGATGGTCGGACCGGCCTCGTACGGGGTGCTCGCGACGGGTCCGGACGGCACGCTGGACGTGTCCCTGGCACGCAGCGTGCCCGGGCCCGGTGGGATCGGGCTGTTCTGCCAGTCGGCACCGTTCTCGGTCGCCCTCCTGGCAGCGCTCGAGCACCGCAACCTCGGCCTGTCGCAGTTCGTCTCCGCGGGCCACCGCGCGGACGTGTCCGGCAACGACCTCATGCAGTTCTGGGCCGAGGACGTGCAGACCCTCGCGGTGGGCCTGCACATGGAGTCGGTCGGCAACCCGCGCAAGTTCTCCCGGGTCGCGCGCCGGCTCGCGGCGGTGAAGCCGGTCGTCGTGATGACGGCGGGGCGGTCCGGACAGGTGGTGCCTCCCGGGCACGCCGTGCGGGCGACCCAGGCACCTGCGCGGGTGCTCAGCCAGGTGATGCGCCAGTCCGGGGTGATCCGGGTGGACAACACCCACCAGATGTTCGACGTGCTGCAGCTCGTGGCGCACCAGCCGCTGCCGTCGGGACGCCGCACCGGCATCCTGGCCAGCTCCGCGTCGGCTGCGACGCTGGTCGCCGAGCTCGCCGCGACGCACGGTCTCCGGATCGGGCGGCACGTGTCCCTCGTCCCGGAGGACGCGGCACCGGAGGTCCTCGACCGGGCGGTGCACGAGCTGTACGACGAGCCCGACCTCGACGCCGTGATCGCCGTGCGGATCCCCGTGGTCGGGGACCTCGACCCGACGGTGGCGCGGGCGGTCGCCGAGGCAGCAGCCCGCACGGGACGTCCGACGGTGGCGGTGATGGGCGGTCTGCACGGTGTGACGGACGAGCTGACGGCGCCCGGTCCCGACGGCGCGCCACGGACCGTGCCGGCATACGCCACGCCGGCCGACGCGGTGCTCGCGCTGGGCCACGCCGCTCGCTACGCCCGGTGGCGCGCGGCGGACCGGGGTGCCCCCTTGCATCCCGAGGGCTTCGACCTGCGGGCCGCGCGTCGTCTCGTCGGCGAGTGGCTGCCCGCCGACGCGGGACAAGAGGTGCGGCTGGAGCCGGACCGGACCGCTCAGCTGCTCGCCTGCGCCGGCATCCGCGTGCAGCGGACGATCGGCGTCGACGACGCCGACTCCGCCGTGGCCGCGGCGGACGAGCTCGGGTGGCCCGTCGCGGTCAAGACGACCGTCCCGGCCCTGCGGCACCGTGCCGACCTCGGGGGCGTGCGGCTCGACGTGGGCGACGAGGCCGAGCTCCGGGCCGACGTGGCCGAGGTGCTCGAGCTGGCCGCCTCGCTCGGACCGTCGCCCGCGGGCCACCCCCTGGAGGTCCAGTCGATGGCGCCGCACGGCTCCGCGTGCGTGATCCGCTCGGCCGAAGACCCTCTGTTCGGCCCTGTGATCAGCTTCGGGCTCGCCGGAGACGCCACGGACCTGCTGGGGGACACCGCCTACGGCGTGCCGCCGCTGACGGACGTCGACGTCGGCCAGCTCGTGCGGACGCCCCGCACGGCGCCGCGGCTCTTCGGCTACCGCGGGCTGCCAGCCCTCGACGTCGTGGCGCTGGAGGACGTCGTCGCCCGCGTCTCGGTGCTCGCGGACGGGCTGCCGGAGCTGCGCCGTCTCGAGCTGAACCCCGTGGTGGTCGCCGAGCACGGTGCGGTGGTGCTCGCGGCGGCCGCGACCCTCGCGCACGCCGACCGTTCGGACGCCACCCGCCGCCTGCCGCGCTCGTGACCCGCAGCGTCGCCCGGCGGGGTGGGAGGATGGTGCGGTGCCTGCCGTGACACCCCTGGACAAGGACCTGCACCGCGACCTGCACCGGGCGGGGTACTACCCCGAGCTGGTGGCCGACGTGCTCGACGTCGCACTCGCGGGTGAGTCCGTCGAGGCGCACCTCGTGCACCCGGAGACCACGTTCGACGACGCGGAGGTCCGCCGTCACGTGACCGTCCTGGTGCTCACACCGACGCGCCTCGTCGTCGCCCACGTGGACGACCACGCGCCGGACGCCGAGCACCCGTCGGCCTCGGCCTCGGCCACCACCGAGGCCGTGCCCCTGCGCGAGCTCCGGTCGGTGGCGCTCACCCACGTGGTCGACGACCCGCAGCGGCATCGCCAGGGCCACGGCGCGCTGGAGCTGACGATGGTCATCGGCTGGGGCGCCGTGTCGCGCGTGGACCTCGAGCCGGCCACCTGCGGGGACCCGGAGTGCGAGGCCGACCACGGGCTGACCGGCACCCTGGCGCCGGACGACGTCGTGCTCCGGGTCAGCTCGGTCGCGGACGGTGCGGAGGCCGTGCGTGCGGCTCAGACGTTCGCCCGCAGGCTGTCCGCCGCCACCGCGGCAACCCGGTGACGCATCTCCTCGGTGGTGCGCGCACCCCCGGTGCCGACGACGAGCTGATCGAGCCGGAGCTGCTCGGCCGGTCGCTCGGACAGGTGCTCCCCGCCGTGGCCGGCGCCCTCGGCGTCGACCTGCCCGGAGCTGCCGCCGCCCGCGCGCTCCTGGGCCTGCCGTCGGCCGAGCGGGTGTGCGTCGTGCTGGTGGACGGCCTCGGCCACACCAACCTCTCGCAGCGGTCGGGCCACGCGCCGTTCCTGCGGTCCCTCCTGCTCGATTCGGCGCCCCTGACGACCACGTTCCCGTCGACGACCGCCACCGCCATGGGCACCTTCGGCACCGGGCTCCCGCCGGGCCGCACCGCGATGCTGGGGTACACCGTCCGCGACCCTGCGACGGGCCGGCTGGGGAACCTCGTCTCCTGGACGGACCTGCCCCCGGCGGAGACGTGGCAGCCGGAGCGCAGCGTGCTGGGCAGGCTGGCGGATGCCGGCGTGCGGGTGCTCAGCGTCGGGCCGGCGCGCTTCGAGGGGTCGGGACTGACCCGGGCGGCGCTCTCCGGCGCGACGTACCGTCCGGCTGAGTCGCTCGACCAGCGCGTCGACGTCGTCGCCCGTGAGCTGCGGCGGCCCGGGGTGGCCTATCTGTACTGGGGTGACGTGGACAAGGTCGGCCACCACGCGGGCTGCGACTCCTGGGAGTGGGGCGACGCCCTCGAGGCCCTCGACGCCCAGCTCGCCCGCCTCGCCCGGCTGCTGCCCTCGGGCACGCTGCTCCTGGTCACGGCCGACCATGGCATGGTGGACGTCGACCCGTCGCTCCGCTGGGACGTCGCCGGCACACCGGCGCTCGCCGAGGGTGTCGCGCTCGTGGCGGGGGAGCCGCGGGCGCTGCACCTGCACCTCGAGCCGGCCGCCGAGGCCACCGACGTGGTGCGGCGTTGGCAGGACGTGCTGGGAGACGGGGCTGTGGTGCGGACCCGCGAGGAGGCCGTCGCGACGGGCTGGTTCGGCGTCGTGGCGGACCGCGTGCGGCCGGTGATCGGGGACGTCGTGGTCGCCACCACCGGACGGGTCACGGTGGTCGACTCCCGCACGCAGACCCCCGCGTCGCTGGGGCTGGTCGGGGTGCACGGGTCGCTGACCCGCCAGGAGATGCTTGTGCCCTGCCTCGTCACGCAGGTGTGAGAGAGCTTCGAGGGAGACGCGGATGGCCGAGCTGGTGTTCTTCTCCGGCACCATGGACTGCGGGAAGTCGACGCTGGCGCTGCAGATGCACCACAACCACGCCGCACGGGGGCGCGACGGGGTGCTGTTCACCCGCCACGACCGCGCGGGCACCGCGACCATCTCCTCGCGCCTCGGCCTGGCCCGGCGCGCGAACGAGGTCGACGACGACACCGACTTCTGGGCGGAGGTGGTGCACCGCCGCACGCACGGTCGCCCGGTCGACTACCTGATCGCGGACGAGGCGCAGTTCTACACCGCCGCGCAGGTGGATCAGCTGGCGCGGGTGGTCGACGAGCTGGCGGTCGACGTGTTCGCGTTCGGGATCAGCACCGACTTCCGTGCCCGGCTGTTCCCGGGATCGGCACGTCTCGTCGAGCTCGCCGATCGCGTCGAGGTGCTGCAGGTACGCGCCCTGTGCTGGTGCGGGCAGCGCGCCACGCACAACGCCCGCACCGTGGACGGGGTGATGGTGGTCGAGGGGGAGCAGGTGGTCGTCGGCGACGTCGCGGGCACCGCCGAGGTGGCCTACGAGGTGCTCTGTCGTCGCCACCACATGCGCCGGATGACGGCGGCGACCGCACGTGCCGCCGCCCCGACCCCTCAGACCTTGCTGACGGCCACCACCGGCCAGCCCGCCGAGGTCTGAGCCGCCCGGTTCACTCGGGCTTGGCGCCGAAGACGATCTCGTCCCAGCTCGGCACCTTGGCCCGGCCCCGTCGGCTCCGCGGACGGTCCGCCGCGGGTGCCGGCTCGTCCGGCGACGCCGCAGGCGCGGGGACCGTCGCGACCGGTGGCGTCTCGCCGGCCGCGTCCTCCGTGTCGCCTGAGCCGGCTGCGTGCAGGTGCGTCACCGACAGCACCCGGGCCTCGGCGACGGGGTCGGCGTCGACGGGGTGCGCGCCGGGCACCTGCTGCTCGAACGTGCCGAGGTCGAAGGCGCGCTGCGGTCCGAAGCCCTCGAACCGGTCCCCGTCGTCCTCGTCGTCCTCGACGTCGAGGCCCTGACGGACGCCGCGGCGGCTGCGCAGGTCGTCGAGCAGGGCGGCCGTCCGTTCGACCGGGTCGGCGACCGGTTCGCGGTCCTCGCCGCCGAGCGGTGCCGGATCTGCGCGGAAGTCGAAGACGACGTCGCGCACCGCCGCCAGGTGGCGCCGTCCCACGGGCTCGTCGAGCTCGGTCTCGGACAGCCACCGCGCCTCGTCGTCGAGCGCCACGAGAGCGTGGGAGGCGGCATCGAAGCTCCACCTGGCTTCGCGCGGCTCGCCTCCGACGACGAAGTGCGCCAGCACCGTCCACGGCGACGCGCCGTCGCGGGCCGCGTCCCAGCCGAGCGTGCTGACATCGACCCCGCGTGCGGCCAGACGGTCGGTCACCAGGTCGCCCAGCGCGGGGGAGCCGTTCTCGTGCCCGACGTGCGCCGACCGCGCCTGCTCGGCGATGTACTCGCGCTCCGCCAGCACCGGACCGTCGTAGCGACGCACCGCCTCGACGGGCAGGCCCGCGGAGTCTGCGACCTCCTGCGCCGTGGCACCCGCACGGATCCGCGCCTGGATCTCCCGGGGGCTGAGAGTGCCCGCGCGCTCCGACCGCAGCTGTTCGAGCTGCGGACGGTCCCGGCGGACGGCAGCCCGCAGCGGCTCGTCGATGCGCAACCGGAACCGCTGACCGTCGGGGCCGGACAGCACCAGGTGCTCCCCGTCCTCGTGCAGTCCCACCAGCTCGAGCTCACCCATGGCCTCTCGCCTCCCTTCCGGCGCCCAGGTTGCCACCCATCCGGCCCAGCGCGGCGCACCTCGGCCGGTGAGCCGCGAGCCCTGCGGCAGGATGGAGGCGTGAGCCAGCCCCCCACCCCGACGGACCCCGACGTCGTCGCAGAGCTCCGCTCCGTCGCCGAGGCGGTGGCCCGGGAGGCCGGCGCCCTGGTCGGCGACGGACGCCCGGACCGGGTCACCGTCGCCGCGACGAAGTCGAGTCCGCAGGACGTGGTCACCGCCATGGACCTCGCCTCCGAGGCGCTGCTGCGTCGCCGGCTCGCGGAGCTGCGGCCCGGGGACGCGGTGCTCGGCGAGGAGGGCGGCTTCGAGCCGGGCAGCACGGGCATCACCTGGGTCGTGGACCCGATCGACGGGACGGTGAACTACCTGTACGGCCTGCCGTCGTACTCCGTCTCCGTCGCGGCGGTCACGTCCCCCGACCCGTCGGTGGCGCCGTCGCCGCACACGTGGACGGTGCTGGCGGGATGCGTCCACGCCCCGACCATCGGCATCACGTACACCGCGGGACGCGGTTCCGGTGCATGGCTCGACGGCCGACCGCTGCACCTGCCGCCCGCACCGGCGCTGCCGGACGCCCTGCTCAGCACGGGCTTCGGCTACGTCGCGCAGCGCCGACGTGCACAGGCCCGCGTCGTGGCCGACCTCCTGCCGCGCGTGCGGGACATCCGCCGCATCGGGTCAGCGGCGCTCGACCTCTGCTCGGTGGCGGCGGGAACGCTCGACCTGCACTACGAACGGGGCCTGCAGCCGTGGGACATGGCGGCGGGCTCGTTGATCGCACAGGAGGCCGGAGCCGTCGTGACGGGGCTGCGCGGTCGCCCCGCGGACGCCGAGATGACGGTCGCCGGGGCGCCCGTCCTCGTCGCCGAGGTGGTGGCTCTCCTCGAGGCCCTGGGCGCCGACTCGGACGAGTGACGTCGCGCTCGGCGAGGTGCTCGGCGAGACCGGCCGGCGCCGCGTTCGCATCCCCTCGGGATGTGGTGCACAATCCCCTCCGCGCGGGGAACAAACCGCGCCCGCTGAGCATTGAGCACCCGTACCCCAGACCAGTCCACGGAATGTGAGCCCCCATGGCGACCGACTACGACGCGCCGCGCAAGACGGAGGAGGACCTCAGCGAGGACTCGCTGCAGGAGCTCCAGGCCCGGCGTTCGGACAAGAACTCGGGCGTGGTCGACGAGGACGAGACCGAAGCAGCCGAAGGCTTCGAGCTGCCCGGCGCCGACCTGTCCGGCGAGGAGCTGTCGGTGCGCGTGCTGCCCCGGCAGGCCGACGAGTTCACCTGCTCCCGCTGCTTCCTGGTGCACCACCGCAGCCAGCTCGCCTACGAGCGCGACGGCCAGCCCGTCTGCTCGGAGTGCGCCGCCTGAGCCGTCCCGCACCACGCGACCGTTCCACCGACGGCCGGCCCCTCCGGGGCCGGCCGTCGTCGTGCCCGCGAGGTCACGCCCCCGTCGGGGCGGACGTACGAGCACCTGCCGCCGAGAGTGCGGCGACCAACCGGTCGGGTCGGCGAGTGCTGACCACCCAGTACGGGGTGGGGTCCTGCGGGTCGTGCAGCTCGATCCGCACGGCCCGGTGCACCCAGCCCCGAAGGCAGAGGTACGCCCGGGCATCCAGCGCCGGGCCGAGCTCCGTGCGCAGCGCCTCGCCCTCCAGGACGGTCGCCGGACCGACCAGACGGGCCGGGATCCGGGCCGCACCGGCGCGCAGGGTGCCGCGGTCGACCTCGACCCGCGTGGTGGTCAGCACGGCGACCAGCAGGCCGCCCGCGACTCCGAGCACGGCGACCACCAGGGCCAAGGTGTCGTTCACCGGCAGGACGGCGACGCCGAGCACGATGCCGAACAGGACGACGAGCAGCCACCCGAGCGGACCCAGCCACAGCCGTTCGGTGTACGCGGTGCCACCAGGGGACCCGGTCGCCCCGTCCACGGGGCTGCTGTCGGCCATGGGGACAGCATCGCACCGGTCGAGCGGCCTGTAGGGTCGGCACCCGTGACCGAGCCGACCGTCGAGGTGCTGCTGCTGAGGCTGGACCCGGAGCTGCCGGTGCCGTCCTACGCGCATCCGGGCGACGCGGGTGCGGACCTGGTGAGCCGGATCGACGTGACCGTGCCCGCCCAGGGCCGGGTCACGGTGCCGACCGGGGTGGCGATCGCGCTGCCCGACGGCTACGCCGCCTTCGTGCACCCCCGCTCCGGCCTGGCGTCGCGGCACGGGCTGACCATCGTGAACGCCCCGGGCACCGTCGACGCCGGCTACCGCGGGGAGATCTCGGTCACCCTGCTCAACACCGACACCGAGCACGACCTGGTGCTGCACCGCGGGGACCGCATCGCCCAGCTCGTGGTGCAGCGCGTCGAGCGGGCACGGTTCGTCGAGGCGGAGCGGCTGCCGGGCTCGCACCGCGGTGACGGCGGGTTCGGCTCGAGCGGGGGCTGGAAGTCGGCCGGCGGAGCGGGCGATCGCACGTCCACGTCGCAGAAGAGCGACACTGGAGCCTGAGACCGACGTGCACGCGCACGGCGGGGAGGAGATGGAGTGGCCCTGTTCCGGCGCGGCAGCAAGAGTGCTGCCGCCGACGACGCCGTCCCGCAGGACGAGAACGTGACGACGCCTGAACCGTCGTCCCCGCAGTCCGCGCCCACCACGGGACCGTGGGACGTCGAGGACGCCCCCGTCGACGTGCCGCGGGTCGACCTCGGTGCCGTGCAGCTGCCGGGGATCGAGGGCATGGAGCTCCGGATGGAGATCGACGAGGCCAGCCGCACCGTGTCCGGTGTCTCGGTCGCCCTCGACGGCTCGATCATGCAGGTCCAGGCCTTCGCCGCACCGCGGACCGAGGGCATCTGGGACGAGATCCGCACCGAGATCGCCGCATCGATCACGCAGCAGGGCGGCACCGTCGACGACCTGCCCGGCCCGTTCGGCCGCGAGCTGCTCGCCCGCATGCCCGTGCGGACGCCGGAGGGCCGCACCGGGCACCGCCCCGCGCGGTTCATCGGCGCGGACGGCCCCCGCTGGTTCCTGCGCGGCGTGCTGACCGGCCGGGCCGCCGTCGAGCCGGAGGCGGCATCGGCGCTCGAGCAGGTGTTCGCGCAGATCGTCGTCGTACGAGGCACTGACGCCCGGCCCCCGCGCGACCTGCTGCCGCTGCGTCTCCCGGACCAGAGCGAACCGGCACCTGCCGGTCCGGAGGGCGGTGCCGAGCCGGACTTCGACCCGTTGCGGCGCGGCCCCGAGATCACCGAGATCAGATGAGGACCCGATGAGCCTGAAGTCACGGCTGCACCACCTCCTCGCCTCCCAGGCCGAGCTCGAGGCCGACGAAGAGCGCGACCAGGTGCGTCGGATGGGCGGCTGCACGCCTGTCGAGAAGGTGGGGGACCGCACCCGCGCGCGGGTGTCCGGCGTCGTCCGCTCGGTCACCCTGCGCCCGCGGGAGAACGTGGCCGCCCTCGAGGCGGAGCTGTACGACGGGAGCGGCACCCTCGACCTCGTCTGGCTGGGCCGACGGGAGATCGCCGGCATCAGCCCGGGACGGCGACTGCGTGCCGAAGGTCTCGTGTGCGTGGTCGACGGGCGCCGGACCGTCTTCAACCCCCGGTACGAGCTCCAGCCCCGACCCGGTGAGTGAGCAGCAGGGCGCGTCCGCGCGTGGGCTCAGGGCGCTGACCGGCGAGGAGTTCTCCGCGACGGAGGCGCTCGGCGGCGTCCGCGGCGTGGTGGAGTCGGTGGCGCCGGGCCTGCTCTTCGTCGTGGTGTACCTCGTGACGGGGGAGCGGCTGCGGCCGGCGTTGATCGCCGCGGTGGCTGCAGCCGTGCTGGCCGTGGTGGCGCGGCTGGTGCAGCGGACGCCGGTGACGCAGGCGTTCTCGGGGCTGCTCGGTGTGGCCGTCGGCGTCGTGTGGGCCTGGCGGTCCGGCGCCGCGAGCAACTACTTCCTGGTCGGGCTGCTGACCAATGGCGCCTACCTCGTCGGGACGGCGCTGACGATCGTCCTCGGCTTCCCGCTGGTCGGTCTGGTCGTCGGCCTGTTCGCCAAGGACGGCCCCCTGTCGAGCGGCCCGTGGTCCGCGGTGCTCGCCTGGCGCGGCGACCGGTCGCGGCGCCGCGCGTACGCCCTGGCCACCTGGCCCTGGGTCGGCATGTTCGCCGTTCGGCTGGCCGTCCAGGTCCCGCTCTACCTGAAGTCGGACGTCGCCTGGCTCGGGACCGCCAAGCTGGCGATGGGCCTGCCGCTGACGGCGCTGGTGCTCTGGGTCAGCTGGCGGATGGTCCGTGCAGCAGAAGGTCCTCCAGCTGCTGCTCCTGAGCATCCCGCCCGGTGACGAACAGCAGCTCGTCGCGACCCTCGAGGGTGTCGTCCGCGCTCGGTGCCAGCGGCCGGGTGTCGCGCACGATCGCGGCGAGCACCGTGTCGGCCGGCCAGACGATCTCGCCGACGCGCACGCCGACCAGCGGCGAGTCCGACGGCAGCGTGAGCTCGAGGATGTCCGCGCGCGACTGATGGAAGGTGAAGATCTTCACCAGGTCGCCGACGGCGACGGCCTCCTCGACCATCGCCGTCATGATCCGTGGCGTCGACACGGCGACGTCGACACCCCACGCCTCGTCGAACATCCACTCGTTCTTCGGGTTGTTCACCCGGGCGACCGTGCGGGGCACGCCGAACTCGGTCTTCGCAAGCAGTGCGACGACGAGGTTCGCCTTGTCGTCACCGGTCGCGGCGACCATCACGTCGCACTCGTCCGCCTTGACCTCGCGCAGCGTCGGCAGCTCGCACGCGTCCGCCAGCAGCCACTCGGCGTCCGGCACCTGGGCGACCCGCATGGCGGAGGGCTGCCGGTCGATCAGCGTGACCTGGTGCTCGTGCGCGAGCAGCTCGCGCGCGATCGACCGGCCCACGGATCCCGCACCCGCGATCACGACCCTCACTCCGTCACCCCCGGTGCGGTGCCGAGCACGCGCTCGACGGCGTCCACGTCCTCGACCCGCTGCAGCACGTGCAGCACGTCGTTCTCCTGCAGCACCGTGTCGGCGGCCGGGAGGATGCCGTCGCCGTACCGGGTGACGTAGGCGACGCGCGCCCCGGTGGCTGCCTCGATCGCGCGCAGCGGTCGGCCGATCCAGCCCGCGTGGACGTCCACCTGGGCGAGGCTGATGTGCCCCGAGGCGTCGCGGTACTGGTCCTGCGCGCCCATCGGGAGCATGCGGCGCAGCACCTGGTCGGCGGTCCAGCGGACCGTCGCGACCGTCGGGATGCCCAACCGCTGGTAGATCTCCGCGCGGTGCGGGTCGTAGATGCGCGCGACGACGTTCTGCACGCCGAACGTCTCGCGGACCACGCGTGCCGCCAGGATGTTCGAGTTGTCGCCGTCGGAGACGGCGGCGAACGCGAACGCGTCCTCGATCCCGGCACCGGTCAGCGTGTCGCGGTCGAAGCCGAGGCCCGTGACCTTCTTGCCCTCGAAGCTCGCGTCGAGGCGGCGGAACGCCTCGGGGTTCTGGTCGATCACCGCGACGGAGTGGCCGCGGCCCTCGAGCGAGAGGGCCAGCGTCGCGCCGACGCGGCCGCAGCCCATGATCACGAAGTGCACAGGCGGTCACGCTACAGCCTCGGTCGGAGGGTCGCGGCCCGGCGGTGAGGCGGCCCCACGGGCGGCGGGCCGGCGCGGAACGGGCGCTCGACGACCGCCAGGGCCTGCACCAGGGCCAGCCTGGCGAGCGCCGGGCCCGGCTGTGGCGGGCGCACCCGGGGCATACGATCTGGCCTCGTGTCCGAGATCGCCGACGCGGCCAAGCGGCTCCTGCTGGGCCGCCCCATGCGCAGCGACCGCCTCGGTCACACGCTGCTGCCCAAGCGCATCGCCCTGCCGGTGTTCGCCTCGGACGCGCTCTCCTCGGTCGCGTACGCCCCGGACGAGATCCTGCTGACGCTGTCCATCGCCGGGGTGGCCGCGCTGGCCGTGTCGCCGTGGATCGGCGTCGCCGTGGTCGTCGTCATGGTGACCGTGGTCGCCTCCTACCGGCAGAACGTGCACGCGTACCCCTCGGGCGGTGGCGACTACGAGGTCGCCACCGTGAACCTCGGCCCGAACGCGGGTGTCACCGTCGCGAGCGCACTCCTGGTCGACTACGTGCTGACGGTGGCCGTGTCCATCTCGTCGGGCGCGCAGTACGCGGCGACCGCGATCCCCGCCCTGCAGGGTCACGAGCGGGACTTCGCCATCGGCCTGGTCGTCGTGCTGATGCTGATCAACCTGCGCGGGGTCAAGGAGTCCGGGACCGCGTTCGCCATCCCGGTGTACTGCTTCATGGGCGTGATCGGCCTGCTGGCCGTGGTCGGCGCGATCCGCTACGTGACCGGGCACCTCCCGATGGCCGAGAGCGCCGGCTTCACCCTCAACCCGGAGGCGGGGTACCAGACCGGGGTCACGGGCCTGGGAGGCGCGTTCCTGGTGCTGCGGGCCTTCGCGTCGGGCTCGGCGGCGTTGACGGGTGTCGAGGCGATCTCGAACGGTGTGCCCGCGTTCCGCAAGCCGAAGTCGAAGAACGCCGCCACCACCCTGGCTCTTCTCGGCGGCATCTCGATCACGATGATCATGTCGATCCTGCTGCTGTCGCGCGCGACCGGCGTCACCTTCGCGGACCGGCCGTCCGAGCAGCTGCTGCGGGACGGGGTTCCCGTCGGCGACTCGTACGTGCAGCACCCGGTGATCAGCCAGCTCGCCGCGTCGGTGTTCCACGGCGCCGGTTGGATGTTCGCCATCACCGCCGTGGTGACGGGCCTCATCCTGACGCTGGCGGCGAACACCGCCTTCAACGGGTTCCCGGTGCTCGGCTCGATCCTGGCCCGCGACGGGTACCTGCCCCGGCAGCTGCACACCCGCGGTGACCGGCTCGCCTTCTCCAACGGCATCGTCACGCTGGCGGCCGGCGCGATCATCCTGATCTGGGCGTTCGACGCGCAGGTCACCCGCCTGATCCAGCTCTACATCGTCGGCGTGTTCGTCTCCTTCACGCTGAGCCAGCTCGGCATGACGCGGCACTGGACGCGCGAGCTGCGCACCGAGCAGGACGCGGCGAAGCGTGCGGCGATGAAGCGGTCGCGGATCATCAACGCGTTCGGCTTCTGCATGACGTCCGCCGTGCTCCTCGTCGTCCTGATCACCAAGTTCGTGCGCGGCGCGTACATCGCCATCCTCGCGATGGCCGCGGTGTTCCTGCTCATGCAGGCGATCCACAAGCACTACACGCGGGTGCGCCGCGAGCTGGCGCTGCAGGACGTCGGCTCCGCGAAGGCGCTGCCGAGCCGCGTGCACGCGATCGTGCTCGTCTCCCACCTGCACCGGCCGACCATGCGGGCGCTCTCGTACGCCCGGGCGTCCCGGCCGCAGGTGCTCGAGGCGGTGACCGTCGGCGTGGAGCCGGAGGAGGTGGCGGCGCTGCGGACCGCGTGGGAGCGGCTCGAGGTGCCCGTCCCGCTGAAGGTGCTGGACTCGCCGTTCCGCGAGATCACCCGGCCGGTGGTCGCCTACGTCCGGTCGATCCACCGTGAGAGCCCGCGCGACCTCGTCGTGGTGTACATCCCCGAGTACGTGGTCGGGCACTGGTGGGAGGCCCTGCTGCACAACCAGAGCGCCCTGCGCCTGAAGGGGCGGCTGCTGTTCACGCCGGGCGTCGTGGTCGCGTCGGTCCCGTGGCAGCTGGCGTCGAGCGAAGGTCAGACCGGCCTCGAGGAGCGCACCCCGGGGACAGTGCCACGTGCCTGGTGACGCCCTGGTCGAGCTGGAGGTCGGTCCGGTCGCGCACGGTGGCCACTGCGTCGCACGCCTGCACGGGCGCGTGGTGTTCGTGCGGCACAGCCTGCCCGGCGAGCGGGTGCGCGCTCGGCTGACCGAGTCGGGCGAGGGACGCCGGTTCTGGCGCGCCGACGCCGTCGAGGTGCTGGAGGCCTCGCCGGACCGGGTGCCGTCCGTCTGGCCGGCGGCGGGGCCCGGCGGTGTGGGCGGCGGTGAGCTCGCTCATGTGGCGCTGCCGGCGCAGCGCGCCTGGAAGGCAGCCGTGCTCGACGAGCAGCTGCGCCGGCTGGCGCACGTCGAGCCGGACGTGCCGGTGCTGGCCGCGCCGGGCGACGAGGAGCGTGACGGGCTGGCCTACCGCACCCGGATCGACCTCGTGGCCGACGGCTCCGGCCGTGCCGGCATGCGGCGCTTCCGGTCGCACGACGTCCAGGCGCTGGAGTCCATGCCGCTCGCCACCGAGACGATCGCCGGGCTCGGCCTGTTCGAGCGCCGCTGGCCCGCCGGGGCGCGGATCGAGGCCGTCGCCCCCGCCGGTGGTGACGAGCCGTTGGTGCTGCTCGACGGTGTCCCGTTCGACCTGCGCCGCAGCCGCCCGGACACCCGTCCCAACGCGCGGTCCTCCGTCCACGAGCGGGTCGGCGACGACGTCTACCGCGTGTCCGCGGCCGGGTTCTGGCAGGTGCACCGAGCGGCTCCGGCGGTGCTGGTCGACGCGGTCCGGGCCGGTGTCGGCGACGTCGTCGGCGCCACGGTGGCGGACCTCTACTCCGGCGCCGGCCTGTTCACCGTGCCCCTGGCGGACGCCGTCGGGCCGACCGGGTCCGTGGTGAGCGTCGAGGGTGACGAGCGCGCCGTGCGCGACGCCCGTCGGACGCTGCACGACCGGGACAACGTCACGCTGCACCACGGCGACGTGGCCCAGGTGCTCAGCCGGGCCGACGACGTGGTGCACGCCGACGTCGTCGTGCTCGACCCGCCCCGGACCGGTGCCGGACGGGCCGTCGTCGGTGCCGTGGCGGCGCTGCGCCCTGACCGCGTCGTCTACGTGGCGTGCGACCCGGCCGCACTCGCCCGCGACATCGGGGTGCTCGGCGAGGCGGGCTACCGGCTGACGCGGCTGCAGGGGTTCGACCTCTTCCCGCACACGCACCACCTCGAGGCGGTCGCGGTCCTCGAGCGCTGACCGGCCGGGGTCCGCGAGCCACCCACATCGGCCCTCGCGCGTCGCGGCAGGCGGCGCTCGCGGCCGGTGCGTGCCGACCGGCGCGCGCCTAGTGTGGTCGTGACGGCGGTCACCTCGCCGAGGAGGGAGCACGGCAGTGAGCGAGGAGAGGGAGGTCGCCACCCAGCGCCTGGCCGAGGCCAAGCGGGCGGTGACGGAGGAGCTGTTCAAGCAGGGCACGCCGGACTACGACCCCCGTACCTACGAGCGTCTGGTCGAGGCCGAGCGGAAGGCCGCCGAGGCGGTCGAGCACCGGGACACACCCGCCGGCTGAGGTGCCGGTCGGGAGTCGGGCAGGGTAAGATATCTCGACGTCGAGATAAATCGGTCCTGCCCGGCTCCTGGCCGCACGGCACCGACCCGTCCAGCGAAGGAGCACCTCGTGAGTGTCGACAGCTTCGGATCCCGGGGCACCATCGAGGTGGGCGGCACCTCGTACGAGGTGTTCCGGCTCGCAGCGGTACCGGGCGTCGAGCGACTGCCCTACAGCCTGAAGGTCCTCGCCGAGAACCTGCTGCGCACGGAGGACGGCGCGAACATCACCGCCGACCACGTGCGCGCGCTCGCCGCGTGGGACCCGGACGCCCAGCCGGACACGGAGATCCAGTTCACGCCGGCGCGCGTGATCATGCAGGACTTCACCGGGGTGCCGTGCGTCGTCGACCTCGCCACCATGCGTGAGGCCGTCGTCGAGCTCGGTGGGGACGCGTCGCGGATCAACCCGCTTGCGCCGGCCGAGCTCGTGATCGACCACTCCGTGCAGATCGACGTCGCCGGTCGTCGGGACGCCTTCGAGCGCAACGTCGAGCTGGAGTACCAGCGCAACCACGAGCGGTACCAGTTCCTGCGGTGGGGGCAGACGGCCTTCGACGACTTCAAGGTCGTCCCGCCGGGCACCGGCATCGTGCACCAGGTCAACATCGAGTACCTGGCCCGTGTGGTGATGACGCGCGAGGTCGACGGCGTGCTGCGGGCCTACCCGGACACGTGCGTCGGCACCGACTCGCACACCACGATGGTCAACGGCCTCGGCGTGCTCGGCTGGGGTGTCGGTGGCATCGAGGCCGAGGCGGCCATGCTGGGCCAGCCGGTGTCGATGCTGATCCCGCGCGTCGTCGGCTTCAGGCTGACCGGCTCGATCCCGTCCGGGGTGACGGCGACCGACGTCGTGCTGACCATCACGCAGATGCTCCGGGCGCACGGCGTCGTCGGAAAGTTCGTCGAGTTCTACGGCGCCGGTGTGGCCGCGGTGCCGCTCGCCAACCGCGCCACCATCGGCAACATGAGCCCCGAGTTCGGCTCGACCGCGGCGATCTTCCCGATCGACGAGGTCACGCTGGACTACCTGCGGCTCACCGGCCGCAGCGACCAGCAGGTCGCGCTGGTCGAGGCGTACGCCCACGAGCAGGGGCTGTGGCACGACCCGGGCACGGAGCCGCTCTACTCCGAGTACCTCGAGCTCGACCTGTCCACGGTGGTGCCGTCGATCGCCGGGCCCAAGCGACCGCAGGACCGGATCGAGCTCCGGCAGGCGAAGTCCGCGTTCGAGCGTGACCTGCCCACCTACGCGCCGGAGGTGCGTGACCTGGTCGACCAGGCGGAGGAGGAGTCGTTCCCGGCCTCCGACTCCCCGGCCATAGGGGGTCAGGCGCTCCGCACGGTGCCGGTCACCGACAGCAACGGCAAGCAGTTCGAGCTGTTCCACGGCGCGGTGGCGATCGCGTCGATCACGTCGTGCACCAACACGTCCAACCCGTCGGTGATGCTCGCGGCCGGCCTCCTGGCGAAGAAGGCGGTCGAGCACGGGCTGACCGCCAAGCCGTGGGTGAAGACGTCGATGGCGCCGGGCTCGCAGGTGGTCACGGACTACTACGAGAAGGCCGGTCTCTGGCCGTACCTGGAGAAGCTCGGCTTCCACCTGGTCGGCTACGGCTGCGGCACCTGCATCGGCAACTCGGGTCCGCTCGACGAGCAGGTCTCGGCCGTGGTGAACGAGCACGACCTCGCGGTCGTCTCGGTGCTGTCCGGCAACCGCAACTTCGAGGGCCGGATCAACCCGGACGTGAAGATGAACTACCTGGCCAGCCCGCCGCTGGTGATCGCCTACGCGCTGGCCGGGACGATGGACTTCGACTTCGAGTCCGAGCCGCTCGGCCGGTCGGAGGACGGTCACCCGGTGTTCCTGCGGGACATCTGGCCGTCGCCGCAGGAGGTGCAGGACACCATCGACGCGTCGATCGACCGCGCCATGTTCACGGCCGACTACGCCGACGTGTTCGCCGGCGACGACCGGTGGCGCTCGCTGCCGACCCCGGAGGGCGACGTGTTCGCCTGGGACGCCGAGTCGACCTACGTCCGCAAGCCCCCGTACTTCGAGGGGATGACGGCCACGCCGGCACCCGTCCAGGACATCAGCGGCGCCCGCGTGCTGGCGAAGCTGGGCGACTCGGTCACCACCGACCACATCAGCCCCGCCGGGTCCATCAAACCGGACAGCCCCGCGGGCCGGTACCTGGCCGAGCACGGGATCGAGCGCAAGGACTTCAACTCCTACGGCTCGCGCCGCGGGAACCACGAGGTGATGATCCGCGGCACCTTCGCGAACATCCGGCTGCGCAACCAGCTGGTGCCGGGCGTCGAGGGCGGCTACACGGTCAACTTCCTCAGCGGCGAGCAGCAGGCGATCTACGACGCGTCGACCGCGTACCAGGCGGCCGGTGTGCCGCTCGTCGTCCTGGGCGGCAAGGAGTACGGGTCCGGCTCGTCGCGCGACTGGGCGGCCAAGGGCACGGCGCTGCTCGGCGTCCGTGCGGTGATCGCCGAGAGCTTCGAGCGCATCCACCGCTCCAACCTCATCGGGATGGGCGTGCTGCCGCTGCAGTTCCCGGAGGGTGAGTCGGCCGACTCGCTGGGGCTGGACGGTACCGAGACGTTCGACGTCTCCGGCGTCACGGTGCTGAACGAGGGCCGCACTCCCCGGTCGGTCCACGTGCGGGCGACGAAGCAGGACGGCAGCGTCGTCGAGCTCGACGCCGTCGTCCGCATCGACACCCCCGGAGAGGCGGACTACTACCGCAACGGCGGGATCCTGCAGTACGTGCTGCGGCAGGTCGCCGGCGTCGCCTGACGCCGAAGCACGAGGCCGCCTCGACCTGGTCCGGTTCCGGCCAGGTCGAGGCGGCCTCGTCGTCGGGGCGCGTGCACGCTCGGCGTGCCGCAGGTCAGGGCAGCTCGATGCGACGCGAGGCGTCCCAGGGCCGGGTCCAGCCGAGCGAGTCGAACATGCCGGAGAGCACCAGGGCGGTGAAGCCCCAGACGACGACACCGGCGACCTCGAAGGCCGGCGTGCTGACCGCCGGTGCACGACGCAGTCGCACAGTGCCGCGACTCGCCGGGTCCAGCAGGTCCGCGACGGGGATGCGGAACACGTCCACCGTCTCGCGGTGGTCGACGGCCGCCACCCGCGACGGACGTGCCCACCACGCCGGGACCGGCGTGACCACGTGGCGGCTGACGGGCAGCGGCAACGCCGGGAGGGAACCGAGCACCTCGACACCGGCCGGGTCGAGGCCCGTCTCCTCGACCGCCTCGCGGACCGCGGCCTGCTCCGGCGTCTCGCCCGCCTCCAGCCGGCCGCCTGGGAAGGCGATCTGGCCGGGATGGTGCCCGAGGGTCGCCGCACGGCGCTGCAGCAGCACGTCGAGGTCGGTGGAGACCGGTGCGCCAGCCGCCGAACGTGCCGGGACCGCGTCGAGCACGCCGAAGAGCACGAGGACCGCGGCGGCCCGCGAACCGGGAACCGCCACGGACCGGGACGCGTCGAGCTGCCACGGCGGACCCGCCGCGACGAGCGCGGACAGCTCGGCGCGGGCGTCCGTGCTCACCCGCGGCTGCGCACCTGGTCGGCGAACGCGGTGACCACGGAGGTGCCGGCGACCGTCAGCGCGGGCAGGTGGGCCGCCGCCGCCGTCCGCAGGGCATCCACCTCGTCCTCGTCGAGCTCGCCGACCATCTCGGGGGTCGCCAGCCACAGCTCGAGCTGGTCGGCCCCGACCTCGAGGTGGAACTGGATGCCCAGCGCCGAACCGGCCCTGAAGGCCTGCACCGGCGTCATCGCGGACCGGGCCAGCAGGGTGGCGCCGTCCGGCAGCTCGACGGCGTCGGAGTGCCAGTGCAGCACCGTGGGCGCCGTGCCGACGGCGCCGAGCGCCGACAGCACCGGGTCGTCGGCCACGAGCTCGACTGGGCCGAACCCGAGCTCGGACCCGGCCCGCCGACGGAGCGGTGCGCCGAGGGCGAGGCCCAGCAGCTGCATGCCCAGGCACACACCCAGCACCGGGACGCCGGCGTCCACCGCGGCGGCGATCAGCTCACGCTCGGCCGCCAGACCCGGATGGCCGGCGACGTCGTCGGCGTCCATGGGTCCGCCCATGACCACCAGCCCGGACAGCTCGTCGACGTCGGGCAGCCGCGGTGCCGGGTCGTCCAGCACCGTCCGCACCCGGTAGGGCGCGCCGAGGCCCGGGCCGATCAGCCCCGGACCCTCGTGCGGCGCGTGCGTCAGGATCAGCGCAGGACGCACCGGCTCACCAGCCGTCCGGCAGCGGGCGGCCCTCGTCGTAACCGGCGGCCGACTGCAGGCCCACCACGGCACGCTCGTGCAGCTCCTCGAGCGTGCTGGCCCCGACGTAGGTGGCGGCGGAGCGGACCCCGGCCGTGATCGAGTCGATCAGGTCCTCGACGCCGGGGCGACGCGGGTCGAGGTACATCCGCGAGGAGGAGATGCCCTCCTCGTAGAGCCCCTTGCGCGCACGCTCGAACGGCGAGCCGCCGCGCGTGCGAGCGGCGACCGCGCGGGCGGACGCCATGCCGAAGCTCTCCTTGTACAGCCGCCCGTCGGGGTCCGTGTGCAGGTCGCCCGGCGACTCGTGCGTGCCGGCGAACCAGGAGCCGATCATCACCTGCGACGCACCGGCGGACAGCGCCAGGGCGACGTCGCGCGGGTACCGGACGCCGCCGTCGGCCCAGACGCTGCGGCCGAGTCGCCGTGCCTCCTGCGCGCACTCCAGCACGGCCGAGAACTGCGGCCGGCCGACGGCGGTCATCATGCGCGTGGTGCACATCGCACCCGGGCCCACGCCGACCTTGACGATGTCCGCGCCCGCCTCGACGAGGTCGCGCGTGCCCTGGGCGGTGACGACGTTCCCCGCGACGACGGGCACCTGCGGGTCGAGCGAGCGGACGGCTGCCAGCGCGTCGAGCATCTTGCGCTGGTGGCCGTGCGCCGTGTCGACGACGAGCACGTCGACCTCGGCCTCGAGCAGGCTCGCCGCCTTCGCCCGCACGTCGCCGTTGATGCCCACCGCAGCGCCGACCCGAAGCCGGCCACGCCCGTCCAGGGCGGGCGTGTAGATCGAGGACCGCAGCGCCCCGACCTGGGTCAGCACCCCGATCAGCATGCCGTCGCGCACCACCGGCGCGAACCGACGGCGCGAGGCGTGCAGGCGCTCGTACGCGTCCTCGAGGCCCGCCGTCCCGCGCTGCTCCAGCACGTGCAGGTCGAGCGTCGTCGGGTTCTGCGCCATCACCTCGGCAACCTGGGTGAACCGGTCGACGTCGCGGCAGTCGGCCTCGGTGACCACCCCGACCGGGCGGCCCTCGTCCACCACCACCGCGGCACCGTGCGAGCGCTTGCCGATCAGGGTGACCGCGGTCTGCACGGTGTCGTGCGGGCTGACCACCACGGCGGTCTCGACGACGGGGTGCCGGGACTTGACGGAGGCGACAACCTCGGCCACCACGTCCGTCGGGGTGTCCTGGGGCAGCACCGCGAGGCCGCCGCGGCGGGCGACGGTCTCCGCCATCCGTCGCCCCGCGACGGCGGTCATGTTCGCGACGACGACGGGGATCGTCGTCCCGGTGCCGTCACCGGTGGTGAGGTCGACGTCGAACCGGGAGACGACCTCCGACCGGGACGGGACGAGGAAGACGTCGCCGTAGGTCAGGTCGCCGGAGGCCGTGTGGCCGGGCAGGAAGCGCATGGGAGTTCCCCTTTCCGAGACAGCCTACCGGGGGTCGCACGACAGCCCTCGGGTCGCGACCGGGTCCGCCGGGCGGCCGCCCGTCGACGAGTGCGGGTACACCGCCCGTGCGCCGCCCGCGCGCTGCGGCCCCGTGCCGGTGAGCGCGACGGTCCGGGGCCAGCGGCCATACAGTGTCCTTCGGCCTTCGTGCGGTGCGGCGGTCGAGCGGCGGCCGGAGGGAGGGCAGCGTGGGGCTCCTGGAGCACATCTCGTCGCCCGCGGACGTCCGGCGGCTCACGCCCCGCGAGGTGGACGAGCTCGCCGGCGAGATCCGGCGCTTCCTGGTCGAGTCCGTCTCGCGGACGGGCGGCCACCTCGGCCCCAACCTCGGCGTCGTCGAGCTGACCATCGCGCTCCACCGGGTGTTCCGATCCCCGCACGACACCCTGGTGTTCGACACGGGTCACCAGGCGTACGTGCACAAGCTGCTGACCGGTCGGTCCGACTTCACGCAGCTGCGGCGCCGTGGCGGTCTGTCCGGGTACCCCAGCCGCAGCGAGTCCGAGCACGACGTGGTGGAGAACTCGCACGCGTCGACGGCGCTGAGCTGGGCCGACGGCATCGCCAAGGCGTACGAGCTGCGGGGCGAGCCGGACCGGCACGTCGTCGCGGTGATCGGTGACGGGGCGCTGACCGGGGGCATGGCCTGGGAGGCGCTGAACAACATCGCCGCGGGGGAGGACCGCCGCCTCGTCGTCGTCGTGAACGACAACGGGCGCAGCTACGCCCCGACCATCGGCGGCCTCGCGCGGCACCTCGACACGCTCCGCACCACGCAGGGGTACGAGAGCGTGCTGAGCTGGGGCAAGGCGACGCTGCGCCGGTCCGGTCCGCCGGGACGCCTGGCCTACGACGCCCTGCACGGACTGAAGAAGGGCCTGAAGGACGTCGTCGCGCCGCAGGGCATGTTCGAGGACCTCGGCCTGAAGTACATCGGCCCCGTCGACGGTCACGACGAGCGCGAGGTCGAGCGGGCGCTGCGCCGGGCGCGCGCCTACGGCGGTCCGGTGATCGTGCACGTGATCACGGAGAAGGGCCGCGGGTACACCCCCGCCGAGCAGGACGTCGCCGACCGGTTCCACGCGGTGGGCCAGATCCACCCGGAGACCGGCCTGCCCCTGGCGCCCTCACGCTTCGGGTGGACGAGCGTGTTCGCCGACGAGATCGTCCGGATCGGCCGTCGGCGCCGTGACGTCGTCGCGGTCACCGCCGCGATGCTCCAGCCGGTCGGGCTGGCGCCCTTCGCCGCCGAGTTCCCCGAGCGCGTGTTCGACGTCGGCATCGCCGAGCAGCACGCCGCGACGTCCGCCGCCGGGATGGCCTTCGCCGGGCTGCACCCCGTGGTGGCGGTGTACGCGACCTTCCTCAACCGCGCCTTCGACCAGGTTCTGATGGACGTGGCGCTGCACCGTGCCGGTGTGACGTTCGTCCTCGACCGCGCCGGGATCACCGGCGACGACGGTGCCAGCCACAACGGCATGTGGGACCTCTCGCTGCTCTCGTTGGTGCCGGGGCTGCGCCTGGCTGCACCGCGTGACGAGGCGACGCTGCGCACGGCGCTGCGCACCGCCGTCGACGTGGACGACGCTCCCACGGTCGTGCGGTACCCGAAGGGTGCGCTGCCCGAGCCCGTGCCCGCGATCGAGCACCTGGACGGGGTCGACGTGCTCGCCCGGCACGCCGTGAAGGACCGCCCTGGGGCCCGGCGCGTGCTGGTCGTCGGGGTCGGTGCGATGGTGCCGACCGCTCTGGCGGTCGGCGACCTGCTCGCGGCGCACGGCCTGGCCGTGACGGTGGTCGACCCGCTGTGGCCGGTGCCGGTCCCGCCGACGCTGGTGAAGCTGGTCGGTGAGCACGAGCACGTCGTCACGCTCGAGGACGGCCTGGTCGAGGGCGGCGTCGGGTCGCTGCTCGCTCAGCGCTGCGTCGAGCAGGGGCTGCGTGAGCCCGTGCAGTCGTTCGGCGTCCCGCGCGCGTTCCTGGGGCACGCGACTCGCGAGCAGCTGGTCGACCAGCTGCGGCTCGGTGCCGCCGACGTCGCCGCGGACGTGCTGACCGCGCTCGGCGCGTCCGACTGACCGGTATCTGCACCGGTTCGACCTGGGGACGAACGTCCCGAGACATCCTATGAATTGGGTCATAACGTCGTCGTAGACCCGATACCTGGAGCTCTGGATGCCTCTGACCGCCGCCTCCCTCCGCCGCGACAGCGCGCTGCCGCGCGCCTGGGAGGGGTTCGTCCCCGGACCCTGGGCGGACCGCATCGACGTCCGGGACTTCGTCCAGCGCAACTACACGCCCTACACGGGCGACGGTGAGTTCCTCGCCGGTCCGACGCCGCGCACCCTGGCGGTCTGGGACGAGCTGACCCCCATGTTCGCCGTCGAGCGCGAGAAGGGCGTCTACGACGTCGACGCCGCCACGCCGTCCACCATCACGTCGCACCGGCCCGGCTGGATCGACAAGGAGCGCGAGCTGATCGTCGGCCTGCAGACCGACGCGCCGCTCAAGCGCGCGATCATGCCGAACGGCGGCTGGCGGATGGTGGAGCAGGCGCTGGCCACCTACGGCTACGCCGCGCCGCGCGAGATCGTCGACGTGTTCACCAGGTACCGCAAGACCCACAACGACGGCGTGTTCGACGTCTACCCGCCCGCAGTGCGGGCGGCGCGCTCCAGCCACCTGATCACCGGCCTGCCCGACGGCTACGGCCGCGGCCGGATCATCGGCGACTACCGGCGCGTCGCGCTGTACGGCGTGGACGCCCTCATCGAGGGCAAGCGGCTGGAGAAGGCCTCGCTCGACATGGAGCGCTCGACGGAGGACGTGATCCGCGACCGCGAGGAGCTCGCGGAGCAGATCCGGGCGCTCGGCGAGCTGGTGCAGATGGCGTCGTCGTACGGCCTCGACATCAGCCGGCCTGCGCGCACCGCGCACGAGGCGGTGCAGTGGCTGTACCTCGCGTACCTCGGCGCGGTGAAGGAGCAGAACGGCGCGGCGATGTCGTTGGGCCGCACCTCGACGTTCCTCGACGTGTACCTGCAGCGCGACCTCGCGGCGGGCGTGCTGACGGAGGAGCAGGCGCAGGAGCTGGTCGACGACTTCGTCATCAAGCTCCGCGTCGTGCGGTTCCTGCGGACCCCGGAGTACGACGCGCTGTTCTCCGGGGACCCGACGTGGGTGACCGAGACGATCGGCGGCATGGGTGAGGACGGGCGCACGCTGGTGACCCGGACGTCGTTCCGGTACCTGCAGACGCTGCGCAACCTCGGCCCGGCGCCGGAGCCGAACCTGACCGTGCTGTGGAGCGAGCGGCTGCCCGAGGGCTTCAAGCGGTTCTGCGCCGAGCTGTCGATCGACAGCTCGGCGATCCAGTACGAGTCGGACGAGCTGATCCGCTCCTCGTGGGGCGACGACGCAGCGATCTCCTGCTGCGTGTCCCCGATGCGGGTCGGCAAGCAGATGCAGTTCTTCGGTGCGCGGGTCAACCTCGCCAAGGCTCTGCTGTACGCGATCAACGGCGGCCGGGACGAGATGACGGGCCGGCAGGTCGGTCCCGTGACGGCGTCCGTCGAGGGTGAGGTGCTCGACTACGACGACGTGGTCGCCAAGTTCGACCGGATGCTCGACTGGGTGGCCCAGACCTACGTCGACGCCCTGAACTGCGTGCACTACATGCACGACAAGTACGCGTACGAGCGCCTGGAGATGGCGCTGCACGACCGCACGGTGCTGCGCACCCTCGCGTGCGGCATCGCCGGCCTGTCCGTCGTCGCCGACTCGTTGTCCGCCATCAAGCACACGACGGTGCGCGCGCTGCGCACCACCGACGGGCTGGTCACCGAGTACGCGATCGAGGGGGAGTACCCGACCTTCGGCAACGACGACGACCGCGTCGACGACATCGCCGCCTGGGTGGTGCGCACCTTCATGGCCAAGCTCCGGCAGCAGCCGACGTACCGCAACGCGCTGCACACGCAGTCGGTGCTGACCATCACGTCGAACGTCGTCTACGGCAAGGCGACCGGGTCCACCCCGGACGGTCGCCGGTACGGCGAGCCGTTCGCGCCCGGTGCCAACCCGATGAACGGCCGGGACACGCACGGCATGCTCGCCTCGGCGCTGTCCGTCGCCAAGCTGCCGTACTCCGAGGCGCAGGACGGCATCTCGCTGACCAGCTCGGTGCTCCCGTCCGGTCTGGGCCGGACCCGTGCCGAGCAGGTGGCCAACCTGGTCGGCCTGCTGGATGCCTACACGCTGTCCACGGGCTACCACATGAACGTCAACGTGCTCGACCGGACCACGCTGCTCGACGCGATGGAGCACCCGGAGAGCTACCCCCAGCTGACCGTCCGGGTCTCGGGGTACGCCGTGAACTTCGTCCGACTGACGCGCGAGCAGCAGCTCGACGTGCTGTCCCGCACCTTCCACGGTGCCGTATGAGCGGCGAGGTCGGCACCAACACCGGCGGCACCGGCACGCTGGTGGCCGAACCGGCGGGTGCGCCGGTCGTCGAGCTGGGGCTGCCGCTGGTCGGCGGGTCGAACGTGCGGGCGCAGGGCGCCGGGACGTCCGGCCTCGAGACGGAGGAGCACGAGCGTTCCGAGCGGCTGGCGCAGGTGCGTACGGGCGAGCTCGGCTCCGTGCACTCGTGGGAGCTCGTGACCGCGGTCGACGGACCGGGCACCCGGATGACCGTCTTCCTGTCGGGCTGCCCGCTGCAGTGCCTGTACTGCCACAACCCCGACACGTGGGAGATGCGCCGCGGCACGAGCGTGACTGCCGACGAGCTGCTCCGCCGCATCGGTCGGTACCGGCGCGTGTTCGCTGCCACGGGCGGCGGCCTGACCATCTCCGGCGGTGAGCCGCTGATGCAGCCCGCGTTCGTGAAGCGGTTGCTGCGCGGCGCGAAGGCGATGGGCATCCACACCACCATCGACACGTCCGGCTACCTGGGTCGCGCCTGCACCGACGAGATGATCGACGACCTCGACCTGGTGCTGCTGGACATCAAGTCCGGCGACGAGGAGACGTACAAGCGCGTCACCGGCCGCGAGCTGGCGCCGACCCTGGAGTTCGGCCGACGGCTGGCCGAGCACGGCACCCCGATGTGGATCCGGTTCGTCCTGGTGCCGGGTCTGACGGACGCCGTCGAGAACGTCGAGAAGGTCGCCGACCACGTGCAGGCGCTCTCCACCGTCGAGCGCGTCGAGGTGCTGCCCTTCCACCAGATGGGCCGCGACAAGTGGGCCGAGCTGGGCATGCGGTACGAGCTCGACGGTGTCCGGGCGCCGTCCGCCGAGCTCGTCGAGCGGGTTCGCGACCAGTTCCGCGCCCGCGGTCTCACGGTGATGTGAGCGGCGCCACAGCGCTGTGACGGAGGCCACAGGCCTCTGGCCTGGGCCCCAACTCATCCCAGGACCTATGACCCGAGTCGTCCCATGACTTCGCTCCTAGGGTGGTCAACGACCCCCCAAGGAGGAAGGCGTCCCATGTCGACTACCGCGACTCCGGTCTCGACCGCAACACCCGCTGAGTGGACCGGCTTCGTGCCGGGGCCCTGGACCGACACGATCGACGTCCGGGACTTCATCCAGCGCAACTACACGCCGTACACCGGCGACGCATCGTTCCTGGCAGGTCCCACCGCGAAGACGCTGGGCATCTGGGACACGCTGGAGAAGAAGTTCCTCTCCGTGGAGCGCGCGAAGCGCGTCTACGACGTCGACACCCACACGCCGGCGGACATCGACGCGTTCCCCGCGGGCTACATCAGCGAGGACGACGACGTGGTCGTCGGCCTGCAGACCGACGTGCCGCTCAAGCGGGCGATGATGCCCAACGGCGGCTGGCGCATGGTCGAGACCGCGATCAAGGAGGCCGGCCTCGAGCCCGACCCCGAGATCAAGCGGATCTTCACCCAGTACCGCAAGACGCACAACGACGCGGTGTTCGACATCTACACCCCGCGCATCCGCGCCGCGCGCAGCTCGCACATCGTCACCGGCCTGCCGGACGCCTACGGCCGTGGCCGGATCATCGGCGACTACCGCCGCGTGGCGCTGTACGGGGTCGACGCGCTGATCGCCGCGAAGCTGAAGGACAAGGACTCGGTCGCCGACCAGCCGTTCTCCGAGAACTGGGCCCGGTACCGCGAGGAGCACTCCGAGCAGGTCAAGGCGCTGAAGAAGCTCAAGCGGCTCGGTGAGCAGTACGGGTTCGACCTGGGTCGCCCGGCGCAGACGTTCCAGGAGGCTGTCCAGTGGACGTACTTCGGGTACCTCGCCTCGGTGAAGAGCCAGGACGGTGCCGCCATGAGCATCGGCCGGCTCTCGCAGTTCTTCGACGTCTACTCCGAGCGTGACATCGCCGCCGGCACCCTGACGGAGGAGGGCGCGCAGGAGATCATCGACGCGCTGGTCCTCAAGCTCCGGATCGTGCGGTTCCTGCGGACCATCGACTACGACCAGATCTTCTCCGGCGACCCGTACTGGGCGACCTGGTCGGACGGCGGCTTCGGCGAGGACGGGCGTGCGCTGGTCACCAAGACCTCGTTCCGCCTGCTGCAGACGCTGCGCAACCTCGGCCCGGCTCCCGAGCCGAACATCACGATCTTCTGGGACCCGGCGCTGCCCGACGGCTACAAGGACTTCTGCGCCGCGATCTCGATCGAGACCTCGGCCATCCAGTACGAGTCCGACGAGCAGATCCGCTGCCACTGGGGTGACGACGCCGCGATCGCCTGCTGCGTGTCCCCGATGACCATCGGCAAGCAGATGCAGTTCTTCGGTGCCCGCGTCAACGCGGCCAAGTCGCTGCTCTACGCGATCAACGGCGGGCGGGACGAGATGTCCGGCAAGCTGATCGTGCCGGGCTACGAGGCCGTGCAGGGTGACGGTCCGCTGGACTTCGACGAGGTGTGGGCGAAGTACGACCAGATGCTCGACTGGGTCACCGCGACCTACGTCGAGGCGCTGAACATCATCCACTACAGCCACGACAAGTACGCCTACGAGTCGATCGAGATGGCGCTGCACGACGACGAGATCGTGCGCACCCTCGGCTGCGGCATCGCGGGTCTGTCGATCGTCGCGGACAGCCTCTCGGCCATCAAGTACGCGAAGGTCACGCCGGTGCGCGACGAGACCGGCCTGGTGGTCGACTACGTCACCGAGGGTGAGTTCCCGGTGTACGGCAACGACGACGACCGTGCCGACGAGCTGGCCCAGCTGGTGGTCAAGACCGTCATGGACAAGATCCGCAAGCTGCCGACGTACCGCGACGCGGTGCCGACGCAGTCGGTCCTGACGATCACCTCGAACGTGGTCTACGGCAAGGCGACCGGGTCGTTCCCGTCGGGCCACCAGAAGGGCACGCCGTTCGCACCGGGCGCCAACCCGGAGAACGGTATGGACACGCACGGGATGGTCGCGTCCATGCTCTCGGTGGGCAAGCTCGACTACAACGACGCGCTGGACGGCATCTCGCTGACCAACACGATCACCCCGTCCGGTCTCGGCCGTGACAAGGAGGAGCAGGTCGGCAACCTGGTCGGCATCCTCGACGCCGGCATGGGCGAGGGCCTCTACCACGCCAACATCAACGTGCTCTCCCGCGAGACCCTCGAGGACGCGATCGAGCACCCGGAGAAGTACCCGAACCTCACGGTGCGGGTGTCCGGCTACGCGGTGAACTTCGTCAAGCTCACCAAGGAGCAGCAGCTGGACGTGCTGTCCCGCACGTTCCACACGACCGCGTGAGGTCGTAGCGACGCACCGACGGGCCCGGCGCGGCGGATCACTCCCGCCGCACCGGGCCCGTCGTCGTCCCCGGCGTGCACCGTCCCGCGCCGAGGGGCGGGCGGGCCGGTGCAGCGGGCGTCCGGGTCAGTCCTGCGGCACGTCGGCCGTGCCCGGCGGTAGCAGCCGGTGTCCCAGGACTCGTTCGCTGTAACCGGTGCGGTCGAGCAGCGGTGTCAGGCCTCCCAGGTGCGACGGCCAGCCCGCGCCGAGGATCATGCACAGGTCCACCTGGTCGGCCGAGGGCACGACGTGCTCGTCCAGCAGGTGACCGACCTCGACGGTGAGTGCCGTCAGCACCGCGTCGAGCAGCCCGGGGCCGTCCAGCGGGGTGTCCCGGCGCGGGTGCTCGCGGGCGGCGTCGAAGACCGCCTGGATCGCCGGGTCGACGCGCCGCGGCAGACCCGGCGCGGGGCGCGGCAGCACCACGGCCGTGCCGTCCGCCACCAGCCGCTCGAGGCCGGGGGAGCGCGGGAAGCGCTCGCCGAGGTCGGCGCGCAGGGACGTCAGGACGTGCAGACCGACGGCCGGCCCGACGAGGTCGAACAGCTCGAACGGCGGCATCGGCAGGCCCAACCGGTCGAGCGCGTGGTCGGCGACCTCGACCGGTGTGCCGTCCTCGATCGCGCCGACCACCACGCCGAGCAGGAGCACCAGCAGGCGGTTGACGACGAACCCGGGGCGGTCGAGCACCGGGACGGCCGTCTTGCCGAGGCGTGCGACCACGTCGAGGCCGGTCGCGATCGCCGCGTCGTCGGTCTCCTGCGCCCGTACCACCTCGACGAGGGGCATCGCGGCGACGGGGTTGAAGAAGTGCAGGCCGACGACGCGTTCGGGATGGGCGAGCCCGGACGCCATCGCCGTGACCGAGAGCGCCGAGGTGTTGGTCGCCAGGACGGTGTCCGGGCCGACCACCTGCTCGAGCTCGGCGAACACCCGCTGCTTGACCGGCAGCAGCTCCGTGACGGCCTCGATGACCAGGTCGCACCCGGTGAGCGCGGACAGCTCCGTGCTGCCGGTGACGGAACCGACCACCCGGGCACCGGCGTCGGCGGACAGGCGTCCGGAGCCGACCATGCGCTCCACGGAAGAGCGGACCGCAGCCAGCCCGTGGGCCACCCGCTCCTCGTCCAGGTCCCGCATCACCACCGGCACCTTCAGGCGGCGCGCGAACAGCGTGGCGATCTGGGCGGCCATCAGCCCGGCGCCCACCACGCCGACCCGGGTGACCGGCCGGGCCAGCGCCGCGTCCGGCGCGTGCTGCGGATGCTTCGCTCCGCCGACCAGACCGAACGCGTAGACGCTCGCCCTCATCTCGTCGGTCATCACCAGGTCGGCGAGGGCGTCGTCCTCCGCGGCGAACGCCGCCGCGCGGTCCGCCTCGCGTGCTGCCGAGAGCAGCTCGAGGGCGCGGTACGGGGCCGGACGGGAGCCGGCGACGGTCGCGTCGAGCACCTCGCGGGCACGTGCGACGGCGTGGGTCCACGTGGCCTCGTCGTCCAGCGGGCGGCGTTCGACGCGAACCGTGCCGTCGAGCACGTCGGCCGCCCACCGCACCGACTGCTCGAGGAAGTCCGCGGCATCCAGCACGACGTCCACCAGGCCGATGCGGGCCGCCTCCGCGGCGCCGTAGGGCCTGTTCGCCGCCGGGCGGGTCAGCACCACCTCGAGCGCCCGCTCGATGCCGACGAGGCGCGGCACCAGGTACGCGCCGCCCCAACCCGGCACCAGCCCGAGCCCGGTCTCCGGCAGCCCGAGCGCCCGCACGTCCGCCGACACCGTGCGGTAGGCGCAGCTCAGGGCCAGCTCGAGGCCGCCGCCCAGCGCGACGCCGTTGACGAAGGCGAAGGTCGGCACGCCCATCGAGTGCAGCAGCTCGTACGCCGCGTGGCCGTTGCGACCCAGGGCCAGCGCCTGCTCCCGGGTCCGGACGGCCGTCACCTGGGTGAGGTCGGCGCCGGCCGCGAAGACCCACGGCTTGCCCGTCACCGCGACGGCGGCGAGCTCGCCGCGCCGCACGCGGGCCTGCAGCGTCTGGAGCGCCTCGGTCAGCTCCGCCACCCCGGCGGGACCGAGCGTGGTCGGCTTGGAGTGGTCCAGCCCGTTGTCGACCGTGACCAGGGCGAGCGCGCCCAGGCGGCGGGGCAGGGTCACGTCCCGCACGCGGGCGTGCGCGACCCGTTCGGGGCGAGGTGCGGTGCTCATCGTGCGCTCCCGGTGTAGCTCGGGTTCTCCCAGATCACGGCGCCGCCCTGGCCGAGGCCGACGCACATCGCCGTGAGGCCGTACCGGACGTCGGGCCGCTCGGCGAACTGGCGTGCGAGCTGGATCATCAGCCGCACGCCGGAGGACGCCAGCGGGTGGCCGACGGCGATCGCACCGCCGTACGGGTTGACCCGCGGGTCGTCGTCGGCGATGCCGAACGCGTCGAGGAAGGACAGGACCTGGACCGCGAACGCCTCGTTCAGCTCGAACAGGCCGATGTCGCCGATGGTCAGCCCGGCGCGCTGCAGAGCGCGCTCCGTGGCGGGCACCGGACCGAGACCCATCACCTCCGGGTCCACCCCCGCGTAGCCGAAGCCGACCATCCGCATCTGCACGGGCAGACCGAGCTCGGTGGCGACGTCCTCGGCGACCAGCAGGCACGAGGCAGCGCCGTCGGTCAGGGGAGCGGACGTCGCTGCGGTCACGCGGCCGCCGGGCCGGAAGGGGGTCGGCAGGTCGGCGATCCCCTCCAGCGTGGTACCGGGGCGGGGTGGCTCGTCGGCGGTCGCCAGGCCCCAGCCGCGCTCGCGGTCGTACACGGCCACGGGGACCAGGTCCGGCTCGATCTGCCCGGCGGCGAGCGCAGCGGCGTACCGCGCCTGGCTCGCCACGCCGTAGGCGTCGGCGCGTGCGCGGGTCAGCGCGGGGAACCGGTCGTGCAGGTTCTCGGCCGTCGCTCCCATGCTGAGCGCCTCGCCGTCGACCAGACGCTCGACGACGAAGCGCGGGTTCGGCTCGGCCCCGGAGCCCATGGGGTGGTGGCCCATGTGCTCCACGCCACCGGCCAGCGCGACGTCCTGCGCGCCGACCGCGATGGCCGACGCGGTCGCCGTCACCGCGGTCATGGCGCCGGCGCACATCCGGTCCACGGCGAACCCGGGCACCGTGCGGGGCAGGCCGGCCAGCAGGCTGACGGTCCGGCCGAGGGTGAGCCCCTGGTCACCGCTCTGCGTCGCGGCAGCGATCGCCACGTCGTCGATCCGGTCCAGCGGGAGCTGCGGGTGCCGGCGCACCAGCTCCCGCACGGTGCGGACGGCGAGGTCGTCGGCACGGGTGCCGGCGTAGAGGCCGTCCGGCCGGGCGCGGCCGAACGGTGTGCGCACACCGTCGACGAAGGCGACCGAACGAACGGTGCGGGCGGGCGAGGTCGGCATCGGGCCTCCTGGGACGGCAGTGTCCGGGTGTCTCAGCAGCTAGGACCTATGTCCCAGATGCAGAAGGCTACCGAAGAGTAACACCGCGTCGGTCAGCCGGCCGTGACACCGATCGTCGGCGTCAGCAGCGGAGCCATCAGGTCCACCTGCCACGGGCGTGCACCACCGGCGACCAGCGCAGCGCGCACCGCCTCCAGGTCCGCGGGCACGGGCGGTGACCAGCACAGGCGCCGCAGCAGGTCCGGCTGCAGCAGGTTCTCCGCCGGCACGTTCCAGGCCTGCGAGGTCGTGGCGACCACCGCGCGCGCGGCCGCCAGCCTCGCGGCGGCGTCGGGGTCGCGGTCGGCCCAGGCGCGTGGGGGCGGCGGTGCGTCCGACCGCGGCCCGCGCACGCTCGGCAGCTCCCGCTCGGGCAGCGCCAGCGCTCGGTCGATCGCCGACTGCCAGAGGGTCGCACGGCGCCGGGTGCCCTTACCGGCGAACTGCGGGAGCGCGACGAGCTGGGGGACGGTCCGCGGCAGCGCCTGGGCGGCCGCGACGATCGCGTGGTCGGGCAGCACCCGTCCCGGCGAGATGTCGCGCTGCCGGGCGTTCGCGTCCCGGGTCTCCCACAGCTCACGCACCACGGCGAGCCGGCGTGCGTCGCGCACGGCGTGCAGGCCGGACACGCGGCGCCAGGGCTCGACCCGGGGTGCCGGTGGCGCGGCCGTGCGCTCGGCCTCGAACTCCTGCGCGGCCCACTCCGCCTTGCCGGCCGCGGCCAGCCGCTCGGCGAGGATCTCCCGCACCGGCACCAGCAGCTCGACGTCGAGGGCGGCGTAGCGGAGCCACTCCAGCGGGAGCGGTCGGGTGGACCAGTCCACCGCCGAGTGCTCCTTCGCGAGGCCTAGGCCGAGCGTCTCTGCGACCACCGCGGCGAGACCGACCCGCTCCATGCCGAGCAGCCGCGCCGCCAGCTCGGTGTCGAACACCCGCGAGGCGCGCAGGCCCTGCTCGGCGAGCCCGGGGAGGTCCTGGGACGCCGCGTGCAGCACCCACTCGACGCCGACGAGCGCCTCGGACAACGCCGAGAGGTCCGGCAGCGCGACGGGGTCGATCAGCGCCGTACCGGCGCCTTCCCGTCGGAGCTGGACGAGGTAGGTGCGCTGCCCGTAGCGGTAGCCCGACGCGCGCTCGGCGTCGACGGCCACCGGGCCCGTCCCGTTGCCGAAGGCCTCGACGACCTCGGCCAACGCCTCGGGGGTGTCCACCACGGGGGGTATGCCGTCGGCGGGCTCGGTGAGGGGGACGACCTCGACGGCGGCCGGGCCCTCGTCGTCGGCAGCGGGACCGTCGACGACGTCCAGCTCGTCGCGCTCGTCCGTCACGAGGCCACCGTAGGCGAGTCCGGCCCCCGCTCCGCGCACCGGAGCCGCGTGCCGCTCCGGTGCGATGACCACCCGAGCACGTCTGAGCGACCTGCGGTCAGTCGAGGAGCCCGCCGCGCAGGGCGATCGCGACGAGCTGCGCGCGGTCCCCGGTGCCCAGCTTGCGGGAGATCCGGGCGAGGTGACTCTTCACGGTCAGCGCGGACAGCCCGAGCAGGTCGCCGACCTCCCGGTTGGAGCAGCCCTGCGCCACGTGCCGCAGCACGCCGATCTCGCGCACGGAGAGGTCGGGCGCGGCCCCTGGTACCGTCCGGCTCTCCTGCGGGCGCTCCGTCGCCACGACGGCACCGCGGGCTCCGCGGCTGAGCAGCGAGCTGACCTCCGCGGGCTCAGCCCGTCGCGCGAGGACGACGACCGTCCCGAGGTCGCGACCGCTCAGCGCCTCGAGGGCGCCGCCAGCGGCTCCGCCCAGCTCGTCCACCACGACGCAGGACGAGGCGCGCTTGGGTGCCGGGATGACCCCGGGCCGGGACCGGGGCACGGCCGGCAGCCGCGGGTCTCGGCGCAGCGGCTGGATGCTCACACCGGGGCATCGGCACCCGGCCGTGACGGCTTGAGCCCGTGCGCGCCTACGTCACCGACGCGGGCTCAACGACACCACGCCGTCGGGCAGCGGTTCGAGGCCGGCGGCCGTGCAGAGCAACCGGGTCCACGCCAGGAGGTGCGGGCGCAGGTCCTCGTCCGTCGCCGTCCAGGAGGCACGGATCTCCAGGTCGCTGCTCTCCTCACGCGGGCCGAGCGAGCCGAAGCTCTGCGACAGCACGCGCGTGACGGTGCCACCGGCGGCATGGGGAGGGACGCCTGCGTCCGCGAGGGAGTCCAGGAACCAGGACCACGCCACCTCCGCGAGCAGGGGGTCGGCGCCGAGCTCGTGGTCCAGCCCGGCGCGCACCAGCGTGACCAGCCGGAACTGGCCCTCCCAGGCCTCCTGACCCTCGGGGTCGTGCAGCACGACGAACCGGCCCGAGGCGAGCTCGTCGGCCGCGACGGACCGGCGGGCCGAGCGCACCTCCGCCGTCAGCGCGGCGGTGAACGGGGCGATCCGGGCGGGGCCGGGCACCTCGTCAAGAACCACCTCGGGGCGGACGGGAACCCCCCGTAGCGAGCGCAGCGCGCGGACGAACACCGCGGGCACGTCGTCCGGGGCAGCCACGTCGGCAGCGTACGCACCTGAGGTCCTGTCCAGCCCCCGGCACGCCGCGGGGCTGCTCAGGGGCCCGCACTAGGCTGACCGAGGCCCATCGCGACCTCAAGGAGCGCTCGTATGTCCGTCAGCAGCACCTCGACAGCGACCCCCACCGCGCAGATCGGTGTGACGGGTCTGGCCGTGATGGGCCGGAACCTCGCGCGGAACCTCGCCCGGCACGGCTACACCGTGGCGCTGCACAACCGGTCGCAGGCGCGCACCGACTCGCTGGTCGCCGAGCACGGGGACGAGGGGACCTTCGTGCCGTCGTCGTCGATGGAGGAGTTCGTCGGCAGCCTGGTCCGGCCGCGCACCGTGATCGTCATGGTCAAGGCGGGTGCGCCGACCGATGCGGTCATCGACGAGCTGGTGCCGCTGCTCGAGCCCGGCGACATCGTGGTGGACGCCGGCAACGCGCACTTCCCCGACACGGTGCGGCGCGAGGCGGCGCTGCGCGAGAAGGGGCTGCACTTCGTCGGCACCGGGGTCTCGGGCGGCGAGGAAGGGGCGCTGAACGGGCCGTCGATCATGCCCGGCGGCACCGCGGAGGCCTACGCCACCCTCGGCCCGATGCTCGAGGCGATCTCGGCGCACGTGGACGGCGAGCCGTGCTGCACCCACGTCGGCCCGGGCGGCGCCGGCCACTTCGTCAAGATGGTGCACAACGGCATCGAGTACGCCGACATGCAGCTGATCGCGGAGGCGTACGACCTGCTGCGGCAGGGTCTCGGCGCCTCGGCGGCGGCGATCGGCGACGTCTTCGCCACCTGGAACACCGGGGACCTCGAGTCGTACCTCATCGAGATCACGGCGGACGTGCTGCACCACGTGGACGCCGAGACGGGCGCGGCGTTCGTCGACGTCGTGGCCGACCGGGCGGAGCAGAAGGGCACGGGCCGCTGGACGGTGCAGAACGCCCTCGACCTCGGGGTGCCGATCACCGGGATCGCCGAGGCGACCTTCGCGCGGGCCCTCTCCGGCGGGGTGGCGCAGCGCGACGCCGCCCGTGGGGTGCTGCCGGCCGCGGTCGAGCCGTGGGCCGTCGACGACGCCGAGGCGTTCATCGACGACGTGCGCGCCGCGCTCTACGCCTCCAAGGTCGTCGCCTACTCGCAGGGGTTCGACCAGATCGCCGCCGCCTCGGCGCTGTACGGCTGGGACGTCGACCGGGGCGCGATGGCCCGCATCTGGCGTGGCGGCTGCATCATCCGCGCCCGCTTCCTCGGACGCATCACCGAGGCCTACGAGCGGGACGCCGACCTGCCGCTGCTGATCGCCGACCCGTACTTCGCCGGCGTGATCGGTGACGGCCTCGGCGCGTGGCGGCGCGTCGTGGCGGCCGCGGCGCTGCACGGCGTCCCGACGCCGGCGTTCGCGTCGTCGCTGGCGTACTACGACGGGGTGCGCGCCGAGCGCCTGCCGGCGGCGCTGATCCAGGCGCAGCGGGACTTCTTCGGTGCACACACCTACCAGCGGGTCGACAAGGACGGCTACTTCCACACCGGCTGGTCGGAGGACCGCTCGGAGCAGCCCGCCTGACGAGTGCGGCACCGGGCCGGCCGCATCGCCCCTGGGTGGCGCGGCCGGCCCGGTGGCGTGTCCGGGGAGCTCAGTGCCGTCGCAGGGTCCGGAGCACGCGCTTCGCCAGCGGGACCGCCTGCACCCACAGCCGGTACAGGGGGGAGAACGGCACGTCAACGGTGCCGACGAGCTGGTCCTCGTGCTTGGCGAACGAGCGCTTGAAGGTCGAGACGCCGTCGTTCAGCAGGCCGTTCACGTCGTAGCGCAGCAGGCCGGCGTCCTGTGCCAGCCGGACCGCGAACCACTTGACCGGGGCGTTCGCGCGCGCCTTGCGGCCGGCCTCGTTCACACCCCCGTAGAGCTCGAACGCGGTGGTGCCGGACATCACGTCCCAGACGAACGAGCAGGGCCGGCCCTCGTGGAACGCCGCGACCACCACCGAGGCGTCACCGAGCTCGCGGTGGATGGACAGGTAGTACTCCGGGCTGTGCAGCGCGAAGCCGGCGTGCTGCGCGGTCTCGCGGTACACCTCGAGCACCGCGCGGACGCCCGCCTCGTCGGTCACCCGGCGGATCTCCACCTCCCGGCCGCCGCTGCGCACGTCCGCACGGGTGGTGCGGCTCATCGCCGCCATGAGCTCGTCCGCGCTCCGGGTCAGGTCGAGGACGATCGTGCTCGGCAGCAGGATCGGCTGGTCGCCGGGGACGGCGCCGGTGAGGGGCAGCGAGGTGCCCTCGGGCCAGTCCGGCTCGAAGGACACGCCCACCCCGCCGACGTTGGCGCGGCACCACGAGACGACGGCCTGCGCCACAGCGGACCGCATCGCCTCGTCGCCGACGCCGTAGCCGACGGCCGCGGTGGGGTCGGTGGGCGCGACGGCCGGCCCGCGGGGCACGTAGGAGAGCGCCCGGAAGGGGAAGGGCAGCCGACGCACGAGCACCTGGGCGACGCCCACGGTGCGGTCGGCCGCGGTGACGTGCAGCCGGTGCGCACGCCACGGACCCGTGGCCTTGACCTCGCCCCAGCCCCACAGCTGCAGCGGGTGACCACCGAGCTCACGGACCAGCGCGTCCCACGCCGCCCGGTCGTGGACGGGCGTGACGACGAGCGGCGAAGGGGTGGGGGGCACGACGGGCATCCTATCGACGGGGCTCGGCGGGGCCTCTCGAGCGACGACGGCCGCACCGGCCGGCGACACGGCGGTCGATAGGCTGAGCGTCGCCCCGCTGGGCACGCACCCGCGCCACCCGGCCCTGCGGTGCCACACCCCCCGAGCCATCGGAGCGCCATGTCAGCGACCAACGACGCCGTGGTGGCGATGCTCGCCGCACGCACCGGTACGGACCCGGCCGACTGGTTCCTGGTGCACAAGGCGCGGTACGGCATGGAGGTCGTCTTCCGCGCCGTGGCCGACCTGCGCGGCGCCGGTGACGTGGTCACGCAGGTGTTCACCTGCTGCACCGCGGTCGACCCGGTGCTGGTCGCCGGGCTGCGTCCGGCGTACGCCGAGGTCTCGCCGGACTCGATCGCGATCGACCCCGAGCGACTGGTGCTCGGCGGTGGGACCCGTGCCGTCGTGCTGCAGAACACCTTCGGCATCGTGGACGACGCCGCGGCGGTCCGGCTGCGCGGGCTGGCGCACGACGTGGGCGCGCTGCTGGTCGAGGACAGCGCGCACTGCGTCGGGACGCTGGCGCGGGACGAGGGCGGCGAACCGGTGGCCGACGTGTCGATCCACTCCTTCGGTGCCGAGAAGATGCTGCCGACCCGATTCGGGGGAGCGGTCTGGGTCGACCCCCGGCTGGGCGACGGCGCGTTGCGGGACCGGCTGGTCCGCGACCTCCTCGCGCTGCCGGCGGCGGGGCGCCGGCAGGACGTCGCCGCCCGCCTGTACGTCAACGAGCTCCGGGTGCTGAACCGCCTGCCGAAGCGTGTCTCCGGACCGGTCCGCGACGCGCTGACGTCCGCCGGAGCGTTCGACCCGCCGGTCGCACCGGTCGAGCGCCGTGGCGGCCTGTCGGCACGGGCGAGCGGACCGTCGCCATGGGTCGAGGCGCAGATGCGCGCCGTGCTGCCGTCGCTGGAGGACGTCGAGGCGCGCCGCGCCGCGGCGGTGCGCGAGTACGTCCGCGCGCTGGCCGGCGTCGTGCAGGTCCCCGCCGGCATCGGCGACGGCCGCCCCCTGGTGCGGTTCCCGTTCTTCGCCTCCGACGCGGCTGCCGCCGAGCGCGTCTTCAGCGCCGTCTCCCAGGCCGGCTTCTACGCCGGCCGCTGGTACCGGCCCGCGCTGTTCCCCGGTGTCGAGGACCCCGCCGTCTACGGCTACACGCCCGGCAACGGCGCGCTGGCCACGACGGAGGACCTGATCGCTCGCGTGGTGAACCTGCCCACCGGGGTCGACGTCCCGGACGCCCGGCGCATCGCCGACGTGGTGCTCTCGGCTATCGGTTGAGGCGGTTGCGCGCGTAGCGGACGTTGTCCAGCGTGTGGCGCAGGTCGATCCGCAGCAGGTCGATCTGACGGGCCAGGCTCCGGTCGGGCGCGTACCGCAGCGTGTGGGTCACGCCCCGGCGGGCCGCCGCGCGCACCTGTCCGCGCAGGGACGCCGGGGCGTAGGCGAGCACCACCGGGTACGGGACGTTGATCCACAGCCGCTCGTCCGTGGTGATCACCTCGGGGAGATCCTGCTCGTACACCAGGTCGTCGACGAAGCAGCGGGTCAGGTTCCCGCCGGCAGCCATCGTGTAGTAGCTGGTGGCACCCTGCCGCAGGTTGATCTCCAGCACCTTGCTGGTACCGGTCCGGCGGTCGTGCATCAGGTCGAAGTTCGCCGAGCCGACGTACCCGACGCTGTCGAGCAGCCGGCGCAGCGACTCGGTCAGCTCGGCGTCGGCCATGCTGACGATCGCGTTGTTGTTGCCGACCATCGTCGGGTCGTACTCCGTCAGCACCACCTGGCCCAGGGACGCGAAGCGCATCACCCCGTGCCGGTCGGAGTACGTGTTGGCCACCCGCATCACGGACTCGTCGCCCGCGATGTACTCCTGGACCAGCAGGTCACCGACGTAACCGGCGGAGAAGATCCGGTCCACCAGCACCCGCAGCTCGGCCGCGTGCTGCACCAGGTACACCTTCTGCTTGCCCTCGAATCGCAGACGCGGGTAGGTGTCGGTGTCGGACGGCTTGAGGATCACCGGGTACGGGAAGGGAAGGTCCGCGCCGAGCGCGGTGTCGCCGGCCTCGTCCTGACGGACGACGACGGTCTCCGGGTGCGGCACGCCCAGCTCGGCGCACGTGCGGTAGAAGTCCGTCTTGTCCATCAGCCGGTCGGCGAGCGGCTTGTGCACCAGCGGGACGATGAAGTCGTCCTCGAGCTCGGCCCGGTGCTCGATGAGGATGTTCGTGTAGAACTCGATGTTCGCCAGCAGCAGCCGCTTGCGGCCGGGGAACTCGGCGGCCAGCTTCTTCAGCGTCGCGACGACGAACTCCGGCGAGCCGAACTCGCGGTACGCCCGCACGTCGATGATCGACGAGTGCGCCGTCTCGCGGAGCGCCGCACGGCCGAGGGCCAACGAGCGGATGCCGAACGCCTCGTGCAGCGACCGGGCCTGGTTGTAGGCGTTGACGCTGGTCCCCAGGATGATGGGGAGGAAGTCGTCGTTCCCGTACGTCGTCCCGGCTGCGTCCGTCATCCCGGCGGGTTCTCCGTTCCTGCACGCCCGGCCGCGGCGGTCCGGTGCGCGGTCATCCTATGGGCGGCCTCCCGGAGCCCGGGCGTCCCGGGAACGGCGCGGCCGCAGGCAGGCGGCTCGACGGCCGACCCGGTCGGCTCAGCCGAGCTCGCTGGTGCCTCGGTACAGGTGCAGCACGGGCAGCTTCAGCTCCTCGCGTGCGCGCGACGCCCAGTCGCGGTGGAACGTGTCCTCGAGCAGGTGCGGGTCGGTGACCACCGCGACCTCCCGCACGCCTCCCTCCGCCACGGCGGCCCGCAGCGCGGGGATCGGGTCGTCCTGGACCACCGTCCCGACCGCGCGCCGACCGGCGGCCTCGAACGCCGCCAGCGTGCCGGCCAGCTGCTCGGTCGCCGTCGCCCTGGCCTGCGGCTCCGTCGGCTCCTTGCCGACCGCGCGGTTCCACGCCTCGCGCAGCTCGCCGAGACTCAGGGAGTCCACGATCCACGGCAGGAGCGGCCGCTGCGTGTCGGCCGGCACCAGCACCCGGTACTGCAGCACCTCGTCGGTGTGCAGCGCGATCAGCTTGTCGACGTCCGCGGGGGACAGGGTGTCCTCGATGAGGACGACGATCGTGTCGGTCACGCGACGAGCCTAGGTGGTCCGGCGTGCAGAGGGTCCGTCGCCCGGCGCGGCGTGCCGCCGAGGCGGACGTAGGGTGGGCGACCGTGACCGACTCCACCGTCCGCGCGGGGAGCCTGGTCGGACGCAGCCCGGCACCGTCACCGCAGCGGCTGCTCGCGGAGCTGGTGCCACCACGGCACTTCGCGGCCGAGACGTTCGACACCTATCGGCCCGACCCGGCGCACCCCTCCCAGGCGGCGGCGCTCGACCGGCTGCGCCAGGCGGCCGCCGCGGTGGTCGGTTCGGACCATTCCGGCGGCTGGCTGCGCCGACGCAGGCGGGGGCGGCCACCGGCCCTCTACCTCGACGGCGGCTTCGGCGTGGGCAAGACGCACCTGCTCGCCGCCCTCGCCCATGCGGTGGGTCGCGAGGGCACGGCGTACGGCACCTTCGTCGAGTACACCAACCTGGTCGGCGCGCTGGGCTTCCGGGCCACCGTCGAGGCGCTCGCGGCGCACCGGTTGGTGTGCATCGACGAGTTCGAGCTGGACGACCCCGGTGACACCGTCCTGATGTCGCGGCTGCTGCGCGAGCTCGCGGACCGTGGGGTGGCACTGGCGGCGACCTCGAACACGCTGCCGGAGTCGCTCGGTGAGGGCCGGTTCGCCGCCGAGGACTTCCTGCGGGAGATCCAGGCGCTCGCCGAGCGGTTCGAGGTGCTGCGGATCGACGGTGAGGACTACCGGCACCGGCGGCCCGTCACCGACCGCACGGGGCTGCCCGACGAGGCGGTCCGTGCGGCACTCGCCGGCCGCGACGACGCGACGCTCGACGACTTCGGCGACCTGCTGGAGCACCTCGCCCACGTGCACCCCAGCCGGTACGGCGCCCTGCTGGACGGCGTCGCCCTCGTCGGCCTCACCGGTGTGCGGCCGGTGCTCCGGCAGGACGTCGCACTGCGGCTCGTCGTCCTGGTGGACCGGCTCTACGACAGGGACGTGCCCGTGCTGCTCGGCGGCTCCGGTGAGCAGGGGCTGTTCTCGGCCGAGATGCTGCACGGCGGCTACCGCAAGAAGTACTACCGGGCCCTGTCGCGGCTCGGCGCACTGGCTGCGGACGGCGCCGCCATCGCCTGACCGACGCCACGGTGCGATCGTCGGCCTCCGATGCGCGCGGTGGTCCTGGGGCAGCCGACCCGCGTGGCTCAGGCGAGGACGACGACGCTCCGTGCCGGGACGCGCACGGGGAGGACCCGACCCTCGACGGTGCCGACCTGCGTGCCGGGCGCCCAGGCGGCGCGGACCGACACGGGCTCCTGCGGCGCCGCGACCGGCACGTCGAGGGCTCGTTCGGCCAGGTTGACCACCACACGGGCGGCAGCCCGGCCGACCACGAGCCACCTGTCGTACGCGCCGCGGGGGTCCGACGGCGGGAGGAACGCGAGGCTGGTCGCGGACCGGTCACCGCTGCGCAGGTCCGGGACGGCACGGCGCAGCGCGATCAGCTGGCGGTACCAGTCGAGCAGCCGGGCGTGGTCGGGCCGGCCCGGCTCCGACCAGTCGAGCTTGCTGACCAGGAACGTCCGGGGGTCCTGGGGGTCGGGCACGTCGACCGGGCCGCCGTACACGTCCGCGTCCCCATGGCCGGCGAACTCCGCCCGCCGACCGTCGCGAACCGCGGCTCCCAGCTCGGCGTCGGCGTAGTCCGTGAAGTACTGGAACGGGGTGCTCGCGCCCCACTCCTCGCCCATGAAGAGCATCGGGCTGAAGGGCGACAGCAGGATGAGCGCGGCCTCCGCGGCCAGACCACCGCCGTCCAGGCGCGCCGACGGGCGGTCGCCCAGGGCGCGGTTGCCCACCTGGTCGTGCGTGCTGGCCGCGACGACGAAGCGGCGGCCGTCCACGTCGTCCGGCACCGGACGGCCCCAGCGTCGCTGCCGGAACGTCGACCACCCGCCCGTGTGCCGGAACGCCCCGGTGAGCACCGACTCGAGCTCGGCCGGCGTGCCGAAGTCGACGTAGTAGCCCTGCCGCTCGCCGGTGACCAGGGCGTGGACGGCGTGGTGCACGTCGTCGTCCCACTGCCCGGTGAGCCCCCAACCGCCGGAGGCGACGGGCTCGACCGTGACCACGTCGTCCAGGTCCGACTCCGCGACCAGCGACAGGGGTCGGCCCAGGCGGTCCGCCAGGCGTCCCACCTCGGTGGACAGCTGGGCCAGGACGTGCACCGGCGAGCCGTCCTGCAGGGCGTGGACGGCGTCGAGCCGGAGGGCGTCGACGTGGAAGTCCGTGAACCACCGGAGGGCGTTGTCGCAGATCCAGCGGCGGACGTGCGGCGATCCCGGACCGTCGAGGTTGATCGCGTCGCCCCACGGGGTGCTGTGCCGGTCCGTGAAGTACGGGGCGAACTGCGACAGGTAGTTCCCGGAGGGACCGAGGTGGTTGTGGACGACGTCCAGGCACACGCCCACCCCGGCGCCATGGGCGGCGTCGACGAACGCCTGCAGCGCTGCGGGACCGCCGTAGGCCTCGTGCACCGCGTACGGGGCGACGCCGTCGTACCCCCAGCCGTGCTGACCGTCGAACGCCGCGAGAGGCATGAGCTCGATCAGGTCGACGCCCAGGTCCACCAGGTGCTCGAGGCGGGAGGCCGCCGCCGCCAGCGTGCCCTCCGGGGTGAACGTCCCCACGTGCAGCTCGTACGTGACGGCTCCACGTGCGTCGACGCCGGACCAGCCCGTGTCGTGCCACGGGTGGCGGTCGGCGTCGAACACCCGCGACAGCCCGTGCACCCCGTACGGCTGCCACGCCGAGCGGGGATCCGGCCGGGCGGGACCACCGTCGAGCCGGTAGCCGTAGTCCGTCCCGTCCGGCAGGTCGACCTCGCCCGTCCACCACCCGTCCGCCGAGCGGTGCAACGGGCCGATCTGCCCACCGTCGGCGCCGACCAGCTCGACGACGGTCGGGTTCGGCGCCCAGACGTGCGGGATCACACGGCCCCCGCGACGAGAAGCGCCACCGGCAGCCGGTCCAGGAGCGGGCCGACGGGCTGCACGCCGCCCGGCACCTCGCGGTCCGTCAGCACGTCGTGCCACGTCCCCTCCGGCAGGGCCACCGTGTGGTCGGCCCACCCGTCCAGCCGCTCGACCGCGGCGCCGAGCCGCGTGGCGACCACGACCACCCGGGCCTCGCCAGCGACCGTGCGCGCGTACGTCAGGCTGTGGCCGGACGAGTGCGCGAGCGGCACGAAGCCCGCCTCCGGGCCGGTGAAGGCCTCGGTGACGTCGCGCCGGACCCGCAGCGCACGGGACGTCACCAGGAGCTTCTCGTCCGTCAGCGTGCGGGGGACCGCGCCGTTGTCGAGCCGGTCGAGCCGCGCGGCCAGGTCCTCGGTGTCCACCGGCCGCCGGTTGTCCGGGTCGACGAGCGTCACCGCCGGCACCTCCGTGCCCTGGTACACGTCGGCGACGCCCGGCAGCGTCAGCTGCACCAGCTTGGTCCCGAGCGTCGCCGCCCGAACCGCCGGACGGGTGCGCAGCTCCCACCCGGTGAACAGCTCGACGACGGTGGGGTCCTCGAGGGCGTGGCGCGCGAGCGACACGACGGCCTGCTCGTACGCCTCGTCGGGACTCGCCCACGAGGTGTGCGACTTCGCCTCGCGCACCGCCTTGACCAGGTACTCCACCAATCGGTCCGCCTCGATCGGCCCCGGGGCGGTCCAGGTGCCGGCGAGCGTCTGCCACAGGAGGTTCTCCGCGCGGCCGTCGACCAGGGCGCTGCGGAACGGTGCGCTCGAGCGGTGCAGCGCGTCGACGAGCGCGGACCACTCGTGCGGCAGCTCGGACAGCACGCCGAGCCGGGCCCGGGTGTCCTCGCCGCGCTTGGTGTCGTGCGTGGACAGCGTCGTCATCGCCAGCGGCGCCACCACCTGGGCCCGTGCCGCCCACGCCGCCAGGTCGGTGGGGGTCAGGGCGAAGCGCTCGGGTTCGCCGCCGACCTCGCAGAGCGCCGTCAGCTGCGTCCAGCGGTAGTACGCCGTGTCCTCGACGCCCTTCGCCTGGACCGCCCCGCACGTCTGCTGGAACCGCACCACCAGCTCGTCGCGCCGCGGGTCGCGGGTGCGTCCGGCGCTGCCCGCCTCGCGGCCGAGCAGCAGGTCGACGACCACGTCCATCGTCTCGGCGCGCTCCTCGCTCAGCCTGCGGCGCGCCCGTGCCGCCGCGGACTGCAGCGCCTCGACGGCCTCCGGGTGCGGTGCCGTCCCGGGGACCACGTACGCGCGGTACCGGTCCAGCTCGACAAGGAGCCCGACGAGGCACTCGTGCAGCGCGCGCCAGGTGTGGTCGCGCAGCCGGACGTCGTCGTGGCAGATGCCGGCCGCCAGCTCGGTGAGCCGGTGCACCTCCGCGTACAACGTGCCCTCGACCACCTCGGACTTCGCCCGCGCGACGATCCCCGGGAACGCGTCCGACGTGTCGCCGGCGAGCCGGTGCATCACGGATCCCAGCAGCGCGGCACCGCCCGGGTCGGAGAAGGTCTGCTGCACGCGCCACAGCGCGTCGTAGCCGGTGGTGCCGGCCGTCCACCAGTCGCCGGGCACCTGCTCGTCGCCCGCCAGGATCTTCTCGACCACCACCCAGGCGCCGTCGGTCGCCTCGCGCAGCCGTTCCAGGTACCCGGCCGGGTCCGCCAGACCGTCGGGGTGGTCGATCCGCAGCCCGTCGATCGTGCCCTCTCGCAGCAGCCGCAGCACGAGCGCGTGCGTCGCGTCGAAGACGGCCGGGTCCTCGACCCGGACGGCGACCAGCGTGTCGACGTCGAAGAAGCGTCGGTAGTTCAGCTCCTCGTCCGCGACCCGCCAGTAGGCCAGCCGGTAGTGCTGCCGCTCCAGCAGCTCGGCGAGCGGGAGCGACTCCGTGCCCGTCCGGACCGGGAACACGTGCTCGTGGTAGCGCAGCACCGCCCGAGCGCCGTCGCCCAGCACGTCCTCCTGCTCGAGCGTCAGCTCACCACGCGCCAGCACCGTCCCGATCCGGTCGCCCAGCACGGGGATCAGCAGCGCGCCCTCGCCGCCCGACCAGTCGACGTCGAACCAGGAGGCGTAGGGGCTGTCCGGCCCCTCGGCCAGCACCGACCACAGGGGCCGGTTGTGCCAGACCGGGGTGGGCACCGCCATGTGGTTCGGCACGATGTCGAGCACCAGGCCGAGCCCGGCGTCGTGGGCCGCCCCGGCGAGCCGGTGCAGGCCGTCGAGGCCTCCGAGCACGGGGGAGACCTCGTCGTGCGCCACCACGTCGTAGCCGTGGGTGGACCCGGGCGCCGCCCGCAGCACGGGGGACAGGTACAGATGGCTCACGCCCAGGCTGGCGTAGTACGGCACGTGCGCGGCGACGTCGTCGAACGTCAGGTCCGGTCCGAGCTGCAGGCGGTAGGTCGACACCGGCACCGGGTGGCCGGGTGAGACCAGCCGGCGGGCCGGTGTCGCACGCTCGCTCACGAGCCCTGCCGGTGGGTCGCGGACGCCCGCGGCCGCGTCACGCGCGAGGCCTCGCGGGACGCGGACTCGGCGGCCCCCGAGCCGGAGGCGACGGGGGAGGACGTCGTCGGCGGACGGGTGAGCAGCACCAGCGACCGCTGCTCCAGGGTCAGCCGTGCGCGCGGGCGCAGCACCTTGCCGGGTGGCACCTGCGAGTCCGTGTCCAGGACCGCCGTCCAACGCTCGCCGTAGTCGCGCTTCGGCAGCGTGAAGGTGGTCTTCTCGAAGTGCCCGTTGAACAGCATGAGGAAGCTGTCGTCGACGATCGACTCGCCGCGACGGTCGGGCTCGGCGATCGCCTCACCGTTGAGGAACACCATGACCGAGCGCGCCTGGTCGTTGTTCCAGGCCGAGTCCTCCATGTGCTGGCCCGCCGGCGTGAACCAGGCGATGTCCCGCAGGTCGGACTCACCGCCGTGGTCGGGGCGTCCGGCGAAGAACCGGCGCCGGCGGAACACCGGGTGGTCGCGGCGCACCTCGATCACGCGGCGGGCGAACTCGAGCAGCTCCTCCCGCTCCTCGTCGAGGTCCCAGTCGACCCACGCGAGCTCGTCGTCCTGGCAGTACACGTTGTTGTTGCCCTGCTGGGTGCGGCCCAGCTCGTCGCCGTGCGCGATCATCGGCACGCCCTCGGACAGCAGCAGCGTCGCGAGGAAGTTGCGCCGCTGCCGGTTCCGTAGCACCCGGATGCTCGGGTCGTCCGTCGGACCCTCCGCACCGCAGTTCCACGACCGGTTGAAGCTCTCGCCGTCCCGGTTGTCCTCGCCGTTGGCCTCGTTGTGCTTCTCGTTGTACGAGACCAGGTCCGTCAGCGTGAAGCCGTCGTGCGCCGTGACGAAGTTGATGCTCGCGAGCGGCCGGCGGCCGGTGTGCTCGTACAGGTCCGACGAGCCGGACAGCCGGCTCGCGAACTCGCCGAGGGTCGACGGCTCCCCGCGCCAGAAGTCCCGCACCGTGTCCCGGTACTTCCCGTTCCACTCGGTCCACAGCGGGGGGAAGCCGCCCACCTGGTAGCCCCCGTCACCGAGGTCCCAGGGCTCGGCGATCAGCTTGACCTGGGACACCACCGGGTCCTGCTGGACGATGTCGAAGAAGGCGGACAGTCGGTCCACCTCGTGGAACTGGCGGGCCAGGGTGGCGGCGAGGTCGAACCGGAAGCCGTCGACGTGCATCTCCTGCACCCAGTAGCGCAGCGAGTCCATGATCAGCTGCAGCACGTGCGGGGAGCGCATCAGCAGCGAGTTGCCCGTGCCGGTGGTGTCGAAGTAGTGCTCCTGGTCGTCGTCGACCAGCCGGTAGTAGTTGGCGTTGTCGATGCCGCGGAAGCTGAGCGTCGGCCCCAGGTGGTTGCCCTCGGCGGTGTGGTTGTAGACGACGTCCAGCAGCACCTCGATGTCGGCGTCGTGCAGGGCCTTGACCATCCCCTTGAACTCCTGCACCTGCTGCCCCGAGCGCGCGAAGGCGGAGTAGCCGTTGTGGGGCGCGAAGAACCCGATGGTGTTGTAGCCCCAGTAGTTGGACAGGCCGCGCTCGACGAGGGCCGGGTCCTGGACGAACTGGTGCACGGGCATCAGCTCCACCGCCGTCACGCCGAGCGACGACAGGTGCTCGATGACGGCCGGGTGGCCCAGTGCGGAGTACGTCCCGCGCAGCTCCTCCGGGACCGCCGGGTGGCGCTCGGTCAGCCCCTTGACGTGGGCCTCGTAGATCACCGACTCGTGGTACTCGTGCTGCGGCGGCCGGTCGTGGCCCCAGTCGAAGAACGGGTTCACCACGATGCCGGTCATGGTGTGCGGCGCCGAGTCGAGCACGTTGCGCTGGGAGGGGTCCGAGAAGCGGTACGAGTACAGCGACTCGTGCCCGTCGATCTGGCCGTCCACCGCCTTGGCGTAGGGGTCGAGCAGCAGCTTCGAGGGGTCGCAACGGTGCCCGTGCGCGGGGTCGTACGGGCCGTGCACCCGGTAGCCGTAGCGCTGGCCGGGCGCCACCGCGGGTACGTAGCCGTGCCAGACGAAGGCGTCCACCTCCGGCAGGTCCACCCGCCGCTCGGTGCCGTCGGGGTCGATGAGGCACAGCTCGACGCGCTCCGCCACCTCGGAGAACAGGGCGAAGTTGGTGCCGGCGCCGTCGTACGTCGCGCCGAGGGGATAAGGGTGTCCGGGCCAGATGACCATGAGGTCAGCGTGCCAGGCCGGACCGACAGCGGCCCGGTGGACGAGGGCGAGGAGCGTCACACCGGTCTGGAGGTGCGGCCTACCGCGGATCGGGGACCAGGGGGTGCACGGCGCCGGAGGGGACGGCCTCCGGCACGCGTGCGCGGGCCACCAGGGTCGAGCCCACGAGCACGAGCAGGAACGCGGCGACGGCCGTGGGCGCATGCCCGCGAAGGGCGTGGTCCCCGGCCAGCAGCACGCCGAGCACGGCGGACACGCACGTCTCGGTGGTGACGCTCACCGCCGTCACAGCCACCACACCCGCCCGCCCGAGTGCGAGCACCTGCAGCGCAAGGCCGCACACCCCGGCAGTCATCGCCGCCCACACCAGCGGGTGCGTGAGCACGGCCGGCCCGGTGACCGGTCCGGCGAGCCGGGCGCCGACCGCCAGCAGGGCGAACCCGCAGCCGGCCAGCGCGGCGAGCACCAGACCGGTGCCGCGCGACGGCCGGACCACGCTCACGAGCCAGCCGGTGGCGACCAGCGCCACCGCGACGCCGACGGCGGCCAGGCCGACGGTCGAGCCGGCCGCGGCGGGCGGCTGCGCCCCGACCGACGTCGCGAGCAGCACCAGCCCCGTGGACACCAGGCCGATGCCGCACCACTCCGGCGCCCGCAGCCGCACACCGAGCACGGGGATCGCGAGGAGGGCGGCAACCACCAGGTTCGCGGCCCGGACGGACTGCACGACGAAGAGCGGCAGGCGCTGCAGGGCGACGACGGCGAGCAGGAAGCCTCCCGCCGTCAGCAGCAGCGCCACCAGGTAGGTCGGCACCCGGAGCAGGCGACCGACGAGCCGCAGGTCCAGGTGGGCACCGGCGGGCAGCCGCCGTGCGGCGACGGCCTGCAGCACCTGACCGGTGCCGGACAGGACCGCGGCGCCCGCGGCACCCGCGAGGGCCAGCACCATCATCGCGACCGCACGGCGCGCCAGCTCAGCGCTGAACGTCCACGACCAGCCGCGCCGGTGCGGTCAGGGCGAACACGCGGAACGAGGCGCCGGCCCGGGCGACGCCGACGAACGCCTGCGTCTGCCCCTCGAACACCCCGCGCAGCTGGACCTCCTGCACCACCGGCAGGCCCGGGTGCAGCGGGCTGCCGGTCCACTCCTTCTGGCCGGTATCGGTCGGGTACCCGGTGCCGCTGATGATCACCTGCAGCACGCCCGCGCCCTGCACCTGCACCGGCTGCCCGCTCGGGTCGTCGACCGCCTTGTCCACGTACCCGACGCGCCATCCCGGCGCCCCGGTGCCGCCGAGCTCGAACACGACCCGGTCGTAGCCGTCGTGCGTCGCCGTCCGGACGTCGGTCACGGTCAGGGCCGCGTCCTTCGACGGGTCGGCCGTAACGGTGTCCACCGAGGTCGGGAAGGGCGTCCCGGTCTCGGTCTCCGTCGCGGACGGCTCCGGTGACGAGCTCCCGGTCGCGGTGGGCGACGGGGACGTGGCGGCAGTCGCCGCGGCCGTCGTCGTCGTGCCGCCGCTGCCCGAGCCGGGCGTGGGTCCGGCGCACGCCGCGACGGCGAGGACGCCGAGCGCGGTCACCGTGAGCAGACCGGTGCGCAGGATGCCGGTACGCGCCGCAGCGCCTGAGCCGAGCCGCATGGTGACCACCCTCGGATGCTAGGCGCTGCCGGGGACGTCCGACCGTCTGCGATCGCGACGCGCCGCCATCGGGTGACGTGCCGGCGCACCGCCGCGTGTTCCCGGCGGTCCGGTGGTGCCCGCGCTCCGGTCCGGCCACGATGGCGCCGGGAGCGCAGGCGACGGGGCCGCGCCCGGTCGGAAGGGGACGTCCATGGGCGCAGGGTTCCCGCTCGCGGGACGGCGCGTGCTGGTGACCGGCGGAGCCAGCGGCATCGGGCGACGGCTGGTGCTGGGTGCCGCGCAACGGGGCGCCGACGTGGCGGTGTGGGACCTGGACGGTGAGGCGGCCGAGCGTGCGGCGGCCGACGTGCGCGGTCGAGGCGCCGTCGCGCACGCCTGGCAGGTCGACGTGACGGACCGCGCCGCCGTGCACGCCGCGGCGGCGGAGGTGACGGCCGCGATGGGCGGCGTCGACGTGCTGGTCAACGACGCCGGTGTGGTGTCGGGCAGGCCGTTCCTCGAGCTGACGGAGGCCCAGGTGCGCCGGACCTTCGAGGTGAACACCCTGGCGCCGTACTGGGTGACCGGCGCGTTCCTGCCCGGGATGCTTGAGCGTGACATGGGCCGGCTGGTCACCGTGGCGAGCGCCGCCGGACTGGTCGGTGTGCCGCGGCAGGCGGACTACGCGGCGAGCAAGCACGCCGCTGTCGGCTTCGACGAGTCGCTCCGGTTCGAGCTGCGCCGGGCGGGGTCGGCGGTGACCACCCTCGTGGTGTGCCCGTTCTACGTCGACACGGGCATGTTCGCCGGGGCGCGCACGCGCGTGCCCTGGCTGCTGCCGATCCTGCGCGAGGCGGACGTCGCCGGTCGGATCCTCGACGCGGTGGAGTCCGGCCGTGGCCGCCTCGCCCTGCCGGCCGTGGTGGCGGTGGTGCCGGCGCTGCGCCTGCTGCCGACGAGGGCGTTCGACGCCCTGATGGACCTGCTCGGCGTCACCGGGTCGATGGACGAGTTCACGGGCCGGCGCCCTCGCCGCTGACGACCGTCGCCCGGCGGGGTACCGGCCCGGCGGCCGGTTAGGGATCGCTGCGGGTCAGTGCAACAGCTGGTGCCAGTTCTCCGGCACGCGGCCGGCCGGTGCGGGGGAGCCCTGCTCGACCGGCCGGTGCGTCGGCGGGGCGAGCTCGGGGCCCTCGGCGTAGCTCTCCGCGGCGTAGTCCCACCACCAGCTCTCACCGGGCTCGAACGAGCGCATGTACCGGTGCCCCGTCGCCTGCCAGTGCGCCGTCGCGTGCTGGCCGGGGGAGCTGTCGCAGCAGCCGACGTGCCCGCACGCCGCGCACCGGCGGAGCTTGAGCCACCAGCCGCCGGACGCGTCGCACTCCGCGCAGCCGGTGCCGCTGGGCGGCACGGTGGGGTCGACCAGCGGTGCGGGCTGCTCGGTCACGGGTGCTCCTCGGTGCTCAGGGGCCAGCGAACCAGCCGGGGGATACCGGCCGGCGCGGCCGCCGCGAGCGCGATGAACCGCGCCTCGGCGCGGTGCAGGCGGATGTGCTCGTCGAGCGACCAGGTAGGGCCGTTGGTGAGGGTCATGCCGCACGCGCACGCGATGGTGACCGTGCCGTCAGAGGCGGTCTGCACCAGGCCGACCGTCGTGTGCTCGGTGGCGGCCTGCACCTTGGCCCGGCGCATCACCGCGCTGACCGCCTCGGTGGGCGGCTCCGGGTCCGCCGTGCCCGCACCGCGCCCGACATCCGTCGTCGTCACCGAAGAACAGTAACGGCGAGCGCGCGGCGCAGAGGTGCGCACCGTGCCGCGGACCGGTACAACGGGGACATGAGCGGCCGCGACCACGACCTGACCTCCGACCCGTCGGCGGAGCGCATCGCGGACCGGGTGCCCGACGAGGCCCAGCTCGCAGCCGCCGACGCGTTGACCGGTGGGGAACCGGGTCGGGCGCCGCGTTCGCTGCAGTCGGCCGAGCTGGAGCCGGACGACGAGGACCTCGCCGCCGGCGAGGAGTGGGACGACCCCGAGCTGCTGTAGGTCGGGCCGCGGAGGCGGCGGCGCGGTCAGCCTCGACCCTCCGCGGTCAGCCTCGACCCTCCTTGTCGGCGGCCTTGTCGGCGGGCTGGTCGGCGGCCGCGGGTCCCGGGCGCTGGTGCGGCAGCACCCCGACGGCCTCCAGCCGCTGCGCGAGCGCGGCGCCGTCCCCGCCACGGACCACGGGCACACCCTCGTGCTGGGCGTCCCGCTGGGCGCGACGGCCGCCGGGCGGCGCCGTGGGTTCGCCGCTGGCCAGCAGGTGCTCGCCGGGGGTCAGCTCGCGCAGCGCGATCGCGCGCACGTGGGCCGGCAGCCGGCCGGCCGCACCCGCGTACACCTGCGGGTCACGCTGGCCGTCGTCGCCGACCAGCACCCAGCGCACGTCGGGGAACTCGCGGAACAGCCGGCGCAGCTGGGCGACCTTGTGCGCCGGTCCGGAGCGGAACCAGCCGGTGTTGGTCGGTCCCCAGTCGGTGAGCAGCATGGTGCCCGGCGGGTAACGGTGCCGGTGCAGGAAGCGGCCGATCGCCGGTGCGGCGTTCCAGGCGCCGGTGGACAGGTACACCACGGGTGCGCCGGGCTCCGTCGCGACCAGCCGCCGGTAGAGCTCCGCCATGCCCGGCACGGCCTCGCGGGCGTTCTCGTCGCGCACCAGGACGTTCCACGCGGCGACCAGCGGACGGGGCAGGTGCGTGATCATCACGGTGTCGTCGACGTCGCTGACCAGCCCGAGCCGTGCCGAGGGGTCGACCACCTGGACCGGAGCGACGGCCGTGACGCCGTCCTGGGTGCGCAACGTCACCTCGTGCCAGCCGGCCGGCAGGTCGCACGCCACCACCTGGTCCACGTAGCCGCCGCGGTCGGTCTGCAGCCGGTGGACCTGGTCGCCGACCACCACCTCGATCGCCGCACCGGCCACCGGCACGCTGAGGTACGAGCGCCAGCCGCGCACCGCCGGCTGGCGCGTCACGGGGACCGCACCGGCACCCGCGCCGGCCTGCACGGCACCGGTGCCCGGCAGGTCCCCGTCGGGGACCACGGGTGCCGCCAGGAGGGTGCGGGCCATGATCCGCAGCCACCCGGGTGCGCCGTAGCCGGGGTACGGCTCGATCCGGACCGTCCAGCCGCGGTACCGCAGCAGCCGCGCCAGCCGTCGGTCGAGCGCGTCCTCGAGCCTCGCGGCGACGTGCGGCCGGTGCGCGCCGGCCAGCGGGTGCTGGCTGCCCGCCCGGGCCTCGGGCCGAGCGGTCCGCAGGCCGTCGTCCGTGCCGGCCCGGCGGGCGGCACCGTCCCGCTCGGGGGCCGGTGCCCCGCGGGCGGGACGGTGGGCGCTCACCGCGATGCGGCCTTCTTCGCACCCTGCTCGGCGGCACCGGCCGAGGCCTTCTCGGTGCTGGTGCCCTCGGTGCTCAGCTCGCCGCCGGCGGACTCGAGGTGGGCCCGCACGAACCACTGGAACAGCTCGAGGTCGTGCAGGTGGCCCACCAGCAGGTCGTTGGTGACGGTGTCGAGCTCCTCCGTGTCCGCGGCGGCCTTGCGGTGGCCGCTGATCACGCCCTCGTACACCCGGTCCAGAGCGCCGAGGTGCTCGATCGCGCCGGCGCGTCCCAGGGAGTAGTCGTCCCAGCTGCGGCTCGCGACCAGCGCCCCCGGCGTGCCGACGGGGGAGACGCCGAGGGTGGCGATCCGCTCCGCGACCTCGTCGGCCTGGGCGCGCACGGCGTCGACCTGCGGGTCGAGCATCAGGTGCACGGAGATGAAGTGCGGGCCGACGACGTTCCAGTGGATGTGCTTGAGCGTCAGGTGCAGGTCCGTCAGAGAGTTCAGGCGGTCCTGCAGGATCGCGGCGACGGTCGCGCCGTCCTCCGGCGTCAGCGTGGGCACCGTGTAGTGCGGGAGCTGCTTGCGTGCCATGTCCGGCCTCCTCGAGCGTGGTGTGACGGACTGCCCGTCCGCCCGTCTCGACCCTGCCGCAGGGCGCGGGACGTCGCCATCGGAGGAGCGGTCAGGCGAAGGGATCGCCGTCGTCCCGCAGGCGGCGGACCACCTCGTCCATCGGCAGCTGCCTCAGACCTGGCCCGATCTCGTCCCACCAGCGCGGCGCCGCGACGGTGGGCGCCTCGCGGCCGCGCAGCGAGTACGGCGTGATCGTCGTCTTGGCCGGGTGGTTCTGGGACCAGTCGATCAGCACCTTGCCGGGTCGCAGCGACCGGCGCATCACGGCGACCACGAGCTTCGGGTGCTCGGCCGCCACCGCGGTGGCGAGGTCGCGCGCGTACGCCCGCACCTGCGTCGCGGGCCGGTGACCGGGCAGAGGTGCGTACAGCTGCATGCCCTTGCTGCCGGAGGTCACCGGGACGGTGCCGGTCAGCCCGTCGGTCGCGAGCCGCTCCGCGACCAGGTGCGCCACCGTCGCGCACTCCTCGAGCCCCGCCGGTGGTCCGGGGTCGAGGTCGACGACGAGGCGGTCCGGCGGTCGGACACCGCCTCGCGGCCCGACCCGCCACTGCGGGGTGTGCAGCTCCAACGCACCGCCGTTGGCGGCCCAGACCAGGCCGGGCAGCCCGTCGAGGAAGGGCAGGTCCAGCCGGGTGCCCTCGTCGACCTCGCCCGGGGACGCCGGCAGCACGCGGTGCCGCAGCCAGTCGGGCGCGCCCCGCGGCACGTTCTTCTCGACGAACCGCTCCGCACCGGTGCCTTCCGGCCACCGCATCCGGGTGACCGGGCGGTCCCGCAGCTGTGCGAGCAGAGCGGGTGCCACCTGCACCACGTAGTCGATCACCGCCGCTTTGGTGGTGCCGGTCGCGGGGTACAGGACCTTGTCCAGGTGCGTGACGCGGACCGGCGTGCCGTCCACGTCCAGCACCTGGCCGTTCACTCCTGCTCCCACGGGTCCGGACCGGTGTCGGTGCGCACCCCGCGGACCACGGGCTGGCGCAGCCGGCCGCCGGGGGTGCGGGACAGGTACAGGGTGTCGACCACCACCAGCGGTTCGCACCAGTGGGTGCCGCGCGCGTCGGTCGCCGGGACGGGGTCGTCGAACGGCGAGGTCGCGCGAGCGTGCTCGGCCAGCGCACCCCGTACCGCGATCGCCAACGGACCGGCGAGTCCGCTGCCGGCACGGCCGAGGTACCGCAGCGCGCCGCCTTCGTCGCGTGCCCCGAGCAGCACCGCTCCGAGCCTGCCGGTACCGGCCGACTCCTCGCGCCACCCGCCGACGAGCGCCGTGCGGTTGCGCCGGTGCGGCAGCTTCACCCAGTCCCGGGACCGCCGGCCCGGCTGGTAGGTGGACGTCCGGAGCTTGGCGACGACCCCTTCGAGGCCGTGGTCACGGGTCACCTGCCACAGCGTGTCCCCGTCGGGGTAGACGGGCGAGGGCTGCACCTGGTCGACGGGGGGCAGCCGGTCCAGCACGGCGCGGCGCTCGTCGTACGTCAGACCGGTGACGTCGCGGCCCTGCCACGTCAGCACGTCGAACACCACGAACGTGACGGGTTGCGACCGGGCCAGCGCAGCCGCTCGTGCCGTGTCCCGCACGTGCATCCGCGCCGCGAGCGCGGCGAACGAGGGCACACCGCCCGCCATCGCGACGACCTCGCCGTCGACCACCGCGTCGGGCAGCACCGAAAGGCCTCCGAGCTCCGGGTACGCGGCGGTGACGTCGTTGCCGTTGCGGCTCCACAGCCGCAGGCGGCCCCCGGTGGTGTCCGCGAGCGCCCGGACGCCGTCCCACTTGATCTCGTAGGCCCACTGCGGGCCGCGCGGCAGCTCGGCGAGGCCGGGCGCCGGGCTGGCGAGCATGGGCTGCAGCACGGGTCCATCCTGCCCGCCGCGCGTGCGACGTACCTGGTGACGGCGGTGCGGGGGCCTCAGTGGTCAGGGAGCAGGGCGCTCGCCTCGGCGTACCGGTCGAGCACGATCTCGACGAGACGCGGGTCCGGGGCGAGCGGGGCCGTCACGACGTCCGCACCCGCGGCCGACACCCGGTCGTGGAAGAAGCCGGGGGCGAGCAGGTAGGAGGCCGCCACGACGCGGGCTGCGCCCGTGCGGCGCGCCTGCTCGACGGCGTCGGCGACCCGGGGCAGCGAGGCGGAGCCGTACCCGACCGTCACCGGGCCGTCCTGCCAGGCGTGGCGCAGCGCTTCGACCGTCTGCTCGACCATGGCAGCCGCCAGGGGGTCGGAGGATCCGGCCGCGGCCAGCACGACCGCGTCCCCGGCACCGGCCCCCGCCTGACGGAGGCGGTCGAGGAGGATCTGCACCAGTCGGTCGTCGGGGCCCAGGGTGCGCGAGGCGGCCGCACGCCGGCCCTCCACCGCCGCGGCGATGTCCACCCGCGCGTGGAAGCCGGTCGACATCAGCAGGGGCACCACCACGGCCGCGCCACCGGCGGTCGTCGCCCCGGCGACGACGTCGGCCACCTCGGGCTTCTGCACGTCGACGAACGCCTCGCGGACGTCGAGCCCGGGCCGGGCTGCACGGACTCCGTCGAGGATCGACCGGATCGCCGCCCGTCCCGCGACGCTGTCGGTGCCGTGGGAGCAGCCGACCAGGATCGGGGCGGCCGGTGCGGCGGAGCCGGGGGCGGTGGCCGTCACCGGTCCTCCTGCCCGTCGACCACGGCCAGGCGGTAGCCGCGCTTCACCACCGTGCGCACCAGCTCCCGGCTGCCGGTGGCCTGGCGCAGCCGGGCGATCGCCACCTCGGCGGCGTGCACGTCCGTGGACTCGCCCGGCAGCGACTGGAGCACCTGCGCCGGTGTGACGACGTCGCCGCCGGCGTCGGCGAGCAGCCGCAGCAGCTCGATGCCGGTCGGGGACAGGGCCAGGACGCGGCCGTCCAGCACGGCCGCCCGCCGCCGCATCTGGAGGCGGCCGGCCGCGGTCTCGAGCGTCTGCACGCCGCCGTAGTGGTCCACGATCGTGCGCACCAGCGCGCCGAGCCGCCCCCGGGAGGGGATCAGCGGCTCGACACCGCGGTCGAGCAGCGGCCGCGCGGTGATCGGGCCGACGGCGGCGGCCACCAGGGCTCCGGCCTCGAACTGGCCGCGCAGCGCCGCGTCCACCCCGGCGGCGTCGGCGGCGGCGAGCCACGCCGCGCAGCCGGGTGCCGAGGTGAAGACCACCGTGTCGAGCTCACCGGCAGCCGCGGCACGGACGGAGGCCTCGAGCGCTGCCGGGTCGGGCGGGGGTCCCCAGCGGTAGACGACGAGGCTCTGCACGTGGGCACCGGCAGCGGTGAACGCCTCGTCGAGACCGTCGGCACCGCTGCCGTGGTGCTGCACCGCGACCCGCAGCCCCGCGACGCCCTCGTCGAGCAGCACCTCGGCGATCTCCGCCGAGGTCTCCGACTCCGCCACCCAGTCCGCCTGGAGGCCGGCGGCCTGGATCGCGCCGCGCGCCTTGGGTCCGCGGGCGACGAGGCGCGCACGTCGCAGCGTCGCCAGCAGCGGCTCGGCCAGACCGATCGCGTCCGCGGCCTCGACCCAGGCGCGGAAGCCGATGCCGGTGGTCACCACGGCGATGTCCGGAGGTGCCGCGAGCAGCTCACGCGTCGCGGCGACGAGCAGCGCGTCGCTGTCGTTGGGCACCATGCTCAGCGCCGGGGCATAGCGGACGGTCGCCCCGCGGCGCTGCAAGGCGCCGCCCAGCTCACCCGCCCGCCGGTCGGCGGTGACCAGCATCGTGCACCCGGCCAGGGTCGGGTCGAGGTGGTCGGTCACGGGCCCAGTGTCTCGTCGGAGCCGGGCTGGCGGCGAACGCCCGCGTCGCCCGCACCTCCGGCGTCGAGCAGACCGGGTGCGGCGACGGCTCCGACGACGATGACGGCCGGCGCGCGCACGCCGACGGCCTGCGCCCGCCCGGCGATCGCGTCGAGCCGGTCCCGCGTCACCCGCTGCCGCGCCGTGGTGCCCTCCTCGACGATCGCCACCGGCGTACCCGGGTCGACCCCGGCGGCCAGGGCCGTGCCGACCAGCTCGGCCAGCACCGACACGCCCATCAGCACCACCAGGGTGGCCGAGCGCTCGCGCAGCACGGTCAGCGCCGCCTCGTCGAGACCCGCGTGGCCGTTCACCACGTGGAAGGCCGCCGTCGTCCCGCGGTGGGTCACCGGGATGCCCGCCGCCGCCGGTGTCGCCAGGGCGCTGCTCACGCCCGGCACCACCTCGACCGGCACGCCGGCCTGGCGGCACGCGAGCACCTCCTCGCCGCCGCGTCCGAAGACGAACGGGTCGCCGCCCTTGAGCCGCACGACCGTCCGCCCGCGCTGCGCCTGCTCGACCAGGATCCGGTTGATCTCGTGCTGCGGCACGGCGTGATGACCGGGGGTCTTGCCGACGTCGATCACCTCGACGTCCGGGGCGAGCTCGTCCAGCACCGGTGTCGGTCCGAGCCGGTCCGCCACCACCACGTCCGCCTCGGCGAGCGCCCGACGACCGCGCACGGTCAGCAGGTCCACCGCACCCGGTCCGCCACCGACGAGCACCACCCGGCCGGCACCCGGCGGGCGTCGGCGCCGACGCAGGTCTGCGCCCGTGCGCAGGTGCTCGGCGAGGGCATCGCGCACCGCCGCGGTGCGTCCGGGGTCCGGGGCGCCCGTCGAGACGACCCCGACCAGCACCTCACCGCTGGCGGTCAGCGCGGGGGTGCGCGCCGAGCCGCGGGTCGCGTCGCCGGCGTTCACGCACCAGATCCGGCGCGCGGACGCCCAGCCGGCGACCTCGGCGTCGGCGAGCGAACTGCCGGTCGCCGTGTGCACCAGCCACATCCCGTCGAGGTCCTGCTCGCGGACCTCCCGCGCCTCCCAGCGGACGTCGTCCAGGAGCGCGACGACGTCCTCGCACACCGCCGGCGCCACCACGGTGATGTGCGCGCCCTCGTCCCGCAGGTGCGCGAGGCGGCGTGCGGCCACCGGGCCGCCGCCGACCACGAGGACGGGACGGTCGGTCAGGTCGATGCCGAGCAGGGTCGTCACGGCGCCTCCGTCGCGTTGAGGGTGGCGGAGCTGACGAGGGGCGCGACGAGGGCGTCGACCAGCGCGCCGGCCGTGCCGACCAGCACCGCGTCGCCCTCCAGCCGCACCGGCCACGTGCGCAGGTGCTGCGGCTCCTTGCCCACCGGGTCGAGGCACGCGCCGGTGCGCAGGTCGAACACCTGCTTGTACATCGGCGAGGCGACGGTGACGGCTCCGGCCCGCGAGCCCACGATGCCGCGGGACATCACGTGCGCCCCGCTGTACGGGTCCAGCTGCTGCACCGCCAGCACCTCGCGGTCGCCCACCCGGAACAGGGCCACCTGCTCTCCGCCGACGAGGGCGGCGGCACCGCGCTCGGGCACCAGGTCGGTCAGCTGGCACACCACCGTCCAGCCGGGCTGGGGGCGGCTCATGACCGCACCGCCAGCGTGGTGCCGGCGATCAGCACGGCGGGATCCGCCCGTTCGTCGGGTGTGGCCGGGCGCGGCTGGCCCCGCTCGGCCACGTAGGCCAGAGACGGGTCCGCGGTGGTCGGCGCGTTGACGAACGAGGCGAACCGGCGCAGCTTCTCCGGATCGTCGAGCGTCGCCTTCCACTCGTCCTCGTAGACCTCGACGTGCCGCGCCATCGCCTCGTCCAGGTCGGCCGCGATGCCCAGGCTGTCCTCGAGCACCACCGACCGCACACCGTCCAGCCCGCCGTCGACCTCGTCGATCCACGGCGCCGTCCGCTGCAGGCGGTCCGCGGTGCGGATGTAGTACATGAGGAACCGGTCCAAGGTGCGCACCAGGGTGTCGGTGTCCAGGTCCTCGGCCAGCAGCCGAGCGTGGCGGGGCGTGAACCCGCCGTTGCCGCCCACGTAGAGGTTCCAGCCGCGATCGGTGGCCACGACGCCGACGTCCTTCGCGCGGGCCTCGGCGCACTCGCGGGCGCAGCCGGAGACACCGAGCTTGAGCTTGTGCGGCGAGCGCAGCCCGCGGTACCGCAGCTCGAGCAGCACCGCGAGGGAGACGGCGTCCTGGACGCCGTAGCGGCACCACGTGGACCCGACGCACGACTTCACCGTGCGCACCGACTTGCCGTAGGCGTGCCCGGACTCGAAGCCCGCGTCGACCAGCCGCCGCCAGATCTGCGGAAGCTGCTCGAGCCGGGCGCCGAACAGGTCGATCCGCTGACCGCCGGTGATCTTGGTGTACAGCCCGTAGTCCTTGGCCACCTGGCCGATCACCAGCAGCCCCTCGGGCGTGACCTCGCCGCCCGGGATGCGGGGCACCACCGAGTAGGAGCCGTCCTTCTGCAGGTTGGCCATCACGTGGTCGTTGGTGTCCTGCAGCGCGGCGCGCTCGTCGTCGAGCACGTGACCGTCGTCCAGCGAGGCGAGGATCGAGGCGACCACCGGCTTGCAGATGTCGCAGCCGCGCCCGGCGACGGCCGTGCCGTGCCGCTGCATGATCTCGCTGAACGTGCGCAGACCGGTGACGCGCACCGCGTCGAACAGCTGCGCCCGGGACAGCGCCACGTGCTCGCACAGGCCGTTGCTCACGGCGACACCCGCCTTGGTCAGCTGCTCGCCGACCAGCCGCTTGACCAGCGGCACGCAGGACCCGCAGCTGGTGCCGGCGCGCGTGCAGGCCTTGACCCCGGCGACGTCCGTGCAGCCGTGCTCGGTGACCGCGGCGCGCACCGTGCCGGCAGACACGTTGTTGCACGAGCAGACGGTCGCGTCGTCCGGCAGGTCGCCGGCGACGGGCGCGGAGCCGCCGGCCGGCAGCAGGTACGCGGAGGCGTCGGCGCCGAGCGGGCGGCCGACCATCGGGCGCAGGCTCGCGTAGGCGGACGCGTCGCCCACCAGCACGCCGCCGAGGAGCGTGCGGGCGTCGTCGGACACGACCAGCTTCTTGTAGACGCCGGTCGCGGGGTCGGAGTGCACCACCTCCAGCGCCCCGGGCGTCCTGGCGAACGCGTCACCGAAGCTCGCGACGTCCACGCCGGAGAGCTTGAGCTTGGTCGCCGTGTCGGCACCGGGGAACACGGCCGACCCGCCCAGCAGCCGGTCGACCACGACCTCGGCCATCGCGTAGCCGGGGGCGACCAGGCCGATGCAGGCGCCGTCGATGCACGCGACCTCGCCGACAGCCGAGACGTGCGGGTCCTGCGTGCGGCACGTCTGGTCGACCACCACGCCCCCGCGGGTCCCGACCGGAAGGCCGGCTGCGCGTCCCAGCTCGTCCCGCGGCGTCACACCGGTGGCCAGCACGACCACGTCCACGTCGAGCCGACCTCCGTCGCCGAACTCCAACCGGCCGGCGTTGCCCCGCTCGTCGGACCGGATGCGGGAGGTCGCGGTGTCCACGCGCACCTCCACGCCGAGCGCCTCGATCAGCCGGCGCAGCACCTGCCCCCCGCCCAGGTCGATCTGCGCCGACATCAGGTGCGTGCCGAACTGGACCACGGTGGTGCGCGCCCCCAGCGCCTGCAGCGCGCCGGCAGCCTCCAGGCCCAGCAGGCCGCCGCCGATGACGGCCCCCCGCACGGGGCGCCCGCGCCGGGCGGCCTCCTGCTCGACCCAGCCGCGCAGGGCGGCCACGTCGTCGAGCGTGCGGTAGACGAACACGCCGGGCTGGTCCGCACCGGGGATCGCCGGCACGGCAGCCCGTGACCCGGTCGCCAGCACCAGGTGGTCGTAGCGCAGCGCGCGGCCGTCGTCGGTCCGCACCGTGCGGGCGTCCCGGTCGACCTCCGTCACGGTGGTGCCGCGGAGCAGCGTCACCAGCGGGTCGGCCCACAGCTGCGGCGCGCCGAGGGCGAGGCTCTCCGGGTCGCGTCCGGAGAAGTACGACGTCAGCGCCACCCGGTCGTACGGCGCTCGCGGCTCCTCGGCGAGCACGGTGACCTGCCAGGTGCGGTCCTCGTCACGGGCACGCACCGCCTCGACGAGGCGCTGGGCGACCATGCCGCCACCGACCACGACGAGCTGGCTGGGGATGCGGGACATGTGCACCTCGGTCCGTCTCCGGGCGGCCCGGGCGGGGCCGCTGTGGGCTGCGACCGTACGAACGGCATGTTTCGCCGGGCGTGCCGACCTCGTTTCGCGTGTGGAACCTTTCGCGCACACCGCTGCGGCGCCCGCTGTGAGGCAGGCCGCGCCTCCGCCGGACGCTGCCGGCACGTCGTCGCCGCGAGGCGCGAGTTCTCACGGCGCCGCCGGCGCGACCGTGCGTTCTTCTTTCCGCGGAGGTAACAGCCCGGCCACCGCGCCGGAAACACGGCGTTCCTAGCGTCCACGGCACCGAGCGGGCCCCGACGACGCAGGAGACGACATGACGACGCCCGAGACCCTCGCAGCACCCGACCACGTGACCGCCACCGAGGTCCCGACGCGGGACGCGGCCCCGACGTCCCGCGGTCGCTGGATCGACCGGTGGGACCCGGAGGACCCGGAGTTCTGGCGGTCGACCGGCCGGCGCATCGCCCGGCGCAACCTGGTCCCGTCGATCTTCGCCGAGTTCCTCGGCTTCTCCGTGTGGGCCTCGTGGAGCATCGTGGTGCCGCAGCTCGCCGCCGCCGGCTTCCACCTGACGGTCGACCAGCAGTTCTGGTTGATCGCGCTGCCGAGCCTGGTCGGCGCCACGCTGCGGATCCCGTACACCTTCGCGGTGCCCCTGTTCGGCGGCCGCAACTGGACCGTGGTCTCCGCGCTCCTGCTCCTGCTGCCCGCCACCGCGCTGGCGTTCGTCGTTCAGCGGCCGGGCACCTCCTTCGGCATGCTGCTGCTGGTCGCGGCGCTCGCCGGTCTCGGCGGTGGGAACTTCGCCTCCTCGATGTCCAACATCTCGTTCTTCTACCCGGAGGCGGAGAAGGGTAGGGCGCTCGGCCTCAACGCCGCCGGTGGCAACCTGGGCACGGCGGCCGTCCAGCTCGCCGTCCCGCTGGTGGTCGTCACCGGCGCCGGCCTGCGCCTGGAACGAGCGGGACTGATGTTCGTCCCCCTGGTGCTGCTCGCGGCGTTCGCGGCCTGGCGGTCGATGGACAACCTGACGTCGGCCAAGGGCGCGCCGCGGACGGTCGGGGCGGCCGTGCGCAACCGGCACACGTGGATCATCTCGGCGCTGTACATCGGCACGTTCGGCTCGTTCATCGGGTACGCCGGCGTGTTCCCGACGCTGCTGCGGTCCTCGTTCCCGCACGTCACCGCCAACGTCGCGTTCCTCGGGGCCCTGGTCGGCTCGGTGGCGCGGCCGTGGGGCGGGATGCTCGCGGACCGCTGGGGCGGTGCGCGCACCACGATCGGCTCGTTCGCCGTGATGGCGGTCGCCACGACCACGGCCGTCGTCGCGCTGCGCACCACGGACTTCGCGCTGTTCCTCGGCTCCTTCCTCGTCCTGTTCGTCGCCAGTGGTGCCGGGAACGGCGCGACGTACCGGATGATCCCGGCGGTGTTCCGGTTCGGCGCGACCACGCCGGACGAGACGGCCGTCGCCCGCAAGGCTGCGGCGGGCTGCATCGGCATCGCCGGGGCCGTCGGCGCGTTCGGCGGCTTCCTGATCCCGCGCGGCTTCGCCCTGTCGCACACGCTCGCCGGCAGCCTCGAGCCGGCGCTGTGGACCTTCGTGGCGGTGTACGCGCTGCTCGGCGCCGTCACCTGGGCGGTCTACCGCCGCCGGGGTGCCGCACTGAGCTCGGCCGTGATCTGAGTGAGCGGCAGCCCGCCCACGTCGACCGCCACCGAGGCGACGGCCACCCCGGCGACCGCCACCCTGCCGAGGGCCGTGCGCGGACCATCGGTCGACACGCACTGCCCGTACTGCGCGCTGCAGTGCGCCATGACGCTGACCCCGGCGACGGACATCGCGGCACCCCCGGTCACGGTCGCCGGCCGCCCGTTCCCGACCAGCCGTGGCGGCCTGTGCCAGAAGGGCTGGACCAGTGCCGAGGTGCTCCGGGCACCGGACCGGCTCACCTCGCCGCTGCTGCGGGGCGCAGACGGGAAGCAGCACCCGGTGCCGTGGGACCAGGCGCTCGACCACGTCGCCGACCGCGTGCGCGCCCTGCAGGACGCGCACGGCCGGGACGCCGTCGCGGTGTTCGGCGGGGGAGGGCTGACCAACGAGAAGGCCTACCTGCTGGGCAAGTTCGCCCGCGTGGTGCTGCGCACCCCGTTCATCGACTACAACGGCCGGTTCTGCATGGCGAGCGCGGCTGCGGGCGCCAACCGTGCCCTCGGCGTCGACCGGGGGCTCCCCTTCCCGCTGAGCGACGTCGGCGAGGCGCAGGCGGTGCTGCTGCTCGGCAGCAACCTGGCCGAGACGATGCCGCCCGCCACGGCGCACCTGGCGGCGGCGCGGGCCGCGGGCGGCCTCGTCGTGGTGGACCCCCGGCACACCGCCACGGCGGCGTTGACCGACGGCGGGCAGGGCGTGCACCTGCAACCGGTACCGGGAACCGACCTCGTGGTGCTGCTCGCGCTGCTGCACGTGCTCTGGGCCGAGGGGCTGGTGGACGCCGGCTACCTGGAGCAGCGGGTGACGGGGGCGGACGAGGTGCGCCGCAGCGTGGCGCTGTGGTGGCCGGAACGGGCGGAGCAGGTGTGCGGCGTGCCGGCTGTCGACCTGCGGCGGACCGCACGGCTGCTCGCCGCGGCCGCACCGGTGCACGGGGGACGTGGCCTGGTCGTCCTCACCGGACGGGGTGTGGAGCAGAGCACGCAGGGCACGGCGACCGTGACCGCGGCGATCAACCTCGCGCTCGCGCTCGGCCTGCCCGGTCGTCCGAGCAGCGGCTACGGCGCCGTCACCGGTCAGGGCAACGGTCAGGGTGGCCGCGAGCACGGTCAGAAGGCGGACCAGCTGCCCGGCTACCGACGGATCGACGACCCCGCGGCACGTGCGCACGTCGCGGCGGTCTGGGGTGTCGACCCCGACGAGCTGCCTGGGCCCGGGGTGCCGGCGGTCGAGCTGCTGCGCCGGTGCGGGCGCCCCGGCGGTCCGCGCGCGCTGCTGGTGCACGGCAGCAACCTGCTGGTCAGCGCACCGGACGCGGACCGTGTGCGCGAGCGGTTGCAGGCGCTGGACCTGCTGGTCGTGTGCGACGTCGTGCCTTCGGAGACGGCGCTGCTGGCCGACGTGGTGCTGCCCGTGACCCAGTGGGCGGAGGAGGAGGGGACCACGACGTCGCTGGAGGGCCGGGTGCTGCGTCGCCGGCGCGCGCTCGAGGCGCCGGACGGGGTGCGCTCCGAGCTCGAGGTGCTGCACCAGCTGGCGGCCCGCCTCGGCGTGCCCGACGGCTTCCCGACCGACCCGGCCCAGGTGTTCGACGAGCTCGCGCGGGCCAGCGCCGGGGGCGTCGCCGACTACAGCGGCCTCAGCCACGCCCGCCTGGACGCCGACGCCGACGCGCTGCACTGGCCCTGCCCGGCCGGTCCGCTGGGGACGCCGGCGCACCCCGGCACCCCGCGGCTGTTCTCCGACGGGTTCCCCACGGCGGACGGTCGCGCTCGCATGGTCGCGGTGGACCACCACGGTCCGGCCGACGACCTGCGCGCCGACGCCCCGGTCTACCTCGTGACCGGCCGGGTGCTGCAGCACTACCAGTCGGGCGCCCAGACGCACCGGGTACCCGCGCTGGAGGCCGCGCAGCCGGAGCCGTACGTCGAGCTGCACCCGCTGCTGGCGCACCGGATCGGCGTCGACGACGGCGACCTCGTCGAGGTCAGCTCGGCGCGGGGCACGGCAGTGCTGACCGCCCACGTCACCCCACGCACCCGCCCGGAGGTGGTGTTCGTGCCGTTCCACTGGTCCGGGCAGGGCAGCGCCAACCGGCTGACGGTCGACGCGACCGACCCGGTGTCGGGGATGCCGGAGTTCAAGGTCTGCGCCGTCGACGTGCGCCCGGCGCCCGTCCGCGACGGCGTCGCGCCCGTCGGCGCCGTACGGGCCGGGGCCCGCTGATGCGGGTGGTCGTCGTGGGCTACGGCATGGTCGGGTCCCGGCTGGTCGAGGAGCTCGTCCGGCGCTGCCCGGACGCCGACGTGACCGTGCTCGGCGCCGAGCCGCACCAGCCGTACAACAGGGTGCTGCTCGGCGAGCTGGTCGCCGGGCGGGTGGACGAGGAGTCCCTCGCGCTGCCCGCCGCCGACGGACGCGTCGCCGTGCGCCGCGGGGTCGGCGCGGTCGCGATCGACCGTGCTGCACGGACGGTGACCTGCGACGACGGGGCCGTGGTGCCGTACGACGCCCTGGTGCTGGCCACCGGCGCACGTGCCCGGGTCCCGGAGCTGCCCGGGCTGCAGGCGGCCCCGCTCGGCGTGCACCCGCTGCGCACCCTCGCGGACGCGCGCAGCATCGCCGATGCCGTCACCACCTCTGCGCGGGCCGTCGTGCTGGGCGGGGGAGTGCTCGGGCTCGAGGTCGCGTGCGCGTTGACCGAGCGCGGCATGGATGCGGCCGTGGTGCACGCGGGACCGCACCTGATGGACCGCCAGCTCGACGCGGCGGCCTCCGAGGCGCTCGAGCACGGGCTGCGCCGGCTGGGGATCGCGGTCCGCACGGGCAGGCCCCCCGCCGCGGTGCTCGTGCGGGGCGGCCGGGTGCGTGGTCTTCGGCTCGCCGACGGCGACGAGCTCCCCACCGACCTGCTCGTGCTCGCCACCGGCACGGTGCCGGAGGTCGGCCTCGCGGCGGCTGCAGGGCTCGCCGTCGGGCGTGGCATCGTCGTCGACGGCGACGCCGCCACGTCGGACCCGCACGTGTACGCGGTCGGCGACTGCGCGCAGCCGGCGGAGGGCTCGTCCGGTCTGGTCGCACAGGGGTGGGAGCAGGCGCGGCGCCTCGCGGAGGTGCTGGCACGGGGGGCCGCAGCGATGCCACGGCCCCGGACGGTCGACGCGGGCGCGGCGACCGACGTCGTCCGTCTCAAGGCGCACGGGCTCGAGGTGGTCACCATGGGCCTGACGGGCGCCGCGACCACCGCCGGCAAGCACCGCTCGGTCCGCCTCAGCGACCCGAGCACCGGCCGGCACGTCGAGGTCGTCGTCGCCGGGGGAGCGGTGGTCGGCGCCACGTGCGTCGGCGCCGGGCCCGTCGCGGCGGACCTGACCGCCGCGTACACCCGTCGCACCCCCGTCCCCGCGGACCCGGCGCACCTGCTGCTGCGACCGGTGCGGGGCGCCGGTCCGGAGCCGGAGCCGTCCGTCACCCTGATGCCCGACCGCGCCACCGTCTGCCGCTGCAACGGCGTGACCAAGGGTGAGCTGGTCCGTGCCTGGGGCGACGGGGCTCGCACCCCGGCGGACGTCGCGCGCGCCACGCGTGCCACCACGGGTTGCGGCGGCTGCACCGATGCGGTGTGCGGCCTGCTCGACTGGCTGGCGGGCGCCGAGGGCGACCGGGTCCCCTCCGGGGTCGCTGCGCTGGCCGAGGCGGCGGGGTGAGGCGAACCTTGCCTGTCCGTGGCATCCTGCAGGAACGGGCCCCGCGCCACGCGGCCGCTCGTCCCTGCCCGGGGTCACGGGGCTGTCGGCGAGACGAGGGCGAGGCGGCGACGTGCGAGCGATCTGGAAGGGCGCGGTGGCCTTCGGCCTCGTCAACGTGCCCGTTCGGCTGTACGCGGCCACCGGCGAGCACGAGGTGGCGCTGCACCAGGTGCACCGCGAGGACGGCGGCCGCATCCGGTACAAGAAGGTCTGCAGCGTCGACGGGGAGACCGTCGAGTGGTCGGACATCGCCAAGGGCTACGAGACCGACGACGGCAAGCTGGTGGTGCTCGAGGACGAGGACTTCGCCGCCCTGCCGCTGACCACGTCGCGCGAGATCGAGGTGCTGGAGTTCGTCCCGGCCGAGCAGGTGGACCCGATCCTGCTCGGCAAGACGTACTACCTCGAGCCGGAGAAGACGGCCGTCAAGCCCTACGCGCTGCTGCGCGGCGCGCTCGAGCAGGCCGACCGCATGGCCGTCGTGACGGTGGCGCTGCGGCAGCGCGAGTCGATGGCGGTGCTGCGCGTCCGCGGCGACGTCATCTGCATGCAGACGCTGCTGTGGCCCGACGAGGTGCGCGAGGCGGACTTCCCGATCCTGGAGACCGACGTCCAGGTCAAGCCGCAGGAGCTCGCGATGGCCTCCACGCTCGTCGACTCCCTGGCGGCCGACTTCGACCCGTCGCAGTACCACGACCGGTACGGCGCCGCGCTGCAGGACCTGATCGAGGAGAAGATCGCCAGCGGCGAGACGCGCGTCCCGCCCGCCCCGCCGGCTGCTGAGGGCGGCGAGGGCGGCGAGGTGGTCGACCTGCTCGCCGCGCTGCAGCGCAGCGTCGAGAAGGCGCGCGAGGGCTCGGCGACCGCATCCGCGGCGCGACGGACGCGCACCACGAAGGCCACCGACGAGAAGGACGAGAAGACGGACGCGAAGGCTGAGGACAAGCCGCCGGCCCGCCGCACCCGCCGCAAGGCCTCGTGACCGGACGTACGGCGCAGCAGGGGCGCGACGAGGCCGTCGCAGCGCTGCGACGCATCGCCTTCCTGCTCGAACGCGGCCAGGCCAGCGCCTACCGCTCGGAGGCGTTCCGCGCCGCCGCCGGCAGCGTCGAGCGCACCCCGCCGGACCAGGTGCTGGCCCTCGCCGCCGCGGGCTCGCTCGACGACCTCCCCGGCGTCGGGGCCCGCACGGCGGAGGTGGTCACCCAGGTGCTCCGTGGTACCCGCGTCGAGTACCTCGACCGGCTCGAGGCCGAGCTGGCCTCCAGCCCCGCACCCGTAGGCCCGGCCGCCGAGCTCCGCGCTGCGCTGCGGGGTGACCTGCACGCCCACTCGCACGCCAGCGACGGCACCACGTCCATCCAGGAGATGGTGCTGGCGGCGACGTCGCTCGGGCACGAGTACCTCGCCGTCACGGACCACTCACCGCGCCTCACGGTGGCCAACGGCCTGTCCCCGGCACGCTTGACGGCCCAGCTCGAGGAGATCGAGGCGCTCAACGGCGCCGTCGCACCGTTCAGCGTGCTCACCGGCATCGAGGTCGACATCCTCGAGGACGGCACCCTGGACCAGGAGCCGGCGCTGCTGCAGCGGCTGGACGTCGTCGTCGCCTCGGTGCACTCCAAGCTGCGGATGGACCGCGCCGCGATGACGCGCCGGATGCTGGCGGCCGTCGCGGACCCCCACACCGACGTGCTGGGCCACTGCACCGGTCGCCGCCTGACGCGCGGACGCCCGCGGCCGCCGAGCGAGTTCGACGCCCACGCCGTGTTCGACGCGTGCGCCGAGCACGGCGTCGCGGTCGAGATCAACTGCCGTCCGGACCGCCTCGACCCGCCGCACGAGCTGCTGCAGATCGCCGTCGACGCCGGCTGCGTGTTCACCATCGACACCGACTCGCACGCGCCCGGTCAGCTCGACTGGCTGATCGCGGGCTGCGAACGGGCCGTGCAGCACGGCATCGGCCCTGACCGGGTGATCACCACCCTTCCCGTCGACCAGCTGGTGCACCGACCCCGCTAGACTGCTGGGAATCACTCTCAACAGGAGCGCGCCGATGGCCGAGCCGCAACGGCACACCAAGCAGCGGACCGAGATCCTCGACCTGCTGCACGACGTCGAGGAGTTCCGCAGCGCCCAGCAGCTGCACGACCTGCTGCGCCACCGCGGCTCCGGGGTCGGCCTCGCCACCGTGTACCGCACGGTGCAGGCGCTCGCGGACTCCGGCGAGGTCGACACGATGCGCACCGCCGAGGGGGAGTCGGTCTACCGCCGTTGTGCCGAGCGCAGCCACCACCACCACCTCGTGTGCCGCAGCTGCGGCCGGACCGTGGAGATCGACGGGCCGGCGGCGGAGAGCTGGGCCGAGCAGGTCGGTGCGGCGCACGGCTTCACCGACGTGGACCACGTCATCGAGCTGACCGGGACCTGCAGCTCCTGCCGGGCGGCCGCGGCGGACGCCGGGCGCTGAGCCGGTCCGTCAGCGCGGCGGCTGCGGCGGTGGCGCGCCGCGTCCCATCAGCCGCGGGACGGTCCACCAGCAGACGGCCAGCAGCACCGCCACCACGGCGGCGGCGACCCACCCCGCAGGCCGTGAGACGACGATGTCGAACAGCAGCAGCGGCACCCCCGTCAGCACGACGGCGAGCACGCCCAGCCCCGCGAGGGCGAACACGCTGCCCGCCTTGACCAGCTCCCGCTTCATCCGCCGCCGGAACAGCAGCCGGTGCAGGCTGACCGGCGTGACGATCAGCACGGTCGCCAGCACCGCGAGCGCGACCAGCACCAGGTAGACGCTGCGCTGGTAGTGGTCCAGCTGGGCGAACCGCTGCTGGAACGGCACCGTCAGCAGGAAGCCGACCAGGATCTGCGCGCCGGTCTGAGTGACCCGCAGCTCCTGCATCAGCTCGTCCCAGTTGCGGTCCATGCGCTCCGCCTCGGTCTCGTGCCGGGTGGCGTCGTGCGGGTCGTCCCGGCCCGCGCCGCCGGACGGCTGCTGCCGGCCGGCCTGCTGCGGCGTCTGCGGTTCGGGCGTCCCCGGCGCTGTCACGGGCGGCCTCCTCGGACGGGATGGACGGGCGTTCGGCCCGATCATCACGCAGGTCGTGCGCGCCCGCTCGGGCTGCCTGCCGGCCCTGCACCGCCGGACCTCGCCGCTCGGACGTGTCGCACCGGTGCGCGAGACTGGGGGTCGTGACCGCACTCCACGACCCGTCCCACCACGACTTCGGCTCGGACAACTACGCCGGCGCGCACCCCGAGGTGCTCGCTGCCATCGCCGAGGCCGCCGGCGGGCACGTCCCCGCGTACGGGGCCGACCCGTACACCGCACGGCTGGGTGCTGTGCTGTCGCAGCAGCTGGGGGCCGACGTCGACGTGTACCCGGTGCTCAACGGCACCGGTGCCAACGTGATCTCGCTCCAGTCGATGCTGCCGCGCTGGGGTGCGGTGATCTGCACCGCGACGGCGCACGTCAACACCGACGAGAACGCCGCCCCGGAGCGCGTCGCCGGCCTGAAGCTGCTGCCGGTCGAGACCCCCGACGGCAAGCTGACCCCCGAGCTCGTCGCCACCCAGCTCGGCGGCCGGGGCGACGCGCACCGCGCCCAGCCAGGGGTGGTGTCCATCACCCAGTCCACGGAGCTCGGCACCGCCTACACGCCCGCGGAGATCCGCGCGATCACCGACCACGCCCACAGCCAGGGCCTTCGCGTGCACCTCGACGGCTCCCGCCTGTCGAACGCCGCGGCGTTCCTCGACGTGCCGCTGCGTGCGCTGACCAGCGACGTCGGCGTTGACGTCGTCTCCCTCGGCGGGACCAAGAACGGCGCCGTGCTCGGCGAGGCGATCGTGGTGCTCGACAGGTCGGCGGTCGAGGGCATCGACTACCTGCGCAAGATCGACCTGCAGCTCGCCTCGAAGATGCGCTTCGTCTCCGCACAGCTGCTCGCGCTGTACGAGGGCGACCTCTGGCTGCGCTCGGCGCGGCACGCCAACGCGATGGCAGCCCGGTTGCGCGCCGGCCTGGAGCAGGTCCCGGGCATCGAGCCGACCCAGCCGACGCAGGGCAACGCCGTGTTCGTCCGCATGCCCGCGGCGATGGCGGCCGACCTGCGGCAGACGTGCAACTTCTACGACTGGGCGGCGGAGACGGGGGAGGTGCGCCTGATGTGCGCCTTCGACACCGACCCCGCCGACGTGGACGCCTTGGTCGCCGCCGCGCTCGAGTCGGCCATGGTCCGGGCCTGACTCACCCGGCCGACGGGCCTCGCCCGGCTCCTGCGGCTCAGCCAGGCTCGTACGACGAGGGCCCCGCCGGCAGCAGCCGCGGGGCCCTCGTCGTCGTGCTCCGGGCGCCGTCCGTCGTCCGACGGTGACGCCTGCGCGGTCAGTGCCGGGCGGCGTGCACGTGCCCGGCGGGACGGCTCGGTCCGTGCGGGGCCCGCGGTCCGCTGTCGCGAGGTCCGCTGTCCAGCCGGATGCGCAGCGGCCGTCCGGCCACCCGCGTCCGGCTCAGCCGCTCCACCACCTCGGGCGTGAGGCCGGCCGGGATGTCCACGAGCGAGAACGACCCGAAGATGTCGATCTTGCCGAGGTCCTTGCCGGTCAGCCCGCCCTCGTTCGTCAGGGCCCCGACCAGGGCGTTCGGCTGCACGCCGTCGCGGTGGCCGACGGCCACGCGGTAGCGGGTGCTGCCGTCCGCGCGACGGGTGTCCGTGCGCCGGCGACCTCCGTCGGACGTGTGCTGCGAACCGTGCCGCTCGGGTGCGTCGGTCAGCCGCGCGCGGCTGAGCGCGTCGTCGAGGTCGTCACCGAGCTCGGGGCGAGGCGCCGGCCCCTCGTCGCCGACCGCGAGCGCGGCGACCACGGCGAGCAGCTGCACCAGGTCGGTGCCCGGCCGCTCGGCGACATGGGCCGCGATGGCCTCCTGGTACGCCTCGAGCCGGCCGAGCGCCGCCCGCTCGTCGGCGCGAGCCAGCAGGCTGGTCACCCGGTGGGCGGACACCTGCGCCGGCGTCGGGATCTGGATCTGCTCGAGCTGCACGCGGGTGGTGCGCTCGATCTGGCGCAGCTTGCCCTGCTCGGCGGGTGTGACGAAGGTGAGCGCCTCGCCTGCGCGGCCGGCCCGTCCGGTCCGCCCGATGCGGTGCACATAGGCCTCCGGCTCGCGGGGCACGTCGAAGTTCACCACGAGGCCGATGCGGTCCACGTCGAGCCCACGGGCGGCGACGTCGGTGGCCACCAGCACGTCGAGTGCCCCCGAGCGCAGCCGGTCGACGATCTTCTCCCGATCGCCCTGCGCCACGTCGCCGGAGATGTACGCGGCGGAGACGCCGCGCTCCACCAGCGCCGAGCCCACCTGCTCGGCGGCCTCACGCGTGCGGACGAAGACGATGCTCGCGTCCGCGTCGGACACCGCGAGCACCCGGGCCAGCGCACCCGTCTTGTGCCGGAACGGCACCACGGCGTACGTCTGGCGGACCGTCGTGACGGTCGACGACTGGCGGGACACGGTGACCTGCGCCGGGTCGACCAGGTGCTGCTCGGCGACCCGACGGATCGCCGGTGGCATCGTGGCGGAGAACAGAGCCATCTGACGGCGCTCCGGCGCGGAGCTGAGCACGCGGTCGACGTCCTCGGCGAAGCCCATACGCAGCATCTCGTCGGCCTCGTCGAGCACCAGGAAGCGCAGCTCGTCCAGCACCAGCGTCCGCCGCTCCAGGTGGTCCAGGACGCGACCGGGCGTGCCGACCACCACCTGGGCGCCGCGCGCGAGCGCGCGCTGCTGCGGCAGGTACGGAGCACCGCCGTACACGGCCACCACGCCGACGCCCGGCAGGTGCTGGGCGAACGACTCGATCGCCTCGGCCACCTGCAGCGCGAGCTCGCGGGTCGGGGTCAGCACGACGGCCTGGACGGCCCGCAGCTCCGGGTCGATCGCGGCGAGCAGGGGGAGCCCGAAGGCCGCCGTCTTGCCGGTGCCCGTCTGGGCGACGCCGACCAGGTCGCGGCCGGCCAGCAGGGCGGGGATCGTCGCGGCCTGGACGGCCGACGGGGTGGCGAAGCCCAGGTCCGCGACCGCGCGGCGCAGCGGCGCGGGGAGGTCGAGGTCGTCGAACGTCGACGTCGCGACAGCCGGCACCGGGGTGGCCGGCGCCTCGGCGGGCTCGGACCCGGAGGCGGGCATGGTGGTAGCGGGCGGCATGGTGGTAGCGGGCAGAGTGGTGCTCATGGCGTGGGGAACCGATCGATCGAGGGTGAGTCCTGAACCAGGCGTACGACGCCCGGCCGGTCACTTCCCCGACACACCTGGCCGCCATCGGCGGCTGCACGACACGAGGGCGGCCCGCGAGGTCCTGCGGGACGCGCCCGGGGGGACGCGACGAACTCTGAACCAGGTCATCCTACCTGTCGCAGACCGGAGCGCCGCGAGACGCGTCGGGTGACATGCACCACGGCCGCGCTCAGCGGCGCGGCAGCCCCAGCCGGCGCCCCTCGATGGCGGGGCAGCGGTCCATGACCACGTCGAGCCCGGCTGCCAGCGCCCGTGCGGCCGCAGCCTCGTCCACCACGCCGAGCTGCAACCAGACGGCCCCGGCGCCGACCTCGATCGCGTGGTCGACCACCGGTCCCGCGTGGGAGCTGTTGACGAACACGTCCACGACGTCGACGGGCGGCGGCACGTCGAGCACCGTCGCGACCCCCGCGGCCCCGTGCACGGTCGGCGCGCTGGGGTGCACCGGCACGATCTCCTGACCCAGCTCCTGCAGGTAGGAGGCCACGGAGTACGCGGCGCGGGCGGTGTTCGTCGACAGCCCGACGACGGCCCAGCGACCAGGTGTCGTGAGCAGCCGGTGGATCACCGCGGGGTCGTTCAGCTCGGGCACGGCACCAGCGTCGCACGCGGTCAGGACCCGTGCCGTCACGCGGAGCGGCGCAGGTCCGTCCGCAGGTCCCGGCACCTACGATGGGGGCGCCCCCGAGGGGCGTGAGCGGCGCCGAGCCGACGTCGGCCGGGGCGGTCCGGGGAGCCGGTGGGGAGCGGGGTGGCGGTGAGCGGGACCGACGACGTGAGCACCCGCGTGCTCACGGTGCCGAACCTGATCAGCTTCGCGCGGCTGCTGCTGGTGCCGGTGTTCGCGGTGCTCCTCGTCCGCCGCCAGGACCTGTGGGCCTTCGCGGTGCTGGCGGTCTCCGGGGCGAGCGACTGGCTCGACGGGGTGCTCGCGCGGCGGCTGGGGCAGGTGAGCCGGCTCGGGCAGCTGCTCGACCCGGCCGCCGACCGGCTGTTCATCCTCGTCACCATCGTGGCCCTCGCCTGGCGCGGCGTCGTGCCGTGGTGGCTGGTCGTCGCTCTCGTCGCCCGTGACGTGGTGCTCGCGCTGATGCTGCTGGTCCTCGCCCGCGTGGGCGAGCCGCCGCTCCCGGTGCACCTGGCGGGGAAGGCCGGGACGTTCGCGCTGCTCTACGCGTTCCCGCTGCTGCTGCTGGCGACCTGGCAGGGCGCGCTGGGCACGGTGGCGACCGTCCTCGGCTGGGCCTTCGCCCTGTGGGGTGTCGGCCTGTACTGGTTCTCCGGCGTGCTGTACCTGGAGCAGGCGCGCCGGGTGCTGCGGGTCCGGACCCGGGCGGCGTGATGGCTCGGCACGACAGCCACGTGCCCGAGAGCGTGCGCGACGCCTCGATGACGCTGCTGACGGAGGTGCAGCGGCGACCGCTGGACCCCGGGTACGCCGAGGCGGCTCGTCGCAGAGCACTGACAGGGGCCCCGCACCGCGGCGGTCGGACGGCCGTCTGGCTGGTCGTGGTCGGGCTGTTCCTCGGTCTCGGCGTCACCACCGCCACCCTGTCTCTGCGGCAGCCGCAGGCCGGTGCGGTGGCCGCCCGCCGGTTGCTGGAGCAGCAGGTCCGCCAGCACCGCGCGGACGCCGAGTCGCTCGCGGCTCAGAACGCCGATCTCAGCGCCCAGATCGCCGCGCTGCAGAACCAGGCGCTGCGCTCCGACGACCCGGCGCTCCTGGCCCAGCTGCAGCGATGGGCGGTGTCCGCAGCGCTCGTGCCGGTCTCCGGGCCGGGGTTGCGCGTGGTGCTGACGGACGCGCCGTCCGACGGCACCACGAAGGACAACCCCGACCTGCGGGTGCAGGACGTGGACCTGCAGGTGCTGGTCAACGGACTGTGGGCGGCCGGTGCGGAGGCGATCGCGGTCAACGGCCAGCGCCTGACCGCCACCACTGCGATCCGCACGGCCGGCAGCGCGGTGCTGGTCGACCTCGTGCCGTTGGTGAACCCGTACACCGTCGAGGCGATCGGGTCCGCGGCCGACCTGCAGACGTCCCTGGCACGGTCCAGCGCCGGTCAGCACCTGGCGACGCTGCGCGCCACCTACGGGATCGGGGTCACCATGACGTCACAACGGCGGCTGCAGCTGCCGGGTGCGGGCCCCACGACCCTGCAGGAGGCGTCGACGCCCTCGATGACGGCGTCCGCGTCGCCGAGCCCCACGCCCACGCCCACACCGTCGCCGACGCCGAGCCCACGCACGGCCTCCACGCCGACGGCGACGCCGTCCCGGTCGGTTCGTGCAGCGGCGGGTGAGGTTGTGACACAGTCGTCCGTCGTCGCGCCGGGAACGGGAGGGGAGGACCGGTGATCGCCGTCATCGGGCTGGCCATCGGGGTGGTCATCGGGCTGCTGGTGCACCCGACCGTCCCGGCCGAGCTGCAGCCCTACCTGCCGATCGCGGTGGTCGCCGCCCTCGACGCCCTGTTCGGCGGTCTGCGCGCGCTGCTCGACGGCATCTTCGACGACCGGGTGTTCCTCACGTCGTTCCTGTCGAACGTGCTGGTCGCGGCCTTCATCGTGTTCCTCGGCGACCAGCTCGGCGTCGGCACGCAGCTGTCCACCGCCGTGGTCGTCGTGCTCGGCATCCGGATCTTCTCCAACGTCGCGGCCATCCGGCGGCACCTGTTCAAGGCATGACGTGACCGAGCAGCAGCGGTCGCACGAGGGCGACGAGCCGGGGGGTCTCTCCGAGGAACCGCTCGGCGTGGGCGCGCCGGCGCAGGAGGGCACGGGCGAGGGCTCGCCCACGACCGACGCAGCGGCCCTCGAGGAGCAGTCCGGCCGGGAAGACGAGCCGCTCGACGAGCACGGCGCCGACGAGGGCGACGACGGGGAGCGGGTCGACGAGGACCGGGTCGACGAGGACCGGGTCGACGAGGACCAGGTCGACGAGGACCAGGTCGTCGAGAGCCGGGCCCACGAGGATCGGGTCGACGACGAACCCGTCGTGACGGACACCGTGCCTGCCGCCGCCCCGACGCCCGACCTGCCGCCGGACGCCGAGGACGACGCAGGCGCCGCGCTCCGGGAGTCGCACGCCTGGCAGCTCTCTGCCGAGGCGGTCGCCTCTCTGCCGCCCGAGGCGCCGCCGACCTTCGAGCCGGAGCCGACCTCGGACGACGCGGCACGCGCCGGCAGCGAGGTCGACGACGGAGCCGCGGGTGCGACCCCCGAGCCGTCGGGCGCGCCCGCGCCGAGCAGGCCCATGGGCTGGGCCGCCCTCGGCAGCGCCCTGCGCCCGCGCGCAACCCGTGCGCAGGTGCTGGCCGGCGTGCTCTGCGCCGTCCTCGGCTTCGCGATCGTCGTGCAGCTGCGGCAGAACGGGGACTCGGCGCTGTCCCAGCTGCGCCAGGACGACCTCGTGCGGCTGCTGGACGAGGCGAGCACCCGTTCCGACCAGCTGAGCCGCGAGGCCGCCGACCTGCAGCGCGAGCGTGACCAGCTGGTCAGCGGCTCGAACAACCGGCAGGCCGCCATCGACGCCGCCCGCCGCAGCGCGGCGACGCAGGGCATCCTCGCCGGCCGGCTGCCGGCCGTGGGGCCGGGCGTGCGGATCACCGTCACGGACAACGGTGGGTCGGTACGCCCGATCACGATGCTGAACATGCTGGAGGAGCTGCGGAACGCCGGTGCCGAGGCGGTGCAGCTCAACGACCAGCGGGTCACCGCGAGCAGCGCGTTCACGGGGTCGACCGGTGCCGTGCAGCTCGACGGCACCACGCTGACCGCGCCGTACGTGTGGCTCGTCATCGGCGACCCCGACACGATCGCCACCGCGTTGGACATCCCTGGGGGCGCGATGGCCTACGTCCGCAACGACGGCGGGTCGGGCTCCGTCGACAAGCTGACGGAGGTCCACGTCGACGCCCTGCGTCCGGCTGCCGAGCCGCGCTACGCCACGCCGGCGGCCGTCCCGGGCTCCTAGGCCGTCGCAGGGGTGGGGGCTGCGCCCGGCGGCGCGTTTGCATAGGGTGTCCCTGACCAGGGCGCGGACGGTCGCGTCCCGGTCGGGTCTTGCGACCCTGAACAGGGGAGGCGTACATGCAGCACGACGAGCCCGTCGGCGGCGCCGTCCCGGCTGGCGCACCACGGTCGCAGGGCCCGGAGACGACGATCAGCTTCACCGGGGTCTCGGCCACCGAGGTGGAGCAGGCCGCACCGATCGGGCTCACCCCGGACGAGACGGCGGCCGTGCAGGCCCTTCCGCCCACGTCGGCGCTGCTGGTGATGCAGCGCGGTCCGAGCGCGGGCGCCCGGTTCCTGCTCGACGCCGAGCGGACCACGGCCGGCCGCAGCACGCAGGCCGACATCTTCCTGGACGACGTGACCGTGTCCCGCAAGCATGCGGAGTTCGTCCGCGAGGGTCAGCAGTTCTGGGTACGGGACATCGGCTCGCTCAACGGGACCTACGTCAACCGCACGCGCATCGACCAGGTGGCGCTGCGCTCGGGCGACGAGGTGCAGATCGGCAAGTTCCGGATGACGTTCCACCCGAGCCCGCACCGCGAGGGTGCACGCGGGTGACTGATCGACTCCCCGCGCTCGAGGCGCGGGCATGAGCGCGGGCGCGCGCCGACCCGCTCTGGTGGACGACCTCGCGGACGCGCGCCGTCCCGAGGCTGGTCGACCGAGCGCTCGGCAGGCCGTCGCCGAGCCGTGGCCGCGGGGCATCTCGCGCCGCGCGAGCATGCGCATCTCGGACGTCCTCGCCGCGCTCCAGCTGGAGTTCCCGGCGGTGACCACGTCCAAGCTCCGGTTCTGGGAGGAGCAGGGGCTGGTGGCGCCGGTGCGGACCTCCGCGGGCTACCGCCAGTACTCACCGGCGGACGTCGAGCGGCTGCGCTACGTGCTGCGGATGCAGCGCGACCGCTACATGCCGCTGAAGGTGATCGCCGAGCACCTCGCCGCGCTGGACGCCGGGGTCGACGACGAGGCGCCGTCACCCGCGCGGCTCGCCTCGCGTGACGGCGAGACGACGGGGCCGGCATCGCGCTGGACAGTCGACTCCCTGGCCGGTGACACCGGCGTCGAGCCCGCCTTCGTCGAGGACCTGGTCACTGCGGGCGTGCTCCGCTCCGGTCCGCTCGGCGCCCTCGACCTGTACGCGCGGGACGTCGTCCTGGCGGCCGCCCGGCTGGCCGAGCACGGGATCGACGCGCGCCACCTGCGGTCGTTCCGGACGGCGGCGGACCGCCAGGCGGACCTCGTCGAGCAGGTCGTCGCGCCCGTGCGAGGTCAGCGCAGCGCGGCCTCACGGGCGCGCGCGGCGACCCTTGCGGCGGAGGTGGGCGAGCTGTGCACCCAGATGCACACGGCACTCGTGCGGGCAGCGGTCGCCGGCCTGGAGCCGTGAGTCGGGCACGCCCGACCTCGTCCCGCTGACCAGGGCCGACACGCCGTTCGACGGCCGCCCGGGCCGCGAGCCAGTCGAGTTGCCTGCTCGGTGAGACGGAACGACCGTCGCGTCGTAGCGTGGACGCGTGGGTGAGGGCGGCGGTCTGGTGCAGGTCGAGGTCGTCGGCGTCAGGACGCATCTGGCGGACGACGAGATCGTCGTGCTGCTGCTCGACCCGGACTCGTCGTTGCTCGTCCCCATCCTGATCGGTCCGGCGGAGGCCAGCGCGATCGCCGCCGCCCAGGCCGGCATCGTCCCGCCACGTCCCATGACGCACGACCTGCTCCGTGACGCGCTCGTCGCGGCGGGTAGCACCGTGCGCCACGTGGAGATCACCGAGCTGCTCGACGGCGTGTTCCACGCCGCGCTGGTGCTGGGGGCGGGGGAGCGGGTCGACTCCCGGGCGTCGGACGCCATCGCCGTCGCGCTGCGGTTCGGCTGCCCGGTGCTGTGCTCGGCGGAGGTCGTCGCGGCGGCCGGCGTGGAGGTGCGCACCAGCACCGCGGAGCACGACATCGAGGAGTTCCGCGACTTCCTCGAGCACGTGTCGGCGGAGGACTTCGCCACGGGGGAGGAGCCGGACGAGGGCGGCGGGTCCGCGAGCTGACCTTCAGGTAGAGGTTGAGACTCGCCGTCGCGACACGCCACGCGCGTCGTTGCGTCGCCCCTGGCCGCGGCCTACCTTTGCGGCAGAACCCACGCCCGCGAACGGGCACAGCCGCCCTCGCGACGGCGCGGTGGACGGCGTACTGGAGGATCCGGTGACCACGAACGAGACGGCCCCCACCAGCGGGTCGGTCCCTCCCGGAGCCCAGGGCCTCCTCTTCGACGACGACCTGCCGGATCTCGACGTCTCGATCGGCTACCGCGGTCCGACGGCCTGCAAGGCGGCCGGCATCACCTACCGTCAGCTGGACTACTGGGCCCGCACCGGCCTGGTGGAGCCGTCGGTGCGCCCGGCCACCGGGTCCGGCACGCAGCGGCTGTACAGCTTCCGCGACATCCTCGTGCTCAAGGTCGTCAAGCGGCTGCTCGACACCGGCGTCTCGCTGCAGCAGATCCGCACTGCGGTGGGCCACCTGCGCGAGCGAGGCGTGGAGGACCTGGCGCAGATCACGCTGATGTCGGACGGCGCGTCGGTGTACGAGTGCACCTCGGCGGACGAGGTGATCGACCTGGTGCAGGGCGGCCAGGGCGTGTTCGGCATCGCCGTCGGGCGCGTCTGGCGCGAGGTGGAGGGCACGCTCGCCGAGCTGCCCACCGAGCGCGCCGAGGACGAGGCGGCTCCGGAGCTCTCGGGCGACGACGAGCTTGCGCAGCGTCGTCGGGCTCGCAACGCCGGCTGAGCACGTCGGTCCTGGACGGCGCCGTGCGCGCGGTTGTGCGTGCGTGACGGCCTGTCCGGCACGGGCGCTCTCTCGCGTCGCGTCCTAGTGCGGCCGCGGCGCCCGCAACGCGCGGTCCAGCAGGGCGTCGAACACGCCCGCGATCTCGGCCGCTGCGGCGCCGGGCCACGCGTGCACCGGCTGCGCGGCGCCCTGCGCCTGCTGCAGCGCCGCGCGTTCCGGGACCGTGGGGCTGAGCAGCAGGGGCCCGTAGAGGGTCTGGAGCTCGCCGAGGCGGTAGGTCTGCTCGACCGAGCGGGCGCGCACCCTGTTCACCACGATGCCGAGCGGCTGCAGGGCCGGTGCGGCGCCTCGGCGCAGCTCGTCGATCGTCCGCATCGCCCGTCCGACGGCCATCACGGAGAAGAGGCCCGGCTCGGTGACGACGATCGCCCGGTCGCAGGCGGTCAGGCCCGTGCGGGTCAGCCCGCCGAGGGACGGCGGGCAGTCCACGAGGACCAGGTCGTAGCCCGCCACCCAGGACAGGGCGTAGCGGAGCCGGTCCAGGTCGGAGTCGTCGACGCGGTCGTGCAGGACGGTCCGCTCGGAGCCGACCAGCACGTCGAGCCCCCCGTCCGCCCACCCGGATGGACCCGTCGCGGCGGCGACGGTCTCTGCGCGCGGGTCGTCGAGGACGGTCGAGACGTCGCCCGTGGGCCGGTCGACCGCGAGCGACATGGTGCTGTCTCCCTGCGGGTCCAGGTCGACCACGAGCGTGGACAGGCCTCGGTCCAGCGCGGCGGACGCCAGGCCCAGCGTCACCGAGGTCTTGCCCACGCCGCCCTTGAGGCTGCACACACCGAGCACCAGCACGCGGCCCACCGTATCTGCGGGCGAGGGCGGGCCGCCAAACGCGCCGGGTGCTGTCGCCGGCGGGGCGCACAATGGCGCGTATGCCGATCCGACTGACCCGCTGGGCGCAGTCCTGCGTCCGCATCGAGGGGCCCGACGGGGCCCTCGTGATCGACCCCGGCGTGTACGGGGAGTCGGCGACGGTGCTGGCAGGGGCGGAGAGCGTGCTGCTGACGCACGACCACGCCGACCACGTCGACGGGGCCGCCGTGGCGGCGTCGGGCCTGCCCGTCTGGGGGCCCGCGGCTGCGCTGGACGTCGTGGCCGAGGCTGGTGCCGACCGGGCCCGGCTCCACGAGGTGCGCGCCGGTGACGAGCTGACGCTGGGCGGTCTGGACGTCCAGGTCGTGGGGGAGTGGCACTCCGTCATCCACCCGGACCTGCCTCGAGGGACCAACGTCGGCTACCTGGTGGCCGGCGCGGTGCTGCATCCAGGGGACGCGTTCGTCGTACCGCCGCCGGGGGCGGTCGTCGAGGTCGCCCTGACGCCGGTCAGCGGTCCGTGGCTGCGGATGGCCGACGCGGTGGACTGGGTCCGGTCCGTCGGCGCCGTTCGGGCTGTGCCGATCCACGACGCGTGGCTGAGCGAGGCGGGCCTCCGCTCGGCGGGGGACTGGCTCGCGCGGCTGACCTCGGCCACCGTGGTCGCGGCGCACCCCGGTGAGGTCGTGAAGCTCTAGCTGGAGCTCTGACCGGCTGCCTGCCGGTCGGTGGTGGGCCACCCGGTGCGGGCGGCCCGGACGAGGAGAGGAGCGACCGGTGACGCAGCACCCCGGTCCGGACGTGCCGGTGATCGAGGACGACGAGACCGTCCCGCCACGCCCCGAGGAGCAGGTGGCCGACGTAGCGCGTTCCGTGCCCGACCCTGCGGGTCACGGTGGTGACCCCGCATCGGACACGGTGCTCGGCTGAGGTCGTCGCCGGAGGGCGTGACCGGCGCTCGGCTGAACGGGTGGCCGTGGGCCTGCGCGTTCGGTACCACGGTGCTCCGTGGACCGGAAGGGGACGGCGATACGGCATCCTGTGCTGGTGCGGATCGTGCGGGTGGACGAGTCGTCCTGGCGTGAGGTGGCCCAGGTACGGCTCCGTGCGCTGCGCGAGTCGCCGGAGACGTTCGGTGCGACGCTCGAGCGCGAGCTGCTGTTCACCGAGAAGCACTGGCGGATGCGGCTGCGGGCGACGCCGACGTGGCTCGCCCTCGACGACGAGGACGTGCCGCGCGGGCTCGTCAGCATGATGCAGGAGCCGGGGTCGCCGGAGGACGACCGGCACGTGGTGTCGTTGTGGGTCGCACCCGAGGCACGCCGTCGCGGTGTGGCGTGGGCCCTCCTGGACGCGGTCAAGGCCGCAGCCGCCGCCGAGGACGCGCGCACGGTGTCGTTGTGGGTGCTGGACGGCAACACGCCGGCCGGCGACCTCTACGTGCGCGCGGGGTTCGCCAGGACGGGGGAGCGGCAACGCCTGCCACGGGACCCCGAGCTGGTCGAGGAGCGCTACCAGCTGGTGCTACGCCCCTGACGGCGGCCGTGTCGGTGGGCGTCGGTACCGTGAGGCGGTCGCCTGACGAGCACCGAGGACAGCACCGAAGGAGCATGACGTGAGCACCTTGACCGCTCGGGACCGTACTGCGCTGGTGGTGGTCGACGTCCGGAACGGCGTCATGGCCCACGCTCATGACCGGGACCGGGTGATCGCCAACGTCGGGGCCCTCGTGGAGCGGGCGCGTGCCCAAGGTGTGCCGGTGGTCTGGGTGCAGCATTCGTCCCAGGAGCTCCAGGTCGGCACGGAGGCATGGCAGTACGTGTCGGAGCTGGTCCGGCAGGACTCGGAGCCGCTGGTGCCCAAGACGTACGGCGACTCGTTCGAGGGGACGGTCCTCGAGGCCGTGCTCGCCGAGGCGGGTGTCGGACGGCTGGTGGTCTGCGGCGCCCAGACCGACGCCTGCGTGCGGTCGACCATCCACGGAGCGTTCACCCGCGGGTACGACGTGACGCTGGTCGGCGACGCGCACACCACGGAGGACCTCACGGCCTGGGGTGCGCCGTCGCCGGCCGACGTCGTCACGCACACGAACCTGTACTGGAGCTACCAGAGCGCGCCGGGCCGCACCGCCGCCGTGGTGCCGACAGCCGAGGTGTCCTTCGCCGCCTGAGGGGCCGGCGGGGAGGGGCGCCGCAGCTCCTCTCGCTGTCTCTCATCGGTGAAATGACATAATGCACCTTATCGGCGCGACGGGTGGAGGCGGCTCCGGCCCGTCGAGCAGCGCAGACCGTGCAGCGCCAGGGGCGTCAGCCGCCGACGTAGGCCGCCAGGTGCTGGCCCGTCACCGTCGAACGATCCGCGACGAGCTGGGCCGGAGTTCCCTCGAAGACGATCCGTCCGCCGTCGTGCCCGGCACCCGGGCCGAGGTCGATGATCCAGTCGGCGTGCGCCATCACCGCCTGGTGGTGCTCGACCACGATCAGCGACTTGCCCGCGTCCACGAGCCGGTCGAGCAGCTCGAGCAGCGTGGTCACGTCCGCGAGGTGCAGGCCGGCCGTCGGCTCGTCGAGCACGTAGACACCGCCCTTCTCGCCCAGGTGCGTGGCGAGCTTGAGCCGCTGCAGCTCCCCGCCTGACAGGGTCGTGAGGGGCTGGCCCAGGCTGACATAACCGAGACCCACGTCCGCCAGCCGGCGCAGGACTGCGTGGGCTGTGGGTGTCCGGGCGGCGCCCGTCCCGAAGAACGTCTCCGCCTCGGTGACCGGCATGGCCAGCACCTCGCTGATGTCGCGGCCCGCGAGGCGGTGCTCGAGCACCGCGGGCTGGAACCGCTTCCCGTCGCACTCGTCGCACGTGGTGGCGACGCCGGCGAGGATCCCGAGATCGGTGTAGATGACGCCGGCACCCTTGCAGACCGGGCACGCGCCCTCGGAGTTGGGGCTGAACAGGGCGGGCTTGACGCCGTTCGCCTTCGCGAACGCCGTGCGGACCGGATCGAGCAGACCCGTGTACGTCGCCGGGTTGCTGCGCCGCGACCCCCGGATCGCCCCCTGGTCGATCGACACGACCCCGGCGCCCGGCGGGATGGAACCGTGCACCAGCGAGCTCTTCCCGGATCCTGCGACACCCGTGACGACCACCAGCACCCCCAGCGGCACGTCGACGTCGACGGCGCGCAGGTTGTGCGTGGATGCGTGCCGGATCGGCAACGTGCCGGTGGGCGTGCGGACGGTCGGCTTGACGGCGGCGCGGTCGTCGAGATGCCTCCCCGTCAGCGTCCCGGCCGAGCGCAGGCCCTCGACGGTCCCCTCGAAGCACACGCGGCCTCCTTCGGCGCCGGCGCCCGGGCCGAGGTCGACGACGTGGTCCGCGATCGCGATGACCTCGGGCTTGTGCTCGACGACCAGCACGGTGTTGCCCTTGTCGCGCAGGCGCAGCAGCAGCGAGTTCATCCGTGCGACGTCGTGCGGGTGCAGGCCGATCGTCGGCTCGTCGAACACGTACGTGACGTCGGTGAGGGCCGACCCGAGGTGTCGCACCATCTTGACCCGCTGGGACTCACCGCCGGACAGCGTGCCGGTGGCGCGGTCGAGCGACAGGTACCCCAGGCCGATCTCGACGAACGAGTCCAGCAGGTGCGCGAGCCCCGCGAGCAACGGTGCCGTGGACGGCTCGTCCAGCGCTCGCACCCACTCGGCGAGGTCGTCGATCTGCATCGCACACAGGTCCCCGATGCTGCTGCCTGCGATCGTCGAGGACCGCGCCGCCTCGTTCAGGCGTGTCCCGCCGCACTCGGGGCACGTGGTGAACGTCACGGCACTCTCCACGAACGCGCGGATGTGCGGCTGCAGCGACTCGACGTCCTTGGACAGGAACGAGGACCGGATGCGGCGGACCAGCCCCTCGTACGTCAGGTTGATGCCCTCGATCTTCATGCGGACCGGCTCGTGGTGGAGGAAATCCGCCAGCTCGCCCGGGCTGTACTCCCGGATCGGCTTGGTGGGGTCGACGAAGCCCGAGGACGCGTACAGCCGGTAGCCCCAGCCGCCGGGCGTGTAGCCGGGGATCGTCAGGGCACCCTCGTCGAGCGACTTCGTCTCGTCGTAGAGCTGCGACACGTCGATGTCGTTGACCGACCCCATGCCCTCGCAGCGCGGGCACATCCCGCCCGTGACGGTGAACGACCGGGTCTCGCTCGTCGCGGAGCCGGACCTCGTCAGCTGGCCCGTCCCCGTGGCCGAGGCGACGTTGAACGAGAACGCGTTGGGAGACCCGACGTACGGACGTCCGAGCCGGCTGAACAGGATGCGCAGCAGGGCGTTGGCGTCGGTCGCGGTGCCGACGGTCGACCGGACGTTCGCCCCCATGCGCTTCTGGTCGACGATGATCGCGGTGGTCAGGCCCTCGAGCAGGTCGACGTCCGGGCGTGCCAGAGTCGGCATGAAGCCCTGGACGAACGCGCTGTACGTCTCGTTGATCAGGCGCTGCGACTCGGCCGCGATCGTGTCGAACACCAGTGAGCTCTTGCCCGACCCGGAGACGCCGGTGAACACGGTCAACCGCCGTTTGGGGAGCACCACGTCGACGTCGCGGAGGTTGTTCTCCCTCGCGCCGACCACGCGGATCCGGTCGTGGCTGTCGGCCGTCTGCGTGCCGGTGTCGTCGCTCATCGCCTCTCCCCCGATATCGTGACTTTGGTCCCTGGCGGCCCGCCCTGGAGTGGCGTTCACCACACCTTCACTCCACGATGGAACACGACGAGGTCCCGCCCCGTTGTAGCCCCTCGGACGATCATCAGCGCGCGTCGCTGGACCAGCACTCGATCAGCATCGGACCGTCCCGGACGGTATGGAGGTCACCCGTATGGCGAACCGGTCACTGCGCGGCATGCGCATCGGCTCTCACAGCATGGAGACCGAGGACGGCGTCGACTTCGCCCCCCGGCTCCAGGCGTTCTACGACTGCCCCAACGGCCACACGATCATCCTGCCGTTCTCGGTCGAGGCTGACGTGCCCGTGACGTGGGAGTGCCGGTGCGGCGCCGAGGCGCTGCTGCGCGATGCGTCCCGCCCGGAGGTCAAGGCGGGCAAGCCGGCCCGTACGCACTGGGACATGCTCCTGGAGCGTCGCACCATCAACGAGCTGCAGGAGCTGCTCGACGAGCGGCTCGACCTGCTGCGCGCCGGCAAGCTGCGCCGCAGCGCCTGACCGCGAGCCGCGCAGCGCGTCAGCGCGCCGCCGGGCTGCGGCGACCCAGCAGCCGACCGAACGCTCCCGCCACCTGGCGGGAGCGTTCGCGCGTTCCCCAGACGGCGACGTTCACCAGGGCCTCGAGGATGATGCCGGAGCTCATCTTCGAGACGCCCTGCTCGCGCTCGACGAAGGTGATCGGCACCTCGATCACGCGGGCGCCCGCCTTGAGCGCCCGCCACGTCATGTCCACCTGGAACCCGTAGCCGTGCGAGTCGACCTCGTCGAGGGCCAGCCGGCGCAGCAGGTCGGTGCGGTACACGCGGAAGCCCGCGGTCGCGTCCTTGACCGGGATGCCCATGGCGATCCGGCAGTACGTGTTCGCTCCCCGCGAGAGGAACTCGCGGCGCCAGGGCCAGTTGACGACGCGGCCGCCCGGCACCCAGCGGGAGCCGATCACCAGCTCGGCGTCACCGCTGCGCGCGAGCAGCGCGGGCAGGTCCTCGGCGCGGTGCGAGCCGTCGGCGTCCATCTCGACCACCGCGTCGTACCCGCGCTCGAGGGCCCAGCCGAACCCGGCGATGTAGGCCGTGCCGAGGCCGAGCTTGCCCGAGCGCCGCATCAGGTGGATCGCCTTGCGGCCGCGCTCGGCGGCGTCGGCCTCGCTCAGCTGCTCCGTGAGGTCGCCGGTGCCGTCCGGTGAGCCGTCGTCCACCACGAGCACGTCCGCGTCGGGGACGGCGGCGGCGAGCCGGGCGAGTGCGCCCGGGAGGCTCTCCCGCTCGTTGTAGGTCGGGACGATGACGAGGACGTGGCTGGCAGGTGTCATACCGAGGTCTCGATCCGGTGGGGACGGCGCACGCGGGCGGCTCCGGCTGCACCGGCGACGACCACGCACACCGCGAGGGCGTCGATGATCCACGCAGGCCACGACCCGAACCGGTCGGCCGGGGTGAGCGACGTGCGCAAGGGCAGCGTAGCGACGAGCTGCGCCGGGGTGAAAAGCGAGGTCTGCTGCAGCACCGCACCGTTGGGGGCGATCACGGCGGACACGCCGACGGTCGAGATCTGCACCGTCGCCCGTCCGTGCTCGATCGCGCGCAGCCGCGACATCGCGAGCTGCTGGGTGGACTCGTCGGAGTAGCCGAACGTGGCGTTGTTGGTCTGCACCAGCAGCACCTCTCCCCCGGTCCGCACCGCCTCCCGCACGATGGCGTCGTAGGCGACCTCGAAGCAGATGACGTCCCCGAGGCCGACGGTCCGGCCCAGCCGGCTGGAGTGGAGCGGCACGTACCCCGGCTTGGTGCCGGCGATCATGTCCCGCGTCACCAGGTCCACCGCGGGCGAGAAGTGCCGGACGAAGCTGCGCATCGGGATGTACTCGGCGAACGCTGCGGGCCGCTGCTTCGTGTACGACGCGACGACGCCTTGTGCGGGCTGCCACAAGACAGACGTGTTGTACCGGCCGCCGGCTGCGGGGTACTGGACGGTGCCGACCAGCATGGGGGCCTGCACCGCGCGTGCGGCAGCGTCGATGCTGGCGGCCGCGGCGGCGTCGGCCTGCGGGTCGACGTCAGTGCCGTTCTCCGGCCACACCACCAGGTCGAGCGCTCCAGGCGCGACGTCGCGCAGCAGCGCCTGCGTCCCCGCGACGTGGTTGGCCAGCACCTTGCGGGGCTCGTCGAACGCGTCGAGCCCGGGCTTGGGGACGTTCCCCTGCACGGCGCCCACCCGCAGCGTGCCGCTCTGCGCCGTCGTGTCGAGGGGGACGAGGAGCCCGACGAGGACGAGCATGACGGCGCCGACCAGCCAGCCGAGCGTCCCCGCGGGCCGGAGCCGGCGTGCGGCCAGCCACGCCCGGGCCAGCAGGACCCCGGTCGCCGCGACGGCGGCGCTGGTCAGGGGCGTCCCGCCGAGCCACATCAGTGCCGCCATCGGCGCATCGGCCTGGCTGAACGCGAGCCGACCCCAGGGGAACCCGCCGAACGGCCAGACCTGGCGCAGCTCCTCCGCACCGACCCAGAGGACGCTGAACACCACCAGCTGCAGTCCGGCACGTCGCCACACCGCCTCGCCGCGGCGCGCCCAGGACCAGGCCGCCCCGAAGAGCGCCACGAAGCCCGCCTCTGCGACCGTCAGCGCCAGCCACGGCACGACGCCCACGGCGTCGTCGGCCCAGGTGATCAACGGACCGATGCAGGCCAGTCCCCACACCAGCCCGACGAGGGCGTTCCAGCGGGCGCTGTCACGTCGGAGGGCGAGGTACAGCAGCGCCATGCCGGGATACGCGAGGAGCGACCAGCCGGGGCTCGGGAAGGCCAGTCGGGTGAGCACTCCCCCGGCTAGCGCCAGTGCCAGCGTCCACGTTCGGGACGGGAGACGCGCGGGCACCGGTGCAGCGTACGGCAGGTGGTTGTGCCGACCTGCCGGGCCTGAGCCCGGCCGACCGGCCCGCGTGACCTTCGTACCGGCGGACGACGAGCGTCGCTGTTCTCTGATGGACACGCGGGCCCGGTCGGGCCGCTCGTCCGCCGCGCGCGGAAGGCCGCTCGTCCCTCGGGATGGCGGTCCTGCCGCTGTCGGCGAACCGGTTGCGAACGTACCCCCGCGCGCTGCCGGGCTCAAGGGCCACCGTTCCTCCGTACGGGTGACGGGCCAGTACGTCAGTGCAGGTCAGCGGGCGCGAAAGGGACAAAAGGGACATCGACGTACCGGCGTGTCTGCGGGCGTTTCGTGCCGGGTCGTCCGATCAGCCCAGGGCGTCGTGCAGGACCGTCGCACCGCGCACCGTGCGCAGGCACACGGGTGGCGGCACGTCGGCCGAGAGGTCGGGCAGCAGCGGCTGACCGGCGCGCGCCTCGGCGCTCCACGCCGTCAGCTGACCGCGTCCGGCCTGCACCGTGAGGTGCTCCGACCGCCACACGGCGAGGTGCGCCGGGGACCCGACCCGGAGCTCTCCTGCGCCGGTGCCGTCGAGCCCGGCGAGCCGCCACCCGCCCCGGGTCGTGGCCCGGAACGCCGCGCGGGCGGAGATGCGCTGCTCGGCAGCGGTGTGCTCCACCGCCGCGCGGACGCCGGCCCACGGGTCGACCGGGGTGACGGGGCTGTCGGACCCGAACGCGAGCGGGACGCCGGCGGCTGCCAGGTCGGCGAGCGGGTTGAGCGCGATCGCCCGGCCGGCTCCGAGCCGGGCCGCGTACATCCCGCCGGGGCCGCCCCAGGCGGCGTCGAAGGCCGGTTGCGCGCTGACCCGGAGGCCGAGGAGCACCATCGCGGCCAACGCGGGGGCGTCGACCATCTCGGCGTGCTCGAGGCGGTGGCCCGCTGCCGCGATCGCCGGGAGGCCCTCGACGTCGGCCGCGGCACGGATGCCGAGCAGGACCTCGTCCATACCGAGGTCGCCGATGACGTGGAACGCCGTGTGCACGCCGGCCCGCGTCACGGCCGCGACGTGGTTGGCCACCTGCTCGGCGCTCAGCATGAGCACCCCGCGCTCCCCCGGCCGGTCGGCGTACGGCGCGCGGAGCGCCGCGGTGCGGGAACCGAGAGAGCCGTCGACGTTGAGGTCCCCCCCGATGCCCGTCAGTCCGGGAAGGGCAGCGAGGAGGGCCCGTGCGTCGTCCACGGTGGTGCACGCCTCGGCGCGGTAGCCCACGACGAGCGGCAGTGCGCTCCGCTCGTCCGCGGTGCTCGTCAGCAGCTCGAGCAGACCCTCCCGCGTGTCGACGGACGGGGCGGACATCTCGTGCACCGCGACGACCCCGCGGGCGGCCGCGTGGCGGAGCGCGGCCAGGTACAGGGCGGTTCGCCGAGCGCCGCTGACGTCCCGTGCGACGTCCCGCGCGGCGTGGTGCGCGTCCAGCGTGACCAGGCCGTCGGGCGTCCACCCCGGCAACCGGTCCAGGCCGGCCCGGGCCGCCAGGGAGGACGACACGGCGGCGGAGTGCACGTCGACCCGCGCCAGGTACACCGGCGCGCCACCGGCCGCCGCGTCCAGCTCGGAGGCGGAGGGTGGCCGGTGCTCGGGCCAGCCGGTGTCGTCCCAGCCGAAGCCGAGCAGAGGCTCGTCCCGCATCGCGTCGGGCCGCGCCTGCGCCGCCCGACGGACGGCGTCGAGGGCGTCGGCGAGGCTGTGCACCCCTCTGGCCGGCGACAGGTCGACGCTCTCCAGCGCGAGGCCGGTCTCGAGCACGTGGACGTGGGCGTCGACGAACGCGGGCGCCACCAGCGCCCCGTCGAGGTCGACCACCTCGTCCGCACGGTCCGCGAGCCCGGCGGCGGTGTCGTCCGAGCCGATCCACGCCACCGTGCCGTCCGCGACCAGGATCGCCTCGGCGAACGGGTCGGAGGACGCGTGCACCGCGCCGTTGCGGTACAGGGTTGAGCTCACGCTCGAACCCTAGGGCACGCGATCCGCGCGCGCTTGTGCAGGTCAGGGCGGTGCACCGCCGTCTCGCGCGATGGGCGCCCGCGCCGTGGGCCGCCTCAGACCGACGAGTACGCGACCACTCCGCGGCGGACGGCCTTCACCGCCGCCGCGGCGGTCCGGCGCAGGGCGGGCTCGGGTGCCGCCTGGGCGATCTGGTCGAGCACGTCGATCACCTGCTTGCACCACCGGACGAAGTCGCCGGCGGCGAGCTCACCACCGCGCAGCACCGCGTCGAGGCTGCGCCCCGCGGCCCAGCGGTGGATCGGCTCGACGAGACCCGTGTCGAGCGGCTGCACGGTGGACAGCCCGTGCTCCTGCTCCAGGTCCTCCAGCTGCGACCACGTGGTGACCGTCGCATCGAGGGCCCGGCCCAGCCGGCCACCCGGTCCGCCCGGCACGTGCGGCTCGGCCCCGTCGTCGCGCCGGGACCGGTAGACGAGCGTGGAGACGAGTGCCGCCAGCCCGGGTGCCTCGAGCTCGCCCCAGATGCCGCGGCGCAGGCACTCGGCCAGCAGCAGGTCGTTCTCCGCGTACAGCCGGCGCAGCCAGCGGCCGTCGTCCGTCACCTCGAGGCTGCCGGGCTCGTCACCGCCGCGGGCTGCGTAGCCCAGCCGCACCAGCACGTCGCAGATCCGGTCGAACACCACCGCGATCGAGCCCGTCCGACCCTCGATCCGGGCGACGAGCGAGCGGTGCTCGGCGGTCGCCCGCTGCCAGCGTTCCGCCCAGCGGGCGTGCTCCTCCCGGTCCGGGCAGCGGTGGCACGGGTGCGCCCGCAACCGGCGCCGGAGCGCGGCGAGCTCGGCATCCTGCGCCGCCGCGCTGCCCTCGTCGGGACCACGCCCGTGCCGCCGGCCGCGGCGGGCGGCTCCGGTGTCGTCGAGCCCCAGGTCCTCCAGCGCGGAGCGCAGTCGCGCCGCCAGGTCGCGCCGCGCCGCCGGCACCCGTGCGTTGAAGCCGCGCGGCAGGTGCAGGTGCCCCACCGTGCGGGCGCCCGGACCGACGTCCGCGACGGTCAGGCGCCGCACCTGCCGATCCGTGCCGAGCACCGTCGGGTGCGGTCCCTCGAAGCCGCCGTCCGTGCCGGGGTCCACGACGACCGCGAAGCCGCTGCGGCGACCCGTCGGGACCTGGAGCAGGTCGCCGGGGCGCAGGCCCTCGAGCGTCCGGACCGCCTCCGCACGGCGTGCGGTCGCCCCGGCTCGCAGCAGGTCCCGCTCGCGCTCGCGGATCTGCTGCCGGAGGCCGGCGTACTCGGCGAAGTCACCGAGGTGGCACTCCATGGCGCGGGCGTAGCCCGCGATCGACTCCGCGTGCGCCTGCGCCTGCCGGGCCAGGCCGACCACGCCTCGGTCGGCCTGGAACTGCGCGAACGACGTCTCGAGCACCTCCCGGGCGCGGTCCCGGCCGACCTGCGCGACCAGGTTGACCGCCATGTTGTACGTCGGACGGAAGCTGGAGCGCAGCGGGTACAGCCGCTTGGAGGCGAGCCCGGCGAGGTGCACCGGGTCGAGCGCCGGGTGCTCGACGACCACGCCGTGGCCCTCGGTGTCGATCCCGCGCCGCCCTGCGCGGCCCGTGAGCTGGGTGTACTCCCCCGGCGTGACGTCGACGTGCTGCGACCCGTCCCACTTGACCAGGCGCTCGAGCACGACGCTGCGCGCCGGCATGTTGATGCCCAGCGCCAGGGTCTCGGTGGCGAACACCACCTTGACCAGACCCTGGCTGAACAGCTCCTCGACGGTCTCCTTGAACAGCGGGAGCATCCCGGCGTGGTGCGCCGCGACGCCCCTGGTCAGGGCGTCGACGAACGCGGGGTAGCCCAGCACGTCCAGGTCCTCCGACGGGATCGGCGCGCAGCGCTCCTCGGCGATCTGGCGGATGCGGGACTGCTCGGCGGCGCTGGTCAGGCGGACGCCGGCGTGCAGGCACTGGGCGACGGCGGCCTCGCAGCCCGCCCGGGAGAAGATGAAGACGATCGCCGGCAGCAGCCCGTCCCGCTCGAGGGCGTCGACGACGACGAACCGTGGCGTCGGCCGGCCACCGCCACGCACGGGTCCGCGGTCCCGGCCGCCGGGCCCGCGGAAGCCGCGGTCACCCGGTCCGCGGCGTTGCGGCGGACCCTCCGCGCGCAGGCGGTTGCGCAGCCGGTGGACCAGGTCGGGGTTGATCGGCGGGTCGTTGCCGGGGGCTGTCGGGTCGACGTGGCCGGCGTACAGGTCCACCAGGTCGCGCCCGACGAGCACGTGCTGCCCCAGCGGCACGGGACGGTGCTCGCTGACCACCACGGTGGTGTCGCCGCGGACGGTGGACAGCCAGTCGCCGAACTCCTCGGCGTTGGACACCGTGGCCGACAGGGACACCAGCTGCACGTCGTCGGGGAGGTGGATGATCACCTCTTCCCAGACGGGGCCGCGGAACCGGTCGGCGAGGTAGTGCACCTCGTCCATCACGACGTAGCCGAGGCCGGTCAGCGTCGGTGAACCGGCGTAGAGCATGTTGCGGAGCACCTCGGTGGTCATCACCACCACGTCGGCCTCGCCGTTCACCGTCACGTCGCCGGTCAGCAGCCCGACGCGCTCGGGCCCGTACCGACGGACCAGGTCGCCGTACTTCTGGTTGGACAGCGCCTTGATCGGGGTGGTGTAGAACGCCTTGCGCCCCGCCTCCAGCGCCAGGTGGACCGCGAACTCCCCGACGACGGTCTTCCCGGCACCCGTCGGCGCGGCGACCAGCACGCCGCTGCCTCGTTCGAGCGCCTCGCACGCCTCCGTCTGGAACGGGTCGAGCGGGAACGGCAGCTGGTCGGCGAACCGGCCGAGCGACGACCGCTCCCGGACCGTCCGTCGGCGGGCCTGGGCGTACCGCTCCGCCGGTGACAGCTCGTCGTCCGCTGCGGTCCTGGAGGTGCTGGGCACCGTTCCACAGTAGGTGCTGGCGGCGGCGTCCTCTCGGGGGCGACCCGCGGTGCTCAGTGCGTGTCGACCGAGGTGGTCGCCGGGATGCTCGCCGCGCGACCGGTGACGAGCGGCAGGATCACCGAGTCCACCACGCGGACGAGGAACTCCTGGTCGGGGTGCTTGCCCTCAACCGTCTTGTGGTAGGAGATCATCGCCGGCGCCACCGCGGCCACCATGTCGAGGTCGAGACCCTCGGGCACCTCGCCGCGCTGCTGCGCACGCACCAGGAGGCCGCGCATCAGCGCGACGCGCGCGCGGACGAACTGCTCCTTGAAGACTGCCGCCACCTCCGGCTCGGCGGCGACGGCGTGGATCAGCCCGGCCATGACGTCGTCGGAGTCGGTGCGGCGGCGCACCGTCGAGACGGACAGCAGATCGCCACGCAGCGAGCCCGTGTCCGGCACGTCGTCGATCGTGGTGATGCTGCTCGCGTCGCACAGCAGGGAGTCGACGACCAGCTGCACCTTCGACGGCCACCGGCGATACACCGTCGCCTTGCCCGCACAGGCGCGCTCCGCGACCGCGTCCATGGTGGTGCCCTCGTAGCCGCGCTCCGCCAGCAGCTGACGGGTCGCCTCGAGGATCGCGTCGTCTCGCGACTCGTCTCGCCGCCGCCCCGGCCTTCGGGGAACCTGCACCGCGGCGTCGTCGTCGACCTGCATCGTCCCGCTCCCCTCGTCCGCTCCATTGTGCGGCCGACGGATGTCAACCACAAAACCGAGACTATAGGGTTCCGGAACTGACCAGTCTTGTATTACGGTGGTTCCACCGACCACGACGTCCCCGGAGGACACCCATGTCCGCAGAAACCGTCACGGTTCCAGAACCCCCCGACACCTCTCGTTCTTCCGCAACCACGCCGGCCGTTGCGTCGGCACCCTCGCCCGAGGCGGGCCGGCGACGCTGGTTCGTGCTCGCCACCGTCGCGCTCGCGCAGCTGATGGTCGTGCTCGATGCCACGATCGTGAACATCGCCATGCCGTCCGCCCAGCGGGCGCTCGGCTTCAGCGACAACGACCGGCAGTGGATCGTCACGGCGTACTCCCTGGCGTTCGGCAGCCTGCTGCTGCTCGGCGGTCGGCTGTCCGACCTCTTCGGCCGGCGCCGGATGTTCCTGATCGGGCTCGTCGGCTTCGCGGTCGCGTCCGCCCTGGGCGGCGCCGCACGCACCTTCGAGCTGCTGGTCGCCGCTCGTGCCCTCCAGGGCGCGTTCGGTGCCGTGCTGGCTCCGTCGGCCCTGTCCGTGCTGACCACCACGTTCTTCGACCCGAAGGAGCGCGCCCGCGCCTTCGGGGTGTTCGGCGCCATCGCGGGCATGGGCGGCGCCATCGGGCTGCTGCTCGGCGGCTACCTGACGGAGAACGTCAGCTGGCGGTGGAACCTCTACGTCAACGTGCTGATCGCCGTCATCGCGGTGGTGGCCGGTCTGGTGCTGCTGCCTCGCACCGGTGGGACGGCCAAGCACCGGCTGGACATCATCGGCGTCGCGCTCGGCTCGGCCGGGCTCTTCGCCCTGGTCTTCGGCTTCTCCCAGGCGGAGCCCAAGGGCTGGGACGCCGCCCTGACGTGGGTGCCGCTGGCGGCCAGCGTGCTGCTGCTCGGCGCCTTCGCCTGGCGGCAGCGCACGGCGGCCAACCCCGCTCTCCCCCTCGAGGTGATCCTCGACCGGGACCGCGGTGCGTCGTTCCTGTCGATCCTGGTCGCGGGCTCGGGGATGTTCGGCGTCTTCCTGTTCCTGACGTACTACCTGCAGGCGACGCTGCACTTCACCCCGATGCGCACCGGCCTGGCCTTCCTGCCGATGGTCGTGGCGATCATCGTCACGTCCCAGGTGCAGTCCAACGTGCTGCTGCCGCGGTTCGGGGCCAAGGCGCTGGTGCCGCTCGGCATGATGCTCGGCGCGGTGGCGATGGCGTGGTTCACCACCCTGGGCGCGACGAGCTCGTACTGGCAGGTGCTGCCCGGGCTCGTGGTGATGGGTGCGGGGATGGCGTCGATCATGCCGGCGTCCTTCCAGCTGGCGACGCTCGGCGTGGACCAGCGCCTCGCCGGGGCCGCCTCGGCGATGGTGTCCACCAGCCAGCAGGTCGGTGGCGCGATCGGGACCGCCCTGCTGAACACGCTGGCCGCGACCGCCGCCAGCCACTACGCCACCGCGCACGGACCAGTGAGCCCCGGTGTGCTCGGCGCGGCGACGCTGCACAGCTTCACCACGGCGTACACCTGGTCGGCCGGCATCTTCCTGCTCGGTGCGGTGCTCAGCGCGATGCTGTTCCGCTCCCGCGCGGCCCGGGAGATCCGGGTGGCGGAGCAGGTGGCGCTCGGCGCGGAGCCGGTGCTGGCGCACTGACCGGCAGCTCGCGTGCGGCGGGGCGGTCCTGGGAGCAGAGCTCCGGGCCGCCCCGTCGCCGTTGCGGCAGGCGCCTAGACCAGGATCTGCAGCGCTCCGGGCACCACGCGGGCGCGGAGCGGCAGGGGGCCGATGCGCTCGCCGTCGGCGAACGCCACGGGTGGGTGGCCGCCGAGACTCGGCTCGTGCTCGATCACCACGGAGCGCGAGCGGTGCACCTCGATCCGCGGGTGACTGAGGTGGGTGCCCGCGTAGAGGCGGTGGAAGATCCCGGCGGTGCCGGCACGGCTGAAGGGCCCGGCCACCACCACGTCGAGCAGACCGTCGTCCGGCGTGGCGTCCGGGGCGATCCGCAGGCCGCCGCCGAACCACGGTGTGTTCGCGGCAGCGACCAGCGTGCCCGCCGAGACCCACGTCCCGTCGTCCAGCGTCACGCGGTACCCGTACGGGCGGAACCGTGGCAGCTCCCCGGCGACCGCCCGCAGGTAGCGAGCGTGCCCCTTGGGCCACCCGTAGGCGTTGGCCCGCGCATTCACGGCGGCGTCGAGACCGCACGACAGCACGCCGACGAACCACTCCACCGCCTCGCGGCCGGGTGCGCCCACCTCGACCGCGTCGATGTGGTGCGGCGCGGCACGCAGCGCCCGGTCGATCTGGGCGAGGGCCTCGGGAACGCGTCGCGGCACGCCCAGGCTCCGCGCGATGTCGTTGCCGCTGCCCGCGGGGACGATGCCGAGCGGCAGGCCGATCCCGGCCACCACGTTGACCGCGAGGTGCACCGCCCCGTCGCCGCCGACGACGACGAGCCCGTCCAGGTTCTCCAGCGACGCACCCCGAGCCCGGTCGGTCGCCTGCGCCAGGGTCGGCGCGGACAGGTCCGTGACGACGTGCCCGGCCGCGCGCAGAGCAGCGTGCACCTGCCTGCCGGTGCGGACGCCGCGGCCGAGACCCGCGGCCGGGTTCACCATCACGCCGAGGCGGCTCACGTCCCCGCCGCCCCGGTCCCCGGCGCGTCCGGCTCGTCGTCGGGCATCGTGCCGTCGAGCCGCGGCAGGCCGGCCGCGACGCGACGGCGGTCCTCCCGGCGGTCGTGCACCAGGCAGATCCAGACCGCGGCCACGTACAGGCCCGTCATGGGCAGCGCGATGCCGAGCATGCTGAAGGCGTCGGGCGTCGGCGTCACGACCGCGGCGAAGACGAAGATCGCGACGACGGCCCACCGCCACGCACCGACCCACGTCCGGGCGCGCACCACCCCGGCGAGGTTCAGGGCCACCATCACCACCGGCAGCAGGAACGCCAGGCCGAAGGCCAGGATCAGCCGCATCACGAACGCCATGTAGGTCTGTGCGTCGATCAGGTTCGTCGCGCCGGCCGGCGTGAACGCCGTCAGGAACGTCACCGCATTCGGCAGCGCCCACCACGCCAGCGCCGCGCCCGCCAGGAACAGCGGTACACCGACGGCGAGGAACAGGACCGCGTACCGGCGCTCGCGGCGCGTCAGCCCCGGGGTGACGAAGGCCCACAGCTGGCCGATCCACCAGGGGCTGGACACCAGCACGCCGAGGAAGAGCGCGACCTGCACCTGCATGTCGAAGGAGGCCGCCAGGCCGCTGAAGTTGATCGCGACGATCTGGTGCCGTGCTGCCGCCACCCGCTGCAGCGGCCGGATCAGGGCCTCGAACACGGGGTGGTACGCGAACCAGCCGACGACGGCGCCGAGCGCGATCCCGATCACGGCGAGGAACAGCCGCCGGCGCAGCTCACGCAGGTGGGCCCGCAACGGCATGCGGCCGTTCGGGGCCCGGCTCGTCGACCGGGCGTTCACGTGCGGTTCAGGCCCGCGCTGCGCCGTCGCCGGCGGTGGGCGGCACGTCCGGTCCGGGGGCCGGCGGCGTGCTCCCGGGCTGGGCCGCCGGCGGCGTGGGGCTCGGCTGGGCGGCTGCGGGCGGCGTCGCGGGTGGCGCGGTCGGAGCGGTGGAGGGCGCGCCGCTCGCGGAGCCGGCCGTCCTGTCGTCGCCGCTCTCGAGCTCGCGCTTGAAGATCTTCATCGACTGGGCGATGTTGCGCGCCGCCCCGGGCAGCCGGTTCGCGCCGAAGACCAGCACCACGATGAGGATGAGGAGGATCGGGTGCCAACCCTCGAACAAGCCACGAAACACGACCGACGACTCCTTCGGTGGACGACGTGGCGAGTCTACGCAGGCTCGGGCGACGTCCTGAGCGAGCCGCCGTCGTCGCAGGTCAGCGCCACACCTGACGCCACGTCTCGTACGTCCTCCGGTGCCGGTCCGCACGGACCGCCCGTCGTCGCGCCCGTTCCGCGCGGACCTGCGCGAGCCGATCCCGCAGCACCGCCGGGTCGGTGCCGAGCGCGGGTCCCGGCACGGGGTGCGCGTCCCGCAGCTGGTCGGCGCGCTCGGTTCCGTGGTCGGCCGCTCCGGCGGTCGCCTCGGCTGCGACGCCGACCGCCCGGCCGAGCGCCAGTCCGCGGCGCCACAGGGACCGCGCCAGGAAGGCCGCTCCGACGAGCGTCGCGACGACGAGCACGGTCCACACCAGTCCCCAGGGCACTGTCAGCCCTCCCCGGGTCCGTAGGCGGCCAGGGCCGCGCGAGCCACCTGGGCCACCTCCTGGGCGACCCGGGCCGGCCGGACGTCCAGGACGTCCTCCGCAGCCTGCAGCAGCAGGTGCCGCAACCAGGCCGGCTGGACGACGCGCAGGTCCACCTCGAAGGACCCGTCGGGAAGGTTGCGCACGGCCTCGGCGGGCGTCGTCTCGGCCACCCACCGGCCGGGGCTGGCCAGGTGCAGCGTGACCAGCTCGCCCTCCGGGCCCGGGGAGAACACGGCCGCCGCCTCCGGGACCGAGTGGTCCTCGGCCGGCTCGTCGAGCACCTCCGCGCCCAGGACGCGGTCCACGCGGAAGAGCCGTTCGCCGTCCGCGGACCGGCACCACGCCAGCAGGTACGTCCGCTCGTCCTCGCTGACCAGCCGGATCGGGTCCACCTCGCGGTCGCTCGCCTCGTCCCGGGTGTTCACGTACCGGATGCGCAGGCGACGGTGCTGAGCGAGCGCCTCGGCGATGATCGCCGCCACCTGCGGCGTCGCCGTCGAGGCCAGCTGCACGTCCACGGCGGCTGCCGCATCACCCGTCGCAGCGGTGACCTTCGCCAGCGCCGACCGCAGCACGCGGGCCTGCTCGTCGTCCAGCAGCGGACCCAGCGCCGAGGCCATGGCACGCAGCGCGGCCACCAGGGCGACGGCCTCGCGACCGCCCAGCCGCAGCGGTCGGGTCAGGCCCCGCGACTCCGTCAGCCGCACCACACCCTGCTCGTACGCGGTGGCGTCGAAGTCGATCAGGTCGTACGGGAGGTACCCGGGGGTGCCCGTCACCCAGAGCGTGTCGACGTCGGCCAGCACCTGCCGCGGCGTCACGCCGAACTGCTCGGCGATCTCGTCGACGGGCACACCCTGGTGCCGGTCGAGGTACGCCACCATGCCGAGCATGCGCAGCAGCCGGTCGCTCGCGCGCTCAGGCATCGTCGCCTCCCCCGCCGAGCGTGGCCGCCGTGCGGAGCAGGCGCAGCACGGCCGCACGCAGCTCCGGAGGTCCGAGCACGACGACGGCGTCGCCGTAGGCGACCAGCTCCTCGGCCAGCTCGTGCGTCGAGCGGTACGGCACGTGCACCAGGTCCCGGGTGGCGAGCAGCCGCTCGACTCCGGGCACGTCGGTGAGGTCCGGTGGTGGGGGGGTGTCGCCGTCGGGCACCACCGCCCGTGCGCGGGCCGCACCTGCCCGCTCGGGCAGCACCGCCAGCGCGGCGAGGCGTTCGGTGCCCGCGGTCCACGTCGCCAGCGCCTCGTCGAGCTCCGCCGGTGTCGGAGGCGGGAACGAGCCGGGCTCGCCGACGGGCCGGACCGTCCCCTCGATCCGGCTCAACCGGAACGACCGGGTCGCGGACCGGTGGCGGTCGCGGCCGACGAGCACCCAGCCGCCACGGCGCGCGAGCAGCCGCCAGGGCTCGACCTCGCGCTCCCGCACCTCGCCGGTGGTGGCCGCGCGGTAGACGAACCGCACGGCCTGCCGGGCCTGCACGGCGTCGAGCAGCGGGCCGAACGCGTCACCACCGGCGCGCACCCGCGGCGCCAGGCCGGCCACCAGGTCGCTCGCCTCCGGCGCCTCACCCACGGCCCGCAGCTTCGTCAGCGCCCGGGAGGAGTCGGTGCGCAGTGAACGGTCCTGCCACAGCTGGGCGGCCAGCGCCAGGACGCCGAGCTCCCCCGCGGTCAGCTGCACGGGCGGAAGCGCGTACGCGTCGGGGTCGACCCGGTAGCCGATGTCGTCGCCGTGCCGCGGGTCCGTGACCGTCAGCACCGGGACCCCCAGCTCGCGCAGGGTGTCCTTGTCCCGCTCGAACATCCGCTCGAAGGCGTCGTCCGTCGGTGCGTCCGCGTAGCCGGCGACGGACCGGCGCACCTGCTCCTTGGTCATCCGCCCGGGGGTGTTGACCAGGGCGATGACGAGGTTGAGCAGGCGCTCGGCGGGGTCGATCTGCGCGGCCATCGGCCACCACCGTAGTGGCCGGTAGCGTGGGACGGTGATCGCGTGGCGCGCCGGGACCGTGGTGTCGCTCGGCAGGCGATGGACCGGCGCGCACGAGGTGCTGGTGCAGGTGGGCGACGAGCAGCTGCAGGCCCTGGCGTACGACGACGTGGTGGGTCCGGTCGAGGCAGGTGCGCGGGTGCTGCTGAACGTCACGGCCCTGGAGCGTGGCCTCGGCACCGGCGGGTACGCCCTGGTGGTCGCCCGGACGGACGCGCTGCCGGCGGACCCTCCGCCCGCGCCGGGTCACCTGGTCAAGGCGCGGTACACGCCGCAGCAGGTGATGGTGCTCGGGGTGGACGACCAGGAGTCGGCGCACCACGACCTGCTCCAGGACGCCGACGACCTGCTCGGCATGCCGGTGGTGACCGCGGACCTGCACTCGGCGCTGCCCGCCGTCGTGGCCGGCGCCCGGCACGCGGCGGCTGCGGCCGGGCGGCCCGCACCACGCATCGCCTACGTGATGACCGACGGCGGCGCGCTGCCGGTGGCGTTCTCGCGCACCGTGGCGGCGCTGCGCGAGGCGGGCTGGTTGGACACGTGCATCACCGCGGGGCAGGCGTACGGCGGTGATCTCGAGGCGGTGAGCGTCCACTCGGCGCTGCTCGCCGCGCGGCTGGTCGCCGGTGCGGACCTGGCGGTCGTCTCGCAGGGCCCGGGCAACCTCGGTACCGACACCCGCTGGGGGTTCTCCGGCGTGCTTGCCGGCGACGCCGTCAACGCCGCGGCCGCGCTGAACGGTCGGCCCGTCGCGTCCCTGCGGGTGTCCGGCGCCGACCCCCGACCGCGGCACCGCGGTGTGTCGCACCACTCGCTCACCGCGTACGGGCGCGTCGCGCTCGCGACCGCTGACGTGCCCGTCCCGGTGTTCACGGGCGTGGGAGAGGCGCTGGACCAGCTGGGGTCTCAGGTCCGCGCCCAGACCACGACGCTGTCCGGACGGCACCGGCTGGTGGACGTGCAGGCCGACGCGGAGCTGGTCGCGGCGCTGCGGCGGTGCCCGGTCCGGCTCTCGACGATGGGACGGGACCTGGACGACGACCCGGGGTCGTTCCTCGCCGCGGCGGTGGCCGGTGTGCACGCCGCCGCGCTCGCGGCGGGCTGACCGGCGGGGGTCCGGCTCGGTCAGTCGTCCCGGCTGGTGGCGGTGTGCTGGGCCACCAGCGTGGCCAGCCGCCGTGCCTCGCGGTTCGCGAAGGCACCGTCGGAGCGCTGGATGCCCATGACGGCCAGCGTGGTGCCGTCCGCGAGGTCCAGCTGCACCCACGGCCGGCCGTGGCCGAACCGGACCGAGACGATGTCGGCCCACACGAGCCGGCGCTGGAGCACGAGGTTGCGCACGGTCAGGCCCTCGTCGTCCGGGACGGCCCGCACGTCCGCCTGACGCCAGCAGAACCCGGCGATCAGCACGGCCAGCAGTGCGAACCCGGCCTTGTCGAGGGCAGCCAGCTCGGGCAGCGCCAGCAGCAGCAGGATCGTCAGGACGACGGCGAGGGCGCCCACCGCCAGGGTCACCGCGCGGGCGAGCCGCGGGCGGAAGGGGGTGGACGCGTCCGTCACAGCCGACAGGCGTGGATCGACGTGACGATGATGGCGCGCGCGCCGACGTCGTACAGGTCGTCCATCACCTTGTTGGTCTGGGACCGGGGCACCATCGCGCGAACCGCGGCCCACTGCTTGTCGTGCAGCGGGGACACGGTCGGCGACTCCAGGCCGGGCGTGATCCGCACCGCCTCGTCGACCACGGACAGCGGTACGTCGTAGTCCATCAGCACGTACTCGCGGGCGGTCAGCACGCCCTGCAGGCGACGGGTGAGCACGTCGAGACCCGGCGGGACGTCGGTGTCGGCCCGCCGGACCAGCACCGCCTCCGAGCGCAGGATGGGCTCGCCGAAGATCTCCAGCCCGGCGGCACGCAGCGTCGTGCCGGTCTCGACGACGTCCGCGATGACGTCGGCGACACCGAGGCGGATCGCCGACTCGACCGCACCGTCGAGTCGCACCACGGCTGCGGGCTGCACGCCGAGCGACGCCAGGTGTCCCGCGACCAGCACGGGGTACGACGTGGCGACGCGCAGGCCGTCCACCTCGCTGGCGTCGGTGAGCCGGCCCGCCGTCGAGGCGAACCGGAACGTCGACCGGGCGAAGTTCAGCGGCAGGTGCTCGGTGGCGGCGGAGCCGGAGTCGATCAGCAGGTCACGGCCCGTGATGCCGACGTCCACCGTCCCGGCTCCCACGTACACGGCGACGTCGCGCGGACGCAGGAAGAAGAACTCGACGTCGTTGTCCGGGTCGGGCAGCACCAGCTCGCGGGCGTCACGGCGCTGGCGGTAGCCCGCCTCGCGCAGCATCTCGGCGGCGGGCTCCGAGAGCGAGCCCTTGTTGGGGACGGCGATCCTCAGCACGGGGTCCTCACAGGTAGGTGTAGACGTCGTCGAGCGTCAGCCCGCGGGCGAGCATCAGCACCTGCAGGTGGTACAGCAGCTGCGAGATCTCCTCGGCGGTGCGGGCGTCGGACTCGTGCTCGGCGGCCATCCACACCTCGGCGGCCTCCTCGACCACCTTCTTGCCGATGGTGTGCACGCCACCGTCGAGCTCCGCGACGGTGCCGGAACCCTCCGGGCGGTCCACGGCCTTCTGCGCGAGCTCGGCGAACAGGGACTCGAACGTCTTCACGCCGGTGAGCCTAGTTGTCACCAGGCGCTGTCCCGGGAGCCGTCCAGCGACCGCAGCGCGAGCACCGTCGCGACGGCCGCCTGCGCCGCCTCCGCACCCTTGTCCTCCTTCGAGCCCGGCAGACCGGCACGGTCCAGCGCCTGCTGCTCGTCGTCGCACGTGAGCACGCCGAACCCGACCGGCACCCCCGTGTCCACGCTGACCTGCGTCAACCCTCCGGTCGCCGCCTGGCAGACGTACTCGAAGTGCGGGGTGCCGCCGCGGATCACCACGCCGAGCGCCACGACGGCGTCGGCACCGGAGAGCGCCGCGGCCCGTGCGGCCACGGGCAGCTCGAACGATCCCGGCACCCGGACCACGTCGACCTGGGCGACGTTCGCCTCGGCCAGCGCGCGGCGCGAGCCGGCGAGCAGGCCGTCCATCACGGTGGTGTGCCAGCTGGCTGCGACCACCACCACCCGCATCCCGCTGCCGTCCACGTGCAGCTGTGGTGCTCCGGCGCCGCTCATCGGGCGTCCTCCTCGACTCGTCCGTGCGTCGCTGCATCGTCGGCGTGCAGCAGGTGTCCCATCGCGGTGGCCTTGGTGTGCAGGTACGCGGCGTTGTGCGGCGTCCGCCCCACCTCGAGGCCCCGCACCTCGGCCACGTCGATGCCGTGGGCGCGCAGACCCGCCACCTTGGCCGGGTTGTTGGTCAGCAGCGTGACCTTCTCGATGCCGAGGTCGGTGAGGATCGCCGCGGCGGCGCCGTACTCCCGGCGGTCGGCGGGCCAGCCCAGGTCGATGTTCGCCTCGACGGTGTCCCGGCCCTCGTCCTGCAGCGCGTAGGCGGCGACCTTGGCCAGCAGGCCGATGCCCCGTCCCTCGTGCCCGCGCAGGTAGACGACGGCGCCACCGGTGGTCGCGGCCAGCTCCATCGCAGTGTGCAGCTGCGGGCCGCAGTCGCACCGCAGCGAGGCGAACGCGTCACCCGTGAGGCACTCGGAGTGCACCCGGACGACGGGCTGGTCCGAGAGGCCGCTGACCGGCACCAGCGCGATGTGCTCGTCGCCGGTCCGCAGGTCGCGGTAGCCGTGGACGCGGAAGTCGCCGAACTCCGTCGGGAGGAACGCGCTCTCGGTGGCCTGGACCCGGGGACGCAGGGGCTCGGGGACGGCCTCGACCCCGTCACCGTGGGCCAGGCGCCACTCGACGATCTCCTCGATGGTGATGATCACCAGGCCGGCCTCCGCGGCCAGCGCCGCAGCCTGCGGCAGCCGGGCCATCGAGCCGTCGTCGTTCACCACCTCGCAGATGCCCGCGACGGGCTCGAGGCCGGCCAGCCGGCACAGGTCGACGGCCGCCTCCGTGTGGCCGCCGCGGTGCAGCACACCGCCCGGGACGGCCCGCAGCGGCAGCACGTGACCAGGGCGGATGAGATCGCCGCGGCCGGATGCCGGGTCGGCGAGCACCCGCAGCGTCCGGGCCCGGTCGGCCGCCGAGATGCCCGTGGTGACGCCGGTCGCCGCGTCGACCGTCACGGTGTAGGCGGTCCGGCGGGCGTCCTGGCTGTGCGGCACCATGACCGGCAGGTCGAGGGCGTCGGCGCGGGCGGCCGGCATGGGCGCGCAGAGGTAGCCGGACGAGTGCCGGATGGTCCAGCCGACCCATTCGGGCGTCGCCGACTGCGCGGCGAGGATGACGTCGGCCTCGTTCTCCCGCTCCGGCGAGTCCACCACCAGGACCGGCTTGCCCGCCCGCAGCTCGGCGAGAGCGTCCTCGACCGTACCGAGCACGACGTCGCTCACCGTGCCACCGCCGCGGTCGACAGCAGCCGTTCCGTGTACTTCGCCAGCACGTCGACCTCCAGGTTCACGTGCGCGCCGGCCTCGAGCCGGCCGAGGGTGGTGGCGCCGAGGGTCGCCGGGATGAGCGAGACGCCGAACTCGTCGTCGCCGACCGTCGTGACGGTCAGCGAGACGCCCGCGACGGCGATCGCGCCCTTCTCGGCGACGAACCGCGCGAGGTCGGGGTCGAGGGCGATCACCACGTCGTCCCACCGCGCGCCGGTGGTGCGGCTACGGACCACGCCGACGCCGTCGACGTGCCCCTGCACGACGTGGCCGCCGTAGCGGCCGCCCACCGGCACCGAGCGCTCGATGTTCACGGTGTCCCCCACGGCCAGCTCCCCCAGCGCCGACCGGCGCAGGGTCTCCGGCAGCAGGTCGGCGGTGAACGTGCCGTCGCCCGGCAGGTCCACGACCGTCAGGCAGACGCCCGAGACCGCGATCGAGTCCCCCAGGTGCGCGTCGGACGTGGCCAGCGGTGCGCGGACCGTCAGCCGAGCGGAGCGCTGGCCGTCCTCGCCGGGCTCAGCGAGGTCGAGCGCCACCACGTCGCCCAGCTCTTCGACGATGCCTGTGAACATCAGTCCTCCCGTCCTTCCCAGGTCGCGTCGGCGACCACCAGCACGTCCGGTCCCAGCGGCCGCACCTTGCGGGGGCGCAGCCGGACGGCCTCGTCGATCGTGGAGACCCCGAGGTCGGCCACGCTCGACCGGCCTGCGCCCAGCAGCACGGGGGCGATGTACGCGTGCACCTCGTCGACCAGCCGGGCGCGCAGGAAGGCTGCCGCCAGGGTCGGGCCGCCCTCGAGCAGCACGTGCCGCACCTCGCGCTCGGCGAGCGCCGCGAGCACCTGAGCAGGGTCGTGGGTCGCGAGGGTCAGCAGCGGGCCGCCGGGGCCGCGCAGCCGCGAGTCGCCCGGGACGGCGCGGTACCCGACGACCACCCGCAGCGGCTGGTGCCCCGTCAGGGTGCCGTCGGCGGTCCGTGCGGTGAGCGACGGGTCGTCCTGCAGGGCGGTGCCCGTGCCGACGACGATCGCGTCGACCTCCTCGCGCAGCTCGTGCGCATGACGGCGAGCGACCGTCCCGGTGATCCAGCGGCTGCTGCCGTCCGCCGCGGCGACGCGGCCGTCGAGGCTGCTGGCCAGCTTGAGCGTGACGAACGGGCGACCCTGCTCGACGGCGGCGAGCCAGGGCCGGAGCAGCTCGCGCGCCGCCCCGGCGAGCACACCGCCGACGACGTCCACGCCGGCGGACCGCAGGCGTGCTGCTCCCCCGGCCGCGTCCGGGTTCGGGTCGTCCACGGCGTACACCACCCGGGCGACGCCCGCCTCGATCAGCGCCCTGCTGCACGGGCCGGTCCGGCCGGTGTGGTCGCACGGCTCGAGCGTCACGACGGCCGTCGCGCCGCGGACGTCCGCACCGCTGCGGGCTGCGGCGGTGAGCGCGGCGACCTCCGCGTGGGGGGTGCCGGCACCGGCGTGCCAGCCCTCGGCCACCACGGCTCCGGACGCGTCGAGCAGAACCGCACCGACCCGTGGGTTCGGCCCGTGCGCCGGGCCTCGCCGCGCGAGGTCGATCGCGCGCTCCATGGCGGCGCGCTCGCGGGCAGACGGCTGCGCGGCGCGCACACCGGCGCTCGTCTCGGCGGTGCCCACCATCCGTGCCTCCCGGTCCCTCTCGGGCTCCGGGGATGACGGCAGGGCTCACCCGACCGCACGACGCGCGGACCGCCGCGCGTCGCCACGTCTCCTCCCATCCGGACTTTCACCGTCGGTCCCGGAGTTCCACCAGGTCAACCGTCCGGTCCTCGAGAGGACCTCGCGGGTCGCGGACTGTCACCGCCGGCTCGGAATTGCACCGACCCCGGAGCACGTGTGTGTACTCGACTTGCTGCCCTCGATCATGCCACAGGCGAGGTCACGCCTGGATCGGTGCCTCTGCGAACTCGCGGAGGGCGGCGATCTCCGCCGCCACGTCGGCGGCACCGTAGACGGCGGAACCGGCGACGAAGGTGTCGGCACCCGCCCGGGCGATCCGGCCGATCGTGTCGCGGGACACCCCGCCGTCCACCTGGATCCACGTGCCCGTCCCCGACTCACGGACGGCCTGCCGCAGCCGCCGCAGCTTGGGCAGCGTCCCCTCGATGAACGACTGACCGCCGAACCCCGGCTCGACGGTCATCACCAGCACCATGTCGAACTCGGCCAGCAGGTCCAGCAGCGGTTCTACAGGGCTGGCCGGCCGCAGCGCGATACCGGCCCGCACGCCGCGCTCACGCAGCTCACGGGCCAGTCGGACCGGGGCCTGGGCGGCCTCGGCGTGGAACGTCACGGAGGCAGCCCCGGCGGCCGCGTACTCCGGGGCCCAGCGGTCGGCGTCCTCGATCATCAGGTGCACGTCCAGGGGCACGGGCGACACCTGCGCCAGCCGGCGGACCACCGGCAGGCCGAGCGTCAGGTTCGGCACGAAGTGCTGGTCCATCACGTCGACGTGGGCGTAGTCGGCCGTCGCGATCGCCCCGAGGTCGCGCTCGAGGTTGGCGAAGTCGGCGGACAGGATGCTGGGATGGATGCGCACGGCCACGCGGCCAGCGTAGGGTCCCGCGCTCGGCGCCTGCTCAGTCCCGTCGCAGCAGCGTCAGGTGCATCGCGTCCGTGCCGTGCACGTGCGGCCACAGCTGGACGTCGGGGCGCTCCGGGAGGTCCGGCGCCGGCTGGCCGTCCGGCACCAGGGCGAGCACCACGGAACGAGCGTCGACCACCTGGGCCGCCGTGCCCGCACGCGCGGCGGCACGCAAGGCGTCGGTGACGACGAGCGTGGTCTCGGCGAGGTGCGGTGAGCAGGTGACGTAGGCCACCACGCCGCCGGGCCGCACAGCGGCCAGTGCCGAGGCGAGCAGCCCTCGCTGCAGCTGACCGAGCGCCGCGAGGTCTGCGGGGGTCCGTCTCCAGCGGGACTCCGGTCGCCGGCGCAGCGCCCCGAGCCCGGTGCAGGGCGCGTCGAGCAGCACGCGGTCGTAGGCGCCGGGCTCCTGCTGACCCACGTCGCGACCGTCGCCCACGCGGATCTCCTCCACGGCCGCCGCCGGCACCGCCCGCAACGACTGGCGGACCAGCTCGGCGCGGTGCGGGTGCACCTCGTTGGCGACCAGGCGGGCCCCGCGCTGGGCGGCCAGCGACCCGAGCAGCGCAGCCTTCCCACCCGGGCCGGCGGCGAGGTCCAGCCACCGCTCGTCACGTCCGTCGAGCGGTGCGGCGGCGAGCGCCAGGGTCACCAGCTGGCTGCCTTCGTCCTGCACGCCGGCGAGCCCGTCGCGCACGGGCGCGAGCTCCCCCGGGTCGCCGGCGCGCAGCACGGCGGCCGTGCCGGCCAGCCGACCGGGTGCCGCGTCGACTCCCCCGGCGACGAGCTCGTCGACCTCCACCAGCCCCGGCCGGGCGACCAGCGTCACCGCGGGCGCGTCGTTGTCGGCCTGCAGCACGGCCTCGAGCTCGTCCGCGGTACTACCGTGGCCGACCAGCGCCTCCCGGAACGCCCGGACCACCCAGGCCGGATGGCTCTCCACGACGGCGAGCCGGGCCGAGGTGTCGGTCCCGGCCGGGTCCGCGGCGTCGGCGATGCGGTGCAGCCAGTCGTCCAGCGGGTGCTCGGACACCCGGCGCAGCACGGCGTTCACCAGCTGCGCCGCGCCGGCACCGGCGTGCTCGCGGGCGAGCGCGACCGTCTCGGAGACGGCGGCGTGCACGGGCACCCGCATGCCGAGCAGCTGGTGCGCGCCGAGCCGCAGCAGGTCGAGCACCACGGGGTCGAGCCGGTCGAGGTCCCGGTCGACCACCTGAGCCAGCACCGCGTCGTAGCGCCCGCGCAGCCGCAGAGTGCCGTACGTCAGCTCGGTGGCGAAGGCCGCATCGCGCCCGTGCAACCGGCGCTGGCGCAGCAGCGGCGGCAGGACCAGGTTGGCGTACGCGTCCGAGCCGGCGACGGCGCGCAGCGTCTCGAGGGCGGCGGTACGCGGCGCGTCGCCTCGCCGGGCGCGCTGCGCCGGGGCAGCCGCGGAACGGGCGGTGCGGCCCTCGGCGCGCGCGGCCCCTCGCTGGCGGCCCTGGGCGTCGCGGTGGTCGCGGGACGGTCGGCGGCGGTCGTCGCCGGGACCCGGCGAACGGGCTGCCCGCGGGGCGTCGCTCATGCCTCGGCCCCGAGGACCGTGCCGTTGGCGAGACGGGCACCGCGCGCCCAGTCGGCGGCGGGCATCGTCCGGCGGCCGGGGGCCGAGACGGTCCCCAGGCGCACGGCCGTGCTGCCCGTGCCGACCAGGACGTCCCGCCGCCCGATCTGCAGCACCCCCGCGGGGAGCGTCTCCCCGACCGGTGTGACGGGGCCCAGTCCCAGCCGGGTGCCGTCGGGAAGCATCGTCCACGCGCCCGGCTCGGGGGTGCAGCCGCGGATGCGGCGGTCCACGGCGTGCGCCGGATGCGTCCAGCGGACGCGCCCGTCCTCCGCGGTCAGCTTGGGCGCGTGGCTGATGCCGTCACCGCCCTGCGCGACGGCGACCAGGGTGCCGTCGGCGATGCCGTCCATCGTCCGCACCAGCAGCCCGGCACCCGCGTGCGCAAGGCGGTCCAGCAGGTCGCCGGCGGTGTCCCGCGGCCGGATGGTCTCGGTCAGCAGGCCGTACACCGGACCGGTGTCCAGGCCCTCCTCGATGCGGAAGGTGGTCGCGCCCGTCACCTCGTCGCCGGCGATCAGGGCGTGCTGCACCGGCGCGGCGCCGCGCCATGCGGGCAGCAGCGAGAAGTGCAGGTTGGTCCACCCCTCCGGCACCGCGGCGAGGAGGTCCGCGGGGATCAGCGCGCCGTACGCGACCACGGCGACGGCGTCGATCGCCAGGGCGGCGAACCGTGCGCGGAAGTCCTCGTCGCGCAGCCGTCGAGGGCTGAGCACCTCGATGCCGTGAGCCTCGGCCACCTGGCGCACGGGGCTGGCCGTCAGGGTCCGGCCGCGCCCGGAGGGTGCGTCGGGGCGTGTCAGAACGGCGACCACGTCGTGGCGGGAGGCGATCAGCCCCTCGAGCGAGGGCACCGCGGGGGCCGGGGTCCCGGCGAAGAGCAGACGCACGGCTGCGATCCTAGGCGGCGGCCACGGGCACACCCCGCGCCCTGAGGTCGGCCCGCAGACGTCCGGCATCGGTGAAGACGACCGCCGGGAGGCCTGCGGCGTGCGCTGCGGCCACGTTGACCGAGGAGTCGTCGACGAACAGCGTCGCGGCGGGCTGCAGCCCGAAGCGGTCGACCACCAGGGCGAAGATGCGCGGGTCCGGCTTGATGACGCCCTCCTGGCCGGACACCACCACTGCCTCGAGCAGGCCGATCGCCGGGGCGGCCGGCACGGCGTGGTGGAAGGTTGCCGCCGACCAGTTGGTCAGCCCGAGCAGCCGAAGGCCCACGTCGTGCAGCTCGCGCACCAGACGCGCCATCCCGGGGACCTCACCGGCGAGCGTGCGAGGGAAGTGGGCGAGGTAGAGGTCGAGCATGTCGACGTACCACGGCCCCATCGCGGACAGCTCGTGCCGTGCGTCGGCCCAGTCCCGGCCCGCGTCCAGCGACCGGTTGAGCTCCGGGAAGTCGACGTCCTCCAGGAACCGCCGTACGTCCTCGTCCGGCACCAGCCCCTCGAACGCCCGCTCGGGGTGCCACGGCACCAGCACGTTCCCCAGATCGAGCACCAGGGTGTCCACGGTGCTCACAGCAGCTCCTGAGGGTCGACCTGCACGCGGAGCGTGCCACCCTCACGGCGCGCGCTCCGGACGGCGACCGAGGCGGCGAGTGCCCTGGTCAGCTCGGCGCCCCGGCTGCGCGGGGCGCGCAGCATCGCGCGGACGTCCGGATCCAGCGGGTCCGGTGAGCCGCCCGGCGCGCTGACGGCGACGGGTCCCCAGACCGTCGTCTCGGGCACCTGCACCCGGCCGACGACGAGACCGACGGCCTCCCGCGGCCCCGTGACGGTGGCGACCCGGATCACCGGTGGCAGTCCCAGCTCGGCCCGCTCGGCCAGCTCCCGTGCGGCAAGACCGGCGGGGTCCCACCGGACCAGGGCCTGCGTGGGGCGTTCCGCACCGTCGCCGACGAGCAGCACCTCCCCGCCGTCGCCGATCGGCCGGACCAGGGCCGCAGCGGCCAGCCAGCGACGCAGGGCGTCCGGTTCCGCAGAGAGTGCGTCCCCCGTGGTCGCCACCGAGGCGTCCAGCAGCACCGCGGCCGCGTAGCCGCCGGCCGCCACCGGCTCGGCACCAGGTGTCGCGACCACGATCGCGGGCCGGTCGGGGACCTGCGCGAGCACGCCGGCCGCGGCTCTCGCCCCGGAGACCCGGACGGTGGTCCCGGGGAACGCCCTGCCGATCTCCTCGGCGGTGCGCTCGGAGCCGACGCGGACCGATCGGAGACCGTCGTTGCCGCACGTCGAGCAGCGCCAGGCGGTGGCGAGCCGGCCGCACCAGCGGCAGGCGGGCACGGCGTCCGGCCCGGTCAGGCCGAGGGGTCCGGTGCAGACGGCGCACCGGGCGGTCGCGCGGCAGCGGGTGCACGCGACAGCCGGCAGGTACCCCGCCCGCGGCACCTGGACCAGCACCGGGCCCCGCTCGAGGGCGGAGCGGATGGCGGCGAAGGCAGGTGCGGGGAGCCGGGCCGCCGCGGCCGCTCCCTCCCGGGCGAGCTCGACGGACGTCAGCGCCCGGACCCGCGGTGTGCGCGCGCGCAGCACGGCGCGGTCGGCCGTCACGGAGGCGGCCCAGCCGCGCTCGACCAGGGCCTGCGCCTCGACGGAGCGGCCGTGCCCGCCGAAGATCGCGGCGGCGCCGGCGGCCTCGGCGCGGAGCGTCAGCACCTCCCGCACGTGGGGGTACGGCGCTCTGGGCTCGGCGTGCAGCGGGTCGCCGTCGTCCCAGCAGACCACCAGGCCGAGATCCTCGACCGGGGCGAACGCGGAGGCCCTGGTGCCGACCACCACCCGAGCGCGCCCGCCGAGCGCGGCGAGGAAGGCGCGGTACCGCGGCGCCGGACCGTCCTCGGCGGTCAGTCGCACGACGCCTCCGTCCGCCGCGGGCGACCAGGCCGGGAGCCCCACCTGCTCCAGCGCGGCGACCACCCGGTCGACGTCCCGACGGTCGGGCGCGACCACCAGCGCCCCGCGCCCGCCGAGCACGCAGGCCGCGACGGCCTGCGCCACCGCGTCGGGCCATCGATCCCCCTGCGGTCCGGGCAGCGCCGTCCAGACCGCCCGCGGCGCACCGCCGGCCAGCAGGTGCTGCAGCAACGCCGGTCCCCCGCGGTACGCCGACCACGCGCCACCGGCTGCGGCCGGCGCTGCCGCCGGTGCCTGCGCCGGTCCGAGCGCGTCCATCTCGGCCTCCACACGTGCGTGCCGGGGCGGTACCGCCAGCCGCAGCACGTCGGCCAGCGTCCCGGCGTAGCGGTCGGCAACCGCCCGGGCGACGCGCGCGAGCTCGGGTGTCAGCACCGGACCGGACGTCACCACCCGCCGGATCGGCACCAGCCGTCCCTCGTGGTCGGCCTCCTCGGTGCGCTCCAGCAGCCAGCCGTCGACGTCCTGACCGCCGAACCGGACCTTCAGCCGGCAACCGGGCACGGCCCGCTCGTCCAGCGTGGCAGGCACCAGGTACTCGAACACGCGGTCGAGGTGCGCCGGCTGCACGTCGACGCACACGCGGGCGACGGGCAGGCGGGCGGCGGTGTCGACCGGCAGCTGGCGACGCGGCGCCCGCACCCGCGGCATGCCGGCCAGGGTCGGCTGCGCCGCGGTCAGGTCCACGTGCCCATCCCACCACCGACGACCCACGGAGCCCGACCGCGGTCGGCGGTGGACCGGCCCGACGGGACCCGGGTCAGCCGACGGCCGACTGGAGGTCCGCGACGCGGTCGGTGCGCTCCCAGGTGAAGTCCGCCAGCTCACGGCCGAAGTGTCCGTAGGCGGCGGTGCGACGGTAGATCGGCCGCAGCAGGTCGAGGTCGCGGACGATCGCCGCCGGTCGCAGGTCGAACACGTCGCGGATGGCCGCCGTCAGGCGATCGATCGGCACCTGGCCGGTGCCGAACGTCTCGACGTACAGGCCGACGGGGTGCGCCGTGCCGATCGCGTAGGCCACCTGCACCTCGCACCGCCGCGCCAGCCCGGCGGCGACCACGTTCTTGGCCACCCAGCGCATCGCGTACGCCGCGGACCGGTCGACCTTCGAGGGGTCCTTCCCGGAGAACGCGCCGCCGCCGTGCCGGGCGAAGCCGCCGTACGTGTCGACGATGATCTTGCGGCCGGTCAGCCCGGCATCGCCCTTGGGGCCGCCGATGACGAACTGGCCGGTGGGGTTGACCAGGAGGCGGTGACCCGTCGTGTCGAGGTCCAGCTCGGCGAGCACCGGCCCGACGACCAGCTCGGCGACCGCCGGCGCGAGGGTCGTCTCGAGGTTGACGTCCGGCTCGTGCTGGGTGGACACGACGACGGTGTCGAGGCTGACGGCACGGTCGCCCTCGTAGCCGATCGTCACCTGTGTCTTGCCGTCCGGCCGCAGACCCTTGACGACACCGGCCTTGCGAACGGCGGCGAGCTGCTCGGCGAGCCGGTGCGCCACCCAGATCGGCAGCGGCATGAGCGAGGGCGTGTCGTCGCAGGCGTACCCGAACATCAGCCCCTGGTCGCCGGCGCCCTGCAGGTCGAGCGGGTCCAGGTCGGAGTCGTCCTGCCGGGCCTCGAGCGCCTTGTCCACGCCCTGCGCGATGTCCGGCGACTGCTGGCCGATCGACACCGAGACGCCGCACGAGTCGCCGTCGAAGCCGATGTCCGACGACGTGTAGCCGATCTCGTTGACGACCTCGCGGATCACCTGCGGGATCTCGACGTACGCGTCGGTGGTCACCTCGCCGGCGACGTGCACCAGGCCGGTGGTCACCATCGTCTCCACCGCGACCCGGGACAGCGGGTCCTGGGCGAGCATCGCGTCGAGGATCGCGTCGGAGATCTGGTCGCAGACCTTGTCCGGGTGCCCCTCGGTGACGGACTCGGACGTGAACAACCGGGCGGCGGACGCACTCACGGCCGACAGCCTACGGGCTCGCCGAACGTCACCCCGTCGCGCGCCCCCGTACCGGACCCGGGCGGCGCGGCGTCACAGCAGCGGCAGGACCGCGTCCCACACCGCGTGCGCGACCTCGAGCTTGGTGCCGGTCGCCCGCGCCACCTCGGCGCCCGCTCGGTCGAGGACCGTCACCTCGTTGTGCTCGACGCCGAAGCCCCGGTCGGCGCCGACGGCGTTCACCACCAGCAGGTCGGCGCCCTTGCGGATCGCCTTCCGCCGACCGTGCTCGAGCACGTCACCGGCCTCGTCCCCTGTCTCGGCGGCGAAGCCGACCACCACCTGCCCCTCGCGAGGCGACTGGCGCACCAGCTCCGCCAGGATGTCGACGGTCTCGACCAGCTCGATCGGGGTGGGGCCCACCCCCGGCTGCTTCTTGATCTTGGCGGCGGCCGTGCGCACGGGCCGGAAGTCGGCCACCGCGGCGGCCATGACCACGACGTCGGCGTGCTTGGCGGCGGACCGCACCGCGTCGCGCAGCTGCTCGCCGGACTCGACGGCGACCACCTGCACGCCCGGCGGGGCCGGCAGCGTCACGTTCGCTGCGACCAGCGTCACCTGGGCGCCGCGCTCGTGGGCCGCGCGAGCCAGCTCGATGCCCTGACGTCCGGAGGAGCGGTTGCCGATGAAGCGCACGGGGTCGATCGGCTCGCGCGTCCCCCCGGCCGATACGACGACCCGTCGTCCCACCAGGTCGGAGGCGCGTCCGTGGACCAGCGCCAGCGCCGCAGCGGCGATGTCCTCGGGCTCCGGCAGCCGACCGGGCCCGGTGTCCGGCCCGGTCAGGCGACCCGACACGGGGTCGAGCACGTGGATCCCGCGCCGACGGAGCGTGTCGACGTTGGCGACCGTGGCCGGGTGCTGCCACATCTCGGTGTGCATCGCCGGTGCCAGCAGCACGGGGCAGCGGGCGACCAGCAGCGTGGCCGTCAGCAGGTCGTCGGCCATCCCGGCCGCGGCCCGCGCGAGGAGGTCGGCCGTCGCCGGTGCGACGACGACCAGGTCGGCCTCCTGGCCTGTGCGGACGTGCGCCACCTCGTCGACGTGGTCGAAGACCTCGGTGCTCACCGGTTCGCCGGACAGCGCCTCCCACGTGGGGCGGCCGACGAACTCGAGCGCGGCGCGGGTGGGGACCACCCGCACCGCGTGACCGTCCTCGCGCAGCAGCCGCAGCAGCAGCACCGCCTTGTACGCGGCGATGCCACCCGCGACGCCGAGGACGATCCGCACGGGCGTGGGGTGCTACTCGGAGGGCGGGGTCGGCTCGGCGGTGAGGAGGCCCTTGTCGATCTCGCGCATGGCGATCGACAGCGGCTTCTCCTGCGGGCGCGTCTCCACCAGCGGGCCGACGTTCTCGAGCAGGCCCTCGTTCAGCTGCCCGTAGTAGGCGTTGATCTGGCGGGCCCGCTTGGCGGCGAAGAGCACCAGCGCGTACTTGGAGTCGGCTCGCTGCAGCAGGTCGTCGATCGGCGGGTCGGTGATGCCCGTGGGGTGGGCGACGGTTCCGGACATGGTGGGCTCCCGACGACGAGTGGGTGGGAAGAAGGGGTTCGGTGCGGGCACGCCCGCACAGCCGCCTGCCATCTTAGCCGGTGACCACACCCATCACGGTGAGCAGCTCGTCGGTCGCCCGGTGCACGTCGTCGTTGACGATCACGTGGTCGAACTCCGGTTCGGCGGCCAGCTCCACCCGTGCGGTGGCGAGCCGGCGTTCCCGCTCGGCCTCGTCCTCGGTGCCGCGGCCCACCAGCCGCCGCACCAGCTCGTCCCACGACGGCGGCGCGAGGAAGACGAACCGCGCGCCCGGCATGCTCTGGCGCACCTGCCGGGCACCCTGCAGGTCGATCTCGAGCAGGACGGGCTCCCCTGCCGCGAGTCGCTGCTCAACGGGCCCGCGAGGCGTGCCGTACCGGTGCCGACCGTGCACCACCGCCCACTCGAGGAGCTCGCCGGCCGCCACCATGCGGTCGAACTCCGCCTCGGACACGAACCGGTAGTGCACCCCGTCGACCTCGCCGGGACGAGGCGACCGCGTCGTCGCGGAGACCGAGAGCCAGACCTGCGGGTACCGCGCACGCACGTCGGCGGACACCGTGCCCTTGCCGACGGCCGTGGGTCCTGCGAGCACCGTCAACCGGGCGGGCGTGGTCGTCATGGGTGGGCGGTGCTCCTTGCGGGTGCGGTGCGGCCCGGCCCGCCGACCGGGCCGCGAGGGATCACCCGAAGCGGTCGACGAGCGCCTTCACCTGGTGCGGACCGAGCCCGCGCACGCGCCGCGTCTCGGAGATGCCGATGTCGGACATGATGGCACGGGCCTTGACCTTGCCCACGCCTGGCAGGGACTCGAGCAGGGAGATCACCTTGAGCTTGCCGATGGTCTCGTCCTGCTGACCCTGCTCGATCACCTCGGACAGGGAGCCCTGGGAGTACTTCAGACGGTTCTTCACCTCGGCGCGGGCCTGCCGGGCGGCGGCGGCCTTCTCGAGTGCTGCTGCACGCTGTTCTGGAGTCAGCGGAGGGAGAGCCACGCGCGTCACCTTCTCGTCAGTGGGCCGGGATCCTCGTGGGCTGCAGGATCGAGATCGAACCTAGCGACCACCTGGGCACTCGGCAAACGTGACGCGGCCTTGTGCACGCTTTCACCTGCATCGATGCCGCGTCCGCACCCTCGTGGGCGGCTCGCGGGCGTTCCTCCGCGACGGGTGCGTGGCGGTCTCAGGCGAGGGCGGCAGCGGCCTCGTCACGGGCGCGTTCCGCGGCGCCGCGGAGCGCGGCGACCGTCGGACCCGCCGACAGCACGCCTCGCGACGACGACGCGAGCACCGCCGACCGCGCGTCGCCGAACACGGCCGCGAGCTCGGCGGGTCCGGCGCCCTGGGCGCCGACGCCGGGTGCGAGCAGCGGACCCTGCACGGCGGCGAGATCGAGCCCGAGGCGCGCGGCCGCGTCCCCGATGGTCGCGCCGACCACGAGGCCGACGGACCCCAGGGAGCCGCCGCCGGCGGCCAGCTCGGCGGCGTTGAGCCGCGCCGCCTCCTGCGCGACCTGGGCCGCGACCGACCGGCCGTCCGCTGCGCGGGCGTGCTGGACCGAGGCCCCCTCAGGGTTCGAGGTGAGGGCCAGCACGAACAGGCCGCGGCCGGTCGCCGCCGCCAGCTCCACGGCTGGGCGCAACGAACCGAAGCCGAGGTACGGCGAGACCGTCAGGGCGTCACCGGCCAGCGGGGCGCCGTCACGCAGGTAGGCGTCCGCATAGGCGCCCATCGTCGAGCCGATGTCCCCCCGCTTCGCGTCCACGACCACCAGCGTCCCGGCCGACCGCCCCGCCGCCACGACCTCCTCGAGCACGGCGACGCCGCGGGAGCCGTGCCGCTCGAAGAAGGCCGACTGCGGCTTGATCGCCGGCACGACGCCGGCCACCGCCTCGACGACGGTCAGGGCGAACCGCCGGAGCCCGTCGACGTCGTCCGCCAGGCCCCACTGCTGGAGCAGCGAGGGGTGCGGGTCGATGCCGACGCAGAGGGGGCCGAGGGCGCCCCGCGCAGCGGCGAGACGGGTGCCGAAGGTCGGTGTCACAGCGCTGCCACCCGCTCGCCGGACGTCTCCTCGGCCGGTGGTGTGGCGGCTGCGGCGCGCGCCGCCCGGCGGGCCCGGGTGCGCGCGTCGTGCTCCTGGAGGCTGGTGACCGCGAAGGGACCCGACCGGACCGCCTCGATCGCCTGGACGGCGGCGCCGAGCTGTTGCACGGTGGTGATGATCGCCTTGTCGGCGGCCGTCGTGGCGGCGCGGATCTCGTAGCCGTCGGCACGGGCGCCCTGGCCCGACGGGGTGTTGATCACCATGTCGACCTGCCCGTCGCTGATCAGGTCGACGATCGTCGGCTCTCCACCGGGTCCGCGGCCGGCGGACTGCTTGCGCACCAGCCGCGAGTCGATCCCGGACCGGTGCAGCACCACGGCGGTGCCTTCGGTGGCGAGGATCTCGAAACCGAGCTGGGACAGCCGCTTGACCGGCAGCACGATCGCCCGCTTGTCGCGGTCGGCGACGGAGATGAACACCGTTCCGGAGGTCGGCAGGCCGCCGAACGACGCCTGCTGCGACTTGGCGAACGCCGTGGGGAAGTCCGCGTCGAAGCCCATCACCTCACCGGTCGAGCGCATCTCCGGCCCCAGCACGGTGTCCACCGCGTGACCGTCGAGCGTGCGGAACCGCTTGAACGGCAGCACCGCCTCCTTGACCGCGATCGGCGCCGCGAGGTCCAGCACGCTCGCGTCCTCGGCAGGCAGGACGCCTGCCTGCCGCAGCTCGGCGATCGACCGGCCCACCATGATCAGCGCGGCGGCCTTGGCGAGCGAGACGCCGGTCGCCTTGGACACGAAGGGCGCCGTGCGCGACGCCCGCGGGTTCGCCTCGAGGACGTAGAGCACGTCCGACACCAGCGCGAACTGGATGTTGAGCAGGCCGCGGACGCCGACCCCGCGGGCGATCGCCTCGGTGGAGGTGCGGATCCGCTCGAGCTCGGTGGCGGACAGTGTCACCGGCGGCAGCGCGCACGCCGAGTCGCCGGAGTGGATGCCGGCCTCCTCGATGTGCTCCATCACGCCGCCGAGGTACAGCTCCTCGCCGTCGTACAGGGCGTCGACGTCGATCTCGATCGCGTCGTCGAGGAACCGGTCGATCAGCAGCGGCGGCAGCACGCCTCGGTTGGACACGGTTGCGTCCGCGAGGGCGCGCTCGACGTACTCCGTCAGCTGGGTCTCGTCGTACACGATCTCCATGCCGCGGCCGCCGAGCACGTAGGACGGGCGCACCAGCACGGGGAAGCCGATGCGCGCGGCGGTCTCCCGCGCCTGCGCCAACGTCGTGGCGGTGCCGAACGCCGGTGCCGGCAGGCCGGCGGCGGCGAGCACCTGGCCGAACTCGCCGCGGTCCTCGGCCGCGTCGATGGCGTCCGGCGGGGTACCCAGGATGGGCAGGCCGGCGTCGAACAGGCGCTGCGCGAGCGACAGCGGGGTCTGGCCGCCCAGCGTGACGATCAGGCCGGCCACCGGGCCGGCGGCCCGCTCGGCCTCGTACACCTCGAGCACGTCCTCGAACGTCAGCGGCTCGAAGTACAGCCGGTTCGAGGTGTCGTAGTCCGTCGACACGGTCTCCGGGTTGCAGTTGATCATCACGGTCTCGAACTCGCCCTTGAGGGCGAGCGCCGCGTGCACGCAGGAGTAGTCGAACTCGATGCCCTGCCCGATCCGGTTGGGTCCCGAACCGAGGATCAGGACGGCGGGCCGCTCGCGCGGCGCCACCTCGGTCTCCTCGTCGTACGCCGAGTAGTGGTACGGCGTGCGGGCCGCGAACTCGGCCGCGCAGGTGTCGACCGTCTTGTAGACCGGTCGCACCCCGAGCGCCCAGCGCGTGTGCCGGACGCTGTCCTCGCTGCTCCCCCGCAGGACCGCCACCTGAGCGTCCGACAGGCCGTGGCGCTTGGCGCGGGCCAGGACCTCGCGGGTGAGGGCCGGCGCGGCAGCGACCTCGGCGGCGACCTCGTTGACCAGCTGCAGCTGGTCGAGGAACCAGGGGTCGATCTTGGTCCGCTCGTACACCGTCTCCAGCGGGACGCCCGCACGTAGCACCTGCTGGACGTCGACGAGGCGGCGCTCGGTCGGCCGGGCGATGGACTCGACGAGGGCGTCCAGCTCCGCGCCGGACGCGGGCTCGCCGTCCCAGTGGAACGTCGCGCCCTTCTTGTCGAGGGAGCGCAGCGCCTTACCGAGGGCCTCGGTGAAGTTCCGGCCGAGCGCCATCGCCTCGCCGACGGACTTCATGGTGGTCGTGAGCGTGGGGTCGGCCGCCGGGAACTTCTCGAAGGCGAAGCGCGGCACCTTGACGACCACGTAGTCGAGGGTCGGCTCGAAGCTGGCCGGCGTCGAGCCGGTGATGTCGTTGGGGATCTCGTCCAGCGTGTAGCCGACGGCCAGCCGGGCGGCGATCTTGGCGATCGGGAAGCCCGTCGCCTTCGAGGCGAGGGCCGACGAGCGCGACACCCGCGGGTTCATCTCGATGACGATGATCCGGCCGGTCTCCGGGTCCACCGCGAACTGGATGTTGCAGCCGCCGGTGTCGACGCCGACCTCGCGGATCACCGCGATGCCGATGTCCCGCATCCGCTGGTACTCGCGGTCGGTCAGGGTCAGCGCGGGGGCCACCGTCACCGAGTCGCCGGTGTGCACGCCGACCGGGTCCACGTTCTCGATCGAGCAGACCACCACGACGTTGTCGTGCTTGTCCCGCATCAGCTCGAGCTCGTACTCCTTCCAGCCGAGGATCGACTCCTCGAGGAGCACCTCGGTGGACGGCGAGTAGTGCAGGCCCTGGCCGACGATGCGGCGCAGGTCGGCCTCGTCGTAGGCGATGCCCGAGCCGAGCCCGCCCATCGTGAACGACGGACGGACCACCATCGGGTAGCCGAGCACGTCCACCGCGGCCAGCGCGTCGTCCAGCGAGTGCGCGATCACCGACCGTGCCGACTCGCCGCCGCACACCTCGACGACCTGCTTGAACTGCTCGCGGTCCTCGCCCTTCTGGATCGCGGCGATGTTGGCGCCGATCAGCTCCACGCCGTACTCGTCGAGCACACCGGCCTCGGAGAGGGCGACGGCCGCGTTGAGGGCCGTCTGACCACCGAGCGTCGGCAGCAGCGCGTCGGGGCGCTCCTTGGCGATGATCGAGGTGAGCACCTCGGTGGTGATCGGCTCGACGTACGTGGCGTCGGCGAACTCCGGGTCGGTCATGATCGTGGCCGGGTTGGAGTTGACCAGGATCACGCGCAGCCCCTCGGCGCGCAGCACGCGGCAGGCCTGCGTCCCGGAGTAGTCGAACTCGGCGGCCTGCCCGATGACGATCGGGCCGGAGCCGATGACCAGGACGCTGTGGATGTCGTCGCGGCGCGGCATCAGGCGGCACCTTCCTCGTCGGTCGCGGTGGTGGGCGGTCCGCCTGCCGGTCGGGCGGCGCCCGCGCCGCCGAGGCCGGGATCGGCCATCAGGGCAGCGAAACGGTCGAACAGGTACGCGGCGTCGTGCGGACCGGCGGCCGCCTCGGGGTGGTACTGCACGCTGAACGCCGGCAGGTCGAGCGCCGCGAGGCCCTCGACCACGTCGTCGTTGAGGTCGACGTGGGACACGACCACCTGGCCGTACCGGCCGTCGTCATAGGGCGCCGCGGTCGGGCCCTCCAGCGGGGCGTCCACCGCGAAGCCGTGGTTGTGAGCGGTGATCTCCACCTTGCCCGTCGCGCGGTCCATCACCGGCTGGTTCACGCCGCGGTGGCCGTAGCCCAGCTTGTAGGTGCCGAACCCGAGGGCCCGGCCCAGGATCTGGTTCCCGTAGCAGATGCCGAAGAAGGGGATCCGGCGGTCGAGCACCTCGCGGAGCAGCTCGACCTCGTGAACGGCGGCACCGGGGTCGCCCGGCCCGTTGGAGAAGAAGACGCCGTCGGGATGCACCGCGAGCACGTCGTCGATGGTCGAGGTGCTCGGCAGCACGTGGACCTCGATCCCCCGCTCGGCCATCCGGTGCGGCGTCATCGCCTTGATGCCGAGGTCGACCGCCGCGACGCGCGCGCGGGGGACGTCCAGCGGCTGGCCGTCGGGCCCGAGGGCCGGGACGACGTACGGCTCGCTGGTGGACACCTCCCCCGCCAGGTCGGCGCCCGCCATGGGGGGTGCGTCCAGCACCTCGTCGAGCAGCTCGTCGTCCGGGCGGCGTTCGCCGGAGGTGAGCAGGGCGTCACCGGAGAAGATGCCGGCGCGCATCACGCCGCGCTCCCGCAGGTGCCGGGTCAGCGCGCGCGTGTCGATGCCGCTGATCCCGACGACACCCTGGGCCTCGAGCTCCTCGTCGAGCGTGCGTCGTGCACGCCAGCTCGACGACCGCCGGGCGGGGTCACGGACGACGTAGCCGGCCACCCAGATGCGGGCCGACTCCGGGTCCTCGTCGTTCACGCCCGTGTTGCCGATGTGCGGTGCCGTCATCACGACGATCTGCCGGTGGTACGACGGGTCGGTCAGCGTCTCCTGGTACCCCGTCATCGCGGTGGCGAAGACGATCTCGCCCAGCGTGCGGCCGGTGGCGCCGTACGCCTGGCCGGTGAAGGTGCGGCCGTCCTCCAGGACGAGCACGGCGGTGGTCATGCGGTACCTCCGGCGGTGGTGGGGACGAGGGTGCGGACGGCGTCCACGAGGCGTGGCCGGTCGGCGCGGTGGCGGACCAGCAGCCCGGTGTCGAGCAGCGGGCCGACCTCCGGCGCGGCGTCGGGTGCCCAGGTGAGCACGACGAGGCCGTCGCGCCCCATGAACTTGCCGGCCATGCCCGACGCGGTGCCGACGCCGCGCACCTGGGCGGCCGGGACGAACACGTCCGCCGCGCCGGTGCGCCGCACCAGCACGCCGGCGTCGAACACCTGCACCTGCGCGGCGCTGCGCACGCCGAGGTCGTGGGCGTTCACGCGGTCGAGCCAGTCGCCCGCAGTGGTCGAGGAGACGTAGACCGCCTCCAGCGGCTCGGTGCGGGCGGTGCCGAGGTCGGCCGGGGCGCCCGGCACGACGGGCACGGTGGCCTCCGATCGGCGTTCACGTCGTCGCCAGCCCTGGCGCATCGCCCAGTAGGCCAGCGCCAGCAGCACCAGCAGGATCGTCACCGACAGCCAGGTGGGCATCAGGCGTGCACCTCCACCGACTGGTCGCAGGGTCGGCCGTCGAGCACGGTCGGCCGACCGCGCAGGAACGTGGCGACCACGCGACCGGGCAGCTCCCGGCCCCGGAACGGGCTGTTGGTCGCCTGCGTCGCCTGTGCTGCGGGATCGACCAGCGTTCGCGCCGTCGGGTCGACGAGCACGAGGTTCGCCGGTTCGCCGACGGCGACCGGGCGCCCCTGGTCGGCCACCCGGCCGATCAGCGCCGGGGTCGACGACAGCACCCGTGCGACGTCGGACCAGCCGAGGCGCCCGGTGTCGACCATCGTCGCCTGCACCACCGACAGCGCCGTCTCGAGGCCCGTCATGCCGAACGCGGCGGCGGCCCACTCGCAGTCCTTGTCCTCGCGGGTGTGCGGCGCGTGGTCCGTGGCGACGATGTCGATCGTGCCGTCCGCCAGCGCGGCTCGGACCGCCTCGAGGTCCTCGGCAGTCCGCAGCGGCGGGTTCACCTTGAACACGGGGTCGTAGCCGCGGGCCAGCTCGTCGGACAGGGCGAGGTGGTGCGGCGTGACCTCGGCCGTCACGGCGATCCCCCGCGCCTTGGCCCAGCGGATGATCTCCACCGACCCGGCCGTCGAGACGTGGCACACGTGCAGCCGCGAGCCGACGTGCTCGGCCAGCAGTACGTCGCGCGCGATGATCGCCTCCTCGGCCACGGCGGGCCAGCCGGCCAGGCCGAGCTCGGCGGAGACGACGCCCTCGTGCATCTGGGCGTTCTCGGTCAGCCGCGGCTCCTGGGCGTGCTGGGCGATGACACCGTCGAACGCCTTGACGTACTCCAGCGCCCGGCGCATCAGCACCGGGTCGTGGACGCACTTCCCGTCGTCGGAGAACACCCGCACGCGGGCGGCGGAGGACGCCATCGCCCCGAGCTCGGCCAGCCGCTCGCCACCGAGGCCGACGGTGACCGCGCCGACGGGGTGCACGTCCACCCAGCCGGCGTCGCGGCCGAGCCGCCACACCTGCTCGACGACGCCGGCCGTGTCCGCGACCGGTGAGGTGTTCGCCATCGCGTGCACCGCGGTGAACCCGCCGAGTGCCGCAGCCCGCGTCCCGGAGGCGACCGTCTCGGCGTCCTCTCGGCCGGGCTCGCGCAGGTGCGTGTGCAGGTCGACCAGCCCGGGCAGCAGCACCAGGCCGTCCGCGTCGACCACCTCGGCGCGCGCGTCCCGGGCATCCGTCCCGAGAGCGACGATCCGGCCCTCGTCGACGAGCACGTCGGTGGCCCCGCCGCCGAGCAGCGACGCTCCCCGCAGCAGCCGGCTCATGCGCCCGTCCCCACCTTCTCCGGCGTACCGGACTCGTCCACGACCTCGTCGCCTGTGCTGGCCGCGGGGCCTGTGCCCGACAGCAGCAGGTACAGCACCGCCATGCGCACCGCGACGCCGTTGGCCACCTGCTCGACGACCACGGACCGCGGGCTGTCCGCCGCGTCGGCCGAGATCTCGAGCCCGCGGTTCATCGGTCCGGGGTGCATGACGATCGCGTGGTCGGGAAGTCCGGCGAGGCGCCGCGCGTCCAGACCGTACCCGCGGGTGTACTCGAGCGCGCTCGGGAAGAACCCGCCGCCGGCGCTCGACATCCGCTCCCGCTGCACGCGCAGCATCATCACCGCGTCGGGACCCTGCGCCAGCACCTCGTCCAGGTGGTACGAGACGGCGCACGGCCACGTCTGCACGCCGACCGGCACGAGCGTCGGCGGCGCGACCAGCGTCACGCGGGCCCCGAGCGTGTTCAGCAGCTGCACGTTCGACCTGGCCACCCGGCTGTGCAGCACGTCGCCGACGATCGCGACGTGCAGGCCCGCGAGGTCCCGGCCGGTGACGTCCTGGGTCCCGCCCGCACCGATCAGGTGCCGCCGCACGGTGTACGCGTCAAGCAGCGCCTGCGTCGGGTGCTGGTGCGTGCCGTCGCCTGCGTTCACCACCGCGCAGTCCGTCCAGCCGGCGGTCGCCAGCGTGTGCGGCGCCCCGGAGGCCTGGTGCCGGATCACGACGGCGTCGGCACCCATGGCCTGCAAGGTGAGGGCGGTGTCCTTCAGGGACTCGCCCTTGGACACGCTCGACCCCTTGGCCGAGAAGTTGATCACGTCCGCCGAGAGCCGCTTCGCGGCGGTCTCGAACGAGATGCGGGTGCGGGTGCTGTCCTCGAAGAACAGGTTGATCACCGTGCGACCGCGCAGGGTCGGCAGCTTCTTGATCTGCCGGGACTGGGTCGCGGCCATCTGCGCCGCGGTGTCGAGGATCAGCACCGCCTCGTCCCGGGACAGGTCGGCGGCCGAGAGCAGGTGCCTCATCGGGTCACCTCCTTCGTGTCGTCGCGCACGACGCCCGCCGGGCCTCCGCCGCCCGGCGGCGCCTCGATCAGCACGGCGTCGCGGCCGTCGGTCTCGGCGAGCATGACCCGCACACGCTCCCCCGCCGCCGTCGGCAGGTTCTTGCCGACGTAGTCGGCCCGGATCGGCAGCTCCCGGTGCCCGCGGTCGACCAGCACCGCCAGCTGGACCGCGCGGGGCCGGCCGAGGTCGCTGATGGCGTCGAGCGCTGCCCGGATGGTGCGGCCGGAGTACAGCACGTCGTCCACCAGCACCACGACCTTGCCGTCGATGCCGCCCGCCGGCAGGTGCGTCGCGCCGATGGTGCGCGTGGGCTGGTGCGAGAGGTCGTCGCGGTACATCGTCACGTCCAGGCTGCCGCCGATGGCGTCGGCGTCCACGCCGGGCTCGACCTGGGCGAGACGGTCCACGAGCCGCTGCGCGAGCGGGAGCCCGCGGGTGGGGATGCCCAGGACGACCAGGTCGTCGGCTCCTCGGTTGCGCTCGAGGATCTCGTGCGCGATGCGGGTCAGCGCCCGCGTTATCTCCGCCGCGCCGAGCACTTCGGCACCGCCGGTCTGCGCCCCTGGTGCACGCATGCCAGAACTCATCTGGCGACCCCCTTCCCCGCCTCTCTGGACGGGCCTTAAAGGATGTCTGTCAGGTGCGGATCCTAACCTCTCCTCGTCGGTGCGCCCGTCGGCGCGCTGAGGCGCGAGACGCCGGGCTCCCGGCGCCTCAGGCGAGGAGCGTCGGCTTGAGGTCGACGATGCGGCCGAGCAGGCCGTTCACGAAGGCGGGCGACTCGTCCGTCGAGAGGTCGGACGCGAGGCTGACCGCCTCGTCCACCGCGACGGCGTCGGGGACGTCGTCGTTGTAGAGCACCTCCCAGGTGCCGATCCGCAGCAGCTGGCGGTCCACGGCCGGCATCCGGTCGACGGTCCAGCCGTGGGAGTGCGTCGCCAGCACCTCGTCGATCCGCTCCAGGTGCGCCGCGACACCCTCGACGATCTCGACGGCGTACTCCGGGACCGCCGATTGCACGCCGGGGTGCTCCAGGCGCTCGGCGAGCAGGGTCAGCGGCGGGATGCCGCGCTGCTCGGCCTCGAAGAGGACGTCGAGCGCGCGCTTGCGGGCCTTGGTGCGGGCTGCCACCTCAGTCGTTCACGCGGCCGAGGTAGCTCCCGTCACGGGTGTCCACCTTCACCTTGGTGTTGGTCTCGAGGAACAGCGGCACCTGGATCTCGTAACCGGTCTCGAGGGTGGCGGGCTTGGTGCCGGCCGACGAGCGGTCGCCCTGCAGGCCCGGCTCGGTGTAGGTGATCTCGAGGACCACCGACGGGGGCAGCTCGACGTAGAGCGGGATGCCTTCGTTGGTCGCGACCAGCGCGTTCTGGTTCTCGAGCAGGAAGTGCGCCGCGTCACCGACGGTCTCCTCGGGGACGTGCAGCTGGTCGTACGTGGAGGCGTCCATGAACACGTAGTCCGAGCCGTCCTTGTACAGGTACTGCATGTCGCGCTTGTCGACGTTGGCCGTCTCCACCTTCAGGCCCGCGTTGAACGTGCGGTCGACCACCTTGCCGGACAGCACGTTCTTCAGCTTGGTGCGCACGAAGGCGCCGCCCTTGCCGGGCTTGACGTGCTGGAACTCCACCACGGTCCACAGCTGGCCGTCGATGCGGAGCACGAGGCCGTTCTTCAGGTCGTTGGTGGTCGCCACGGTGTCGCTTCCTGTCGAGAGAGGGTGCTGAGGGCGGCTGGTGCAGGCACGCCGCGCCCGTCACCGCGTCGGGAGGGCCCGTGGGGGGACGTGGGGTGTGCCGCGGTCCGGGCCGCAGGCCGCCGACCATCGTACCGTGCGGCGTTCACCGCGCGAGCAGCCGCCGAGCGAGCAGCCCGATCGACGCGGCCCACAGCAGCGACGCGAACGAACCGATGACGAACCGCTCCGACGCGCCAGGGTTCTCCCGCAGCTCCGGGTAGCGCCCGAGGCCCTTGACCGCGACGACCACGGCGACCGCGGTCGGCTCCCCGACGATCAGTGCCCCCGTGGTGGCGAGCCGCTCGAGCAGTCCCACCCACGTGCCGCCGCGCAGCACGGCCTGCGCTCGGGCACCGTCCGGACCGTCGCTCTCGACGAGCTTGCCGCGCAGCAGGACGGCGCCGTCGGGTCCGCTGAGCGGCTCCCCCGCGTCGGACGAGCGGCTGGCCAGGTGCAGCACCAGACGGGTGACGGCCCAGCCACCGGCGGTCGACACGGCGAGCGCGAGGACGACGACGAGCGCGACGAGCGCGGGATGCATGCGACCTCCTGGCTGTGGCCGTCCGTCGGCTGTGGCGAGCTGTGCCCGACCCTGGCGGGCTGCGCGGACGCGGTCAACCGTCCGCGCCGACGTCCCCCTCTGCCGGTTCGGGCAGACCGGCCGCGGCGAGCAGCCGGGCCAGCACCGGCCGGACGGCCTGCTCCTCCGCCCAGTGGGCGGCACGCAGCCGCTGGCTGACCGCCTGCTGGCTGATGCCGAGGCGCTCCGCGGCGAGCTGCTGGACCGGGCCGTCCGCGCCGGTGCGTCCGAGCGCGTCGCGCGCCGCGTCCACGGCGGCCCAGCCGGCGGGTGACCGGCGGACGAGCACGGTGCCGAGCAGCGTCAGAACGGCCTCGGCGTCCCGCGCGGCCGCCGGCGCGGCGCCGCGCACCGCCACCGGGACGGGGCGGCCCCGGTTCTTCGCGGCCTCCACCGCCTCACGCGCGGCGATGAAGGCGGGTCCCGACGCCTCCCGCGTGCTCGCCGGCAGCGGCTCCAGCACCGGACCCGCTCCGATGCCGACGCTCCAGCCGCCGAGGCGCAGCAGGTGGAGGGTGACCTCGACCACGGACACCGGGTCGTCCAGGACCGCCTGAACCTCGTCGCCGACCGTGCGCTCGAAGGGCAGGAGCATCCCGCTCAGGTCCGGCAGGCCCGCGAGGAGGGCGGGGACCTGGTCGGTCGACCGACGGCTCCCCTGCTGGTCGGCTGTCACCACGAACACGGGACAAGGTTCTCACCTTGTTGGCGATACAACAAGCCTGAGCTCTTGTGGATTGCTACAGGCGAGCAGCGATCGCGGCGAGGGCAAGGCGGTACGAGTCGAAACCGAAGCCCGCGACCGTCCCGGTGGCGATCGGGCCGATCACGGACACGTGCCGGAACGTCTCGCGGGCGAGCGGGTTCGACAGGTGCACCTCGACCAGCAGGAGGCCTGCCTCGGTCACCTGGGCCGCCGCGTCGCGCAGGGCGTACGAGTAGTGGGTGAACGCGGCCGGGTTCAGCACGACGTGCGCGCGTGTGTCGACGGCGGCGTGCAGCCATCCGACGAGCTCCGCCTCGTCGTCGGTCTGACGCACCTCGACGTCGAGCCCGAGCTCCGCGGCCCAGCCGCCTGCCGCGGCGACGAGGTCGGCGAGCGTCGCCGAGCCGTAGACCTCCGGCTCGCGGACGCCGAGCCGTCCGAGGTTGGGGCCGTTCAGCACGAGGACGGTGGTCACGTCGGTCAGGGTAGCGGCGGGAGCCCGCCAGCCCTCGAGGTGACCGGCGCCGGCATCCGTCTCCCACATGGAAGCGGCCCGCGGGGATCGGCCGGGAAAGCCCGACGCACAGTTTGCTCAATCGTGCCTTTCAGCGATCCCCCAGGTGTTAAGGAAGCGTCAAAGTCGCGGAGACGCGGACCTTGGGCCTAGGGCCCTAGGTCCCTCAGGGATAACCTGACCAGGAAAGACGCGGTGCCATCGCTGGTTCCGGCGGTGGACCGTCGGCCCGAGAGGTGACCTATGAGTCACGCGATCCTGCTTGCTGATCCGGCCGGGCGGTACATCGACGCCGGCGTCATCCAGATCTCCGTCACCAATGCCGTGATCATCGGGCTGATGATCGTCGTCTTCGTCCTGGCGCTGGTGCTGCCCTTCCCCGGCCGGCACCGCGACCGCTCGGAGCGCGACCGATGACCGCCACGCAGGCTGGTGGCCCGCCGGCGACGCCGTCGACCAGCTGGACGGCGCGGACCCGCGAGCGTCTCGCGCGCACGGTCCCCGCGGGACAGGTGCTGCCCGACCGGCAGCCCGCCTACATGTCGTCGTGGATCTACGTGTTCGGCGTGCTGACGCTGGCCGCGCTGCTCGTCGTGATCGGCTCGGGCGTGCTGCTGGCGGTCGGGGGCTCCGGCTGGTGGCACGTCTCGTCCGTGGGGCACTTCGTCAACTCGCTGCACCTGTGGAGCGTCGAGCTGTTCTTCGCCTTCATGGTCATCCACCTGTGGGGCAAGTTCTGGATGGCCGCATGGCGCGGCAACCGTGCCCTGACCTGGATGACCGGGGTCCTGGCCTTCCTCGGGTCGATCGGCACCGCGTTCACCGGGTACCTGTCGCAGTCGAACTTCGACTCGCAGTGGATCAGCGGCCAGGCGAAGGACGGGCTGAACTCCGTGGGCGTCGGCGCGTTCTTCAACGTGCTCAACCCCGGCCAGATGCTCCTGTGGCACGTGGTGCTGCTGCCGCTCGTCTTGGGGGTGATCGTCGTGCTCCACGTGATCCTGGTTCGCCGCCACGGCATCGTGCCGCCGATCGACGCCGACGGAGAGGACGCGTCATGAGCACCGCCACCGACACCCGTCCCGTGCGCCGCGACGTGCGCCGCACGACCCCGGACTCCCACGGGTTCGCGACGCGACCGTACGACCTGGTGAAGGAGTTCGTCGTCGCCTTCGTCGTCGTCGCGCTGCTCACGGTCGTCCTCGCCGCGGTGTTCTCCTCGCCGGACGAGAAGGCGATCACGATGGCCGACTGGGCCGCCGCAGCGCCGAACGACGTCGTCGCGACCGCCGCCGGGGAGCTCGCCGGCACCACGACGAGCGCCTCCTACGGCCCGCCCTACAACACGGCCGGTGACGGCCAGAGCCTCGGACCGCTCAAGCTGCAGAAGTGGGCCGGCGTGCGGATCCCTGTCGACTCGGCCGCCGACCTGGTGCTGACGCCGCTGTCCAAGGTGACCGGCAACACGGACCTGACCGCAGCGCTGACGACGTGGAACGGGGCGACGCCGGACCAGCAGAACACGTGGGCCTCCGCGTACAGCGACGCACTGTCCAAGGCGCCGGACAACGACCCGAAGCAGGTGGCCGACGGTGACTACGGGCCCGTTCCGGCGATCTCCGCGGCGTTCCTCACGCTCGCGCAGACCGGCGGACTCGAGGGTGCCCTGACCTCGTCGGGCAACTTCTACGGCGGGGACCAGACGCGCTCGCTGCTGCTGCTGTCCGACGGTGCGTACCTGGAGGACCAGGCCCGTGCGCGCCATCTCGGTGGCGACCAGTGGGGAATGATGAACGAGACCGGCAACTTCCCTGGTCAGCCGTGGATGTGGCTGTACACGTTCTGGTACCAGGTGCCGCCGTTCTCAACCTCGGACAACGCGGACGCGCTGGTCTGGGGCCTGATGATGCTGCTGACCCTCGGGCTGCTGCTCCTGCCGTTCATCCCGGGGCTGCGGTCGATCCCGCGGTGGATCCCCGTGCACCGGATCATCTGGCGCGACTGGTACCGGGAGCACCCGCGACGGCGGTGAACGCCGGCTGAACCGGCACGCGGAGGTCGACGAGCCTCGACGGGCCTACAGCTCGACCGCTGTGGTCCGCCGGGGCTCGTCCGCGACCTCGGCGTAGGCGGCCGCGAGCAGGGTCGGGTCGGGGCCTTCCAACCGCGTCGGCTTGGCAACGTCCTCCAGCACGACGAACCGCAACCGGTCCCCGCGGGTCTTCTTGTCCCGACGCATCGCGGTGAGCAGCTGCTCCCAGCGGTCGGCGCGGTAGGTGGTCGGCAGGCCGAGCGCCGTGAGGACGGATCGGTGGCGGTCGACGACGTCGTCTCCCAGGCGACCCGCCAGGCGGGCCAGCTCCGCGGCGAACACCATGCCGACGGAGACGGCAGCGCCGTGCCGCCAGCGGTAGCGCTCGACGTGCTCGATCGCGTGCCCGAAGGTGTGTCCGTAGTTCAGGATCTCCCGGAGCCCCGCCTCGCGGAGGTCTTCGCCGACGACCCGGGCCTTGACCGCCACGGCGCGCTCGATCAGGTCGAGGAGCACGTCGGACCCCGCCGCGGCCACGGGGTCGCGGAGCAGCTCGATGTTGGCCTCGACCAGGTCGAGGATGACCGGGTCGGCGATGAACCCCGCCTTGACGATCTCGGCCAGCCCGGCGACGAAGTCGTGCGGGGACATCGACTCGAGCGCCGCCAGGTCGCACAGGACGCCAGCCGGTGGGTGGAACGCGCCCACGAGGTTCTTGCCCTCGGCGGTGTTGATCCCCGTCTTGCCCCCGACGGCGGCGTCCACCATGGCCAGCACGGTCGTGGGCACCTGCACCACGCGGACGCCGCGCAGCCAGGTGGCCGCGACGAACCCTGCAAGGTCCGTCGTCGCTCCCCCGCCGACGCCCACCACGGCGTCCGACCGCGTGAAGCCGGCCTGGCCCAGCACCTGCCAGCAGAACGCCGCGACCTGCGCCGTCTTCGCCTCCTCGGCATCGGGGACCTCGGCGCCGAAGGCCTCGTACCCGTGCTGGCGAAGGTCCGCCAGCACGGCGTCGGCCGTGGTCGCCAGGGCCGCCGGGTGCACGACGAGCACACGCTGCACGTCGGTCCCGAGCAGCCCGGGGAGCGCGCCGAGCAGATGGCGCCCGATCACGACGTCGTACGGGCGCTCCCCCGTCACCGTGACGGTCCTGGCGTCGTTCACGAGCGCTCCTCCTGGGTGACCTGAGTGGTGGCGAGACGCTGCGTCCGCAGCGTCGCGAGCTCCGACTCGATCCGCTCCGCGACCTGCTCCGGTGTCAGCCCGTCGGTCGGCACGACGATCGTGGCGACGTCCTGGTAGACCGGTCGACGCTGGTCCATCAGCTCCTTCCAGCGGGCCCGCGGGTTGCCCAGCAGCAGCGGACGTGACTGGTTGAAGCCGACACGGGGCGCCGCGTGGGCCAGGCTGACGTCGAGGAACACCACGACCCCGCCGCCCGCGCGGTACGCAGCGAGGGCCTCCTGCGTGGCCGGGTGCAGCACCGCGCCCCCGCCCAGCGCCAGCACTCCGTCGTGCTCGGTGAGCGCCCGTGCGACCGCCTCGTGCTCGAGGGCGCGGAACCGCTCCTCGCCGTCCTCGACGAAGATGTCCGACACCGGTTTGCCGGCGGCCGCCTCGACGTCGCTGTCGGTGTCCCGCGCCGCCAGCTGCCAGCGAGACGCCAGGGCGAGACCGACGGTGGTCTTGCCGGCGCCGGGCGGCCCGACGAGGACGACCCGGGGGCCGGAAGAAGCAGCGGTAGGCACGGCTGCAGGGTAGTCGGCGGCGCCTGCGCGTTCTGTCGACCGCCCGGTGGCCGGGTCGCCGGTCAGCGCAGCAGCTCCGGGATCGACGCCACGTACGCCTGGAGGTTGCGTCGCACCTCGACCACCGAGTCGCCGCCCGTCTTCTCCAGCAGCGTGTCGGCGAGCACGAGGGCGACCATCGCCTCGGCCACGACGGCGGCCGGTGGGACCGCGCACACGTCGCTGCGCTGGTGCTGGGCTCGGGCCGGCTCCCCGGTTGCCGTGTCGACCGTGGCAAGCGCGCGCGGCACCGTCGAGATCGGCTTCATGGCGGCGCGCACGCGGAGCACCTCGCCGTTGGACATGCCGCCCTCGATGCCGCCGGCGCGGTTGGTGCGGCGGACGATGCGGCCGTCTGCGTCCCGCTCGATCTCGTCGTGCGCCTGCGAGCCCCGACGGGCAGCGGTGCGGAACCCGTCGCCCACCTCGACACCCTTGATCGCCTGGATGCCCATCAGCGCGGCCGCCAGACGGGCGTCCAGCCGCCGGTCGGCCTCGACGTAGGTGCCCAGTCCGGACGGGAGGCCGTAGGCCAGCACCTCCACGATGCCGCCCAGGGTGTCGCCGTCGTCGTGCGCCTGGTCGATCTCCGCCACCATCGCGGCCGACGTCGCCGCGTCGTGGCAGCGGACCGGGTCGGCGTCCAGGGCGGCGAGGTCGTCGGGCACAGGGAGCGGGCCGTCCTCGGGGACGGCGACGGAGCCGATCCGGACCACGTGCGAGACGAGCCGCACCCCGGCGGCCTGCTCGAGGAACGCCGCGGCGACTGTGCCCAGCGCCACCCGCGTCGCCGTCTCGCGGGCGCTCGCGCGCTCCAGCACCGGACGCGCGTCGTCGAACCCGTACTTGCGCATGCCCACCAGGTCGGCGTGACCCGGTCGGGGCCGGGTCAGCGGGGCGTTGCGGGCGCGGTTGAGCAGCTCGGGGTCGTCCACCGGGTCGGAGGACATCACGTCGACCCACTTGGGCCACTCGGTGTTGCCGATCTCGATGGCCACCGGACCGCCTTGCGTGAGCCCGTGCCGGACTCCCCCGAGCAGGTGGACCTCGTCCTGCTCGAACTTCATGCGCGCGCCCCGGCCGTAGCCGAGGCGGCGGCGGGCCAGCGCCGCCTGGACGTCTGCCGACCGGAGCTCCACCCCGGCCGGCATGCCCTCGAGGATGCCGACAAGCGCCTCGCCGTGGGACTCGCCGGAGGTCAGCCAACGCAGCATGGGCGCGATCTTGTCACGGACCAGCGACGACGACGGCGCCCGCCCGGTCGTCGGACCGGACGGGCGCCGTCGTGCGCTTCGCGGCGGGGGCTACTTGCCGCCGACCGGGTTGAGCGGGTTCTTGCCGGGTACGGCGCCGGGGAGCGCCGGGGTCGCCGTCGGTGCCGGGGTGGCGGCCGCGGCGGTGTCGGGTAGCGCGAACAGGAAACCGCTGACCACCAGCTCCTGGTCCCCGACCGACGTCTTCGGCTTGCCTCCCGAGGCGGGCGAGTCCTGCTGGCCGGTGCCCGTGAAGCCGGAAACCAGGAAGAGCCGCGGTGTCGCCGTCTGCAGGTCGGAAAGGAACGCCAGCGTGTTGTCGTAAGAGCCCAGCACGGTCACCGACATCGGGATGGACGTGAAGCCAGCCGGGATACCGGAGGCTGCCGTACCGCTTGCCGTGCCAGTCGCCGTTCCCGTCGCTGCGCCCCCGGCGCTCGAGCCGTCGGCAGGGGCTGTCGGCGCCGGCGTCGCGGAGCCGCTGGCCGCAGGGGTCGGCGTCGCGGCCGGGACCGCTGGCGTCTTCGCCACCACCGCTGTGGGCGTACCCGGGGTCACTGTCGTCACCGTGACTGCGTGCGCAGCAGCGATGGTGTCGAGCTGGCGCAGGTAGTCGGAGAGCTGCGCAGTGCTGGGGATCTGCTTGCGCACCTCACCGAGCTGCTTCTTGTAGTCGTCGAGCTTTGCGAAGTCCGCCTTCAGCTTGGCCACCTTGAGGGCCAATGCGTCGTTCTGCGACTTCACCTGAACGGTCTGTGCCCGGACGTCCGACGCCGCGCTGAGCGTCGGGTTGATGGCAAGGAACCACGAGGCGACCACGATGACGACCGAACCGAACACGGTCGCGCCGATCCAGGAGCCCTTCTTCGCGCCGGCCACGTCAGCCCACCTTCTTCGTCGCGTCGAACCGGTGCGTGTAGGCAGCGGCGGTCACCTGCACCGTGACCGTGACGTTGTAGTACGTCGTCTTGTTCGCGCTCTGCGAGATGGTGGCGCTCGAGGCCCAGGCGTCAGCGAAGCCGGGAACGCCGTTGAGCGCGTCCAGCCAGGCTGCGGTGTTGGGGACTGTCGTCGAACGTCCGGTGAACTGGACCTGGCCGACCGAGGCCGGCTGCAGGGGGTTCGGGGCGGTTCCGGTCGGGGCGGTGCCAGAGGCAGATTGCGAGGTCATCACAAGGGACTCGATGCTGACGTCGGCCGGTAGCACGGCGGTGATGGCGGCGTAGTACGAGGACCACGACACATCCGTCGCCATGCCGAGCGCGCGCGCCGTCGTGACGTTCTGCAAGGCCCCGAGGACGCGCGGCACCTCCGCGTACTTCTGCTGCTCCGTCTGGAGGCGCTGCGTCTCTGCCTGGGCCGTCGAGAGCTCGTCGTCGGCCGCCATCTTGGCGAACTTCGCGAGCGCGAACACGGCGGCGCAGAGGACGAGGACGAGTACCAGCGCCATCGCGAGCCAACGCTTGAGGTTCCGCAGGCCGCGCGCGGCGCGCACCTCCGGCGGGAGCAGGTTGACCTGCGGCAGACCACCGACGATGGTCTGGGGCCCCTTCTTCGCCCGGGGCGGGTCGGCGAGCGCGGTCATGCGGCCACTCCGTACGCGAGTCCGATGGGCAGCGCGAGGAGCGACTCGCGCCCTGCGAGGGTCTGCCGGTTCAACAACTTGCCCGGTCGCAGGGGTGCGACGGGATCACCCAGGTTCACGGGCAGCCGGCTGGCACTGGAGAGGTACTGACCCAGGCCGGGCAGGTGGGAGCCTCCGCCGCTGAGGACCACGACGTCGATGCCGGCGCCCGGGTTGTTGCCGGAGTAGTACACGAAGGTGTTGCGGATCGCTTCCACCAGGGAGCGCACCACCGAGGTGATCGCCTCGGCTGCAGGCGCCTGCTCTGGGGGCGGCGCGTACCCGATGCCGATCTCCCGCTTGATCCGCTCGGCGTCCGGGCCTGAGACGGACAGCGCGCTCGCCACGGCGTTGGTCACGTTCTGACCGCCGGACGGCAGGCTGCGGACGAGCCGCGGTGCTCCGTTGGCAGCGACCACCACCGTGGTCACCGTGGCTCCGACGTCGACGAACGCGACCGTGGCTCGCGCAAGGTCACCATGGGCGAGCGAGCGAAGCAGTGCGAAGCCGTTCAGATCGACCATCAGCGGACGGAGACCCGCGCCCTCGACCGCCACGACGTTCGCGGTGACGGTGTCGCGCTGTGCCGCCACGAGCATCCCGTGCACGGTGCGACCCTGCGGCCCGTCGTACTCCGACACCGGGAAGTAGTCGAGCAGGGCTTCGTCGGAGGACATCGGCAGCATCTCCGACACCTGGAACGGAAGTGACGCCTTGAGCTGCGCAAGCGGCATCCAGGGCAGGTCGAGGTCGCGGACCAGCACGCGCTGGTTCCCGACTCCGAGCACCACGTCCTTCGACTCGAACTTCGTGTCCTGCCAGAGCTGGCGCAGCGCCGCAGACACCGTCTCCGGCTGCACCACCTCACCGTCACGGACGGCGCCGACGGGCAGCGCCACCTCCCCCAGCCGGTGCAGGGTCGGCGCGACCTTGCCCGTCCGGGCGCCGCCGCCGAACTCGAGCTCGGCGGCCCGGACGGCGGACGAGCCGATGTCCAGTCCGATGACGCGGGTGCTGGCCACGAGGATCCCTTCGTCCGCTGGCAGTGGTTCTCCCGACCTATCGGTGCCGTCGCTCGACGACTTGAGTGCCGTCGCAGGATCAGTGGCCAGTGGAGTCCTGAACCGCGGTCACAGGAGGGTGAGGTACCACCCGAGCACGGGACCGCCCGCCACGACGCCGGCGAAGGCGCCCAGGATCATCCACGGTCCGAACGGCACGCCGGACTTGCGGTTGGCGCGCCGGGTGACCAGTAGCCCGATGGCGAACGCGCCGCCGAGCAGGAAGGCGGCGAACCAGCCGAACGCCAGTGCGCCCCAGCCGAACCACCCCAGGTACATACCGAGGACACCCGCCAGCTTGACGTCTCCGAACCCCATGCCGGCGGGGTAGACGAGCACGATCGCGAAGTACACGACGAACAGAACCGCCGCGCCGATCGCAGCCCTCAGCAGTGCCGGCCAGTCGCTCACGCCACCGGGATTCCAGGACGCCAACGCGAGCAGTGCGCCGGCGACGAGGTACGACGGCAGGACGATGGCGTCCGGGAGCCGGTGCACGTCCAGGTCGATCAGGGCCAGCGCGATGCCGACGGCGACGAGATAGAGGACGGCCGGGAGTGTCCAAGACAGGCCGACCAGCCAGGTGGCCAGGGCGAACGCGAGGCCCGTACCGGCTTCGACGAGCGGGTACCGGCGGGCGATCGGCTCACCACAGTCGCGGCACCGTCCGCGCAGCACCAGCCATGACAGGACCGGGACGTTGTCTCGCGCCCGGATCTGATGGCCGCAGCGGGGGCAGGCGCTGGGCGGGCTGACGATCGACTCGCCACGAGGCACGCGCCAGACGACGACGTTGAGGAACGAGCCGATGAGCAGGCCGAACAGGCCGACGACGACGGCCGCGGTCGCATCCAGGACGCCGGCGGAGACGCCGTACTCAGCGGGCACGACGGGTCCTCAGGATGACGTCTCCCGCTTCGCCACGATGTCCGCCGAGTAGGACATCGAGTTGATGTTCTGGATGCCGGTGACCGGTACGAGGCTGTAGGTGAGGTTCATCTGGTTGTTGATCTCAGCCGTGCACGCACTGAAGATCTGTCCCTGGATGTTGCTGGTGCCCGACGACGAATAGAATTGGTTCGGAGTGTAGAACAGCGCTCGGATGTTGTTGGTGCTGCGGACGTCCACCGCATTGTTGATGTTGATCCCGATCTTGGAGCACTGGGGTGTCTGGTAATCCTGGATGAAGTACAGGTTCTTGATCGGCCCGGCCGTCCCCGCAAAATTGGGGCTGCCCGTGAAGTTGAAGGCAGTGCCGTTCGCGGCACCGGTTCCCTTCGCGAAGATCGCCACGTCCTTGTTGAGATACATGACGTGACCGTTGACGTTGGTGAAGTCCACCGTGCAGCTGTCCGGCATCCGCACAAGGGTGTTCTGCGTCAACGTCGGGCCGTTGTGATACAGCCAGTACCCCAGCGACTGCGGGTTGTTGAAGTCCGCGACGCACGTCGAGAAGTTGATCTGGACGAATCCCGCACCGCCGGGGACGGAGACGGGGTCCGTCCACTGTGCGGCCGTGATCTGCGGGAAGCCGATGCTCGGCGGTGGGTTCGGTGCGGAGTTCGAGTTGCACTTCGCGTTAGGGCAGATGTTGCCCGTGACGGTGCCGTACGCCCATGCCTTCCCGTCGAACTCCTGGTTGGAGTTCTGGCCGAGACGGTCGAGCGCGATGTTGCCGTGGGACGAGGTGATGCTGCCCAGCAGTGTGATGCCATTCGTCGTCGACGTCACGTTGCCTACAGCCGCGATGTTGCCCGCGATGTAGTCGCAGGTGTTCTCCAGGGTCACCGTGGTCTGCGCGTAGATGGAACCGTAGACCTCGCCCCGACAGTCCACGTACCCGTTGGAGTAGACGTCGCCGTTGTTGGTGCCGTTCTCGCCGTAGATGTGCGTGTTGTTGTTGGTGATCTCCACGCCTGTGTTGCCGAAGATCGCCTGCTTCATGCTGACGTTCAGGTGCAGGTTGATGATGGTCTCGAAGTGTCGGACCGCCGCGGGCTGGTTCTGCAGCGGGGTGGACTTCGACGTCGCCTGCACTGCTGCTGTCTGCGCCTGGGCCGCGCCGCTGGCCACGTCGGAGCAGTTGGTGATCTGCGTGCCGTCGGCCCGGAAGTAGGTGACCGTCGACGTGATGGTCAGCGGGTCGGGACCGACGCGAGTGGTGAAGGCAGGGATGGTCCCGCAGAGTGTGCCGTTCGTGAGGGAGCTGATGGACGCGTGGTCGATCTGGGAGACGAGGTTGTCGACCTGACCTTCGGCGCTCGCGATGGACACGGCCCGTTGACGCTCTCGACCGGACAGCCCGGTCTCGCGAAGGGCAAGAACCACGACAGTGGCGACGACGGCCGTGACCATCATGACAACGGCGACGGCGACGACCATCGCGATCCCCGAGTCACGCTTGCTGGCGGTTGGGGCCTTCGGAGAGATCTCTGCGCGGACCATGGTCACGGCGTCCAATTCTCGGCGGGGACGGGATTGCACCGTCCGGTGTCGTACCCGTAGCTCGTGTTGCGTCCCGAGATCGACGACGCGATGGAGACGTTGACGCGCCGGTCGGAGTCGTAGGACTGCAGGGTGACGTCGAGGAGGCGGCGGTCGTAGGGAGTGGTTGCGCCCTCGAGCGTGAAGGGGAGGTTGGCGGGGTCGAGCGTCAAGCCGCGTGCGACCGTGCGCCATGCTGTCACGTCGTTCGTGGACGACCACGACGGGTCCCAGTTGCGGGTGCGGAGAATGGAGTTGCCGTTCCCCCCCGGCGCCGACTGGAGAACCTGCCACTGCACGCACCGGGGTATCCCGTTCGTCTGCGTGAAGATGCGCATGCAGCTGCCGCGATCGGAGCCGTCAGCCGCCTTCACGCACGACGGCACTCCCGTCGGCTCGTCCTTGGGGCTGAACAGGACGTTGCCGGAGCGCATCTGCTTGCTGATGTCCGACAGCCCGGACCGGATCTCGCTCTGTGCGTCCGCCCGGCGGAACGCGCCGTTGCTGGCCGTCATGAGCGAGATCACGGCACCCATCACCAGGGCGATGACGACACCGAAGATCGTCATCGAGACGATCAGCTCGACGAGGGTGGTGCCCTTGTCGCGTCGCGCGCGGCCGCGGTGCTCAGCCAACGGGAGCCGCCTGGTAAGCCGAGGTCGCCGAGACTCCGCCGACCTCCATGTCGACCTGGTACGTGCCATCCGGTGTCGTCACAAGGAACGTTCCCGTGATCGAGCCACTCTTCTGGGTCGACACGCACGCGGATGCGGCGCAGTCCGCGGGCCCACTGGCAGTGGAGGAGGCGGCCGTGATGGTGAGGCTTCCGGTGATCGTCATCGTCCCGGCGGTGATCGCCGGGTAGGTGGGCGTAGGCCCCGTCCCCCACGTCCACGTGCCTGCGGTGGAGGCAGACAGCGTGACCGGGGATGCGTACGAGGATCCGTTCCAGAGCGTGAGAACCCCGGACCGGCTCGGCGCCGTGGCGGTGGCGGAGGCCCCGGCCTCGGACACGGCGAACTCCTTGAGCGTCGAGATCTGCCAGAGACCGGAGCTACCGACCACGGGTGCGAACGTCAGCTGCCCGACGGATCGCGTCACCGACGTGTGCGCGCAACCGGGTGCCGCCGCGCCGCAGATTCCCGATGTCGACGCGCCGACGACGTTCGCGGCTCCCGCCGATCCGGAGATTGCCGAGGCACTCAGCAGTGCGTTCGACGAGAGTGTCGCCGTGGCGTTGCCCGGACCGGAGACAGTCGCCGTGCTGCACGGCCGTAGCGCGCCGGAGGGGCCTGTGGCTATCGACACCGTCCCGGTCGCGGTGGGCACGGTGCAGAGCAAGCTGCCCGCAGCGATGTCGCCGTTGAGTGTTGTGCTCGACGACGAGGCCGTCAGGGAGGCGGGGGCCGGGCTCAGCGACCCGCCGCTGATGGTGAAGGTCTGGGAGTAGCTCCGCGCGCTGCTGGAGGTGGGGTCACTGTTCGCCTGGAGCACCTTGCTGGTCGCTACACCTGAGCCGGCGGCGTCCTGAGCGCCCGCTCCGACGCCCGTCGACATCAGCGCCACGGTCTGCTCGACCTCGAGGCTGCTCGCGACAGCTGGCAGGGTGAGGCTCCCGACGAGCGGGCCGACCGTCGACGTGGCGGGGTCGTACTGCGTCACGTTCAACTGCATGGCGTCCGACCCTCCTCGCCCGGAGAACGCAGCCTGGCACGGGCCGGAGAACGGGTGCAGCGTGGTCACCAGGCAACCGGCCGGGGAGAAGTCTGTGGATCGCTCGACCGAGTAGGCCGTGCCGGACCGGTACTTCGTCCAGCTCGCGATAGCGGTGAGGTTGTACGCGTTGGTGGTCGCGGATCGCGTCACGTACTGCCGGATGGTGTAGGTCGTGTTGCCCTGGACGATCGTGCGCTGGCACGGCGACTGGTTGTTCACGACGAGGGCCTCAGCCGGGACGTTCAGAAGCGTGGCCGTCGGTGTGAAGGTCTGCGACGGCGCTACGCCGGAGACGTAGTTCGACGTGGAGGCGAGGCCAAGTGACGTGTTGCATCCGCCTGCCGCGGTCGCTGTGACCGTCGCGTAGGGCAGGGCCCGAAGGGACTCGAGAGCCTCGGTGGCAAGGGCGGACCCCGATTGCCGCTGTCGGGCCTGGGCGAGGGTTCCGAGCGCGGAGATTATGAGGCCCAGGACGGCGGTCATGACGGCGACGACGATGAACATGGCCAGCAGGACTTCGATGAGCGTGAAGCCCTCGGCGGCCTTCAGCCGTCTCTCGACTCGCGCGCTACGCACGTCGGCCCTCCGGTGACTCGGTCTGGTCATGCCCTTGCGCCTGCGGGGCGGGAGCGTCGAGCCCCCGCCCCACAGGGCACTGCAACGAGGTCAGCAGCCGGCAGGTGCCGTCTTCGAGAGGCCGTTCTGCGTGTAGTACCAGGCCTGTGCGCCCGCAACCGAAGCGGACGGGTCCACACCGACGCAGAAGTTCGTTCCGTCAGTGATGTGGCCCGCGATCGTGGTGTTCTTGCCGGACAGGTTGCCATTAGTGACTGCAGTACCTGCGCTGTCCGCCAGGTTCCACACGTTCGGTGTGCCGGCGGTGGTGCTGAGCGCCAGGGCGAGAGTGCCATCGACGTAGTAGGCGGCGATCTCCTTGCCGATGGTGGAGACGTCCGCCTTGGCGGCGGTCTCGGCCGCCTTCTTGCGCTGGTTCAGGAACACGGGGATGGCGATGGCGGCCAGGATCCCGATGATGATCATGACGACGAGGAGCTCGATCAGGGTGAAGCCCTGGTCCTTCTCCTGCATGGACTTGCGGATACGAGTGATCACGTCGACTCCCAAATTCGGCTCAGCGGAGATGACTGGGGTTTAAGCCCCTTCTGCGGGGGTGGGCGAAACCGCCGCACCCCCGCAGCGGAGGATCAGGCGCAGGCGCCCTTCTGAAGACCGTTCTGGGTGTAGCTCCAGATTGCAGCGCCGGCGACCGAGGGCGACGGGTCAACCTGGACGCAGAACGAGGTGCCACTCGCGATGCCGGCGGTCGCCCCGGCAGCGGCGGTGTTCTTGCTGGTGAGGTTGCCGCTCGTCACGACGGTGGCGCCGTCCTTGAGGGTCCAGACGTTCGGGGTACCGACCGTCGTGCCCAGAGTCAGTGCGTTCGTGCCGTCGACGTAGTAGGCGGCGATCTCCTTGCCGATGGTGGAGACGTCCGCCTTGGCGGCGGTCTCGGCCGCCTTCTTGCGCTGGTTCAGGAACACGGGGATGGCGATGGCGGCCAGGATCCCGATGATGATCATGACGACGAGGAGCTCGATCAGGGTGAAGCCCTGGTCCTTCTCCTGCATGGACTTGCGGATACGAGCGATCACGTCAGCTCCCGAGTGGGTGTGCGACTTCATTGGCAGTCCGGCCACAGCCGGTTCATGGTCGAGCGATGCTGACATCGTCACCGGGCCCCCGAGACTTGAGTCCGTGAGCCGGCCCGGAGCGCAGTTCACCCGTTCGGCGCACCGGTCTACTGGACGACGTTCGCGATCTGGAAGATCGGCATGTACATGCCGATGACGATGAAACCGATGATGCCGCCGACGCCGACGATCATGATGGGCTCGATGAGGCTGGTGAGCTGCTCGGTCATCGCCTCGACCTCGGAGTCGTAGAAGTCCGCGACCTTGGCCAGCATCGTGTCCAAGGCACCGGTGTCCTCACCCACGGAGATCATCTGGACGACCATCGGCGGAAAGACCGGGTGCTGGGCCAGCGGACCGGCGAGGGACTCCCCGCGTCGGACCGATTCCTGGACCGCTTTCGCCGCATGCTCGACGACGATGTTCCCGCTGGTCTCCCCCACGATGTCGAGCGCCTGGAGGATGGGTACGCCGGCATGGATCATCGTTCCGAAGTTGCGGGTGAACCGCGACACCGCGATCTTGCGCGCCAGGAGGCCGAACACAGGGACCTTGAGCTTCCAGGGGTCCACACGCTCGCGCACGGCATCGTCGTTCTTGTGGCGCTTCCACCAGAAGGCGAACGCCACGATGGCGATGATCACGGGGCCGATGGTCCATTTCAGACCGTTGGACATCACCATCAGCAGTCTGGTGAGAAATGGTAGATTCGCCCCGAGCCCTGCGTACATCTTGGCGAAGATCGGGACGATGAAGAGCAGCATGCCGACCATGGCCAGGATCGCGACGACGAACACGACCACGGGATAGGTCATCGCCGACCTGATCTTGCTACGCAGCTGCACGTCCTTCTCGAAGTTGGCGGCGATGGAGAGCAGGACCTCGTCCAGGAATCCGCCTACCTCGCCGGCCCTGACCATGTTGACCATCAGGGGCGGGAAGACGTCGGGGTGCTTGCCGAGCGCGACGGAGAAGGCCACGCCGGTCTCCACGTCGCTTCGGACCTGGGCGAGGATCTTGGAAAGCGCCGCTGACTCCGTCTGCTCGGCCAGAATGCTCAAGGCGCGCAGCAGGGAGAGACCCGAGTTGATCATCGTGGCGAGCTGCCGGGCCATGACCGAGAGGTCCTTGAGCTTGACCTTCTTGCCGCCGAACCCGGGGATGCTGAGCTCGCGCTTCAGCCCCCCCGTGTTGAGCTCCTCGATGGAGACGGCCGCCAGCCCCATCTCCCGCAGCCGCCCGGCCACGGCCCCCTGGGAGGCGGCTTCGACCCGTCCCTTGATGATCTTCCCGGAGCGGTCCCGGACCGCGTACTCGTAGGTCTTCGTCGCGGTCGCCATCAGTACGCCTGCCCCCCGAACGCGCTGCCGTACGCCGGGTCGGCCATCGCCGCCTGACCCTGCGTCTGACCGGAGAACCGACCGGTCAGCCGGTTGTAGTCCTCGATGTGGTGCGCCTTCTCCAGGCCCGTCTCGTAGGAGATCTTCCCGGACTTGACCAGGTCGGCCAGGTGCTGGTCGAGGGTGTGCATGCCCTGCTGCGCGCCGGCCTGCATCGAGGAGTAGATCTGGTGGGTCTTGCCCTCGCGGATCAGGTTCCTGATGGCGGGCGTCGCCATCATCACCTCGGTCGCGACGACGCGGCCGGGCTGGTCGGCCCGCTTGCACAGCGTCTGGCAGACGACGCCCTGCAGGGTGCCGGCGAGCTGCGTGCGCACCTGCGCCTGCTGGTGGGACGGGAACACGTCGATGATGCGGTCGATCGTCTGGGCCGCGTCCTGCGTGTGCAGGGTGGCGAACACCAGGTGACCGGTCTCGGCGGCGGTCAGCGCGACGGAGATGGTCTCCAGGTCGCGCATCTCCCCCACCAGGATGATGTCCGGGTCCTGGCGCAGCACGTGCTTGAGCGCGTTGGCGAACGAGTGCGTGTCCTGACCGACCTCGCGCTGGTTCACCAGCGACTTCTTGTGCCGGTGCAGGAACTCGATCGGGTCCTCGACGGTCATGATGTGGTCCTCGCGGGACCGGTTCGCCAGGTCGATGATCGAGGCGAGGGTCGTGGACTTGCCGGAGCCCGTGGGGCCCGTGACGAGGACGAGGCCACGCGGCATGCCGGCGAACGTCCCGACGACCGGCGGGACGCCGAGCTCCTCGAGCGGCTTGATCTCGTAGGGGATCACGCGGAAGGCCGCGCCGATCGACTCGCGCTGCTGGTAGAGGTTCACGCGGAAGCGGGCCAGGCCGCGCACGGCGTAGGAGAGGTCGAGCTCGAGCTCCTCCTCGAAGCGCTCGCGCTGCTTCTGCGTGAGGATCGCGTACAGCGTGCGGCGCAGCGGCTCCGGCTTCACCATGCCGAACCCTTCGAGCGGGTGCAGGGATCCGGACAGCCGGACGGTCGGCGCGGCACCGGTGGTGAAGTGCACGTCCGAGGCGCCGAGGCGGACCATCTCGCGCAGGATGTCGTCGAGCGGCAGCTCGTCGCCGTGCTCCTCCGTCATGCCGACGCGCGCGAGGTGGCCGGGTCCCGCGGGCTTGGCTGCGCTCGGCGCAGCCGCACGGGAGGGGGCGCCGGTCGGGCCGGACGGCGTTCCGACGGGCGGTGTCGGCGTAGCGGCGGGGGCGGGCTGCGGGGTGTACGGCTGCGTCGGTGCGGGGGCGCCGTACGGGGCTGCCGCTGGCGCGGGCGCGCCGTAGGGAGGCGTCTGCGGCTGCACCGCGCTCTCGGAGGGGACCGGTGAGTAGGCGCCGTGGAACACGGGGGCGCCAGAGCCGTCCGTGGCCTGAGGCCCCGCCGGCCGGTACGGCGGCAACGGCCGCGTCGGTTCGGCCGGCCGCTGGTACGACTCGGTCACGTCATCGCCTCCACTTGCTCGGCGCGCGAGCGCGCGCAGATCCGCTCGGATGCTGCATCGGCATCGGACGACGAGTGCTTGACCCCTGCGACCGGTCCAGTCGTCGGACGCTCGTCGTGCCCGTCACCGCGTCATGCGACGACGCGCAGGATCTCCTCGATCGACGTCTGCCCCATCGCGACCTTGTGCCAGCCGTCGTCGCGGAGCGCGATCATCCCCTGCTTGCGCGCGGTGGCCGCGATCTCCGCGCTGGACGAGTGGGTGACGGCGTGCCGCTCGATCTCCTCGGTCACGCGCATCACCTCGTGCAGCGCGAGCCGGCCGCGGTAGCCGGTGCGCGAGCACGAGACGCACCCGACGGGCCGGAAGATCTCCGGGACCGGCTCCCCCGCGATCCAGGGGAACCGTGCCGACTCCATCTCCTCCGGCGAGGGTCGGTACGGCTCCTTGCACTTCTCGCACAGCCGCCGCGCCAGCCGCTGCGCGACAACGCAGTCCAGCGCCGAGCCGACGAGGAAGGGTTCGATGCCCATCTCGATCAGTCGGGTGATCGCCGAGGGCGCGTCGTTGGTGTGCAGCGTCGAGAGCACCAGGTGGCCGGTGAGGGCCGCCTCGATGGCGATCTGCGCCGTCTCGTGGTCGCGGATCTCACCGAGCAGCACCACGTCGGGGTCGGAGCGCAGGATCGACCGCAGGGCGCCGGCGAACGTCAGTCCGGCCTTCGGGTTCACCTGCACCTGGTTGATGTTCGGCAGGCGGTACTCGACCGGGTCCTCGACCGTGATGACGTTGATCTCCGGCCGGGACACCGCGTTCAGCGTCGCGTACAACGTGGTCGACTTGCCGGAGCCCGTCGGGCCCGTGACCAGGATCATCCCGTAGGGCTTGGTGTACGACGCGTGGTACGCCTCGTAGTTGTGCTCCAGGAAGCTCAGGTCGCGCAGGTCCAGGCTCGCGGTCGAGTTGTCCAGGATGCGCATGACGATCTTCTCGCCCCACACGGTGGGCAGCGTCGCCACGCGGAGGTCGATCTTGCGCCCGTTGTGGACCACGGACATGCGGCCGTCCTGCGGCTTGCGCTTCTCGGCGATGTCGATGTCCGAGAGGATCTTGACGCGGCTGATCACGCCGCCCTGGATGTTCTTCGGTGAGCGCTGCACCTCGTGCAGCACGCCGTCGATGCGGTACCGGACACGCAGGTCGTGCTCGGTCGGCTCGATGTGGATGTCCGACGAGCGGTCGGTGATCGCCTGGGTGACCAGCAGGTTGACGTACCGGACGATCGGGGCGTCGTCGTCGACGAAGTCGCCCATCCGGGACAGGTCGGTCTCGGGCTCGGGGGTCTGGTCCTCGAACGCGTTGGTCAGGCTGTCCATCTCGTCGTCGGCCCGGCAGAACCGGTCGATGGCGCGCAGCACGTTGTCGTACGTCGCGACCACCGAGACGACCTGCATGCCGGACACGGTGCGCACGTCGTCGACGGCCACCACGTTGCCCGGGTCGGCGGTCGCGAGCATCAGGGCCCCGTCACGGATGCCGACGGGCAGGACGGTGTACCGACGGCACAACGCGGCCGGGACCATGGAGACGGCTGCCCGGTCCACCGGGTACTCGTCCAGGTCGACGAACGGCATCCCGACCTGCTCCGCGAGGGCCTTGACCAGCTGACCCTCGCTGAGGAAGCCGAGCTCCACGAGCGTGCGGCCCAGCGACTGGTTCCGCGCGCCCTGCTCGTCCAGCGCGGCCAGAAGCTGCGCCTCCGACACCAGTCCCTCGTCGAGCAGGATCTCCCCGAGCTGCTTCACGCGTCCTCCACTCAACGGCCGGTCCGAGAGGTGCCACGACGAACAGCCCTCTCGACGTGCATCGGCACGTTAGGTCGACGCCCTGAGAAGATGGACACCTGTCCGGGTGATTCCGCGGGGGAAGTTCACGCGGCGACGCGACCCTTGCCGGGCGACCGGCGTCCGGGCCGGGGAGCGAACCGGGGCTCAGACGGACGCCGCGAGGGCGTCCCGCAGCGCGGCGTCCATCGCGGCGAGCGGTGCCGGACGACCCGTCATCAGCCGCACCTGCTCGGCCGCCTGGTGCAGCAGCATCCTCGCGCCGCCCACCGCCACTCCCCCGGCGGTCTCCCACGCCGCGATGAGCGCGGTGCGCGCCGGTGCGTACACGACGTCGAGCAGGACGCCCGAGGGGCGGCCGGCGAGCTGGTCCGCGACGGCGTCGGCGGCACCGGCGGGCAGCGTGCTGACGACGATGTCGGCCCCGCCGATCTCCGCCCCGGCACGGTCCAGCGTGCGTACGACGGGGCTGACGCCCATCCGGTGGGCCGCGCGCTGCAGCGGCCCCGACCTGCCGACGGCCCGCACGTAGACGGTCGGCGCGGTGCACCCGAGCTCACCGAGCGCCGCCAGGGTCGACGCCGCCGTCGCGCCCGCGCCCAGCACGGCGGCCGACGGCCCGGCGGGCAGGTCGCGTCCCGACGCGGCGAACCCTTCCCGCAGCGCCGCCACGATCCCGTGCACGTCCGTGTTCGCGCCGGTCAGGCTCACGGTGCGCCCGACGGGCTGCACCAGGACGGTGTTGACGGCCCCGACCGTCTCGGCCAGCGGCTCGACGTGGTCGAGCAGGCGCAGGACGGTCTGCTTGAGCGGCATCGTCAGCGAGAGGCCGGCCCACGTCCCGTCCAGCGCGCCGACGACGTCCGCGAGCTGGTCCTCCGTGACGTCGATCGCGTCGTACCGCCATCCGGTCAGGCCGAGCGCCTCGTAGGCGGCCCGGTGCAGCACCGGTGACAGCGAATGACCCACCGGGTGGCCCAGCACGGCCGCCCTGCGCTCCTGCGACACGCCGCCCCCGGTCAGCCGGCCGGGGTGGCGGTGCTGGAGGCGCGGCTGGCCAGCCACGCGTCGTGCTGCGCCTGGTTCTGCTGGTGCTCGGCGTACGTCGTCGCGAACTTCGTCTCGCCCGTGTCGTCGTTGACCGTCATCCAGAACAACCAGGTGCCCTGCGCGGGGTTGAGCACGGCGTCGATCGACTTCTCGCCGGGCGAGGCGATCGGCGTCGGCGGTAGCCCCATGTGCTTGTAGGTGTTGAACGGGTTGTCGGCGTTCTGGATGTCCGCGTTGGTCAGCTGCGTCCCCGGCTTGTTGAGGCCGTAGGCGACGGAGGCGTCGATGGACAACGGCATGCCCTGGGCCAACCGGTTCTCGATGGCCCGCGCCATCATCGGGCGGTCCTCGTCGCGGCGGGCCTCCCGCTCGATCAGGGACGCCTTGTTCAGCACGGTCTCCCACTGGTCCTGCGGCACGTTCTTCGCCGTCAGCACCGAGACGGTCTGGGCCACCATCTGCTTGAGCACCGCGGTGGCGGTCTCACCGGGCTGCACCTGGTAGGTCGCCGGGTAGAGCCAGCCCTCGATCTTGCCGTTCGCCTGGGGTGGGAGGCCGATGGCGGCCGGGTCGGCAGCCGCGGCCTGCAGGTCCTTGGCGGGGATGAGCGCCACCTCGGTGACCTTGGCGAGGATCTGCGCGGACGTCTGTCCCTCGGGGATCGTCACGCGCATCGACACCCGGCTCGCGGGGTTGAGCAGGGCGCTGACCGCGTCGGACGCCTTCATCTTCAGCAGCAGGTTGTACGTGCCGGGCTGGATCTTCGCCGCGTCCGGGTTGGCCGAGAACGCCGCGGTGAACGCCTTCTGCGACGCCACGACGCCCGCGTCGACGAGGGTCTTGCCGATCTGCGAACCGCTGTCGCCGGCGTTGACCACGACCTGGGCCGACGGGTAGCCCGGCCCGGGGTAGTCGGAGACGGCGCCGCTGGACGAGCCGAGGTGCCAGGACGAGCCGAACAGCGAGTACACGACGTAGCCCGCGCCGACGATCATCGCGAGCGCCAGGGTCAGGACCAGGAACGTGCGGCGGCGACGGTGCTTGCGCTCCTTCGCGCGGTGCGCCCGCGCGCTGGAGCGCGACCGGCGTGCCGATGGCGCGGCAGCGGTCTCGATCGCACCGAACAGGTCCCCTGGAGCGTGCGGCTCGTGGCTCGGCTGCGGCTCACCGGTCGCGTGCGACTCCCCCTCGAGGGGCGGCCACCAGTCGGTTCGGCTGTTGCTCACCTGTGCGTCTCTCCACCAGTCGTCGTGTCCTCCTGCGGACCCCCCAGTGCGCCTCGTCGCGGGTCCGCCTCGACCCGCTCCCCGGGCCGACGGCCCGTGGCGCGCTCCGCATCCAACGCGTCCTGCAGGATCACCACGGCCGCGGCCTGGTCGACCACCGCGCGGTGCTTGCGCCCGGCTCTGCCGGACGCCGTCAGCGCCCGATGAGCGGCAACCGTGGTCATCCGCTCGTCGACGAGCCGCACCGGGACTGGTGCGATCGCCTGCGCCAAGGTGCCAGCGTACGCGCGGGCCGCCGCGGCTGCCGCGCCCTCGGCACCGGACAGGTGCCGGGGCAGGCCCACGTACACCACCGCGGCGCCGCGTTCGCCCACCTCCTGCACGAGCCTGACCAGGTCACCGGCGCGCAGACCGTCGCGAGCGGCGCCCCGGGCGAGGGTGGCCACCGGGGTCGCCACCAGCCCGTCCGGGTCGCTCACCGCCAGGCCGACGCGGACCGAACCCACGTCGACCGCGAGGCGGACCCCACGGACGACGGGCTCGGCCGGGACCTCAGGCACGCACCGCCTCGACGACGGCCGACAGCGCCTCGGACAGCTTGGCGGCCTCCTGCCCACCGCCCTGCGCGAGGTCGTCGCGACCACCGCCGCCACCACCCAGCACCGCCGACGCGGCGCGGACCATGGCCCCCGCCTTCAGGCCGGCCTCGCGGGCCGCCGCATTGGTCGCCACGACGACGACCGGCCGGCCCTTGCTGACGCCGCCGACGGCCACGACCGACGGAGACGACTCACCGAGCCGGGACCGCACGTCCGTGACCAGGCCGCGCAGGTCGTCACCGGAACCGACCTCGCCGGCGTCGTGGACGACGACTCGGGTGTTGCCCACCAGCTGCGGGGCGGCCGCGAGCGTACCGGCCTGGGCGAGCAGCTGACCCTGGCGCAGGTTCGCGAGCTCCTTCTCGGAGTCCTTGAGCCGCGTGAGCAGCCCGGACACGCGGTCGGCCAGCTCGTCGGGCCGCGCGCCGAGCAGGCCCGACAGCTGTCCGACCAGGGCGCGCTCGGTGGCGTGGTACCCGTAGGCGCCGTCGCCGACCAGCGCGTCGACGCGCCGGACGCCGGAGCCGATCGACGCCTCGCCGAGGAGCGTCACCAGGCCGAGCTCGCCGGAACGGCGCACGTGGGTGCCGGCGCACAGCTCGCGCGACCAGTCGCCGCCGATCGACACCACGCGCACCTGCCGGCCGTACTTCTCGCCGAACAGCGCCATGGCACCGAGCGCCCGGGCCTCGTCGATGTCCATCACCTTGTCGGTGACCTCGAGGTCGTCCTGCAGCCGGGAGTTGACCCGGCCCTCGATCTCCGACAGGGAGGACGCGGGCACCGCGGCTCCCGACCGGAAGTCGAAGCGCAGCCGGCTCGGCGCGTTCTCGGACCCGGCCTGCGTGGCCGTCGGGCCCAGCTCCTCGCGCAACGCCTTGTGCACCATGTGCGTCGCGGTGTGGGCCCGCGCGATCGCCCGACGCCTCGCGGTGTCGATCGTCGCCGTCGCCGGCTCGCCGAAGGTCACCGTGCCGTCGACCAGGCGCCCGCGGTGCACGTTCAGGCCCTTGATGGGCGCCTGGACGTCGTCCACCTCGATGCGGGCACCACCGTCCAGCACGATGGTTCCGGTGTCGGCGAGCTGACCGCCGGCCTCCGCGTAGAAGGGCGTGACGTCCAGCACCACCTCGACGTCGGCCGGGGCGACCGCCGCAGGCGCAGGGACGCCGTCGACCAGCAGGCCGACGACGTGCGCGCGCGCCGTCGTGTCGGTGTACCCGATGAACTTCACGGGACGGCCGTGCTCGTCCGACAGCCTCGCGTGCAGGTCCGCGTAGGCCGAGGTGTCCGCATGGCCGGTCTTCTTGGCCAGCGCGTCGGCGCGGGCACGTGCCTTCTGCTCGGCCATCAGCGAGCGGAACGCGCCCTCGTCCACCTGCACGCCGTGCTCGGCCGCCATCTCGAGCGTGAGGTCGATCGGGAAGCCGTACGTGTCGTGCAGCGTGAACGCCTGGGCGCCCGTGAGCACCGGCACGTCCGTCCCGGCGCTCGCCTTCGCGGTGCGCACCGCGGTGTCGAGGATCGTCGTCCCGGACTCGAGCGTGCGCGCGAACGCCTCCTCCTCGCCGTACGCCACCTGGGAGATGCGGTTGAAGTCCTCGGCGACGTTCGGGTACGACGCGCTCATCGCGTCCCGGCTGACCGGCAGCAGGTGCGGCAGTGTCGCGTCCTGGACGCCGAGGAGCCGCATGGAGCGGACGGTGCGCCGCAGCAGGCGCCGAAGCACGTAGCCGCGGCCCTCGTTCGACGGCGTCACGCCGTCGCCGATCAGCATCAGGGCGGACCGCACGTGGTCGGCCACGACGCGCAGCCGCACGTCGTCGGCCTGGTCGGCGCCGTACCGGCGGCCGGAGATCTCCTCCGCCTTGGTGATGACGGGGAACACCTCGTCGATCTCGTACATGTTCTGCTTGTCCTGGAGCAGGAAGGCCATGCGCTCCAGGCCCGCACCGGTGTCGATCGCCTTCTTGTCCAGCTCGCCGACCAGCGGGTACACCTTGCCGACGCCCTCGCCACGGATGAACTGGTCGAACACCAGGTTCCAGATCTCCATGTACCGGTCGCCGCCCGGGTCCACCGTGCCGCCGACCGCCTCGGGCCCGTACTGCGGACCGCGGTCGTAGTGGAACTCGGCGCACGGGCCCGCCGGACCCGGCTGGCCGGTGTCCCAGAAGTTCTCCTCCCGCGGCAGCCGCACGATGTGCCTCGGGTCCACACCGACCTGGCGCAGCGAGTCGAGCGCGACGTCGTCCTGGTCCCAGATCGTCACCCAGAGGCGGTCGCCGTCGAACCCGTACCGGCCCTCGTCCTGCGAGCCCGTCAGCAGCTCCCAGGCCAGCTCGATGGCGCCTTCCTTGAAGTAGTCGCCGAACGAGAAGTTGCCGTTCATCTGGAAGAACGTGCCGTGCCGCGCAGTGCGGCCGACGTTCTCGATGTCGTTGGTCCTGATGCACTTCTGCACGCTCGCCACGCGCGGCCACGGCGCCTGCTGGGTGCCGAGGATGTACGGGATGAACGGCACCATGCCGGCGATGGTGAACAGGATCGACGGGTCCGGGGAGATCAGGGGCACCGACGGCACGACGGCGTGGCCCTTGCTCTCGAAGTAGTCGAGCCAGCGCTGGCGGATCTCGGCGGTGCGCATGATGTCCTCGTCGTCGTTCGGCGCCCGTTGGCGGGCGGGTTCTCACAGGTGCAGCGTCGCGGGGCGTCTCGGTGTTCCGTCACCGGCGCCGCGGTGGCGGAGGAGCCGGTGGCGGGTCAGAAGAAGGCGTAGCCGTCGTCGTCGTCCGGGTCCTCGGTCGGGTTCTCCGCCCACTCGGGCGGTGCGGCGTGGCGGCCGCCGAACGTCTCCCTGAGGGCGGCTCGCCGGGCAGGTGCCTCGGCGCGCAGCTTGTCGACGTCGACGTCGCCCACCAGCGCCTCGCGCAGCGCACGCTCCCGCTCGGCGAACCCGGCCGCGAACTCCCTGCGTGCGCCCTCGGCGGCGCGGGCGAGGCGGCCCGCGCCGGCGACGGCCGCGGTCGCCTCCGGTGGCGCGTACCGCTCCAGCAGCGCGCGGCCCTGCCGCACCACGACCACCGTCAGGGCGACCCCGACGCCCACCCAGAACAGCCGGCGCATCAGCGGCTCCCCCGCCGCACACCCGCCAGCGCCCGCCGCACGGCGTGGCTGAACGCCGCCACCTTGATCAGCGGGCCGCCGACGGTCGCCGTCATCAGCGCCGTGAGGGCCGAGACGTTCTCCGACACGGACGCGGCCGCGGAGGTGACGGCATCGACCTTCTCGAGCTGGAGGTTCCCGCTCGCCACCGCCTTGGCGGCCTCGTCGATGACCGGGACGGTGTGGTCGGTCAGCTCGGTCAGCGCCCGTGTCGCGGAGTCGAACGTCCGGCCGAGCTTCACCAGCGGCAGCGCCAGGAAGCCGACCAGCGCGACGAAGGCCACCGCGGCGATGAGGCCTGCGATGTCGCCACCGGACATGGGTCGCTCCGTCCTGTCGTCCGTACGCCGGGTGCCGCCCGACGCGGCACCGCGGAACGGTGCGGCGCTCCGGCCGCACCAGCGCACCACCCTACCGGCGCGCCCGCGCAGGCCCCGCGCCGTGGCCGACCGGGGCCGGGTGCGCGAGAGCCCCGCGACCGGACCGGTGCGGGGCTCTCGCGCAGGTGTCGGGCTCGTCGCCCGACGGGTACGTCAGCGGGCGTAGTACTCGACGACCAGCTGGACCTCGCAGGTCACGGGGACCTCGGCGCGCTTGGGGCGGCGCACCAGCACGGCCGACAGCTTCTCCAGCTGCACGTCCAGGTAGCCCGGCAGGGTCGGCAGCACGTCGCGGTGGGCGCCGGCGGCGGCGATCTGGAACGGCGTGGTCGCCTGGCTCTTCGGCTTGATCTGGAGGGTCTGGCCCTCCTGCACGCGGAACGACGGACGGTCGACGATCTTGCCGTCGACCAGCACGTGACGGTGGGTGACCACCTGGCGCGCCTGCAGGATGGTGCGGGCGAAGCCGGCACGGAGCACGAGGGCGTCCAGACGGGTCTCGAGGTCCTCGACGAGGGCCTCACCGGTCAGACCCGGGGCCTTGCGGGCGTTCTCGTACGCCTTGGCGAGCTGCTTCTCGCGCAGCGCGTACTGGGCGCGCAGACGCTGCTTCTCGCGCAGCCGGACCGCGTAGTCGGACTCGGTGCGGCGACGGGCGCGGCCGTGCTCGCCGGGCGGGTAGGGCCGCTTCTCGAAGTGCTTGACGGCCTTGGGCGTCAGGGCCAGGCCGAGGGCGCGGCTCAGGCGGACCTGACGACGCGAACGGGTCACGTTGGTCACAGAGATGTTCTTCCTGTCGTGGTGATGACGTCACGCCCACGGGCGGACACCGGGTCCGGCGGGCGTGGGGCCGACCATGGAGCCGCCGTCGACGGTGGTTCTGTGCTGCTGACGGTGGCGAGGCTGAGACCCCAGGCGTCGTCGCACGCGAGCGCACGACGAACCCGTCCACTCTACCGGACGTGAGGAGGCCCCGGGACCGCCCGCCCTGAGACCGCGGCGAAGCCCATGATGCCGGCGCGGGGCCTCTACCGGCTCAGCGGGGCTCGTCCGGGTGCAGCAGGGGACGGATCCGGTCGAGCCGCTCGGACACCTGGCGCTCGTACCCGCGGTCCGAGGGCTCGTAGTACCGGGTGCCGACGAGCTCGTCGGGCAGGTACTGCTGGGCGGCGACCGCGTGCGGCTCGTCGTGCGCGTACACGTAGCCCTTGCCGTGCCCCAGCTGCTGCGCGCCGGCGTAGTGGGCGTCCCGCAGGTGCGCCGGCACGCTGCCGATCCGTCCCGCCCGCACGTCAGCCAGTGCACGGTCGACACCGAGGTAGGCGGCGTTCGACTTGGGCGCCGTGGCCAGGTGCACCACGGCCTCGGCCAGGATGATCCGGGCCTCCGGCATGCCGATCAGGGCCACGGCCTGCGCGGCGGCGACGGCGGTCTGCAGGGCGCTCGGGTCCGCCATGCCGACGTCCTCCGCCGCCGAGATGACGATGCGCCGCGCGATGAACCGGGGGTCCTCCCCCGCGGCGATCATCCGGGCCAGGTAGTGCAGCGCCGCGTCGACGTCCGACCCGCGCACGGACTTGATGAACGCGCTGATCACGTCGTAGTGCTGGTCGCCGTCCCGGTCGTAGCGGACCGCGGCGACGTCGATCGCCCGCTCCACGGTCGCGAGGTCGACCACCGCCGGGCGGGGCTCCTCGTCCCCCGTGGCGACCGGTGCTGCCGAGAGGGCAGCGCCTGCCGCCGCCTCGAGGATCGTCAGCGCCTTCCGGGCGTCCCCACCGGCCAGCCGCAGCAGGTGCTCCTCGGCCTCGGCCTCCAGCTCCACCCCGCCGGCGAGGCCGCGCTCGTCGGCCACCGCGCGCCGGACCAGCGCGCGGACCTCCTCGACGGACAGGGGGTGCAGCGTGAGCAGCAGCGAGCGGGACAGGAGCGGACCGTTCACCGAGAACGACGGGTTCTCGGTGGTGGCCGCGACGAGGGTGACCCACCGGTTCTCCACGCTGGGCAGCAGCGCGTCCTGCTGCGTCCGGGTGAACCGGTGGACCTCGTCGATGAACAGCACCGTCTCGCCGCCGTCGGTCGCCAGCCGGCGCCGTGCCTCGTCGATCACCGCGCGCACGTCCTTGACGCCCGCCGTGACGGCCGACAGCTCCACGAACCGGCGTCCGGACGTCGCGGCGATGAGGTAGGCGAGAGTCGTCTTCCCGGTCCCCGGAGGTCCCCACAGGACGACGGACGTGGGCGCCGCCCGCCGAGCGGCGGCCGACTGCGGCTCGACGAGGCGGCGCAGCGGTGAGCCCGGCTCCAGCAGGTGGGCTTGACCGGCCACCTCGCCGAGGGTCCGCGGTCGCATGCGCACCGCCAGCGGTGCACCGGCCCCGACCTCGGGCAGGCCTTGCGCGGTCGACTGCGCCGCGTCGAACAGGTCCACGGCGGGAAGCCTACGCACCGGCGCCCACGCTCCCGCCCCGGCCGGTGGGACCACCCACGCGGGCGCACGCGCAGGGCGGGGATTGCTGCGACGATGACGAGCGTGTTCGCACGTCTCGGCCGCGCCGTCGCCCGTCACCCCCGTACGGCCGTGCTCGTGTGGGTGCTGCTCGCCGTCGTGGCGTACCTGGTCGCCGGGGTGGGCGTGACGGGGCAGACGGTGTTCGACCGCGTGAGCACCGGCGCGCCGGCCGTGCCCGGCTCCGAGAGCGACGCGGCGGACGCGATCCTGGCCGGCAGCGCCCAGGGCGGTGCGTCGGTGACGCTGGCCCTCAGCGGCGTCGACCCGTCGGCCGCCGGCGTCGCGGAGGCGTTGGCGCCGCAGCGGGCCAGGCTCGCCGCGGTGGCGGGCGTCGGGTCCGTGATCGACCCGCTGGTCCTGCCGGGTGGCGTGGCGAACCCGGCGGCTGCCCCTCTGGTCGCCCGCGACGGGCACGGCTTCCTCGTCGTGGTGGAGCTGCGTGCCGGCGTCGTCGGGGAGGCGAAGACGACGGCCCTGCACGACGTCGAGGGCCTGCTCAGGGACACCCCGAGCCTGTTGCGGCCGGTCGCACCCCAGGTGACGGGCGTGGTCGGCGGCACCCCCTTGATCGTCGACGCGATCACCGGCCAGGTGGAGAGGGACCTGCGCACCGGCGAGGCGATCGCGTTGCCGGTGGCGCTGCTGGTGATGGTGCTCGTGTTCGGGGGCTTCATCGCGGCGGCCATGCCGATGGCCGGCGCCCTCGCCTCGATCGCCGGCGGTCTCGCTGCGGTGCTGGGGCTGTCCTACGTCATGGATGTGGACGCCTCGGTCGTCAACGTCGTCACCGTCCTGGGCCTGGGTCTGTCCATCGACTACGGCCTCCTGGTGGTCAGCCGCTACCGCGAGGAGCTGCACCGGCTCACGGACGCAGACGGTGGCGTGGGCAGCCGGCGTCGACGGGGCGACGGCGCCGTGGCGGAGGCCGTCGAGCGCACCATGGCCACCGCTGGCCGGACCGTCACGTTCTCCGCGCTGACGGTTGCGATCTCCATCGCGGGGCTGCTGGTGTTCCGGCCCGACATCCTGCGGGCGATCGGCGGCGCCGCGGTCGCCGTCATCGTCATCGCCCTGGCCACGGCGCTGACCCTCGTCCCGGCACTGCTGGTGTGGTCCGGCCGCCGGCTGGCCCGTCCCAGCGTGCTGGCGCGCGTCCCGGTGCTCCGGGGCGTGCTGGCCCGCACGTCTGACGTGCAGTCCGAGGAGGGCTCCTTCTCCCGGCTGGCCGGCCGCGTCCAGCGGCGGCCGTGGTGGGTGATGGGCGGCGCGCTGGCGCTGCTGGCGCTCCTCGCGGCGCCCCTCACCCACCTCGAGCTCCGGAACTCCGGCGCCGAGCTGCTGCCGCGGGGCAGCGACCAGGTGACGTTCCTGCGGCTGCTCGCGGACCAGTACCCGTCCGCGGCGGCCCCCGCCATCACGGTGCTGGTGCAGGCGCCCATGGAGCAGGGCACCGCGCTGGCCGCGACGCTCGCTCGCTCGCCGCACGTGCGGTCGGTCGACCCACCCGCCGCGGTCGGCTCCTACGTGCAGATCGGCGTCCGGCCCGAGACCGCCGACCCCGCGGGCGGCGTGGCGCGCGACGTGGTGACGGAGATCCGCGCGATGCGGCCGGGCTACCCCGTGTGGGTGACCGGGCAGGCCGCGCACGAGCTCGACTTCCAGAAGGCGTTGACGCAACGCGCCTGGATCGCCGGCGGCATCGTGGCGCTCGCGACGCTCGTGCTGCTGTTCCTGATGACGGGGTCGGTGGTGGTCCCGCTCAAGGCCCTGCTCACCAACGTGCTGTCGCTGTCCGCCTCTCTCGGCGTGCTCGTCTGGACGTTCCAGGACGGGCACCTGGCCGGGCTGCTGGGCTTCACCTCGGTCGGCGGGATCGAGACGTACGTCCTCGCGCTCGTGGTCGCCTTCGCGTTCGGGTTGGCGATGGACTACGAGGTGTTCCTGCTGTCCCGGATCAAGGAGCTGTACGACGGCGGGGCGACCAGCGACGACGCCGTGCGACTCGGTCTGCAGCGGTCGGGGCGCATCATCACGTCGGCCGCCGCCATCGTCATCGTGGTCTTCACCGGCTTCGTCGCCGGCCGCCTCCTGGTGATCAAGGAGGTCGGCTTCGCCCTGGCCGTGGCGGTGCTGGTCGACGCGACCGTGGTCCGCGTGCTGCTGGTGCCCGCGACGATGACCGTGCTCGGCCGGTGGAACTGGTGGGCACCGGCACCGCTGCGCCGGCTGCACGAGCGGCTGGCCATCACGCACTGAGCTCGGCGGGCTCCGGTCAGCGGTGCGGGTGCGTCCCCGCCTGCCCGCGGGGTCGGTACGACCGCCGGCGGTGGTCGGTGCGGAACCCGAGGGCGGCGTACATCGCCAGGGCCGGCTCGTTGTGCGCCCAGACGCCGAGGGACACCCACGGCAGACCCTGGCCGAGGCCGTCGCGCACGGCGGCCGCCGTCAGTGCGGCTCCCAGCCCCTGTCGCCGTGCGCCCGGACGCACCCCCAGACCGTGCAGGTGCCACGTCTGCTCCCCCGGGTGGCCACCGCCGCGCTCGGACGCCCCGATGACGCCCAGCAGACCGCCTCGCGGTCCGCGGACACCCCACCACGCGATCTCGTGCGCGCCGTCCGGATCTGCATCCGTGCCGGGGTTCGCCTCTTCCAAGCACTCACGGATGGCGGGCGCTTCGATGCCCAGGTCCAGGCGCACGACCTGCGACTCGCGCGGGAGGACCGGCGGGAGGGCATCGACCGAGAGCCAGTCCCACCCCGGCAGCGGCTCGACCTGGAGCGCGGCAGCCACCTCGGCGGGCACGTCGACGTCGCGCGGCAGGCTCAACCAGTGCAGCGGAGGCCGCAGCTCGCCCGCCGCCACGAGCGCCGTGACCAGGCGCGCCGCGCCGCCCCCGTCGCCGTAGCCGACGACCGAGGTGCCGTGGGAGCCGTCGGTGACGGCGACCCAGGAATCCCCGGCCGTCAGCACGCGGGCGCCACCCAGGCGAGGGGCGTCGGAGCGCACCAGTCGGTCGTGCCGCCATCGGACCGGCACCTGGTCCAGGACGGTCATGCGGTGGGGCCTAGACGGCGGGTGCGGGCGCGGGGGCCTTCGGCTTGGCGTCCACCCCGGCCTCGCGGCGCTGCTCGGGTGTGATCGGGGCCGGCGCACCCGTCAGCGGGTCGAACCCGCCGCCGGACTTCGGGAAGGCGATCACGTCGCGGATCGACTCGGCGTGCGTGAGCAGCGCGACGATGCGGTCCCAGCCGAACGCGATCCCGCCGTGCGGCGGGGCGCCGAACTTGAAGGCGTCGAGCAGGAAGCCGAACTTCTCCTGTGCCTCGTCGTGGTCGATCCCCATCACGGCGAACACGCGCTCCTGCACGTCGCGGCGGTGGATACGGATGGAGCCGCCGCCGATCTCGTTGCCGTTGCACACGATGTCGTACGCGTACGCCAGGGCGTTGCCCGGGTCCTCCTCGAACCGGTCGACCCACTCCGGCGTGGGCGACGTGAACGCGTGGTGCACGGCCGTCCAGGCGCTGGTGCCGAGCGCGACGTCGTCGTCCTCACCGGTGGGCTTGAACAGGGGGGCGTCGACCACCCACACGAACGACCAGGCGTCCTCGTCGATCAGCTCGGCGCGCCGGCCGATCTCGAGCCGCGCAGCACCGAGCAGCGCGCGCGCCTCGGACGCCTTCCCCGCGGCGAAGAACACCGCGTCGCCCGGCTTCGCGCCGACGGCGGCCGCCAGCCCCGCGCGCTCGTCGTCGGAGACGTTCTTGGCCACCGGCCCGGCTAGCTCGCCGTCCTCCCCGACCGTCACGTAGGCGAGGCCCTTGGCGCCCCGCTGCTTCGCCCACTCCTGCCACGCGTCGAACCCGCGGCGCGGTGTCGCCGCTCCCCCGGGCTGCACAACGGCGCCGACGTACGGCGCCTGGAACACCCGGAACGGCGTGCTCGCGAAGTACTGCGTCAGGTCGGTCAGCTCGAGACCGAACCGCAGGTCCGGCTTGTCGGTGCCGTACCGGGCCATCGCGTCGGCGTAGGTCATCCGCGGGATCGGCGTGGTCAGGTCCACGTCGATCAGCGCCCAGACCTCCTTGAGCACGCCCTCCGCGACGGCGATCACGTCGTCCTGGTCGACGAAGCTCATCTCGACGTCCAGCTGGGTGAACTCCGGCTGCCGGTCGGCGCGGAAGTCCTCGTCCCGGTAGCACCGGGCGATCTGGTAGTACCGCTCCATCCCCGCGACCATCAGCAGCTGCTTGAACAGCTGCGGGGACTGCGGCAGGGCGTACCAGCTGCCCGGCGAGAGGCGGGCCGGCACCAGGAAGTCGCGGGCGCCCTCGGGAGTCGAGTGGGTCAGGGTGGGCGTCTCGAACTCGACGAAGCCCTCGGCGTCGAGCACCCGGCGCGCCGCCTGGCTCACCTTGGCGCGCAGCCGCATGGCGTGCGCGGGCGCCGGCCGGCGCAGGTCCAGGTAGCGGTACTTGAGACGTGCCTCCTCGCCGACCGGCTCGTTCAGCGACGTCGACACCTGGAACGGCAGGGGCGCCGCCTCGTTGAGCACGACGACGTGGTCGGCGACGACCTCCACCTCGCCCGTGGGCAGGTGCGCGTTCTCGTTGCCTTCCGGCCGGCGGCCGACGGTGCCGGTCACCTGCAGCACGTACTCGGCCCGCAGCTCGTGCGCCACGGCCTCGTCGCGGATCACCACCTGGGCGATGCCCGAGGCGTCCCGCAGGTCGACGAACGCCACGCCACCGTGATCACGCCGCCGGTCCACCCACCCGGTGAGGGTCACGGTGGTGCCGATGTGCTCGGCTCGCAGCGAGCCGGCGGTGTGGGTGCGCAGCACGGGTCGTCCTTCGTCGTCAGGGGGTGCGCGCCCGGCGGGGCGCCCGCACGATCCTAGTGCGCGTCGCCCGGCACGACCCTGGGCCACCGGTCGGCCGCGGGCGGTTCCCAGGCTGCCGCGTCGGCAGCCACCTGCTCACCGGAGCGGATGTCCTTGACCTCGTCCGGCGCGCCGTCGGCGCCGAGGAACCAGACGAACGGGATGCCACGACGGTCCGCGTGCCGGATCTGCTTGCCGAACTTGGCGGCCGCCGGGGCGACCTCGACGGGGATGCCGCGGCTCCGCAGCGTGCCCGCCACGTCGTCGGAGCGCTGCCGCGACGCCTCGTCCGTCACGGCGACCAGCACCGCGGTCGGCACGGCACGAGTGGCGCGCACCAGGCCGGCGGACAGCAGCCGGGAGACGAGCCGGCTCACGCCGACCGAGAGGCCGACCCCGGGGTAGGTCGTCGCACCGTCGGACGCGAGGGTGTCGTAACGGCCGCCGGAGCAGATGGACCCGAGGTGCTCGTGGCCCACCAGTACGGTCTCGTAGACCGAGCCGGTGTAGTAGTCCAGGCCTCGCGCGATCTTCAGGTCGGCGACGACGGTCCCCGGCAGCCGGGCGGCCGCCGCCCTGATCAGCAGGCCCAGCTCCTCGAGGCCCTCGTCGAGCAGGTCGGACGAGACGTCGTACCGCTTCGCCAGGTCCCGCACGCGGTCGACGACGCCCTCGTCCGGCCCGGAGATCGCCGCGAGCTCGAGGCAGGCCGTCGCCTGGTCGGTGGACGCGCCGGCCTCCGCGATGAGCAGCTCGGCCACCACCTCGGGGCCGACCTTGTCCAGCTTGTCGATGCTGCGCAGCACCGCCTCGACGTCGTCCAGGCCCAGGCCTCGGTAGAAGCCCTCCGCGACCTTCCGGTTGTTCACCAGCACCCGGACCGGCGGCACGCCCACCTCTTCGAGCGCGGACAGCGCCTCGGCCATCACCAGCGGCAGCTCGACCTCGTAGTGGTACGGCAGCGCGCCCGCGCCCACCACGTCGATGTCCGCCTGGACGAACTCCCGGAACCGGCCGTCCTGGGGCCGCTCGCCGCGCCACACCTTCTGGATCTGGTACCGGCGGAACGGGAAGGCGAGGTGCCCGGCGTTCTCCAGCACGTACCGCGCGAACGGCACGGTCAGGTCGAAGTGCAGGCCCAGGGTGTCGCCTCGCTCCTCCTGCTGCGGGTCGGCCTGCAGGCGCCGCAGGACGTAGACCTCCTTCGAGGTCTCCCCCTTGCGCAGCAGCTGGTCCAGCGGCTCGACGGCGCGGGTCTCCACACCGGCGAAGCCGTGCAGCTCGAACGTGCGCCGGAGAACGTCCAGCACGTGCTGCTCGACGATCCGACCTTCAGGGAGCCACTCGGGGAATCCGGACAACGGTGTGGGGCGTGCCATGGGCACCGATCCTCCCAGAACAGCGCACCAGGGCGGTCCCCGGCTCAGCGCAGGTAGGGGTTCCGCACGAGCTCCGTCGCCAGGTCGGTCGCGGGGCCGTGCCCGGGCAGGACGACCGCTCGGGGCGGCAGCGAGCGGGCGAGGAGCCGAAGGGTCCGGCTCATCGTCGCGGCGTCGCCTCCCGGCAGGTCCGTCCGACCGACGGTGCCGGCGAAGAGCACGTCCCCCGTGATCGCGATCGGCCGCTCGTCCGGTGGTTCGAGCACGTAGACGACCGATCCCTCGGTGTGGCCGGGGGCGTGCCGGACGACGACGGAGAGCTCTCCGAGCACGAGCCGCTCCTCCGCCGCGCCGTCCGCGCACACCGGACGCACGTCCTGCGGCTCGACCCACTCCGAGGGGTCGGCGCCGAGCCGGCGCAGCTCGGCCGCCAGCGGACCGTCGGGCGAGCCGACCGCCGCGCCGAGCACGCCGAGCGTCCCCCACGGGTCCGCGAGCCGGTAGACGTCGTCCGCGTGCACGACGACGGGGACGCCGAACCGGTCGGACAGGCGACCCGCGTCCCACGTGTGGTCGGCGTGCCCGTGCGTCGCCAGCACCGCCTGCGGTCGCAGGCCCCGCTGCGCCACGAGCGCGACGACCGTGTCCGCGACCAGGGCGCCCGGGTCGACGACCACGCAGGACGCCTGCTCCCCCACGACGACGCAGCAGCGGGCCCCGAGCAGGGGCGAGATCACCTCGAGGACCTCCACCCCGGCACGGTACGACCGGCGGTCCGTGGAGAGCGTCCACCTCGTGCGCACGGCGGACGAGATCCACCGTCGGACCAGCGGGCGTGGTGGTCGTGGCGCCGCGCCCCTTGCCTAGACTGTGCCCGGTCCTACGGCGCGGTGCCGCAGGTGGTCCCACTCACCTGGCCCGCACATCACGAGGGGTGGGCGTGTCCAGCAAGCGGGAGCGGGAGTACGAGCGTCGGCGGCTCGAGAAGTGGCAGGAGCGCCAGGCTCGCGCGCGGGCGAGGCGCCGTCACCGCCAGCGCCTCGGGCTCGGCATCGGGTCCGCGGTCGCGGTCGTCGCCATCGCGGTGGTCCTCGTGGTCAGCCTGACCCGGGACGGCGGCAAGGCCACCGCCGCGCCGAGCGTGACTCCCTCGGGCCAGGCGACGATCTCGACGGCGGCACGCACGGGCAACGGCGGCGTGCTGCCCGACAAGTCGCTGGCGCAGAACCGCACCTGGACGGCGAAGGTCATCACGAACAAGGGCGACATCACGATGACGCTCGACGGGGCTGCGGCGCCGCAGGCCGTCGCGAACTTCGTCACGCTCGCCGGCCAGGGCTACTTCGACTCGACCAAGTGCCATCGGCTGGTCACCTCGGGCATCTACGTGCTGCAGTGCGGCGACCCGACGGCGACGGGCACCGGAGGCCCCGGGTACAGCTGGGGCCCGATCGAGAACGCCCCCGCTGACAACGTGTACAAGGCCGGCACCGTCGCGATGGCGCGGCAGTCCGGCAACGGCAGCTCGATGGGCAGCCAGTTCTTCCTGGTCTACGCCGACTCGACGATCCCGTCGGACTCGGCGGGCGGTTACACCGTGTTCGGCCACATCACGTCTGGTCTGGACGTGCTGAAGGCCATCGCAGACGCGGGCACCGTGACGGTGGGTACCACCACCGCCCCGGCGTCGGACGTCATCATCGAGGGAGTGGAGACCCAGTGACGCAGAGCCCCCAGACGCCGACGGCGCCCGACGAGGACGGCGAGGCCACGACGGTCCCCACCACGGCGGAGGCCGCGAACGACGTCGACACGGCAGTCGAATCGGCCGCCGAGCCGGTGACCGCCCCCGCCGAGCAGCCTGCTGCTGCCGCGTCGTCCGACGCCGAGCCCGCTCCTGCTGACCAGGGTGCCGACGGCGCGCCCGCCGACGAGAGCACGGAGCCGACGGCCACCACGGACGCCGCCGATGCAGCGGAGCCCACGACCTCCGACGCACCGGCTGCGCCGGAGGCCGGGGCCCCGCTGCCGGACACCGCCCCCGCGCCGTCGGCCCCGGTCCCCGGACCCCGTCCGGCTCCTCGCCCCGGCCCCCGCCCCAGCCCCGCCTCGGTTCGGCCTGCACCTCGTCCTGCCGGCCGACCCGCGGCGGCGGCGACCGCGCCGGCTGCGGCCCCCGCCCCGGTCGCGCCGGTGGACCCCGCTGAAGCGGCGCGCGCGGCCGAGTTCGGCCGCGTCGACGACACCGGGACGGTGTTCGTCCGCGACGGCGGGACCGAGCGTGAGGTCGGCCAGTTCCCCGGGGCCACCCCGGACGAGGCACTCGCGCTCTACGTGCGTCGGTTCCTCGACCTGCAGGCCAAGGTGGTGCTGTTCGAGGCGCGGCTCTCCGCGACGGACCTCTCGGTCAAGGAGATCGACCAGACCCTCGGCAAGCTGACCGAGGAGCTGGCGGCTCCCGCAGCGGTCGGTGACCTCGTCGGGCTGCGCGATCGCTTGGACGCCCTCCGTGCCGTCGCCGCCGAGCGGCGGGCCGCCGCAGAGGCCGAGCGTGCAGCCGCCCGCGAGGCAGCTGCCGCTGCGCGCACCACGTTGGTGGAGCAGGCGGAGAAGATCGCCGAGACGGATCCCAGCCGGATCCAGTGGCGGCCGGCGGGCGAACAGCTCCGCGCGCTGCTGGACCAGTGGAAGGAGGCCCAGCGCTCCGGGCCGCGTCTCGACAGGGCGACGGAGGAGGCGCTCTGGAAGCGGTTCAGCCACGCGCGCACCACGTTCGACCGCGAGCGGCGGCACTTCTTCGCCGAGCTCGAGTCGCGCAACGCCGCAGCCAAGGGCGCCAAGGAGGCGCTGGTGGCCGAGGCCGAGCGGCTGTCCGCCAGCACCGAGTGGGGGCCGACGGCGGGTGCCTTCCGCGACCTCATGACGCAGTGGAAGGCCGCCGGACGGGCCAGCCGCCCGGTCGACGACGCGCTGTGGGCCCGGTTCCGCGCGGCCCAGGACGCCTTCTTCGCGGCACGCGACGCGGCCAACCAGGCCACCGACACGGAGTACCAGGCGAACCTCGTCGTCAAGGAGGCGCTGCTCGCCGAGGCGGAGGCCCTGCTGCCGGTCCGGAACCTCGGGGCTGCCAAGGCGGCCCTGCGTTCCGTGCAGGAGCGCTGGGAGGCGGCCGGGAAGGTGCCACGCGGGGACGTGCAGCGCGTCGAGGGCCGTCTCCGGGCGGTCGAGCAGGCAGTCCGGGAGGCGGACGACGCCCAGTGGCGCCGGACCAACCCGGAGACGAGGGCGCGCGCCGAGGGGGCTGCCGCCCAGCTCGAGCAGGCGATCGCCGGTCTCGAGGCGGACCTCGCTCGTGCCCGCGCCAAGGGTGACGCCCGGGCCGTGGCGGAGGCGCAGGCGGCGCTCGACGCTCGCCGCGCCTGGCTCGAGCAGGTTCAGCGCGCAGCGCAGGACGCCCGGGGCTGAGCGCCTGGCGCCCGTCGTCGGGCCCCGCGGCCGGGGTCGTCCACAGGGCGGTCGACCGGTCGCCGTGCCCGACGGCATGCTGACGGCGTGTCCGCGCTCCATGCCCTCGTGCCCGTCCACGTACCCGTTCCCGAGCTTGTCCGCAGGAGCGATGTCGGAGCGCTTGCGTGGGCCGGCATGTGCCGCGACGGGACGGTGGCGGTGCTGTGGGGCGACGTGGCCGTCGCTGCCGGTCTCGACGTCTCACCGACCATGCGGCTGGCTGCCGTCGCGGACGTCGTGCCGGCTCGCGGCGTGGTCGGCCGGGCGAGTGCCGCATGGGTGCACCTCGGCGGTCCTGCACCGTCACGCGTCGACGTGCTCGTTCCCCCGAGGGGCCGGCGTACGGACCCCGACCCGTGGCGGGCGAGTGCCGAGGCCCCGCTCCCCGCGGAGGACGTCCTGACCCTGGGTCGCTCCCGGGTGACGACCGTGCAGCGGACGGGGCTGGACGTCGCACGGTGGCTGCCCGCGCCGGTGGCCGCCGTGCTGCTCGAGGGGCTGTGCAGGGTCGGCTTCGACCCCGCGGCGGCCCGGGCGCGCCTGGAGGAGGCCGCGGGAGGACGCGGGCTGCGGCAGGCTCGCGAGCTGCTCGGACGGCTGTGAGTCCCCGGACCCAGCGGGTCGCCGGGCGCGGGCTCAGGCCCGGATGGCCGGCTCGTCCGCCGTACGGGCTCCGGTGATCCGGTAGACGTCGAACACACCCTCGACCTTCCGGACCGCGGAGAGCACCGAGGCCAGGTGGGACGGCTCCGCCATCTCGAACACGAACCGGGACAACGCCACGCGGTCCCGGGACGTGGAGACCGCCGCCGACAGGATGTTGACGTGGTGGTCGGACAGCACCCGGGTGACGTCCGACAGCAGCCGGGACCGGTCCAGCGCCTCGACCTGGATCTGCACCAGGAACAGCTGCGAGCTCGTGTGACCCCAGCTGACGTCCACCAGCCGCTCGGGCTGGCTGCGCAGGTTGTCGACGTTCACGCAGTCGGCCCGGTGCACGCTGACGCCGGCCCCGCGGGTGACGAAGCCGATGATCTCGTCGCCGGGCACCGGCGTGCAGCACTTGGCGAGCTTGACCCACACGTCGTCGACGCCCTTGACCACCACACCCGGGTCGCCGGTGCGCACCCGCCGGGCCGTCGGCCCAGGACGCGCCGTCTCGGCGATGTCCTCCTCCGCCGCGGGCTCGCCGCCGAGGGAGTGCACCAGCCGCTGGACCACGGTGCTGGCGGCGACCTGGTTCTCCCCGATCGCCCCGTACAGCGCGGTGACGTCCGGGTACCGCATCTCGTTCGCCAGGGCGACGAGCGACTCGTGCGACAGCAGCCGCTGCATGGGCAGGTTCTGCTTGCGCATCGCCTTGGCCAGCGCGTCCTTGCCGCGCTCGACGGCCTCCTCGCGGCGCTCCTTGGTGAACCACTGCCGGATCTTGTTGCGGGCGCGCGGGCTCTTGACGAAGCCCAGCCAGTCACGCGACGGGCCGGCAGTCTCGGACTTGGAGGTGAAGACGTCGACGACGTCGCCGTTCTCGAGCGTCGAGTCCAGCGGCACGAGGCGGCCGTTGACCCGGGCGCCCATCGTGCGGTGGCCCACCTGCGTGTGCACGGCGTAGGCGAAGTCGACGGGCGTCGATCCCTGCGGCAGCGCGATGACGTCGCCCTTGGGCGTGAAGACGTAGACCTCGGACCCGGCGATCTCGAAGCGCAGCGAGTCGAGGAACTCTGTCGGGTCGGCCGTCTCCTTCTGCCAGTCGACCAGCTGGCGCAGCCACGTCATGTCGCCGGCTGCCTCGGCGGTGCCGTTCTTCGCGTTCTCCTTGTACTTCCAGTGGGCCGCGACGCCGTACTCCGCACGACGGTGCATGTCGTGCGTGCGGATCTGGATCTCCACCGGCTTGCCGCCGGGCCCGATCACCGTCGTGTGCAGCGACTGGTACAGGTTGAACTTGGGCATCGCGATGTAGTCCTTGAACCGGCCCGGTACCGGGTTCCATCGCGCGTGCAGCGCGCCGAGCGCCGCATAGCAGTCACGGACCGTGTCGACGAGGACGCGCACGCCCACCAGGTCGTAGATGTCGGCGAAGTCGCGGCCCCGCACGATCATCTTCTGGTAGATCGAGTAGTAGTGCTTCGGGCGGCCGGTGACCGTCGCCTTGATCTTCGCGGCCCGCAGGTCGGCGCTGACCTGCTCGCGGACGATCCCGAGGTACTCCTCGCGGGCCGGCGCGCGCTCGGCCACCAGGTGCACGATCTCGTCGTAGACCTTGGGGTACAGCGTCGCGAACGACAGGTCCTCGAGCTCCCACTTGATGGTGTTCATACCGAGCCGGTGGGCCAGCGGGGCGTAGATCTCGAGCGTCTCGCGCGCCTTGCGCTCGGCGGAGGCCGGGGAGACGAACTTCCAGGTGCGCGCGTTGTGCAGCCGGTCCGCCAGCTTGATCACCAGCACCCGGATGTCGTGCGCCATCGCGACGACCATCTTGCGGACCGTCTCGGCCTGGGCGGCGTCCCCGTACTGGACCTTGTCGAGCTTGGTCACGCCGTCGACCAGCATCGCGACCTCGGGACCGAAGTCGGCGCGCAGCTGGTCGAGGGAGTAGTCGGTGTCCTCGACGGTGTCGTGCAGGAGGGCAGCGGCCAGCGTGGACGGCGTCATGCCGAGCTCGGCCAGGATGGTGGCGACCGCGACGGGGTGGGTGATGTACGGGTCACCGCTCTTGCGCAGCTGGCCGCGGTGGGCCTTCTCCGCGACGGCGTACGCCTGCTCGAGGATCGACAGGTCGGCCTTCGGATGGTTCGTCCGGGCGGCCTGGAGCACCGGCTCGATCGCCGGCGACGTCGTCGTCCCGCGGCCGCTGAGCCGCGCCAGACGCGCACGCAACCGTGCGCTCGAGCCGTGGGAGTCGCCGGGGTCCGACTGCGCGGGCGCGACCTGCTGCTCCGTCATGTCGACACCCCCTCTCCCCGCGGTCCCACTACCAACGCCTGACGAGGGTCACCGATTCCGTCGGGCGGAGCGGCACCGCTGTGTGCGTGCGAGTGTACGGCGGGACGTCCGGGGGCCGTCACGCAGCCCGTCCGGGCGGAGCCTCACGGCAGGGTCAGCAGCGCGTCCACCGGTACGCCGGGTACCTGGTCGCGGCCTCGGAGCGCCGCCAGCTCGGCCAGGACCCCGATGCCGACCACCTGGGCGCCGCAGTCGGCGAACAGGCGCAGCGTGGCAGCCGCGGTACCGCCGGTGGCCAGCACGTCGTCGAGCACGAGCACCCGGGAGCCCGCCGGAACCGTGAACGGGTGCAGCTCCAGCGTCGCCGTGCCGTACTCGAGCTCGTAGGTCTCGGAGAGCGTCGGACCGGGCAGCTTGCCCGCCTTGCGCACCGGCACCAGGCCGGCGCCGAGCGCGACCGCGACGGGTGCTGCGAGGAGGAAGCCGCGCGACTCCATCCCCGCCACCAGGTCGACTGGGCCGGGCGCGGCCGCGGCCATGACGGCGACCAGGTCGGCGAACGCCTGCGCGTCGGCCAGCACCGGGGTGATGTCGCGGAACAGGATCCCCGGCTCCGGGTAGTCGGGAACCTCGCGCATCAGCTCCGAGACGCGTGCCGCGACCGCCGCACGGTCGGGGACGCCGGACGCTGCGGGTGCGGCGCTCACCGGCGCCGGCGGCGCGGCTGGGCCGCGACGCCCTGGTGCGAGCCGGGGTGCAGCGGACCGACGGTGCGCGTGGCGGCGCCCACGAGGGGTGCCTCGCCGGCAGCGGCCGGCGAACCGGATCCGGTCCGGGCGGCGAGCACCCGGTCGCGGTGCGCACGCAGCGCGGGCTCCCGCTCCCTGAGCGTCACCTCGAGCGGGGTCGCCAGGAAGATGGACGAGAACGTGCCGACCAGCATGCCGACGAACAGGGCGAGGGCGATGTCTCGCAGCGTCCCCGCGCCGAGGACGAACGCGCCGATGAACAGGATCGACGCGACGGGCAGGAGCGCGACGACCGAGGTGTTGATCGACCGCACCAGCGTCTGGTTGACCGCGAGGTTGGCCTTCTCCGCATAGGTGTAGCGCGACTGGTCGAGCACGCCGTCCGTGTTCTCGCGCACCTTGTCGAAGACCACGACGGTGTCGTAGATCGAGTAGCCGAGGATGGTCAGGAAGCCGACCACCGTCGCCGGGGTGACCTCCCAGCCGACGGCCGCGTAGACGCCGGCGGTCAGCGTGACGTCGTGGAACAGCGCGACCAGCGCCGAGACGGCCATCCGCCAGTTCCGGAAGTACAGCGTCATGACGGCCGCGACGAGCACGAGGAACACGACGAGGCTGGTCGCCGCCTTGCGAGACACGTCACCGCCCCACGTCGGGCCGATGAACGTGCTGGTCACCTGCGTCTCGGGCACACCGTAGGCCTTAGCCAGCGAGCCCTTGACCTGCTCCACCTGGGTGTTGCTCAGCGTCCGGGTCTGCACGCGCAGCGCGCTGCTGCCCACCGAGCTGACGCGCGGCACCTCCTTGGTGTCGACGGCCTGCACGGTCGTGACCGCGAGCTGCTGGTCCTTGTTCGAGATGCCGGAGACGACGAACTCCGAGCCGCCGCGGAACTCGATGCCCGGGTTGAGCCCGGGGGCGAAGAGCAGCACCACGGAGCTGACGACGAGCACGGCGGCGACGACGTACCAGACGCGACGGCGGCCGACGATGTCGTACGAGCGCCGACCGGTGTACAGGTCGTTGCCCCACTGGGCGAATCCGACGGCCATCAGTGCTCGTCCCCTTCGGTGGCGGTGGGCGTCTCGTCGGCGCCGGCGTCGGTGGGCGGGCTGCCTGCCTGGGCTCGTCGCTGGGCGGCCCGCCGTTCGGCGATCGTCATGCCGCCGGCGGCAGCCACGGGGCCCGTGCCTGCGCCGGAGCCGACGGGCACGGGGTTGCGGCGACCGCTCCCCTGGTCGGCGGCCTCGGGGGCCGCCGTCGCGGTCGACTCGCCAGCGGTGACCACACGGCCGCGCCCGACGTAGCGGGTGGTCGGCACGCCGAGGCGCCGCGGGTCGAGGCCGGAGAAGCGGTGGCCCTCGGTGAAGAACGGCCAGCGGCTGATGATCTCCATCATCGGGTGCGTGAACGTGAAGACGATGACGAGGTCGATGATCGTCGTCAGTCCCAGCGTGAACGCGAAGCCGCGCACGCTGCCGACGGCGAGGACGTAGAGGACGACGGCGGCGAGGAAGTTGACCGCGTCGGACGCCAGGATGGTGCGCCGTGCCCGGTCCCAGCCGCGCTCGACCGCACCGCCGAGCACACGCCCTTCGCGCAGCTCGTCGCGGATCCGTTCGAAGTAGACGATGAAGGAGTCGGCCGTGATACCGATCGCCACGATCAGACCGGCGACACCGGGGAGCGACAGGCGGTAGCCCTGCGTCCAGGACAGCAGGGTGATCACCGCGTACGTGATGATCGCGGCGAGCACCAGCGAGGCGACCGTCAGCAGGCCGAGCACCCGGTACTGGACCAGCGAGTAGATGACGACCAGCACCATGCCGATCAGGCCGGCGAGCAGGCCCTTCTGCAGCTGCTCGGAACCGAGCGTCGCCGAGATCTGCTGCTCGCTCTCCACCTGGAAGCTGATCGGCAGCGCGCCGAAGTTCAGCTGGCTGGCCAGGGTGGCCGCGCTCTGCCGGGTGAAGGACCCGGAGATCTCCGCCTGACCGTTGTTGATGACGCCGTTCATCGTCGGCGCCTCGATGACGAGACCGTCGAGGACGATGCCGAACCGGTTGAGCGGCGCCGTCTCGCTGTAGAGCCGCGAGCTCACGTTGCCGAACTGCGTGGTGCCGGTGGAGTCGAACGACAGCTCGACCACCCACTGGTTGCCGGTGCCGCCGTTCTGCAGGCGGTTGAGGCCCGACGAGGCGCTGGCGATGTGGGAGCCCTTGACCTCGACCGGCCCGAGGATGTACTTCGCGGTGCCGGCGGTGTCGCAGGTCACGAAGGCGGCGTCGGCCGGGCCGTTGACACCACCCGTCCGGTTGGACGCCTGTGTGCAGTCCAGCGAGTCGAACTTGGCCTGCACGTCCGGAGTGACGTAGTAGGCGACGTCGCTCGGCGACGTCGGTCCGGTGGCCGAGGGGGACGGCGCCGGCGTGGCGCCCGCGGAGGCCGCAGGGCTCGCGCTGGCGGACGCGGCAGGGTTCGCCCCGGCCGTCGCCGTGGCGGACGGCGTCGCGGCGGGGGTGGCGGCGGACGACGGAGTCGCCCCCGGTGTCGGGGTGGCGGAGGCGGTCGCGGACGGCGACGGGCCCGGGTTGCCGACCTGCAGCACCGGCCGGAACTCCATCTGGGCGGAGGTCCGCACCAGGTTCAGCGTCTCGTCGGACGGGTGGCCGGGAAGCGCGACGACGATCTTGTTGCCGCTCTGGCTGGTGATCTGAGCCTCGGCGACGCCGGAGGAGTCGACACGCTGCCGGATGACGTCGATCGCCTGGTTGATCGTCGTGGAGGTCACCTGACCGGCCTGCTGCGCGACCGGCGTGAGGATGATCTGGGTGCCGCCTTCGAGGTCGAGGGCCAGCTTCGGCGCGAACGTCGCGGAGGACCACTTCGTCCCCGCGACGATCGCGGCGAAGGCCACGACGATCAGGACGCCGAGCGTGGTGAGCGTGCGGACCGGGTGTTGCCGGCGTGTCGGAGCGGCCAACGTCTTCTCTCTCATGCGCGCACCGGCGACGCCTGCCGCCGGTGGGGACGAGGCCGAGGGCGCGTCCCCCGGCCGGTGCTGCTACTTGGTCTGCGAACCACCCTCGCGGTCCGGGCGGTCACCGTCGGTGGTGGTCGGCTCCGCCGTGGTGCCCGGCTCGTCGGCAGCGGACGGCGTGCTCGTGCCTGCGGCGGGGCGGGTGCTGTCCTGGGTCGGCAGCGGATCGAGCGACGAGATGTCGTCCGGCACGTCGATGGGCTCGTCCTCGTCCTCGTCGTCGTCCGCCTCGCCGATCTCGGCGACGACGGGCTCGATCTTCTTGGAGATCGCGGCGCGCAGCCAGCGGGTACGGCTGCCCGGCGTGGACTCGAGGGTGATGACGTCGCCCTCGACCTCGACCACCGTGCCGAAGAACCCGGAGCCGGTCATCACCTCGTCGCCCGGCTCGAGCGTGTTGCGGAACTCCTGCGCCGCCTGCTGCTGCTTGCGGGTGCGGCTCGACATGAGCCACATCGCACCGAAGGCCAGCGCGATGATGATGTAGAAGCCGTAGTTGCCCATGGGCGCGGGAGTCTCCTGCAGATCGGGTGTGTCCGCCGCAGTCTAGGCGCCGCGACTGGTGCCTCCAACGCGCATGGGTCCCATCCGGTTCCGTCAGGCGAAGAGCGTGTCCGTGGGCTGCGGCGGCCGCAGACCGAGGTGCTCCCAGGCGGCCGGCAGCGCGACGCGACCGCGCGGGGTGCGGCCCACGAGGCCCTCCCGGACGAGGAAGGGCTCCGCGACGGTCTCCACGGTCTCGGGTTCTTCCCCCACGGCGACCGCCAACGTCGTCAGGCCCACCGGTCCCCCGCCGAAACGGGTGCAGAGGGCGCTGAGCACGGCTCGGTCCAGCCGGTCGAGGCCGCGCTCGTCGACCTCGTACACGGCGAGCGCGGCACGGGCGGCGGGGAGGTCGATCTTCCCGTCGCCGCGCACCTCCGCCCAGTCGCGCACACGCCTCAGGAGCCGGTTGGCGATCCGCGGCGTGCCGCGGGACCGCGAGGCGATCTCCACGGCGGCCCGTCGGTCGAGCGGGACGCCGAGCAGGCCGGCCGAGCGCACGAGCACCTGCTCCAGCTCGGCGGCGTCGTAGAAGTCGAGGTGGCCGGTGAAGCCGAAGCGGTCCCGCAGCGGCGCCGGGAGAAGCCCCGCGCGGGTGGTCGCGCCGACGACGGTGAACGGTGGGAGCGCCAGCGGGATCGCGCTCGCGCCGGCGCCCTTGCCCACCATCACGTCGACCCGGAAGTCCTCCATGGCGACGTACAGCAGCTCCTCGGCCGGCCGGGCGAGGCGGTGGATCTCGTCGAGGAAGAGGACCTCCCCCTCCTCCAGGGAGGAGAGCACCGCGGCCAGGTCGCCCGCATGCTGGATGGCCGGGCCGCTCGTGACGCGCAGCGACGTGCCGAGCTCGGCCGCGATGATCATCGCCAGCGTCGTCTTGCCCAGCCCCGGCGGTCCCGACAGCAGCACGTGGTCGGGCGCCTTGCCCCGCGCGGTGGCGGCCTGGAGGACGAGCGACAGCTGGTCGCGGACGACGCGCTGACCGACGAACTCGTCCAGCCGCCGAGGGCGCAGAGCCGCCTCCGCGGCCCGCTCGACGTCGTCCGCACCCGAGCGGACCAGCGAGTCGGCCCGGAACCGTTCCGTCACGGTCTCCTCGGGCGCGTCGCCGTACGGGGGCTCAACCACGCGCACCGCCCAGCGTGCGCAGCGCCGCGCGGAGCACCCCGGCGACGTCCTCGGCGGCGATCGGCTCCGTGCTGCCGTCGAGCACCGAGGCCACCGCGTCCTGCGCCGTCCGCGCCTGCCAGCCGAGACCGACGAGCGCCTCGACCACCTGGTCGCGGCGGTCCGAGGGTGCGGCTGCCGGTACCGGGCCGGCCGCGGCCGCGCGCACCGCGGGGGCACCCAGGCGGTCGCCCAGCTCGAGGACGATGCGCTGCGCGCCCTTGCGACCGATGCCCGGCACACGCTGCAGCGCCGCGAGGTCCTCGTCGGCCACCGCCCTGCGCAGTCCGTCCGGGGTGTGCACCGCCAGCATGGCGAGGGCCAGCCGCGGCCCGACGCCGCTGACCGTCTGGACGACCTCGAAGACGTCGCGCTCGTCGTCGTCGGCGAAGCCGTAGAGCGTCAGGGAGTCCTCGCGGACGACCAGCGTCGTGGACAGAGTCGCGGCGCTCCCGACGCGGAGACCGGCGAGCGTCGTCGGCGTCGCCTGCACCAGCAGGCCCACACCCCCCACCACGAGCACGGCCGAGTCCAGCCGAACTGCCAGCACGGTGCCCTGGATCGAGGCGATCACCGCGGCCTCCTGTCTCCGGGTCGTCGTCGGCCGCCATGCTGCCACACCGGAGCGAACACGTGTACGAACGACACGGTCAGCCGCGCCGACGCGACGCCTGCTCCGCGGCGGCCCACGCGCGCTGGGCCGGGGTCAGCGCGCCGGGCGCCCGTTGCGGGGCGCCCAGCGCACCGGCTGGGCGCCACAGGTGGCAGATGGCCAGCGCCAGGGCGTCGGCGGCGTCCGCCGGCTTCGGCAGCTCCGACAGGTCCAGCAGGCGGGCGACCATCGTCTGCACCTGCGACTTCCCCGCGGTGCCGCTGCCCGTCACGGCCGCCTTCACCTCGCTCGGCGTGTGCAGCGCCACGGGGATGCGGCGGCGGGCTGCTGCGACCAGTGCGATCCCGGCGACCTGCGCCGTCCCCATCACCGTGCGCACGTTGTGCTGCGCGAACACGCGCTCGACGGCCACCGCGTCGGGGCCGTGCTCCTCGATCCACTCCTCGAGCTGCTGCTCGATGCGCCACAGCCGCTGGTCGACCTCGGCGGTCGGCTCGGAGCGGGCCACACCGACCGCGACGAGCCGGAGCTGCCGTCCCGGGAGCCCGTCGACCACGCCGATGCCGCACCGGGTCAGGCCGGGGTCGACTCCGAGGACGCGCACGTGGTGATGATGGACCGCGCCCGGCAGCCGCGGTGCGCGACGTGCCGGGCGGCGCCGTGAGGCGTCAGTCCTCGTCCTCGAGCTGCGCCATGACCTCGTCCGGCGCGTCGAAGTTGGTGAAGACGTTCTGCACGTCGTCCGAGTCCTCGAGGGCGTCGATCAGCCGCAGGATCTTGCGGGCACCCTCGACGTCGACCTCGACCTGCATCGACGGGTAGAAGACGACGTCGGCCGAGTCGTACTCGATCCCCGCGTCCTGCAGCGCGGTGCGCACGGGCACCAGGTCGGTGGCCTCGCTCAGCACCTCGAAGGTGTCGCCGTTGTCGGTGATCTCCTCACCGCCGGCGTCGAGCACGGCCTCGGTCACCGCGTCCTCGTCGGTGCCCTCCTTGGGCACGATGACGACGCCCTTGCGGGAGAAGAGGTAGGAGACCGACCCGGGGTCGGCCATCGTGCCGCCGTTGCGGGTGAACGCCACGCGGACGTCGGACGCCGCTCGGTTGCGGTTGTCCGTCAGGCACTCGACGAGGACGGCGATGCCGCCGGGCCCGTAGCCCTCGTACATGATCGTCTGGTAGTCGGCGCCGCCGGCCTCCTGGCCCGAGCCCCGCTTCACCGCGCGGTCGATGTTCTCGTTGGGGACCGAGGTCTTCTTGGCCTTCTGGATCGCGTCGAACAGCGTCGGGTTGCCCGCCGGGTCACCGCCACCGGTGCGGGCCGCGACCTCGATGTTCTTGATCAGCTTGGCGAAGAGCTTGCCGCGCTTCGCATCGATGACGGCCTTCTTGTGCTTGGTGGTGGCCCACTTGGAGTGACCCGACATGTGCTGCTACCCCTCAGTCCTCGTGCGTGCCGGCGGTCGCGGCCCGGGCGGCACCGCCGCCGCTCATCGGTCCCCGCGCACCATCTCGACGAACAGTCGGTGCACCCGCGTGTCCCCGGTGACCTCCGGGTGGAACGACGTGACGAGCAACGGGCCCTGGCGCACCGCGACGATCCTACCGGCGGCATGGCCGCCCTCGACCCGACCGAGGACCCGGGCGGCCGGCCCGACCTCCTCGACCCACGGCGCCCTGATGAAGACGGCGTGCACCGGCTCGCCCTCGATCCCCTCGATCGACAGGTCGGTCTCGAACGAGTCCACCTGGCGGCCGAAGGCGTTGCGGCGCACGGTGACGTCGAGGCCGCCGAGCGTCTGCTGGTCCGTGGTGCCGTCGAGCACGCGGTCGGCCAGGAGGATCATGCCGGCGCAGGACCCGTAGGCGGGCATCCCGTCGCGCAGCCGCTGCTGGACGGGCCCGAACAGGTCGAACGCCCGCAGCAGCTTGTCGATGGTGGTGGACTCGCCCCCCGGCAGCACCAGGGCGTCCACCGCGTCGAGCTCCGTCGTCCGGCGTACCGGCACGCCCCGCGCCCCGACGGCCGTGAGGGCGGCGACGTGCTCGCGCACGTCGCCCTGCAGGGCGAGGACTCCGACGGTCGTGGTCACGGGGAGCGATCCTAGGTCGGTCTCGCGGGCTGGCAGGCTGGCGCCCGTGGCACCCCCCGACGACGAGGCACCCGACCGGCTCGAGATCCGCGCGCGCGAGCTCGACCGACGCCACGCCGGCACGGACCTGCGCGACCGCTTCGAGCTGCCACCCGGCCTGGTCTACCTCGACGGCAACTCGCTCGGCGCCCTGCCGCGAGGGGTGGCGGCTGCGCTGGAGGATGCCGTGCGGGTGCAGTGGGGCAGCGACCTCGTCGCCTCGTGGAACGACCACGGCTGGTGGGACGCCCCGCTGCGGGTCGGCGACGCCATCGCTCCGCTGGTCGGGGCGGCCCCGGGTCAGGTGGTGGTCGGCGACTCGACGACCGTGCGGCTGCACCAGGCGCTGCACGCCGCCGCACGGCTGCGTCCTGACCGACCGGTGCTGCTCACCGACCCGGGGTCGTTCCCCACCGACCTGTACGTGGCGGCCGGGGTGGCCGAGCAGGTGGGGTGGACGGTGGTCACCGTCCCGCCTGACGAGGCGGAGACCGCCCTGGCCCGACTCGCGGCGGAGGGACGGCCCGTCGGCGCGGTCGCGTACTCGCAGGTGGACTACCGGACGGGTCGGTTGTGGGACCTCGCGGGCGTGACCGCTGCCGCGCACGAGGCGGGTGCCCTCGCGGTGTGGGACCTGTGCCACTCGGCCGGGGCCGTCGAGGTGGGGCTCGACCTGCACCAGGTCGACCTCGCCGTTGGCTGCACCTACAAGTTCCTCAACGGCGGTCCGGGGTCGCCCGCCTACCTCTACGTGGCCCGACGGCACCTGGTCGAGGCGGCCAACGTGCTGCCCGGCTGGCACGGGCACGCGCGGCCGTTCGCCATGGAGCCCACCTACGAGCCGGCACCCGGGATCGGCCGGTTCCGGGTCGGGACACCGCCCGTGCTGTCGATGGTGGCGCTCGAGGCGGCGCTCGGAGTGTTCGAGGGCGTCGACCTCGGCGCGCTCCGGACTCGTTCCCTCTCATTGACGCGGTACCTGCGAGAGGCGATCGAGGAGCTGGTGCCCGCCCTGGACCTCGTCACCCCCGCCGAGGACGAGCGGCGCGGCTCGCAGCTGTCCGTCCGGCACCCGGAGGCCTACGGGGTGGTGCGGGCGCTCGCCGCGCGGGGCGTGCTCGGCGACTTCCGCACGCCGGACGTGGTCCGGCTCGGCGTCGCGGCGCCGTACCTGACGCACGTCGACATGCTGACGGCCGCACGGGCGCTGCGCGCGGTGCTCGACGGCGGAGAGCACCGCGACCCGGCGTACGCACTGCGCGCACAGGTCACCTGAGGACTGCGGGCGGAGGTCACGTCCGACGGCGTCGGCCCCACCGTCGGACGGCCCGGCCGGTCACACCTCTCGGGCGAGGCCCAGGTGCCGGGTGACGCCGTCCCAACCGGGTACCAGCGCGGCGACGAGGTCCACCAGACCGACCGGGAACACCTCGATCTCGACGGCCCGGAGCTCGTCCAGCCCCCACCACCGCACCTCGTCGAGGACGTCCAGCTCCACGTGCGTCCAGCCGTCGCGGGTGAGCTCGCCGAGACCGTCGGAGGCGATCCGGGCCAGGTACAGGTCCTCGTCCTGCCGGCAGTGCTGCGCGTAGAAGTCGAAGATCGCGGACCTGGTGTACACCGGCCCGACCAGCTGCTCCGCGTGCAGGCGGATGCCGGTCTCCTCCTCGAGCTCCCGCACGGCTGCCTCACGCGACGCCTCGCCCTCGGCGATGCCCCCACCGATGGTGAACCACCAGCTGCGGACCGGCTGGTCGAGATCGTGGCCGCGCATCAGCAGCACGCGGTCCTGGTCGTCGAGCAGGATGACCCGCGCGGCACGCCGGAACAGCAGGCCGTCCGGGCCGGGTACCCAGTCGGGTCCCAGCCCGGACACCGCTCCCCCGTCGGCGTCGCCTCGCGGCGCGTCGTCGGTGGGACGGCCTGTGGTCACCAGCCCCGCTCGGCCAGCCGGTGCGGCACCGGGACGTCGTCGACGTTGATCCCGACCATCGCCTCGCCGAGACCACGCGAGACCTTCGCGATGACGTCCGGGTCGTCGTAGAACGTGGTCGCCTTGACGATCGCCGCAGCGCGCTGGGCGGGGTTGCCGGACTTGAAGATGCCCGAGCCCACGAAGACGCCCTCGGCGCCGAGCTGCATCATCATCGCGGCGTCCGCGGGGGTGGCGATGCCACCCGCCGTGAACAGCACGACCGGCAGCTTCCCGGCCCGGGCGACCTCGACCACCAGGTCGTACGGGGCCGCGAGCTCCTTCGCCGCGAGGAACAGCTCGTCCTCCGGCAGGGAGGTCAACCGGCGGATCTCGTCCCGGATGGTCCGCATGTGCGTGGTGGCGTTCGAGACGTCACCGGTGCCGGCCTCGCCCTTGGACCGGATCATCGCCGCACCCTCGTTGATGCGCCGCAGCGCCTCGCCGAGGTTGGTGGCGCCGCACACGAACGGGACGGTGAACGCCCACTTGTCGATGTGGTGGGAGTAGTCGGCCGGCGTGAGCACCTCGGACTCGTCGACGTAGTCGACCCCGAGGCTCTGCAGCACCTGTGCCTCGACGAAGTGGCCGATGCGGGCCTTGGCCATCACCGGGATGGACACGGTGCTGACGATGCCGTCGATCAGGTCCGGGTCGCTCATCCGCGCGACGCCGCCCTGGGCCCGGATGTCCGCCGGGACCCGCTCGAGCGCCATCACGGCGACGGCCCCGGCGTCCTCGGCGATCTTGGCCTGCTCCGGGGTGACGACGTCCATGATGACGCCGCCCTTGAGCATCTCGGCCATGCCGCGCTTGACGCGCGCGGTGCCGATCACGCCGTTGTCCTGGACTTCCTTCTCCGTGCTCACGTCGCGCCTCGCTCATCCGTTCTGCGGTGGGGGGACGGCCCATCGTAGACCGGTGCTCCGAGGGCCCTGCGGGGCCGTTCAGGGGCGCGGGCGCACCATCGGCAGCCCCTCGGGCCACGCGTCGTCGAGCTCGAGCGTCGTGGGGTTGGGCGCCGTGCCCGCGAGCCGGAGCAGGCGCACCAGGGCGCCGCGGCGGGCGGCTCGGGTCTGTGCGACGGCGTCGTTGTGGAACCGCCGCGCCAGCTGGACCCGGTACCAGGCCGCCGCGAGGTCGTCGAGCAGCCCGTCGCCGCCCAGCTCGGCGCGGAGCGCCGCCACCTCCTCGGGGTCGCGCAGCACCTCGCGGAGCGCCGCGGTCAGGTCGCTCTCGACCTGGCCCCGGTCGCAGGGCTGCGGTGGACGTGCGGCCGAGCCGGGTTCGTCCGACGAGGTGTCCAGGAGCCGCCGCAGGTCCGGCGGGACGGTGAGCGCCGCGGGTTCGGGGCCTTCGCAGCTCAGCGACGTCCAGGCTGCCTCGCCGACGATCATCGCGCTGGCGGGGTCCAGCAGCCCGCTCGTGGCCAGCTCGGCCGCCGCCGTCGCACGGCGCACCAGCTGGGCGTCGACCACCGCCCGGGACGCACCGACCCTCCGGTGCAACCGGTCCAGCCGGGTCGCGGCCACCCAGACCAGCCACAGGAGCACCAGCAGCACGACGGCGACCAGCAGGATCGCGAGCTCCAACCGGCTCATCGGGGCTCACGTCCTCGGCGCAGCTCCATCAGCCGCGCGCCGCGCAACGACGACGGGTCCTCGCCCACCGGCGCATCGCGCCCGGCGACCGCCATCTCGTAGACCGTGAGCACCTGGTCGCTGACGGTCGACCAGTCGTACCGGCGCACCACCTGCCGGGCGTGGTCGGCCACCGTGCGACGCAGCTCGGCGTCGCCGAGCACCCGCAGCAGGGTGTCGGCGAGGTCGACGCTGTCCCCGGTGCGGAACAGGACGCCGGCCGAGCCGTCGTCCAGCACGCGGGCGAACGCGCCGAGGTCGCTGGCCACGACGGCGGCGCCGGCGCTCATGGCCTCGACGAGGACGATCCCGAACGACTCACCTCCGGTCTGCGGTGCGCAGTAGACGTCGGCCGAGGACAGCAGACGGGCCTTGTCCTCGTCGGACAGGCCGCCCAGGAACTCGACGGACGCGGCGCGCGTGCCGAGCACCTCCTGCGCCTGGTCGGCGCCCGTGTCACCGCGTCCGGCGACGAGGAACCGTGCACCGGGCACCTCATCGAGCACGCGACCGACGGCCCCGAGCAGCACGGGCAGGCCCTTGCGGGCCTCGTCGAGGCGACCGAGGAACGCGATCGTCGGCGCGTCGCGCGTACCGGTCCAGCGTTCGTCCCGTGCGGCATGCGCGAACCGGTCGACGTAGACACCGTTGGGGATCACCACGGCGTCGCCGCCGAGGTGCTCGACCAGCGTCCGTCGCGCGTCCTCGGACACCGCGATCCGGGCGGAGATCTTCTCCAGCGACTGCCGTACAAGCGGGTAGGCGAGCTGCAGCGACCGGGACCGCACGATCGCCGTGTGGAAGGTGGCCACCACGGGCCCATCGGCGATCCAGAGCGCGAGCATGCCGAGGCTCGGCGTGACCGGCTCGTGCAGGTGCAGCACGTCGAACTGGCCGGCCGCGAGCCACCGGCGCACCCGGGCCGCCGTCACGGGGCCGAACGTGAGACGGGCGACGGAACCGTTGTAGTGGACCGGTACCGCGCGGCCCGCCGGCACCAGGTAGTCCGGCACGGGGGTGTCGTCCGCCGCCGGCGCCAGCACCGAGACCTCGTGGCCTGCCGCGATCAGCGCTTCGGCGAGGTCGCGCACGTGGAACTGCACGCCGCCGGGCATGTCGAAGGAGTAGGGGCAGACGATGCCGATCCGCAGCGGCCGGTGCGCCGGCCCGGGGCCGATCATGGCTGCCCGGTGGCGGTCGCGACCGTGGCGGCGTACCGACCGGGGTCGAGGTCGGCCACGAACACGCGCTGCAGCATGTGCCAGTCCTGCGGGTGCGCCGCGATGACGTCGGCCACCCGGTCGACCCAGGCCTGCGACACCGCCTGCACGCGGTCGCGGTGCGGCAGCTCCTCAGGGATCTCGAGCGCCGGGAAGAACTCGACCACCACCCCCCAGGGCGTGCCGGCGCGCCGCCTGCGCTCCCCGCGGAGCCGTTCGTAGCTGATCCCGACGGGGCACAGCGGCGCACCGGTCATCACCGTGAGTGCCGCCGGACCTGCGGCGACGCGCGCGGTCTCGCCGAACAGCTGCACCTCGACGCCCCGTGCGGTCAGGTCGCGATCGGCGAGCAGCGGGATCACCCCTGGTCCGGTCCGGGAGGCCCGGACCAGGGCACGGAACACGTCGCTGCCGCCGGTGTGGGGCAGGATCCGCATCCCCAGACCCTCTCGGAAGCCGACGTACTCCTGGAACAGCTCCTCGGGCTCCAGACGCTCGGCGACGGTGGTCACCGGGGCCAGGTCCGCCGTCGCCCAGGCGCCGGCGAGGTCCCAGTTCCCCAGGTGCCCGAGCGCCATGACGACCTGGCGACCGGCGTCCAGGTGCTGCTGCACGTTCTCGCGCCCCACCACCCGTACCCGTGCGGCAATCTGCTGCGGGGAGAACCCGGGCAGCGTGAACGCTTCGCCGTAGTAGCGGAGGTAGGAGCGCATGCCCGCGCGGCACAGCCGCCGCAATTCGGCGGGCGCGAGATCGGGACGCACCCGACGCAGGTTCGACTCGAGGCGCCGGACGCCGGTCCCGTGACGCAGCCACGTGATGTCCGCAGCCAGCGTCGTCGCCGCGCGGACCACCGGTCCCGGCAGATGCCGGCCCCAGCGCCAGGCGAGAGCGAAGCCGCGCACCATGACGCCGCCGGAACGGCTCACCGACCGGCCTCCGCGACCTGGCGGTGCACCGCGGCCATGCGTTGGCCGACCGTGATCGCCGATGCGACCGCCAGCAGGCCGAGCACCACGGTGAGTACCACGGGGGGCAGTCCCGCGCCGACGGCGGCCGTCGCGACGAGCACGGCGACCAGCCGGTCGGCCCGCTCGGCGATGCCGCCGGACGCCGTCATCCCGAGGCCCTCGGCGCGGGCCCGCGCGTAGGGCACCACCGACCCGAGGACCAGGCAGGCCAGCGCGAGCACGGCCGCGAGCCTGTCGTCGCCCCGTCCGAAGAACCACAGCACGAGACCCCCGAACACCGCCGCGTCCGCGAACCTGTCGAGCGTCGAGTCCAGGAACGCGCCCCACGGGCCCGACCGGCCGGCCTGGCGCGCCATGACACCGTCGAGCGAGTCGGTCAGCGCGCTGAGGCCGATCAGCACCGCCCCGAGCAGCAGGTGACCGGTCGGGAAGGCCCACAGGCCGATCACCACGACGGCCAGGGTGCCGGTGGCCGTCACCGCGTCCGGGCTGATGCCGGCCCGCAGCAGCACCCGGGCGACGGGGGTGAAGAGCCGTGTCATCGCACCGCGCAGTCCGTGCAGCACCTGCTCACTCCCCCCGGACGGGCCACGCCGCGGCGAGCCGCGCGCGGGTGTCCGCCAGCAGCTCGGGCAGCGCACGGCTGCGCGCGACGATGGGAAGGAAGTTGGAGTCGCCGCGCCAGCGGGGCACCACGTGCTGGTGCAGGTGCGCCGCGATCCCGGCTCCCGCCACCTCGCCCTGGTTCATGCCGAGGTTGAAGCCCTGCGGCGCCATGACGGTGCGGATCACTCGCATGGCCTGCTGCGTCAGTTCGGTGACCTCCGCCGTCTCCGCGGCGGTCAGGTCGGTGAAGTCGGACACGTGGCGGTAGGGGCAGACGAGGAGGTGACCGGAGTTGTACGGGTAGAGGTTGAGCACGACGTACGCCGCCTCACCGCGCGCCACGACGAGACCCTGCTCGTCGGGCAGGCCCGGGGCGCGGCAGAACGGGCAGCCGGGTCCGGGCAGGTCGTCGGTCGGCTTGTCGACCCCGCCGATGTACGCCATCCGGTGCGGCGTCCACAGGCGCTGGTAGCCGTCGGGGTCCCCGGCGAAGTCGCCGGGGACCTCGACGGTCGGCCCGTGGGCGTCGTCGTACTTCACCGCTCAGACCTGGACGCGGTCGTGCACCGCGGCGACGACACGCTCGATCGCGTCAGCGATCGGCACACCGTTCTCCTGGCGCCCGTCGCGGTACCGGAACGACACCGCGCCGGCCTCGACGTCCTCACCGCCGGCGATCAGCACGAACGGCACCTTCTGCGTGGCGGCGTTGCGGATCTTCTTGCCGAAGCGGTCGTCCGACGCGTCCAGCTCGGCGCGGATGCCCCGGGCACGCAGCTGCGCGACGACGTCCTCCAGGTACGGCTGGAAGGTCTCCGCCACCGGCACGGCCAGCGCCTGGACGGGCGCGAGCCACGCCGGGAACGCGCCGGCGTAGTGCTCGACCAGGATCGCGAAGAACCGCTCGATCGAGCCGAACAGCGCCCGGTGGATCATCACCGGCCGCTGCCGCGAGCCGTCCGGCGCCGTGTACTCCAGCTCGAACAGCTCCGGCTCGAAGAAGTCCAGCTGGATGGTCGACAGCTGCCAGGTCCGGCCGATCGCGTCCTTCGCCTGGACGGAGATCTTGGGACCGTAGAACGCGGCCCCGCCCGGGTCGTCCACGAGCTGCAGCCCCGACTCGGTGGCGACCTCCCGAAGGGTCTCGGTGGCCTCCTCCCACGTCGCGTCGTCGCCGACCGACTTCTTGGGGTCGCGGGTGGACAGCTCGAGGTAGAACTCGTTGAGCCCGTAGTCGCGCAGCAGGTCCAGCACGAAGGTCAGCAGCGAGGCGAGCTCGTCGCGCATCTGCTCGCGGGTGCAGTAGATGTGCGAGTCGTCCTGGGTGAACCCGCGTGCACGGGTCATGCCGTGCACCACGCCCGACTTCTCGTAGCGGTAGACGGTGCCGAACTCGAACAGCCGCAGCGGCAGCTCGCGGTAGCTGCGCCCGCGGGACCGGTACACGAGGTTGTGCATCGGGCAGTTCATCGGCTTGAGGTAGTAGTCCTGGCCCTCGCGCTTGACGGTGCCGTCCTCGTGGTACTCGGTGTCCAGCCGCATGGGCGGGTACATGCCGTCGGCGTACCAGTCGAGGTGCCGCGAGGTGTGGAACAGCTGCGCCTTGGTGATGTGCGGGGTGTTGACGAACGAGTAGCCCGCCTCGACGTGCCGCCGGCGGCTGTACTCCTCCATCTCCATCCGGACGATGCCGCCCTTGGGGTGGAACACCGCCAGGCCGGAGCCGATCTCGTCCGGGAAGGAGAACAGGTCGAGCTCGGAGCCGAGCCGACGGTGGTCCCGCCGCTCCGCCTCCGCGAGCCGGTCGAGGTGGGCCCGCAGCTCGTCCTTCGTGGGCCACGCGGTGCCGTAGACCCGCTGCAGCTGCGGGTTCTTCTCGCTGCCGCGCCAGTACGCCGCCGCGGACCGGGTCAGCTGGAAGCCGTTGCCGATCAGGCGGGTGCTGGGCAGGTGCGGACCGCGGCACAGGTCCTGCCACGCGACGGAGCCGTCGCGGCGGACGTTCTGGTACATCGTCAGGCCGCCGAGGCCCACCTCGACGGACGCCCCGTCGTCGTCGGAGGCGTCGCCCTTCAGGCCGATCAGCTCGAGCTTGTAGGGCTCGTCCGCCTCGATCTGCCGTGCCTCCGCCTCGGTGACGTCCACCCGCCGGAAGGTCTGCCCCTCCTTGACGATGCGCGCCATCGACTTCTCGAGCGCACGCAGGTCCTCGGGGGTGAAGGGCGTCTCGACGTCGAAGTCGTAGTAGAAGCCGTCGGTGATCGGCGGGCCGATGCCCAGGCGCGCCTTCGGGTTGACGTCCTGGACCGCCTGGGCGAGGACGTGCGCGGTGGAGTGCCGGAGGACCGCCAGCCCGTCCGGCGACCCGATGGTGACCCCTTCCACGGTGGCGCCCGACGGAAGCGGGAGGTGCAGGTCGCGCAGCTCGCCGTCCACGCGGACGACGACGACGTCCCGACGGTCGGCGAACAGGTCGGTGCCCGTCGTGCCCGCCTCGACCGTGGTCTCGACTCCGTCGACGGTCAGACTGATGGGCTCGGACACGGACTGTGCTCCTCGGGATCGGTGGCCGCCGCTGGTCGGCATCAGGAAGCGGCGGGACGTTCAGCGCGACGGGCGGACAGCAGCCGCGCCGGGCGTGGCTCGATGCTACCGAGCCGACCTCGGCCATTTCGCCTCGCGTCGCCCCACCGCCCGACCTTTGCAGGCCACCCGCAGGAACGGCGAAGGGGCCCCGCGTCAGGCGGGACCCCTTCAGGTGTGGGCGATACTGGGTTCGAACCAGTGACCTCCTCGGTGTGAACGAGGCGCTCTACCACTGAGCCAATCGCCCGACGAGCACCCACCGTAGCGGGCGTCGAGAGGATGCTACCCAACGCTGGCCTGATCACCGAACCGGCAAGCGGATGCCCGTATACGCCCGTTCGGCTGGCGACGGAAGTGACCGGGCAGGCTTCGGTTGCTGCGGTCGGGTGAAAGGTGCCGACCCACCACGCCAGATGCGGCGGTCCGCTGCCATGATGTGACTGTCCGATGAGCCCGCCCAGTGGAGGACCCGATGACGAACTCGTCGTACGACGTCGTCGAAGTCGTCGCGATGCAGCTCATCGGCTCCGACGCGAGCGTCGTCCCGGTGAGCACCCAGCTGGCGTTCCGGACGACCGATCCCTACACCGTCCGCGCCGTGTTCACCGGCGGCCAGTCGTCCTCGACGTGGCTGCTCGGCCGCGAGCTGCTGGTGCAGGGCATGCACGCCAGCTCGGAGGAGCCGGCCGGCACGGGTGACGTGCAGATCTGGCGGGACGAGGACCCGGACTACACCCTCATCTCGCTGTCCGGGGTCGAGGGCAGCGCCCTCCTCGCCGCACCGACCGAGCCCGTGCTCCGCTTCCTTGCGGCGACGGAGTCGCTGGTACCGCTCGGTGCCGAGAGCGACCGCATGGAGGGTGAGATCAGCGCCCTGATCGCGGCGCTGCTCACCGCCTGACCGTCCGGCCGATCCCGCGTCGGGCGCCCTGCGCCCGGGCACCTGGCCCTGCTGCCCGGTTCACCTCCTCGCGCGGGACGCCAGCCCGACGAGCCGCGCCGCCTTCAGCTCGGTCTCGGCCCACTCGGCGGCGGGGTCGCTCCCCCACGTGATGCCTGCGCCGGTACCGAAGCGCAGCACGTCGTCCGACCACCAGAAGGTGCGGATCGACACCGCGAGCCGCGCCCTCACGGAGCCGTCCTCCGCCACGTGGACCCAGCCCACGGTGCCGCAGTAGGGGCCGCGCGGGACGGGCTCCAGCTCACGGATGAGGCGCAGCGCCGACGACTTCGGCGCCCCGGAGACGGACCCCGGTGGGTACGTGGCGTCGAGCACCTGCCGGTAGGCATCGGCGGCGCGTGCCACCTCGGGGTCGAGGCGGCCGGTGACGGTCGACACCAGGTGGACCAGGCCGGGGTGCTGCTCCTCGCCCAGCAGGGTGGTCACCTCGACGGAGCCCGGGACGCACACCCGCTGCAGGTCGTTGCGCACCAGGTCGGTGATCATCACGTTCTCGGCGCGGTCCTTGGGAGTCAGACCGGCGGAGTGCGTGGCCGTGCCCTTGATGGGACCGCTGCTGATCCTGCCCCCGTCGACCGAGAGGAAGAGCTCCGGCGAGGCGCTGACCACCCAGACTCCGGGGTCGTGGCCGGTGGGGCCGACCTGGACCCCGCCCTGGTACGGCGCCGGGTTGCCCGCGACGAGCCGTCGGCCCAGAGCTGCAGCGTCCGGGCCGCGAGGCTCCGCAGGCAGGGGGGCTGCGAGGACGCGGCAGAGGTTGACCTGGTACACGTCGCCCCCGCGGATCCGTGTCCGGATCGTCTCCACCCCCGCCCGGTACGCCGCCTCGCCCATCGAGCTCGACCAGGCGTCCGCCCCGGGCCCGTCCCAGCGATCGTGGGGCCGCTGCGGCACGGTGGTGGCGCGTCCGACGCGGACGTCGGCGAAGCGCCACGCTCGGACCCGGCCCTCGAACTCCCCCACCACGGCCCACCAGCCCGGTCGCGACAGCGCATCGGGCTCCTGCGCGAGGTCGACCGCCTCGAGCACGCCACTCGCCTGCACCCCGCCGAACCAGGCGGTCGCGGAGGGCTCCAGCACGGGCTCACGCTAGCGAGCCGGGCCGCGCGGACGCGCCGGCCAGCCAACCGGTTGGACTCTCGTCGCGAACCTCGGTTAGAGTCTGGGACGCACACGGCGCCCCTCCGGGGACGTCGACAGCGCGGACGTGGCTCAGTTGGTAGAGCATCACCTTGCCAAGGTGAGGGTCGCGGGTTCGAATCCCGTCGTCCGCTCGGAGGCTCTCCACATCGGCTCACAGCCGCTGGGGACTGCGGTCTCACCGGTGGAGTGGCCGAGAGGCGAGGCAGCGGCCTGCAAAGCCGTATACACGGGTTCGAATCCCGTCTCCACCTCGGTTCACACCCGACGGGCGATTGGCGCAGCGGGAGCGCGCTTCCCTGACACGGAAGAGGTCACTGGTTCGATCCCAGTATCGCCCACCACGTAGTCGCAGGTCAGCGTGGTACGTCTCTACGAGACGTACCACGCTTCTCATTTCACGAGCCGCTGACAGCGGCGCGGACGGGGCAGACGTCGATCGATGAGCACGTGCGCGGGGCGCCTGGGTAGAAGTGACGCCTCCGTCTGGGGACGGCCGTGCCGGCGCGGGCTGGTAGCCTCAGGGTTCTACGATCGGAGCGTGCTCCGGTCATGAGCGCAGCGTGACGACCCGGCGACCTGCCGCGACGTCGTCCGCCAGTCGCCAAGGATGCGGCCTCTTTCCCTCCGCGTACGGCAGCGCGTGTGCTGCGGCGAGTGACGCAAGTGTGAGGGCCTCGTGGCCGTTCGGCTCGGTTTCCTGTCCACCTATCCGTCCACCCAGTGCGGCATCGCGACGTTCTGCGAGGCGCTCGTCACCCACCTGCAGGCGACCGGTTCGGACGTCGGCGTGGTGCGGTTGGTCGACCACTGGCAGGCGCAGCTGCCGCCGGTGGTCCACCAGTGGGCGGCCGGGGACGCCGGGGCGCCCACGGGTGTCGCCGACGCGCTGAACACCTACGACATCGCCGTGATCCAGCACGAGTACGGCATCTTCCCCGGGCCCGACGGCGAGGCGCTGCTTCAGGTGCTCCCGCTGCTGACGGTGCCCGTGGTGAGCATCCTGCACACCGTGCTGACGGAGCCGAGCGCGAACCAGCGCCGGGTGCTCGAGTGGCTGGTCGAGTTCTCCACGGTGCTGGTGACCATGACGCAGACGGCCCGGGACCGGCTCATCGCCGGGTGGGGCGTGGAGCCGTCCCGCATCGTGGTGATCCCGCACGGGGCCACGGACAACCGGTCCGCGATGCAGCACGTGCTTCCCGCACGGCCGACGGTGCTCACCTGGGGCCTGCTGTCCGAGGGCAAAGGCATCGAATGGGCGCTGCGTGGGCTGTCGGTCCTGCGCGAGACCACGCCGCTGCCGGCCTACCGGATCGTCGGCGAGACCCACCCGCGCGTCCTGGAACGCGACGGCGAGGCCTACCGGGAGAGCCTGGTGAGGTTGACGCACGACCTCGACCTGGACGGCTCGGTCACCTTCGACGGGCGGTACCTGTCCGGGCCGGCGCTGCGGCAGGTGGTGCGGGAGGCCGACGTGGTCCTGCTCCCCTACGACTCGCGCGACCAGGTGACCTCGGGCGTCCTGACGGAAGCGGTGGTCGCGGGCAAGCCGGTCATCTCCACCAGCTTCCCGCACGCGGTCGAGCTGTTGTCCGGCGGGGCCGGCATCCTCGTCCCGCAGCGCGACCCGGTGGCGATCGCGGCGGCCCTGGCTGAGCTCCTGACCACTCCCGGCGCCGCAGGCAGGATGGCCGCGACGTCGCGACGGCTCGCGTCGTCCCTGCTCTGGCCGGCTGTGGCGACCCGGTACCTCGAGCTGGGCCGGAGCCTTCTCGCCGCCGCCGTGCCGACGGCAGTGTGATGACGACCGCACCGTTCGACCACCTGCTGCGCCTGAGCACGCCCCTCGGCGTGTACGAGCACGCCCGCGGGACCGTGCCACGCACGGAGCACGGGATGTGCGTCGACGACGTCGCACGCGCGCTCGTCGTGACGGCGCGTGAACCCTGCCCGGCCCGCGAGGTGAGCTCCCTCGCGTGGACGGCCCTCACCTTCCTCCGTGCAGCACAACGGGACGACGGGGGCATGCACAACCGACGGGACGACGCCGGCACCTGGCTCGACGCGCCCTCGACCGGCGACCACTGGGGCCGCGCGCTGTGGGCGTTCGGCGTCGCGGCCGCCCAGCCGACGGACGAGGCGCTCGCGCAGGAGGCTCGACGAGGCGCCGAGATGGCGCTCCGGGCACGGTCCGTCCACCCCCGGGCCGTCGCGTACGCCGCTCTCGGTGCTGCTCACCTCCTGACGGTCGCGCCCGAGGACCTCGCCGCGTACGCCCTGCTCCTCGACGCGAGGCGGGCCCTGCTCCCGATCCGCACCGACCCGTCCTGGCCGTGGCCCTACGGTCGCCTCACCTATGCCAGTGCCGTGGTGCCCGAGGCGATGCTCGCCATCGGTGCCGCCCTCAGCGACCGCGAGCTGCAGCAGGACGGGCTGACGCTGCTGCGCTGGCTGGTCGAGCAGCAGACCGTGGGGACGCACCTGTCACCGGTGGCGGTTCGCGGCCGGTCGGCGGGCGACGTGCGCCGGCCGGAGTTCGACCAGCAGCCGATCGAGGTGTCGGCCCTGGCCGAGGCGAGCGCCGCAGCGTGGGACCTGACGGGAGATGCGCGATGGGCGCGGGTGCTCGCGCGCTGCGTCGCGTGGTTCGAGGGTGACAACGACAGCTGCGTGCCGATGCGGGACTCGGCGACGGGCGCCGGGTACGACGGTCTCGAGCGCGGCTCGGTGAACCTCAACCAGGGTGCCGAGTCGACGCTGGCCTGGCTCGCGACCGTCCAGGTGGCGGAGGCGTCGCGGTCCGCCGCGGTGCGGTGAGCGCGTCCGAGGACCCGCCCTGGGTGCACCGCACGGACGTGGTGCTGAGCCCGGACCCCCGGCGGGTGGTCGCCGCGCTGTTCCTGCCGGGTCAGGAGCTGGCGGCGTCCGGCGGATCGCGTTCCGGAGGCGTCGTCGAGCGGGTCCTCGCCCTGACCGACGAGCAGGTGGACACGCAGCTGGCGGAGCTGGAGACGCTGTTCTCGAGCCGCCACCGCGACCTGCACGTCACGTGGGAACGGCACTTCGAGCTCGTCCGCCACCGCGTGCCCCGCGGCGGGCTGCTCTCAGCGCCCCGTCGACGACTCCTCGGCGCCACCTTCACGCAGGAGGTCTCGATCGAGGGCGCCGCCCTGATGAACCCCTCGATGGTGCCGCACCCCGACCAGACGGGGCTGCCGCCCGGTGCGCTCCGCTTCGTCATGAGCGTGCGGGCCGTCGGTGAAGGGCACCGGTCGAGCATCGAGCTGCGCACCGGTGTGGTGGACGTCGACGGCACGGTCCGGGCCGACGTCCCTCCAGCGGTCGCGGTGCTGCCCACCGAGCTGGCCACCGGGTACGCCAGAACGGCGTTCGAGCACGCCCTCGACGAGCTGGGCGGTGACCGTGCCGACTCCGACTTCGTGCTCGACGCCCTGCCGCAGCGGTTCACCCGCGCCGAGCTCGACGGTGCGCTCGGCCGACTGCGTGCCGAACGGCTGACCCGCGCGACCACCTCCCGCACCGTTGAGCGTTTCGAGGCCATCGCCGCATCGAGCTACACCGTGCGGTTCCCCCTCGACTCGGCGCTGCAGGAGCGGGTGCTCACGCCCCGGGCGGCCGCCGAGAGCCGCGGCATGGAGGACGTCCGCCTGGTGCAGCTCGACGCGGGTGACGGATCCGGCCCGCAGTACGTGGGGACCTACACGGGTTACGACGGCCGCCACGTGCGCGTGCGGCTGCTGCGGACCGAGGACCTCACCACCTTCTCGATCTCACCGACGAGCGGCCCGGGCGCCCAGGACAAGGGCCTGGCGGTGTTCCCCCGACGGATCGACGGCAGCTACGTCGCGCTCTCCCGCTCGGACCGGGAGAGCAACGCCGTGTGCCGCTCGTCCGACCTGCTGCACTGGGAGGCACCGGTCCAGGTCCAGGTGCCGCGCCGTCCGTGGGAGGTCGTCCAGCTGGGCAACTGCGGGTCGCCGATCGAGACCGAGGCGGGGTGGCTGGTGCTCACGCACGGCGTCGGGCCCATGCGGCGCTACAGCATCGGGGCCCTGCTGCTGGACCTCGACGACCCGACGGTGGTGCGCGGGGTGCTGGACCGTCCGCTCCTCACCGCGTACGAGGCAGAGCGCTCGGGCTACGTGCCGAACGTCGTGTACTCCTGCGGCGCGATGCTCCACGCGCGCTGGCTGGTGCTGCCGTACGGGTGCAGCGACACCCGGACGCGGATCGCGACCGTCGACCTGGACGCGCTGCTCGGTGAGCTCGCAGGTCCAGGGCGTGCGCGGACGGGCCCCGCTGCCGTGGAGAAGGCGTCCCGACGGACCTAGGATCGAACCAGTCCCGGGACCCCGGACCCCCGTCGTGAGGGTCCGCCATCCGGCACCGCGGAAGAGGGCACCATGCCCACCCAGAACGCAGCCCCGGGCCCCTCGGCCTCCCTCCCGGACGATCCGCGCTCCACGTCCCGTCCCAGCCCCGCCCCGGCCGGTGCGCCCGCCGCCCGTCGGCGCAGTCGGATGGGAGCCGCGTGGGTCGGCCTCGTCGTCGGCGCGCTCGTCCTCGTGGCGCTGATCGTGTTCATGCTGCAGAACACCGCACCGGTCGAGGTCGTCTTCCTCGGCATGCGAGGGACGGCCCCGTTGGCCCTGACGCTCCTGATCGCCGGCATCGGCGTCGGGATCGTGGCGCTCGTCGTCGGCAGCATCCGCATCGGACAGCTGCGGCACCGCCTCGGCGTCGAGGGTCGGATCCGCGAAGCCGGTCGACGGTGAACGCGGCCGACACCAGCTCCTCGGCGCCGGAGCCGCTCCGGCTCACGTCTGTGCTGCTCTCCGCGCTGCCCCTCGAGCTGGGCACCCCCGCGGCGCCCGAGCGCTACACCGTGCCGGTCGTCTTCTCGCGGCAGGTCACCCCCGCGGAACGTGCCCGCATCGAGGACCCGGCGCTGGCCCACCGACTCAGCGAGAGCCTGGGCGCGCAGATCGAGCTGGTCGTCTCCGACCGGCGCCTCCTGGTGCTGAACACCTCGCTGGCGGAGCTGCGCGACGGGCTGGCAGCGGCGCTGTCGGCGGCGTTGCGTGAGCTCGACGTCCAGCTGGACGCCGAGCAGTCCGCTCGTGAGGACGCAGCCAGCCAGCGCCAGCTCGAGGAACGGGAGCGCGCGGACGCCGTCGCGCGCGAGGCGGCGCAGATCCAGTTCGGCTGACGAGCGGCGCCGCGTCAGCCGCGACGCGAGGGCAGCCTGCTGACCGCACCGCCCCTCGGGGCGTCCCTAGGCGGGCAGGACGTAGAAGTACATGAGCAGGTAGTGCAGGACCGCGGCGACGACGACCATCGCGTGCCAGATCTCGTGGAAGCCGAACACGCCCGGCCACGGGTTGGGGCGCTCGACGACGAACACCACGAAGCCTGCGCTGTACAGCAGGCCGCCCGCGGCCATCAGCACCAGCGCACCCCCGGGCACCGACGCACCCGAGCCCACCAGCAGGACCGGCATCCAGCCGAGAGCGATGTACAGGGTGTTGGTGACGTACTTCGGCAGCTGGCGCAGGATCGAGCGCAGCACGATGCCCGCCGCGGCGATCACCCAGACCACGGCCAGGACCGTCCAGCCGTAGGTGGTGCGGAACAGGACCAGCACCATCGGTGTGGTCGAGCCGGCGATCAGCAGGAACACCGAGTCGTAGTCCAGGGTGCGCAGCACCTCGTTCACCCGTGGTCCGCCGTCGATGCCGTGGTGCAGCGTGCTCGAGACGAAGAGCGTCACCACCGACAGGCCGTACAGGCTGAACCCGACGACCTTCCAGGCATCGCGCTGCTCGGCCGCCTGCACGATGAGCAGCGCGGCACCCGCGACGGCGAAGCAGGCGGCGAACAGGTGCGAGACGGTGTTGAACCGCTCGTCGGTGACGTGAACGCTGCCGTCCCTGCTCCGCTGAGCGGTCTCCACCGGTTGCCTTCCCGCGTCGCCGCGCCTCTTCGACCAGGTGCGGTCCGGACGTGCCGTTCCTCCGTACGCGCCCAGGCTACCGAGCGGATCGGACCCGCCGGGCCGGCACGTGCTGCTCGACGGCCTCGCGCTCAGCGTCGGTCGCTCGCCGAGCGGTGCTCGGCGACCACGCGCCGGAACAGACGCTCGTAGTCGTCGACCATCCGCTCGGAGGAGAACCGGGTGACGGCGTCGGTCCGGCACACGGCCCGCTCGAGGGTCCCGAGCTGGGCGACGGCCGCGACGGCGCCGGCGACGTCAGGCACGAGGAACCCCGAGACACCGTGCCGCACGATCTCCGGCATGGACCCTCGCGGGTAGGCGATCACGGGCGTCCCGGCCGCCATCGCCTCGACCACCGAGAGCCCGAAGGGCTCGTCGAACTCGATCAGGTGCAGCAGTGCGCGTGCCCCACCGAGCAGCCGGTCGCGCTCGGCAGGGCCGACCGACCCGACGAAGCGCACGTTCGTGCCGTCGACGTGCGGCTCCACCTCGCGCCGGTGGTACTCGGCGTCCTGGACCACACCGGCGATCACCAGCGGCATGCCCGCGCGGCGCGCGACGTCGATCGCGGCCGCTGTGCCCTTGTCCGGATGGATCCGACCGAGGAACAGCAGGTATCCACCGTCCCCTGCCCCGAGGTGGAAGGACGCGGTGTCGATGCCGTGGTGGATGGTCGCGGCGTAGGTCAGGTCCGGGTGGCGGTCGGCCTCGCTGATGGCGACGTACTCCACGACGTCGTCGTACGCGCGGTAGACGGGCAGGATCCGGTCGGAGGAGAACCCGTGGATCGTCGTGACGACGGGGGTCGGCGTCAGCCGGCTGAAGACGAGCGGCAGGAAGTCGAACTGGTTGCTGATGACGTCGAACTCGCGCGCCCGCTCGAACACGGCGGCGATGTGGAGGGCCTCGTAGACCTTGGCGTCGACGGAGGCGTCCTCCTCGTACCCCGCCGGCGCCTCGGCGTGCAACCGGCCCGAGGTCGCGGAGTCGGCCGTCGCGAACAGCGTGACGTCGTGCCCGCGGGCGACAAGACCTTCGGCGATCGTCGAGGCGACCTGCTCCCAGGGCCCGTACGAGCGCGGCGGGGTCCGATGGGCGATCGAGGCGAGCACGGCGACCCTGATGACGGCCTCCCGGTGTCGCGACGAGGGTACGCCCGGTCCCCGGACCGCCCGACGCAGGGTGGCGCGGCGGCCGGTCGCGGTGGCCAGCGGCCCCGACCCGGTCGGACCGCCGATCTGGCGCTCGCCGTCCGGGGGCGCCCGTGAAGCGCCTCTCGCCGCGCCACCGAGCACATGGAGCTGCCTGACGACCTGCCCGCGTGGATGCTGCGATCGATCACTTGGGACCAGGGCACCGAGACGGCCCGACCGCGAGCTCAGCTGCGCGTCTGCTGGCGCGTCCAGGTCAGTACCCGACGGATGGTCTGCACGGCCCCGGCGGTGCCGGGCTCGTTGAGATGTCCGTGCCACGTGCCTGGTTCCGCGCAGGCGGGCGACGCGGCGCAGTCACGCACCAGCGCGTCGAAGGCCTGTTGCGCGCTCGTGGGCACCCGCTGCCACAGGCGCACGTCGAGCAGGGAACCGGAGTCCAGGACTGCCGTCCGCACCCGCTCAGGGTGGGCCTGCAGGTAGGCGAGCCCCATCGTGACGCCATAAGAGATGCCGTAGAGGTCGACGGTCTCGTAGCCGAGTGCCTCGCGAGCCGCATCGAGGTCACGCACCGCCACCGCCGTCGTGTCATGACGCGGGTCCCGCTGGAGCGATGCGAGGCACTGCGTGACCGCGGGGCCGAGCGCCGCCACGTCGTCCCCGCCCTCAGGGGGCAGCGTGCACGTCTCCGCCGTCGCACCGGTGCCCCGCTGCTCGACGAACACGAGGTCGTGCCGATCCTCCAGGGGCGCGAACGTCCGGTAGGCCCACTCCGCGTCCCCGATGGCCGAGCTGCCGAAGCCGGCGAGGTAGAAGAGCGCATCCGGAGCGGGCTCGTCGGAGCGCGCCGGTACCACGAGCACCTGAAGCCCCATCCGGGGGCCGTGCGGATCTGCCCAGTCGACGGGCACCTGCAGAACTGCGCACCTCTCCGGGTGGTCGGGCCCGTCCGCCCCGCACGAGCCCAGGTCGAGGTGCGGCGTCCGCGGCCCGCTGCAGCCGGCCAGGCCCACGGTGAGAACCGCCAGCGCGGCAGTCGTGCCGGCCACCACTCGCTGCCTGCTGGGCCGCCGACGACGGCGGTCCTGCCTATCGGTCGCGAGGCGGCCACGCATGGCAACCCTCACACCGCGCCGCGGACGCGGCCTCCCTGACGGAGCGCCCGGAGACGCCCAGGCGACGTCGGTACGAATCGACCGCTTCGAACGGGTCGGCGCCAGGGCCGAAGGTCCGGGGTCACGCGGGCTGGCGGCTCCGGGCGCTACAGGCGCGAGCCGACCTCCTTCAGCAGCTGGTCCGGAGCGAGCCACATGGACGGGTACTCGGCGGCCCAGACCTGCTGACCGGCGGGGTTGACCAGGACGAACCCGTGCCCGGGCAGGCCTGCGTGCATGCCCTTGCCGAGCACGTCGTACTCCTTCGAGACGGTGCCGTCGTCCAGGTAGAAGGCGGACCTCACCCCGAGGCGCTGCCGGTCGGCGTTGATCTGGGCGGCCGTGTTCATCACGATCGGCACGACGGTGACGCCCTTGGTGGCGAAGGCGGGGTCCTGCTCGATCGTCTGCATCTGCACCAGGCACGCGTCGCAGCCGGCGCCCTCGGAGAAGTAGAGGAGCACCGGCTTGCCGCGCAGGGCCGACAGCGTGACGGACGATCCGTCGGAGCCCGGGAGCGTGAAGTCGGGAGCGGCCCGGGTGACGACCTGCTGGGTGGGACGGGCGGACAGCAGGCCGGCGGTGATCAGCCCGGCGGCCACGAGCACGCCCAGGACCGTGGCGGCGATGCGGAGCAGGCGGCCGCGACGGGCCGCGTCCTCGCGGGCCTGGCGCACGGCGGCGACCGCCTGCTCGCGGTGCTGGTCGCGCTTGACGGCGGATCCGGAGGTCATCGGCTGGTTCCGTTCTGGTGCGAAGCGGTGCTGGCGGGTTCGTGGCAGCACGGGAGCGCGTCCTGCGGTACGGCGTCGGTGCTGCGGCTCTCGTCGGCAGGCTGCGAGGCGGGCGGCCCGGGCCGGCGCCGGTGGTCGGCCAGCGTGAACCAGACGAAGGCAGAAGCGACGGCCAGCAGCCCCAGCCCCAGCAGCACCTCAGGCAGCGGCGCCACCCAACGCTCGACGGTGAGGAAGGCACTGGTCAGCCCACGTGCGGCGGCGTTCTGCACCGCGGACCCGCCGGTCATCTCCCGGCTGTTGGCCAGGGCGATGACGAACCCACCCATCACGGCGAAGGCCGCGGCGACGCCGATGTTCAGAGTCGTGGTGACCACGCGATGGCCGGCAAGGGCGAGGCGGACGGTGCGTGGGCGCAGCCAGCGCCGCTCCCCCACCTTGGCGCGGTCCCAGACCAGCGCCATCACGAACAACGGGAACACCATGCCGAAGACGTACGCCAGGCCGAGGGCCAGTCCACCGGCAACCGACCCGGACAGCACCGACAGGGTCATCACCCCGGCCAGCACCGGGGCGCAGCAGGACGAGGCGATACCGGAGAACACCCCGAGGGCGAAGAAGGAGGCGCTGTCCCCCCGGGTGGTGTCCGGCGCCCTCAACGCCGACGGCAGCGACCACATGCGCCCGGACAGAGCGAGCCACGCCAGGACGAAGAACAGCACTCCGCCCGCGTCGTAGAGCGGCTGGTGGTAACGGGCGATGGCACCCGACAGGAGGCTCGCCCCGAGCGTCAACGGCACCATGACGAGGGCCAGTCCGGCGGTGAAGACGAAGGTCAGCGGGAGCAGCCGCCAGCGGGCGCTCTTGACGGCACCGGCCAGGTAGGACGGGGCGAGGAACACGATGCAGCACGGCGCGAACAGCGCCACCCCACCGGCGAAGAACGCCGCGAGCACGCTGCCCGTCGCGAGCAGCTGACTACCCATGCGAGCTCACCCGCCGGTCGGCGGCAGCCCACATGTCGCCGTCCCGGGCGACCTCGACGCGGGCACGGACCAGCGCCTCGACCTTGCGCTGAGGCAACCGCCCCGAGCTGAAGAACTCCCCGTCGACGAGCACCAACGGACTCATCGGCGGACGGTGACGGGCGACCAGGTCGCGGCCCTCCTCGGACTCCAGCTCGACGACGCGCAGCGCCAGGTCGGCCGGCCCCGCCACGGCACGCAGCCGCTGCAGGGCGTCGTCGCACAGGTGGCACGCGGGCGCGGTGACCACCACGACCGCCAGTGGGGTCGACTCGGTGCCCAAGTGCTGCTCCTTCGCACGGTCGCCGCTGCGTGAGCGCGGGCGAGCGGGTGACCGGTCGGATCGCCGGACGGGTCCGAGCCTGGCCGGGGCGGCCTCAGCCCTCGTCGCGAACCGATCAAGGTTCGATGAAGGTCCCCGTGGCGGTGCGGCGAGACGTTCGGCCGCACGTGCGGGTCCGATCACAATGACCGGGTGAGCACCGCAACGGCCGCCCGTCGCGCCCTCGTCGTGGACGACGAGCGTCCCCTCGCCGACCTCGTCGCGGGGTACCTGCGCCGGGAGGGCTACGAGGTGCGGCTCGCGTTCGACGGTCCCGACGCGGTGAACGCCGCCCGGGAGCTGGACCCGGACGTCGTCGTGCTGGACCTGGGGCTGCCGCGGCTGGACGGGGTGGAGGTGTGCAGGCAGCTGCGCACCTTCTCCGACTGCTACGTGGTGATGCTGACGGCCCGCACGGATGAGCTCGACACGGTGATCGGCCTGTCGGTCGGTGCAGACGACTACGTGACCAAACCGTTCCGCCCCCGCGAGCTGGTCGCCCGGATCGCCGCGATGCAACGCCGGCCCCGCCGGTCGTTCGGGAACCCGGGGCGCCCGCAGGACGGGTCGGTCCCGCCCCTCGTCGTCGGCTCGCTGCACCTCGACCTCGCCGGCCGCGAGGTGGAGGTGGACGGTGAGCCGGTGGCGTTGACCCGTACGGAGTTTGACGTGCTGGCCGCCCTGGCCCGGCGCCCGGCTGCGGTGCTGACCCGCCGGCAGCTGATCGAGGCGGTCTGGGGCGACGGCTGGGTGGGAGACGAGCACCTCGTCGACGTGCACGTGCTGCACCTGCGCCAGAAGCTCGGCGACACCGTCGACGCGCAGCGGTTCGTGCGGACGGTGCGGGGCGTCGGCTACCGCATGGGCACCGGCGCATGAGCACGAGCGTCCGGCCGGTCCGGGGCGGCCGGACCGGGCTCGCCGCCCGGCTGGTGGTGGCGTTCACCCTGGTGATGGGCGTGGCAGGCGTCACGGCGTGGCTCGTGGCCGGGTTCGCCGGACCGGTGCTCTTCCATCGGCACCTGGTGGGTACCGGGGTCGCGGACCCCGCCGCGGTGGTGCACGCCGAGGAGGCCTTCCGCTCGGCGTCGGCCCTGTCCGTCGGGCTGGGCCTGGCGGTGGGGCTCGCCACGTCGCTCGCGGTCGCGGTGGTGCTCGCTCGCCGGGTCGGTCGGTCGCTGCACGCGGTCGCGACCGCCGCCGCGCTCCTGGCCGCCGGGCGGTTCGACGCCCGGGTGCCCACGCCGCGGCTCGGCGCGGAGTTCGACGCCCTGGCGACCTCGTTCAACGCGATGGCGGGACAGCTGGCCGACAGCGAGCAGCTGCGTCGGCGACTGCTGGCCGACGTCGCGCACGAGCTGCGCACGCCCGTGGCGACGCTGGGCGCATATCTGGACGGTCTCGAGGACGGCGTCGTCGAGCTCGAGCCGCAGACGATCGCGGTGCTGCGCGACCAGGGCGCGCGGTTGACCCGCCTGGCCGACGACCTGGCTGCCGTGACCCGCGCGGAGGCGCCCGGCGTCCAGGTCGCACGCGTGCGCACGGACCCGAACGACCTGCTGCTCAGCGCCGCTGCCGCCGTCGCCGACCGAGCGTCCGCGGCTGGGGTTCTCGTTCGGGTCGAGCGTGGTGATGGTCTGCCTGGTGTGCTGGTCGACCACGACCGGTTCGGCCAGGTGCTGGGGAACCTGCTGGACAACGCTCTGCGGCACACGCCAGCAGGCGGCGCGATCACCCTCGCGGCGGCGCGCACGCCCGAGCGTGCCGTCCGCTTGACGGTCTCCGACACCGGCTCCGGGATCCCGGCCGAGCACCTGCCCCACGTGTTCGAACGGTTCTACCGGGTGGACACCGCCCGGTCGCGCACGGACGGCGGATCGGGCATCGGGCTCGCGATCGTCCGGGCGCTGGTCGAGGCGCACGGCGGGCGGGTCGCCGCGTTCAGCGACGGCCCGGGACGCGGTGCACGCGTCGAGATCGACCTGCCGCCGGAGTCCTGAGCGGTCGGACGTGGCTCACGCCGCGGGGCGCGGGCCGTCGTCGAGGACGCGCTTCAGCTCGAGGTACTGCTCGACGCCGAGCTCACCGGCCGCCAGGCGCTCCTCGAGCAGCGTGCGCGCGTCGGGTCGAACCTGCGCGGGGAACAACCGGCAGACGATCCAGACCGTCAGGCCGACCACAGCAGCCCAGGCAACAACCATCAGGACCCAGCCGGGACCGGACGACGCGCTGCACCACGCGGGCATGTCGGCCTCCCGGAGCTCATCGTTCGAAGGGACGCCGATCGGTGCCCGTTCCACCAGCATCGGAGGCCCGCGTCAACGGTGACCGCACGCACGATCAAGACTCGGTGAAGGCCGCGGGTGAGCGACGCCGCGACGTGGGTCCGAGCGGGTGCTCACCGCGCAAGGAGGAGCGCTGAACACGGCTCGCCGCCCGCCTGCGACCGTCCGGCCAGCGCCTTCACCCCGACGACGAACTCCCAGTGCCACGGCTCGTACGGGCCCACTCCGCCGGGCCTGGCCCAGGAGGGGTTGTCCCAGCCATAGGTGCGCCCGTTCGCCCTCAGCCACGCCCCGGCCGGGCGGGTGCAGGTGTCCGGGCAGAAGTCGATCGCCAGGCCCCAACCGTGGTTGCTCGTCCCTGGCGGTGCCGCCAGACCGCCGCGAGTGATCCGCAGTGCCGCCCGTTCCTCCAGGGTCCGGTACCCCGACGTGAGGCACCTGGGGCCGGCCTAAGCGGTGCTGGAAGGCGCCGTTCAGGACGAGTGCCGAGACGACGGCGTCGGCGCGGTCTCGGTAGGGCTTCTGCCACAGGTCGCACAGGTCCGCCACCTCAGACGCCCGTTGAGCTGTGGCCCCGCGACCACGCCCGAGCAGGTGGTGGCCGCCTGCTGCCCCGCTGCAGGCGCAGCCCCGGCCGAGGTGCGCGCAGGTCACGACGCCGGACGACCCGGTCAGAGGCCGCCGCCGCGGCGACGTCGGGTACGCGCACCCGGCCATGCTGGCGGCGCAAGCGCGAAGGTCGGCGGGACGTTCGATCACGACCTGATGAACCCGACCTGGTCCCTCCCCGACCCGACGGTTCACCTCACGGCCGGCGGCAGCCTCAACCGCTTGAGCAGCAGGGCGTTGGTGGCGACGATCAGCGACGAGCCGGACATGGACAAGGCCGCGATCTCCGGGCGCAGCACCAGGCCGAACGCCGGGGCGAGCACGCCGGCGGCGATGGGCAGGGCGACGGCGTTGTAGCCGATCGCCCATCCGAGGTTCTGGCGCATCTTGCGCAGCGTGCCGCGTCCGATGCGCAGGGCCACGGCGACGTCCATCGGGTCGGAGCGCATCAGCACGACGTCCGCGGTCTCGATGGCCACGTCCGTGCCGGCGCCGATCGCGATGCCGACGTCCGCGCCGGCCAGCGCGGGAGCGTCGTTCACGCCGTCGCCGACCATGGCCACGCGGGTGCCGTCGGCCTGCAGCCGGGCGACCACCGCCGCCTTGTCGCCGGGCAGCACCTGCGCGATCACGCTGTCGATGCCGAGCTCGGCGGCGATCCGGTCGGCGGTGCCCTGGTTGTCACCGGTGAGCATGACGACCCGTACCCCGAGGTCGTGCAGCGACCGGACAGCAGCCGCGGACGTCGGTCGCACCGCGTCCGCGAGGCCGATCACGCCGACGGCGTGGCCGTCGACGGCCACGAGCACGGCGGTGCGGCCGGCGCCGGCCAGCTCGTCCTGGTCCGCCGTCACGACACCCGGGTCGACACCTTCCTCTGCCAGGAGCGTGCGGCTTCCCACCAGGACGGTCCTGCCGTCGACCCGGCCAGCCGCCCCGTGCCCGGGTACCGCGCGGAACGAGGTCGCTGCGGGCACGGCGAGCCCCCGACGCTCCGCGTCGGCGACCACGGCCCGCGCCAGGGGGTGCTCGGACTCCCGCTCCACGGCCGCGGCCAGGCGCAGCACCTCGCCGGCGTCCAGCTCGTGGGTGCGGACGTCGGTGACCGCGGGCGCCCCCAAGGTGAGCGTGCCGGTCTTGTCCATCACGACGGTCTGCACCCGCGCGAGCGACTCCAGGGCGCCGGCGCTCTTGAAGAGCACTCCCCGGTGAGCGCCCAACCCGGTCCCGACCATGAGCGCGGTCGGCGTGGCCAGCCCTAGGGCGTCGGGGCAGGTGATCACCACGACGGTGATCGCGAAGAGCAGCGCTGCCTGCAGCCCCGCACCGGCCGCGAGCCAGACGACGAACGTCAGCCCGCCGCCGACCAGGGCGACGAGCACCAGCCAGAACGCCGCCCGGTCCGCCAGCCGCTGACCCGGTGCCTTGGAGTTCTGCGCCTCCTGGACCAGCTTGACGATCTGCGCCAGCGCGGTGTCCGCGCCGACCTTGGTGGCCCGCGCGCGCAGCGCGCCGGTGGTGTTGATCGAGGCGCCCACCAGATCGTCGCCTACGGCCTTGGCCACCGGCAGGCTCTCGCCGGTCACCATCGACTCGTCCAGCTCCGACTGCCCCTGCTCGACGACGGCATCCACGGGCACCTTGGCGCCGGGGCGGATCAGCAGGAGGTCGCCGACCTGCACCTGGTCGGTGGAGACCTCGAGCTCCTGGTCGCCACGCAGCACCACCGCCTTGGGCGGGGCCAGCTCCAGGAGGGTGCGGACCGCGTCGTTCGCGCCACCCCGCGCCCGCATCTCGAGCCAGTGGCCGAGCAGGACGAACGCGGCGAGCACGGTGGACGCCTCGTAGAACACGTCGCCGCCGCCGGTGAGGGTGACCACGACGGAGTACACCCACCCGGTGCCGACCCCGACGGCGACCAGCACCATCATGTCGAGGGTCCGTGCACGCAGGGCCGAGACGGCGCCGCTGAAGAAGATCCAGGCGGAGTAGAAGATCACCGGCAGCGACAGCACCAATGCGACCACGTCGTCCCGCAGGCCGAACGGTGCCGCCGCGGTGAACCCGAGGACGTCCCGACCGATCGGCGAGAGCAGCACGATCGGCACCGACAGGACGGCGGCGACCACGAACCTGCGCCGCATGTCGGCGACCATCGCCGCCATCGACATGCCGACGTGGTGACCGCCGTGGCCCATCGCCTCGTGCGGGGACGTCGCCGGTGCCTCGTGCGCCTCGTGCGGACCCGCCGCGGTGTGGACCACGTCCCCGTCGTGGCCGTCAGGCGTCCCGTGGTCGTGGGGCGTCGCGGAGCCGGGCTGAGCCGGCTCGGCGTGGGGATCGCACACGTGCGTCGGGACGGACTGGCCCGCGCAGTGGTAGCCGCACTCGCGCACCCACTGCTCCAGCTCGGCGGCCGACGTCTCGCTCGCGTCGTACGTCACCGTCGCTGTCTGGGCGACCGCGTTCGCGGCCACCGCGTGGACCCCCGGCCGGGCGGCGAGCCGTCGTTCGACGGTGCCGGCCGAGCCGCTCACGTGCATCCCGGTCACCTGCAGCGTGATCGTCCGATCCGGCATCGTTCCGTCCCCTCTCGTCGTCCCCGCGCCTACATATACCCCATGGGGGTATATGTGCCAACCGGTCCCGTGCCCCTTGATCGAACGTCGATCGCACGGGAGCCGGGCGGCGAGGGAACCGCCGCGACCGTGGTCCCCGGGCGGAGCGCGCCCACGTGCGCCCTGCGCACGCCACGGAAGGAGTCGCCGGTGCTGCCCGTCCTCTTCTCGATCGGGACCTTTCACGTCCAGAGCTACGGCGTCAGCACGGCCGCGGCCGCGCTCGTCGCGATGTGGCTGCTGGGAGGCGCGCGCCGGCCTCGTGATCATCCGGCGCCACCATCTGCCGCCGGCCGAGGTCGCCGGCGCCGCCGCCGCTCGCCCTCGCGTACGGCATCGGCCGTATCGGCCGCTTCCTGTCCGGCGACGGCACCTACGGGACGCCGAACACCCTGCCCTGGGGCGTGACGTTCACCAACGGCGCCGTGCCCACGAGCGTCCCCGTGCACCCCACCCCGCTGCACCAGGCGCTCGCCGCAGTCGTGATCACCGTGGTCCTGTGGCGCCTGGAGCGCCGGCTCGCGCCGCTCGGTGTCTTCGGCGCCTACCTCGTGCTGCCGGGCGTCTCTCGGTTCCTCGTCGACATGCTCCGGATCACCATCCGGGTGCTCGGGCGCCTCACCCAGCCGCAGCTGTGGGCTGTGCTCGGCGTCGTGTTCGGTGCGCTCCTGGTGCTCCGGGCCGGCGCGCGGCGGGCGGAAGGTGCAGCCGACGGTGAACCGACGGCGCTCACCGAGCGCTGCCGCTCGTGCGGTGACCGCGGGTGCCGGCTCGTCGCCGCCCTGTGCCCTGGACGCTGGAGCGGGCCCGGCCGTCAGGGCGCGTCGGGCGTCCCCGTCCCGCCGGAGCACGCGGCGCCCTGCTCCGGGGTCTGGGGGCCGTTGGCGTACTTCGTGACGAAGGCCGCCAGTCGGGGGTCGTCCGTCGAGCTCAGCTGCAGCTGCAGGCCCCATGCCGAGGCGACCACCTCCGCCGGCAGGCCGGCGCGGGGCGTGACCAGGACGTAGGAGCTCGTCGCGGCCAGCGACTTCAGGGTGGCCAGCTGGGCCGCGGGAAGGTTCGGGTCGTGGGTGATCCAGACCGCACCGTGCTCGAGGGAGTGCACGGCGTTCTCGTCGGCCACCGGCGCGGAGTAGTAGCCGCAGTTCTGCACGATCTCGGAGTGGTCGCCACCGACGGGCGGGTTCTGCGCGTACGTGACGGTGCCGGTGACGTGGTTGCGGGACAGGTCGGAGAACGTCTTGACGCCCTGGATCGGGGCCTTGGCAGCAGCCTGGACGCTCGCCTCCTGGTCGGCCTGGCGCACGAGCACGGTGACGGTCGTCCCGACCAGCGCGAGCACCACGACGCCGACGATCGTCCAGACCAGCAGGCGGCGACGCCGCTCGGCGCGCCGCTGCGCCTGCTTGACCTCCGCAAGGCGTGCCTGACGCTCGGTCAGCTCCGGGGTGCGCTTCTTGCTCATCGATGAACGCCTCTCAGAAGGGTCACGGCGACGGTCGGGGTCGTGCAGCAACGGCCCGAGGACCAGCGGACCGGCGCGCGCCCGCCGGGCACGGATCCTGGACGCGCCATTGGACACCATGGGCCTGAGGACGAGCGGCTACCCGGGAGCCGCTGCGGCGGTCCTTCATCGAATCTCAACCATCGCGATGTCCGAGCCTTCGCATCGTTGCCGGAGCCTGGTTCGCATCAGGTCGGCGGAACGTGCCGGCCGGGCTGTCCGAGGAGATCGTCATGATGGGTGGGTACGGCGCCGGGATGGGCGTCGGCTGGGTGTTCATGGGTCTCTTCTGGGTGCTGCTGATCGCCGCGATCGTCTGGCTGGTGGTCGCTCTGGCTCGATCCGGGCACCGGGCGAACGACGGCGTGCCGTTCCCGCCGCCACCGACCGGTTTCGGACCGGCACCGGCACCCTCGCCGCTCGAGCTCCTCGACCGACGCCTCGCGGCGGGCGAGATCGACCTGGCGACGTACCAGCAGGTGCGTGCGGCGCTCGGCGAGCCGGGGAACCGATGAGCGCCGCAGAGGCAGGACCGCGTCGACGACGGCGGAGCTGGCTGCTCGCCGCTCTGGTCACCGCGGTCGTCCTGCTCATCGGTTCGGTGGCGGCGACCGTCGCCTGGGCCGGCAACGCCGGCGGCGGCGCGACCACGAACCGCGGCTGGAGCTCCGTCGGCCCGGGTCACGGCGCCGGCGGGATGATGAGCGGTCGCGTCGGCACGGCCGTGCCCCGGCTGGACGGCACCACCGTGCGCATCACGGCGGTCGACATGGGCGCGATGATGGGCGGCCGCGGCCACATGGGCCTGGTCGTGGACCGGGCCGCCGTACCGTCCGGGACGGTCTCGCTGGTGCTCGCCAACACCGGATGGCGCACCCACGAGCTGGTGGTGCTGCCGCTGGCCGACGGGCAGCAGGTGGGCGCGCGATCCGTGGGCGCCGACGGCACGGTCGACGAGTCCGGCAGCCTCGGCGAGGCGTCCCGCAGCGCGGGATCCGGCACCGGCGACGGCATCGCGCCGCGCACCGCGGGCTGGACCACCCTCGACCTGCCGGCCGGACGGTACGAGCTGATCTGCAACCTGCCCGGGCACTACGCGGCCGGGATGTACACGGAGCTGACCGTCTCCTGAGCCGCCGATGAGCGTGCCGGCCGGTGCTGCTCAGTGCGGCGGCTCTTCGGGCCGCGCCGTGACCGCCAACCCGGCCTGCACCTCGGCGAGCACGCGCGCGTGGATCTCTTCGGACAGGGCGTGGATGAGCCGGGTGAGCTCGGTGTTCTCCTTCAGGAGCGACTCCTGCTCCTGGTAGTCGTGATCGGCCTTGGCCTGCTGGAACGCTGCTTGCCTGTTCTGCCCGATCATGACGAAGGTCGACAGGAAGATCGCCTCGAGCGACACGATGAGGGTCAACGTCGGCCACGGTGACTGCTCGAACCACGACATCCAGACGGCGAACAGCAGGATGTGGAGATACACGAACCACATCGAGCCGGCGAACGACGTGATGGCGTCGGCGACCCGCAGCTGAAGGCTCGCGGCGCGATGCTCCGCCTCGGCGAGCACGGTCGGATGAACCAGTGCCAGATCGGCTCGCTTCAGCAGCGTGCGAGGCCGCAGATGCGGGATCGGGTGCTTCCGGGGGCTGGTCGGGGCGCCTGCTGCGCTGCTCATGGGCGTGTCTCCGCGGTGCGCGGCGAGCCGATCCCGCCGGTCTGCGACCGAGGCTAGAGCCCGAGCCCGATCAGCCCGCGCAGGGCCCTGCGCGCGGCGCCGGGCGTGGAGAGGTGGGCGGTGCGACCACGGTTTCGGAGTGCACTCGAAACGGAGTACGCTCCGTAATTGGCTGGTGAGGATGCCCGCCGACGACCCCGCCCACCGGAGGATCCGTGACCAACCCGCCAGCACCCGGGCGGCGTGAGCGCAACGCCCGCGAGAAGTACACGCGCATCTTCGAGGCCGCGTCGGCGCTGTTCTCCGAGCGCGGGTTCGACGGCGTGACCACCCAGGAGATCGCCGAACGTGCCGACGTCGGCGCCGGCACGCTGTTCCGCTACGCGGCGACCAAGGGCGAGCTGTTCCTCATGGTCTACAACGAGCAGCTGCGCACCGCGATCGACGAGGGCGACCGCAGGGCCGCGGCCGAGCCCGACGTCACGGCGGCGGTGAACGCGCTCGTCGGGACGGTGCTGAGCGGCGCGCACGACCTGCGCAACGCGGCGGTGTACCAGCGCGAGCTGCTGTTCGGTGGTCCCACGGAGAAGTACCGCGGCGAGGGGCTGGCCCTCGTCGGTCGCCTCGAGGACCTCGTCGCGACCCGGCTGCTCGACGCCGTCGACGCCGGGCGCCGGCACGAGCCCGCCCACGCCGTCGGCGCCGCCCGTGCCGCCCGGAGCGTCTTCGCGGTCCTCAACCTGCTGCTCGCCCAGCCGCTGACCGGAGCGCACCCGGGTGCCGACACCGGCGAGGAGCTGCGCGAGCAGGTGGCCCAGATCGTCCAGGGATTCCTGGCGTCGTCCGTCGAGGACACCTCCCGCTAGCCATCCGGCCCCCGGGACGACTACAGCGAAAGGCAAGGCGATGTACTACAGCAGCGGCAACTACGAGGCGTTCGCGCGTCCCCGCAAGCCTGCCGGCGTGGACGACAAGACGGCGTGGTTCGTGGGTGCGGGGCTCGCTTCGCTCGCCGGTGCCGCCTTCCTCATCCGCGACGGGCAGATGCCGGGCTCGCGGATCACGATCCTCGAGCGGCTGCGTCTGCCGGGCGGTGCGCTCGACGGCATCAAGGAGCCGGAGAAGGGCTTCGTGATCCGCGGCGGACGTGAGCTCGAGAGCCACTACGAGCTGCTCTGGGAGCTGTTCCGGTCGATCCCCTCCCTGGAGATCGAGGGGGCGAGCGTGCTCGACGAGTTCTACTGGTTGAACAAGGACGACCCGAACTACAGCCTGCTGCGGGTCACCGAGAAGCAGGGTCAGGACGCCCGCACGGACGCGAAGTTCGACATGTCGGAGAAGGCGCAGAAGGAGCTCATCAAGGTCTTCCTCGCCACCCGTGAGCAGCTGGAGAACAAGCGGATCAACGAGGTCTTCTCCCCCGAGTTCTTCGCCAGCAACTTCTGGCTGTACTGGCGGACCATGCTCGCGTTCGAGGAGTGGCACTCCGCCCTGGAGATGAAGCTGTACCTGCACCGTTTCATCCACCACATGGGCGGCTTGGGCGACATGAGCGCCCTGCAGTTCAGCAAGTACAACCAGTACGAGTCCTTCGTGCTGCCGCTGTACACCTGGCTGCTGGACCAGGGGGTCGTGTTCCGGTTCGAGACCGAGGTCACCGACGTCGACTTCGACATCGACCCCGGCACCGGCCGCAAGCAGGCCACCCGGATCCACTGGGTGTCGGGCGAGAACGGCGCCGGCGGTGACGGCGTCGACCTGTCCGAGAACGACCTGCTGTTCATGACCATCGGATCACTCACCGAGAACTCCGACAACGGCGACCACCACACGCCGGCACGGCTGGACGAGGGGCCGGCACCGGCCTGGGACCTGTGGCGACGCATCGCCGCCAAGGACCCGTCGTTCGGGCACCCGGACGTGTTCGGCTCGCACATCCCCGAGAGCAAGTGGGAGTCGGCGACCGTCACCACGCTCGACGAGCGCATCCCCCGCTACATCGAGAAGATCGCCGGCCGCGACCCGTTCGCCGGCAAGGTGGTCACCGGCGGCATCGTCACCGCGCGCGATTCCAGCTGGCTGCTGTCGTGGACCGTGAACCGCCAGCCGCACTTCAAGCAGCAGAAGCCGGACGAGATCGTCGCGTGGGTCTACGCGCTGTTCGTCGACCGGCCCGGCGACTTCGTGAAGAAGCCGATGCAGGAGTGCACCGGCGAGGAGATCACCCAGGAGTGGCTGTACCACATGGGTGTTCCGGTTGAGGAGATCCCCGAGCTGGCCGCCACGGGCGCGAAGACCGTGCCGGTGATGATGCCGTACGTCACGGCGTTCTTCATGCCGCGCCAGGCTGGCGACCGACCGGACGTCGTGCCCGACGGATCGGTGAACTTCGCCTTCATCGGCCAGTTCGCCGAGACCAAGCAGCGGGACATCATCTTCACCGTCGAGTACTCCGTGCGGACGCCGATGGAGGCCGTCTACACGCTGCTCGACATCGATCGCGGCATCCCCGAGGTGTTCGGCTCCACCTACGACATCCGCACGCTGCTGCAGGCGACGAGCGACCTGCGGGACGGCGCGCCGCTCGACATCCCCGGCGGGCCGCTCGGCCGTCAGGTGCTGAACGGCCTGGTGGGCGGCACCCAGATCGCCCGGCTGCTCGCCGAGCACGGTCTCGTCCGCGGCTGACCGCCGTCCCGACCCGCTCGACCGAGCGCACCGGCTCGGTCGAGCGGGTCGACCGCTCCGCCGGTGTCTCGACGTGCTCTACATCGCCGCCGGGCGGTCCGAGGCGAGCAGCGCCGGGCCGGAGGGCGCCGGCCCGGGTCGGCCCAGGAGGTAGCCCTGGCCGTAGTCGCAGCCGATCGCGCGCAGCGTGTCGAGCTGCTCGGGCCGCTCGATGCCCTCGGCGATCGTCTTGGCGCCCAGCGCCCGGGCCAGCTGGACGATGCCGCTCACGAGCGCCGCGCTCCTGGCGTCCGAATCCACCGTGCTGACGAACGCCACGTCGATCTTCAGGATGTCGATGGGGAAGTCGAGCAGGTAGGCCAGCGAGGCCTGCCCGCTGCCGAAGTCGTCCAGCGCGATCGTGACCCCGAGGTCGTGCAGGGCCCGGACGTGGCCGAGCGCCGTGGGACGGTCCCGCACGATGGCCGTCTCGGTGATCTCGATGCACAGGTTCTCGGGCCGCAGCCCTGCGTCCAGGAGCGCGGTGCGCACCTGCGAGAACAGGTCGGGCTCGCTGAGCTGGTGCGCCGAGACGTTGACCGCCATGACCACGTCGCACCCGTCGCCCTGCCAGGCCGCACCTTGACGAAGGGCTTCGCGCAGCACGAACTGCCCGATCGGGCCGACGGTCCCGGTCCGTTCGGCGAGCGGGATGAAGACGGAGGGGGACGCCGCGCCGAGCGCCTCCCCCTCCCACCGGCACAGCGCCTCGAACCCGGTGGTGCGGCGGGTGCTCAGGTCGACCACCGGTTGATAGTGGACCGTGAAGTCCCCGCGTTCGAGGCCGCGCAGGAGGACTCGCGCGGCACGAGCGTCGCGAGCGAAGTCGATGACGGAGACGCGCGACTCCCCGGTCAGCCACGCCACGACGACGCCGACCGTCAGGAAGGCGATGAGGCGTGCGACCCACGCCTCCGGGGTCTGAGCCAGTCCCGCCGCCACGTCGAGCGGCATCAGTGGACCGGTCACGATCCCCGAGAGGCCCGCGGTGGCGGCCGCACCGGCCCACCCGAAGCGCCCGGCAGCGAAGATGATCGGCAGGTAGAACATCTGGGGCAGCACGGACTTGGTCCCCCCGGCTGCATACGTGCCGAGCCAGGCGGCGGCGACCGTCAGGACGATCAGGGCGGCGGCGAATGCGGGGCCGGTTCGCGTCGACGTGTCCAGGAGGTGCCCGAGGCGTTCGCGGGTGTGCGACGACATCCCCGCCTGCGCGGTCTCGCCCACCCCGCTGGGGAGCTTCACGAGGAGTCCCCCGCGACCGGGCTCGCCGGGTGCGGGACGTGGCGGGTCCGGGCCCGGCCGCCAGCCCCGACGGTGCACCTGAGACCGGCCACAGCTCCCCCGGAGTCGTCGGGCATCCGGCTGGCGGTCGCCAGGCGAGGCACCACTGCGTGCATACCAGAGCATCGACCGGCGAGGTCTCGGTCTGAGCCCTCAGGCCGGGTGGAGAAGCTCCCCGCGGACGGTCGTCGTGCTCGGCGCGCGCGGGTGGAACGCCCTAGCGGTGCCGACGTCCACGCCGCAGGGCGCCGACGAGCGGCAGCACCGACCCGGCCATGAGCACCTTGGCGAAGGTCGGCTCGGCCGGGTAGAGCACGGCGCCGGCCAGCAGGAGCGCCGCGAAGGCGATCGCCATCGGGATCTGCCGCACCGAGCGGTCCAGCTGCCGGACCCGCAGCTCGAGCAGCGGCGTCTTCACCGAGAGGTCACCGCGCTCGACGAGGGTCAGGATCCGGTCGGTGCGCGCGGGGAGCGCCACGAGCGACTGGGCGATCTTGGCGCCCTCCGTGGTGATCGTGCTCCACAGACCACCCTCGCCGGCATCTCCGGAGACCAGCGTGGTGGCGTACGGCGTGATCGACGTCCACAGGTTGAAGTCGGGGTTCAGCCCGGCGCACATCCCCGACAGGACCGCCAGCGTCCGGCCGAGCAGCAGGAGGTTCTCCGGCAGCTGGAACGGCATGCTGACCAGCAGCTCACGGAACTGCAGGCCGATCTCCGCCATCTCCTTGTGGCTGATGTTGCGCAGGTCGCTCATCGCCATGCCGCCGAAGCGGTCGAAGACCTGGGCCACGGCGAGGTCCATCGCCTTGGTGTCGGCGGTGGGCAGCAGCACCCCCATGGACGTGAAGGCGGCCACGAGCCGGGCGGAGTCCTGGGTGCCGACGGCGATCAACGCCTCTCGCAGCGAGGCGCGCAGCGTGTCGGGGACCCGGCCGACCATCCCGAAGTCGATGAACGTCAGGCGGAACTGCCCGCGGTGCCCGTCGACGGGCGAGACGAAGAGGTTCCCGGGATGCGGGTCGGCGTGGAACACCCCGTCGTCGAAGATCTGCTGCAGGTAGGTCTCCACCAGCTTCTCGGCGACCTGTGCGCGGTCGATCCCCGCGGCGGTGATCGCGTCGTAGTCGCCGAGGCGGATCGCCGAGACGTCCTCGAGGGTCAGCACCCGCAGCCGTGAGTGCTCCCAGGCCACCCGCGGCACGCCGACCCGGTCGTCGTTCTCGAAGACCCAGCGGAAGTGCTCGGCGTTGCGCGCCTCGGCGGTGTAGTCCAGCTCCTCCAGCGTCGTGGTCGCGAACTCCTCCACGAGTGCCGGCACGTCCGCTCGGCTGCTGACCGGCCGGTACCGGGTCAACCAGCGACCCACCCGGCGCAGGGCTGCGAGGTCGACGGCGACGATCCGATCGATGTCCGGCCGCTGGACCTTCACGACGACCTGTGCGAACCCCGTCTCGGCCGCGTCGGCGGCCCGGAGCACCGCCCGGTGGGCCTGGCCCAGCGAGGCTGCAGCCAGCGGCGCCTCGTCGAAGGTGCGGAAGGCCTCGGCCAAGGTGCACCCGAGCTCCTGCTCGGCGCACCGCCGGATGTCGGCGAACGCGGCAGGCGGCACCTCGTCCTGCAGACCCGCCAGCTCCTCGGTGATCTCAGCCGGGAGCACGTCCAGGCGTGCCGAGAGGAACTGGCCGACCTTGATCATCAGGCCGCCCATGGCCAGGGCGAGCGCCCGGAACCGCACCGCCGTGCGACGGTTCCGGTGCGCCCGGCTGGAGTCCGACCACCGCTGCAGCCCCAACCGGGGCAGGACGATCTCCCAGAAGATGAAGCTCGCCGTCACCCCGGCGAAGAATGTGACGATCCGCCGGTACCGGGCGCGCAGCCGGGGCGACTCCGTCACGTCTCAGTCCTGGGCGAGCAGCGTGTAGACCTGCTTGCGCGCGCCGTTGAGGATCTCGATGGTCGACATGATCTGAGTCTTGTCGCCGGACTTGCCGATCTGCACCACCGCCGCGGCCAGCCGCATCCCGGCTTCGCGCAGCGCGGCGTACCCGGTGACGTCGGACTGGGCGGCCGCCACGTCCCACGGTGCGGGCTCGTCGGTCAGGTCGGCGACGGCCGCCCGGCCGGCGTCGGTGAGCGAGAAGACCCGCTTGCCACCGCTCTCGGCGGCGACGACCAGTCCCTCGTCCGCGAGCAGCTGCAAGGTGGGGTACACCGAGCCCGCGCTCGGGTTCCAGGTGCCGCCGCTGCGTGCGGACAGCTCCTGGATGATCTGGTAGCCGTGCATCGGCTCGTCCGCCAGCACCCGCAGCACCGCGGTGCGGATGTCCCCGCGCCGCGCGCGCCCGGGGTACGGGAAGCGCGGGCCCGGTCCGCCCATGCCGAAGCCGGCGATGTTGCGGGCGAAGCTGCCCAGGTCGGGACCGAAGGCTGCCTTGCTGCTGTGGTGGTACATGGTCCGACTCCTCTTGATCGCGATACTCGACGATATATCGCTAAGCATCGCACAGACTGGACGAGGGTGGCATCGTCAACCGGTCCCGGGTCCCCCGCTCGCCTCGTCACGCATCGGACCGGGGTACGTCAGGCGACCGTCGGCGCCGACCACCGGCGCCGCGCCCCACTGTCCGAGCCGGTGCACCCGCGGGTCGGAGTCGCGGACGATGTGCCGCACGGTCCAGCCACGGGCGGTCAGCGTGTTGGAGATGAGCAGTCGATGACATCGCCACGGCATCGGCTCGGCACACATGACGGCGACGCGGCGCTCGGTGGCCAGCTGCAGCAGCTCGTCGATCCCCTCCTGGTACGCCGGCAGCAGCGTGTAGTCGGCGTAGTTCTTGAAGCTGGCGTTCTGCCAGCCCGAGTTGATGCGGCTGTCGACGTCCTGCTTGGCGCGACGACCACCGAGCCTCTCGAGGTGCACGTAGCCGACGGACGCCCGCGCCAGCCACCCCGGCATGAGGTCGCGGCTGAACTGCGGGCTGGTCCGCGAGCCGGGGTGGGCGCGGACGTCCGCGAGCACGCCGATGCGGATGGCGACGAGCCTGGCGACGAACGTCTGCTCCGGGCACGTCCAGTGCCCGATGGTCCAGATCTCTCTCATCCCCGAGCTCCTCGGCAGCGCGAACGGTGGACGGCCCTACCGACCCGTCGGCTGGTCAGCGGCCCGTGGCCGTCTGACCGCGGCCTCCCTGTAGACCGACACGGTGGCCTCGCCGTCGAGCCAGAATCGCCAGGGGTACGCCGCAGCGTCACCGCCGAGCCCGCTGATGCCCACGCGTGGGCCCGTCCTCACGCGGGCGCCGGACGAGCCGGCCGACGGATCACGGAACGGCGCCCGCACCACGAAGGCGCTGCTCGGCGAGCAGACGTCGACGCCGTTGTCGTCGCGGCCGAGCGCCAGCGTCTTGGCCAGCCGCGCAGGCCCCCTGGCCAGGTCGCGGTCGCGGACTCCGGCCCTGCGAGAACGGGCGAGGTCGAGCCCGTCGACCACCTCGCCGGCCCGCATCAGCACACCGCGCGCGACGCCTGACGAACCGCACACGAGGTTGGCGCACCAGTGCATGCCGTAGGTGAAGTAGACGTACAGGTGCCCGGGCTCGCCGAACATCACGCGCGTGCGCGCGGTGACGCCTCTGAAGGCGTGCGAGCCGGGGTCGTTCGACCCGTCGTACGCCTCCACCTCGGTCAGACGGACCGTGACGCCCGCGTGCGAGACGGTGCAGCCCAGGAGCTCGGGTGCCACCTGCAGGACCGGGCGGGCGAAGAAGTCTCGTGTCAGTCCATCGAGCGGCACATCGTCTCGCCTCCAGCCCGGGTCTCGCCCTGGTTCCCCGCCTGGCCGCGGGGCGCACCGGTCTGCCATCGTCACCCCTCCACGCGCGGCTGTCGCGCAGGGACCGGTCGATCGCGCCCGGGCGAGGCGGACGCCGCGCGCCACCCAGGGGCGCCTACGTTTGCCGCATGGCGGTCGCGCGCACCCGGAAGGCCAGGGCGGCCCGCCGGCGCAAGCGGCGGATGGACAGCGTCGAGCACGACCTGACCGATGCCCAGTGGACAGCGATCCAGGCCGCCTGGGGCGGCTGCGCGTACTGCGGAGCGGTCGACTCGCCGCTGCAGCGCGACTGCGTGCTCCCCCTCTCTCGTGGCGGCCGCTACACGCTGGACAACATCGCGCCGGCATGCCGCTCCTGCAACGCCAGCAAGTGCAACGACGAGGTCACGGGCTGGCTGCGGCGCAAGCGGCTCGACGAGAGCGCCTTCCTGCTGCGCCATCGTCAGATCACCGCGGCCCTCGTGCAGCGGTTCGCCGTGGAAGGCGGCTCGAGGCCGGCGGTCCCGGAGGCAGGCTGACCTCGCCGCTGGGGGTCGGTAGGACCGACGTGGTCGGAGGTTCGGCGCCGCGGCTGCCCAGGACGCGTCAGGCCGATCGGCGCCTGAGCCCGCGCCCGAGGCAAGTCGTCCGGCCGTGCGCCGAGGGACGTGCCGCGCGCTGGCTTCCCGCACGGCCCTTCGACGATCGGGCCGGACTGCGGTCGCCGTCGTGAGCCTCGCCCCATCGCGCCTGCACGGCGAGCCGCTCCGTGTGCAGCCGGTCGGAATCGGGGTGGTTCGGGCCGGCGGTGGGCCAGCCGGGACCGCGGACGAGGGCGACGAGCGGCGCCACGAGGAGAGCCAGGAACAGGAGGACGGGGAGGAGCGACATGTATCCAGCGTGGTCGCGGAGCCAGGCCCGCGACAGTGGCAGAAATGACGCCGTGCGGCAAGATCCTGCCAGGACGGATAGCATCGCCGGATGCTCCGTACCGTTGGTGTGCTGCTGGTCGACGGGCTGGCGATGTTCGAGTTCGGGGTGGTCTGCGAGGTCTTCGGCATCGACCGCACCGACGAGGGAGTCCCGTCGTTCGACCTGCGGATCGCCGCCGCCCGGCCTCGCGTCGACGCTGCGGTCGGCGTGCGGGTGGAGGTCACCCACAGCCTGGCCGAGCTCGAGGACGTTGACCTGCTGACGATCCCGGCCGCCACGATTGGCCACTACGACGAGAGGGCGCTCCGGACGGTCCGAGCCGCACATGCGCGCGGCACCCGTCTGCTGTCCGTCTGCTCGGGGGTGTTCGTGCTCGCCGCAGCCGGCGTCCTCGACGGTCGGCGCGCCACCACGCACTGGAGGTACGCCCGAGAGCTCGCCGAGCGGTACCCGACGGTCGACGTGGACCCGGACGTGCTCTACGTGGACGACGGCCAGGTGGTGACCAGCGCGGGCACAGCCGCCGGTATCGACGCGTGCCTGCACGTGGTGCGCCAGGAGCTCGGCGCCGGCGTCGCCAACACGATCGCGCGCCGGATGGTGGTCCCGCCCCAACGTGACGGCGGACAACGCCAGTACATCGTGGCGCCCGTCCCGGAGTGCGACGACGACGCGCTCCGCGACGTGCTGGCGTGGGCCGAGGCCAACCTCGCCGAGCCGCACAGCGTCGCGTCCCTGGCGGCGCGTGCCCTGGCGTCTCCCCGAACGTTCGCCCGGCGCTTCGTGGCGCAGACGGGCACCACGCCGGCGCGGTGGCTGACCGCCCAACGCGTCCAGCGGGCTCGGGAGCTGCTCGAGGAGACCGACCAGGACATCGAGGCGGTGGCTCGCGCATGCGGCTTCGGTTCAGGTTCGCTGCTGCGGCACCACTTCCGAGCGGCGGTCGGCGTACCGCCCCAGGACTACCGCGCCACGTTCGCGGCCCGACGGCGCCCGGTCGCGTAGCCCAGGGGCGGATGTCGCCGCCCCCGCCGGGAACGGGCCCAGACGCTCCGCGGAATGGCCCGCCCAGCTTCGTCAGCTCATCCTTGGAGCGCTACTCGTGCGCGGTCGCGGACGCCAGCGCGAGCACGAACCTGGCCTGCTCCACCATCGCGACGTCGAGGAACGTGCCGTCCGCCAGGACCAGCGCGCCGACGCCGGCGGCCGTCGCGGTCCCGATCCGGTCGACCACCTGCTGCGCCTGTGCGACCTCCTCCGGCGTCGGGGCGAAGGCGCTCCGGATCACGTCGAGCTGCGCGGGGTGGATCGCCGCGCGACCGCAGAAGCCGAGCCGCCTACCCGCCGTGCACGACTCACGCAGGCCCTCGAGGTCGCGGACGTGCGGGTACACCGACATGGCGGGGGACGGCAGACCGGCGGCCCGCGCAGCCAGCACGACCCGTGCGCGGGCGAGGGCGAGACCCTCGTCGGAGGTGCAGCGCAGGTCGGAGCGCAGGTCTGCCTCGCCCAGGCCGAGCGAGGCCACCGCCGGGTCGGCTCGTGCCACGTCGAAGGCGCGTTCGACGCCGAGCGCGGTCTCGACGAGCAGGTGCAGGGGTCGGGCGGGCAGGCGGCGGGCCGCGTCGGCCACCTGCTCGGGGACCTCGATCTTGGGCAGCCGCACCCCGAGGTCGGCCCGCAGCGAGGCCAGCAGCTCGATGTCGCCCTCGTACCACGGCGTGCCCGGCGCGTTCACCCGTACCTGGATCGAACGGTCGGCGCTGGCCACCGCCTCCCGCACGGTGTCCCGCGCGCCGGCCTTGTGGGCCGGCGCGACGGCGTCCTCCAGGTCGAGCACGACCACGTCGGCGGCCGAGCGCAGCGCCTTGGTGACGAGCTCGGGCCGATCCGCCGGCGCGTAGAGGAGCGTCACCACGACGCCGGTCATATCGCGCCGTCCGAACGCAGCTCGGCGATGCGCCCGTCGGTGAAGCCGAGGTCGCGGAGCACCGCATCGGTGTCCGCGCCGTGCGGCCGTCCGGTGTGGGCGATCACGGCGTCCGCATCCGACAGCCGGAACAGCGGGCCCTGCATCTTCATGCGTCCCAGCTCCGGGTCGTCGATCTCGTGGATCGTTCCGAGGGCGCCGAACTGGGGGTCGTCGACGATGTCGTGGGCGTCGTAGATGGGAGCGACCGCGGCATCGGCCGCCTCGAAGGCCGCGGCGACCTCGTCACGGGTCCGCTGCCCGATCCAGCTTCCGACCACCGCGTCCAGCTCGTCCGCGTGCTCCGCGCGCGACGCGCCCGATGCGAACCACGGCTGCGCGGCGAGCTCCGGGTGGCCGACCAGCCGCACGACCCGCTCCGCGACGGACTGCGCCGACGTGGAGACCGCCACCCAACGGCCGTCCGCCGTCCGATAGGTGTTACGTGGCGCGTTGTTGGACGACCGGTTGCCGGTGCGCGCCTGGACCGTTCCGAGCTGGTCCCAGCGGGTGATCTGCGGACCGAGCATCGCCAGGATGGGCTCGATGATCGCCAGGTCGACCTGCTGGCCGCGGCCCGTCCGTTCGCGGTCGTGCAGGGCCACCATGACGGCGTAGGCGCAGGCCAACGACGCGATGCCGTCGGCTAGGCCGAACGGCGGGAGTGTCGGCGGTCCGTCCGGCTCGCCGGTCAGCGCGGCGAAGCCGGACATCGCCTCCGCCAGCGTGCCGAAGCCGGGCCGGTTGCGGTAGGGCCCTACCTGGCCGAAGCCGGTCACCCTCGCGAGGACGAGGCGTGGGTTCGCCGCCGAGAGCACGTCGTACCCGAGGTCCCAGCGTTCGAGCGTGCCGGGCCGGAAGTTCTCGATGACGACGTCCGCTGTGCGGGCCAGGGCGAGGAAGACCTCACGGCCACCGGTCCGGGACAGGTCCGCGGTGACCGCCGCCTTGTTGCGGCCCAGGGTCTTCCACCAGAGGTTGATGCCGTCCTTGGCGACCCCGTGGCCGCGGGACGGGTCCGGCTTGCGCGGATGCTCGACCTTGACCACCTCGGCACCCATGTCGCCCAGGTGCATGGCCGCCATGGGGCCGGCGAACAAGGTGGAGGCGTCGACCACGCGCAGGTCCGACAACGGTCCCCTCGGACGGTCGTGCGGCGCGCTCATGGTCGCTCCTCCTCGATCACCCACGCACAACGAAAGCCGATCCACCGGCTCCGGGCCAGGCCCAGGCCGGGCAGCAGGAGCTTCGCCGTGAGCTCCGGCGGCTGTGGTCCCCCGTCGAAGTACCAGTCGGAGCCCTGGGCGACGTGGTCCGAGCCGCCCTTGAGCATCGCGAACCGGGTGCGCCCGTCCGTGTGCTCGCTGTCCGTCCAGTTCCACACCAGCGGTGCCCGCCGCCGCAGACGGCCGGTCTGCGCCGCGAGCTGCCACTCGTCCTCCGTCGGCAACCGACCGCCTCGCCATGCGCAGTAGGCGCGCGCGTCGGCCAGGTCGACGTGCACCACCGGATCGTCCTCATGGCCGGGGACGGGCCGACCGTCGGCCCAGTGGAGCAGGAACCGGTTCGGCGTGGCCGGCCGGTAGCCGGTCGCCTCGAGGAACTGGGCGAACTGCCGGTTGCTCACCTCGTCGGCACCCACGGCGACGGGTGCGGCCTGGACGCCGTCCCGCTGCAGCGTCCGCGGGTCGTGCAGGCGCGGCGGCAGCGGCTTCCACTCGTCGACGTACGGCGCGCCCTGGTACATCCCCGTCTCCCGCGCCCGGTACCGGACGGTCAGTGCCCAGGGGCCTGCCGGGACCACCACCGTCTCGCCCTCGATCGCCGCGCGGTCCGTGACCGGTGGCGCCGTCGCCCCGACCCGGACGGCGACGCGGTGGCGGAACCCGGCGTCGGGCACGTGCTCGAGACCTCGCATCGCCGCGCGCAGGTCCGGTAGCCATGACGGCTCCGGGGCGCCCGGCCGAAGGACCAGGACCGCGGCGATGCCCTGAGCCGGCACGTGCACGTGCTCGCCGCCGGCCGTCTGGTCCTGGTCGGGAGCGGCGGTGAGGTCCACGACCGTGCCGACGGTCCCGGCGGGCAGCACTGCCCCGGTCACGTCGCTCCTGCCCCGGTTGACCAGCGCCCACAGCTCGACGCCGTCGAGGGCGAACCGCGAGGCGTGCACGCCGGGGAGCTGCGGCGCGAGCGGCGCCAGCGGGGTCCACTCGCCGTCCAGCAGCAGCTCGTCCGCCGCGCGCTGCACCGTGAGCACCCGGCGAGCGGTGGCGGCGTCGCGCGGGCTCCATCCCACCCAGACGCCGAACACGACCTCCCAGACCATCACCCCGACGCCGTTGAACCAGGCCGACTGCAGCTCCGCGGCGTGGTCTCGGTGCCAGCGGCGCGTGTGGTGCTGCATGTGGCGCCGTTCGAACCAGTGCGCGCGCAGCACCCCGGGCACGGCGGAGTCGGCGAAGAACTGGGCCCACGACGTCGCGTGGTCACCGATCCGCTCCACCGCCAGCTTCGACTCGCCCTCCAGCACGATCCCGGGTCGTACGCGTCGGAGCGCCGCCACCAGCTCGGGTTCCGCCTTCCGCAGGGTGTCGAGGAACACACCGTCGGCGTCCAGGTCGGCGACCAGCGAGGCGAGCTCGTCGACGTCGTCACCGGCGCGACGCGTCCCGACGTCCCACGGGTTGTAGTCCACGAAGACGCGCAGGCCGGCGTCGTGCAGCTGGCTCACCAGGGCCCGCAGGCCGGGGACGTCGCGGTACCAGTCCCACTGGTTGCGCTCGTCGACGCCGATCACCGGGTAGGCGTGCCACAGCACGACGGCGTCGAGCCTGCCGAACCGCTCCCGCGCGTCGGCGACGAACCGATCAGGGGTGAACGTCGCCCGCTCGGCGTCGTAGAGCAGCTCGTCCCACAGCCACACCTGGGCGACCGCGTGGCAGCGGGCCGCCCACGCGGCCCCCGGCTCGTCGTAGATCCGCCCGTCGTAGCCGATCCGGCCGCGCGACGCCGCGCGCCACTCGGTCAAGCGGGCCCGCCACGCCGGGACCTCGTCCTCCCGGTCGGGCGCGGCGAAGATCTTGGCGTCGTCCATCCGGTCGACCAGCTCCGCGGTGAGCGGTCCCTGCAGGTCGACGACGGTCGGCAGGTCGATCGGTCGCGGCACCAGCGGGTCGAGGGTGTCGCTCATGCGAGCGCCGCCAGGGTCGCGTCGACCTCGGCCGCCGCCGGCACCCCCGGCTGCGCGCCGCGGCGGGTCACGGCCAGGGCTCCGGCCACCGTGGCCGTCCGGACCGCGGCGACGACGTCGTCCCCGCCGGCGAGGCGCGCGGCCAGGACGCCGCAGAAGGTGTCGCCCGCACCTGTGGCGTCGACGGGCTCGACCTCGATCGAGGGCACGCGCACCACCGAGGTGCCGCGTCGCGCGACCAGCGCGCCACGTTCGCCCATCGTGACCACGACCGTCGGCACCTTCGCGAGCAGGAGCTCCACGGCGGTGTCGACGTCGCCGTCGTGCCGGCCGAGGTCGACGGCCTCGTGCTCGTTGACCACCAGCACGTCGATCGCCGCCCACAGCTGGTCGGGCAGCGGACGCGACGGTGCCGCGTTGACGATCAGCAGGCACCCGGGCCGGCGCGCTGCGGCTGCCGAGAGGACCGCCTCGAGCGGGATCTCCAGCTGGGCCAGGATCACGTCCGCCTCCCCCACGGCCGCGGTGGCGGCGGAGGTCACGCGGACGCGGGGGTTCGCGCCGGGGGCGACGACGATCGTGTTCTCCCCGTCCGGCGTGACGGTGATCAGGGCCGTGCCGGTCGGTACGTCGACCCGCTGGACCGTGTCGGTGCTCACGCCCGCGTCCCGCAGCGACTCGAGCAGGAGCTCGGCCGCGTCGTCGTGACCGAGCGCGCCGACGAACGACGTCGTCGCCCCTCCCGCGCGGGCGGCGGCGACCGCCTGGTTGGCGCCCTTGCCCCCGGGGCTGCGCCGCAGGTCCCCGCCCAGCACCGTCTCCCCCGGTGACGGGTGCCGCGCCACGTCGACGACGAGGTCGACGTTCGCGGAGCCGACCACCACGACTCTGCCGCTCATCGACCGCTCCCCGCGTCCTGCGCGAGCCGGGCAGTCCGGGCGACGAGGTCCTCGATCCGCTGCTCGCCGCCGGGCAACGACGTGGCGATCCGCCCGTCGATCGGCGTCGTCCACCGCTCGCCGATCCCCTGCACGCCGACCAGGGCACCGACGACGCCGCCGACGGTCGCCCCGACGGAATCGGTGTCCCACCCGGCGGTCACCGCGGCGCAGACGCTGTCCCCGAACCGCCCCCCGCCGCGCTCGAGCGCGAAGGCGATGGTCGCGGCGTTGGGCAGCACGTGCACCCAGTGCGGCCGGTCGTAACGAGCGTGCAGCCGGTCGAGCCCCTCGGCGAGCGTGCCGTGGTCACGGCCGGCTCGGCGACCGAGGTCGATCGCCTCCGCGAGCGCGCTCGCCGGCGGGACGACGCGGGAGGCGGTGTCCAGGACGGACCCCACCGAGTCGGCCACCACGGCCGCGGACGCGAGGGCCGCCGCCCACATGGCGCCGTACAGGCCGTTGCGCGTGTGGCTGAGCCGGGCGTCGCGCCAGGCCAGCTCGGCGGCGTGCAGCGGTCGTCCCGGGCTGGTCCAGCCGTACACGTCGGCGCGGATCAGCGCACCGATCCATTCCCGGAACGGGTTGCGCCGTCGGGCCGTCTCGGGCACCGGGTACGCCTCGAGGAGGTTGCGGTAGGCCGCCCGCTCCGCGGTGAACACGCGTCCGGCGGGAAGGTGGTCGAGCCACAGCTGCGCCACGTCGTCGGTCGTGAAGGCGGAGCCGTGCTGCTCGAGGAGCAGCAGCGCCAGCATCGGGAAGTTGAGGTCGTCGTCCTCCGGCGCCCCGGCGATGCTCTCCTCCAGGCTCGTCGGCGCGCTGCGCCGGTTCCAGGGCCAACGAGCCGCCACGTCGTCCGGCAGACCCGCCGCGGTGAAGTACCGGTCCAGCGGCCAGCGGCCGGTCGACCGGAGGATCGCCTCGATGCCCTCCCGGGGGATCTTCTCCACCGGTTTGCCGAGCACGCACCCGGCGGCCCGGCCCGTCCAGGCTCCCACCAGCCGGGCGTGGAGATCCGGGCCCGCCTGCTCGTCGCCGACCGCGCCGAGGATCTCTGCGAGGTCGGCCCACTCGTCCGGCTGCGACGGGTCCAGGGCCGCGGGCGTCGCGTCCAGCTCGTCGAGCAGGACGCCGGCGAGCGGCCGCAGCGGCTGCATGGCCGGGTCGTCGGAAGCCCCGGACACGGAGGGGCTCGGATCGCCTCCGGCCGCCACCCAGCGGTCGCGCACGTCGGACACGTCCTTGCCCTCGGCCTGCGACTGGACGAGCTCGTGCGCGAGGAGGTCCTCGGGCTGCGCCCAGGTCAGTCTCACGGGCGCGCCCCTGCCGCCTGCTCCACCAAGGCGGACAGCCGCGCGGCGCGCTCGGACGCTCGGCGGGCATCGGCACCGACCAGGTCCGTCACGACGTCGGCCATGAGCCGCCCGGTCGCCCGCACGTCGATCCGGCTGGCGTGCTCGACCTCGTCCAGCCACTCGGTCGGCACGGCCGGGCTACCACCCAAGCCGGCAGCGAGCGCACCGGCCATCGACGCGATCGAGTCGGCGTCGCGGCCGTAGTTCACGGCCGCCAGCACCGCTGGGCGGTACTGCCCCCGGTGCGCGGCGAGCAGCGCCAGTGCGACGGGAAGCTCCTCGATCGACTTGGTCCGTGAGGGTCGTCGGGCGTCCATCGTCGGCGCCCGGTAGTCCTCGCCGACGGTGTCGAAGGGCGCGACGGCCACCCGGACGCGGTGGGCCAGGTCCCGTTCCTCGTCGTCGTCCGTCGGCGGCGGCACGGCCGCGACGGCGTCGAGGACCGCGTCGATCGCCGCAGCGGTGCCGTCGTGGGCGAGCCGGCGGGCGGCCTGCAGGACGGTGTCGACGGTGGCGTCCGGCGCCACCGATGCCGCGACCGCGGCTGCGAGGACTCCGGCCGCCTCGCGTCCGTAGCTGGACTGGTGAGCCCCGGCGACGTCGATCGCCTCGGCGTAGGCGGCCTCCGGCTCCCCGGGGTTGGCCAGCCCGACCGGGGCGATGAACATCGCGGCGCCGCAGTTGACGATGTTCCCCGCGCCCGCCTCCCGGGGGTCGACGTGCCCGTAGTGCAGGCGTGCCACGAGCCACTTCTCGGCGAGGAACACCCGCTGCACCAGCAGGGCGGTGTCCTGCAGCTCCGGCACCCACTGGGGTTCGCCGATCATCAGCGGCACCAGCTCCTCGGCGACCGCGTACGCGTCGAGGTGATCCCGCCTGCGTGCGTACACCTCCACGAGTGCCCTGGTCATGAGGGTGTCGTCGGTCACGTGCCCGTCGCCCTTGTGGTACGGCGCGATCGGCCGCGCGTCCCGCCAGTTCTCGTGGAACGGTCCGACGACGCCCCGGACGCGGCCGCCGTAGCGCTCCTCGATCTGCTGCGGCGTCCAGCCCTCCGTCGCCCCACCGAGCGCGTCGGCCACGGCCGACCCCGTGATGACCGCGGTCACGCGGTCCTGCAGCCCGTCCACCGGTCCTCCTCGCACGACGATCCCCCTGCATGCTCCTGCACCGACCGGGGCGGCCACCGGACACGGCCGCCCCGGTGACACCTCAGCCCAGCTGCTTCCAGCCGTTGGTCAGCGCGTCGGTCAGGCCCGCGTCGTCGATCTGGTTGGCCAGGTACTTCTGGAACGCCGGTGTCGCCACCGTGCTCTTCCACTGGGAGTACTTGTTCACGAACAGGAACGGCGCCGACTGGAAGTCCTTGCCGCTCTTGAGGATCTGGTCCCAGCCGTTCTGGGAGCCCAGCTTGGTCGCCATCGCCTTCTGCGCCGAGGTGGTCGCCGGGATCAGCGCGTCGGCCTCGTTGACGGCCTCCAGGTTGTCGCTCGAGGTGAAGTACTCGAGGAACTTGACGGCCTGGGCGGCGTGCTTGGAGTCGGCGCTGACGGACAGCGTCTGCGGGTCCGCGGCCTGCGCCGCACCTTGGGGGCCGGCCAGAGGCGGCAGGACCACCCAGCTGAAGCCGGAGGGTGCGTCCTTGGCCATGCTGGCGGCCAGGTACGAGCCCTGGACCGTCATGGCGACCTTGCCACCGTAGAAGGCGGCGAGGGCTTCGGAGCCGGACTGGGTCAGCGTGACCGGCAGGATCGACTTGTCGTCGTAGGCCATCTGGTGCACCAGCTTGGGCAGCGCCAGCTCGTTGTCCCCGACGTGGATCGTCGCCTTGGTGCCGGTGCCGTCGAAGTACGTGCCGCCGGACCCGAGGCCGAGGGTCATGAACGTCGCCACGGGGCTCTTCAGACCCCAGCCGACCCCCGCGACCCCGTTCTTGGTGGTGGCCTTCGCGATCTGCCGGAACTGGTCCCACGTCATCGAGTCGCCGGTGGGGATCGTCACGCCCGCCTGGTCCAGGAGGGTCTTGTTGGCGAACACCATGTAGGACTGCACCTCCGTCGGGTAGGCGACGACCTTCCCGTCCACCGTCACCGAGGCGAGCAGCCCCTTGCCGATGTCGTCCTTCTTGGCCTGCGACATCTGGCCGGTCAGGTCCGCCAGGTAGCCGTCGGAGGCGAAGGACACGATCGAGGCGGCGTCGTCGTGGATGATGTCCGGCGCCGTCCCGCCGGCGAACTGCGTGGTCAGCTTGTCGTTGACGGAGTCCCAGCTCGCCTGGACGACGTTGACCTGGATGTCCGGGTTGGCGGCGTTCCAGCTGTCGACGATCTTCTTGGTCGCCGCGATGGTGGCGGGCTGGTCCGAGAGCGACTGGAACGTGAGCGTGACCGGTGCGGCCGCCGCGGCGGAGGAGGTGCCGGAGCCGGTCGCGGTGGCGCTGCCGCCGCCGCTGGAGCAACCGGCGAGGGCTACCACGGCTACCGCGGCGGCGATGAGGGGCATGCGGTGAACTGTCTTCATCGACGTTCCCTTCTGTTGGTCGGCGTCGCGCGCTGCGACGCCCTGTCGGGTGGGGGCCGCGGGCCTATCCCTTGACGGCTCCGGACATCAGCCCGCCCACCAGGCGGCGCTGGAGCAGGACGAAGAAGACGATGCTGGGGATCGCGGCGAGCACGGAGCCGGCCGCCAGGGGGCCGAGGGCGACCTTGCCCTCGCCGCCGACGAACATGCTCAGCGCGATGGGCAGCGTGTAGTGCGCCGGCGACTGCAGCAGCACGAGGGCGAAGAAGAACTCGTTCCACGAGGAGACGAAGGCGAACATCGCCGTCGCCGCGACGCCGGGCATCAGCAGGGGCAGGACGATGTGCCGCAGCACGGTGAACCTGCCCGCCCCGTCGATCGCACCGGCCTCCTCGAGGTCGCGTGGGATCGCCGTCACGTAGCCCTGCAGCATCCACAGCCCGAACGGGAGCGTGTACGTGGTGTGCACCAGGGTCAGCCCGACGAGCGAGTCGGTCAGGGCCACCGTCCGGAGCACCAGGAACAGCGGCAGGATGATCAGGATCACCGGGAAGACCTGGCTGACCAGGATCCAGCCCGTCCCGACGGCGCGCAGCGCCCCACGGACCCGCGCCAGCGCGTAGGCCGCGGGCATCCCGATCAGGACCACCAGCACCGTCGACGCCAGGGCGACCACCGCCGAGTTGCCCGCCGACCGGATCAGGCCCTGCCGTGCCAACGCGTCCGCGTAGTTGCCCCAGGCCCAGCCCCGCGTGGGCAGGAGCGAGACGGTGAGGGAGTTCAGCTCCCCCGACGACTTGACGGACGACGAGACGAGCCAGAGCAGCGGGAACCCGAGGAAGGCGATGTAGCAGGCCAGCGCGACGTACTGCGCAGGCCGGACGAGCGCCCGCGCCCTCACGGCTTGTCCTCGTTGCGCAGCTGGGACCACAGGTACAGGCCCAGGAGGGCGACGACCACCACGACGAGCACCACGCCCATCGCGGCGGCGTAGCCGATGTTCCGGTTCTGGAACGCCTCGATGTAGGTGAACAGCATCGGCAGCATCGTCTTGCCGCCCGGGCCGCCCTCTGTGAGGACGTACACCAGGCTGAACGAGTTGAAGTTCCAGATGAAGTTCAGCGACGTGATGGACGTGACGATGGGACGCAGGCTCGGCATCGTGACCGCCGTGAAGCGCCGCCACGCCCCGGCGCCGTCGATCGCGGCGGCCTCGTAGGTCTCGACCGGCACCTGCTGCAGCCCGGCGAGCAGGGTCACGGTGGTCTGCGGCATCCCCACCCAGACACCGACCGCGATGACCGCCGGCAGGGCGGTGGTGAACGAGCCGAGCCAGTTGGTGTCCCCGGGCAGCCCGATGGCCCTGAGCACCGCGTTGAGCGGTCCCGCGTTCGGCGAGTAGATCATCCGCCACATGATCGAGACGACCACGGGCGGCATCGCCCAGGGGACCAGCGCCAGGACGCGCGCCAGGCCCCGCAGCCGCAGGTCGGCGTTCAGCAGGAGCGCGAGACCCATGGCGGCGACCAGCTGCAGGACCGTGACGGAGACGGCCCAGACGATGCCGATGCGGAAGGACGACCAGAACATCGTGTTGTCGGCGAGCTTGGTGAAGTTCGCGGCGCCGACGAACGAGTAGTGCGGGTTGTGCACGAGCCGGGCGTCGGTGAACGCAAGAGCGACGCCGGCCAGCAGCGGGGCGACCGACAGCACGACGATGAGCAGCACCGACGGCGCGACGAGCACGGCCGTCTCCCGGCTCTGCCGGCGTCGGCCCGCCCCGGACCGTCGGCGTACGGGACGGTCGACGGACGCGCCGACGGTGAGCGTGCTCACGCCGGGCCGCCCGAGGACTCGCGGACGACCAGCCGAGGGGCCACGTGGACGCGTTGCGCCGGCCCGCTCTCGCCCGCGATGCGGCGCAGCAGCAGCTCGGCAGCGGCCCGGCCACGCTCCCTCGACCCGAGGGCGACGCTGGTCAGGCTGGGCGAGAACACGGCTGCGATCTCCGTGTCGTCCATGCCGGTGACCGCGACGTCGTCGGGCACCCGGACGTTCCGCCGGCGCAGCGCCTGGATGCAGCCGATCGCCAGGAGGTCGTTCGCCGCCACGATGGCGTCGGGACGTTCGGCAGCGGGGTCGTCGAGCAGACCGTCGACCGCCCGCGTGCCCGCGTCGACGGTGAAGTCGTCGGCGACCACCATCCCCGCCGCCGTCAGGTCATGGCGAGCCAGCGCATCCTCGAAACCCTGCAGGCGGCGAGAGGCCGGGGTGGTCCCCAACGGACCGTTGAGGAACAGCAGCCGCCGTCGTCCCACACCGACGAGCTGGTCGACCGCCAGGCCGATACCGGCGGCGGAGTCCGCCCACACCGAGTCGAGGGTGGTGTCCTGCTGCACTCGGCCGACGACGACCACCGGCACGGGAGCCTGCTCCATCTGCGCGGCCAGCGTGTCGTCGGAGCGCAGCGGGCTGATGACCAGACCGTCGACGACGCCCGATGCCAGCGAACGGATCACGTCCGCGGTGGACGCGACGTCGTTCCCCGTCGTCGCCACCACCACGTGGTAGCCCTGCGGCCCGACCACCTCGTGGATCGCCTTCATCATGTCCACGTACACGGGGTTGCCGATGTCGGCGACGGCGAAGCCGACCTGGAACGTGCGGCCCATCCGGAGCGAGCGTCCCGCCGCGTCCGGGTGGTAGCCGAGCTGCTCGGCCGCCGCCCGCACCTTCTCGATCATCTCCGGGCTGGCGCCCATGCCGTTCAGGGCCCGCGAGGTCGAGGCCAGCGACGCGCCGGCGAGGTTGGCGACCTCGTGCAACGTCGGGCGTCGACTCATTGCCGGCCTCTCCATCGAGTGAGACGGAAACGTTTCCGTCGGCTGGCGGATACGTTTCCAGACGAGGTGCGGGTTGTCAATGGGGAGGCCCGGTCCGGCGTGCCGGCGAGGCGGCGGGCGCGCCGGGGGGGCGGCGGGCGGCCGCTCGAACCGGCTGGGTCAGACCGGCGTGAGCACCACGATCGGGTTCGTGGTGGGCTTGAGGGAGCCCCCGGTCGGCTCGACGGTCACCGCGAGGGAGTCTCCTGCCGCGTAGCGGTGGGTGAGGACGACGTAGTCGTCCGGGGTAGCGCGCACGATTCGGGCGCCGGCGGCCATCACCGCGTCGGGGACCGGGACACCGTCTCGGACGACCCACAGCTGGTAGACCTTGCCGGGCCCCGGCTCCTGGAGCCCGGACGCCGTGAACAGGGCCCGGTCCCGGGACAGCACACCGACGACCGTGCCACCTCCGGGCACGTCTGCCCGGCGAACCTGGGCGAGCGGGTCGGCGAGCAGGTCGACGACCTCCTGCTGCTGCGCCTGGACGCGGTGGACCTCCTGGGTCTGACGCCAGGCGAGCACGCTGGGCACGGCCGCCGCGACGAGGGCTGCGGCAGCGGCGGCCACCCAGAACGTGCGGCGCGGGCGCCGCCGCACGGTGCCCCGCTCCCCCGCGACGAGGGCCGGCGTGGGCACCTGCCCTTCCTCCGAGATCCGGTCGAGCACGGAACGGCGCAGCTCCGGCGGTGGTGCTGCGGACGTGGCCGCGCCGAGCACGGCGGCGGTCGCGCGCAGCGTCTCCAGCTCGCGCGCCGCGTCGGGGTCGGCGGCGACGAGGTCCTCGACCCGGCGACGGTCGAGGTCGTCGACCGCGTCGAGCGCGTAGGCCGCGAGCAGGTCGCGCGGGTCGCTCGTGCCGTCAGGCGGGTCCGGGGTCGTCATCGCTCCACTCCCAAGCAGTCGCGCAGGCGGATGAGCCCGTCGCGGATCCGGGTCTTGACCGTGGCCACCGGGGTGGCGAGGTGGTCGGCGACCTCGCGGTAGGTGCGCCCGCCGTAGTACGCCAGCACCACGGCCTCGTGCTGGGTGGGGGTCAGCCCACCCAGGCACTGCCGCACCCGAGCACGGTCCATGGCGCCCTCGACCTCCTCCGCCACCACGTCGAACGGGCGCTCGAGGTGCGTGTCCATCACCCGTTGGTCGCGGGCTCGCTCCGCCTGGACGGAACGGACCCTGTCCACGGCCCGTCGGTGCGCCAGCGTCAGCGCCCAGGTCCGGGCCGAACCGCGCAGGCGATCGAACCGTGGGGCCGTGCGCCACAGCTCGAGCATCACCTCCTGCGTCACCTCCGCGGCGTGGTCGCGGTCCCGCAGCACCGCCAGGCACGTGCCGAAGACGCCCGACGACAGCGTGTCGTACACCTGGGCGAATGCCTGCTGGTCACCCCCGGCGGCGCGCTCGAGCAGGTCGTCGACCGAGGTGGTGGGTGGGACGTCCGCCTCGTCGGGCGCACCTCTCGACGCGGTGGGCATGAGCGTCAGTGTCGGGCACGTCGCCGCGCCGGGCGCGGCGAGCTGCCGGCTGGCTCGTTCGGTCACGGGTCCAGGTGGCCGAAGGCGATGACGTTGTCCACGTAGTGCCCCGTCGTGCGGTCGTAGGCACCGCCGCACGTGATGAGCCGGATCTCGGCCCGCGACGTGGCGCTGCCGTAGACGAGCTGCGTGGGGAACTGTGCCTTGGGATAGCGCGCGACCGTGTCGATCGTGAACGTGGCGACGGTGCCGTCCTGGCGGGTGACGTGGACCAGGGCGCCGGGCGTGAGCTCGCCGAGCCGGTAGAACACGGCCGGCCCGCTCTTGCCGTCCACATGGGCCGCGATGACGGCCGCTCCCAGCTGGCCCGGGGTCGGGCCTCCGGTGTAGTAGCCGGCGGTCGCGTAGTCTGTCGGCGGCGGCAGCACGCCGTCCGCGCCGACGCTCAGCGGGACGAGGTTCGTCGTGTGCACGCCGATGGCGGGGATGTCGAGCGTGACGGGGATCGACGCCGGCAGGATCGGGCCGAGGTCGGGTTCGGCGGCCGGCGCGGCGGTTGCCGAGGGCGTCGCCGGTGCCGGGAGGTCCGTCGGGGGGTCTGTCGGGCTGGGCGCCGCCGTCGCAGCCACCCGGCTGAGCGGCGGCGCCGGAGGCCCGGCTTGCGCGCGCAGCCCCACGACCAGGGTCAGGGCACCCGCCAGGGCCAGCCCCACGGCCGCCGCAACGAGCTGGCCGCGGCGGCCGTGGAACGTGGGGACCGAGGACATCACGCTTGCGTGCGTGCCCGACGCACGACGTACGCCCCGGTGCCGAGACCCGCGAGGAGCAGCGCACCGCCGGCGAGCAGCAGGCCCTGCTCCGGCCGCGCCGCCGCGCCGCCCCCACCTGTCGCCATGGCGCCGACGGGGGCCGCCTTCAGCACACCGCAGAGCGCGGGGTCCGTCGCCTCGGCCGGCAGCTTCGGGTCGAGGTCCGACATCGCGGAGCCGTCGTACTTGCCGTCGCCGTTGTAGTCGACGCCGTGGATGACGACGACCGCCTGACCCGCCAGGATCGCGGTGGCGACCTCGGGGGCCACGGTGATGTCGCCGCGCTGGTAGGAGAGGTTGCCGCCGGGCGCCGTGTCGAACCGGTCGACCGCGAGGGCGCTCGACGGGCTCGTGTCCCCGGTCTTGGTCAACGACACGACGACCGGGCCGTAGGCCGGGCCGCCCTCGGTGGTGGTGAGGTGCCCGTCCTTGTTCGCGTCGTCCGCCGCGGCGGGGCACTCGTGCCGGGCGTCGGCGCCGAAGTGGATGTGGGCGGCGTGCGGCTGGTCGGCGAGCAGGCCCTTGGCCGCCAGCGTGACGCTCACCACGTCACCCTTGACGGTGACCATGGCGGTCCCGCTGCCGTTGACGCCGTTGAGGGCGACGGGTGCCAGGTTGGCGTTGCCGCTGCCGTCGGCGGCCATCGCCGTGGTGACGCCGAGGGGCAGCAGGGCGGCCGCCCCGATCGCCGCGGAGGCCAGCTTGAGGCTCGTGCGCATGATGACTCCCTGTCAGGGCGGAACGCTCCGCCCACACGTGCGGGTACTGCGGACAGCAGTGGTTCGGCGCCCTCGGCCCGGCGGATTGGTCCGGGAACGGAGCAGTTGCGCGAGTCGGGCAGGCGGGCAGCCGGGCGGCGGGGACCGGCCTGCGGTGGGTCGGCCGTTGCGCCGCTGGAGTGAACTTCGCTGAACCGCGTGACCGTGCGCGGGCCCGGCACCGATATCACCGGTGAGAGGCGCTGCGACGGCGCAGCCCCACGGTTGCGGAGGGCACCATGAGCGGCACCTTGACGGGCGCGTTGCTGACGAAGGTCGCGGGGTTGAGCGTGGCCGGCAAGGCCGCGGTCGGCGTGGGGATCGCCGCGGTGGCGGTCGGCACTGCCGCGGCGGCGCCCGCGGTGGCACAGCAGTTCACCGGCTCGGCGGCCCTGCCGGTCCCGTCGGTGAGCGCGTCCGCGTCGGCCAGCCACGCGCCGAACGCGCACGCCAACCCGCACGCCACCGCCCACCCGGGCCCGAGCGACCTCCCCTCCGCCGCGGCGTTCGGTCAGAGCGTCGCCGCGGACGCCCGCGACGGTGGGGTGGACGGCCGGCAGATCTCTCAGCAGGCGCACGCCAAGCCGGGGCCGACGCACTCCGCGCGCCCGTAGGTCGGCGAACCGGCGCGCGCCGCAGGGCCGCCGGTGCAGCCCGGGACGCGTGCACCGGACGGGGTCGGCACACTGGCGCGGTGAGCGCTGTGGAGCGGGTCGCGTGACGACCACCGGTGCGGTCGCCGTCGAGCTCTACGGCCTGCCCCTGGAGCAGTTCACGGCTGCCCGCGACGCGCACGCCAAGGAGCTGCGCCGCGAGGGTGACCGGACGGTCGCGGCGCAGGTCTCCCGCCTGCCGAAGCCGAGCGTGGCGGCCTGGGCCGTCGACCTGCTCGTCCGGCACGAGCGGGACCTGGTGGAGCAGCTGGTCGAGGTGGGGGCTGCGCTGCGGGAGGCGCAGGAGACGCTGGCCGGTGAGCAGCTCCGCGAGCTCGACCGGGAGCGCAGGCGGCTGCTGACGGCGATCGGCCAGCAGGCACGGGCCCTCGCCGAAGCTCAGGGCCAGCACCTGAGCGACTCGGTGCTCGGCCAGGTGCAGGCAACCGTGCATGCGGCCATGGCGGACCCGGCGGCCGCCGCCGCCGTCAGGTCGGGTGTGCTGACCACGTCGCTGGAGACGTCGGGCTTCGGTCCGGTCGACGTCGACGGGGCCGTGGCCGTCGTCGGCGCAGCACCGCTGCCCCACACGCGGCGAGCGGCCGCTGACACCGAGCTGGCGACTGCTGGCGCTGGGAGATCGGAGCAGCGCCAGGAGGCGGCTGCCCGGCACCGGGAGGAACGACGCGGCGCGGAGCTCTCCGAGGCGCGTGCCGACCTGGCTGAGGCCGAACAGCTGGACCGCCGCGCCGCCGAGCAGGCCGCGACAGCGCACCGCGCCGTGCAGGAGCTGGACGAGCGGCGCGCGGCGCTCGCCGAGCGTGCTGAGGCGCTGCGGCACGAGCTGCAGGCCCTGCAGGCGGAGAACGACGCGCTCGCCGCGCGACTCGCGGGAGCCCGAGAGGCGCTGCGCGAGGCCGCGAACGCCTCGCGATCGGCCGGACGGGCGTCGCAGCGCGCCCGCGCCCGCGTCGAGCGGCTCGAGCACGAGGGCGCTCAGGCTCGACCGTCGTGAGGCGCACCGGTGATCCACCCGATCGAGCGCCGACGGCGCCGACGAGCGAGCAGTTCAGCCGTGACCGCCGCGGCTACCCCAGGATGTGGCGCATGGACCTGGTCGCACTCGCTCGCCGGATCGTGACCGAGCGGTTCCCGCAGGCTCGGGCGGCCGTGCTGGCCGGGAGCGTCGCTGCCGGGCGGGCCACCGCCACCAGCGACCTGGACATCGTGGTCCTGGCCGGCCCCGAGGACCGCGTCCGGGAGGCGATCCGGGTCGACGGTGTGCCGGTCGAGCTCTTCGTCCACACCGACGAGTCGGTCGCGTACTGGTTCGAACGGGAGCGTGAGCAGGGTGGCTGCACGCTCGCGCACATGCTGGCCACCGGCCTGCCGCTGGCCGGGGCGGAGGTGGCGCAGCTGCAGGAGCGGGCGCGCAGGCACCTGGCTGCCGGGCCCCCGGAGTGGACCGCGGAGCTGTTGGAGTACCGCCGGTTCGCGCTGACGGATGTGCTCGACGACCTCGCGGGCGCCACAGACTCCGGTGAGCGCGACGTCGTCGCAGGTCAGGTGCTGGTGATGGCTGCGGAGCTCGCCCTCGGCTCCCGGGGAGCCTGGCTCGGCACGGGCAAGTGGCTGCTTCGCAGGCTGCGGGAGAACGACCCTGAGCTCGCCGACCAGCTGCTCACCGGTCACCGTTCCGCCGTGGCCAGCGGCGAGGTGAGCGAGCTCATCCGCGTGTGCGACACGGTGCTCGACGGCGTCGGCGGCCGGCTGACCGAGGGCTTCGCTCGTCGCGGCAGCTGAGCGAGGCGACGGACCGCATCGGCAGCGGTGCAACCGCCGATGGTCAGGGTGGCGGCCGTACGGTCGTCGACGCCGTTGGGGGTGTGGTGCACGTCGCCGGCCGCTGCGATGGTCCCTCCGGCCTCGACGACGACGTGGTCGGCCACCGCGCGCGACAGGGCGCCGCCGAACACTCGGTCGCCCACCTCGAACCCGCTGACGCCGGCTCCGACGGCATCGACCGCCCCGGCGTAGTCCGTCCCGAACCCGCACGGGAGGCTGAGCCGGAAGCGCGCCGCAGTCGCCGGGTCCGACGTCATGAACCAGTCCATCGGGTTCAGGCCTGCCGCCATCACCCGGACCCGCACATGTCCCGGCCCCGGCTGCGGGACGGGGACCTCGCGGATCTGCAGCGCCTGTGGACCGTCGAACGACAGGAGCTGGACGGCCCGGCTCGTACTCGGTGGGGTGCTGGTCGGTCGGGACATGCGGGTGCCTCCTGGCGACGTGGGCGTGCGGCCCGCAGGTGCCGCACCCATCGCGCCAGGCTAACCGGAGCATGTTCCGATTCAAAGCCGGATGACCGATTCTGCTGATACCAGACCGCTTACACGTTCAGGAGTGTGCACCGTCCGCCGCATCCCCTCAGCGCCGGCTCGGGCGTACGCGCCTGCACGCGTGCATCAGCCGTCTCACGTTTCGAGTCTGATCGGTATTGACCGAAGTGATGCGCTGCTGTTCACTGACTGGCGTCCGCAGGCACCGCAGCCGGTGCCGTCGTCATCGCAGACGGGGGTCCGGTCATGGCGTTCCTGCGAACCAAGGCAGTGCTCTGCGCCCTCGCGCTGGGCGTGGCCGCCGTCGCCGTCTCCCCCGGCGCCCAAGCCGCTGGTGACCGGGCGGCCGCCGCGCAGACCGGCGCTCCCACCGCTGCCGCCTCCGGCGGCGGGACGCACTTCCTCGACGACGCGTCCTACCTCGCCGGCTTCAACGACCAGTCCTGGTACGAGTCGAACATCCCCTTCGTCGACCTGCCCGACTCGACGATCCAGTCCGTCTACTACTACCGCTGGCGCACCTTCAAGGAGCACCTGCGGTACACGAACCCGACCGACGGGTGGATCTCGACGGAGTTCCTCGACTGCTGCGGGTACGCGGCCCCCTACCAGGCGATCGACGCCGCAGCCGGGCACCAGATCACCGAGGGCCGCTGGCTGCGTGACACCAGCTACGACCAGGACTACGTGCGGTTCTGGCTCACGGGACCGGGTGCGGGACCCAAGCCCGCGACCGACGCCGTCAACGCCGACGCGACGGACTGGGCGCACGAGTACAGCTTCTGGCTGGCCTCCGCCGCCTACGGGCAGGCCCAGGTCAGCGGGGACTTCCGGCCGCTCGTCGCGATGCTGCCCGAGCTGGTGCGCCAGTACCGCGGCTGGGACAAGCAGCTCGACCCGACGCTGGGGCTGTACTGGTCGGTCCCGGTGTGGGACGCGATGGAGTTCTCGGCGTCCTCGTACCGGTCGAGCGACCCGTACCACGGCGGCGCGGGCTACCGGCCGACGATCAACGCGTACCAGTACGGCGACGCGGTCGCGATCAGCAAGCTCGCCGAGCTCGCGGGGAACACCGCCCTCGCCGCCGAGTACGCGACCCGGGCGAGCAACCTGAAGGCCGCGATGCAGCGTTGGCTCTGGGACCCGTCGCGCGGCTTCTACTACGCGATGGCGCGCGACGGCAATCCCGGTCACCAGCTGCTCGACACCCGCGAGGAGATCGGGTTCGTGCCGTGGCAGTTCGACGCGGCCGACTCGAGCGACTCGGGCGCCTGGGCGCAGCTGCTCGACCCGCAGGGGTTCGCCAGCGCGTTCGGGCCGACGACGGCGGAGCGGCGCAGCCCGCTGTTCATGTACCAGGCCGGGAGCTGCTGCCGGTGGGACGGACCGAGCTGGCCGTTCGCCACCGCGCAGACGTTGACCGGCCTGGCGAACCTGCTGGACGACTACCCGGCGCAGAGCACCGTCACCAGCGCCGACTACGCCGCCGCGCTGCACACCTACGCCGCGACGCAGATGCGCAACGGCGTCCCGTACGTCGCCGAGGCCCACGACCCGGACCAGCCGAGCTGGATCTACGACGCGTACGACCACAGCGAGGACTACAACCACTCCACCTACGACGACCTGGTGCTGTCGGGGCTGCTCGGCCTGCGTCCCAGCACCACCAGCCACCTCGACATCCGTCCGCTGGTGCCGTCGACCTGGGACCACTACCTCGTCGAGAACGTCCCGTACCACGGTCACCAGGTCACCGTGCTGTGGGACCGCGACGGCAGCCACTACCACCAGGGCGCCGGCCTGCGCGTCTACGTCGACGGCGCCCTGTCGACGACGTCTGCGACCCTGGCGCCGTTGAGCGTCGAGGTCGGCGCCGTCACCCTCGGCGCACGACCGACCGACGCGGCGCCCCGCCTGGTCGACGACGCGACGAACCCGCTGCGCACGGGCTACCCGATGCCGATCACCTCCTACACCTGGCGCTTCGACGACCCGTGGAACGCGATCGACGGCAAGGTGTGGTTCAACGAGGTGCCCGAGAACACGCGCTGGACCAACTACGCCTCTCCCAACGCCCAGGACTGGTACGGCGTCGACCTCGGGGTGCCGACGCCCGTCAGCGACGTGCGCTGGTACGGCTACGACGACGGCGGCGGGGTCCGGCCGGCGGCGGCGTACGAGCTGCAGTACTGGGACGGCGCCTCCTGGGCCGACGTGCCGGGTCAGACTCGTGACCAGGCTGCGCCGGTGGGCAACGGGCTGAACGAGATCACCTTCCCGGCCCTGACGACCAGCCGGATCCGCCTGCTGTTCACCAACCGGCCCGGCGCCTACGTCGGCGTCACGGAGCTCCAGGCGTGGAGCCCGTCCAGCGACGCGATGTCCGTCGGGATCGGTACGGGCAACCCGCTGCCGGTCGACGGTCCGACGACCGTACCGATCATGCTGCGGAACACGACTGCGCAGGCCCTGCGCCAGGTCGCGGTCACGCTGGCGGTGCCGGCCGGGTGGACCGCGACCCGTCCGGACCCGGTCCCCGCGATCGAGGGCGGCGCCACCGCCACGGTCCACGTCGTCCTGACCCCGCCGGCCGGCGACCGGGGCGGCACCCTCGCCGCCGTCGTCGCCACCGCGGATTACCTCGGTCCAGCGCACGTCGCGTCGAGCACGCACGCCCGGCAGAACGTCCGCACGGCCTTCCCCACCGGTCGCACCGACCCGGTCGGGTCGTGGCCGCTCGACGAGGGCTCCGGCACCGTCGCGCACGACACCGCCGGCGGGCACGACGCGACGCTCGTCGGCGCACCGGCGTGGGTGAGCGGCGTGTCCGGCTCGGCGATCCAGCTGGACGGCAGCAGCCAGTACGGGCAGACGAGCGGACCCGTGCTCGACACGGTCGGCAACTTCAGCGCCGCCGCCTGGGTGCGGCTCGACTCGACGGGCCACTTCGCCACCGCGGTGAGCCAGGACGGCACCACGACCAGCGGGTTCTTCCTGCAGTACTCGGCCGCGGACCAGCGCCTCGCGTTCTCCACCGGGGAGGGCCGTGCGCTCTCGGACGCCGCGCCCGTGGTCGGTCGGTGGTACCACCTGGTCGGCGTCCACGACGCGAACGCCGGCACCTACACCCTCTACGTCGACGGGCAGGCGCAGGCGTCGGTCAACCACCAGGCGCAGGGCGATGCGTCCGGCGGCCCGCTGGCGATCGGTCGGGCCTTCGCCGGAGGTGGGAAGACCGACTTCTGGCCCGGCGCCATCGACGCCGTGCACGTGTGGGACCGGGCGCTGACGCCCTCCGACGTCGCGGCCCTGCACGCCTCACGTACCTAGCAACGCTGCTCGCAGTCCTCCTGGACGAAGCCTCGAACAAGGGAGCTCAACGGTGACATCCCCCCTCGCAGCACGCAGAGCTCGGCGCCGGTCACGGCTGCTGCCCGCGGCGGTCGCCCTGGCGGCCGTCGCGGCGGTCACCCTCACGGCGACCGGCCCCGCCGACGCCCAGACGGTCGCCGCGCCCACCGCCACCTCCGGGGCGGTCACCTCCGGTGACGCACGGTTCGAGGTGCTCTCCCCCACCCTGATCCGCACGGAGTACTCCGGAACCGGCCGGTTCGAGGACTCGGCCACGTTCAACGTGATCGGCCGCGACGGCTTCGGGCGGACGCCCTTCACCACCGACACCAGCGACGGCTGGCTGACCATCCGGACGGCCGCGGCCACCCTGCGCTACAAGGTCGGCTCCGGGCCCTTCGGCAAGGACAACCTGCAGCTGTCCCTCGACGCGGGCCGGCAGAAGGTCGACGCCGCTCCGTGGGCCTCGGCCGTCCCGCCCACGTGCGCCGTCGGCGTCCTGTGCGAGGCGGAGGACCTGTCGCTGGCCGGTGTCACCGTCGCCACGGACCACGGGGGTTACACCGGACGGGGCTTCGTCGCCGAGATCGCCAGCACCGGCAGCTCCGTGACCTTCAGCGTCGACCCGGCGCAGGCGTCCACCTACGACCTGGCGCTGCGCTACGCGAACAGCTGGGGCGGCGACGGCCAGAAGACCACGCGGACCATGAGCGTGGTCGTCGACGGCGGTGCCCCGACCCAGTTCTCGCTGCCTCCGACGGGCAGCTGGGACACGTGGGCGCTGGCCCGGGTGCCGGTCGCGCTGACCACCGGCCTGCACACCGTTCGGGTCCAGGAAGGTCCAGGGGACACCGGGCACGTGAACATCGACAGCCTGGCGGTGCTCGACCAGGGGGTGGCGTACCCGGCCCCGTCGAACCCCGCACCGCTCCCCTGCGCCTTCGGCGACGTCTGCCAGGCGGAGACGGGTGCGCTGTCCGGCGGTGCCAGGCTCGCCGCCGACCACAACCAGTACTCCGGTGCCGGCTTCGTCGCGGGTCTGGAGCACGCCGGTGCCGCGGACGCCGTCACCGTGACCGGCGTGCCGGCAGCGGGCACGTACAGCCTGCAGCTGCGCTACTCGAACTGGGCGGCCGGGAGCCAGCCGGTCCAGCCCCGCCGGATGTCGGTCACCGTCGGGTCGGCCGATCCCGGGTCGGTGACGATGCAGCCCACCAGCAGCTGGGACACCTGGCGCATCGTCGCCGTCCCCGTCACCCTCGCCGCCGGCCAGAACACCGTCACCCTCGGCTGCCCGGACGCGGCCAGCTGCAACGTCAACCTCGACACGGTCGCCGTCACGGCGACCGACAGCCCGCTCCTGGCGCCGCACGCCCCCCTCGGCGGCTACCGGCGCAGCCTGGACGGCCAGAACGGGTCGGCACCCACCGCGCCCGGCCTGATGTACCAGGACGGCTGGTCCCTGCTCGACGACACCGCCTCCGCCCTGCTCGACCCGTCGACCAAGGCCGTCACGCAGCGTCCGTCGCACGCGGGCAGCCCGTACCAGGACGGCTACGTCTTCGCGTACGGCGCCGACTACGCGCGGGGCCTCGCAGACCTCGGCAGGCTCACCGGTCCCTCGACGCTGCTGCCGCGATGGGCCTACGGCGTCTGGTACTCGGAGTACTACGACCGCACGGCGGCGGACTACGAGAACACGATCCTCCCGGCGTTCCGGGCCCACGGCGTGCCGCTCGACGTGCTCGTCGTCGACACCGACTTCAAGTCCCCGAACCGGTGGAACGGCTGGGAGATGGACCCGACCAAGTTCCCGGACCCGCCCGCCTTCTTCAGCTGGGCGCACGGCCAGGGGCTGCACACCAGCCTCAACGTGCACCCGAGCATCCTCAGCTCCGACCCGCAGTTCGCCCAGGCGCAGGCGACGGCCGGCGGGACGCTCGCGCCGGGCGGCTGCTCCGGCGGCGGCGCGGGCTGCTACGTGTTCGACTTCGGCAACCCGGCGCAGCTGACGGCCTACTTCGGCCTGCACCAGCCGATCTCGACGGCGGGCAACGACCTGTGGTGGCTCGACTGGTGCTGCGACCAGTCGATGTCGACCCTCCAGGGCGTGACCCCCGACTCGTGGATCAACCAGCAGTACGCCACCGACGCCTCGTCCCGGATCGGCCGCGGGTTCGCGTTCTCCCGGGCCTACGGCTCCCTCCAGGCCGGCGGGTACAGCAACGGCTCGGCCGTGCCGACCGGACCGTGGGCCGACAAGCGGACCACGCTGCACTTCACCGGCGACACCATCTCCACGTGGGACTCGCTGAAGTTCCAGATCGGGTACACGCCCGGTGAGTCGATGGCGACCGGGCTGACCAACATCAGCCACGACATCGGCGGCCACACCGGCGGGCTCCAGCTGCCCGGCACCGAGCCGGGCTCCACGCAGCTGCCCGGCGACCTGTACGCACGGTGGGTGCAGCTGGGCACCTTCCAGCCGGTCGACCGCCTGCACTCCAACCACAGCGACCGGCTGCCGTGGCAGTACGGCGCGGACGCCCAGGCATCGGCCACCACGTTCCTCAACCTCCGCGAGGACCTGCTGCCGTACACCTACACGCTGGCCCAGCAGGCGAACGCCACCGGTGCGCCCGTCGTCCGGCCGCTCTACCTGCAGTACCCGGACCAGCAGGACGCCTACGCGAACGCGGACAGCGAGTACCTGTACGGACCCGACGTCCTGGTCGCACCGGTCACCACACCCGGCACGACGGCGACGACCAAGGTCTGGTTCCCGGCCGGCTCCTCGTGGACGGACTACTTCACCGGCACGACCTACCAGGGCGGCACGTCGGCCGACGTCACGACGGGGCTCGACACGATGCCCGTCTTCCTGCGGTCCGGCGGCATCCTCACCACGCGGACGGCCGACGTGACCAACGACGTGCAGAACCCGCTCGACGCCGTCACGGTCACCGCCGCCGAGGGTGCCCCGGGCTCCTTCACCCTCTACGAGGACGACGGCACCACCACGGACCCGTCGCAGCACGCCACGACCCGCATCGACTACGTGCTGGACGGGAACACCCACCGGCTCACGGTCGAGCCCGCCGCCGGCTCGTACCCCGGCCAGGTCGCCCGACGGTCGTGGACCGTCAGGTTCACCGACGCCACCGCGCCCACGACGGTCAAGGTCAACGGTCACACCGTCGGGACGGACGCCTGGAGCTGGGACGCGGCGACGCGGACCCTGACCGTCCGAGCGCCCGCACAGGCCACGAGCAGCAAGCTGGCGGTCAGCTACAAGTAGCGCACCAGCCGACGGGCCCCGGGGCGGAGCGATCCCCCCGTGGGCCCGTCGTGCGCGTGCCGCGGCGCTCATCCGCTGGGTCGACCGGCTTCGACGGTCGTGCCCGATAGCCTGGCGTCGCTCGGGCGCCGCTGCCCGCAGCACCAGGGGGAGGCCGGTGTCCGAGAGCACCTTGGAGGGCCTGGGTGCGCGCACGACGCAGGCGCCCCAGTTCGGCCACGACGCGTTGATCGTGTGCGACACCCTGGTGCGCATCTACCGGAGCGGGCCGGTCGAGGTGCAGGCCCTGCAGGGCCTCGACCTGCTGGTGGACGAGGGTGAGCTGGTCGCGGTGGTCGGCGCCTCCGGTTCCGGCAAGTCGACGCTGCTGCACGTGCTCTCCGGGATCGACCAGCCGACGGCCGGCCGCGTCCGGGTGGGGCCGTGGGACCTGATGGCGATGTCCCGCCGCGACCGCGTCGCGTACCGCCGGACCATGGTCGGGTTCGTGTGGCAGCAGGCCGCGCACAACCTGGTCCCGTACCTGACGGGCCTGCAGAACGTGCTGCTGCCGATGGCCTTCGCCGGCGTGGGCCGTCGGGAGCGCCAGCGCCGGGCCGCCGAGGTGCTCGGCATGGTCGGGGTGCGGCACTGCGCGGACCGGCTGCCGCGGCAGATGTCCGGCGGCGAGCAGCAGCGCGTGGCGATCGCGGTCGCGCTGGCGAACTCGCCGCGCGTGCTGCTCGCCGACGAGCCGACCGGCGAGCTGGACACCGCGACGTCCCAGGAGGTGTTCGAGGCGCTGCGGACCGCGAACCGGGAGGCGGGGGCGACGGTGGTGGTGGTGACCCACGACCCGACGGTCAGCGAGCAGGTCGCCCGCACGGTCGCCATCCGGGACGGCCGGACCAGCACCGAGGTGCTGCGGGCGACGGCCGGGCACGACGGTGCCGCCCCGGCCGCCGCGCAGGAGTACGCGGTGATGGACCGGGCGGGACGGGTGCAGGTCCCGCGCGAGTACCGCGAGGCGCTCGCGCTGACGCACCGGGTCCGGCTGGTGCTCGAGGCGGACCACGTCAGCGTGTGGCGCGGCGGTGGCGCGGGCGGGCGGCGCGGGTCGGGCTCCGACGGCGACGGGTCGGTGCGGTGACCACCGGGGCTGCCGTCGCGGTGCGCGGCGTGCGTCGGACGTTCGGCGCGGGCCGCTACGCCGTGCACGCGGTGGACGACGTGTCGTTCGACGTCGCGCCCGGCGAGCTGGTGGCGCTGGTCGGCCGTTCCGGGTCCGGCAAGACGACGCTGCTCAACCTGGTCGGCGGGCTCGACAGACCCGATGCGGGATCGGTGAGCGTCGGCGGGGTGGACGTCACGGGGCTCGACGAAGCCGGGCTGGTGCGGTTGCGGCGAGAGACCGTCGCCTTCGTCTTCCAGACGTTCGGCCTGATCCCGGTGCTGACCGCGGCCGAGAACGTCGGGGTCCCGCTGCGGCTGCGCGGGCTGCCGGTCGCCGACCGGGAGCGCCGCGTACAGCTCCTCCTCCAGCTGGTCGGTCTCGCGGACCACGCCGCGCAACGGCCCACCGAGCTGTCGGGCGGGCAGCAGCAGCGGGTGGCGATCGCCCGCGCGCTAGCCGTGTCCCCGCGGCTGCTGATCGCGGACGAGCCCACGGGCCAGCTCGACATCGAGACGGGCCTCTCCGTGATGGCGCTGATCCGGGCCGTGGTCGAGGCAGAGGGCATGACGGCGATCGTCTCGACGCACGACCCGGTGATGATCGCCCTGGCCGACCGCGCCGTGCGACTGGTCGACGGCCGGGTCGTCGATGCGTGAAGGGCCGTCCCGGCACGGTGCGCCGGCCGGACCGGCTGGGGACCTGACGGTGGTCCGACGCGTGCGGACGCCGTTCCTGCTGCTGCGACGCGCCCGGGCCCAGGCGGGCCTGCTGACCTGGGTCACCGCACTGGCCGTGGCCGGAGCGACGCTCGTGGGGCTGTGCTCGCTGCTGCTGACCGCCGCGCAGGACCAGGCGCTGGAGGCCGCCGTCCGCAGCACAGCTCCCGCCTCCGTCGCCGTGACCGCGGCCGTCACGATGGCGGACGACGCGACGCAGCCGGACGTGGTGGCCGCGGCGCTGGCCCAGGTGTCGGCGGCCACGACCGCGGCGTTCCGTCCGTTCCCCACGAGCACGTCGGTGTGGGCCACGTCCACCCCGCGGTACCTGGCCCCCATGCCGGACGGCGACCTGCGTGCGACCTACCTGCTCGAGGGCGACGACCTGACGGAGCACGCCGTGCTGACCGCCGGCACGTGGCCCGCGCACGGCACCTCGCTCACGCAGGTCGCCCTGCTCGACTCCACAGCGCGGCTGCTCGGCGTGGCGCCGGGCTCGACGGTGGTGCTGGCCGGGGCGCCGCAGCACCTGGGCGAGGCGCCGGCCGACCCGCTGACCGTGCAGGTGGTCGGGACGTTCACGCCGCGGCGCGGGGACCGGACGTGGGACCGGGACCCGCTGGGCGCGGCCGGGTACGCACCGCGGGGTGCCAGTCTGCCGACCTACGGTCCGCTGGTGGTCGCGCCTGGCACCCTGGTCGGGCACTCCCCCGTCGCCCGCTTCCACGTGGTGACGACGCCCGACCTGCACGGCGCGACGGTGACCGGCATCTCCGTGGCGCGCGGCGGTCTCGGGGGGCTGCGGACGGCGCTCGAGCAGGGCCTCGGTGCCCGGGCCCAGGCCCTGGCGCTGACCGACGACTACCCCGACGTGCTGCGGCGGATGCGGCAGCAGCTGGGGGTCACCGACTCGGAGGTGCTGGTGGCGGCTCTGCTGGCCGCCGCGCTCGGGGTCACCGCCCTCGGTCTGGCGGGGCGGCTCCTGGCCGACCGCCGGGCCGGCGAGACGGTGCTGCTGCGCGCACGTGGCGCCGCGGGGAGCCAGCTCGCGGCACGGGCGACGGTCGAGGCCCTGGGGTTGGCGGCGGTGGCGGGCGGTGCCGCCGTCCCGCTCTCGGTCACCGCGTACCGGTCGTTGGCGGCGGTCCCCCGGCTGGCGGACGCGGGGCTGTCGGCCGCGACCGGTGTCACGGCGACGCTGGTCGTGACGGCCGTGAGCGCGGCGGTGGCGCTGTGCGGGCTGCTGGTGGTCGGTTCGCTCCGTGCGACGCGGCCTCCCCGACGGCGTTCACGGGTGGGGCTGGTGGCGCGGTCCGGCGTGGACGTGATCCTGGTGGGCCTCGGGGTGGTCGGGTACCTGCAGCTGCGCGCGCACGGTGTGGCGAACGGCAGCGCGGTCGACCCCGTGCTGGTGGCGGCCCCGGTGCTGTGCCTGGTGGGCGGAGCCGTCGTGGCCCTGCGGCTGCTCCCGTGGGTGGCCCGGCTGGCCGAGCTGCACGCCTCGCGGTCGCGACGGCTGGTGCTGCCGCTCGCCGGCTGGGAGGTGGCTCGCCGGCACCACTCCACGGCGGGCGCCTTCCTGCTGGTGCTCGCGACCGCCGGTGGGACGTTCGGACTGACCTTCGCGACGACGTGGGAACGGTCCCAGGCGGCTCAGGCCGATGCCCAGGTCGGCATGCAGCTGCAGATCGACCCGGGCGACGTCGCCGCCGGCGACGAGGGTCCCGCGCTGGCGGCCGCCACCGGCGGTGTCCCGATGGCGGTGGCCCAGCGGCCCGTCGCCCTCGGCACCCACCTCGGCCTCGACGCCACCGGGTCCGCGCCGCAGCTCGTCGCGACCGACGTCCGGCGCGGCTTCGGTGCCGCACCCCCGCCGCGCGGCACCACCTGGGACGACGTCACCGCACGCCTCGCGACCGCACGACCCGCCGGACCTCTGCTGCCCGGCGACGCCCCGGCAGCGCTGGAGATCACCGGGACCACGGCCGACGGGACGCCCGTGCTGGTCACACCGTCCCTGGTCGTGCGGGACCGGTGGGGCGGCCAGGCCGTCCGCCCGGGCGCTCAGGTCCCGCTGGACGGGCAGCCGCACCGGGTGGACGTGCCCCTCGGCGGTGCCGGCGGGCTGCCGGCGGCCGAGCAGCTCCAGGTGACCGCCCTCGACCTCGCGCTGGCCCTCGGTCCGGGTGCGGCACCGCCCGGCGGCTTCGACCAGACGACGACCTTGACGGTCTCCGTCGTGCTCCGGGGTGCGACGGTGCCAGCCGGGACGTCGGCGCCCTGGTTCGGCGCGTCGCCCCCGAACGGCTGGCAGATCACCCGCGGGGCCGAGGTCAGCGAGCCCGACGGTGCGGACGGAGCCACGGTCGCCGCCACGGCGTCGGTGTCGCTCACCGGTCTGCTGTACACGAGCGGGAGCCTGCTGCTGGTGGCGGGCGAACCTGCCGAGGAGGTGCCGGCGGTGGTCAGCAGGGCGCTGGCCGACGAGCTCGGCGTGGGTCCGGGCGGCCGACTGTCCCTCATGGTCGACGAGGCCGTGCTCGACGCCCGCGTCGTCGGGGTGGTCCCGTACGTGCCGTCCGCCGTGGGGACCCGCGCGGTGCTCGTGGACCGGACGACCCTCGGCCGCGCGCTGCTGGCGCTGCACGATCTCGAACCGCTGACCGACCGCTGGTGGGTCGACGGTGTGTCCGACCCGTCGGCGGCCGCCACCGCGGTCAGGGCGGCGGGCCTCGGACAGCCCACCGCGCGTGACGGCCTCGTCGCGCAGCTGCGTGACGGACCGCTACGGATCGCGTTCGTCGCGGCGATGTGGACCCTGGTGGCGGCCGCGTGCGTGCTCGCCCTGTCGGGGACGGCCGCGCACGTCGCCTCGATGATCGGCGCGCGGAACCTCGAGGTCGCTCGCCTGCTGGGGCTCGGGATGTCCCGGCGGGCCGTCCGCGCCACCTTCCTCGCCCAGCACGCCGCGGTGTGCCTGGTGGCCGTCGGCGCGGGCGCCCTGCTGGGAGCCGGAGTGAGCCGCGCGCTCGGCCCGCTGCTCGTGGTCTCCAGCAGCGGCGGTCGTCCGGTGCCCGACGCGCTGGTCGTCTGGCCGTGGACGTCGCTCGCGGTCCTCGTCGGGCTGCTCGTCGTCGGCTCCACGGGGGTGGCGGTACCCGTCGCCCGGGCTGCGGTGCGGCGCGCCAGCGCCACCCATCTGCGGATGGACGTGCAGCCGTGACGTCCCGCGGGAGGCGGGAGTGGAGCACCTGGACGGGAGGCGGCCTCGCCGGTCTGGGACGCCGGGCGGCGCAGGACGCCTGGCCGCTCGCCGTCCTCGCCGTCGTGCTGCTGCTGGCCGTCGTCCTCGCCGACGCCGCCCCTCGTGAGCTCCGGCGCGTGGCGGACCACGCGGTGCAGGTCGCCGTCGCCGCCGAGCCGTCGGCCGGGATGACCGTGTCGGCACCGTTCGACCAGCACGTCGTCGAGGCCGTCCGCGACCCCGGCACGGCGGGCCGGCTGACCGAGGACGCCGGGCACGTCCGCGGCGCGCTCCCGCGGCCGCTGGGGAACGTCCTGGGTCCACCGTCGGCGGAGATCAGCACCACCGAGCTCGCGGAGGCGACGCCGGCCGGCCCGGCCGGGCTGCGGCTCGCCTACCTGTGGCGCGACGGGTTCGGCGGTGTCGACTGGGTCGAGGGGCGGCCACCGGGCGCGTCCACCGGCGGTGACATCTCGCAGGGCCAGCCCTGGCCGGTGGAGGTGGGGCTCTCCGCACCCGTGGCGGCCCTGACCGGAGCACATCCCGGTGACCGCCTCACCGCCAGCGCGCCCGACGGTCTGAGCGTCCAGCTCACGGTCAGTGGCGTCTTCCAGGCGCGGGACCCGGGCGACGCGCTGTGGACCCGGATCCCCGGGATCCTGCAGCCCTCCGTGCGGGGAGCGGGTGCGGGACGGACCGTCACCCTCGGCGCGCTCCTGTCGGCGGACTCGGTGCCGGACGTGCGTCTGGCGCTCGATCCGCAGGCGGTGAGCCGCGTCATCACGTTCCCCGTGCAGGCGCAGGCGCTGCGGTTCGCCGACCTCGGCGCCGTGGCGCGCGCCGTCTCGGCGCTGCAGGCGGCTCCGACCGACCTGGGCCTGGCAGGGCCGCGGCCGACAGTCTGGACGCAGCTCGACCAGGTCGCCCGACGGGTCCAGGCGCGGGTGCTGGCGGCCGGTGCCCAGGCGTCCGTCCTGCTCGTGGGCGTGCTGGCCGCGTCGATCGGGGTGCTGGCCCTCGGCTCGTGGCTGCTGGTCCGTCGCCGTGCCGCCGTCCTTCGCCGGCAGCGTGCCCGCGGCGCCTCCCTCGGCTCGACGGCTCTCGGCCTGGCGCTGGAGCAGGCGGCGCTCTGCGTGCTCGCCGGCTCCACGGGGCTCGTCACGGGGCGCCTGCTCGTGCCCGGGCCACCGTCGTGGGCATGGCTGCTGCCCGTCCTCGTGCTGGCGGTCGCGACGGCGCCGGTCCTCGGGGTGCTGACGGTCCGCGGTCGACCGTCGCGTCGTGCGGAGATCGACGACCTGGGCGAGCGCAGCCGCCGACTACGCGTCGCGGCGGCCCAGACGGCGCTCCTGGTGGTCGCCGGCGCGGCGCTGGTCACGCTGCGCCGGCGCGGGCTGCCCGTCGACCCGACCGGTGCCGACCTGCTGCTCGTCCTGGGACCGGCACTGGGGGCGGTGGCCGCCGGGATCGTCGGGGCGCGCGTGCTCGTCGCGTTGCACGGTGTCGCGGTCCCGGTCACCGCGCGGCTCCGGCGCGCCGGACCCATGCTGGCGTCGGCCGGCGGAGCCGCGGCAGGCGGTGCGGCGCCCTTCGTGGCGCTCACGCTGTGCACCGCGCTCACCGCGTTCGGCGCGGTGGTCGGCGCCACCGTGACGGCCGGCGAGACCCAGGGCTCCTGGGACTCGGTCGGAGCCGACGTCCTGGTCCGCACCGACGGGGACCACCCGCTCGACGCGCTGGCCACGCAGCTCGACGGCGCCGCGGGCGTCCGCGCGGTCGCCCTGGGACGGCTCGAGCAGAACGTGCAGGTGTTCGGCGTCGCCGGCACCGAGTGGGTGGACGTCCTCGCGGTCGACTCCCAGGCGTACAGCTGTCTGCTGGCTGCGACTCCCCTCCCCGAGCCGCCGGCGATGGCGGCCCTCGGTGACCCGGCGGGCGGACCCACCGGGCGGCAGCTGCCGGTGCTGGCGGCCGCGACGCTGCGCGACGGCCGTTCCAGCCCGTCGTTGCTGTGGAACGGTCAGACGGTCCCGCTGCGTGCCGTCGGACCTGCCCCGGCGCTCAGCTCGGCGCTGGCCGGCACCGGCCTGTGGGCGAGCCTCGTGGTGGTCGACCGCGCGGCGCTCTCCGCCGTCGCCGGCGGGCAGGTCGACGCCGATGTGCTGTGGGCGGTCGGTCCGGGTGCCGAGGCGGCGGTCGCGAGGTCCGGCGTGGATGCCGCGGCGGTCACGGGTCGCGGTGCCTGGCTCGACGAGCGGCGGCACGAGCCGCTGACGGCCGGCCTCCTGCTGCTCCTGCGGGTCGCCGTTCCGGTGCTCCTCTGCCTCGCGGCGCTCGTCGTCGTGCTGGCGACGGCCGCCGACGCCCCCCGCCGTGACCAGACCCTCGCCGTGCTGCGGGTGCTGGGCCTGGACAGCCGACAGGTACGACGGGTCGCTGTCGGGGAGGCGCTGCCGTGGACGCTGCTGGCCACGGCCTGCGGTCTCGCCACCGGGACCGCGCTCGGCGCGTTCTGCCTCGGACCGCTGGACCTACGCCTGGTCACAGGGCAGAGCGGGGACCCCGCGCTCGTCGCGCAGACGTGGGTGCTGGTGCTGCTGCCGGTCCTCGCCGGGGTAGCCGGGGCCGCGTCTGCGCTGCAGGTGGGGCGGCGCCGGGCCCTGGGCCAGGTGATGAGGATCGGGGTCAGCTGAGCTCCGGCGCGGTCGCCGAGTTGCAGGACATTTGCCATCGACCAACGATGAACGGGTTCCCGACGCCCGATCGGAGGTCCCAGGATGGGCCGCAGCAGCACGCACCGGCGCGGGAGCGCCGCCCCGGCGCCCGCCGCCGAGCACCTCCTCGACCGGATGCTGGCAGACGTCCGCACCGGGCGGTTCGAGCAGACGCTGGCCGCGCTGACGGCGGCCGGCGCCGCGATCACAGCCGCAGAGATCTACACCGAGCACGACTCGGCGAGCTTCGGCAACAAGATGATGTGGTGGCCGGTGGTGATCCTCCCGGCGGCGATCCCGGCCGCCGTCGCCGGCGTGTTCTCCAAGCGCGCGGCCAAGACGGTGCTCCCCCTCGCCTCGGCGGCCATCGTGGTCAACGGCCTGCAGGGCACCTACCTGCACTGGCGGGGCATCGCGCAGAAGCCCGGCGGCTGGCAGATGGCGTCCTACAACATCGAGATGGGGCCGCCCCTGTTCGCGCCTCTGCTCGCCAGCCTGGTCGGCGGCATGGGCCTGCTCGCCGCGATCCTGCGGCGCGAGGACCGCGCATGACGGGGCCGTACCGGGCGCCCGACCAGCACGCGCAGACGCCGCAGGGCCGGGGCCGGTTCCCGGGCTTCGACGTGCTCGACGAGGTGCACCGGTGGGACACGGTGACCGCGGGGGTCGTGCTGGCTCGCCTGGCGCCGCCGGTGGAGCTGTCCTTCTTCTCCCTCGCGGAGAACGCCTGCGCCGTCGCGCTGATGGACCTCCTCCTGGGGCAGGACTCCGAGCCCCGCGTGCCGGTGGTGGCGCTGATCGACGCACGTCTGGCGGCCGACGAGACCGACGGCTGGCACTACGACGACATGCCCCGCGACCGGGACGCCTGGCGGCGCAGCCTGGCGGCGCTCGACGAGGACGCGGCCGACCTCGCAGGGCAGCCCTTCGCCCAGCTTGCGCGCGAGGACCAGGCCGCCCTGCTGCACCAGGTGCAGCAGCTCGGCGCGGACGGTTCGCCGTGGCGGGGCCTCAAGGCCGAGCACGTCTGGAGCCTGTGGACCCGGTACGGCTGCACCGCCTTCTACTCCCACCCGTGGGCCTGGAACGAGATGGGCTTCCCCGGACCGGCCTACCCGCGCGGCTACAAGAACCGCGGTGTCGACGCTCGGGAGCCGTTCGAGGTGGCCGACAGCTTCGACCGCGACCCGGTGCCCTTCGCCGAGCGCGTCGAGCGCGCCCGGGCACGGCACGCCGACCTGGTGCGCCGGCAGCTCGGTCACGACGAACGGTCCGGTGACGACGAGCCGGCCGGCGGGTCGGCGTCGTGAGGGGCCCGGACTACGCCGGCATCCGGGCCCGCAACGACTCGGCGTGGCTGCTGCCGAACGACGGCGACCGCACGCAGCACCGGCTGCGGGACGACATGCGCCGGTACGCGGAGGACGACGAGGTGGACCTCGTCGTGATCGGCGCGGGCGCCGGAGGCTCGGTTCTGACGCAGCGCCTGGCCCGGGCCGGTTGGAAGGTCGTGTGCCTCGACGCCGGACCGTTCTGGGACCCTGACCGGGACTGGGTCAGCGACGAGCGCGGCTCGCACCGGTTGTACTGGACGGAACCCCGGCAGATCGGTGGGACCGACCCGGTGCCGCTCGGCAGCAACAACTCCGGGCGCGGCGTGGGCGGCTCGATGGTCCACTTCGCCGGCTACGTGCCGCGGTTCCACCCGTCGGACTTCCGGACCAGGACCGCCGACGGCGTCGGCGCCGACTGGCCCATCGCGTACAGCGACCTACGCCCGTACTACGAGCAGATCGAGCAGGAGCTGCCGGTCGCCGGCCAGCCGTGGCCGTGGGGCGACCCGCACGAGTACCCGCACCACGCTCACCCGGTCGGCGGGAACGGCGACGTGTTCCTGCGCGGCGCCGCCGCCGCCGGGATCGAGGCGCGCGTCGGACCCGTCGCCATCACCAACGGGCGGTTCGGCAACCGGCCGCACTGCATCTACCGCGGCTTCTGCCTGCAGGGCTGCAAGGTCGACGCCAAGGCGAGCCCCCTGATCACGCACGTGCCGGACGCCCTCGCGCACGGCGCCGAGATCCGGGCCAGGTGCCACGTGTCGAAGATCCTGGTCGACGACGCCACGGGCCTGGCCACGGGCGTCACCTACCTCCACGACGGGCTCGAGCACCGGCAGCGGGCCCGCGCCGTGGCCGTCGCGGGGTACAGCATCGAGACGCCGCGCCTGCTGCTGCTCTCCGCGAGCCGGCGCTTCCCCGACGGCCTGTGCAACGACTACGACCAGGTGGGCCGGTACCTGATGGTGCAGGGCGCGCCGCAGACGGCGGGCCGGTTCGACTCCGAGGTCCGCATGTACAAGGCGCCGCCGCCGGAGGTCTCCAGCGAGGCCTTCTACGAGACGGATCCGACGAAGCCGTACAGACGCGGGTGGTCGATCCAGACGGTCAGCCCGTTGCCGATCACCTGGTCCGAGCACGTCACGGCGCAGGGCCACTGGGGCGAGGTGCTGCGCGAGTACATGCGCGACTACATCCACTGGTCGACCCTGGGTGCGCTGTGCGAGTTCCTCCCGCAGCCGGACAACCGGGTCACCCTGGCCGACGAGAAGGACCGGCACGGGCTGCCGGTCGCGCACTTCTCCTACAGCAGGTGCGACAACGACCGGCAGCTGATGGCCGCCGCGCAGGCGTCCATGGAGACGATCCTGCAGGCGGCCGGCGCGCAGGAGGTGATGACCGTCCAGCGGTACGCCCACCTGGTCGGCGGCGCCCGGATGGCCCGTCGGCCGGAGGACGGTGTGGTCGATGCCGACCTGCGCAGCTTCGCGGTGCCGAACCTCTACGTCACCGACGGCAGCGTGCTGCCGACGCAGGGGTCCGCCAACCCGGCGCTGACGATCATGTCGCTGGCCGCACGGGCGGCCGACCGGATGATCGCCGCCGCCCGCACGGGTCTGGTCGACGCGGAGCGGCCCCGATGACGCCGCGGATCGAGGACGTGCGCGTCACGGCCTACCGATTCCCGACCCCGACGCCGGAGGCCGACGGCACGTTCACCTGGGACGCCACGACGGCGGTGACGGTCCAGGTGACGGCGGACGGTCGCACCGGCCTCGGCTGGACGTACAGCTCCCCCGCCGCCGCCGCGCTGGTCGAGGCCGAGCTGGTTGACGTGGTGCGGGGCCGGGACGCGCTGGACGTCCCCGGTGCCTGGGAGGCGATGCACCGCGCCGGCCGCAACCTCGGCACCCGCGGGCTGTTCGCCCAGGCCCAGAGCGCGGTGGACATCGCCCTGTGGGACCTCAAGGCCCGCCTGGTCGACGTGCCGCTCGCCGACCTGTTCGGTCGGATGCGCGACCGCGTGCCGGTGTACGGCTCGGGGGGCTTCACCACGTTCGGCGCCGACCAGCTCGCCGAGCAGGTCGGCTGGTGGCGGTCCGTGGGGTGTCGGGCGATGAAGATCAAGATCGGCGAGTCCTGGGGGCAGCGGCGCGACCGGGACCTGGACCGGGTGCGGCAGCTGCGTGACCTGGCCGGCGACGACGTCACGCTGATGGTCGACGCGAACGGCGGCTACTCCCCCGGCGAGGCGCGCCGGGTCGGCCTCGAGCTGGACGACCTCGGGGTGACCTGGTTCGAGGAACCGGTGAGCAGCGACGACCTCCAGGGGCTCGCGCTGCTGCGCGGGGTGCTCGGGTGCGACATCGCCGCGGGCGAGTACCTCACGGACGTCTTCGAGGCCGCGCGCATGGTGCCCTCGGTGGACTGCCTGCAGCTCGACGTCACCCGGTGCGGTGGCTACACCGGCTGGCTCCGCTGTGCCGGGGTGGCCGCGGCCGCCGGCCTTCAGGTGTCCGGGCACTGCGCGCCGTCCCTGCACGCACCGGTGGCTGCCGCCCTGCCGGCGCTGCGTCACCTCGAGTGGTTCGCCGACCACGCGCGGCTGGAGCCGTTGCTCGTCGACGGTGCGCCTCCCGTGGAGGACGGCGCCTTGGTGGTCGGCACCGGCCCCGGGCACGGGATGACGCTCCGCGAGGAGGCCGCGGAGTGGCGCGTCGGGTGACAGCCGGAGCGCCGGCCTCTGATCGCCGACCGGCCGCCCGTTCGGCTACCACCGGCAGCGGCTCAGCTCCGACCGACGGCGGCCGCGCCGGAACCGAGCGCGAGCAGTCCTCGTAGCGCCACCTCACGCTCCGGGTCCGGGAGGGTGGCGAGCAGCCCGTGCAGCGCCGCCAGGCGCAGGTCGTCGTAGCGCTGCAGCGTCGCGCGGCCGTGGGTCGTCAGGCGCAGCGTGACCTCCCGGCGGCTGTGCTCGGCCGTCGCCCGCTCCACCAGACCGGCGACGGCCAGCCGATCGACCAGACGGCTGGTGGTGGACGGGGTGACGCCCATGTGGTCGGCGAGGTCGCCGAGGTTCGCCTGGCCCAGGTGGTCGAGGACCGTCAGGGCGCGCAGCTGGACAACGGACACGTCCCCGACGCCGTCGGCGGCGTGCAGCGAGATGCGCATCAGGCCGCGGGCCGCTTCGAGGAGCGCCTCCTCGGTCGCGCTGCGCACCATCGCCCCTCCCGTGCTCGGCGCCACCCTGATACTTGCACGGTAGCAACGATCGGTGCGCTGCTCGACGAGGCCGTTCAGCTCCAGGCGGGGTGCGCCTGCGCCCGGGACCTCAGCACGGTGCGGCACCAGGTGGCGAAGTCGGTGGGCCCGAGCTGCGCCACGGCCCAGTCCGCGTCGTAGATGCCGCCGGCGTGCGCCGCGAACACGTCGGTCGTGTCCCGCACCACCCGGTCGCCGGCGCCGGCGCTGCGGATGCCGGCGGCAAGCTCGTCGAGTGTGACGGGCCGGTAGGCGACCGGCCACCCAGCTCTCCGCTCATCACCTCCGCCATCTGGTCGGGCGTCAGCCGGTCCGGCCCGGGCGATGGCCAACATGACCGCCGAGGGCCACTGGCGCCGCCACGTGCAGCTGCAGTTCGAGGGCGTTCGCCCCGTCCCCGGCGAATCGACACCCGGCCACTGAGGATCTTCGCAGGTCAGCGGGGCCCTCCCGCGTCGGCACGGAGGGCGTCGATCGCCAGGTCGGCGAAGCGGTGCGCGGCGGACGAGCGCAGCTCGCGGCGCCCGGCAGCCAGTCCCCGGCCGGCGGACAGGACCAGCACCAGGTCGTCGATGACGAAGTCCGCCCGGAGCCGACCGGCATCACGGGCGCGTGCCGCGAGACCGTCGAGCAGGGCGAGCAGCTCACGACGATGCTGCGCGAGCGCCCCTGTCGGCATGGTGGACAGCAAGGCGTCGACGAACCCCCGGTTCCGCACGTTCAGCACCAGCAGGCCCCGCAGCGCCTCGGTGAGACCCGCCCACGGGTCCGCCTGAGCGCAGCCGTCCTCGACGATGCGTCGGCACGCGTCGACCTCCGCCGAGAAGGCCTCGTCCACCAGCGCCTGGCGCGTCGGGAACCGCCGGTACAACGTCGCGGGCCCGACGCCTGCCCGGCGCGCGACCTCGCGCATCCCGACCTGCAGGCCCCGCTCCGCGAACAGCTCGGCGGCCGCGGCGAGGATGCGGTCTCGGTTCTCCTGCGCATCCGCGCGGAGCCGGGTCATCTGCGGGGCCATCTGTCCCACTTCCTGCAAGTGGACGGGGGCGTCCGTAACGTTCCCGGACGGTAGCAGCCACAGCGAGGAGGACGGGCCGTGCGGGCAGTGGTCATCGGGGACGTCGGGGACGCGAGCGGGTTGCGGGTGGTCGAGCGGGAGATCCCGTCGCCGGGCCCGGGCCAGGTCTTGGTGCGGACGGAGGCGATCGGCGTCGGAGGGGTCGACGTGATGATCCGCCGCGGGGGGCTCGGGTCGTCAGCCGTCGGCACGGTGGCCGGTGGCGAGGTGGCCGGCGCGGTGAGCGCCGTCGGCGACCGGGTGGACGGGTCCTGGGTCGGTCGACGTGTGTGGGCCGCGACCGGGACGTCGGGGGCGTACGCCGAGCAGGCGGTGGCGCACGTGGACGACGTGACGGCGATCCCGTCGGCTCTCTCGTCGGTCGCTGCGGTGACGCTGGGCAGCGCCGCCACGGTCGCGCACTTCGCGCTGGCCCATGCACGCGTCTCCCCCGGCGAGTCCGTGCTGGTGCGCGGCGCCGCGGGCAGCATCGGCATCGCAGCCGTCCAGCTCGCGGCGCGCGCGGGTGCCGGCGCCGTGGCCGTCACGACCTCGTCGGCCGACCGCGGTCGTCGGCTGCGCGACCTCGGGGCCACGCACGTGCTGGACCGCTCGGGCGCAGGCGACGCCGGCAGCGTCGACGTGGTCCTGGACGTCGTCGGCGGTGCCGACGTCCCGGCGTTCCTCGACCGGCTGTCCCCCAACGGGCGCTACGTCCTCGTCGGCGCCGTGGCGGGGTTCCCACCAGCGGATCTCGCCGCGCCGCTGCTGCGGACCTTCCAGCTGTCGCGCTCGTTCGCCACCTTCAGCCTCGCCTCGGTGGGCGCCGCGGAGCGGAACCGGGCTCGCGAGCAGCTGTTCCTCGCAGCCGTCCGCGGTCAGCTCGCCCCGGTGGTCGACGCCGTCCTCCCGCTCGACCAGGCAGCGGAGGCGCACCGGCAGATGGACCGGGGAACCGTCTTCGGCCGGATCGTGCTGGTCCCGGACCAGCCCTGAGGGGCCGCCTTCGGTGCGCCACGGCGAGGATGAGGTCATGACGACGGAACCGCACCGCAGGGTCCTGCTGATCGGAGCCTCCCGTGGGCTCGGCCTCGCGCTGGCGCAGCAGTACCTCGCACGCGGCTCGACGGTGGTCGCCACGGTGCGGGGTTCGGGGCCGACGGCGCTGCACCAGGTGCTGCCGGGTGCCGAGGGTCGGCTGACCGTCGAGAGGGTCGACATCACCGAGCCCGACGCGGCCGGTGGAGGCGTTCCAGGACCTGGTGGAGCCGGCGGGCACCATCGCGATCATGTCCTCGGGCCAGGGCAGCGTCGCGAACAACGAGCGCGGCGGGTTCGAGATCTACCGGGCGTCCAAGGCGGCGCTGAACCAGCTGATGCGCAGCTACGCGGCCCGTCATCACGACGAACCGCGCACCCTGCTGCTCCTGGCTCCCGGATGGGTGCGCACGGACCTCGGGGGTCCCGCCGCGCCGCTGGCCGTCGAGGAGAGCATCCCGAACCTGGTCGAGACCGTGGCCGCCCAGCACGGTCACGGCGGGCTGCAGTACCTGGACTACCTCGGGCGAACCGTCCGCTGGTAGCCGCGTGAGGCAGGCGGGCGAGCCGTCGACGTCGCCACCGGGTAACCCGCGGCAACCCGTGGCACGATGCCGTGATGTCGCGGGTCGTGTCCGTCGCACCGGTGCTCGCGGCGCACCGTCACGACCAGGCGGAGATCACCGCGTCGATCGGGCCGCTGCTGACGCAGGACGCGGGCCGGCTCGCGGCGCTCGCCCGGTTCCACGGCGCCAGCGGGGTCCGGACGCGACACCTCGCGCTGCCGCTGGCGCGCTACGCGGAGCTGCGCGGGTTCGGCGAGGCGAACCACCTGTTCGAGACGACCGGCGCGGACCTCGCGGAGGACGCGGTGCGTCGGGCGCTGGCTGCGGCGGACGTGCGCCCCGCCGACGTCGACTTCCTGCTGTTCACCACCGTCACGGGTGTCGGTGCACCGTCGCTCGACGCCCTGCTCGTCGCGCGGCTCGGGCTACGCCCGGACATCCGTCGACTGCCGTCGTTCGGCCTGGGCTGCGTGGCCGGCGCCTCGGCGGTCGCCCGCGTGCACGACTACCTGGTGGGACACCCCGACGACGTCGCGCTCGTCGTCTCGGTGGAGCTGTGCTCCCTGACCATCCAGCACGGTGACGACTCGCCGGCGAACCTGGTCTCCAGCGGCCTGTTCGGCGACGGTGCCGCCGCGGTGGTGATGGTCGGCGACCGCCGTGCCGAGGGCCGGGACGGCCTGGACGTCGTCGGTACGCGCAGCGGCGTCTACCCCGACACCGCGGGGATGCTCGGCTGGGACATCGGCGGCAGCGGGTTCCGCATCGTGCTCGGACCCGGCCTCGCCGACGTCGTCGAGGCGCACCTGCGGGCGGACGTCGAGGCCTGCCTCGAGCCGCTCGGCGCGGGCCTGGGCGACGTCCGCACGTGGATCGCGCACCCCGGAGGGCCGCGCATCCTCGACGCCGCCGAGCGTGCGCTCGGCCTGACGGACGGGACGCTGGACCGCAGCCGCCGGTCCCTCGCCGCGGTGGGCAACCTGTCGTCGTCCTCGGTGCTGCACGTGCTCGCCGACACGCTGGCCGACGCGGAACCGTCCGCCGGGCAGCTCGCCGTGCTGTTCGCGTTCGGCCCCGGGGTCAGCGCGGAGGTCGTGGTGCTCCGTCGTCCCGAGGAGGTCTGAACCGTGTCGGTCGAGGCCTACCTGGTGGTGCTGGGCGTGGTGGCCCTCGAGCGTCTCGCCGAGCTGGTCGTCTCCACGCGGAACGCCGCCTGGTCCTTCGCGAGGGGTGGCACCGAGCACGGCCGCGGGCACTTCCCCCCGATGGTCGCGCTGCACGCCGCGCTGCTGGTCGCCTGCGCGGCCGAGGTGCTGGCGGCGCACCGGCCGTTCGTCCCCGCGCTCGGCTGGACCGCTCTCGCGGTCGTGGTGGCGAGCCAGGCGCTGCGCTGGTGGTGCATCAGCACTCTGGGACCGAGGTGGAACACCCGGATCATCGTGGTGCCGGGCCTGCCGCTGGTCACCTCGGGCCCGTACCGGGTGCTGCGACACCCCAACTACGTCGCCGTGGTGGCGGAGGGTGTCGCACTGCCCCTGGTGCACGGCGCCTGGATCACCGCGGTGGCCTTCACGGTGCTGAACGCCGTTCTGCTGCTGGGGTTCCGGATCCCGGCCGAGGAGGCGGCGCTGCGCCACGCACCCGGTGCGGCGCGTCCCGACGCCGCCTCCGCATGAGCGCCGACGTCGACGCCGACGTGCTGGTGGTCGGTGGCGGACCCGTCGGGCTCGCTGCCGCGATCGAGGCGCGGCTGGCCGGCCTGTCCGTGGTGGTCGTCGAACCCCGCGTCGGCGCGATCGACAAGGCGTGCGGCGAAGGGCTGATGCCCGGGACGCTGACGGCGCTCACCCGCCTGGGCGTCGACCCCGTTGGGCATCCGCTGACGGGCATCACCTACCGGGACGAGCGCCGGCGGGCAGAGCACGCGTTCCGGGGCGGGCGCGGCAGGGGCGTGCGGCGGACCGTGCTGCACGAGACCCTCCTCGCCCGCTCGGCGGCCCTGGGCGTCGAGCACCTCGTCGCGCGCGTCACCGAGGTCCGGCTCGGGCCGACGAGCGTCGAGGCGGCGGGTGTGCGAGGTCGGTGGCTGCTCGGTTGCGACGGGCTGCACTCGACGGTGCGGGGTCTGGTCGGTCTGGAGGCCGGCCCACCGCGGCGCCGCACCGCGCCCCCGCGCTTCGGGCTGCGTCGGCACTTCGCGGTCGCCCCGTGGACCGACCGCGTGGAGGTCCACTGGGGCCCCGAGGCGGAGGCGTACGTCACGCCCGTGAGCCGCGAGGAGGTCGGCGTGGCGCTGCTCGGCCCGCGCGGAGCGGACTTCGACACCGTGCTCGGGTCCTTCCCGTCCCTGCGACGCCGGCTCGACGGCGCCGCGCCCACCAGCACGGTGCGCGGTGCCGGACCGCTGCTGCAGCGGACGAGGGCCCGTACCGCCGGTCGCGTCCGGTTGGTCGGCGACGCGTCCGGCTACGTGGACGCGCTGACCGGCGAGGGTCTGCGGGTCGGCCTGGCGCAGGCGCACGCGGCGATCGCCCACCTCGACGACCCGACCGCCTACGAGCACGCCTGGCTGCACGCCACGCGTGACTACCGGCTGCTGACCGCCGGGCTCGTCACGTGGGCGGCGTCGCCCGCGCGTCGCGCCGTCGTGCCGGTCGCTGAGGCGGCGCCCTGGCTGTTCGGCACCATCGTGGAGCGGCTCGCCCGCTGACCGCGCTCCCCCGGTGCCTCCGCGTTCCCCGGCACCGCACGCTCCCACGCGCCCCGCTCCCGCGACACGCAGCCGTACCCCCTCCACCGTGGGCGCGAAGCCCGCCAGACTGGGGCGGTGGCGCGGATGGTGGCGAACGGCGAACCGCCGCGCCCCCGCCAGTCCGGCCGGCACGCGTCGGCCGCGCCCGACAGACCGTGCACCGGGCCGTCGCCCCAGCCGGACGGCGATCCATGAGCTTCGCCGCCCTCGCACTGATCTGCCTCGCCGGCCTGCTCGGTCCGGCTCTCGCCGCACCGCGCCGCTGGGGCGTGCCCGTCGTGGTGGGCGAGCTGCTCGCCGGCATCCTGCTCGGACCGATGGGAGTCGGTGCGCTGCACGCGTCCCAGCCGACCTTCGCGTTCCTGGCCAACGTCGGGTTCGCGCTGGTGATGTTCGTGGCCGGATCGCACGTGCCGGTCGCCGACCGGCGGCTGCGCGACGCGCTGCCGGTGGGACTCCTGCGCTTCGGGGTGGTGGTCGTCGCCGCGGTCCCGCTGGCGCTCGGCGTCGCAGCGCTCACCGGGACCGGGCACGCGGCGCTGTACGCGGTCCTGATGGCGTCGTCGTCGGCGGCTGTGATCCTGCCGTCTGTGCAGAACCTGCGGCTCGACGGTCCGCCCGTGCTGCAGCTGCTGCCGCAGGTCGCCGTCGCCGACGCCGCCTGCATCGTCGCGGTCCCCCTGGCCGTCGACCCGGCCGGTGCACCACGCGCGGCGCTGGGCGCCGCGGCGGTCGTCGCCTCGGCGGCGGTGCTGTACGTGGTGCTGCGGGCCGCCGAGCGGCGCGGCTGGCGGCACCACCTGCACCGGGTGTCGGAACGTCGCAAGCTGGCCCTCGAGCTGCGGAGCAACCTGACGATCCTGTTCGCGCTCGCCGCGGTGGCCCAGCTCGGCCACGTCTCGGTCATGCTCGCCGGGTTCACCTTCGGGCTGGTGGTCGCCGCCATCGGGGAGCCGCGGCGCCTGGCCCGGCAGCTGTTCGCGGTCACCGAGGGCTTCCTGGGCCCCGTCTTCTTCGTCTGGCTCGGTGCGTCGCTCGACCTGCACGCGCTGGGCCGGCGGCCTTCGCTCGTCGGGCTCGGCATCGCCCTCGGCCTCGGGGCGGTGCTGGCCCACCTCGCGACCCGGGCCGTCGGCCAGCCCGTGTCCCTCGGTGCCCTGGCGGCCGCGCAGCTGGGCGTCCCGGTCGCCGCCGCGACGCTGGGCACCCAGTCGGGGCTGCTCGGCCCGGGGGTCCCCGCGGCCCTGGTGCTCGGGGCGCTGGTCACCATCGGAGCCGCCTCGGCCGGTGCCGCCGTGGCGGCGCGGACCCTCGGGCAGCACCCCGACGTCGCCGACGTCTCCGACCCGTCGGGCCCGAGGATCCCGCCGGCCCCTGCGGAGGGCTGAGCGGACCCGGACCCTCACAGGCGTCCGGTCAGCCCCTGCAGCGCGAGGCTGCTGCTCGCGACGGCGAGCCACAGCGCGCCGCCCAGCGCGAGCGGCCGCCAGCCGGCCCGGCGCAGGCCCTCGACCGGCGTCAGCAGCCCGACGCCGGCGAGCGCGACGGCCGTCAGCAGCCGTGCGGTCCACGCCAGCCCGGGCTGCCAGGTGGTCGGCACCGCATGCGCCGAGTTCACGGCGGCGGCGAGGAGGAACAGGACGAGGAAGGGCGGCACCAGCCGGGTCCAGCGGACCGTGGGCCCACGCTGCCCCGCTGCCCCGGCAGCGGGGCAGGCACGTCGGTGGGCCCCGACGGCCAACGTGAGGGTGATCGGGACGATCATCAGCGTCCGGGTCAGCTTGACCACCACCGCGGTGGCCAGCGCGCTCGCGCCGAACACGGTGCCGGCGGCGACCACCGAGGAGGCGTCGTTGATCGCCGTGCCTGCCCACAGGCCGAACGACGCCTGCGACAGCCCGAGCAGGTGGCCGACCACGGGGAAGAGCACCGCCGCCACGGCGTTGAACAGGAAGATCGTGGTCACGGAGGTGGCGACGGCCACCTCGGACGCACCGATGACGGCGCTGGTCGCGGCGATCGCGGAAGCACCGCAGATGGCGGTTCCGACCCCGACGAGCGTGCGCGTCTCCCGATCGAGCCCGAGGCGCCGGCCGAGCACCGCCGCCCCGGCCAGCCCGACCGCCAGCGTGCCGAGCATCACGGGCAACGCCGACCGCCCGGTCGCCAGCACCTGGCTCAGCGACAGCCCGAAGCCCAGCAGCACGACGGCGACCTGCAGCACCTGCTTCGACGCGATCCGTGCACCGGTCTCGAGGTCCACCGACCACGGCGCGCGCCGTAGCAGCAGCTCCCGGCACAGCACCCCGAGGACGATGCCGACGACCGGTCCGCCGACGACCGGCACCAGGGTGCCGGCCCACGTCGCGGCAGCCCCGAGCAGCACGGCGACGACGAGGCCCGGTCCGATGGCACGGATCGACACGACAGGGGTGGGCAACGTCGGCGCGTCCGTCTCAGATGTCGTCACCCCATCAGGGTCGCGCCGGGCGTCAGGAGTCGCTAGCAGGCTGTTCGCGATGCCGTCATAGGCTGCGGCTATGACCTCGCTCCCTTCCGCGCTCCCCGACCTGCGCGGCCTCGCACTCCTGGTCGCCGTCGCGGACACGGGTGGCATCGGCGCCGCCGCGCGAGCGAGCGGCATCAGCCAGCCCTCGGCCAGCGAGGGTGTCCGGGCCCTCGAGCGGCGCCTGGGCCTGGCACTCGTGCGCCGTGGGCGCTCCGGCTCGGGGCTGACCGACGAGGGGCTGCTGGTCGTCGAGCTGGCGCGCCGCGTCCTCACCGCGACGACCGACCTGACGGATGCGGCCCGGGCCCTGCGCCGTGAGCAGGACACTCACCTGACCGTGTGCGCGAGCCTGACGGTGGCGGAGCACCTGGTGCCGCAGTGGCTGGTGCGCATGTCCCGCGAGGCGCCCGAGATCAGCATCGCGGTGCGGATGGCGAACTCGGCGGACGTGGCGGAGCAGGTGCGCTCGGGTGCCGTGGCGCTGGGCTTCGTCGAGGGCGCGTCCGCCCCTCGTGGTCTGCGCAGCACGACGATCTGCACCGACGAGCTGATGCTGCTGGTGCGCGCGGCGCACCCGTGGGCCGGCCGCGGCGCCCCGCTGCGGCCGCGGGACCTCGCGGGCGTCCCGCTCGCGCTGCGGGAGCCGGGGTCCGGCACCCGGGACGTGCTCGAGCGCTGGCTCGCCCGGGACGGCGTGACGCCGACGGCCGCGGTCGAGGTCGCCTCGACGACGGCCCTGGTCGCAGCGGCGCTGTCCGGCGTCGCGCCGACCGTGATCTCCGGCCTGGCCGTGCAGGCCGAGCTCGCCCAGGGGCGGCTGGTGCCGGTCCCGCTCGCCACTGGGGAGCAGCCTCGACGGTCCGACGGCGGTCCGTTGCGCCGACGGATCCGCGCGGTGTGGCAGGGGCCCGGAGCACCCAGCGCCGCGGCGGCCCGGCTGCTGCAGGTGATCCTCGACCGCTGACCGCGCGCTACAGCTCGAGGTTCGCGCCCATCACCACGGTGCGCTCGGGCGGCAGGTGGAACACCTCCGTGCGGTTGGCGGCGTTGTGCGCCATCCAGACGAACAGCCGCTCGCGCCAGCCCGTCATGCGCGGCGCCCCCGTGGCGTGGACGGTGAGCACCGAGAGGAAGTAGTGGGCGTCGGCGATGTCGACGTCCAGCTCGGGTGACTTCCCGATCGCCAGCGCCAGCCCGCGGGGGATGTCCTGGCTGTCGTTGAACCCGACGTGGATGGTCACGTGCACGATGCCGTCGTCGCCGTGGCCGAGGTCGTCGATCTCCACGCGGTCGACGTGCCGGATGTGCGGCACGTTCTCGTTGACGATCTGCACGATCGCGACGTGCCGGTGCAGCACCCGGTTGAACGTGACGTGCGAGCGCAGGGCCAGCGGGGTGGTCGTCTTGTTCGGGTGCGGGAAGACGGCGAACCCGGGGACGCGCTGGACGTCCTTCTCGCGCACCATGGCGATGAACTCGTCGAGCGGTCCCTCGAGGCGCGTCCGCTGTGCCGTCAGCGTGGCCGCGCCCTTGCGCCAGGTCGTCATCAGCGTGACGACGATCGCGGCGATCAGGAGGGGCAGCCAGCCGCCGCTGACGATCTTCAGCAGGTTCGCGCCGAAGAACAGCACCTCGAGACCGCCGACCACGACGCTGTAGGCGACCACCTTCCACAGCGCCCAGTGCCACACCCGCTTGGCGAGCAGGAGATACAGCAGCGAGGTGAGGAACAGGGTGCCGGTGACCGCCAGGCCGTACGCGGTGGCCAGCCGGCCCGAGCTGCGGAACACCGCGATCAGCACCAGGACGCCGACGAAGAGGATCCAGTTGATCGCCGGCACGTAGATCTGGCCACCCTCCTCCTTGGAGGTGTGCCGCACCGCGAGCCGCGGGAACAGACCGAGGCGCACCGCCTGCCGGGACACCGAGTAGGCGCCCGAGATGACCGCCTGGGACGCGATGACGGTGGCCAGGGTCGCCAGGACGACCAGCGGGAGGGTGGCCCACGTCGGCGCGAGCCGGAAGAACGGGTTCGCCGTGGTGCTCGGGTCCCGCAGGATCATCGCGCCCTGACCGAAGTAGTTGAGCACCAGCGCCGGGAACACCACCAGGTACCAGGCCCGCCGGATCGCGTGCGGGCCGAAGTGGCCCATGTCCGCGTACAGCGCCTCGGCGCCCGTGATGGTCAGCACCACCGCGCCCAGCGCGATGAACGCGACGAAGGGTCGGTGGACGGCGAACGTGAGCGCGTAGGTGGGCGACAGGGCCCGCAGCACGGTCGGGTTCTGCACGATCTGCGGCACCCCGAGAAGGGCCAGCACGCCGAACCACAGGACCATCACGGGCGCGAACGCCCGGCTCACCGCCCCGGTCCCCCACCGCTGCACGGTGAACAGGACGGTGAGGATCACCACCGAGACCGGCAGCACGAGCCGCACCAGCGCGGGGTCCGAGACCACCACGCCCTCGACCGCGGACATCACCGAGATCGCCGGGGTGATCACGCTGTCCCCGTAGAACAGCGCCGCACCGAGGATGCCCAGCAGCGTCGCCGCGGCGAGCCGCCGGGGGTCTCCCAGCCGGTCCCGCAGCAGCGCGACGAGGGCGAGGATGCCGCCCTCCCCCTCGTTGTCGGCCCGCATGATCAGCGCGACGTACTTGACGGAGACGATGACGGCGATGGACCAGAACACCATCGACACCACGCCCAGCACGTCACCGGGCGTGGGCTGCACGTCGTTGTGGTCGATGCTGAACACGGTCTGCAGCGCGTACAGCGGGCTGGTGCCGATGTCGCCGAACACCACCCCGAGCGCACCGAGCGCGAGCGCGGTGGCGCCCGCGCGGTGCGAGCCGTGAGGCTCGGGAGCGTCCGTCGCGCCCGTCGGGCCCGTCGCCGCCGGCGTGCCGCTCCCCGGCTCGGCCGCGCCGACCGGCATCTCCGCGTTCGTCACAACGGCATCGTGGCATGCCGGTCGGGGGCCGACCCGGTCAGCGCGCCCCGACCACCAGCTGGTTGGCGCACCGGAGCGCCGAGGGATCGAGCAGGCGCGCAGCCGCATCGTCCCCCGTCCCGGTGACGTGCCACGAGACGGGGGCAGCGGCGTCACCAGCATCTCGTCGACCGTCGCGCCTGCGCGTGCCGTCGGATGCCCGTGACGGCGACCGGTATCGCGCGGGCTGCGACGGCACCGGCGAGGGCTTTGGCCTGTCAGGCGCCCGCGGCAGTGACGATCGCGTCCGTGGCGAAGCCCGCCACCAGGCCGATCAGCAGCCCGACCGCCAACAGGTCCGCACGCTTCGCCTTGGCGGCGACGCCGAGCAGCTGGGTGACGACGTACAGGATCGAGCCCGCCGCCAGCGTAAGGAACAGCACGCTGACCGGCTCGCTGGTGAACCCGTGGCCGAGCGCGGTGCCGACGAAGGTGGGACCGCCGCCGATCAGGCCGAGGGTCAGCAGGAACGCCCACGACGGCCGCCGCCGGTTGCCGTCGGCGTCCAGGTCACCGGCGAGCGGTGCCGTGATGCCGAACCCCTCCGTGCCGTTGTGCAGGGCGAAGCCGATCACCAGGAGCGTGGCGAGGCCCACCTCGCCGCGCCCGGCGGACTGCCCGATCGCCAGGCCCTCGGCGAAGTTGTGCAGGCCGATGCCGATGGCGATCAGCAGTGCGAGCCGCCTCGCGGGAGACCACGACGAGAGGCGCTCACCCACGGCCACGGGAACGGTCTCCACCGATGCGGCCGCCGCCGTCCTGGTCGGCGCGAGTGTCGCCGTGCCGAGGCCAGCCGCCGGCGCCGAGGGAACGCCACCCGGAGGGGCACCCACGGGCGAAAGGTCCGAGCCGCCGGCGACGGGACCGGTGCCCCCACCTGCCGGCCGGACCGCGGCGTTGCGCGCCATCCAGCGCTCGTAGCCGACGAGCGACCCGAGACCGACGGCGAGGCCGACGACGAAGAGCGCACCGAGGCCGAGTACCGGGCTCAGCCCACCGGTGCCGTCGTGCACCGCCCCGAGGGCCGAGTCCACGGGCTCCCAGGCGTGGCTCAGCACGTCCCACACCAGGAACAGGAGCACGCCGACAGCGGTGGCGTTCAGCACGGCGCGCAACGTCGGTGCAGGCCGACGCAGCCGCCCGACCGGCAGCCCGAGCAGGATCGTGACGCCGGCGACGAAGCCCAGCAGCAGCGTGCGACCGATCCCCACGGGTCCCTCATCTCCATCCGACGACGGTGCGAAGTTAGGTCAGGCTTACCTACCTGGTCAAATCGAGGACGGCCCGCGTGAGCGACACCACATCCGGACGGCCGCGTGGGCGCCAGGTGGCCGTCCGTAGAAGGCGGACTTAGCGTCGAACGGACGGCGACGGCCCCTGGGGGCCGAGAGGCGGTGCACCAACGTGGCGAAGATCGCGTCCGAGGTTCTCATCGAACGACTGGCGGCCTGGGGGGTCGACACCGTGTTCGGCCTCCCCGGGGACGGCATCAACGGGATCATGGAGGGCCTGCGACGGCAGCAGGACAAGATCCGGTTCGTCCTCGTCCATCACGAGGAGGCGGCGGCGTTCATGGCCGCGGCGCACGGCAAGGCGACCGGTCGGATCGGCGTCTGCCTCGCCACGTCCGGGCCGGGCGGGATCCACCTGCTGAACGGTCTCTACGACGCGAAGCTCGACCACGCGCCCGTGCTGGCGATCACCGGCATGCAGGAGACGAGCGTGCTGGGCACGGGCTACCAGCAGGAGGTGGACCTCGACAAGCTGTTCGAGGACGTCACCGAGTACAACCTGATGGTCACCAACCCGACGCAGCTGCCGGGCGTCGTCGACATCGCCATCCGCACGGCCCTGGCCCGGCGCGGCGTCGCCCACCTGACGGTGCCCAACGACCTGCAGATCGCCGACGCGGACGAGGACCCGTACGCCCACGTCGCGCCCGCCCGCCCGCCGGCCACGTCGCCGATCTACCTGGCTCCCCCGGGCCGGCCGCGCGAGGAGGACCTGCGAGCGGCGGCAGCCGTGCTCAACGGCGCGCAGAAGCCGGCGATGCTCGTCGGCGCCGGGGCCCGCGGAGCCCGCGAGGAGGTGCTGGCGGTCGCCGCCGCCCTGGGCGCGCCGGTGGTCAAGACGCTGCCCGGCAAGGCGGTCATCCCCGACGACTCCCCCTACGCCGTCGGCGGCATCGGGCTGCTCGGCACCCGCCCCGGCGAGGAGCTGATGGAGAGCTGCGACGCGCTCCTGATGGTCGGCACCAACTTCCCGTACACCAAGCACCTGCCCTCGCCGGGCGCCGCTCGGGTGGTGCAGATCGAGGCCGACCCGACCCGTGCCGGCGTGCGCCTGCCCACCGAGGTCCCGATCGTGGGCGACGCCAAGGAGTCGCTCGCGGCGCTGCTCCCGCTGCTGGACGGCGGGCCGGCCACGGACCACCTCGAGAGCTACCAGAAGGCGATGGCGTCGTGGCGCGACGACATGACCGCGCTGGAGGACGCCGGCCGCAGCCCGATCGCCCCGCAGTACGTGGTCGGCCTGATCGACGAGCTCGCGTCCGACGACGCCGTGCTCACCTGCGACTCGGGCACCATCGCGACCTGGGCCGCCCGGCACTGGACCATCCGCGCCGGGCGCGAGTTCTTCCTCTCCGGCAACCTCGCCACGATGGCGCCGGGCCTGCCCTACGCCAACGCGCTGCAGGTGGCCTACCCGAACCGGCAGGTGATCGCGTACGTCGGCGACGGCGGCTTCGCGATGCTCATGGCCGAGTTCCTCACCGCGGCCCAGCACCAGCTGCCGATCACCGTGGTGATCAACAACAACAACTCCCTGGGCCAGATCCTCTGGGAGCAGATGGTGCTCGGCTACCCGGAGCACGGCGTGCGGTTCGGCAACCCGCCCGGGGACTTCGCCGGCTGGGCGCGCTCGTGCGGCGGGTTCGGCGTCCGGGTGCAGGACCCCGGCGCCCTGCGCGGGGCGCTGGACGAGGCGCTGTCGTTCGACGGGCCGTCCCTCGTGGACGTCGTCGTGGACCCGAACGAGCCGCCCATGCCCGGCAAGGTCAGCTACGAGCAGGCGCGCAAGTTCGCCACCGCCTTCCTGCGCGGGCAGCCCCACAAGGCGGCGATCGCGACCACGCTGTTCAAGGACAAGCTCTCGCAGCTGGGCCGTTGACGGTGCCGGCAGCGGCTCGTCGGTCCACCACGGGTCGAGCCCTCGTGACGGCCGCCGCCGGCACGGGAGCGCACCTGCCCGCGTGGACGGCTGTGGTCGCGTGGACGACGCTCGGCATCGGGCTCGCGTGCGCCCTGTGGACGCTGCTGGACGTGGTGCGCCGACCGCCGGCCATGCCGGTGATGCGGGTGGCCTGGCCCGCGACCATGCTGTTCGGCGGCCTCGTGTGGCTGTGGTTCTACCTGCGCTGGGGCCGCGAGCCGCGGCCCGCGTCCGAGCGGCGCCCCGGCTGGGTCGTGGTGGCCACCGGCGCCAGCCACTGCGGCGCCGGCTGCACGCTCGGCGACGTCGTCGGCGAGACCGTGGTGCTGGTCCCCGGCACGGCCGTGGTCGCGGGCGCCGGCGTCCTGTTCCGGGACGAGATGTACGCGCGCTGGACGGTCGACCTCGTCTTCGCGTTCGTCATCGGCGTCGCGCTGCAGTACGCCGCGATCGTGCCGATGCGCCACCTGTCTCCGGGCCGCGGCCTGGCCGAGGCCGTCAAGGCGGACACCCTGTCCATCGTCGCCTGGCAGGTGGGCATGTACGGCCTGATGGCGATCGTGCAGCTGTGGCTCGCGCCGGCATGGTTCGGCGGGCGGCTGCCCGTCGCCTCGGCGCAGTTCTGGGCCGCGATGCAGCTGGCGATGCTCGTCGGCTTCGTCACCAGCACCCCCGCGAACGTGTGGCTGCTGCGCCGTGGGATCAAGGAACCGATGTGAGGAGGCAGACGATGGAAGGAACGACCCAGCACGCACCACAGTCGCGGGGAGAGGGGCGGCTGCAGGCGCTCGACGGGGTGCCCGGGGCGCGCGGCGTCGCGGTCGTCACAGGCGGCTCGGCCGGTCTCGGCCGTGCGATCGTCCGAGCGCTGGCCGCGGAGGGGTGGGACGTCGCCGTGCTCGCCCGGGGTGAGGACGGCCTGGCCGGAGCGGTGGCCGACGTCGCAGCGGCCGGCCGGCGATCCCTCGGCGTGCCCACCGACGTCGCGGCGCACGAGGACGTCGACCGAGCGGCCGAGCGGGTCGAGCAGACGCTCGGTCCGATCACCCTCTGGGTGAACAACGCGATGACGGGCGTGTTCGGCCAGTTCGTCGACGTCGCGCCCGACGACTTCGAACGCGTCACCGCAGTGACGTACCTCGGGGTGGTGAACGGGACCCGAGCGGCGCTGCGGCACATGGGCGCGCGGGACAGCGGCGTGATCGTCCAGGTCGGCAGCGCCCTGGCGTTCCGCGGCATCCCGCTGCAGTCCGCGTACTGCGGGGCCAAGCACGCGATGGTCGGCTTCACGGAGTCGGTGATCACCGAGCTGCTGCACCGCAAGAGCGGCATCACGGTGTGCATGGTGCACATGCCGGCGCTGAACACCGTCCAGTTCAGCTGGCTGAAGAACCTGCTCCCCCACCACTCCCAGCCCGTGCCGCCGATCTACCAACCTGAGGTCGGAGCCGAGGCGGTGGCCCGCGTCGCGCTGCACCCGAGCCGCACCACCTGGGTGGGCTACCCGACGGTCGGCACGATCCTCGGCAACCGGGTGATCGCCCCGCTCCTCGATCGGTACCTCGCCCGGACGGGCTACGACGCGCAGCAGACGACCACCGACACCACGCCCCCGCTCGGCGTCAACCTGTACGAGCCGGTGCCCGGTGACCACGGAGCGCACGGTGACTTCGACGGCCGCTCCAAGGACTCGAGCGCCCAGGTCTGGGCGACGTTGCACAAGGGCGTGCTGGCCGGTGCTGCCGCGGTGGCGGGCGCCGTCGTCCTCGCCGCTGCCTCCCGTCGCGGCTCCTGACGCAGGCCGCGTTCCGGCCACCATGTCGGCCGCGTGCGCTACGTCCGGCGGCTCACCCTCGGCGAGGTGGAGCCGCCGGACGTGAGGAAGTCCTCCCGCCGCACCATCGCCGCACAGGCCATGAACCCGAGGACGGGGATCGCGGCTGCGCCGTCGCGGGGCAGCGGCGAGCGGGCGAGCTCGTCGCAGAACGGGTCGCGGCGGTTCTCCTCGCCCACCAGGAGGTCCACCTGCACCACCGCGACCTCGGGGTGGGCGCCCAACAGCTCGGCGGTCGCGTGCAGCGCGCCCGGCTCCCACCGCGAGTCGTCGTCGGCGAAGGCGACGAAGGGCGTGCGAGCCCGCTGCACGCCGACGTTGCGGCCCGCGGCAGCGAAGTTGCGGCCGGCCTCGACCACCTCGACGTCCGGGTGCGCGCGGCGCACGGCGTCCGGCGTCCCGTCCGACGAGCCGTTGTGGACCAGGATCACGGGCGCACGGTGCAGCCCGAGGGTGGCGAGGAGGTCGGCACGCCGGTCCCTGCTGTCCACCACAACGATGACGCGGGGTCCTCGACGACGCGGCGGGGCTGGCTGGGCATGACCACCACCCTGGACGAGCCGGCCCCGCCTCGCGGGGCGAGCGCAGCGACCCTCAGTGCTGCAGCGCGGCGAACGCCTGGTACACGAGGAACGCCGGCCACGCGATGGCCTTGAGGATGCCCACCACGTGCGGCCAGAACCCGTCGACCTGCTGCCAGAACCACACGAGCGCGCCGACCATGCCGAGGCCGTAGACGGCCCCGCCGCCACCGCTCACAGTGGCGCCGCGGTTGCCTGCCATCGCCGTCCCCCGGTCAGGAGCTGGTGGCGAGATCCGCGCGCGGCGGCTGGCCGTGCTCGTGGTGCACGAGCGACAGGTCGGGCCCCGGGAAGATCAACGCCTCGTGCCCGTCGTCGAACCGGACCAGGAACGGCTCGGTCCCGCCCGGGCCGTGCACCTCGAGGATCTCGCCCTTGCGGTCGTGGCTGCCGACCGTGCGACCGTGGACGACGACGCTGTCACCGACGGATGCATGCATCCCACTCACCTCGCCCTCACCGCTCACCGTAGGCGGGTGCGCGGCGGCCCGCCAGGGCCCGACGGCATCAGCGGGACGCCGCCGAGTCCAGACCCGCTGGCGCGTCGGTTGCTGCGGTCCGGGCCTGGCCGGTCCGCTCAGGCGCGTCCGGTCAGGCGAGCGAGAGGAAGAGCCGCTCCAGCTTTGCCACGTCCAGCTGCTCCGTGGCGTCCTCGTCCTGCGCACCGTCGGCGGCGGGGGTCAGGCACTGCTTCATCCCGGTGGCGATGATGGCGAAACCGGCCCGGTCGAGGGCCCGGCTGACGGCGGCGAGCTGCGTGACGACGTCCTCGCAGTCCCGGCCCTCCTCGATCATCCGGACGACCGCACCGATCTGGCCCTGGGCGCGCTTGAGCCGGTGGATCGCTGTCCCCAGCTGGTCGACATCGAGCTGCATGAGGCCATCCTCTCCTACGTCGTGCCTGGTCCGATGGTACCCCCAGGGGTAACCGGGCCCTTGGGCCCAGGCGCCCCCCGCCACGACGCCTAACGTCGACTTCAGGACGCCGTCGACGAGGACGGCGCGCCGTGAGAAGGGGCTCACCGATGCACGTTCTCATCCTCGGTGCCGGTACCGCCGGGACCATGGCGGCAGCGGGTCTGCGGCACCACCTCGACCAGGGTCATCGCATCACCGTGGTGGACGTCGACGACCGGCACGTCTACCAGCCCGGACAGCTGCTCCTGCCGTTCGGCACCTACCGCGAGTCGCAGCTGGTCCGGTCCCGTCGCGCGGTGCTCCCCCGCGGCGTGGACGTGGTGACGGGCGAGGTCGACTCCGTCGACACGGCGGCCGCGAAGGTGCGCCTGGTGGACGGGAGCGAGCTCTCCTACGACCAGCTGGTGATCGCCACGGGCACGACGCCGCGCCCGGACCAGACGCCCGGGATGCTCGACGGTGCCGGTCTCGCCCGCGGGGTGCACGAGTTCTACACGCTCGATGGGTCGATCGCCCTGCGGGAGGCGCTCGCCCGCTTCCAGGGCGGCCGGCTGGTGGTCGACATCGCCGACAACCCGATCAAGTGCCCCGTCGCGCCGCTCGAGTTCACCTTCCTGGCGGACGCCTTCCTGCGTGCGCGCGGCCTGCGCGACGCCACCGAGCTGGTGTACGTCACGCCTTTGGACGGCGCCTTCACCAAGGAGGTCTGCTCCAAGCGCCTCGGGGGGATGCTCGGTGACCGGGGCATCTCGATGGAGGCGGACTTCCTGCTGGAGCACGTCGACGCCGACGCCGGGCGCATCGTGTCCTACGACGAGCGTGAGGTCGACTTCGACCTGCTCGTCGCGGTCCCCGTGAACATGGGTGCCGACTTCGTGGCCCGCGCGGGCCTCGGTGACGAGCTCAACCACGTCCGGGTGGACCCGCACACCCTCCAGGCGGTCGACCACCCGAACGTCTGGGCCGTCGGGGACGCCGCGAACCTCCCCACCTCCAAGGCCGGGTCGGTCGCGCACTTCTCCATGCCGGTCCTGGTGACCAACGTGTCGGACGCGATCGCCGGACGGGCGCCGTCGGCGTCGTTCGACGGGCACTCGAACTGCTTCATCGAGAGCGGTGACGGCAAGGCGCTGCTGATCGACTTCAACTACGAGGTGGAACCGCTGCCGGGCACGTACCCGCTGCCGCGCATCGGCCTCCCGCTGCTGAAGGAGAGCCGGCTGAACCACTGGGGGAAGCTCGGCTTCCGCTACCTCTACTGGTACTTCCTGCTCCCCGACCGGCCGCTGCCCATCAGCTCGCGGATGTCGATGCTCGGCAAGCACGCCGCCTGACGCCCCGGGTCCCGGATCTCCCCGACCGGGGCCCGGCCACCACCCTGCACCACCGAAGAGAAGGGAGACACCGTGCCCGTCACGACCATCGCCGGCCGTCAGGTGCACGTCGACGCGGAAGGCTTCCTCACCGAGTACGACGAGTGGGACGAGTCGCTCGCCCCCGTCCTGGCCAAGGCCATCGGCATCGAGCTCACCGAACGCCACCTGGAGGTGGTGCGCTTCCTGCGCAAGGACTTCCTCGAGCAGAAGGAGACCGCCACCACCCGCCGCGTCCAGGCCGTGGGCGGTATCCCCGTCAAGGAGCAGTTCGCCCTGTTCCCCGCCAAGCCCGGCAAGAAGATGGCGTACATCGCCGGCCTGCCCAAGCCGAAGGGATGCGTGTGATGTCCGAGGAGTCCTTCATCGCTCCGGACTTCGGGTCCGACGAGCCCACCGGCCGCAAGCTGGCGATCATCTGCTCCAAGGGCAACCTCGACATGGCGTACCCCGGGCTGATCCTCGGCAACGCCGCGCTCGGCGAGGGCGTCCAGGTCGACCTCTTCTTCACGTTCTGGGGCTTCGACATGATCATGACGGAGCGCGCGGACGACATGGCGTTCAGCCCGGCCGGGAACGCCGCGATGCGGCTGCCGGTGGGCAACCTGCGGATGCCGCAGTCGCTGGCCCCCGCGCCCGGCATGACGGCGCTGGCCACCCGGATGCTGAAGAAGTCGATCGCCGACATCGGCGTGCCGACGGTCCCGGAGTTCCTCGACCAGATCGTCGCCTCCGGCGGCCGGTTGTGGGCCTGCCGGATGTCGGCGGACATGTTCCACGTCGACAAGGAGGACCTGCGCGACGACGTGCAGGCGATCATCAGCGCCTCGGACTTCATCGAGATGACGGAAGGCGCGCAGCTGCTCTTCATCTGAGCTCTGGTCCGGGGGGACGCCCTGCCGGTGCCGCCGACCGCGGTGGCACCGGCAGCGGCGTATCTGGCCGGTGTCGAGCGCCCTCCTCCTTCGTGTCGCGGACCAGCCGGACCGCGAGAAGGAGGGGCACCATGAGTCTCACCGAAGGGTGGGCCGTCTTCGTCTCCGCACACGAGTCGGCCCTGAACGACCTGGTCACAGCGCTGACCACCGCACGACCGCACCTGCTGTCGTACGGGTCGCCGGCGTTCACCCCCGTGTCCACCCGGTTCGACACCGCCATGGCGGCGATCCCGTTCCCGGGCACGGGCGGCATCGACTGGCACGTCCGCTTCACCACGCCTCACCTGGACCTGTACAAGCAGGAGGACCCGCTCCCGCCGGAGCTGACCCTCGGCCCGGGTGAGTTCTCGCTGACGACCACCGTGCAGCTGTGCGTCGACTGCACCAGTCGCGGCGGCAAGGGCGACCCGACGCACGGGGAGCGTGCGCAGGGCGCCGACGAGCGCGCTGCCCGCGAGGCGGCCAAGGCCGAGCGGGAGCGGTGGGACGAGTCCCGCGGCAAGGCGCGCAACCCGATGTGCACGGAGCTGGGCGTCGCGGCCATCGGCCACCTCGTGCCCACCTCGTCGGGCGGTGAGCCCGCGGTCGGCTTCGCGCTGGACGCGATCGAGCTGGTCGACGTCACCCCGGACTCGCTCGAGTCCGTGCTGGAGTGCCTGCTCGGCACCGTGCTGCGCGCGGTGCTGGCCACGCTCGCCGTCCCGCTGTCGGCCATCCGGGTCGGCGCCTTCACCCTGACACCGGCGCAGGGCCCGCTGATCGAGGCGGACGCCGTGCTGGCCCGCGGAAGCCTCTAGGAGGAACCGATGCCCGAGATCATCGCCGCGATCGACGAAGGCGCGGCCACCACGATCTTCACCACGCTCGCCGCCGGGCTGCCGCCCCAGTCGTCCTCCGGCAGCAGCTCGTTCGGCCCGTTCACGGCGGCGTACAGCGCCACCGCCACGCTGTCCTCCCCCGGCACCGTGGACCTGATCCCGCCAGGGACGATCCGCGTCGCCGACCTCCGGATGGACTGGCACCTGCACCTGTCGTTGTCGCTGGACATCGGCGACTTCCTGCCGGACATCCACATCCCGCAGGTGTGCGTGCACATCCCGTGCGTCGGGGACGTGTGCACCCCGAAGATCGACATCGTCTGGCCCACGGTCACCGTGCCGATCGACCTCTCCGACTACGTCAAGACCACGGTCGACCTCGGCATCGCCGTCACCCTGGTTGCCGGGACGTGGAAGGTCGAGGGCGTGGTGCAGGGGGTGCCCAACCTGCAGTTCGGCCTGACGACGGCCGCGATGCTCGCCGTGGTGGGTGCCGCGGTAGCAGCAGCCGTCGCGTGGGTGCCGCTGATCGGGCCGTTCCTCGCGGTGCTCGTCGCCGCGGTGGTCGCCGCCATCGGGGTCGCGGGGCTGACGGGCCTGCTGGGCCCGATCCTCACGCCGTTCATCAGCGGCACGCGGTTCCCGGTGTACGCGCAGCCGCAGCTGTTCACGGTCCTGCCGGCGGCCGGCGCCAACGACCCGGCGGTGACCATCACCCTCGACACGATCGCTGCCGAGGTCCAGCACAACCCGCCCGAGGACGAGCTGGTGCTCTCCGCGGACATCAGCGCGTGAGGAGGGCGAGATGATCACGGACCAGCTGGACAGCCGCGTGCTGCGGTTCACCGACAGCTACGCGCAACGGTTCATGAGGCCGGGCACGTACCGGTACGGGGTGGTCGCCGCTGGTGCGCACCCGGCGAAGGCGGCGCCCGTCGACGCGGTGCGGTCGTTGCACCGCGGTTCGGCGGCGGCGCCCTTCACGGTGCAGGTCGAGGAGGGCGAGGCCGGCGCGATGGCGCAGACGGTGCTCACGGTCCGCCGCGAGGGCACGCGCTTCGTCGTGGACCAGCCGACCGTCCGCATCCGGACCGGCGACATGGTCATGTGGCACGGCACCGACGCCTCGTGGCCGTTCGCGATCGCCGGCGAGAAGGAGTTCTTCGGCAGCGACCGGCTGGTGAACGAGTCGGGCTTCTCGCACGCGTTCACCGCCGCCGGTACGCACGAGTGGGGCGACGCCTACGGCTCCGGGCTGCGGGGGACGGTGCGGGTGCGTCAGCCGCGGCTCGGATCCGCCAAGGACGTGGAGGCGTGGCAGTCCCGGCTGTCGGCCGGCACGCTCGTCACCATCACCGATGCCGTGGCCGCACCGGCCGAGGTGGACCTCGTCGTCGGGCAGACGGTGTTCTTCGTGGTCACCCGTGGGCCCGGGGTGTCCGTGACGGACGTGGACCTGCTGCCGCCGGCGGGCAAGGGCGACGAGGACGACGAGTCCCGCATGGCTGCCGCGGCGTCCTGAGCGCCGCGGAGCACGGCGAGGGCGCCGGGGCGACGCGACCGCCCGGCGCCCTCGTCCGTGGGCCTGTCGGCGCTGACCACGGACGGGGAAGATCGACCGGGTGCCTGGAGTTGGCACGACCAGACGCCCACGGTCGACGGGAGGCCCCATGAGCACGGACCTGCAGCTGACCAGCGCGCCACCGCCCACGCCACGCGCGCCGCGGATGGACCGGGACCGCGCGTCGGCTGCCCTGCTCGTCGCCGCGACCGTCGCGGCGGTCGCGTGGGTCAACTCCCCGGTCGGGCACAGCTACGGCGCCTTCTGGGGAACCCCCGTGGGCCTGTCGCTCGGGTCGGCCTCGATCCAGCTCACCCTCCACTCGGTGGTGAACGACGCCCTGATGGCGGTCTTCTTCTTCGCCGTCGGCCTCGAGGTCAAGGACGAGGTCACCATCGGGCAGCTGTCGGAGCGTGCGCGCGCCGTCGTCCCCGCGGCGGCCGCGCTCGGCGGCCTCGCCGTACCGGCGCTGATCTTCCTGCTGGTGGCCGGCCGGTCGGGCGACGCCCACGCGTGGGGCGTGGTGATCTCCACCGACACGGCCTTCCTGATCGGCGCGCTGGCCCTGATCCGCCCCCGGCACCCCGCGCGGCTGCGGGTGTTCCTGCTGACCATGGCGGTGGTCGACGACGTGGGCGCGCTGACGGTGATCGCGCTCTTCTACACGGCCCACCTGCGGCTCGGTGCGCTGCTGGTCGCGGCCCTCACGGTCGGGCTCATCGCGCTGGTACGGTTCCTGCCGTCCGGCCGAGGGCCGGTCTACGGCGCGCTCGCCGTGGTGCTGTGGTTCGCGCTGCACGCGGCCGGGGTGCACCCGACGCTGACCGGCGTGGCGGTCGCGCTGCTCATCCCCGTGTTCGCGCCGCGACGGCGCGACGTGGAGAACGTCGAGGCCCTGACCCGCGCCTTCCGGCAGTCGCCGAACCCCCGCTACGCCGCCGCCGCGACCCGCGGCCTGCGGGAGTCGATCTCCATCAACGAACGGCTGCAGGTCGCCGTCGCACCCTTTGTGTCGTTCGTCGTCCTGCCCGTCTTCGCGCTGTCCAACGCCGGGGTGCCCCTGGACGCCGGGACGTTGCGCGGCGCGCTGCGCGCCCCGCTCTTCTGGGGCGTGGTGCTCGGCCTGGTGGTGGGCAAGCTGGTCGGCATCACCGGCGCGACCGCGCTGGTGGACCGCAGCAGCTGGGGCCGCCTTGCACCGGGCCTCCGCCTCCGCCGGGTGGCGGGCGGCGCGGCCCTCTCGGGCATCGGCTTCACCATCGCCCTGCTGATCGCCGACATCGCGATCCCGGACCCGGTCGCTGCCGCCCAGGCACGTGTCGGGGTGCTGGTGGCCTCCGTGCTCGCGGCCGGTCTCGGGTGGGCGCTGCTCGCCGTCGTCGACCGGTGGTCGCCGCCGGTGGCCGTGGGCAAGACGCTGCTGCGGCCGTTCGACGCCCAGCGCGACCACTACCGCGGCCGGCCCGACGCCCCGATGGTGATCGTCGAGTACGGCGACTTCGAGTGCCCCTTCTGCAGCCGGGCCACCGGCTCGGTGGACGAGGTGCTCGCCGAGCTCGGCGACGACGTTGTGTGGGTGTGGCGGCACCTGCCGCTCGTCCGGGTGCACCCCCATGCGCGCGAGGCGGCCGAGGCGGCGGAGGCAGCCGACCGCCAGGGTCGGTTCCTCGACCTCGCACAGGTGATGTTCGCCCGGCAGGACCACCTGGAGCGCGAGGACCTGCTCGCCTACGCCGACGAGCTCGGGATGGACGTCGACCGCTTCGCCCGGGACCTGGAGGACGGCGACGTGTCCCGACGCGTCCAGGACGACGTGGACGACGCCGACCTGATGGACCTGCTGTCCACCCCGACGTTCTTCGTCAACGGCAAGCGGCACGTCGGCCCCTACGACGCGGCGAGCCTGGTCACGGCGCTCCGCGCCCCGCTCCACGAGACGGGCACGACCGCACCGGTCGCAGGCTGACGGTCAGCCGCCCAGCCGCACGGCGAGGATCCCGGCCAGCACCAGGACGGCGCCGCCGAGCCGGGGCGCCGTCAGGGGTCGCCGCATCGCGCCCAGGGCGCCGCTGTGGTCGACGACGAGCCCGGCGACGATCTGACCCAGGAGCACGACGCTGACGGTCAGCGACGTCCCGAGCAGGGGTGCGTCGAGGGCGTTGACGGCGACGAAGGTCGCACCGAGCAGCCCGCCGCTCCAGCCCCACCACGGCGGACGGGCCCACGCGCCGGCCCCGACCAGGCGGCCCCGCGCCGCCAGCACGGCGTTCAGCACGACGAGCGCGACGGCGCCGACCAGGAACGACGCGAGGGACGCGCCGATCGACGAGCCGAGCGCCTTCCCCAGCTCACCGTTCACGGTGGTCTGGACCGCGCTCAGGCCCCCCGCGAGCACCGCCGCCACGGCGAGCAGCGGCAGGGCGCGCGACGCGGCGGCGCCCGGCCCGGACGCTGCGCCGGTCCGCGGGCCCGGGCGGCGGCTCAGGTTGACCAGCACCGCCCCGACGACCACCAGCAGCGTGCCGAGCACCCGCCAGACCGTCAGCGTCCTGACCGCGACGCCGAACGCGCCCGTCAGGTCGATCAGCAGCCCGCCGAGCACCTGACCGAGCACCGGCAGCACCACGGTCACCGAGGCGCCGAGCCGGCGCATCAGCACCATGTTCAGCGTGAGGAACACGACGCCGCACAGGCCACCGATCCAGATCCACCACGGCCGGTGCGCCAGCGTCGCACCCACGGCGAGGGACGGCCGCAGCACCAGGACCACGACGGCGAGGAAGACGGTCCCGATGCCGAAGGACACCAGCGACGCCAGGAACGTCGAGCGCAGCGACGCCGACAGCCGGGTGTTGACCGCCGTCTGAACGGGCAGCAGCGCCCCGGCGGCCACGCCGAGCAGCGCAGCGAGCAGCATGTCCCACTCCCCTCGTCCGACCAGGCCGGCCGGCGGGGTGCGACAGGGTGCCGTCCGCCGGAGTCGTCAGCGCGGACCGTCCCGCCGGGAGAGGGTAACCGACACCTGCGACGCCGCCCGCGAGGCGGCGCCCGGTTGCGCCGGCCTCAGTGGTGCCGGAGCGCGTCGACCAGCTGGGCCTTCCGCATGTGGGACCTGCCCGCGATGCCGATCTGCGCGGCCCTCTTGCGCAGCTCGTCCACCGACCACTCCTCGTACTGCTCGCTGCGGCCGCCCTTGCGGCCGACCGCGGAACGGGAGGTGGCGGCCGCCGCGTTCGCGATCCGCGCGCTCTTCTCCTTCGAGCTGCCCTCGTCGCGGAGCTTCTCGTACAGCTCCTTGTCCTTCACGCTGGGTCCGGGGTGGCGTCCAGGCATGGTGGCCGTCCTCTCCTCCGGCAGCGCACCCGGCGGGTGCGCGTGCGCACCGATGCGCTCGGCCGAGCGCTCCTCCACTGTCACGCGGTGGTCCGGCGACCGCATCCGGTCGCCGCCCCGCCCCCGCGTCAGTGCAGCTCGACGCGTAGCGCCTCCGCCGCCGCGCGCGCCCGCTCGCGCGCCTGCGCCACGTCGGTGCCGCGCGCCAGCGCGACCGCGACGCGCCGGTGCCCGTGCACCACCGGCTTGCCGAACAGGCGCACCTGGGCCGTCGGCACCCGCAGCGCCTCGTCGACACCCGTGAACACCGGGACGCCGTCGCCCGACGCCAGGACAGCGCAGGAGGCGGCTGCCGCTTGGTCGGAACCGGCCCCCAGGCGCAGCGGCTCGGGCGCGGGCAGACCGAGCACCGCACGTGCGTGCAGGCCGAACTCCGACACGTCCTGCGACACCAAGGTGACCAACCCGGTGTCGTGCGGGCGCGGGGACACCTCGGAGAAGAGCACGCGGTCGCCGACGACGAACAGCTCGACACCGAACAGGCCGAAGCCACCGAGCGCCCCCGTGACCTGCTCGGCGATGCGCCGCGCCTCCGCCAGCACCTGGGGGTCCAGGGCCGCCGGCTGCCACGACTCGCGGTAGTCGCCGTCGACCTGGGTGTGCCCGACCGGGTCGCAGAACGTCACGCCGTCGACGTGCCGCACGGTGAGCAGCGTGATCTCGGTGTCGAACGGCACGAAGCCCTCGACGATCACCCGGACCGGCGCGTCGTCGTCTGCCGCAGCGGCGCGTCCTCCGGTCCGCGCGACCCGCCAGGCCTCCTCGAGCGCGTCGGGGGACCGCACCAGCGACTGCCCGTGCCCGGACGACGACATCACCGGCTTGACCACCACGGGCAGCCCCAGCTCCCCGGCCGCCGCGCGCAACCCCTCCAGCGAGTCGGTGAACCGGTACGGGGAGGTCGGCAGGCCGAGCTCCTCGGCGGCGAGGCGCCGGATGCCCTCACGGTCCATCGTCAGCCGGGTCGCCCGCGCCGTCGGCACCACGCGCACCCCGGTCGCCTCGACCTCGGCGAGCACGGCCGTGGCGATCGCCTCGATCTCGGGCACGACGACGTGGGGTCGCTCGACGGCCAGCACCGCTCGCAGCGCCTCGGGGTCGAGCATGTCGACGACGTGCGACCGTGCGGCGACCGCCATCGCGGGGGCCGCGGCGTAGCGGTCGACGGCGACCACCTCGACGCCGAGTCGCACCAGCTCGATCGCCACCTCCTTGCCGAGCTCGCCGGACCCCAGCAGCAGCACCCGGGTGGCCGTCGACGTCCCCGGCGTCCCGAGGGTGCCGGGACGCAGCCCGGTCAGGCGTTCTCCGGGGGCGGGCGCGGCGTCGGACGGGCTCGAGGCGGGGGTCATGGTGCGATCCTCCCGCGGACGGCAGCGCATCCGTGCGACACGGCGCCGTAACATGTGCCCGCTAAGTTCCGCCCCGGGCGCCGACCGAGTTCCGGTGCCTGATCCTGCCGACTCCCGCCAGCGCCCTGCCGACGGGATGCGAGCCGCCTGGAGGCCTTCCGTGCGTACTACGCCCCTCGCCCTCGTCGCCGTCGCCGCGGTGACCCTCAGCCTGACCGCCTGCGGGGGTGGCAGCGGTACGCCGGCCGCCTCCTCCTCGGGCTCGGCCGCCGGAGCGAGCGCCGCGGCGACCTTCGACCCGTCGTCGGTGAAGAAGGACGACACGCTGGCGGCGCTGCTGCCGGACAAGGTGAAGAGCGCGGGCACGCTGACGGTCGGTGCGGACACCTCGTACGCCCCCGCGGAGTACATCGCCGAGGACGGCAAGACGCCTGTCGGCTACGACGTCGACCTCGCCAAGGCGATCGGCGCGGTGCTCGGCCTGAAGACGACCGTGCAGTCGGCCGACTTCACCGGCATCATCCCGGCGATCGGCTCGAAGTACGACGTCGGCATCTCGTCGTTCACCATCAACGCGGACCGCGAGAAGCAGGCGAACATGATCGCCTACTTCCAGGCCGGCGAGGCATACGCGGTGCAGAAGGGCAACCCGAACAAGGTCGACCCGACCAACCTGTGCGGCCTGACGGTCGGCATCCAGACGGGCACGGTCGAGGACGACGAGTTCAACGCCGTGATCGACAAGTGCAAGGCGGACGGCAAGAAGGCGCCGAACCCGCTGAAGTACGCCAAGCAGAGCGACGTCACAACCGCGCTGGTGGGCGGCAAGGCCGACCTGATGTACGCGGACTCGCCGATCATCGCGTACGCGATCGCGCAGACCAACGGCCAGCTCGAGCAGCTCGGCGACGTGTTCTCGAGCGCGCCGCAGGGCATCGTCGTGTCCAAGGACGACACGGCCCTGACCACCGCGATCCAGAAGGCCGTGCAGAAGCTGATCGACGACGGCACCTACGGCAAGATCCTCACCGCCTGGGGCAACCAGGCCGGCGCGGTGAAGACGGCCGAGCTCAACCCGACCGTCAGCTGAGACCGCGACGGTGAGCAGCCCCACGGGGTCCGACGCGACCACCCCCGGCCGGGAGCCCGAGCGCATCCACGCGGTGCCCGTGCGCTACCCCGGCCGGTGGGTGGCCGCCGTCGTCGTCGCGGTGATCGCCGCGATGGCGGTGCACGGACTGATCACCAACCCCCGGTTCGCGTGGCCGACGGTCGGCAAGTACCTGTTCGCCACCCCGGTGCTGCAGGGCGTGCTGTGGACGCTCGCGCTGACCGTCGGGTCGATGGTGATCGCCGTCGTCCTCGCGGTGCTGCTCGCCGTGATGCGGGGCTCGGACAACCCGGTGACCCGCGCCGTCTCGTGGTTCTACATCTGGGTGTTCCGCGGGACCCCGATCTATACCCAGCTGGTCTTCTGGGGCCTGATCTCGGTGCTCTACCCGAAGATCTCGCTCGGGGTGCCGTTCGGCCCCGAGTGGTTGAGCTTCACCACCAAGGACGTCATCACGGCCTTCCGAGGTGCGCTGCTCGGCCTGGCCCTGAACGAGGCGGCGTACCTCGCGGAGATCGTCCGCGCCGGCCTGCAGAGCGTCGACCGCGGTCAGCACGAGGCCGCACGGGCGCTCGGTATGAAGGAGGGCACCATCCTGCGCCGGGTGGTGCTGCCCCAGGCGATGCGCGTGATCGTGCCGCCGACGGGCAACGAGACGATCTCCATGCTCAAGACGACGTCGCTGGTGCTGGCGGTGCCGTTCACGCTCGACCTGAACTACGCGACGAGCGCCGTCGGCAACCGGATCTTCCAGCCGGTGCCGCTGCTGATCGTCGCGGCGTTCTGGTACCTGCTGGTCACCAGCGTCCTGATGGTGGGTCAGTACTACCTGGAGCGGTACTACGGCCGCGGCTTCGACGTGCACAAGGTGAACGCCGGCCCGCAGGGACCGCGCCGCGGTCGGGCCGCACGGCAGGCGGCCATCAACGCCGCGCACACGACGCCGGAGCCGACCCCGCTGGACGAGATGGGCGGCGGCCTGCACACCACCGGGGGTGTCCAGTGAGCACGACGACCGACGCCACGGTGCCGATGGTCGAGCTGCGCGGCGTGCACAAGTGGTTCGGCGACGCGCACGTGCTGCGCGGCATCGACCTCGTGGTGCCCAAGGGCACCGTCTGCGTGGTGCTCGGGCCGTCCGGATCCGGCAAGTCGACGGCGCTGCGGTGCATCAACCAGCTCGAGGAGATCGGCGCCGGCCGGGTGATCCTCAACGGTGAGCTGATGGGCTACCGCGAGGGCGTGCGGGGCGGCCGGCCGACGCTGTACCGGCTGCACCCCAAGGCGATCGCGCACCAGCGTGCCGAGGTCGGCATGGTGTTCCAGCGGTTCAACCTGTTCCCGCACATGACGGCGCTCGGCAACGTCGTCGAGGCGCAGGTGCAGGTCCTCCGGCGCAGCAAGGACGAGGCGCGCACGCGGGCGGTGGACCTGCTGCGTCGGGTCGGCCTCGACGACCGGATGGAGCACTACCCGGCACAGCTGTCCGGTGGCCAGCAGCAGCGCGTGGCGATCGCGCGGGCGCTGGCGATGGACCCCGAGCTGATGCTCTTCGACGAGCCGACGTCGGCCCTGGACCCCGAGCTGGTCGGCGAGGTGCTCGCCGTGATGCGTGACCTCGCCGGGTCGGGCATGACGATGATCGTCGTGACGCACGAGATCGGGTTCGCCCGCGAGGTCGCCGACCAGGTGGTGTTCATGGCCGACGGCGTCGTCGTCGAGCAGGGCACGCCCGACGAGGTGCTGGGCGCCCCCCGCGAGGCGCGGACGCGCGACTTCCTCTCGCGCGTGCTCTGAGCCCCTCTGCCGGCAGCTCTGATCAGCCGACGGGTCGGCGTCCCAGCCGGTGCCGGACCCGCGGCCAGCGTGCGAGGAACTCGGCCGCAGCGCGGTCGACCGCCGCGTCCTCCACCGCCAGGAGGCGTCCGAGCGCGAAGCCCGCGGCGCCGTCGGCGGCGTGCGCGGCGTCCTGGAGCACCTGCGCCGCGACCACGCCGTCGTGCAGCTCGCCGAGCAGGTCCGTCACGCCGGACAGCTCCTCGGCGCACCGCCGCGCGCGCTCGCCGAGGCTCGGCGCGGTGGCCTGCGCTCCGTAGCGAGCACGTTTGGCCAGGATCCGGGCCCGGTGCCACGCCGGGTCGTGCGGGTCCGGGTGCTCCTTCCGCAGGGTCCGCACGGCGTGTCGCAGACGCGTCCAGTCGTGCACCACCAGTGCGGGCAGGACGTCCGCGGCCTCGTCGTCGGCCGCGTCCACGAGGAGGGGGCGGCCGGCCGCCTCGACGAGGTCGACCAGCAGCTGCAGGTAGCGGTCGCTGCGCAGCTCCTCCAGCGCAGCCCGGCGCGCCTCGAGCAGACGCGGTCGCAGCAGCGCGTCGAGCGCGGGGAGCGCACGCACGCGATCCTCGGCGGCGAGCGTCCGGACGTCCCGCTCCAGACGGTCGTACAGGACCTCCGTGTCGCGGACGGCTCCGAGGGCGTCGGCCGCCACGGCCAGCTCGTCGCGCAGGTCCGTCGCCCAGGCCTTCTCGCACACCGGGGTGAACGTCCGCAGCGCGCTGCGGAGGGTCCGTGCCGCCACCCGGAGCTGGTGCACCGCGTCGGGCCGGTCCCGACGGACCCCCACGTCCGCCGCGAGGAAGGCCCGTACATGCAGGGCGATCGCGAACCGCAGCACCTCACCAGCCGTGCTGTGGCGGCCGGGACGGCGCGGGACCACGACCTCGGGCAGGTGGGCTGTCGGCACGCCGCCCGGCCGGACGTCGTCGGGCTCGACGTCGCCGGCGACCGCCTGGACCGCGTCGACCAGGCGCGTGACCGCCCGCTCCGCGTCCGCCGCCGGACCGAACGCCGTGATCCGCACCCGCCGCTGGCGGTCGGTGCCACGCGCCCGCACCTCCGCCACGATGCGGTCGTCGTGGACCGCCGCGAGCTCCGCCCCGGCCGGGTCCAGCAGGTGCACGGAGGTACGGGTCGTGCGCAGCCGTGCGACGGGCCGGACCTCGGCCCCTCGCACCAGAGCCGTCACCAGGTCGAGCAGGTCCACCGGCGCATGCTCACCGGAGTCGCCGTCCACCAGCTCGTGGACGACGACGTCCAGGGCCGTCCCGTCCAGCCCGGCACCGTCGCCGAGCGGCAGGGTGAGCCGCCATCCTGCATCCGGGCCGTCCAGCCGGACCCGCAGCTCGGCGCCCCAACGAGCCAGGCGCAGGTCGGCGGTGTCGTGCTGCAGCTGACGGAACGTCACGGCGTCGTCGCGCACCTCCTGGACCGCGCCCGGGACCAGCTCGGCGAGGTGCGGCAGGTCGACGTCGTCCGTCAGCACCAGCTCCCGGGTCACGGTCGGTTCCCGGACCATGCCAGCCTTGGCGGTGGGCCGGTCGGCGGCGGACCGGTCGGCGGCCGGCCGGTCCGCTGCGCGGCGCTCGGCGTTCACGGCACCAGCACCGCCGCGCCGGCGTACCGGTCGGCCGCGAGATCGGCCAGCACGTCGGCCGCCTCGTCCATGGGTCGCACCGTGGTGCGAGGCCGGATGCGGAGGGCGTGCGCCAGACGCAGCAGCTCCTCGCCGTCGGCCCGGGTGTTCGCCGTGACGGAACGGACCTCCTTCTCGTAGAACAGCTCGCGCTCGTACACCAGGCCGGGGACGTCGCTCAGATGGATGCCCGCGAGCACCAGCACGCCGCCGCGGTCGAGCGCCCGGAGCGCGGGCGGGACGAGCGTGCCGACCGGGGCGAACAGGATCGCCGCGTCCAGCGGCACGGGAGCAGCGTCGGCGGCGCCCTGCACCGAGGTCGCGCCGAGCTGCCGCGCGAGCTCGCGGTCCGGTTCCGACCTCGTCATCACGTGGACCTCGGCGCCCTGTGCGAGGGCCAGCTGCGCGACCAGGTGCGCCGAGGCGCCGAACCCGTAGAGGCCCAGGCGTCCGCCGGGTGGCAGCGTGGCGCGGCGCAGGGCGCGGTAGCCGACGATCCCGGAGCAGAGCAGCGGCGCGAGGTCCGGTGCGGGCACGTCCCGCGGGAGCCGGTAGGCGAAGTCCTCGCCGACCAGGGCGTGCGAGGCGAACCCGCCGTCGGCGTCCCAGCCGGTGAAGCGTGCGTCCGGGCAGAGGTTCTCGCGGCCGGACCGGCACCAGCGGCACCGGCCGCACGTGGCCCGCAACCACGCGATGCCCACGCGGTCGCCGACGGCGAACCGACGGGTACCGGGACCGAGGGCGTCGACGACACCGACCACCTCGTGGCCGGGGACCGTCCTCGGCCGGCGCGGCGCCAGATCGCCCTCGGCGAGGTGCAGGTCGGTCCGGCACACGCCGCAGGCCTCGACCCGGACCCGCAGCTGCCCGTCGCCGGGCTCCGGGTCCGGCACGGTCGCACGCACCAGGGGTCCGGACGACATCGGGCCTGGTCGCTGCACCACCCACGCCTGCACGTCGCGCCTCCGCTCCCAGTGCCGACGCTCCGAGCCTGCCCCCGTCCGCCACGCGTCGCCAGACCGGCGGACAGGATCTCGGGCGCGCTCACCGGGGGCAGCGCGCGGATCGGCGGGGGGTGGCGCACGACGCCGCGGGCGGCGCCGAGTTCGTTCCTCGACGCCGCCCGCGGCGGTGCCATGCGATCCGGCCGGGAGCCGGCGGCGGTGCTACGGCGCTGCGACCAGCGCGGACACGTACGACGGGCCGGCCGGCACACCCCAGCCGGTGGTCAGGTCGTACCCGGGCGTCGTCGCGTAGCCCGGCACCGGGCCAGGCGTGATGACCCCGTCGGCGCCGATGTCCCACACCCGGTTCGAGTCCAGGACACCGCTCGGGGTGGTCCCGTAGGTGTGCGCGACCACGTCGGCGAAGGCCGTGGCCCGCGGGAAGGACGTCGCATAGATCACGGGGTTGAGGTTGCCCAGCGGCGCCTTGTTCGCCGCGATGCGCTGCTGGTTGGCGAGGGCCGTCAGTGCCGCCGCCTGCGGCGACGACGCCGAGGTGCCGCCGTACACGTGCCAGCCGACGCGGTTCACGCCCGGGAAGAAGGACGTGTAGACCAGCACACCGCCGTTGACGGACGAGTTCCAGGCGAGGTCCGGCACACCGCGATGGGTGCCGACGACGCCCGCGACCCCGGCCTGGTAGTCCGGCCGCGCGTACACCGTCGACAGACCCCCGCCCGTGATCATGCCGGTCGCGCTCTCGTTGTCGACGGGCTCGGTGCTGCCGCCGGTGGTCCAGCCGAAGTACGCGGGGTTCTGGCTGCCGTCGGCCAGGTACGGCACGTCGGTCGTGGGGTTCCACGTCCACCCGTTCTGCAGCTGCGTGCCGCCGACCGAGGTGACGTACGGGGAGACGTTGGGGTACGAGACCTGCGGGTCGGGGCTCGTGGCGGTCTGCCGGTGCGCCCGTGTGTAGCCGACCGAGCCGCCGTCACCCGCCGACGCGAAGAACGAGTCGCCCTTGGCCTCACCGCGCGCGAACGTCGCGTCGAACCGGGCGAACTGCGTCTGGGCGGCGGCCGGGCTGCCGAAGGCGGACTCGTCGGTGCCGAACGACATCGAGAAGACCGTGCCGGCCGGGAAGCGGTCGACCGCGGCGTCGATCGCCTTCATCAGGTTCGGCAGGCCGGGCACGCCCTGCGTCTCCGCCGGCGGCGTCGCCAGGAGCACGATGTTCGCCGCCGGCGCCAGTGCGTACGCCCACTCGATGTCGAGGGTGGCCTCACCGGCCCAGCCGGATGCCGCGGCCGGGCCCGACTGCGAGTTGCCGTTGCCGTTCACCGTCGTGGTCGGGAACCCCGGCTGGCCCTGCGGGAACCACTGCTCGAACTTCGGCGTCGGACCGCCGAACGTGGAGGCGAAGGTGGTCAGGTCCTGCTGCGCGGTGGGGCTGCCGTAGGCGTCCACCAGGACGATCGTCTGGCCGGCGCCCTCGGTGCTCGATGCCGTCAGCGGCGGGAGCCCGTGCGCCGCTCGGACCTGGTCCGGTGTGTTGCAGTGGTAGTAGGCGTACTTCTTGACGGGTGCCGGCGAGACGCAGGCCGGCGGGGTGCCGGCAGCGGTCGCCGCGTCCGGCGTGTCCGGCGCCTCGACGGCGAACGGTGCGACCGCCGGTCCGGCGACGGCGGCCAGCCCGGCGGCCGGAACCGCGGCGCCTGCGGTTGCCAGGCCCAGGAGGGTTGCTGTGGATGAGGCCAAGAGTCTGCGCACGACTTCTCCCCGATCAGAGTCGACACGGACCCGTCCCACCATCGGGACGAGAAATGGGTACATCCGAACCCCGGCGGCGCGCGTGCGCAAGAGCAGGGCAGACCGGATCTGGGGCCGTCCGGCGTGGGCGCGGGCGCGGGTCAGGACGGACGGCCCGGCGGCACCAACCAGCTCACCGAGCGCGCGACGTCACCCGCCTTCAGCCACTCGTGCCGCTCGGAACGGGGGTTCGCCTCGTCGTCACGCCAGGCGACCATCACGTGCGTCGCCGTCCATCGGACCGCGCGCGCCGGGCGCCACTCCTCGGCACCGTCCGACCACACGATCCGCACGATCACCGGCACGTTCCCCTGCGGCCGCACGGGGACGGCGGTCGGCAGGTCACGGTTGGCGACCAGGCGTGCCGGCAGCTGCTGCGGCGCCCGCGAGGCGGTGAGGTTCCGCGGCGAGCCGGACACGGGTGCGTGGCGCGCCTCCGGATCCGTCATGCCGTCAGCGTACCCGAACAGGTGTTCGAACGAGGCCTCGCGTGGCGTCCATGCCTCGGGACGTCACCGTGCGGTCCGGGGCTCCCCTCCACCGGCGGCTTAAGGTGCAGGTGAGATGACCACGACGACGGCCACCCACAGCTCCGACGAGCCGACGGCCTCCCCCGCGCCAGGGCGGCGGACGCCTCGAGCGCCGGACCTCTCGCACGTCGCGGTGATGGGCATCGTCAACCGCACGCCTGACTCCTTCTACGACCGCGGCCGGACGTTCGCCCTGGAGGCCGCCGTGGAGGCGGCGCTGCGGGCGGTGGCCGAGGGCGCGGCGTGGGTGGACGTCGGTGGTGTCCCGTTCTCGCCGGACACCCCTGCCGTGGGCGTCACGGAGGAGCTCGACCGCGTCGTGCCCGTCGTCGCCGCGATCCGTGCGGTGTCCGACGTGGTGATCTCCGTCGACACCACCCAGGCCGAGGTCGCCGCCGCCTCGATCGAGGCCGGTGCCGACGTGGTCAACGACACCAACGGCCTGCGGGACGACGCGATGCTCGACGTCGTGGCCCGCACCGGTGCGACCGTCGTCGTCGCGCACTCGCTGGCCGCGCCCCACGTGCACCTGCCACGTCCGCAGTACGCGGACGTGGTGGCCGAGGTGGCTGCCTTCCTGCAGGAGCGCGTCGCGCACGCCGTGGCGCACGGCGTGGCACGGGACCGGATCGTCGTCGACCCCGGGCACGACCTGAACAAGAACACGAGCCACTCCCTGGAGCTGACCCGGCGGCTGGACGAGATCACGGCGATCGGCCCGACGCTCGTCGCGCTGTCCCGCAAGGACTTCGTCGGGGAGACGCTCGGTCGCCCGGCCGACGAGCGTCTGGCCGGGTCGCTCGCCGTCGCCGCCTGGTGCGTCGAGCACGGTGCGCGGGTGGTGCGGGCGCACGACGTGCGTGCCACCGTCGACGCGGTGCGCATGGTCGAGGCGGTGCTCGGCCGACGGGAGCCGGTGGAGCACCGGCACAACCGCTGAGGTGCGCGCATGCTGAACCGTGACGACGTCCTCGACCGCTACGCCGTCGCGGACCGTACCCGGCCGCACCTGCGGATGAACTTCATCGCGAGCCTCGACGGGTCGGCGACCCAGGGCGGTCTGTCCGGCGGGTTGAACAACGCCGACGACAAGCTCGTGTTCGACACGCTGCGGATGCTGTCCGACGTGATCCTGCTCGGCGCCGGCACGCTGCGCGACGAGGGCTACGGCGCGATGCGCCTCGAGGACGAGGCCGTCCGCTGGCGGGAGCAGCACGGCCTGACCCCGCACCCGACGTTCGCCCTGGTCAGCTCGCGACTCGGTCTGCCGCCCACCCACCCGGTGTTCACCGACGCGCCGGTGCGCCCGCTCGTGCTGACCCACGACGCCGCGCCGCCGGACGCGCGCGACGAGCTGGCGTCCGTCGCCGACGTGGTGCTGGTCGGCTCCGGCGCGGTCGACCCCTGGCTGCTGCGCGGGGCGCTCGAGCAGCGCGGGCTGCTGCAGGTGCTCTGCGAGGGTGGCCCGCACCTGTTCGGCACCTTCCTGGCGGCGGATGCCGTCGACGAGCTGTGCCTCACCCTCAGCCCCGTCCTGGAGGGCGGGCACGCCGGCCGCATCGCGGTGGGCCCCGAGGAGACACCGCGCCGCATGCACCTGGCGAGCGTCCTCCAGGCCGACGACATGCTGCTTCTGCGCTACCTGCGGGACCCCGCGACGGACGCCGCAGGGAGCCGGGACGCCACCGGCCGATGACCGACGCCGACGTGGCACCCGTGCCCGTCAGGCAGGGGCGTCCGTCGGCGGCCGGGCGCGGCGCGTCTCGGGCATGACGAGGCCGGCCACCAGCGCCAGGGCGGAGACGCCGGCCGTGGCGAGGAACGCGACCCGGAACGAGGCGGCGTCCGCCAGCGCCCCGGCCGCGAGAGGTCCGACGAAAGCCCCGGCGTCCGAGGCCATCTGGAACGCGGCGACCGGCGTACCGCCCCGACCGCCGATCACGTCGCCCACCACGGCGGCGGTCGACACGCCCAGCATCGCCGACCCCGCGCCGTACAGGGCCATCCCGGCCAGGAACAGCGGCGCGCCACCGGCGAACGCCATCGCCACCCCGGCAGCCAGCGCGAGCGCGGCACCGGCGCGCAGGAAGGGCCGGCGCCCTCCGCTGTCGACCAGGCGACCGGCCGGCACCAGGACGATCGCCTGCACCACCGCCGACACCACCAGGCCGGCGCCGGTCCAGGAGGCACCGAGCCGCAGCCCTTCGACGACGAACACCGGGACCAGCGACGCCCGCACACCGAAGACGGCCCAGCCGACGGCGAAGTTGTTCACGACCGCGGCCCGGTAGGCCGAGCTGCGCAGCGCGGTGCCGAGACCGGTGGGCACGTGCTCCGCCGTTCCCGCGGCTGCCTCGTGCGCACGCAACGGGGTGCGCGCCAGGAAGACGGTGGCCACTCCCCCGGCGATCAGCAGGGTCCCGGCGTAGACGAAGAAGGGCGCACGCAGCGACCAGGCGGTCAGCGGGCCGCCGAAGGCGGGACCGGCGATGCCGCCGAGCAGGAACCCCGTCTGGTAGACGCCGGTGGCGCGGCCCCGCTGGTCCGGGGCGACCACCCGCAGCAGGAGCGCGAAGGACGAGACGGTGAACATGGCGGAGCCGAAGCCGCCGACCCCGCGCAGCACCAGCAGCTGCAGGTAGCTGCCCGAGAGCCCCGCCAGCAGGCTCGAGACGCCCACGATGCCGATGCCGGCCGCCAGCACCGACCGTTCCCCGAGGTGGTCCACCAGCCTGCCGGCGGCCGGGGCGGACACGAAGCGCACCAGGGCGAACACCGAGACCACGGCACCGGCGGCGGCGTTGCTGACCCCGAACCCCTTGGCGAACAACGGGATGGCGGGCGCGACGATCCCGAAGCCGAGGGCGACCGAGAACGCGACCGCCGTCAGCACGGCGACCTCCGCCGGGAGGGCCCGGAACGGGTGCGGGATGCTGCGCCGGGCGACCACCGGGACGGCGGCGGGCCGCGGCGCGCGCGGCTGGCTGTCGGTGATGGTGGGCTCCCCTGCTGACGGAACGGCGGCCGTGGGACGGTGTGCGGGCGGGTGCGGCGCCCATCATGCCGCCAGCCGCCGACGCAGACGGACGCGGGACGGTTGCCTGCTGCGCCGCCACGGGCGACCCTTGCGGCGGGACACCCGTCGATCATCCGGGAGCGATGTGGACGCCGACGCCGTCGTCGTGGGGGCCGGGCTCGCCGGGCTCGTGGCCGCCGCCGAGCTGGCCGATGCCGGCAGGCGCGTGCTGGTGCTGGACCAGGAGCCGGAGCAGTCGCTGGGTGGTCAGGCGTTCTGGTCGCTCGGCGGGCTGTTCCTGGTGGACACCCCGGAGCAGCGTCGGATGGGCGTGCGGGACCGGCTGGAGCTGGCCCGGCAGGACTGGTTCGGCTCCGCCGGGTTCGACCGTCCCGAGGACCACTGGCCCCGCCGGTGGGCGGAGGCCTACCTGCAGTTCGCCGCCGGGGAGCAGAGGGCGTGGCTGCGGGCGATGGGCGTGCGGTTCTTCCCGGTGGTGGGCTGGGCGGAACGAGGCGACGGCCGGGCCGAGGGCCACGGCAACTCCGTCCCGCGGTTCCACATCACCTGGGGCACGGGCCCGAGCGTGCTGGACCCGTTCGAGAGGCGGGTGCGCGAGCACGTCGCGGCCGGACGGGTGGAGCTGCGCTTCCGGCACCGGGTCGACGCCCTGGTGACGCACGACGGCGCGGTGACGGGGGTGAGCGGTGCGGTCCTCGAGGCGTCGTCCGTCGGCCGTGGCAGGCCGTCGTCCCGCGTCGAGGTCGGTGGCTTCTCGTACGAGGCGCAGGTGGTGGTGGTCGCCTCCGGCGGCATCGGCGGCAACCTCGACCTGGTGCGCCGGATGTGGCCGGAGCGCCTCGGCGCACCGCCGCGCGAGCTGGTCGCGGGCGTGCCGGCGCACGTCGACGGGCGGATGCTGCAGATCGGTGCGGCCGTCGGCGCCGCCGTGATCAACGCCGATCGCATGTGGCACTACACCGAGGGTCTGCACAACTGGGACCCCGTCTGGGCCGACCACGGCATCCGCATCCTGCCCGGGCCGTCGTCCCTCTGGCTCGACGCCGAGGGCAACCGGCTGCCGGCGCCGTGCTTCCCCGGCTTCGACACCCTGAGCACGCTCCGGCACCTGCGGAGCAGGGGCCACGACCACTCGTGGTTCGTCCTCACGCGGAAGATCATCGAGAAGGAGCTCGCCCTCTCCGGCTCCGAGCAGAACCCGGACCTGACCGGCAAGGACCTGCCCCTGCTGCTGTCCCGCGTGCGGCGCGGCACGCCCGGTCCGGTCGAGGCGTTCCTGCGGCACGGCGAGGACTTCGTCGTGGCCGACACGCTGCCGCGGCTCGTGGCGGGGATGAACCGGCTCGTCGGCGCGCCGCTGATCGACCTCGACCGCCTGCAGGCCCTGGTCGAGGCGCGCGACCGCGAGCTGGACAACCCGTTCTCCAAGGACGCGCAGGTCACGGCGATCCGCGCCGCGCGGCGCTACCGCGGCGACCGGCTGATCCGCGTCGCCGCCCCGCACCGGCTGCTCGACCCGGCCGCCGGCCCCCTGATCGCCGTCCGGCTGAGCGTCCTGACGCGCAAGACCCTCGGCGGGCTGCACACCGACCTGAGCGGACGGGTCCTCGACGGCGGCGGCGTCCCGATCCCGGGTCTCTACGCCGCAGGCGAGGTCAGCGGCTTCGGCGGCGGCGGGATGCACGGCTACAACGCGCTCGAGGGCACGTTCCTGGGCGGCTGCCTGTTCTCGGGCCGGACGGCGGGACGGTCCGCGGCGGCGGAGATCGGCTAGGAGCGCCTGACGACACGGCTCGGCTGCGGACCCGCGGCCGCAGCCGGGACCGTCAGGCCGCGCGGCGCACCGGTCGGGCGCCCGTCCACGCGGCCACCGCCACGCCGGCGACGACCAGCGCGTCGCCCACGCTGAACGTGTTCGCCAGCGGGAGCGGGACCGGCCAGGCGAAGACGTCGCCGAGCCACGGCAGCACGGGGTGGTCCACCACGGCGCTGTTGGCGAAGGCCAGGTGCGGGTCTATGCCGGCGGCGGAAGTCGCCCAGCGTGACGCCGGCAGGACGCCCCCGTTCAGAGCGATCGTCAGGCCGTTCGACGCCGCGCCCAGGCCGACGAGCACGGCCCCCGGCAGCCGTCGGTTCAGCCACAGGAAGCCGAGCGCGAGCACGTACGTCAGCACGTGCGCGACGGGGGCGAGCCCGTGCGGCAGACGGACCTCGACGACGACGACCTGCACGGCGAGGGTCGCCCAGATCAGCAGCGGGGCGCGCCACCGGTGCAGCAGGAGGCCGGCGGGCCAGCGGCCGACCACGAGAGGCGTCGCGAGCGCGAGGAGGCACGCGGCGAGCACGAGCATCGCTCAGAGACCTCGGGCACCGACGGTGACGGAGTGGCCGCCCTGCCGCTCCAGCTGCTCGGCCAGCCGTCCCGGCGTGGTGGGACGACCGAGGTGGAAGCCCTGCCCGATGACCTCACCGATCTCTCTCAGCGCTGCGGCGGTCGGCTCGTCCTCCACGCCTTCCGCCACCACGCGCAGGCCGAGCGCCAGCGCGAGGGCGATGGTGGACCGCACGATGATCAGGTCCTGGGTGTCGGTGGCGATGTCGCTGACGAACGACCGGTCCACCTTGAGCTCGTCCACCTCCAGCCGCTTGAGGTAGCTGAGCGACGCGTTCCCGGTGCCGTAGTCGTCCACGGCGATCCCGACCCCGAGTGCGCGCAGGGCGCTGATCACCAGGTCGGCGCGCGCGGGGTCGGAGAGGATGCCGGTCTCCGTCACCTCCAGGACGAGCGCCGTCGCCGGCATCTGGTGCCTCGCGAGCGTCGCGGCGATCCGGGGCGGCAGCGAGAGGTCGGACAGGTGCCGGGCGGAGAGGTTGACCGCGACGCGGACGTCGTGGCCGGCCGCACGCCACCGCGCCAGGTCCGCCAGCGCCGTCTCCAGCACGAACTCCGTCAGAGCCGTGATCAGGCCCGAGCTCTCCGCGAGGGGGACGAAGTCGTCCGGGGCCACCGGACCGCGGACCGGGTGCTCCCAGCGGACCAGTGCCTCGACGCCCACGATCCGGGAGTCGGCGAGGTCCACCTGCGGCTGGTAGTCGACGAACAGGTCACCCGCCTCGAGCGCGGCGCGCAGGTCGGCGAGCAGGTGGAGCCGTTCGAGGGTGTTGATGTCGAACTCGGGCGCGTAGGTGCTGATGCGGTCCCGCTCGAGCTTGGCGTAGTACAGCGCGATGTCCGCGCGCTTCATCAGCTCCTGCGGGTCGGTGCCGTGCTCGGGAGCGACCGCGACGCCGGCGCTCGCGCGGATCAGCAGGTCGAGGCCCTCCACCCGGATCGGGTCGTCGAGCGAACGCAGCAGCACCCGGGCGACGTGCTGCGCGTCCGCGAGGTTGCCCGCGACCACCACCGCGAACTCGTCGCCGCCGAGCCGGTGCACCGCGACGTCCTCCGGCAGGTCGGACACCAGCCGGCGCGCGACCTGCCGCAGCAGCTGGTCGCCGACCGGGTGGCCCAGGGTGTCGTTGATGTCCTTGAAGTGATCCAGGTCCACGAGCACCAGACCGGGCCCGTTCCCGTCGGTCCGCGCAGCGGCCGTGAAGCCCTCGTCGAGCGACCGCCGCAGCTGGTCGCGGTTGGCCAGACCGGTCAGCGAGTCGTGCGAGGCCAGGTGCGCGTGCCGAGCGGCGGCCCCCGCGAGCAGGTGCGCCGCCACGACGAACGGCACGAGGAGCACCAGCACGCCCGCTCCGTCCGCGGCGAGCACGCCGGCCAGGCAGCCGACGGAGATGAGCACCAGGTTGGTGACGGCGTGGGCGACGCCGTCCTCGGTCACCACCGCGATGAAGGGCTGGCGCGTCGCCAGGGACACGACGCCGGCGACCAGGACGCGGTTGACGGTGATCATCACCAGACCCGCGACGAGCAGCGGGACCACGTCCCGCACCTCGACCAGCTTCGGTCCGCCCAGGAACGGCGCGTGCGTCAGCCAGCAGAAGACCGCACGGGCGGTCAGCACGCTCAGCGCGTACTGGGCCGTGTTGAACAGGGACTTGCGTGCCTCGCGACGGTGCAGCAGGTCGTCGAGCAGGCTGGCGACCGCCTGCACGATGACCGCGACGGCGACGCCGCCGATCGCGGTCAGGGCCAGGATGAACGGCGCCGACGTCGACAGGGTGCCGGCGTCGTCCTCCCCCGAGAGCCGGATCGGCCGCACCTCGCCGGCCAGCGCGGCCACGGCCAGCACGACGCTGGGCCAGACGAGGATCCGCGAGACGGTGCCCGGCCAGGAGCTCGCCACCACGGTGACCACCAGGCCGACCAGGCCCAGGCTCGTCACCGCCGTGACGTAGACGCCGAGCGGCGTCGGTGGTGCCAGGCGCTTGCGCCCGGCACCACCGACGCCCGGAGGAGCTGCTACCACTTGTACCCGGCGCCGACCAGCACTGCCACGGCGACGAGCGTGCCTGCGCTCGCGGCGATGCGGACGACGGTGCTGTTCTGGGTGATCTTCCACTTGCCCATGTGTCGGTCCCTTTCGGCTGGGGACGACGCCTGCGGCCGCAGCCCCCCTGCCGTGCCCACGGGCGGCGTGACGTGCAAGGTGCCGGCCGTGGGTACGCGCGTCGTCCGTCGTCTTATCGGCTGGCAGGGCGCAGCCGTGAGCGATCCTTTCGCACCGGGTGCCCGGAGCGCCCGCATTTGCGCGTGTCGCGGTCGCAGCGCACGTCCCTCGGGCGCGCCGGTGCGGTCGGCTGTCGATCCGGAGCCGGTTCCTTCGTCATCCCCCTGACAGGGCACGACGCGACGGCTGGCCGAGAGGAACGAGCATGACGACGATCACCGCCTTCCAGAACATCACCCTCGACGGGGTGATGCAGGGCCCCGGTCGGCCGGACGAGGACACCCGCGGCGGCTTCCACGCCGGCGGCTGGGCCGCCGACTACCGGGACGAGGTGTCGATGGCGTACGCCGCCGAGGGCATGCGGACGCCCGGCGCTCTGCTGTTCGGACACCGCACGTACTGCGACGTGCTGGATCACTGGACCACCAGGCCGGAACCGAACCCGTTCGCGCAGGTGCTGCTCTCGACGCCGAAGTACGTGGTCTCACGTGACCCTGGCACGGTGCTCCGCCACCCGGCCTCCACCCTGCTGGCGGGGGACGGCGTCGAGCGGGTGCGTGAGCTGAAGGCTGCCGGGGGACCCGACCTGATGGTGATGGGCAGCGGCGAGCTGGTCCGAGCCCTGCACGCCGCTCACCTGGTCGACCGGTTCACGCTGCAGGTGCACCCGATCGTGCTCGGCGCCGGCACCCGGCTGTTCGGGGACGGAGAGCGGGCCGACCTGACGCTGGGGCGCACGATCCCCACCACGACCGGCGTCGTCATCGCCGAATACGCTGTTCGTTGAGCCGAGCGGAGAGTCACATGCGTTACACGCTGCTGCTGCACTACCCGGAGGAGTCCGCCGAGACGATCGGCGCCGAGGCGATCGCGCAGGGCATGGAGGCGTTCGCCAGCTATGCGGCGACGTTGCAGGCCGCGCGGGTCCTGGTCGCCGCCGAGGTGCTGCAACCGTCGGTGTCGAGCACGACCGTGCGGGTGCGCGACGGCGTCCTCCGCGTGCAGGACGGGCCCTTCGCGGACACCAAGGACCAGCTCGGCGGGACGATCGTGATCGACGTCCCCGACCTCGACGCGGCGATCGAGTGGGCCAGGCAGGCACCACCGGTCCAGTGGGGTGCCGTCGAGATCCGCCCGGGCGCGACCCACACGGTCGAGGGCGTGTGGGTGGCGAACGGGTGAGCCACGCGGATGCCCGGACGGCCGCCGAGCGCGCCGCCCGGGCGTCCTACGGACGGCTGGTCTCCCTGCTCGCGGCCCCGACCCGCGACCTCGCGTCGGCGGAGGACGCCTTGTCCGCCGCCTTCGAGGAGGCGTTGCGCCGCTGGCCTGAGGTCGGGGTCCCGACGAACCCCGAGGGGTGGCTGCTCACCGTGGCCCGCAACCGGCAGCGCGACGTGTGGCGGTCGGCCGCGACCCGCCGCTCGGTTCCGCTCGAGGACCACGGCGCCGCCGCGGACCCGTTCGCGGACCTCGACGCCCTCGCCATCGGCGACCGGCGCCTCGAGCTGCTCTTCGTGTGCGCCCATCCCGCGATCGACGAGTCCGTCCGTGCGCCCCTCATGCTGCAGACGGTGCTCGGGTTCGACGCCGCCCAGATCGGCCGGGCGTTCGCGGTGCCTGCGGCCACGATGGCGCAGCGGCTGGTCCGCGCCAAGAGGCGGATCCGGGACGCCGGCATCCCGTTCGCCGTCCCGGACCGTCGGCTGATGCCCGAGCGCCTTCCGGCCGTCCTCGAGGCGGTCTACGGCTGCGCCGCCCTGTCCTGGCGCGGCGGGCGCGAGACGCTCGCAGGCGAGGCGCGCTACCTGGCGGTGACGCTGGCCGCGCTGCTGGGCGACGAGCCCGAGGCGTGGTCCCTCGCTGCCCTCACCACCTTGACGCTCGCCCGACGGGCCGACGGCGGGTTCGTCCCGCTCGACGAGCAGGACCCGACCAGCTGGGACGAGGACCTCATCGCCGAGGGCGAGGGCTACCTGCGCCGCGCGCGGTCGGCCGCCCCTCCCGGCCGCTTCCAGCTCGAGGCGGCGATCCAGGCGGTGCACTGCGAACGCCGCCGGACCGGCGCGACGAGCTGGGCGTCGCTGCGGACGCTGTACGCCGCGCTGCTGGCGACGGCTCCGACGCGCGGTGCGCAGGTCGCCTCCGCCGTCGTCACCGGACGGATCGACGGCCCCGACGCCGGCCTCGCCGCCCTGCCCACCGCCGCCGACGACTTCCAGCCGTACTGGGCGGCCCGCGCCGACCTCCTCGCGCGTGCCGGTCGCGACGCGACCGAGGCGTACCGCAGAGCGGCCGACCTCGCAGCGGACCCCGCCGTCGCCGAGTTCCTCCGTCGCCGTGGCGAGGCCCGCACCGGGATCGGTACGCCGTCGCGGCACGGCACCGAGCGCACCTAGCGCGCCGCGGCCTCGGGGGGTGGCACGATCACCACCGGCTGGTCGGCGAACTCCAGGACGTGTCGTGACCGCGCGCCGATGTACGGCTCGCCGCTGGCCGACCGGGAGGACTTGCCCAGCACCACCAGGTCGGCCCGCCACTGACGGGCGTCGTGCAGGATCGCCGGAGCGATCTCGCCGGTGAGCACCTGGGTCTGCAGCTCGAGGTGTGCAGCCGCCGCGAGGGCGCTCACCCGGTGCAGCATCGCGACGCCCGCCTCGGCGAGACGCGCGCCGGCACCCGGTTCACCGCTCGCGGCCTGGACCACCTTGGGGAGGCCGTGGTCGACCTCGACGTGCACGGCTCGGAGCTCGGCGTGCAGGGCGGTGGCCAGCTCGATGGCCAAGCGTGCGGCGGCCAGCGAGTCGGGTGTGTCGTCGATGGCGACGAGGATCCGTTCGATCATGGCTGCGACCTCCTGTCGACCGTGCCGCTGACGGCTCGGCGCAGCCGCATGCCGTCCTCCTGCTCCGTCTGCTCGAGCGTGAGCTCCAAGGCTGCGAGGCGCTCGCGCAGCCACGGCAGCCAGCGCTTGTCCAGGGCTCGCATCCGGCGGCGGGTGACCGCGATCTCGGCGGCGAGCCGGGCCACCGCCTCGCGAGCGGCGGCGGCGCGGGCACCGGCGACCAGGGCCGCCTGGAACGCCGCTGTCGCCGGGACGACGGCGGCGTTCCCCGCCAGGACCGCACCGTCGGTGGGCCCCGTGCGGACCAGCACGTCCTCCGGGTAGCTCAGGCCCATCGCCGAGGTCCAGACCACCTCGACCTCGGCCGTCCCCGACGGCGCGGCGCACCGCACCACGTCCTCCCCACCGAGGAGCACGGCTCGCAGCAGCCACGTCTGCGCCTCGGCGTACGCCAGCGACCAGGTGGCCTCGCGTCGCTCCAGCCGGGTCTGCAGCCGCTGCTGCTCGGGCAGGAGGATGCGCAGCTTGCGGTCGAGCTGGTCGCGGCCCTTCTGCGCCGTGCTCAGGCGCGCGCGCAGCCACAGGCGACCGGCGCGCCCGGGTAGGACGGAGCGGGCGACCGGCATGGGCTACCCCTCGGTCCGGGGATGCTGCGCGAGGAACCGCCGGGACAGCATCGTGAGCTCCCGGGCCGGCAGCACCGAGAGGACCTGCCAGCAGCGTTCCAGGGTCTCGTCCAGCGTGCGCCGTTCGCCCTGGCCCTGGTCGGTCAGCACGCGCTCGAACGTGGTGGCGAACTCCAGGTAGAGCTGGTCGGTGCCGTTGAGAGCGGCGTCTCCGACGATCTCCGCCAGCTGCTGCACCTGACGGGCGCGAGCCAGCGCTGCGAGCAGCTGGGCGGCCACCTCCAGGTGGTCCTCGCGCGTGCGACCTGCACCGGCACCGCTGCGCATCAGCCGCGACAGCGACGACAACGGGTCCACCGGCGGGTAGATGCCGCGGGCGTGCACGTCGGAGGTGAGGACGATCTGACCCTCGGTGATGTAGCCGGTCAGGTCGGGTACCGGGTGGGTGATGTCGCCACCGGGCATGGTCAGCACCGGGACCACGGTCAGCGAGCCGGCGACGCCGCGGATCTGCCCGCAGCGCTCGTACAGCGAGGCCAGGTCGCTGTAGAGGTAGCCGGGATACGCCCGGCGCCCGGGCATCTCGCCGCGAGCCGCCGCGACCTCACGAAGCGCCTCGGCATAGCTCGTCATGTCGGCCAGCACGACGAGCACGTGGCGGTGCTGCTCGAAGGCGAGGTCCTCGGCGACGGTCAACGCGATGCGCGGCGTCAGGATCCGCTCGATCACGGGGTCGTCGGCGGTGTTGAGCAGCAGCACCAGCTCGCCGGCGGCCGATCGCTCCTCCAGACGGGCCCGGACGGCGTCGGCATCGGGGTGCGTGACCCCCATCGCGGCGAAGACGACGCAGAACGGCTCGTCGCCGGACGTGGACTGGGCGGCGATCTGCGCCGCCAGCTCGAGGTGCGGCAGACCGGCGGCTGAGAAGATCGGCAGCTTCTGGCCGCGGACCAGCGTCATCAGCGCGTCGATCGCCGAGATCCCGGTGAGCACCGGCTCGGCCGGCGGTCGGCGGTGCACCGGGTTCAGCGGGCTGCCTGCGACGGGCGCCGTCCTGGCCGCCACGATCGGCGGACCACCGTCGACCGGCTCCCCGCGCCCGTTGCAGACCCGCCCGAGCCACCCGGGGCCGATCGGCACCCGCAGCGGTGCACCGGCGAACGCCACCTCCGTCCTGCCGGGCGCCAGCCCGTCGGTGCCTTCGAGCACCTGCACCACCGCGAGATCGTGGTCGACCTCGAGCACCAGGCCGTGGCGTTCCGGCTCGCCGGCCGAACCGACGATCCGGACGACGGCGAACTCGTCCCAGCCGACCCGCTCCACGCCGCGCACCACGAGGAGCGGCCCACGCAGGTCCCGCACACCGGCGTAGCGGACGGGGAACCAGTCGGTGGTGCTCATGGCAGCGCCGCCAACCGGTCGAGCTGCTGCTGGCGACGGCTCGCGATGCCGCCGACCCCGTCGGGCGGCGTGTCCTGGGCCGCGCGCAGCAACGGCGAGAAGTCGAGCTCCTCGATCTCCGTCGCGGTGCTGCCGCCCTCGACCGCCGCCTCGCACCGGTCGACCACGTCGAGCACCGCATCGATCAGGGCCGCCGTCTTCGCCGGTGCGCAGCGCGCGTCGTTGTCCGACAGCGCGTTCTGCTGCAGCACCCCTTCGCGCAGCAGGCGACCCGCCAGCAGGACGACGCGCTCGTGGCCGGGCAGCGATCCCGCGCCGACCAGCTCCGCGAGCTCGCCCAGGCGGTCGGCCTCCGCCAGGAGGGTGGTGACGCGGGCGCGTCGAGCGCCCCAGCCCGGGTCACCGTTGGTGGCGTACCAGGCAGCCAGCCCCTCGGCGTCTCGCGAGAAGGACCCCGACCACGCCACAGCGGGGTAGTGCCGGGCGTAGGCGAGGCCCCGGTCGAGGCTCCACAGGGTTCGGACGAAGCGCTCGGTCTGGGCGGTCACCGGTTCGGTGGTGTCCCCACCCGCGGGAGACACGGCGCCGATGATCGTCACGGACGCGGTGGCGCCACCGAGCGTCACCGCGCGACCCGCTCGTTCGTAGAACGCGGCCAGCGCGGAGGACAGCGACGCCGGGTAGCCCTCCTCCGCCGGCAACGCGCCCGAGCGGGAGCCGAGCTCGCGCAGGGCCTCCGCCCAGCGGGACGTCGAGTCGGCGATGACCACCGTGTGGTAGCCCATGTCGCGGAAGTGCTCGGCGACGGTGACCCCGCTGTAGACGCTCGCCTCGCGGGCCATCATCGGCATGTTCGAGGTGTTGGCGATGATCACCGTGCGGTCGGCGAGCAGCCGACCCGTCCGCGGGTCGGTCAGCTCGCCGAGCTCGTCGAGCACGTCCGCCATCTCGTTGCCGCGCTCGCCGCAGCCGATGTAGACGATCACGTCGGCGTCGCACCACTTGGCGATCTGCTGCAGCAGCATCGTCTTGCCCGTGCCGAAGCCACCCGGCACCGCCGCACTGCTGCCCTGCGCGAGGGGGAAGACCGCGTCGAGCACGCGCTGGCCCGTGACCAGCGGGGCTGCTGCGGGCAGGCGCTCGCGCACCGGTCGCGGGCGGCGGACCGGCCACCGCTGGCTCATCGTGACCTCGACGCCGCCGACCACCGCGACCACGTCCTCCGTGCCGCGGGCACCGGCGGCGGCGACGTGGTCGACCGTGCCCGACACCCCCGGCGGTGCCAGGACCCGGTAGTCGAGCCCGCCCGCCGGCACCGTGCCCAGCAGGGCGCCGTCGCCGACGTGCTCGCCGACCGCGATCGCGGGGCGCCACTCCCGTTCGCTCCTCCCCGCGTCGTGGCGGGTGCGCGGACCGAGCCACGTCGGCGCGTCGGACAGCGGACGGAGCAGGCCGTCGAACACGCCACCCAGCAGCTGCGGACCGAGGGTGGCGGACAACGGGTGCCCCAACGCCTCGACCGGGTCCCCGACCGCCAGGCCGCCCGTGTACTCGTAGGCCTGCACCGAGACGACCCGGTCCTCGATCGCCACGACCTCTCCGGGCAGCCGCGCCGGTCCCAGCGCGACCACCTCGGCCATCGCGACGCCGTCCAGGCCGTCCACCTCGACCAGCGGACCGCTGACCCGGGTCACCCGGCCGCTCATCGCTCGTCCCACAACGCCGCGAGGTCGAGCCGGTCGAGAGCGTGCGCGACCAGCGCGTCGACCGAGGCGTCGACCCGGCGCCCGTCCGGCGCCACGCCGACCACCCCGCCGGACGGGTGCGGCTCCAGCCGCGCCTCGGTGCCGAGCCGGGCCACCACCAGCGCACCGAGCCGCGCCTGCCGGGCGGGCTCGGCCAGCAGCTCCTGCACCGCCGCACGCGCCGCGGTGCACAGCCGCTCGTACGCCGCGCGCTCCGCCGCGAGGACGATGCGTCGCGCCTCGCGGCGCGCTCGGGCCTGGTCCAGGGCCTGCCGTCGCTCGGCATCCGCCTCGCCGGCGGCACGTGCCTGGTCGAGGGCCTCGGCCGCCTGGGCGCGTGCCGCGTCCGTCTGGGTGCGCGCCGAGAGCTCGGCGTCCGCCCGGGCCGCGTCGGCATCGGCCTGCGCCCGGCGCAGCAACGCCTGCTCGAGCGGCTCGAGAGGGTTGGCGGCCCTGACCTCACCGGGAGGGGTCGCCGTGCCGGCGGTCATGACGGCAGCCGCGCGGTGAGGGGTGCGCCGCGTGCGCCGGTGGCCTCGCCGATGGCGTCCGCGGCCGCCGCTGACAGGAGCACGATCGCGACGGTCGGCGGCAGGTGCTGCCAGGTGGCCCGCGCCTCCTCGGCGTCCCGGACCGCGTAGGTGCGCGCACCGGCGAGCGCGAAGCCGCTCACCAGCTCCGGCGCCCCGATGACCGCGACGTCGCTCATGCCTTGCCGATCAGGATGATCGACACGATCAGCCCGTAGATCGCGATGCCCTCGGCGAGCCCGACGATCACCATCGCGCGCCCGAACAGCTCGGGCCGCTCGCTGATCGCGGCGAGCGCAGCGGCACCGGTGTAGGCGACCGCGATCGCGGCGCCGATGGAGGACCCGGCCACCGCGATGGCCGCCCCGATCAGCGCCGACCCGTTGGCGGCGGTCGAGGCAGCCGCGGTGACGGCCTGGGGCGCGGTGGCCGCGGCGGACGGCCCCGCACCGGCCACCATCGCCACCACGACGAGCGCCGCGATCAGCAGCAGCCCGTTGGCGGCCAGGACGACGCGCAGGGCGGGTCTGCCCCGACGTCGCAGCGCCCAGGTCGTGGCGAGCCCGACGACGAGGATCGCGGGCAGGCAGATCGTCCAGATGATCATCAGGCCTCCGTCGGTGCGAGCGGGACGTGCCAGGGTCGGAAGGGCCGGCCCTCGCCCTCGAAGATCCGGGAGAACAGCTCGTAGTACTCCAGCCGCAGCGCCTGGATGCCGGCGACCAAGCCCTCGAGGCCGAACGTCAGCGCGTTGCCGACGACGAAGACGAGCACGGCCGCCGCCACTCCCAGCAACCCGCGGTGCGCCAGTGCCGTCGCTCCCTGCCAGACCACCAGGCCCAGCGCGGCATGGGTGAGCCCGAAGGCGGCGAGCCGGGCGAAGCTGACGAGGTTGGAGCCGAGGCGGACGACCAGGTCGACCAGCTCGACCATCGCCTGGCTGGCACCGGCGGCGCCACCTCCCGCCGCGGCGAGCAGCCCGACGTAGCCGACCACCAGCGCCGCCACCGCGACGACCGCTCCGGCGACGGTCATGGCGGCCAGGTGCAGGTACAGGCCGCCGGCCAGCGTGCCGAACCCGAGGAAGAGCGACGCACCCGCCAGCCCGGACGGGGCGTACACCGCGCGTCGCCAGCCACCCTCCCGGAACCGGTTGACCGAGCCGAGCGCGTACGCCCCGGCGAGCAGCAGCGCACCGACCGCGATCGCGACCAGCAGCAGGGTCACGGCGTTCTCCAGCGGGGACAGCCAGATCACGGGGACCACGCCCGTCGGCCCGAAGAACTCGCCGTAGAGGACCCCGAACACCGTGCTGGCCAGCCCGGCGCCGGCCAGGAACAGCCAGTACGGAGCCAGCCGCTCGAGGCGCTGCCACCGCCGGGACCGGACGGCCAGCGCCGCGAGCAGCAGCAGCGCACCGTGACCGGCGTCCGCGAACATCATCCCGAACATCACCACGTAGGCGATGCCGGCGAGCAGCGACGGGTCGACGTCGCGGTACGGCACCGTCGCGTACGTGCGGACCAGCCCGGCGAAGTCACGGCCGGGTCCGCGCTCGGAGAGCAGCGTGGGTGGGTCGACGCCGCGTGGCGCAGGCAGGACGACGACCGAGGCGTCGACGGCTGCCAGCGCGGGAGCAAGCCGCTGCACGGCGTCGGCCGGCGCCCAGCCGGCCAGCGCCGACACGCGTCCCCGCGTGATCGCGTCCGCGGCTCGCGCATCGAGCTCGGCCTCGCCCGCCAGCAGGTCCGCACGGCCGTCCTGCTCCCAGGCGGGGAGGTCGGGCCTGCGGCCGAGGAGCGGCGTCACCTGGCCGCCCCGGCCCAGGCGCCGGAGCGCAGCCGCGGCACCCGACTCCGCCGCGCCGGGGCTCCGGTCCCCCAGCTCGTCCAGCTCCACACAGCCCTGGTCGGCGACCGTCACCAGCAGGTCGCGCAGCTGGTCGGCGGGCACCAGCAGCGCCACCCGCTGCATCCCCACGGGGTTCAGGGCGTCATGCCACCGCACCGAAGTCCTCCGCGACGTGGCCACCCCGTGCCGCGAGCTCCAAGGCCGCTCGCACCCGCCACGCGTCGACCGCGAGCCGCGCGACGGTCCCCACGAGCGCCCCCGCACCGGCGGCATCTCGCTCGGCCATCGCAGCGGCTTCGCGGTCGACCCGCGCCCACCAGCCGGCCTCCGCGCGCCACAGCTGCTCCGGCGCACTGACGTCGGCGAGGGCCCATCGTGCCGCCCGCGGGAGGGCGCCCGCCAGCTCCTGGAGCGAGAGCGCGTCGCCGGCGGCGGGGCCCAGCACCCGCGAGGCGAGGAACCGAACGCGGGCGCCCGGTGCGGCCTGGTACGCCAGCTCGCGAGCGAGGACGAGGGCGGCGGCAGCCGATGCCCAGGCACGGGCGTTCGGGACGTCGACGGCGATCCGGCCGGCCGCCGACAGCCGGATCGCCACCGAGACGTCGTGGAGGTCGTCGCTGCCGGGGTCGTCCCAGCTGGACTGCGCCAGCACCCGTCTCAGGCCCTGCACATCGGTCGTGGCCGCCAGTCGTGGCCAGGCGGTCCCGAGTGCGCCGAGCTGGTACGGCGCAGGCGGTGCGGGGTCGACCCGACGCCGCAGGTGCTCGTCGATGTTGAGGGCCTCGACGGGTGCCGCCAGGGCGCGGAGCATCACGACACCGTCCCGCGGTGCCCACCCCGCCAGGACCCGCACGTTCCAGACGAAGGTCGCCACGACGGCGCGCTGCGCCTCGGCGAGCGTCTGGTCCGGACGCACGTCGTGGGCGTACGGACCGCTGGCGAGCTCCGACGATGCGGCAGCCAACGAGGGCCGGGCCGCCAACGCGCGCGCCGCCTCCTGGCCGAGCCGTCGCCGCCGCATCGCCGTGGACCGGACACCGACGGCGACCCACCCCGTGCTCATCGCCGGTCGTCCCCGCCTGCGTCGACCAGCTCGGTGACCGCGGCGGCGACGTGAGCGACGTAGTCCCCCATGCGCCGCTCGGCCCGCGCCCACAGCCGTGCGGTCCGCGCTCGCGCGGCCGCGAGCTCGGCCTCGGACACCTGCCGGCCGACCTGCTGAGCGTGTGCCATGGCGTCGGCACGCTCAGCGGCCGCCCGCTGCGCTGCCACGGCCGCGATGCTCCGGACCTCGTCCGCGGCGCGCCTGCGCAGCTCCTCGGCGTCGAGCCGACCCCGCTCGACGATCCCGTCGCACAGCGCCTCCGTCGGTGCCAGCCGGGCGAACACGGGCTCCAGCTCGGCGATCGCGTCCGCGACGCGGTCCTGCGGCACGCCGGCGACGGCCGCCGGGCCCGGAGCACCCGCTGGGAGGAACCTCCGCAGCGGACCGGGAATGCGTGGCATCCCGAGCCTCCCTCCAGGACGGCTCTCGGCTCCTTCCACCCTGGTGCCGATCTCCGGCCCTGGTACAGGGCCTAAAGACCGTGGTGATGACGCCCGGGTGCCCACCGCAACGGGGATGGGAGACTTGCGGTGTGTCCGCGGCGGCGGAGCGTTCCCACGGAGGTGGCGGTGACCAGGTCGTGGAGCGGTCCGGGGCTCGAGACGGCCGAGGCCCTGATGCGGTCGCGGTTCGCCGCGTTCCGCGACGGCGACGCGGCCTGGCTGCTCGACTCATGGCATCCGTCGACGCGCCCGACGTCCCTCGACCTGACCGACAACCCGGTGTGGCGCGGTCTGCAGGTCGTCGACGTGGTCGGCGGCGGACCGGAGGACGACACCGGCATCGTCGAGTTCCGGGCGACGTACGTCCTGCCCACCGGCGGCGTCGAGGCCGTGCACGAGCGGTCCTGGTTCGTCCGCGAGGACGGACGTTGGTACTACGTCGCCCCGGCCGAGTGAGCCGGGTGGGGCTCAGACCCGCTCGACGCCGTCGGCCTGCGGTCCCCGGTCGCTCTGTCGGACCTTGTACCGGACGCGGTCGCCCTCCTGCAGCGCCTCGGAGCCCCTGACCACCGACACGTGCACGAAGAGGTCCGCACCACCGGCGTCCGGCGTGATGAAACCGAACCCCCGATCGGCGTCGTAGCGCGCCACGACGCCCTCGCCGCCGCGCGCCGGCCCGTCCGACCCCCTTGAGCGGCCCGGGGTCGCCGGCCCGGCCGACCGACCGCGCGCCGCTGCGGCGGGGGCACCGCGCTGTGCCGAGCCGCGCACGAGCCGGACGTTGCGAGCCTGCGGCCCCTTCTCGCTCTCGGCGACGTCGAAGGTGACGCGATCGCCCTCGGACAGCTCGGCCAGGCCTCCGGCGAGCGCCCGGACGTGGACGAAGACGTCCTCACCACCGGAGTCGGGCGTGACGAACCCGAAGCCCTTGTCCGCGTCGTACCAGGTCACGGTGCCGTCTGCCCCGTCGGACGCCACGGCGCGCTGGGCCGCCTCGGCTCCGAGCGGCAGCAGGTGGTCCGCCTGCGGCCCCTTCTCCCCCTCGACCACCAGGAACGCCACCCGCTGCCCCTGCGAGATCACGCCACCGGTCACGATCGCCGAGCTGTGCACGAAGATCTCCGGGCCACCGCCGTCGGGCGCGACGAAGCCGTATCCCTTGCCCGGCTCGTACCAGGAGACGGTACCGAGCAGGCCCACCGGCGCATCGGCAGCGAGGTCCCCGATCACGCGGACACGACGTGCCTGCGGGCCGCGGTCGCCCTGACCCACCTCGAACTCGACGACCTGGCCCTCGCGGAGCAGGCCCGATCCGCCGTCGCTCACCACCTCGGAGGCGTGGACGAACAGGTCGTCGGCCTCGTCATCGAGCGCGAGGAAGCCGAAGCCTCGCTCCGCATCGAACCACCGGACGGTCCCTTGGGGCACGGTCGACTCCTCCTCGTACGGATGCTGCTGTCACCCCGCGTGCGGACCGCAGGGCATTCGGGTGCGGACGTCGTCTCACGGACCACCACGGACCGCGGTCCGAGCTGACCTCCGGGCACGATCCAGGGCAGGACACCGGTCCCGAGACCTCTGGTGACAGCTCAGGGGCTCGCAGGGATCGCCCCCTGCAAGCCCCTGCCCCGGACCTTCACTGTCGGGCTGACAGGATTTGAACCTGCGACCCCTTGACCCCCAGTCAAGTGCGCTACCAAGCTGCGCCACAGCCCGCTGGCCCCGCAGGACCGCGCGCAATGCTACCCCACGCGGTCGGCCGCCCTCCTCCGCCGGCCGGTGCCCGGGTGCGGGTCGACGGCATGTCTCGGCGCGCTCCGCACCACCGGAGGGCCTAGCGTGACCTGCAGGAGCGTCGCGAGGAGGCCCCCCATGCGATTCGACTACGACTACGTGATCGTCGGCGGCGGGATGGCGGCTGACGCCGCGGCCCGTGGCATCCGGGAGCTCGACGCCACGGGGTCCATCGCGATCCTCGGGGACGACGCGGAGCCGCCGTACGAGCGGCCTCCGCTCTCCAAGGACCTGTGGCGCGAGCCGGAGGGTGCGGAGCCGTTCCTCGACACCGCGGCCGCAACGGGTGCGCAGGTGCACACGTCCACGCGGGTGACCGCCGTCCGTCGGGCGCAGCGCGTGGTCGTCGCCAACGACGACGACGAGTACGGGTACCGCGTGCTGCTCCTGGCGACCGGGGGCCGGCCCCGCGAGCTCAACCTCGGCCCGTCCCGGGAGGTCGTCTACTTCCGGACCCTCGGCGACTACCACCGGGCGCGGGCGCTGACGGGCGGCCCCGTCATCGTGGTCGGCGGCGGGTTCCTGGGGACCGAGATCGCCGCCGGCCTGGCCACCGCGGGCGCCGCGGTCACGCTGCTGACGCCGGACGCGGAGATCGGCGCGGGCGCCTATCCCCCGGGCGTCGTCCGCCGCATCCGGGCAGCGTTCGACCAGCACGGGGTTCAGGTGGTCACCCGGGCCCGCGCGAGGTGGCTCGAGCGCCCGGCTGCGGGTCGCGTGGCGGTGCACGCCGGGACGGACGACCACCCGATGGCGTTCGCGGCGGCCGGTGTCGTCCTGGCCCTCGGCATCGAGGTCAACGCGGAGCTCGCAGCGGCAGCGGGCCTCGTGGTCGACGACACCGGGGTGCGCGTCGACCAGCACCTGCGCACGCTCGACCCGTTCGTCTTCGCCGCCGGCGACATCGTGGACTACCCGGACGTGCGGCTGGGCCGCCGGCGCGTCGAGCACGTCGACCACGCGCAGAGCTCCGGTGCGTGCGCCGGCCGAGCGATGGCCGCCACGCTGACCGGCGGTGAGCTGCCGGTGTACGACCACACGCCGTTCTTCTGGTCGGACATCTTCGAGCTCGGGTACGAGGCGGTCGGACGGCTGGACGCGTCGATGCAGCTGGTCGAGGACTGGGCGCCCGGCCGCGAGGACGAGCACGGCATCGTCTACTACGTCAAGGACGAGGGCCTGCAGGGCGTGCTGCTCTGGGACGTGTACGGCAAGGTCGACGAGGCGAGCGCGTTGCTGGACGAGCTCCACGAGGCCGGGTCGCTGCCCGACGCGGAGTCGCTGCGCGGACGGATCGCCGTCGACTGACCCGCCACCGGGCACCCGTCAGCGGTACGCCCGACCCGGTCGGTCAGCGCCGGCGCTTCTCGCGCACCCGCACCGAGATCGCGATCGGCGAACCCTCGAAGCCGAACGTCTCGCGCAGGCGACGCTCGATGTACCGGCGGTAGCCGGCCTCGAGGAAGCCCGTCGCGAAGATGACGAACCGCGGCGGGCGGGACGACGCCTGGGTGGCGAACAGGATCCGCGGCTGCTTGCCGCCCCGCAACGGGTGCGGGTGGGCCGCCACGAGCTCGCCGAGGAACGCGTTCAGCCGGCCGGTCGGGATGCGCGTGTCCCACGACGCGAGCGACGTCTCCAGGGCAGGCACCAGCCGCTCGGCGTGCCAGCCCGTCTTCGCCGAGACGTTGACGCGCGGCGCCCACTGGACCTGCACCAGGTCCTGCTCGATCTCACGCTCCAGGTACGGACGACGGTCGTCGTCCATCAGGTCCCACTTGTTGTAGGCGATCACGAGGGCGCGCCCCGCGTCGACCACCTGCGAGATCACGCGGGTGTCCTGCTCGGTCAGCGGCTGCGACGCGTCGACGAGGACGACGGCGACCTCCGCCTTCTCGATCGCGGCCTGCGTGCGCAGGGACGCGTAGAAGTCGGCGCCGCTGGTCTGGTGCACGCGGCGACGGATCCCGGCGGTGTCGACGAAGACGTACGGCACACCCTTGAGCAGGACCAGCTCGTCGACCGGGTCGCGCGTGGTGCCGGCCACGGAGTCCACCACGACCCGCTCCGACCCGGCCACCTTGTTCAGCAGCGAGGACTTGCCGACGTTGGGCCGTCCGACCAGCGCGACCCGCCGGGGCCCGTCCGGGATCGCGGTGTCGCGCGCCGACTGCGCGGGCAGCACGTCCATGGCGGCATCGAGCAGGTCACCCGTGCCACGGCCGTGCAGGGCGGAGATCGGGTGCGGCTCGCCGAGGCCCAGGGCCCACAGCGCGGCGGCCTCCGGCTCCATCGAGGGACCGTCCACCTTGTTCGCCGCGAGCACCACGGGCTTGCCGGAACGCCGCAGCAGGCGCACCACGCGCTCGTCGGTGTCCGTGGCGCCCACCGTCGCGTCGACCACGAAGACCACCGCGTCGGCCAGGTCGATCGCGACCTCCGCCTGCTCGGCGACCCGCTTGTCGATCCCGGCGACGTCCACCTCCCAGCCGCCGGTGTCCACCAGCAGGAAGTCCCGTCCCGACCACTCGGCGGGGTATGTCACCCGGTCCCGCGTCACGCCGGGCGTGTCCTCGACGACGGCCTCGCGGCGTCCCAGGATGCGGTTGACCAGGGTCGACTTGCCGACGTTCGGACGACCGACCACCGCGAGGACGGGCAGCGCGAGCGGCGCGACCGTGGCGCCCTCGCCACCCGCGTCGCCCTCGAGCAGCTGCAGGTCCTCGTCCTCGAGCTCGTACTCCTCGAGACCGGCGCGGAGCGCCCGCTCACGGGCAGCGTCCTCGGGCTGCGGGGCCACTGCCGCGGCGACCTGCTCGGCGGACGGCACCGTGCTCGGCACGGTCGTCGACTCGTCGGGCAGCTCGAGGTCGGGCGTCGGATCGATGGGGCTCACCGCACCATTGTCCCTGCCCGGCTGCCCGGCAGGGACCAGGACGTCTCGGCGTACGCCGGGCCCGCCTCGCGGGGGTCCGCGCGCCGCTGCCCGTCAGGGTGCGAGCGTGTCCCGGCGCGGGTCGTCGGCCGGCAGCCGCATCCCGGACCGCTCCTGCAGGTCCGCGACCAGAGCCGCGAGGGCCAGGCGGAGCTGCGTCGAGGTGCGGTCGATCTGCTCCCTGCGCGACCCGGCCGACTGCACCGCGATCGGCTCGCCCGCCTCCATCACCAGGTGACGCCGCAGGCCGGGGACGTGACCGAACGTCTCACCTGTCCGCCGGGTGCCCAGGATGGCGACCGGCACGACGACCGCTCCCCCGTGCACGGCCAGCCACGCCGCACCCGCACGGGTGTCGTCGACGGCGCCCCGGCCCCGGTTGCCTTCCGGGAAGATGCCGACCGCCCCGCCTCGACGCAGCACGGCAAGACCCGCCTGGAGCGCCGACCGACCGTTCGATCGGTCCACCGGGATCTGGCCGGCCGCCCGCAGCACCGCACCGACCGGCCCGTGGAACATCTCTTGCTTCACCAGGACGTGCAGCGGCCGCGGTGCCATGCCGATCAGCAGCGGCCCGTCGATCACCCCCGTGTGGTTCGCGGCCAGCACGACGGGACCCGTGCGGGGAACGCGCTCGGCCCCGATCAGGTGGGTGTCCCAGACGACGCGGCCGAGGAACCGTCCGACCCATCGGGCCCACGCCGGCCCACCGGCCCAGGGCGCGAGGTCCGCCGGGACGGACGCGGTCACACCGTCCGTCCGCAGACGCGCGCCACCACCGCCAGGACGGCGGCGACGGTCCCGAGCAGGTCCAGGTCCGAGGAGTCCACCGTCACCACACCGTCCGCGGCCGTCTGGAACTCCACCACCGCCGAGTCGTCGGCGTCCCGCCGCAGCACCTGGTCGCGGGTGGCCTCGACGGCCGCAGCCGACGCGCTGCCGTGCAGCTCGCGTGCCCGGCGGGCGAGCCGCGCCTCTGCGCTGGCCGTCAGCAGCACCCGGACGTCGGCGTCCGGCGCCACCACCGTGGTGATGTCCCGGCCCTCCGCGACCACCCCGCGGCCCTGCGCGAAGCCACCGACGGCGCGCTCCGCGTCGATCAGGTCGCGCTGACGGCGGTTCAGCTCGGCCCGGACCGCCAGGTTCGTCGCCACCTTGCTGACCGCCTCCGAGACCCACGTCTCGCGGATCGGTCCGGCCACGTCGACACCGCCGACATGCACGCCGGGAGCCATCGGATCCATCCCCATCACCAGCGGCATCCGACGGACCAGGTCGGCCACGGCACCCTGGTCCTCCAGCCGGACACCCTCCTGCAGGCACCACCACGTCGACGCCCGGTACATCGCCCCGGTGTCCAGGTACGCGAGCTGCAGGTGCCGGGCCACCAACCGGGACACGCTCGACTTGCCGGACCCGGACGGTCCGTCGATCGCCACCACCAACGGCGAGTTCACCGCACCACCCTCCAGCCCCTGGCCGTCAGCTCGGTGTGCAGGTGCTCGGCGCTGCCGGGCAGCACCGAGATCTCCGCCACGCCGACCGGACGGCCCGCGGCGTGCTCGATCTGCAGGTCCTCGAGGTTGACACCGGCGGCCCCCACGTCGCCCAGCAAACGGGCCAGCTCGCCCGGGCTGTCCGGGACCAGCACGCTGACCACCGAGTAGGCGCGCTGCGCACCACCGTGCTTGCCCGGGATCCGGGCGACGCCGGCGTTCCCGGCGGAGATCGCGCGCGCGATCGTGCTGAGGGCGCCCGGAGCGACGTCCTCCGGGCCGGTGGCCAGGGCCGCGTCGGTCAGCGCGGCGATCACGCCGTCGAGGTCCGACCGGACCTCCATCAGCACGGACCGCACCGCCAGGGCGTTCGCCGCCAGGATCGAGGTCCACAGCGCGGGGTCGCTCGCGGCGATCCGGGTGACGTCCCGGACGCCGGGACCGGCCAGCCCGAGCGCCGCGTCGTCCAGGTCGCGCAGCCGCGCCGCGACCAGGCTGGCCGCCAGCTGCGGCAGGTGGGACACGCTCGCGACGGCGGCGTCGTGCTCCGAGGCGTCCATGGCGACCGGCAACGCACCCAGGTCCACCGCCAGCGCCCGCACGGCGAGCACGGCGTCGGGGTGCGAGACGCCGGAGTCGGCGATCACCCACGGCCGTCCCAGGAACAGGTCCGGGACGGCGGCGGACGGACCGGACCGCTCGCGGCCCGCCATCGGGTGCGAGCCGACGTACCGGCGCAGGTCGGCCCGAGCGCCCCGCAGCTCGGCCAGCACGTAGCCCTTGACGCTCGCCACGTCGGTGACCACCGCCGTCGGGTGCGCCGCCAGCTCGGCTCGCACCACGTCTGCGGTCACGTCCGGGGGCGCGGCGACCACGATCAGCACCGGCTCCGGGTCGTCGGGACCCGCCGGGGTCCCTGCGCCGACGTCGCGGGCGAGCGCGAGGGCGGTGCGTGACGGGTCGGTCAGCTGCACCTCGACGCCGTGCCGCCGCAGTCCGAGGCCGACGGACGCGCCGAGCAGCCCGGTGCCGACCACCCGCACCGGACCACGGGTCGCGATGCTCACATCCCCACCGCCGTCATCAGCGTGCCGAGCTCCACCCGCCCCAGCACGCGCGTGCGGCCCGGAGGCAGGTCGCCCAGCCGGATCGGGCCGATCCTCGTTCGGACCAGCCGGACCACCGGGTGCCCCACCTCGTCGAACATCCGGCGCACCACGCGGTTGCGACCCTCGTGCAGCTCCACCTCGACCAGGCTCGCGCGGTTCGTGGTCTGCAGGATCTGGAACCGGTCCACCTGCACGGGCCCGTCCTCGAGCTCGACCCCGCGCAGCAGCACCGCGCCGAGCGACGGCCGCACCTCGCCCTCGACCTCGGCGACGTACGTCTTGGCGACCTCGTAGGACGGATGGGCCAGCCGCTGGGCGAGCTCGCCGTCGTTGGTCAGCAGGATGAGGCCCTCGCTGTCGGCGTCGAGCCGGCCGACGTGGAACAGCCGCTCGGGGCGGTCGGCCACCAGCTCCGACAGCGACGGACGACCCTGCGGGTCGTGCATCGTGGAGACGACGCCGCGCGGCTTGTTCAGCGCGATCGTGACCAGGGTCGCATCGAGCTGCAGGCGCTCGCCGTCGACGTGCACCACGGCCTTCGTCGGGTCGATCCGCACGCCGAGCTCGCGCACGACGACACCGTCCACGCTGACCCGTCCGTCGGCGATCAGCTCCTCGCACGCGCGCCGGGAGCCGAGGCCCGCGCCCGCGAGCACCTTCTGCAGCCGGATGCCCTCGGGGTCGTGCACGTCCCGCTCGGGCACGGCGGGTGCCGCCGGGCGCCGGGCGCCGCCCCTGGCCGGCGCGCTGCGTCGACCGGCTGCGGATGCTCCCCGCCGCTCACCTGGCGCTGCACCTCGCGGCGCACCGCCCCGACCGCGAGGCGTGCCCCCGCCGGCACCGCCACTGCCACTACCGCCCGATCCGCCCCGGCCTCCCGGCTGCGGCGACCGCCGTGCACGACCACCTCCGGTCGTCCCGTTGTCGCTCATGCCGCTCCTCCGTTGCCGTCGAGGCCCTCCAGCGCGTCGATGTCCGGCAGGTAGGGCGCCAGCGGGGGCAGCTCGTCGAGGCTCGACAGGCCCATCCGCTCCAGGAAGTATCCCGTGGTCGCGTACAACAGCGCACCGCTCGACGGGTCCGTGCCCACCTCGGCGACCAGACCGCGCGCCGCGAGGGTGCGCACCACGCTGTCGACGTTCACCCCCCGCACGGCCGACACCTGCCCGCGGGTGACCGGTTGCCGGTACGCGATCACGGCGAGGGTCTCGAGCGCCGCCTGGGTCAGCCGCGCGGACTGCCCGTCCAGCACGAACCGACCCACCACGTCCGCGTAGGCAGGCGCCGAGTAGATGCGCCAGCCGCCTGCTGCCGAGCGCAGCTCGAACCCGCGGGGCCGGCCACCGTCCCGCCCGGCGTACTCGTCGGCGAGCTCGTGCAGCAGCCGCTCGACCTGATCGACCGGCAGGGCCAGCACGGTGGCAAGGCGGACGGCCGGCACCGGCTCGTCGGCCACCATCAGGACGGCCTCGAGCGTCGCCGTCGCGCCGCCGGGCAGCTGGTCGACGTCGAACGCGAGCTCGTCCGCCGCCGGCTGCGGGGTGCTCGAGCGCGAGCCGGACGGCTCGACGGCGCCAGCGACGGGACCGTCGGCCGTCACGCCGAGCGTCTCCCCCTCGGTCTCGTCGTCCGCCTCCGCACCGTCGACGTGGTCCTCGTTCATGCCGTGCCCTCCTCCGCAGAGCTCTGCTCCGGTTGGTCGTCCGCCTCGAGCTGGTCGAAGTCGTCGGCCACCGCGATCTCGCCCTCGTCTGTACCGGTCCACCGCACCGTCAGCTCGCCCAGCGGGACCACCTGCTCGAAGGCGACCGCCGACTCGCGAAACAGCTCGAGGAGTCCGAGGAACCGCGCGACGACGACGAGCGTCGACTCCGCGTCCTGCACCAGCGAGCGGAACGTCGCCGTGCTGTGCCGCCGCAGCCGGTCCACCAGCACCGCGGCCTGCTCCCGCACGCTGACCGGTGGGGCGTGCAGGTGCGACAGGTCCACCTGGGGGACCGCACGCGGGGCCTGCGCCTTGGCCGCCAGGGCGGCGAGCTGCTCGGCGCCCAGCTGCCACACGAGCTCGGGCAGCAGCGCCGCCAGGTGCGGCTCCAGCTGGACGGCCCGGGGGAACCTCCGCCCCTCGGTCAGCAGGCGCTGGCCGAAGTCGGCCGCCACCTCCTTGTACGCGCGGTACTGCAGCAGGCGGGCGAACAGCAGGTCCCGGGCCTCGAGCAGCTCCAGGTCCTCCGCGTCCTCGACCTCACCCGTGGGCAGCAGCCGGGCGGCCTTGAGGTCCAGGAGGGTCGCGGCGACGACGAGGAACTCCGACGCCTGGCCCAGGTCCCAGTCGCGCCCCGCCTCGCGGATGTGCGCGATGAACTCGTCGGTCACCTGCGCGAGCGCCACCTCGGTGATGTCGAGCCGGTGCTTCGTGATCAGGCCGAGGAGCAGGTCGAACGGGCCGGAGAAGACGTCGAGGTGCACCTCGAACGCGCCGCGGCCGGCCCGGACCATAGGTCCGTCGACCACGGGCGCGCCGACGTCGCCGACGGGCTGCGTCGGAGCGGCTGCGCCCTCAGGCGGCGTCGCCACGGGCGACGAGCTCGCGCGCCAGCTGTCGGTAGGCCGCCGCACCGGAGTGGGTCGGGGCGTACGTGGTGATCGGCTCGGCCGCGACCGTCGCGTCCGGGAACTTCACGGTGCGACCGATCACGGTCTGCAGCAAGGTGTCGCCGAACGCCTCGTGCACCCGCGCGACGACCTCACGGGCGTGCAGCGTCCGCGAGTCGTACATCGTCGCGAGGATGCCGTCCACCTGCAGGCGGGGGTTGAGGCGGTCGCGCACCTTCTCGATCGTCTCCACCAGCAGCGCGACACCGCGCAGCGCGAAGAACTCGCACTCGAGCGGGATCAGCACGCCGTGCGCCGACGTCAGGGCGTTCACGGTGAGCAGGCCGAGCGACGGCTGGCAGTCGACCAGGATCACGTCGTACGAGTCGAGCGCGGGACGCAGCGCGCGGGCCAGCGCCGACTCACGGGCCACCTCGCCGACCAGCTGCACCTCGGCAGCGGACAGGTCGATGTTCGCGGGGAGCAGGTCGAGGCCGGGGACCGACGTGGTCCGCAGGATGTCCTCGTAGCCGACGCCCCGGTCCATCAGCAGGTTGTAGACGGTGTGGTCCAGCTCGTGCGGGCTGATGCCCAGCCCCACGGACGCCGCACCCTGCGGGTCGAAGTCCACCACCAGCACCGTGCGGCCGTACTCGGCGAGCGCCGCGGCCAGGTTGATCGTGGTGGTCGTCTTGCCGACGCCACCCTTCTGGTTGCACATCGCGATGACGCGAGCGGGTCCGTGCGAGGCCAAGGACGTGGGGACCGGGAAGTCCGGCAGCGGACGCCCGACGGCATCCCGTTGCGTGTCGGTCGTCTGGCTCACCGTGCGTTCACCACGCGGACAACCTACCGGAGCCCCTGCCGAGGCAGCCTGCGACAGACCGGCCACCGTGCACCTGCTCAGCGAGCACGCGGATGGCTCGCCGCGTAGACCTCGCGCAGCGTCTCCGGCGTGACCAGCGTGTAGATCTGCGTGGTGGTCACCGAGGCGTGGCCCAGCAGCTCCTGGACGACGCGGACGTCGGCACCGCCCGCCAGCAGGTGCGTCGCGAACGAGTGCCGCAGCGTGTGTGGCGACACGTGGGCGGAGGCGGGCAGCCCCGCGCGCTCGGCCGCCGTCCGGAGCGCTGACCAGGCGCTCTGCCGGGACAACCGGCTGCCCCGCGTGTTGAGGAAGATCGCCGGCGTCCCGCGCCCCGCGGCGGCCAGCGCCGGCCTTCCCCGCACGAGGTACGCCTCGAGGGCCGCGGCCGCGAAGCGCCCGACGGGCACCACCCGCTCCTTGGAACCCTTGCCGAGCACCCGGATCCAGGCACGGCCGACGTCCAGCTCGAGGTCGTCGACGTCCGCACCGACCGCCTCGGAGATGCGTGCCCCGGTGGCGTAGAGCAGCTCGAGGAGCGCCCGGTCGCGCAGCGCGGCCGGGCCGTCACCGAGCCCCGCGGCGCCGAGCAGCCGCTCCACCTCGTCGACCGACAGCGCCTTGGGCAGCCGCCGCGGCTGCGCCGGTGGACGGACGTCGTGCGCCACGTCCGCCGGCACCAGGCCCTCGAGCAGCCAGAAGCGGTGCAGGCCGCGGGCCGCCACGACGGCACGCGCTGCCGATGCGGCAGAGAGGGCGGCGCCGCCGTCGGTACCGGTCCGCGCCGCCAGGACGTAGTCCTCCACGTCACGTTCGGTCACGTCCTCCGGTCCCGTGCGTCCGCGCCCGGTCAGGAACGCGAGGTACCGGCTCAGGTCCCGCCGGTACGCCGCGAGGGTGTTGCGGGACAGGCCACGCTCGACCGTCAGGTGCGCCAGGTACGCGTCGAGCGACCCGGCCAGGGGACCCTCGCTCATCTGGGCGGCCCGGTGACCGCTAGAACGGCAGGAACACGTCGACCGAGACGGCGACGGACAGCAGGGTCAGGTACGTGATCGAGTGGTGGAACACCCGCATGGCGCGCATCCGGTGGTGCTCGGGGTCCCGGGCCGCCCGCAGCAGGGTCAGGCACGAGCCGACGAACCACAGCCCCAGCACCGCCGCCACCACCGTGTACACCCAGGTCAGGTGCGCCACCGGACCGAGCAGCAGGCTGCACGCCACCATCGCGACGGCGTAGCCCAGCATCTGGCGCGCGACCTTCAGGTCCGGTGCCACGACCGGCAGCATCGGGACGCCCGCGGCGGCGTAGTCCCGGCGGAACTTCATCGACAGCGGCCAGTAGTGCGGCGGCGTCCAGAAGAAGACGACGCCGAACAGCAGCGCCGCGGCCCACGAGACCCCGCCCGTGACCGCGGACCATCCGATGAGCACCGGGAAGCAGCCGGCGGCGCCGCCCCACACGATGTTCTGCGGGGTACGCCGCTTCAGCAGCAGCGTGTACCCGACGACGTAGATCAGGATCGCGGCGGCGGTGAGCACGGCCGACGCCGGGTTCACCACCAGCCACAGGAACGTCAGCGACGCGGCGGCGAGCACCAGGCCGAACGTCAGCGCCGCCCGTGGACTGACCACCCCGGTGGCCGTCGCCCGCCGACGGGTCCGGTTCATCACCCGGTCGATGTCCCGGTCGATGTAGCAGTTCAGGACGTTCGCGGCGCCTGCCCCGCCCGCACCGCCCGCCAGCGTGGCGGCGATCAGCCACAGCGGCGGCAGCCCGCGCTGCGCCAGCAGCATCGTCGGCACGGTGGTGACCAGCAGCAGCTCGATCACGCGCGGCTTCGTCAGCGCCACGTAGAGCCCGATGCGGTGCCGCAGCCGTGCCCAGCGGCCCGAGCCGACCGGCTCCGGCGGCAGCGCGACCAGCCCGTGCGGACCTGCGGGTCCCACGACGGCCCCGACGGCTCCCGGTCCCGACGGCGGCCGTCGCAGGCCGGCACCGCCCGCGGACGGGTGGTGGGGCGCTCCGGACGTCGCGGGCGCACCCGCCTGTTCCGCTGGGCTGGTCAGTCGCACGCGGTGCTGTCCGATCGTCGGCTCGTCGTCCTAGGGCGTTGTCATGCTACGCATCGCCCGTCGTGATTGGGACCTGAGTCCCAGGTGCCGCAGCCTCCGAGGTGCCGTCCCACGCCTGGTGCCCGCCCAGCGAGTGCTCAGAGGTGGGCGATAGGCTCGTGGCGCAGCATCCGTCGGCGCGACGCGCGCCGGTTGCCTGCCGGTCCGAACGTCCCCGACGCGGGTCTCCGCGGGCCGCTCGACGTCGTCGTCCGGCCCTGCCCGGGCGGGAATGAGGTGTGGTGAACGCGAAGGCTCCCCTGGCCACCACCGTCGGCTGGACCGACCTGGACCGGAAGGCTGTCGACACCGTCCGGGTGCTCGCAGCGGATGCGGTCGAGAAGGTCGGCAACGGGCACCCCGGGACGGCGATCAGCCTGGCTCCCGCCGCCTACCTGCTCTACCACGACGTGATGCGGCACGACCCGGCGGACACCCACTGGCTCGGTCGGGACCGGTTCGTCCTCTCCGCCGGCCACTCCAGCCTGACGCAGTACATCCAGCTCTACCTGGGCGGGTTCGGCCTCGAGCTGTCCGACATCGAGGCCCTGCGCACCTGGGGCTCCAAGACGCCCGGCCACCCCGAGTTCCGGCACACCAAGGGCGTGGAGATCACCACCGGGCCGCTCGGCCAGGGCATCGCGTCCTCCGTCGGCTTCGCGATGGCGGCACGCCGCGAGCGCGGCCTGCTCGACCCCGATGCCGCACCCGGCACCAGCCCGTTCGACCACATGGTCTACGTGATCGCCTCCGACGGTGACCTCGAGGAGGGCATCAGCGGCGAGGCGTCCTCGATCGCCGGCACCCAGGACCTCGGCAACCTCGTCGTCATCTGGGACGACAACCACATCTCCATCGAGGGCGACACCCAGATCGCGTTCAACGAGGACGTGCTGGCCCGGTACGCCGCCTACGGCTGGCACACCCAGCTGGTGGACTGGACGGTCGGCGGCGCCGACGGCTACGTCGAGGACGTCGACGCCCTGGCCGCGGCGATCGAGGCGGCCAAGGCCGTCACCGACCGGCCGTCGTTCATCGCGCTGCGCACGCTGATCGCCTGGCCGACGCCGGGCAAGACCAACTCGCACGCCGCCCACGGCTCGAAGCTCGGGGGCGACTCCGTCCGGGGCCTGAAGGAGGAGCTCGGGTTCGACCCGGACAAGAACTTCGACGTCGACCCAGCCGTGCTCGAGCACACCCGTGGCTCCCTGGCCGAGAAGGCCAAGGCCGAGCGCGCCCGGTGGCAGGAGAAGCTGGACGCCTGGCGCGCCGCGAACCCGGACCGGGCCGCGTTGCTGGACCGGCTGTCGGCTCACGAGCTGCCCGAGGGCTGGACGGACGCCCTGCCCGTGTTCCCCGCCAGCAAGGCCGTCGCCACCCGGGCCGCCTCCGGCGACGTGCTCTCCGCTCTCGCTCCCGTGCTGCCGGAGCTGTGGGGCGGCTCCGCCGACCTCGCCGGCTCCAACAACACGACGATGAAGGGCGAGCCGAGCTTCATCCCGTCCAAGCGCTCCACCAAGGAGTTCGCCGGCGACGAGTACGGCCGGACCCTGCACTTCGGCATCCGCGAGCACGCGATGGGCGCCATCGTGTCCGGCATCGTGCTGCACGGTCTGACCCGCGCCTACGGCGGCACGTTCCTGCAGTTCTCGGACTACATGCGCGGCGCCGTCCGGCTGGCGTCCCTGATGGGCATCCCGACGGTCTACGTCTGGACGCACGACTCGATCGGCCTCGGCGAGGACGGCCCGACGCACCAGCCGGTGGAGCACCTGACCGCGCTGCGTGCGATCCCAGGCCTGGCCGTCGTCCGGCCCGCCGACGCCAACGAGACGGCTGCCGCCTGGCGGGCCACGCTCGAGCGCACCGACGGCCCGGTCGGCCTGATCCTCACGCGGCAGAACGTGCCGACGTTCCCCCGCGGCGAGCAGGGCTTCGCGACCACCGACGGGGTGACGCGCGGCGCCTACACCCTGGTCGAGGCGTCCACCGGGACCCCGGACGTGATCCTGATCGGGACCGGTTCCGAGGTGCAGCTGGCCGTGGCCGCACGTGAGCAGCTCGAGGCGGACGGCGTGCCGACTCGCGTGGTCTCCGCGCCGTGCCTCGAGTGGTTCGCCGAGCAGGACGAGGAGTACCGCGAGTCGGTGCTGCCGTCCGGCGTGCGCGCACGGGTGTCCGTCGAGGCCGGGATCGCGATGTCCTGGTACAAGCTGCTCGGCGACGCCGGCCGCGCCGTCTCGCTCGAGCACTACGGCGCGTCGGCGGACTACGAGACGCTCTACCGCGAGTTCGGCATCACGGCGGAGGCCGTGGCGGCAGCAGCCCACGAGTCGCTGGCCGCGGCGCGCGGGGGCGGGGCACCGTCGTCCAGCGCCGGCTCCCCCACTGCGCAGGGCACGGGAGACCTGCCTGCGTGATCCTGGGGCGAGGCTCGCGCGCCACCGCCTGACGCGTACCACCGGAAGGGGAACGACCATGGCATCGAACGACTCTCACCAGGACCTGGCTCTGCGGCAGCTGGCAGAGGCCGGGGTGGCCGTCTGTCTCGACGACCTGTCCAGGGAGCTGCTCCGCAGCGGCGAGCTCGCCGAGCTCGCCGCGCGCGGGGTGGTCGGCGTGACGAGCAACCCCTCGATCTTCGCCAGCGCCCTCTCCCACGGTGACGCCTACGACGGTCAGCTCGCCGAGCTCGCCGCCGACGGCGCCGCCGTGGAGGAGGCCGTGCTGCGGATCACCACGGACGACGTCCGGGACGCGTGCGACGTCCTCCGGCCCGTGTACGAGCGGACCGGAGGCGTCGACGGTCGCGTGTCGATCGAGGTCGACCCGCGACTGGCGCACGACACCGAGGGCACCGTCACCTCGGCGCGCACCTTGTGGTCCGAGATCGAGCGACCGAACCTGTTCATCAAGATCCCGGCGACGCAGGAAGGGCTGCCCGCTATCACGCAGGCCCTGTCCGAGGGCATCAGCGTCAACGTGACCCTGATCTTCTCCCTGGACAGGTACCGGGCGGTGCTGGACGCCTTCCTGACCGGCATGGAGCGGGCGAAGGTCGCCGGTCTCGACCTGGCGCCGATCGCCTCGGTGGCCTCCTTCTTCGTGTCGCGTGTCGACACCGCCGTGGACGCCCAGCTGGACGCCCTCGGCACGCCCGAGGCCGGAGCCCTGCGCGGCCTCGCCGGCATCGCCAACGCGCGCCTGGCCTACGGCGTCTTCATGGAGGTCAGCGCCGGCCCCCGCTGGCAGGCCCTGGCTGCGGCCGGGGCGCGCCCGCAGCGGCCGCTGTGGGCCTCGACGGGCGTCAAGGACCCCGCCTACCGCGACACGATGTACGTCGAGGAGCTCGTCGCCCCTGACGTGGTGAACACCATGCCGGGCAAGACGCTCGACGCGGTGTCCGACCACGGCGTCATCAGGCCGGACACGGTGACCGGTGCCCTCCAGGATGCGGCCGCCACGATCGAGCGCCTCGAGAAGCTCGGGGTGTCCATCGACGAGGTGACCGCTCGCCTCGAGACGGAAGGGGTGCAGAAGTTCGTGACAGCCTGGACCGAGCTGCTCGGCAGCGTGCAGCAGGGCCTGGACGCGGCCGCAGGTGAACCGACGGGAACCGACGCCGAGGCGGTGCAGTGAGCCCCGCCAAGGTCGCTGAGGGCGTCAACCCCCTGCGCGACCCGCGGGACCGACGGCTCCGCCGCATCGCGGGCCCGTCGGGCCTGGTGATCTTCGGCGTGACGGGTGACCTCGCCCGCAAGAAGCTGATGCCCGCGGTGTACGACCTGACGAACCGCGGCCTGCTGCCTCCCGGCTTCGCCCTCACGGGCTTCGCCCGGCGCGACTGGGAGACGCAGGACTTCGCCCAGATCGTGCACGACTCGGTCAAGCAGTACGCCCGGACCCCGTTCCGGGAGGCGACCTGGCGGCAGCTGTCCGAGGGCATCCGATTCGTCCAGGGCACGTTCGACGACCCGGTCGCCTTCGACCACCTGCGTGAGACGGTCGAGGACCTGGACGTCACGCGGGGCACGGGCGGCAACCACGCCTTCTACCTCTCGGTACCGCCCAGTGCGTTCCCCCTGGTCTGCGAGCAGCTGGCCCGATCGGGTCTGTCGCAGCCGAAGGAGGGCACCTGGCGACGCGTGGTGATCGAGAAGCCGTTCGGCCACGACCTCCAGTCCGCGCGGGAGCTGAACGACATCGTCTCCCAGGCGTTCCGGCCGGACGACATCTTCCGCATCGACCACTACCTCGGCAAGGAGACGGTGCAGAACCTGCTGGCGCTGCGGTTCGCGAACCAGCTGTTCGAGCCGATCTGGAACAACAACTACGTCGACCACGTGCAGATCACGATGGCCGAAGACATCGGCATCGCGGGCCGCGCGGGCTACTACGACGGCATCGGTGCGGCGCGCGACGTCATCCAGAACCACCTCATGCAGCTGCTCGCGCTGACCGCCATGGAGGAGCCGGTCTCCTTCGACGCCGCTGAACTGCGGGCGGAGAAGACGAAGGTGCTCTCCGCGCTGCGGCTGCCGCGTGACCTCGGCAAGCACACCGCCCGGGGCCAGTACACGGGCGGCTGGCAGGGCGGCGAGAAGGTCGTCGGCTACCTGGAGGAGGAAGGGTTCAACCCGAACTCCACCACCGAGACCTACGCCGCCATCCGGGTCGACATCGACACCCGTCGGTGGGCCGGGGTGCCGTTCTACCTGCGCACCGGCAAGCGGCTCGGCCGGCGCGTGACGGAGATCGCCGTCGTCTTCAAGAAGGCGCCGCACCTGCCGTTCGACTCCACCGCGACCGAGGAGCTCGGCAAGAACGCCGTGGTGATCCGGGTGCAGCCCGACGAGGGCGTCACCGTGCGGTTCGGTGCCAAGGTCCCGGGCACCGCGATGGAGGTGCGCGACGTGACGATGGACTTCGGCTACGGCCACGCCTTCACCGAGTCGTCACCCGAGGCCTACGAGCGGCTGATCCTCGACGTGCTGCTCGGCGACCCGCCGCTCTTCCCGCAGCACGAGGAGGTCGAGCTCTCCTGGAAGATCCTCGACCCGATCATCGACTACTGGGCCGGCAAGGGCCGTCCCGACCCGTACCGCGCCGGCACCTGGGGACCAGAGTCGGCCGACGCGATGATGGCCCGCGACGGCAGGGCCTGGAGGCGGCCATGATCATCGACCTGCCCAGCACCACCACGCGCGAGATCAACCGCCGCCTGGTGCGCGAGCGCGACGAGGGCGGTGTCGTCGCCCTCGGCCGGGTGATGAACCTGCTGATCGACACCGGTGACCACGACCCGGAGGACGCGATCGCGGCGGCCAACCTCGCCAGCCGGGAGCACCCCTGCCGGATCATCGTGCTCTCCACCACCAGCCGGAAGCGTCGGCCCAACCTGGACGCGCAGATCCGGCTCGGCGGCGACGCCGGCGCCAGCGAGGTGATCCTGCTCTGGCCTGCCGGGGACATGGACCAGGAGATGGACACCCTGATCACGCCCCTGCTGCTGCCGGACGCGCCCACGGTCGTCTGGTGGCCCAACGAGGTCCCGGAGAACCCCTCAGCCGCGCCGCTGGGCCGGATGGGGCGCCGTCGCATCACGGACACCACCCAGTGCACGTCGCCGTCGAAGACCCTCGAGCGACTGGCCTCCGTCTACCAGGACGGCGACACGGACCTCGCGTGGGCGCGCGCGACGCTGTGGCGCGGGCTGATCGCCGCGACCCTCGAGCAGCCGCCGTACGAGCCCGTGCACCGGGCCGTCGTCGTCGGCGAGAGCACGCACCCGTCGGTGGACCTGATGGCCGCCTGGCTCGCCTGGGCACTGCGCTGCCCGGTGCACGTCGAGCGCGTGAAGGGTGCGCCGGCCATCACCCAGGTCCGCCTCGAGCGGAGCAGCGGGCCGATCGTGCTCGACCGTCCCGACGGCAAGACCGCTGCCCTGCACCAGCCGGATCAGCCCGACCACCGCATCGCCCTGCCGATCCGCCAGCTCGGCGAGTGCCTGGTCGAGGAGCTGCGCCGGCTGGACCCGGACGAGGTGTACGGCGAGGTGCTGACGAAGGGCCTCGCCAGGATCGAGGGCTGACCAGGTGAACCGCGCACCGCACGTCGTCGTCCACCCGGATGCGGACGTCCTGGCCGAGGCGACCGCCGCACGGCTGCTGACCCGGCTGGTCGATCTGCAGTCGGACCACAGCCCGGTCCACGTCGTGCTGACCGGCGGCACCGTCGGCATCGCCGTGCTCCGGGCCGTCGCCGCCAGCCCGGTCCGGGGCGCGGTCGACTGGTCCGACGTGCACGTCTGGTGGGGCGACGAGCGGTTCCTGCCCGACGGTGACCCGGATCGCAACGAGGTCCAGGCCCGCGAGGCGCTGCTGGACGCGCTCGGCGACGCCCTCCCGGCCGATCACGTCCACGCGATGCCGGCGCGCACGGCGCAGGTGCCGGACACCGACGCGGCGGCTCGGCTGTACGCCGCCGAGCTCGCTCGCCACGCACCTGCGGATGCCCCCCTCGCGGTGCCGCCGTTCGACGTGCTGCTGCTCGGGATGGGTCCAGACGGCCACGTCGCCTCGTTGTTCCCCGGCCACGCGACCCTGTCCGTCTCCGACTGCACCGTCGTCGGCGAGGACGACTCCCCCAAGCCTCCGCCCCCGCGGGTGTCCTTGACCTTCCCGGCCATCCAGGCGGCCGCCGAGGTGTGGGTCGTCGCAGCCGGCGACGGCAAGGCCGACGCCGTGGCCGCTGCCCTGCGCGGGGCACCCGCGACCGAGGTGCCGGCCGCAGGCGCCGTCGGCGTCGCCCGGACCCTCTGGCTCCTGGACGTGGCGGCGGCGTCACACGTGACCGTCGACGCCGACGACACACCCGTCCACCCGGCGCGGCCCGCGGCGGCCGGTCCTGCATCCACCTGGGCCGAGGTCGACGAGCTCGTCGCACCGCTGCTCGGCGACCTCACGGTCCCCGACGCGATCGCCACGGCGGCGACGACGGCCGCTCTGCCCGAGATCGCGGTCACCGCGCCGCAAGGGCGACTGCTCGAGCTGCTGGCGCGTGCCACGGGCTCCCGCCGCGTGCTGGAGCTGGGAACGCTCGGCGGCTACTCGACGTGGTGGCTCGCACGCGGAGCGGGCCCGGAGGGCGTCGTCGTGTCACTCGAGCTCGCCGCCGACCATGCTGCCGTCGCCCGGCACTCCCTCGATGCGACGGACATCGGCCACCGGGTGCAGATCGAGGTCGGGCCCGCAGCCAGCACCCTCGAGCGGATGGTCGACGACGGCACGGAACCGTTCGACCTGGTCTTCGTCGATGCCGACAAGCAGTCGTTGGCGCGCTACCTCGACCTCGTCGTCGCGCTCTCGCGGCCGGGGACCGTCATCGTCGTGGACAACGTCGTTCGCGGCGGCGCGGTGCTCGAGGCCGACCACCCCGACGATCGTGTCCAGGGCACCCGGCAGTTCCTCGAGCGCGCCGCGAAGCGCGCCGACGTCGAGGGCACCGTGATCCAGACCGTCGGCCGCAAGGGGTACGACGGGATGGCGATCCTGGTCGTGCGCTGAGCTGAGCCCAGCCCGCGGTGGTCAGCGACCGCGGCGGGCGTGGAGCGCCGCGAGAGCCTCGTCGAGGATCGCGGCCCCGTCCTCGTCGGAGCGACGCTCCTTCACGTAGGCGAGGTGGGTCTTGTACGGCTCGTTGCGCACGGGGGACGGCGGGTTCGCCTGGTCCTGACCGGCCGGGAAGCCGCACCGCGGGCAGTCCCACGTCACGGGCGCCTCGGCGACGGCCTCCTCCGCGAAGCTCGGCCTGGTCTCGTGCCCGTTGGCGCACCAGTAGGAGATCCACACGCGCGGTGCGGCGTCGCCGCGCTCCGCCTCACCCATCGGGCCCGCGCCGACGCGCGAACCCCGGATAGCACTTCCGCTTGCCATGGCTACTCAGCCCCCTCAGGACCAGCGCTGGACGAGCCCGAGCCCGACGATGACGAGCGACCACACGACGGCGACACCGATCGTGATGCGGTTCAGGTTCCGCTCGGCGACGCCGGAGGAGCCGGCGCTGCTGGTGATGCCGCCGCCGAACATGTCGGAGAGGCCACCGCCCTTGCCCTTGTGGAGCAGGACGAGCGGCACGAGCAGCAGGCTGGTCAGCACCAGTGCCACCTGAAGAGCGATGCGCAGGGCATTCACGGTGTGGGGTCGATCCTCACTCGTAGGACGAAGACGGGGCCGCGGGGCGAGGCCGCGTACAGGTTAGGCGACGCGGCGGCCCTGATCCACCATCGCATCGCAGGACGACGACCGGCCCGGGCCTTAGGACCCGGGCCGGTCGCGTGCGCAGGTCAGGCGCCGACGGCGTGCGACCGGTAGCGGGCGATGGCCGCGAACTCCTCCGGGTCGAGGCTCGCGCCTCCCACGAGGGCACCGTCGACGTCCGGCTTCGCCATGATCGAGGCGACGTTGCCGGACTTCACGGAACCGCCGTAGAGCACGCGCACCGCGTCCGCGGTCGCCTGGTCGTACAGCTCGACCAGCCGCGCGCGGATGGCGCCGGCCATCTCCTGGGCGTCCTCCGGGGTCGCCGTCTCGCCGGTGCCGATGGCCCAGACCGGCTCGTAGGCCACGACGATCGTCGCCACCTGCTCGGCCGTGAGACCCTCGAGCGCGCCGTCCAGCTGGGACAGCGTGTGCGCGACGTGCGTCCCGGCCTTCCGGATCTCGAGCTCCTCGCCGATGCACAGGATCGGCACCAGGCCCGCCGCCAGGGACGCCTTCACCTTGGCGTTGACCAGGGCGTCGTCCTCGGCGTGGTACTGCCGGCGCTCCGAGTGGCCGACGGCCACGTACGTGCAGCCCAGCTTGGTGAGGAACACCGGGGAGATCTCGCCGGTGTAGGCGCCCGACGTGTGCGCCGACACGTCCTGCGCGCCGTAGACGATGTCGAGCTTGTCGGCGTCGACCAGGGTCTGCACGGAACGCAGGTCGGTGAACGGCGGCAGCACGGCCACCTCGACGGCCGTGTAGTCGTGCTTGGCGTCCTGGAGCAGCCAGGCGAGCTTCTGGACGGTCTGGATCGCCTGCTGGTGGTCCAGATTCATCTTCCAGTTGCCCGCCATCAGCGGGGTGCGGTCAGCCATGGGTCAGTCCTCCAGGACGGCGATGCCAGGGAGGGACTTGCCCTCGAGGAACTCGAGGGAGGCGCCGCCACCGGTCGAGATGTGGCCGAAAGCGGCCTCGTCGAAGCCGAGCTGACGCACGGCCGCGGCGGAGTCCCCGCCACCCACGATGGTGAAGGCACCGTTCTTGCCGGCGTCCACCAGCGCCTGCGCCACGGCACGGGTGCCCGCGGCGAAGGCCTCGAACTCGAACACGCCCGCAGGACCGTTCCAGACGACGGTCTTGGCGTCCACGATCTTGGAGGCGAACAGCTCGCGGCTCTTCGGGCCGATGTCGAGACCCATCTGGTCGGCCGGGATGGCCTCCGAGTCGACCACGGTGGCGGGGGCGTCCGCCGCGAACGTCGGGGCGACGATCGTGTCGACCGGCAGGACGATCTCCACGCCGGACTTCTCCGCCTGGGCCAGGTAGCCCTTGACCGTCTCGACCTGGTCCGCCTCGAGCAGCGAGGTGCCGACCTGGTGGCCCTGGGCCACGAGGAACGTGTACGCCATGCCTCCGCCGATCACCAGGCGGTCGGCCTTGGTCAGCAGGTTCTCGATCACACCGAGCTTGTCCGACACCTTGGCGCCACCGAGCACCACGACGTACGGCCGGGCCGGGTCGTCGGTCGCCTTGCGCAGCGACTCGACCTCCTTCAGCACCAGCTTGCCGACCGCGTGCGGCAGGCGCAGCGCGACGTCGTACACCGACGCCTGCTTGCGGTGCACCACACCGAACCCGTCGGACACGAACGCGTCCGCCAGGGCGGCGAGCTCGTCGGCCAGCGCACCGCGCTCGGCCTCGTCCTTGCTCGTCTCGCGGGCGTCGAAGCGCACGTTCTCCAGCAGCGCGACCTGACCGTCCTCGAGGGCGGCGACCGTGGCCCTGGCGGACGGGCCGACCAGGTCCTCGGCCAGGGCGACCGGCTGACCGAGCAGCTCACCGAGGCGAGCGGCGACCGGCGCCAGGGAGTACTTGGGGTCCGGAGCACCCTTCGGGCGGCCGAGGTGCGCCATCACGATCACGCGGGCGCCCTTCGCGAGCAGCGCCTGCAGCGTCGGCAGCGCGGCACGGATACGGCCGTCGTCGGTGATCGTCGTACCGTCGAGCGGCACGTTGAAGTCGGAGCGGACGAGAACGCGCTTGCCGCGCAGGTCGCCCAGGTCGTCGATGGTCTTCATGGTCTCCTACCTACCTCGCTGAGGCGGCCGGGCCGGCCGCCGGGGAGTACTGCAGAGGCTGGACACAGCAGCGTCCGCGTGCGCCGAGGCCACTGGGCCGGGGCGCACGCGGACGCATGACTGTGCTACCGGGGGTGCGGCGAGGTCAGAGCCGCTCGCCCACGTACGAGGTCAGCGCGACGAGGCTGTTCGAGTAGCCCCACTCGTTGTCGTACCAGGCGATGATCTTCACCAGGTCGCCGCTCACCTTCGTCAGCTTCGAGTCGAAGATGCTCTGGTGCGGGTTCGTCACGATGTCCGTCGAGACGATCTCGTCCTCGACGTACTCCAGGACGCCCTTGAGCGGGCCCTCGGCAGCGGCCTTCACCGCGGCGTTGACCTCGTCGACCGTGACCTCGCGCGAGGCCGTGAAGGTCAGGTCGGTGGCCGAGCCGGTGATGACGGGCACGCGCAGCGCGAAGCCGTCGAGCTTGCCCTTGAGCTCGGGGAGCACCAGGGCGACAGCCTTGGCAGCACCGGTCGAGGTCGGGACGATGTTCTGCGCGGCGGCGCGGGCACGACGAAGGTCGCGGTGCGGGCCGTCCTGCAGGTTCTGGTCACCGGTGTAGGCGTGGATCGTGGTCATGAGGCCACGCTCGATGCCGATGGCGTCGTTGAGCGCCTTGGCGACGGGCGCAAGGCAGTTCGTGGTGCACGACGCGTTCGAGATGATGTGCTGCGTCGCCGGGTCGTACGAGGTGTGGTTCACACCGACGACGAAGGTGCCGTCCTCGTTCTTCGCCGGGGCGGAGATGATGACCTTCTTGGCGCCGGCCTCGATGTGGGCCTTGGCCTTGGTGGCGTCCGTGAAGAAGCCGGTGGACTCGATGACGATGTCGGCACCCAGCTCGGCCCAGGGCAGGTCGGCCGGGTTCCGCTCGGCGAGCGCCCGGATCTTCTTGCCGTCGACGATGATGTTCTCGTCGTCGAAGTCCACGCTCAGCGGGAAGCGGCCCAGCACGGTGTCGTACTTGAGCAGGTGCGCCAGCGTCTTGTTGTCCGTCAGGTCGTTGACGCCCACGATCTCGATGTCGGCGCCCGAGGCGATGATCGCCCGGTAGAAGTTGCGCCCGATCCGGCCGAAGCCGTTGATGCCGACCTTGATGGTCACTTGCCCTCCTCGGCACGCGCCGATCGCGTCGGCGCACACAATTGGTGGTGGGAACACTCGCACGCCGGTGTGCGGCCCGGCCGTCCACCCAGGCCCATGCGCTGCGTCCCTCGAGGATGGTTACTGGAGAGGAACGTGCCCAGCACGTGACGGTCGTGTGACGATCGGATGACACGACCCTATACCGTGCGCCTCCGGACGCGTGTGACGAAGGTCCGGACGCCCGGCCTGCACAGGCACTCCCCGGTGGGTGGCCCGGCGGAGGGTCTAGAGGTCCAGCAGCTCGGGGCTGAGGCCCGCCTCCGTGTCCGGGACGCCGAGCTCGGCAGCCCGCTTGTCCGCGGTCGCCAGCAGACGGCGGATCCGACCGGCGACCGCGTCCTTGGTCAGCGGCGGGTCGGCCAGCTTGCCCAGCTCCTCCAGCGACGCCTCCTTGTGGGCGAGCCGCAGCTCCCCGGCCTCGCGCAGGTGCTCGGGCAGCTCCTCGCCGAGGATCTCGAAGGCCCTCTCGACCCGCGCCCCGGCCGCGACGGCCGCGCGGGCCGACCGACGCAGGTTTGCGTCGTCGAAGTTCGCCAGGCGGTTCGCCGTGCCGCGGACCTCGCGGCGGACGCGCCGCTCCTCCCAGACCAGCATCGTCTCGTGCGCGCCCAGCCGCGTCAGCATGGCGCTGATCGCGTCACCGTCACGGATCACCACACGGTCGATGCCGCGCACCTCCCGGGCCTTCGCGCCGATGCCGAGCCGGCGTGCGGCGCCGACCAGCGCGAGCGCAGCCTCCGGCCCGGGGCACGTCACCTCGAGCGACGACGACCGCCCCGGCTCGGTGAGCGACCCGTGCGCGAGGAAGGCGCCACGCCACGCGGCCTCTGCCTCTCCCACGCCGGACGACACCACCTGCGGCGGAAGGCCGCGCACGGGGCGTCCTCGGTTGTCGAGGAGACCGGTCTGCCGTGCGAGGGACTCGCCCTCCTTCACGACGCGCACCACGTACCGGCTCCCGCGGCGAAGACCGCCACCGGACACGACGATGATGTCGCTCTCGTGGCCGTAGACCTCCGAGATGGCCTGCTTCAGGCGCCGGGCAGCCACCCCGGTGTCCAGCTCGGCCTCGATGACGATGCGACCGGAGATGATGTGCAGCCCGCCGGCGAAGCGCAGCGTGGCGGCGACCTCGGCCTTCCGGCAGGACGTCCGGTCCACCTTCAGCCGGGCCAGCTCGTCCTTCACCTGTGCCGTCAACGCCATGCGGGTCATCCTGCCATCACCGCCGCTCCCACGGCCCGGCACGCATCGCCCCGGTGGCCGGGCACCTCGACGCCGCGACGGTCGGCCGAGCTCAGCTGCGGACGCCGACGTCGCCGAATGAGCCCTCGAGGATGTCGCGATAGGCGGCCGCGAGCCGCAACGGGTCGTGCCGCGCGGTGCCGTCGCCACGGCGCACCTGTCGCACCAGCAGCCGCGCGCCCATCTCCGCGCACACCTGCGACAGCCCGGCGACGTCGTCGACGGCCGCCGGGTCCGCGACGACCGCATCGATCCGCAGGTCGGGCGCGTGCTCGCGGAGCACGGCCACGTGCTCCTGGACGGGCAGGTCTGCCGTCTCGCCGGCCTCCTCGCGCTGCAGGTTCAGGGTGACGATGGTGCGACCGCGATGCGCGACGAGCGCGTCGTGCAGCTCCGGTACCAGCAGGTGCGGGAGCACTGAGGTGTACCAGGAGCCCGGCCCGAGCACCACCCAGTCGGCGTCACGGACGGCGGCCACGGCCTCGGTGCACGCCGGCGGCGCCTCCGGCTCCAGACGCACCTGCTCGATCCGGCCCACGCTCGTCGCGACGGCGCTCTGCCCCTCGACGACCCGCCGCACACCGTCCGGACCGACGACGTCGGCGGCGATGCGCAGCGGCACGGCTGCCATGGGCAGCACCCGGCCGCTGGCGTTGAGCAGCCTGCCGACCCAGTCCAGGCCCTGCACCGGGTCACCGAGCAGCTCCCAGAGGGCGACGATCAGCAGGTTGCCGACGGCGTGCTGGTCCAGCGGGCCGTCCGACGAGTAGCGGTGCTGGAGCACGTCCCGCCAGGTGCGACCCCAGTCGGAGTCGTCGCAGAGGGCGGAGAGCGCCATCCGCAGGTCACCGGGCGGCAGCACACCCAGCTCGTCGCGGAGCCGGCCCGAGGAGCCGCCGTCGTCCGCCACCGTCACCACGGCGGTCAGTCGGTCGGTGAGCAGCCGGAGGGCCGACAGGCTGGCCGAGAGCCCGTGACCGCCGCCGAGCGCCACCATCGAGGGGCCGCGGTGGTGACGTCGGGCGGTCCCCGCGACCGCACGGCCGCGGCCGGCCGACGGGCCGGACGTCATTCCTTGCCGAGGTCGCGAGCCGTCACGCTCACCCGCAGACCCCGGTCCCGCAGGCGTGCCGCGAGAGCGTCGCTGATCGCCACCGACCTGTGCTTGCCGCCCGTGCACCCCACCGCGATCGTCACGTAGTGCTTGTCCTCGTGCCGGTAGCCCTCGAGCACGGGCTCGAGAGCGGCGACGTACCGGTCGACGAACTCCAGGGCGCCGGGCAGCCCGAGGACGTAGTCGCGCACCGGCTCGTCACGGCCGGACAGGTGGCGCAGCTCGCTGATCCAGTACGGGTTGGCGAGGAACCGCACGTCCACGACGTGGTCCGCGTCGAGCGGCAGGCCGTACTTGAACCCGAAGGACACGATCGAGATGCGGAGGTCGGCCTCCTCCTCGCCGTGCACCGCCTCCCGCACGGTGCGGGCGAGGTCGTGGACGTTCAGCTCCGTCGTGTCGATCACCCAGTCGGCTCGCTCGCGCAGGCTGGTCAGCAGGCGACGTTCGGCGCCGATCGCGTCGAGGATGCGGCCGCCGCCCTGCAGGGGGTGCGGCCGTCGTACCTGCTCGAACCTCCGCACCAGCGCCTCGTCCGACGCGTCCAGGAAGAGGATCCGGAGGTCCACACCGGTGGCGCGGAGGTTCTCCAGCGCCGTGTCGAGGTGGCCGAAGAACTCGCCCCCGCGCACGTCGATCACCGCGGCGAGCCGCTGCGCGTGCTGCCCCGCGGTGCCGGACGTCAGCATCCCGACGAGGTGCACCAGCATCTGCGCCGGGAGGTTGTCGACGACGTACCAGTCGAGGTCCTCCAGCACGGCGGCCGCTCGGCTGCGACCCGCGCCGGACATCCCGGTGATCACCAGCACCTGCGGCTGCTCCAGCACCGGGGCCGCCGTGGTGGCCTCGATGGCGGGGATCCCGTGCGGCACCGTCAGGGGCGAGGGCTCGTCCGTCATGGACCCAGGATGCCAGCGGGCTCCGAAGGCGGCGGGGTGAGGTCTGTCGACGCGCCGGGACGCGAGGGCGCCTCGACCGCTGTCGACGGCGCCGAGCCGCCCGCCAGCGCGTCGACCACCGCCCGTGCCGTCCGGTCACCCATGCCGGGCACGCTCGCGATCTCCTCGGCGGTCGCCGCCCGAAGCCGGCGCACCGAGCCGAAGTGCTTGAGCAGCGCGGCCCGGCGCGCCGGGCCCAGACCCGGAACGTCGTCCAGCACGGACACCGTCATGCCCTTGCTCCGCCGGCGTCGGTGCGCGGTGATCGCGAACCGGTGCGCCTCGTCCCGCAGCCGCTGCAGCAGGTAGAGCCCCTCGGAGGAGCGCTGCAGGATGACGGGGTACTCCTCGCCCGGCAGCCACACCTCTTCGAGCCGCTTGGCCAGTCCGCAGAGCGCCACGTCGTCGACCCCGAGCTCCGCCATCGCGGCGGCCGCCGCGGCGACCTGTGGCGGCCCCCCGTCGACGACGACGAGGTTCGGCGGGTAGGCGAACCGCGCCGGTCGGCCGGTGCGCTCGTCGATCGGGCCCGACCGCGTCGGGGCGTCCTCGTCGTCGTCGGACGACCCGTCGCCCAGCTCCACGTCCCCGGACTGGGAGCGCTCGGCGAGGTACCGCCGGAACCGCCGGGTGATCACCTCGTGCATCGCCGCCGTGTCGTCCCTGGCTCCGTCGCCCTCGGGCCCGCGCACCGTGAACAGGCGGTACTCGCTCTTGCGTGCCAACCCGTCCTCGAACACCACCATCGACGCCGACTGGTAGGTGCCCTGGTTGTGGGACACGTCGTAGCACTCGATCCGCAGCGGCGCCGACGGCAGGTCCAGCGCCTCCTGGATCTCGCGGAGCGCCTGGCTGCGGGTGGTGAGGTCGCCCGCCCGGCGGGTGCGGTGCAGGGCCAGAGCGTGCTCGGCGTTGCGACGGACCGTCTCGGCGAGCTCCCGCTTCTCGCCACGCTGAGGCACCCGCACGCTGACCCGCGCGCCGCGCAGACCGGTCAGCCACGTCTGGACCTGGTCGAGGTTGGTCGGCAGCGCCGGTACGAGCACCTCACGCGGCACCGCGGCCGTGCCGCCGTCCAGCTCGGCGTCCGCGGTGCCGTACACCTGCTGCAGGAGACGCTCGACCAGGTCGGCGTCGTCCGCCTCCTCCACCTTCTCGACGACCCAGCCGCGCTGGCCGCGGATTCGGCCGTCACGGACGTGGAACACCTGGACCGCGGCCTCGAGCTCGTCGCCGACCAGGGCGAAGATGTCGCAGTCCGTTCCGTCCGGCAGCACGACGGCGTTCCGCTCGGTCGCCCGCTCGAGCGTGGCGATGTCGTCGCGCAGCCGTGCGGCGCGCTCGAAGTCGAGCTCTGCGGCGGCGGCCTTCATCGCCGCGGTCAGGCGACGGGTGAAGCGCGCGGTGTCCCCCGCCATGAAGTCGCAGAAGTCCTGGGCCAGCCGCCGGTGGTCGTCCTCGGAGATGCGGCCGACGCACGGTGCCGAGCACTTGTCGATGTAGCCCAGCAGGCACGGCCTCCCCTGCTGGTGCGCCCGCTTGAACACGCCGGCGGAGCACGTGCGCACCGGGAACACCCGCAGCAGCAGGTCCACCGTCTCCCGGATCGCCCAGGCGTGCGCATACGGCCCGAAGTACCGGGTGCCCTTGCGCTTCGCGCCGCGCATCACCTGGACCCGAGGTACCGCGTCCGCCATGGTCACCGCCAGGTACGGGTACGACTTGTCGTCCCGGTACTTGATGTTGAACCGCGGGTCGAACTCCTTGATCCAGGAGTACTCCAGGGCCAGTGCCTCGACCTCGGTGCCGACGACGGTCCACTGCACCGAGGCGGCCGTGGTGACCATCTGGTACGTCCGCGGGTGCAGGTTGTACGGGTCCTGGAAGTAGCTGTTCAGCCGCTGCCGCAGGCTCTTGGCCTTGCCGACGTAGATGACACGACCGTGCTCGTCCCGGAAGCGGTACACGCCCGGCTGGTCCGGGATCTCGCCCGGCGCGGGACGGTAGGAGGCGGGATCGGCCATGACTTCGAGAGTAGTTCGCGGTGCCCACATCCCCGTCGACGGCCGGCCCGGCTAGCGTGGGCGGATGCCGCAGCTGCACACGTACACCGTGGACCTGACCTGGACCGGTGCCCGCGGGCACGGGACGACCTCGTACACCTCCTACGGCCGGGACCACGAGGTGCGCGCCGGTGAGCGGCCCGTGCTGCTCGGCACGTCCGACCCCCACTTCCGCGGGAGCCCGGACCGGTGGTCGCCGGAGGACCTCCTGGTCACCTCCCTGTCCCAGTGCCAGATGATGTGGCTGCTGCACCTCGCGGCGCGCGACGGCGTGGCCGTGCTCGGCTACAGCGACCGAGCGACGGGCACGATGCGGGTGTCGGGCGCATCGCAGGGCCAGTTCCAGGAGGTCGTGCTGCACCCGCGCGTCGTCGTCGCCGCGGATGCCACGCTGCCTGACGGGACTCCCGTGGACGACGAGGTCCTGGCGCGCCTGCACCGCGAGGCCGCCGAGCACTGCTTCATCATGCGGAGCGTCAACTTCGCCGTCCGCGTGCAGCCGACACCGCTCGTGCGCGCCTGACGCGCCCCTCAGCACCCCGGTCAGTCCGAGCGGCGGTGCCGGGGACGCCGCCCGGGACCCTTCGGACGTCAGGCGGTCGCGCGCTCCCGTTCAGGCTCCAGCACCTCGGCGAGGAACCGCCCGGTGTGGCTCGCGGGGACGCCGGCGACGTGCTCGGGCGTGCCCTCGGCGACCACCAGACCGCCGCCGCTACCACCCTCGGGCCCGAGGTCGATCACCCAGTCCGCGTTCTTGATCACGTCGAGGTTGTGCTCGATCACGATCACCGAGTTGCCCTTGTCCACGAGAGACTGCAGCACGCCGAGCAGCTTGCGGATGTCCTCGAAGTGCAGCCCGGTGGTCGGCTCGTCCAGCACGTACACCGTGCGGCCGCTCGACCGGCGCTGCAGCTCCGCCGCGAGCTTCACGCGCTGCGCCTCGCCTCCGGAGAGCGTCGGCGCGGGCTGCCCGAGCCTGACGTAGCCGAGACCGACGTCCACGAGCGTGCGCAGGTGCCGCGCGATCGCCGGCACGGCGGCGAAGAACTCGGCCGCCTCCTCGATCGGCATCGCCAGGACGTCGGCCACCGTCTTGCCCTTGAAGTGCACCTCGAGCGTCTCGCGGTTGTACCGGGCGCCGTGGCACACCTCGCACGGCACGTAGACGTCCGGCAGGAAGTTCATCTCGATCTTCAGGGTGCCGTCACCCGCGCAGGCCTCGCACCGCCCCCCCTTGACGTTGAAGGAGAAGCGACCGGGCGTGTACCCGCGGACCTTCGCCTCCGAGGTCTCGGCGAACAGGCGGCGGACGTGGTCCCACACGCCGGTGTACGTCGCCGGGTTCGACCGCGGCGTGCGACCGATCGGGCCCTGGTCGACGTGGACGACCTTGTCGAGGTGCTCGAGGCCCGTCACCTGCTTGTGCCGACCGGGGACCTGGCGGGCGCCGTTCAGCTCGTTGGCGAGGACCGTGTAGAGGATGGAGTTCACCAGGGTGGACTTCCCGGAGCCGGAGACGCCGGTCACGGCGGTGAACACACCCAACGGGAAGGCGACGTCCACACCGCGGAGGTTGTGCTCGCGGGCTCCGACCACCCGCAGCATGCGCCCGGGGTCCACCGGCCGGCGCGTGCCGGGCATCGGGATCGAGCGACGCCCCGACAGGTAGGCGCCGGTGATCGAGTCCGGCGAGGCGAGCAGCCCCGGCAGGTCGCCGGAGTGGACCACGTGGCCGCCGTGCTCACCGGCACCGGGTCCGATGTCGACGATCCAGTCGGCCGTGCGGATGGTGTCCTCGTCGTGCTCGACGACGATCAGCGTGTTGCCGAGGTCCCGCAGCCGGGTCAGCGTCTCGATCAGGCGTCGGTTGTCCCGCTGGTGCAGGCCGATCGACGGCTCGTCGAGCACGTACAGCACGCCGACCAGCCCCGAACCGATCTGGGTGGCCAGCCGGATCCGCTGCGCCTCACCGCCGGAGAGCGTCGCCGCCGGTCGCGAGAGGCTGAGGTAGTCGAGCCCGACGTCGAGCAGGAAGCCGAGGCGCGCCTGGATCTCCTTGAGCACCTGCGCGGCGATCGCGCGCTCACGAGCGCCGAGCTCGAGGCCGTCGAGGAAGGCGCGCGCCTCGCGGATCGGGAGCTGGCACACGTCGAAGATCGACCGGCCGCCCACCTTGACCGCCAGCACCTCAGGCTTCAGGCGTGCACCCTGGCACACGGGGCACGGCACCTCCCGCATGAAGGCCTCGTACTTCTCCTTGCTCCATTCGGAGTCGGTCTCCGAGTGGCGCCGCTCGAGGAAGGTCAGCACCCCCTCGAAGCCCGTGGAGTACTGCCGCTCACGGCCCCAGCGGTTCCGGTAGCGGACCTTCACCTCGTGGTTCTCGCCGTGCAGCACGGCGTCCTTGGCCCGCTGCGGCAGCGCCCGCCACGGCGTCGTCATCGAGAAGCCGAGGTCGTCCGCCAGCGCGGTCAGCACGCGGGTGAAGTACTCCCCGGAGATCTGCGCCCACGGCGCGACCGCACCGTCCGCGAGGGACAGGTCCTCGTTGGGGACCACGAGCTCCGGGTCCACCTCGAGGCGCGAGCCGATTCCGGTGCACTCCGGGCAGGCTCCGTAGGGCGCATTGAACGAGAACGTCCGGGGCTCGACCTCGTCGAGCGTCAGCACGTGGTCGTTGGGGCAGGCTCTGCGCTCCGAGAAGCGCCGCTCACGCTCCGGGTCGTCCGGGTCCGCATCGACCAGCTCGACGACGAGGAGACCGCCGGCCAGGCCGAGCGCCGTCTCGACGGAGTCGGTGAGCCGGCGCTGCACGCCCTCCCGCGCCACGAGCCGGTCCACCACGACCTCGATGTCGTGCTTGAGCTTCTTCTCCAGGGTCGGCGGGCTGGTCAGCTGCACCACCTCACCGTCGACGCGGGCGCGCGCGAACCCCTTCGACTGCAGCTCCGCGAACAAGTCCGCGTACTCGCCCTTGCGACCACGCACGACGGGCGCGAGCACCTGGTAGCGCGTGCCCTCCGGCAGCTCCAGCAGCCGGTCGACGATCTGCTGCGGGGTCTGGGCGGTGACGCGCTCCCCGCAGACCGGGCAGTGCTGCACGCCGGCCCGCGCGAACAGCAGCCGCAGGTAGTCGTAGACCTCGGTGATGGTGCCCACCGTCGACCGCGGGTTGCGGTTGGTGGACTTCTGGTCGATCGACACCGCCGGCGACAGACCCTCGATGAAGTCGACGTCCGGCTTGTCCATCTGACCGAGGAACTGGCGGGCGTAGGCCGACAGCGACTCGACGTACCGGCGCTGTCCCTCGGCGAAGATCGTGTCGAACGCCAGCGACGACTTGCCGGAGCCCGAGAGGCCCGTGAAGACGATCAGCCGGTCCCGGGGCAGGTCGAGGTCGACGTTGCGCAGGTTGTGCTCGCGGGCTCCCCGGACCACCAGGCGGTCGTTCACGGTGGTCGAGTGTACGTGCCACCACCGACATCTCGCACACATGTTCGATCGCGGCGAACGTGCGGGCCGTGGCCTCGGGCGCGACGATGGGCTCGATGAGCAACCAGCTTCCGATCGACGAGTACGCCGTGCTCGGGGACGGCCGTACGGCCGCCCTCGTCTCCCGCCGAGGGTCCGTGGACTGGTTGTGCCTGCCACGGTTCGACTCGCGCGCCTGCTTCGCCGCCCTTCTCGGCGACCCGGACAACGGCCGCTGGGTCCTCACGGTCCCCGATGCCGAGAGCGTGACCCGGTGCTACCTGGACGACTCGTTCGTCCTGGAGACGACGTACGAGTGCCCGACCGGCACCGCCGTGGTGCAGGAGTCGATGCCGCTCGGCGACGGCCGTGCCGACCTCGTCCGGCGCATCACGTGCACGCGCGGTCACGTGGACGTCCTGCACGAGTGGGTCGTTCGGTTCGGCTACGGGCAGTACCGGCCGTGGGTCCAGCGCGTGACCGACTCCGACGGCAGGCCGGCCATCCACGCGATCGCCGGACCGGACTCACTGGTGCTCCACGGCGACCGCCTGCCCGAGGCGGTGCACAACCGGCACGAGGACCGGTTCACGATGCATTCCGGCGAGTCGGTCACCCTCACCCTGACGTGGTCGCCGTCGTGGCAGCCGGTCGCCTGCATCGGCGACGTCGCCGAGGGACTGGCGGCAAGCGCACGGCTCTGGCGTTCCTGGGCTGCCCAGGCGGACGTGCCGGGGCCCTACCGACAGGGCGTGGTGCGCTCGCTGCTCGTCCTGCGGCTGCTCACCCACGCGGAGACGGGCGGCATCGTCGCTGCCGTCACCACGTCGCTGCCGGAGACCTTCGGCGGCGCGCGCAACTGGGACTACCGGTTCACGTGGCTGCGCGACGCGGCCCTGACCCTCGAGGCGCTGCTGGAGCACGGCTACCTGCACGAGACCGAGCACTGGCGCAGCTGGCTGCTCCGCGCCGTGGCCGGGGACGCCGTGGACATGCAGATCATGTACCGCCTCGACGGGGCGCGGGAGCTGAGCGAGCGGACGCTGGACCACCTGCCGGGCTATGCGGACTCCAAGCCGGTCCGGATCGGCAACGCCGCCTCGGGGCAGGTGCAGCACGACGTGCTGGGCGAGGTGATGTGCGCGCTCGAGATGGCCCGGGCCGCCGGGATCGAGGAGACGCCCACCTCGTGGGCCCTCCAGCGCAACCTCATCGACCATCTCGTCGAGACGTGGCGGGAACCCGACGCCGGCATCTGGGAGTCGCGCGGCCGTCCCCGTGCCTTCACGCACTCGCGGGTCATGACCTGGGCCGCGCTGGACCGCGCGGTCAAGGCCGTCGAGGCCCTCGGGGTCCCCGGCGACGTGGACCGGTGGCGCACCGAGCGGGACGCAGCGCACGCCGACGTCCTGGCGCACGGGTGGTCCGACGCGGCCGGCAGCTTCGTGCAGTACCCGGGCGCCACCCACACGGACGCGTCGCTGCTGCAGATGTTCCAGGTGGACTTCCTGCCGCCGACCGACCCCCGCATGCTGGCCACGCTCGACGCGATCCGCAAGGAGCTGGAGGTCTCCGCCGGCCTGCTGCTGCGCTACCGCGCCGACAAGACGGACGACGGCGTGGGCGGACGGGAGAACCCGTTCCTCGCCTGCTCGTTCTGGCTGGCGGACGCGCTCGCGCGGGCCGACCGGGTGGACGAGGCGCGCGAGGTCCTGGACATCCTGGTCGGGCTGACCAACGACGTCGGGCTGCTCGCCGAGCAGTACGACCCGGAGCACCGGCGGATGGCCGGCAACACCCCGCAGGCGCTGTCCCACCTGGCGCTGGTCCGGGCGGTGCACCAGTACGAGCTCGCCCAGCGCCGGCGCACGCCATGACCTACAGCGGTGACGTCCGACCGGGCGGCCCCAGCGACGTGCGGGTGCTGGACGAGGTCGAGATCCGCAAGGCGTCGGTGGGTCCGATGGACAACAACGCCTACCTGGTCACGTGCCGCAGGACGGGCGCACAGCTCCTGGTCGATGCCGCCGCCGACCCGGAGCGTCTGCTCGCGCTGGTGCGCGAGGGCGCGGCGTCGGCTCGGCTCGACGGGATCGTCACGACCCACCGCCACCCGGACCACCTGTCGGCACTGGCGTCGGTGGTGGCGGTCACGGGAGCGCCCCTTCTGGCCGGAGCGCCGGACGCCGACGCGGTCGCGGCCGCCGCGGACCGGCCGGTCCAGCGTCGGCTGCAGGACGGCGACACGATCGCGGTCGGTCACGCCGTCCTCGAGGTGATCGCGCTGCGCGGCCACACGCCGGGCTCCATCGCCCTCGTCTACCGCGAGCCGGCGCACGCGGACCAGGCTGACGCCGTCGCCGGGAGGGCGCACCTGTTCACCGGCGACAGCCTGTTCCCCGGTGGGGTCGGCGCGACGGGCAACGACAGGGCGCGGTTCGACCAGCTGTTCCTCGACGTGACGGAACGGATCTTCGATCGGTTCGACGACACCGCCTGGGTCTATCCCGGGCACGGGCCCGACACGACCCTGGGTGGCGAGCGACCTCAGCTGGACGCCTGGCGGGCGCGCGGCTGGTGAGGCGCGGCTCGCGCCGGGAACCGCCTCACTGCTCGGCGGGCACGACCACCTGGGCCTTGGCGAGGTTGTCGCGGACCACGCGCCGGAGCACCTTGCCGACCTGCGACCTCGGGAGGTCCGGCAGCACCACGAGTCGACGTGGGACCGCGTAGCGGGCCAGCCGAGCCTCGCACCAGTGGCGCACCGCCTCGAGGTCGATGCCGTGCGCGCCCTCCTCCAGCACCACCGCGGCGACCACGCTCTCCCCGTGCTCCCCCGCCGGCTCCCCCACGACGGCCACGTCCGCGATGCCCGGCATTGTCCGCAGATGGTCCTCCACCTGCGAGGGGTACACCTTGAACCCGCCGCTGACGATCATCTCCTTGAGCCGGTCGACCAGGACGACGAAGCCGTCGGGGTCCACGTGCACGATGTCGCCCGTGCGCAGCCAGCCGCCGGCCAGCAGCTGGTGCGCGGTCTCGTCCGGCCGGTTCCAGTAGCCGGCGAACACCTGCGGACCGGCCACCAGAAGCTCACCCTGCTCACCCGGCAGCACGTCGCGCTCGGGGTCGTCCTGCGACACGACCCGGATCCGCGTCGACGGGAACGGCATGCCCAGCGCGCCCGGGCGCCGTGCCGGGCTCAGGGGGTTGCCGAGCGCGACCGGCGACGTCTCGGTCATGCCGTAGCCCTCCACGGCAAGGCCTCCGGTCAGCCGCTCCCACCGCTCGGCGGTCGCCCGGGGCAGCGCCATCGCACCGCTCAGCGCGCACCGGAAGGACGTCAGGTCGGCGCCCGTCCGTTCGGCCGCGACCCCGAGCCGCTCGAGCATCGGCGGCACGGCGGGCAGGAAAGTACCAGGACGGCGACGCTGCGCGGCGAGCACGGTCGCGGGGTCGAACGACGGGAAGACCACCTGGGTGGCTGCGATACCCGTGCCGTAGAGGAGGCACAGGGTCATCCCGAACGCGTGGAAGTAGGGCAGCACGGCGTACACCACCTCGACGCCGTCCTGCGCACCGGTCCACGCGCGGCCCTGCGCCACGTTGGCCACGAGGTTGCGGTGCGTGAGCACGGCACCCTTCGGGGTGCCGGTGGTGCCGCCCGTGTACTGCAGCAGCGCCACGTCGGACGCGTCCGCCGCCGGATGGTCGGCCGGCAGCGGGGCCGCCGCCGCGACGAGACGGTGCCACGACGGGACGCCGCTCGGGACCGCCGGACCGCAGAGGGCGGCACGCATCGTGCGCGCCTTGGGCACGGGCAGGTGCAGAGCGAGACGCGAGTGCAGCGGCAGGTCCTGTGCCAGGTCCACCGACACGACGGTTCGCAGCGCCGGCCCGCGTGCCGCCAGCACCGACGGCACCGCCTTGCGCCAGACGAGCGCCACACAGGCACCGCTGTCCGCGAGCTGGTGCCGCAGCGACTCGACCGCGTACGTCGGGTTGTGCTCGACGACGACCGCGCCGATCCGGAGCACCGCGTACACCGCGACGACGTGCGAGGTGCTGTTCGGCAGGACCAGCGCGACGCGGTCACCTCGGCGGACACCGAGTTCCACGAGCACCGCCGCCGCGCGGGCCACGCGGTCGGCGAGCCGCCGGTAGGTGGTGGTCGCCCCGAGGAAGTCGACGGCGACGCGGTCCGGGAACGACGTGGCGGCCCGGTCGAGCGCCGCGCTCAACGGCTCGTCGGCGACGTCGATCTCTCGCGGGACCGACGTCGTGGGCGAGCTGTGAGTGGTCGGTCCTGACGTCGTCGGCACGTTCCCAGCCTAACCTACGGCTGCGTAAGTTACGCGTCCGTAGGTCCTGTGGCGCAGACCTTCACCGAGCGTTCACCGGGCCCAGGACGGACTGCGCGACGGTCGCGTGGGCGGACTCGTCGTCCGACGGGTGGTAGATCCCGGCGAGCACGTCGCGATAGAGCCGGTTCAGCTCGTTGCCGGTGTAGTAGGCGGCGCCCCCGCTGACCCGCAGCGCGAGGTCGACGACGACCCGGGCCGACTCGGTGGCACGCACCTTCAGCCCCACGAGCTGCGCGAACAGCCGTGCTCCGTGGTCCACCCGCTCGTCCACGTCCCGCGCCAGGGCGAACACCTGGAGCTCGGCGCCGTCCTGAACCAGGGCGGCGTCCGCGACCTTCCACCGGATGTCCGGGTCGTCGGCGTAGCTGCGCCCGTCGTACTTCATCGACGTGCGTCGCCGAGTGTTGGCCGCGCCGAGCTCCAGGGCCCGCCGTCCGATGCCCGTGTACACGGCGGCGAGCAGGATCTCGAAGACGGAGAAGAGCGCGACGATGTAGGGGTCGGCGCTCGGCCCGGGTGGCAGCCGCCGGACGATGCGGTCGGACGGCGCGTAGGCACCCTCCAGGTGCGTCGTCGCCGACTGGGTCGCGCGCATCCCCAGGGTGTCCCAGTCCTCGCCGACGGTCACGCCGCCCTGCTCGCGGGCGACGACCCCGTGGACCAGACGGGGGTCCGAGGGGTCCGCGTCGTCGAGACCGAAGGTCGCGAGGCGCGTCCAGACCGGCGACAGCGACGTGAAGATCTTGGTGCCGACGTACCGGTAGCCGCCGTCGGCCGCGCGCTCGGCACGGGTACGTGAACCGAACATCACCAGGTCGTTCCCCGCCTCGGAGTTGCCGAACGCGAACACCTCCCCGGCCGCCGCGTCCTGCAGCACGAACCCCATCGAGTCGTCACCGTCGGCGGCGAGGAGGGCGGCCATCCCGGTCACCACCAGGTGCATGTTCACCGCCAGAGCGGTGGCCGGCGCGGCGGCCGCGAGACGGACCTGCTCACGGGCGACCTCCTCGAGGGTCAGCCCGGCACCGCCGAGCTCCGCGGGGACGAACGCCGTCAGGTAGCCCGCGGCACGGAGGTCGGCGAGGTCGTCGTGCGGGAACGTGTTGTCCCGGTCGTGCACCGGAGCACGGTCGTGGACCCGGGCTATCAGGTCGTCGGTGAGCAACGTGCGGTGATGACGAGGCATGCACGTCACTCTGCCATCGTCCCGGCCACCGACCACGGCCCCGGCTCGGGTCACCGTTCCGGCTGGGGCCACCGCACCGGCTCGGGCACGATAGGACGATGACCACCTACGCCGTCCGCTACACGTACGACGAGCGCGCCGACGTGCGCGACCAGGTCCGCCCGGAGCACCGCGCGTGGCTGGCCGGTCAGGCCGACCGCGGCGCGCTGCTCGGCTCCGGGCCCTTCGCCGACGGCGAGCCCGGCGCCCTGCTGGTGTTCCGTGCGGCCGACGCGGAGGCGCTGGCCCAGCTTCTCGACCAGGACCCGTTCGCCCGTGAAGGTCTGGTCCGCACGACGGACGTGCGAGCCTGGGACGTCATCCTGGGGCCCTGGTCCACGAGCATCTGAGGCGACTCGGCGCTCGGACGGCGGACGCGGACGCGGCTGCGGTCCGACCGTCTCGCAACAGCGGTCAGCGCTCCAGCGCTCCGGTCTCGTCGGCCGCCGGCCCGTCGGCCCGGTCGCCGGTCGGCCGCCCGAGCCGGCCCGGCAGACGATGCCGGTTCGCGTGCACGACGCTCGCGGCGGTCGCCACTCCCAGGGAGCCGGCGATCACCACCAGCGACACCCAGGTCGGCACCTCCGGCGCCCAGCCGACCGCACGGCCGCCGTTGACGAACGGCACGGTGTTGCTCCGGAGCGCCTCCGAGACCAGCTTCAGACCGATGAAGCCAAGGATGGCGGCCAGCCCGTACGGCAGGTACACGATGCGGTCCAGCACGCCGCCGAGCAGGAAGAACAGCTGGCGCAGACCCATCAGCGCGAAGACGTTCGACGTGAAGACGATGAACGGGTCGTGCGTCAGGCCGAAGATCGCCGGGATGGAGTCGAAGGCGAACAGCACGTCCGTGGTACCGATGGCCAGGAAGACCACCAGCAGCGGGGTGAACATGCGACGACCGTCGACCACCGTGCGCACCGCGCCGCCGTCGTACTCCCGGGAGATCGGCCAGAACCGGCGTGCCGCCCGGACGAGGACGTTCTCGTGGTACTCGTCGTCACCGCTCTCGCCGCCCCGCAGCAGGTGCACCGCCGTGTACACCAGGAACGCGCCGAACACGTAGAACACCCAGCTGTACCGCGTGACCACCGCGGCGCCCGCGAGGATGAACCCGCCGCGCAGCACCAGCGCGACGATGATGCCGACCAGCAGCACCTTCTGCTGGTGGTCCCGCGGCACGGCGAACGCCGACATGATCAGGACGAACACGAACAGGTTGTCCACGGACAGGCTGTACTCGGTCAGCCAGCCCGCGATGAACTCCCCCGCCGGCACCGCACCGCCCACGACGCCGACGAGGGCCGCGAACACCAGGGCGAGCACGACGTACACGGCCACCCACCGGAGGCTCTCGCGGGTGGACGGCACGTGCGGCCGGCGGCCGATCACCGCCAGGTCCGCCAGGAGCAGACCGACGACGGCGATGAGCGACACGACCTGGAAGAGCACCGGCATCTCGTGGGTCATCGGGTGGGGTCCCCTTCGGTGTCGGCGGCGCTGACGGTGCTCCGGTCACGCTCGGGGCGGTGCCGGGTGCTCAGCAGGGAGGCGGCGGTGGTCACGGCCAGGACGGCGACGATCACCACGAGGGAGGCAGCGGTCGGGATCTCCGGGACGGCGACGTGCTCCCCGCCGTTGACGAGCGGCAGCTCGTTGGTGTGCAGCGCGTGCAGCACCAGCTTCGCGCCGATGAAGGCGAGGATCACGGCGAGGCCGTAGGACAGGTAGACCAGCTTGTCGAGGAGGCCGTCGACCAGGAAGTACAGCTGCCGCAGCCCCAGGAGCGAGAACGCGTTGGCTGCGAAGACCAGGTACGTCTCCTGGGTCAGCCCGAAGATCGCCGGGATCGAGTCGACCGCGAACATCACGTCCGCCGAGCCGATCGCGATCATCACCACCAGCATCGGCGTGATCCAGCTGCGGCCGTCCCGACGGACGACCAGGTGGTCGCCCGCGTAGTCGTCGGTGACTCGGAACAGCCGACGCGTCAGCCGGAGCACCGCGTTCTCGTGGTACTCGCCCTCGTCCTCCCCGGCACGCAGCTGCGTCCAGGCCGCGTAGAGCAGGAAGGCACCGAAGACGTAGAACACCCACGTCGCGTGGGCGATCAGCGCCGCGCCGAGGAAGATGAACGCGGTCCGCAGCGCCAGGGCGACGGTGATGCCGGTCAGCAGCACCTTCTGCTGGTACCTCCGCGGGACGCGGAAGCTGGACATGATCAGGACGAAGACGAAGAGGTTGTCGACGGACAGGCTCTTCTCCGTCACGTACCCGGCGAAGTACTCCCCGCCCGGGCCCGATCCCCACACGGCCCACACCAGCACGCCGAACGCGACGGCGATTCCGACGTAGACGGCCGACCAGCGCGCCGCCTCCCGCAAGGACGGCTCGTGCACCGCCCGCACGTGCCCGACGTAGTCGGCGACGAGCATCGCGACGACGACGCCGACGGTCAGCGCCCACACCCAGCCTGGAACATCCATGGAACTACCTCCGGTGCACATGACGAGATCACCGGAGGTCTTCTCTGCCGCGGGCGGTCGTTCTCAGCGTGCCCGGACCGACGTCACCGGGTCGGCTTCGTTGGCGACCGTGATGACGATGACGTCGTAAGGGAGTACTCCCCTCCGCCGCCCAGTGTAGGCGACCCATTCCGGGAAGCGCTCTGCGAACCGCCGGCCGCCGGCGCCGCGCGGGTCGACCCGGCGCTGCCCTCCGGGGCTGGGCGGGGGTCAGGCGGTGGCGGCCTGCATCTGCCGCAGCTCCTTCTTCAGTCCGGAGATCTCGTCGCGCAGCCGGGCCGCGAGCTCGAACTGCAGCTCGGCGGCGGCCGCGTGCATCTGGTCGGTGAGGTCCTGGATCAGCTCCGCCAGCTCCCCGGCTGCCGCACCGACGAGCTTCGTGCGCTCGTCCTGCGGTCCGCGTCGGGACCCGAAGCCAGGCACCGGTGCCTTGCCGCGACTGGCCTGCCGTCCGGCCCCGCCCAGCAGCTCGGCGGTGTCGGCGTCCTCGCGCGCGAGCAGGTCGGTGATGTCGTTGATGCGCTTGCGCAGCGGGGTCGGGTCGATCCCGTGCTCCCGGTTGTAGGCCACCTGCTTCTCGCGCCGGCGGTTCGTCTCGTCGATCGCGGTGGCCATCCCGGCCGTGATGCGGTCGGCGTACATGTGCACCTCGCCGGACACGTTGCGCGCGGCACGGCCGATCGTCTGGATCAACGAGGTGGCCGAGCGCAGGAAGCCCTCCTTGTCCGCATCGAGGATGGCGACCAGCGACACCTCCGGCAGGTCGAGGCCCTCGCGCAGCAGGTTGATGCCGACCAGCACGTCGAACTCCCCGAGCCGCAGCTCGCGCAGCAGCTCGACGCGGCGCAGGGTGTCGACCTCCGAGTGCAGGTAGCGCACCCGGACGCCCTTCTCCAGGAGGTAGTCGGTCAGGTCCTCCGCCATCTTCTTGGTCAGCGTGGTGACCAGGACGCGCTCGTCGCGGTCGACCCGGTCACGGATCTCCGCGAGCAGGTCGTCGATCTGTCCCTTCGTGGGCTTGACCACCACCTGCGGATCCACCAGGCCGGTGGGCCGGATGATCTGCTCCACCACGCCGTCGGACATCGACAGCTCGTAGCTGCCCGGCGTCGCGGAGAGGTAGACGGTCTGCCCGATGCGCTCGACGAACTCCTCCCAGCGCAGCGGCCGGTTGTCCACCGCAGACGGCAGGCGGAACCCGAAGTCCACCAGTGCGCGCTTGCGCGACATGTCGCCCTCGAACATCGCGCCGATCTGCGGCACCGTCACGTGCGACTCGTCGATCACCAGGAGGAAGTCCTCCGGGAAGTAGTCGAGGAGCGTGTTCGGCGCGGAGCCGGGTGCCCGCCCGTCGATGTGCCGCGAGTAGTTCTCGATCCCGGAGCAGGAGCCGATCTGGCGCATCATCTCGAGGTCGTAGGTGGTGCGCATCCGAAGCCGCTGCGCCTCGAGGAGCTTGTTCTGCCGCTCCATCTCGGCAAGCCGGTGCTCGAGCTCGGACTCGATGCCGGTGATGGCGCGCTCCATGCGCTCCGGACCGGCGACGTAGTGCGTCGCGGGGAACACGTGCACCTGCTGCTCGGAACGGACCACGTCGCCGGTCAGGGGGTGCAGCGTGGCGATCGCCTCGATCTCGTCCCCGAAGAACTCGATCCGGACCGCAAGCTCCTCGTACACCGGGATGATCTCCACGGTGTCCCCGCGGACCCGGAACGTCCCTCGGGTGAACGCCATGTCGTTGCGCGTGTACTGCATGGTGACGAACCGGCGCAGCAGCTGGTCCCGGTCCACCTGGTCGCCGACGTTGAGCGTCACCATGCGGTCGACGTACTCCTGCGGCGTACCGAGCCCGTAGATGCAGCTGACGGTCGCCACCACGACGACGTCACGGCGGGTGAGCAGGGAGCTGGTCGCCGAGTGGCGCAGCCGCTCCACCTCGTCGTTGATCGACGAGTCCTTCTCGATGTAGGTGTCCGTCTGCGCGATGTACGCCTCGGGCTGGTAGTAGTCGTAGTACGAGACGAAGTACTCGACGGCGTTGTTGGGCAGCAGCTCGCGAAACTCCGTGGCCAGCTGTGCCGCGAGGGTCTTGTTGGGCGCCATCACCAGCGTCGGCCGCTGCACCTGCTCGATCAGCCACGCCGTCGTGGCGGACTTGCCGGTGCCGGTGGCGCCGAGCAGCACCACGTCCTTCTCCCCCGCCTTGAGGCGGCGGGTCAGCTCGGCGATCGCGGTCGGCTGGTCGCCGCTAGGGGTGTACTCGGAGATCACCTCGAACGGCGCGACCGTCCGCTGCAGGTCGGTGACGGGACGCATGCGTCCACCGTACGTCGGGCCACCGACACGGTCGCCGACGGCCCTGACCGGGACCGCCGGCCCGAGCGGCCCGCGGTGTCAGCGGCCGCTGGTGAACGAGACCACCGAGTAGATGTCGTCCGCCTGCACCATCGCCGCGAAGCGCTCCATGAACGCCTGGTACGCGGAGAACCCGATCAGCCGTCGGTTGGCCACCGGCACCAGGCCCCCGACGCCGGAGTCCTTCACCGTGAAGGACTCGATCGCCGACCGAGCCGTCACCCGGCCCGCCGCGCGTTCGGCCTCGACCCGGAACCGCATGATCTCGCCGGCCTCCGGCCGGGCCAGGTCGCGCATCAGGAAGTCGACGCGGACCGGCGTCCGCGGACCGACCGTCACCCAGCCCCGGTCGTCCTCGATGCCGCGCGCACCGGCGGTCGCCAGCTCCAGCATGCGCGGGACATCGATCGACGCGGAGGCGACGGACACCGATGCCTTGGACTGCCACGGCCGAGCCGCCCAGCCTCTGGTCCCCACCGACGACAAGGCCACACCGCCTTCCGTTCACGTGCGGCCCGTTGCGGGCCGGAGAGGCGTCCTCGCCTCCTCGACTTCTTATCGGACGTTCGGTCCGAAGACTTGCGCCCGATCGCGCATCAGATTGGCAGATCGACCCGTCCGCGCCAAGGTCCGTTCATCGGTGGGCGTACACGGCTCCGGCAGCGGGGGCGCCGAGCAGCTGCGGGACGGTGACCAGGGTGAACCCGCGCGCTCGGAGCGCATCCACCAGGCCGGGCACCGCATCGACCGTCGACGGGTGGATGTCGTGCATCAGGATGATCGCCCCCGGGTGCGCACCGGCAAGAGCCCGCTCGGTGGTGACACCGGCGTCACGGTTCTTCCAGTCCTCCGTGTCGACGTCCCAGAGCACCGCCGCCATCCCGCGGCTCCCGAAGGCCTGCGTGACCGACGGCGACAGGGAGCCGTAGGGAGGCCGCGCCAGGGTCGGAGCTGGTGCACCCTCCGCGACGATGGCCTGCGACGTGCTGTCGAGCTCCGCCGCGACCGCCTCGTCGCTCAGGCTGGGGAGCATCGCGTGGTCCCAGGTGTGGTTGCCGACCACGTGTCCCGCGGCGACCTCGCGCGCCACCGCGCCGGGCTCCCTCGCGATCTGCCGACCGACGACGAAGAAGGTGGCGTGCACGCCGCGGGCCGCCAGCTCGTCGAGCAGCCTCCCCGTGTCCGGACCCGGCCCGTCGTCGAACGTGAGGGCGACGCATGCCAGCGCTGCGCAGTCCGGCGCTGCGGCCGCCGCCGCCGCTGGCGCCGGAGGTGGCTGGGGTGCAGCCGTGGGCGCCGGTGCGGGCGGCGCCTCGGTGGTCGACGACGTGTCGCCTCCCGACCCGCCGGCCGCGCGCCCGTCGTCCACGACCGCGTGCCGCTCGTCCGCGACCGCCGCCGGACCGGTGGGGGCAGCGGAGCGTGGCAGGGCGGCCAGCCGCTCGGTGCCCAGCGCACCCGACGGGACGTCGTGCGCCTCCACGCCGCTACGTTCCACGTGCGCCGGAGGCTCCTCGCGCAGCGCCACGGCGGACGTACCGAGGGCCAGCGAGAGGAGCACGGACAGCGAAGCCGTCGCGAGCGCTGCGCCCCGCCGCATCCTGCACCACCCCACGTCCCGCCGATGTCCGGGGCGACGCTAGCGGTGCGCGTGGTCGAGCCGGTGGACCCGTCGTGCGCGTGTCGGGCGCCACCGCCGGGGTAGCCGTGGGCGGCGTCTAGCGCCGGCGGTGCTCCTCGGCGGACGCCAGGTCCGCGTCCCGTTCGGCGGTTCGCTCCTGTGCGAGACGGGACCACAGGAGGTCCACCTGACGTCGCAGCTCGTCGTCGGTGCCCGTCCCGTCCAGCACGACGTCGGCGGCAGCGAGCCGCGCGTCGTCGTCGGCCTGCGCGGCAACCCGTGCCCGCGCCTCCGCCTCCGGCATGCCGCGGCCGTCGACGAGCCGGCTGACCCGCTGCTCCTGCGGCGCATGCACCACGACGACCATGCCGAAGGTCTCGGCCTGGCCCGTCTCCACCAGGAGAGGGATGTCGTGGACGACGACCGCGTCCGGGTCGATCGCCGCCGCAGCCGCCTCGCGCTCGGCCGCGAGCCGCCGGACCTGAGGGTGCAGCAGCGCCTCGAGCCGCCGCCGAGCCTCCGTGTCTGCGAAGACTCGCGCCGCCAGAGCGGCCCGGTCCAGGCTGCCGTCCGCCGCGAGCACCTCCGGGCCGAACGTCTCGACGACCTGCTCCAGACCGAGCGTCCCTGGCGCGACCACCTCGCGCGCCAGGGCGTCGGCGTCGATCAGCACCGCGCCCAGCTCGATGAAGCGCCGCGCCGCGACGGACTTGCCTGCCGCGATCCCGCCGGTGAGCCCGATCCTCTGCATCAGCCCATCGTGCCCTGCCGCGGCGCTCGATGCGCCTCCTCGGCGTGCTCTCCCCGAGCGGAGCCTGCCGTCGAGGCCCACCACGGCACGGTGGAGACGCCGACGGCCGGCCACCCCGAGAGGTGACCGGCCGTCGATCGACCGCAGGACCGGGTCAGTTGCCGGTCAGCTTCTCCCGCAGAGCGGCGAGCGCCTCGTCCGAGGCCAGCGTGCCGGTCGCCTCGTCGGTGGCCGACGAGTACGACGTCGGGACTGCACCGGAGGTCGACTCGCCGCCGGTCGCCGCCTCCGCGTCGGCCGCAGCAGCTGCCGCGACCTGCTTGCGGTGCGCCTCCCAGCGGTCGTGAGCGGCCGCGTACTGGGCCTCCCACGCCTCGCGCTGAGCCTCGTAGCCCTCGAGCCACTCGGACGTCGTCGGGTCGAAGCCCTCGGGGTACTTGTAGTTGCCCTGCTCGTCGTACTCCGCCGCCATGCCGTACAGCGCCGGGTCGAAGTCCTCCGAGGTGGGGTCGAAGCCCTCGTTGGCCTGCTTGAGCGACAGCGAGATGCGCCGGCGCTCCAGGTCGATGTCGATGACCTTGACGAACACGTCGTCGCCGACCTGCACGACCTGCTCCGGGATCTCCACGTGGCGCACGGCCAGCTCGGAGATGTGCACCAGGCCCTCGATGCCGTCCTCGACGCGCACGAACGCACCGAACGGGACCAGCTTGGTGACCTTGCCGGGCACGACCTGGCCGATCGCGTGCGTGCGGGCGAACGCCTGCCACGGGTCCTCCTGCGTCGCCTTCAGCGACAGGGAGACACGCTCGCGGTCGAAGTCGACGTCGAGAACCTCGACCGTGACCTCCTGGCCCACCTCGACGACCTCGGACGGGTGGTCGATGTGCTTCCAGGACAGCTCGGAGACGTGCACGAGACCGTCCACGCCGCCCAGGTCGACGAACGCACCGAAGTTGACGATCGAGGACACGACACCCGGCCGGACCTGGCCCTTCTGCAGCGTCTGCAGGAAGGTCGAGCGGACCTCCGACTGCGTCTGCTCGAGCCACGCGCGACGCGACAGGACCACGTTGTTGCGGTTCTTGTCGAGCTCGATGATCTTGGCCTCGATCTCCTTGCCGACGTACGGCTGGAGGTCGCGCACCCGGCGCATCTCGACGAGCGACGCGGGCAGGAAGCCGCGCAGGCCGATGTCGAGGATCAGGCCACCCTTGACCACCTCGATGACGGTGCCCGTGACGACGCCGTCCTCCTCCTTGATCTTCTCGATCGTGCCCCAGGCGCGCTCGTACTGGGCGCGCTTCTTGGACAGGATCAGACGACCCTCCTTGTCCTCCTTCTGGAGGACAAGGGCCTCGACCTCGTCGCCGACCTTGACGACCTCACCGGGGTCCACGTCGTGCTTGATGGACAGCTCGCGGGAGGGGATGACGCCCTCGGTCTTGTAGCCGATGTCGAGAAGGACCTCGTCACGGTCGACCTTGACGATCACGCCTTCGACGATGTCGCCGTCGTTGAAGTACTTGATGGTGGCGTCGATCGCCGCCATGAAGTCCTCGGCCGTGCCGATGTCGTTGACCGCGACCTGCTGCGAGGTGGGCTTCGCGGGGGTGGAGATGCTCATGTAGGGGTGGGCTCCGATGCGGACAGGGAGTAGTTCGGACAGATGGATGGTGATGTGGTGGTAACCGCCGACCGCCACCGAACCTTCCCCCGCACCGGTTGAGCCGGTCGGAGGGCACGTGGGCGCGCGGCACCGCCGTCCACCCTATCGGTGGACGGCGGTGCCAGCCAAGTCGCGGTCGGTGCCGCGCGACGCGGCTCGGCCGTTCAGGCGAGCGCCCGCGCCACCGCCAGCATCTGGTCGGGCACGTACTTCACCTTGCCGGCGATGTCCGCGATCGGCACCAGGTCCACCCGCTCGCCGTGGATGGCCGTCATCACGTCCGACCGCCCCTCGGTGGCGGCGTCGATCGCTGCCACGCCGAAGCGGGACGCGAGGATCCGGTCGAACGCCGTCGGGATGCCCCCACGCTGCACGTGCCCGAGCACCGTCACACGCGTGTCGAAGCCCGTGCGGGTCTCGATCTCGGACTTCAGTCGCTCACCGATGGCGCCGGCGACGATCTCGCCGAACTTGCCGACCTCGGTCTCGTAGTGCATGGCCGTGCCCGGTGCAGGGACCGCACCCTCGGCCGCGACGACGATGGAGAAGCTGGCGTGCGCCCGGTGCCGGTGCTTCAGGAAACGGGTGACCTTCTCGATGTCGAAGGGCTCCTCCGGGGCCAGCACCAGCTCGGCGCCGCCGGCGATGCCCGACGTCACGGCGATCCACCCGGCGTGCCGACCCATCACCTCGACGATCATCACGCGGTTGTGGCTCTCCGCGGTGGTGTGGATGCGGTCGACAGCCTCGGTCGCGATCGTCACCGCGGTGTCGAAGCCGATCGAGTAGTCCGTTCCCCAGACGTCGTTGTCGATGGTCTTGGGGATGCCGATCACGTTGATGCCGGCCTCGGAGATCTTGCTCGCGGCGTCCAGCGTGCCGTCGCCACCGATGCAGATCAGCGCGTCGATGCGCTCCGCCTCGAGGGTCGTGAGCACCGCCTCGACGCCGCCCTCGTTGCGGTGCGGGTGAAAGCGTGCGGTGCCGAGCAGCGTGCCGCCCGTCGCCAGCACGTTCCTGATGTCCTGGCGGCCGAGCGGCTGCACGTCGCCGTCCGCCACGCCCTTCCAGCCGTTGCGGAAGCCCACGATCGTGTGGCCGTGCTCCCCCTCGCCACGCTTGACGACCGCGCGGATCGCGGCGTTGAGGCCCGGGACGTCGCCGCCCCCGGTCAGCAGTCCGACTCGCACCTGACGTACTCCTTCGTTGTCCGGTCCACCCCAGCTGATCTGCGGGGCACGCCGTCGGGCTCGCCGCGCGTCCAGCGTAGTCAGAGGTGGAACGGCACCGGCCGGACCGTCGTCCCAGGCGCGCCCGGCAGGATGGGGCCATGGCGGCGACGGAGGACGACGAGCTCGCGGAGGCCGGGTACCGAGACGTCCCCGAAGAGGAGGGCGGCCGGGCGTCGCGCCGCTGGTGGGACGCGAATGCCGAGGAGTACCTCCAGGAGCACGGCGACTTCCTGGGCGCCGCGGACTTCGTCTGGTGCCCGGAGGGCCTGCGAGAGGCCGACCGCCACCTGCTGGGCGAGCTCGAGCCGGCGTCGTCGCGCGTGCTCGAGGTCGGTGCCGGAGCCGCGCAGTGCTCCCGGTGGCTCACGAACCGAGGGGTCGAGGTGGTGGCGACCGACGTGTCGGCCGGGATGCTCCGGGCCGCGGCGGTGCTGGACCGCGCCTGCGGCATCCGGGTCCCGACCGCCCAGGCGGACGCCCGTGCACTGCCCTTCCCCGACGCGAGCTTCGACGTCGCCTTCACGTCGTTCGGGGCGCTGCCCTTCGTCCCCGATCCAGGCAGGGTGCACGCCGAGGTGGCGCGCGTGCTGCGACCGGGTGGGCGGTGGGTGTTCAGCACCACCCACCCGCTGCGGTGGCCCTTCCCCGACGACCCCGGGATCGGCGGGCTCACCGCCACGCGGTCGTACTTCGACCGCCGGCCGTACGTCGAGACGGCTTCCAGCGGCCGCGTGCTCTACACCGAGTACCACCGGACGTTGGGCGAGCTGGTCGCCGACGTCCTGGCTGCCGGGCTCGTGCTGGACGGGCTGCTCGAACCAGAGTGGCCGGCCGGGCACACCCGGACGTGGGGCGGTTGGGGACCGGTACGGGGCGCCCAGCTTCCCGGGACCCTGATCGTCAGCGCCCACCGACCGGACTGACCCCGCTCGACGAGTGGTGCGGCCGAGCGGCCGTGGCGCCGCGTGCCGTGGCCTGCCGACGGGTCAGTGACCGGCCTCGTGCCAGCTGGAACCCGTACCGACCGAGACGTCGAGCGGCACCTCGAGAGGGCCGCCCGGCACCCGGTCCCCTGCCGCGCCCATCTGCTCGCGGACGAGGGACTCCAGCTCCTGCTCCTCGCCCGGCGCGACCTCCAGCACCAGCTCGTCGTGGACCTGGAGCAGCAGACGGGACCGCAGCCCGCGTCGGGTGAGCTCGCGGTCCACGCCGAGCATGGCGATCTTGATCAGGTCGGCCGCGCTGCCCTGGATCGGTGCGTTGAGGGCCATCCGTTCCGCGGCGTCGCGCCTGGCTCGGTTGTCGCTCGACAGGTCGGGCAGGTACCGACGCCGCCCGAGGATCGTGGCCGTGTACCCGGTGGCGCGAGCCTCGTCGACCACGCCGGTCAGGTAGTCACGGACCCCCCCGAACCGGGAGAAGTAGTCGGCCATCAGCGCCGACGCCTCCGAGACGTCGATCGACAGCTGCTGCGACAGGCCGTACGAGGAGAGCCCGTACGCCAGGCCGTAGCTCATCGCCTTGATCTTGGACCGCATCGCCGGCGTCACCTGGTCGGTGGGAACCGAGAACACGTGCGAGGCGACGTAGCTGTGCAGGTCCTCGCCGCTGCGGAACGCCTCGATCAGCCCCTCGTCACCCGAGAGGTGCGCCATGATCCGCATCTCGATCTGCGAGTAGTCCGCCGTCAGGAGCGTGGCGAACGGGTCCGTCACCACGAAGGCCCGGCGGATCTGCCGTCCTGCCTCGGTGCGGATGGGGATGTTCTGCAGGTTCGGGTCCGCGGAGGACAGCCGGCCGGTCGCGGCGATGGTCTGCTGGAACGTCGTGTGGATGCGTGAGTCGGGTGCGACCGACCGCAGCAGCCCCTCGACCGTCTGGCGCAGCCGGATGGCGTCCCGGTGCGCCAGCAGGTGCTCGAGGAACGGGTGCTGGGTCCGCGCGAACAGGTCGGTCAGCGCCGCGGCGTCGGTGGTGTACCCGGTCTTGATCTTCTTGGTCCGCGGCATGCCGAGCTGGTCGAACAGCACCTCCTGCAGCTGCTTCGGCGAGCCGAGGTTCACCTCGCGACCGATCACCGCGTACGCGTCCGCGGCCGCGGCCTGCACCTGGTGGTCAAACTCGCGCTCGAGGCCGGACAGGTACTCGCCGTCCACGCCGATGCCGGTCCGTTCCATCCGGCTGAGCACCGCCTGCAGCGGCAGCTCCACGTCGTCGAGCAGTCGACGCGCACCGCGGTCCACCAGCTCGGCTCCGAGCACGTCGGTCAGGTCGCGCACGGCGGCGGCCCGCACGGCCGCCCGGCGGCCCTCGCCGGCACCGTCGAGGGCCAGGTCCAGGGACCCCTGAGCGCCGGACGCCCCGTCGTCGGAACCGAGCTCACGCCGCAGGTAGCCGATCGCGAGGTCGGGGAGGTCGTAGGCGCGCCGGTCCGGCTGGCACAGGTACGCCGCCAGCTCGGTGTCGAACACCACCCCGGCCAGAGGCAGACCCCGACCCATCAGCGCGTGCCACGACTCCTTGGCGCCGTGCAGGGACTTGGGCGCCTCCGGGTCCGCCAGCCAGGTCGCCAGTGCGGCCTCGTCCGCGGGGTCGATCTCCGCGAGGTCGAACGCGACCGCCTCCCCCGCCGCGTCGGCGAGCGCGACGCCCCAGGCGTCGCCGCCCGCCGGCGCACCGGAGCCGCGGACGTCCACCCCGAGCACCTGACCGGCGCGGTCCGTCAGCCAGGTCCCGAGACCGCCGGCTCCGACCGACACGAGGTCCAGCGCTCCGCCGGCGGCCGGCGCCTCCTGCGGGCGCTCGTCCGGGAGCATGGCGAACAGGCGGTCGCGCAGAGTCCGGAACTCGAGCTCGTCGAGGATCGTGTGGAGCGCCTGACGGTCCCAGGGGCGTACGGCGAGGTCCTCGGGGCCGAGCGGCAGGTCGAGGTCGTCCACCAGCCGGTTCAGGCGCCGGTTCAGCTGCACCTGCTCGAGGTTGGCACGCAGCGACTCACCGGCCTTGCCCGGGATGGTGTCCGCGACGGCGACGACCCCGTCGAGACCGCCGTAGCCGAGAACCCACTTGGCCGCTGTCTTGGGGCCCACCCCCGGCACGCCGGGCAGGTTGTCGCTCGTCTCTCCCACCAGCGCCGCGAGGTCCGGGTACAGGTGCGGCGGCAGGCCGTACCGCTCCTCCACGGCCTCGGGCGTCATGCGGCTCAGCTCGGAGACGCCGCGCACCGGGTACAGCACCGTGACGTGCGGGCCGACCAGCTGGAACGAGTCCCGGTCGCCGGAGCAGATCAGCACGTCCATGTCCTGGTCGCGACCCTGGGACGCCAGGGTGGCCAGCACGTCGTCAGCCTCGAAGCCGGCCTTCTCCAGGACCTGGATGTGCAGCGTGTCGAGCAGCCTCCGGATGATGCCCACCTGGCCCCGGAACGGCTCGGGGCTCGCGTCCCGGTTCGCCTTGTACTGCTCGTACGTCTCGGAGCGGAACGTGGTCCGACCAACGTCGAACGCGACGGCGACGTGCGTGGGGACCTCGTCGCGCAGCAGGTTGGCGAGCATCGAGGTGAACCCGAACACCGCGTTGGTCGGCTGACCGGTCGACGTGGCGAACTTGTCCACGGGGAGCGCGAAGAAGGCCCGGTAGGCCATCGAGTGACCGTCGATCAGCAGGAGCCGCGGACGAGGCCCGGAGCCGGGGGTGGACACGGTCGCTGGCTGCGTCTGGCTCACGGGTGCCAACCTATCTGCCATGTCCGACACCGCCTCGACCGCCGGAACCCTCCTCGAACGCATGGGCATCGAGGTGACCCGGGTGACCGCCGAGCGCGCCGAGGGACGCATGCCCGTCGCCGGCAACACCCAGCCGTTCGGGCTGCTGCACGGTGGCGCCTCCGCGGTGCTCGCCGAGACGCTCGCCTCGTTCGCCGCGCAGCGGCACGCCGGGGAAGGCCGCACGACCGTGGGGATCGAGCTGAACGCCACGCACCATCGCTCGGCCCGTGAGGGCTGGGTGCACGCGGTGGCGACCGCCGTCCACCTGGGTCGGTCGCTGGCGACCTACGAGGTGACGGTGGACGACGACGGCGGACGACGGCTCTGCACCGCCCGGGTGACCTGCATGCTGATCGACATCCGCGACTGACGGGCGCCGTGGGTGCCGGTCGCCGCCACGGGGGCGAGCGGGTCCTCCTCCCGCGCACGGGCCTGGCGGCGACGGGCGATCAGGTCCTCGAGACCGTGCCGTGAGGGTCGCCGTCCGGCGCCGGCCGACGTGACCGGGTCCTGGGTCAGGCGCCGCGCGAGAGCGGCCGTCGTGACGACGCGATGGGCGGCGGCCGGGGCGAAACCCGCCTGCGCGAGGAACCTGTGCATGCCGCGGGCTCCCGGCAGCGGGGACGCGAACACCTCGAGCGCGCCGGCCTGGTCGGCGATGTCGACCGCAGCCAGCAGCAGCGCGTGGCCCAGTCCGCGACGACGAGCGCTCGGGCGCACGTACAGCGACTCGAGGGTGAGGACGACGGCGTCGGTGAACGGTCCAGGGCCGACGATGCGCGCCAGCAGGAGGCCGTCGACCCTCTCGTCGAGCGTCGCGACGACGATGACGCCGCCCGGGGCGTTGAGCAGCATCAACAGCTGCTCGCGCAGCCGTACCGGGTCATCCGTGCAGAGCTGCGCGCCGACCATGAGCTCCGCCCGCGCCTCCAGGCACAGGCTGACGAGCTCGGTGACGTCCTCGACGCGGGCTGTTCTGGTCAGGACACCTGGACGCACGGCTGCTCGTACCTCCTCGCAGGGACCGGCTCTGGCCACGGCTCACTGTGCCCCCGCGGTGCGCCTCGACGATCATGGACCACTGTCCACCTGGAGGGCCAGTCCCACTTCGGGGGGACGCGCGACGCAAGGCCGCACGAGCTCAGGAGGCGCTGCCCCCGCCGACCTGCTCGATGACGGCGTCGGCGACCTCGCGCATCGTCAGCCGCCGGTCCATCGACGTCTTCTGGATCCAGCGGAACGACTCCGGCTCCGTCAGGCCCATCTTGGTCATCAGCAGACCCTTGGCACGGTCCACCCGCTTGCGGGTCTCGAACCGCTCCGCAAGGTCCGCGACCTCCGACTCGAGCGCCGTGATCTGCGCGTAGCGGGAGATCGCGATCTCGACCGCGGGCAGCAGGTCCGCCGGGCTGAACGGCTTGACGACGTATGCCATCGCCCCCGCGTCGCGCGCCCGCTCGACCAGGTCGGTCTGGGAGAACGCCGTCAGCAGCACCACCGGCGCGAGGTGCGCCTTGCCGATCTTCTCGGCGGCGGAGATGCCGTCGAGGACGGGCATCTTCACGTCCATCACGACGACGTCCGGCTTGAGCTCCGTGGCGAGCGCGAAGGCCTCCTCGCCGTTCCCCGCCTCGCCGACGACCTCGAAACCGGCGTCCCGCAGCGTCTCGACGACGTCCATGCGGATCAACGCCTCGTCCTCGGCGACCACCGCACGCCGCGCGGGCCGGGCCGCGGGCGCCGGGCGCTCGGCCTCGGTGCGGGTCGGGGTGGTCAGGTCGAGGTCGGCTGCCGCGCCGGGCGTGTCCTTCGGGCTCACGGGCACAGCCTAGTCGGCGTCGTGGCCAGGACCCTCGCGCCCATCGCAGCACGCCGTGTGGTGCTCACCACGGGCACTATCCTTCGCAGCACGGCCCCGATAGCCCAACCGGCAGAGGCGTTCGGCTCAAACCCGATCCAGTGTGGGTTCGAATCCCACTCGGGGCACAGCTCTGACCTGCGAGAACGTGCTGGCGTGTCATATACGTGTCACAAGGTCGATCGCACGGGTACCGCTGCGCACCGCTCGGCGCAGCGGCGCCAGGCCCCTCGAGCCCTGGGGCGGGTCTGACGACCACGCTGATGGACCCCACCGGCGAACGGGGGTGCTGCGCTCTAGTCCTCGACGTAGGGGACGAGCAGATTCCCCGCCTGCCAGTCGCGAGCCACCAGCTGGTTCGCGAGCTTGGCGGCCGTGAGGGGCTGACCACCGGTCCTCCAGCGGCGGACGACACGGAGGCTCTCCGGGTCGAGGCTCACCACGTCGCCTGATCCCGGGCGTGCCACCACGAGCTCGTCTTCGTCGTGCGACATCCACACGTCGCCGAGGAACATCCGAACGCCGTCGTGCCCGGCGACCTGGCCCAGCCATCGGTCCTCGACGGTGAGCGATGTGGCATCGAGCCTGACCACGGTGTCGTAGTCCACCGCCCACAGCTCTGACCCGTTGGCACGAAGGAAGGGCATCGGGTTGCCCCCACGGCCCGCCAGAGGCACCTCGCGGATCACCGAGAGGTCCGTCGGGTCGCAGAGCACGAGCTCCGAGCTGCGCTGGACTCCGAAGAGATACTTCCCGTTCGGGAGCTCCAGCGCGGACACGACGCTCTGGTACCCGAGGTCGTACGTGTCGAGGCTGAACCAGTCCAGTCGGCGAACGCTCACGTCGTGCACGCCGACCTCGACCAGGAAGTAGCCTGCGGCACCCGTGGCGTCCTCGTCGAGGTAGCCGACGAACAGCCGACGGTGGCCACGAAACGCGCCAAGGTCACCGTCGACGTGCGCCGTCCAACCGTGGACGTCGACGGCGACGAGCGGATCGGCCAGGGCTGACCACGACCGCACGGACAGCGCGACTCGGCCGCCGAAGCCGTGCTGGACGAGAACGGAATCGACGCCGTCGCCAGCCGCCAGGCGGAGGTGCGTGCCACCGTCGACGGGAACTAGGTCGTGCGTCTGCGTGGCGCCGTCGAGACGCCAGATCGCGCCCTCGTCCACCCACCCGAGGTTCGACAGCAGAACATCGTCTCGGGGGCTGGTGATCACGGGGCAACACTGGCGCAACCGGGATGCTGGGCGCGAGGCAGCGTCCCCGGTCCCCCGCCTCCCGATATGACGCGCCGGGTGAAGTCGCGTCGGCGACGCAAGAGCGCCTTCCGTCAGTGAGCTGAAGCCGCTCCACGGCGGATAGGGCCTCACTACGGTCGATCTACGCGGCGACGACGCCGAAGCCCTCCCACCTGGGAGCAACGATGCAGACCGACCTACGAACAGACGACGCTCAGGCGACGGGCGCGGGCCGTCGGGTGGTGATCGGACTCCTGGTCCTGGCACTCGCAGCGACGGCCCTGGTGATGCTGCTCACGTCGCATCACGGGCGCGTCTCAGCTCAGGTTGTCGGCTACTCGGCGTCTGCGGACGGCAGGCAGCTGTCCCTACGAGTCCAGCACGGCACCCCGGGCTGCGATGACGACGTCCAAGTAGCCGTCAATGAGTCGACCGAACAGGTCACCCTGTACGCGTCGGCGCGGAGCCTCGCTCAGGTCTGCGATGCCGCGGCGCTCATCACGTCATTCGAAGTCACTCTCCAGACACCGCTCGGCAAGCGGACGGTCGTCGACGGCGCACACAACCACAGCCCCGTGGCGTCGTCCTGACGTCGGGACACTTGGTCGGCATCAGTTCGGCCAGCGTCTACGCGTCAGTCCAGCGCCGTACGGGCCGCAGCAGCTTGTCGACCTCGTCGCGGCGCAGGCGCAGGCTGCGTCGGCCGAGTCGGAGGGCGGGCAGGGTGCCGTCGGCGATGAGGCCCCGGATGAATCGGGTGGTCACGCGCAGCCGGTCGGCGGCTTCGGTGACGGTGAGCAGGTCGTGCTCGGTGCTGAGGGCGGTCATGGTTCCTCCTCGGTCGGGTGGTGCGGATTAGCGGGTCAGGACGGGCGGTTCGGGCAGGACCGGTACGGGTGGGGTCGTGGACGGTCTCGCCGGGACGGGCAGCGGGACGTGCAGGGGCCGGTCGGGGTGGTGCTGGTCCCAGGTGTCGGTGGCCGAGGTCTCCAGCCGGGTGGTGGCCAGGATCTGGGTGAGCACCTCTTGTGGGCTGGGCAGCTGCTCCCCCGGCAGGCACTCGGCTCCTGGGGTCGTGGTGGCCAGGTAGAGGTGGTTGGCGTGCCGGCCGCGGCTCATCGCCACGTACAGGTCTTCGCGGGCGGTCCCGGGTGCGACGAGGTTGTGCGTGAGATCGACGGTGAGGCCTTGGGAGCGGGCGGTGGTGGTCGCGTAGCCGAGCTCGACGTGTGCGGCCACGTACCCGGCGGGCAGGCGGGTGGGGGCGCCCTCCGTGTCGGTGACATCCAGCGACCCGTCCGGGTGGGTGGCGGTGACGTGCCAGAGGGTGCCGTTGCGAACCCACCGGTGATCCCCGTAGGTCAGGTGCCGGTCGTTGCGGCGGGTCACCACCTGATCCCCCGCCCCGGCGGGCAGTCCGTCGGCGAGTGTCACCGAGATGTCACCGACAAGTCCCTCGGTACGAAGACGGGCGTGGATCCGCGCGTTCAGCTCGACGGCTGTGGCCGTGTCGACGGTCTGCGCGATGACCTGCTCACCGCTGGTGAGGGCGGTGGCGGTGGCGTCGGCGACCCGGTCGAGCAGGTCGTCGTGGCTGCCGACCTGGATGCGCTTGTGTCGGGCATAGTCGTCGATCGCGATGGTCGACCCGTGCCGTAGGGCCAGGACGGCGCGGGCTTCCCAGGGGTGGGTGAACCGGCGCAGGGAGGCCAGCTGGGCGGTGGGGCCGCGGTTGGCGAGCATCGCGAACGCCCCACCGGCGTCGATCGCCCCGCGCTGCAGGGGGTCGCCGACGAGCAGGATCTTGGCCCCGGCAGCGGCGGCCTGACCGGTCAGGTGGGCCAGGGTGCGGGTGTCGGCCAAGGATGCCTCGTCCACGATGAGCAGGTCGTTGCGGTGCAGCCGCCAGCGCTCCTGCTCCCCGGTCAGCTGGTCGACCCGGGCCCGAACGGTCAGCGGCGCTTCTCCGGCGTATCCGGCGGTGCGCAGGGCGTGGGCGCGGGCGACCGCGCCGGAACCGACGGACTCGTGCAGCCACTTGGCCGTCGTCTCGGCCCGGACTCCGATCGCCGTGCCAAGTACGTGTGCCGCGGTCGCCGACGGGGCCAGGGCGATCACTTGTCCGAGCCGGTGCTCCGGCCAGATCGCCGCCAAGGTGCCCAAGGTGGTGGTCTTCCCGGACCCGGCCGGGCCGACCAGGACGTCCAGGCCGGCCAGCGACTCGGCGACTGCCGTGACCGCGCCGGCCTGATCTGGACCCAGCCCGGCGACGAACGCGGCCACCTGCGGGTCCAGCGGCACGCGCAGGCGGCGGGTGCCGGTCGGGGTGGCGGCGTCCAGCAGGAGCCACTCGGCCCCGAGCAGCTCGGCGGTGGTGTACTTCTCCTCCCCGCGCCGGACGGGCCGGTCCGGGACCGGCGCATCCAGACGGATGCACCCCTCGACCGCCTGGGCCAGCAGCTGATCTGTGAGCGCGAACCGGTCGGCCGGGGAGGCCATCGGCAGGTGCTCCGACGCCCGCAGGACGCTGGCTGCCAGGTTCCACGTCGACCACACCGACCGACGCGTGGACGCGTCGAGCAACGCCCCGGCGACCAAGTCGGCGCGGACGTGCGGGCCTACGTCGTGGGCGTGCAACGCCCGGCCGTACGCCCCGGACAGCGCGGCCGCGGCCAGGTCCACCGGTTCGAGACCGGTCAACGCGCGGGCCCGGTTCGCCCACTCGGCCAGCAGCTCCCGCAACGAGCGGACGACCTTGGCCGGCCGGGTCGCCCGGGTCAGCCGTTCACGCGCTTGGGTCGTTTCCACTCGCGATGGGGCTCGACCGGTTCGGGACCGGAACGTGTCCGACCAAGACTCCAGCCCGGCGGCGATGGTCCGCGACCGCGTGGAGAACTCCGCCAGCAGACCGTCGGGCAGTCCGTCCAGTTCGAGGGCGGGGTTGTGGGACTCGCCGCGGTCCCGCCAGGACCACGAGACCGGCAGCCGGCGGGCGGTCTCGTCGGTGACCAACGCGTCATACAGCTCCGAGACCGCCACGGCCGCCTGGTGCACGGTCGCCCCGTCGATCGAGCGCCACGCACCGTCGACGCCTTGTACCCGGTTGGCCACCACGACATGCGTGTGCAGGTTCGGATCCCCCGCCCGCGAATCCCAGTGATCGAACGCCGCACCGATCAGGCCCCGGGCCTTCAGCTGGTGGGCTCCGTCGTGCCCGACCCGAGTCCGCAGCACCGACGCCTCGACGAACCCCAAGGCCTGGCCTATCGCCGCCTCGTGCGCAGCCGCGACCGCCGCGCGCGTCGGCTCGTCGCCCAACGCCCACAGCACCGACGCCGACTTCGGCGCCGTGAACGTCAGGTCGTAGCCCGCCACCTTCAACCGCCGTCCGATCGGCTCGGCAGTGAGTGGATCTCGGCCGTCCCGGAAGATCGCCTCCAGCGCCCGCTCGTGCACCCGGTCCCCCACACGCACGCGCAGCCCGGCACCTCCCAGCGCCTCCACGCCGCGGCCGACCCACCGGCCGGGTGGGTTGCCCGTCGCTGCGTAGTAGGCAGTTGGCGACTGGCCCGCCGGCGCGGCGCCGTCGTGGACCGCCACATGCCGGGTCAGGTACCGGAACCCCTCGGCCCCGACCATCTTGTGGATCGACAACACCTCGCACCCCCAGGCCCACGGAGTCGAGCAGGGGCTCGTCTCCTACAAGCGGGAGTGCGGAGCGCGTACCAACACACGACGGGCTGCACCGAGCAGAACCGCACACCCCTCCAGCAACAGGTGTGCACCGTCGCGCGAAGACGCGACGGAGAACCGCACACCAGCTTCAAGAGGTACGTGTGCATCGGCACGTCAACACGCTCCGCCGCAGCCTCCTAGACCGGCAGTCCGGGTCCATCGGGTTGGCCGCGACCGCCGGCACCTGCCGGCGGGATTCACACCTACCGTGACGCCGCGCCAGGCCTGCAAGCACGGCGAAGCCACGAGTCGTCGCACGGGTAGCGCCGTCCGACCTCATCGTTGGTGACGCCCTAGCGATCGCCGATCATGGCTCCTCCTCAACCGCTCCTCCCAACGGACCGGCCTGTCGTGCCCACGTATGGTCGCTAGTCGATTCCGGCTGTCAACCTCCAGGAAGCGGTGCAGCACTTGCGCGCCCCCGGACCAAGAGCGGACCCCACTGGGTGGACGCACGCTGCGGCCGTCACCTTCACCTGCTGGTCGTCCGCCCCGGTCTTGCCGTGGCGCGTCATAGCTGCGCAGGCCGAGTACGCGCCCGACGAGCGTCGAACGGACGCGGCCTGCTGAATTGCGAGGGCACTCACCGTCCGGGAGCCGCGACCGGCGGTCGGCTTGGCGGTTTCTTGGCGACGTCACGGGACGCTGGCTGGGACCCTGCAGGAAGGCGGTCCCGTGAGCGGCAGCACCAGCAACCTCCCGTCCGTCAGCACCCCACCGCCCGCACACCGGGCGCGGGATGCACGCGACCCGGTCCCCGAAGGCCGGCAGGCCGTCCCTGCTGCAACCTCCCGAGCCCGGTCCGGCCCCGCGCAGGCCGTGCCGGCCGGCGCCGGGCTGGTGGTCGTGCTGCTCGTAGGCCTCGTGGTCGCTCCGCTGCGCGCGTGGACCACGGCCGAGCTGAGCGTCGTCCAGTGGCTCTCCGCGCACCACACGCCGGCGCTCGACGCGGTCACCGGGGTCATCGGCACGCTGGCCTCGCCACCAGTCGGCCTGGGGCTGCTCGTCGTGCTGTGCGCGGCGGGCGCCCGCCTCGTCGGGGTGCGCCGGGCCGTGGTCCTGCTGGGCGTCGCCGGCCTGACGCTCGCCGGCGGGATCGTGCTCAAGGTGCTGGTGCACCGGCCGCGTCCGGACGTCGCCCTGCTCGCCTCGCCGCCGCCGGTGGACACGAGCTTCGGCTACCCCAGCGGGCACACGACGGTGGCGGCGGTGCTCGTGCTGACCGCCCTGGCGCTGCTCGGCGGCCGTCGCAGCCGCCTCTGGGCGCCGGTCGGGGTGCTGCTGGCGGTCGTCGTCGCGGCGTCCCGGGTCTACCTGGGCGCGCACTACCCGCTCGACGTCGTCGCGGCCCTCGTCTACGCGGTGTCCGCTTTCACGCTCGCATCCGTCCTGGTCACGACGACGCCGGCCCAGCGCGCGCTGGCGCTGGTGCGCCTCGACACCCCCGCCCACGAAGGAGACCACGCGTGATCTCGTCCCTGGTCGCAGGAGTGTCCGGAGGTGTGTCCACCGGGCTCACCACGGGCCTCTCGATCTCCCCCGAGCCCTTGCTGCACACCCTCGGCCCGTGGGCGCTGGTCGGCATCGCGGTGATGATCTTCATCGAGTCCGGGGTGCTGTTCCCGTTCCTCCCGGGCGACTCCCTGATCCTCACCGCGGTGCTGCTGCGCGCCCAGCTCGGGCTGTCACCGTGGGCGATCGCCGGCGTCGCGCTGGCCGCCGCGGTGGTCGGTGACCAGACCGGCTACGGGTTGGGCCACCGGTTCGGGCGTCGGTTCTTCCGCGACGACGCCCGCGTGCTGACCACCGCCCGGCTGGCGGAGGCCGAGCGGTTCTTCGACCGGTACGGCCCGGTGTCGCTGGTGCTGGCGCGGTTCGTGCCGATCGTGCGCACCTACGTGCCGCTGGTCGCGGGCACCGCCCGGCTGCGGTACCGGCGGTTCGTCGTCTGGAACGTCACCGGCGCGCTCCTCTGGGTGGTCGGCCTGACTCTCGTCGCCCTGCTGCTGGGCGGCATCCCGTTCGTCGCCAAGAACATCGACCTGCTCGCGATCGTCGTCGTGGTCGTCTCCGTCCTGCCCCTGGTGGCCACGGGTCTGCGCCGACGCGGCCAGAATCAGGACCGTGAGCTGGTGGACGCCGACCGGGAAGCGTGAGCCATGACGGTGCCCACCCGCCGCCTGTCCCTGCTGCTCCTCGAGGACGATCCGCGCCTCGCCCCCGTCGTCGCCGAGCTGCTGTCGGACGTGTACGACGTGACGCTCGTCGGCGACGGCGGCCTCGCGCTGGAACGAGCGTTGACCGGTGAGTTCGACCTGCTGGTGCTCGACCGCCGCGTCCCCACCCTCGACGGCCTCGAGGTGGTGCGCCGGCTGCGCGCCCGCCATGTCGCCACCCCGGCGCTGCTGCTCACGGCCCTGGGCACCACGGCGGACGCGGTCGCCGGCCTGGACGCGGGGGCCGACGACTACGTCGTCAAGCCGTTCGAGCTCGACGAGCTGCTCGCCCGCCTCCGCGCGCTCACCCGCGACCACGCCGGCCCGCAGCAGCAGCTCGGCGCGTGGACCTACCGCCCCGGCTCCGGTGAGATCCACTCGCCCTACGAGGGCCGGATCCTGCTGACCGTCCGCGAGGACGCCCTCCTCGCGATGCTGGCCGCCGAGCCGGACCGGGTGTTCAGCCGCACCCAGATCCTCACGGCGGTGTTCCCGCACGGCGAGGCGGAGGGCACCGTCGACGCCTACGTGCACTACCTGCGGCGCAAGACGGACCGGGACCTCATCGAGACCGTGCGCGGCCGGGGCTACCGGCTGGGTCACCCGTGAGCGACCGCGCGCGCCTGTCCGCGGACGCCCGCCGGGCGATGCGCACCTCCGTGGTGTCCATCGGCGTGGCCGTCGCCGTCACCGCGGCCGTCCTGGTCGCGGGCGTGCTGACCGTCACCGCCCTGTACCTGTGGCTGGAGTCGACACCGGCGGAGCGTGCCGAGCCGCCCAAGCCAGGCGACCTGACGCTGTCCATCGACGCCGGCCACGTGCTGCTGGGCCTGGCGCTGGTCGGTGGCGCCGCGGTGGTGATCGCCGGCGTGGCCACGCTGTTCATCGCCCGCCGTGCCGTCCGGCCGCTGGAGGACGCCTTCGACCGGCAGCGCCGGTTCGTCGCCGACGCCAGCCACGAGCTGCGCACCCCGCTGACCGTGCTGCACGCACGGATCCAGCTGCTGGGGCGCCGCGCGGGCCCGGAGTCGGAGGCCGCACCGGTGGTCCGGGAGCTGGCCGACGATGCGCAGAACCTGATCCGCATCGTCAACGACCTGCTGGCCGCCTCCGACGAGCCCGGCGCGACGCCTGGCCCCGCGCCGGACGAAGGCACGGACGTGCACGCCGTGGTCGAGGACGCCGTCTTTACCGCCCAGACCTCTGCCGGTCCGGCACGGCTCGCCGTTGTGGTGGACTCGGCCGCAGAACCGCTCGCCGTCCGCATACCGACGGCCGCGCTCCGCGAGTGCGTCCTCGCCCTCCTCGAGAACGCCTTCCGTCACTCGCCTGCCGGCGGCGCGGTGCGGGTCGCCGTGGCGCGGACCGGTCGCTTCGTCTCGGTCGACGTGCACGACGACGGCCCCACCCTGAGCGCTGCAGAGGCGGACCGGCTGTTCGACCGCTTCGCCCACCGCCCTCCGCCGCCGACCGCCCCGGTGCCGGGAGCGCCTCACCGAGCTGCTCCGGCACTTGGCCTGTTCCTGGTACGCGAGACGGTCGCACGGCACGGCGGCACGGCCGCGGCGATGCCGGCCACCGACCCCGACGGCGGCACAACCATCCGCATCCTGCTGCCCGTGGCCTGACCGCGCCGGACGGTGGCCAGCGGGCCTCCGGCCCGGTCCGTCGTCGACGACCGGAAAGCGATCTCGTCCGGTGGCGCGCCCTCACTCTGGCCATTGCCGAGCCAGACGCCGTCGTCCTGCGGTGGTAGTGGACATGCGTTCAGAACTGTGGCGCCTGGGCCGATGTGTATCGACGTGGATCGCTGCCGAAGGGGCTACGTGCTGGCAGTGGTCGTGCTGGCGGCGGCGTGGGTCGTCGCCCCGACCGCGCTGTCCCGCGACGTGCTCTATGAGCTGATCGGCTTGGTCGCGGTCGCGGGAGTCGTGCTGGGCACAGTCGTGCGGGCGCCCCGTTCGCGGGTGGCGTGGTTGCTGACGGCAGCGGGAGTCCTGCTGCTCGTCGGCGGAGACGCGATGTACTCCTGGTACCAGGACGTCCTCGGGGTGAACCCGTTTCCCTCTCCGGCCGACGCGGTGTACCTGTCCGCCTACCCGGTGCTCGCGGGCGCGCTCATGGTTCTCGTGCGCTCCCGCGGCGCGGGGCGCGACCTGGTCGGGATCCTGGACGCAGCTGTCGTGACTCTCAGCCTGGGCTTGGTGGCGTGGATCGTGGTGGGCGCTCCGATCGTCGCCGAGCAGGGTGTGACACCGTCGAGCCTGCTGTCGATGGCGTACCCCGCTGCGGACGTGATGCTGCTCGGTGTAACCGCTCGCCTCACGTTCGGTCGTGGTCACCGGCCTCTGGCCTACCGGCTGCTGGTCGCGTCCATCGTGTTGCTCACCGTGGCGGATGGCGCTTACACGCTGCTGGGCAGCACGGCGGCGGCGTCGTCGCGGTGGCTGGACGCGACGTGGTTGACTTCGTACGTCCTCGCTGGTGCCGCCGCCTTGCATCCGACGATGGTGGATCTGTCCGAGCCGGCGATTCAGGAGCGCCGTATCACCGGGCGCCGGCTGGCGGGTCTCACCTTGGCCATCCTGGTCGCCCCGACAGCCGAACTGCTGGAGCTGCTCAACGGCACGGGTCGGAATCTGTGGGCCGTCCTGATCTTCTCGACCGCGCTCATGGCCGTGGTGCTCAGCCGGTTGCAGCTGGCCCTGCACCAGGCCCAGCGCGCAGTCCGGCAGCGCGAACAGCTGCACGACCGCCTGGTGCACCAGTCGGCCCACGACTCGTTGACCAAGGCCACCAGCAGGGCGCACTTCTTGGACGCCATCGAGAACCGGTTGCGCGCGCTGGACGCGGCCGAGAACCCGGTCGGCCTGCTCTACCTCGACCTGGACCACTTCAAGCAGGTCAACGACACCTTCGGGCACGCCGTCGGAGACCAGGTCCTGCAACGGGTGGTGGACCGCATCCGACACGTCGTACGCGCCGACGATCTGGTCGGTCGGGTCGGCGGCGACGAGTTCGTCGTCCTCGTGCACGACGCCAACTCCGAAGGCCTTCTCGTGGACATCGCCACACGGCTGCTGAAGGCCATCGAGCGGCGCATGCAGGTCGGGGAGCACTCGCTGTGGCTGTCCGCCTCGATCGGCGTGGCTCGTTCGCAGCCCGGCATGGACGAGCCCGACGAGCTGATCCGCAACGCCGACGCCGCCGCATACCAAGCCAAGTCCGAAGGTCGCGCACGCGTGCAGGTCTTCGGTGAGCAGCTTCGCGAGGAGCTGCGCGAGCGGGCTGACGCCGAGGACGCCATCCGACGCGGGATGGCCGCCGGGGAGTTCCTCTTGTACTACCAACCACTGGTGGAGCTGAGCACCGGGACGGTCGTCGGCTATGAAGCGCTCGCCCGCTGGCAACGTCCCGGGCACGGGCTGGTGCAGCCTTGCGACTTCATCCCCGTGGCCGAACGTAGCTCGCTGATCTGCGACATCGGACGCTGGGCCTTGACGACCGCCGCCGCGCAGGCTGCCGCCTGGGATCACGACAGCCGACCGCACACGCAGATGTCCGTCAACATCTCTGGTCGACACCTGGCTTCCAGCGTCATCGTCGACGACGTCCTGGACGCGTGCGGGGCGGCGGGCATCGCCCCCGAACGGCTGGTTCTGGAGGTCACCGAGACCGTGCCGCTGGATGCACCAGTGATGCGGGCGCAGCTGATCGCGCTGCGGCGACTAGGTGTCGAGATCCACATCGACGACTTCGGCACCGGCTACACCTCCATCGGGCAGATGCGCAACCTGCCCGCGTCAGCCCTCAAGATCGACCGTAGCCTGATCGCGCTCGACGACCCCGGAGCTCGCGAGCTGGTCGCCCTTGCTGTGCACGCCGCACACGCAGCCGGGCTGAAAGTCGTGGGCGAAGGCGTGGAGACCCAAGCGGAGCTCAGCGCACTGCAGGACGTGGGCTGCGACCTGGTCCAGGGCTTCCACCTCGCCAGACCGGCGCCGGCCGAGCAGATCGTCCCGCCCTCCCCTGCCTCCGACCTGGTGACGCAGTAGGCGAACGCGCTCGTCCCGTGAGCGAGTCGAGCATCCTCCTGTGACCGTAATCGCCCCGTGCGACGGCAGCTCGGCGTCGAGCGCGGCCCATCCCTCGCGTGCTGCACCCGGCTCATGCGAAGTCGTCCACTTGACGACCCAGTTGGGTAAGTGAACACTTACCGTTCGTGGTGACTAACGGGTCCGCGGTGCCGTGGGACGTTCTCGGTGACGCCTCGCGGCGGCAGATCATGTCCGTGCTGGCCCAACAGCCCAGTGCGGTGGGTGAGCTCGCCGATCGGCTGCCCATATCTCGGCCGGCGGTCTCGCAGCACCTTCGTGTGCTCAAAGACGCCGGCGTCGTCGTGGGCGAGGTGAAGGGCACCCGTCGGGTGTATCGAGTTGACGCGGTCGCGTTGAGCGCGATGAAGGACCAGATGGACACCTTCTGGCAGCGCACCCTGGCCGGGTTCTCCGAGGTCGCGCAGGAATCGGCCGACAGCAAGCAGCGCAAAGCGAAGGGACTTCAGGAATGAGCGACGTCGTGAGCGCGACGGTGTTGCGGTCGGTGATCGTCCCCCTGGTTCCCGCCGAGGCGTTCGTGCTCTTCACCGAGCGGCTGGGTGACTTCAAACCACCCGAGCACAACATGCTCCCGGAGCCGATCGCCGAGACCGTGCTCGAGCCGCGAGTAGGCGGCGCCATAGTCGACCGGGGCATCCACGGGAGCGAGTGCCGGTGGGCTCGGGTGCTCGTCTTCGATCCCCCGGACCGCCTGGTGTTCACGTGGGACATCGGGCCCACCTGGCAGGTGGAGACCGACCTCGAGCGAGTCAGTGAGGTGGAGGTGCGCTTCATCGCCGCGGGTGATGCGGCTACTCGGGTGGAGGTCGAGCACCGCCACCTCGACCGACACGGGCTCGGATGGAAGGCGGTGCACGACGGGATCGCCGACGAGCAGGGCTGGCGCCTCTACCTGGACCGGTTCGCACTCCTGGCCGGGGAGGCGACGCACTGATGACGCCCGTCGTGGTCACGATCGAGGTCGCCCGGCCCGCCGGTCGGGTGTTCGACTACGCGACTGACCCCCGCACGTTCGTCGAGTGGCAAGAGGGGGTGGTGGAAGGTCACCTTGAAATGTCGCATCCCGCCGCGGTTGGCGAGCGCTGCGTAACCGTCCGCCGGATCGGTTTCGCCAACCGCGCGAGCACGTCCGAGTTCACGGTGGTCGAACCGCCGCACCGCTGGAGCATCCGGGGCTTGGACGGCCCGATCCGGGCACGCGTCGATGTACGCGTCGAGTCGCTGACCGATCAGCGCTCACGGCTGACGATCGCGGTCGACTTCGAGGGCCACGGCATCGGGCGACTGCTCGTGCCCTTGGTGGTCGTGCCACAAGCACGCCGGGAGATGCCGGCCAACCTGAATGAGCTGCGGCGTCGGCTCGAGGCTGAGGCACAGTAGGCGCTTGGGTAGCAGGGCAGCCTCTCGACCTGCCCGTACGCAGGTGCGCCGAGTCACGTTGGCAACTCTCGCGGAACTTGCGGGCAGCCGCGCCGAAACCGCCGGGGACCATCGGCCCTGCACCGCCGAGACCTCGGTCATGAGGTGGGGACGCGTGCCGCGACGCCGCGGTACGCGCAGAGCCTCCCGAGGGTCACTGCTCTGATCCGAGGGCGGTGCGCCCGTCGTCGAAGGTGTCGGCATCGTGACGCACGTGCGTGGCAGCATCGTGAGGCCCGCGCGTGGCCCCATGGCGACCGGCCGATCGACCGACCGGCCGGTCGAGGAGGTCTTCGACCTCCTCGCGGACGACCGCAACGAACCCCCCACAAGCCAGGTCATCAGGCACGTCGACAAGCGCGGACCGACGGGTCCGCAGGCGCCAGCACCCGCTACGGCGCGACGGTCGTCTCGATGGCCGGACCGTCGACACCGGGCCAGCTCGACGCCACCGCCGGCGCGCCCTGACTGCCGCCTCTTGCTGAGCCAACGCCGTCGTCGTGCAATGTGTGGCTCGCTCCGCCCGCTTCCCCGCGACACGGTCGCGGAGTTGTCGTCGCTGCTGGGCGCCGACTCACCGCCAGCTCGGGAAGCCGCGTCGGGAGCGACAGAATCAGCACACGCTGGCCAACTGCCGCGCACCGACGAGTTGAGCGAGGAGCGACATCATGAGCAAGCAGGTGACAGCCTCGGCCCACGTGGTCATCGAGCGCCCGATCGCCGACGTCTTCGCGTTCTTCGCGGATGCGGAGCACGACCCGCTCTGGAGATCTGGCGTGGTGTCCATCAAGCGGTCCGGGGGGCTCGGCCTCGGTACTCGCTACGAGCAGACGGTCTCCGGTCCCGGCGGACGGTCGATCTCGGCGAACATCGAAGTCACGGGGTTCGAGCCGGATCGGCTCCTCACCTTCGTGACGACCTCGGGGCCGGTGCGTCCACACGGGAGCTATCAGTTCGACGTCGTCCCGAACGGAACTGAGGTCAGGTTCACGCTGGCCGCCGAGCTGTCCGGGATCAAGGCCTTGGCCATGGCGGGCGCGGTCCAGCGCACCATGAGCGCCGAGGTGGGGGCACTCCACAGGGCCAAGGCCTACCTCGAGAGCTAAGGGCAAGTCCTGCGCGTTGACGCGGCGCTCCGGCAACGGGCTGCGCCGTGATCGCATCGCTCAGGTCGCCCCGCGGTAGCAGCTTCGTGGGGCCGTCGGCGGCACGGTCCGCCATCGGGATGCTGAGGCGTCGACTTCTTCGCTGGACGCCAACAGTCAGGCAGGCGCCGGCGATCCAGCTACGGAAAGGATGTGGCAGATATCGGCGTCGCTGCAGTCGCCGGGGTCGAGCCGTCGGCTCCGCTCGCGGAGCTGATCGAGCTCGTGCTGTAGAGCGGTGAGCTCGGCGATGCGCCGGCGGACGTCGGCCGCCCGCTCCTCGATGAGCTGGGCGACGTGGGCGCACGGTGCCTGGCCGTGATCACGCAGGTCCAGGATGCTGTGGATCTGGACGAGGCTCAGGCCGGCGGACTGTCCCGCGCGGATGAACCTGACCCGGGCCGCTGCCGAGGCGTCGTAGCTGCGGTACCCGTTGGCCGCACGTGCGGGCGCCGGCAGCAGTCCCCGGCGCTCGTAGAAGCGGATGGTCTGGCTCGGCACGCCGACGCGGTCGGCGAGCTCTCCGATCAGCACCAGCCCACCATAGGCCCTTGACGTTGTACCGCGGATCAAGGTCTAGCGTCCCCGACGTGGACGTCACCTTGTTGTACTTCGACGACTGCCCCCACTGGAAGCTCGCGGACCGCCGCCTGGTGGAGCTCGCCTCGGAAGGGCTCGACATCACGGTGACCAGGCGCGAGGTGCACAGCGCCGAAGAGGCCGAGCGACTCGGTTTCCATGGATCCCCGAGCATCCTGCTCGACGGCGTCGACCTCTTCCCCGCGCCTCGCGCCGTCGTGGGCTTGACCTGTCGCGTCTACAGCACCCCGGACGGCCTGGCGGGCGCGCCCACACTCGACCAGCTGCGTGCGGTGCTCGCATGCGCGTGACCGACCGACGGCCCCGTCGTGGGGGCCGGGGTCCGTGCGTCGTGGCGCGCCCGCTGAAGGGACTGCGGAGACGGGCGAGGACTGCGGCCTGCTCGTGATCCGCGCCGGCGTGGCGGCTATGACGGGGAGCCGGCACGTTCGCGCCACCGGGCCGACGCCTTTGCGAGAACCGTGCCACGTCAGCTCGGCGCCCATGCTCACGCGGAGGGCCGGGACGGCGACGCGCTGCCCGCCATCCCGGCCCTGACGCGCTCCGGGAACCCCGTGTCAGAAGCTCAAGCGCATGACTGCGCCGCTGCCTGCTGTCGGGTCTGCGGAGCCGACCGTGACGTACATCGCCCCGTCTGGCCCCTGGGCGATCCCGCCGGGCAGCGGGAGGCTGCCGGTGCCGAAGCGGGTCTGCTGGGTCGGGTGACCCAACGGGATGCGGACCACGTCCCCGGGTGCGCCCGAGGTGTTCGGCGCGAACATCTCCGTGGCCCAGAAGCTGCCCGACCGGTCGAACGTGCAGGCCGTCACCGTGGTGAGGCCGGAGGCCCAGACCGCGGGAGCTGTGGGGAAGCTCGCGTTCGGGTCGACCCGCCACACGTGCGACCGGCCGGGGCCGCCCGGCACGAACAGGTTGTAGACCAGGTCGAGGGTGCCGACGTACAGCATCCCGTCCGGGCCCATGGCAGCGCAGGTGGGCGTCGAGTCCGCGACCGGGTCGTTCGGGATGTAGGAGACCACCCGGGTGGTGCCGTCCCGCATGACCTCACTGACGGTGTTGGCGCCGGCGTCGACGACGAAGGTGCGGATCGTGTCGCTGCCCGGTGACCGGGTGACAAGCACGCCGTACGGGTTGGAGTCGGGGAAGTCGTTCGGGGCCAGGTCGTGGTGGTCGCCGGTCCAGGCGTACTGCTGGTCGCCCACGTCGGACAGCGTCGAGGCTGTTCCCGTCGCGCCGTCGAGGCGGTACAGGCGACCGGCCGTCGTGACGCCCGCCATCCCCCTGGCCGCCAGGCCGTCGGTGGACTCGTTGGAGATGACCTGCACCTGGCAGCCGTTGCGCGCACCGTTGCTGTGCTTCATGCAGCCGTTGCCCAGCGCGCTGATCCCCCCGACGCCGAGCACCTCCGGACCGTGCTCAGCATCGCTGAGCGTGGTGAACCCGGTGCTCCACAGCGTGCTGAACGTGCCCGCCGCGTACTTGGTCACCGCGCCTGTGTGCGTCAGTGCAGTCGGGGACCACGCCCCCGCCTGCGCGACGTACAGCGACCCCAGGCCGTCGAACGTCAGGCCACGGGGCGAGCTGAGCCCGCTCACCACCGGGGTGATCGTCACCGAATCGGCTGATGCCGAAGGTACCGTCAGACCGATGACACCGAGCACCGCGACACCTGCTGCCGCGGCCGACCTCAACAACGCACGACGCCTCATTGCGCCTCCCAGGGACGGCGGCTCGCCACGCGGGCGGACCGCGGGGATGGAGCCGGTCGCCTGCGACGAGGGACCTTGCGCGCCGTCGTCGGCACACCGGTGAACCGGGACGTTAGTCCTAGGCACATGGCGCGACAAGGGATCTGGACTAAACGGCATAAAGAGGGCGCGTCGGGCGCTGTCGGCGTGCAACGGGTCGCCGCGGGTGTGAGCACGGCGGGGGCGATCTCGGCGACGGATGCGCCGCTCCGCGGACCTGCCCCGGAAGGAGAGGCCAGTGGCATGAGCACGCTCCGCGCGGGGCGCCGGCGACGGAGGTGAAGCCGGCCGCGTTGTGGCTCTCTCCCGGGCTGCGCCGACCGGGGACCTTGACCGCGCACCCGCCGACGCGGACAGTCGGTTGATGGCCACTGAAGCCAAGGCTGCTCACACGCTGGACGAGGTCGTGGAACGAGTAGCCGCCAGACATCCCGAGGTGGACCGGCTTCGCGTTCGGGAGCGGGTCGGCCACCACATCGCCCATTTCGAGGATGCACGGGTTCGCGATTTCGTCCCGCTCCTGGTCGAGCACCGGGTCCTCGACGAACTTCGCGGCGCGCATCGGCCAACGATCGAGTAGCCGGTCCGGCTGCCGCCGGGCAGGGCGACGTCGACGGTCAGTCCACGCCAGCGCGGGCAGAGCCGGAACGAATTGTCATCGACCCTGTCCGGTCGCGTCCGCCGGTGTCCGCCGTGGGGCCTGACCTGCACAGACGGAAATCGATGGACGCTAATGGACCACTCTCGTGGGTCACTGGTTCGATCCCAGCATCGCCCACCAGCATCACCGCAGGTCACGGGCCATTCTGGACTCGTCCGGAACGGCCTTTCGGCCACTCATGGGACGAGATGTAGCAACGCGTGTAGCAACGCGGTTCGCGTCCCTCGCCCAACGGCCGTGTTCTTCCCGACTTCCCTTCCTGCAGTACCGGACGTAGTCCACCAGCCGGGAGGTGTCGGCGCGGGGGTCGGCTCGCACAGGAGGAGATCGATCCAGCGGATAGCCGACACTCACCGGCGGACGGCAACCGAAGGAGGCATCACGGTTGCGCCGCGGGCGACCGAGAGGACGCGAGCATCGCAGAGATGCAAGAAGAGTGCTGCGGATAGAGGGGATGTGGAGGTAGGAGGAGGGTCGGGCGGAGTGGAGAGGTGAGGGGCGAGGGGCGAGGTGGAAGAGGGGGCGGAGGTGAGGGTGATGGTGGGAGAGGAGGGTGATGGTGGGAGTTGAGGGGGTCATGGTGGGACGGATGGTGATGGCCGGAGTCCCCCCGAGCAGCGGCACACACACACAGAGAGAGAGAGAGAGAGAGAGAGACGGGTCGATCACCAGTCTCCGTCGCTCGCGGGCCGTACGCCTCAGGCGACGTCGCTGAGGCGGCGAACCTTAGGTGCCCCTGCCGCGCGTTCGGCGGCCAGGTCGTAGGCCGACTGCATCGCCAGCCACGCGCGGGCGGTCCCCACGCCGGCCTCCTCGAGCCGGACCGCGAGGTTGGGGCTGATCCGGGCGTGCCCGTGCAGCACCCTGCTCAGCGCAACCCGCGAGATCCCCAGCCGCGACGCGGCTTCACCGACGGGCAGCCCGAGATCGGCGAGCACGTCCTCCCGCAGCAGCTCGCCCGGGTGCACCGGAGTCTTCATCACCATCACACTCACTCCCCGTTCAGTGGTAGTCCTGGTAGTCCACAAGCTCGACATCGGTCTCGACGAACCGGAACGTGACCCGCCAGTTCCCGTTGACCCAGATCGACCACTGCCCCGCCAGATCGCCTTTCAGCGCGTGCGTGCGGAACGACGGGATCGCCAGGTCCGCGGGACTCTGCGCCACGTCCAGAGCCGACAGGATGCGCAGCAGCTTCGGCACGTGAGCCGCCTGCACCCCACGCTTCGAGCTGTCCACGTAGAGCCGCTCCAGCCCCTTGTGCTCGAAGCTCACGATCACTACACGAGCGTATCGCGTAGCGCTACGCGATACAACGCCGGAGCCGTGCCGAGCGCACTAACGCTTGTGTCGGCCCGGTCTGAGCCCCGCCACGACGGCCTCGTAGTTGCGGATCGGCTGGCCGCGCTGGGTACGGAGGCGGTCGGCGAGGTATTTGCCCTGCACGACGCCGACGCCGTCGAGCAGCTTGCCGCCGTTTGCGACGGGCCCCCACCAGACGATGACCGGCTGGACCCAGAGCTTCTGCCCGCATCGTGCCTGCACCTGCCGTGACAAGGCGCTGGCTTCCGCTCGAGCGCGCCGCAGGGTGTGCTCGACGTCGAGGGTCACGTCCTCGTCGTACTCGTGTCGCCCGATGAGCCGGCCGGCGTCCGTCTCCTCCAACCGGTAGCTCGACCACTTCGAGTTCAGGCAGAAGACCCCGTTGGGGCCGAGTACCACGTGGTCGAAGTTCCCGCTCCCGTTCACCAGATCGTGCAGGACGATCCACCCGTCGCGCTCGAGCGGACGCAGCACCTTGGCGGTCTCTTCCTCGCCGTACGCGCCGGCCTGCCAGTTGGCGATGGCGACCGGCGGGGACTGCCTCATCACCAGGATCGTCGCGACCAGGCCACCGGCCACCGCCGATGTCGACCAGGACTGGTCTCCTGGGTACAGCCGCATGAGCGCCCAGAAGATCAGCCAGAACACGACCGCGGCGCCGTAGACGGCCCACCACGTGCGCCGGTGCCGGCGCAGCCACGTCTTGCGCTGCTGCTCGTACCGCCGGCGCGCACGACCTCCCGCCCGCCGCCGGTTCTGGAATCTCGCCCAACGTTCGCGTGCTGCCCCCCTCACGATGACGTCATCGGCGCGAGCGACATCGCGGCTGAGTCTCGCTGCCGACATCGCTCCGTCTGGCGCGTCCCCGAGGCACGACCACCCTCCGGTCTCGACAGCAGGCAAGATCTCAGGGCCTGGCAATCGAACTCGGCGTTCGTCCAAGCTCGCGGCGCCGAGGACCGGGTGATCGACAGCCGCATCACACCCATCGACGGCGCTATCACCGTCGCAGGTGAGAGGCGCGAGGATCGCGCCGACCATCACGCCTCTCCAAGCGCCGAAGTAGTGGCCAAAGCGCGCGCCAGTGCGTCACTCGAGGAGCAGCATGAAGTCCATGCACTTCGCCGCCAGCTCGGCACCCGACGCCGATCCCGAGTCGCGAGCCGCGCACGAGGCGTTCCTGATGCGGCTTCGACGCCCGGAGAACGAGATCGGATCGGCCGTCCCCGTCTCGGTGGTGCTGGTGCGGACGGATGACGTTGCGGTCGCAATCACCAGCGTCACCGCCTTCACCACTGGCGTGGCCCTCACCGTGGCGGTCCGCATGCGGGTCCCGCCAGCGGGGCTTGACCGCCCAGGTGACCTGTACCGGCTCGTGAGCCTCTACCCCCAGCCGGACGTTCCGCTAGATCGCCGGCTCCTCTTCGGAGTGGAGTACGCCGACGGCCGGGCAGCCACGAACCTGAGCGACGACTTCGGATCGCCTGCACCAAGCGCCGACGAACCCATGCTGGCGCCCACGGGCGGCGGCGGCGACGAGTTCAGCGTCGACCACGCCTACTTCCTGTCCCCCGTTCCGCCCGACGGGCCGCTCGCCTTCGTCTGTTCCTGGCCCGTGTGCGGCATCCCGGAGACCAGGCACGTCGTCGAGCACCTCGAGCTGACGACTGCCAGCGCAAGGTCGACGATCCTGTGGCCCAGGCAACCGGCCATCGACGCCCCGCCCCCGCCGCCGAAGCGCGAGCTTCCGACTACGGGCTGGTTCGCCCAGGCAGCCCGCCCCGTGGACATCGAGTCCGGTGATCCGTCGAAGGAAGTCCCACAGACCTGAAGGGGATCGGCGCGCGAGCTGACGCTGTGCCGCGCGCGAGGACAGAGAAGGCACGATGCGCCCACAGCACGTTTCGACGGCCTACCGGCACGGCACACCGTTGAGGTCATGGACCGACGAACCGCCAGAGATCGCCTCCAGCGCGGCCGAGCTCGCCATCAAGGCGAGCGACTCCATCGACGCCATCCGCAAGCTCCTCCGCAAGGAGCCTGCGACCCTCGAAGAACAGGTCTCACTGGGGCGGCTCAACTCCCACTGCTTCCTCATGGGATACGAGCCGATGGTGCTGCTCTACGACTACCCCCGAATCGACCCGGCAATCCCGCCGCTCCTCGAGCAGTACTCCAAGCACTTCCGGGCTTCCTGATCGCCTCGAGAGCGCGCGACTGGGGTCGGCCGGCCGTCGCTCTCGAGACGGTCTCGGCGGTCCGGCGGGCGGCTTGCCGCCTCCTTGTGCCGCTCCTGCACCAACTAGTCGAGCAGCACCGTATCCGCGATCTTCGCGGCGACTTCTTCCAGCGACGACTCTCCCGTGCTCAGGCCCGACCGCGCCGCGAGCAAAGGGCTCACGTCCCGCAGCGCCTCGAACGTGGTGCCGTGGGCAACCGGGATCACGCGATCGGTGGCGAGGAGTGCGGAGAGTTCCTTGTCTGCTATTCCTTCCGCGTTCAGGCTCTTGAGCAGCGAGGGCGTCACGAGCACGACTCCGGCGCGAGAGTTCTTCAGCCCTCTATCAATCTGCCGCAGGAGCGAGGTCCCCAAGGGGACGTCTCTCTCACTGAACCACACCTTGACCTCAAGACGCTCAAGGTGGTTGTAGAAATCCAGGGCGGCACCCTGTCGGTCATCCCAAGCGTGGCACAGGAAGAGGGGTCTGCTGCACGGATAGGTGACACCTGACCTGTGGGGACGAGGGTCCCCGCTGGAAGGATGTGCACCGTGCCCAGGCCCTATCCGATGGAGTTCCGCCGGGACGTCGTGGCGGTTGCCCGACGCGGTGAGGCTCCGCTCAAGCAGGTCGCGGCCGACTTCGGGATCGCCGAGTCGTGTCTGCGCAACTGGCTGCGTGATGCCGATGTCGAGGACGGCAACCGTCCGGGCGTGACCCGGTCGGAGTCGACCGAGCTGCGCGAGGCCAACCGTCGCATCCGTCTTCTGGAGCAGGAGAACGAGGTGCTGCGCCGCGCGGCGGCGTACTTGTCCCAGGCGAATCTGCCGGGAAAAGGCTCTACCCGCTCGTGAGTGAGCTCGCCGTCGACGGGGTGCCCGTCGCGGTGACGTGTCGGGTTCTCAAGCTCGCCAGGCAGCCGTACTACCGCTGGCTTGCCGCACCCGTGACCTCTCGTGAGCTCGAGCAGGCGCATCTGGCCAACACCCTGTTCGACGCCCACCTCGACGACCCGGAGTTCGGTCACCGACTCCTGGCCGACGAGGCGGCCCGGGCCGGGATGGTCGCCTGCGACCGCACGGTGTGGCGGATCTGCTCGAGCAATGGCTGGTGGTCCGTGTTCGGAAAGAAGCGTTCCCGAGGCGGCAAGAAGGCCGGCCCGCCGGCCCACGACGACCTCGTGCTGCGCCAGTTCCGAGCCGACGGGCCGAACCGGCTATGGCTGTGGGACATCACCGAGCACCCCACCGCCGAGGGCAAGATCTACCTCTGCGCGATCAAGGACGTGTTCTCCAACCGGATCGTGGGGTACTCGATCAGTGATCGCATGACCTCCCAGATCGCGGTGAATGCACTGGTCAGCGCCGTGCAGCGGCGACGCGACGTCGCTGGGTGCGTGGTGCACTCGGACCGAGGCAGCCAGTTTCGAAGCCGGAAGGTGGCCCGCGTCCTGGCTCACCACGACCTGGTCGGCTCGATGGGCCAGGTCGCCTCTGCTGGCGACAACGCCGCCATGGAGAGCTTCTTCTCGCTGCTGCAGAAGAACGTCCTGAACCGGCGTCGCTGGGCCACCCGCCAGGACCTGCGCATCGCGATCATCACCTGGATCGAAAGGACCTACCACCGCCGCCGACGCCAACAAAGGCTCGGGCGCCTGACACCCATCGAGTTCGAGACCATCATGAACACTCAGGTCGCACTCGCCGCCTGAGACCCGCTGTCACCTATCCGTGCAGCAGACCCGAGATCGCGGCGATCGGTGTCCGTCTTGGCAATGCGCACAACCTGCTCGTGCACGGGGTTGAGCGTCTTGTAATCGGTAGCCGAGTAGGTGACCATCAGTCGACGCGACCGGCTCGAACTACTACGTCCGCTCCGACCAGATGACCGACTGGCGTAACTTGGGTACGTCCGGGGCTGCGCCGGCGCGTAGACGGTCGACGGCGTGTAAGCGGTGCGGGGCGGGTAGTAGCCAGCCCCGTAGCCCCCGTAACGGCCGCCATGGACGGGGCAGTTGGCGGCACCGCTTGCGGTGCGGTGACCTTCCCGGGGTGCTGTGCACTGTGCCACGAGCCCCACCGTACGGCCGCCCACCGACATTGCCCGAAGGTGTCGGGAACGCCAAGTGTGTCTGCCGCCAGAGCCGCCCGCTATGCGGGCACGAACTCTAGTGACCATGGGCCAAAGTCCCACAACTCGTCGAGAGTGCGAACGTCAGCGTGGACGATCTGGTGGCACGTTGGGGGCGCTCCATGGTCGGCTGGGAAGTAGTCCGTGTACCGCCTGTCGACCGGTGACCAACGACCGGTTCTGGCGCACTTCAGCCGCCGTGGACGGCGGAGAGCGCGTCAGCCGCCGCCAACCTCGAGAGCGCATCGGCCAACGCACGGTCTCGCACTTCCGTCGCGTGCTGGTAGAGCATCACGGTCGATGGGGTGGAGTGCCCCGCCCGAGCCTGCAGCTCGGCGATCGTCGCTCCGGACTGCGCGGCCAGCGTCAGGCCGGTGTGCCGGAGCCAGTGGAACCGGAACGTCGGCGGCAGTGACGTCCGGCCTACCGCCCGCTTGAGGTAGTACGAGAAGGTCACCGGGTTCATCTGCCGGACGCCGCCCGGTTCCGCCGGGAACAGAAGGGCGCTCGGCTCGGCCGCGGTGTGCCGCGCCAGGTGGTCGGTGATGGCCGACGCGATGTGCGGCGGCACCGAGACCACTCGTACGCCGGCCGCTGTCTTGGGTGGGCCCACGTGAGGCTCGCCGTTGGCCCACGTGACGCCACGGGTCACGGCCACCCGCTCCGGTGTGATGTCACCGCGGCGCAGCTCGAGAACCTCCCCGTTCCGCAGCTGGCACCAAGCGCCGAGCAGCACGGCGAGCGCCAGACGCTCGGGCACGTGCGCGGCGAGCTCGACGACCTGCGCCGGGGTGGCGACGGTGGTCGGGGTCGCGGGCACCGATCGCCCGGCCCCGCGGATCCGGCACGGGTTCCTCTGCAGCAGCCCGTCGTCGACGGCGGTGGTCAGGATGGTGCGCAGCACCGCGTACGTCCGCGCTCGCGACGTCGGCCGGTTCGGCAGCATCGACCGGTACCAGGTGAGGATGATCTCCGGTGTCAGGGCCGACAACCTCCGGTCCCCCAGCGTCGGATACACCTGGTGCTCGAGCAGGTGCTGGTACCCGCGCCTCGTCGACACCCGCAAGGGCTGCCCGGACGCGCTGCGCCTCTCGTCCAGCCAGCCGCTGGCGTACTCGCGGAACGTCATGCGAGAAGCCTCTGCCCGCGGTTCGATGACCTTGTCCACGACGGCCGTGTGCTGCCGAGAGAGCCAGACCTGCGCCTCCCTCTTGGTCTCGAACGTCACCGGTGCGTTGACCCACACTTGTGGGATCGATCCTGGGACGGTGTACCTGGCACGCCATCGTGTCGAGGGCAGCTGCACGATCTGACCGAAGCCGCTTCGACGAGTTGCCATAATCCCACTCCAGCCATTCATGTCACTTTCGTGTCATAGCCAGAGTACGCGCGCATCAACTCAGCGTCACTAGCGCCCGGAGCGTCGTCGCAGGTCAGCGGTCATATTTCCGCTCACTTCCGCTCCATTCCGAACCGTTCAAAATGCGGGAATAGGGCTTCGAATCCCACTCGGGGCACCCACTGACCTGCAGTGATACGTCCGCGTGGAAGACACGTGGAAGAACGTTCGCAGAGGCGGCCCGTTTGCGCGCCCTGGGCGTGGTGGCTCACCGGACGGTGGATGGCTGCCGGCCTTCGCGAGGACGCCCCCTGAGAGGCACCCAGCGGCCGCGACCCTCTGCGTGCACGGCCCGCCGTCGCGTGCCGATCCAGACGTCGTCAGGAGTGGTCGAGTAGTTGGGAACAGTGGCCGACACCCTCGCCTGCCGCGCTAGCAGTCCCGTTGACGCAGCTCGAGCGCTGGGGTGTGGCGATCTGCATCGCCCCGGAGAGCGTCTGCAGAACTTGCTGCGGCTAGTGCATTCGGGCGAACTTCCTCCATTCCCCAGTGCATGAGTGGGGCTCTCCCTAGGCTCGTCGCGCTCGCATGAGACTGGGGGGACCGTGCTCGAGAATCAGGTACGTCGTGGCTGGGGCCGGTTCGTGGGCGCGGTCATCGCAACCTTGGCGTTGATCGTCACCGGCACGGTGGCGGCGCCGGCCGCACTGGCGGCCGATCCGATCCCATGGAGCGGGACGGTCACGTTGAGCTCGTCGGCTTCGACGGTGGACGTGCACAACCCGACCGCGTCGATCACAGCGACGTTCAGCCCGGCGATCAACGGCACGTACCTGCCGGGGACTGTTGTCGGTGTCTACGACAACACCGGTGTCCTGATCATGAGCTGCGGCAACGGCTCCAGCGCCTGCGCTTCCGGGAGCATCGGGACGACCGTCAGGATCGACACGAACGCCACACGGACGTTCACGGCGTTCGTGGGCACCTCTCTGCCAACAACGGGACCTCCGCAGTCGGGGGTCGCTGCCACGTCGAACACGGTGGCGGTGACGAACACCGGCTGGTCCGGGACGGTCTCGCTGACGATCTCCCGCACCCAGGTCGACGTGCACAACACCATGGCCAGCGTCACCGCCACCGCCGACGCACCCCTGGACGGCCCCTACAACCTGAGCATCTACGACGCCGACTCCCACCAGCTGATCGCGACCTGCAACCAGTCCACCTGCGGCGGCACCTCACGCAACGTCACCAGCAACAACGTCAGCACCACGACCAACGCCACCCGGCACTTCGTGGCCTACGTCGCCCAGGACGCCCCCGGCAACTACACCCTGCCCAGCAACGACGTACGCGCCACCTCCAACACGGTGGCGGTGACGAACACCGGCTGGTCCGGGACGGTCTCGCTGACGATCTCCCGCACCCAGGTCGACGTGCACAACACCATGGCCAGCGTCACCGCCACCGCCGACGCACCCCTGGACGGCCCCTACAACCTGAGCATCTACGACGCCGACTCCCACCAGCTGATCGCGACCTGCAACCAGTCCACCTGCGGCGGCACCTCACGCAACGTCACCAGCAACAACGTCAGCACCACGACCAACGCCACCCGGCACTTCGTGGCCTACGTCGCCCAGGACGCCCCCGGCAACTACACCCTGCCCAGCAACGACGTACGCGCCACCTCCAACACGGTGGCGGTGACGAACACCGGCTGGTCCGGGACGGTCTCGCTGACGATCTCCCGCACCCAGGTCGACGTGCACAACACCATGGCCAGCGTCACCGCCACCGCCGACGCACCCCTGGACGGCCCCTACAACCTGAGCATCTACGACGCCGACTCCCACCAGCTGATCGCGACCTGCAACCAGTCCACCTGCGGCGGCACCTCACGCAACGTCACCAGCAACAACGTCAGCACCACGACCAACGCCACCCGGCACTTCGTGGCCTACGTCGCCCAGGACGCCCCCGGCAACTACACCCTGCCCAGCAACGACGTACGCGCCACCTCCAACACGGTGGCGGTGACGAACACCGGCTGGTCCGGGACGGTCTCGCTGACGATCTCCCGCACCCAGGTCGACGTGCACAACACCATGGCCAGCGTCACCGCCACCGCCGACGCACCCCTGGACGGCCCCTACAACCTGAGCATCTACGACGCCGACTCCCACCAGCTGATCGCGACCTGCAACCAGTCCACCTGCGGCGGCACCTCACGCAACGTCACCAGCAACAACGTCAGCACCACGACCAACGCCACCCGGCACTTCGTGGCCTACGTCGCCCAGGACGCCCCCGGCAACTACACCCTGCCCAGCAACGACGTACGCGCCACCTCCAACACGGTGGCGGTGACGAACACCGGCTGGTCCGGGACGGTCTCGCTGACGATCTCCCGCACCCAGGTCGACGTGCACAACACCATGGCCAGCGTCACCGCCACCGCCGACGCACCCCTGGACGGCCCCTACAACCTGAGCATCTACGACGCCGACTCCCACCAGCTGATCGCGACCTGCAACCAGTCCACCTGCGGCGGCACCTCACGCAACGTCACCAGCAACAACGTCAGCACCACGACCAACGCCACCCGGCACTTCGTGGCCTACGTCGCCCAGGACGCCCCCGGCAACTACACCCTGCCCAGCAACGACGTACGCGCCACCTCGGGAAGCGTGCACGTCACCAACATTGGATGGAACGGTTCGGTCACGCTTCAAGTGAGGGCCACGACGACTCCGAACTGGGTGAGCGTCACGGCTACGGCCACCGCACCCCTGGACGGCCCCTACAACCTGAGCATCTACGACGACTCGGCCCGGCTGGTCGCCGTCTGCAATCAGTCCACCTGCGGCGGCACCTCACGCAACACCGTCAGCAACAACGTAAGCACCACTCCAGGCGGCCACACCTACGTGGCCTACGTCGCCCAGGACGCCCCCGGCAACTACACCCTGCCCACCAACGACGTGCGCGCCATCAGCGGCCGTCTGAGCTCGGCAGGTACTGGTCCGACGTCTGCCGGTGAGACGTCGGGCGGGTCAAACCCGTCGGTCGCCTGCAGTGACCGCTGCCACGCCGACCCGGTGAACACCAGCACCGGTGAGTTCTGGGAGTCGACCACGGATCTTGCTGTGACGGGCTCGGGGGCGCCGTTGTCAGTCGTGCGTTCGTACGGCGCCAGCCGTTCCGCAGTCGCCGGCGCGTTCGGCTACGGATGGTCCTCCAGCCTCGAGATGCAGATCGCCATCTCCGCTGGCGCCTCGGGCACGACCGTCGGCAACGCGTCCGAGCTGCGGATCACGCAGGAGAACGGCAGTTCATTGGACTTCGTGCGCGGAGCAGACGGCACCTACAGCGCGCCGGCACGAGTGCAGGCGACCCTCAAGCAGAACCCTGACGGCACCTTCGTCCTGGTCCGTAAGGCCACCCAGACCTACCGGTTCGATGCGAGCGGCCGCCTGGCCCGGATGGAGGACCGAAACGGGCAGGGCGTGACGTTGACCAGGGACTCATCGGGGCACGTCACCACGCTGAGCGACGACCGCGGCCGCGGCCTTACCTTGACCTGGTCCGGTGCCCACGTCGCCTCAGCGGCGGACAACACCGGGCGCACCGTCAGCTACGGCTACTCCTCCGACGGTGACCTGACCTCCGTCACGGCGCCCGACGGGAGCGTGCAGTCCTACGCCTATGACCTGCTGCACCGCATGGTGTCCATGACGGCCGCGGACGGTGGCGTGACGACGAACGCGTATGACACCGCGTCGCGGGTGGTCTCCCAGACCGACGCCTTGGAGCGCACCACCAGCTTCGCGTACGGGGACGGGCAGACCACGATCACGGATCCGGATGGGTCGAAGACGGTTGAGCGGTACGTCAACGGGCAGGTCATCTCGGAGACGAAGGCGGCCGGCACAACGCTGGAAGCCACGACGTACTTCACGTACGGGCCGACGAATCAGGTGACGTCGCAGACTGATGCTCTTGGTCGTATCGCGACGTTCACGTATGACGACGCGGGGAACCGGCTGTCGGCGACGGATCCGTTGGGTCGCACGACGTCGATGACGTACAACGGGTTCAACGAGCCGTTGACGGTGACGAACCCGGCCGGTGAGACCACCACGTTCGTCTACGACAGCCACGGCAACCTGCAGTCCAAGACGGACCCGACGGGTGCGGTGACCTCGTTCACGGTGAACCCGGACGGGACGGTCGCGTCGGCGACGGACGCGACGGGGAACGTGACCCGGTACTCCTACGACGCGCACGGGTACCTGGCCTCGACCACCGACCCGACCGGTGCGGTGACCACGGCGGTGTTCGATGCCGTGGGCCGGCAGGTGTCGGCCACGGACCCGCGGGGGAACGTGACGGGTGCGGCCCCGGCCCAGTACACCTCCACGATCGCCTACGACCCGGCGGGCCGGCCCCTGTCGACGACGGACCCGTACGGGTCGACCACGGCGATGGGGTATGACGCGGTGGGGAACGTGACCTCGAGCACCGACCAGCTGGGGCAGGTCACCACGTTCACCTACGACGCCGCCGGTCAGCGCCTCACCGCGACCGACCCGAACGGCTCGGTGACGAAGTGGTCGTACGACAAGGCCGGCCGGGTGGCCACGATCACCGCCCCGGACGGTGGGGTGACCAGCTACACCTATGACGCGGCGGGGAACCGCACGTCGAGCACGGACGCGGACGGTCGGGTGACGACCAGCACGTTCGACGTGCTGGGCCAGGTCGTCTCGACCACCACCCCGTCGGGGGCCACGACCTCGTACACCTACGACGCGGCGGGGCAGGTTACCAAATTCGTCGACCCGAACGGGCACGCGACCACTACCACCTACGACCAGGCCGGCCGGCCGGTCACGGTGACCGACGCGCTGGGCCGGGCGGTGAGCACGGCCTACGACAAGGCGGGGCGCACCACCCAGGTGACTCGCGCCGACGGATCCACGCTGGCCTGGGGCTATGACGCGGCGGGTCGGCAGACGTCCTACACCGACGCGTCCGGGGCGGTGACCAAGTACACCTACGACGCCGCGGGCCGGCTGAAAACCACCACCGACACTGCGGGTCGGGTCACCGCCTACGCCTACGACCCCGCCGGGCACCAGGCCACGGTCACTTACCCCGACGGCGGGACGGCCACGTCCACCTACGACCGGCTCGGGCGGCTGACGGGGACCACCTACTCGGGGACCACCCCGGCGACCACCCGTGCTTACGACGCCGCCTCTCGGGTGACGACTGCCACGTCGGGGTCCTCGAGCACGACCTACGTCTATGACGGCGCGGGGCGGCCGACCACGGTCACCACCGACGGGGCCACCGTCGGCTACGCCTGGACCGCCGGTGGCCGGCTGGCCACGCTGACCTACCCGGGTGGGAACACGGTCGGGTACTCCTACGACGCGGCGGGGCAGCTGACGAAGGTGTCGGACTGGACCGGGGGTGACTACCAGTACTCCTGGACCAAGGACGGGCAGGTCGACACCCTCACCTACCCCAACGGCGTGGCCACCCACCACGCCTACGACACCGCCGGGCAGACCACCGCGATCACCTCGGACACCTCCGCCGGCACCCAGCTGCTCAAGCTCGCCTACGCCTACGACAACGCCGGGCAGCTGACCTCCCAAACCGCCGACCGGTCCACCGGACCGCGCGCACCCCCCACCACGGCGACCACCACGTCCACCTACACGTGGGACCCGCTGGGGCAGCTCGGCCAGGTCACCGGCACCGAGACCGGCGCCTACGGGTTCACCAGCACCGGCCAGCTCACCCAGCTCCCCGACGGCACGACCCTGGGCTACGACAGCGCCGGGCAGGTCACCACCCGCACCGCGGCGGCCGCCTCCGACGGCACCCCCGGGCAGGTCACCAGCTACACCTACAACGCGCTCGGGCAACGCACCGGCGCCACCACCGGCGACCAGGCCACCGCCTACGCCTACGACCAGACCGGCAAGCTCACCAGCCTGACCGACCCGACCGGCGCCACCAGCACCTACACCTACGAGGCGTCCGGGCTGCGGTCCACCACGACCACCGCTGCCGGCACCCAACGCTTCGTCTGGGACTCCACCGCCACCGTCCCCGAGCTGCTCTCTGACGGCACTCACCAGTACGTCTACGGGGTCGGGTCCACCCCCCTCGCCCAGGTCAACGCCGACAACAGCGTCGACTACCTGCACACCGACCAGACCGGATCCGTCCGAAGCGTCACCGACCACTCCGGGAACGTCGTCGCCGACAGCGATTACAGCCCCTACGGCACCCCCACCGACATCAACGACGCGCCCGTCTCGGCCGTCACTCCCTTCGGCTACGCCGGTCAGTACACCGACCCCACCGGACTGCTTTACCTACGAGCCCGCTACTACGACCCCACCACTGGCCAGTTCCTCACCATCGACCCCCTCCTGGCCACCACCCACCAGCCCTACGCCTACACACCCGGCAACCCCCTCCAACTCACCGACCCACTCGGTCTCGACTGGCTCGACAACTTCAGCGACGGCATCGCCGCCTTCGGCGACGCGATCACCTTCGGCGGCACCCAACAGATCCGAAGGCTGATCAACTACGGTCTCAACGGCGAAACAGAAGACCCCGCCAATAGTTGCACCGCTGCATACAAATGGGGCCAGGGGATCGGAATAGCGACATCATTCGCGATCGATGGCGCAGGGCTGGTAGAGTTCGGCGCCAAGGCTATCGCGTTTGGCAAAGTACTTCACGCTGCCGATGAAGGAAAGACTGTCGCCAAGGCAGCCCGTGCTGCCGAGACCGCAGACGAGGGCAGCTTCCTCTACCGAGGGTTGGCAGCGGACCATCCGGGTCTGCAAGACGCTGCGAAGGGGATCGCCGAGCCCCGGGGAGGCCACGCCAGCCCTTCACTCCACAACGGGGGCAACACACTGAGCGAGTTCACTTCCTGGACGACGGATGAGTCGATCGCCCGAGACATCGCGTCAGAAGGCAACGGTCCGGGCGTGGTAATGCGAATAGCCAACGCGGATGACGCAGGCTTCAGCCGCGTGGCCTCGCCGGATGTTTACAACGAGAGCGAAGTGCTGATCAAGGGCCGCGTTACAGGCGCAGACGTCCTTCCGTGGGAGCCTCACCCGTGATGAACAAGGAAGAACTAGTCAAACTGGCGCTTGAAGCCCAATCGCGCATAGGTACGGCCGAGTTGGCGGCAAGGCAGCTTCGAAGTGCGGGGCCGCAGGATGTTCCGCATGCGCGCACCAGCACGTCTGAGTTGCTTCGCATTGAGACCCGCCGCCTTCGGTCACAACCCGACGACATAGTCGGCCTCGATGCGCTTGTCGGCGCGCTGCGTACAACGAGCTGCGCGTCAGTCGATCTCTACGCATTCAGCCACAACGGGGTCTCGACGAGTCTCGTAGTGACCGAATCTGGCGAACTCATTGGATGTGTCATCGGACCCGATCGACGTCGAATCGAACAGGTGAAGGAAGCCCGCTGAGTTTGAAATACCTACAATTCCAAACCCAGCGGTCAATGGCCAGGTTTGCTGCTGTGGCTCGAGGAGCTCAGTGGTTCCGGTAGACAACCGCAGCGACCGCCAACGCCGGGACGAGCGTCTTGCGGGTCGGACGGTGCTCGAGTGGCCACAGCGTGAACGCGAAGTCAAGGCGTCTCGGCCTCCTTTGCCCGCCAATACGGACGCGCCTGGTGCCGTCGGATGATTCTGATCAGTTCGAGCCCGAACACGACGGTGCGCGCTATCTAGGGGCGTCGAAGCCAGTGGAAGCGGCACGTCGGAGGCAACGGCGTCCGGTGAACATCTCTCTTCAGGTAGTACGGCAACGTCACCGGGCTGATGCCCGTCGGGTCCGCGCGGCTCCGGCGTGGTGGTCGCCGGAGCCTCCCTCGCGTCGACGTGGCACCGAGCCCGGCAGATGCTCGCGGCAAGCGCCGTCACGTGGCTCGCGGGAGCGGTCGTCGTCACCGCGGCCGGAACCGTCGGAGCGGTGCGGCTGCGGCGGTCCTAGAACTGGCGTCCGTCCACGAGCGCTCGCCGCGCGTCGGGCGCACCGAGAGTCGCTATCCGGTACGTCACCGGCACTCGCTCGGCTGCCGACGGGCGGAACACCCTCGGCGCGTCGGGACCACGGTTGCGCGCTACGGCCAAAGGAGTGACGCATCCCGATCGCCCGGCGGCATCAATACGCCGACCAAGCACGACGGTCCGCGCTCACGAGGTCTTGGCGCGGCGAGGCAGCCCCTACAAGTCGGCGGGTCCTGACCATGCACCCAGGGGGGTTCCGCCAGCTGTCACGATCCGAGCGCGTCACACGGCCCGTCGTGCCATTGACCCCTAGACTGCTAGACGATGTCCGCGCACATCTACTCACACATCAGCCATCCACTTCAGGTCCACGGACTGGCCTCCACGACGACGGCGAAACGCCTCGTGGTATTCCTGCACGGGTGGTGGGGCGACATCATCAAGAGCTGGGGCGACTTCGCGGTGAGCCCTGATTACGACCAGTGGTGGCAAGAAGCCGACCTTCTCTTCATAGGGTACGACTCGACGAGGGAAGACATCACAGCTATGGCCGCGCGGCTCGGCCGCTACATTCGAGACTTCTACCCGACGCCCGCGGTCAATTTCACGGCTGCACGGTTCAGTGACCCTGCGAATAGTAACGTAGAGTACGACGAATTGGTTCTTGTGGGTCACTCACTAGGTGGGTTGATAATCCGCCGAGCCGTTATTGACGCCGCTGATGAATGGGTCAATAGTACGAACTGCACCGGCGCGCCGCCGGTGCTTCTTGAAGCGCAGCTTCGGCTATTCAGCCCGGCCAGCGCAGGATTTCGCCCAGCCGGAAGGCTTGCGCTTGCCTATGGACCAGGAATCGGACCGTTCGTCGCTATGCTCTTAAGGACCGCTACCGCCTACAGCGACCTACAGCCGGGGTCCCAAGTCATCGCTAATACGCGGCAACGGACGGAACGGGCAGTGACCGAGTGGCATTTCGAGTCACTTCGCGCAGACCTGTTGTGGGCCAACCCAGATCGCGTTGTGATCACCGAGCGGTACGATACGGACCGCCACAGCCACGCAGCAGATGGAAAATCGCACAGGTCAGTCTGCAAACCAACATTGAAATATGATCTACCGTACGTATTTGTTGAAGGTGGTCGCGCATGGAGTTGAGCGACGACGTGATAGCGCTAGAGCTTGAGAATTTCCGAAATCTCATATACTCAACCACTGCGCAGCTCGACGAGTGGCTGCCGACACGGTACTCGCCGTACGCGGATCCCGAGAGGGTCGTCGGCAGCTATTTTCATGTAGAGGCGCATCGTTGGAATCTGTTGCTTGACGCAGCCCGCCAGGATGCGATTAATGGCCCCAATCATGGTGAGTATCAGAAGGAATTGCGTCGAGCGGTGTTGTCATCGTGGACAGGACTGTCGGTTGGGACGGTGGCTTACCTCGATCTCGTGGTCGGATCCAACGACGCGGAGTGGCGGCGATGGACCGGGAGCGTGGCATCTGCATTCGCTGGATCCCATCGCGTTCCCGATCCGGCGGTTCGGGAAGACCTTTTCATCTTCTCGACTGCCCTTGAGTACAGCCTCCGGGTGGCACAACGTTGGCCATCCAGTTGGCGATCGATACGAATGCTCCGCCAGAGCCGGCCGGATCGGTTTCACGACTTGGAATACCTGCAGGCTTATGGCGCGCGTCAGCTTCCGGAATTGGTCGATGTCGCATGGATCCGCGCCTCGTTATTCCCGGGGGTGTATCTAGATCCGACTGAGACGTATCCCCGCGACGATGACTCCCGCTTCGAAGCCGAGGCGGAGCTTTTCGACCGCCCGTTGAAGCCGGCGCGACCTTCGCCGGACAGGGCGGAGAAGTCGCGGTATCGAGACGAGGCTGTCATTCTCCGCGTCGCGGAGCTCGGTGAGGCCGATTCTCTAGTGACCATGCTCACGCGCAACCACGGCAACGTGAGAGCGGTAGTAAAAGGCGCTCGGCGGGTATCGAGTAGATTTGGCCAAACACTTGTGCCTTTTCAATGCGTCGATCTCCAGGTCCACGCTGGCCGCCATCTTGCCGTCATCATCGAGGCTGAAGTTCTCGGTGCCTATGCGTCAGCTATAGCTGCCAAAGAAGAGCTAATCTCGGCAGCGACCGAGATGGTGAGAATCGCTGACGAACTACTTCTGGATGCTGCAACGCCTTCACAGTACGCATTGCTGAAGGGCGCGCTAGGGCATCTAGCTGCCGGCCGGGGCGAAGTCTCGCAGACTCTTACGTCGTACGCCGTGAACTGCGCAACCCTCGCTGCCGGACGCGACGTAGACGCATGGTCCACGGAGTCTCTTGCCTGGCAGGAGGTGATGCGCCTCTTCTCAAGCGCCGATGAGTAGATGTTGTGTCACATTGAGTTGGGGCCGCGGGCGGGGGGCTGCTTCACGGATAGGTGAGACCCGACCTGTGGGGACGAGGGTCCCGCTGGAAGGATGTACACCGTGCCCAAACCTCATCCGAAGGAGTTCCGTAGGGATGTCGTGGCCGTCGTCTGCCGGGGCGAGGCGTCGAGCGGGCAGATCGCGAGGGACTCCGGGACCGTGCCCAGCATTGCCCGCAGCAACAAGTCCGACCGACCCGCAGAGATCGGCGGGGTCGGTCAGTCCAGGTCCGGCGAGAGCCACGGTCGTCCTTCGAACTCCGCAGGTCGGAAGAGGATCGGAGGCCCGTACTGTTTCGCTCGTGCCAAGGGCACCGCATATGGCGGGACATGGCCGGTGACCGCACCAATGGCCTCGTAGAGGTGCAGTGTCGCCCTGATGCGGGCTGCGGGCGCGGGGATCCGGCGGGCGCCGGTCAACTTGGCCGCAGCGGCGATTGGGTCCTCGCTGAGAGTCTCGCCATCCACGAGACGGGTCGGGATGTGTACCAAATCCGAGCGGGCGAGGGTCGCGTACGTGGTCTGGTTCATGCGGGCGACCTGGGCAAGCACGTCGCACGCGCCGTGCAGTACCTCGAGTGTCTCGCGCGTCTTCGGGTCGGAGATCGTCAGCGTGTGCGCGGGCCGGTGCAGCGGCACGGTCTCGGCGAGGATCTGGCGAGCGGCGAGGATCTCGACCCGGATCCCCGGGTCCGGCGGGCCCGGGGCGAGGTAGTCGTCCAGGTCGACCATGAGTCGTTGGAACGCGCGTGCGGTTGAGACGAGGCGATTGGACAGCGAGCTGGACGCGCGGAAGTCGATGCCATGGGCGTGGGCGGTGTGCAGATGAGCTGCCATGCCCAGGCCGGCCAGGTCGTGCAGCGTCACGACGGAGTAGTCCGGGGTCGTCTCGGCGAGCTGCCAGGCGGCGTGTCGGAGGCGCAGCATGCGGTCGCCGAGCTCGACGACCGGGTCGCCCTCACGCACGGGGTAGAGATTCGTGGTGACGTCGCGCAGTCCGCGTCCGTGCTCGTGGTCAGCCGCGAGCTTGTGCAGCCGGTGGGTCAGCGACTTGCTGGTCGACCGGTCCGGGAGCCAGGCGTTGACCTGCTCCCAGGGGATGTCGCGGTGTCGGCATGCGGCGCCGATCGCGGAGTCGGCGTTCAGGGTCAGGTCCGTTAGTGCGGCGATGAACGCAAGGGCGCCGTGGCGTTGCTCGGGGTCCAGCACCAGGGCTGCTTGCTCGGAGCGCGGTTCGTAGCGGGGGCCCACGTGCGTGGCGAGCAGGTCGGTGGCCACGCCGAGCTTGACGGCCGCGTCGCGCCACGGGTGGTCGAACGTCGGTTCGGGGTACGGCATCGGCACGGGTCGCTGCGTGAGAGGACCCAGGCTGGCGAAGAGGTTCGCCGCGACAAGGTCCAGGTCATCGTGGTCGGGCCGACCCCGGCCCTGGGGCGGCAGGTCCGCCGGGCGAGCCTTCGCCGGGTCGAGCAGCCACCAGGCGTGGTTGCGCAGGGCGGCCAGCAGGTCGTAGTACGTGCCGACGGTGTTCTGGGCCTGAGTGGGGTCCTGGAAACCCCGGCGCATCACCTGCAGCAGGCCGGTGTGGATGTCGACCCCGGCGCGCCCGACGAGGTCACCGTAGGTCGCCCTCATGACCGCAGGGCCGCCAGCACGTCGCGAGCCGCAAAGACCTTCGAACCGACCCTTCGCGCGAGCTGCCGGTCGCTCGGCGCGCAGTCGACGGCGCCGAGCGGAGTCAGCCAGTGCAGTGCGCCATCCAGCAGGCCGACGATCACAGAGCAGGTGTCCGCCACGTCGAGACTGGGGCCCGCGGGCCCCAGATCGACAGCGAGGGCCGCCAGCGGCACGTCGGGGTGCGCCCAGCCGACCTCGTCGCGCGCCTCCCCGGAATCCATCGCGGCGTAGGCCAGCTCGGCTCCCAGGTCGAGCGGCACCAGCAGAGACAGGCGGAAGGTGGCCTTGGTCGCGGCGAACAGCAGCGACCACACCCCTGCCCAGTCGTTCCCGACGTGCTCGAGCACCGCAGCGGCGCCCGTCGACCAGGTGTAGCTCATAGTGACCTCCGATCCCGCTCGGCCCCAGGGTCATGCGACGCCAGCGTCCACGTGGCCGGCAGCCGATGTTCTGTGGACGACTCCGTCCCTCATGAGCGGGTGTGCGGAATCGACGAAACACGCGACGCCGAGATCCGCTGCGCCCCGTGATCTCCGGCCCCCAAGGCCCCGGCTCCCATCGATCCGACCATCACCGCCCGATCACTCCTCGCGCACCGCATCCGCCCCCCACTCCCCCCGCCCCGCAGCACCTGCCGACCCTCCCGCCGCCATCGACCTGCCGGGCCCCCGCCATCAACCCGCTAGACACCTCTGGCACCCGGGCTCTGGTTCGGGCCGACGCCGTCGCGTGTTTCGGCGGATCCGCCCTCCCGCTGATGTGGGGATCTACGCGCGCGGCGGCCCGAGGTGGGGTGGTCGGCGGTGGTGATGACGACGCACCGGCTGTCCGCTGGGGCCGGGTATCGGTACCTGCTGCGGTAGGTCGCCACCGGTGACTGCCAGCGCACCGGGCCGGCCCCGGTCACGGCGTACTACCTGGAGTCGGGCAACCCGCCGGGCCGCTGGCTCGGCCGAGGCCTGGCCGGTCTTGCGGACCCCACTACCGACCGATCGGTGCTCTCTGCGGGCGCGGTGGTCGAGGAGGTGGGGATGTCGCGGCTGTTCGCGCACGGACTGAACCCGCTCACCGGTGTCCCGCTCGGTCGGGCCTACCCGGCTGTGGTCTCGCCCGCCGACCGCGTCGCGGCCCAGGTCAAGGCGCTCCCGGCGGACATGTCACCGCCGGCCCGGCAGGCGGCGGTCGAGGCGATCACCCGGGTGGAGCTGGGCCGGGACACCTCGCCGGTGGTCGCCGGGTTCGACCTGACGTTCACCGCGATGAAGTCCGTCTCGACCCTGTGGGCGGTGGCCGACGAAAGGACCCGGCAGGCTGTCACTGACGCACACGCCGCGGCGGTCGAGCAGGCGATGGACGTCCTGCAGGACCGGGCCCTCTACACCCGGACCGGGCACGCCGGGTGTCGGCAGGAGGCGACGCTGGGGGCGGTCGCGGTGGCGTTCGACCACTGGGACTCCCGCGCCGGTGACCCGAACCTGCACACCCACGTGGTCCTGGCCAACAAGGTCCAAGGCCGCGACGGCGCGTGGCGGTCGGTGGACTCCCGCGCACTGCACCACGCGGTCGTCGCAGTCTCCGAGGCCTACAACGGGTTCCTGGTCGACGAGCTGTCCCGTCGGCTGCCCGTGGGGTGGGGGTGGCGGTCCCGGGGTGCGCACCGGTCGTTGGCGTTCGAGCTCGACGGGATCAGCGATGAGCTCATGACGGCGTTCTCCCAGCGCACCAGCCAGATCGACGAAGCCATGACGACCGCCGTGGCCGGGTTCGCCGCCGGGCACGGGCGGGCGCCGAACCGGATCGAGATCACCCGGCTGCGCCAGCAGGTCACCCGCGCCACCCGCCCCACCAAACGGATCTCCCCGCTGCGCGAGCTCTTGAGCAGGTGGCGGCGGCGGGCCACCGATGTCACCGGAATGTCACCGCGCGACCTCACCGCGGCGGGCCTCCGTCACTCGCAAGTGCGACCCGTTCAGGCAGGGGCTGTTCCGGGCCTTGTCATCGACGACCTGGCCGGGCAGGTGCTGGCCGGGGTGCGCGAACGGCGCTCGACCTGGACCCGGTGGAACGTGTTCTCCGAAGCAGCACGCGTCACCCGAGCACTGATCACCGCTTCCCCGGCCGACCGCCTCGAGCTCCTGGACACGGTCACCGACGCGGCGTTGGGGCGGTGCATCAGCCTCGAGGCCCCGGCCGTGCTTCAGGCAACGGGCCGGTACACCCGTCCCGACGGGGGCACGGTGTTCGACCGGCCCGACGAGCACACGTACACCGACGCCGTCATCCTCCACGCCGAAATCCGCCTCCTGAATGCGGCCGCCGACCTCACGGCGCCGACCGCTCCCTTGTTTGACGACGCCCTGGTCCTCCCCGGCGACGCGGACGGCCGGCTCGCGAACGACCAGGTTGAGGCGGTCCGCTCGATCGCGGGATCCAAGCGGTTGGTCGACCTGCTGGTCGGCCCTGCCGGGTCCGGCAAGACGACCACGCTGGCCGCGGTGCGCACGGTCTGGGAACGGACCCACGGGCACGGGTCCGTGATCGGACTCGCACCGTCCTCCACCGCAGCGGCCAACCTCGCCGGAGCGTTGGGCATCAGCTGTGAGAACACGGCCAAGTGGCTGCACGAGTCCACCGGCCCCGGAGCCATCACTCGCGCAGGTGTGATCAACCAGCTGACGACGCTGCGTGAGCGCGCCAGCGGGATCGACCTGACCCGGCTGCGGACCATCGACACTGCCCTGGTCGACTACCACCGCCAGCAGCAGCACTGGACCCTGCAACCGGACCAGCTGCTCATCGTCGACGAGGCGTCCCTCGCCGGGACCCTCGCCCTGGACGAGCTGACCCGCCAAGCCGTCGCGGCGGGGGCCAAGGTGCTGCTCGTCGGGGACCACGCCCAGCTGTCCGCCGTCGACGCCGGCGGCGCGTTCGGTCTGCTCGCCACCCGCATCGGCGGGGCCCGGCTGCGCAGCCTGTGGCGGTTCACCCACCCCTGGGAAGCGGTCGCCACGACCGCCCTCCGTGACGGCAACCCCCGTGTCCTCGAGACCTACCAAGACGCAGGGCGGATCCACGCCGGGCCCGGGGAATCGATGCTCGAGGAGGCCTACACCGCCTGGTCGACCGACGTGGCCGCCGGCTACACCACCGTCCTGCTCGCCCCCGACACCGCCACCGTCACCGCGCTGAACACCCGCGCCCACAACGACCGCGTCCAAGACGGGCTCGTCGCCCCCGGCGGCCTGACCACCCGCACCGGGACCTCCCTCGGGGTCGGCGACCGGATCGTCACCCGCCTCAACGACCGACACCTGAGGACCGCCGGCGGGTACGTGCGCAACGGGGACCTGTGGGACGTGCACCACATCAACCCCGACGGGTCCCTCACCGTCGCCCCCGCACGGACCCGCCTGGCCCGCCGTGGCGTCGTCGGCACCGCCGGCTCGCAGGACAGCGACCCTGTCGTGCTCCCGGCCCAGTACGTCGCCGACCACGTCGAGCTGGCCTACGCCACCACCACGCACCGCGCCCAAGGCATCACCGTCGACCGGGCGCACGTGCTCACCCACGCCGGCATGACCCGGGAGAACCTCTACGTCGCCATGACCCGGGGCCGCGAGGCCAACCACCTCTACGTCGCCACCGACACCCTCGACACCGACTGCGACGGTCTGCCCGACCCGCACGCCGGCCTCGACGCCCACGACATCCTCACTCGCGTCCTGGCCACCACCGGCGCCGAACAGTCCGCCACAGCCACGATTGCCACCCGGCAGGACGAGGCCACATCCCTGCGGCGGCTCGAACCCATCGCCCGCACCCTGTACGCGGACGCCGCCCAAACCCGATGGACCCAGACCCTCGCCGACCACGGGATGACGCAACCGGCAATAGACCGGTTGACGCGCTCCCCCGACGCCGGACGCGTGTTCACGACGCTCGACCTCCTCGCGAGACTCGCGCCGGATGCGGACGTCATTCTCGGCAATCTCATCACCGCCTTCGAGCCCCGCACGGATCCCGCGTCAGAGCTCCTGTCTGGGGCTCGGTCGTACTTGGACCGGCACGGCGACGAAGCCCGCGACATCGGCGCCGTCCCAGACGCGACCGGGCTCGACACCACCGGGAGTGACTTGCTCACCCAGGTCAACCAGCTCATCGACGAACGGATACACGCGCTGACCTACGCAGCCCTCCAGACCCACCCGCACTGGCTGGACAGACTCGGGCCCGAACCCCTGGACCCAGCCGCCCACGCCGCCTGGCTCGGCGAGATCACCACCACCTCGGCCCATCACGACAGGCTGCCCGCCAAGACCGCAGCCCGCGGCGCCGCCCTCAGCTCAACCCCGCCCACCTCGCGCTAGGAGGACCCCGTAATGACCCAGCCCGACGGCTTCTACCCGCCGCCCCGACTGACGCAGCCACGACAACCACCCGTTGTATTCGCCTGGTCCGCCCAGACACCTGACGACGAACACCTCTTCCTCGAAAGCCTCGACCTATGGGTGCTCTGGCTCGCCGACCGCTACCAACTCGACCACCGCACCCTCCCCGAATGCTGGCGCCAACACCCCGAGCTCATCGAAGAGCTCTCCGCCCTGCACCTGTCCTGGAAGGGCTCCTTCGCGACCACAGCACCGCACGACGCACCGCTGCTGTGGCACGAACGGTTCGCCATCGCACGGGCTCGAATCGGCGACTGGGTCGCGCGGCTCGGGTGCAGGCCCGGCAGCCACCGAGAGTGACGCGCCCACACGTTCTACCGCACTAGCGCCGCCGGAGGCTCCGGCGACTTGGGCCATCGCCGCGCCATGGCGGCGCAAGGCAAAGTCGCCCCGGTCGCCATCGAGTGCGGCGGCAACGACGGTTCGCCCAATGCCGTCTCTCCTAGCCGAGACACGGTTTACGAGATCTGTGTGACCGACTTGACGTCGACCCGCGCTGCTCTCACAACGTGCCCTCACGTCAACGGGAGCCTGACCCGGTTTCCCGGACAGGTGCGGTTGGTTGATCATGCTGCCGCGGTGGCGGCGGTGTGGAGGTCCTCGAAGTCGTTCGGGGACCGGTAGCCGAGGCCGGAGTGGCGTCGGACGGGGTTGTAGAAGCCTTCGATCCACTCGAAGATCGCCGAGGCGAGTTCCTCGCGAGACGACCACGACCGGCGGTCGAGCAGCTCGCGCTGCATGCTCGACCAGAAGCTCTCCATCATCGTGTTGTCCACGCTGGAGGCGACCCGGCCCATGGACCCGAGCAGGCCGGCGGTGCGCAGCCGGTGCCCGAAGATCCAGGACGTGTACTGGCTGCCGCGGTCGGCGTGCACGATCGCGCCCGGGGCGGGTTGGCGGTGCCAGATCGCCATCTGCAGGGCGTCGACGACCAGTTCGGAGCGCATGTGGTCGGCGATCGACCAGCCGACGATCTTGCGGGTGAACACGTCCAGCACCGCGGCGCAGTAGACCTTCCCGGTGCTCGTGGGGTGTTCGGTGATGTCGGTGCACCACAGCCGGTCCGGCCCGTCGGCGCTGAACCGCCTCTGGACGAGATCGTCGTGCGGGGCCGGCAAGGGCCGCTGGCCGCGCCGTTTGCGTCGGTGGCAGACCCCGACCAAGCCCGCCGCCCGCATCAGCCTGGCCACGCGCTTGCGTCCGCAGGCGACCCCCAGGCCCAGCCGCAGCTCGGCATGGACCCGCGGGGCGCCGTAGGTCGCCCGTGAGCCGTGGTGGATCGCGGTGATCGTCGCGGTCAGCGTCTGGTCGGCGACCGCGCGGGCGCTGGGCGCGCGCACGATGGCCTCGTAGAGCCCGGAGCGGGAGATACCGAGCACCCGGCAGGTCACCGCGACGGGCACCCCGTCGCCGGCCAGCTCCTGGACCAGCCGGGCACTCATTTCGGGAGGACGTTCTCCCGGGCGAAGTAGGCGCTGGCGCGCTTGAGGATCTCCACCTCCATCTCCAGCACCCGATTACGTCGACGCAGCTCGACCAGCTCGCGACGCTCCTCGGTGCTGATCCCCTCGCGGCGGCCGGCGTCGACGTCGTCCTGGGCCATCCAGCGGCGCAGGCACGACTCGCTGATCCCCAGATCGGACGCAACCTTGGCGACCGGCTGCTGGCCGCTGCGGGCCAGGTCTACTGCTCGACGCCGGAACTCCGGCGGCTTGGCGGCAGGCATCCAGGACTCCTCTCCGAGGCGATCATCACCTCAGACCAGGTGTCCGGAGAAGCGGGTCAGGCTCCACGCGGGCCCCCGATGCCACCGCATCCCGCGCGGATGAGCGCGCATGTCGGTGCCCTTCGACATCATGCAGGGGTGAGATTTCTGACCTTGTTGCAGCGAACGTGGCGAACGGTTAGGGCCCTTCCTGTTCCTGATGCACACCCAACCGTCTCGGTGCCTGGAACCTTGCGATCGGTTCCGGTGTACCTGCTGGCCCCCGAGGCCCGGCGCGGGATCAAGGCGAGGGTGCGTGCCACCCGTTGGGTGCTAGCGACGGCCGTCTGCGTTCTTGTCGCCTGTCTGGATGCGGCACTGTTCGGCTCGCGATGGCATCCCCTGTGGCTGGGGCTTGCGGTTCTCGTCGGAGTTGTTGGGCTTGGGGTTGCGCTCCTTGCCGACACCGTCAAGCCCAGCACGCGACCGTACTCAGCCGACCTTGATCGGTGGTGAGCAGGCGATGCTGTGGGTTTCGGTCGCCGTAGCTGTCGCCGTAGTTGCGACGGCTTCGCGTGCAATGAGAAACGCGGTGCAACAGGCGCGGGACGTGCGGCGGGTCGTGGAGGATCGGCGAGGCCGGGTCCCCACGTCGGACCCCCGCGACTTGGACTTCCTCCGTCCCGAGGAGGTAGCGGCCCTCACGGCCGCACCGGTGCATGCTCGGGTACGGGGCACACGGTGCCCAGACCCGTGGGCATCCGGCTTCGACGTGGCCGACCACCTACTTCCAATCTATGCAAACAAGCTTCGCGAACGATCGCAGGCCGGAGTCCTCGCTACCGACGTCGCGATCTTGGTGGCCGGTTCATTCGTGGGCGTGGGTGTCAGTGACGCGGTGGGATCCTTCTCCGCGCATCGTGTGCCCGGCGCCGGTTCCGTGACTGTCGTCGTAGTCGGGATCCTGGTGGTCATGGTCGCCTCGCAGGTCAGGACTACCTACGTCGCTTTGTGGCGTTCCGCAGCCGACCGGTACCGTGAACGGGCGGTCTCAGTCCAGGGCCGTGACGAAACCGGCGCTCGCCAGCGGCCGTGATCCGTGCTCCGTGAGACACGTTCGCGTGCGGAGGTGCGCCGACGCCCGGACACTCCACTTCGGCAATCCTGGCCACCCGCTGTCGCAGACCGAGAAGGCATGTGAAGGCCGCACTGCGACGTGACCGCGACACGAACGAGGTGAGGGCACCGCCCCCGTCTCCCCATCTGGGTCGAGTTCCTGGAGCTGCGCGATGATGATCGACTACAACGTCCGCGACGATTGGCCGGACGACGAGCCAACGTGGATCAAGTCCCTCGTTTGCTCGCTCGATCGCCGCCATGGCTCCACGACAACTCTTCCACTGGTTGTCGTTATAGAGGAGATCGTCGACTGGCTAGAACTCGCCGCTGGCAAGGACGCCTGGGATAACGGTCGGAACCGCAGCTCCCTGGCCAGAGATCTCGAGGAGTCCGTCTCAGGGCTAGGGCAGCGCCTACTTCGGACGCTGGCGCCCGAGCTCCGAACCTTCGAGGAGTCCTTGCAGACACTCGGCCGTGGCGGACTCACCGCCAGCGGCGGAAAGGTCCTCCACCAGCTGCCGGGCCAGCGGACCGATCCAGCATGGACGGCAGCGACAAGAGCCGCCTACGAACTCCAAGACGCACTTGCTAGTGATCGGGCCGTCGCCGCGTGCTGGGAAGACCTTGTCGATGTTGCTCACGAGCCAAGGTTCAGCGACCGGCGACATCGCCACATCGCGGATCTGTTGTTCGAACAGTTGCGCCTGCGCGGACACGAGCCTGGCCAGACGTTCAATCGCCTCGCGCACACCTTGGCAGCCGACGACGTTGTGCGGCCCTCCCGTGCCACCCCCGAGCTCACACTTCTGACGGGTCGACTCGAGAGCGCTCGGGCACTTGTCATGGAGGTACCAGCCAACGAGCACGTCGTGGTGTGGCTGGGCTACGTCGGCGGGCGGGTCGAGCACGTGGTTGCGGGAAACGTGATCTTCATGGACGCCCATTGGTATGTGCCGAACGCCACGGCCGATCGCCAGGACTTCGTTGGTAAGCAAGAACTCGCAGACATCACCCGATGGTCGCTCTTCCGAGTCGCGGAACGCGTCGACGAGAAGTCTGACGTTGATGTCCTCGCCCGCGTAGATCTTGGCGTCACTAGGGTTGCAGGTTCCGCCCGACGAGCCGAGGCCATCGTCGACGCCCTGTTGAGCCTGAGCGTGCATCGGTCGGCAGGCATTCGGCCCCTTCTCACCGAGTGGGCGATAGTACGCAACGGAGTGCTGGGGGGGAGCATGGCCCGGACGCCTGAGACGTCCTTCGCCAACGATTACTACGGCGCCAATATGACGGCCGCCGCGATCGAAGAGGTGGCCCCCCGGCTCGGGGCGGCGCTCGCTGCGGCCCCCCTCCCCCGTTTCCTCGCGGCGGCCGTCGAGGTTCAGGCCGCGGCAGACAGGCCCCACAGCCGCGAGATGGCCCTTCGCCGCCCGTCGGACGCCGATGTTCGCAGTGTCATCCCGCTCGAGGACCGAGTGGTGCAACACGTCGCCGCCCACGCCGGAATCTCGTCCGCACAGTTATTTACAGACCTGGCGGATCTATGGCCTCAAAGCCGATGGAGGTCGGACGTTCGGCTCGCCGTAAGCATCTGCCTGCTGGGAGCAGGCCCAAGATACGAAGAAGTCAACCGGCTAAGGGGTGCTCTCCACCAGACCAGCGACGCCCGCCCTTGGCTCGTCTTCGTGGCCGAACACGAACACGACCTCCTGGCGGTCTGCCGTGTGGAGTCCGAGCGTGGCTGGGTGGAGAGCCTGCTTCGGTCCGTCAGCGACCCGGTTGAGTACCGGCGTCTCATGCATGGGTATCAACGCTGCGCCGAGGTGCTGAACCTTCGGCGAGCACGCGTACGCAATGCGTTGGTGCATGGCAATCCGGCGGGTATGCCTGCCGTGGAGTCGGTCGGCGACTTCGCCAGCTATTTGAGCCGGCACGCGCTTGAGGTCGGACTGGAGTCCTTTGTCACGGGCGAGGACGTCGCGACGATTCTCAGTCGAGATCGCGCCGAGATGGACGCCCTCTTGGCGGGCGCCGCAGCTGCGGACTACTGGCGATCCCGTGCCGCACAGACCCTGGAGTGACGGGTCGCACATACGCACCAATCTCCTCGCGCGCGTGGGGCCCGATCGGACGATAGACGGTAGCTGGAGCCTGTGCCGCGCCGAGGAGCGGCGACGGACCTTCGGCGACGCCCGAGACGCGCCCGAGACGCGCCCGAGACGCGCCCGAGACGCGCCCGAGAGGCAACGTGACCGAACCCCCACAAGTTCTGGCGGGAACGCAGTCACACTTGGGTGTGCACCGCGGAGAGGCCCGGGCGCAATTGCGCCGCGAGCACTGGGCCTTTGTCGGGAGCGGTTCGATCGGGACCTGAACCTCGGGGAGCAGCGACATCCTCGACCCGTTCGAGCTCCCCGAGGAGTCCTTGGGCGACGGTGACGACGCTGCTCATGTGGTGGCGGAGGACGTCGAGGTCGTCGGCCCAGCCGGCGATGTACGGGACCGAGTACTCGGTGGGATTCATGCCGAGGTGGCGCGTGACGATGTACGCGATCGACTCGGCTTCGACCTCGGCGGCGCCGCGGCACGTGCGGTCGATGGCGTATTCGGGGAATCGTCCGGCGTGGTTGGCGCGGATGTGTCCGAGCTCGTGGGCGAGCGTCTTGGTGGCCTGCGCTGGCTCGAGGTCGTCGGCGACGACGACGAGCCTGTCCTCGTGTGCGGTCCAGCCGTTGACGCCTGCTGGGCAGGGGCGGCGTTCGAGCCGGTAGCCGGCTCTCGTCGTGAGGGTCACGAGCCCGTCCCAGGCCTCGCGAGGCGCCTGCCCTGCGAGTAGTTGCGGCTGGACGTCCGGCAGCGGGGCGCCTTCTGTCTGGGTGACGTCGAAGACGTGCACGACCCGGAACCCCTGCAGCTCTCGTCGTGGCATGGGCTCCTCGTTGTCCGACGCCCTTCGCGGATTGGCCTCCAGACGGTCGGCCTCTTGCGGGACTTCCTCGCGGCTTCGGGACACGCAGGGGGCAAGGATCGCGATGCCGTGTTCGCCCTTGAGGACGTGCCGGTTCAGGCCGTTCCAGGTGCGTATGCCGGCGACGCGGGTGGCGTCTGGGCGTTGGGCTGCGATCAGCAGGACGTTCGAGGGTGAGTACTCGGTGAGCCGTGCCGCGACGGTGAGCATCTGCGCCCACTTGTCGGAGTGGACCAGCTCCGCGACGGCATCGACCAGCTGAGCGTGCAGGGCCGTGAGCTTCTCCTCCGTGGAGGGGCCGCCGGTGGGGCGCATGTCAGCTCCCGGCCGCGACGGGTCGGGCGCCGGCGGGCAGCAGGGCGCCGGCGCAGACGGGGTCGGACCAGCCGAGGTACCCGTGCCCGCCCAGGTACATGCCTTCCAGCCGGCCGAGGGACAGCTGGTAGACGCCGCCGTGGTTGCCGGTGGCGTGGTCGTAGATCTCGTTGGCGGTGACCTGGATGACGTTTGGGTCGCAGCCTGAGGGGTCGGCTTGGACGACGAGGGAGACGTGCCCGTCGGGGCGGCCGGTGTTGAAGAAGACGAACGATCCCAGCGGAGGGCAGGGGTCGCCGGGGTGGGCGTGGCCGGTGGCGAGCATCGCCAGCCAGTGGGTGTGCGCGGAGACGTACTCGGAGTTGGCGTAGCCGTAGGCGCGGCAGGCGAGCTGGTCGCAGCGTTGGTACCAGCCGCTGGTCACCCCGACGTACGCCAGCCCGGTGCTGACCGCGGCTGCCACATCTGACGACGTGCCCGCGGGGATGGCCGCCCCGGTGGCGCCCGCGCCCAGGCCCGGCGCACATCCGCCACTCGTCGGCCCGGGCGCGGGGGTGGGCCCAGAGTCCGGCAGCAGTGCCTCAGCAGTGAACGTCGCCTCCGGTACGGGGGCCGCGCTGCTTGAGGTGATGCAGCGCTGTGTGCTGGAGCCGACGGACAGCGCGGTCACGGTGGCCAGGGCCGGCACGGTGAGAACGAGCAGGGCGCCAGTCATGAGCTTGCCGATCATGCGGGCATCTGCGTTCCGGTCGCGGTGGCGTGCTCGACGACGGACCGGTCGGCTGCCAACTGGGTGGCGTCGCGGCGGGCGGTCCATGGGTGCAGGTCGATGACGGTGGGTTTGGTCTGCCGCAGCAGGAGCACCCCGGTGCCGAACGGGAGGGTGCGCAGCACCGCGGGGGGCATGACCGGCACGGACCGCACGGAAGTGGACGAGGAGCGGTCGCCGCCACGCCCGGCGGTGCGGGTCTCGACGAGCTCGTCGATGTGGCCGAGCAGCTGGGCGACCTCGTCCAGGTCCCGGTACTTGCCCAACCCGCCGAGGACGACCTTCACGGTGGCGGCGTCCCAGATGGTGTCGGCGGCGTGCTCGCCCCAACGGTTGCGGGCTTGGGCGAGGGACTGCAGCACGGCCAGCGTGGTGATCCCGGACCCGCCCCCTTCGGACATCAGCGACGGCAGGGACGGTAGGGGTGTGAGGTTGGCAATCTCGTCCAGCGCGAGCAGCAGGGGCGGATCCAGTCGGGCGCCGGGTGCGCGGGCGGCCAGGGTGCGGGCGGTCTCGGTGATGTCCTCGACGAACGCCGCGATCAGCGGGGCGCAGGAGGCGGCGGCGACCGACGAGGCGAGCAGGTAGAGGGTGCCGGACTCCCGCAGGAACGTGGCGGGGTCGAACTCGGTGCCGGGTTTGGGGTCGAGGGCTGCGAGGACGTCGGGGTCGGCCATCGCGCCCAGCGCCTGACGGACGGCGAGCCAGATGGAGTCGCGGGTGCGCGGATCGGAATGAACCACCGTGTCGAGGGCGTCCGCCCAGCCTTCGGCCGGGGAGGACCGGTTCAGGATGGTGATGGCGTCTTCGGCCAGCGCGGGGTTCAGGGACCACCGGTACAGGTCGATGGTGCGTCGCCCGTCCAGGGCGGCGGCGTGCAGCAGGCAGCGCAGGGCGGTTTCGGTCTGCCCGGCCCAGAAGTCCGCGTCGGTGACGGACTTGCCCAGGCCGGCGCCGGCGGCCAGGCCGCGGGCGCGGACCATCGCGGTGTGCGGCGCCTCGCACCCGCGGATCGGCGACCAAGCCAGTCCCCCGGCCATGCCGGCGAGGCATTGGGGGTCGAAGATCGCGACCGGTCGGGACTGGCGCCGCCGGGCGCGCACGGTGACGGCGAGGGTGTCGGGTCGGGTGGAGGTCGTCACGACCGGGCCAGGAGCGTCCAGCACCCAGGGGATGACCAGGTGCAGGCCTTTGCCCATGCGGGGCGGGCCGACCAGCAGCACCGAGTCCTCGACCGTGCACCACAGGTCCCGGCCCCGCAGCGACCCGAGCCGGTAGCCGATCTGCTGCGGTTCGGCCCGCTTGTCGAGCGAGGGTCGCACGACGGCGGCACGTGCCAGCAGGGCACGGGCGTCGGCGGCCCGGTGCACCTCGGCGGGGTGGGCGGTGCCCGGCAGGTACCTCAGCCGGTTCGCCTCCGAGCCTGCACCGGACAGTTGCCGGTAGAGCCTGCGACCGGCGAGGGCGAGGACTGCAACGAGGGCGAGGACGATGGCTGTGCCGGACCAGTAGGTGATCGGTCCGGGCAGCTGGCTCCGGTTCGGCCAGGCCGCGGCTGGGTCACCGACGTTCGCAAGCGACGCCAGCGCGGGCAGCAGTCCCCCGTCGGGCACTGGGCGGCCGGTCAGGATGCAGGCGACCAATGCGCCGGCCCAGACGAGCCCGGCGAGGGCGAGCAGGCCACCGAGGGCGGCCAGCGCCCAACCTGTCAGGTCGGCGCTCCCGGCCGCAGCGTGCTGCCGGTTGACCGGCGGTCGGCCGTTCATCGGGCCAGCTCCTGGGCGCGGGTGATGCCGGGCAGCGAGATGACCCGGGCGGTCGTGTCGTGGTCGACGGGGAGGACGGCGGCGGTGCGGCGCAGGGCGTGGGTGATCGTGTGCCCGGTGTCGACCAGGTCGCCGATGAGGACGCCGGGGTTGGCAGCGGCCTGCTGCAGCTGGCGGGCGCCCGTGTCCGCCAGCCGGCGGGCCTGGTCGGTGGCGACCGTGCGGGCCGTGACCGTCGGGAAGGCGTACCAGCCGGACTCGACGGCCTGGCCGAGCTCGTCCAGGGAGGGCAGCGCGGGGCCGTGCTGGGCGTGCTGGCGGGCCGTCCACGCGACGGTGACCAGGTCGACGGGTTCGCCCAGCTCGGTCAGCTCGAGCGTCGTGCCGTAGATCAACCGCCACCCGGGATCGCCGATCGCGGCGATCGGCAACCACGAGGCGACCTCGCCGACCGCCTCGGGGTGGGCGATCAGGGCGCCGACGAGCTCGGCGACGTGGTTCCGCTCGGCCTCCACGTCACGCCCCGCGTGGGCCTCCAGGTACCGGGCTGCGCCCTCCTGCGCCTCGCCGTTGCCGAACGCGGCCCGCAACGCCAAGGGCACAACGTTCTCCTCATGCTGCGGGGCGCCGGTGGCTGCGGCCCAGCGGCTGGCAGCGGCGTCCAGGCCGACGTCGACGAGGTTGCACGTCGTGGTCAGCGGGACGCTGGTGCGGTCGACCGCGGACTGCACCGCGCCGGCCCGCAGCAGCACCCCCAATCCGACGAGCTCGCGGCGGAGCCCGGTGTCGAGCACCATCCGCGCGTACGCCAGGGTGTTCGGCGTGTAGGGGGTGGCGGTGATCAGCGCCGCGAACCGCGGCCAGTCCGCCAGCCGTGCGCCGAGCCGGTCGGTGAGCGCGTCGGCCATCGCCTGCGGGTGAACGGGTTCCCCTGCGACATGCCGTTCGATGACGCCGGTGTAAAGGGCACGGTGCCACGTGTCCGCGAAGTCCCCCGGCCGCAACCAGCCCCGCACCTCCCCGACCGGTGTGGGGTCGTCCATCAGCGCACGCAGCAACGACCGCTCGGCCAGCTGCTCGACGTCGGACCGCAGCATCACGACCACCCCCCGGCGCGCATGGCGGCATCGGTGTCGACCAGTGGCTCCTCGATGGGCAGTAGGACGTGCTGTACGACGTGGCTGCGCCCGGGGAGCTTCCACAGCCCGGTGCCGCGGGACAGCAGCGGCAGCAGGTCCCGCTCCGGCTCTGTCAGCCCGAGGGACGCCGTCGCGGCCGCCAGCTGGTCGGCCTCCTGCCGGTAGATGACGCGGGTGGAGCAGTCGGCCAGCAGCCCGTCGGCCAGCGCGCGGGTCTCGGACCCGCGGTGGCCGACCGCGTCCAGGTCGGACAGGCGATGCAGCACGAGGAGGTTGGCGATCCCGTACGCCCGGGACAGCTTCCACTGGGCCTGCATGCGCCGGATCAGCCCGGGATGGCGCAGCAGCCGCCACGCCTCGTCGTAGATCACCCACCTCGGGTTCGACGACGAGGCCAAGGCACCCTCGACCCAGGCGGCAGCGCACGTGGAGGCGATCGCCAGGGCGTCGTCGTCGGACCCCGACGCCGACAGGTCGAGCACCACCATCGGCGCCCTCGGATCGAGGGCGTCGGTGGTCGGGGCGTCGAACAGGCCGGCCAGATCCCCGGAGACCAGGCGACGCAGGCCGTGCACCAGATCGCGGCCGTCGGCCGCCCGGTCCTGCACCCGCAGCCCGTCTGCTCGCGCCAGGCGGGTATCCGGGGTCACCAGGGCGTCGATGACCTCTCGGACTGTGATCGTGCCTCGACCCAAGAGGTGAGCGAGGGCGGCGTCCAGGGCGCTGTGCTCGGCAGCGGTCAGGTCCCGGCGCAAGGTCGCCGAGGCCACACCGGCCAGCAGCTGCGACCGCAGCGTCTGCCGGTCCTCCCCCACGACGTCCAGTGGGTTCAGCCGGGTGGGCGACCCGGGTCCGAGGCGAAGGACCGTGCCGCCGGCCGCGTCGGCAACCACAGCCCACTCCCCCTTCGGATCCCCTGGCACATAGACGGTCCAGCCGGCGGCGATCGAACGGAGAGCCAGCGACTTGGCCAGCGCGGACTTGCCCTGCCCGATCACCCCGGCAAGCAGCACGTTGGGGTTGGTGAGGGTCCCGTCCGCGTACTGGGTCCAAGGGTCGAAGCAGAACGCGCCCCCGCTGAACAAATCCACCCCCACCGGCACGCCCTGATCCACGGTGGCTGGCGCCAGGAACGGGTACGCCCCCGCCAGGACCGCCGAGGACGCGCGGTGCGCGGGCAGCCGCAGCGCCGGCCCGGCCCAGTAGTGACCGGTCCGGGTACGGAACCGGGCGCTCACAGCACACCTCGCGCCAGCGGAAGAGCACCGGCCAGGAACGCGACACCTTGCTGGCCGACCAGACGCCGCACCTCGCACATGGCCTGCGCTGCGGCGGTCTCCAGCGCCACGCACCGGTCCTCCAGCTGCACCTCGCTCCCCGCGGAGACCGTCACCAGGCCCGTGAAGCGAAGGTCACCGTGTCCGGCGACGAGCTCGGCCTCACGGCGTTGCAGGTCGGCGACCTCAGCGCGGGTCGCCTCGTCCTCGATCTGCCCGATCCGCTCCCGCTGCGCGGCATCTGCGGCGTGCTCGACCTTCGCCCTGCGGATCTCCCGCAAGGCACGCACGGTCGGCAGCGGTTCCGCGATCACGCTCAGGACCCGGGCGCCGATGTCCCCGAGCAGCAAGGGCTGCAGGAACCCCGGGTGCGTCGCTGTGCGGGGCCACTCGCTCACCCAGTAGGTCGCGTGGAACTCCGTCCCGACGACGATGGACGCCCAACGTTCGTGGACGCCGTCGGCTGGCGGCATCGACCGGGCGGGAAGGCCCTCGCGCCGCGCGGCTGCGGCCGGGTCGTAGGCACTGGTGAGCACCTCGGCCAACCGAGCGGTGTCCAGCCAGCCCGACGGGTTCAGGTCGGCAGCCCGCAGGGACGAGGCCACGGCGTCGAACTGCGCGACGACAGGTTGCAGACGTTCGCGGTGCCCGCCCCGGTAGCCGCGGGGAAGACGCGCAGCCACCGCGAGCAACGTCTCGCGCCGATGCGCGGACACGAATTTGTCGTCCAACATCGCGGAGACGGCATCCGCGATCGGGCTCCTGCTCGCGCCGCGGTGCTCGCGCCACCACTGCCGCGCCGGGGTCAGACCACCCGGCACGGTCCGAACCAGGATCTGAATCCGGACGATCGTCGACTGCTGGCAGACGCCGGCCAGGACCCGTCCCCACGCGCCGACCTTGTGCTCCTGCACCGAACTGTCGCCCAGCAAGAACCCCGACGCGTTCACCGCCAGAAGCGCGGTGGCCGTGCCGGCCCTTCGGTCGACAACTAGGACGCCGCCGAGGGCCGGCTCCTCGACAAGTTCGAGGTGTCCGGCCCCGCCGGGCAGCGCGATCGTGCGGGGCTGGGGCTCAACTCGGGTGCTGGTGCTCCGCGCAACGCTGGTCGCCCCGAGCAGCTGACGGCCCCGCCACACAGCTACCAGAGGGAGCCAACCGACCAGTGGACGGCCACCGACGGTGACGGTGCCCACGACGAGCAGCACCACCCACAACGGGGCCGACACGAGCAGTCCCCCGCTACCGGCGGAGTAGACCGCCGTCACCGCGACTGTCGCCGCGACACCGACGACAACCAGCTGGGCAGCCGACAAGCCGAGCAGGACGCCGCGGCGCTCGAGCCGACCAAACACCGTCGCCGACCCAGATTGCTGCGCGCTCATCGACCCTCACCGCCACTCAAGGGTCGCGGCGCCGCAGGGGGCTGCCCGGGCGGACGGACGGCGCTCGCTGCGCCTGCCGCTGCCGCGGCGCCTCGAGCCGGGGCTGCGCCCGCGCCTGCACCGCCGGTGACCGCGGTCAACGCCACGTGCTGAGCCGCGAACTTGGTGGTGGTCACCGCGGACTGCCCGACCTTGCTGATCGGGTTGGCGGCCACGTTGGCGTGCATCACGGTCGCGGCCTCCATCCCCGACCAGTGCACGAACCGCCACGTCAACCACGGCGCCCAGATGGCGATCGCCAGCAGCAGCACCCCGACGAGCAGGTCCGACAGGCCCGTGCTGTCACCGCCGGCCGGCACGCTGCCGACGGCCGGACCGGTGCCCGAGAACGCTGAGGCGCCCACGACGAAAGTGACGACGATGACGACCTTGCAGAACACCAGCGCGGCGACGATCTCCAACCACCGGCGGGTCCACACCCGCGTCTGGTCCCACGCCGACCCCGCGAACGCGATCGGCGCGAACACCGCCACCAAGATCAGTGCCGCCTTGCGGAACAGCAGCACACCCCACAGCAGCACGAACCCGACCATCAGCAGCAGCCCGAGCAGCAGCTGCAACGCTGGCGACAGCCCGGTCAGGAAGCTGAACCGGAAGAACCGCGCCGCCGCCGAACCGACCGTGTAGCCGGCCGAGCCGGCGATGTACTGGCAGAGGGCATCAACCAAGGTGAGCGCGACTTGCGTCACGGCCAACGCCAGCGCTGCGCCCAGTAGAGCCTTGCCCACCCCGACGACACCCCGCGCGAGGCCGCCCGGCTCGCGGCGCAGCACCGACGTGAGTACCTGGATGACGAACAGGCCGACGACCGCAGGTAGCGCGATCGAGGCGATCACCGCGACGTTGGCCCGGAACCAGCTCGCACCGAGATCGATCGCCGTGGTCGTGTCCAGCGCGGTCAGCGCAAGCTGGCCCGCCTGGGCCGAACCGCCGACGAAGGCAGAACCGAGACCACCCACCACGTAGTCGGACGCCGCGCTCTGCACGGCGTCCGTGACCTGGCAGACCAGATCGAGCGGACCAGAGCACACGCTCGTCACCACGGCGGCCACGTCAGATCCGCCCGCCCATGCCGGAGAAGAACGCCACGATCGCGTTCGCCCCACCGATCAGCAGCGCACCGCCCGCCGAGACCAGCACGCCCGTCTTGGCACCGGAGGCGTAGCCGTAGTTGCCCTGCTGACGAGCAACGGCCCACGTGATCACCGAGATCACCAGACCCGCGACGCACGCGACCAGACCCCAGGTCAGGAGTGCCCCGACGATCTGACGCATCACAGCCAGTCCGGGAAGCCCGTTGTCGTTGGGCGTGATCCCAGGGTCAGCCGCCCGCAGGAGGAGCATCATGTCCGCGTACGACCTCATAGCGCACCCCATGCCAGTCCAGGGCGCCCACCGTCAGGGAGCCTCTACTAGCGGGAGTGCGCCCGCGGGTACAACACGCGACGCGCACGGCAACGGATTGTCTACCGACGGCGCACGTGTGCTCCTCGTGGCCATGGTTGACGAGGCGGCGACGCCTGCTCGTCTCGGATTGCTAAACGGCTAAAGGTCACTGCTCCCGCGAACGCGAACGCGCGACGGCGCGGATCGCACTCGCGTAGGGGGAATCCTCGGCCTGGGTACTGGAGTCGAGGTCGCTGAAAGGGACGAGCGCATCGTGGTCGCCATCTTGCTCTGCCATCCAGGCCACCCAAGCGTTGTGGACGTCTGATCGCGAAACCTCCTCGCCCTTGGCAAGGAGCAGAACCGCGTAGACCCGGAACAACTGGAGTGAGTCGCCGTCCGGTAGCGCCTCGGGTGGGACAGCCCCTCGTATCGCTTCCGCCAACTCGTCGAGATACATCACTGAATCGCCACCCGAACGGCAATGATGAAATAGAGCACGACAAATACGAAAGGCACAACCTGTTCGACCACGGTCGCCTCACGGTGCTGGACCCGGTGCCGCAAGGCACGGATGGGACCCGATTTCATTGACGGGGCACTTTCCTCCGGTTCGTCGGGATGCAGCACAATCCACTCATCCGTGAACGGACTGGCGGGGAGTTGTACCTCCAACCCGTTGATGACGTCCCATTTTGCTGCACTGAGGCGACGGTAATAGCGTAGAAGTGACCACCACACGATCGCCAAAACTACACCCGCGGCAGCCACGACATAGAGACCGAAAGCGTCAAACGAACTACGGTCCTGATGCGAGATCGGCCTTTGGGCGGCACTCAGTACACCCATGAATGTGGCGAGCGCAGTATTTAATGTGACGAAGAAACTGTTGGCGCCCGCACGTCGAGCCGACACGCGGTCTGCCATCTCAACCGCGGTCTTGTATAGCTCAAGTAGGGTCCCAGCATTCTCGTCTGCCATTTCAATCACGCTCCGCGGACGGTCCCCGTGCAATGGGCGTGATCATGCCCACCGTATTCTCTTCCACCACGGGCGCATGTCTGTCAGCCTCCGCATGTTGTCCCATGTCCAGTCGTACATCGTGTCGAAGACCCACGACGTGCCACCCGGGCGCTCGATCTTGCCGTCCTTGTAGCCTCGCAAGAGGACGTAGCGTACGCCTACCTCCTTCGCGATCTCGATCTCCGTCGCAACTCCCACGGCCTTGCTTGTGTGACGGCCGCAGATAACGATCACAACCCTCGACCGTTGGATGCGCCTCTTCGCGTCGATCTTCCATCCGTTGGTTGCCTTCTTGATCGACCAGTCGGCAATGAAGAAGGGAGATCTCGAATTAGCCGCCTGACCTACAAGTAGATCCTTCAATGCGGCGTCGTTGTCGTAGTCGAAACTAATGAAGACGGGCGTCTTCGTCGCGGGAATCATCGCAGATACCTCGAAGCACTAACGCCCACCAGCGATAAGCGTCTTGAGATTGTTCCAGCTCCATGTGTACACCTTGTCGGTGTCCAGCGCCGCAGTCGGTTTCATGTTACCGCCGTCCGAGTAACCGGCAAGAAGAAAGTATGGTGTACCGACCTCACGGGCGATCCTGATCTCAACGTTAACGCCGCTCGCGGTGTGTGTGTGCTTACCACATATGACGATGACCTGTTCTGCGCGCTTGATGCGAGACGTCGCCTTGTCCTTCCAGTCAGCCGACGCGTCCTTGATTGACCAATCCGCAATAAAGAAAGGTGAGTCCTCGTTCTTCGCCTGTCCGACCAGGAAGTCCTTGAGGGTAGCGTCGTGGTCGTAGTCGAAGCTGATGAACACCGGAGTCTTGCTAGCAGTCATCTGACGTCTTGTCCTTTCAAGTCGGGACTACACGTACACGGCAGCCGAGTCTGTCGACCGCCAGAGCGGCTGGTGAAGGTCACTGGTCTAGGAGAATACGCGCCAGTACGCGATCCCCGATGGGAACGCTCAACGAAGCGCCCCGGAGATCGGGGAGCGCACCCAACGACGCACCGGGACGAGCCTCGACTGCGGTCCGAAGGGCTAAGTGGTCACTCTGGGCCCAGCGCACGGACAACCCGCTAACCTGGCACTTCGCCACCGAAGCGTCACAGTCGACATCCCGGCACGTCTCGGCTCGTCAGAGAGCCCTGACTTGGAGTCGCGTTGCCGAAGTGAATGGGTGGGCGCTCTCCAGATACACCAGCCCGGTCTACTTCGCAATTCCTTCGCGGTCTCGTCTGGACGCCCACTGAGTCGGAGTCTGCGGATAATAGGCATTGCGAAGGCCCGACAACGGTCGCCGAGACCGCATCCCGAACCGAACCGGGACCGGAACCGGAACGGGATATTTCTAGGCCGGCCACCATGACGCGACCGGACGAACTGGCGCATCAGGCTCACCACTCCACCTGCGCTGCGACGGCATCCAGAGAATCTCGCCCGCTTCGGATTTGGATGACTCAAGGGTCACGAGGCGAGCAGGTGGCTTCGGATCAGGGATGTAGAGGTTCCGCCCCAGCCTTCCGTCTGACAGTTCGACGAGGCTGCGATGCGCATTGCCCGCTATCGCGCGATTGAGCTCAAGCGTCTCGTCCCATCGAATTTCTCGGCCAGGATCGTGCAGCACCGGCATCCCGGGGTGAAACATAGCGAGAACCTGATGAGGGCCAAAGGGGAGTACAACAATTGGTGCGCGGTCGTACCCGCCATAAGAGGGATGATCGACTGCCATCGACTCGTACAAGATGACGACCGGCTCATCACAAGTTACCAGTGGTTTGGCAGTGCGATACATTACGAAGCGCCTCTTGCGGAGGCTTTCGGCCACCACTCGCGCGCCGTCCATTGCCATCTTCAGGTCCAGTTCGGGAGACATCGGAACCTGCCACGGATCCGAGCAGACCGCATCAAAGTAGGCGCGCAATTCGGCAAGCCTCGTTGGCGTGGCGATTTCGCCGGCCCGCTCAAGGTGAGCTTCTAGCGCCCCGGGTTTGCCCAACTCAAACGCTGCGAAATAGCCCGGACCCATCCACCAACGACTCTGGTACCGGAAACTGCGAGAGCGGGTGGCTTGGACGCCGATGAAATAGGTCAGGAGACCGAGCTCAGCCTCAGTGAGCGATTCAAGACCCTTGTCATCGATGGTTGCGAAAATGACTGCGGCCTGGCTCTCGATCTTCTGAAGCCATGCTTCCCATACTACTGGGGAGCCGCCTTCAAAGGCACCTGGAGTCACGCGATAGTAATCGGTCTCGTACAGCGCGTTGAGCGGCTTGAGCAAGAAGCTCTTCTTCGGAGGCCCGAGTTCAGTGACTAGAACCTTCCCGTGATCCGCCCAACGTTCCAGGTAAAATCGTGGAACGAGATGGTGCTTGTGGGGCTCTTCACCGTTTTCTGTCATCGCGGCGGCGGCACGGAAGATCTCTCGCAACTCAGGCGTCATCCGAGCGCGCGCGGCGGGCTTCAACGGAGGACCGCGCGCTCGGTGCGCGGACAGAACCGATCCTCATCCACGCGCACTAGCTCCAAGTCGCAGGCGCTCCTGCTGACCAGCGGCCATGGCTCATGGTCTCCGACTGTGCCGTTGATTAGCCGGGTCAAGTGCGGTCCTGCACCGCTGCATCTGGATCGGCCAGCGAGCTCAACGACTACCACGGTCACACTGACAGTGTGACCCCTGGCACCGACAGAACCTCTCCGCCACGAGTCGCACACCAACTCCGACGTTGTGCCCCGCGCGGGTTCGTCGCGCGCTCCGCCGGGCTAGGCGAGTTCGGGATCAAGCCTCAGCATGAGCTCGGAGTATCGGAGTCGGAGCCTCTGGGCCTCCTGTGGCCCTGAGTGCGACAGGGTGGCGTTGATCGCGATCGCCTGCAACTCCTCGGAGCTGGGCTCGACCAACAGGCCTAGGGTCGCCACGCTGATGGCATCGCGGTGTCGGCCTTCTTCGTGGTGAATGCGGGCTAGGAGCCCCGCTGTGTCGGCGATGGCGCTGACCATTGTCTGGATGTCGTGCTCCGCCCATACGTACGCTGTCGGTGCGATCCCTCGGAAGGGACGGTCCCGTACAAGCGCCATCGCAGCGGCGAGCTCCTCCACCTGGTCGTGGCCGCCGAACGTCGCAGCATGCGCAAGTCGGTGCCGGAAGTTCCGCCAGTCGGTGTCGATGTTCTCGCCGAGACGGAACAATCCGTCAACGCCGACCGGCGGCAGTACGGCTCCGCCGAGGCGCTCTCGGGCGCGTCGGATGAACACGTTGCGTGTGTTCGCGTTCCCTCGTTCGCCGTTCCAGATCATCTCGTCGAGGTCCGGGCCGGTAGCGGGGCCGTGCAGGGCGAGGTACACCAGCAGTTCGACGGTCCGCGGGCTGAGCGGCCGCCCACCGATGCCCTCCACCTGGATCGGGCCTAGGAGGTTGAGCTTGATCCCCGCGGCCGCGAGGTCGGGCTCGTAGATGACGGGATGGGCTGCACGTAGAGCCGCGGCGTCCTCTTGCGCGCTGGTCGCTCGAGCCGCGTCCTCGGACTGTGGTTCGGGTGGCAGGGAGGTGATGAGCAGCGCTCGTAGGTGGTCGGCCTGTTCCGGACTCAGCCGCTGGGTTTGGAAGGCGATGTCGAACGGCTCGAGTTTGGCGCTTCCCGCGCGGTTGACTCGGATGGTCCAGGCACCGTCTACCTCCTGGCGGGTCAGGGTGACCACGCCGCTCCAGGGTGGGCTCGGGGGCGCGGTCAGGCTGGCTTCGATGAAGGCGATCGGCAGCCAGACGTCGTCGAGTTCGCGGCGTGCGCGTGCCTGCAGGACGTCGGCGAGGCTCCGTTTGGCGAGCAGGCCGGAGACCGATTCGGCCCATCTGGTGCGGTCGTCGCGTTCGTCGGTGGTGCGCAGCCGGAAGTCCTCGAAGGCGTCAGTCAGGTCGGTGAAGGTGTCGTCGGTGTGGATGGCGAGCTGGCTGGCCAGGTCGGAGGTGGCAGCCTCCATGACCAGTGCGCGCAGCGCCTCGTCGGCGGTGGTGTCGTCGCCGGTGACGGTCAGCGTTCCGGCTGCCTCGAGGTTGAGGATGAGGGTCGCATCCTCGGTGTGGCCGAGGGTGACGAGCAGCGGGTACGGGGTGCCCTGTGCGGGGTCGTCGATGGCTTCCTCGGCGGCCACATCGGCGGTCGGTGCGACCCAGGTGCGCGGCGTCGTCGCGGTGAACGGGGCTACCGCCTCGGGCATGTCCTGCAGGAGCACCAGGGTCAGGTTGTGCTCGTCGAGGAGCAGCACTGCCACCCGCGGGAGCTCGCGGCCGGCGTTGAAGCTGCGGCAGGCGAGGTTGTGCAGGGTGGTACGGATCGCGTCGATGCTCACCGGGGTGGCGGCGGTGCGCAGCGTGCGTTCGGCGGACGCCGCGAGCGAGGTGGGCTCGGGCATGGGGATGGTCTCCCCCACGCGTCGGGCTCGTTGTTGCAGGTGTCGGCGGCGGGCGATCTCGCCGACGATGCCGGCGGCGCCGAGTGCAGCCAGGCCGAGGTACCAGGCGCTCGCCGCTTGGCGCTCGTCCTCGTGCGCGGGGGCGATTGACGTGCCGGTTGCAGCCTCCTGCACGTCGCGGTTCGTCGTGATGGCCGCCGGTGCGGACGTCGCGGTGAGTGTCGGGGCGACCTTGGGGGTCGGTGCGGGCGACGGCGCCGGTGTTTGGGGAAGGTCTGGCCCTACCGCCGACTGGGCTTTCGGCTGCTGCTGCGGGACTCCGGGTACTGGCGCAGTGGTCGGGAGACGGAGGACCCAGCCCGGTCGCAGCACGTCCGGGTTGGAGAGGTGACTTCCGTCGGCCTGGGTGATCCCGGCGTTGAGGGTGGCGATCTCGGGGTAGCGGTGGCCGTCGCCCAGGTGCTCTGTCGCGATGTTCCAGAGGGTGTCTCCCGGCTCCACGATCACGGACGGACCCTCGCCAGTGGAGGCGACGGTACGCACCGCGGGCGGGAGGGCCGTGGCGTCGGCGGGGAGCAGGAGAGTCCAGCCCGGTTGGATGAAGTCCGCGTCGCGTAGCTGCGCACCGTCGGGTTGGGTCCGGCCGGTGTTCAGGTCGCGGATCTCGGTGTACCGCAGTGGGTCGCCGAGGTGGCGCTCAGCGAGGTCCCACAGGGTGTCGCCGCGGTGGACGGTGATTGACGGCAGCGCTGTGGCCGGTTCCGCGGCGGCTGACGTGGGCGTCGTCGTGGGTGCCGCCGGCGAAGCAACCGCCGCGGTGTCTCTTGCCGCATCCGGCGTGAGGGTGGCGACCAGCGCGCTGGCGGCGGCGGGGCTCGCTGGCGTGGTGATGGCGCTCGCTGTGGCGACCAGAAGGCCCGCCGTGGCGATCAGGCGCGCGGCGGTGCGCTGGAGGCCACCGAGCAGCGGGATCCGCGGCGCGTGCACGCGTCGCGCGGAGGCGGTGAGCTCGACGAGGACCGAGCCGGTGAACGCGGCCCAGGCGATCCAGGCGATGGCGCCGAGGACGGCCAGGAGGAGGGACCCGTCGTCCGGTGTCATGACTCGGTCCCACAGCTGCCCCCAGGTGGGCACCTGGTTGGGCAGGTAGACGGGCGCGAGGGCGACGAGGGCGGCCGGGACGCCGGCGACGAAGCCGAGCAGGGCGAGGGTCGCGCCGAGGCCGCGGGCCAGGTCGGCGCCGTTGTGGCGGGTGTGGGTTGTGGTCATGTGCCACCTCCGGTGATGGAGCCGACGAGGACGGCTTGGGCGTGGCCGGTGACGGTCAGCTGGTCGATGCCGATCAGGGACAGGAAGGCTGTGGGGGCGGTGCGGGTGACGGTGACGGTGAGTCGGGTGCGGTCGGCGGAGACGGCGACGGTGCCGGTGGCGCCTGCCTCGGTCAGGTAGTGCTGGGCGGCTTGGAGTGCTTGGGTGCGGTCGACGTGGCCGATGGTTCCGGCCGTGGCGGCGGCGGTGTCGAGGGCTTGTCCGCCTGCGCGTGCGGCTTCGGCGGCGACGGCGGTGGCCTGCTGGGTGGCGCGGAGCTTGGCCCCGCCGTCGGCGACGAGTCCCAGCAGCAGGAGCAGTCCGACGGCGGTGATGGCGAAGAAGACTGTCACCGATCCGCGGTCGGGGTCGGTGCGCCAGGGTGCGGGCGGGCGGGTCATCGCGATCGGTACCGGTCGAGGGGTGAGGTCGCTGCCCCGGTGAGGGTGCGCGTGCCGGGCAGGCCAGGAATCGCCAGGTCTGCCACGGAGACGGTGCAGGTCACCTGGACGTGGATCGCCGCGTCCGTCCCGACTGGCGCGGTGAACCCGGCCGTGTCGACGGTGACGTTGGACGACGCGCAGCCCGATCCGGCCAGCTCGCGTTGCGCGGCTTGCATGGCGGTGGCTCGGGCGGCGTCGGGCGTGCGGGCGATCGAGGCGTCGCGGGCGGCCGCGCGGGCTGCCTGCTCGACCGCGGACGAGGACGTCTCGACTCGTCCGACCAGGACCAGTGCGCCCAGCAGCAGGAGGAGTGCCGGGACCAGGATGGCCAGCTCGAGGCTCACCGCTCCCCGCTCGCCGCCGATCGCCGCGTGTCTCATCGGGGGCCTGCCAGCGTGAATCGCTCGACCGGTCCGGCCGCTGACTGGGAGACCGTGATGCCGGCCAAGCCCGGCAGCACGGACACGGACCGGCCGCTGACGATCACCTGGACCTGCCCGGTTGCGGGGTTGGACACGGTTGCCGCGGCGTTGAGGAGGGTGTCGGAACCGTGCTGGGTGATGAAGCTGAGGGCGCTGTCGCGTCCGGCTGCCGACGCGGACTGGTAGGCGCGGGCGACGCTCACCCCTTGCTGGGCCGCGGCCAAGGCGAGCGAGCGGGCGTGGAACCACAGCGCGTACTGGATCAGCGCGGTGACGATGACCAGCAGTGCGGGGAAGACGATAGCCAGCTCGACGCTGACCGACCCACGGTCGCGGGCGGTCGGGCAACGGGGTTGTCGCGTGCGCATCAGTTGATCTGGTTGACGCGTCGCTGGACGGCGGCAGTGATCGCTGCGACGAGGAGCCCGGCGACCAGGATGAGCCCGAGAACGATGATCACCAGCTCGAGCGTGGTCGCTCCCACGTCGCTGTTTACGTGCCGACGCACGTCGGCGCGGGTGGTGGTGACCATCGCGTGCAGGTAGCTGAGCGTGAGCAGGACGGGCATGGTCTTCTCCGTTCAGGACAGCAGGATGCGCATCAGGGCGGGGTAGCCCAGCAGGGCCATGAAGCACAGGCCGAGCAGGGACACGGGCACGACCATGTGTTCGGAGGCGGCGTTCGCCTGGGCGGTCGAGGAGGCCAGCAGCTGGGTCCGCAGGGATGCGGCACGGGCGCGCAGGGTGGCGTAGACGGCGGCTCCGTCGCGGCCGGCCAGCCGCATGATGTCGGCGGTGTCGGCCAGCTCGCTCACCCCGGTCTCGGCGGCCAGGTCGGTCAGGCCGGTCCAGGACGGTTGCCCGGCCAGCTCGGCGCGCAGGAGTGCGTCGCTGATGCGGGTGAACTGCGCCGATCCGCCGATGGCTGCTGCTCGGTCGAGGGCTTCGGTGGGGCCGGCGTCGGCGAGGCGTTCCATCGCGACCAGCTCGAGGAAGACGCAGGTCGCCGAACGCAGGGCCGCACGGGCCTTGGTGGCGTCCTGCCGCAGGGACAGGTCGGGCAGGAAGAAGAACACCCCGCCAAGCACGAGCCCGGCTGCGGTCGGCACCGTGAACGGTAGGCGGACCCCTGCGACCAGCAGAACTGTCGACATGAGGGGTGGGAAGACGAGGCCGACGAGGGTGTAGCCGACCTTCTTGGCTGCCAGATCCTCCGGCGTCAGGTGCAGCGTGCGCAGGTCGGTGGCGAACCGGTCGAGGCCGAGCCCGTGCGCCACCTGCGGGAGTGCCCGGGCTCTGAGCCGGGCGGCCCGTCCCGTCGCGACTGGTCTCGCGGTGAGCCGCAGGTCCTCGTCGGTGGGCAAGAGCCGGTGCACGGCGTCGGCTAGGTCTGGGTGGGCCGGTGACAGTCCCGCGAGGGCGACGATGAGGCCTCCGCCGACGAGCCCTCCGGCCAGCAGCGTCAGCCACAGCGGCGTCATCGCGCACCCCCATCCGCACCGGTCGTCAGGAACCGCGGGGCCGGCGGGGTCAGCGTCAGGGCGCGCATCCACAGCAGGCAGCCGGTGAACGCGGCGGCGATGGCGGCCAGGACCAGCTGACCGAGCCCGTCGCCGTAGGGGGCCAGGTAGGTGCCGTTGAGCGCGAGCACGCCGGCCACACCGAGGGTGATGAGGGTGACGAGGCGGGCGGTGGAGCGGGGCTTGGCGCGTTCGGCCTCGACCTTGCGTCGGGCGGCGACCTCGTCGGCCACCGATCCCGCGACCGCGGTCAGGACGCCGGACAGCCCCGGGCCGCGGCGTCGGGAGGCCAGCAACAGAGAAGCGACGACGAAGTCGCCGGCGGCGTCGTCCAGGTCGTCCGCGAACGCCCCCAGGGCCTGCTCGGCCGGCCAGCGGGCCGTCAGCCGCGCCACCAGGGCCGTGACCTCGCTGCGCAGCGGCGGCGGGCATGTCGTGGCCGACGCTGTCAGCGCCTGCTCCAGTCCGACGCCCGTCGCCAGGACGTCGGCCAGGCGGCGGGTCCACTCCTCGATGGCCTCGACCCGGTCGATCTGGCGGGCGGCGACCTTCGCCGACCCGAGCAGGTACGGCAGCCCGACGAGCACCGCGGCGACGATCATCCCGGCCACGGGCCATCCGCTCACGGCCCACACAACTAGCCCGAGGCCGCCGGCGGTGCCCCACCGCCACCGGCCCCACCAGTCCGCCGCCGAGCGTGGCCGCGGCCGGCGTCGCCGCTGCTTGGGCGGCGACGGTTCCGAGCGCCGCACGCCGACGAGAGCCATCAGCACTCCCGCGACGACCAGCGCACCGGCCACGGCGGCGATCACGGTGCTCATCGCGCACCGTCCAGTGCCGTCGTCCACGTCCCGTCGCGGTGGTCGAGCACACGCTCGTCGAAGCCGGCGCGGACCAGCTCGGGGAGGAACCCCGGTCGGTGCAGCGGGACCGCACGCCCGTCCACGCCCGGACCGAAGACGGCGGTCGTTGCCGGGCGGTTGGTCTCCCCCAGCCCGTTGATCTCGAGCACCTGGGAGACGTAGCGGCGCCGCTGGCCGTGCTCGGTGAGCAGCTCGATGTGCACGATCAGGTCGACCGCTCCGGCCAGCAGCCGGTAGGCGAACGTGTCGGTCATGTGCACCCCGGCCGACAGGCACAAGGTGACGATCCGGTCGATCGCGTGGGTCGCGGTGCGCGAGTGCAGCGTGCACAGCGACCCGTCGCCGGTCGACATGGCCTCGAGCATCGGCAGCACCTCGGGCCCGCGGACCTCTCCGACGATGATCCGACGCAGGTTCAACCGCAGCGCGTCCACCACAAGGTCGGACAGGCTCACCTCCCCTGGCCGCCTGCCGGCGCCGTCATGCTCGGCGGAGCCCTCCCGGGCTTCCAGGGCGACGACGCGGGGGTGCCGGTCGGGCAGGTCGTGCAGGTGCAGCTCGTACTCCTTCTCGATGGTGGCGAACCGTTCCATCGGGTCGAACTCGTTGGCCAAGGCCCGGATCAGGGTGGTCTTGCCGGCGTTCTGCAGACCGGTCACGACGATGTTCTTGCCGGCCCGGACCGCCGCCCGCAGGAACGCGGCCAGCGCGGAGTCCAGCGTGCCCAGCGCGATCAGGTCGTCCAGGTCGATGTCCCGCACCCGGTGCCGGCGGATCACCACGTGCGGCTTGGGCGTGGTCCAGGCCACGGCCGCCAAGCGAGACCCGTCGCCCAGCCGCAGATGCAGCGCGGGGTGCGCGGAGGTGAACGTCCGCTCGGCGCCGCCCGTGCGCGCGGCGAGCAGCTGCAGCATCTCGATCAGCTCGGCGTCGGAGTCGGCCACGGGTGGGTGGCGCACGTCTCGACCGTCGGCGTAGGACACCCACACCTGGTCGTGGCCGTCGACCTCGATGTTCTCCACGTCCGGGTCGTCGATCAGCGGCTGCAGCCGGCCCAACCCGAACAGTGCCGCCATGACCGCGCGAGCCGTCGCCAGCTCCACCTCGACCGGCCACGGCTCGTCGCCATGGCGGACCCGTTCGCGTCCACGCTCGGACAGCTCGGCAGCCACGAGCGAACGAGCCAGCTCCCGGCGGGCATCCGACGACTGCACCGACCGGGCCTGCAACCGCTCTGCCAGCTGCTCGGCCACCACCGCACGCACCTGACGCACCGTGACCGGGTCCGCTGCCGGCAGCACGGGTTCACCGGGGGCCGGCCGCGGTATCGCCGTCGCGAGGGACGTGGCAGCCGGGACGAGTTCCGACCTGGGCCGGTCGTCGAGGCCGGTCACCGTGCCACCGCCGGCGTCACGTCGGGGACGAGATCGGTCAACCGCTGCACGAGCGACCGTGCCGACCGCATCAGAGGCGACCGGTCCAGCCACCCGCCACTGGCGCCATTCATCAGCGCGCGAGCAGCTCGGGCGTCACGCGGCAGCGTCAGCACGTCCGCCACGCCCAGAGCCGAGGCGATCTCCGCAGTGCTGTACGGGTCGGGGTCCACGACCACGCCCACAACACCCGAGCGGGCGGCACGTGCCGCGCCAAGCGCGCGGACGGCTGCGGCCGCCGGCAGCACCGTGGACAACTCCCCGCGCACCACGACCGCGAGCAGGTCGGCCGCCTCCAGCCACACGCTCGGCTCCGACCGATGACCCAGACGCCCCACGTCCACAACCACGTCGACCCCGCCAGCCGACAAGTCCCGGGCCACCTCGACCAGCGCGCTCCACGTACCGGCCAGCGGCCGCGCCTGACGCGGGTCCGCGACGCCGGGCAGCATCACCCGGTGCGCCTGCCCGTCCATCGCGACACACGCGGCCAGGACCTGCTCGACGGACAACGGCGCACGAGCCGCCGCGAGCACCGAGACCCCGACGCGCCGCAAGGACCGGCGACCTGTGTCGGCGAACCCGCGTCGATCGCAGTGCGGCGTGCATGCCCGGCTCCCGCAACGCGGCGGAGCCGTCGGCAAGCAACCGCGGGATGAGCCCCGACCAGTCCGGGGTGCCGAGCAGGACGATGCACAGGCGGCGGGCCTGCCAAGGAGGCAGACGGAGCTCCTCGGCCATGGTGCGCCAGCCGACGAGGGTGCACCGCGGGTCCCTCGGTAGCGCCTGGACGTCGACAGCAGTAGCCACGATGTCCTGGGCCTGATCGCGGCTCCAACCGACCCGCGACAGAGCGACCTCCGCTCGCCGTTGCGCGACGACGAAGTCGACGCCCACGGCCAGATACTCGTCGCTCACCGCATCGAGGCCTGCGCCCGCCCACTTGTCGAGGCTCTCCAGACGCGGGGTCGGAATGCCGTCGGCCGCGAGCAGGTGCCACGCGTGCCGCTCGGACGTGCCGAACGAGGCAGCGGCAACCTCGCCGTGCACGGCGCGTCTCGCCGCACGCCAGACAACGCCCCACGGCGAGTCGGCGACGCGCAGCTGCGGCATGGTGAGCACGCGCCACGCCGCCTGCCACGCGGAGGCCTCGGCCTGCGCAGCCACGAAGCCCCGCAGGTCACACTCGATCGCCAGGGGCCGGGCCAGGTCCGATCGGATGAAGCTCAGCAGAGCCGTACCCGTCGGCCCGTCCCAGCCCTCGTCGTCGATGACGTCGAGCGCCTGCAGCAGGCACTCGCTCGTGCGGACGATCCTCGGGCGGGATTCCAGCTGGTCACGTCGATGCTCGGTCGTCATGCTCGCCTCCTCGTGTCGCGTGGACACGAGAGAGGTTCCGCAGAGGCGCTGTACAACGCAGTGACATCACCGCGCTGACACAGATGTCACCGTGATGTCCTCGAAGCGCACGCCACGAGGACGTGCCCGGCGTCAGCCGGGTGCGTCGCCCGGCCGCAAGTCCGCACCCTCGTCACAGTGGGCAACGCGCCGCTCAGGCGTGCGGCGGCAGACGCCAGACAGACGTTGGGGTTCCCGGTTCTCCCCCTGGGAACCGGGAACCCCGTGACCGTTCGCATCACCCAGCTCGCGCTGCGTTCGCGCGCCGACCGTAGGCACTAGGGGAACCTGGACGAAAGTCCAGGAGCGGGTGATTCCGCAGAACCGAGCTCGTGCGGCTCGGCCGGCATGCACGGTGCCCGAGCTCTCCTACCGCCGCCTCACGTCCTGCGCCGCGAGCCACACCCCGAGCAGCCGCCACCGCTTGTCTCGCATCGCGACGAGCACGTCCCGGCCAGCCCATGCCTCCGCCCTGCTGTCGATCACCTCGAGACCGTCTCTCTCCCACACGATCCAGGCCGTTACGTCGATCGCAGGCTTGGCGATCACTTGCCGCTCCGACGGCGGAATCGGCCTCTCGTTGCGAATGCCCTGGTATCGGTCGGCGTGAGCGTCGAAGCCCAGGACGTCCTGGTCGTCTGCGGCCGTTCGACGATCGTCGGTCACTCGAACAAGTGTACGACTGGCCGCGCTCCACCCCGCCCCAGGGACGTAGCACCCCCGACTCTCGCAGAACTCTCGCGAACCAGCCTCAGGTCCGCCTCATGGACGGTCCTTCGCGACAGAGCCTCCGCTGGGAGGCGGCTCCGGAGTACGTTGATGCTGGCCGGGAGTTCAAGGACGACCCGCACAGCCGAGGACGACGATGAGCCTTGTGCGCACCACACCGGAGGAGCGTTTCGAGCTCCGGCGGTGGGTCAGATGGATGGCCGTGCTGTCAGCCATCGCCTCCGGCGCGGTCCTCGTGGCGTTCCGCTCCGCCGGCCCGGTCTGGCAGTACTTCGTCGCCTTCGCGATCTTCTACGTAGGGGCCTGGATCTCTCCGCCGGTGTGGCTCCTCGCATACATAGGCGAGCGCCTGGCCGCCCGCTTCTCGCCGGCACTGCGACCCGCCGTGGCGACCCGCCCCGGTGCTCCGGCCGGAGGACCCGCGCCTCGACGCCCTCGCATCAGGCGGGCCAGACCGCAGCCTTCTCCACGGTCTGCATCTCTCAGACAGCGGGCATCGCAATCGACGGCACACCGTGGTCCAGCAGTCCGCATTACGCGCCACAGGCGACCTCGATAGAAGTGCCTGGGTGTCGGCGACGCCTGAAGACTGATCAGGGATCGTCGGCTGAAATCTGACCAGGCTGCCGTGATCCTGCGGAGGGTGATCGGTGTGGAGGACTGGGCTGAGGTCCGTCGGCTGCGTCGGGTCGAGGGGATGGCGCTCTCGGCGATCGCGCGCGAGCTCGGCATCGCGAGGAACACGGTCAAGAAGGCGTTGGCCAGTGATCGGCCGCCGAAGTACGAGCGAGCTGCGAAGGGGTCGTTGGTCGACCAGGTCGAACCGGTCATCCGCGGGTTGTTGGCTTCGTGCCCGACGATGCCGGCCACGGTGATCGCGCAGCGGATCGGCTGGGCGCACTCGTTGACGATCTTGAAGGACCGAGTTCGGGTGCTGCGCCCGTACTATCTGCCGTCGGATCCGGCGACCCGGACCAGCTACGAGGCCGGGGCGCGGGTGCAGTGCGACTTGTGGTTCCCGCCGGTCGACGTGCCGCTGGGTGCCGGGCAGGTCGGGTCCCCGCCGGTGCTGGTGATGGTCGCGGGCTACTCGCGGATGATGTTCGCCACGATGCTGCCCTCCCGGCAGGCGCCGGACCTGATCGCCGGTCACTGGTTGCTGCTGTCGGGCATGGGTGTGGTCCCGCGCGAGCTGGTCTGGGACAACGAGGCCGCGGTCGGGTCCTGGCGCGCGGGCAAGCCGAAGCTCACCGAGGACTTCGAGGCGTTCCGCGGGGTCCTGGGCATCGGGGTGCACCAGTGCCGGCCGCGGGACCCGGAGGCCAAGGGGCTGGTCGAACGCGCGAACGGCTACCTGGAGTCGTCGTTCCTGCCGGGGCGCACGTTCACCGATCCGGGCGACTTCAACGCCCAGCTCAGCGAGTGGTTGCCTCTTGCGAACCGTCGCTCGCATCGGGCGTTGGGCTGCAAGCCCGTCGAGCGGTGGGCCGCGGACCGCGACGCGATGCTCGCCCTGCCGCCGGTCGCTCCGCAGCTGGGCTGGCGGGCGCGGGTCCGGTTGCCGCGCGATCACTACGTGCGCCTGGGCTCCAACGACTACTCGGTCGACCCGGTCGCGGTCGGCAGGTTCGTCGACGTGGTCGCCGACCTCGAGCGAGTCACCGTCAGCCTGGGAGCCAAGACCGTCGCGTCCCACGAGCGGTGCTGGGCGCGCTGGCAGACGATCACCGACCCCGCCCACCGGGCCGCAGCGCTGGCGATGGCGTCGGCTGCGGCGCACCGGCCGACGATCCCAGACCCGGCCGATGAGGTCGAGCAACGCGACCTGGGCGCCTATGACGCCGCGTTCGGTCTGACGGACGTGGCCTGATGACCACCAAGACCCCGACCAGGGACGTGACCAGCGAGCTCGCGTTCCTGACCCGAGCGCTGAAGGCCCCGACCCTGCGGGACGCAGTCGACCGGCTCGCCGAGCGGGCCCGCGCCGAGTCCTGGACCCACGAAGAGTTCCTGGCCGCCTGCCTGCAACGCGAGGTCGCCGCCCGCGAGGCCCACGGCGGGGAAGGACGCATCCGCGCCGCGAGGTTTCCGGCCCGCAAGTCCCTGGAGGACTTCGACTTCGACCACGCCCGCGGCCTGGCCCGCGACCAGATCGCCCACCTGGGCACCCTGGACTTCGTCACGGCCCGGGAGAACGTGGTGTTCCTCGGCCCGCCCGGCACCGGCAAGACCCACCTGGCCACCGGCCTGGCCGTCCGGGCCTGCCAGGCCGGCCACCGCGTCCAGTTCGCCACCGCCTCCGAATGGGTCGACCGGCTCGCCACCGCTCACCACGACGGGCGCCTGCAAGACGAGCTACGCCGGCTGGGTCGCTACCCCCTGATCGTGATCGACGAGGTCGGCTACATCCCCTTCGAGCCCGAGGCCGCGAACCTGTTCTTCCAACTCGTCTCAGCCCGCTACGAACGGGCCTCCCTGATCGTCACCTCCAACAAGCCGTTCGGCCGCTGGGGCGAGGTCTTCGGCGACGACACCGTCGCCGCAGCGATGATCGACCGCCTCGTCCACCACGCCGACGTCATCGCCCTCAAAGGCGACTCCTACCGCCTCAAGAACCGCGACCTCGGCCGCCCACCCGCGGCCACCACGGACTGAACGACAACCAGGCAGGGTGGTCAAGATTCAGCCGACGACCCCTGGTCAGGATTCAGCCGTCGTTGACACTGGGCCGCGCTCACCGGCCGGGCGAGATGCCGAAGTCGTCTCGTCGGGCACCTTCGTGCCGCGCACACGCAGCCAGCTGCGGGAACGACTGGTGCATCCCGTAAACCAGGGCGTGCACCGATGTGTCATTGCGAAGTTGAACCGTCCGCTCACGGCGACGGCGCGGCGTCACTGTGGATGTCACCGTGATGTACCACTCGGCGAGGCAGCGTGGACGTTCTGCTGCGACCAGGGATCGGGGCCAGTCGATCCGGCGGCCGCGTTTGCGCGGTCGGCCCACGGGCCCGCAGCTCAAGCGGAAGGAGCAGAGATGACCATCAGTATCGAGCACGACCTGCTCACAGTCGCCGAGGCCGCTGACCGCCTGCGTGTGACGACGCGGTTCATCAGGATGCTCATCGCGGACGGCACCCTGCCCGCGATGCGCCTCGGACGGCGGTCCATCCGTCTCCGACGGGAGGACGTCGACCAGGTCCTGCGGCCGATGCGAAGCGTGGCTTCCGAGTAGCGGACGCCGCGCGGCGCTCAGGAGCTGCTCGGCACGTCCGTACCAGCGATGACGGCGTCAAGTCGGCTTGCCAGGTCGCGGTCCCGGATGGCGCGGGCGTGCTGATAGTGGAGGGCCATGGCCGGCGTGGAGTGGCCCGCGCGCGCTTGGAGCTCGGCAACCGAGGCCCCAGCCTCGGCCAGGAGCGACAAGCCTGCGTGGCGCAGGTGATGGAAGCGGAACGTCGCCGGCAGCCCGCATCGGCGCGCAGCCCGCTTCACCGCGTCGGAGAACGTCTGCACGGGCGGCGGTGACCCTGGCGTGCGTCCGACGAACAGCAGAGAGTCCGGACCCGCGTCAACGCGGGTGAGATGGGCGGCGAGCACGTCGACGACAGCCACGGGCGCAGCTAAGTCACGGATACCGGCGTCTGTCTTGGGCGGGCCGAACGAGGCCACGCCGTCGATCCAGGTCACGCCGCGGCGAACGTGGACGACGGCGTTCTGAAGGTCGATGTCACGCCGGCGGAGCGCCAGCACCTCACCGACCCGCATCTGACACCAGGCTCCGAGGTAGATCGCAGCGGCGTACCGCTCCCCCACCGCGTCTGCGAGCTCCGCGACCTGCTGGACCGTGAGGATCTCCACAGGCGTGGCCGGCCGCGCTTGCCCCGCTCCCCGGATCTTGCAGGGGTTCGCATCGATGAGTCCGTCAGCCACGGCCGTCCCAAAGACGGTTCGTACAAACGCGTAGACCCTGGCCCGACCGGTTGGACGGTCGGGCCCGAGCCCGCGGTGCCAGGACCGGATGTCCTCCGTAGTGACTTCGTCGAGTCTCTTCCCGCCGAGTGGCGCGGACGCCACATAGAGGCGCAAGTAGGTCTCGTAGGTGCGCCGGGTCGACGGCCGCAACGGCTCTCCTCGACCGTTTCGCCGTTCGGCGATCCACTCGGCGGTGTAGTCACGCAGGCGCGGTGGCCGCACCGTTGCCGTCGCCTTCGGCGAACCAGCCGCGGTCTGCTCCAACGCCACCTGCTCACGCGCGAGCCACGCACGTGCCTCTGCCTTCGTCGTGAAGGTCGTCGGCGCCGCCCTCCACCGACCGACCGCCGTCGCGTACCGAGCGCGGTAGCGCCCGGACGGCAGCGTCTCGACTGACCCGAACGAGCTCCGCCTCATCCCTCGCGCCCCCTCGCCGTGGAAGATACGTGGAAGATCTCTCTTCCATGCACTTCATCACCGGTTCACTCGGTGCAGAAATCCCACTCCGAAACACCGCCATCGCTGCAGATCAGAGGCTACTTGGTTCCTCGCCATATTCCACTGTGCAGGACCCGCAGTGACGGTTCGAATCCCACTCGGGGCACCCGTCTGCGACAGCCGTCCGATGGCGATCAGCACCTAGGCGATCTCGTCGAGCGGGCTTCTCGAGTCGCGGAGCCGGCCGAGGTCGACCCGGCCGGCCGTCACGATGCGTCGGACGGGCTCGATGGCGTCCCGGTCGTTCGCGTGCATCCCGGCCACGACCCGGTCGCCGTTGACCCAGAACGCGGTGAACCGCCGGCCCGCCACATCGCCACGCAGGACCACCTCGTCGTACCCGTCCGGGCCGATGCTGCCCACGTACTCGATGCCGAGGTCGTACTGGTCGGTGAAGAAGTACGGCAGCCGGGTGTACGCCTCTGCCGCCCCGAGCATGTTGCGGGCGGCGGTCCGCCCGTGCTCGATCGCGGTGTCCCAGTGCTCCACGCGGACCCGGCGCCCGAGGGCAGGGTGGTACGCGTTCGCGACGTCGCCGGCCGCGAACACGTCGGGGTCGGAGGCGCGCAGGCGCTCGTCGACGAGCACTCCGTTGTCGGTCTCCAGGCCCGCAGCCTCCGCGAGCTCGGTGTTGGGAGCGACCCCCACACCGACGACGAGGAGGTCGGCGGTGAGCGACGAGCCGTCGGCGAGCGTCACCACCGCACGGTCGCCGTCAGGAGCGACGCCGGTGACCGACACCGCCGTGCGCACCTCCACGCCGTGCTCCCGGTGCAGGTCGCCGAACACCTCGGCGACCTCCGGCCCGAGCACGCGGACGAGCGGCATCGCGAGGGCCTCGAGCACGACGACGTCCGCGCCGGCCGTGCGGGCTGCGGCAGCCACCTCCAGGCCGATCCAACCGCCCCCGACGATGACGATCCGACGACCGGGCTCCAGGGCGGCCTTGAGGCGCTGGCTGTCCTCGATGGTGCGCAGGTACGCGACCGGCGCACCGCTGTCGTCGGCGATCCCGAGCCGACGTGGCCGGGCGCCCGTGGCGATCAGGAGCCGGCTGTAGACGAGCGGTTCCTGGCCGGCGGTCACCGTGTGGGCGCCGGGGTCGATGGCGGTCACCGCGGTCCCCAGCCGCAGCTCGATGTCGTGGTCGGCGTACCACGACGACGGGTGGACGAAGGCGTCGTCGAGCTCGGCGGCCCCGAGGAGGTAGCCCTTCGACAGTGGCGGGCGCTCGTACGGCAGGTGCTGCTCGGCGCCCACCAGGACCAGGCGGCCGTCGAACCCGCGCTCGCGCAGCTCGCCGACGGCGGTCGCGGCGGCAAGCCCGCCGCCGACGATCACGAACGTGTCCATCAGACCTCCAGGTGGGTGCGGGTGAGGGAGAGGAACTCGGCTCGCGAGGAGGCGTTCTCCCGCAGCGCCCCGAGCAGGGCCGAGGTGACCGTGCGGGTGCCGGCTGCCCGCACACCCCGCAGGGTCATGCACGTGTGCTCGGCCTCGACGACGACCCCGACGCCGCGCGGTGCCAGCCGGTCCTGCAGCAGCTGGGCGACCTGCTTGGTCAGCCGCTCCTGGGTCTGCGGACGATGGGCGAAGAGCTCGACGACGCGCGCGAACTTGGACAGGCCGAGGATCCGGTCGCGCGGCAGGTAGCCGACGTGGGCCACCCCGACGAACGGCAGCATGTGGTGCTCGCACACCGACCGGACGGGGATGTGCTGGACAAGGACCAGCTCGTCGTACCCCTCGGTGTTGGGGAACGTGGTGAAGTCGAACGCGCGGGCCGCCAGCATCTCGGCGTAGGCCGTCGCCATCCGCCGCGGGGTCTCCGCCATCCCGGGGTCGTCCACGGGCAGGCCGAGCGCGGCGAGCAGGGCGCCGGCCGCACGCTCCGCAGCGTCCAGGTCCACCGGCGCCGCCTCGTGCGCCACCCGGGGCCGCCAGGACAACAGGTTCGACGCCTCGTCGCTGCGGTCCAGCGACTGGGCCCCCGTCATCGGCCCCGCCGGTCAGGTGCAGCAGATCCGTCCCGCCCCATCAGCAGCGCCGCCGGCTTCGAAGCGCCTGTCAGCGGTGGTCCGACGGCCTGACGAGCCGCCCGTGATCGGGTGCGAGTCTCGGTCATGGCGGCCTCCTGAGCTCTCTAACGGTGTACCTTGTGGACGTTAGAACGAACCCAGTCTTAGGTCAATGGGACTCTCCGATAGAAAGGGGCTGTTGTGCCGGACGAGCTCGCGGACGACCTCTCGGCGATCGGTGCCCTGGCCGAACCGGCCCGGCGGGCGCTCTACCGCTACGTCGTGTCCGAGCCGCGCGCCGTCAGCCGCGAGCAGGCCGCGACGGCCCTCGGCATGCCGCTGCACTCGGCGAAGTTCCATCTGGACCGCCTGGTCGAGGAGGGCCTGCTCGAGGTCGAGTTCCGCCGACTGTCCGGCAGGTCCGGGCCGGGGGCGGGCAGACCGTCGAAGCTCTACCGCCGCTCCGACCGGGAGGTCTCGGTCTCCCTGCCGGAGCGGCACTACGACCTCGCCGGAGACGTGCTCGCCACGGCCATCGACCGGGCGCTCGGTGACGGGACCCCGATCGGTCAGGCCGTCAGCGAGACCGCAAGAGCGGAGGGGCGACGGCTCGCCGCCGCGTCCACGGTGCAGGGGACGGCCGACGACGGCTCCGGGTTGGAGCGGACGGCGCAGGTGCTGGCCGAGCACGGCTACGAGCCACGCACGGTCGACGGCGACGTGCGCCTGGCGAACTGCCCCTTCGACCGGCTCGCCGCTGAGCACACCGACCTGGTGTGCGCGATGAACCTCGCGCTGATCAACGGCGTCATCGAGGGACTGGGCGTGCCGGCCGTCGGGGCCGAGCTGGCGCCCGCACCGGGCTTCTGCTGCGTTCGGCTGAGCGGCCGGCCTCGCAGCTGAGCCGGCCCGTCGACACGGCCTGGCCCTCTACCCGACGACGACGCCCTCTACCCGACGACGACGCCGCGGAGCACCGTCCCCGCGGCGTCGAGGGCCTGGACCTCCACGTAGCTGCCCGGGTGCTTCAGGGAGATCGCGGTCTCGAACCCCGCTCGTGGCACGGTCGCGGCCGGCGCCGCGTCGGAGGCGTCGTTCCCGGTGAGCACCCGCCACGACGCCACCTGGGTCGCCCCGTTCCAGCTGACGTAGACCGTCCCCGCCGATCCGCTGCGCCGCAGCACGGCATCCGGCGGCGCCGTCGGTGTGCCCGTCCACGGCGCGACGAACGCCCGGTAGCTCGAGCCGGCGGTGAAGGTGGAGTCCGAGAGCAGCTGTCCGGCGCCGGTGTACTCCGAGTAGTACGGCTCCTGGCCCCAGCCGACCACCACGTTGCCGTCCGGCAGCACCTGGACGTCACCCTGCGTGGCCGCCGCCCTGGCCGCGGGCGGCAGGTACTGCACGACGAGCGTCGCCGCCATGGTCGACGTGTCGAGAGACAGCCGCAGACCCCGGGAGGACGTCGGCGGGGCCTCGTTGTCGAAGAGCGTGACGGTGCCGTCGGCCTGCCGCCGCGCGTCGTGCTGCCACGCGAACGCGGCCCCCGGCCCGAAGGTGAAGCTGCTGTGCCGCCCTCCGAGCTGCCACGTGACGGCCCCGGTCCCCCGCGCGACCTCGTACACCGTGTGCGTGTTGCGCGCCGAGATCAGCAGGTGGTCCGGACCGTCCAGCGACACCGAGTTCATGTGCAGGTAGTCGAAGGGGTTCGCCTGCGTGCCCTGACCGGGCGACAGCGGCTGGAAGGTGTCGGAGATCGGCACGTGGTCGAGCGAGCGCCACTCGAACAGGACCCGTCCGGTGGCGATGTCCACCTCCTGGGCGACGCCCTCGAGCACCCAGCCGTCCTTCGGGCCGCCGATGCTGCTCAGGTCGGCGCGGACCTCCGGGTAGGACGTCAGCAGCATCGTTCCCTGCGTCGTGATGGTGGTCTCGTGCATGTCGGCCTGGTGGGCGCCGAGGTCGCCACCCGTGGTGACCGTGGCGACCCGCGTGTACGTCTGGTCCAGGACGACGACGTCCCCGTGGCCGTACGAGGAGGACGCCCCCGCCCAGTAGGTCAGCACGGGCCTGCCCTGGTACGTCTGCTCGCGGAAGTCGAACGTCCCGGTGCTGTTGCCGTCGACCCACACCGGCTGGCCGTGCGCGTCGACGATCAGCTCGCCCTGCATGGCGACGCCCGTGTCCAGGTCCTTCGGGCCGAGGAACACGTCCGCGCTCTCGGCGGCAGGCGCCAGCGCCAGGCCCGCATCGGCGGTGGTGGCTGTGATGACGGGCGGCGTGAGGTCCGGGCGGGACACGAAGTGCCGAGCCGGGGCCTTGGTCACGGCGGACGAGGTAGGCGTCGGGGTGACCGCGGTCGGGTGCTGGACCGCCGGTGCCCATCCGGTCAGCGCCACGGTCAGGAGGGCTGCGAGCAACCAACCGGCACGGGGCGTGATCGAGCGACGCATCGAGGCACCCTCGCACGGGGTCCTGGAGCCCGCCTGTGCGGACGCGGTCCCCTCCCTGTGTCCCGCGGGCCGCGCCGCGAAGCTCGGCCGCACGCGCGGAACGTCCCACTCCGTGGGCACTCATGGACACATCGTGGACACCGCTCCTAGCCTCGGCCCATGACCGGTCGACCCAGCGCGTCCCGCGCCGCCGCCGTGAGCACCTTCGTGCCCACGGCGTGCTGTCGACCGGCGCCGGGCCGCGCTGTCTGCGCTCCTCGGCGCTCGTGTCAGCTCTGTCGCTGACCACCCCCTGACGCGGCCCCTCGTCCGCGTCCTCGGCCAGGACCGCAGCGCCGTCGTGCGCCTGCCGCTGCGCCGCACCAGCCCCTCGCCGGCTGCACCCGCACGCTCGCCCCCGATCCGGTGGACGGGCCACGTGCGCGCTGACCCGCTCGTCACCCGAGGAGATCCATGTCCACCTCGTCCCCCACCAGCACCGTCCGAGCACCCCGCACCGCTCGTCCGGCCCACCAGTCGTCCAAGCCCAACGGGCAGTGGGCGGTCGACGGCCGCGAGCCGCTCAACGGCAACGAGGCGATGAAAGCGCAGGACAACGGCCTCAACGTCCGGGAGCGGATCGAGCAGGTCTACGCGCAGCAGGGCTTCGACTCGATCGCCGACGACGACCTGCACGGGCGTTTCCGCTGGTGGGGGCTGTACACGCAGCGCAAGCCGGGCATCGACGGCGGCCGCACCGCGACGCTGGAACCGCAGGAGCTCGAGGACCGCTACTTCATGCTGCGGGTGCGGGTCGACGGCGGGGCGCTCACCACCGAGCAGCTGCGGACGGTCGGCCGCATCTCCACCGAGTTCGCACGCGGCACGGCCGACATCACCGACCGGCACAACATCCAGCTGCACTGGGTGCAGATCGAGGACGTCCCCGAGATCTGGCGCCGCCTCGAGGCGGTCGGGCTGAGCACCACCGAGGCCTGCGGCGACGTGCCGCGCGTGATCCTCGGCAGCCCCGTCGCCGGCATCGCGGCCGACGAGATCATCGACCCGACCTGGGCGATCAACGAGATCGTCCGCCGATACATCGGCGACCCGGAGCTGTCGAACCTGCCGCGCAAGTACAAGACGGCGCTCACCGGCCACCCGAGCCAGGACGTGGTGCACGAGATCAACGACGTCGCGTTCGTCGGCGTGGTGCACCCCGAACTCGGGCCTGGCTTCGACCTGTGGGTCGGCGGCGGCCTGAGCGTCGCGCCGCGGCTCGGCGAACGGCTCGGCGCGTTCGTCAGCGAGGAGCGCGTGCCCGAGGTGTGGCTCGCCGTCACCCGCCTGTTCCGGGACTACGGCTACCGGCGCCTGCGCAACCGGGCGCGGCTGAAGTTCCTGCTCGCGGACTGGGGGCCCGAGCGCTTCCGCCAGGTCCTGCAGGACGAGTTCCTCGGGTACGCCCTGCCCGACGGTCCGCCCGCCCCTCCGCCGACCCGGTCCGGGGACCACGTGGGCGTCCACGAGCAGAAGGACGGGCGGTTCTACGTCGGCGCGGCGCCGTACGTCGGCCGCGTCTCCGGGCCGTCCCTGCTGGCGATCGCCGACCTGGCGGAGAGCGTCGGCTCGACCCGCTTGCGCCTGACGCCCTTCCAGAAGCTCCTGGTGCTGGACGTGCCGGCCGAGCACGTCGGCACCGTGGTCGACGGGCTGCGCGCCAACGGCCTCGAGGCGGAGCCGAGCCCGTTCCGCCGGTCGACCATCGCGTGCACGGGCATCGAGTTCTGCAAGCTGGCGATCGTCGAGACCAAGGCGGCGGCCGTGCGCGTCGTCGACTCGCTCGAGGAACGGCTCGGGGACCTCGACGCCCTGACCCCGATCGCCCTGCACATCAACGGCTGCCCGAACTCCTGCGCCCGGATCCAGACCGCCGACATCGGCCTGAAGGGTCAGCTGGTGCAGGACGAGGAGGGCCGGCAGGTGCCCGGCTACCAGGTTCACCTCGGGGGCGGCCTGGCGTCCGCGGACCGCGAGGAGCCGGGGCTCGGCCGCACCGTGCGGGGCCTCAAGGTGACCGTCGACGGTGTCGCCGAGTACGTCGAGCGCGTGGTCCGGCGGTACGTCGCCGACCGCACCGAGGGTCCCGACCGGCCCGAGACCTTCGCGGAGTGGGCCCACCGCGCCGACGAGGAGGCACTGCAGTGACCGCACCGACCCGCACCCGCCGCACCGACGACGAGCTCCGCGCGGTGGTCGAGGAGGCCGCGCCCCGGCTGGCCGAGGCGCCCGCCACGGAGGTCGCCGCCTGGGCCGCGCAGGAGTTCGGCCCGCTGCTCGCGGTGGCGTGCTCGATGGCCGACGCCGTCCTCCCCCACCTGGTCGCACAGGCGGCGCCGGGCGTGGACGTGCTGTTCCTCGAGACCGGCTACCACTTCCCCGAGACCCTGCAGACGCGGCAGGTGGTGGCCGAACGGCTGCCGGTGCGCGTCATCGACGTGCTGCCCAGGCAGACCGTCGCGGAGCAGGACGCCGCGCACGGCAAGGACCTGTTCGCCCGGGACCCGGCGGCGTGCTGCCGGCTGCGCAAGATGGAGCCGCTCGCCGAGCAGCTCGCCGGTTACGAGGCCTGGGTGACCGGCGTGCGCCGCGAGGAGGCCCCGACCAGGACGAGCACGCCGATCGTCGCCTGGGACGCCGCACACGGGCTGGTGAAGATCAACCCCCTGGCGGCCTGGACGTTCGACGAGCTCCTGACCTACGCGTGGGCCAACGAGGTGCCCCTCAACCCCCTGCTGAGCGACGGCTACCCGTCGATCGGCTGCCAGCCGTGCACCGCCCGGGTCGCCCCGGGCGACGACCCCCGATCCGGCCGCTGGGCCGGCCTCGCCAAGACCGAATGCGGGATCCACCGATGAGCACCACGACCACGGCCACGGCCGCACCGGCCGGCCGCCGGACCGGCGAGCAGGCGCTGCCGCCGCGCCGGCTGACCCAGCTGCAGACCCTCGAGAGCGAGTCGGTCCACATCTTCCGCGAGGTCGCCGCCGAGTTCGAGCGCCCCGTGCTGCTGTTCAGCGGCGGCAAGGACTCCGTGGTGATGCTGCACCTGGCGCTGAAGGCGTTCTGGCCGGCACCCGTGCCGTTCCCCGTGCTGCACGTGGACACCGGGCACAACTTCCCCGAGGTGCTGGCGTACCGGGAAGCGACGGTCGACCGCCTCGGCCTGCGTCTGGAGGTCGCCCGGGTGCAGGACTACCTGGACGACGGCCGGCTGCGGGAGCGCACCGACGGCACCCGCAACCCGCTGCAGACGCTCCCCTTGCTCGACGCGATCCGCGACCACCGATTCGACGCCGTCTTCGGCGGCGGCCGGCGGGACGAGGAGAAGGCACGGGCCAAGGAGCGGATCTACAGCCTCCGGGACGAGTTCGGCCAGTGGGACCCGCGCAACCAGCGACCCGAGCTGTGGAACCTGTACAACGGCCGCCACGCACCCGGTGAGCACGTCCGGGTGTTCCCGCTCAGCAACTGGACCGAGCTGGACATCTGGCGCTACATCGCGGCCGAGCGCATCGAGCTACCGGCCCTGTACTACGCGCACGACCGCGAGGTGTTCCGGCGCGACGGCATGTGGATCGCCGTCGGTCCGCACACCCAGCCCCGGGAGGACGAGCCCGTCACCGTCCGGAGGGTCCGCTACCGGACCGTCGGCGACATGTCCTGCACCGGCGCGGTGGAGAGCGACGCGACCGACGTGCAGGACGTGGTCGACGAGGTCGCCGCCACGCGGCTGACCGAACGAGGCGCGACCCGCGCCGACGACCGCCTGTCGGAGGCCGCCATGGAGGATCGCAAGAAGGAGGGGTACTTCTGATGGCGACGCTGCTGCGCCTGGCCACCGCCGGATCCGTGGACGACGGCAAGTCGACCCTGGTCGGCCGGCTGCTCTACGACTCCAAGTCCGTGCTGACCGACCAGCTCGACGCCGTCGCACGCGTCAGCCGCGACCGCGGGCTCGAGGCGACCGACCTCGCGCTGCTGACCGACGGCCTGCGTGCCGAGCGCGAGCAGGGCATCACCATCGACGTGGCGTACCGCTACTTCGCCACCGCCCGCCGGTCGTTCATCCTGGCCGACTGCCCGGGTCACGTGCAGTACACCCGCAACACGGTCACGGGTGCGAGCACGGCCGACGTCGTCGTCCTGCTCGTCGACGCCCGCAAGGGCCTGCTCGAGCAGACCCGCCGGCACCTCGCCGTCGCGTCCCTGCTGAGGGTGCCGCACGTCGTCGTCGCGGTGAACAAGATCGACCTGGTCGGCTTCGACGAGGCGGTGTTCGCCGACGTCTCGGCGCAGGTGCAGGCCGCCGCGGCCGATCTCGGCCTCGACGACGTCCGCACCCTGCCGGTGTCCGCCCTGGACGGCGACAACGTCGTCGACCGGTCGGCGCGCACCCCCTGGTACACCGGACCGAGCCTGCTCGAGCTGCTCGAGGAGCTGCCTGCCGGCGTCGATCCGGTGACGGAGGCCTTCCGCTTCCCCGTCCAGGTGGTGCTGCGCCCGCAGGACGCGGCGCGCGACCCCCTGCTGCGGGACTACCGCGGGTACGCCGGTCAGATCGCCGCCGGCGTGGTGGCGGTCGGCGACCCCGTCGTCGCGCTGCCGTCCGGTCGCACCAGCACCGTGCAGGGCATCGACACCGCGGACGGTCCCCTCGAGGTCGCCTTCGCGCCTCAGTCGGTCACGCTGCGCCTGGCAGACGACCTCGACATCGCCCGCGGTGACCTGCTCGCCGCCGCGGTGGACGCACCGACCACGACGCAGGACCTGCAGGCGACCGTCTGCTGGCTGTCGGACCGGCCGCTCCGGCCGGGTGCGCGCGTGCTGGTCAAGCACACCACCAGAACCGTGCAGGCCGTGGTGCGCGAGGTGGACGGACGACTCGACCTCGACACCGCGCAGGTCGAGCCGGCCGATTCGCTGGAGCTGAACGACATCGGCCAGGTGCGGCTGCGCCTCGCCTCGCCGGTCGCCGCCGAGGAGTACGTCGTGGCGCGCCGCACGGGGGCGTTCCTGCTGGTCGACGCGCACGACGGCATGACGCTCGCCGCCGGGATGGTCGGTGACCCGCTGAGCGCGGCGCGGTGTCCGGGCGCACGGCCCGTCCAGTACGCGATCTGATCCGGACGCGATCTGAGGCGGGTCCCTGCTGCCCGAGCACACCCACCGAGAGGCACCTCCATGTCCCGCACCACCGTCCCCACCGGGCGCGCGATGCAGCGCAGATCGTCACGGCCCCGGCTGCGCCGCCTCCTGACCGGTGCTGCCGTCACGGTCGTTGCCGCGACGCTCGCCGCCTGCAGCCCCGCCGTCGGCGCCGCGACGCCGGCGCAGACCGGCCCGGTCGGCGAGCTGCGCCTCGGCTACTTCGCCAACGTCACCCACGCCCCCGCGCTCGTCGGCGTCGGGCGCGGCCTGTTCGCCGCCCGCCTGAAGGCAGCCGGCACCCCGACCCTGACCACCCAGGTGTTCAACGCCGGTCCCGCCGCGATCGAGGCGCTCAACGCCGGCGCGGTGGACGCCGCCTTCGTCGGGCCGAACCCGGCGATCAACGGTTTCATCCAGTCCGGCGGAGACGCGCTGCGCATCGTCGCCGGCAGCACGTCGGGAGGCGCCCAGCTGGTCGTCCGCACGGGGATCACCTCGGCGCACGACCTGGTGGGCACCGACCTCGCCACGCCGCAGCTCGGCGGCACGCAGGACGTCGCGCTGCGGTCCTGGCTGCACGACCAGGGGCTCCGCAGCCCCCTCAGCGGCGGCGGAGACGTGACGATCACACCCACGGACAACGCGCAGACGTTCCAGCTGTTCACCGACCACCGGATCGACGGGGCGTGGCTGCCGGAGCCGTGGGCGTCCCGGCTGGTGCTCGAGGGCGGCGCCCACGTGCTGGTCGACGAGAAGGACCTGTGGCCGGGCGGCAGCTTCGTCACCACGCACCTCATCGTGTCGCGCCGCTACCTGGCCGCCCACCCGGACACGGTCCGCGCGCTGCTGCAGGGCCTGCAGGACTCGGTCGACTGGTTGCACGCCAACCCTGGTTCCGCAGCCAGCGCCGTCAACGCCCAGCTCGTCGCCACCGGCGGCAAGCCCCTGTCGGACAAGGTGCTGGCACGCGCGTTCGCCGAGACCGCCTTCTCCACCGATCCGCTCGCCGCGACGCTCAAGACGTCGCTCGCGCACGCCGTCGCGGCAGGCACCGCGCACCCGGCCTCGATCGACGGCATCTACGACCTGCGCCTGCTCAACGAGCTGCGCAGGCAGTCCGGCACCGCACCGGTGTCCGCCGCGGGCCTCGGGAAGGACTGACCCATGACCTCGACCGCCACCTCCCAGGACGCGCGTCCCGTCCGTGCGGACGCCCTTCGCGTCGAGGGCGTCAGCAAGCAGTTCGCCGCGAACGGCGCACCCGTGCTGGACGGTATCGACCTCACCCTGCGTCCGGGCGAGTTCGTCTGCCTGCTCGGGGCCTCGGGCTGCGGCAAGTCGACGCTGCTGTCGATCCTCGCCGGCCTCGAGCGGCCGACGGCCGGCACGGTGCACGTGCCGGGTGGCAGCGCCGCCCTGATGTTCCAGGAACCCGCGCTGCTCCCGTGGCTCACCGCCACCCGCAACATCGAGCTCGCCCTGCGGCTGAACGGCGTTCCCGCCGCCCAGCGGTCGGCCCGCGCGGCGGAACTGCTCGAGCTGGTGCACCTCGCCGGTGCCGGCACCAAGCGGGTGCACGAGCTGTCGGGGGGCATGCGCCAGCGGGTCGCACTGGCGCGGGCGCTGGCCCAGGACCGCCCGGTGCTGCTGATGGACGAGCCGTTCGCCGCACTCGACGCGATCACCCGCGACCTGCTGCACGACGAGCTCGAGCGCATCTGGCAGCGGACGGGCCGGACGGTCGTCTTCGTCACCCACAACGTCCGCGAGGCGGTTCGCCTCGGGCAGCGGGTGCTGCTGATGTCGAGCCGCCCCGGGCGCATCGTGCGCGAGTGGACCGTCGACATCGAGGGTCATCGGCGCATCGAGGCGCCCCAGGTCGCCGCCCTCGCGGTCGAGATCACCGACCACCTGCGCAAGGAGATCCGCCGCCATGCCGTCTGACAGCACCGTCCGGACGGTGCTCCCCGCACCAGCCACCGAGACCTCCGACGTGGACCGCCGGCTCGAGGCCGGGCTCGACGCGCTGCAGACGGTGGACCAGGACCGCGCCGGTCGCGTCCGCCGTCGGCTGACCGGGGCGTGGCCGCCGGCCCTCGCGCTGCTGCTGCTCCTCGCCGGCTGGCAGGGCTTCGTGGCGCTCGGGCTCAAGCCTCGGTACGTGGTGCCGAGACCTGCCGACGTCGCGGGCACGCTCCTGGGCCTGTGGCACGCGGGTGACGCGCAGACCGCCCTGCTGACCAGCCTGGGACGCGGCCTCGCCGGTTTCGTCGTCGCGGTGGCTATCGCCACCCCCGTCGGGCTGCTGGTCGCCCGGGTGCGCTGGTTGCGGGTGTCTCTGGGCCCGCTGATCTCGGGACTTCAGGTGCTGCCGTCCGTCGCCTGGGTACCCGCCGCGATCATCTGGTTCGGGCTGTCCGACGCCACGGTGTACTTCGTCGTGCTGATGGGTGCCGTGCCCTCGATCGTCAACGGCCTCGTCTCGGGGGTCGACCAGGTCCCGCCGCTGTTCCGACGGGTGGGGCGCGTGCTCGGGGCCGGCCCGTGGGAGCAGGTCCGCTATATCCTGCTGCCGGCGGCGCTGCCCGGGTACGTCGCGGGCCTCCGGCAGGGCTGGGCGTTCTCGTGGCGCTCCCTCATGGCGGCCGAGATCATCGCGGTCGGCGGCAAGATCGGCTTCGGGCTCGGCTCCCTCCTGGAGCAGGGGCGCGAGCTGAGCGACATGACGACCGTGATCGCGGCGATCGTGCTGATCCTCGTGGTGGGCGTCACCGTCGAGCTCGCGTTCTTCGCCCCCGTCGAGCGCGGCCTGCTGCGCCGGCGCGGGCTGTCGGCGGAGACCGCACGGTGACGGAGCTCCCGCAGTACCCGCTCACCCTGTCCGTGGCGGGACGCCGCGTGCTGGTGGTCGGCGGTGGACCGGTCGCCGCGCGGCGCGCGCGCACCCTGGTCGACGCCGGTGCCGCCGTCCACGTCGTCGCGCCGCAGGCGGACCCCTCGTTGCAGAAGCTCGCCGCCGAGGGCACCATCACCTGGTCGGGCCGCCGCTACCAGACCGGTGACCTGGACGGCGCGTGGCTGGTCCACACCGCGACGGGAGACGCGGATGTCGACCGGCAGGTGCTCGCCGATGCCGACGCTGCCCGGGTCTGGTGCGTGCACGCCGGCGATGCGGCGCAGGCGACGGCCTGGGTGCCGGCGGTCGCCACGGTGGACGACGTCGTGGTCGCGGTGAACGCCGGCGGCGACCCGCGGCGCGCGAGCGGGTTGCGGGACGCCATCGGCGCGCTCCTGAAGACAGGCTCTCTGCCGCTGCGCAGGCGACGCCGCACCACACCCGGCGCGAGCCAGGCCCCGAACGCCGTGGGCTCGGTCGCCCTCGTCGGGGGCGGCCCGGGCGACCCCGGTCTTCTCACGGTACGCGGGCGACGGCTGCTCGCCGAGGCGGACGTCGTGGTCGTCGACCGGCTCGCCCCGCACGCCGTCCTGGCCGAGCTCGACCCGGACGTGCTGGTGGTCGACGTCGGCAAGACCCCAGGCCATCACGCCGTGCCGCAGGACCAGATCAACCACCTTCTCGTCGAGCACGCCCTGGCCGGTCGGCGGGTCGTCCGCCTCAAGGGCGGCGACCCCTACGTCTTCGGTCGTGGCTCCGAGGAGGCTGAGGTCTGCCGGCACGCCGGCGTGCCGGTGGAGGTGGTGCCCGGCGTCACCAGCGCCGTGGCGGTCCCGGCCGTCGCGGGCATCCCGGTCACCCACCGCGGCGTGGCGACCGGCTTCACGGTGGTGACCGGGCACGACGACATCGCCGCCGTCCCCGCGGCACGCGACCACACGGTCGTCCTCCTCATGGCGGTGGCCGGCCTCGGCAGGGCCTGCCAGGCGCTGCGGGCCGCGGGCCGCCCCGACGACACGCCCGTCGGGATCGTCGAGGACGGTTTCGGTCCGGGTGAGCGCACGACGGTCGGGACCCTCGCGACGATCGCCGACCTGGCAGCACGGGTCGGGGTGCGATCGCCCGCGGTCACGGTCGTCGGCGACGTCGTCCGGCTCTCCCCTGCCTGGAGGAACACCGAGCGGCGGCCGCCGAGCCCGGGCACGCGGGCACCGCGGTCGCGCACGACCGACCGCGCGTCGACCCCGCCGGACGGCGCGCCCGCCTGAACGGCGGCCGTCAGCTCAGTGGCTCCCCCGCAGCACCATCCGCATGATGCGCGCGTTGAACACCACGAACCGCGTGAGCTGATAGGGCACGTTGCGTCGACGCCGGAGCGTGCCCGCGGTGGGTAACGGTGCTGTGGTCAGGTCCACGACCGGCTGGTCGCCGGGCAGGGGGTTGAGGCTCGTCATCTCTCACTCCGGGATCAGGAACCAGCCAGGACGACCCTTGGCCTTGTAGATGAACAGGAAGTGCAGCATCAGCTTCACCCAGTGCCCGCTGAGCCCGATCTCGCCACGGGTGTCGGTGAGCACCCGGCCCGTCGGGTAGCGGTCGTAGTCGGGCACGATCGGCATCATCGTCATGGCCGCGGCGGAACCGGTGCGCAGGTCGGACCCTGCGGACGCCACGCACGCTGCGCCCATGCTCGCCATCGACGCCCGGTGCGGCCGGGCGGCCGGGCCCTGGTGGATGCGGTCGACGATCGTCATCGCGACGTTGCGGCCCATCACGCCTGACGGCATGCCGGTCCGCGGGGGCGACGGGGCGATCACGGTTCCGTTCACGCTCTTCCGGGGTCGTGAGATCGGGTGCGGCGGCGCGAACGCGATACCGACGGCGAAGACATTCCGGTACCCCGGCACCTCGTACGTCGAGGGCCAGTCGGCCGCCCTCCACTCCTCGTAGGGCCGGGCGGTGTAGTCGGCGTCGACCTTCATGAAACCGCTCGGCGCGAACAGCTCCGCGGTGATGTCCTGCCCCTCCCGGTCGTAGGCCGCCAGGCCCACCCCACCGAACGGCGGCAGCAGCATCGCGAAGTCGAAGCCCAGTGTGTGGTGGCTCCCGTCGAGGGTCTCGTAGTGCACCAGGCCCTCCTCCACCCGCTCCACGTGCGCCCCGAGGATCGGCCTGACGTCACGCTCCCGGAACAGCGACGACGTCCACAGCTCGCTGGAGGTCTGGAAGCCCTTGTCCTCGAACGTCATGCCGTCGACGCCGAAGTCGCCGAGGTGAGCCTCGTTGGTCAGGTAGTACAGCGTCGCGCGGTCCCGGACACCGGCGTCCCGGAGCACGTGGTCCACGTTGAACACGTACTCGAAGGCGGCACCCTCGCAGGTGCACGTGCCGTGCCCCATCCCGACGACCAACGTCTGCCGCTCGCCGGCTCGCAGACGCTGCACCACCGCGTCGAGGAGCCGCGCAGCCTCGGCGGCGTGGTCGGCGGTGCAGACGGAGACGCTGTGACCCTCCGGTCCCAGCCCCTCGGTCGCCTCGAACCGCAGCCGGGGCCCGGTGGCGTTGATCAGGTAGTCGTAGCGAAGCCGCTGCTCCTCGCCCACTCGGCCCTGGCCCGTGTAGACGACGTCGACCGCACCGCGCGGGTCGTCGTCGTCACCCAGCGGTCGGATCGCCACCGCCCGCGCCTGCCGGAACTCGATCCCCTTGCGGCGGTAGACGGGTTCGAGCGGGAACACCACCTGCTCCTTGCGCATCTTCCCCACCCCGACCCAGATGTTGGACGGGATCCAGTTCCAGCGGGAGTTCGGGGAGACGACGGTGATGGTGTGGGCGCTGCCGGCACCGGTCCGGCCCAGCTGTCGAGCGAGGTGCAGCGCGGCGGTGTGCCCGGAGACCCCGGCGCCGAGTACGACGATGTCGGCCATGACGACCCTTTCGAGGCGGGACTGACGCTCACGGACACCCGTGCGAGCGTCGGTCCGCCGAGGCGGTCCCGCCGCTGCGCGGGCCACACCTCGAAACTAGTCCCGATGGCGTCCGGCGGGACCGTGCCGAGCCGGTCGATGCCTCGACGGCCGGTCCCTCGGGAGGCCGACCGGGACGCGGTGCGCCAACCGCAGCGCGGTCGGCGCACCGCGCCGCTGAGCGACCCCCTACACGCGCGCCGGACCCTCACCGCCGCGCACGAGCGCGTCGCGGATCTCCCGCAGCAGCAACGTGTCCTCGTCGGGCGACGCGTCGACCTCCTCGTTGCGGACGAACCGCCGCTTGGCCGCCTCGTACGGCTTGACGATGAAGAAGTAGACGACGAACGCCAGGATCAGGAACGCGACCAGTGCGGTGAGGAAGGGCCCCACCGACACCAGTCCGCCCGGCTTCCACTGGTCGAAGTTCGGCGCACCGCCGGCCTTCGCCAGCAGCTCGATGATCACCTTGGTGAAGGCGGTCACCACGGCGCCGAACGCCGCGCCGATGATGAAGGCGACGGCGAGCTCGACGAGGTTGCCCCTCATGACGAAGTCCTTGAAGCCCTTCATGGCTGCTGCTCCCTTGTCTGGTGTGGCGTTGTCCCCCGGGCCGCCTCTACCGGTCAGCCTCGGGGTTGATGCTTCACCCGTTGCCGCAGGTCCCGCCACCGTTGCAGGCGCATCCAGCCGGACCAGGGTCATCCGCTCGGCGCCCGAACGTCCGGGCCGGTGTCCGGCAGCCGTCGGGTGGCGAGGGCGGCACGCATCCGGTGAGGCACCCGTTCTCGACGGCCTCTGCCTCGCCCTGACCGCCGCGCGGGAGCGCTTCCACGTCGCGCCGCGAGACCGCTAGAGTGGCCGCCGACCACCCTCGAATCGATTCGAGATGGCGTCGCGCAGCAGAAGAGAGGACCCGTCGTCGTGACCGCGCTCCTGCCCTACCAGGACCCCAGCCTGGAAGTCCCCGCCCGGGTGGCCGACCTGCTCGCCCGGATGACGCTGCCCGAGAAGGTCGGGCAGATGCTGCAGCTCAACGCCAAGGACGGCGTCGAGCCGCTCGTCAGGGACTTCCACGTCGGCTCGATCCTGCACGCCTCCCCCGACAACGTGCTGCAGGCCCACGACCTCACCGACGGGACGCGGCTGCGCATCCCGCTCCTGGTCGCCGAGGACTGCATCCACGGGCACTCGTTCTTCGAGGGCGCGACGATCTTCCCCACCCAGCTCGGCATGGCGGCCACCTGGGACCCCGACCTCCTCGAGCGAGCGGCGCGAGCGACGGCCGTGGAGGTCGCCGCCACCGGCATCCACTGGACGTTCTCCCCGGTGCTGTGCATCGCGCGGGACCTGCGCTGGGGTCGCGTCGACGAGACGTTCGGCGAGGACCCCTTCCTCATCGGCGAGCTCGCCTCGGCCATGGTCCGCGGCTACCAGGGCGACGGCCTCACCGACCCGACCGCGATCCTCGCCACCGCCAAGCACTTCGCCGGCTACTCGGAGACGCAGGGCGGGCGGGACGCCAGCGAGGCCGACATCTCCCGCCGCAAGCTGCGGTCCTGGTTCCTGCCGCCGTTCGAACGCGTGGCACGTGAGGGTTGCCGCACGTTCATGCTCGGCTACCAGTCCACCGACGGCGTCCCGATCACCGTCAACCACTGGCTGCTGGACGAGGTCCTCCGCGGCGAGTGGGGGTACACGGGCACGCTGGTCACCGACTGGGACAACGTCGGCCGCATGGTGTGGGAGCAGCGGATCGAGCCGGACCACACCCACGCCGCGGCCAGGGCGGTCCGGGCGGGCAACGACATGGTGATGACGACGCCGCAGTTCTTCGCCGGCGCCCAGGACGCGGTGGCCCGAGGCCTGCTCGCCGAGAGCGAGATCGATGCAGCGGTCGGTCGCATCCTCACGCTGAAGTTCGAGCTCGGCCTCTTCGAGGACCCGCGCCGCCCCGAGCCCGCACGCCAGCGCGCCGTCGTGGGTGCACCCGAGCACGCCGCCGTCAACCTCGAGACGGCCCGCCGGTCGCTGGTGCTGCTCCGCAACGACGGCACGCTGCCGCTGGCCGGTGGGTTCACCGCCGACGCGACCGGACGCGCCGCGGACCCCACCGACCGCCCGTACCGCGTCGCGGTCGTGGGCCCCAACGCCGACGACCAGCACGCGCAGCTCGGCGACTGGGCCGGGGCGTCCGGCCAGGCGGACTGGCTGCCCGACGGCCACCCGCGGCACCTGACGACCACGGTGCTCGACGGCCTGCGCGCGCACGCGCCGGGCAGCTGGACCGTGACGCACGCCCGGGGTGCGGACGTCGTCACCGTCGGCCCGGACCCGGAGGGTGCCTTCTTCCCCGACGGTCAGCCGCGTCCGGCGGTCGCGGTGCCCTGCCCGCCCGACGACACGCTGATCGCCGAGGCGGTCCAGGCGGCCCGAGACGCCGACGTGGTCGTCGCCGTGGTCGGCGACCGGATCGAGCTGGTCGGCGAGGGCCGCTCCACGGCCACCCTCGAGCTGGTCGGCGGGCAGATCGCCCTGCTCGACGCCCTCGCGGCGACGGGCACACCGATGGTCGTCGTCCTCGTCGCCTCGAAGCCGCTGGTCCTGCCGCCGTCCGCCCTGGAGGCCGCCGGGCTCGTGTGGGCGGCCAACCCCGGCATGCGCGGCGGACGGGCGATCGCCGAGCTGCTGCTCGGCCTGGTGGAGCCGAGCGGCCGGCTGCCGATCTCGTTCGCCCGGCACGTCGGCCAGCAACCCACGTACTACAACCAGCTGCCCGGCCAGCACGGCACGCGGTACGCCGACCTGACCCAGGACCCCGCCTTCACGTTCGGCGAGGGCCTCAGCTACACGAGCGTGGCGTACGACGACCTCGTCGTCTCCACGCCCGTGGTCGGCCGGGACGACGCCGTGCGAGCGCGCGTCACCGTCACGAACACCGGGGGCCGCCCCGTCCTCGAGACCGTCCAGGTCTACCTGCACGACGTCGTCACGTCGGTGACCTGGGCACAGAAGGAGCTCAAGGCCTACCGGCAGGTGGCGCTGGCACCCGGTGAGCGACGGGTCGTCGAGCTCGAGCTGCCCGTACGGGACTGCACGTTGGTCGACGCGGACGCGACGCGGGTCGTCGAGCCCGGCGAGTTCGAGCTGCTCGTCGGCCCGTCCTCACGGGACCGCGACCTGCTGCACGCCACGTTCGCCGTCCGGGACTGACGGGCGACGCCGCGCCCCGAGGTCATCGCACCGGGCCCGAGGGCTGCACCAGGTCCACGTACTCGCGATGCCGGTCGATCCACGCCTTGACGAAGGGGCATGCCGGAACCACCCGCCGTCCCGAGGCCCGGGCATCGTCCAGGGCACGGCGGGCCAGGGTCGACCCCACACCGGTGCCCTCGGCCCGCGGCTCCACCTCGGTGTGGGTGAAGGTGATCACGTCACCGTCCCGCTCGTACAGGAGCACCCCGACGACCGTCTCTCCCTGCCGCGCCTCGTACCGCTGATCCGCCATCGCGTCTCGCACGTCGATGTCGTTCACCCGCGCTCTCCCGTCCGATCGTCGCCGCTCATGCCGAGATCCTGTCGGCGCGCAGGCTGTGCGGCGACCCGACCACCGCCGTGCCGGCCGTCCACCGGACCAGGGCCCTAAGTCTCAGCCCCGCCCGTCAGGGGGCCCTAACGTCGTCCCATCCACTGGCCGTGCAGGTCAGACGTCTCGACGGCAAGGAGGCCGGCGCGATGAAGGTCAAGGCGTACCACTCGGCACACCCGTCCGACCCCCAGGTCTTCCACGACGACGACGAGTGCCCTGCGGGTCGCGAGATCCCCTGGTGGAACAAGCAGCTGGGCACGGACGAACGTCCGCGCTGCGAGTACTGCGTGTCGATCGACGCCCACCGCCCGGTCGCCCTCAGCGGGCGCTGAACCAGAAGAGCTCGCCGCACGAGCCCCGTCCGGGGCCGCGCGGCGAGCTCTTCTGGTTGCTGCGGGGGCGTCGAGCGACGCCGACGTCACAGGACGCGCAGGCGCTCCGGCTCCTCGCCACCGATGCGGTGCACCACCACGGAGTTGGTGGACCCCGTCACGCCGACCGGGGTACCCGCCACGACCACGACCACGTCGCCGATCTCGGCCAGGCCCTGGGCGCGCAACGTCTGGTCCACCTGGTAGACCATCACGTCCGTGCTCTCGACCTTCGGCACGAGATACGTCTGCACGCCCCAGCTGAGCGACAGCACGTTCCGGACCGCCTCCAGCGGGGTGAACGCGAGCAGCGGGATCGCCGACCGCAGGCGCGACATCCGACGTGCGGAGTCACCGGACTGCGTGAACGTGACCAGGTACTTCACCCCGAGCGCGTCGCCCACCTCGGCGGCCGCACGCGTGATGGCACCACCACGGGTCTGCGGGGTCGAGCCGAGCGGTGCGATGCGCTCGCGACCCAGCTCCTCGGTCACCTCGATGATGCGGGCCATGGTGCGGACCGCCTCGATCGGGTAGTCGCCGACGCTCGTCTCGCCGGACAGCATCACCGCGTCGGCACCGTCGAGGACCGCGTTGGCGCAGTCGGAGGCCTCGGCACGGGTCGGCCGGGGGCTGGTGATCATCGACTCGAGCACCTGCGTGGCGACGATGACCGGCTTGGCGTTGCGGCGGGCCAGCTCGACGGCCCGCTTCTGGACCAGCGGCACCTGCTCGAGCGGCAGCTCGACGCCGAGGTCGCCGCGGGCGACCATGATGCCGTCGAACGTCTGCACGATCTCGTTGAGGTTCTCGACGGCCTGCGGCTTCTCGATCTTGGCGATGACCGGGACGACCCGGCCCTCCTCCTCCATGATCCGGCGCACGTCGTCGTAGTCACGCGCGTTGCGGACGAACGAGAGGGCGATGAGGTCGGCACCGACGCGGACGGCCCAGCGCAGGTCTTCCTCGTCCTTGTCGCTCAGCGCGGGGACGGACACCGCGACGCCCGGCAGGTTGAGGCCCTTGTTGTTGGACACCGGGCCCGGCACCTCGACGCGCGTGACCACACGGGGGCCGTCCACCTCGGTGACGCGGACCAGCACCTTGCCGTCGTCGATGAGGATCGGGTCGCCCGGCTTCACGTCGCCCGGCAGGCCCTTGAAGGTGGTGGACACGAGGTCCTTGGTGCCCTCGACGTCCTCGGTGGTGATGGTGAAGACGTCACCGACCTCGAGGAAGTGCTTCCCCTCGATGAACCGGCCGAGGCGGATCTTGGGGCCCTGCAGGTCGACCAGGACGGCGACGGAGCGGCCCGACGCCTTCGCCGCGGCGCGCACGTTGTTGTAGACGCGCTGGTGCACCTCGGTCTCACCGTGGCTGCGGTTCAGTCGCGCCACGTCCATACCTGCGTCGACCAGTGCCTGGATCTGCTCGGGCGACTCCGTCGCGGGGCCGATGGTGCAGACGATCTTCGCTCTACGCATGGTTCGAGCCTATTCCCTCTCGGTTTTCGGGCCGCAGCCGAACGTCCTGGCCCCGCCTCGTGGGCAGGGGTTATCCGCGGTCACGGGTGTGATGTGTCACGTGCTGGTCGTGCGGCGTTCGTCTGCTGGTCAGGGACGCAGCGCCTGGGTGCTGGCATCGATCGGTGCTGGCAGCTCCGACAGGCCGTTGAGGTAGGCGTCGACCGAGGCCGCCGCGGCTCGACCCTCGGCGATCGCCCACACCACGAGCGACTGACCACGGCCGGCGTCGCCCGCGACGAACACGCCCGGCAGCCCGACGGCGAAGTCGGCCGAGCGCTGGATGGTGGACCGCCGGGTCACCCGGACGCCGATCTGGTCGACCAGCGCACTCGTCTCGGGACCGGAGAAGCCCATGCAGATCAGCACCAGGTCCGCCGGCACGTCCTGCTCCGTACCCGGGGTCGGGGCCCGGGTCCCGTCCGGCAGGTACTCGGTGCGCGCCAGGCGCAGGTGACGGACGGCGCCGGCGTCGTCGCCCTCGCCGCCGATGAAGGCGACGGTCGACGCGAGGTACGCGCGCTCGCCACCCTCCTCGTGCGAGGACGACACCTCGAACAGCACGGGGTCGGTCGGCCACGGCTGGTCCGCGGTCCGGTGCGACGGCGGGCGCTTGCCGATCGCGAGCGTCGTGACGGAGGCGGCACCCTGCCGCAGCGCCGTACCCAGGCAGTCGGAGCCGGTGTCGCCGCCGCCGATGATCACCACGTGCTTGCCCTCGGCGGTGATCTGGTCCGGCACGGTCCCACCCGCGGCCACGACGTTGGCCTGGTGCAGGTAGTCCATCGCGACGTGGATGCCGTCGAGCTCACGGCCCGGCAGCGGCAGGTCGCGGGGCACCGTCGCACCCGTGGCCACGACCACCGCGTCGTACCGGGCCCGCAGGTCGTCCCAGGTGATGTCGCGACCGATCTCGACGTTGGGCCGGAAGCGGGTGCCCTCCGCCGTCATCTGCGTGAGCCGGCGGTCGATGTGGCGCTTCTCGAGCTTGAAGTCCGGCACCCCGTAGCGCAGCAGGCCGCCGATCGCGTCGTCACGCTCGTACACCGCTACCGTGTGGCCGGCACGCGTCAGCTGCTGGGCCGCGGCGAGGCCGGCCGGCCCGGAGCCGACCACCGCGACCGTGTGACCGGTGAGGCGCTGCGGCACCTGCGGGGTGACGTACCCGCGCTCGAACGCCTCGTCGATGATCGACACCTCGACGTTCTTGATGGTGACCGGCGGCTGGCTGATGCCGAGCACGCAGGACGACTCGCAGGGCGCCGGGCAGATGCGGCCGGTGAACTCCGGGAAGTTGTTCGTCGCGTGCAGGCGCTCGATCGCGTCCGCCCACTGCCCGCGCCAGACCAGGTCGTTCCACTCGGGGATCAGGTTCCCCAGCGGGCAGCCGTTGTGGCAGAACGGGATGCCGCAGTCCATGCAGCGACCCGCCTGGGCGCGCAGGAACGGCTGACCCTCCGGCAGCTGCTCGTGGACGTCCTTCCAGTCCTGGATGCGGACCTCGACCGGCCGGTTCGGCGGCAGCTGGCGGTCGCGCACCTTGAGGAAGCCGCGCGGGTCAGCCATGCGCCACCTCCAGGATCCGCTCCCACACACCCGGCGCCGTGGGGTCGAGCCCTTCGGCGGCGGCCTTGGACAGGGCTTCGCGGACGCGTGCGTACTCGGTCGGCAGCAGTCGGGTGAACCGTGCGCGCACCGCCTCGGGGTCCTCGAGCAGCTGCGCCGCCACGGGCGAACCGGTCTCGTCGAGGTGCCGGCGCAGCAGGCCCGTGACCAGCACGACGTCCGCGTCGTCCAGCGGCTGGAGCGCGAGCTCACCGCTGGCGACCGCCTGCGTGTTGACCAGCGCCGGCTGCAGGTCCAGGACGTACGCCGTGCCGCCCGACATGCCGGCCGCGAGGTTGCGCCCCGTCGGACCGAGCACGACGACGGTTCCGCCCGTCATGTACTCGCAGGCGTGGTCGCCCACCCCTTCGACGACGAGCGTCGCGCCGGAGTTGCGCACACCGAAGCGCTCCCCCACCAGCCCGCGCAGGAAGGCCTCGCCCGACGTCGCGCCGTACCCGATGACGTTGCCGGCGACGACGTTGTTCCGGCCAGACAGCACCGAGCTGCGGTGCGGCCGGACGACGAGGCGACCGCCCGACAGGCCCTTCCCGACGTAGTCGTTCGCGTCGCCGAACAGGCGCAGGGTCACGCCCTTGGGCAGGAACGCGCCGAAGGACTGACCGGCCGACCCGGTCAGCGTCACGTCGATCGTGTCGTCCGGCAGGCCGGCACCGCTGTACCGCCGGGTCACCTCGTGACCGAGCAGCGTGCCGACGGTGCGGTTGACGTTGCGGACGGGCAGGGCGATGCGGACGGGCTCACCGTGGTCGAGGGCCTCGGCTGCCATCGCGATCAGCTGGTTGTCCAGCGCCCGCTCCAGGCCGTGGTCCTGGTCCTTGACGTGGTGCAGCGAGGAACCCGGCTTCGGCTCCGGCACCGCCAGCACCGGGCCGAGGTCCAGCCCGGCGGCCTTCCAGTGGTCGACCGCCGCCGCGGTGTCGAGCAGCTCGACGTGGCCCACCGCCTCCTCGATCGACCGGAAGCCGATCGACGCGAGGTGCTCGCGCACCTCCTGGGCGATGTACTCGAAGAAGGTCTCGACGAACTCGGGCTTGCCCGTGAACCGGGCCCGCAGCTCGGGGTTCTGCGTGGCGACGCCGACCGGGCAGGTGTCGAGGTGGCAGACCCGCATCATGACGCAGCCCGAGACGACCAGCGGCGCGGTGGCGAAACCGAACTCCTCGGCACCGAGCAGGGCGCCGATCACCACGTCGCGACCCGTCTTCAGCTGACCGTCCACCTGGACGACGACGCGGTCGCGCAGGTCGTTCAGCACCAGCGTCTGCTGGGTCTCCGCCAGGCCGATCTCCCACGGGGTACCCGCGTGCTTGAGCGACGTCAGCGGGCTCGCACCCGTGCCGCCGTCGTGACCGGAGATGAGCACCACGTCCGCGTGCGCCTTCGCGCACCCGGCCGCGACCGTGCCGACACCGAACTCGCTGACGAGCTTGGTGTGAACGCGGGCCTTCGGGTTGGCGTTCTTCAGGTCGTGGATCAGCTGCTTGAGATCCTCGATCGAGTAGATGTCGTGGTGCGGGGGAGGCGAGATCAGGCCGACGCCGGGTGTCGAGTGCCGCGTCTGGGCGACCCACGGGTAGACCTTGTGGCCCGGCAGCTGACCACCCTCACCGGGCTTGGCGCCCTGGGCGAGCTTGATCTGCAGGTCGTCGGCGAAGGTCAGGTACTCGCTCGTCACGCCGAACCGGCCGGACGCGACCTGCTTGATCCGGGAGCGGCGCTCCGGGTCGTGCAGACGCTCCGGGTCCTCGCCACCCTCGCCCGTGTTGGAGCGGGCGCCGAGGTGATTCATCGCCACGGCGAGGGTCTCGTGCGCCTCTGCCGAGATGGAGCCGTAGGACATCGCTCCGGTCGAGAACCGCTTGATGATCGACTCGACGGACTCGACCTCGTCGATCGGCACCGGCTGGCGCACGCCGTCCTTGAACCGCAGGAGGCCGCGCAGCGTCATCAGCCGCGATGACTGGTCGTCGACCCGCTGGGTGTACTGACGGAACACGTCGTACTGACGCGTACGCGTCGAGTGCTGCAGGCGGAACACCGTCTCGGGGTCGAACAGGTGCTCCTCACCACCGCGGCGCCACTGGTACTCGCCACCCACCGCCAGGGACTGGTGCGGCTGCCGGTTGCCCGACGCCGGGTAGGCGTCGGCGTGCCGCGCAGCGACCTCCGCCGCGATCACGTCGAGCCCGACGCCGTCCAGCCGGCTGGTCGTGCCGGTGAAGTACCGCTCGACCAGCGCGTGGGACAGGCCGATCGCCTCGAACACCTGCGCGCCGCGGTAGGACGCCATCGTGGAGATGCCCATCTTGGACATCACCTTCAGCACGCCCTTGCCCAGCGCCTTGATCAGGTTGGCGACGGCCTTCTCCGGGGCGACGCCCGGCAGGTAGCCGCGGCGCGCCATGTCCTCGACGGTCTCCATCGCGAGGTACGGGTTCACCGCAGCGGCGCCGTACCCGATCAGCAGCGCCACGTGGTGCACCTCGCGGACGTCACCGGCCTCGACGACCAGCGAGATCTGCGTGCGGGTGTGCCGGCGCAGCGTGTGGTGGTGCACCGCCGAGAGGAGCAGGAGCGAGGGGATCGGCGCGTGGTCCGCGTCCGAGTTGCGGTCGGACAGCACGAGGAAGCTCACGCCGTCGGCGATCGCCGCGTCGACCTCGGCGAAGATCTCCTCCAGCCGCGCCTGCAGCGCGGCACCGCCGCCGTCGACCCGGTACAGGCCGCGGATCGTCGTGGCCCGGAAGCCGAGGTCCGGCTGCCGTGCGACGTGCACGATCTTGGCGAGCTGGTCGTTGTCGATCACGGGGAACGGCAGCACCAGCTTGCGCGCGTGCTCCGGTCCGTCGGTCAGCAGGTTCGGCTCCGGACCGATGGCCCCACCGATGGCCGTGACCAGCTCCTCGCGGATCGCGTCCAGCGGCGGGTTGGTCACCTGGGCGAACATCTGCGTGAAGTAGTCGAACAGCAGCCGCGGACGGGACGACAGCACCGCGACCGGCGTGTCAGACCCCATCGCCCCGAGCGGCTCGGCGGCGTTGGTGCCCATCGGCGCCAGGATGATCTTCAGCTCTTCCTCGGTGTACCCGAAGGTCCGCTGCCGACGCCGCACGGAGGCGGTCGAGTGGGCAACGTGCTCGCGCTCCGGCAGCTGCTCGAGGTGGACCGCGTTGTCCCGCATCCACTCGGCGTAGGGCCGCTGGGCCGCCAGCTCGCCCTTGATCACCTCGTCCGCCACGATCCGGCCACGGCGGGTGTCGACCAGGAACATCTTCCCGGGCTCGAGACGCCCCTTGGCGACGACCGTCGCAGGGTCGAGGTCGAGCACGCCGGCCTCGCTGGCGCACACGACCAGACCGTCCTCCGTGACCCAGTACCGCCCGGGACGCAGACCGTTGCGGTCCTGCATGGACCCGATGAGCGTGCCGTCGGTGAAGGTCATCGCCGCCGGGCCGTCCCACGGCTCGATCAGCGTGGAGTGGTAGGCGTAGAACGCCCGCCGCTCAGGATCCATCTGGGCGTGGTTCTCCCACGCCTCCGGGATCATCATCATCATCGCGTGCGGCAGGGACCGTCCGGCGAGGTGCAGCAGCTCCAGCACCTCGTCGAAGCTGCCGGAGTCGGAACCACCGGGCGTGCACACCGGCAGCAGCGGCGCGAGGTCGCCCAGCAGGTCGCTGTGCATCATCCCCTCGCGGGCGGCCACCCAGTTCCGGTTGCCGCGCACCGTGTTGATCTCACCGTTGTGGGCGATCATCCGGAACGGCTGCGCGAGCTCCCAGGACGGGAACGTGTTGGTGGAGAAGCGCGAGTGGACGAGCACGATCTCCGAGGCGTACCGCGGGTCCGACAGGTCCGCGAAGAACGGCTCCAGCTGCCCGGTGGTCAGCATGCCCTTGTACGTCAGCGTGCGGGCGGACAGCGAGGCGAAGTAGAGACCGGCCTCGCGCTCGGCACGCCGGCGCAGGCGGAACGTGCGGCGGTCGAGGTCGATCCCGGAGAGCTCACGCGCGGGGTCCGCGACGACGAGCTGACGGAACACGGGCATCGAGGCACGCGCCGTGGGGCCGACGAGGTCGGCGGTGACCACGATGTCGCGCCACGCGAGCACGTCGAGCTTCTCCTCCGCCGCGATCGACTCCACCGCTGCGACGACACGCTCGCGCTCGTCGGCGTCGACGGGCAGGAACGCGAGACCGATCGCGTAGTGACCGGCCGGCGGCAGCTCGGCGTCCACCACGTCCCGCAGGAACGCGTCGGGGATCTGCGTGAGGATGCCCGCGCCGTCGCCGCTGTCCTCCTCGGCGCCTACCGCACCGCGGTGGTCGAGGTTGAGCAGCGCGGTGAGCCCGGCGTCGACGATGTCGCGCCCCGGCGTGCCGCGCAGCGTGGCGACGAACGCGAACCCGCAGGCGTCGCGCTCGGCGTCGGGGTCGTACAGCCCGTGGGCCAGGGGCGCCCGCAGGCTCCCTGGGGTCACGTGCGATGTCGACATCAAACCGTCCTCACAAGGTCGCACGTACAGCTGGTGCGTGTGGGACGTCGTTGGCCCGCATGCGTGGGGTGACACTACCAACCGGTCGTACCGGGGCCGCATCGCACACCAAGGCGTGGTCCCACGGTGCGGTGCGGTCACCGCGTCGGGTCCGACGCGTTCCTCTCGTCGTCCTGCCGCACCGGTGAGGCCAGCAGGAGGGTCGTGTCGCGCCCGGGGTGCCGGCGGCCGACCACGGTGAACGCTACCAGCGCACCGAGACCGACCACGATGGCCGTCCAGACGTTGAGCCGCAGGCCCAGGACGTGGTGCGCCGGGTCGATCCGCAGCATCTCGATCCACAGCCGGCCCGCGCAGTACAGCGCGACGTAGAGCCAGAACGCACGCCCGTGGCCGAACCGGTAGCGCCGGTCCAACCAGACGAGGAGAGCCGCAGCCAGCAGGTTCCAGATCACCTCGTACAGGAAGGTCGGGTGGAAGAGCGTCCCGGACGCGTAGCCGGCCGGCAGGTGCGCGTCGTCGACGCGCAGGCCCCAGGGCAGTGTCGTCGGGCCGCCGAAGAGCTCCTGGTTGAACCAGTTGCCGAGCCGGCCGATCGCCTGAGCGACGAGCAGCCCGGGCGCCAGCGCGTCGGCGAACGGCGCGAGCCGGACCCCCTGCCGGTGGGCGCCGATCCACGCACCGAGTGCACCCAGCGCGACAGCCCCCCAGATGCCCAGCCCGCCCTCCCAGACGAAGAGGGCACGGACCGGGTCTCCCCCACGTCCGAAGTAGGCGTCGGGAGAGCTGATCACGTGGTACAGCCGACCTCCGACGATCCCGAACGGGACCGCCCAGTAGACGATCTCGAGGGCGGTGTCGCCGTCACCACCGCGCTCCACCCAGCGACGTCGGGTGATCACCACTCCGGCGACGATCCCGAGCAGGATCGCGAACGCGTACGCGCGCAGAGGCAGCGGTCCGAGGTGCCACACGCCGCGCGACGGGCTGGGGATCGCCGCCGTCAACGCGGCGAGCGTCATCTCGCGCTCCGCACACCTGCCGCCAGGCTCTGCGTGACCGCGGTCAGCGCCGCGAGCCCGGCCCGCTCGTCGGGTGCGTCGACCAGGGCGCGGACGAGCGCCGAGCCGACGATGACACCGTCCGCGTAGGCGCCGACCTCGGCCGCCTGCTCCGGACGGGAGACGCCGAGGCCCACGCACACGTGGCGAGCGCCGGCCGCGCGGGTGTCCGAGACCAGCTGCTGCGCCCGCGAGCCGACCGTCGACCGCTCCCCCGTCACACCCATCGTCGAGGCTGCGTAGACGAACCCGCGAGACGACGCGGCGGTCAGCGCGAGGCGCTCCGGGGTCGAGCTGGGTGCCACGAGGAACACCCTGTCGAGCCCGTGGCGGTCCGACGCCGCGATCCACTCTGCGGCCTCGTCCGGGATGAGGTCGGGGGTGATCAGGCCGGCACCGCCGGCGGCGGCCAGATCACGCGCGTAGGCCTCCACGCCGTACCGCAGCACGAGGTTCCAGTACGTCATGACGAGGATCGGGGCGCCCCGACCAGCGACCTGCTCCACCGCCAGCAGCGTGTCGCGCACGCGCGTGCCGCGGGCGAGGGCGGCCTCGACCGCGTGCTGGATCACCGGTCCGTCCATCACCGGGTCGGAGTAGGGCATGCCCAGCTCGACGACGTCCACGCCGGCGTCGACCATCGTCCGCACCGCGTCGACCGACGCCGGCACGCTCGGGTAGCCGACCGGCAGGTAGCCGACCAGCGCCGCGCGGTTCTCGCGCTCCGCCAACGCGTCGAGCAGGGATCCGGTCGACGAGACGACGTCCGTGCTGGTCACAGCTGCTCTCCCTGGTCCGCCAGCACCGTGGGCTCCTCGTCCAGCAGGCCGAACCATGCACCCGCCGTCGCCACGTCCTTGTCCCCACGCCCCGAGAGGTTCACCAGCAGCACCGGCTCCTCGACGCCCCACTGCCCGAGCTCCCGCCCCAGCTGCAGGGCACCCGCCAACGCGTGCGCCGACTCGATCGCCGGGATGATGCCCTCGGTGCGGCACAGCAGCCGGAACGCCTCCATGGCCTGGTCGTCGTCCACCGGCCGGTACTCGGCCCGCCCGATGTCGTGCAACCACGCGTGCTCCGGGCCGACGCTCGGGTAGTCCAGCCCCGCCGAGACGGAGTGGCTGGGGCGCGTCTGACCGTCGTCGTCCTGCAGCAGGTACGACCTCGCGCCCTGCAGCACGCCGGGCTCACCACCGGAGAACCGGGCGGCGTGCTCGCCGGAGGAGATCCCGTGACCGCCGGCCTCGAAGCCGAACAGCCGCACGGAGGGCTCGTCGAGGAACGCGTTGAAGATGCCCATCGCGTTGGACCCCCCGCCGACGCACGCGGCGACCGCGTCCGGCAGCCGCCCGATCTCGTCGAACAGCTGGGCGCGCGCCTCCTCGCCGATGATCTTGTGGAAGTCGCGCACCATCTCGGGGAAAGGGTGCGGGCCCGTCACCGTGCCGAGCAGGTAGTGGGTCGTCTCGACGTTGGTGACCCAGTCCCGCAGCGCCTCGTTGATCGCGTCCTTCAAGGTGCGGCTGCCCTGGCGGACCGGCACGACCTCCGCCCCGAGCAGGCGCATCCGTGCGACGTTCAGCGCCTGCCGGCGGGTGTCCTCCTCGCCCATGTAGACCGTGCACTCGAGGTCCATCAGCGCTGCTGCGGTCGCCGTGGCGACGCCGTGCTGGCCCGCACCGGTCTCCGCGATCACCCGGGTCTTGCCCATCCGCTTCACCAGCAGGGCCTGCCCGAGCACGTTGTTGATCTTGTGGGACCCCGTGTGGTTGAGGTCCTCCCGCTTCAGGAACACCCGCGCCCCGCCGCCCACGTGCCGGGCGAACCGCTCGACCTCCGTGAGGGGGCTCGGCCGCCCGGTGTAGGTGCGGTGCAGCCGCGCCAGCGCGGCGCCGAACGCCGGGTCCGCCTGCGCCTTGTGGTAGGCGGTGTCCAGCTCGTCGAGCGCCGCGATCAGCGCCTCCGGGACGAAGCGGCCGCCGAACTGACCGAAGTACGGTCCCTGGTGCGTGGACAACGGCCCCGTGGTCGCGGGGCCGTGGGCGTCCGACGGAACCGGACGGCCGCCGCTGGACGGGCTCACTGCCGGACCGCCCGCAGGGAGGGGTGGGCACCGGCCGCGACGAGGTCCGCCACCGACCGGCGGGGAGCGTCGTCCGTGACCAGGGCCTCCCCCACCAGCACGACGTCGGCGCCCGCTCGCGCGTAGTCCATCACGTCGTGCGGTCCGCGGACCCCGGACTCGGCGACCTTGACGACGTGGTTCGGGATGCTCGGGGCCACCCGCGCGAACGTGCCGCGGTCCACCTCGAGGGACCGCAGGTCCCGCGCGTTCACGCCGACCACGCGGGCGCCGGCGTCGACCGCGCGGCGCGCCTCCTCGGAGTCGTGCACCTCGACCAGCGCCGTCATGCCCAACGAGTGCACCCGGTCGATCAGCGACTCGAGCACCGTCTGCTCCAGCGCGGCCACGATGAGCAGCAGCAGGTCGGCGCCGTGCGCCCGCGCCTCCCACACCTGGTACGGCGTGACGATGAAGTCCTTGCGCAGCACGGGGATGTCCACCCGTGCCCGCACCGAGTCCAGGTCCGCCAACGAGCCCCGGAAGCGCCGCTGCTCGGTCAGCACCGAGATCGCGGCGGCTCCCCCCTTCTCGTACTCGGCGGCCAGGGCTGCCGGGTCGTCGATGCTGGCGAGCGCACCCTTGCTCGGGCTCGAGCGCTTCACCTCGGCGATGACCGTGACGGCGTCCTCGACCTTCAGCCGAGAGACGCACTCGAGGGCTGAGGGCCGACGCTGCGCCCGCTCCTTGAGCTCGTCCAGCGACGTCAGCGCCTGGCGCTCGGCCAGGTCCTGGCGGACACCGGCGACGATGTCGTCCAGCACGGTCATGGCCCCCACCCCTCCCGCCCGGTCCGTCCGGTTGCGGCCATCGTAAAGGCGGCCCGCCGGGGGACCGTCCGCGAGTCATGGGATGGAACGGTGCGTACCACCCGATTGCCTCGAGGCGCCGGGCCGCCCGCACCGACCACGGCGGTGCGGCCGGGTGGCCGGTGAGCCGGGTCAGTCTCCGCGCGCCGGATACGTCGTCAGTACGTGCGACCGGACGTCGAGGCGAAGATGCCGAAGACGATCGCCCCGATGAACAGGATGGCGAGGAGCGCCCCGAGTGCCGTGGCGATCCAGCCGATCACGATGCCGGCGACGGCGATCCCGTCGTTGTTCGCCTCACCGCGAGCCACCGCCTGCCGGGCTCGCCTGCCGACGATCACGGCGGGGATGCCGGTCAGCAGCGTGAAGCCGAGGACGATCCCCGCCAGCGCGAGGACCAGCGACCAGATCCCCAGGTCGTTGCGCGGGTACACCTGGCCGTATCCCGGGTATCCCGGGTAGGGGGCGCCGTAGGGCGCCGAACCGTACGGCTGGCCCGCGTACGGCTGGGCTGCCTGCGGCTGGGCCCCGTAAGGCTGGCTCCCGTAGGGCTGGCTCCCGTAGGGCTCGGTGCCGTAGGTCTGACCCGGGGCAGGGTAGCCGCCACCGTAGGGGGCGTCCGCCCCCGTCGGAGCTGCGCCGGGGTACCCCGGCGCATGCTGACCGGGGTGCGCGGCCGGCGACCCGGGATGGGGCTGCGCCGGGCCCTCGGGGGGCTGGGCTCCGTAGGCGGGTGCCTGCGGCTGCGCCGGCACTACGGGCGGCTGGTCGGAACCGGCGCCGCCGTCGGGTCCCTCGGGGCTGGACATTCGTCCTCCTGGTCGTCCTCGGCCGGACGTTCCCCGGCCGCTGCACCGATGCGGTGGCTCAGCGGCCGCCGCGGGCCCGGGCACTACCCGGCTGGCCCAGGCCCATCACCTGGAGCACCTTGCCGACGATCAGCCCGGCGAGGACCACCCCGCCGCCGACCCACGCCAGCCACGGCTCCGCGAGAGCGACTCCAAGGCCTGCCACCACGGCACCCACCACCACGATCAGCGTCGTCGTCCACGCCGCGACCGTGCGGCCGTGGTTGCGGGGCGCCGCCGCCGGTGGCAGGTGGACCGCCTCGGTGCGGCCGGCGCCGAGCATGCGGTCGCTCGGCTGGTCGGCGAGAGGCTGGTCTGCCATCGGTTCGTACCCTTCGTGCTCGGCTGTCGGACACAGTAGCGGAGAGCTGAGAGGCCCACCGGCGGAGCCGGCGGCGATCACGTCGGGTCCTCCCCGCGGGTCAGAGCATCCCAGTCGGCTCGCTCGTCGGGCTCGTCCGACCGCGCGCCGGGCGCGTCGGACCGTTCGCCGGGAGCCGGCTGCGACGGTGGCAGCGCGCGCTCCGGCGCTGCCGTGGCGGTGCGCGCAGACGTCGGGTCCTGGCTCTGTCCGACGACAGCCCGAGCCTCGGGGGGCATCGTCGCGACGTCGCGTTCCGTCGCTGCACGGGCAGGTGCGGGCTCGTGGCGCCCGCTGGTCACGGACCATCGGGCCGAAGCGCGGCCCAGGGCGGCACCGCACACGACCACGATGGCCGCGACGAGCATCGCGGCCCACGGGGCGGCCGTCGTCCGCGGCGTCCCGACGAGGTGGTCCACGCCGGTCGCAGCCGCGACCGCCTGGCGAGCGACGGGCCCGGGGTCCGCCAGCAGCGCGACGGCCGACCAGGCGACCACGACACCGCACAGCAGCACGACCGCCATCACGACCCACCGACCGACCCGACCGGCCAGCGCGAGCGCCGCACCGGCGGCCGCCAGGGCTAGCGCAGCGCCCACCATCCCCGGTGCGGCCCTCGTACCGGGGACGTGCACCTGCACGGTCCCGGTCAGCACGGACGTTCCGGCGGCGCTCACCCACGTGGGGACGGCGACGGCCCAGACGACGACGGCGAGGAGCAGCAGGACGACCACCCACCGTCCGCGTCCCGCGCGGGCGGTCACCGTTGCGCCGGACGTAGCCGTGCCGCGATCTGCACCGCTCGGACTGCGGCGGCAGCCTTGGCGCGGGTCTCGGCGTACTCGACCTCCGGGACCGAGTCCGCCACGATGCCCGCTCCGGCCTGGACGCTCGCGGTGCCGCCCCGCAGGAGAGCGGTACGGATCGCGATCGCCATGTCCATGTCTCCGGCGAAGTCGAAGTAGCCCACCGTGCCGCCGTAGATCCCCCGGCGGGCGGGTTCCACGGCGTCGATCAGCGCGATGGCACGGGGCTTCGGCGCGCCGGAGAGGGTGCCGGCGGGGAAGGTCGCGACGAACGTCTGCAACGCCGTCGCCCCGGCCCGGAGGCTGCCGACCACCGTCGAGCAGATGTGCATGATGTGCGAGTACCGGCGCACCGACATGAACTCCACCACGTCGACGGACGTCGGCTCGCACACCTTCGCGAGATCGTTGCGCGCCAGGTCGACCAGCATGATGTGCTCGGCCCGCTCCTTCGGGTCCGCGAGGACCTCGTCCGCCAGGGCCCTGTCCTCGTCCGGGGTCCGCCCTCGCGGACGCGACCCGGCGATCGGGAAGGTGACCACCTGGCCGTCGGTCACCTTGACCAGCGTCTCCGGGCTGGAGCCCACGACGGCGAAGTCCTCGCCGCGAGGGTCCTGGAGCTGCAGGTAATACATGTAAGGGCTCGGGTTCACGGTCCGCAGCACGCGATAGACGTCGAGCGGGTCGGCCGGGCAGTCGAGGTCGAGGCGCTGCGACAGCACGACCTGGAACACCTCACCGTCCCTGATGGCGTCCTTCCCCGTGCGGACCGCCGCCTCGAAGTCCAGGCGGCTGGTGCGAAAGCGGAGCTCGGGCTCGGGCAGCGACGGGTCGAGCACCGCGACGGCGGGCTCCGCGGCTCCCACCAGGCCGGCCTGCATCGCCTCGAGCCGGGCGACCGCGTCGGTGTAGGCCTCGTCGACGCGGTCGTCCGTCGCGTCGAAGTTGATCGCGTTGGCCACCAGCCAGACCGAACCGTCCTGGTGGTCGACCGCTGCCAGGTCGGTGGCGAGCAGCAGGGTCACCTCCGGGACCCCGAGCTCGTCGGGCGCCTTCGCCGGCAGGGTCGGCTCCCAGTGGCGCACGACGTCCCACCCCAGCGCACCCACGAGGCCGCCCGTCAGGGGCGGAAGACCCGGTACGGGCGGCGTCCGCAGCACCTCGAGCGTCGCGCCCAGCACCTCCAGGACGTCCCCGTCCCGCGGCACGCCGACCGGTACGTCGCCCGACCAGACGGCACGGCCGTCCACCACCCCGAGGCTGGCGCGCGACCGCACGCCGACGAACGACCACCGCCCCCAGGTGCCGTCCGCCTCGGCCGACTCCAGCACGAACGTTCCCGGACGCCCGCCCGCCAGCGCGCGGTAGAGGCCCACAGGCGTCGTCGCGTCGGCCAGCAGCCTCCGGACCACCGGGATCACGCGGTTGTCCCGCGCCAGCTCACGGAACCCGTCCAGCGTCGGCCAGGTGGACCCCCACGGGACCTCGACGGCGTCGACCGCCGCTGTCCCCCCCGGGACGGCCGGGTCGGGCGCGCTCATTCGCCCACCACGGCGGGGAGCGGACCGCCGGCGTCGAAGCACGAACGAGCCCCGGTGTGGCACGCGGCGCCGACCTGCTCGACCTGCACCAGCACGGCGTCACCGTCGCAGTCGAGGTCGACCGAACGGACCAGCTGGACGTGGCCGGACGTGTCGCCCTTGCGCCAGTACTCACGCCTGGAACGGCTCCAGAACGTGACGCGTCCCGTGGTGAGCGTCCGGTGCAGCGCCTCGTCGTCCATCCACCCCAGCATCAGCACCTCGTGCGTGTCGTGCTGCTGGATGACGGCGGCGACCAGACCTGCCGCGTCGTGCGCGAGGCGCGCCGAGACGGCCGGGTCGAGACCGGTGGAACCAGGGACGGCCGGGGCGGCGAAGGGCTCAGCGGGCACCCCAGGATCCTGCCACGGCGACGCCGGGCAGCCGGGTCCCGGTCCATCGGCAGCACCCGGGTGCGGGTGCCCTCCTCAGCGGACCGTGACCCCCGCGGCGCGCAGCGCGTCCTTGACCTGGCGGACCGTCAGCTGCCCGAAGTGGAAGACGCTCGCCGCGAGCACCGCGTCAGCGCCCGCCCGCGCCGCCTCGACGAAGTGCGCCGGCGTGCCGGCCCCGCCGCTCGCGATCAGCGGCACGCTGACCGCTGCACGCACATCGGTCAGCATCTGGAGGTCGAACCCGGCCTCCGTGCCGTCCGCGTCCATCGAGTTGAGCAGGATCTCTCCGGCGCCGAGCTCGGCGGCACGGGCGGCCCACTCCACGGCGTCGATCCCCGTTCCACGCCGACCGCCGTGGGTGGTCACTTCGTAGCCCGACGATGTCCGGGTCTCGCCGGTGCAACGGCGGGCGTCGACGGACAGGACGAGGACCTGCGAGCCGAAGCGCTGCGCGATCTCCGCGATGAGCTCGGGCCGGGCGATCGCCGCGGTGTTGACGCCCACCTTGTCGGCACCGGCCCGGAGCAGCCGGTCCACGTCCTCCGCCGAGCGCACGCCGCCGCCCACGGTCAGCGGCACGAACACCTGCTCGGCGGTGCGCCGCACCACGTCGTACGTCGTCTCCCGTCCGGCGGACGACGCGGACACGTCGAGGAACGTGACCTCGTCGGCACCCTCCGCGTCGTAACGACGCGCGAGCTCCACCGGGTCGCCGGCATCGCGGAGGTTCTCGAAGTTCACGCCCTTGACGACGCGGCCGGCGTCCACGTCGAGGCACGGGATGACACGCAGGGCGAGGCTCATGAGGTCCCTCCGGCGGCGACCGCCAGGATGTCGACGACGAACACGACGGTCTGCCCGGACAGCTCCTGGCTCTGCGTCGCACCCAGGGCGTACGTCGGCGGGACCACGAGCAGCAGCTGCGAGCCGACCGGCTGGTCGGCCAGGCCGTCGGCCCACGCGGGGACGTCCACGAGAGAGAACGACGACGGCGAGCCACGGCTCCAGGTGGAGTCGAACGCCTCGCCCGTCTTCCAGGAGAAGCCGACGTACTGGACCGTCACCGTGTCGCTCCGCGTCACCTGGCGACCGGAGCCACGGATCAGCGGCTGGGCGACCAGCGAGGTGGGCGGGTCCGTCCCGGTCGGCGTCAGCGTCGGCGCACCGTCCGCGGCGAGCTTCACGGTGGGAAGACCCTGCGGCGGGTCGACGTGCTGGCCGGTGGCGCGAAGCGGCAGGACGTCGACCACGGTGACGGTGGGCACGTCGTTCCCGGCCCCGGTCCCCGGCGGGCTCACCTGGAGCAGCCGGGCGCCGATGTGGGCGCCGGACAGCGTCCGGTACAGGTCCGCGCCGAGCGCGGCAGGGGTCAGCTCGCGCGTCACGGGGCTCGCCGAGTAGCTCTCTGCGACGACGGTGGCCGTCCGGGCGTTCTCCACCCAGTAGTTCAGCAGCACCGGCTCACCGTCGCGCAGCTCAGGCCCCGTGCCGGGCCAGATGGTGGACCGGTAGGTCCGTCCCGGATCGAGCGGGGCGACGTAGGTGAGGATCGGCTTGCTGCCCGGCTCACCGGAGACGGAGACCTCAGGCGCCGACGACGCCGGTCCGGCGCAGGCCGTGAGCAGCAGCGCGAGGAGCGCGAGCAGCGCAGCGCGCAGGCGCACCTCGTCCCTCCTTCGTCCACCGTGCGGACAACGGCCACCTCGCGGCCCGGCCGTCCACTGTACGGGTCCTCACATCGACTCGATGAGCCGGTCCACCCGCTCGTCGACGCTCCGGAACGGGTCCTTGCACAGGACCGTCCGCTGCGCCTGGTCGTTCAGCTTCAGATGCACCCAGTCCACCGTGTAGTCACGCCGAGCATCCTGGGCCGCCCGCACGAAGTCGCCGCGCAGCTTGGCCCGCGTCGTCTGCGGCGGCTGCTCGGTCGCCTCGAACACCTCCACGTCGGTGGTCACCCGCTCGACGAGGCCACGGGCGGCGAGCAGGTTGTACAGGCCCTCGGTGCGAGAGATGTCGTGGTAGGCGAGGTCGAGGCGCTGCACCCGCACGTCTGACAGCTCCAGGCCGTGCTTGGCGCGGTACCGCTCGATCATGCGGTACTTGATCGCCCAGTCCAGCTCACGGTCGACCAGGGACAGGTCCCCGGTGCGCAGCGCCCGCAGGCCCCGCTCCCACAGGTCCAGGACCTGCTTCGTCTCCGGCGACGGGCCGACCTCCGAGCCGACGAAGTCCGCCACCCGGGCGAGGTACTCCTCCTGCAGGTCGATCGCCGTCACGGTCCGACCGGACGCCAGCGTGATGGGGTGCCGCCCCGTCATGTCGTGGCTGATCTCGCGGATGGCCCGGATGGGGTTCTCCAGCGCCATGTCCCGGATGGGGACACCGGCCTCGACCAGACGCAGCAGCATGTCGGTGGCACCGACCTTGAGCATCGTCGTCGTCTCGGCCATCGACGAGTCCCCGACGATCACGTGCAGGCGGCGGAAGTGCTCCGCGTCCGCATGCGGCTCGTCGCGCGTGTTGATGATGGGCCGGGACCGGGTCGTCGCACTGGAGACCGCTTCCCAGATGTGGTCAGCGCGCTGCGAGAGGCAGTACACCGCTCCCCGTGGGGTCGCCAGCACCTTGCCGGCGCCGGTGAGGATCTGCCGCGTGATCAGGAACGGCACCAGCACGTCGGAGAGGCGGGCGAAGTCGCCCTGCCGACGCACCAGGTAGTTCTCGTGGCAGCCGTACGAGTTGCCCGCGGAGTCGGTGTTGTTCTTGAACAGGTGGATGCTGCCGGGCAGACCCTCGTGCTCCAGCCGCTGCTGGGCGTCCTGCACCAGTCCTTCGAGGATCCGCTCGCCAGCCCGGTCGTGGGTGACCAGCTGCCGCCAGTCGTCGCACTCCGCCGTCGCGTACTCCGGGTGGGAGCCGACGTCGAGGTAGAGCCGCGACCCGTTGCGCAGGAACACGTTGGAGGAGCGGCCCCACGCCACCACCTTGCGGAACAGGTAGCGCGCCACCTCGTCCGCCGAGAGGCCGCGCCCGTCCACCGCGGCGCAGGTGACGCCGTACTCGGTCTCCAGGCCGAAGATCCGTCGGTCCACGGCGGCTCCTCCCTTCGTCGGGTCCGGACTGCTCGTGCCGCTCAGCGAGCGGAGTCCTCCGGCTGCTCGGCGCTCGGTCCGTCCTCCGGACCAGGCGGATGCTCGTCCCCGCCGGGCTCGGCCGAGCCCGGCCCCGGCCGGGGCGCCTCGGTCGGTCCGGTGCCCAGGACGTCCTCCAGCAGCGCCCCCGTCAGGCGACGGAAGGCGCGCCGCGGTCGCGTGCGGTCGAGCACCGCGACCTCGAGGCTCGACGCGCCGAGGGCCCGAGGCGCTGCACCGTCCTCTGCCGGCGCGCCGAGGGCACGGACGCCGAGCTCGAGGACCTCGGCGAGGCTCATGCCGGGCCGCCAGTGCTCACCGATGATCGCCGCCAGCCGGTCCGACTGCCCGCCCATCGCCACCCAGCCGTGCTCGTCGGCGACCGATCCGTCGTAGCTGAGGCGGTAGATCTGGTCCCCCGCCGGCTCGCGACCGACCTCGACGACGACGAGCTCGACCTCGAGCGGCTTCGACTCGGTGGTGAAGACCGTTCCGAGCGTCTGCGCGTAGGCGTTCGCGAGGCCCCGCGCCGTGACGTCGACGCGGTCGTAGGAGTACCCGCGGAGGTCCGCGTACCGCACGCCGGCCACCCGCAGGTTCTCGAACTCGTTGTACTTGCCGACGGCGGCGAACGCGATCCGGTCGTAGATCTCCGAGACCTTGTGCAGCGCGCGGGACGGGTTCTCCGTCGCGAAGGCGACACCGTCGTCGTACTGCAGCACCACGACCGACCGCCCCCGCGCGATGCCCTTGCGGGCGTAGTCCGCGCGGTCCTTCATCAGCTGCTCGGGCGAGACGTAGAAGGGCATGCTCATCGTGCCGGCCCTCCTCGTCCCTCGCGCCGAGCCGCGCGGACCTCGTCCGTCGCCGCCGCCAGCTCCGGGTCGGGCACCCGCAGGTAGCCGGCCTCGGTGACCGTCGCGACGACGGGGTAGATCCCGCGGTCGCTGTCCGGGCCGCCCGTCGCCGAGTCGTCGTCCGCCGCGTCGACAAGGGCCTCCACGGCGACGCGCACCGCCTCGACCGCCGTCATGCCGGAGCGCCACCGCTTCTTCAGCGAGCCACGTGCGAAGACGGAGCCGGACCCGACGGCGTGGTGCTCCTGCTCCTCGTACCGACCGCCCGTCACGTCGTAGGAGAAGATCCGTCCGACGCCTCGGTCGAGGTCGAAACCGGCGAAGAGGGGCACGACGGCGAGCCCTTGCAGCGCCATCGGGAGCTGTCCCCGGATGATCGTGGCGAGCCGGTTCGCCTTGCCGTCCAGCGACAGGAGCGAGCCCTCGATCTTCTCGTAGTGCTCGAGCTCCAGCTGGAACAGCCGCACCAGCTCGACCGCCAGGCCCGCCGTGCCGGCGATGCCTACCGCGGAGTAGTCGTCTGCCGGGAAGACCTTCTCGATGTGCCGGCTGGCGATCATCGATCCCATGGTCGCTCGCCGGTCGCCCGCGAGCACGACCCCGCCGTCGAAGACCAGGGCGACGATGGTGGTGCCGTGCGGTGCGTTCAGGACGGCCGCGGGAGCGCCCGCCTCGACCGCTCGGGAGGCAGGCAGCAGCTGCGGGGCGTACCCGCCGAGGAACTCGACGAAGGACGAGGTCCCCGGCGTGGTGAAGGCTGCCGGCAGGCGCCCGGCCGGATGGGCGTCGGTGCTCACTGACCACCCTTCTGCACGAACCCGCGGACGAACTGCTCGGCGTTGGACTCGAGGACGTCGTCGATCTCCTCCAGCAGCGCGTCGACCTCCGCGTCCCGCGCCTGGGCCGACGGCGCCGCGGGCGTGGGGGCCTCGGGCTCGTCGCCCGGTACGTCGTCCTGGTGCCGGTTGACGTGCTCGGTTCCCGCCATGGTGACCTCCCGGGGGTGGACTCCTGCTGTGGCCTGCTCGTGCCCACCCTAGGCCCTGGCGCCGACAGCGCCGGGTGACGGCCGCGCGTCCACCGTGCGGCGCGGACACACCCCTCACCGGTGTGCACAAAGACCGCGGCGGGCTGCCTGACCTGTGAAGATCCCCGCATGACCGCTCCGACGACCGGCCGGTTCGACGCCGTGCGTGCCAGCCTGCTCGACCGTTCGCTGTGCCCGGCCTGCGGCGCGCCTCTGTCCGGCCCGCGTTGCCTGTGGTGCGGCGTCCCGCTGGACGGCCCTGCCGCGCAGGCGGTCCTGCGGCTCTCGCTCGCGGCCGCGGAGTCCATCGCCAACCGCGAGGTCGGAGTCCGGGCGCTCTACGCGGAGCGAGACGCGCGCTTCAGCCAGCCGCCGAGGCGCGCCGCCACGCCCGTCGAGGCCGGGACACCGCGCTCGCCGCTCCGTCCGCCGCCCTCCGCGGACGGACGTGTCGCGGCACCGAGCGGTGGCACCGCGGGCTCCGCACCACGAGCCCCGCGACCCGCTCCCGCCTGGGGTCCTTCCCCGCACGAGCGCCGCACCGCCAGCACCCCGCGATGGCGGGTGCAGTCGGTGCTCCAGGCGCTCGGCGCGGGCCTCCTGTCGGCGGCCGGGATCGTCTTCCTCATCTTCTCGTGGGGCGTCCTGAACCTTCAGGCGCGTGCGGCGATCGTGGCCCTCGGGACCGTCGTGGTCTTCGGCGCAGCCCAGGTGCTCGCACGGCGGGGTCTGAAGCAGGGCGCCGAAGCCGTGGGGGCGGTGGCGGCGGTGCTGCTGCTCCTCGACGCCTGGGCGCTGCGGAGCACCGGGATCGTCGGGTCGGGTGCGCCGGGCGTTTATGCCAGCGTGGCTTCGCTCGTCTGCGCCGTCCTGCTGGCGGGATGGGGCCGGGCGGCGCGCCTGCGGGTCGGAACGGTCGGGGCCGCAGTGCTGTGGTTCGTCGCTCCGCTGCCGTTGGCGACCCTGGCACCATCGGCCCGGAGCTGGGTCTGGGCACTGCTGACCAGCGTTCTGATGGGGTGGGTCCGGCACGTCCCGCCGCTCCGCGCCCGGAGCAGGGACGACCACGCAGGGGCGACCGCGAGCCTGCTCCTCTCCGGCGGGACGGCTCTCGCGTGGGCGGTCGCGGCACTGATCGCGCTGGCATCGCTCGGCACAACGCCCGAGGACGGTCTCGTGCTGCTCAGTGCAGCGGCCGTGGCCGCCGCCCTGCAGGCCTGGCTGTGCGCGACGGCTCCCGCTCCGCACGAGGAGTCGATGGCGATCGTCTGGCAGTGCGCGTTCGTCGGCGCAGCCTTCGTGGACGTCGTCGCGGGCGCCGCTCTGGCGCGACCTGCGACCGGGGCCGCACTGGCTCTCGTCGCGGCCGGCTGCGTCTCCGGCCTGGTCGCGGCCATGTCCCCGGACAGCCGCATCGATCAGGCGGTCGGAACCGGGCCGGACCGGGCGGGGGGCACCGCCGCGATCCTCGGTCGACCCGCTGTGACGCTGCTGCCCGCCGGCGCCTTGCTGATCTCGGTCGGCGCCGGGGCGCTCGTTCCCGGCGCCGCCTTCGGGGTCGTCCTCCTCCTGCTGCTCACCGTGGCGGCCGCACTCGTCGACCGCCGGTCGGGCGACGCCCTCGGCGTCGGTGCTCGTGCCGTGGCCGCCCGCATCGCGGTGGTCGGCAGCCCGTTGGTCGCGCTGGTGGCAGCGCACGGCGGGAGCTGGGCGAGCGCCCTCGGGCTCGCCGCGTGCGCCGTCGTCGCGGTGTGGGCGCGCACCTGGGGCGTCCTTCGATCCTGGGCCGCACGGTCGACCGCTGCAGCGGCGCCCTGGACCGTCGCGGCGATCGGCGTCGCGGCGCACGCCGCGGGTGCGGGCACCAGGGATGCCGTCGCGATCGCCGCGACGTGCGGTGCCGCGCTCCTGTCGTTCGTCGTGGTCGCACCCGACCGGCCCCGCGACGAACGCCAGGTCGCCCTCACGGCGGCGGCATGCTCGGCCGGGATCGGCTGGTCGCTGCTCGCCGTCGTGCCGGGGTGGTGGGACCGCTCGGTCCTCCTCGTCGTCGTGGCGGCGTGCGGGCTCGTCGTGCTCGCACTCGTCCTGGGCGCCGACCGCGTCGGAGAGTGGGGTGCCGTTCTCGGCGCGGGTGCGGCCCCTCTGGTCCTGGCTCTCGCAGCCTTGTCCACGGCCGCCGTGCTCCGTCCGACCCACGCCGCGACGGGGGTCGCCCTCGTCGCCGCGAGCGGCGGTGCGGCCGCGGTCATGCTCTCGGTCGTCGCGCAGGACCGCCGCGGCGCCCGCGCCGGTCGCGCCGCAGCGGCGGGGGGCTGGACGACGCTCGCGGCGGCGCTTCTCGCGGCAGTCCAGCAGTCTGCGCAGGTCGCCGCCACGGTGCTGCTCGTCGCCGCGGTCGCGGCGCTCGTCACGGGTGTCCGCGGCCGGCGCCCCGAGCTGCGCTGGGGAGCGCTCGCGCTGGCGACCGCAGCGTCGTGGACCCTGCTGGACGCGAGTGGGCAGGGCACCCCGGAGCTGTTCACCGCGCCCACTGCGGTCGTCGTCGCCGTGGTGGGCGCCCGGCGTGCACGGCGGGGCCGCTCGGACGGCGTCACGCTCCTGGCGGCCGGTCTGACCCTGAGCCTGCTCCCGACAGCGGTCCTGGGCGGCGCCGTTCCGTTGACCACACAGCTGCACGCCGACCGTCAGGTGCTCACCACCGCAGCCGCCGTCGTCCTGGTCCTCCTCGCGGCACATCGCTCCGCTCGACGCCCGGCCGGGGTGACGACGGTGCTCGCCGGTCTCGGCCTCTGCCTGAGCGTCCTGGGCCCGGCGCGCGCGGCTGTCGACGCTGCCGGTACGAAGGGCAGCGGCGTGCTGCCCGAGCTGCTCGGGACCCTCGCCGCCGTCCTGCTGCTCACTGCCTGCCGCGCGGTCGGCACCGATGCTCCCCGCTCCGTGCAAGGCCCGGTGCGGGCGGCGGAGCCCTGGCTGGTCACGACCGCCGCGGTTCTGCCGAGCGTGCTCGCGGCCGAACCGGATCCGGCCGGCCGCCTCCGGCTGTGCGTCCTCGCGGTGGTCGGTGCGGGTCTTGCGGTCGCAGGTTCAGCGGTGCCGGCCCGGGCGAACGACCCGTGGGGCCGTCACCTGATGGGGGTCGGCATCCTCGTCTCCTCCGCGGGCGCTCTGGTCGCGGTGCGAACCCTCCCCATGGTGCCCGGCGGTGTCGTGCCGGCGGCGCTCGGCCTGCTGCTGGTCACGACGCTCTTCCTACGGTCACCCGGCTGGTCCGTGCCGGCCGACCTCGCCCGGACGCTGTCCAGCGCTCTGCTGCTGGTCCCGAGCCTGCTGTCGAGGTCGGAGGCATGGCGGCCGGCCGCCTGGACGGGAGTCGCAGCGGTGCTCCTGACCGCCGGATGGCTGGTCCGGGCGCAGCAGCGGCGCGGCACGACGGTGCGGTACGTCGCGGCGCTCGCATCCGCGCTCGCGACGGCCGGGCCGTGGTGGTACGTCGTCGCGCCCCGGCTGGACTCGGTGGGGCCGACGAGCAACCCGCCCGAGCGCTGGGCCCTCCCAGCGGCTGCGCTGGTGCTGGCCGCGAGCCTGCTGGGCTGGCCGCGGCGGGACGGGATCCCGTCCCGGCTGACCCTCGTCACGCCGGCGCTCGGCCTCGCGGCGCTGCCCACCTTGCTGGTGTCCGACGCGACGGCGGCCGGGACCGTGCGGCTCGTGGCGGTCCTGACCGTCGGAGGTGCGCTGGCCGTCGTCACCCAGCTGCGGCGCTCTGGAGCGTCGCGCGCTGCCGTGGTGCAGGACGCACGCTGGGGGGTCGGCGTCGGGACAGCGGTCGCCGGCGCCGCAGCGTTCGTCGCGGCGGCGGTCGGTCCGTGGTCGTGGGACGTGCCGATCATCGCGTTCGGCCTGCTCCTCGCGGCGCTCGGGCTCCTCCGCACGACGCAGGAGGCGTCCGCCGGTACGTGGCCGACGCTCGGTCCTGGCCTCCTCCTGGCGGTCGTCCTCCCGGCGCTCGTCAGCGCGGCGGACGGCGCGGCCTGGCGGCCGGTCGTCGTGGTCGTCCTCGCGGTCGCCGCGACCGTGCTGGGTGCCGCGCTGCGATGGCAGGCGCCCTTCGTGGTCGGCGCGGCGACGCTGGTCCTGGTCACGGCGCTGCAGGTCGGGCCGTGGGCAGGCCGGGTGCTCGTGCAGACGCAGGGCTGGGTGCTCCTGGGCCTCTGCGGCACGCTGCTGCTCGCACTGGGCCTGCGCTACGAGCGCCGGCTCGCGCAGGCCCGTGAGGCGGTGCGGTTCGTGGCGACGATGCGCTGACCGGTCGGTCGGCGGCCGCCGACGGCGAGGTCAGGCTCCCAGCGCCGCCAGCAGGGTCGCGGCATCCGGACTGCGGTCCAGCAGGTCGCCGACGTGGGCCCGCGTCCCTCGTGCGGGGTCCCGCATCGGCACCCGCTGCAGGGAGTGCGATCCTGGGACGTCGAAGACGACGGAGTCCCATGACGCCGCCGACACCTGGCCGGGGTACCGCGCCACCGCCTCGCCGCGGAAGTACGCGCGTGTGTCCTCGGGTGCGTGCCGCACCGCCTGCACGACGTCGTCGTCGGGCACGAGGAGCTCGACCGCGCCGGCGGCGGCGAGCCGGTGATACAGGCCCCGCTCCGGCCGCACGTCCGACCACTGCAGGTCCACGGCTGCCAGACGAGGGTGGTCCCACCCGAGCTGGTCGCGCCGACGCATCCCCTCGAGCAGCCGCAGCTTTGCCAGCCACTCCACCTCGCGGGCGCACGACGCAGGGTCTGTGCCGAGCCGGTCGAGCAGCGACGTCCACCGATCCAGCACGTCACGGGTCTGCGGGTCGATCCGGCCCGTCGGTTCCAGGGCGCCGAGCACCGAGTCGAGGTAGACCCGCTGGATCTCCAAGGCGGTCAACCGCCGACCGTCCGCGAGATCCAACCGCTCGGTGAGGGTGAGGTCGTGACTGACCAGGTGCACGGCACCGACCGGGTCGGCGAGCGCGAGCTGGTCGACCGCCGCGAGTGCAGCCGGGCCGCCGTCCACCAACGCCTTCTCGATCAGCCACAGGACCAGGGAGGTCGTGCCCAGGCGGAGGTAGGTGGCCGGCTCCAGCATCGTGGCGTCGCCGATGATCACGTGCAGGCGACGCCAGCGCGCCGGGTCGGCGTGCGGCTCGTCCCGCGTGTTGACGATCGGACGCCGCAGCGTGGTCTCGAGCCCAACCTCGGCCTCGATGTAGTCGGCCCGCTGCGAGAGCTGGAAGCCGGGAAGCTCGCCGCGCTGCCCGATCCCCACCCGCCCCGCCCCGGTGAACACCTGCCGCGTCACCAGGAACGGCGTCAGGCGGTGGACGAGATCGGCGAACGGGACTGACCGTTCGACCAGGTAGTTCTCGTGCGTCCCGTACGTCGCGCCCTTGCCGTCGACGTTGTTCTTGTACAGGACGACGTCCGGCAACGCGGGCACGGAGGCGAGGGCGCGGACGGAGGCGAGCATCACCAGCTCCCCGGCCCGGTCCCAGCGCACGGCGTCGAGCGGGTTGGTCACCTCGGGGCTGGAGTACTCGGGGTGCGCGTGGTCGACGTAGAGGCGTGCCCCGTTGGTCAGGATCACGTTCGCGGCGCCGGGGTCCTCGTACTCCTCGACGGTCGAGCGCGGCATCGGGTGGGGCCCGTCGCCCGACGGCGCCGGAGCGGCCGGGTCGTCCGTCAGCAGCGACGGGTGCGCCGAGGCGCGCTGCAGCCGGAAGCCGCGAGCGTCGTGCAGCGGGTCCTCGTCGTCGTAGTCCCAGCGCGCCTTCGCCCGGGCACCCTCGCGGGCGACGGCGTGCACTGCGACGACGTGGCTCGACAGCAGCATCGGGTTGGCGAGCGGGTGCCCGGGCTGGAGCACGCCGTACTCGGTCTCGATCCCCATGATGCGCCGGACGGTCACGTCCTCACCCTAGGGCGCCGAACGTGGGCGACCGGATGCCACCGGTGCGGTGCCGCTCGGCTCAGAGGTACTGACCCGTGCTGGTGACCGTCTCGATGGTGCGCGAGGTGTCGACACCCTTCTTGCCCTGCACGATCGTCCGGATGAAGACGATGCGCTCCCCCTTCTTGCCGGAGATGCGCGCCCAGTCGTCGGGGTTCGTCGTGTTGGGCAGGTCCTCGTTCTCGCGGAACTCCTCGACGCAGGACGCCAGCAGGTGGTCGACCCGGATGCCGCGGTGACCCGTCGACAGGAAGTCCTTGATCGCCGACTTCTTCGCCCGGTCGACGATGTTCTGGATCATCGCGCCGGAGTTGAAGTCCTTGAAGTACAGGACCTCCTTGTCGCCGCTCGCGTAGGTGACCTCCAGGAACCGGTTCTCGTCGCTCTCGGAGTACATCCGCTCGACGACCCGCGCGATCATCGCCTCCACGGCGGCGACCTCGGACCCGCCGTGCTCGGCGATGTCGTCCGCGTGGATCGGCAGGTCGGGGGTCAGGTACTTGGCGAAGATCTCGCGGGCGCCCTCGGCGTCGGGGCGCTCGATCTTGATCTTCACGTCCAGTCGACCCGGGCGCAGGATCGCCGGGTCGATCATGTCCTCGCGGTTGGACGCCCCGATGACGATGACGTTCTCGAGCCGCTCCACGCCGTCGATCTCGGCGAGGAGCTGGGGCACGATCGTCGTCTCGACGTCGGACGACACCCCGGTGCCGCGGGTGCGGAACAGCGACTCCATCTCGTCGAAGAACACGACGACCGGATGCCCCTGCGACGCCTTCTCCCGGGCGCGGGCGAAGATCAGCCGGATGTGCCGCTCCGTCTCCCCCACGTACTTGTTCAGCAGCTCGGGGCCCTTGACGTTGAGGAAGTACGACCGGGCGGCGTTGGGGTCGTCACCGCGCGCCGACGCCGCCGTGGCCGCCAGCGAGTGGGCCACCGCCTTCGCGATCAGCGTCTTGCCGCAGCCGGGAGGGCCGTAGAGCAGCACACCCTTGGGCGGCTTGAGCCCGTGCTCGCGAAACAGCTCCGGGTGCAGGAAGGGGAGCTCGACCGCGTCGCGGATCGCCTCGATCTGCGCGCCGAGGCCACCGATGTCCGAGTAGTCGATGTCCGGGACCTCCTCGAGGACCAGCTCCTCGACCTCGGCCCGCGGGATCACCTCGAAGACGAACCCGCTGCGCGAGTCGATCGTCAGCGCGTCGCCCACCCGCACGCCGCTCGACGCCACCTGGCCGGCGAAGCGGACGACCCGCTCCTCGTCGCCGCGCCCGACGACGAGCGCACGCCCCTCGCCGAGCATCTCCTTGATGGTGACGAGCTCGCCGACCTTCTCGTACCCACCCGCCTCGACGACGGTGAGGGCCTCGTTGAGCATGACCTCCTGGCCGGGCTGCAGCTGACCGACGTCCAGCGACGGGCTGGCCCCGACGTGCATCTTGCGGCCGGCGGAGATGATGTCCACGGTCCCGTCGTCGCGGGCGCCGAGGAACACCGCGTAGGTGCCGGGCGGCTTTGCCAGCTCGTCCACCTGCCGCTTGAGCTCGACGATCTGCTCCCGTGCCGCGACGAGAGCCTCGGTCAGCCGCTCGTTCTTCGCGGCGAGGACCGCCACCTCGCGGGGCAGGTCACGTCCAGGAGCAACCGGGTCGCTCATGTCGGCCTCCGTTCGCACGTCGCTGGTCTGGCTCGGAGCCATCCTGCACGGCGCTGTGCCTGCTGGTCCGGCAACAGTAACCACCCGGCCGGACACCGCACCTGTGACGCGTCGCACAGGCCGGTCCGTCTCAACAGCCGGACCGGACGTGACCGTCAGGGCGCCGCGGGCGTCTCCGGCGGCTGACCGACCTCCCGACGCGCACGCCGGACCTTCTTGTCCGACACCGGCTGCTCGCCGAGCTCCTCGGCGGTCCACAGCTCGGCGTCGGCAACAGGCGCCCCGTCGGCCGCCACGGGATAGGCGCCCTTGGCGGGGCGGCGGCGTCGGAGCGGCGCCTGCACTCCGTCCGCCAGGCGACGAGCCGTCAGGAGGAAGCCGGTGTGGCCGATCATCCGGTGGTCCGGACGCACGGCCAGACCCTCGAGGTGCCAGGTGCGGACCATCGACTCCCAGGCGGCGGGCTCGGTGAACCGCCCGTCGGTGCGCAGGTCCTCGGCCAGCCGGGACAGCTGGGTTGTCGTCGCGACGTAGCAGACCAGCACTCCCCCCGGCACGAGTGCGTCCGCGACGACCTCGATGTTCTCCCAGGGGGCGAGCATGTCGAGCACGACCCGGTCGACCGTGCCGCGCTCGGCCACCTGCGGGAGCACGTCGGCGAGGTCCCCGACCGAGAGACGCCACGCCGGGTGCGGGCCGCCGAAGAAGCCCTCGACGTTCCCTCGTGCCACCGCGGCGAAGTCCTCGCGCCGCTCTATCGAGTGCAGCTGGCCGCCGTCACCCACCGCGCGCAGCAGGAACAGCGTCAGGGCACCGGACCCCACACCTGCCTCGACGACGCGGGCCCCCGGGAAGATGTCGGCCATCGCCACGACCTGCCCGGCGTCCTTGGGGTAGACGACGGCGGCGCCGCGGGGCATCGCGACGACGTAGTCGGCCAGCAGCGGCCGCAGCGCCAGGTACTCCACGCCGCCGGAGGAGCGCACCACCGACCCCTCGGGCTGACCGGCGAGGCCGGCGTGCGCGAACCAGCCCTTGTGGGTGTGGAAGGTGCCGCCCTCGGTCAGCGTGATCGTGTGCAGATGACCTCGCGGATCCGTCAGCTGCACGCGGTCGCCGTACCGGAAGGGTCCGGTGTGGCGGGTGGCGCCCGTCGGCGCGGGTCCGCTGGCTGCAGGCAGGTCGGTCACGGCGCCCGAGTCTAGGGTGGCGCGAGCGCCGTCCGGTGCGGTGAGCCGGTGCTAGACCCGCAGCATCGCCACGACGTCGGCCGTCCGGACGAGCCCCGCGACGCGGCCGTCCACCAGGACGGCGACGACCGGCGACAGCCGGGACGCCTGGGACAGCGCCTCGAGCAAGGCCTCGCCCGCAAGGCGTCCGTCGACCCACGCACCGACCGGCAGCGGGACGGCCACGGCGCTCACCGGGGTCGTCGCCGCGACGTCAGCCGGGACGCGACCCGCCGCGTCGACGTCGACGTAGGCGGCAGGCCGACCGTCCGGCGCGACGAGCACCACCTCGCTCGCTCCGGCCGCGACGGCGTGCTGACCGGCCACGGCGACGGTCTCCTCGGGCGCGACGGCCAGCGCCGGCCTGGCGACCGACGCCAGGGTCAGGCCGTGCACCACCCGCTGCTGCCGCGCGGAGCGGATCGATGCCGTCGCGCCGTTCCAGAGGAAGGCCGCGATCAGCAGCGCCCAGATCAGGTTGAACACCGACGGCGGCAGGCCCTGCGCGAGCGGCAGCACCACGGCGAGCAGCACCAGGCCGGCGGCGACGGCTCGCCCGACCCAGCCGGCGACCTCCGTGCCACGCGAACGGTCACGGGTCCCGGCCCAGACGGCCGCCTCGAGCAGGCGGCCACCGTCCAGCGGCAGACCGGGCAGCAGGTTGAAGACGCCGACGAAGCCGTTGCTCAGGGCGCCCGCCCAGGCGAGGTACTCCGCCAGCGACCCGACCGGCGCGACCGCTCTCAGGCCGGCGAACGCCCCGGCGAGGAGCAGGTTCGCCAGCGGGCCGACGACGGCGACCAGCGCCGACGTCGCCGGTGACGCGCTGCCGCCGACGAACGAGGTGTGCCCGCCCCACAGGGTCAGCACGAACGCCGTCGGCTGCTGCCCGCGCCGCTTGGCCACGATGCCGTGGGCCAGCTCGTGCGCCAGCACGGAGGCGAAGAGCAGCACGACGAACACCGCGGCGACGAGGTAGGCACCGGCGCCGAGCCGGGTGGCGCTCCGCACCGACGGCGCGTAGGCCGCCGTCAGCACCACCACGGCGAGCAACGACGAGGGCGCCAGCACCACGGGCGCGCCGGCCACGTGGCCGATCACCCAGCCGGGCTGGCGGGGCGGGCGCGGGTCCGACGGGCTGCTCACCGGCTCAGCGTAGGTGGCCCGGCAGCGCGTACCGTGCGGCAGCCGCGTACCGAGGTCGGGATGTCGGTGGTGCCGCCTACCCTCGGCGGGTGAGCATCGACCAGGACGAGACGGCTCCCGAGCAGACCGCGGAGCTCGACGGCGCGGTCGACCCCCTGGACGTCGCGTCCGCCGCCGTGGAGGTCGCGGTCGAGGAGACCATCGAGGACGCGGCCGAGACCTCGGACCGGTCGGCGTCTCGCGTGCCGCCCGGGCTGTCACCCTCTCGCGCGCACGACTTCCTGCAGTGCCCGCTGCTGTTCCGCCTCCGCGTCGTCGACCGCCTTCCCGAGCCCACCACCGAGGCGGCCGCTCGCGGGACGCTGGTGCACTCCGTCCTCGAGCACCTCTTCGACCTGCCGGCATCCGAACGGACCATGGACGCCGCCCGGGCGCTGCTGCTGCCGCGATGGGCTGCGCTGTGCGAGAGGTCCGAGGCGTACGCCGGCCTGTTCGCGGACGACGCGGCGCGCGACTCCTGGCTCGTGTCCGCCGAGGGCCTGCTCGCGACCTACTTCACGCTCGAGGACCCGAGCCGCCTCGAACCACGCGCCCGGGAGCTGAAGGTGCGTGCGGAGCTCGACGGCGGTCCGCAGCTCCGTGGCGTCATCGACCGGGTCGACGTCGCACCCAACGGGTGGGTGCGGGTCGTGGACTACAAGACCGGCCGGTCTCCGCGCCCCGGCTACGAGGGCGACGCCCTGTTCCAGATGCGGTTCTACGCCTACGTCGTCTGGCGCACGCGCGGCACGCTCCCCCGCCTGCTGCAGCTGGAGTACCTCGGTGACGGGACCGTGCTGCGCCACGAACCGACCGAGTCCGAGATGCTCACCCTCGAGTCGCGGGTGCGGTCCATCTGGGCCGGCGTGCAGGAGACGGCGCGCAGCGGCGACTGGCGTCCACGGACCTCCAAGCTGTGCGACTGGTGCTCGTTCCGCCAGCTCTGCCCGGCCTTCGGCGGCACGACGCCCGAGGTGTCGGACGACGCGGTCGAGCGGGCGACCGGCGTACGGCCCGAACGGGCGACCGTCGCCTGACGGTCAGGCGGCGCGCAGGTCGAGCACGTGCCCGGCACCGACCCGGGCCAGCGTGGCCAGATCGAGATCGGTCAGCCCGGAGGCCCGGCTGAGCTCGGGTGCCGGCGGCACCGTCGACGGCGAGGCCAGGGCCACCACCCGGGCACCCGCGGCGAGGGCCGCCGCCACGCCGGACGGTGAGTCCTCGACGGCCACGCACAGGCCTGGCTCGACACCGAGCAGGCGCGCGGCCGTGAGATACGGCTCCGGGTGCGGCTTGGAGTTCGCGACGTGGTCACCGGCGACCACGACGTCGAACAGCCCCACCGCCTCGGCGAACGGAGCGGCGAGAACAGCCTGCGACGACGTGACCAGGGCCTGCGGCACACCGGAACCGCTCAGCTCCGTGAGCAGCTCGACCGCCCCCGGCTTCCACGGGATGCCGGCGGCCACCGCGGCCCCGACGCGGGAGTTCAGCGCCTCGGCGATCTCGAGCGCGGTCAGGGTCACCCCCCGCGCCTGGAGGGCAGCGGCGCACACCGCCATCGACGACCCGATCATGTCCACCGCGTCGGCGGCGGTCCAGACCCCGGAGTACGCCTCGACCAGCTCGGTCTCCGCGGCCATCCAGTACGGCTCGGTGTCGATGAGGGTGCCGTCCATGTCCCACAGGACGGCGGCGGGCAGCTCGAGCATCGGCCCATCGTACGGAGCCGTCGACGCGCTTCCTCCCGTCGACGCCCACACCGGAGCGCGCGCAGCCCCTGCACCCGGGCCGCCCCGCCTAGGCTGTCGGGGTGAGCGACGTGACGGCGGACCTGCCCGGTGACGACACCGTCATGCTGGCGGCGTTCGAGGGCTGGAACGACGCCGGCTCCGCGGCGACGGAGGCCCTGACCCACCTCCACCAGGCCTGGGACGCCGAGCAGATCGACGAGCTGGACCCCGAGGAGTACCACGACTTCCAGGTGAACCGTCCGGTGATCGCCGTGGACGAGGACGGCGTCCGCCGGATCAGCTGGCCCAGCACCTCCGTCGCTGTTGCACGGGGCCCGCGCACGGGACGCCAGGTGGTGCTGGTGCACGGCATCGAGCCCTCGATGCGGTGGCGGCGCTACTGCAACGAGGTGCTCGACATCGCCGCGGGCTTGGGCGTCCGGACCGTCGTCACCGTCGGCGCGCTGCTCGCGGACGTGCCGCACACACGCCCGATCCCGGTGAACGCCACCAGTGAGGACGCCGTGGTCCGCGCCGCCCTCGGCCTGGAGGCCAGCACCTACGAAGGCCCCACCGGGATCGTGGGGGTGCTCCAGCACGAGGCGGCCGCGCGTGGCATGCAGTCCCTCTCGCTGTGGGCGGCCGTGCCGCACTACGTCGCGCACCCTCCCTCGCCTAAGGCGTCCCTGGCGATCCTGCACCGGATCGAGCAGCTTCTCGGGGAGTCGATCCCGCTGGGCGAGCTCCCGGACGACGCCGCGGCCTGGCAGGCGGGGGTCGACGAGCTGGCGGGCGAGGACTCCGAGATCGGCGACTACGTGCGCCAGCTGGAGCAGGCGAAGGACACCGCCGAGCTGCCCGAGGCGAGCGGCGAGGCGATCGCGCAGGAGTTCGAGCGCTACCTGCGTCGGCGCGACACCGGCAACGGCGGCTGACGGACGACCGGTCCGGCTGCAGGCCCCGCTGCAGGCCCTAGAGGCGCACGCCCAGCAGGGCGTCCACCGCGCGGGCCACCACCCCGGGTGCACCCTCCACCGGCTCGTCGGCCCCGCGCACGGCGCGTGCCACCCAGTCGTCGACCGCCTGCAGGGCCGTGGGAGTGTCGAGGTCGTCCGCCACCGCCGCACGCACGGCGGTCAGGGTCGCCGTCGCGTCCGGTCCACCGTTGCCCGAGACCGCACGCCGCCAGGACGCCAACCGCGTGCGCGCCTGTGCGAGCTGGTCCGCCGACCACTCCCAGTCGTGCCGGTACCGGTGCGCCAGCAGCGCCAGCCGGATGGCCATCGGGTCCTCGCCCTGGTTCCGGAGGGTGGAGACGAGCACCAGGTTGCCCCTGGACTTGCTCATCTTCTCGCCGTCCAGGCCTACCATCCCGGCGTGCACGTGGACCCGTGCGCCGTGGCCCGCGTCCAGCAGCCGCGCGTGCGAGGTGCTCATCTCGTGGTGCGGGAAGAGCAGGTCGGACCCACCACCCTGGACGTCGAAGGGCAGCCCGAGACCGTCCCGCGCGATCACCGCGCACTCGATGTGCCAGCCGGGACGACCCCGGCCGAGCGTCCCGCCGTCCCACGCCGGCTCGCCGGCGCGCTCCCGCCGCCACAGCAGCGGATCCAGCGGGTCGCGCTTCCCGTGGCGCTCGGGATCCCCGCCCCGCTCGGCGGACAGGGCGAGCATCGTGTCCCGGTCGAGGCCGGCGACGGCCCCGAAGTCGCGGTCCGCCGTGAGGTCCGCGTACACGTCGCCCAGGCCGGTCCCGTCGTCCACCGCGTCGGGCGTGGGCACGCGGTAGGCCGCCCCTGCCTCGAGCAGCGCCTCGACCGCCACCACCACGTCCGGGAGCACCTCCACGACGCCCCGGTAGACGTCGGGCGGGATGACTCCCAGCGCGGTCATGTCCTCCGCGTAGAGGGCGATCTGGTCGTCGGCGAGCGAGCGCCAGTCGACGCCGGTCGCGGCCGCCCGCTCGAGCAGAGGGTCGTCGACGTCCGTGACGTTCGACGCGAACCGGACGCTCAGACCGGAGTCCCGCCACGCGCGGTTGAGCACGTCGAACGCGACGGCGGTCGCAGCGTGCCCCAGGTGCGTCGCGTCGTACGGCGTGATTCCGCAGACGTACAGCGTCGCGGTCGGTCCGGACGACGCCGGCACCAGCTCGCCGGTGGAGCTGTCCTGGACCCGGACGACGGGGCCTTCACCCGGGAGCCGCGGGACGTGCGGGGCAGGCCAGGTGAGCACGTCCGGAAGCCTAACCGGCCCGGCGATGCGCCCCCGCCGGGCGACCGAGTCAGAATGCGGGTGTGACGGGCGCCACCGACAACCCGGGACGCGAGGCCGTCCCGCTCGCTGTCTACCAGCAGCGGGACGGGACATGGGCCCGGGTGCCGTGGGATCGCCAGCTCGTCGTTCGCCCCGGGGGCCGCAGCACACCCACCTGGGTGGTGCTCGAGCGGCTGGCCGACCTCGCCCCGGCGGCACGGGCGTGGGGTGCCGACGAGATGACCGTGGCGCTGGCGCAGCAGCGGGTCCGGCGACTGGAGACCGGGCGCCCGACCACCGCGCTGTTCGCGCACGTGGACCACGCGCGCACGGGGGACGTCCTGCTGTCGATCCCGACGATGTGGTACGACGACACGACCAGGGACGTGCACACCGGCGACCTGACCGCCGTGGCGTGCGACGACCTGCTGCTCTCGGTCGAGGAGGGCAGTGCGCACGTGCACGACATCGCGGCCGAACGGCTGACCACGGGTGCCCCCACCCCCGACCGCGGCGCGCGCGAGGCGCTGGCCGCCCTGCTGTTCACGATCCTGGCGCGCGCCAGCGAGGTGGAGCTCGGGCTCGGCGACGCGGTCGGGCACACCGAACGCCTGGTGTTCAGCTCGGGCAGCTCGGACCCGGTCGAGCGCATCTACGACCTGAAACGCGAGATCGCCGAGGCGCGCCGAAGCCTCAGCCCGCTGATGGCGGTGCTCCCCGAGCTGGAGGACGACGAGGACCGCCACGCGGCGCGCACCAGCCAGTGGCTGCACCGGCTGCAGGCGTCGGTCGACCGTCTGGACCGCCACCTCGACGCCCACGACTCGCTGCTCGGAGCGATGCTCGAGGTGCACCTGTCGCAGGTGTCGGTCCGGCAGAACGAGGACATGCGGAAGATCTCCGCGTGGGCGGCGATGATCGCCGTGCCGACGCTGATCGTCGGGCTCTACGGCATGAACTTCCACCACATGCCGGAGCTGAGCTGGACGTACGGCTACCCGCTCGCGGTGGTCGTCATGGGAGCCGCCTGCCTGTGGCTGTACCGCGCGTTCAAGCGCAGCGGCTGGCTGTAGCGACCGGCCGCTGCCGGCGCGCGACCCTTCTGCCGTGACGGGTCAGGGCGTGACCGGCACGCTCGGGTCCAGGGCTCCGGTGACGAGCAGCAGCACGACGACGGCTGCCAGCCCGATCCGGTAGAGCACGAAGGGTCGGTAGCTGTAGGTCGAGACGATCTTCAGGAACACGATGATCACGAGGTACCCGACGACGAACGCCACGATCGTCGCGACCAGCGTCAGCCCCAGACCCGGTACCCCGGCGTGCCCGAACCCGTCGAGGTTGGTCACCAGCTCGTAGAGCCCGGAGCCGAACACCGCCGGGATCGCCAGGAGGAACGAGTACCGGGCGGCGGCCTCGCGGGTGTAGCCCATCAGCAGACCGCCGGTGATCGTCCCACCCGAGCGGGAGACGCCGGGGATCAGGGCCAGCGCCTGCCAGAAGCCGAACTGGACGGCGTGCCGCGGCGTCAGCGTGTCGAGCGGTCGCTCCTTGCGGCCCACCCGGTCCGCCCAGCCGAGCAGCAGCGCGAACCCGACCAGCGTGAGCACCGTGATCCAGAGGTTGCGCAGCACGTTCTCGATCGAGTGCTGGAACAGCACGCCGAGGATGACGATCGGCACCGACCCGATGACGATGAACCACCCCATCAGCGCGTCGTGGTCGGCCCTGGCACCCTCGGGCACGCCGGCACGCGACCGCCAGTCCGTGCCGCGGTCGCCGCGCAGCGCCCGCCACCAGGCGGAGACGATCCGCACGATGTCGCGGCGGAAGTACAGCAGCACGGCCGACTCCGTGCCGAGCTGGATCACCGCGGTGAACGCGGCACCCGCGTCCCGGCCGCCGATCAGCTCGCTGATGATCCGGATGTGCGCGCTGGACGAGACCGGGAGGAACTCCGTCAGACCCTGCACCAGTCCGAGCAGGATCGCCTCGCCGCCGCCCATGCCGCTCGCCACGGGGCGCACCATATCCTGCGCGGCGCGCCGGGCCCCGGACGCCCCGCGGTTAGGGTGACCAGTCATGGAGCAGCGCCGGGTCGGACGTACCGGCCTGCACGTGTCGTGGCTTGGCCTCGGCACGATGACCTGGAGCCGGGACACCGACGAGCACGACGCGGCGCAGCTGCTGCGGGAGTTCGTCGAGGCGGGTGGCACCCTCCTGGACACCTCCGCGTCCTACGCCGACGGCGGTGCCGAGGAGCTGATCGGCCGCCTGCTGCGCGGTGCGGTCGCCCGTGACGAGGTGCAGCTGTGCACCAAGGCGGGTGTCCGCCGCACCCCCGACGGTTCGGTGGTGGACGCCTCTCGTGGCGCGCTGCTCGACAGCCTGGACGCGTCGCTGCGGCGGCTCGGCACGGACCACGTCGACGTCTGGCTGGTGCAGAACCCCGACCCCCGGACCCCGCTCGAGGAGACGTGCTCGGCCCTCCGCCTCGCGGTGAGCTCGGGACGGGCTCGGTACGTGGGCCTGTCCAACCACGCCGGCTGGCAGGTGGGGCGCGCGGCGACGCTGCTCGAGCCCGACGTCGGCCTCGGGGTGCTGCAGGCCGAGTACTCGCTGCTGCAGCGCGGCGTCGAGCGCGAGGTGGTGCCGGCCGCCGTCGCTCTCGGCGCCGGACTGCTCGCCTGGTCACCGTTGGGGCGCGGCGTCCTCACCGGCAAGTACCGCCGGACGGTGCCCGCCGACTCGCGCGCGGCGTCCGCGCACCTGGCGGGCTTCGTCGAGCCCTACCTCACGCGTCCGGCGTCGGCCGTCGTCGAGGCGACCGCGACCGCGGCGACGGGGTTGCAGCGCTCCCCCGCTGAGGTCGCGCTCGCATGGCTGCGCACGCGTCCCGCACTGGCGTGCGCGGTGCTGGGCGCGCGGACGCCGGCGCAGCTGCGCGCGTGCCTGGCGGCGGACGACCTGACGCTGCCGGACGAGATCGTGCGGGCGTTGAGCGAGGTCAGCGCCCCGCCGGTCGGCTATCCCGAGCGACCGGCCGGCTGACGTCCCGCCACGTGGCCCCGGAGTCAGCGCGAGACGGGCGCCTCGTCGTCCTCGTCCTCGTCCTCGGCTGACCAGTCCTCGTCCGACTCGTCGTCGGCATCGTCGTCCTCGTCCTCCTCGGACTCGTCATCCTCCTCACCGAGGTAGAACGGCGTCGCCTCCCCGAAGACGGTGCCGAGGGCGTCGTCGTAGACCTCGAAGGCGTCGGCGAGGACGTCGTACGCGTCGTCGACCGCCGGGTCGTCCTCGCCGTGGCGGCTCTCCACGGCGTGGTAGTGGGCCTCGAGCGCGGCGATCAGCCGGTCGAGCGCAGCGCGGGGGTCGACGGTCATGCCGTAGACCGTATCGCCGCGCAGGGCACAATGGCACCGCGCCGGTCGTTGCGCGGGTGCAGCGCCGGCAGGGGTGGACCGCCGTACGACCCACGCGACGAGAGACGAGGTGAGCGGGTGGCCGAACGAACGACGGCCGGCCGGGGCGACTTCCTGTCCCGGGGCGGCCAGTACGAGTACCGCACCCTGACGATCCCGCGGACCACCGACGGGAACGACGCCCGCCGGTTGCTGACGTACGAGGCGGAGTACGGCCGCTGGGAGCTCGCCCGGACCCGGATGTACGTGGGCGGCGAGCGTCGCGTGCTGCTGCGTCGCAAGATCATCCGGGTGCAGAGCACGCTCGGCGCAGACCTCGACTGAGCGGCCACGCCCGTCGAGGGCGCGGGCTCAGCAGGTCTGCAGCAGGCGGTCCAGCACGCGGGTACCGAAGCGCAGGGCGTCCACCGGCACGCGCTCGTCGACCCCGTGGAACATCGCCGGGAAGTCGAGGTCCGCCGGCAGCCGCAGCGGTGCGAACCCGTACCCGTGGATGCCCAGGCGTGCGAGCGACTTGTTGTCGGTGCCGGCGGAGAGCATGTACGGCAGGACCACCGCACCCGGGTCCTCGGCCTGGACCGCGGCCGTCATCGCACCGACGAGGTCGGTGTCGAAGGGCGCCTCCGGGCCGATGTCACGATGCTGTGACTCGATGCGGACGTGCTCACCGAGCAGCTGCTGCAGCGTGGCGTCGAACTCGGCCTCGTGCGCGGGCAGGAACCGACCGTCGACGGTGGCGCGTGCCGAACCCGGGATGACGTTCGCCTTGTAGCCCGAGGCGAGCTGCGTCGGGTTGGTGGTGCTGCGCAGGGTCGCGCCGACGAACCGCGAGGCCGGGCCGAGGGCGTCGACCAGGGCGTCGGCCGCCCGCTCGTCCTCCGGGTCGAAGGGCAGGCCGGTCAGGTCCGCAACGCCCTCCAGCAGCCGACGGACCGTCGGGGTCAGCTGGTAGGGCCAGCGGTAGGCGCCGATCCGGGCGACCGCCGCCGCGAGGTGGGTCACCGCGTTGTCCGGGTTGACCTGGCTGCCGTGGCCGGCACGCCCCTCGGCGACGAGCTGGAGCCACGCCAGCCCCTTCTCGGCCGTCTGGAGCAGGTACGCGCGGTGGCCGCCGACCTCGACCGAGAAGCCGCCGACCTCGCTGATCGCCTCGGTGGCACCGGCGAACAGCTCGGGCCGGTTGTCCACCGCCCAGCGGGCGCCGTGCACCCCGCCCGCCTCCTCGTCGGCGAACATCGCGAGCACGACGTCACGGGCCGGCCGCCGACCCTCGCGGACCATCTGGCGCACCACCGCCAGCACCATCGCGTCCATGTCCTTCATGTCCACGGCCCCACGGCCCCAGAGGACGCCGTCGACCTCGACGCCCGCGAACGGGTCGACGGACCAGTCGGCCGCCTGCGCCGGCACCACGTCCGTGTGGCCGTGCAGCACCAGCGCGGGCCGGTCCTGGTCGCGTCCCTCGAGCCGCACCACCACGTTGGCTCGGCCGGGCGTGCTCTCGAAGAGCTCCGGCTCGAGGCCGACCTCCTCCAGCAGGCCGACGACGTACTCGGCGGCCAGCCGCTCCCCCGGGCCGCTCGAGTCGCCGTAGTTGGAGGTGTCGATCCGGATCAGCTCCGCGCAGATCCGGGCGACCTCGGCCTCCGCGGGTGTGCCGGAGGCGATGGTGGGGGCGTCGCCGGCGGTCGGCACGGGCTCGGGCATGAGATCACGCTACCGGGGAGGCGGAGTGTCGCCGCAGGGGTGCGCCGGCGGCCTCCTGTCACCGGTGCGGCACGGCCGAGCAGGACCGTCAGAGGCTCAGCCCGCGGCGCACGAGGAGGGGTTCCAGCCGCGGCTCGTGGCCGACCAGCTCCCGGAAGGCCTGGATCGGGTCGAGGGACCCGCCGCGCGACAGCACGGCCGCCCGGAGGCGATCACCGTTCGCGCGCCGCAGGCCGCCGTTCGCGGTGAACCAGTCGACCGTGTCGGCGTCCAGCACCTCCGACCAGAGGTAGGAGTAGTAGCCGGCGGCGTAGCCGCCCCCGAACACGTGGTTGAAGTAGGAGCTGCGGTACCGCGGCGGCACCGTGGGCAGCGCCACGCCGGCCGCGTCGAGCGCGGCGGCCTCGAACGCCTCGACGTCGGCCGGGTCCGCCGGGACGTCGTCGGGCGCCAGGCGGTGCCACGCCTGGTCGAGCAGTGCTGCGGCCAGGTACTCGGTGGTGGCGAAGCCCTCGCCGTCCTGCCGACCCTCGACCAGCGTGTCCAGCCACTGCGCCGGCACGGGCTCGCCGGTCTCGTGGTGCACGGCGAACCGCCGGAGCACGGCGGGGTCCCACGCCCACATCTCGTTGACCTGCGACGGGTACTCGACGAAGTCGCGCGGCACGGCCGTGCCGGACTGGGACGGGTAGTGCACGTCCGACACCAGGGCGTGCAGCGCGTGGCCGAACTCGTGGAAGAGCGTGATCACGTGGTCCCACGTCAGCAAGGCCGGCTGACCGGGTGCAGGACGCGGGATGTTGGCGTTGTTCACGACGACGCAGCGCTGGCCGAGCAGGCGCGACTGGTCGACGAGGGTGTTCATCCAGGCGCCGCCGCGCTTGCTCTCCCGGGCCCACGGGTCCGCGAGGAACAGGCCGATGCCGTCGCCGTCGGCGTAAAGCACCTCGAACACGCGGACGTCGGGGTGGTAGCCGGCGAGGTCGGTCCGCTCCGTGAAGGTGAGCCCGTACAGCTGGTTCGCCGCCCAGAACACCCCGTCGACCAGCACGCGGTCGAGCTCGAGGTACGGGCGCAGCAGGGACTCGTCCAGCGACCGACGGCGGCGCCGGACGGCCTCCGCGTAGTACGGCCAGTCCCACGCCTCGAAGGTGGCGCCGGGCACGTCCATCGCCAGGGCGGCCGCGAGGTCGTCCGCCTCGCGCCGCGCGTTCGCCACGGCGGCGGGCGCCAGGCCGGTGAGCAGGTCCGTGACCGCCTCCGACGTGGTCGCCGTCCCGTCCTGTGCCACGTAGTCCGCGTGGTGCACGAAGCCAAGCAGCCGCGCGCGCTCGGCGCGGAGGCGGGCCAGCTCCAGCAAGATCGGTCGCGTGTCGTGGTCGGGGCCGAGCCCACGCGTCACCGCCGCTCGATGCACGCGTTCCCGCAGCGCCCGGTCGTGCAGGTTCGCCAGCACCGGCTGCGTCGTGGGCAGGACCAGCTCGAGCAGCCAGGCACCGGTGTGCCCCCGGTGCTCCGCCGCCGCCGCGGCGGCCGCCACCGCGTCCGGCGCGAGACCGGCCAGCTGGGCCTCGTCGGTGACGAGCACCGCGGCGGCATTGGAGGCGGCGAGCAGCTCGCGGCCGAAACGGGCGTCGAGGGCAGTGATCCGCTCGTTCAACGCCCGCAGCCGCTCCTGGTCCGCAGGGCCCAGCCCGACGCCGGACCGGCGGAAGTCGAGGTCGAGCCGGTGCAGCAGCCACGCCGTGTCCGGCTCGACCGCCAGGCGACCGTCGGCCACCTCCTGCACCAACGTCCGGACCCGGTCGTAGAGCCGGCGGTCGAGGAGCATCGCATCGTGGTGCGCCGCGAGCAGCGGCGCCACCTCCTCCTCGAGCTGCTCCAGGGCTTCCGTCGAGTCGGCACCGAGCTGGTTGTCGAACGCGGCCGTCACCCGGTCGAGCAGCTGACCCGACCGCTCGAGCGCCACCACCGTGTTCTCGATCGACGCAGGCTCTGCGTCCGTCGCGATCGCCTCGAGCTCCGCGCGTTGCTGCGCCATGCCCGCCAGGAGGGCCGGTCGGTAGTGCTCCTCGCGGATGGCGCGGTAGTCCGGCAGGCCGTAGGGCAGCCGCGACCCGGACGCGAACGGGTTGCTCGGGTCGAGCACGGCGTCGTCGGCGGTCGGGCGGGGGGCGTCGGTCACGACGCCATCGTCGCAGGCGGTCGACGCAGCGCCCCCGACTGCTGCTAGACCGTGGTGCTCCGCAGGACGTCGGCGGGCGAGGCCACCGGGTAGCCGTGCGCCGAGCCCACCGGCTCGCTGTACAGCCGACCGGCGTGGGTGGTCAGGCCAGCGGCGAGCGCCGGGTCCGCCGCGAGCGCAGCGCGCCAGCCGTCGTCCGCCAGGGCGCCGAGGTACGGCATGGTCACGTTGGTCAGCGCACGCGTCGACGTGACCGGCACGGCGCCCGGCATGTTGGCGACGCAGTAGAACACCGAGCCGTGCACGGGGAACGTCGGCTCGTCGTGCGTGGTGGGCCGGGTGTCCTCGAAGCACCCGCCCTGGTCCACCGCGACGTCCACGAGCACCGACCCCCGCTGCATCCGGGACACCAGCTCGTTGCTGACCAGGTGGGGGGCCCGCGCGCCCGGCACCAGCACGGCACCGATCACCAGGTCCGCCTCGAGCAGGGCCTCCTCCACCGCCCAGGCGCTGGAGGCAACGGTCCGCACGGCCCCTCCGAGCTCGACGTCGAGGCGCCGCAGCCGGGGCACCGACACGTCCAGCACGGTGACCTGCGCACGCATGCCGACCGCGATCGTCGCCGCGTGGAAGCCGACGGTCCCGCCGCCCAGCACCACCACACGGGCGCCGTCCACCCCCGGTACGCCTCCGAGCAGCACCCCGCGGCCGCCCTCGTTCCGCATCAGGTGGTAGGCGCCCACCTGGGTGGCGAGCCGGCCGGCGACCTCGCTCATCGGCGCGAGCAGCGGGAGCGAGCCGTCGGCGAGCCGCACGGTCTCGTACGCGATCGACGTGGTCCCCGCGGCGAGCAGCGCGTCCGTGGCGGGACGGTCGGCGGCCAGGTGCAGGTACGTGAACAGGACGAGGTCGTCCCGCAGGTACCCGTACTCGGACTCCACCGGCTCCTTGACCTTGCAGACGACGTCCGCCTCGGTCCACACCGCGGCGGCGTCCGGCACGACGACGGCGCCGGCCGCCCGGTACTGCTCGTCGTCGATCGCCGAACCGAGGCCGGCGCCGGCCTCGACCAGCACCTGGTGGCCCGCGGCGGTCAGCCGGTGCACCCCTGCGGGGGTGGCGGCGACGCGGTACTCACGGTTCTTGACCTCGCGGGGGATGCCCACCTTCATCGACGTGCTCCTGGTCGCCCGGGCTGCGGCCGGTCGGTCCCGGCCGGACGTGCACCGTGTGGTTCACGTCACACACGATTGTGAACTTCACGTGTTTCCGGCGCGTCACCACCGCAGGATCTTCGGTAGGTTCGCGCCATGTCAGTCGGATCGTCGTCGTCAGGCTCTGCGCGACGGTCTGCGTCGACCGAATCCTCGGCGGTCCTCGACGACGTCGACAGGGCGATCCTGCACGAGCTGGAGCGCGACGGCCGACAGTCCAACAAGGACCTCGCCGCCCGCGTCGGCATCGCGCCGTCCACGTGCCACGCGCGTGTCCGGGCCCTGCGCGAGTCCGGTGTGCTGCGCGGCTTCACCGCGCAGGTGGACCCCCAGGCGCTGGGACGCGGGCTGCAGGCGATCATCGCCGTCCGGCTGCAGGCGGCCGCCCGGGCGCGGCTCGGCCGGTTCGCGCGTGCCCTGGCCGAACGTCCGGAGGTGCAGGACGTGTACCTGCTGGGCGGTTCGGACGACGTGCTCGTGCACGTGGCCGTGGCCGACTCGCAGGCCCTGCGCGCCTTCGTCGTCGAGCACCTGTCCACGCGCCAGGAGGTCGCCCACACCCAGACCAGCCTGGTGTTCGAGCACCTGCACCTTCCGGCGGACGCCCGATGACCCTAGGCGTGCACCGCAAGGCACGTGCGGGCGCGCCTCGCGGTTTCTTCGCCTGCGAGGCGGCGGGACTGCGGTGGTTGCGCGCGGCCGACGCCGTACCGGTGGTGGAGGTGCTCGACGTCGCGGAGGACCACCTCGACCTCGTGCGGCTGGAGCCCGCACCGGCGTCACCCCGCGCGGCACGTGACCTGGGGCGCGGCCTCGCCGCCCTGCACGACGCCGGCGCCGACGCCTTCGGTGCACCGCCCGACGGGTGGTCGGGTGACGGGTTCTTCGGTCCGCTCGAGCATCCGCTGCCCATGGCGTCCGGCCGGTACCCGTCCTGGGGCGCCTTCCTCGCGGAGTGCCGCCTCCTCCCGCTCGCGGCCGAGCTGCGCCGCTCGTCGACCGTCGACGCCACGACCCTGAACGGCCTGGCACGGCTCGCCGACCGGCTGCGCAGCGGTGCGCTGGACGACGACGACACCCCGGCCCGCCTGCACGGCGACCTGTGGTCGGGCAACGTCGTGTGGACCGCCGCGGGCGCGACGCTCGTCGATCCCGCCGCGCACGGCGGTCACCGGGAGACCGACCTCGCGATGCTTACGCTGTTCGGCCTGCCGCACCTCGACCTGGTGCTCGCGGGATACCAGGACGTCCATCCGCTGCGTCGCGGCTGGCAGCACCGCGTGGGGCTGCACCAGCTCTACCCGGTCGGCGTGCACGCCTTGCTCTTCGGTGGCGGCTACGTGGAGCAGCTGCGCGGGCTCGTCCGGGCGGAGGAGCGATGAGCGAGCCACCGTGGTGGCCGGAGCGCCGCCCACGCGACGCGCAGCGCGCGTGGACCGCTTCCGGGGACATCCCACCGTCGGACTGGTCCCGGGCGTCGAGCGCTCCGCCGGTCACCGAGGCTCTCGCCGTCCCGCTCGGCAGCCGTCCACCCCGGCGTCGGGGGTGGCTGGCCGTGGTCCTCGTGCTGGTGCTGGCCCTGACGACCGTGTGGCTCAGCGGACGGCTCGGCTCGGCCACCGCAGCCCGCAACGCACCTCCGCCGGGGCGTGAGGAGTCCGCGGTCCCGCTCGGCACTCCCCCGCTCGGGGCGCCGACCACCGGTCCCTACAGCTTCCTGCAGACGCAGTCCGACGGCGTCTCACCCGTCACCTACGACCCGTGCCGCCCCCTCCACTACGTCGTCCGCACGGACGGCGCTCCTGTCGGCGGGGACGTGCTGATCGCAACGGGACTGGCACGCATCTCCGAGGCGACGGGGCTGCAGTTCGTCGCCGACGGCAGCACCACCGAGGCGCCCATGGAGCACCGGCCGGTGTACCAGCCGGAACGCTACGGGCGCCGCTGGGCACCCGTCCTGATCGCGTGGTCCAGCCCGGCAGAGACGCCGGAGCTCGCCGGCGACGTCGCCGGGAGCGCCGGCTCCTCCTCCGTGACGCTGCACGGGACGGCGCACTACGTGAGCGGCATCGTGGTGCTCGACGGACCCGCGATCACCCAGCTGCTCGGCTCGGCCAACGGCACCGCGCTCGCCCAGGGCGTCGTGACGCACGAGCTCGCCCACCTGGTGGGGCTGGGCCACGTGAACGACCCGACCCAGCTGATGAACCCGACGGCGGCGGTGAACGTCACCTCCCTCGCCGACGGCGACCGGGCCGGCCTGGCGCGCCTCGGCACGGGGCCGTGCGTGCCGGGACTGTGACCAAGCGCACCTGTGAGCCCCACCACCGTCCCAAGGCGATTCCCAGGTTCGGCACGTACCGTCGGTTGATCGCTCAGCGCCGAGCGTGACCGCCGGGACCGTCCCGGCGCGCCGGACCTCGCAGGAGACGTCATCTCGCACCCCATCGTGCTCGTGCACGGCACCCGCACGTCGTCATCCATCTGGGACCCCCAGGTCGCCGCGCTCCGCGCGCGCGGGCACCACACGATCGCCGTCGACCTCCCCGGCCACGGCACCCGCCGGGGCGAGCGGTTCACCCTGGAGGGAGCGATCCAGGCGATCGACGACGCCGTCGCCGCGTGCCTCACCCCGCCGCTCCTGGTCGGACTCTCGCTGGGTGGCTACACGTCCCTCGCCTACGCCGGCCGCCACGAGCACCAGCTCGCCGGTGTGCTGCTGGCCGGGTGCTCGACGGAGCTGCGCGGCAAGCCCATCGGCGTCTACCGGCGGCTGGCGCACCACGCGAACCGGCTGCTGAGCGTCGGCGGCGAGTCCTGGCACGTGGTGACGGACATGCTCGCCGCCGTCGCCGGGTACTCCCCTTTGGCGGACCTGCGTCGGCTGACGCTGCCCGTCTGGCTGGTCAACGGCGCCCGCGACCCCCTGCGTCTGGACGAGCGCCGCTACCTGCGGGCCCGCCCCGGCACGCGGCTGACGGTCGTGCCCGGCGCCGGGCACGACGTCAACAGCCACGCCCCGGCGGCGTTCAACCGCGCGCTGTTCGAGGCGATCGCGGAGCTGCGGCACCACGAGGTGCCCGTCCTGGTCTGAGTGGCCACGTCGGGTCCCGGTGGGCGACCCGACGAGGTGCGACCGGCCGGAGGTCCCTGGACGGCACATCCCGGGCGCGACACCCTGGACGTGGAGGTCGTCATGGGCGTCGACACGGTCGTCCTGTCTTCCGGCGTCGTCGGCGCCGGTCCCGGCCGCCGGCGCGGCAGAGCGCTCCCGCTCGTCGGGATGCTGCTGACGGTGCTGCTGGCAGCCGACTGCACGACGTCGACCACGCCGCCGCAGGCACCGACGAGCACCCCCGTGCCGACCGCCTCCTCGACCCCCACCCCGAGCACCGGACCCGCCACGCCGACAGCGACCGCCAGCCCGGCACCGGCGCTCCCGACACCGGTCCCGTCGCCGTCGTCCCCGTCCCCCGCTCCCCCCGTTCCGCCGCCGCAGCCCCCCGCACCGCCCACCGTCGCTCCGCCGGCGCCCCCGTCGGGCGTCCCTGCCGCCTGGCGCGGCGTGGACGTCAGTCGGGTCGCCACCGACCGAGCCGTGGTGGCGCTGACGTTCGACGCCGGTTCGTCGAACGCCGGGGTCGCCTCGGTGCTGGCGACGCTGGCCCGCTACGACGTGCCGGCCACGTTCTTCGTCACCGGCCAGTTCGCCCGGCGCTACCCGGCCGACGTCCGGGCGATCAGCGCGGCGGGTCACCCCGTGGGCAACCACAGCGACTCGCACCCGGACTTCACGCAGACCACCACCGCGGAGATCCAGCGTCAGCTCTCCGCCGCGGAGGCGTCGATCAGCGCCGCGACCGGCCACGCCGCCAAGCCGCTGTTCCGCTTCCCGTACGGCGCCCGGACCGCGGAGGACATCCACGTGGTGAACGACGCGGGCTACGTCCCGTTCCGCTGGACGGTGGACACGCTCGGCTGGAAGGGCACGAGCGGTGGGCAGTCGATGGAGTCGGTCCGGGCACGGGTGCTCGGTTCGGCGCAGCCCGGCGAGATCGTGCTGATGCACGTCGGCGCCAACCCGGACGACGGCAGCACGCTCGACGCTGCGGCTCTCGGCTCGGTGATCGAGGGGCTGCGCGAGCGGGGGTACTCCTTCATCACGCTGCGTTCGCTGCTCCCCTGAGCCGCGTCGTTGCGGGGCTCGCAGGTCGATGTGCGAGCATCCGGTGACCGGCGGACCCGGCGGTCGGGACCCAGCGTGGTGAGGAACGATGCGACCGACGTACATCCCCAGCCCGTCACAGGGCGTCTGGTACCTCGGACCGGTGCCGATCAGGGCCTACGCGCTGTGCATCCTGCTCGGCATCGTCATCGCGACGCTGTGGACGCAGCGACGCTGGGCGGCTCGCGGCCGCGACCCCGAGCAGGTGCTCGACATCGTGTTCTGGGCGGTGCCGTTCGGCATCGTCGGCGGCCGGCTCTACCACGTGATCACCGACCCCGAGCTGTACTTCGCGCCAGGGCGGCAGCCGATCCGGGCGCTGTACATCTGGGACGGCGGGCTCGGCATCTGGGGCGCGGTGGCCCTGGGCGCCGTCGGTGCGTGGATCGGGTGCCGCAAGCACGGGGTCCGGCTCGCGGACTTCGCCGATGCGGTGGCCCCCGGGCTCGTGCTGGCCCAGGCGATCGGCCGATGGGGCAACTACTTCAACCAGGAGCTGTTCGGCGGCCCGACCACGCTCCCGTGGGGCCTGCTGATCGACCCGGCGCACCGGCCGGCGGACACCCCGGACATCGCGACCTACCAGCCGACCTTCCTGTACGAGTCGCTGTGGGACGTCGGCGTGGCGCTGCTGCTGGTGTGGGCCGGCCGACGGTTCCAGCTGCGCCGTGGCCGCCTGTTCGCCCTGTACGTCGCGGCCTACACCGTCGGACGCGCCTGGGTGGAGGCACTCCGCGTCGACCACGCGAACCACTTCCTGGGTCTGCGCCTGAACGACTGGACCAGCCTGGTGGTCTTCCTCGGTGCGATGGCGTTCCTGCTGGTGCGCCGGTCCGGGGACGGCCGCGCGGCCGACGACGACGGCGAGGTCGACGCGGACGACGCGCCGAGCGACGAGCTGCCCTCCGGCAAGGCACCTTCCGGCGAGCTGCCGTCGGGCGGCGTGCCGACCGGGGGCGCCTGACCCGAGACCCGGCCGGGCGTCAGGCGCGGAGGTCAGGCTCGCACGTCAGACGGTGAACCGTCCGACCAGCTCGCGCAGCTCCACCGACATGCGGGCGATGTCCGTCACCGATTGCTGAGCCTGCGTGACGTTCTGGGTCGTCAGGTCGGCCGCGTCTGCCACGCCGGAGATCGTGGCGGCGATCGCCTCGGCCCCGGTGGCGGCCTTGGTGACGCCCCGGTTCATCTCGTTGGTCGTGGCGGTCTGCTCCTCCACGGCGGCGGCGATGGTGGTCTGGTAGTCGTTGATCGCCCCGATCACCGCGGTGATCTCCTCGATCGCGGTCACCGCCCCGTCGGTGTCGGCCTGGATCGCCTCCACGCGCCGGGCGATGTCCTCCGTCGCCTTGGCCGTCTCGCGGGCGAGGTCCTTGACCTCCCCGGCGACCACCGCGAACCCCTTGCCGGCCTCACCGGCACGGGCCGCCTCGATGGTGGCGTTCAGAGCCAGCAGGTTGGTCTGCTCCGCGATCGAGGTGATCAGCTTCACGACGTTGCCGATCTCCCGGGAGGAGTCGCCCAACCGGGTCACCGTCTCGGTGGTCGCAGCAGCAGCCGCGACCGCCTGGCCGGCCACCCGCGCCGCCTCCGTCGCGTTCTGCGCGATCTCCAGGATCGACGCGCCCATCTGCTCCGACCCGGCCGCCACCGCCTGCACGTTGCGCGACACCTCGCCCGCCGAGGCGGACACCACGCCGGCCTGCGCAGCCGTCTCCTCGGCGCTCGACCCGATCTGCTCGCCGGACGCCGCCATCTGCTCCGTCGCGTTCGCCAGCGAGGTGGAGGACGCGTCGATCGTCCCCACGGTCAGCCGGAGCGTGGCGATCGCGGCGTCCAGCGCATGGCCCATCTGCCCGACCTCGTCGTGCGAGGTCAGGCCGGTCGTCACCGTGAGGTCGGCGCGCTCGAGCGCGGTGCAGACCGCCTTCACCCGGCCGAGGCCGCGCACGATGCCGCGGGCGACGAACAGCCCCAGGGCGACGGCAGCGCTCAGGCCGATCGCCAGCGCGCCGAGCATGAGCAGCCGGCTGGTCCGGTACTCGGCCGCCACGGCATCCGTCGCCGCCTGCGCCGCCGCCTTCTCGTCCGCCACCAGGTTGGTGACCGCGGCGTTCATCGCCATCACGATCGCCGTCGCCTGGTCGTTGCTCGTGTTGGTCCACGTAGCGATGTCGTTGGCACGGCCTGCCGGCAGGAGCTTGCCGTCCCGGACGGCGACGTAGGCGGCGAGCTGCTGCTCGACGTCGGCGACGTACCCACGTTGGGTGCTCGACAGATCCAGGGCCTTCAGAGCCGCGAGGGCGTCGGTCGCCTCCTTCTCGTCGTCCGCGACCGCGCGCTCGTCCTCCTTCTTCTCCGTCGCCCCCAGCGCCAGAGCCTGGTTGCTGACGTCCAGGCGCATCTGCACCATCGCGCGCCGCAGGGTCGAGGCCTGCTCGACCCCCTGGACGTGGTTCCGAAACAGCTCGGCCGTCGCGGCGTTGCTGCGCGCCATCGAGACGATGCCGACGAGCCCCACCGCGAGCGCGACCAGTGCCGCGACCAGCACGGCGGTCAGGATGCGGGTGCTGACGCCACGGTCCGTCCACCACCGGACGGCGCCCTGCAGACGGGACGCGGACGCGGACGCGGTGGACGACATGGTGCTCCCTTGCAGGTGCTCGAGGCCTCCCCTGCGGCGGCATCACCCAGTCGATCGGCCGACGTACGTCCGGTCTGAGTCGTCCGGCCGCTGCACGGCCCTGCAGCCCGACCGATTTCGCGCCGGGCAGTGCCTGGTCAGCGGCCGGTCCTAGGCCGTTCGTCGCACAGCGCCGACGGTCGTCGCCGTGCGAGGCAGCCCGGACCTGGGCGTCTGCACTTCACCGAGCGTGCACCGAGTCCTCACCCGGCACGCGTCGGCAAGAGCGTCGGGGACGGGCTCGGAACCCGTAGCCTTCCGGAGGTCGCCCGTCCGGACGGTCGCTCGCGCCGCTCGTGCCCTCACGCCCTTCCTGCTCGGGACTTGCTGATGTCGTTGACTGGTCTGCCGTTCCTCCTGGTCGTCCTCGTGCTGACCGTGGCCGCGCTCGTCTGGGGAGCGGTGCGCCTGCCCGCGCGCCGACGCACCGTCGCCACCGTCGTGACCCGCCTGCTCACCCAGCTGGGGGTGAGCGCGCTCGTGCTGCTGTCCGTCGCCGTGGTGATGAACAACCAGAACGGGTGGTACGCGAGCTGGGGCGACCTCTTCGGGACCGGCGGGACGTCGACGGTGCGGCAGAGCTCGGGCGGCACGAGTGCGGAGGCCGCGCTGCAGGACAAGCCCAAGGGGCCCGGTCTCGGCAGCCCGGTGCCGGTCGCGAGCCTCCCACCGCTCCCCTCGCCCGGGCAGCGCGTCCAGACGTTCACGTTCACCGGATCGCGCAGCGGTCTCAGCGGCCGGGTGATGGTCAGCCTTCCGGTCGGCTACGAGGACCCGGCGAACGCCCGCCAGACGTACCCGGTCATCATGGCGTTCCACGGCTACCCGGGAGCTCCTGACGTGTGGATGCAGGGCGTCAACCTCGTACCGTCCCTCGACTCGCTCGCCGGCCAGCACAAGATCTCGGACGTCATCGTCGTCGCGCCGCAGCTCGAGTTCCCGGCCGGAGCCGACACGGAGTGCGTCAACGGAGGCACAGGTCAGCCCCAGGTCGAGACGTGGCTCGCGGACGACGTCCCGCAGCACCTCGCGACGCTGCTGCGGGTGTCCCGCGACCGCACGGGCTGGGCGACGCTCGGCTTCTCCTCCGGTGGCTGGTGCGCCGCGATGACCTCGATGCTGCACCCGGACGTCTTCGGCGCCGGTGTGATCCTCGGCGGGTACTTCGCGCCGATCTTCGGCAACAGCTACGTGCCGTTCCACTCGAGCGACCCCGCGGCGAAGCGGTACCAGCTCGTGTCGCTGGCCACCACGGCGCCCCCGCCCGTCGCGCTGTGGCTGCAGACGAGCAAGGCGGACTCCCTCTCCTACTCGAGCAGCGCCGCGATGCTGAAGGCCGCCCACGCGCCGCTGTCGATCCAGTCCCAGGTGGACCTCAGCGCCGGGCACCGCATCAGCGTGTGGGCCGATGCGGTGCCGACGGCGCTGACGTGGCTCGGGTCGACGGTCAACGGGTTCAAGCCGACCGCCTGAACCGGCCGCGCCTCCCGCACCGTCTCAGCCGAGCCGGTCCACCTCCCGCAGGAGGTTGTCCGTCCGGGCCACGAGGCTTCGCGACGTGCCGAACGCCGGCTCGGGCCCCCGGGCGCGGTCCTCCCCGCGCGCCGCCGCGTCCAGCACCGCCTTCATCTGCGTCGCCAGTGCGTCACGCTCCCGCAGGATCCGGGTGAGGGCCGCCTCCGTCGCCTGGTAGCGGGCGTCGTCGGTCGCCGAGCCGCTGGCCAGCGCGGCGGAGTCCGCCTTCAGCGTCAGGGTGGCGAGCGGGCCGACCGACGAGTTGATCGCGTGGTAGGCGGACGCCAGCCCCTGCGTGGCCACGAGCGCCGTGCTCGGGTGCGACAGCAGCTCGGAGATCACCCGACCGTCGCTGGTGTAGGCGTCGTGCAGGCCGGCGAGGTACATCAGGGTGGGGCGCAGGTCCACCTCCTCGACCCAGGTTCCCACCGTGCTCGCCTGCGGCACCGTCCGGGTGGAGTTCGGGTCGTGCGCCTGGTTGCCGTCGGCCGGGGCCGGGCCGTCCAGACCCTTCGCCGCGACGCCGGGGCCGACCAGACCGGCCCAGGTGATGTCGATGTTCGGCGAGTAGTAGCCGTGGTCGTAGGCGTAGCCGGGGTTGATGCTGACCGCCGGTCCGGAGGTGGAGAAGTAGTAGTCCGGCACGGGGAACAGCGAGTAGGTCGGGGTGCGCAGCGTGTCGGCGGTCTGCATGTGCAGGATCCGCTGCTCCACGGCGCCTGCCTGGTACGTGACGATCTTCTGACCGGTAGCGCCGCTGTACGGGTTGTCCGCCGTCATCGCGGCGGTGTCCCGCTGGAGCTGCCGGACGGCCGGCGCCGAGGGCGACGGACGGCCGTCGACGTAGATCGACGCACCCTGCGGCTCGATCTGGAACGGCGTGCCGGCGCTGGCGGTCGTCGAGAGCAAGGCCTTGATGTTGGTCTGGAGCTCGCCGATCTGACCGGCGGCGTACGTGCACGGGACCGTGACGCCGTCACACCCGGTGGGCGTCGGGACCGTCGCCCGCCCCACGTTGGCCCCGGCGAACTGGTCGTTCTCCTCCGAGCTGATCAGGAACAGCGTGTTGTCCTTGGTGATGCCGTCCTTGGTCAACCTGTCGAAGAACGTCGCGAACGCCGCGTCGTAGGCCTTGGCGTTGGCCACGTAGCAGGCGTCACCCGGTCCGACGGGCTTGCCGGCAGCGGTCGCGGTCGCGGTGGTGCAGCCGGTGGTCCCCGGCTTCCGCTCGTGCAGGTCCGAGATGTAGCCGTAGGTGACCGGGACTCCCGCCTCGAGCATGTCGGCCATGTAGGCCAGCGACTGGGTGGCCGTCGGGTTGAAGCCGGGGAAACCCGGCGTGTGGGAGTACTGGTTGATCAGGGCGTTGCCGTCCAGGTCGGTCAGACGGCCCTGCGAGTCCGTGACGGGGTAGCCGTGGCTCGTCAGGTTCGCCGTGCCCGCGCCGAGCACCGGCGCCACGTACTTGTGCCCGAACAGCGCGCTGAAGCCGGCGTACCCGCCGGGCTCGGTGGGCAGCGAGTCGGCGACGGCGCTCGGGGACGGTGCGGTCTGGCCGTACTTCACGGCCGTCGCGTCCGCGCACAGGGGGTCACCCGATGCGCAGTGCAGGGCGACGCCGACGTAGTCCGCCGTCTCCTGGTTCTTGTAGCTGTCGGGGTTCGCGGTGTACTGCGCGACCTCGGGCGATCCGGCGCCAAAGACCGTCGGCAGGTCCAGCTTGGTGTTCTCCAGGACCATGTTCGCCGTCGAGAAGTCGCCGACGGAGCAGCCGGCCTTCGTGAACGCCGCCCACGGGGCGGGTGTCTGCCGGTTCGTTCCGGTCGAGCCCGGGGTGTCGGAGTACACCATCGTCGGAGTGGTGTCGTGGCCCGGCGACGGTGTCGGCGCGGTGTCGTACACGGGGCTGGTCCAGTAGGCGAAGGAACCCGCCGGGTCGCTGCTGCCGTCCGGGTTGTAGGTCCGGTACGAGTTGGTCACCGGCTGCCCGTGACGGTCCCCGTACAGACCGGTGTAGATCGACAACGAGTCGTCGGCCGTGTGGGCGATCAGGGGCGTGTGCACGTTGGACATGAGCGTGCCGTTGCCCTGCAGGAAGGCCATCAGGTGCGGCATCTGCTCGAGGTCCGAGGGGACGTCCGGGTTGTCCCGCGCGAGGTGCACGTTGTCGAAGACCAGGCTGACGACGTGCTTGACGCCGTTGCCCAGGTCGCAGCCCGACGCCACCGCGGGGCGCCGCTCGTCGGCCGGGGCGGGCGGCACCGCCGACGCCGAGGTGACCGGCGCGACGAGCGCCAGCCCAGCGGCCGCCGCCATGGCGGCCGAGACGATCCGATGCTTCGAGACGCGAGTCACAGGTGTCTCCTCATCCAGCAAGAGGGGCCGTTACTGCACACGACGCCGCCCACGGTCGCACCGAAACGGAGAGAAGTGAACAGGCGGGAGGTGAACACCTGGGGGCGCACGGGCGGCGCGGCGGCCGGCCCGGGCGGGGCGAGGCGGGGCGGCGTGCTCCCGGGAACCACGAAGGGCCTGGACCGGCACGTGGCGCGGTTCAGGCCCTTGATGGTCGCTGTCTCAACGAGTGTCCGGAGGGGGACTTGAACCCCCACGCCCTATACGGGCACTAGCACCTCAAGCTAGCGCGTCTGCCATTCCGCCACCCGGACAGGTGGACACCTCGAGCGCTCGGCGCCCGGGTGCGGCGGTAAAGATAGCACGGAGCGTCTGCCGCCCCCGCATCCGGAGGGCGGTGCAGACTTGCGGCATCGCTGCCGGCCGCGCAGAGCGTCGGCGCACCTCCAGGGGGGTTCATGACGGACAGCACGAGCACCGGCGACCGGGGGCCGCGGATCGCGCCGTCCCAGGTCAGCCCCGTTGCGCGGCGCGTCGCGGGAGGCCGGCACAACCCGCACGTCACCGGTGACGACGAGACCGCGCCGCGCTGGCTGCAGAAGGCGGCCGGGGTGTCGTGGCGGCTGCTCGTGCTCGTCGCGGCCATCGCCGTCGTGTTCTTCGCGACCTCCAAGGTGCAGCTCGTGTTCATCGCGCTGTTCCTGGCCTTCGTGTTCACCGCGGTGCTGCGGCCGCTGGTCAGCGCGATGTCGCGCATCATGCCGCGCGGTCTGGCGACGGCGCTCTCGCTGCTGACGGGCATCCTGGTGTTCGTCGGGATGCTGACGTACGTCGTCTACTCCGTCGCCAACCAGTGGCAGCAGCTGTCGAAGCAGTTCGGCACGGGCATCCAGCAGATCATCGACTTCCTGCAAAGCGGCCGGCTGCCGTTCCAGGTCACCAACGCGCAGACGGCGGCGTGGATCGACCAAGGGGTCAAGTGGGTGCAGGACCACGCCGGACAGCTGGCGGGGCAGGCTGCGGCCAGCGCCACGTCGGTGGTGGAGGTGTTCACCGCGCTGGCGCTGGCGATCTTCTGCTCGATCTTCTTCCTGGCTCGCGGCGCGGACATGTGGACCTGGTTCCTCAACCAGCTGCCGGCCCGGGTGCGCGAGAGCTGGCAGACTGCCGGCGGGGCCGGTTGGTACACCTTCTCGGGGTACACCCGGGGCACCGTGATCATCGCCCTGGTGGACGGGCTGCTCGCCTTCATCCTGCTGACCGTGGTGCAGGTGCCGCTCGCGGCGCCCCTGGCCGTGCTGGTGCTGATGGGCGCGTTCATCCCGCTGATCGGGGCGCCCACGGCGATGGCCGTGGCGATGATCGTCGCGCTGGCCGCGCTCGGTCCGATCCAGGCCGGCATCGTCGGCCTGGGCATCGCCGGCATCGGTCAGTTCGAGGGCCACGTGCTCCAGCCGCTGGTGATGGGCAAGCAGGTGTCGCTGCACCCGGTGGCCGTCGCGATCGCGGTTGCGACCGGCACGCTGTCGGCCGGCATCCTCGGCGCCGTGATCGCGGTGCCGCTCGTGGCGGTGAGCTGGGCGGTGTTCAGCAAGCTGCGCACCATGGACCCGCCGATGGTCGACGAGGCGGAGGCGGAGACCGAGGCGCGTCCGGTGGAGCAGGCGGAGCACATCGACGACGACGAACCGGTCAAGGAGCAGTAAGGCCCTGGTCGGGAGCTGTCCTGCAGCCCGGGGGATGGGACGGACCGGACCGCCGGCGGGCGGCTCACCGGAAGTCCCGCGAGGCGGTTCGCACCCGCAGCGACAACGGGCTCAGGTGCTCCGCCACCAGGTTGGTCGTCTCGTCGGCCCGCTCCAGCCGACCCCGCACGACGAGCGCCTTGGAGGTCCTCGCGGCGCGGCGGAACCGTTGCCACAGCCCCGCCGAGCAGATGACGTTGAGCAGCCCGGTCTCGTCCTCCAGGGACAGGAACGTCACCCCGCCCGCGGTACCCGGTCGCTGCCGGTGGGTCACCACGCCGGCGACCGCCACGCGTCCGGTCGGCACCGGGTCGCGGTACACCTGCTCCACCCGCAGCACCCCGGCAGCGTCCAGGCCCTCACGGACGAACTGCGTCGGGTACGAGTCCACCGAGACACCGGTGGCCCACACGTCGGCGGTCGCCACCTCGACCGCCTCCAGCCCGGGCAGCGTCGGGGCCGTCACGCCCACGCTGACCCCGGGCAGGGTGTCCGGGCTCTCCTGGGCCAGCGCGCCGGCCGCCCAGAGTCCCTCCCGCCGGGTGGTCCCCAGACTCTCGAGGGCGCCCGCGGTCGCCAGCGCCTCGAGCTGGGCGGTGCTGAGCCGGACCCGACGGACCAGGTCGCGCAGGTCGGCGAACGGACCGTTCGCCGACCGCTCGGCGACCAGCGCCTCGGCCACCTCGGTACCGACCGACCGCACGGACGCCAGGCCGAGGCGGACGGCCAACGAGCGGTCGGCACCGATCCGCTCCCCCACGGGGGCCATCGCGTCGGTGCCGCTCGGCCGCGGCACCAGCGGCGGCTCACCCTCGGCGGGCGTGGGTCCGAGCCGTTCCACCACGGCGAGGGCGTCCGATGCCTGCACGTCCGGCCGCAGCACCTGCAGGCCGTGCCGGCGAGCGTCCGCCACCAGGCTCTGCGGTGAGTAGAACCCCATCGGCTGAGCCGCGAGGAGACCCGCGTAGAACGCGGCCGGGTGGTACATCTTCAGCCACGCGCTGGCGTACACCAGGAAGGCGAACGAGTACGCGTGCGACTCCGGGAAGCCGAAGTCGGCGAAGGCCTTGAGCTTGTCGAAGATCTGCTCACCCGTCCTGCGGTCGATCCCTCGTTCGGCCATGCCGTCCAGCAGGCGCGCGTGCAGCGCCTCCATCCGCTCCATCGACCGCTTCGACCCCATCGCGCGCCGCAGCTGGTCCGCCTCCGCGGCGCTGAACCCGGCGGCGTCGATGGCCATCTGCATCAGCTGCTCCTGGAACAGCGGCACGCCCAACGTCTTGGCCAGCGCCGGTTCCAGCAGCGGGTGCAGGTAGTCGACCTCCTGCCGGCCGCGGGCCCGTTCGATGTAGGGATGCACCGATCCGCCCTGGATGGGTCCGGGGCGGATCAGGGCGACCTCGACGACGATGTCGTAGAAGCTCTTCGGCGCCAGCCGCGGCAGCGTGGCCATCTGGGCACGGGACTCCACCTGGAACACCCCGACGGTGTCCGCCGCGGACAGCAGGCGGTACACGCCCGGGTCCTCGTGCGGCAGCCCGTGCAGGTCGAGCTCGACCCCCTCGTGCACCTGCACCTGGGTGAACGCCAGCCGCAGGGCGGTCAGCATCCCCAGGCCGAGCAGGTCGAACTTCACCAGGCCGGCGTCCGCACAGTCCTCCTTGTCCCACTGCAGCACGGTGCGCCCCTCCATCCGCGCCCACTCCACGGGACACACCTCGATCACCGGGCGGTCGCACATCACCATGCCGCCCGAGTGGATGCCGAGGTGCCGGGGCAGTCGTAGGAACCGCTCGGCCAGGTCGATCACCTGGTCGGGGATCTCCTCCAGCTCTGCCGCCGACGGTGGCCGCTGCGCCGGGACCACATCGTGGCCGTCCGCCGTCACCGTTCCGGGGACCGCCTCGGCCGCCACCGGCTGCGACCGCGACAGGGTCCACCACGGGCTCGGAGCCTGCGGTCCGCGCAGGCTCCCCCAGCGCTCGATCGACGTGCTCCAGGCGTCCTGCTGCCCGACGTCGTACCCCAGCGCCCGGGCCGCGTCCCGCACCGCCGAGCGCGGCCGGTAGGAGATGACGTTGGCCACCTGGGCGGCGTGGGTGCGCCCGTGCATGGCGTAGACGTGCTGGATCACCTCCTCGCGACGCGCCGACTCGATGTCCACGTCGATGTCTGGCGGACCGTCCCGCTCGGGAGCGAGGAACCGCTCGAACAGCAGCCCGTGCCGCACCGCGTCCACGGCGGTGATCCGCAGCGCGTAGCAGACCGCGGAGTTGGCGGCCGACCCTCGGCCCTGCGCGAGGATCCCGTTGCGGTGGCAGAAGTCGACCAGCTCGTAGACGACGAGGAAGTAGCCCGGGAACCCGAGGTCCTCGATCACGCGCAGCTCGTGCTCCAGCTGGGCGTAGGCGCCCGGCACCCGCTCCGCCTCGGGCGGCCCGTACAGCTCCGCGGCCCCGCGGCGCACCAGCTCGCGCAGCCAGCTCGCCTCCGTATGACCGGGCGGCACCGGGTACGGCGGCAGCTTCGGGGCGACCAGGGACAGGTCGAACGCGCACTCGGCGGCCAGCGCCGCGGCCGTCGGCACCGCGGTGGGGTGCCGACGGTGCAGCACGGTCATCTCTGCCGCGGAACGCAGGTGCGCGGCGGGTGCACCGGGCAGCCAGCCGTCCAGGTCGTCCAGCGACGAGCGTGCCCGCACCGCGGCCAGCGCGGCGGCGAGGTCGCCGTCGCGCGGTGCGGCGTAGTGCACCCCGCCGGTGGCGACCAGCGGCAGGCCGACGTCGGCCGCGAGCGCGGCCAGGGCGTCGGCCCGGTCGTCGTCGTACGCGTCGTGGGCCGCGGTGACCTCGACAGCGACGTTGTCACGTCCGAACAGCGCCACCAGCCGGTCGAGCTCGGCACGGGCTGCCGCCGGTCCCCCCGGCGCCACCCCGGTCACCCCGGACGGGTCTCCTCCGGACAGGGCCCGCCGTACCGCACCCTTGCGGCAGCCGGTGAGCACCAGCCACTGCCCGTCCGCCACGGCCGCCAGCTCCTCGAGCCGGTGGTCGGCGGCACCCTTGAGCCCGGTGCGCAGGTGCGCCTCGGCGATCGCCCGGGACAGCGCCCGGTAGCCGTCCGGTCCCCGGGCGAGCACCAGCAGATGGGTGGATCGCGGGTCCGGCACACCGGTCGGCGGGTCGAGGACCGGTCGACCGGGGGTGGCACGGGTGCGCTCGCGCGGGTGGCGGCGACCGTCCGGTGCCGGCAGGTGCAGCTCGGCGCCGAACACGGTCGGCAGCCCGACGGCCCGGGCCGCCTGGGAGAACCGCACCACGCCGTACAGGCCGTCGTGGTCGGTGAGCGCCAGCGCGGTCAGCCCGAGCCGGGCCGCCTCGGCGGCCAGCTCCTCCGGCTGGCTGGCGCCGTCCAGGAAGCTGAACGCCGAGTGGGCGTGCAGCTCGGCGTACCGCTCAGTCATACGTCGCCTCGCACACCCAGCCGTCCCCCGCACCGGCGAGGAGCAGCGCCCGACCGTCGTCGAGCGTCACCTGCAGGTGGACGCGCACCTGCGCAGGACGGTCCGGGTGCTGCCACCATCGCTCGGTGAGCATCCACGGCCCCGCCCAGCCGACCACCGTCCCGGCGCCGTCGGTCGGCCAGTGCACCCGGGCGGGTGGCCCGCTCATCCGGGCCCGCTCGTCCACCCGCACCTCCAGACCGGCAGGGTCGGCGAGCCGCACGGGCACCGGCTCCGCCGGCACGCTGGCCGGAGCCGGCTCGGGCAACCTGCCCGGCCACGGCAGGTCCGCCGCCCGGTGTGGGACGGTGTGCTCGCCCCAGGGCTGCAGGTAGACCTGCTCCCGCACGTCCCGGCCGCCCTGCAGCACTCCCGTGAGCACCCCGCTGCCGCCCACCAGGGACTGCGCCCTGTCCAGCGCCCGGTGCGCGCGCAGGTCGCCGCCGGACGGACCACCCCACAGCCGCCCCTGCTCGGCGCCGGCGGCGGCGACGTCCAGCGCGGTGAGGGTCAGCCGGACCAGGCCCACGGGTCGGTCGTCGTCCGTCCCCGGCAGGTCCGGTGCCGGTTCGTCGTCGCGCCGCCGGTCCGACCACGACCGCCCGTGCACCTGGCGGCCGGGCTCCGCGAGGCCGTCGGGCACCGTGCCCGCCCGGCCGCGGTACCGGTCCCGGGCGTGGTCACGTGCCGTGGCGACCGCGGTGGCGGTCAGCCAGCCGTCCAGCTGCCAGCGCACCCGGTCGGTGATGCGCGCCGACGTCAGCCCGCCCCATCCGCCGAGATCGGTGCGCCAGGTCCGCACCAGGTCAACACCCTCGTCGGTACGTGCGGCGATCTGCAGCCGTCCGCAGCTGACGCCACGCCTGACCAGGTCCTCGTGCAGCTGCTCCGCCAGCCGTCGGCCGGCGAACGCCGCCGCGTCCACCCGGTGCAGCGGGGGGTCCAGCTCGGCGCTGACCTCGAGGTCCGGCTCGGGCCGGTGCCGCACCGGCGGTCGCTCGTCCGAGCCTCGTGCCAGCAGGTGCGCCCAGCTGCCGAGCCGGCCGAACCGCGCGTGCACCGCCGCCGCGGGCAGCGCCGCCAGCTCACCGAGCGTGCGCAGCCCCAACCGGTGCAGCAGGTCCACCAGCTCGCCGACCGCGGTCGCCTGCTCGTCGGTGACGGCGGCGTGCACCAGCTCACCCACCCCGTGCGCCGCGAGGAACACCGGCGAGGCACCGGGCTCCACCACGGCCCCGGTGCGGGCGGCGAGCACGGCGGCGAGCAGCCCGTCGGCGGTGCCGACGCCGCACTCGTACCCGGTGCCGGCCGCCACGGCGTCGACCAGCCGTGCCGCCAGCACGTCCTCCGAGCCGTGGTAGCGGCTGGCCCCACCGGCCGGCAGCAGCAGCAGTCCCGGTCGAGCCACCTCGACGCCGGCGACCACCGTCTGCGCCGCTGCGGCCACGGGCTCGAACAGCCGCACGTCACGCGCGTCGTCCGCGGGCAGCAGCACCAGCTCGGGGCAGCATCCCTGCGCCTGGCGGCGGCGCATGCCCCGCCGCACACCCTCCGCACGTGCCAGCGCGGACACGGCGGTCACCGCCCGCCCGTCGTGCACGGCGACGGGCACGTGCCCGGGCACCTGCGCGACCGCGGCAGCTGCCACCACCGGCCAGTCCGGCACCCACACGACCGTCGTCCGGGTGCTCATCCGACCAGCCTCAGGTCGGTCCGCTCCTCGGTGCCGGCACCCGCAGGAACCACGGCCGGGCTGCGCACCGGCACCGGCCCGTCCGGATCGGGCGCGCCCAGCGGCAGCACCACGTCCAGCGAGCGCGGCACCGCGGCCCCACCACGTCCGGAGCGCTGCACCCGCAGCCGGTGCGTGCGCAGACGACCCTCGCCGGCCCCGACACCCGTCCAGCCGAGCTCGCGCACGGAGAGCACGGTGCTCGCGCCCGGCCAGGCACAGGTGGGCAGCAGCACGGTGCCGCGCTCCCGGGCGCGAGCCGACAGCTGCCGGCGCTCGGTGTCGGTGAGCACCGCCGCCGCTCCTACGACCACCACGTCGATCCCGTCGAGCAGCGCCGCCACCACCGTCGCCGCCTGTGCTCCCGGGTCCGGCACCATCGCAAGACGCGCGAGGTCCACCCCCGCCTGCGCGGCAGCGAGCAGCCCCAGGTCCGGCCGTCCCACCGCAGCCGCCCACGCCCCGTGCCGGCAGGCGTGCGCCAGCATCGTCAGCACCAGGGAGGTCGACCCCGTCACCACCGTGGTGTCGCCGCGGCGCAGGCCGCCGGGGAGCACCGGCGCCAGCTCCGCAGGAACGTCCATCGGAGGCCGTTCGGTGGTGAGCAGCGAGGCCGTCGGCTGCACGGGACGGCCCTCGTCGTCGGCCGCGACCCCGCCACCGATGCCGAGCACGCTGCGCGCACCAGTGCGCAGCTCCGCCCTCGCCAGCGCGGCGCGGGCCCGAGCCGCCCGCTCCTCGCGATCCTGGGCGACTGGCATGTCAGAATTCCTCCTCCCGACCGCGTGCAGCGTGCAGCCGGTCATGCGTTCGAACGTGTGTTCGAACAGCACCAGTACACGCCGTCCCGACCTGGGTGTCAATCCGCCTGCTCAGCCCCTGTGGACACCCCCGACGCCCCGACGCCGCGCCACCGCGCGGACCGTCCACCGACCGGCCACCATGGGACCGTGGCACTCTCCCTGAACCGGCCCGTCGCGCCCGATCCCTACGCCCTCCTCCCGCAGGTCCCGGCGTTCACGCTGCGCTCGGACGACGTCACCGACGGCGCCCGACTGCCCGACGCCGCGACCAACACCCCTCGTGGCGACAACGTCTCGCCGCAGCTGAGCTGGTCCGGCTTCCCACCCGAGACCGCCGCCTTCGCCGTGAGCTGCTTCGACCCCGACGCCCCGGGCGTCGCCGGCTGGTGGCACTGGACCGTGCTCGGCGTGCCGGCCGACGTCACGTCTCTCGACCGCGGCGCGGGCCGTCCTGACGGCCACGGCCTCCCCTCCGGCGCGATCCAGCTGCGTGGTGACGACGGCGTCCCCGGGTACGTCGGCGCCGCCCCACCGCCCGGTGACCAGGTGCACCGCTACTACTTCGTCGTGCACGCGCTGGACACCGCCGACCTCGGCCTCGCGGCCGACACCCCACCCGGTGCCGCCAGCTGCGCGCTCGTGTTCCACACGATCGCCCGTGCCGTCCTGGTCGGCACCTACCAGCGCTGAACCGGGCGGCTACCCTCCCGCCATGGTCACCGTCTCGCTCACCTGGCTGCGCGCCCTGGACCGACCCGACCTGCTCGCGCCCTCGACGGCCGCGGCCCTCACGTCCTGGGCGTCGACGCGTCCCGAGGTCGCGGACGAGGTCCGGGTCGCCGAGATCGACCCCGACCTGGCGGACACCGCCGCCATGACCGAGGCGTACGGCCTGCCGCTCTCCGCGTCGGTGAACTGCGTGCTCGTGGCCGGACGGCGCGCGGGCGACGAGCGCATCGCGGCGGCAGCCGTGCGCGCCACCACCCGTGCCGACGTGAACAACGCCGTGAAGCGGCTGCTCGACGTGCGCAAGGCCTCGTTCCTCCCGATGGACCGGGCGGTGGCGGACTCCGGGATGGAGTACGGCGGCATCACACCCCTCGGCCTGCCGCCCGAGTACCGCGTGCTCGTCGACGCGTCCGTGCAGCAGGCGCACCCCGACAGCGGGGAGCCGGTGATCATCGGCAGCGGTCTGCGTCGCTCGAAGCTGTTGCTCCCGGGCGCGCTGCTGGCGTCCGCTCCCGGCGTCGAGGTGGTCGACGGGCTCGCCCTCGGCTGAGGCCCCACGGGCACCCCGGCACCTGCTCGCCCTAGCGGCCTGTGGGTCCGGACGGGCGGGCCGGGGCCGCTACGCCGGACGTCCGACGCGCGTCGCCCAGAACGCCACGGCCGCCGCGGCCGCGACGTTCAACGAGTCCACCCCGTCCGCCATCGGGATCCGCACCACGAGGTCGCACGCCGCGACGGTGCGCGCCTTGAGCCCGTCTCCCTCGGCACCGAGCACCATGGCGAGCCGGTCCGGTGGGTCCGCCACCAGCTCGTCGAGGCTGATCGCGGAGTCGTCCAGCGCCAGCGCCGCCGTGACGAAGCCGGCGGCCCGCAACGCGGCGACACCGTCCGGCCACGGGTCGACCCGCGTCCACGGCACCTGGAACACCGTCCCCATCGACACCCGCACCGACCGCCGGTACAGCGGGTCGGCGCACCGCGGGGTGACCAGCACCGCGTCGACCCCCAGCGCGGCGGCCGAGCGGAACGCCGCACCGACGTTGGTGTGGTCGACGATGTCCTCGAGCACCGCCACCCGGCGCGCACCCGCCACCACCTCGTCCACGGTGGGCAACGGCGGGCGGTGCATCGCGGCGAGCGCCCCCCGGTGCACGTGGAACCCGGTGATCGCCTCCAGCACGGGCTCGGCGGCGACGTACACCGGCACCGCGGCATCCGCAGCACCGGCGGCGCCCGCGAGCATCCGCTCGACCTCCGGCACCCACCGCGGCGCGGCCAGCACGGAGCGGGGTCGGTGCCCGGCGGCCAGCGCCCGGGCCAGCACCGTCGAGCTCTCCGCGATGTACAGGCCCTTGGCCGGCTCGTGCCGGGACCGCAGCGCGACGTCGGTCAAGGAGACGTAGTCGGCCAGCCGTGGATCGGCGGGGTCGTCGACGGTCAGCAGCTCCGGGTGCAGCACACCGTGATCCTGTCAGCCCTCGGCCCGGCGCAGCGCACGGCCGCCCAGCGCCGCGGCGGCCGCACCGGCGCAGGCCAGCAGCGGGACGATGACGAACGCCGTGTGCATGCCGAAGGCGTCGGCCAGCGCACCGAGCAGCAAGGGGGCGACGCCGATCGCGGCGCCCCCCGCGAGGGTGGCGTAGCCCTGCACCCGGTCGCCGTGGCCGGGTGAGGCGCCGAGCATCAACGCGATCGACAGCGGGTACTGCGCCCCGTACCCGAGTCCCGCCAGCACCAGTCCCGCCATCGCGACCGCGGTCGACGTCGTGCTCCACACCACGGCCCAGCCGGCGATCGCCACCAGGAAGGCACCGGTCAGCAGCACCGCAGGCCGCATCCGCAGCGACAGGGGACCGACGACGAACCTCGTCGCCGTCATGCCCGCGACCAGCCCGGCGGTGGCGGCCGTTGCGATGCCGGCACGGGCGCCGGTGCGGTCGATCAGCAGGGCGGTGGCCCAGTAGGTCGTCGCGTTCTCGATGGCGATGGCGGCCACCAGGGAGACGATGAAGAGCAGCGCGGCCGCCGCCGGGCGGTAGCGCACGTGCGGGACGGCGCTCGGCGGCAGCACGGCCGAGCTCGGCAGCACCGCCGGCTCGTCATGGGTCAGCAGCAACGTCTCCGCGTCCAGCGCCCCGGCCTCCGCTCCGACCGCCACCGGCACCGGTGCGGTGAGCGGGAGGACGGGCCCGCCCGACGACGGCGTCCTGGACCGCGAGCCGCGCGTGCTGAGCGCGGCGGAGCTCGGCAACCGGAGCACGAAGACCGCTCCCACCAGGGCGATCCCGGCGGTGACCAGCACGGCCGGCCGCCATCCCCAGCCGACTGCCACCGCGGCACCGACGGCGAGCGGACCGAACAGCCCCACCCCGGATCCCACGCCGTTCGCCTCGGTGATCGCCGCCGTCGCCACCCGTCCGTGCCGCAGGGCCAGACCCACCTGGCTCGACGCGATCAGCACGTTGCCGCCCGTCGCCAGGACCAGCATCGCCAGCAGCGTCCACACCAGCGCCGGCCCCAGCACCAGCCCGACGACGCCGACGGCAACGGTCACCCCGGCCGCCACGACGGCCGTGCGCCGCCCCCACCACTGGACCGAGCGCGGTGCCAGCACGGCCGCGACCAGCCCGCCGAGCGCCATCGCGGTGCCGTGCAGGCCGGCCTGCGCCGAGCTGAGCCCGCGCTCGTGGGCCAGCAGCGGCACGCTCGGGTTGAAGCTGTACAGCAGCCAGCCCCACGTGACGAACGAGCCGTAGAGCGTGACCGTCAGCCGGTCGCGACGCAGGCGAGGGACCGTCCCGTCCTCAGGTCGAAACGATGCGACTGCCACGCGGGCAGCCTAGTGCCCCGCGCGCCGGCGCCCACATCCCCTGGCGGACGCGCGAGAGGGACCCGGTCCGCCGACCGGGCCCCTCTCGCATCCACGGTGACGGCGTCAGTCGACCGGACTGGTCGCCGCCGCGAACTGGCTGGCGTACAGCCGGGCGTAGGCGCCGCCTGCCGCGAGGAGCTCCTCGTGGCTGCCCTGCTCGACGATCGAGCCGTGCTCCATCACCAGGATCAGGTCGGCGTCGCGGATGGTCGACAGCCGGTGCGCGATGACGAACGACGTCCGCCCGGCGCGCAGCGCGTTCATCGCGTGCTGCACCAGCACCTCCGTGCGGGTGTCCACCGAGCTGGTCGCCTCGTCGAGGATCAGGATCGTCGGGTCGGACAGGAACGCCCGCGCGATGGTCAGCAGCTGCTTCTCACCGGCGGAGACGGTGCCGCCCTCGTCGTCGATCGTCGTCGCGTAGCCGTCGGGCAGGGTCCGCACGAACCGGTCGACGTGCGTGGCCGCCGCCGCCTCCACCACCTGCTCGTGCGTCGCGGAGTCCACGCCGTAGCCGATGTTGTCCTCGATCGTCCCCTCGTACAGCCAGGTGTCCTGCAGCACCATGCCCATCTGCGAGCGCAGCTCGTCGCGCGTCAGCGTCCGGGTGTCCACGCCGTCGAGCGTGATCCGCCCGCCGTCCACCTCGTAGAAGCGCATCAGCAGGTTGACCAGCGTCGTCTTGCCGGCGCCCGTCGGGCCGACGATCGCGATCGTCTGACCCGGCTCCGCCACCAGGGACAGGTCGTCGATCAACGGCGTCTCCGGGTCGTACCGGAAGGACACGTGCTCGAAGGCCACCCGGCCGCTCACCGGCGTCGGCAGCGTCGCTGCGGGGACCGGGTCGGGCCCCTGCTCCGGCGCGTCCAGCAGCTCGAACACCCGCTCGGCCGACGCGACGCCGGACTGCAGCAGGTTCGCCATCGACGCGATCTGCGTGATCGGCTGGCTGAACTGCCGGCTGTACTGGATGAACGCCTGGACGTCGCCCAGCGTCATCGCGCCCGACGTGATCCGCAGCGCCCCGACCACGGCCACCAGCAGGTAGTTGAGGTTCGCGACGAACCCCAGGGCCGGCTGGATGATCCCGGAGATGAACTGCGCCCGGAACGAGGAGTCGAACAGCTTGCCGTTGCGGTCCTCGAACGTCGCGGCCGCCTCCTTCTGCCGACCGAACACCGTGACCAGCGCGTGGCCGGTGAACATCTCCTCGATGTGGGCGTTCAGCTCGCCGGTCCACCGCCACTGCTGGATGAACTGCGGCTTCGACCGCGCCGCGATCGCCCCGGCGATGCCGATGGTCAGCGGGATGGTGACCAGCGCGATCAGCGTCAGCTGCCACGAGATGGTCAGCATCATCACCAGCACGCCGACCACCGTGAGCACGGAGGTGATCAGCTGCGAGAGCGTCTGCTGCATCGTCTGCGCGACGTTGTCGATGTCGTTGGTCACCCGCGACAGCAGCTCGCCGCGCGGCTGCTTGTCGAAGTACGACAGCGGCAGCCGCGACAGCTTCGACTCCACGTCGGCGCGCATCCTCAGCACGGTGTTCTGCACGATGCGCGCGGTCAGCCGACCCTGCACCCAGCCGAACAGGAACGAGGCGACGTAGACCGCCATGACGACGACGAGGATCTTGCCCAGCCTCGTGAAGTCGACGCCCTGGCCCGGCACGACGTGCGTCATCGCCTGCAGCATGTCCGCGACCTTGCCCTGCCCTTGCGCACGCAGGGCGGCGACGGCCTGCTCCTTGCTCACCCCGGCGGGCAGACGTCGTCCGACGAGCCCCTCGAAGATCACGTTGGTCGCACGGCCCAGCAGCTTGGGGCCCGCGACGGCGGCCGCGACGGACAGCACGCCGAGCACGATCACGCCGGTCAGCCGCACCCGCTCGGGCCCGAGCCGGCGCGCGAGCCGCTTCGCCGAGCTGCCGAAGTCCTTCGACTTCTCCCCCGGCATGCCCATCCCCATCGGGCCGTGCCCGCCCATCGGCCCGCGCCGCGGCGGTGCCACGGGCGCCCGGTCCTGCGTCTGCCCGCTCACGCCGCCTCCTCCACGCTCAGCTGGGAGTACACGATCTCCTGGTAGGTCGGGTTGCCCTCCAGCAGCTCGGAGTGCGTCCCGACGCCCACGACCCGTCCTTCGTCCATGACGACGATCCGGTCCGCGTTGCGGATGGTGGCCACCCGCTGCGCGACGACGAGCACGGTGGCATCCTGCGTCTCCGGCACGAGCGCTGTCCGCAGCGCCGCGTCCGTCGCGTAGTCGAGCGCGGAGAACGAGTCGTCGAACAGGTAGATGCCCGGTCGTCGCACCAGGGCCCTGGCGATCGCGAGCCGTTGTCGCTGCCCACCCGACACGTTGGTGCCGCCCTGCGCGATCGGCGCGTCCAGACCACCCTCGAGCGCCTCGACGAAGTCGCGCGCCTGGGCCACCTCGAGGGCGTGCCAGAGGGCGTCGTCGTCGGCGTCCGGCGTGCCGAACTGCAGGTTGGAGCGCACCGTGCCCGAGAACAGGTAGGGCTTCTGCGGCACGAGGCCGATCTGCCCCCACAGCTGGTCGGCCGCGAGGTCGCGCACGTCGACCCCACCGATCAGCACGCGGCCACCCGTGACGTCGTACAGCCGCGGCACCAGGTTGAGCAGCGTCGTCTTGCCCGAGCCGGTCGACCCGATGATCGCCGTCGTCTGCCCGGGCTCCGCCACCAGGTCGACGCCCTGGAGCACCGCGTCCTCCGCGCCCGGGTAGCGGAACTCCACGTCCCGCAGCTCGAGGCGCCGTCCGGCGACCCCGCCGGGGAGCGGGACCGGCACGAGGGGCGGCACCACGGTCGTCGGGGTGTCGACCACCTCGGCGATCCGCTCGGCCGAGACCATCGCCCTGGGGATCATGACGAACATGAACGAGCTCATCATCACCGCCATCAGGATGAACATGATGTAGGTGATGAAGGCGGTCAGGGCGCCGATCTGCATGTCGCCCGCATCGATCCGCCGGGCGCCGAACCACTGCACCGACACGGTGGTCGCGTTCATCACGAACATCACCACGGGGAACATCAGCGCCATCAGCAGGCCGGTGCGCAGCGAGGCCTCGAACAGGTTCGTGTTGGCCACGTCGAACCGCTCCGCCTCGCGGCGCTCGCGGACGAACGCCCGGATCACCCGGACGCCGGTCAGCTGCTCCCGCATCACGCGGTTGATCGCGTCGATCCGGCCCTGCATCTGCCGGAAGTACGGCACCATCCGGCTGACGATCAGCGCGACGATGACGACGAGCACGGGCACCACCACGAGCAGCACCCCGGACAGCACCACGTCCTGCCGGAGGGCCATGATCACGCCGCCGACCAGCATGATCGGGGCCATCAGCATCAGCGTGAACGACATCAGCACCACCATCTGCACCTGCTGCACGTCGTTGGTGGTGCGGGTGATCAGCGTCGGGGCGCCGAACTTGCCCATCTCCTGCTGCGAGAAGGACTGCACCTGCGCGAACAGCCGTCCGCGCAGGTCCCGGCCGAGCGCCATCGCGGTCCGGGCGCCGTAGTACACGGCGCCGATCGAGCAGACGACCTGAGCGAGGCTGACGGCGACCATGATCGCGCCGAGCCGCCAGATCTCGTGGGTGTCACCCTTGGCGACGCCGTTGTCGATGATGTCGGCGTTGAGCGAGGGCAGGTAGAGCGTGGCGACCACCTGGGCCACCTGGAGCAGCAGCACCGCGACGGCCGCGCCCCGGTAGGGACGCAGGTGCTCGCGGAGCAGTCGGATCAACATGCAGGACTCCCCCTGGGTATGGGCTGTGCCGTGCGGGCTGGGTCGGGGTGGTGCGGTGCTCGGTCAGGGCCGAGGAGCGGGCCGCGCGCGGCCCGGGCAGGTGACGATGCCGTTCAGGACGAACTCCACGAGGGCCTCGGTGGGCAGCGGGTCCACGTGCTGACCGGTGCGGGCGGCGCCGGCGGTCCGCGCTGCGGCGCCGATCAGGGCGACCTCCAGCAGGCCGGCGGCGATCGGCACCGGCTGAGCGAGCCGGTCCGCATCGGGCTCCAGCATCCGGCGCAGGCGCTCGCGGAAGCCCGTGGCGAACTCGCCCTGGCGGCGCGCCCACTCCTGGTGCCCGTGCGGCCCGTCGCCGTGCAGGCCGGCCACCTCCTTCCGGAGCTGGTGCAGCAGGGTCATCCAGAGCATGACGTCCTGCATCCGGCGCAGCCACGACGAGACGAGCACGTCGAGCCGGTCCTCCAGCGGGGTGCCGAGATCCATCCCGTCCATGAGCTCGAAGAGGTCGGAGGGGTCCACCGCGGCAGCGACGGCCTCCCGCACCAGGCTCGCCTTGTCGTCGAACACCCGGAACAGCGTCCCCTCGGCCACGCCGGCCGCCTCGGCGAGCTCCCGCGTGGTCACGTCCGCCCCGCGCTCGCGGACCACCGGTAGCACGGCTCGCAGGATCGCCTGCCGCCGCTCGTCGGGCGGGAGCGGCGCGGCGCGGCGCGGGCGGGTCCGCTCGACGGCCGGCGAGGTCGCGTGCGGCTCAGCAGAGGTCATGCCGGCACACTAAGTGAGTGAGCACTCACTCAGCAACCTCTCAGGTCACCTGCTCCTCGGCCGCGAGTGGTCCAGGGCGGCTACGGCCGCGGGTCGTCCTCGGTCCGCTCGACCCCGAGCTCTGTCCCCCCACCGGCCGGTTCGCCGCCGGCGGGCTCCGAGGTCGGCAGCGGAGCACCGGGCGCCGTCCGCAGGGGCGTAGCGCTACCGGGTCGCTGCCCGGCCTCCGCGTCCGGGTCGAACGGCACGCCGGACATCACGCCGGCACCGGTGGCGTCCGCGGTCGCTGCCGCCGACTCGCGACGGGCCTCTGCGAGAGCCTCCTTGGGATCGGGCAGCGAGACGGGCGGCAGCTCGGCGCTCAACGGCACGAAGTTGTAGTCCTGCGGCCGACCGGTGCCCGCGGGCCCCTCGGCGGGCGGGACGGCCGGGCCGCCGAAGGCCCGCGACAGCGCACCCAGCGCGCCCGACAGCTCGGCGGGGAGGAACCACATCGTGTTCGAGGGGCTCGCCGCCACCTTCGGCAGCACCTGCAGGTACTGGTAGGCCAGCAGCTTGGGATCCGCGTCGCCACGGTGCACCGCGTCGAACACCTGCAGGATCGCTCGTGCGTCGCCCTCGGCGCGCAAGATCGTGGCCTGCGCCTCACCCTCGGCCCGCAGGATCGCCGCCTGCTTCTCACCCTCCGCCGTGAGGATCTTCGACTGCTTCACGCCCTCGGCGGTGAGGATGGTCGCGCGGCGGTCGCGCTCGGCGCGCATCTGCTGCTCCATCGACCCCTGCACGGACGCCGGCGGGTCGATCGCCTTCAGCTCCACGCGGTTGACCTTGATGCCCCACCGACCGGTGGCCTCGTCGAGCACCCCGTTGAGCCGTCCGTTGATCTGGTCACGGCTGGTCAGCGTCTGCTCGAGGTCCATCGACCCGATCACGTTGCGCAGCGTGGTGACGGTCAGCTGCTCGATGCCGCGGATGTAGTCGAAGATCTCGTAGACCGCGTCCTTCGGCGACGTGACCTGGAAGTAGATGACCGTGTCGATGCCGACCACCAGGTTGTCGGACGTGATCACCGGTTGCGGCGGGAACGTCACCACCTGCTCACGCAGGTCGACGGATGCTCGCACCCGGTCGACGAAGGGGATCAGCAGGTGCAGACCGGGCTCGAGGGTGCGCGAGTAGCGACCCAGCCGTTCGATGATGAGCGCCGATGCCTGCGGCACGATCCGCACGGCCCGGAACAGCGCCGTGACGAAGAAGATGGCCACCAGGGCCGCCACCGCGATGAGTGCGGCCTGGCCGAGGTTGGTGCCGTTCATGGATCCTCCTGGATCGACCTGGCTGGTGAGCGAGGCTGCTGTCACGGGCGGGTGGGAGTCTGCCGATCGCGGTCGGACCCGGACCCGGCCGCCCGGTCGGCGGGTTCGACGAGCGCTGTCGCGCCGTCGATGCGGACGATCACGGCGTCCTCGCCGGGCTCGATACGGGCGCCGGAGGCGGATCGTGCGGTCCAGACCACCCCGCCGATCTTGATCCGGCCCTCGGTGTCCGTCACCGGCGAGACCACCTGGGCGGCGCGACCCACGTACGCGGTCGCATTGGTCTCGGTGAGCGGCACCCGGTTGCGCCAGTGCCGCAGCAGCCACGGCCGCAGGGTGGCGAGCAGCAGCGCCGAGACGACGCCGGCCACGACGACCTGCAGCCCGAGCGAGCCACCCAGCGCGGCTGCCAGCGCCCCGGCCAGCGCGCCGCCGGCCAGCATCACCAGCACCAGGGCCACGGACACCATCTCGAGGATGCCGAGGACGAGGGCGATGCCGATCCACCACAGCCAGCTCATGACAGCAACCCCCTCGGCGCCCACGAGCGCCCGGCGGTGCCGGGTGCCGCACAGTCGATCCTAGGCGGCCGGGGCCCACCCGTCGGTGGGTTCGGTGCTCGGACGTGCGCGTCAGTGCGCGCCGTTGTGCTCCTCCGCGACGAGCGCCCGAGCGCTCCAGCGGCCGGCGGTGTGGTCGAGGTCCAGATCAAGGTCGAACGCCGCGGAGAGGTTCGCCGCGGTGAGCACCTCGGCGAGCGGCCCCGCGGCGAGGGCCTTGCCCGCGCGCAGCAGCAGCGCATGCGTGAAGCCGGGCGGGATCTCCTCGACGTGGTGCGTCACCAGCACCAGCACTGGGGACCGGCGGTCCCGCGCGAGCTCCGCGAGCGCACCGACCAGCTCCTCACGGCCGCCGAGGTCGAGGCCGGCGGCGGGCTCGTCCAGCAGCAGGAGCTCGGGGTCGGCCATCAGCGAGCGGGCGACCTGGACGCGCTTGCGCTCACCCTCGCTCAGGGTGCCGAACCACCGGTTGGCCAGGTGGTCGACACCGAACACGGTCAGCAGGTCGGCAGCACGGGCCTCGTCGACGTCCTCGTAGCTCTCCTTCCACCGGCCGGTCATGCCGTAGGCAGCGGTGAGCACCACGTCACGGACGGTCTCGCCGGACGGGATCTGCTCGGCGAGCGCCGCGCTCGACAGCCCGATCCGAGGCCGCAGCTCGAAGACATCGACGCGCCCGAGCCGCGATCCCAGCACGTCCACCGAGCCCTGCGTCGGGTGCATCCGGCCCGACGCCACCTGCAGCAGGGTCGTCTTGCCGGCTCCGTTGCGGCCCAGGACGACCCAGCGCTCACCCTCCTGCACCGTCCACGACAGCTCGTCGAGGATGGTGGTCGCGCCTCTGACGATGGTCACGGACTGCAGGTCGAGGACGGGGGTCATGGGCACGGGCACCTATCGTGGCAGACGCATGCGGTCATGCGTCGATCCGGTTGCGGTCGAGGGCGTCGGCGCCGGCGACGATGAAGTCCTTGCGCGGCCCGACCTCGGATCCCATCAACAGCTCGAAGACCTGCTCGGCGCGCTCGGCGGCCGCGACCGTCACCCGGCGGAGGGTCCGCCGTCGCGGGTCCATCGTCGTCTCCGCCAGCTGCTGCGCGTCCATCTCACCGAGGCCCTTGTACCGCTGGATGTCCGGCGAGTACCGCTTGCCGGCGCGGTCCAGCTTCTTCAGCGTGGTCGCCAGCTCCGCCTCGGAGTACGTGTACACGTACCGCTCGGGATCGTCCCGGCGACCGCCGAGCAGCTCGATCCGGTGCAGCGGAGGCACCGCTGCGTACACCCGACCGTCCGCCACCAGCGGCCGCATGTAGCGGAAGAACAGCGTGAGCAGCAGCGTCCGGATGTGGGCGCCGTCCACGTCCGCGTCCGTCATCAGGATGATCTTCCCGTAGCGCGCGGCCTCGAGGTCGAACGTGCGACCGGACCCGGCACCGACCACCTGGAGGATCGCCGCGCACTCGGCGTTCTTCAGCATGTCCGAGACCGAGGCCTTCTGGACGTTGAGGATCTTGCCCCGGATCGGCAGCAGCGCCTGGTAGTCGCTGGAGCGTGCCAGCTTGGCGGTGCCGAGCGCGCTGTCGCCCTCGACGATGAACAGCTCCGACCGCGCCACGTCGTCGATCCGGCAGTCGGCCAGCTTCGGCGGCAGCGACGACGACTCCAGCGCCGTCTTCCGCCGGCTGATCTCCTTCTGCTTGCGCGCCGAGAGGCGGGCGTGCATCTCGCCCACCAGCTTGTCCAGCAGGGTCGCGGCCTGCGTCTTCGCGGGGTTGCGCGTCGACGTGAGCGTCGCGCCCAGCTCGGCGGCGACCACCTTCGCCACGATCCCCCGCACCGGACCGGTGCCCAGCACCTCCTTGGTCTGCCCTTCGAACTGCGGCTCGGCGAGCCGGACGGTGACCACCGCCGTCAGCCCGGCCATGATGTCGTCCTTCTCGAGCCGCTCGGTGGTGTCCTTGCTGGACACCTTCAGCCGTCGGGCGTTCGCCGCCACCTGCTCCCGAAGGGTCTTCAGCAGCGCCTGCTCGAACCCGGCGACGTGGGTACCGCCCTTGGGTGTGGCGATGATGTTGACGAACGAGCGCACGTCGGTCTCGTACCCGGTGCCCCACCGCACCGCCACCTCGACGTCGCACGTGCGGGTCACCTCGCGCGGCACCATGTGCCCACGCTCGTCCAGCACCGGCACCGTCTCGACGAAGTCTCCCGAGCCCACCAGGCGCCAGATGTCCGTCACCGGCTGGTCCGGTGCGAGGTGCTCGACGAAGTCGACCACGCCGCCGGTGTGCACGAAGGTCTCGGTGTGCGGGCCGTGCTCCGCTGGCGTGCCGACAAGCCCCCGCTCGTCGCGGAGCACGATCTCCAGACCGGGAACCAGGAAGCTCGTCTGCCGGGCCCGCGTCGCGAGCTCGTCGTAGGAGAACGCCGCCGTGGACGGGAAGATCTGCGGGTCCGCCCAGTACCGGACCCGCGTCCCCGTCACCGCCTTGCCCACCTTGCCGGTCACCGCCAGGTCGGAGCCGGAGACGAACGGCTGGAACGGCGACTCGGGACCGCGTCCGGCCGAGTCGTCGAACAACCCCGGCTCGCCGCGGTGGAAGGTCATCAGATGGGTTCGACCGTGGCGGTCCACCTCGACGTCGAGCCGCGCCGACAGGGCGTTCACCACGGAGGCGCCGACACCGTGCAGACCGCCCGACGCGGCGTAGGACCCACCACCGAACTTGCCGCCGGCGTGCAGCTTGGTGAAGACCACCTCGACGCCGGTCAGTCCGGTCTTCGGCTCGACGTCCACCGGGATGCCACGACCGTCGTCGCGCACCTCCACCGAGGAGTCGGCGTGCAGCACGACCTCGATGTGCCGGCAGAAGCCGCCGAGCGCCTCGTCCACGGCGTTGTCGATGATCTCCCAGAGGCAGTGCATCAGCCCGCGGCTGTCCGTGGTGCCGATGTACATGCCGGGACGCTTGCGGACGGCCTCCAGGCCCTCCAGCACGGACAGGTGCCGGGCTGTGTAGCCGGACTGGGAGGAGACGGTCGTCACGGGGGCGATGGTACTTGCGGCCTCCGACCGCCCCGTTCAGGCCCGCCGTGACGCGCAGCGTCCGGATCGCCCGTCTCCGACCGTCTCGGAGTCCGGTACGCCGCAGTCCGTCATGTGGCACACGTCACTTCGGCGTCACGGCGACGTCACGCCTCGGTCACATCCGCGGTCGATTCTGTACGCGATGAGCGAACCACCCGGCCCCAGCGGTATGGATCCTGTCTCGGGATGGTTCTATGGGTTTGTGAACGCGACCCAGACGCACGCCCCGCTGACCGCAGCCGACCGCTGCGACAGGTGTGGTGCCCAGGCCTACGTCCGCGTCCTGCTGCCCGTCGGCGAGCTGCTGTTCTGCGCGCACCACGCGCGCGAGCACGCGGACAAGCTGGCGTCGGTGGCGACGCACGTCCAGGACGAGACCGACCGACTCCTCGCCGAGCACGGCGCAGGGGCGGGAGCGGCAACCGCCTGACCGCGGCCTGAGCAGGCCTCTCGACCACAGACGACGAGGCCCGGACCATCACGGTCCGGGCCTCGTGCCATGTCTGCGCACGGACGCCGTCCGCACCCAGGAGGCTCAGGAGGGGGCCGGCACGACGAAGGCCCGGACCATCCGGTTCCGGGCCTTCGTCGTGCTCGCTCGTACGCCTCAGTCGAGGTAGTCCCGCAGCACCTGCGACCGCGACGGGTGCCGCAGCTTCGACATCGTCTTGGACTCGATCTGGCGGATCCGCTCGCGCGTCACGCCGTAGACCTTGCCGATCTCGTCGAGCGTCTTGGGCTGGCCGTCGGTGAGGCCGAACCGCATCGACACCACGCCCGCCTCGCGCTCGGACAGCGTGTCCAGCACCTGGTGCAGCTGCTCCTGCAGGAGCGTGAAGCTCACGGCGTCCGCCGGGACGACGGCCTCCGAGTCCTCGATCAGGTCGCCGAACTCGCTGTCGCCGTCCTCACCGAGCGGTGTGTGCAGGGAGATGGGCTCGCGACCGTACTTCTGGACCTCGACGACCTTCTCGGGCGTCATGTCGAGCTCCTTGGCGAGCTCCTCCGGGGTCGGTTCGCGACCGAGGTCCTGGAGCATCTGACGCTGCACCCGCGCCAGCTTGTTGATCACCTCGACCATGTGCACCGGGATGCGGATGGTGCGCGCCTGGTCTGCCATCGCGCGGGTGATCGCCTGCCGGATCCACCACGTGGCGTACGTCGAGAACTTGTAGCCCTTGGTGTAGTCGAACTTCTCGACCGCGCGGATCAGACCGAGGTTGCCCTCCTGGATCAGGTCGAGGAAGAGCATGCCGCGGCCCGTGTAGCGCTTGGCGAGCGAGACGACGAGACGCAGGTTCGCCTCGAGCAGGTGGTTCTTGGCGCGGCGGCCGTCGTGGGCGATCCACTGCAGGTCCCGCTTCAGCTTGGCATCCATCTCGATGCCGGAGTTCAGGCGTTCCTCGGCGAACAGACCCGCCTCGATGCGCTTGGCGAGCTCCACCTCCTGCTCCGCGTTCAGCAGGGCGACCTTGCCGATCTGCTTCAGGTAGTCCTTGACCGGGTCGGCGGTCGCACCGGCGGTGACGACCTGCTGGGCCGGCGCGTCGTCGTCGTCCGCGTCGGAGTAGACGAAACCGCTGTCCTCGCTGGTCTCCTCCTCGGCGGCAGCGGCAGGTGCGGCGGTCTCGGAGTCGTCCTCCTCGTCCACGACGACCTCCGCCGGCACCTCGTCGGCGTCGACCTCGGTCACCTCGACCGCGATGTCCTCGACGTCACCGCCCTCGAGCTCGGCGCCCGGCTCGAGGTCCGTGTCCTCGATCTCGTCCTCGTCCACCTCGTCGGCGGGCGCGGACTTCACGGGCGCGACCGGCCGAGCGGCCTTGGCCGCCGCCGGCTTCTTCCCCGCCGTCGCCGCCGCCCGGGAGCGGGCCGGCTTCGGTGCGTCGGCATCGACGGTCGCGGTCGTGGCAGGACGGGTCTTGGCGCTCGTGGCTGCCACGGCACGCCGAGCAGCAGCGGGAGGCTCGTGGCGAACCTCGATGCCGACGGTGCCGAGCGCGCGGACCACCACCTTCAGGCGCCGTGCGTCCTGCACGTCCGCCTGCTCGCAGGCGGTGCGCAGCTCGACGGCGTCCACGGCTCCATGGGTACGGCCGTTACGCACCAGCTGCTGCAGGGCAGGGTGCTCGAACTCGCGAGGGAGCGCGGGATGCGGGGTCTGGGGCGACACGAACGACCTTTCGGCGACTTCAGCGGCAGCGCCGCGAGTCACGGATCCGTGGAGACAGATGGATATTGTACCGACCACCGTCGTCGGGCACGGCCCGGTGACCGCGCTGATGGCGGTGATCGACGGCGGCGAACCTGCGGCCTCCGACTCCAACGACCGGAGCCCGCCGAGGATTCCCGCCGGAACCACCCGATCGCCACGGCCGAGGATCGGGTGGCGGCTACGCGGGGTCGGGCTTCACGGTCAGGACGGGGCACGGCGCGTCGAACAGCACACGCTGCGCGTTGGCGCCGAGGATCAGCTTGCCTACCGGGCTCCGGCGACGCAGGCCGATCACCACCAGGTGCGCGCCGGTCTCCTCCGCCGTGCCGATCAGGTCGTCCGCGACGTCGCCACCGTCCAGCAACCTGATCTCGTGGTCCACGCCGTCAGACTCCAGCTGGCGGTCGACTGCCGCGAGCGCCTGCTCCACCTCGGCACGCTGCGCCGGTGGCTCGTCCTGCCGCGTGCTGACCACCACGACGATCCGCTCGGAGCGCAGGTGGGACTCCCGAACCGCCGCCTCGAGCGCTGCCCGACCCTCTGCCGTCGCCAGGTACCCGACCACGATCGACATGCGCCCTCCTCGGAACACCGGCGGCCACCGCGCCACCTGCGGCGACGGTACCGGTTCACCGACCCGACGACGAGCCGGTCCCGCGGCGTCGCGCCCGGCAGGATCACGCCTCGGCGCGGACCCATCCGGGTGGGACCCCCTGGGCGACGGCATCGTCGATCAGGTGTGCCAGGCGGTACGCCGGATCGCTCTCGAAGGCTCGCGCGAGCAGGAGCTGAGCCCGCGCACCGTCGCCGCGCCACCACGCGAGCAGCGCGAGCAACGTCAGCGACGGTTCCTGGTGCGCACGGTCCCCGTGCGCCACCACGCGCTCGAGCGCGCGTTCGTGGATCCTCGTGGCACCGGAAGGCGGTCTGACACCGAGGCTGGGATCGACCACCAGCGCGAGCGCGTCCGCCAGACCGGCATCAGCCTCCGCCGACGTCCGCGCTCCCGTGACCGAGCGTTCGGGCAACGACCCCGTCCCGGGGACGAGCGCCACGAGCACCGCGTCCCGCACGCGCGGGTCGGCCAGACCGGCCTCGAGGCGCCCGAGCGCGGAACCACCGATCCGCACGGTGCTGTCGCCGGCCTCGGCCACCGCACGTCGCCATGCCCGGACGCTGTCGAGCCGCCATCGTTCCAGCGCCGAGTCCGACGTCGCGGCGGTCCGTCTCGCGACCCATCGGCGCCGCACCCGCGCCACAGCCTTCCGTGCCTCGGCACCGGCCGACCTGATCCGCGCCACGTCGTCCCGGGAACCGGCGACGGCCGAACCGGCGAGCACCATCTGCGCGCCTACCTGCGTGGCGTCCAGCTCCGCGAGCGGACGCCCCCCGACGGGACAGCAGGGGTCGGCGCAGTCGAGGGCGAGGTAGCCGCGATCGGTGACCACCCACACGGGCACCTCGCCGAAGGGTGCCGCCGCGGCCTCCCGGAAGTGCTCGACGGCCGGGGCGACGGCGGGCTCGCTGCCGCTCCGCGGGTCCGTGCCGGTGTAGAGCACCAGGACGCAGCGGTCCGCACCGTCCCGGTCCAGGTGGGAGACGAGAGCCCGAGCGAGGCGTGGGCCGTCGGCTCGCTCGGCGAGGTCGGCCAGGTCGACCCGGATCACCAAGCCGACCTGCCCGCGCGGCGGACGGAGGCTGACGGCGACGACGCTGTGCGCGGGGCGGAAGCCGAGCTGGTGCGGGATCAGCGCCAAGAGCTCACGGGGCTCGGACACGCGCAGGGTGGAGAGGCTCATGCGGTCAGCCCACACCGGGCCCGCCAGCTGACCACGCTCTGTCCACAGGGTCCGGCGGCCAACCCGTCGTGCACAGGTGTCGAGGTCGTCTCGCCCGGCGGCGCAGCACTCGGCCCCAGAGGCGTCGCGGTCGCGCCGGACCAGTGTCCCACGGCGCCTCGCGGCGGTACCCGGTGGGGCCGCCGCGTAGCCTGTCCCGGTGCCTCACACGACCGCCCCGGGACCCCAGCCAGGGGCCCGGAGGATCGTCGTGACCGGTGCGCTGATCGCGGCGGCCCTGACCCTGGCCGGGTGCGAGTCGAGCGCGCCGGCACGACTCGGGTCCCCCTCCAGCACGGCGTCCCCCTCGCCGACCGAACCGCTGCTCACGGAGCAGGCGGGCAGCGGGACGAGCGTCGGCGCCCTCGTGAAGGGCTTCCCTACCCAGCTGGTCCCCGTGCCGGACGGGGCCACCGTGCTCGTCTCGTCGGCGCAGCCGATCGACGGCGGCCTGACGCAGATCAGCCTGAACCTGCGCAGCGCCCAGGACGCGGCGGGACTGCTGGCGGCAGTACGCGGGCCGCTGCTCGCCGCGGGCTTCCACGAGGCGCCGCCGACCCAGCCCGACCCCGGGCTCGCGGCTCAGAGCTCGTTCTCCCGTTCCGACGGCACCGAGCTGGTCCTGGTGGGCGTGCTCGACCGGGACGGCGTGCGCACGCTCACTCTCGGCGGCCGCGTGCACGTCTGAGCCGCCCGGGGCGGGTCGCCGCTCCCCTACGCTGACCTGGTGAGCGCCTCGGCACCGCCCCTGCTCGACGACGAGGACGTGCGGCGCCAGGTGGACGGCCTGCTGCGGGCGCACCTCGACCGGCTCGAGGCCGACCTGGCCGAGACGGGGCACGACGCGGCACCCCTCGTCGAGGGTCTGCGCACGATGCTCGGTGGTGGCAAGCGCCTCCGGGCAGCGTTCGCGTACTGGTCCTGGCGCGCGCACGGCGGCGTCACGGGCAGCCCTGAGGAGCTCTGCGCCCTGCGCGTCGGCGCCGCCCTCGAGCTCTTCCAGGCGGCGGCGCTGTTCCACGACGACGTGATGGACGACTCCGACACCCGGCGTGGACGCCCGACCGCGCACCGGGCGTTCGCAGCGCGGCACGCGCTGCTCCACCTGGCCGGCGACGGCGACCGGTACGGGATGTCCGCCGCGATCCTGCTCGGCGACCTCGCGCTCGTGGCCTGCGACGCCGAGCTCTCCGAAGCCGTCGAACCCTTGCCCGAGGCGGACGCGGCAACCGTCCGCTCGTTCTTCTCCCGCATGACGTCGGGTGTGACGGTGGGTCAGTACCTGGACCTGGCCGCGCAGGTCCAGCCCTGGGGCGACGACCCCGCGGTGATCGAGCGCCGCGCATGGCAGGTGCTGCGGGCGAAGTCGGCGCGCTACAGCGTCGAGCAGCCCATGCTGCTCGGCGCGGCGGTCGCGGGTGCCGATGCCGCTGCGCTCGACCGCTGCGCGGCGATCGGCCTCCCGCTGGGCGAGGCGTTCCAGCTGCGCGACGACCTGCTCGGTGTCTTCGGCGATCCCGCGGTGACGGGCAAGCCGGCCGGTGACGACCTGCGAGAGGGCAAACGGACGGTCCTGGTCGCCCGGGCCCTCGCCTCCGGGGACGAGACCACCCGCCGGATGCTCACGGAGCACCTGGGCGACGCGACGATGGACGCGTCGCGGACGTCGCAGCTGGCGGACGCCATCGCCGCCTCAGGTGCACCCGCCGAGGTGGAAGGGCTGATCGACGAGCTGTCGAGGCGTGCCTTCGGACTCATCGAGTCGAGCGGCTGGCGCGAACCGGCCCGTTCCCACCTCGTGGAGCTGGCGCGGCAGGCGGTCGACCGCCGGCGCTGAGGACGCCGGACGCGCACCGTGGCGCCGAACGGGCGCCCACGGCGGACGCGCTCAGAGCTCGGCCTGGGCGAGCCGCCTGACCAACGTCTTGCGTCCTGCGAGCAGCGCGTCCATCGGGGTGCCGGGCAGCTCGTCCGTCGACGTGAACAGCCAGACGATCGCCTGCTCGTCGGTGAAACCCACGTCAGCCAGCACGGTGAAGGTGCCCTGCAGCGCCGCCAGCACCGTCCACGCCGCCCCCGTGCCCGGGACGCCGGGGTTCGCCGGGTTGGCGAGGTGACCCGGCACGAGGAAGCGTGCCGGGACGCAGAGGACGGGCGGCTCCCCGCGACGGACCGCGATCAGCCGCCGCTCCTGGACGAGGCGCCGCACCTTGGCCACGTCCTCCCCCAGCCGGTCGGCCACGTCGGGAAGGGTCAGCCACTCGTCGACCAGGTCGTCGGGCGCAGCAGGCGCGTCAGTCACGAGGTCAGCCTACGAGAGCGGAGGTGGCGAGCCGCGCGTGACGCTGCCGCGCGACCTTCTGACGCCGCGAACCGGGACGCTTCGGACCTCGACCTTTCACACCGGCCCACCCTCCACTAGCGTGCACATCTGTCACATCTGTCACAGGCGTCACGGGGCGCCGACCATCTTGTCGCCGGGGGTCCTTCGCCATGACCGACACAGCAACAGCGCGGGCCACGGCGCGCCGACGTGCCGCGACCGGCACGGGGGCCACCCTCGCGCTCACCGCCGTCACCGTCGCCGTGGCAGCGCCCGCCCACGCCGACACGCTGTACACGGTGCGGACCGGCGACACCGTGAGCCACATCGCGCAGCGTGCAGGCGTCAGCGTGGCAGCGATCAGCAGGGCCAACGCGCTCGCGGACGCCTCGCGCATCCGCGCCGGGCAGGTCCTCAGCATCCCCGGAGCCGCGGCGGCCTCCCCGGCGCCCCGCGCCGCGGCGTCGGCGACCACCGGCACGGTCCGCACCACGTACGCGGTGGCCAAGGGCGACACCGTGTCCCACATCGCCGCGCGCACGGGTAGCTCGGTTGCGGCCATCGTCGCCGCGAACCACCTCGACGACAGGGCGTTCATCCGGATCGGCCAGGTCCTGACCATCCCGTCCGCCAGCGGCGCTACCGCTGCCGCAGTGACCACGGTCTCGGCGACGGTCGCGACCGTCCCGACGGTCAAGGCCGTCAGCGCCCCGACCTCGGTCAGCCGGTACACCGTCGCGGCCGGCGACACCCTGTCGGCGATCGCCTCCCGGTTCGGCACCACGGTGGCGGCCGTAGCGGCGGCCAACGGGCTGGACTCTCGCGGGCTCATCCGCATCGGGCAGGGTCTGGACGTGCCGGGCGCCACGGTCGCCACCGCGAAGCCGCTGGTCGGCGACACCTTCGCCGGCCGAACCTACCCGGCTGTCGTCGTCGGCGCGGCGAACGTGAACAAGGCCGCGCTGCTCGCGACCGGCGTGCCCTCGCCCGCCCAGATGCGCGCCCTGGTGGCATCCACGGCGCGCACCCTCGGTGTGGACCCGGCGCTCGCGCTCGCCGTGGCCTACCAGGAGTCCGGGTTCGACCAGACGTCCGTGTCGCCCGCCAATGCGATCGGCACCATGCAGGTGATCCCGTCGTCGGGCGAGTGGGCGTCGCAGATGGCGGGCCGGTCCCTCAACCTGCTGAACCCTCAGGACAACGTCACGGCCGGCGTGCTGATCCTGCGCTCGCTCGTCCGCACCGCCCCGGACCTGCCGAGCGCCATCGCCGGCTACTACCAGGGGCTCACGTCCGTGCAGAAGAGCGGGATGTTCGCCGACACGCGCCGCTACGTGGCCAACGTCCAGACCCTGATGACGCGCTTTCGCTGACGGCGCCCGCGCTGCACGCCTCCCCCGGGGCCGCGGAACGCGCCCGTAGACTCGCCACCGTGGGAGCCACCGTCACCGATCCGCTCGTCGGCCGCCTGGTCGACGGCCGGTACGAGGTGGTCTCCCGCCTCGCCCGTGGTGGCATGGCGACGGTCTACGTGGCCGTCGACCGCCGTCTGGACCGCGACGTCGCGCTCAAGGTGATGCATCCGCACCTGGCCGACGGCGCGTCCGGCGCGGACTTCATCGCCCGGTTCCGGCGGGAGGCCCGCACCGCGGCACGGCTGGCCCATCCCGGCCTGGTCAGCGTCTTCGACCAGGGTGTCGACGGCGAGACGAGCTACCTGACGATGGAGCTCGTCACGGGCGTGAACCTGCGTCGCCGGATCGGCGAGCAGGGTGCCCTGACCGTCGGCGAGGCGTTGCGGATCGGCGAGGCGGTCCTCGACGCCCTGACCGCGGCGCACCGGAACGGCCTGGTCCACCGGGACGTCAAGCCGGAGAACGTGCTGCTGGCAGCCGAGGACGACCGCGTCAAGCTCGCCGACTTCGGTCTGGCCCGCGCGGTCACGGAGGTGACGTCCACCACCACGGGGACGGTGCTCGGAACGGTGGCCTACCTCGCTCCCGAGCTCGTCGTCCGCGGCGCGAGCGACGCCCGGACGGACGTGTACGCCACGGGCATCCTGCTCTACGAGATGCTCACCGGGCGCCAGCCCTTCACCGGCGCGACCCCGATCCAGGTGGCGTTCCAGCACGTGAACAGCGACGTGCCGGCGCCGTCCGACCTGGTGCCGTGGCTGCCGAGCGAGGTCGACGAGCTCGTCGCGGCGCTCACGGCCCGTGACCCGGCCGACCGGCCCGTCGACGCGGGTGCCGCCCTGGCGCTCCTGCGGCGCACGCGTGCCGCGCTGGACCCCGCGGTGCTGGGCCGGCACGCGGACGTGTCCCCCGCCGTCCCGACGCAGCACGCGCCGGAGAGCTCCGACGATGACCTGGCGTCGGCACTGGGCGGGTTCGGCAGCGAGGGCGAGGGCGGCGGTCGCCTCGGAGTCGCGGCCGGCCGCGACGAGCAGGTCACCACGACCCTGGCCACCGTCAACGGGGCGGGCAGCACCGTCGCCCTGCCCATCGGGCTGGGGACGGCGGCGCCCGGCCCGACCGCCGGCGGGTCCGGGGGGTCGCCGGCTGCGACAGACGTCGCCGCGCCACGGCGGTCACGGTGGCGCCGGTGGCCGGCGCTCCTGCTCGCGGTGCTGCTGGTCGGCGGTATCGCGTACGGCGGCTGGTGGTACGTCGAGCAGGGTCCGGGCGCCTACACGACCGTCCCGCCGATCACCGCCCAGTCGGAGCAGCAGGCGCTCGCCGTCCTCGCCAGCCACGGTCTGCACGGCGTCCGGACCGAGGCCTACGACGACGTCGCTCCGGCCGGCCAGGTGTTCAGGGCGAACCCCGCGGTCGGGCAGCCGGTGCGCAAGGCCGGCACCGTCACGTACACCGTCTCGCGCGGCGTCGACCTGGTCACGATCCCCGACGGCGTCGTCGGTGCCATGCAGGCGGATGCCGAGAAGGCCCTGAAGGCGGCCGGCCTCGCGGTCGCCTACGGACCGGAGCAGTGGCACGACACCGCTGCGGTCGGGTCGGTGCTGTCGGCGACCCTGCCGGACGGCGCCGCCGCGGACCCGAAGGCCCAGGTGAAGCGCGGCACCACGGTGACCCTGTCCCTGTCCAAGGGTCCGGCACCGGTGACGGTGACCACCGTCGTCGGCGCGACCCTCGACCAGGCCACCGCACAGCTCGCCGCCGACGGCCTGAAGGTGGCCGCCAGCGAGGCGTTCAGCGACACCGTGCCGGCCGGCACCGTGACGGACCAGTCGCCGAAGGCGGGCAGCACCGCACACCGCGGGGACACCGTCCAGGTCACCGTCAGCAAGGGTCCGGAGCTCGTCCAGGTCCCGAACCTGCGCGGCGCCCAGTACACCGATGCCGCCAAGGCCCTCGCGGCGCTCGGTCTGAACGTCCAGCGGCAGAACGTGCTCGGCGGCATCTTCGGGACGGTTCGGGACCAGAGCGTCCCGGCAGGTCAGTCGGTCCCGAAGGGTACGACGATCACGCTGACGGTCGTCTAGAGCCGCGCAGCGACGAGGCCCCGTTCCCCGCCAGGGGACCAGGGCCTCGTCGTACGAACGGCGCACTCACGAGCGGCGGAGCAGCTCCACCACCTGGAAGGCCAGCTCGAGCGACTGCTGGTGGTTCAGCCGGGGGTCGACGCGGGTCTCGTAGCGCCGCGACAGCCCCTCCTCGTCGATCTCCTCGGTGCCGCCGAGCACCTCGGTGACGTCGTCGCCGGTCAGCTCGATGTGCAGCCCTCCGGGGACCGTCCCGAGGGCCCGGTGCACCTCGAAGAAGCCGGCGACCTCGTCGATCACGTCCGCGAACCGCCTCGTCTTGTAGCCGGACGACGAGACGATTCCGTTGCCGTGCATCGGGTCGCAGACCCACGTGATCGGCCGACCGTCGGCCGTCACCTTCTCCACCAGGGCGGGCAGCCGGTCGCGGATCAGGCCCGCGCCCATCCGTGTGATGAAGGTCAGGCGGCCCGGCTCGCCGTTCGGGTTCAGCCGGTCCATCAGCGCCAGTGCCTCGTCACCCGTGGTCGTCGGGCCGAGCTTGACGCCGAGCGGGTTCTGCACGCGGGAGAAGTAGTCGATGTGCGCACCGTCCAGCTTGCGGGTGCGCTCCCCGATCCACAGGAAGTGGCCCGAGCAGTCGTACGGCAGGCCGGTGCGGGAGTCGATCCGCGTCAGGGGCCGCTCGTAGTCCAGCAGCAGACCCTCGTGGCTGGCGTAGAAGTCGACGGCCCGCAGGGCGTCGAAGTCGGCACCGCAGGCAGCCATGAACCGGATCGCCCGGTCGATCTCGGCCGCGATCTCCTCGTAGCGGGAGTACGCCGGGTTGGCGGTGAAGCCGCGGTTCCACTCGTGCACGCGCAGCAGGGAGGCGAAGCCCCCTGTGGTGAACGCCCTGATCAGGTTCAGGGTCGACGCCGACGTGTGGTACGCCTCGAGCAGTCGCTCCGGGTCCGGGGTGCGGTCGGCTGGCGTGAACGCGTAACCGTTGACGATGTCTCCACGGAACGCCGGCAAGGTGACGCCGTCCCGCGTCTCGGTGTCGGCGCTGCGCGGCTTGGCGTACTGACCGGCCATCCGGCCCATCTTGATGACGGGCAGGCTGGCGCCGTACGTGAGCACGACGGCCATCTGCAGGACCGTCATGATCTTGTGGCGGATTCGGTCCGCGGTCGCCTCGGCGAAGATCTCGGCGCAGTCCCCACCCTGGAGCAGGAACGCCTCGCCACGGCCCGCCGCGGCGAGCTTGGCCCGCAGCGCATCGGCCTCGCCCGCGAAGACGAGCGGCGGCAGGGTCGCGAGCTTCTCGCGCACCTGCCTCAGCCGCGTGCCGTCGGGCCACGAGGGCTGCTGCTCAGCCGAGAGGCCCTCCCAGGCGTCCAGACCCTCCAGAACCCCGGGGTCCGGCTCCACGCTCATGCGTGGGAACCCGCTGCGACCAGCGGCTGGCCGATGTCCGCCAGCAGCCGGCCGAACCAGGGCTGCGTGACGTCGAACGCCTTGCCGCCGGCGATCCGCGGGAACTCGATCGCGCGCAGACGGTCGCCGTTCTCCTCGTCGTGACCGATCACGCCCGCCTCGCCGCGCAGGGCGCACTCGACCGCGAGGTCCGTCATCGACTTGATAAGGCGCAGGTCCTCGGCGTTCGCGGCCGCGGCGCGCGAGTAGTAGCCGGACTTCTGGACCATGACCTTCTCGGCGCCGAGCTTGGCGGCGAACTGCTTGGCGAACCACTGGCCCGGGTTGATCGTGTCGAGCTTGACGTGACCGAAGGCGTCCCGCGCGACCTCCTCGCCCGCGGCCTCCTTCTGGGCGACGATCTCGTTCATCCCCGCGCCCTCGGACAGGAAGATGTTGACGTTCCCCTGGGTGTCCATGATCGCCTTGAGGCGCGCAGCCTCGGCGTCGATGTCGAGAGCCAGCTCGGGCAGGAAGACGGCGTGGATGTCCCAGCGCTCGCGCGTCAGGCCCAGGCTCGGCACCCACTCCTGCAGGTCCAGCCACTTGCGGTACTCGGACGCGGCCGCAGCGGTCAGCCACCCGCAGTGACGGCCCATCACCTCGTGCACGATCAGCATCCGGGGACCGGAGCGGTGCTCGCCGATGATGTTCGCCGCGAAGCCGGCCGCCTCCTCGGCGGCGGTCCAGGCGCCCAGGGACTGGCGGATCGGCACGACGTCGTTGTCGATCGTCTTGGGCAGCCCCACCACCGTCAGCGGGTAGTCGTTCTCGGCGAGGTAGGCGGCCAGGTCCGCGGCCGTCGTGTTCGTGTCGTCGCCGCCGATCGTGTGCAGCACGTCGACCCCGTCGGCCTTGAGCTGCTCGGCCGCCACGTGCAGCGGGTTCTCACCCTCCTTGACCAGGCCGCGCTTGACGCAGTCCTTGGCGTTGGTCAGCTTCACCCGGGAGTTGCCGATGGGCGAGCCGCCGAAGCGGTGCAGGATGCCGGCCTTCTTGCGGCCCTCCTCGTCCACCACGATCTTCTCCCCGCGCAGCAGGCCGTAGTAGCCGTGCTGGTAGGCGATGATCTCGATCTCGGGGGCGATCTCCGTGTAGCGCTCGATCAGCCCGCCGACGGCCGAGGACAGGCACGGGGCGAAGCCGCCTGCGGTGAGGAGGGCGACGCGACGGACCGACATGGGGGAACACCTCTCGATCGAGCACGGGTCTGCAGCAGCAGGCTGCACGGGGACGCGCCAGGCGCGCCGGCCATCCTACTGACCGGGCTCCGCGGTCGGCGGCTCGACCGGTACCTGGACGTCGGGCACCGGACGCCCGCCGGGAGCGGCCGGCAGGTGGTCCGTCGCGTCCCCCGTCACCGCCGGGTGTCCGGTGGCGATCCGCGCCTTCTGGGTCGCCGCGTAGACGTCCACGTACTCCTGGCCCGAGATGCTCATCAGGGCGTACATGATCTCGTCGGTGACCGAGCGCAGGATGAAGCGGTCGTTCTCCATGCCCCGGTAGCGGCTGAAGTCGAGCGGCTCGCCGATCACGATGCCGATCCGCATCACCTTGGGGATGGTGCGACCGATCGGCTGGGCGATGTTGGTGCCGACCATCGCCACGGGGATCACCGGAGCGCCGGACTCCAGCGCCAGCCGGGCCACACCCGTCTTCCCGCGGTAGAGGCGGCCGTCGGGGCTCCGCGTGCCCTCGGGGTAGATCCCGAAGAGCCCGCCTTCGCCCAACCGGCGCAGACCCGTGCGCAGCGCCGCCTCCCCCGCCTTGCCGCCCCCACGGTCCACCGGGATGGTCCCGACCCCGCGCATGAAGCCTGCGGTCAGGCGTCCCTTCACGCCGCGACCCGTGAAGTACTCCTGCTTGCCGATGAAGACGATCTCGCGCGACAGGACGAGCGGCAGGAAGAACGAGTCGATGACGGCCAGGTGGTTGCTCGCCAGGATGGCAGGACCATCCGTCGGCACGTTCTCCACGCCACGGACCCACGGTCGGTACACCAGGCGCAGCAGAGGTCCGACGAAGATGCGCTTCATCAACCAGTAGAACAACGCTCAACTCCTCGACCGGGCAGCGGCGCAGCTCGACGTCCCTGTCGCGATGCCCTGGGGCACCACGCCGACTGCTGGGTCCGACTCTAGAGTGCATCCATGCCGCAGCGTCCCGACGACGACGCCGACGCCGGCGAGCCGGACCAGGCCGCCGTCGACGCACGCTGGGCGCAGATCGTCGCGGAGCTCGCCGACCTCGACTCGCCGGCCACACCCACCGACCCGCCCGGGGACCCCCTGGGAGCGGACAGCCGCGGGACGGTTGCGGCCCGGGAGCACCGCACGCCCGACGGTCACGAGCCGCACGGGCCCGCAGAGCTGACGGGGCGGGACTGGGACGGCACCGCCCAGCAGGACGCGGCCGAGGCGGCGGTCGACGCCGCCGAGCACTTCGTCCCGCCGGACCCCGGACCCGTGCTGGGTGGTGACCCGCTGCTCACCCTGGCGTGGACGGCAACGATCGGCGTACCGGTGCTCTTCGTCGTCCTGGTGCTCGCGTGGCCCGACGCGCCCGGCTGGCTGCTGGCGGTTGCGGCCGCGGTCTTCGCCGCCGGCCTCGCCGTGCTCGTCTGGCGGATGCCGCACCGGCGCGACGAGGACGACGACTCCGGGGCCGTCGTCTGAGGGGCTCGACCGGCTAGGACTCGAGGCGCGCCAGGTCCGCCGCGCCCACCATCCCGGCCTCGTTGCCCATCGAGGCGGTGGCGAAGCTGGCCTCCGGGTGATACCCACGCGCTGACAGGTGCTCGACGAACGCGGTGCGCGCCGGCGCCATCACCAGCTCCCCAGCCGCGGACAGCCCACCGCCGACCACGAAGAGCTCGGGGTCCAGGAGCGCCGCGACGGAGGCGGCGCCCTGCCCGACCCACCGGCCGATGTCCGCGAGCAGCTCGATGGCCAGCTCGTCGCCCTCCTCGGCTGCCTGCGTGACGTGCACCCCGGCGATCTTGCGCCACTTGCCGCCCGCGAGCTCGAGCAGCCGGGCCGCGCGGTCCGGGCGCTGCTGCGCGATCGCCTGGGCGTCCCGCACCAGGGCGCTGCCGGACACGTACTGCTCCCAGCAGCCGCGCTGCCCGCAGCCGCACACGTGCCCGTCGGGCACCACCCGGAGGTGACCGATCTCCGCGGCCACGCCCCAGCGACCGCGCACCAGGCGTCCGCCCGACACGATGGCTCCGCCGAGCCCCGTGCCCAGCGTGAGCGTCACCATGTCGGTGACCCCGTCGGCGACCCCGAACCGGTACTCGGCCCAGCCGGCAGCGTTTGCGTCGTTCTCGACGACGATCGGTACGTCGGTCCGCAGGGCGGTCGCCACCGAGTCGCGCAGCGGGTGGTCGCGCCACGGGAGGTTGGGCGTGAAGCCCACCGTCGCACGGTCGGCGCCGATGAACCCCGGGGCGGCGAGCCCGATCGCACCCACCTCGTAGTCGGCCATCAGCTCGCGGCAGACGTCCACAACACCCCGGTCCACGGTGGCCGCGTCGGTCGGGTCCGTGTCCCGCCGGGTCTGCGCCAGGATCCGGCCGTCGTCGTCGACGACGCCCGCAGCGATCTTGGTCCCGCCGATGTCCACACCGATGGCGTGCATGTGGTGCCCGTTCCCTCGTCCGTCCGCACCGACGTCCCGATGCGCGGGCCCACGCTAGCGCCCGTGGGGCGGGGCGAGCCGCAGCCTGCCGTCGACGACGTGCGGCCCCCCGCGGCAAGCGCCAGGTCTGCCCGAGAGAGGGGGTCGAACGTCCCGTATCCTCGCGTTACACGTCGTCGTCTGCCACTGGAGTCAGCATGGACGAGTCCTCCACCCCGCTCGTGGTCGAGGTCGATCGGTCGCGGAACCTGAACGACCTCTTCGCGGATCGGGTCGCGGCGACGCCGGACCGGGTCCTGATGGAGCGGCGGTCACCGGACGGCGGTCCGTGGGCCACGACGACGGCCCTCCAGCTCGACGCCGAGATCACCGCCGTCGCCCGGGGCCTCATCGCCCGGGGCGTCGAACCGGGCGACCGGGTCGGCATCATGTCCCGCACCCGCTACGAGTGGTCGCTCCTCGACTGGGCGATCTGGCGGGCGGGCGCCGTCACCGTGCCGGTCTACGAGACGTCCTCGGCCGAGCAGGTGCACTGGATCCTCTCCGACTCCACCGTCTCGCTCCTCGTGGTGGAGACCGCCGCCCACGCCGAGCTGGTCGACCAGGTCCGCGCCGAGGTGCCGCAGCTGCGCGACGTGCTGGTGATCGACCACGACGCGACGGCCGCGCTGGTGCGTGAGGGGGCTCAGGTGCCGGTCGAGGAGGTCGAGCAGCGCCGCCACCTCGCTCACCTGGACGACCTGGCCACGATCATCTACACGTCGGGAACCACCGGCCGGCCCAAGGGTGCGGAGCTGACGCACGGCAACTTCTACGAGCTCACGGTCAACGCCGTCGAGAAGCTGAACGTGGTGGTGCAGGGCGACGGTTCACGGACCCTGCTCTTCATGCCGCTGGCGCACGTGTTCGCGCGGTTCGTGCACGTGCTGACCGTCGCGGCGGGAGCGACCCTCGGGCACACGGCCGACACCAAGACGCTGCTGCCCGACCTCGAGGCGTTCCGGCCCACCTTCGTGCTCTCGGTGCCGCGAGTGTTCGAGAAGGTCTACAACTCGGCGGAGCAGAAGGCGGCGACCGGCGGCAAGGGCGAGATCTTCCAGCGCGCCGCGAAGACGGCGATCGTCTACTCCCGAGCGCTCGACACCCCCGGCGGACCGAGCCGGTGGTTGCAGCTCCAGCACCTCGTGGCCGACCTTCTGGTGCTGCGGCGGATCAGGGCCGCGCTCGGCGGCCAGGCGCGCTGGGCGATCTCCGGCGGCGCACCGCTCGGTGAGCGGCTGGGGCACTTCTTCCGCGGTACCGGGCTGCACGTGCTCGAGGGGTACGGGCTGACCGAGACCACCGCACCGGCGACCGTGAACCTGCCGGACCGGTCGAAGATCGGCACCGTGGGGCCTGCCCTGCCCGGCACGTCGGTGCGGATCGCGGCCGACGGCGAGGTGGAGGTCCGCGGCATCGGCGTCTTCCGCGGGTACCACAACAACCCCGAGGCGACGGCCGCGGCGCTGGTCGACGGCTGGTTCCGCACCGGTGACCTCGGCGCCCTCGACGACGAGGGCTACCTGCGGATCACGGGTCGGAAGAAGGAGATCATCGTCACCGCCGGCGGCAAGAACGTGGCCCCCGCGGTGCTGGAGGACAGGCTGCGCGGGCACCCGTTGGTCAGCCAGGTGGTGGTGGTCGGCGACCAGCGACCGTTCATCGGAGCCCTCATCACGCTCGACGCCGAAGGGGTCCCGGGGTGGCTCGCCGCGCACGGGAAGCCGGCGATGTCCCTGCAGGACGCGGCCAAGGATCCCGACGTGCTGGCCTCGCTGGACAAGGCCGTCGCGCGGACCAACCAGGCGGTGTCGCGCGCGGAGTCGATCCGCAAGTACCGCATCCTCGAGGGCGACCTCACCATCGCGAACGGCTACCTGACCCCGAAGCTCAGCGTGCGACGCGCCGAGGTCCTCAAGGACTTCGCGCACGAGGTCGACGCCCTGTACGAGGGTCCGGTGCACGGCTGAGCGTGCCGTGCGCTCAGCCGGTCAGGTCGATGCGGAGCGGCGGCACCAACCCCGAGGCGGCCAGCACGTCGAGAGCGGCACGCTCGCCGGCGTCGAGCTCGACCGGGCCCCCGGCGCCCGCCGGCGTTCCGGCCGGCACCATCAGGAACGTCACCACGCAGTCGGCGCACGCGGCGGGGCCGGCCGTGCACGCGTCGCAGTCGATGATCATGGCGCGACGCTAGCGAGAGCCACCGACACGTCCTTCCGGCGCGCCTCGGCGGGCTGTCGGTGCCCCTGGCTAGCGTGCCGGCCATGCACACGGACCACCGCCCGCGACCGTTGTGGGCCGGTCCCGCGGCCGTCGGCCCGCGTCCGGCCGGGACCACGGCGACGCAGCCGACGCTCGACGACGTCGGCACCCCGCTGGCCGAGGTCACGTTCGTCGTGGTGGACCTGGAGACCACCGGCGGCCGCCCGGGCGACAGCGCGATCACCGAGATCGGCGCCGTCAAGGTCCGTGGCGGCGAGGTGCTCGGCGAGCTCCAGACGCTCGTCGACCCTGGCGGTCCGGTGCCGCCGTACATCCAGGTGCTGACGGGGATCACGACGTCGATGCTGATCGGCGCACCGCGCATCGAGGAGGTGCTGCCGTCGTTCCTCGAGTTCGCCCGGGGCACCGTGCTGGTCGCGCACAACGCCCCGTTCGACGTGGGGTTCCTCCGAGCCGCCGCGACGGCGACGGGACATGCGTGGCCCGGGTTCCGCGTGGTCGACACCGTCCGGCTCGCCCGCCGCGTGGTGACCCGGGACGAGGCCCCGAACCACAAGCTCTCCTCCCTCGCGGCGCTGTTCCGGGCCACGACCACGCCGAACCACCGCGCGCTCGACGACGCACGGGCGACCGTGGACGTGCTGCATGCGCTGCTCGACCGGTTGGGGCCGCTCGGCGTCACCCATCTGGAGGACCTGGCCGACGCCGCCGACCCGGTGCCGGCCGAGGTCCGTCGCAAGCGGACGCTGGCGGACGGTCTGCCGGACGCGCCGGGCGTGTACCTGTTCCGCGGTCCGCGTGACGAGGTGCTCTACGTCGGGACCTCGACCACCTCTCTGCGCCGCCGGGTCCGCACGTACTTCACGTCCGCCGAGCGGCGCGCGCGCATGTCCGAGATGGTGCGGCTGGCGGTACGCGTCGACCCCGTCGTCTGCGCCACGCCGCTCGAGGCCCGGGTGCGCGAGCTCCGGCTGATCGCCGAGCACGCCCCCCGGTACAACCGGCGGTCGCGCTCCCCCGAGCGCATGCCGTGGGTCCGGCTGACGTCGGAGCCGTTCCCGCGGCTCTCGGTGGTGCGCCAGGTGCGGGACGAGCCGGGAGCCGCCTACCTCGGTCCCTTCGCCTCCGGTTCCGCCGCGCAGCTCGCCGTCGAGGCGCTGCACGAGGCCTTCCCGGTCCGCCGGTGCACCCGCCGGCTGCCCGCGGTCGCAGCGCCCGACGCGTCCGCGTGCGTGCTGGCGGAGCTCGGCCGGTGCGGTGCGCCCTGCATCGGCTCGCAGGACGTGGCCGAGTACGCCGCTGCGACCGAGCCCCTGCGCACCGCGATGACGGGAGACCCCGGTGCCGTCGTCCGCCACGTGGGGACCCGCATCGGCAACCTGGTCGCACAGGAGCGGTTCGAGGAGGCAGCCGCCGAGCGGGACCGGTTGACGGCCTACCTGCGCGGCGCCACCCGCGTGCAGCGCACCACGCCGCTGGCCCGGTGCGCCGAGCTGGTCGCGGCGCGTCGGACGGACGACCACGGCTGGGAGATCGTGCTCGTCCGCCACGGACGGCTCGCGGGGACGGCCCACGTCGATCGCCGTGCGGACCCGCGCCCGGCGATCGCCACCCTGCAGGCGACCGGCGAGCACGTCGACGCTCCCGTGGCGCCGGCGGGCGCCGCGCACCCGGAGGAGACCGACCTGCTGCTCGCCTGGCTCGAGCAGCCCGGGGTCCGGCTCGTGGAGATCTCCGACGAGTGGTCGTGCCCCCTGCCCTCGGCCCAGGCCGTCCGGGACGCGGCGGCAGCCGTGGCGGTCGCGCTCGCCGTGCCGCCGACCGGCGACCAGACCCTCGTCGGCGACCTCACCGAGGCCGCGACGAGCGGCGCGAGACAGCCCGGCCGTCCGACGCGCTCGCGTGCGGCGGAGGGCGCCCGTCGCACGGCATGATGACGACATGCTCACCGCGATCGTCCTCATCGACACCGACGCAGCCCGGATCCCGGAGGTCGCAGCCGCGATCGCGGAGATCCACGGGGTGACCGAGGTCTACTCGGTCACCGGCGAGGTGGACCTCATCGCCATGGTGCGGGTGCGGGAGCACGACGAGCTGGCGGACGTCATCGCGGACAAGGTGAGCAAGGTCGAAGGCGTCCTGCGGACGCAGACGTACATCGCCTTCCGTACCTACTCCGAGCACGACCTGGACAAGGCCTTCGCCCTCGGCCTCGAGGACTGAGCTCCGCACCTCACCGCAGGTCGTCATGCGGCCGGCCGACGTGACACCGGCCGGACGTGCACGACCCTGCGCCTACGAGGACGCAGCGCCGTCCGCTCAGGCGCCCACCTTGCGCCAGCGGTCCAGCACGCCGGCTGCGGAGCCGTCGTCCACCGACCGCTCCGCATGGCCCATGGCCGCTCGGAAGCGCTCGGTCAGCGTGCCGTCGGCGGTGCCGGGCAGCGTGCCGTCGGCGACCAGGCCGGCCGACGCGTTGAGCAGCACGGTCTCGCGCACCGGCCCGCGCTTGCCGTCCAGCAGCTCCAGGACGACGCCGGCGTTGTGCTGCGGGTCGCCACCACGCAGGTCGGTGAGCGTCACGGGCGCGAGGCCGAGGTCCGCCACCCAGTCGACGACGCTCTCCGTCACGACGCCGTCGCGCACCTCCCAGACCCGCGACGGGCCGGTGGCCGCGAGCTCGTCCAGACCGTCGCGCTCCCCCCGGAACACCAGCGCGTCGGTCCCCCGGGTGGCGAGCACGCCGGCGACCAGTGGGGCCATCCGCGCATCGGCCACGCCGATCGCGGCGGCCTGCGGCTGCGCGGGGTTGGTCAGGGGACCGAGGAAGTTGAACGCCGTCGCCACGCCCAACGCGCGGCGCACCGGTCCGGCGTGCCGCATCGAGGGGTGGAACAGCCCCGCGAAGCAGAAGGTGATGCCCACCTCGGTGGCGATCGGACCGACCCGGTCCAGCGGCTGGTCGAGGCGGATGCCGAGCGCCTCCAGCACGTCGGCGGACCCGGACGCCGAGGACGCGGCCCGGTTCCCGTGCTTGACCACGGTGACGCCCGCCCCGGCGATCACCAGCGCGGCCATCGTGGACACGTTGACCGTGAACGCGCGGTCGCCACCGGTCCCGACGATGTCGAGCGAGCGACCGGGTACGACGAACCGCTGGGAGTGCGCCAGCATCTCGTCCGCGAGACCGGTCAGCTCCGCCACCGTCTCGCCCTTGGCGCGCAGCGCGACGAGGAACCCCGCCATGCACGCGGTCGGCGCCTCGCCGCGCATGATCTCGCCCATGGCCCAGCGCGTCTGGTCGGCGCCGAGGTCACGGCCCGCGATCAGCTCCGCGAGGACATCCGGCCACGTGAAGGTCGCGGCGGTCTCGGTCATCGGGCGAGCGCGCTGCCCGTCAGCAAGGACTGCACGGCACGGTGCAGCAGCACCGGGTCGAGCGGGCGGCTGATCACCGCGTCGGCGTTGGACCACGAGGCGAGCCATGCGTCCTGCGGGCGGCCGGTCAGCACCAGCACGGGCGGGCAGTCGTAGACCTCCTCCTTGAGCTGGCGCGCGACACCCATCCCGCCGACCTTGTCCGCCTCGCCGTCGAGGATCACCAGGTCGAGCTCGCCCGCCTCGACGGCCGCGTAGACCGCCTCGGCGGTGGCGACCTCGAGCCACTCGATGTCCGGCTCGCCCCGCCCGAGACGACGGCCGACGCCGAGCCGCACCTGACCGCGGGCGTCGACGTCGTCGCTGTACAGCAGGATCCGGGGACCGGTCACGGTCTCCTCGTTCTCAGGCTCGACGCTGCTCATGGGCCGTCCTCGTTCGTCGTCGTGCGGGATAGGCGAATCTTGGCACGCCCGCCCGATCGCAGGCTCCACCGTCCGGCCGCGTCCCGGGCATCGTCCAGATTCTGACGAGGTGACACTTTGCGGGCATCCGTCGTGGGCCTTAGGACCCATGCGAAGCGCTGATCCGCCATAATGGCGCGGTGTCGACCGCCACGGCTGCCCCGCGCACCACACCTCATGTGACCGTCAACCGCCCGAACCCGGTGTCGGTCGGCACGATCGTGTGGCTCGCGTCCGAGCTGATGTTCTTCGCCGGGCTCTTCGCGATGTACTTCTCCACCCGGGCGGCCGTCCCCAAGGTCTTCGCCGAGGGCGCGGCGCACCTGAACGTGCCCTACGCGGTGGTCAACACCACGGTCCTGCTGCTGTCGTCCGTCACCTGCCAGATGGGCGTGTGGGCCGCCGAGCGCTTCCAGCCCCGTCGCTCCGGGGCGCTGTGGCAGGTGAACCGCTGGGGCCTGAACGAGTGGATCGCCCTGACGTACCTGATGGGCGCGGTGTTCATCGGCGGCCAGGTCTACGAGTACGCCTCCCTGGTGCACGAGGGCATCTCCATCTCCTCGACGCCCTACGGCTCCGTCTTCTACCTGACCACCGGGTTCCACGGGCTGCACGTGATCGGCGGCCTCATCGCGTTCCTCTTCCTGCTCGGGCGCTCGTTCGCCGCGAAGAGCTTCGGTCACCACGAGGCCACCACCGCGATCGTCGTGTCGTACTACTGGCACTTCGTCGACGTGGTCTGGATCGCGCTGTTCTCGATCATCTACCTGCTCCAGTGACCGCTGGTGCACCTGTGACACCCGTTCCCCCACGCGAGACGAGGACCCATCAGTGAAGGCACTCGCGGCCCGCAGGCACGACCGGCGCGCGCCGGTGGTGCTGCTCCTGCTGGCGCTGCTGCTCGTGGGCGGGCTCTACGCCGCCCTGCAACCCGCTCCGGCAAGCGCAGCACCGCAGGCAGCATCGGCGAACGACGTCACCAACGGCGAGAAGCTGTTCGCAGCCAACTGCGCCACCTGCCACGGCATGGGCGCCACCGGCACGAACGCCGCTCCGTCCCTGGTGGGCGTCGGTGCGGCAGCGGTGGACTTCCAGGTGGGCACCGGCCGCATGCCGCTGGCGATGAGCGGCCCGCAGGCCCAGCGCAAGCCGGTCGTCTTCACCCCGGAGCAGATCTCGCAGCTGGCGGCCTACGTCGCGAGCCTCGGCCCCGGCCCGGCCATCCCGACCGCCGAGCAGGTCGACGCGAGCAAGGGTGACCCCGCGAACGGCATGGCGATCTTCCGCACCAACTGCGCGATGTGCCACAACGCCGTCGGCGCCGGTGGTGCCCTGAGCCAGGGCAAGTTCGCTCCCAACCTGTGGAGCACCAGCAACACCCACCTCTACGAGGCGATGCTGACCGGCCCGCAGTCGATGCCGGTGTTCAACGACGCGAACATCACGTCGCAGGAGAAGCGGGACATCATCGCCTTCATCCGTCAGCAGGGCGGCACGCAGCCGGGTGGCCTGAGCCTCGGCAGCCTCGGCCCCGTGACCGAGGGCCTGTGGGCGTGGGTCGTCGGCATCGGGCTGCTGATCGGCGCGGCCGTCTGGATCGGAGCGAAGTCCTCGTGAGCACCATCGACAGGTACAGCGGCAGCTCCGACGAGCTCTCGGCACCCGAGGAGCTGCCCGACCGGTTCCAGAACCCCGGTCTGCCGCCGCACCGGCCCCGCCGTGGCGACCTCGACCCGCGGGCCAACAAGACGTCCGAGCGCATCGTGCTCGCCCTGTTCGGCCTCTCGACGCTGGGCACCATCGGGTTCCTCGTCGCGTACTTCGCGCTGCCGACCGGGACCGACGCCGGGGGCATCCAGCGGTCGACGATGACGCTCGGTCTCGCGCTCGCCTTCGCGCTGCTCGGCATCGGCACGGCCGCGATCCAGTGGGCGAAGTCGATCATGAACGACCACGAGCGGGTCGAGGAACGACACCGGATGGAGTCGAGCCCGGCCGTGCGCGAGGGTGCGATCGCGAACCTCGAGGCGGGCGCCGCCGACTCCGGGCTGAGCCGGCGAGGCCTGCTCAAGAGCGCGATGATCGGCTCCCTCGCGCTGTTCCCGCTCACCATCGTGGTTCCCCTGATCGGCAACATCGGCGGGAACTGGAACGTCTCGACGTTCAAGCACACGATGTGGAAGAAGGGGCTGCGCCTGACGACCGACCCCTCCGGCCGGCCGATCCGCGCGGCGGACGTCACCATCGGCTCGGTGGTGCACGTCATCCCCGACGGCCTGGACAAGACCGCGAACCCGATGGACGAGAAGGCCAAGGCGATCGTCCTGCTGATCCGGCTGGACCCGCGGGACCTGCACGAGGCCGACGACCGCAAGGGCTGGTCGTACAACGGCATCGTCGCCTACTCCAAGGTGTGCACCCACGTCGGCTGCCCCGTGGCCCTGTACGAGCAGCAGACGCACCACCTCCTGTGCCCGTGCCACCAGTCGACGTTCGACGTGGCCAACGGCGCGAAGGTGGTGTTCGGCCCCGCGAAGCGGCCGTTGCCGCAGCTGCCGATCACGGTGGACAGCGAGGGCTACCTCGTGGCGCAGAGCGACTTCCACGAGCCCATCGGTCCGAGCTTCTGGGAGCGGCTGCGGTGACGACGACCTCCACGACCACATCCCGCCGGACGGCGACCCGCGGCTCGCAGGGTCCCGCCGCGGCCTCCGCCGACTGGCTGGACCAGCGCACCGGCATCGCGGTCGCCGTCAAGGGCCTGGCGCGCAAGATCTTCCCCGACCACTGGTCCTTCATGCTCGGCGAGGTCGCCCTCTACTCCTTCATCACGCTGCTGATCTCGGGCGTGTTCCTCACGATGTTCTTCGTGCCGAGCACCAACGAGGTCACGTACAACGGACCGTGGACGGCTCTGCAGGGCACGCGGATGTCGGAGGCGTACGCCTCGACGCTGCGGCTGTCGTTCGAGGTGCGCGGCGGTCTGCTGATGCGGCAGATCCACCACTGGGCCGCCCTGATCTTCATGGCCGCGATCGTCACGCACATGATGCGCATCTTCTTCACCGGTGCCTTCCGCAAGCCACGTGAGATCAACTGGGTGATCGGTTTCACGCTGCTGGTGCTCGGGATGGCTGCCGGGTTCTCCGGCTACTCCCTGCCGGACGACGTCCTGTCGGGCAACGGCCTGCGCATCGCCCAGGGCATCACCCTGGCGGTACCGATCATCGGTACCTACGCCTCGTACGCCCTGTTCGGCGGCGAGTTCCCGGGGACGGCGCTCATCCCCCGCCTTTTCACCGTGCACGTGCTGCTGATCCCCGGCCTGCTGCTCGCCCTCGTCGGGCTGCACCTCGCGTTCGTGTTCCTGCACAAGCACACGCAGTTCCCCGGCTCCGGCCGGACCAACACCAACGTGGTCGGCTACCCGCTGTTCCCGGTGTACGTCGCCAAGGCCGGCGGCTTCTTCTTCGTCGTCTTCGGCGTGATCGCCCTGCTCGGCGCGACGATGCAGATCAACCCGGTGTGGAACTACGGCTCGTACGACCCGTCACCGGTCTCCGCCGGCGCCCAGCCCGACTGGTACATGCTCTTCCTCGAGGGCGCCCTGCGACTGATGCCCGGCCAGGCCGAGGTGGTGCTCAGCTCCTTCACGGTGCCGCTCAACATCATCATCCCGGCGATGATCCTGCCGGGGATCCTGCTCGGGGCGCTGGCGCTGTACCCGTTCGTCGAGGCGTACGCGAGCGGTGACCACCGCGAGCACCACCTGCTCGACCGGCCCCGCAACGCGACGTTCCGGACCTCGTTCGGCGTCTCGCTGCTGACGGCGTTCTTCGTCCTGGTGCTCGCCGGCTCGAACGACCTGATCGCCACCCAGTTCCACCTGTCGATCAACGACATCACGTGGACCTTCCGCGTCATGCTGTTCGTCGCACCCACGATCGCGTTCCTGGTGACCAAGCGCATCTGCCTCGGCCTGCAGCGCCGGGACCGCGAGCTGGTGCTGCACGGTCACGAGACCGGCCGCATCGTCCGCTTCGCCAGCGGCGAGTACATCGAGGTGCACGCGCCCCTCGACGAGGACGAGCGCTGGCTGCGGGTGCAGCAGGAGCCCGTCCGCCCGCTGCAGATCGCGCCCGCCGAGGACTCGCGCGGTGTGCGCCGCAAGGGGTACGCGGCAGACCGCCGACGGCAGCGCCTGTCGCAGCTGTTCTACGAGGACCGCGTCGAGCCCGTCACCCCCCGCGAGCTGGCCGCGGCCCACGAGCACGGTGCCCATCCGGTGCTGGAACCGGCCGAGGAGGCCGCCCAGATCAGCGCCGGCGTGCACTGACCGGTGTCCCGCGGCACGTTGCTCGACACCGACAGCAGAACCTCGGGCAGGATCACGGTTCCTGCGCGAGAGTGGAACAGGCGCACGGTGGTCGCCGCCCTCGGCGACGCCCGCCGTCGCGCGCACACCCGCGGCACCGACCGCGGTCCGACGCACGGAAGGCACTGATCGATGGCTGACTACACGCTCCCGGACCTCCCCTACGACTACGCGGCCCTCGAGCCGCACATCTCCGGGCGGATCATGGAGCTGCACCACGACAAGCACCACGCCGCCTACGTGACGGGCGCCAACACCGCCCTGGAGAAGCTCGCCGCCGCCCGCGAGTCGGGCGACCTCGCCGCGGTGAACCTGCACGAGAAGAACCTCGCCTTCAACCTCGGCGGGCACGTCAACCACTCGGTGTTCTGGCAGAACCTCTCCCCCGACGGCGGCGACCGCCCCACCGGTGAGCTGGCTGCCGCGATCGACGAGTTCTTCGGCTCTTTCGAGAAGTTCCAGGCGCACTTCGCCGCGAACGCCGTCGGGATCCAGGGCTCCGGCTGGTCGATCCTCGCCTGGGACACCCTCGGCTCGAAGCTCGTGATGTTCCAGCTGTACGACCAGCAGTCGAACTTCCCGCTCGGCGTGATCCCGATCGTGGTGCTCGACATGTGGGAGCACGCCTTCTACCTCGACTACGTCAACGTGAAGGCCGACTATGTCAAGGCATGGTGGAACATCGTCAACTGGACGGACGCCGCGGCACGCCTGGCCCGCGCCCGTGCGACGAGCCTGATCCTGCCCGCCTGACGACGAGCATCGCCCCGCGAGAGCACGCGGGCGCAGGACGACGATCGAGCCCGGTCGGGGCGTACCCGGCCGGGCTCGATCGCTGTCGTCGTCCAGCGGCCCGCTAGGGTCGCGGGGCATGACGCCCGACCTCCCGGCGCACCGGGCCCAGCCCGGCGGTCCCCCTGCGCCCCGGCCCGCTCAGGCGCCGACGGACGATCCCGACGCCGACCGCCGGGCACGCCGGAGCGCGGCACTGGCCGCCCACATCCGGGTGGTGCTCGGCGACGGCCACCATCGACGCGGGCTGGACATCGGCTCGGGGGCCGGCGGAGTCAGTCCCCATCTGGTGGACCTCTTCGACGAGCTGGTTCTCCTCGACGTCGACGAGGACGCCCTGGAGCTGGCCCGCGCCAACGTCTCGGCCGCCGCCAGGGCAGCCGGCTGCAGCACGCACGTCCGCACCGCACGGGTCGACCTGTCCATCGCCGAAGCCGCGCCGCACGCCGCCGTCCTCGGGCCGCTCGACGTCGCCTACAGCGCCATGGCGCTGCACCACGTGCGCGACGTCCCGCGCCTGCTGCGGACCGTCGCCGGTCTGCTACGCCCGGGCGGCAGGTTCGTCGTCGCCGATCTGGAGCCGGATGGCGGTTTCTACCACGCCGACCAGCCGTCGTTCGACGGTCACGACGGGTTCAGCCACGAACAGGTCTCGTCGTGGTGCGGGGCCGCGGGGCTGCACGTCGACCGGCTCGTCACCGCGTACGTCGACCCCAAGCCGGTGGGCGGCACGGTGCGGCACATGTCGATCTTCGTCGCAGCGGCGACGCGACTGCCCGGCTGACCCGGGACCCGGACCCGGACCGCTCAGTGGGCGTGCTGCCCGCGGGAGAACTCGAAGACCCAGCCGACCAGGCCGATCACACCGACGGGGACGGCGATCGCGAGCAGCCACCAGCCCACGGCGAGACCGAGGAACGCCAGCGCGGCCGCAGCGCCGATCACCAGCGGCCACCAGGACCACGGGCTGAAGACGCCCTGGTCGCCGGCGCCCTGCGAGACCTCGCCCAGCTCGTCGTCCTCGGGGCGGGGGTCGATGCGGCGCGACAGCAGGGCGAAGTACGCCCCGATCATCCCGACCAGGCCACCCAGCAGCGGGATCCCGACGGTGCCGACCGCTTCCCCGTGGCTGAAGTAGGCGTAGACCAGCCCGACGGGGACGAAGAAGAGCACACCGAGCGCGAAGAGTCGAGCCTCGAACCTCACCGGTCAGCCTCCGGGTCCTGAAGGTCGTCGATCACCGTGGTGCTGGACTGCTCCGGCTGCGCGGTGCCCTCGGCCATGCGCCGACGAGCGTCGCCCGGGTTGCCCGTCCGTTGCGCCTCCCAGTCGAGCAGACCGGGCTCCGGCTCGACGTGGTCCATCGCGGCGACCTCGGGGTGGTGCAGGTCGAACGCGGGACGCTCCGAGCGGATCCGCGGCAGGGAGACGAAGTTGTGGCGCGGCGGCGGGCAGCTGGTGGCCCACTCGAGCGAGTTGCCGTACCCCCACGGGTCGTCGACGGCGACCTTCGGAGCGTTCCGCCACGTCGTGTAGACGTTGTACAGGAACGGCAGCGTGGAGATCGCGAGGATGGCGGCGCCGATGGTCGACACCTGGTTCATCCACGTGAACCCGTCCGCCGGCGAGTAGTCCGCGTAGCGGCGCGGCATGCCCCGCACACCCAGCCAGTGCTGGATGAGGAACGTCGTGTGGAAGCCGATGAACAGCAGCCAGAAGTGGATCTTGCCCAGCCGCTCGTTCAGCATCTTCCCGGTGAACTTGGGCCACCAGAAGTAGAAGCCGGCGAACATCGCGAACACCACCGTGCCGAACACGACGTAGTGGAAGTGCGCCACGACGAAGTACGTGTCGGACAGGTGGAAGTCCAGCGCCGGGCTGGACAGGATCACGCCCGTCAAACCGCCGAACAGGAAGGTCACCAGGAAGCCGATCGTCCACAGCATCGGCGTCTCGAAGGTGAGCTTGCCGCGCCACATGGTGCCGATCCAGTTGAAGAACTTCACACCGGTGGGCACCGCGATGAGCATCGTCATGAACGAGAAGAACGGCAGCAGCACCGCACCGGTCACGTACATGTGGTGCGCCCACACGGTGACGGACAGCGCCGCGATCGAGATGGTCGCGTAGACCAGGCCCTTGTAGCCGAACACCGGCTTGCGGCTGAACACCGGGAGGATCTCCGTCACGATGCCGAAGAACGGCAGCGCGATGATGTACACCTCCGGGTGCCCGAAGAACCAGAACAGGTGCTGCCACAGGATGGCGCCACCGTTGTCGGGGTTGAACACCTGGGCGCCGAGCCGCCGGTCGGCACCGAGCGCGAACAGGGCCGCGGCCAGGGGCGGGAACGCCATCAGCACCAGCAGCGACGTCACCAGGGTGTTCCAGGTGAAGATCGGCATCCGGAACATCGTCATCCCGGGGGCCCGCATGGTGACGATCGTGGTGATGAAGTTGACGGCACCGAGGATGGTGCCGAAACCGGTCAGCGCCAGTCCGAACACCCACAGGTCGCCACCGACCCCGGGCGAGTACACCTGGTTGGACAGCGGGGCGTAGGCGAACCACCCGAACGAGGCGGCGCCCTGCGGGGTGAGGAAGCCCGCCGCCGCGATCAGGCCGCCGAGCAGGTACAGCCAGTACGCGAACATGTTCAGCCGCGGGAACGCGACGTCCGGGGCGCCGATCTGGAGCGGCATCAGCACGTTCGCAAAACCGGCGAACAACGGCGTCGCGAACAGCAGCAGCATGATCGTGCCGTGCATCGTGAACGCCTGGTTGTACTGCTCCGGCGTGGAGAACACCTGCATCCCGGGCGCGAACAGCTCGCTACGGATCAGCAGCGCCAGGATCCCGCCCACGATGAACCACACGAAGGACGTGATCAGGTACATGTACCCGATCGTCTTGTGGTCCGTGGAGGTGATCACCTTCACGACGGTCCGGCCCAGGGTCTGCCGACGCGGCGCCAGGCCCGGGATCAGCTCGGTCGTCGCCACCATCAGCCTGCACTCCCCACGGTGTTGAGGTCCTGCGCCCGGCTCACGTCGAGCCCGAGCTGACCGGTCTGGCCCTTCGCCTTCAGGTCGGCGATGTGCGCGTCGTACTCGGCGCGTGTCACGACCTTCACGTTGAACAGCATCCGCGAGTGGTACTCACCGCAGAGCTCCGCGCACTTGCCGCGGTACTCGCCCACCGTCTTCGGCGTCACCTCGAACTGGTTGGTCCGTCCGGGGATCACGTCGAGCTTGTACAGGAACGCCGGCACCCAGAACGAGTGGATGACGTCGCGCGAGTTCAGGGTGAACAGCACCTTCTCGTCCACGGGGAGCCAGATCGTCACCGGCTCGTCGAGCGCACCGGGCGCCTGCAGGTCCTGGACCTGCTGGCCGCTGTCGTACACGCCCGCGTCCTGGTAGTTGACGTCCCAGCTCCACTGCTTGCCGATCACCTGGACGTGGACCTTGGCGTCGCCCGTCTTGGTGTTGATCGCCGTCATGTCGCGGTTGGTGTAGTAGAAGAGCACGCCGACCATGACGATCGGCAGGATCACGTACATCACCTCGAGCGGCACGTGGTACCTCAGCTGCACGGGCAGCGTGCTGTCCGCCTTGCGCTTCCGGTACACCGCGACGCACCACAGGATCAGACCCCAGACGAGCAGGCCGACGAGCAGGGCCGCTATCCACGAGCCGCGCCACAGGCTGGCGACACGACCGGTCTGGTCCGTGACCTCGTGCTGGGTGCTGCCGGGCAGCCAGCCTCGGTACACGGTGTCCGAGCAGCCGCTCAGGGCGACCGCTGCCGTGAGCACCAGCCCGGTGCCCACGAGGGCCCTGCGGCGCGTCCGGCGGTGGTTTTCCGGGTGCACGGGCAACCTTCCACTCACGGTCCCGGGTGGGTGCACGGCGCGCGTACGACGGCCACCTGGGACCTTGGTCCTTTCGACGCGTGCAGCGTAGCGCGCGGGCGGGCCCTCGTCGTGCCCGGCGACGCGATATGACGACGCCGTGTCAGCATGATCGACGCGGCTTCGAACCCCGTTACCGTGCACGTCGTGGACGACACGACGTCTCGGGTGGTGCTCGACGCGGGTGGACAGGCGCCGCTGCTGCCGGTCGCGCGCGAGGCCTTCGTCGCCGCGATCGACGAGGGCTGGGCCGACCCGCGGAGGCTGCACGCCGAGGGTCGCCGGGCCCGCCTGCTGCTGGACGGTGCCCGCGAGGCGATCGCGGCCGTGGTCGGCGCCCGGACGGACGAGGTCGCCCTCGCTCCGTCGCACACGGAGGCCCTGCACGCCGCCGTCCGGGACGTCGCACTCGGGCGACGACGGGCCGGACCCCACGTCGTGGCCGGTGCCGTGGAACGTGCCGCGGTCCTCAACGCCGCCGACTTCGTCGCGGCCCGCTCCGGAGGCCGGCGCGTGACGGTGCCCGTCGACCGGTCGGGACGGATCGACGAGGACGCGTTCATCGGCGCCCTGGCCCAGCCCGGCGTCGCGCTGGCGGCGCTCCAGCACGCGAACGGTGAGGTCGGCACCCTGCAGCCGGTGGCCCCGGTGCACGCCGCGGCGCGAGCCGCCCGCGTCCCCCTGCTGGTCGACGCCGGGTCGAGCCTCGGGCACGTCGACCTGGGGCCGCACTGGGACCTGCTGGCCGCCGGGGCGGCCGACTTCGGCGGTCCGGGCGGGATAGGCGTGCTCGTGACCCGCAGCGGCGTCCGTCGCACGCCGGACCGCCCGGAGGACGAGGACCGGTGGTTCCCCGGCGGCGTGAGCGTCCCGGCTGCCCTCGCCGCAGCCGTGGCGCTCCAGGCCGCGGTCGCGGACCGGGACCGGGCTGATGCCGATCGACGCGAGCTGGTGGACGTGATCCGCCACCGCGTCGCGACCCAGGTGCCCGACGTCGAGGTGGTGGGAGAGCCGACGGACCGGCTGCCGCACGTGGTGACCTTCTCGTGCCTCTACCTCGACGGAGAGTCCCTGGTGAGGGAGCTCGACGCGCGCGGCTTCGCCGTCGGCTCGGGATCGGCCTGCACCTCGAGCGCCCTGGAGCCGAGCCACGTGCTCGCCGCCATGGGGGTGCTCACCCACGGGAACGTGCGCATCGCCCTGCCTCGCGGCACCACACGCCACGACGTCGAACGGTTCTGCGACGTCGTCCCCGAGGTCGTGGGGCAGCTGCGCGACCGCGCCGGCGTGGTGGGACTGTGACCGAGGCTGCCGAGACCGGTGAGGTCGTCGACGCCCGCGGGCTGGTGTGTCCCGCGCCGATCGTGCGGCTCGCCCGCGTCGCACGCGTTGCTGCCGCCGGCACGCTGGTGACGGTGCTGGCGACCGATCCCGCGGCCGAGGTGGACGTCCCCGCCTGGGCACGGATGCGAGGGCACGCGGTGGTGCGCTCCGAGCGCACGGACGACGGTGTGCTCGCCGTCACGGTCCGGATCGGTGGCCGGTGACCGGCGGCCCACTGGCCTGAGACCGCACGCAGACGGGCCCGGCACTGCGAGGTGCCGGGCCCGTCGAGCCGCTGGTGCGCGGGTCAGCTGAAGGAGCCGCCGCACGCGCAGGAGCTGCCGGCGTTCGGGTTGTCGATCGTGAAGCCCTGCTTCTCGATCGTGTCCGCGAAGTCGATCGTCGCGCCCTCGAGGTACGGCACGCTCATGCGGTCGACGACCACCTCGACACCGCCGAAGTCCTTGACGGCGTCGCCGTCGAGGATCCGCTCGTCGAAGTAGAGCTGGTAGATCAGGCCCGAGCAGCCACCGGGCTGCACGGCCACGCGCAGCCGGAGGTCGTCGCGACCCTCCTGCTCCAGCAGGCTGTGCACCTTGGCGGCAGCCACGTCGGTCAGCTGGACGCCGTGCGTCGCGGTCTGGGTTGTCTCGGTCATGCTGTCTCCCGAAAGGGTGCGTGCTCGGCGCGGCCGGTCTCGGCCTCGACCTTCCGCGCAACACCGGGCTGCGCGCTGATGTTCCCCGTCAGCGTACGACGCCCTCCGCGGCGCGGCGCACCGGCCCACCGCAGCACGTCAGCGTGGCGTCGGCGACCACGTCCGCGCCACCCTCACCGTGCGCGCCGCCAAGGTGGCGGCCGGATCGGCGAGCGCCCGCTCGACCTCCGCCGGGGCGCCGGCGACCGCGTAGGCGGCGGCCACACCGGCCTCGGCGAGCTCGTGCCGGCCGACCAGCACCTCGCCGGCGACGACGACCACCGGGACCGCGAAGGGCACCGCCCGGGCTGCCACCTCGGACACCACCTTGCCGTGCAACGACTGCCAGTCGAAGCGGCCCTCGCCCGTGACGACGACGTCCGCCTCCGCGATCCGGCCCGCGAGGCCGACCTGGTCGGCGACCAGAGCCGCACCGGGCACCAGTCGCGCTCCGAGCGCAGCAAGACCGAACCCCAGACCACCAGCCGCCCCGGCACCCGGAACCGCCGCGAGGCGCGCCGACCCCGGAGCGCCGGACAGCAGGTCGGGGCGCTCGTCGCGCCGCAGAGCCTCGCCGACCAGCCGGGACAGGTGCGCCAGCGCGGCCTCGAGCTGCTGCGCCTGCTGCACCGACGCCCCCTTCTGCGCAGCGAAGCCGGCGCTCGCGCCCTGCAGACCGAGGAGGGGCACGTCGACGTCGCACGCGGCGACCAGCTCGACGTCCGCCCACTCGCGGCGCAGCTCGGGCAGCCCGGCGACGTCCTCGGCGAGAAGCCCGGCCAGCGCCGCACCGCCCGAGCCGAGCCGGCCGGCCGCGTCCGGCAGCCCGAGGCCGACGAGCATCCCGGCTCCGCCGTCGTTGGTGGAGGACCCACCCAGACCCACCACCACCCGTGCCGCGCCGGTCGCACGGGCGTGCGTCAGGAGCTCCCCGACCCCTCGGGTGGTCGTCCGGCCGGGATCGCGCTGGTCCGACGGAACCAGCGGCAGGCCGATCACCTGGGCCGTCTCGACGTAGGCGGTGCTGGGCGCATCGTCGTGCGCCGGCACGAGCAGCACGACCGCGGGCACCGGAGCTCCCAACGGCCCTGTGACCGTGACCGGGATCAGCCGGCCCCCGAGCGAGCCGTGGATCGTCTCGACGAAGCCGGGACCGCCGTCGGCCAGCGGGCAGGTGGAGACCTCGTCGTGCGGGGCCCCCGTCGACCACCCCGTCCGCAGAGCCCCCGCCGCCTCCCGGGCCGTCAGGGAGGACCCGAAGCTGTCAGGAGCGAGCAGCACGCGCACGCCGCGATGGTGGCACGTCGGCAACCGGACCTGCTCGAGGGGCCGCCCGGCGGTATGGGAAGATCGGCCGATGAGCCTGGTCACGCCCGAGCGTGGTGCGTTCGTCGAGCCCGTGCCGTCCGCTCTCCTGCTCCTCGGCCGCGGCTCGGACCTGCAGTCCGAGCGCGGGGTCGAGTGCGTCGGCGCGCTGCCGGCCGCGAGCGACCCCGACCTCGTCGAACGGGCGCGCGCGGCCCGCGCGCAGCTCGGGGACCGCGCCTTCGTCCTCGGCCACCACTACCAGCGCGACGAGGTCATCGCGTTCGCCGATGTGACGGGCGACTCGTTCAAGCTCGCTCGTGAGGCGGCCGCCCGGCCGGACGCGGAGTTCATCGTCTTCTGCGGCGTGCACTTCATGGCGGAGTCGGCCGACATCCTGACCGCCGACCACCAGCAGGTGGTGCTGCCCGACCTCGCCGCCGGGTGCTCGATGGCCGACATGGCCGCCATCGACCAGGTGGAGGACGCCTGGGACGTGCTGGCCGACGCCGGTGTCGCCGAGTCCACGGTGCCGGTGACCTACATGAACTCCACCGCGGCGATCAAGGCCTTCACGGGTCGGCACGGCGGCACGGTCTGCACGTCGTCCAACGCGCACGTCGCCCTGCGGTGGGCGTTCGACCGGGTCGGTGGCGTGGACGGCACCGGCAAGGTGCTGTTCATGCCGGACCAGCACCTCGGCCGCAACACCGCCGTGCGGCAGCTGGGTCTCAGCCTGGACGACTGCGTCGTGTTCGACCCCCGCAAGCCGGGCGGCGGCCTGACCCCGCAGCAGCTGCGCGACGCCCGGATGATCCTCTGGCGGGGGCACTGCTCCGTGCACGGGCGCTTCTCGGCGCAGAACGTCTCGGCGGTCCGCGCGGCCGACCCGGCGACGACGGTGATCGTGCACCCGGAGTGCAAGCACGAGGTGGCGGAGGCGGCCGACATGGTCGGCTCGACCGAGTACATCATCAAGGCGCTCGACGCGGCCGCCCCGGGAACCTCGTGGGCGATCGGCACCGAGCTGAACCTGGTCCGGCGCCTCGCGCTGGCTCACCCGGACAAGACCGTGCACTACCTCGACTCGACCGTCTGCTTCTGCTCGACCATGAACCGCATCGACCTCCCGCACCTCACCTGGGCGCTCGAGTCGCTGGCGGCAGGTCGGGTGCCGCACCGGATCGTGGTCGACCCGGACGACGCGCACTGGGCCCGTGTCGCCCTCGACCAGATGCTGGCCCTGCCGGGCTACTGACGGAGGTCGACGTGGGCACCGGGCACCCGCTGCGGATCGGGCTGTTCGTCTTCGACGGTGCGGAGGAGCTCGACGTCGTCGGCCCCTTCGAGGTGCTGGCGTGGTGGGCGGCGCACTCGGAGCTGCACCCCGAGGTCGTCACGTTCTCCCTCGACGGGGCGGGGGTGCGCTGCGCGCACGGTCTGTCGCTCGTCCCCGACCTGCCCGCCGGTGAGCTCGGTCCCCTGCACGTCCTCGTCTACCCCGGGGGCCGCGGCACCCGTGCCCTCGCGGCGAGCCCGGAGCACCTCGCGTGGGTGCGGCAGATGCGCGCGACGACGCCGCTGATGGCGAGCGTGTGCACCGGGGCGCTGGTCCTCGCGGCAGCCGGCCTCCTGGCGGGCCGGCCCGCCACGACGTACTGGGACGCCTTCGACGAGCTGGCCGGCCTCGACCCCAGCGTGCTCGCCGACACCGAGGCGAGGTTCGTCGACGACGGCGACGTCGTCACCTCGGCCGGGGTCTCGGCCGGCATCGACATGGCGCTCCACCTCGTCGCGCGGCTCGAGTCGCCGCAGATGGCCCGACGGGTCCGTCGCGGCATCCAGTACGACCCGCACCCGCCCGTCTGAGACCCGCGTCTTCGAGCTCCGCGTCCGCGGCCGTCAGTGACAGGTCACCGTCCGGCGAGCCGCTCCAGCAGCAGCACCTCGGCCAGCACCGCGCGCTCCAGCTCCCCCAGGTGCACGGACTCGTCGGGCCCGTGCGCCCGGCTGTCCGGGTCCTCCACCCCCGTGACCAGGATCGCCGCGTCGGGGAACACCTCGAGCAGCTCGGCGATGAACGGGATCGAGCCGCCGATCCCGATGTCGGCCGGCTCGGTCCCCCACGCCTCGGCCAGCGCCCACCGTGCCGTCCGCATGGCGTCGGAGTCCGTCGGCGCCTGGAAGGGGCGGCCCCGGTCCACCCTCGTGAAGGACACGGGTGCGCCGAACGGTGCGTGCTCGTGCACGTGCCGCTCCAGCGCCGACAACGCCTCGTCCGGGTCCTGGCCCGGTGCGAGCCGCAGCGACAGCAGCGCGGAGGCGCGAGGGGTGATGGTGTTCGAGGCGGTGGCGACCCGGGGCGCGTCGAGACCGATGACGGCCAGTGCCGGCCGCGTCCACATGCGCGCCGTCAGCGGTCCGCTGCCCGCGAGCCTGACGCCGTCGAGCACGCCCGCGTCGGCGCGGAAGGAGGCCTCGTCGTCGTCGACCGCCGGGTCCGGCGCGCGCACCAGCCCCTGGACCGCGACCTCGCCCGCGTCGTCGTGCAGTGTCGCGATGAGCCGAGCCAGCAGGGTCGCCGCGTCGAGGATCGGTCCCCCGTACATGCCGGAGTGCACCGGGTGGTCCAGCACGGACACCTCGACGACGGCCGACGCGAGACCCCGGAGCGAGGTCGTCAGTCCCGGTACACCGACCTTCCAGTTCGAGGAGTCGGCGACGACGATCACGTCGGCGGCCAGCGCGTGCTCATGCGTGCGAAGGAACTCGAGGAACGTCGGCGAGCCGACCTCCTCCTCCCCCTCGACGAACACCGTCACGCCCACCCCGAGCTCGCCGGCGAGTGCGCGCAAGGCGCCCACGTGCGCGACGACGCCGGCCTTGTCGTCCGCGGCTCCGCGACCGAACAGCCGCTCGCCGCGTACCGTCGGCTCGAACGGTGCCGTCCGCCACTCGGCGACGTCACCGACGGGCTGCACGTCGTGGTGCGCGTACAGCAGCACCGTGGGCGCGCCCGCCGGAGCGGGGTGGTGACCCACCACGGCCGGAGCGCCACCCGGCACGCGCAGCACCGTCGCGTCCTCCAGCCCGGCGCCCCGCAGCAGCGCGGCGACGGCCTCGGCGCTCTGCTCGACGAAGGCCTGGTCGAACTCCCGGTTGGAGACGCTGGGGATGCGGACCAACGCCTCCAGGTCGCTCCGCAGCCCACCGAACAGGTCGTGCACCCGCGCCCGCAGCGCGGCGACACGCTCCGCGGAGGGCAGGTGCTCCGCCCTCGTCGAGGAGTCTGCGGAGGGTGCGGGAGGCACGTCGGAGGTCACGAGCCGCCACCGTACTCGACTACCCTTGCGGGGTGATCGGACGCAGCAAGGACCAGCGCGACGCCGAACCGGCAGCAACGCGCGCGCCCTCCGCCACGGACCCGGGTGTGGCCGGCGGCAAGGGTCGGCCGACGCCGTCCCGCAAGGAGGCCGAGGCGGCCAACAAGCGCCCGCTCGTGCCGACCGATCGCAAGGCCGCCGCCAAGGACGCCCGGACCAAGGCACGCATCCAGCGGGACCTCGAGTACAAGGCCATGCAGACGGGCGACGAGCGCCACCTGCCGCCTCGGGACCGCGGGCCGGTCCGCCGCTACACGCGCGACCACGTCGACGCCCGGTGGAGCCTCGGCGAGTTCTTCATGCCGGTCGCGGCTGCGTTCCTGGTGCTCGCCGCCGTGGGTGCGCGGATCAACGCCGCGTTCTTCACGATCGTGACGCTCGCGCTCTACGTGTACGTCATCGCCGCCTTCATCGACGGCTACGTCCTGTGGCGCGGCCTGCGCAAGAAACTGGTCGCCAAGTTCGGCGTGGCCGCGATCCCGAAGGGGCTGGCGATGTACGCCGCACTGCGGGCCTTCCAGCTGCGCCCCACCCGCCTGCCGAAGGCCCTGGTCAAGCACGGGCAGTACCCCGCCTGACGCGGGCGCTCCGTCCCGACGCCGCACCGCGTCGGGCGACGGCCGTCAGACGGCCGGCAGCGGGACGTCGGGGGGTACCGGCTCACCCTCGTGCAGCAGTCGCGCCGTCCGGGCACCCTGCGCCGACAGGCCGCGCCAGTGCTCACCGAGCCACGTCTCGGCGTCGAACCGCGCCGTGAAGACGGGGCTCGAGGGCCGGTCCAGCTCCACGCCTGTGTCGTCGAGCAGCCGCCACTGCCACCGCGGTCGCACGGATCAGACCTCCGTCCGTGACCGGCTGGCGTCGGCGCCGAGCGCCCGCGAGATGCGCGCCGCGAAGAACGGACCGCGGTAGATCAGGCCGGTGTAGGCCTGCACCAGCGTGGCGCCCACCGCGAGGTACTCCCGCGCGTCGGCCGGGGTGCTGATGCCACCGACCCCGATGATCACCGCCTCCGGCCCGAGACGGTCGCGCAACCGTGCGACGACGTCGAGCCCACGGCTGAGCAGCGGCGGTCCGGACAGCCCACCGGGTCCGAGGTCGTGCGCGATGGTGGTGTTGACGGCCACCACGCCGTCGAGCCCCAGCTCCGCGACGAGCTCCGCCACGGCGTCCACGTCGTCGTCCGACAGGTCGGGCGCGATCTTCACCAGCAGCGGGCACGGTCCCCGACCCGCCCGCACGGTCGCCTCGTCCGCGGCGACCCGGGTCGCCTCGAGCACCGGTCGCAGCGCGTCGACGGCCTGCAGGTCCCGCAAGCCGGGCGTGTTCGGCGACGAGACGTTGACCACCAGGTAGTCGGCGTACGGCGCCAGCCGGCCGGCGCTGGTCGCGTAGTCGGTCGCCGCGTGCTCGACGGGGGTCACGCGTGACTTGCCGATGTTGACTCCGACGACCGCGGCCCGGCCGCGACGGGTCGCACGCAGCCGGCGCAGGCGCTCGGCCACCACCGCCGACCCCTCGTTGTTGAACCCCATCCGGTTCCGCAGCGCCTGCTGGTCGAGCACGCGCCAGAGCCGGGGCGGCTCGTTGCCCGGCTGCGGCTGCGCGGTCACGGTGCCGACCTCCACGAACCCGAAGCCGAGCATCGTCATGCCGAGGACGCCGTGCCCGTCCTTGTCGAAGCCCGCGGCCAGCCCCAGCCGAGACGGCCACCGCCGACCCCACAGGGTCAGCGCGCCGGCCGGCGGTCCGCCCAGCACCCGGCCGACCAGCCACCGCAGGCCAGGCACGTCGGAGACGCCACGGATCAGCGCGAAGCTCCAGGCGTGCGCCTGTTCGGGATCCAGCCGCCGCAGGACGAGGTCGAAGAGCAGCCGGTACACGGCCCCAACCTATCGGCCGTCGGCACGACCCGTGCGCACCAGCCAGAGCACGCCGAGGAAGGGCAGCAGCAACGGGACGTAGCCGTAGCCCTGCCCGTACGCGGACCAGACGGTCGCATCAGGGAACTCCTGGCGCGCGACGAGCGAGACGGTGCCGACCACGAGCACGCCGGTCAGCTCGGTCAGCACGGCGGCCCAGGCGAGCCGCCGCCGCGACGTGGCCAGCGCCACGGTCGCGACGATGTAGACGAGCGCCGCGAACAGGGACAGCAGGTAGGCCACCGGCGCCTGCGACAGCTTGGTGGCCACCTGGAACACAGCGCGTGCCGTGGCGGACAGCGCGAGCACGCCGTACACGGCCACCAGGGCCCGGCCCGGTCCGGTGGAGGTCCGCCTCATGCGACGCTCCAGATCTGCCACTGCCGCCACTCCATCACGCCGACGGTCACCGCTGCCGCGAGCAGCACCACGGAGCTCCACCGGGTCCGCTCGGCGAACGCCCAGGTGGCCGCCAGGGGCAGGACGAACAGCTGCACGGCCACGTAGGTCCAGAACAACCCCGGCGAGACATGGGCCGCGACCCCGGACCAACGAGCGCCCGCGATCGCGGCCTGCACCAGGAGCACCAGCTCGACCGTGGCGGCCGCGAGCAGCTGCCGGGCCACCACCGGCCTGTCGCGGACCGTGTACCAGCCCGCCCACGAGGCCAGGAGCAGGCACAGCGCGCCCAGCAGGACGACCAGAGGGATGCTCACGGCGGCTCACGGTACCCGTCCTCAGGACGGGGACCGCCGCGACGCCCGCACTAGCATGCGGGGGTGATCTCGCTGACCGGCAAGGACCCCGCACGCCTGTCCGTCGACGCCCTGGTGGTCGCCACCGCGGAGCGCGACGGCGCTCCCCAGCTGATCGGAGCCGACTGGCTGCCCGAGCAGCTGCGCGCCGCGCTGTCGTCGGACGCCCGGGCGCTCGGCATCACGGGTGCGACGGGTGAGGTGCGGCGCGTCCCGGCGACGGGGCTGTCGGCTCGCGTGCTCGTCCTGACCGGGACCGGCACGGCAGCTCCGGACGCCGAGGCCCTGCGCCGCGCGGCCGGGGCAGCGACCCGCGAGCTCGCCGGAGTCGGCTCGGTTGCGCTGGCGCTGCCCGCGGACGACGTCGCAGGGGTCGCCGCGGTCGCCGAGGGTGCGCTGCTCGGCGCCTACACCTTCACCCGCTACCGGGGCACAGCCACCTCGGCGTCCGCCGCGTCGCCCGTCGCCGAGATCCAGCTGGTCACCGGGCTGGCGAAGGACAAGGCGGCTGCGGCCGCGCTGGACCGTGCGCAGGTGCTCGCGGCCGCCGTCCACGCCGCGCGCGACCTCGTCAACATGCCGCCGAACGAGCTCTACCCCGCGGCGCTCGCCGATGCGGCCCGCACCGCGGCGCGGGAGGTCAAGGGCGTCAAGGTGACGGTCCTGGACGAGAAGGCCCTGGCCGCCGGTGGCTTCGGCGGGATCCTGGGCGTCGGTCAGGGATCGGTGCGACCGCCCCGTCTGGTGAAGGTCACCTACGCACCGTCCCGGGCGCGCGGCCACGTGGCGCTGGTCGGCAAGGGCATCACGTTCGACTCCGGCGGGCTGTCGATCAAGACGGCGGAGGGCATGGTCGGCATGAAGTCCGACATGGCCGGAGCGGCCGCCGTGCTGCACACGGTGCTGGCGTCCGCGCGGCTCGGGCTGCCGGTCGCGGTGACGGGTTGGCTCGCGATCGCCGAGAACATGCCCTCCGGGACCGCGCAGCGGCCCTCGGACGTGCTGACGATGCGTGGCGGCACCACCGTCGAGGTGCTCAACACCGACGCCGAGGGCCGGCTGGTGATGGCCGACGCGCTGGTGGCGGCCGTCGAGGAGAAGCCGGACGTCGTGCTCGACATCGCCACGCTCACCGGTGCCCAGGTGGTCGCGCTCGGCGACCGGGTGTCGGCGGTGATGGGCTCCGACGAGGTCCGTGGCGAGGTCGTGGCGGCCGCGGACCGGTCCGGCGAGCCGTTCTGGCCGATGCCGCTGCCCGGCGAGCTCCGCGCAGGCCTGAAGTCGCAGGTCGCCGACCTGTCCAACATCGGCGAGCGGTTCGGCGGCATGCTGACGGCGGGGATCTTCCTGCGAGAGTTCGTCGGGAGCACCCCGTGGGCCCACCTCGACGTGGCTGGCCCCGCCTTCAACTCCCGCGAACCGCACGGCTACACACCGCTCGGCGGGACGGGCGCCGGGATCCGGACGCTGCTCGCGCTGATCGAGGCGCGCGCCGGCCGGTGAGGTCCGGGCGGCACGCGGACGGCGGCCGATCAGCTGCCCGGACGCTCCGCCGGCTGGTCGCCGCCGCGGCGCTGCGCCGCCCTGGTCCGGGAGGTCCAGTCCCGCATGCGCTGCGGATACCCCGTTCGCTGCACGTCGTACACCGGGATACCGAGCTCCCGGGCGATCGCGCCCGCCGCACGAGCGTCCGGGACGCGCCGCCGGGTCCACTCACCGTCCGTCGCCACGAGCATCACGGTGCTCGGGGTCACGTGGGTCGCCGGCTCGACGTACGCCTCGACGCCGACCCGGGTCGCGACGAACTCGCGCAGGTAGGCCACCGTCGCCTCGCGCGCCTTGCGGTCGGTGGGCGCCGTCGCAGGTCCCGTGCCGCGCGCCGGGCGAGATCGACGGAACCAGGCCATGCGGCGAGCGTAACGGCGCAACGCGCGCACTTCGGGCGTTCCCGGTGGTAGAAACACATGGGACGAATGTCTCAGGGATCACACCAGCACGGGTCCGACGCCGGTTCGATCACCAGGGTCGGTGATGACAAGATGGACGTTGGACCTAGATCCCTTGTCAACCGAGGAGCAAGCCTGTGGCCGACACCCACGCTTTCGACATCGTCGTCCTAGGCGCAGGGAGTGGCGGCTACGCCGCTGCCCTGCGCGCTGCGGAGCTCGGCAAGAGCGTGGCGCTCGTCGAGGCGGACAAGGTCGGCGGCACGTGCCTGCACCGCGGCTGCATCCCCACCAAGGCGCTGCTGCACGCAGCCGAGGTCGCGGACGAGGCGCGTGACGGGGCGCACGTCGGCGTGCACGCGACGCTCGAGCGCATCGACATGGGCGAGGTCAACCAGTACAAGGACGGCGTGATCTCCCGCCTGTACAAGGGCCTGCAGGGCCTGGTGTCCTCGCGCAAGATCGAGGTGGTGCAGGGCTGGGGCACGCTGACCGGTCCGAACACCGTCCAGGTCGGCGACCGCACGCTCACCGGTGAGAACATCGTCCTCGCCTCGGGCTCCTACGCCCGCTCGCTGCCGGGGCTGGAGATCGGCGGCCGGGTGATCACCTCCGACCAGGCGCTGCAGCTCGACTGGATCCCGAAGAGCGCGATCATCCTGGGCGGCGGCGTCATCGGCTCGGAGTTCGCCAGCGTGTGGAAGTCGTTCGGTGCGGACGTGACGATCATCGAGGCACTGCCGCACCTTGTGCCCAACGAGGACGAGGCCGTCTGCAAGGCGTTCGAGCGCGCCTTCCGCAAGCGCGGGATCAACTTCTCCGTCGGCGTCCGGTTCGCCGGCGTGACGCAGAACGACGACGGCGTTCACGTGTGGCTCGAGGACGGCAAGACGTTCGACGCCGAGGTGCTGCTGGTGGCCGTGGGCCGTGGACCGGCTACCTCCGGCCTCGGCTACGAGGAGCAGGGCGTGCGGGTGGACCGCGGCTTCGTCCTCACCGACGAGCGGCTGCACACCGGGGTGGCGAACATCTACGCCGTCGGCGACATCGTTCCCGGGCTGCAGCTGGCGCACCGCGGGTTCGCCCAAGGCATCTTCGTCGCCGAGGAGATCGCCGGGCTCAACCCCGCGCCGATCGTCGAGTCGGGCATCCCCCGCGTCACCTACTCCAACCCCGAGGTGGCCTCCGTCGGCGTCAACGAGGCGAAGGCGCGCGAGCTCTACGGCGCCGACAACGTCGTGACGCTCGAGTACAACCTGGGCGGCAACGGCAAGAGCCAGATCCTCGGGACCCAGGGATTCGTCAAGCTGGTCCGGAAGGTCGACGGCCCGGTGGTCGGCGTCCACATGATCGGGGCCCGCGTCGGTGAGCTGGTCGGAGAGGCCCAGCTGATCGTCAACTGGGAGGCCTACCCGGAGGACGTCGCCTCCCTGGTGCACGCCCACCCGACGCAGGACGAGGCCATCGGCGAGGCGTTCCTCGCGCTGGCCGGCAAGCCGCTGCACGCGCACAACTGAGCAGAGTCGAAGGAGACCGGAGTCGTCATGTCCCAGAACGTGCAGCTTCCCGCACTCGGTGAGTCGGTCACCGAGGGCACCGTCACCCGCTGGCTGAAGAACGTCGGCGACCGCGTCGAGGTCGACGAGCCCCTGCTCGAGATCTCCACCGACAAGGTGGACACCGAGATCCCGTCGCCGTTCGCCGGCGTCGTGGAGCAGATCCTCGTCCCGGAGGACGAGACGGCCCAGGTCGGCGCCGTCCTCGCCGTGATCGGCGACGGCACCGGGTCGGCCCCCGCACCGAGCGGCGACGCCGGTCAGGGCGCCACGCCGGCGCCGGCCGAGGAGCCCGCCGCGGAGCAGCCGACGGCACCGGAGCCGCCGCAGCAGCCGGCCGAGCAGCACGAGGAGTCGGCGCCTGCCGGCAACCCCGAGCCGACCCCGGCGCCGGCGGCCGAGGAGGCTCCGTCGACCGGTGGTCCGGGCCAGGAGGTGCGGCTGCCGGCGCTCGGCGAGTCCGTCACCGAGGGCACCGTCACGCGGTGGCTCAAGCAGGTCGGCGACTCCGTCGAGGTGGACGAGCCGCTGCTGGAGATCTCCACCGACAAGGTGGACACCGAGGTCCCGTCGCCGTTCGCTGGCACCGTCCAGCAGATCCTGGTCCAGGAGGACGAGACGGCACAGGTCGGCGCGGTCCTCGCGGTGATCGGCAGCGGTGCGGGTGCGCCTGCATCCGCCCCCGCAGGCCCCGAGGGTGCGCAGGCGCCCGCAGCCGCACCTGTCGCCGCCGCACCCGAGCCCTCGGCCCCGGCACCCGCACCTGCTCCGAGTGCCGCGCCCGCTCCGAGTGCCGCACCGGTCCCGAGTGCTGCGCCCGCGCAGACCCCGGCACCGGTCCCGGCTGCGCCGGCTCCCGCCGTCAGCGCCCCCGCGGTGGAGCAGACGGCGTCCGGCGCCTACCTGACACCGCTGGTGCGCAAGCTCGCCGCCGAGAAGGGCGTCGACACGGCAGCACTGCGTGGCACCGGGGTCGGAGGTCGCATCCGCAAGGAGGACGTCCTGGAGGCCGCGGCCCGTGCCGAGGCGGAGCGTGCGGAGGCAGCGCGGCGTGCCGCGGAGCAGGCCGCCGCACCAGCCGCAGCGCCGGTCGCTGCAGCAGCGGCGCCCACCCCCGCGGCGGCGGCGACGGTCCCGGCCGTCTCGCCGCTGCGCGGCACCACCGAGAAGGCGAGCCGGCTGCGGCAGATCATCGCCGAGCGGATGGTCGAGGCGCTGCACACGCAGGCGCAGCTGACCACGGTCGTGGAGGTCGACGTCACCAAGGTGGCCCGGCTGCGCGCACGAGCCAGGGACTCGTTCAAGGCGCGCGAAGGCGTCAACCTGACGTTCCTGCCGTTCTTCGTCCTGGCCGCCGTCGAGGCGCTGAAGGCCTACCCGAAGGTCAACGGGGTACTCGAGGGCAACCAGATCACTTACCACGGCAGCGAGAACGTCGGCATCGCCGTGGACACCGAGCGTGGGCTCGTCGTGCCGGTGATCCGTGACGCCGGTGACCTGAACCTCGCCGGCGTGGCGCGCAAGATCGCCGACCTCGCGGGTCGCACCCGGGCGAACAAGGTCGGCCCGGACGAGCTGAGCGGCGCTACCTTCACGGTGACGAACACCGGTTCCGGCGGTGCCGTCATCGACACGCCGATCGTCCCCGGCGGCACGTCGGCCATCCTCGGCACCGGCGCGATCGTCAAGCGCCCTGTCGTCGTCGCAGGCGAGGACGGCGCGGATGTCATCGCCATCCGCTCGATGTGCTACCTGTGCCTGTCGTACGACCACCGGCTGGTCGACGGCGCGGACGCGTCGCGCTACCTGATGGCGATCAAGCGCCGCATCGAGGAGGCCGCGTTCGAGTCCGAGGTGGGGCTGTAGGCACCGACGGACGAGGAAGGAGCAAGGCGTGCGCGTCGTCGTCGCCGGTTCGCACGGGCTGATCGGCAGCGCCCTGCTCCCCCACCTCGTGGACTCGGGCCACGAGGTGCTCCGCCTGGTCCGCGGACGTCCCACCGGCCCCGACGAGCTGCCGTGGGACCCGGACGGCGGCCGTCTCGACCCGGCGCTGCTGCGCGGCGTCGACGCGGTGGTGAACCTGGCCGGCGTCAACGTCGGCAGCCGACCGCTGACCACGGCTCGGAAGCGTCAGGTGATCGGCTCGCGGCTGCGCACCACCGGCCTGATCTCCGCGACGCTGGCCGCGAATCCGGACACGCCGCGGATCCTGCTGCAGGCATCGGGGATCGGCGCCTACGGCGACCGCGGTGACGACGTGCTCAGCGAGGCCGAGCCGTTCGGCAGCACCTTCTTCGCCGAGGTGGTGCGACGTTGGGAGGCGGCGACGCAGCCCGCGACGGACGCAGGCGTGCGGGTCGTCCACCTGCGGACCGGCATCGTCCTCAGCCCGAAGGGCGGGGCGCTCGAGCGGCTGCTCCCCCTCATCCGGTGGGGGCTGGGCGGCCCGCTCGGTTCCGGACGGCAGTTCTGGGCCTGGATCACGCTGCTCGACGAGGTCCGGGCGATCACCCACCTGCTGAGCAGCGACGTCTCCGGGCCGGCCAACCTGGTCGCGGAGCCGGCACGCAACCGCGACGTGGTGGCCGCCCTCGCGGCGGAGTGGCACCGGCCCGCGGTCGTGCGCGCGCCGGCGTGGGCCCTGCGGCTGGTCCTCGGCGACTTCGCCCCCGAGGTCCTGGGTTCGGTGCGCGCTGTCCCGACGGCTCTCGCGGCGTCGGGCTTCCTGCCGGAGCACCCGGACATCGCCACGGCCGCCTCGTGGCTCAGGGCGCAGCTCCCGGCTGGCTGACGGACCACACCCGCCACCCGGCGGCCGTCCACCGGAGGTGGAGCAGCACGGTTCGGGGTGCCGCCGCGGCGGCGGTGCTCCGTCGTCCGTCTGCACTCACGACCACGTAGCCGGACGTCGCCGAGCTGACCGACACGTCGGCCTCGTCCCGCGTCGGCGTCCCGGTCACCGAGGCGGAGTCGACGCGCGCGCTGAGCCCCTCGGCACCGCCCGCACCCAGCGATGCGATCACCTCGGAGTCGGCACGCGCCGCCGGGCCGTCCGTCACCGCGACATCCGCAACCCGGTCGGCCGACCCCGATCGCAGCACGTCGGCCCTGCGCCGGGTCAGCTCCGCTGCCGCCCCGGCAGGGTCGCTACGGTCCAGCAAGGGCTCGCGGGCCGTCGAGGTATCCGCCGTCGGGGGGTCCGCAAGGCCGTGCCGGCCGATCCCGACGGCGACGACCAGCAGCACGCCGGCGGCGACTGCGACGCTGGCTCGGCGCCACGCGGACCGCGCGGCGGGCCGTCGACGTCGGGCAGTTCGCGTGGTGCCCGACTGGCTCGGCAACGGTCGGCGCTCCGTCCCTGCCGACACCGGGAACGGACGCCGCACCCCTGCGACCAGGGAGGCACCCGCCAGCGCCGCGGCGTCCGGCAGCCGCACGGCCTCGGGCTCCGCGGTGGCGAAGCACCGTGCCACGACCTCGTCCGCCGAGCACCCGCCGGCCAGCAGCTGGTCGAGTACCGGTCGAAGCCGCGGGACGGACGCGGGCCCCGCGAGCAGGGCACCGTCCTCCTCGGGCATCACGCCGACGACCGTCGAGAGCAGCCGTGGCAGGTCGTCCCCAGGCAGCGCGGTGCCCACCAGGCCCGGCCGCGGTGCGACGAGCACGGGCCGACCGTCCGGCTGGACCACGACGTTGTCCGCCTCCACGGCACCGTGCGCCAGACCGACGGTGCCGAGCGCCGACAGCGCCTGGCACAAGGGAACGAGCAGCGTCACGCACTCCCCGTCCGTCATCGGGGCGCGCGCACGCCGGATCGCACCGAGGCTGACCCCGACGACGTGGTCGACGAGCACGCCCGTACGGCCGGGATCGATCGGTGTCACGGCCCGCACCTGGCCAAGGTGCGGGTGCTCGAGCTCGGCGAACCGGTCGACGCGGTCGACCAGCCGCTCGTCGACGGCCGCCATCAGGACCAGGAGCTCGAACGCCGGCGACTCGTCCTCCGGTCGCCGCGCCAGCCACCCGCCGGCTGTGCCCGTCCCGCCCGTCGCGAGCAGTCCGAGTGTGGTCAGGGCACGGTCGACGTCGATCGGGGGCAGGTCCGGCACGCCGACATGAAAGCGGAGCGCCGACCGGGACGGAGCCGTCCGTCCACAGGGTTCGGCCTCAGGCGAGCGGCACGGCCCGGTGCTCGCGCGCCGACACGAGGGCGGCATCCAGCACCCGTGCGGTGCGGACGGCGTCCCACGGGTCGACCGGCGGAGGGCCTCCGTCCGTCACCCAACGGACCACGTCCCGGTACAGGTCCGCATGACCACCGGGCGCCCGCGGGACCGGTGTCCGCTCGTCACCGCGCACCAGCCAGCCCTCGAAGCCGGGGCGACCGACGGACAGGTCGAGCAGCTCGAACGGCGTCGGCTCTCCCTCGTAGTGCGTCACGAGGTACGCAGCCTCGTCACCGAGCACCCGGGTACGTGGGCCAGGTGCACCGACGAGGCTGCCGGCCTGCAGGTGGCTGATGACCGAGTGCCCATCGGCGTCCGGGGCGTGCGTGAGCGCCAGGAAGACGTCGTCGAACGCGGGCGTGGTCAGCGTGCGGAGCTCCGCCGTCACGGACACCGCGGGACCGAACAGCTGGATCGCGGAGTCCACCAGGTGCGCACCGAGGTCCAGCAGCAGACCACCCGCCTGGACGTCCTGCTCCTTCCAGCGGTGCTGGGGCTGCGGCCGGAACCGTTCCCACCGACGCTCGAACCTGTGCACGCGGCCCAGCTCTCCGGACGCCAGCACCGCGCGCAGCGTCAGCTGCTCGGGGTCCCACCGTCGGTTCTGGAAGACGGTCAGCCGACCGCCCACCTCGTTGGCCAGCCGCACCAGCTCCGCCGCCTCGTGCTCCCTCGGTGCGAGCGGCTTGTCCACCAGGACGGGCAGCCGCGCCTGCAGCAGCGGCGCGACGCTGCTGACGTGATCGCCCGTCGGGCTCGCGACGACGACCAGGTCGAGCTCGGCGGCGTGCTGCAGGAGGGAGGCCACGTCCGGGACCACGCGAGCACCCGGCCAGTCGGCGTGCACCTGCTCCGCGCGTCCGCGGGTCACCACGCACGTCACCCGCTGCCCGAGCTCCCGCAGCAGACGCCCGTGGATGCCCCGACCTGAGCCGCCGTAACCGACCAGACCGACCCGCAAGGACTCCATCCGCCCAGCCTACGGGGACCCGCGCACGGTCCGACCTGTGGCGCGGGTTAGCCTGCCGGCATGCGGTTCGAACCCCTGGACCTCGGCGGCGCCCTCTCCCCCTACGTCCCGACGTGGGACCTGCAGCGCCAGGTGCACGCCCGCGTGGCCGACGGGGAGCAGGAGGACACGGTCCTCCTGGTCGAGCACGAGCCGGTGTACACCGCCGGCAAGCGCACCGCCACGGCTGACCGGCCGGTCGACGGGACCCCGGTGGTCGACGTCGACCGCGGCGGCCGCATCACGTGGCACGGCCCCGGTCAGCTCACCGGCTACCCGATCGTCCGACTGGCGGAGCCGGTCGACGTGGTCGCGTACGTCCGTGCGTTGGAGGAGGCGCTCATCCGCACCTGTGCGGACCTCGGTCTCACCGCGGTGCGGGTGGAGGGGCGCAGCGGCGTGTGGTTCCCGGCCGATCCGGCCGCTACGCCGTCGGCTCGGCGCGAGCGGAAGGTCGCAGCGATCGGGGTCCGGGTCGCCCGCGGGGTGACGATGCACGGCTTCGCGCTGAACTGCTGCTGCGACCTGCACCAGTTCGACCGGATCGTGCCGTGCGGCATCGCGGACGCCGACGTGACCAGCCTCTCGGCCGAGGCCGGCCGCACCGTGACGATCGACGAGGTGACCCCCCTGGTAGGCCGTCACCTCGTCACCGCGCTCGAGCCGCTCCTCGCGGCGCCGGCTCTCGCGCGGGGGTAGATCGTCGCCTGGTGCGACCGCCTCGGCCCGGAGGTCCGCTCCGGACCACCGGTCGACGCCGCCTCAGAAGGCGCCGTTGTCGTCGTCCCGCCGCAGCGCCCGCAGCTCCTCGTCGATGCCCAGCGCCCAGTCGCGGACCTCGTCCAGGTCGCGGTAGTCGCCCGGCTGGGCGTGCACCAGCGCGACGAGCGCGCGCTCGGAGATGTTCAGCTCGGCGCGTTCGAGGCGGCCCGCGAACATCCGCACACCACGGGCGCCGACGGCCTTGGCCACCTCCGTCACGTCGTCCGGGACCACCGGGGCCGTCGCCGGCTCTCCGACAGGGCCGGACCAGAACAGCCACACGGGTCGCTCCCGCAGCTGCCCGGCGCGCCGGTCGACGAGGTCCCGCACACCGAGCGCGAGACGCCCGACGTAGACGGCAGAGCCCAGCACCGCGGCGTCGTACCCGGTGACGTCCTCGACCTCGTCCGGACCGATCTCCGCGACGTCGTGGCCCGCGTCGCGCAGCACCGCGGCGACCACCTGGCCCATCTCCCGCGTACCGCCGTGGCGCGACGACACCGACACCAAGACGCGCATGCGTGCCTCCTTCCGGGCGATCCCCCCGCTCGGCCTCCCCTGACGCCGCGCCCAACCTCCCCAGCGTGTCGTGAGGTGGTGCGGGGTGCGCGGGACCCAGGTCCCTGCGACGGGTCCGGGCCGCGGACCGCGCGAAAGCACGGCCGAGGCCGGCGTTAGTCTGACCTTCGTGACGATCGCACCCGAGGGACGCCGGATGCTGCGGGTCGAGGCCCGGAACGCAGAGACGCCGATCGAGCGCAAACCCGAGTGGATCCGCACCCGCGCGACGATGGGCCCGCAGTACGACGAGCTGAAGCACCTGGTCCGCCGCGAGGGCCTCCACACGGTGTGCGAGGAGGCCGGCTGCCCCAACATCTTCGAGTGCTGGGAGGACCGCGAGGCGACCTTCCTCATCGGGGGGGGCACGTGCACCCGGCGATGCGACTTCTGCCAGATCGACTCTGGCAGGCCGGAGCCGTTCGACGCCGACGAGCCGCGCCGGGTGGCCGAGTCCGTCCAGGCGATGGGCCTGAAGTACGCCACGGTGACGGGCGTCGCCCGCGACGACCTGCCGGACGGCGGTGCGTGGCTGTACGCCGAGACCGTGCGCCGCATCCGTGCGGTCAACCCCGGCACCGGCGTCGAGCTGCTGATCCCGGACTTCGACGCCCGTCCCGAGCGGCTCGCCGAGGTGTTCGGCTCGGGCCCGCAGGTGCTCGCGCACAACCTGGAGACGGTGCCGCGGATCTTCAAGACGATCCGACCCGGCTTCCGCTACGAGCGGTCGCTGTCCGTGCTCACCGCGGCGCGTGAGGCCGGGCTGGTCACCAAGTCCAACCTGATCCTGGGCATGGGCGAGACGACGGACGAGGTGCGGGAGGCCCTGGTCGCCCTGCACGAGGCCGGGTGCGACCTGATCACGATCACCCAGTACCTGCGGCCGTCGGTGCGGCACCACCCGGTGGACCGGTGGGTACGGCCCGAGGAGTTCGTCGAGCTGTCCGACGAGGCGCGCCGGATCGGGTTCGCCGGCGTGATGGCCGGCCCGCTGGTGCGCTCGTCGTACCGGGCGGGGCGCCTGTGGGCCCAAGCCCTGGCGCGGCGCGGCGCGGCCGTCCCGGCCGGCCTCGAGCACCTGGCGGAGCCCATGACGGCACGCCAGGAGGCGGCCTCGGTGCTCGCCCGCACCGCCGGTCGCTGACCCTCCCCGCTGCGCAGAAGGCCGTTCGGCCGTCGGTAGACTCGCGTCCCATGGCCCGCGCGAGCACACCGCCGTCACGCCCTGCCAAGGGCGCCGCCGGCACCACCGACACCGCCCCCAAGAAGGTCCGCTGGTACACCCAGGTCTGGACCGCCTACCAGATGACCCGGAAGCACGACCCGGCGATCACCTGGTTGATCCTCGCGGTGTTCTTCGGCATCGTCGCGATCGGCCTCGTGGTCGGCCTGCTCGTGCACGCCCTGGTCTACATGCTCGTGCTCAGCATCCCGTTCGCGGCGCTCGGCGCCATGTTCGTGCTGGCGAGGCGCGCGGAGACGGCTGCCTACACCCAGATCGAAGGTCAGCCCGGTGCGTCGCGCGCCGCCCTCGGCACGATCCGCAAGGGCTGGACCTTCACCGAGGAGCCCGTGGCGGTGGACCCCCGCACGCAGGACCTCGTGTTCCGCGGCCTCGGGCGAGCCGGTGTCGTGCTGGTCAGCGAGGGACCGGCGAGCCGAGCCGGCAAGCTGCTCGAGCAGGAGCGGAAGCGGACCGCGCGGGTGATCTCGGGTGCCCCCATCACCGTCCTGCAGATGGGCGACGAGCCCGGCCAGGTGCCGCTGCGCAAGCTGCCCCGCGCGGTGCAGAAGCTGCGTCCCCAGCTCACCAAGGCGGAGGTCGCCGAGGTGAGCAAGCGGCTCACGGCACTGGGCGGGATGCGCCTCCCGATGCCGAAGGGCATCGACCCGACCCGCATGCGCCCCGACCGGCGCGGCCTGCGCGGGCGCTGACCGACCGGCTCAGCGCCGGACGATCACCGTTCCCGCCGCGCGGTCGTGCAGGCCTCGGCCGTCGCCGTCCTGCACGACCGCGGGGATCACGAGGAGCAGCAGGACGGTGCGCACGGCGGCCCGCAGGAGCCCTGGTGCGCGACCGAGGTCGGGGCCGCTGCCTGACTGGGCCGGACCGTCGGCGTCCCGTCCCGGCCCGACGACGGGCGCTGTCCTGATGCGCAGGTTGCACAGCCGGTGCCCGAGGGTGTGGCCGACCGTGCCGACCAGGAGCAGGTTCTCCAGCGCGAAGATGCCGAGCGTCGCCATGGGGTCGCCGCGCACCAGGGAGAAGGCCGCGGACTGCGAGCCGGGGAACAACGCCCCCGAGATCAGCAGGCAGGCGAGCCAGTCCACGGCCAGCGCGAGCGCCCGGCGGCCGGTGCGTGCCGGCGATCCCGGACCGGACACGGGCAGTCCGAGCCTGGTGCCGGCACCGGCCCCCGCAACCGCGTCGCCCTCGAGCCACGAGCCCATGTCCTCACGTCGCACCACGCCGCCAGCCTAGGAGAAAGGTCCCGGACGACCGTCCGACTCGTCGCACGGCGGTCACACCGGGCGCCGTCACGTAACACCGCCGAAACAGACGTGGCACCGGCGCGTCATCACGTGCGCCTAGCCTCTGCGCAGGCCCGAGCACACGGGCTGGACTCAACCGAGGAGCAGCGGATGTTCAGCAAGCCAGAGGAAGTCCTGGCGTTCATCAAGAGCGAGGACGTCAAGTTCGTCGACGTCCGGTTCTGTGACCTGCCCGGCGTCATGCAGCACTTCAACGTCCCCGCGGCCTCCGTCGACGACGACTTCTTCGTCAACGGTCAGATGTTCGACGGTTCGTCGATCCGCGGCTTCCAGGCGATCCACGAGTCGGACATGAAGCTGATCCCGGACGTGACGACGGCCTACGTCGACCCGTTCCGCGTGGAGAAGACGCTGAACATCAACATGTCCATCGTCGACCCCTACACGGACGAGCCCTACAGCCGCGACCCGCGCCAGATCGCCGCCAAGGCGGAGGCGTACCTGCGCTCGACCGGCATCGCGGACACCGCGTTCTTCGCACCGGAGGCGGAGTTCTACATCTTCGACTCCGTGCGCTTCCAGACGCGCCAGGACGCCGGGTTCTACTTCATCGACTCCATCGAGGCGGCGTGGAACAGCGGCCGCGAGGAGGAGGGTGGCAACCTCGGGCACAAGACGCCCTACAAGGGCGGCTACTTCCCCGTCGCGCCGGTGGACCAGTTCGGCGACATCCGCGACGAGATCTCGCTGCTGCTCGACGAGCTCGGGCTGCAGGTCGAGCGCGCGCACCACGAGGTCGGCACCGCGGGCCAGGCGGAGATCAACTACCGCTTCGACACGCTGGCCAAGTCGGCCGACAAGGTGCAGCTGTTCAAGTACGTGGTGAAGAACGTCGCGCACCAGAACGGGCGCACCGCCACCTTCATGCCGAAGCCGCTGTTCGGCGACAACGGCTCGGGCATGCACGTGCACCAGTCGCTGTGGAAGGACGGCGAGCCGCTGTTCTTCGACGAGAAGGGCTACGGCGGCCTGTCCGACCTCGCCCGCTGGTACATCGGCGGCCTGCTGAAGCACGCGCCGTCGCTGCTGGCCTTCACCAACCCGACGGTGAACAGCTACCACCGCCTGGTGCCGGGCTTCGAGGCTCCTGTCAACCTGGTGTACTCGGCCCGCAACCGGTCCGCATGCATCCGCATCCCGGTCACCGGCTCGAGCCCCAAGGCCAAGCGCATCGAGTTCCGTGTGCCGGACCCGTCGAGCAACCCGTACCTCGCCTTCTCGGCGATGCTGATGGCGGGCCTGGACGGCATCCAGAACCGGATCGAGCCGCCGGAGCCGGTCGACAAGGACCTGTACGAGCTGCCCCCGGAGGAGCACGCCCTCATCCAGCAGGTGCCCGGCTCGCTCCCCGAGGTGCTCGACAACCTCGAGGCGGACCACGACTGGCTCACCGCCGGCAACGTGTTCACCCCGGACCTGATCGAGACCTGGATCGACTACAAGCGCTCCGCCGAGGTCGACCCGATCCGGCTGCGGCCGCACCCGCACGAGTTCGAGCTCTACTACGACGTCTGATCGTCAGGGGCCGCGGCTGCTCCCGTGAGCCCCTGACCAGCGGTACCGCCGGCCCGGTCACCCTCGTGGTGCCCGGGCCGGCGTGCGTCCGGCCGGCGACCGCGCACGCCACAGGACGCGCCGGGATCGACCGATGCCGGCCAGCACGCAGACACGGCGGCCGGCATCGTCGCCGGCGTGACCCGACCGCCGGCCCGAGCGGTCAGCCGTAGAAGACGCGCTCGACGACCGCCCGGGCCCGGCGGGCGGTGCGCAGGTACTCCTCCTCGAGCGTCGCGCCCGAGCCGGCGGGGTACCCCATCACGCGGGCGACGCCGGACAGCGCGGTGTGGTCGTGCGGCAGCACGTCCGTGTGCGGGCCGTCGGTGCGTCCGGACCACAGCACGTTCGCGTCGCGCAGCCGGGAGGCGAGCTCCCACGCTGCCGCGAGCACCGCGCGGTCCTCCTCGGCCAGCAGACCGGCGCCGGTCGCGGCCGTGAGCGCCTCGAGCGTCGACGTGGTCCGCAAACCCTCGACCTGGTGTGCGTGCTGCAGCTGGAACAGCTGGGCGGTCCACTCGACGTCGCTGATCCCGCCCCGCCCGAGCTTGAGGTGCCGGGCCGGGCTGACGCCGCGCGGCAGCCGCTCCGCCTCCACCCGCGCCTTGATGCGCCGGACCTCGCGCACCGCCACCGGGTCCAGACCCCCGGCGGGGTACCGCACGCGGTCGATCAGGGCGCGGAACCGCCCGGCGAGCTCGACGTCGCCCGCGACCGGTCGCGCACGGAGCAGTGCCTGCGCCTCCCACGTCGCGGACCAGCGGCCGTAGTACTCCGCATAGGAGTCGAGCGTGCGGACCAGCGGGCCGTTGCGACCCTCGGGGCGCAGGTCGGCGTCCACCGCGAGCGCCGGTTCGGGGCCGACGTCGCCGAGCAGGGCGCGCAGCTGGGTGGCGACCGTGGTGGCGAACTCCTGGGCGAGCGTCGCGTCCGCGCCGGGCAGCGGGTCGTGCACGAACAGCACGTCGGCGTCCGACGAGTAGCCCATCTCCCGCCCGCCGAGGCGACCCATGGCGACCACGAGCATCCGCGTCGGGTCCGCGTCCAGGCCGCGCTCGGCACGCGCCTCCCACCGGCTGACCCGCAGGGCGCCCGCCAGCACGGCGTCGGCCGCCACCGTGAGGCTGTGCGACGCCCTGATCCCCGTGGTCACGCCGAGCACATCGGCCGTCGCGGTGCGTGCGAGCTCCCGACGGCGGAGGGCCCGCAGAGCCGTGGCGGCCGCCACCCGCTGGTCCGACCGCGTGAGGATGGCGTCCGCCTCCGCCGCGAGGCGCTGGGCGTCGCGCGGCTCCAGCTCGGCGTCGTCGTCCAGCCAGACGACCGACTCGGGTGACCGCGTCAACGCGTCGGCGACGTAGCGGGACGTCGAGAGCACGCGAGCCAGCCGCTCGGCCGCCGTGCCGGAGTCGCGCAGCAGCTTGAGGAACCAGTGGGTGCTGCCGAGCTCGTCCGACAGCCGCCGGAACGCGAGCAGGCCCCCGTCCGGGTCCGGCCCCGCGGCGAACCACCCGAGCATCACGGGCAGCAGCTGGCGCTGGATGGCGGCCCGTCGGGACAGCCCCTCGCTGAGGGCGGCGATGTGCCGCAGGGCGCCGCCGGGGTCCCGGTAGCCGATCGCCTCCAGCCGGTGCCGCGCCGCCTCCGGCGCCAGGGTGACGTCCGCCTCGGACAGCCGCGCGGTGGCGGGGAGCAACGGCCGGTAGAACAGCTCCTCGTGCAGGCGCCGCACGTCGCGACGCACGGACCGCCACCGCTCGAGGAGACCCTCGGCCCCCTCGGTGCGCATACCGACCGAGCGCGCCAGACGGCGTAGGTCCGGCTCGGTCTGCGGGAGCAGGTGGGTCCGCTGCATCCGCCACATCTGCACGCGGTGCTCGAGGACCCGCAGGAACCGGTAGCAGGTCGCCAGCTGCGCGGCGTGCTCGCGCCCGACGTACCCGCCCGCCGCCAGGGCCGCCAGCGCGGTCAGCGTGCTGCCGCTGCGGATCGACTCGTCGGCGCGACCGTGCACCAGCTGCAGCAGCTGGACGGTGAACTCGACGTCGCGCAGACCCCCGACACCCAGCTTGATCTGGCGGTCCGCCTCTGCGGCGGGCACGTGGCGCTCCACCCGGCGCCGCATCGCCTGCGCGTCCTCGACGAAGTTCTCCCGCCGCACGGCGGCCCACACCATCGGCTGCGTCATCTCGACGTACGCGCGCCCCAGCTCGACGTCCCCCGCGACCGGCCGTGCCTTCAGCAGCGCCTGGAACTCCCAGGTGCGGGCCCACCGCTCGTAGTAGGCGCGGTGGCTGGCCAGGGTCCTGACCAGTGGCCCGTCCTTGCCCTCGGGGCGGAGCGCGGCGTCGACCGCCCACAGTGCGGGTTCTCCCGAGGGCGTCGAGCACGCCCGTGCGAGTCCCGCGGCAAGCCGCGCACCGACCGCGATCGCCTCGTCCTCGGCCGTGCCCTCCGCCGGCTCGACGACGTACACCACGTCGACGTCGGAGATGTAGTTGAGCTCTCGGCCGCCGCCCTTGCCCATGCCGATGACGGCCAGCCGCACGCCAGGCGCTCCGTCCGGGTACTCCGCCCGTGCCAGTGCGAGACCGGCCTCGAGGGCGGCGCCGGCGAGGTCGGCGAGCGCGGCCGCCACCGCAGGCAACCGGCTCTGCGGGTCAGGGCTGGTGACGTCGGCCGCGGCGATGCCGAGGAGGTGCCGGCGGTAGGCCCGTCGCATCGCGTCGACGCCCGGCGCACCGGCCAGGCCGGCGACCGGGACCGCGGCGGACGGGTCCGCCTCCACCGCGCGCAGCAGGTCGGCGCGGACGGAGCTCGCATCGACGTCGACGCCCGGAGCGTCGTCGAGCACGACACGCAGGCTCTCCGGCCGCGCGACAACGACGTCACCCAGCGCCGCCGACGCGCCGGCCAGAGAGAGCAGGCGCTCACGCGCCGGGCCGGCCTCCATCACGGCGGCGACCAGGGCCTCCGTCAGGTCCGGGTGCGGAGCGACCGCACCGGCCACCTTCGCGAGGGTCAGGAGCGCCTGGTCCGGGTCCGCAACCGCACCCAGCAGCTCCGGCAGGTCGTCGGGCGCCTGCGGCCACACGGCGAGCAGCGCCCGGTCCGTCAGCAGCCGCTCGCCTCGTGGCACGTCGGCAACGCCCGCCCGGGACAGCCGGGCGGCGAGGGACGCGCCCCGGCCGTGCGTGGTGCCGACGGTCATCGGTCAGACCAGGGGCAGGAACCGCTGCAGCTCGAACGGCGTGACCTGCGCGCGGTACTCGCGCCACTCCTCGCGCTTGTTGCGCAGGAAGTAGTCGAAGACGTGCTCCCCCAGCGCCTCGGCGACCAGCTCGGACCGCTCCATCACCTCGATGGCCGCCTCGAGCGACGTCGGCAGCGGTTCGATGCCGAGCGCACGCCGCTCCGCATCGGTCAGCTCCCAGACGTCGTCCTCGGCACCCTCCGGCAGCTCGTAGCCGTCCTCGATGCCCTTGAGCCCGGCGGCGAGCAGCACCGCGAACGCCAGGTACGGGTTCGCCGCCGAGTCGACCGCCCGGTACTCCACCCGGCTCGAGTTGCCCTTGCCCGGCTTGTACAGCGGCACCCGCACGAGCGCGGACCGGTTGTTGTGGCCCCAGCAGATGTAGCTCGGCGCCTCGGCGCCGCCCCACAGCCGCTTGTAGGAGTTGACGAACTGGTTGGTCACCGCGGTGATCTCCGCGGCGTGCCGCAGCAGTCCGGCGATGAAGGACCGGCCGATCTTGGAGAGCTCGAGGTCGGCGCCCGCCTCGTGGAACGCGTTCTTGTCGCCCTGGAACAGGGACAGGTGCGTGTGCATCCCCGACCCGGGCGCCGCGAACAGCGGCTTCGGCATGAAGGACGCGAACACCCCCTGCTCGAGGGCCACCTCCTTGACCACCGTGCGGAAGGTCATGATGTTGTCCGCAGTGGTCAGCGCGTCCGCGTAGCGCAGGTCGATCTCGTTCTGGCCCGGGCCGGCCTCGTGGTGGGAGAACTCCACCGAGATGCCCATGGACTCGAGCATCGTGATCGCGGCCCGGCGGAAGTCGTGGGCGGTACCGCGTGGGACGTGGTCGAAGTAGCCGCCCTGGTCGACGGGCACGAGCGTCTGCGCCGGGTCGGCGGGCGCCTCGAACAGGTAGAACTCGACCTCAGGGTGCGTGTAGAAGGTGAACCCCTTGTCGCTGGCGCGGTCCAGCGCGCGCTTGAGCACCTGGCGGCTGTCCGCGAGCGACGGCGCGCCGTCCGGGGTGAGCAGGTCGCAGAACATCCGGGCGGTGCCGTGCCGCTCACCGCGCCACGGCAGCACCTGGAACGTCGACGGGTCCGGGCGGGCGATCATGTCCGCCTCGTAGACCCGGGTCAGGCCCTCGATCGCGGAGCCGTCGAACCCGATGCCCTCCGCGAACGCCTGCTCCAGCTCGGCCGGCGCCACCGCGACGGACTTGAGGATGCCGAGCACGTCCGTGAACCACAGCCGGACGAACCGGATGTCCCGCTCCTCGACCGTCCGGAGCACGAATTCCTGCTGCCTGTCCATGGGGCACATCCTTCCCTATGACCAGGCGTGCGGCCGCCCCCGGCACGTCGGCGCGGCGGTCGCCGTCCGGACCCCTCGATAGGCTCCCGGCCATGGCACGACCTCGGATCGCCCTGGCCCAGATCGACACGTGCGTCGGGGACGTCGACGGGAACGTCGAGGCGGTGCTCGCCTGGTCCCGCCGTGCTGCCGAGGCGGGTGCCCACCTGGTCGTCTTCCCGGAGATGACCCTGACCGGTTACCCGATCGAGGACCTCGCGCTGCGGGCCTCCTTCCGACGCGGGGCCCAGGCGGGGCTCGAACGTCTCGCCTCCCGGCTCGTCGAGGAGGGTCTGGGTGAGCTGACCGTGGTGGTCGGCACCGTGGGCGAGCGGCGGCTCGGGCCACGCAACGACGCCCAGGCGGATGCCGCCGCGCGGGCCGCGGTCCGGGCCACCAACCGGGCGGTGGTGCTGCGGGGCGGCGCGGTGGTGGCTCGCTACGACAAGCACCACCTGCCGGACTACGGCGTGTTCGACGAGAGCCGGATCTTCACCCCGGGGCACGAGGTGTGCGTGCTGGACGTCCTGGACCGACGTGTCGCCGTGGTGATCTGCGAGGACATCTGGCAGGACGGCGGACCCGTGACGGCCCTCGCGGACGAGGACCTCTCCCTGCTCCTCGTGCTGAACGCCTCCCCGTACGAGGAGGGCAAGGGGCACGTCCGCACGGCGCTGGCTGCCCGTCGCGCGCACGAGGTCGGGGCGCCGGTCGCCTACGTCAACCTCGTCGCCGGCCAGGACGACCTGGTGTTCGACGGCGGCTCGTTCGTGGTCGGGCGCGACGGGCAGGTGCTGGCCTACGCACCGCAGTTCGTGGAGCACCTGCTCCTCTGGGATCTGGCGGAGGACGACGAGCCCGAGGTGCCGGGCCCATCCGCGGTCCCCCTGACCGCGGACGAGGAGGTGTACCGGGCGCTCGTGCTGGGGCTGGCGGACTACGTCCGCAAGAACGGCTTCCGCTCCGTGGTGCTCGGGATGTCCGGTGGCATCGACTCGGCGCTGTGCGCCGCCATCGCGGCCGACGCGATCGGCGGGGAGCACGTCGTCGGCGTCTCGATGCCCTCGGTGTACTCCAGCGGGCACTCCAAGGACGACGCCGCGGACCTCGCGCAGCGGATCGGTGCCGACTACCGGGTGCAGCCGATCGCGCCGATGGTGGATGCCTTCCAGGGGCAGCTGCACCTCGAGGGGCTCGCCGAGGAGAACCTGCAGGCCCGGGTCCGCGGCGTCACGCTGATGGCCCTCTCCAACGCCGAGGGCCACCTGGTGCTCGCCACGGGCAACAAGACCGAGCTGGCCGTCGGCTACTCGACGATCTACGGCGATGCGGTCGGCGGTTTCGCCCCGCTGAAGGACGTGGACAAGTCGCGCGTCTGGGCCCTCGCCCGCTGGCGCAACCACGCCGCGCTCGACGGCGTGTTCCGGCCCGACGAGGTGCCGCCGATCCCCGAGTCGTCGATCACCAAGCCGCCGTCGGCGGAGCTGCGCCCGGGACAGGTCGACCAGGACTCGCTGCCCCCGTACGACCTGCTGGACACGGTGCTCGACGCCTACGTCGAGAACGCCGAGGGGCGGGCCGAGCTCCTCGCTCGTGGTTTCGCACCGGAGGTGGTGGACAAGGTGCTGCAGCTGACCGACAGAGCCGAGTGGAAGCGCCGGCAGTACCCGCTCGGTCCCAAGGTGACCGCGCTGGCTTTCGGCCGCGACCGCCGCCTGCCCGTCACCACCCGTTGGCGCGAGCTGTGAACGCCCCGCCGCGCGTGCGGGTCCAGCACCTCCAGGCCGCCAAGGACCGCGGCGAGCGGCTGGTGATGCTCACCGCCTACGACGCCGTCACGGCGCGCATCTTCGACGAGGCGGGCGTCGACCTGCTGCTGGTCGGCGACTCGATCGGCAACACCATGCACGGGTACGCCAGCACGTTGCCGGTCACGCTCGACGAGATGGTGGTCGCGGGCCGAGCCGTCGCCGGCGCGGTCCGCCGCGCCTTCGTCGTCGTCGACCTGCCGTTCGGCACCTACGAGGCAGGCCCCGCCCAAGCCCTCGCCGCCGGCGTCCGCGTCCTCAAGGAGACCGGTGCCGCCGCGGTGAAGCTCGAGGGCGGCCGCCGCGTCGCACCCCAGATCCGGGCGCTGACGGACGCCGGCATCCCGGTCGTGGCGCACCTGGGGTACACGCCGCAGTCCGAGAACCTGCTCGGCGGGCCGCGGGTGCAGGGCCGCGGTGACGACGGTGCCGACCGGCTCCGCGACGACGCCGTCGCGGTGGTGGACGCGGGCGCCGTCGCCGTGGTGCTCGAGATGGTGCCCGCCCCGGTGGCCGCGTCGGTCACCTCGATGCTGCGCGTGCCCACCATCGGCATCGGCGCCGGCGCCGGCTGCGACGGCCAGGTGCTGGTGTGGGTCGACATGGCGGGCATGACCGAATGGACGCCGCGGTTCGCCAAGCGCTACGGCGAGCTCGGTGCCGCCCTGGGTGCTGCTGCTCGCGCGTTCGCCGACGACGTCCGGGCGGGCGCCTTCCCGGACGCGGAGCACGAGTTCGGCGCCTGAGCGTCGGGGCCGTCAGCCGCGATCGGACCCGTCAGCTGCGATCGGCCTCGTCCTGCCGGTCCCACGCCTCGGTGCGCTCGTGCGCGGTCTGCAGGGCCCGGGCCGCTGCCTCGCGTGTCGGGTACGGGCCCATCAGCACGCTCCAGTCGCTGTGCCGTCCCTCCTCCACCTCGTGCGTCTGGGTGTTGAAGTAGAACTCGGTGGCCATGGCGGGCTCCCTCCGAGGGATCGGCGGTGGGGTCGTCTTTCGTAGACTGCCAGGTATGCCGCCGGTGCACGCGTCACGAGCCCCCCTGACCCCGGGGCGGCTGGGCCCGCGCCGGACCGTCCCCGCGTCCATCGAGCGGCCGGAGTACGTCGGTCGGCCGGGACCTCGACCCTGGACGGGCAGCAACGTGCTGGAGCCGGAGACGGTCGACCGCGTCCGCACCGCCTCGCGCATCGCGGCGCAGGCGCTGGCGGAGGTCGGTCGCCACGTGGTGCCCGGCGTGACGACGGACGAGCTCGACGCCGTCGGGCACGAGTTCCTCCTCGACCACGGGGCGTACCCGTCGACGCTCGGCTACCGCGGGTTCCCCAAGTCGCTGTGCACGTCGCTCAACGAGGTGATCTGCCACGGCATCCCGGACTCGACGGTCGTCGAGGACGGCGACATCGTCAACATCGACATCACGGCCTACATCGGCGGCGTGCACGGCGACACCAACGCGACGTTCCTGGCCGGGGACGTGGACGAGGAGTCACGGCTGCTCGTCGAGCGGACGCGTGAGGCGCTCGCCCGTGGCATCAAGGCCGTCGCACCCGGGCGCGAGCTCAACGTGATCGGCCGGGTGATCGAGCGGTACGCAGCCCGGTTCGGGTACGGCGTGGTGCGCGACTACACCGGCCACGGTGTCGGGCCGGCCTTCCACACGGGTCTGGTGGTGCCGCACTACGACGCGGCGCCGGCGTACGACACCGTGATCGAGCCGGGCATGGTGTTCACCATCGAGCCGATGCTCAACCTCGGCACCCCGGACTGGCTGATGTGGGACGACGACTGGACGGTCGTCACGGCCGACGGCCGGCGCAGCGCGCAGTTCGAGCACACCCTGCTGGTCACCGACACCGGAGCGGAGATCCTGACGCTGCCATGAGCGACACCTCGATCCTCGGCAAGAGCAAGATGCACACAGCCTTCGGCATCGACATCGGCGGGTCCGGCATCAAGGGCGCCCCGGTCGACCTGCGGACGGGCGAGTTCGCGGCGGACCGGGTGCGGATCCCGACGCCGCAGCCCGCCACCCCGGATGCGGTCGCAGCCACGGTGGCCGAGGTGGTGGACTCCTTCAAGCTGCGCCGGACGGTGCCGATCGGCGTCACCTTCCCGGCGGTGGTGCTGCACGGCGTCGCGCAGTCCGCAGCCAACGTCGACCCGTCGTGGATCGGCACCGACATCGAGAAGACGCTCCGGGCCGCCACCGGTCGGCGCGTGCTGGCCGTCAACGACGCGGACGCCGCAGGCTTCGCGGAGGTCGAGTACGGCGCCGCACGCGGCGTGCCGGGTCTCGTCATCGTCGTCACGCTCGGCACGGGGATCGGCACCGCGCTGATCAACGACGGCGTGCTGGTGCCGAACACGGAGCTCGGTCACCTGGAGATCGACGGGTTCGACGCGGAGGTCCGCGCGTCCGACGCGGCGCGCGACCGCGAGGACCTGAGCTGGGAGCAGTGGTCCGAACGCCTGCAGAGGTACTTCTCGGTGGTCGAGAAGCTCTTCTGGCCCGACCTCTTCGTGGTCGGCGGCGGCGTGAGCAAGAAGTACCAGGAGTTCCTCCCCCGCCTGACGCTGCGGGCGCCGATCGTGCCGGCCGCCCTGCGCAACGCAGCGGGCATCGTCGGCGCCGCCCGGCTGGCTGCCCGGGCGCACTGAGCCGACCCGGCCGCACCAGGCCCGGGACCTACCAGTGCTCGGCCGCGTGCCGAGCCTGCTCCCGCTGCAGCCGCAGCACGAGCCGGTACAGCGCGTCGCGGGTGCGCTCCGAGGGGTCGACGAGCGTCGCGCCGTAGCGCGTCCCGGTGCTGGACACCTCGTGCCGCACCACGCGCAGCCGGAGGTCGACCAGCTCCTCGCCCACAGGGAGCCCCAGCCGAAGCGTCGCACCCTCGTGCAGCTCCTCGGGCGCCATGAAGCGCGCGCCCGTCGCCGAGACGTCGAGCACGGTGACCCGCAGGCTCGCCGGGCTCGCCCCGCCCTCGAGGGTCGCCACGCAGCTGCACCGGTAGGCGGCCCGAGCCGCCGCCCGGCGCTGGTGACGGGCGAGGTCCTCCACGACGACGACGTCGACCGCGGCACCGTCGTCACGGGCCTCGACGGCCGCCACCAGGCCGGCGTACGAGCACACGCCCCGGACCGGGTCCAGCACCGTCACCCCGATGGACTCGCCGGGTTGCAGGCCGGGCAGCGCGGCATCGGCGCGCATCCGCAGCACGCCGTCGGCGTACTCGGTGACGTAGCCGCCGACGTCGCCGCTCGGCGTCGCGACCCGGCAGCCGGCAAGCTCGTGCACCCGCACATCCTCGCGCGCCGAATGGCCGGCGAACGACAGCGTCCACCGCGCGGCGGCGTGCGCCGACCGGCGGTGCTGCGGATGAGTCAGTCGATACGCCGGGTTCTGTGCCCGGTCACGGTCTCCCGCGACCGGGTGGCGGCCATCCATCTACGACGTACGTTGCCGCACGCCTCCAGCGGCCTACCCGGGAGCTCGGGCGGGCAGCCCTCGAACGCTCCCTGTCTGGCCTTGCTCCGGGTGGGGTTTGCCGAGCCGCACCGGTCGCCCGGTGCGCTGGTGGTCTCTTGCACCGCCGTTTCACCCTTGCCGGTCCCCGGAGGGGCCGGCGGTCTGTTCTCTGTGGCACTGTCCCGCGGGTCACCCCGGGTGGGTGTTACCCACCACCCTGCCCTACGGAGCCCGGACGTTCCTCGGCGGGCCTCCCTGCGGAGTCCCGACGCGGCCGCCTGACTGACTCATCCGCGCTGACCAGGGTAGCCGACGGCGATCTCAGGGTTCGTCCAGGGACTTCCCGGATCCATCGCGGGCGCCGCCACCGGAAGGATGATCCCGTGACCCCCATGACGAGCTCCGAGCTCTCCCCTGCGCCTGCGGCCGCACCGGCCACCGACGCCATCGCCTCCGCCCGCGCACTGACCAAGGTCTACGGATCGGGGTCCACCGAGGTGCACGCCCTGCGCGGCATCGACGTCGACCTGGGCCGTGGCGAGCTCACCGCGATCATGGGGCCGTCCGGATCGGGCAAGTCGACGCTGATGCACTGCCTCGCCGGCCTCGACCGGCCGACCTCCGGCACGGTGGTCGTGGACGGGCAGGACGTCTCGGCGATGTCCGAGCGCCGGCTGACCAAGCTGCGGCGGGACCGGGTGGGCTTCATCTTCCAGGCGTTCAACCTGGTGCCGACCCTGACGGCGGCCGAGAACATCACGCTCCCGCTGGACATCGCGCGGCGGCCGGTCGACCGCGGCCTGTTCGACGAGGTCGTGGACGCCGTCGGCCTGCGGGACAGGCTGACCCACAAGCCGGCCGAGCTGTCCGGCGGGCAGCAGCAGCGCGTCGCGTGCGCACGCGCGCTGGTGTCCCGTCCGGCCGTCGTCTTCGCCGACGAGCCGACCGGCAACCTCGACTCGCACGCGTCGGCCGAGGTGCTGGGCTTCCTGCGGCGCAGCGTGGACACCCTCGGCCAGTCGGTCGTCATGGTGACGCACGACCCGCGCGCGGCCTCGTACGCCCACCGCGTCCTGTTCCTCGCGGACGGGCTGTTCGTCGCCGAGCTGACCGACCCGACCGCCGCCAGCGTGCTGGACACGCTGGCCGGCCTCGAGGGCCTCGCCGCGCGGTCGCGGTCATGAGGCGCATCGCCTGGCGCGCCGTGCGTGCGCACCTCGGGCAGTTCGCCATGTCGATCGTCGCGGTGGCCCTCGGCGTCGCGTTCGTCACCGGCACCTTCTCGCTGCGCGAGATGCTCTCGTCGACGTTCGACGAGATCGTCGGCGCCTCCACCACCGCCGACGCCTACGTCCGGGTGCCCGACGACGGCTCGAACGTCGTGTCCGGCGAGCGGTCGGCCGCCCCCGGCCTCCCGCTCTCCCTGGCCGGCGCGCTGGAGCGGGTCCCCGGTGTGCAGGCTGTGATCCCGTCCCTGTCCGGGCCGATCACGTTGGTCGGCGCGAGCGGCACCGCCGTCCGGAGCACGCAGGCGCCCAGCTTCGCGCTGGCCTACGACCGCCGGGACCCCTCGGTCGCCGGGCTGACCGGCCGGGGGCCCGTCGGACGCGACGAGATCGCCGTCGAGCGGCACACGCTGGACTCCTCCGGCCTGCACGTCGGCGACCGCACCAAGGTCGTGCTCCTCGGGGACGTCCACGACGTCACGGTGGTCGGAGCCGTCGACTTCGGTGCGCCGATGGCCGGGGCGACGATCGTGCTGCTCGACCCCAGCGTGGAGCAGGCTGCGTTCGCGCCCGCGGGGACGACGTCGTCGTTCCAGGTGTACGCCGACAGGTCGGCCGGGCTGACCGAGCAGCAGCTGGTGGACCGCCTGGCGCCCGTCGCGAGCGACGCCCACGCCCAGGCGCTGACCGGTGCGGCGATGCGCACGGAGACCAGCTCGCAGATCTCCAAGCAGCTCGGCTTCGTGTCGACGTTCCTGCTCGTCTTCGCGCTCCTCGCGCTGTTCGTCGGGGCCTTCATCATCGCGAACACCTTCACCATGTCCGTGCGGCAGCGGATGCGGGAGTTCGCCCTGCTCCGGGCCGTCGGCGCGTCGCCGCGGCAGGTGTTCGGGTCGATCCTCACGCAGTCGGCCCTCGTCGGGGTGGTCGGCTCGGCCATCGGCGTCCTCGGCGGCCTCGGGCTGGTCGAGCTGATCGGCGTGGTGCTGCAGCGGATGGACATGACGCTGTCCACCCGCGTGCCGCTGTCCACGTCGACCGTGCTGATCGGTCTGGCAGTCGGCACGGGCGTCTCCGTCGCCGCGGCCTCGCTGCCCGCCCGGCGCGCCGCCGTCGTCCCGCCCGTCGAGGCGATGCGGGACGAGGTGACCGTGAACGAGCGGTCCTTGCGGCTGCGCGCCTGGGCCGGCCTGGTTCTCGTCGTCGCCGGTGCGGCCGCCGTGGTGGTGGCGGCCGTCCGCCCGCACCTCGGTTCCGCCGGCACCCTGCTGGGCGTCGGGGCGGGGTTCGTCCTGATCGGGACGCTCGTGGTCGGACCGGTCGTCGTGCCGGCCGTGGTGCGGCTGCTCGCCGCGCCCGCGGTGGCGTGGCTGCGTCCCGTCGGCCGGCTCGCCCGCGGGAACGTGGTGCGGAACCCGCGCCGTGCCGCCAACACCGCGGGAGCGCTGACGATCGGCATGGCGCTGGTCGGTGCGGCCGCCGTCATCGCGGCGAGCACGCAGGCGTCGGTCGGATCGCTGGTCAGCTCGGAGGTCAGCGCGGACTACGTGCTGCGGACCGGCATGAGCGACACGGTCGCACCCGCGCTCCTGCAGAAGGTGCGGGCGCTGCCGTCCGTGCAGCAGGCGGAGGGCTTCCCCTGGACGCACGTGCTGGCCGCCGTGGGTCGCGCGCCGACGGGCGCGGACGGGCAGGCGCTCGTCGCCGTCGAGCCGACGATGGTCGGGTCGCTGCTGCGGCCGTCGTCGACCGAGGGTTCGGTGACGCAGGCCCTCACCGGCGGCGAGCTGGTCGCGGACAAGCTCCTCGCCAAGGACAAGGGCTGGAAGATCGGCGACACGGTGTCCGTCACCGGCCCGCTGGGCGAGAAGTCGCTGCGGATCGGAGCGATAGCACGGTCGGGCGCCGTCGGGCAGGCGCTCTGGGCCTCCCCCTCGGTGGTCGACACGCTGGTGCCTGCCGCGCAGCAGCCGGACACGACCGTGCTGGTCAAGGCGGCCGCGGGCACCGACCTCAACGCCTTGCGGACGCAGCTGACCGACCTCTCGCGCCCCTACTACGTGGTCTCCGTCATGGACTCGAAGCAGTTCGTCGACGGCCTCGCGGCGCAGGTCAACCAGATGCTGGCCATCCTGTACGCGCTGCTCGGCCTGTCGGTGGCGATCGCCGTGCTCGGGATCGTCAACACCCTGGCGCTGTCGGTGATCGAGCGGACGCGTGAGATCGGCCTGCTGCGAGCGGTGGGTCTGGGACGGCTGCAGCTGTCGGGGGTGATCACCGTGGAGTCGGTCCTGACGGCCGTGTGCGGCACGGTGATCGGCCTCACGGTCGGCATCGGCCTGGCCGCCTCGCTGCCGCGGCTCTACGCCGACCAGGGGCTGTCGCAGCTCTCGGTACCGGGGTCGAGCCTGGCCGGGATGCTGGTGCTGGCCGTGCTCGTCGGCGTGGTCGCCGCGGTCTGGCCCGCGGTGCGCGCGGCACGGCTGCCCGTGCTGGACGCCGTCGCGCAGGAGTAGCCGGAACGGCGGCCGGTGGCGCGACAGGGGGCGCGTCCACCGGCCGTCTCGGCTCAGCGCGCCCAGCCCTCGCTCGGCACCCCGGCCACCGCGATCTCGTCGCGCTTGTCGCTGAACAGCCGGACGATGCTGACGGAGGCCGGTGCCACCCGCAGCTGTGACCACGACCCCGGTGCGGCCCCCATCGTCACGCCGAGCATCGCCCGGATGGCCACCGCGTGGCTGACCACCACCACGGTGCGACCCTCGCCGGCCGCCTGAAGCCGGTCCAGTCCGGCGCGCACCCGCTCACCGACGTCCGCGATCGACTCGCCGTCGGGCGGTCGGACCGTGCCGAGCGTGTGCCACGGCTCGAGCCGACCGGGCCACCGCTCCTCGACCTGTTCCGCGGTCAGCCCCTGCCACGCTCCGAAGTCGGCCTCCTGGAAGGTGGCGTCGGTCTCGACGTGCAGCCCGAGCCGTTCCGCCACCACAGCCGCGGTCTGCTGCGTGCGCACCATCGGCGACGCGATCACCCGGCTCGGGTAGGCGACGTCACCCCACAGGTCCCGCCCGACCCGGTCGACGAGCGCCGCCACGTCGGCCGCCTGGCGCCGGCCCGTCTCGTCCAGCGGCGGTCCCGGCTCGCTCGAGCCGGAGTACCCGCGTGAGACGGTCATCGCCGTCTGCCCGTGCCGCACCAGCACGACGGTGACCGGTTCCTCCTCGTCGAACCGCACGCCCGCCCCGGACGGGCGAGGTGCGCGCCGACCCGAGGAGCTGTCGGCTGCCGGAGTGCCGGCAGCCGCGGAGGACGACGAGGGGTCCCCGGACGCGGGGAGCAGGGAGCTCACGGACGAACTCTGACGTCGGTCGGGCGGCGACGCCACCCCGCGCCCCGGGCGGTGCGTCTGCATCCGTCAGCGGACGAGGATCCGCCCGCACTCCTCGCACCGGACCACCTGGTCCTCCGCCGCCGACCGGATCCGCTCCAGGTCGAGCGGGTTGAGCTCCATCCGGCACCCGTCGCACTGCCGGCCGCGCAGCGCCGCCGCCCCGCGACCTCCGAGCTGCCCGCGGAGCCGCTCGTACAACGCGAGCAGGCCGGCATCCAGGCCGGTCGCCGCGTTCTGGCGCTCCGCCCGCAGCCGGCCTGCCTCGTCGTCCAGCTCGCGCTCTGCCTGCTCCCGCTCGGCCGCCGACGCGGACTGCTGCTCGACCAGCGCCGCGTGCGCCTTCTCGAGCTCGGCCAGCGCGGCCGTGTGCGCCTCCAGGCGCTCCATCACCGCGAGCTCGACCTCCTCCAGGTCGGCCTGCCGCCGGGCCAGGCTCTCGATCTCGCTGGTCAGCGCCTGCGCGTCCTTGGCGCCGGCGCCCGCCTGCAGGCGCGCCTGGTCCCGCACGGCCCGGCTGCGCACCTGCTCGACGTCGGTCTCCGCCTTCGACAGCTCCCGGCGCAGGTCTCCCGCCGCCGTGCGTGACGTGACCAGCGCCGTGTCCAGGTCCGCGAGCTGTGCCGCCAGCTCGCTGATCCGCTCGAGCACCGGCAGGGTCCGGCGGCGGTGCGCGTTCTGGTCCAGACGCGTGTCGAGCTCCTGCACCTCGAGGAGGCGGTGCTGGTCGGCGGCGGGGGCTGTGGTCACGAGTCTCCTTCGGATGCGCCGGCCAGCGGCGCCGGACCGTCCACACGGGCGGTCCACGGATCGGTGCGCAGGGTGCTGACGCGGGTGCTCACGGTAGCGCCCACCGCGCCGAGGTCTCGTTCGAGCGCCGCTGCGGCGCGGCGCAACCACGGCCACTCCGAGGCGAAGTGCGCGGTGTCGACCAGCGCGGGGACGCCCGTCGGCGACTCGAACAGCGCACGCTCGCGCTGCTCGGAGGCGGGGTGGTGGCGCAGGTCGGACGTCACGTACACGTCCACCCCGGCCGCGCGGACGGCATCGAGCTCGCTGTCGCCCGAGCCGCCGAGCACCGCCACACTCTCGACGCGAAGGTCGGACGCACCGGCGTACCGCACACCCTGGGGTGTGGCCGGCAGGGCCGCCGCGACCGCACGTGCGAAGGCGTCGAGGGTCGTCGGGGTGGGCAGTCGCCCGACCCGACCGAGACCTGTGCCGCCCGGCAGCGCCGCGAGCTCCAGCACGTCGAACGCCGGCTCCTCGTACGGGTGCGCGGAGCGCATCGCGGCGACCACGGCCGCGCGCCGGTCGCGGGTCGCGACCATCTCGACCCGCGCCTCCACGACGTGCGCCCGCTCCCCCGGTGCCCCGACAGCCGGGTGCGCGTCCCCGGACGGCACGAACGTGCCCTCGCCCGTGCTCGACCACGCGCACCGGCTGTACTCGCCCAACGCTCCCGCACCCGCGGCCGCCATCGCGTCGACCAGCTGCTCCGCGCCGCCCACGGGCACGAACACCACGTGCTTGTCGAGCGCGGGTCCCGGGTCCGCGACCAGAGGCCGGGTGTCCACGAGGCCGACCGCCGCCGCCAGGGCGTCGGCGACGCCGTCGGCGGCCGCGTCGGCGTTCGTGTGGGCGTTGTACAGCGCGGCGCCGCCGCGCAGCAGCCGGTGCACGACCGACCCCTTGAAGGTCGTCACGGCGACGGAGTGCACGGGGCGCAGGAAGAGGGGGTGGTGGGTGACGACCAGATCGGCGCCCCACTCCAGCGCCTCGTCCACGACGGCGGCGACGGGGTCGACGGCGAACAGCACCCGCCGCACGGCCTGTTCCGGGTCCCCGACGACGAGGCCCACGGAGTCCCACGACTGTGCCGTCGCGGGCGGATACCGCCCGTCGAGCGCACGGACCACCTGCGCCAGCGTCGGCGTACCGGGGGGTGGTGGGCTCGAGGCGCTCATCGCCGCCAACCTATCGCCCAGCCGGGCACCGCTAGGCTGTGGCGTCCTCGGGGCCTGTAGCTCAGTTGGTCAGAGCGCCGCGCTTACACCGCGGAGGTCGTCGGTTCGAGACCGGCCGGGCCCACCCTCGTCGCTCCCTGGTCGCCGCTCCGCGTCCGTGCGGAACGGTCAGCGACCCCGGCCGCGGGTCGCCAGCCGCGTGGCGGACCAGTCCGGGGCGATCGAGAAGGTCGACATCGCGTGCAGGCCCGACGTCGTGGCGGCCTCCTCGATGTCGCTGTGCGACACGTGGCCGGCACGGCCGGCCTTGGGCGTCAGCACCCAGATCGGTCCGGCGCCGTCCAGCACCGTCATGGCGTCCACCAGGGCGTCGGTCAGGTCGCCGTCGTCCTCCCGGAACCAGATCAGGGCGCCGTCGGTGACGTCGTCGTAGTCCTCGTCGACCAGCTCCGAACCCGTCAGGGCCTCGAGCCCCCGGCGCAGGTCCTCGTCGACGTCGTCGTCGTAACCGAACTCCTGGATCACCTGCCCGGAGATGAAACCCAGATGCGCCGCCTGCGCGGCTGCGTCGTCCGCGGTGGATGACACGACCTGACTGCTCCCTTCGGGCCGACCTGCTGATGACCGCACACGCTAGCCCACGCACCTCCGGTTGGCCCCGACAAGAGCTCTCAGGCGCCGCGCGCCGCCCGGTGTCGCCGACGTCACGCTGCGGCACGGGTCCTCGTGTGACTTTCGGCCCACGGACGGCGGAGAATGTGGGGCACTGCCCGATGCGCCGCGGCCACAGCCGCCACCCGCGGAGGGACCGGATGCGCACCGGGGCGACCAACGTCCCGGCGTGCACGAGAGCGCAAGGAGCGAAGGTGGCGTCGATCGACGAGACGGGTCCCCTCATCGGCGGACTTCTCAGCCAGGTTCCGGACATCGACCCCGAGGAGACCGGGGAGTGGCTCGAGTCGCTGGACGGGCTGATCGACTCGGAGGGCGGTCCCCGCGCTCGCTACGTGCTGATGAGCATGCTGCGGCACGCCCGGCAGCGGAACGTCGCGATCCCGGCCTCTCTCAACACGCCGTACGTGAACACGATCGCGGTGCACAACGAGCCGTACTTCCCCGGTGACGAGGTGATGGAGCGCCAGTACCGGCGCCTGATCCGCTGGAACGCGGCCGTGATGGTGACCCGCGCGCAGCGGCCCGGCGTCGCCGTCGGCGGGCACATCTCGTCGTACGCGTCCGTCGCGACGCTCTACGAGGTCGGCCTCAACCACTTCTTCCGCGGCAAGGACCACCCGGGCGGCGGTGACCAGGTCTACTTCCAGGGCCACGCCTCCCCCGGCGTGTACGCCCGCGCCTTCCTCGAGGGCCGTCTGAGCGCCGAGCAGCTCGACGGGTTCCGCCAGGAGCTGTCCCACCCGGGCGGCGGTCTGCCGTCCTACCCGCACCCCCGCCTGCTGCCCGACCTGTGGGAGTTCCCGACCGTGTCCATGGGCCTCGGCCCGTCGTCGGCGATCTACCAGGCGTGGACCAACCGCTACCTGCACGAGCGCGGCATCAAGGACACCAGCCAGCAGGACGTGTGGGCGTTCCTCGGCGACGGCGAGATGGACGAGCCGGAGTCGCGCGGCATGCTGCAGCTCGCCTCGTCGCAGGGCCTGGACAACCTGACGTTCGTCGTCAACTGCAACCTGCAGCGGCTGGACGGTCCGGTGCGCGGCAACGGCAAGATCATCCAGGAGCTCGAGGCGCAGTTCCGTGGCGCCGGCTGGAACGTCATCAAGGTGATCTGGGGCCGCGAGTGGGACGTCCTGCTCAACGCGGACAAGGACCGCGCCCTGGTCAACCTGATGAACGTCACCCCGGACGGCGACTTCCAGACGTACCGGGCGGAGGACGGCGCGTTCATCCGCGAGCACTTCTTCGGCCGCGACCCGCGGACCAAGAAGCTCGTCGAGAACATGACGGACGACGACATCTGGGCGCTCAAGCGTGGCGGCCACGACTACCGCAAGGTGTACGCGGCCTACAAGGCCGCCCGCGAGCACACCGGTCAGCCGACGGTCATCCTCGCCCACACCATCAAGGGCTACGGGCTCGGCTCCGGGTTCGCCGGCCGCAACGCGACGCACCAGATGAAGAAGCTCAAGGTCGACGAGCTGAAGACCCTCCGCGACACGTTGCACCTGCCCATCACGGACGCGCAGCTCGAGGAGAACCCGTACCTCCCGCCGTACTACAACCCGGGTCCGGACGACGAGGCCATCCAGTACATGCTGGAGCGGCGTCGTCAGCTGGGCGGCTTCGTCCCGGAGCGCCGCGCGACGTACAAGCCGCTGGTCCTGCCGGAGCCCAAGGTGTACGAGCGGCTGGCCAAGGGCTCGGGCACGCAGCAGGTGGCCACGACGATGGCCCTGGTCCAGCTGTTCAAGGACCTGGTCAAGGACAAGGCCATCGGCTCCCGCCTGGTGCCGATCGTCCCGGACGAGGCCCGCACGTTCGGCCTCGACGCCCTCTTCCCGAGCGCCAAGATCTTCAACACGCTCGGGCAGCACTACATGGCGGTCGACCGTGAGCTGATGCTCTCCTACAAGGAGTCGCCGTCCGGCCAGATCATGCACACCGGCATCAACGAGGCCGGTTCCGCCTCGGCGTTCCAGGCCACGGGCACCAGCTACGCCACGCACGGCGAGCCGCTGATCCCGTTCTACTTCTACTACTCGATGTTCGGGTTCCAGCGGACCGGCGACCAGTTCTGGGCCGCCGGCGACCAGATGGCCCGCGGGTTCCTGGTCGGCGCCACCGCGGGCCGGACCACCCTGACCGGTGAGGGTCTGCAGCACGCCGACGGCCACTCGCCGGTGCTGGCCGCGACCATGCCGCACGTCGTCCACTACGACCCGGCGTACGGGTACGAGATCCGGCACATCGTGCGGGACGGCATCGAGCGCATGTACGGCGACGGGACCGACGGGCGCGACCCGAACGTCGTCTACTACCTGACCGTCTACAACGAGCCGATGCCGCAGCCCGCGGAGCCGGAGAACGTGGACGTCGAGGGCATCCTGCGCGGCATCTACCTGGTCAGCCCGGCCGAGGGCGACGGACCCCGCGCCCAGATCCTCGCGTCCGGCGTGGGCGTCCCGTGGGCGCTCGAGGCGCAGCAGCTGCTCGCCGAGGACTGGGGCGTGCGCGCCGCGGTCTGGTCGGTGACCAGCTGGAACGAGCTGCGCCGCGACGGCCTCGCCGCCGACGAGCACGCCTTCCTGCACCCCGGCGAGCCGGCACGCGTGCCGTACCTGACCGCCAAGCTCGCCGGTGCGGAGGGCCCGTTCGTCGCGACGTCGGACTTCGACCACCTGGTCCCCGACCAGGTGCGCGCGTGGATCCCCGGCCGGTACGCCACCCTCGGTGCCGACGGGTTCGGGTTCTCGGACACGCGCGCCGCCGCACGCCGCCACTTCAAGATCGACGGTCCGTCGGTCGCCGTGCGGGTGCTGCAGCAGCTGGTCGCCGAGGGTGCGGTGGACCCGTCCCTGCCGGGCCAGGCCATCGAGCGGTACCGGCTCTACGACGTCACGGCCGGCACCTCGGGCGCCACGGGCGGCGACAGCTGATCCGTACCGGTCCTACGACGCGGCCCGTCCGGTGCATCCGGGCGGGCCGCGGTGCTGTCGGCGGCAGCGCACCACGGTCCGCGCCTCCCTGAAGCCGCACGGGCGCCAGGGCGCCGTGGCACGGGGGTCAGGTGCCCGGGAGGGCCTGCTCCGCTTCGGCGACCGCCTGGGTCAGCTCCGCCCGCATCGGCTGCACGGCTGCCTGGTCGGGGTAGAGCGACAACGCGTCGAGGTGCTGCTTGGCGTCCAGCGGCCGCCCGGCCTCGATGGACGCGAGCACCAGCTCGCGCGCCACCTCCGGATCGTGCTCGCGGGGCCGCCAGTGACCCACGCCGAGCCCGAGCGCCTCGACCGGCTGACCGGCCTCGCGCAGCAGCGCCAGGCCTTGGGCCAGGGCGCGTCCGGAAGGGTCGCGCTCGGCGGCCGTCACCACGCGCCGCATGGTCCCGTCGTGGTCGTCGTGCACCGACAGCCGGGCCAGCTCGATGAGCGGGTACCACCCGCGCGGGTTGCCGGCGAACTCCTCGGCGAGCGCCCAGACGGCGAGGTCGGCGGCGTGCCGCCGCTCCTGCTCGTCGGCCGGCGCCGTCAGCGGGTCCTGGTCGGCGACCGACTCCGCCGCCCGGCGCCGGACGATCTCGGCGAGCGCCTGGAACGCCCGCTCGTTGTTCGGGTCGTCCGCCAGCATGGACCGCAGCGCGTCCTCGTGGAGGGTGTCGCCGCGACGCTGGCTCGACGTCGGACGACGCGCTCCGACGCGTGATGCCGACGACGGGCGTCGGATCAGCTGACGGAGACGAGGCAGGAGTGCCATGCAGCGACCATAGCCGAGGGCGTCTCGCCGCACCCGGCCACCCGGAGCCCGTGCAGGGCCGCCTGGTGCCCGCCGTGACCTCCGCCGCCCGACGACGCGTTCCGGGCAGTTTGTCGACTCCCCACAAGTGCGCCCGTATGCTCCGGGCATGAACCCTGCGAGCCCCCGTGGCGGACCCGCTGACGGTCGTACGTCGACGACAGCGGGACGGGGCCCCGACGGCACGCACCGCCCGCCCCGCGGACCACGGGTGGCCCCGTCCCCCTCCACCAGCCCGGAGACGCAGCGCCGCGTGCGGGAGGCCGCGGGCGACCTCGCCGCGGCGACGATGCGCCGCCTCGACGCCGACCTCGAGTGGTACCGGGCACTGCCCGCCGAGGACCGGTCGTGGGTGGGGCTGGTCGCCCAGGCGGGCATCACCGCCTTCGTGCAGTGGTTCTCGGACCCGACCCGCGCACCCGCCGGAGCCGGGGAGATCTTCTCCGGCGCACCGCCCGAGCTCACCCGGTCGATCTCGTTGCAGCACACGCTGCAGCTGGTGCGCATCGGCGTGGACGTCGTCGAGGCGCACAGCGACCGCCTCGCCGCCCCGGGCGAGGAGCGGGAGCTGCGCGAGGCGGTGCTGCGCTACTCCCGCGAGGTCGCCTTCTCGGCGGCGGACGTCTACGCCCGGGCGGCGGAGGTGCGGGGCGCGTGGGACGCCCGCCTCGAGGCGCTGGTCGTCGACTCGCTGGTCCGCGGCGACGTCGACGACTCGCTCCGGTCCAGGGTCGCCGCGCTCGGCTGGCGCGGCCACGGCGCGATGCTCGTGGTGGTCGGCACGACGACGTCCTCGCTGGAGGAGGTTCGCGCCACCGACCTGCGCCGCGCGACGCGTCGCGAGGCCGACGTCCTCGTCGGCATCCAGGGCGACCGCCTCGTCGTGTTCCTCTCCGGCGACGGGGACCTCGGTGCCGTGGTGACCAGCCTGCTGCCGCGGTTCGGTCCGGGGCCCGTCGTGGTGGGGCCGCCGGCCCAGGACCTCGCCGACTGCGCACGCTCGGCCCGGGCAGCGCTGGCCGGTCTCCAGGCGGCCGCGGCCTGGGCGAACGCCCCACGACCGGTCCAGGCGGACGAGCTGCTCCCGGAACGTGTCCTGGTCGGGGACACCACCGCCCGCCGCCAGCTGGTCGCGCGGGCCTACGCGCCGCTCGCCGCGGGCCAGGGCGCCCTGCTCGACACCCTGACCGCGTACCTCGGCACCGGACGTTCGCTCGAGGCCGCGGCGCGGTCGCTCTACGTGCACCCGAACACGGTCCGGTACCGCCTGCGTCGCGTCGCGGAGATCACGGGCTGGGACCCGCTGGATGCACGCGACTCGTACGTGCTCCAGACGTCGGTCGCGCTCGGGCGCCTCGACGGCGTGGCGCCCGCGAGCTGATCGGCTTGTAGGACTCTCACAAGGGCGTCCGACGAGGTTGGTGCCCGCCGTGACCGGGACGGGTTGACGTCACCCGGCACAGTGGTCGGGTGCTCGTCGTCGTCTGCCCCGGCCAGGGTGCCCAGTCCCCCGGCATGCTCACCCCCTGGCTCGAGGTGCCCGGTGTGGCCCCCGCGCTCCACCGCGCCGCGGAGGTGACGGGCGTCGACCTGGTCCGCCACGGCACCACGTCGGACGCCGACACCATCCGCGACACGGCCGTCGCCCAGCCCCTGCTGGTCGCCTCGGCACTCGCGTCGTTGCGAGCGGTCCTCGGCGCCTCCGAGCCCACCGCCGGGTGGACCGAGGTGGTCGCCGGACGACTGGGCGGCGTCGGGGGGCACTCGGTGGGAGAGCTTGCGGCGCTGGCGATCTCGGGCGTGGTGTCCGACGACGAGGCGCTGCGCCTGGTCGCCGTGCGGGGCGCCGCGATGGCACGGGCGGCCGCTGCCGGACCGACCACCGGGATGAGCGCCGTGCTCGGCGGCGACCCGCAGGAGGTGCTGACCGCGATCGCCCGGCACGGGCTCGTGGCCGCCAACGTCAACGGTGGCGGGCAGGTGGTCGCCGCCGGCCCGCTGGACCGCCTCGCGGCGCTGGCCGCAGAGCCGCCGGCCAAGGCGCGGATCATCGCCCTGCAGGTCGCCGGAGCGTTCCACACGGACGTGATGGCCCCCGCGGTGGCTGACCTGCAGGCGGCAGCCGACCAGGTGGTGCCCGCGGACCCGACCACCCCGCTGCTCAGCAACGCCGACGGCGAGCTCGTCTCGTCCGGCGCCGAGGCCCTCGCCCGCGTCGTCGCGCAGGTCGCGCGTCCGGTCCGGTGGGACCTGTGCCAGCAGACGATGGCCGAGCAGGGCGTGACCGGGCTGCTCGAGGTCGCCCCCGGCGGCGTCCTGACCGGACTGGCCCGGCGTACGCTGCCCGGGGTCGAGACCGTCGCGCTGAAGTCGCCGGCCGACCTGGACGCCGCGCGGGACCTCGTGCTGCGGCACACCGCGCCCACCGCGAAGGAGCAGCAGTGACCCGTCCCACCCTGACGCAGTCCAGCGGTGCCGCGCACAGCCGGATCCTCGGTCTCGGAGGCGCACGCGGCGAGCGCGTCGTCCCGAACGACGAGCTGGTCGGCCCGATCGACTCGTCCGACGAGTGGATCCAGCAGCGCACCGGCATCGTCACCCGGCGCCGGGCCGGCGCCGACGTCTCGGTGCTGGACCTCGCCGAGGAGGCGGCCCGCGCCGCGATCGCCGACGCCGGGCTGACCGGTGCGGACATCGACGCGGTGATCCTGTCGACCGTCACCTACTTCCACCAGACGCCGGCCGGCGCCGCGATCGTCGCCGACCGGATCGGTGCGACGCCGGCTGCCGCCTACGACATCTCGGCGGCGTGCGCGGGCTACTGCTACGGCATCGGCCAGGCCGACGCCCTGGTCCGGGCCGGAGCCGCGCGCAACGTGCTGGTGATCGGCGCCGAGAAGATGAGCGAGTTCGTCGACCCGACCGACCGGTCGATCTCGTTCCTGCTGGGCGACGGCGCCGGTGCCGTCGTCGTCGGTCCGTCGGACTTCCCGGGCATCGGCCCGACGGTCTGGGGGTCCGACGGCGGGCAGTCCCAGCTGATCCGGCAGACGCACTCGTGGCTGCAGTGGCGCGAGGACTCCTCGCTCGGCTGGCCGACGCTGCGGCAGGAGGGTCAGTCGGTGTTCAAGTGGGCCGTCTGGCAGATGGCCCCGATCGCGCAGAAGGCGCTGGACGCCGCCGGCGTGACGGCCGACCAGATCGACGTCTTCGTGCCGCACCAGGCGAACATGCGGATCATCGACCTGCTGATCAAGCAGCTGAAGCTGCCCGAGACCGTCGTGGTCGGACGTGACATCGCCGACACCGGCAACACGTCGGCCGCCTCGATCCCCCTGGCGACGGAGCGTCTGCGCCGCGAGGGCAAGGCGAAGTCCGGCGACCTGTGCCTGCAGATCGGCTTCGGCGCGGGGCTGGTGTACGCCGCCCAGGTCGTCGTGCTGCCCTGACGCCGTCGCGACCCGCTGTAGGTTTCGTCCGACCCGCACCACCGACACGAGGAGAACCCCCATGGCGTACACCGAGCAGGAGATCCTGGCCGGCCTGGCCGAGATCGTCAGCGAGGAGACCGGCCTGCCGACCGACTCCGTCCTGCCCGAGAAGTCCTTCACCGACGACCTCGACATCGACTCGCTCTCGATGATGACGATCGTCACGCTGGCCGAGGAGAAGTTCTCGGTCACCATCCCCGACGACGAGGTCAAGAACCTCGCCACCGTCGGCGACGCCGTGTCGTTCATCGCCGGCGCACAGGCCTGATCGGCTCCGGCCGCTGTCACCGGCCGGTGCCGGCGCCCTCGGTGCCCGCACCGGCCGGTGACACCCCCGTCCCCCTCACGACCAGGAGCATCCGATGACACCCGTACCCGACGTCGTCGTCACCGGGATGGGGGCCACCACGCCCCTCGGCGGTGACCTCACCAGCACGTGGAACGCGGCGCTCGCCGGTGAGTCGGGGGCACGCCCCTTCGACAACGACTGGGTGGAGCGGTACGGGCTCCCCGTCACCTTCGCGGCCACCATCAAGGTGTCGCCGCGGGACGTCCTACCGGTGCCGGAGCTGAAGAAGCTCGACCCGTCGGCCCAGTACGCGATGATCGCGACGCGTGAGGCGTGGGCAGACGCAGGCTCCCCCGAGGTCGACCGCGAACGTCTCGGTGTCGTGGTGTCCTCGGGCATCGGTGGCATCTGGACCACGCTGGACGCGTGGGACACGCTGCGCGAGAAGGGCGCCCGTCGTGTCCTCCCGATGACGGTCCCGATGCTCATGCCGAACTCCCCGACGGCCTTCGTCTCGCTCGAGCTCGGCGCACGGGCCGGGGCGCACGCCCTGGTGTCCGCGTGCGCGAGCGGCGCAGAGGCGATCGGCTACGCCGTGGAGATGATCCGCAGCGGCCGGGCCGACGTCGTGGTCGCCGGCGGTACCGAGGCCTCGATCCACCCCATGCCCGTCGCGGCGTTCGCGGCGTCTCGCACCCTCTCGCTCCGCAACGACGACCCGCAGGCCGCGTCGCGGCCGTACGACGTCGACCGCGACGGGTTCGTGCTCGGCGAGGGCGCCGGCATCGTGGTGCTGGAGAGCGCCGAGCACGCCGCCGCCCGCGGCGCCCGGGTCTACGCCCGGATCGCCGGTGTCGGGCTGTCCTCGGACGGCTACCACATCACGTCGCCCGAGCCGAGCGGCGACGGCCAGATCCGCGCGATGAGCGCCGCGCTGAAGGACTCCGGCGTGGCGGCGCGGGACGTGGTGCACGTCAACGCGCACGCCACCTCGACCGTGGTCGGCGACCTGATCGAGGCGCGGTCCATCCGGGGCCTCCTCGGCGACGAGGCGGACCACGTGGCCCTGTCGGCCACCAAGTCGATGACGGGGCACCTGCTGGGCGGCGCGGGAGCGCTGGAGACGATCTTCACCGTGCTGGCGCTGCACGACCGCCAGGCGCCGCCGACGATCAACGTCGACAAGCCCGACCCCGAGCTGGTGCTGGACCTGGTCCGGTCCGAGCCGCGGCCGCTGCCGGACGGTCAGATCGCCGCGGTGAACAACTCGTTCGGCTTCGGCGGGCACAACGTGGCCCTGGTGGTCACCTCCGCCTGACCGCGGCCCCGCCTGACTGCGACGCACGACGGGCGCCCGACGACCCAGGTCGTCCGGCGCCCGTCGTCGTCCTCGCGTCGGGAGACGCCTCGCCCGCTCGCGTCAGCCGACGCGGTGCAGCCAGCGGACAGGCGCCCCGGCACCCGCGTACCGGAACGGCTCGAGCTCGTCGTCCCACGCCTGCCCGAGCGCCAGGTCGAGCTCGGCACGGAGCCGGGCGGCGTCGCCGGCGTGCTCCAGCGCGGCACGGATGCGGTCCTCCGGCACGACGATGTTGCCGTGCACGTCCGTCGCGGCGTGGAAGATGCCGAGCTCGGGCGTGTGGCTCCACCGCGCGCCGTCGGCGCCGTGGCTCGCCTCCTCGGTCACCTCGTACCGCAGGTGCGCCCAGCCGCGCAGCGCAGACGCGAGCCGTGCGCCCGTGCCCTGCGGGCCCTGCCAGGACAGCTCCGCCCGGTAGAAGCCCGGCCCCGCCGGCTGCACGGTCCAGTCCATGCTGACGCGCACCCCGAGCGTGTTGCCGGCCGCCCACTCGACGTGGGGGCACAGCGCGCGGGGTGCTGAGTGCACGAAAAGAACACCGCGGGTCAGAGCACCGGCCATGTCATCCTCCTGGGCGGATCGAGGTTCGCCTTCCCCAACGACCTCGCTCAGCACCCAGGAGACTTCGTGGCGCTCGCGGCGTACGGGGCCAGCATGCCTGACGACACGCCGGCTGCGCCAGCGCGAGCGCGGCGCGCCCCGCTCCGAGCGGCTACAGCTGCTCGCGGATCGCGCGCATCGCCTTCTTGCGCACGGACCGCTCGAGGCGGTCGAGGTACAGCATCCCGTCGAGGTGGTCCACCTCGTGCTGCAGGCAGCGGGCCATCAGCTCGGTGCCCTCGACCACCACCTCGTGGCCGTCGAGGTCGGTACCGACCACCCGCGCGTACCAGGCACGCCGCGTGGGGTACCAGAGGCCGGGCACCGAGAGGCAGCCCTCGTCGCCGTCCTGGTACTCGTCCTCCGACAGCTCGACGATCACGGGGTTCAGCACGTAGCCGATCTCGTCGTCGATGTTCCACGAGAAGGCGCGCAGGCTGACGCCGATCTGGTTGGCAGCCAGGCCGGCACGTCCCTCCTGGTCGACGGTCTCCAGCAGGTCCTCCACCAGCCCGCGGACACGGGCGTCGATGGTCGTCACGGGGTCGCACGGGGTGCGCAGCACGGGGTCGCCGACGATCCGGATCTCACGCAGGGCCATGGCTCGATCCTCCCATGAAGCGACCGGGCGCCGGTGAGCCGCCGGACTGCGTCGCCGCCCGGATGTGACGCACCAGACGACGCGAGGCGCGAGTCCTGGCCCTTGCGGGGGTACGGTGTCTTTGTACTGACTGGTCAGTGTGAGAGAGGCCCCGTGAACACCGACGCACGCCATCTGCCCGACACCACCACCGTCGCGTCCGCGCCCAGGGAGGTACCGCCTGCCGTACGGGCCACGGGACTCGCGCTGCACGGCAGCAGGGGCGCCGTCTACGGACCCCTGGACCTCGAGCTGCCGAGCGGCGGCCTCGTCGTGGTGCAAGGGCCACAGGGCGGCGGGAGGTCCAGCCTGCTGCTCACGCTGGCGGGCCGCATGGTGCCCGACGCCGGGTCGCAGCTGGAGGTCCTGGGCGAGCCGCTCCCCCGTCGGCGGCGGGCGGTGCAACGACGGGCCGCCGTTGCGGGCTTCGCCGGTATCGACGACCTCGACGGTTCAGTGAGCGTCGGTGCGACCGTGCGCGAACGGCTGGCGTGGCTGCGGCCGTGGTGGGCGCGCTCGCCGCGGGTCGACCAGGCCGCCTTCGGCCAGCTGGCGGCACCGGTGTTCGGACCGCGGCCGCTCCCCCAGGTCCAGACCCTGGTCTGGGACCTCGACGAGGTCGACGCCATGCTGCTGCGCGTCACGCTGGCGATGGCGCAGGCACCCGACCTCCTGCTGGTCGACGACGTCGACCAGGTCCACGACAGCACCCGGCGCCAGACGGTGTGGAGCTGCCTCGAGGCGCTGACGACGTCCGGCACCACCGTCGTCGCCGCCGTCGCCTCGCTCGACGAGCTCGCGCGGATGCAGTGGATGTCGCCACCGACGCGGGTGGCGCTCTCCTCGGGCCCGCACGCCGTGCCCGCCGCCGCCTGACCCCCTTCTGCTGCGCCACACCCCCGACCACCCTCCTGAGGACTGCGATGACCTCCCTCACCTCCACCGGCACCGAGCTGCGCCGGTTCCGCCACGGGCTGCTGCCCAAGCTCGCGATCGCCGCGATGGTGCTGGTGCCGCTGCTGTACGGCGCCCTCTACCTGTGGGCGTTCTGGGACCCGACCGGGCACCTCGACCGGCTGCCCGTCGCCCTGGTCAACTCCGACACCGGCGCCGTGCGCGACGGCGCACCGGTGCACGCGGGCGACGAGGTCACCACGGCGCTGGTCGACTCCAAGGCGCTCAAGTGGGTCCGCACGGACGCCGAGGACGCGGCGAGCGGTGTCCGGGACGGGCGCTACTACTTCGCGCTCACCGTCCCGGCCGACTTCTCCGCCTCCGTCGTGTCCGCGGGCGGGAGCGAGCCTCACCCCGCCCAGCTGCAGGTGACGTACGACGACACCAACTCGTTCCTCGCCACCACGCTCGGCCGGAGCGCGATGGCGCAGGTGTCCGACGCCGTCCGCGCGACGATCGGTCAACAGGCGGCCGACCAGGTGCTGGTCGGGCTCGGGTCGGCGCGCGACGGCTTCGCCCGGGCGTCGGACGGTGCGCTGACGCTGCAGGCGGCGGCCGGGACGCTGTCGTCGGGCGCGCACCAGGTGGCCTCCGGTGCGGATGCCGCGGCCGGGGGCGCCGCGAGCCTGGCCTCCGGCAGCGCGGCAGCAGCGAGCGGGTCGGCCACGCTCGACAAGGGGGCGCACGCCCTGGCCGACGGCACCTCGACGCTCGCCACCGGCGCGCAGGCCACCGCCTCGGGAGCACGCACGCTCGCCGACGGTGCCGCCCGGCTCGCCGACGGCAGCACGACGGCGGCGACGTCGGCGACCGCGCTCGCCACCGGCGCGGCGCAGGTGTCCGCCGGTGTCACGAGCGCCGTGGGACAGGTGTCCGCGCTGGCGACGCAGCTCGGAGACCTGTCGGGGGGCCTGACCTCCGTCATGACGTACCTCGCCGCCCGGGCACCGGTGGACCCGACCGCGGCCGCGCTCCTGAGCGGGATGCAGAAGGACGCCGCCGCGTTGCCCTCGGCCTCCCAGCTCACGCAGACCACGGAGCAGCTGTCCCAGCTGCAGGCGGGTGCGACCAAGGTCGCCGGCGGTGCGGCTCAGCTGAGCTCCGGACTGGGCACGCTGAGCACGTCTGCCTCGCAGCTCAGCTCCGGTGCCGCTGCCCTGGCCGGCGGGACGGCGCAGGTGTCCGGCGGAGCGGTGTCGGCCGCCGCCGGGGCGCACGACCTCGCGGCAGGCGCCGACCAGCTCGCCGCCGGCACCGCGACGCTCGCAACGGGCGCGACCACGCTCGCCGGCGGTACGAGCACCCTGGCGTCCGGCGCCTCGCGCGTCGCCGCAGGCTCGGACCAGCTCGGAGCCGGCTCCGCCACGCTGGCGGACGCGCTGCACAGCGGCGCTTCGTCCATCCCGGCGGACGACCCGGGGACGCAGACGGCGCGTGCCGCGACGCTCAGCACCCCGGTCCGCCTGGCGAGCACCGACGTGCACGCCGCCGCCGGCTTCGGCGAGGGGTTCGCGCCGTTCTTCATCCCGCTGGCGCTGTTCGTCGGCTCCCTGATCACCTGGCTGCTGCTGCGGCCGCTGCCCTCGCGAGCGCTGGCCACACCGGCGTCGGGCTGGCGCGCGACGTTCGCCGGGTTCCTGCCGGCGATGGTGATCGGCGTCGCGCAGGTCGCGGTGATGCTCGCCGTCATCCACTGGGGGGTGGGGCTGCAGCCGGCATCCGCGGTCGGCACCGTGGCGTTCACCCTGCTCGTCGTCGCGGCGTTCCTCGCCCTGCAGCAGATGCTGGTGGCCGTGCTCGGTCCCGCCGGAGGCAAGGTGGCGGTGCTGGCGCTGCTGATGCTGCAGCTCGCCTCCTCCGGTGGCACCTACCCGGTCCAGACCACTCCCGCCTTCTTCCAGGCGGTGCACCCGTGGCTGCCCATGAGCTACGCGGTCGGCGGGCTGCGTGAGGTGATCACGGGTGGCGCCGACGGGCGGCTGCTGGTCGCGGTACTCGTCCTGGTCGGGGTGCTGGTCGGGTCGCTCGCGATCACGGCGTGGCGCGCCGGCCGGATGCGCACGTGGACGCTGTCACGCCTGCACCCCGTGCTGTCGATCTGACAGGCTTCCGCACATGGCGGCCACGAGGGAGCACATCGTCTCGGCAGCACTCGCGCTCGTGGCGGACCGCGGCATCGCCGCGACGTCGATCGACGACATCGCGGCGGCCGCGGGCGTGGCCAAGGGCAGCGTGTTCTACAACTTCGGCAGCAAGTCGGCTCTGTTCGAGACGATCATCGCCGAGGGCGTCGCCCGGCTGACGGCCGCGCTCCAGGCGGCGAGCGACGGCCTGACCGGTCGGGCGGCCGTCGAGGCGATGGTGACGCAGCTGCTGGTGCACATCCGCGACCACCCCGACTTCGCCAAGCTGGCGGTCGCCGAGGTGTTCCGGACCGGACGTCAGTGGCAGGAGTCCATCCGCAACATTCGCGAGGACTCGATCGGCGCGTTCCGCACCGTCGTGGCGCAGGCGTGGCCCGAGCGGGACACGACGCTCACCGCGGCCGCGCTGTTCGGCGCCACGGTGATCACGGGGCTCGAGTGGCTCGTCTTCCAGCCGGACCGTTCGCTGGAGGACGTCCGGGACGCCGTCCTGGCCACCATCCGCTGAGCCGCTGACGCACGAACGCCGGTGGTGACCTTCGCGGTCACCACCGGCGTTCGACTGCTGTGCGGGATCTCGGTCGACGCGACCGGGAACCTCAGTCCGCCACGCGCTGCTGCGGGACACCCTCGAGGAGCTGACGGACCTCGTCCTCGTGGAACCGGCGGTGCCCGCCGAGCGTGCGGACCGCGGAGAGCTTGCCCGCCTGCGCCCACCGGGTGACGGTCTTCGGGTCGACCCGGAACATGACCGCGACCTCACCAGGGGTGAGGAGTGCGCCCTGCGGGAGCGTGGTGTGGGTGGTTGCCATCTGTGGCACTCCTTGTCGTTCGGTAGCTCGGCTGACCTGCGTGGGTCCCGTGGCTTTGCGTCCCCGCCTTGCGGTGGGTTTGCCGTTTTTCGCTGACAGCAGGGGACTATGCCCGAAAACAGGACATCTGCGCAACAACCGCCCTCTCCACGCACCGCCGATACCGGGTGAAATGTGCGCAGCGGTAGCCTGCCCTCGCACCAGGGGCAGTAGCTCAGCCGGTCAGAGCAGCGGACTCATAATCCGTCGGTCGTGGGTTCAAGCCCCACCTGCCCCACCCGCAACCCACCCACGGCCCGGCCCGCGACGCCGCTCCGCGTCCCCGCAGCCTGCACGCACGGAGGTATCGATGCCCCGCCTCTCCCACCGTCCGCCAGCCGACGTCCGCCAGCGGCTCGCCCTGACGCACGGGGACGCTCTGCTGGTCGCCGTGCGGATGACCGACGACCGGTGGGCGGTGGCGAGCCGTCGGGCGCTGCACCTCGTGCCCGTCGTCGGCGAGGTGGCGCACGTCCCGTGGTCGGCGATCGAGCGGGGCACGCTCGACACCGCCAGCCACACGCTGACGGTGCACTGGGTGACAGGGGCGACGGCGGCCATCGAGCTGCCGGAGGACGCCGACGGGAAGGCGTTCGCCCGCACTTTCCGCGAGCGCGTCCAGCAGTCGGTGGTGAACGCGACGACCGTGACGGTCCCCGGCGGCGGGCAGGTGCAGGTGGCGTTGCGGCGCGGGGAGGACGGCGAGCTGTTCACGCAGGTGCTGGGCGGCCCGCGCGTCGACCTGTCGGACCCGCAGGTGCGACGTCTGCTGGACGAGGCCGAGGCGCGGGTGCGCGAGGCCGCCGGGCTCCGCTGACCGGCACCGGGACGGCCGCCGTCGTGTCGGAGCGCCGCCGGCCGGCTGATACAGTTCTGCCCGCGATCCCCCGTAGCTCAATTGGCAGAGCATCCGACTGTTAATCGGAGGGTTACTGGTTCGAGTCCAGTCGGGGGAGCAACGCTCACGAACCCCCATCGGGCAGCTGCCTGGTGGGGGTTCTTCGCTGTCCCGGACAGGTCTCATCCGGCCGGAACCGGGGGCGTGTTAACGTTGCCACGCACGGCTGACGGGGCGTGCCCACCGTCCCGGCCCGGTGCCGGCGGGGCGCGGCTGCCTCGACGACAGCGTCGACCTCGGGACGGAGCGCAACGCACATGACGTGGTTGGTCACCGGCGGTGCCGGGTACATCGGCTCGCACGTGGTTCGGGCGTTCCAGTCGGCCGGTGTCGAGGCCGTGGTGCTGGACGACCTCTCCTCCGGGCACCGCCGCTTCGTCAGCGACGGGACTCCCCTGGTGGTCGGCTCCGTGCTGGACACCGACCTGGTGACGCGCACGCTCCGGGAGCACCGCGTCCAGGGAGTGGTGCACCTCGCGGGGTTCAAGTACGCGGGCGTGTCGGTGCAGCGCCCCCTGCACACGTACGAGCAGAACGTCACCGGCACGGCGCACCTGCTCGAGGCGATGGCGGCGGCCGACGTGACGGCGATCGTCTTCTCGTCGTCGGCGGCGGTCTACGGCACGCCCGACATCGACGTCGTCACCGAGACCACCCCGACGCGGCCCGAGTCGCCCTACGGCCAGAGCAAGCTGATCGGCGAGTGGCTGCTGGCCGACCAGGCGACCGCGACCGGCCTGACGCACACGTCGCTGCGGTACTTCAACGTGGTCGGCTCGGGCCACGACGACCTCGTGGACACCTCGCCGCACAACCTGTTCCCCCTGGTGTTCGACGCGCTCCTGGCCGGCCGCACGCCCGTCCTCAACGGCGACGACTACCCCACGCCCGACGGCACGTGCGTGCGCGACTACGTGCACGTGCAGGACCTCGCCGAGACCCACGTCGCAGCCGCGCAGGCGCTGGCCGCCGGAACCCCGCTGCAGCCCGTCTACAACCTCGGCGCCGGCGACGGCGTCTCGGTGCGGCAGATCATGACAGCCATCGCGCAGGTCACCGGGACGCCGTTCGAGCCCGTCGTCGGCCCGCGCCGTGCGGGTGACCCGGCACGCATCGTCGCCTCCGGGGCGCTCGCCACGCGCGACCTCGGCTGGGACCCGCACCGCACGCTCACCGACATGGTGGCGAGCGCGTGGCACGCACGTCAGACCCACCCCACCACCGACTGACACGAGAGGACGCCGCCACCGATGCCGAGCGCCATCCAGCCCTCCTGGGACGACCCCACGGGCGCCGCACGCGCCACCGAGCTCTTCACGCAGGCGTTCGCCACCCCGCCGGACGGTGTGTGGGCCTCGCCGGGACGCATCAACCTGATCGGTGAGCACGTCGACTACAACGCCGGGCTCTGCCTGCCGCTCGCCCTGCCCCACCGCACGTTCGCGGCGGTCCGTGCGCGGGACGACGACCGGGTGCGGCTGGTCTCGGCGCAGGCACCGGACGCCGTCTTCGAGGGGTCCCTCGACGACCTCGGGCCGGGCCGGGCGACCGGGTGGGCCGCCTATGCGGGTGGTCCGGCGTGGGTGCTGCGCGACGAGGGCGTACCGGTGCGCGGCTTCGACGCAGCCGTCACGTCCTGCGTTCCGTTCGGTGCCGGGCTGTCGTCGTCGGCCGCCATCGAGGGTGCAGTCGTGCTGGCGGTTCGCGAGCTGGCCGGCGTCGGCCCGCTGGACGATGGCGCGCGTGCCGACCTGACGGCCGCGTGCGTCCGCGCGGAGAACGAGATCGCCGGCGCACCGACGGGCGGCATGGACCAGGCGGCCAGCCTGCGGTCCCGCGCCGACCACGCCCTGCTGCTGGACTGCCTGGACCTCTCGGTGGACCACATCCCGTTCGCTCCCGCGGCCGACGGCCTGGCGATCCTCGTGATCGACACCCGGGCGCCGCACAGCCTGAACGACGGGCAGTACGGGCTGCGTCGGCAGCAGTGCCAGTCCGCCGCGGAGAAGCTGGGGCTCGGCTCGCTGCGAGAGGTCACCGACCTCGACGCGGCACTGCTCGCCCTGACCGACCCCGTCGAGCGGGCCCGCACGCGGCACGTCGTCACGGAGATCGCCCGCGTCCGCGAGTTCGTCGCGCTGCTGCGCGCCGGGGCCCTGGCCGGCACCGGTCCGCTGCTGGACGCGTCGCACGCCTCGCTGCGCGACGACTACGAGGTCTCGTGCGAGGAGCTCGACGTGGCGGTGGAGACCGCTCGGGCGGCCGGGGCCCTGGGTGCGCGGATGACCGGCGGGGGCTTCGGCGGGTCGGCGATCGCCCTGGTCCGGAGCGTCGACGTGGCCACGGTGGCCGATGCCGTCTCGGCGGCCTACGCCGCACGGGGATGGGGTGAGCCGGGCTTCCTGGTGGCCGACACCGCCGCACCGGGGGCGCGGGTCGTCTGAGCAGCACGGCGGAGGGTGCCCAGCAGCCTCCCTATGCTCGGCACATGCCCAGCCCGACCGGTTCCGGCCGAGGCGGCCGCGCGTCCATCGGTGACGTCGCGCGCCTCGCCGGCGTCTCGCTGCAGACGGTGTCCCGGGTGTCGAACGGCTCGGCCTCCGTCCGGCCCGGGACGCGGGCACGGGTGCTCGAGGCGATGTCCAGCCTGGGCTACGCCCCCAACCACGCGGCGCGGGCCCTGCGGTACGGCAGCTTTCAGGCGATCGGGGTGGTGGCGCACCGCCTGCCACGCACCGGCGAGACCCGGATCGTCGAGGCGGTCGTCGAGGCGGCCCGGCGCGAGGGCTTCACGATCTCCCTGGTCGACGTGCTCACGCCGTCACCGCACGACGTGAGCGACGCCGTGCAGCGGCTGGACAACCAGGCCGTCGACGGGCTGGTGGTGATCCGCGCGGAGACGGCGACACCCGAGACGCTGGCGCTGCCCTCCCACCTCCCGGTCGTGGTCGCCGATCCGCGTCAGGTCGGTCGGCACGCCACCGTGGGCGCCGACGAGACAACCGGTGCACGGTCGGCCGTCGAGCACCTGCTGGCGCTCGGGCACCGTCAGGTCCACCACGTCGCCGGACCCGAGGACTCGGTGCCGGCGCGCCTGCGCCGCGACGCGTGGCGCGCGGCGAGCGCCACGGCCGGCGCCGGCACGCCCCCACCCGAGGTGGGTGACTGGAGCGCGGAGTCCGGGTACGAAGCCGGCCGCCGGCTCGCGCTCGACCCGTCCGTGACCGCCGTCTTCGCCGCCAACGACGAGATGGCCGTCGGTGTGGTGCGGGCCCTGTTCGAGGCGGGCCGTCGGGTGCCCGAGGACGTGTCGGTAGTCGGTTTCGACGACATCCCGCTGGCCGGCTACGTGTGGCCACCGCTGACCACGGTGGTGCACGACTTCGAGCGGGTCGGCGCCGCGCTGGTCGAGCTGCTGGTGCGGCAGATCCGGGACGGGTCCGACCTGGGCGCCGAGCGCGTCGTGGTGCCGGCCCCGCTGGTCGTCCGTGCGAGCACCGCCCCTCCCCGGCCCGGGACCGGGTCGTGAGCACGCCGGACGCGCAGGAGGTGCACCGCGTCGTCGTCGCACGGGCGCAGGACGAGCGCGCGGAGGTGGCGCTCGCGCGGCGGGGCGCCGTGACCGAGCTGATCGTCGACGGGGTGTTCGCGATGGACACGGTCGACACCGGGACGGAACGTGCCCTCGCGCGGCTGGCGCTCGACCGCTGGCAGGGGCACGACGGCCAGCGCAGGGAGGAGCGCGACCCGGGCGGGCGTCCCGGGGCCCGCGTGCTGGTGGGCGGGCTCGGCCTGGGGTTCACCACGGCGGCGCTGCTCGCCGACCCACGGGTGGCGACCGTGCACGTGGTGGAGCTCCACGCGGCGGTCGTCGAGTGGGCGCGCGCCGGGATGCTGCCGCTACCCGCTGCTGCGCTGAGCGATCCCCGCCTGACGGTCACCGTGGGCGACGTGGTCGACCTGCTGCCGACGATTCCGGCCGGCTCGTTCGACGCCCTGCTGCTGGACGTCGACAACGGCCCGGGCTTCCTGATCCACCCGCCGAACGCCGTCGTCTACCAGCCGCAGTTCCTGCGCACCGCGCTGGACCTGCTGGCGCCGGGCGGCGTCCTGGCCGTGTGGTCGGCCGACCGGGCGCCGGCCCTCGCCGACGCGCTACGCACCGCCGGCGCCGACTGCCGGGAGGTGACGCTGCCCGTGCACCGCGACGGACGGGACCTGGAGTACGCCCTGTACCTGGCCGTCGCGGTCGGCGGACGATGAGCGGGCTGCTGAGCCCCGTCGCGGCGCTCGCCGGGACGCCCGGCGGGCTCGCGACGGCGTTCGCATCCGGCGTCGTGGCCGGGCTGGCGATCGCGGTGCCGGTCGGTGCCGTCTCGACCTTGATCGTCATGGTCGCCGCCCAGCGCGGGTGGCGGGTGGGCGCCGCGGCAGGGCTCGGTGCGGCGACCGTCGACGGAGCGTACGCGACGGTCGCTCTGGTGGCGGGCGCGGCCCTGGCCCCGCTGATCGAGGCCCACCGCACGACGCTGAGGTGGTCGTCCGCCGTCGTGCTGGCGGCGGTGGCGGTGGTGCTGGCCCGGCCGGCGTGGCGCCCCGCCGGTGCCGCACCGAGCACGACGGTCGAGCAACGGTCGGCCCTCGGGCCCGGGTGGGCGTACCTGACCGTCGTCGGCCTGACGGCCGTCAACCCGGCCACGGTGGTCTACTTCGCGGCACTCGTGGCGGGTCCGGCCGCCCGGACAGTCACGGACCTGCCCCAGCGGACGGCGTTCGTCGTCGGCGCACTCCTCGGCTCCGCCTGCTGGCAGCTGCTGCTCGCCGGCACGGGTTCGGCCGTCGGAGGCGTGCTGACGGGACCCCGGGCGCGGCGCTGGACGGCGGCGGCGGGGGCCGTGGCCGTCGGCGCGCTGGCCGTGGCGACGGCAGCGGGCGGCTGACGGGGCGTCGGCTCCGCTCAGGGCTCCCAGCGGAACAGGCGCGCCGACACGGCAGTCAGCACCAGGGTGAACGCCAGCAGCACCAGCACGGGCAGCACCACGGACGACGGACCCCTCCCGCGCACCATCGTGTCGAGCATCGCCTCGTTCAGGTACCGCAGCGGCAGCACCCGGGAGACGCCCTGCAACCAGCCCGGTGCGCCGGCCAGCGAGAAGAACGACCCCGACAGGAACGCCATCGGCAGCACGATGACGTTGGCGAGCCCCACCGCGGCCTCCTCCGTCTTGGCCACCGAGCCGGCGAGCAGGCCGATCGACAGGAAGGCGAGCGTCCCGACGAGGGTCAGCGGGAACACCATCGGCCACCACCCGGTCAGCTTCAGGCCGAAGAAGGCGACCGCCACGGCGAGGAAGATCACCACCTGACCGAACGCGACGGCGAGGCTGACCCCGACGCGCGCGAGCACCACCGACGCGGTCGACACGGGAGCGAGCCGCATCCGGCGCAGCAGCCCGTTGGTGCGCCACGTCACCAGGTTGACCGCCGCACCGAACGTCGCGCTCATCGCCACCGCCCAGCCGAGCAGGCCCGGGGTGACGAACTGGATGGTCCGCAACGACGTGTCCTCGACCTGGGCGGTCCGCAGCGAGAGTGCCGGCGGAGCGCCCGACGCCGCGAGGTTCGTCGCGTCCACCAGCCCGCGGAACGTGCCGAGCACCTGGGCGGCGCGCACCTGGTCGGCACGCGAGTAGTGCACGTCCACGGTGGGACCGTCCTGCGTCACCACGGCGGCGACGGCACCGGACCGCACCCGGGCCAGCGAAGCGTCGAGGTCGTCGCTCGTCGTGACGGAGATCGACTGGTCCAGCTGGGCACGGGCGTCAGCGGGCAGCCGGTCGAGCACCGCGACCGGTCCCACGGCGACCACATCGAGCCGCGGGCTCGAGCGGTCGGAGAAGATGCCGCCGAACAGCACCAGGAACATCAGGGGGAACACCACGGACCAGAAGATCGTCATGCGGTCGCGCACGAAACCCTTCGCCATGGCGGCGGTCAGCGAGCGCAGCGCGGTCACGAGCGGTACTCCCGTCCGGTCAGGTGCAGGAACACGTCCTCGAGAGTCGCTCCGCGCACGCTCAGCCCCGTCAGTGCTCCGCCCGCCGCGAGCTGGCCGAGCACCGCGGCCGGTTCGCGGGTGGTGAGCACGAGGCCGCCGTCGTCCTCCTCGGCGCTCGCGACGCCGCCGATCCCGGGCACCTGGTCCATCGTCAGCGCGCCGGGGGCGAGGGTGATCCGCACCGGTGCGTCGAGACCGCGCACCAGTCCGGCCGGCGTGTCCAGCGTCAGCAGCCGGCCCTCGTCGACGATGGCGACGCGGTCGCACAGCGCCTCGGCCTCGTCCATGTAGTGGGTGGTGAGCACCACGGTGCGCCCGTCGGCGGTCAGGCCCCGCAGCAGGTCCCACAGGTTGCGGCGCGCCTGCGGGTCGAGCGCCGCGGTGGGCTCGTCGAGGAACACCACCTCCGGGTCGTGCACCAGGGCGCAGGCGATGGACAGCCGCTGCCGCTGGCCGCCGGACAGCTTCTCGGTGCGCTCGTCCGCCTTGTCCTCCAGGCCGACCGTGCCGAGCAGCAGATCGGCACGAGCGGCCGGGACGCCGTACAGCGCGCCGAACGTGCGCAGCTGCTCACGGGCGGTCAGCCGCTCGAAGAACGACGACGCCTGCAGCTGCACGCCCATCCGGCGCTGCAGGGCGGGGTCGCGCCGCCAGGGGTCGTGGCCGTCCAGCCGGACGGTTCCGCCGGCGGGCCGGCGCAGCCCCTCGATCGCCTCCAGAGCCGTGGTCTTGCCGGCGCCGTTGGGCCCGAGCAGGCCGAAGAACTCCCCCGGCTCGACGACGAACGAGACGTCGTCCACGGCGACCAGTGCCCCGTACGTCATGGTCAGGTGCGACACGTCGATGCGGACGCCCATGTGCCCACCTCACCACCGGCCGCCGCGCGGCCACCACCCCCCGATGGCGACCCGGCTCCCGCCTGCAGCCCGGCGCCCCGCGGCCGCAGCGGTCAGGCGCTCTCCCGCAGCGTGCGGCGCCGACCCTCCAGCGCCACGAGCTCGGCGAAGGCGGCGGAGTACGCCGCCGCGTCGGCCTGTGCGTCCATCCGCTGCAGCCGCCCGCGCAGCTCGGCGATCTGCCGCGTGCAGCCGATCTCCACCAGCCGGAGCACCACGCCGCGGACGTAGTCCGCGAGCGCGTCGGCACGGTCCTCCGGGACCGGCGCCACCGCCAGCTCGGTGACCAGCGGACGGACGGGCTCGGACGCCTCCTCGATCACCTGGCCCACCCAGCCGGTCGCGTCCCCGCCGGCTGCGACGACGCGGCCGGCCTGCGGTCCCCCCGCGGCCCGGAGCGCCTCGTGCACCGCCCGGTAGGCCGGCACGGTGAACGTGTCGGAGCCGAGGTCGTCGGCGTCGGACGGGACCAGCGCCGGCAGCTGCAGGAGCACCTCGAGGGCGGTGCGCTCGAGGGAGGCGACCGGGTCGCGCCGGTCCGGGACCGGCAGCCGCGGGGCCGGCGGGGGCTGCACCTCTCGACCCGGGTGGCCCCCGCGTCCGTCGCCGTCGCCCCGAGAGCGGTCGTCGCCCCGGGCGCGGTCGCCAGCCGGCGCGGACCGCCCCGCGGCGGCGACCGCCCGGCGCACCTGCGCCTCGTCACCCAGCCCGAGCCAGCCCGTGAGCAGGCGGGTGTACTCCGGCCGCAGTGCGGCGTCCCGGATGCCCGCGACCACCGGCGCCGCCGCACGCAACGCCCCGACGCGGCCCTCGGCCGTGCCGAGGTCGAAGCTGGCGAGGGTGGAGCGGATGACGAACTCGAACAGCGGCTGCCGCCCGGCGACGAGGGCCCGCACCGCGTCGGGCCCCTTCGCCTGCCGCAGCTCGCACGGGTCCATCCCGGAGGGTTCGACGGCGACGAACGTCTGCGCGGAGAACGACTGGTCCTCGCCGAACGCGCGCAGCGCAGCCTTCTGGCCGGCGGCGTCCCCGTCGAACGTGAAGACGACGGCACCTCCGACGGACCCGCCCCCGGCGAGCTGCACCCCGCCGGCCCCGCCGGAGTCGCCCATCAGCCGCCGCACGATGCGCGCGTGCTCGGTACCGAACGCCGTTCCGCAGGTCGCCACCGCCGTCCCGACGCCGGACAGGTGCATCGCCATCACGTCGGTGTACCCCTCGACGACCACCACCTGCCGCTCGCGGGCGATCTCCCGCTTGGCGAGGTCGATCCCGTACAGCACGTGCGACTTGCGGTAGAGCGCCGTCTCCGGGGTGTTGAGGTACTTCGGCCCGTTGTCCTCGTCGAACAGCCGCCGTGCGCCGAAGCCGACGGTCTCGCCGGTCACCTCGCGGATCGGCCACACCAGCCGGCCCCGGAACCGGTCGTACACACCGCGCTGCCCCTGACTGACCAGGCCCGACGCGATCAGCTCCGGCTCGGTGAACCCCCGCCCGCGCAGGTGGCGCAGCAGCGCGTCCCAGCCCTGCGGCGCGTACCCGACGCCGAAGCCGTCGGCAGCGGCACGGTCGAACCCGCGCTCGCCGAGGAACCGGCGCCCCGCCGCGGCCGACGGACCCGCGAGCTGCTCCCGGTAGAACTCCTCGGCCACACGGTGCGCGTCCAGCAGCCGGCGTCGCCGACCCGGCTCGTCTCCGGGCCGTGGCGCACCACCCTCCTCGTACCGCACCTGCAGACCCACCCGGGCGGCGAGGTACTCCACCGCCTCGGTGAACCCGAGGCCGTCCACCTTCTGCACGAAGGCGATGACGTCGCCGCCCTCGCCGCACCCGAAGCAGTGGTACCGGCCCACCTGCGGGCGGACGTGGAACGACGGCGACTTCTCGTCGTGGAACGGGCACAGGCCCTTGAGGGATCCGACACCCGCGGGTCGCAGCGCGACGTGCTGGCCGACGACGTCCTCGATGCGGACGCGTTCGCGGACCGCCTCCACGTCCTCCCGCCGGATGCGCCCCGCCACGCGCGAAGTGTAGGTCGTCAGCGGTAGGGCGGTGCGACGAGGTCGGCGTGCCAGGAGGCCGCCGAGACGTCCGTGAGGGAGGCGACCTGGTCGATCACCACGCGCAGGCGGGCGGCGTCGTCCGACGCCTCCGCCCAGTCGGCGGCGAACGGCGGCTCGAGTGCGATCGGCGCCCGCTCGGACAGGACCCGGACCAGGTCGACGAGCATCTCGCGCTGCCGCTGGTAGAGCGGCTCGAGCTCGCGCGGCGCCATCACGTACGCGACCGCGAGGCCCTTGAGGACGAGGATCTCGGCCACCGTCTCGATCGGCACGATCAGGTCTGCGGCGTACCGGGTGAGCGGTCCGGGACCGTACTGCTCGCGCGTGGCACGCTGGGCCGCGGCGGCGAACCGGCCGATCAGCTGGCTCGTGGCGTCCTTGAGCATGGCCAGCGCGCCACGGGAGCCGTCGAAGCCGGTGGTCCACAGCTCGGCGTCGACCAGCCGGTCCGTGGCGGCCTGCAGGCCGTCAGCGTCCACCTGGTCGCCGTACCAGGTCTCCACCGCCTCGACGACGCGAGCGCGCTCGTCGTCGTCGGTCAGCACCACCAGGTCGAACCGGCCTCCGACCACGGCGTCCTCGACGTCGTGCACCGAGTAGGAGATGTCGTCGGCCAGGTCCATCACCTGCGCCTCGAGGCACTTGCGGCCCGCCGGCGCGCCCTCACGCAGCCACGTGAACACCGGCAGGTCGTCCTCGTACACGCCGAACTTGTGGGTCGGTCGGCCGCTCGCGGCGCTGACCGGCCCCTCCCCGTACCGCCACGGGTACTTCACCGAGGCGTCGAGGCTGGCGCGCGTCAGGTTGAGACCCACCGGGCCGTCGGGGCCGACGACCTTGGGCTCGAGGCGGGTGAGCAGCCGGAGCGTCTGGGCGTTGCCCTCGAAGCCGCCGATGTGCCGGGACAGGTCGGCGAGCGCCCGCTCGCCGTTGTGCCCGAACGGCGGGTGGCCGAGGTCGTGCGCCAGGCAGGCGGTGTCCACGACGTCCGGGTCGCACCCGAGCGTCTTGCCGAGCTCGCGGCCGACCTGCGCGACCTCGAGGGTGTGCGTGAGGCGCGTGCGCACGAAGTCGTCGGACGCGGGGCCGAGCACCTGGGTCTTGGCGCCGAGCCGCCGGAGCGCCGAGGAGTGCACCAGGCGGGCGCGGTCGCGCTCGAACGGCGTGCGCTCCTGGTTCTTCGACCCCTCGTGGACCCAGCGCTGCAGGTCCCGTTCGGCGTAGCCGGGCACGAGGGCGGCCTGGTTGCCGGGCACGGCGGGGTGCACGACGGTCACGCGGGAAACCCTAGGCGACCGCGCACCCCGCCGGTCAGGACAGTCGCCAGACGTGGACCGCCGGTCCGTCGCCGGGAAGGACGAGTCCGTCCCGCCGGACCTCCAGCTCGCCGTCGCCGTGCAGCCGCTCGGGCGCTGAACCGCCGGCCAGCAGGGTGCGCGGCAACCGCGCCCCCGGCCACCGGCCCCTGGCCAGGAGCACCAGAACGCGCTCGTCGGCCGTCTCGCGCAGGAACGCGACCGCGTCGTCGTGCACCACCGCCCAGCGTAGCCCGCCCTCGCGCAGCGCCCGGCTCCCCCGCCGGACCTCGATCAGCCGGCGGTAGACGTCGAACGTGCCCCGGTCCCACCGCGAGCCGCCGCCGTCGATGTCGGCCCAGGGCATCGGTACCCGCGCCCCCTCGCCTGTGGACCCGGTCAGACCCCCCTCGTCGCCGGCGAAGACCATCGGCGTGCCCGGATACGTGAAGAGGAGCCCGGCGGCCACCTCCACCGCGGCCGCGCTGCCCGCCAGCGTCCGGATGCGGGGCGTGTCGTGCGAGCCGAGCAGGTTCCACTGGTGCGCCGCCACCGACCACGGCACGCCCGCCAGCACCTCGCGCATCGTCGCCACCATCGCCCTCCCGCGCCGCGAGGCCCGGGGCACGGGGATGCCCGGCATGGTCAGGCCGGCCGCCGGGTCCACCAGCCACCCGCCCACCGGCGTCGCGAACCCGGCGTAGTTCATCGCCGCCTGCCAGCCGCCGGCCCGCAGGTCCTCCCCCGCGTCGTGGAAGTGCTCCGCGACCAGCACCGTCGCCGGGTTGACCGCAGACATCGTCTCCCGCATCTCGCGCGCCACGCGGTGCGTCAGGTCGTCGGACCCGTGCCGGCCGGTCATGTTCGCCACATCGACCCGCCAGCCGTCGAGCGCGTAAGGCTCGCGCAGCCAGCGTGCCGTCACGGAGCCGGGGCCGGACACCATCCGGTCGAACGTGCTGCCCGCGCCGTAGTTCAGCTTGGGCAGGGACGGGTGGCCCAGCCACCCGACGTAGCCGGGCTCGCTGTCCGTCCAGTAGTACAGCGATGCCTCGGGCGCCGAGCGGTCCTGCCGCGCGGCCTCGAACCAGTCGTGGCCCGCACCGGTGTGGTTCGTCGTCAGGTCGCCGACCAGCCGCATCCCGCGCTCGTGCACCGCGCGGGACAGGTCTGCGAGCGCCTCGTCGCCGCCCAGCAGGGGGTCGACGTGGTCGAAGCTGGTCGCGTCGTACCGGTGCACCGACCGCGCGGGGAAGACCGGGGTGAGGTAGACGGTGTCCACCCCGAGCCGCTGGAGGTGGTCCAGCCGCTGGGCGAGCCCGCGGAGGTCTCCCCCGTACAGCTGGCGTCCCGTGGAGCGACCGGTCGCCGCGGGCGGCACGTCCCACGCCACGGGCTCCGCCCAGGCCGGCCCTCCGGCCGGTGGCCCGTCGTACCCGTCGGCACGGGCGAACCGGTCCGGGAACACCTGGTACACCACGGCGCCGCTCGTCCACGACGGGGCCGGTGGGTGCACCGAGAGCCGGAAGTCGGCGGCGTCCGTGACGTCCCGGGCGTGCAGGCCGGTGCCGTTCAGCCACCGCGCGCCACCGGGCTCGTCCAGCAAGAAGCGGTACCCCGTCACGGGGTTGTGCACGGTGACGTCCACCGCGAACCACCGCTCGTCGCCGCCGTCGCCGTCCGCGCGGGCCGGCACCATCACCGGTTCCCCGTCCCGCAGCACGCGCACCCACACCGAGTCGACCGGCCGGTCGGCGGGAACGCGGACGCGTACCCGCACGACGTCGCCGAGCGCCGGGGTGCCCGGCGCCACGTAGAGCGCCGAGCCGTCGTGGTGCGGCCGGTCGAGCCGGTGCCGCGGCGCCTGCCGGGTGCGGCCCCGGCTCACCCCTTGACCGAACCGGCCGTCAGCCCGGACACGATGTACTTCTGCAGGAACTGGAACAGCAGCACCACGGGGATGGCCGCCAGCACCGCGCCGGCCGCGAACAGCCCCCAGGGGGCGGTCTTCTCGTCCGCCGCCCAGCTGTAGAGCCCGACCGCGAGCGTCCACTTCTCCGGCCGCTGCAGCACGATCTTGGCGATGATGAACTCGCCGTACGACGAGACGAACGACAGCAGCCCCACCACCGCGAGGATGGGGGCGACCAGCCGCAGGATGATCGTCCAGAAGATCTGCGCGTGCGTGGCGCCGTCGATCTTGGCCGCCTCGTCCAGCTCACGCGGGACGGTGTTGAAGAACCCGTACATCAGGAACGTGTTCACGCCCAGCGCACCGCCGAGGTACACCGCGATCAGCCCGAGCTGGCTGTTCACGCCGATCGCGGGGAACACCTTGGACAGGCTGAGCAGCAGCAGGAAGATCGCGACGAACGCGAGCATCTGCGGGAACATCTGCACCAGCAGCAGGAACGTCAGGCTGCCCCGCCGTCCGCGGAAGCGGAACCGGCTGAACGCGTAGGCGGCGGCCGCGCCCATCAGCACCGTGCCGACGGCGGTCACCGTGCACACCAGCAACGAGTTCAGCAGCCACGAGCCGAAGTACCGGCCCCACAGGTCCTGGTAGTTCTGCGCCGAGACGTGCCGGAAAAGCTGGTTCGAGCCCGTCAGAGTGCCGCCCGGGTTGAACGAGGCGGACAGCACGTACAGCAGCGGCAGCACGCAGACGACCACCATGACGACGGCGACGACGTGCCGCCAGCCGATCTCCCGCCACCACCGCACACCGTGCACGGGGGCGTGGTGCTCGAGCGAGCGGGTCGGCTTGATGGGCGTCCGCAGGACGGTGCCGGTCCGGGTCGAGGTCGCGGCCATGTCAGAGCTCCTCGAGGGTGCGCGTGCGCCGGAAGCCCCACCACGAGATGAGGCCGACGACGATGAAGATGAGGATCGAGACGGCGCTCGCCAGGCCGTACTGCTTCAGACCGCTGCCGAACGCCACCGCGTAGACCATCGAGATCAGGATGTCCGTGTGCCCGATCAGGACCGGGGTACCGGTGAAGCTCGGTCCGCCGCCGGTCAGCATGTAGATCAGCGAGAAGTTGTTGAAGTTGAACGCGAAGCTCGAGATCAGCAGCGGCGCGACGGAGATCATCAGCAGCGGCAGGGTCATCGACCGGAAGATCCGGAAGGGGCTCGCGCCGTCCATCCGCGCCGACTCGATGATGTCGGTCGGGATCGACTGCAGCGCCCCCGTGCACACCAGGAACATGTACGGGAAGCCCAGCCACAGGTTGACCATCAGCACGGACACCTTGGCCAGCGTGCCGTCGGTCAACCACGGCACGTTCGCCCCGCCCAGCAGCACCTCGTTGACGTACCCGAACCGCTGGTTGAGCATGCCTCGCCAGACCAGCGCGGACAGGAAGGCGGGGAAGGCGTACGGCAGGATCAGCAGGGACCGGTAGACGCGCCGGCCACGGACCCGCGGGTCGTTGAACGTGATCGCCAGGAACAGTCCCAGCGCGAACGTCGTCAGCACCGAGAGCCCCGCGAACACGAAGGTCCACACCAGGATCTGGGTGAACGGCCCGGACAACCGGCTGTCGGTGAACATCTGCGTGAAGTTCGAGAAGCCGACCGCGACGCGCCAGCCGGGGGTCAGCGCGGTCCCGTCGGGCGAGACGAAGCTGCCGCGCGAGTCGGGCCGGTACACCGTCCCCGTGCTCGTGTCCGTCATCGAGTCGGCCGCCGCGTCGTACGTCAGCGCGGACCTGTACAGGTAGCCGTTCTGGGCGTCCTGGGTGCGCAGCGACCCGTCGTCCGGGTTCGAGGAGAACGGCACGCGCAGGTTGACGATCTCGTCCTGCCGGCCGGCGATCGAGGCGAAGTCCAGCACCTGCCAGCCCGGCACCGCGGTCACCTTGCCGCCGTCGACGGTCGCACCGTCCACCGCGGTCAGCGGCTGCGACGCCGAACCGACCTCCGCCTTGCCGTCGACGACGACGGCGAAGCCGACCGTGCCGGCCTTGTCGACGACGGTGAGCGGGTAGGTGGCGGAGCCCTCCACCCGCTTCTCGTTCTGCACCAGGATCTGGGCGACCGCATCGCTCTTCGTGGAGTTGTGCCCGTCGCCGTAGTTGGTGAAGGCGACGTAGGCGGTGTACCCCATCACGAACAGCTGGTACACGAGCAGGAAGAGCAGCCCCGGCAGCAGGTACTTGGCCGGCAGGCCGCGCCGGGAGAAGTACACCCACGTGATGGCGACGAGCGCCGCGAGCAGGAACGCCGCGACACCCCACGACTGCACGGCGACCGCGGTGAGGATGCCGTACACGCTGACGGCGTCGGCGATGGCGACGACGGCCAGCTTGACGAAGAAGCCGCGGGACCAGCTGCGGGCGTGGGACGTGTCCCCCACGCCGGTGCGCCGGCCGGACGGCGTGCGCGGGGGCGCCTCGTCCGGGATCTCTACCTGGGTTCCCTGGTGGGACATGGTGCTCCTCGAGGCGGCCGGGACGGCCGGGTGACGTCGTCGTCTGCGGCTCATGGTGGTCCTGTCCGGGCGGCGGCGCCTGGCGGCCGCCCGGCGGCGGGGCGGTCCCGCCGGGTGAATCCCCGGCGGGACCGCGACCGCCTCTCCCTGACCGGTCAGCGACCGGTCACGGGCGTCACTTCTTGGTGGCGATGGCGTTCTGGATGTTGGTGATCATGGTGGTCCAGGCGCCGGCCGGGTCGGCCGCCTGGCCGTTGATCAGCTGCACCTCGGTGGTGCCCCAGAAGGACCACACGGAGCCCATCTCGGGGATGGACGGCATCGGCGCACCGGTGGAACCGGCGGCGTTGAAGCCGGCGAGCACCTTGTCGTCCACCTTGCTGGCCGCGGCGGTGAGGGCCGGCAGGCGGCCACCGCTCTTGTACAGCTCGGTCTGCACCTTCTCGGTGGTGAGGAAGTTGACCACGAACTCCTGCGCGAGCAGCGGGTTCTTGCTCTTCGCCGAGATGAACGCGCCCTGGACGCCGACGAACGGCTTGGCCTCCTGGCCTCCGGCGCTCGGGATCGGCAGCACGGAGATGTCCATGCCCGCCTTGGTGAACGCGGTGGTGTTCCACGGGCCGGTGATGATGTACGGCGCCTTGCCGTCGAGGAACGCCTGCTTGGCCTTGTCGCCGTCGATCGAGGCGTCGAGGACCTTCTCCTTGCCCAGCTTCTGCAGGTAGGCCGCGAACTTGGCGCCCGCGTCGCCGCTCATGCCGATCTCGTTGGTGTACGAGCCGTCGTCCTTCTGCTTGAACACCGGGGCGCCGAAGGACGTCTGCAGCGGGTACAGGTGGTACGCGTCGCCCTTGTCACCCTGCTGGATCAGCACGGAGAACGGGGTGTTGGCCGTCTTGGCCTGCGTCACCAGGTCGTCGAACGTCTTCGCCGTCGTGTCCTGGAGGAGCTTGTTGTTGCGGACCAGCGCGATGTTCTCGATGGCGTACGGCACGCCGTACTGCTGGCCGTTGTAGGCGAACGCGGAGACGGCGGACTTGCTGAAGTCCTTCGCCTTGTCGCCGAGCTGGACGGTGGCGACGACGCCGTTGTTGACGAACTCACCGGTCCAGTCGTGCGCGCCGATGATCACGTCGGGGCCCTGCCCGGTGGGTACCTGCGAGACGAAGTCGGTGCGGATGTCGCCCGACACCTTCTGCACCAGGTCGACCTTCACGCCGGTCTGCTGCTGGAACTCGTCGACGATCGGCTTCATGGAGTCGATGCGGGTCTCGTCGACCCACATGGTCAGGGTGCCGCTGAGCGTCGGCTTCGCGCTCGCGGTGGCGCTCGCGGTGGAGCCGGAACCCGACCCCGAGCCCGAACATGCGGCCAGCGCCAGGGTCACTCCGGCGATCGCCGCGAGGGGGATGCTCCGTCGCATCGTTGTGTGCTCCTCGGTGGAAGTCGTGCCGTCGGCCGACGGGACGCCCGCCGACGATGGCCTGATGGCTGGGACGGTAACGCGCTTGTGATCGCATCAGCAACTCGTTACGGTAACTTTCAGGCAACGGTTTGCAGGGCTGGGACGTCGGACGGAGACACGCCGACGACGCGCCGGGCATGATTGACCGTCGCACCCGTGATGGACGAGGAGGTCCCGTGTCTCTGCTGCCGCCGGCACGCACCCGGCTGACCGACATCGCCGAACAGGCAGGTGTCAGCACCGCCACGGTGTCGCGCGTGCTCAACGGCAAGCACGGGGTGTCCTCCCACACCCGCCAGGCGGTGCTCGCCGCCCTCGACGTGCTCGGCTACGAACGGCCCGACCGGCTGCACTCGCGGCCTGCCGGCCTCGTCGGGCTGGTGGTGCCGGAGCTGAGCAACCCCGTGTTCCCGGCGTTCGCGCAGGTGATCGAGACGATGCTGTCCGACCGCGGGTACACGCCGCTGCTGTGCACGCAGTCGCCGGGCGGCACCACCGAGGACCAGTACGTGGAGATGCTGCTCGAGCACGGGGTGGACGGCATCGTCTTCGTGTCCGGCCTGCACGCCGACACGTCCGCCAGCACCGAGCGCTACCAGCGGCTGCGCAGCCGCGGCATCCCGCTCGTGCTGGTCAACGGGTTCGCCGCGGGCGTCGACGCGCCGACGGTGTCGACGGACGACGCGGCCGCGATGGAGCAGGCCGTCCGGCACCTGACGTCGCTCGGCCACCGGTCGATCGGGCTGGCCGTGGGGCCGACGCGGTTCGTGCCGGTGCGCCGCAAGATCGACGCGTTCTCCGAGCTGCTCCGGCGGCAGGGCGTCGCCGAGCCCGAGCAGCACATCGTCTCGACCCTCTTCACGGTCGAGGGTGGTCAGTCCGCCGCCCTCGAGCTGATCGAGTCCGGGCACACCGCGGTGATCTGCGGGTCGGACCTGATGGCCCTCGGCGCGGTCCGTGCCGCCCGCTCGCGCGGGTTCCGGGTGCCGGACGACCTCTCCGTGGTCGGCTTCGACGACTCGCCGCTGATCGCCTTCACCGACCCGCCCTTGACCACGATCCGGCAGCCGGTGGCGGCGATGGGGCACGCCGCCGTCGCGGCGCTCGTCGCGGAGATCCGCTCCACGCCGGTCTCCCGGGCGGAGCTGCTGTTCCAGCCGGAGCTGGTCGTGCGCGGTTCCACCGGCGCCGCGCCCGCCGGTGCCCTGGTGCTCCCCGGACCCGGGGCCGCCGCGGTCTGACGACGGCTCCGGCCGTCCGGTGCCGTCGGCACCCCACCACCGCACCGCCCGAGCCGTCACGTCCTGCACCGTCGCGTCCCGACGCGCCCGCGCGGCGCCCCGCCGCACCGTCCGAGAGGCCTCCATGACCAGCACCGCTCCCGACCGCGTCCGCGTGCACACCGCCCCGGCTGACGCGCAGTGGTGGCGTTCCGCCGTGATCTACCAGGTGTACCCGCGCTCGTTCGCCGACTCGGACGGTGACGGCATCGGCGACCTGCCCGGCATCACGGCCCACCTGGACCACCTGGTCGAGCTGGGCGTCGACGCCCTGTGGCTGTCGCCGTTCTACCGCTCGCCGCAGGTCGACGCGGGCTACGACGTCGCCGACTACCGGGACGTCGATCCGCTGTTCGGCACGCTGGCGGACGCCGACGCGCTGCTGGCGCGCGCGCACCAGCTCGGGCTGCGGGTGATCGTCGACCTGGTGCCCAACCACACCTCGGACGAGCACGCGTGGTTCCGGGCCGCCTGCGCGGCGGCACCCGGCTCGCCGGAGCGGGCCCGGTACCTGTTCCGGGACGGCCGTGGCGAGCACGGTGAGCTGCCGCCGAACAACTGGGAGTCGGTGTTCGGCGGACGTGCGTGGACGCGGGTGACCGAGGCGGACGGCACCCCCGGCCAGTGGTACCTGCACCTCTTCGACGCCGGCCAGCCGGACCTGAACTGGGAGAACCCGGAGGTCCGCGCCGAGTTCGAGGACGTGCTGCGGTTCTGGCTGGACCGCGGGGTCGACGGTTTCCGCGTCGACGTCGCGCACGGCATGGTCAAGGCCGAGGGGCTGCCGGACTGGTCGGGCCACGTCGCGATGATCGAGGGCGACGAGCAGGGCACCGTCCCCGGCGGCACCAACCCGATGTTCGACCAGGAGGGTGTGCACGAGATCTTCCGTGCGTGGCGCCGGGTGCTCGAGGAGTACCCGGGCGAACGGGTGATGGTCGCCGAGGCGTGGGTGGACCCGCTTCCCCGGCTGGCCCGGTACGTGCGGCCCGACGAGCTGCACCAGGCGTTCAACTTCGACGTGCTGGTCACCGGCTGGGACGCGGTGCGGCTGCGGCGGGTGATCGAGTCGTCCTTCGCCGCCAACGACGCCGTCGGTGCTCCCACCACCTGGGTGCTGTCCAACCACGACGTCGTCCGGCACGCGTCCCGGCTCGGCCTGCCCGACCCGACCAGCCGGCCCAACGGCATCGGGCCGGACGACGTCCAGCCGGATGCCGAGCTCGGGCTGCGGCGTGCGCGCGCCGCGACGCTCCTGGTGCTGGCGCTGCCGGGTTCCGCGTACCTGTACCAGGGCGAGGAGCTGGGGCTGCCGGACCACACCACCCTCGACCCGTCCGTCCGGACGGACCCGGCCTTCTTCCGGACCGGTGGCACCGAGCTGGGTCGCGACGGCTGCCGGGTCCCGCTCCCGTGGCGCGCGGACGCACCCGCGTACGGCTTCTCACCGACCGGGGCGACGTGGCTCCCCCAGCCGGACGAGTGGGCGCGCCTCGCCGTGGACGTCCAGCGTGACCAGGCCGGCTCCACCCTCGAGCTCTACCGGGCGGCCCTGCGGCTGCGGCGGGACCACGGGTTGGGCTCGGGCGACCTCAGCTGGGCGCCGGAGGTGTCGACCGACCCGACGGTGCTCGCATTCGTCGACCGGGACGTCCTGGTGGTGGCCAACCTCGGGGAGGGCTCGGTGCAGCTGCCGGACGACGGACACGTGCTGCTGTCCTCCGCACCGCTGGCTGCGGGGGCCGAGCGCACCGTGCCGGCCGCCACCACGGTCTGGGTCGAGCTGCGCTGACGGCCGCGCGCGGCGCTGCGACCGTGTCGCTGCGGGTCCGACGGCGTCAGCCTCGCCGTGCGGACACGTCCCACGCCTGCGCCGAGCGGGGCGGGACCTGCACCACGATCTCGCCGCCCTTGACGGTCGCCGACGACCCGGTGCACCGGCCTCCGCTCACCGGCGCACCACCCGCCAGCACGTCGCAGTAGGTGCCGGCCGGCAGGTGCGTCGGGATGCTCGTCGCCACCGGGCTGTCCCCGTTGTTCACGACGACGAAGCCCAGACCGCCGCGCCCGAGCGCGACCGCGTCGCCCTCCGACCACGTGTCGACCACGGCCGCCGAGCCGACGACGGCACGCCAGCCGACCATGCCGGCCACGGCAGGCCAGGCGTGCTGGCACACCCAGTCGCCGGGCTGCAGCGCGGCGCCCGGGCCGGGAGCGGCGCCGCACGCGGCATCCAGCACGGCACCGCGGGCGTCCTGGCGCGGACCGGCGTCGCGGTCGTCGAACGCGTACCCGGAGTGCACCAGCGGCGTGCCGTAGGTGCCTGCGAGCATCAGCACGTCGGCCAGCTGGTAGGTGGCGCCGTCGCGGTAGCTGAGGGTGGAGCGGTTCCGCTCGGTGTCGTGGTTGTCGACGAAGACGACCGCCTTGTCGCTCGGCGCGTACCGGCTGCCGGTCCCGAGTGCCAAGACCGGACCGATCGAGCCGGCCAGCATGCCCTTGACGTCCCGGCCCCAGGAGAACTCGAGCACCTTCCCGTTGGCGAGGTACTGCTCAGGGGTGATGGGTTCGCCGCTGCCGCGGATCACCTCCTGGACGACGCCCGTGCCGGCCGGGAGCGAGGCCGTGAACGCCGCGATGTCCTCCGGCGCCATGTGCTTGGCCGCGTCGATGCGGAAGCCGTCGACGCCGAGCGAGACGAGGTCGGCGAGGTAGGCCGCGATCTTCTGGCGCACCTGCGGCTTCTCGGTCGCGAGGTCGGCGAGGTTGGACAGCTGGCACGTGCGCACCTGCGTCGCGTCCTGGTAGCTGACGATGTCGTCACCCGGCGTCAGGCCGCAGTGGTGGAAGTCGCCCGCGGCGTCCGAGTACAGCCCTGGGTAGTCGTAGTGCGAGTACGACGAACCGGCCCAGCCGACGCCCGGGGCGTCCTGGCCGGTCATGTGGTTGACCACGGCGTCCGTGTAGACCCTCACGCCGGCGGCGTGGCAGGCCGTGACCATGGCGGCGAGCTGCTCGCGGGTACCGAGCCTGCTCTCCAACCGGTAGCTGACCGGCTGGTAGGAGGTCCACCACTGACTACCGAGCACGTGCTCCTGCGGCGGCGAGGTCAGCACCCACCCGTAGCCGGCGGGTCCCAGCCGGTCGGTGCACTCACGGGCGATCGCCGGCCACGTCCACTGGAACAGCTGGACGCCGACGTCGCGGACGGCAGGCGCCGCCGTCGCGGAGGCGGACACTCCGGACGTCGTGCAGCCGGCCAGCAGGGCGAGCGCGGCCGCCAGCGCAACGGTCGGGAGCAACCGGCGAGTGCGGGTGAACGGGGGCGTGCGGTGCGTCATCGTCACCACCAGGTCGGGCCGCAAGGACTTGCAGCAAGTTTCGGCGCGCCGAGTGTAGCCCGCGAACCGCGGCCGTACGCTGCCGTCGTGCCAGCCGTCGTCGTCAACGGGCCCGCGTCGTGGAACACCCTGGTGCGGCTCGACGCACTGCCGGAGCCGCGACCCCAGACGCTCGCAGCGCGCTCCGTCGAGCACGCCCTGGGCGGCACCTCCGCCGGCAAGGCGGTGACGCTGGCCGCACTCGGCGTCGACGTGCTGCTCTCGACCGTGCTGGGCGACGACGATCCGGGCACGCTGGTGCGCGCGGCGCTCGAGCGGCCCGGGCTCCGCGTGCTCGCCCGTCCGGCGGCTCGCGGTCGCAGCGAGCAGCACCTGAACCTCCTCGCCGAGGACGGCGACCGGGTGTCGATCTACCTCGAGCTGCCGCAGGTGCAGGGGCCCACGCCGCCCGACCTCCTCGCAGCGCTGCGCGAGGCACCGGTCGCGGTCCTCGACCTGGCGGAGCACTCCCGTCCGCTGCTCGAGACCGCACGGGCGAGCGGGGTGCCCGTGTGGTGCGACGTCCACGACGACGACGGCGCGGCCGCGTACCCACGAGCGTTCGCGGAGGCGGCGGACGTGCTGCTCGTCAGCGCGGCACGACTCGACGACCCGCGCGCGTACCTCGACGCCCGCGTCGCAGCCGGGACGCGGCTGGCCGTCTGCACCGCCGGGTCGGCGGGCGCGCTCGCGCGCGACGCCGAGGGTTGGTGGGAGGTCCCGGCGGTGCGGGTCGACGTGGTCGACGCCGAGGGGGCCGGTGACGCCTTCCTCGCGGGGCTCCTGGCGGCGCACCTCGACGGGCTGCCGACGCCGGAGGGCCTGGCGCTCGCCTCTGCCGTCGCGGCGCTCGCCGTCGCGCAGCCCGGCCTCGGTGGCGGTTCCCTCACGCGCGCGGAGGCGACGACGCTGGCGACCTCGGTCCAGGTCCGTCGGCACTGAGCCCCACGCCGCTGCCCTGCGCAGCCGGCCTCTCGCGCGCGGTGGGCCAGGCGGCCGATGCCAGGCGACGCGTGGCGGCGTCAGCCGCCCGAAACCGACAGCTCGGCCTCGCGCAGCGTGCGCCGGAAGTCCTCCGACAGCTCCCGCGAGTCGAGCCACCCGTCCGGCACGTGCGGCCGCTTCGGGGACCCGGCACGGCCCCGCTGCCCCTCGGCGGCGGCACCGGGATAGGGCTGGTCGTGGTCCAGCAGCGCGAGCAGGTCGTCCAGCTCCGCCGTCGTCGACACCATCGCCAGCCGGGCCCGCAGCTCACCGCCCACCACGTAGCCCTTGAAGTACCAGGCCATGTGCTTGCGCATCTCGCGCAGCGCCTTCGACTCGTCACCGAAGGTGTCGACCATCAGCTCGGCATGCCGCCGCACCACGGCCGCGACCTCGCCGAGTCCCGGGCGCACCCGCACGTCAGAACCGGAGAACGCCGCCGCGAGGTCGGCGAACAGCCACGGCCGCCCCTGGCACCCCCGGCCGACGACCACCCCGTCGACACCCGTGCGCGCCACCATCTCCAGCGCGTCCTCCGCCGACCAGATGTCTCCGTTGCCCAGCACCGGGATGTCGGTCACGGCGGCCTTGAGCGCCGCGATGGCATCCCAGTCGGCCGTCCCCGAGTAGTAGTCCGCCGCCGTCCGGCCGTGCAGGGCGACGGCCGCCACGCCGGCGTCCTGGGCACGCAGACCCGCCTCGAGGTACGTCAGGTGGTCCTCGTCGACCCCCTTGCGCATCTTCACCGTCACCGGGACCCCGGCGGGCGCCGCGGCGGCCACGGCCGCCTGCACGATGGACGAGAACAGGTCCCGCTTCCAGGGCAGCACCGCTCCCCCGCCGCGGCGGGTGACCTTCGGCACCGGGCAGCCGAAGTTCAGGTCGACGTGGTCGGCGCGGTCCTCCTCGACCAGCATCCGCACCGCGGCGCCGACTGTCGTCGGGTCGACCCCGTACACCTGGACGGAGCGCGGGCGCTCGTCCGGCGCGAAGTCGATGATCCGGAACGACTCCGGGCTTCGCTCCACGAGGGCGCGGCTGGTCACCATCTCCGCGACGTACAGACCCGCGCCGGACTCGCGGCACAGCCGGCGGAACGCCGCGTTGGTCACGCCGGCCATCGGCGCGAGCACCACAGGGGTGTCCACGACGATCGGACCGATGTGCAGCGGGGGCAGCACGGCACCGACCGTCGGGGCGGCCGGGCGTGCGTCGGCGTCGTCGAGGACCGGGGGCATGCCGTCCAGTGTCGCATCCGGCCGCGGACGACCGCCGCCCGGCGGACCGGCCACGGGGTGCGCGGTCGTCAGGTGTCGCGACGACGACCGAGCGGCTACCGGGCCTCGGGGTCGGCCTGGTGGATGCCGAACGTGTTGCCCTCGGGGTCGAGGAAGTAGCCCTGCCACGCCATGCCGGTGAGGGCGTACTTGGGCAGCGCGACGCGGCCCCCTGCGGCCTCGATCGCCGCGGCGGTGGCGTCGAAGTCGTCCACCTGGACGGTGCAGACGAACGCGTTGGGGCCCTGCTCGGCGGCCGGCGCAGGGGCTCGTCGCTTCAGCAGCCCGCCGTCGATGCCGACCTGGTCACCCCCGCCGGTGCTGACGCCCCAGTACTCGTCGTCGGCCACGCCCGACCAGTCCTGGAACTGCCAGCCGAACACCGACCCGTAGAACTCCCGGGCCCGGGCGACATCGTCCGCGTGGATCTCGAAGTGCACGACACGGGACACGATGGACCTCCTGCGCACGATGCGGATCTACGGCCCCACTCTCGCAGCGGCGCACGTCGCCCGCTCGGTGAGCCACGACGCCTCCGGCGGCCGCGTCGCGGACCCGCGACTCAGCCCAGCAGCCACCCGTTCTCCTGGGCGAGGCGGACTGCCTCCGCCCGCGTCCGGCCACCCGTCTTGCCCATCGCGGCGGACAGGTAGTTGCGCACGGTGCCCTCGGACAGGAACGTCTCCCGCGCGATGTCCGCCACCGTCCCGCCGCGCCCGGCGACCAGCAGGACGTCCCGCTCACGATCGGTCAGCGGGCTCGCGCCCACCGCCAGCGACTCGACCGCGAGGTCGGGGTCCACCACACGCAGCCCCGCGTGCACGCGGCGGACGGCGTCCGCCAGCTGCTCGGCGGGGGTGTCCTTGACCACGAACCCGCTCGCGCCCGCGTCGAGCGCGTGCCGCAGGTACCCGGGCCGGCCGAAGGTGGTGACCACCAAGGACCGGCAGGACGGGTAGGCGGCACGCAGTGCCGCGGCGGCGGCGATCCCGTCCATGCCCGGCATCTCGACGTCGAGGAGCGCCACCTGGGCCCCGTTGGCGCGCGCGGCGTCGACCACCAGGTCGCCGCGTCCGACCTGCGCCACGACGGTCAGGTCGGCCTCGAGATCCAGCAGGGCTGCGAGGGCGCCGCGCACCAGCGCCTGGTCGTCGGCGAGCAGCAGCCGGATCGGTCGCTCGCTCATCGGCCCTCGTTCCGCGCGATCACCGCGAGCCGGTAGCCGCCCAACGGGCTCGTCGAGACCTCGAGGCGAGCCCGGGCGGCCCGCGCGCGCTCCGTCAGCCCGTGCAGCCCGTTCCCCGGTGCGGTCGGCTCCCCGGCGGCACCGCCCGAGGGCCCGTGGCCGTCGTCGTCGACGACGAGGGAGTCCGCCGTCATGGTCACCTCCACGCGGCTGGCTGCCGCATGGCGCAGCACGTTCGTCGTCCCCTCTCGCAGCGCCCAGGCGAACAGCTCACGCAGGTGCTCCGGGACGTCGTCGACGCTGCCGGGCACCTGCGCCTGGACGCCCGCCGCGTCGAACGCCTGCCGGGCGCCGGCGAGCTCGCCCGCCAGCGTCACGGCACGGGTCGCCGACACCATCCCGCGCACGTCGGCGAGAGCGCCGCGGGCCAGGGCCTGCACCTGGGCCATCTCGGCACGGGACCGCTCCGGGTCCAGCTCGAACAGCTTGCCGGCCAGCTCGGCCTTGACCGCGATCACCGTCAACGAGTGCCCCAGGATGTCGTGCATGTCGCGGGCGATCCGTTCCCGCTCCCGCTCCACGGCGAGCACCGCGACCTCGGCCTGGGCCAGCTGCAGCTGGCGGTTGCGCTGCACCAGCTGCGTGAACCCGAACACGGCGAACGACGCCAGCAGCACGGACAGCACGAGCCCGTCGGTGGTGAGCCAGCCCGGGACCACCCGCGGCAGCCCCACCACAACGGCGCTCGCCCCGAGGGGGACCAGCAGCGCGCGCGGCTGGCAGATCAGGAAGACGGCCGAGACGGAGAGGAAGACGAGCCCGACCAGCCCCTGCTCGGCGGCGGCCAGGGTCGACAGCCCGACCAGCACGGCCTGGCCGCCGAGCACCAGCGCGACACCGCGGCTGCCCATCCGCTCACCACGGCCGCCGCCCCGCGTCACGACCGTCCAGGCGAAGCTGAGCGCGAGCCCTGCGACGGCAGCGAGCGACACGTCCCGGGCGAGCCCCACGTGGCTGCGCCAGGCCGCCAGCCAGGGCTGCACCAGGAAGACGACCCAGACGAGGCCCATGGCGGGCCCGACCACCGCCATCACCCGTCGGTTCAGGGGCCGCGCCGCGCCGTCGGACTCCGACGCCGCGACCGGCTGCTCGCCCCAGCCGGGCCACCCGCGCCTCACGGCGCCCACGGTAGCGGGCGGCCGCACCGGCACCGGCCGCCCGCCGGTCACACCCGTGCGGTGTCCCGCCGGAACCGCCACGCGGCCCCGAGCCCGAAGACCACGGCCCAGCCGACCACGTTGAGCACCGCCCACCCCGTCACGGCCTCACCCGTCAACGGCGCTCGGACGATCTGCGCCACCCCGTACGTCGGGACCGCCTTGGCGATCTGCGCGAACACCCCGTCACCGAGCGGCACGAAGAGCCCACCGGCGAACGCGAGCAGCGCGAGCACCGGTCCGAGGATCTGCATGACGTTCTCGGCCGGCAGCAGGTAGCCCATGAACAGGCCGAACGCGGCGAACACCACGGAGCCGACCCAGGCGAGCAGGAGCGACCACACGAGCGCGCCGCCCTGCGCCGTCGCACCCTCGGCGAGCCCGACCGCGCCGACCACGACCACGGCTGCGAGGCCCAGCACCATGGCCACCAGCACCTTGGTGGTGACGTAGGTGGCGGGGCGCAGTGGCGTGAGGCGGAGCTGACGGGTCCACCCCTGGGCACGCTCCACCGAGACGCTGGCGCCACCGCCCGTGGTGGCGAGCATCGCGCCGTACAGCGCCATGGACACCATGATGAAAGCGGTCACGTTGCCGTGGCCGACGGACTGGTGCCGGTAGGCGGAATTCGCCCCGAAGATCAGGAAGAACACCGGCGGCATCACCAGGGTGAAGATCACCGTGCGGCGGTTGCGCAGCAGCCGACGCAGCTCGACGGCGAGGAATCGACCGTTCAGCAGGCCGGTGCGCGGCGTGCGGTCCGACGCCCCCGTCGGGCGGGGCGTGGTGCCGGTCGCTGCCTGCACGGCGCCGGCGGTCTCGGTGGTGGTCATGAGGGGCTCCCTGCGGTGGTCGTGTCGCTGGTCAGCGCGAGGAAGGCGTCCTCGAGCCCACGGGCGGTGATCTCGATATCGGTGGCCGTGGTGGAGGTGAGCAGCAGCCGCGCGACCCCGTCGGAGTCCGAGGTGCGCACCAGCAGCCGGTCACCGCGCAGCTCGACGGACTGCACCCCGGGCAGCCCGCGGAGGGCGGCCTCGTCCGTCGGCGTCAGGTCGGCCAGGGTGGCCGACACCAGCCGGCCGGACGCCAGGTTCTTCACCTGCGCGGCCGAGCCGTCGGCGACGATCCGGCCGTGGCTGACCAGCACGATGCGGTCGGCGTACGCGTCCGCCTCGTCGAGGTAGTGCGTGGCGAACAGGATGGTGCGGCCCCGCGCCGCATCCGCCCGCAGGGCCGTCCAGAACTCCCGGCGGCCCTCGACGTCCATCCCGGTGGTCGGCTCGTCCAGCACGATGAGGTCGGGGTCGGGCAGCAGCGCCAGCGCGAACCGCAGCCGCTGCTGCTGGCCGCCGGAGCAGGAGCCGACCTTGCGTCCCGCGATGTCGGCGATGCCGGCACGGCCGAGCACCTCGGCCGCGGAGCGGGCCGACCGGAAGAACGAGGCGGTCACCTCGACCGTCTCGCCGACGGTGAGGTCCTTGAGCAGCCCGCCGGTCTGCATGACGGCGGACACACGGCCCTCGGCGATCGCCCGCGTCGGGTCGAGGCCGAGCACCTGCACCGTCCCGGCGTCCGGCACGGACAGCCCGAGCAGCAGGTCGATCGTCGTCGTCTTGCCCGCGCCGTTCGGTCCGAGGAACGCGACGACCTCGCCCGGCTCGACGGCCAGGTCGATGCCGTCGACGGCGTGCACGGAGCCGAACGACTTGTGCAGCCCGCGCAGGTCGATGGCCGGCGGGGCATCCCCGGCCGCACGTGGCCGGAGGGAGGTCTCGGTGAAGGTCATGCACCGATCCTGGCGACCTACCAGGTCAGCGGCCCACGCCGCGCGTCACCGGCTGGGCATGACGGATGTCATGCCCAGCCGGTGGCTCGAGCGATCCGGTTCAGGCGCCGATCAGCCGCTGCGCGAGGTACTCCGACACGTGACCGAGCCCGACGCGCTGCTGCGACATGTCGTCGCGGTGGCGGATGGTCACGGCGTCGTCCTCGAGGGTGTCGAAGTCGACCGTGATGCAGAACGGCGTGCCGATCTCGTCCTGGCGGCGGTACCGACGGCCGATGGCGCCGGCGTCGTCGAAGTCGACGTTCCACGCCCGGCGCAGCTCGGCGGCCAGGTCGCGGGCCTTCGGCGACAGCTGCTCGTTGCGCGACAGCGGCAGCACCGCGGCCTTCACCGGTGCGAGGCGGGGATCGAGCTTCAGCACGACGCGGGTGTCGACGCCACCCTTGGTGTTGGGCGCCTCGTCCTCGGTGTACGCGTCGACCAGGAACGCCATCAGCGAGCGCGTCAGACCCGCCGCGGGCTCGATGACGTACGGCACGTACCGCTCGCCGCGGCCCTGGTCGAAGTACGACAGGTCGGCACCCGAGTGCTGCGAGTGCGTCGACAGGTCGAAGTCCGTGCGGTTGGCGATGCCCTCCAGCTCGCCCCACTCGCTGCCCTGGAAGCCGAACCGGTACTCGATGTCGACCGTCCGCTTCGAGTAGTGCGACAGCTTCTCCTTGGGGTGCTCGTAGTGCCGCAGGTTCTCGCGGGCGATGCCGAGCCCGACGTACCAGTCGGTCCGCGTGTCGATCCAGTACTGGTGCCAGGTCTCGTCCGTGCCGGGCTCGACGAAGTACTCCATCTCCATCTGCTCGAACTCGCGCGTGCGGAAGATGAAGTTGCCGGGCGTGATCTCGTTGCGGAACGACTTGCCGATCTGGCCGATGCCGAACGGCGGCTTCTTGCGGGCGGCGGTCAGCACGTTCGCGAAGTTGACGAAGATGCCCTGCGCGGTCTCAGGGCGGAGGTAGTGCAGGCCGGACTCGTCCTCGACCGGGCCGAGGTACGTCTTGAGCATCATGTTGAAGTCACGCGGCTCGGTCCACCGACCCTTGGTGCCGCAGTTGGGGCACGGCACCGAGGCGAGGCCGCCCTCGGGCTCGTGGCCCTTGCGCTCGGTGAACTCCTCGATCAGCTGGTCCTCACGGAACCGCTTGTGGCAGTGCAGGCACTCGGTGAGCGGGTCGGTGAACACGCCGACGTGACCGGAGGCGACCCACACCTGCCGGGGCAGGATCACTGAGGAGTCGAGGCCGACGATGTCCTCACGGCTGGTGACCATGAACCGCCACCACTGCCGCTTGATGTTCTCCTTCAGCTCCACGCCGAGCGGCCCGTAGTCCCACGCCGACCTGGTCCCGCCGTAGATCTCGCCGCTCGGGAACACGAAGCCGCGCCGCTTGGCGAGGGCGATGGCGTTGTCGAGGCGGGACGGTGCGGCCACGGTGAGCACTCCTGGGTCGAGGGCCCGCGGCTGGGTGCCGCGGGAACAGCCGCCCCAGGCTACCGGCCTGCAGCAACACCGCCCCGTGCGCGCTTTTGACAATGATTCTCGTCTTCGGCAAGATCCTCGTCGTGAGCAGAGGACGGATCGGCGGGCTGGCGGCGGCGGTCGTCGTCGCGCTCTCCGCCCTGACCGCGTGCGGCACGGCCGGCGCCGGCGGCACCCTCGCCGGCGCACCTGCCGGGAAGGTGCAGGTGCTCGCGTCGTTCTACCCGCTGCAGTTCGTGGCGCAGCAGGTCGGTGGCGACCGGGTGCACGTCGACTCCCTGACGCCCCCCGGCGCGGAGCCGCACGACGTCGAGCTGTCCCCCGCCCAGGTGTCCGCGGTCGAGACCGCCGACCTGGTGGTCTACCTCTCCGGGTTCCAGGCAGCGGTGGACGACGCGGTCCGCCAGGTGCGCCCGCGCCACGTGCTCGACGCAGCGGTACACGCCGGTCTGATGGACCTGGGCACCGAGCAGGCCTCGGAGGGAGCCGACCCGCTCGCCGGCGCCGGCGCCGGCGCCGGCACTGCCACCGCCCGCACGCTCGACCCGCACTTCTGGCTCGACCCGTCCCGCCTGCCCGCGCTGGCGGACGACGTCGCCACGGCACTGAGCCAGGTCGACCCGGCGGGCGCTACGCACTACCGCGCGGCGGCGGACCGGCTCTCGGCCCGGTTCACCTCCCTGGACGCGGCCTACCGCACCGGCCTGGCGGACTGCCGGCGTCAGGTGCTGGTCACCTCGCACGAGGCCTTCGGGTACCTCGCGCTCCGGTACCACCTGCAGCAGGTCGGCATCTCCGGGCTGGACCCGGAGACCGAACCGTCGCCGGCCCGGCTGGCACAGATCGGAGACGTGGTGAGACGAGAGGGTGTGACGACGATCTTCTTCGAGACGCTGGCCAGCCCCAAGGTGGCCCGCACGCTGGCCTCCGACCTGGGCGTCCAGGCGACCGTGCTGGACCCGATGGAGTCCATCACCGCACCGGGCGCCGACTACTTCTCCGTCGCGCAGGACAACCTGGCGACGCTGCGCACGGCGCTGGGCTGCGCATGAGCGCCGCGACCGCGCCGTCGGCCCCCGCCGCCGCACCGGTGATCGAGGCGGTGAACCTGCAGGTCACGCTCGGGGGGCTGGCGATCGTCCGGGGGGTCGACCTGGAGGTGCCGCGGGGCGAGGTGCTGGCGGTGCTCGGCGCCAACGGCTCCGGCAAGTCCACCCTGATCCGCGCCTTGCTGGGTGCCGTCCCGCTCAGCGGCGGCAGCGTCCGCCTGTTCGGCGAGCCTCTCGGGCCCGGTGTCCCGTGGCTGCGCGTCGGGTACGTCCCGCAGCGGGTGCCGGTCGCGTCCGGCATGCCGTCGACGGCCCTCGAGGTGGTGCGCTCCGGTCTGCTGTCGGGCCGGTCGCTGCGGCCGCCGCGGGACGCGCGGACCCGCGCGCTCGCCGCCCTGGACGAGGTCGGCATGGCGGGCCGTGCCGGTCAGCGCGTCCAGGAGATGTCCGGCGGGCAGCAGCAGCGCGTCCAGATCGCCCGGGCGCTGGTGCGGCGGCCCGACCTGCTGGTGCTCGACGAGCCGACCTCGGGCATCGACCTGCCGACTCAGGAGGCGTTCGTCAGCACCGTCCGGCGGATGCACGAGAGCGGCGGCACCGTCGTCGTGGTGCTCCACGAGCTCGGCGAGTTCGGACCGTTGATCCAGCGTTCCGTGGTGCTCCGGCACGGTCGCGTGGTGCACGACGGCGCCCCACCGGTCGCCCGGGTCGAGCACGCCGGACCGGCGCACGACCACGCGCATGCGCACGGCGACCCGCCGAGCGCCGCATCCGGCCTGTCGGTGGAGGTGACCCCGTGACGTTCTGGGACCAGGTGGTGGCCATGGCCACCTCGCCGCTGATGCAGCGCGCCATGCTGGCCGCCGTGCTCGTCGGTGCTGCGGCGCCCGTCGTCGGCACCTTCCTGGTGCAGCGGCGCATGGCGCTGATGGGCGACGGCATCGGGCACGTGGCACTGACCGGCGTGGCGCTCGGCTGGCTGGTCGGCAGCTGGGCCGGGCTGGTGCCCAACGGCGCACTCGCCGTCCCGGGCGCCGTGGTGGCGGCCGTCGTCGGCTCCGTCGTCATCGAGCTGGTCCGCGAGCGCGGCCGCACCACCGGCGACCTCGCGCTGGCGCTGATGTTCTACGGCGGTATCGCCGGCGGCGTGCTGCTGATCAAGGTCGCGGGCGGCACCAACGCGAACCTGATGGCGTACCTGTTCGGGTCCATCTCCACGGTCTCCCCGACCGACCTCGTGTGGACCGTCGCGCTGGCCGCCGTGGTGCTCGTCGTGGGCGTCGGGCTGCGGACCGCGCTGTACGCCGTGAGCCACGACGAGGAGTTCGCCCGCGCCAGCGGGCTGCCGACGCGCGCCCTGGCGATGGTGGTCGCCGTGCTGGCCGCCGTGACGGTGACCGTGGCGATGCGGGTGGTCGGCCTTCTCCTGGTCAGCGCGCTGATGATCGTGCCGGTCGCCGTCGCCCAGCTGTACGCCCGGTCGTTCGGCCGGACCATGGCGGCGGCAAGCGGTGTCGGTGTGACGGTGAGCGTGGTCGGGCTGGTGCTCACCTACTGGAACGACATCCCGCCGGGGGCCACCATCGTGGTGCTCGCGATCGCCGTCTACGCGGTCTCGGCGGCGCTGCGGCCGATGGTGCGCCGGCGGGCTGCGGCCTCCGACCCGCACCCGGAGATGGCCGACGACGTGCTGCTGGCCGACTCGGACGACGAGTGCCAGGTGCCCGTGCCCGCACCCCATCGGCACCCGAACGCCTCGGTGCGGGCCGATCAGGTGGGCCGCCAGTAGGCCTTCGCCGCTAGGTCGCGGCGGGGCTGTCCACCGCCCCGCCGTACCTGCGGTCACGGCGCGCGTAGGTCTCCACGGCCCGCCACAGGTGCCGCCGGTCCACGTCCGGCCACGGCTCGTCGAGGAACACCAGCTCGGCGTAGGCCGCCTGCCAGAGCATGAAGTTCGACGTGCGCTGCTCGCCGGACGACCGCACGAACAGGTCGACGTCCGGCAGGTCCGGCTCGTCCAGGTGCCGCTGGATCGTCTTCTCGCTGACCTTCTTCGGGTCGAGCCGACCGGCGGCGACCTCGAGGGCGATGGCGCGGGCCGCATCGGCGATCTCCGCCCGCCCGCCGTAGTTGACGCACATCGTCAGCGTGCACACGGTGTTGTCCCTGGTCTGCTCCTCGGCCCGCTCGAGCTCGGAGATCACCGACCGCCACAGCCGCGGCCGGCGGCCGGCCCACCGCACGCGCACGCCCCACGAGTCCATCAGGTCGCGCCGCCGGTGCAGCACGTCGCGGTTGAACCCCATGAGGAACCGCACCTCGTCGGGTGACCGGGACCAGTTCTCGGTGGAGAAGGCGTACGCCGACACGTACTCCACGCCCACCTCGATGGCGCCGGCGACCACGTCGAGCAGCGACGCCTCGCCGGCCGCGTGCCCGGCCGTCCGCGGCAGGCCGCGGGCGTTGGCCCACCGGCCGTTCCCGTCCATCACCACCGCGACGTGGCGCGGGACCCGCTCGCGCGGGATCGCGGGCGGCCTGGCGCCGGACGGGTGCGGGGGCGGTGGGACGGGGGTGCGTGCGGCGGCCACTAGACGCGCTCCACCATCGGCAGCGACCGCAGCCGTCGCTCGAGGTGGAACTGGCTGAACGCCGCCACCAGCCCGTTGCCCTCGGCGCGGTGACGCTCGGCGCTGCCGTCCGCCGTGGACCAGTCACCGACCAGCAGAGCGGCGAGCAGGGCGAACGTCTCCGGCGCAGGTGCCGCCGCACCCGCCGGCCGGCACGCGTTGCACACCGCACCGCCCATCGCCACGGCGAACGAGTGGTGCGGGCCCGCCGCCCCGCACCTGGCGCAGTCCGCGAAGCTCGGCGCCCACCCGGCGACGGACAGGGCCCGCAGCAGGTAGCTGTCCAGCACCAGACCAGGTGCGTGCTCCCGGCCGGCGAGCGCCCGCACGGCGCCCACCAGCAGCCAGTACTGCTGCACCGCCGGCTCGTGCTCCGCCTCGACCAGCCGGTCGGCCGTCTCGAGCATCACGGTGCCCGCCGTGTACAGCGCGTAGTCCTCGCACACCGGTCGCCCGTACGCACCGAGGGTCTCCACCTGGGTGACGACGTGCAGCGACCGCCCGGTGCTGAGCTGCACGTCCACGTGCATGAACGGCTCGAGCCGGGAGCCGAACCGGGACGTGGTGCGCCGCACCCCCTTGGCGACCGCACGCACCTTGCCGTTGGTGCGGGTCAGGAGGGTGACGATGCGGTCCGCCTCACCCAGCGGATGGGTGCGCAGCACGATCGCCTCGTCGCGGTAGAGGCTCACCGGCCCATTCTCCCCCGGACCACCGACGCGCCGGGGCGCGAAGGACGCGGCGCGTCGGTGGCCGGACGGGGAACGGTCAGCGCTGCTGCCGGTTCACCGCGGAGATGATCGCCTTGAGGGACGCCGTGGTGATCGACGGGTCGATGCCGACACCCCACAGGATGTCGCTCCCCACCGCGCACTCGACGTAGGCGGCCGCCGTCGCGTCACCACCGGACGACAGGGCGTGCTCGGCGTAGTCCATGACGGCGACGTCGACGCCGATGGACCGCAGCGCCGCGACGAAGGCCGCGACCGGGCCGTTCCCGTTGCCGACGATGGTCCGCTCGACCCCGCGGTCGACCAGGTCCACCTCGAGGTGGTCCTCGCCGCCCTCTGTGCTGGTCGCCCGGGTGCCACGCAGCGAGAACCGGCCCCACGGGTCGAGCGGCTGCCCGGGCTCGTCGCCGGACCCTGTGGTCTGCCGCGGGCGCGCCGCCGCCGCCATCTCCACCGGCAGGTACTCGTCGACGAAGATCCGCCACAGGTCGTCGGCGGTGACCTCGGTGCCGTGGGTGTCGGTGTGCCGCTGCACCACCTGCGAGAACTCGATCTGCAGCCGGCGCGGCAGGTCGAGGTCGCGCTCGGACTTCATCAGGTAGCTGATGCCGCCCTTCCCGGACTGGCTGTTCACCCGGATGATCGCGTCGTAGCTGCGGCCGACGTCCTTCGGGTCGACCGGCAGGTACGGCACGGCCCACTCGAGCTGGTCGGTGGTGGTGCCGGCCGCGGCGGCGTCCACCTCCATCGCCGTCAGGCCCTTCTTGATCGCGTCCTGGTGCGAGCCGGAGAAGGCGGTGAACACCAGGTCGCCGCCGTACGGGTGCCGCTCGGCGACCGGCAGCTGGTTGCAGTGCTCCACCACGGACCGCACGTGCGGCAGGTCCGAGAAGTCGATCTGCGGGTCGATGCCCTGGCTGAACAGGTTCATGCCGAGGGTGACCAGGTCGACGTTGCCGGTCCGCTCGCCGTTCCCGAACAGGCAGCCCTCGATGCGGTCCGCACCGGCCAGGTAGCCCAGCTCGGCGGCCGCCACGGCGGTGCCACGGTCGTTGTGCGGGTGCAGCGAGAGCACCACGTTCTCGCGGTGGTGCAAGTGCCGGCCCATCCACTCGATCGAGTCGGCGTAGACGTTCGGGGTGGCCATCTCCACCGTCGCCGGCAGGTTGATGATGACCTTCCGGTCGGAGGTGGGCTCCAGCTCGTCGAGCACCGCGTTGCACACCCGCACGGCGTACTCGAGCTCGGTCCCGGTGTACGACTCGGGGCTGTACTCGTAGAACACCTCGGTGTCCGGGACCAGCTCCTCGTACTTCTTGCAGAACCGCGCGCCGGACACGGCGATGTCGAGGATGCCGTCCTCGTCGGCGTTGAACACGACGCGCCGCTGCAGCACCGAGGTCGAGTTGTAGAAGTGCACGATCGCCTGCTTGGCCCCGGCGATCGCCTCGTACGTGCGCTCGATCAGGTGCTCACGGCACTGCGTCAGCACCTGGATGACGACGTCGTCGGGGATGCGGTTCTCCTCGATCAGCATCCGGACGAAGTCGTAGTCGGTCTGCGAGGCGGACGGGAAGCCGACCTCGATCTCCTTGTAGCCCATCTGCACCAGCAGCTCGAACATCGCGAGCTTGCGGGCGGGGTTCATCGGCTCGATCAGCGCCTGGTTGCCGTCCCGCAGGTCCACGGCGCACCACCGCGGGGCACGGGTCACGTGGCGGTCGGGCCAGGTCCGGTCCGGCAGGTCCACGCGGATCTGCTCGTGGAAGGGCCGGTACTTGTGCACCGGCATCCCGGAGGGCTGCTGGGGGTTGCGCTCTGCTACGTCGGTCATCGGGGTTCCTCGTCAGTCGTCGCGGCGGGTGCTCAGCCGGCGCAGCGGACACCGCGACGAGGATCCGGCCTAGAGGGCCTCGCCGCGGCGACGAAGAAGGAGAACGCTCCGGAGCACGGTTGGCACCCTACTCCCCCGTTCGCGGAACCCGGCAACGCGTCCAGGCTCAGCCGAGCACGACGACGTCCGCCGGCCCGCGCGCGAGCAGCCGACCGCCGACCGTGTCGAGCCGGTCGGTCCCCACCGGGGCGGGCACGCTCCAGGTCCGGATCCCGTCGCGCAGGCCCCGACCCACGATGGCCAACGCTCCGCCCGACGCGACCTCGAGCCCGATGACCTGCGTGCCGTCCGTGCGCGGGACCCACGTGCGCGCGCCGCCCTCCAGGCCGGCCCGCACCTGCCACAGGGCGGCCCCGGTGCGCACGTCGACCGCTCCGTACACGCCGTCCGCCGCCGTGACCAGGACGCCCGAGGCGACGGCCACCGCGTCGAGGTCGGTCGGCAGCTGCCATCGCACGGTCCCGGTCACCCGGTCGACGCCGCGCAGCTGCGGGCCGGTGTCGACCACCAGCAGACCAGGAGCCGAACCGTCGTCCGCCTCGAGCTGGACCGCCCTCCCACGCAGGGTCACCCACGAGCCCGATCCGTCCCGGTAGAGCCAGCCGCCCTGGATCCCTCCGAACGTCGCGAAGCCGCCGGGCACGTCCACCACCTGGAGGTCCACGCCTACCGGCGCGGTGACCAGGACCGATCCGGTCGCGTCGTCCAGCACCTCGGAGCCCGCACCGCGGACGACGGTCCTGCGCGGGCCCACGGCGACCTCGGCGATACGCCCCGACGCCGCGTCGTCGACGACGTCCGCCGTGACGTGCTCCCAGCGCAGCGTGCCGGTCAGCCCGTCGGAGCGCTGCACGCGCACGCGTCGGTCGGGCCGGACCGATCCGAGCACCAGGTCGTCGCCGACCCGTGCGACGCCGATGACCGGGCCGTCCACCGCCCACCGGCCCAGCGGGCGTCCACCGACCGCATCGAGGGCGACCACGCGGGCCGGTGCCGCCGAGTCGCGAGGTCCACCGGCGAGGCACAGGACGACACCGTCGTCGGCGCCGGCGTCCCACGGGCACCGGACCGTGACGGGCCCGCCATCCGCGGTCGTGGGCGCCACCGGAACGGTCCAGCGCTGGGCGCCCGAGCGTGGCTCGTACGCCGTCACCCACCACACGGCTGCACGCAGCGACACCAGCACCACCGAGCCGGACGCCTGCAGCACCGTGCCGGGACCCTCGGCGGCGGCCGCACGCCACAGCTCGACGGGCGCGTCCTGCAAGGGCCGCACCAGACCGGGCACGGCGGCGATCCGGTCCGCCAGGGTCCGCTGGCGGCTGTCGACGGCGTTCCCGGCGACCAGCAGGGCACCGAGCGCCACCAGCGCGGCCACGCTCAACCACGGCCAGCGGCGGGTGCGAGCACCTGACTCGGAGACGTCGCCGGACGTCGAACGGGCGGGCACGCCAGGTGAGGTGGGCGCACCGTTCGCCGACGAGTGGTGCCACCGCCGCGGGGTGACGTCCTCGTCGAGCTCCACCGGCCGCATCCGCACGGCCGGGTGGATCCCGGTCATGCTCCGAGTCTAGGAGTGCCGTCCCGACCGCGCGGGAGGGGTGGCGGGCGCAGCCGTCGGCCCCTCGTGCGGCGGAGCGTCGCGGCGCTGACGGGGAAGGGTCTCCCGCGGCTCGGCAGCGGCGGGCTGCGTTCCGTCCGCACCGTCCGCCCGCGTGCCGCTGTCGACCACGACGACGCTGACGTTGTCGTGGCCGCCGTTCAGCAGCGCCTCGGCGACGAGCGCGCTCGCCGCCCGGCGCGCGTCCGGCTCCTGGCTGAGCAGCTCGGCGATGCGGTTGGCCGGGACGTCCCGGGTCAGGCCGTCGGTGCAGATGACGAACCGGTCGGAGGGGCCCGCCGGAAGGATCCAGAGGTCGGGGTCGGGGCGGCGGCCGGTGCCGAGCGCACGCGTCAGCACGTTCCGCTCCGGGTGCCGGGCCACCTCGTCCGGGGTGACGCGGCCCTCGACCAGCAGCTCCTGCACCACCGAGTGGTCGGCCGTCACCTGGTGCAGCACGCCGTCGGCCCAGCGGTACACCCGCGAGTCGCCCACGTTGAACACCAGCCAGGAGGGACGTCCCTCGTCCTCCACCGTGGCGACGCCGGCGACCGTCGTACCGCCCTGGCGGTCACCCGTCAGCTCCTCACGCAGGCGTGCCCATGCGCTGTCGAGGCAGGCCAGCACGTCCGCGGTGCCGACGGAGGGCCGCCCGGCGAGGCGGGCGAACTCCTCGACCGCCACCCGGCTGGCGACTGCGCCGGCGTCGAGCCCGCCCATCCCGTCCGCGACGAGGAACACGGGCGGGCACGCGAGCAGGGCGTCCTCGTTGACGTCGCGCACGCGACCGCGGTCGCTGGCCGAGCCCCACGACGTCCGCACCCTGCACCTCCCGTCCGCACTCGTCACGATGACATCGGCGTCGAGGGACGCCAACCTGAGCGTCGACGGTACCGGCGCCGGTGCCCATCTTGGCGGGACCTCAGACGCCCAGCTGGTAGACACCCCAGTACGCGAGCACGACGAGCAGGACCAACCCTCCGGTGGCGACGGTCCAGGACGCGGCGGTCCGCACGGCGCCGGGCCCGGAACCGGGCACCCGACCGGCCCTCGCCCGTCGCACCGCGAGCACGCCGGCCACCACGACCAGCATCCCGGCGAGCCGGAGGGCGAGCCATCCGCCCTGCACCAGGACGGAGTTGTGCTGGTAGTCCATCGCCAGCCGCGCGACCGACAGCAGGTACCACACCAGCCCGGCCACCGTCAGGATCGCGCCGCCGCCGAACGCCACGAGGTAGCGCGCGTAGCCCGACGGCCATCGCGCTCCGGCAGGACGGTCGCGGGTCGAACGCCGGCTCGTCCACGCCTCGCCGACCCGGTGCCCGACCACGAGCAGGCAGCCGAGCAGAACCAGGCCGCCCGCCCCCAGGACCACGAGGAGCACGACGTTCCCGTCCCGCAGCTGCTGCGGCTGCGGGACCGGCCCCGCGAGGTACAGCTGGACGGGTTGGGCCCCGGCGACCTGCGGCACGCCGGACGCGGTCGCCGGCAGGCCGAGCACCCAGCCGGTCATGTCCTGCAGGAACGTGGCGGACACGATCCCGTCGACCTTGAGGCCGTGGTCCGCACCGGCGTAGTAACGGACGGTCACCGCGTCGTTGCCGGCCCGTGCCGTGTCAGCAAGGATCTGCTGAGCGCCCTGGACGACGGGCATCGAGGCGTCGCCCGTGCCGTAGACGACCAGCACCGGCTGCGTCATCCGCTGCTGGTACGGCTGCACGTCGAAGTCCACGTACTCGAAACCACCCGGCAGGGTCATCCCCACCGCCCGGGGGATCGCGCGGAAGACCCCGTGCGGCACGCCGGTGTTGCGCAGGTAGTGGTCGGAGGCGAAGGCGGCCTGCTGCCGCGGCGGCACCACCGGCGAGGACACGAGGATGACGAAGGCGAGCTGGTGGTCGGTGGCCGCGATGACGGGCGCGATCCAGCCGCCCTCGCTCTCGGCGTACACCCCGACCCGGGACGGGTCCACTCCCGGGTGCGCGCGCAGCAGCTCGACGGACCGTTCGTAGTCGGCGGCCATCGCGACGTAGTCGCGGTGCGCCGTGGTGTAGGTGTCGAGCCGCTTGTCCGGGACTATCGCCACGACTCCGGCGCTGGCCAGCACGGCCGCCTGCGACCGGAACGCCACCGCGAACTTGCCCGTGCCGGCGCCGTGGATGAACACCACGCCGGGGCGCGGTCCCGGCGCCCCGATCGGCTCGCTGATCTGAGCCTGCACGGTGGTGCCGTCCAGCTGCACCGTGACCACCTCGGTCCGCACCGGGTAGGTGTGCAGCGACGGTGCCCCGGTGATCGCGGTCGAGGAGCCCTGGACCTGGAGCGGCTGCGTCAGCGGCGCCGGGTCCCACTGCGGCCCGAGCACGGCGCCGACGACGGCGAGGACCAGCACGCCCAGGACCGAGGACGCGAGAACCCGGTACACGTTGCCGGCGCGCGAGACGGCGTGCGGCGGACGCCGGTGACCGTCCTGGTTGAGCAGGTGCGGGAGAGACGTCACCGTGTGCAGGCTCACGCTCAGAACCCGAGCCGGCCGAGCTGCTTGGGATCGCGCTGCCAGTCCTTGGCCACCCGCACGTGCAGGTCCAGGAACACGCGAGCGCCGAGCAGCGCCTCGATCTCGCGCCGAGCCTGCGTACCCACGTCCCGCAGCCGACCGCCGCCCTTGCCGATGACGATCGCCTTCTGCGAGTCCCGCTCGACGAACAGGTCGACGCGCACGTCGAGCAGCGGAACGTCGTCCCGGCCGGCGGTCCCGCGCGGCACGATCTCGTTCACCACCACGGCCAGCGAGTGCGGCAGCTCGTCGTGCACCCCCTCGAGCGCCGCCTCGCGGACCAGCTCGGCGACCATCACCGCCTCGGGCTCGTCGGTCAGCTCGCCGTCCGGGTACAGCGCCGGTCCCTCCGGCAGGTGACCGGTCAGCACGTCGGCCAGCACGTCCACCTGGTAGCCCGAACGCGCCGAGACCGGCACCACGTCGTCCCACTCACCCAGCCGGCTCATCGCCATCAGGTGCTCGGCCAGCCGGCCCTTGCCGACCAGGTCCGCCTTCGTCGCGATGGCGACCACCGGGGTCCGGCGCCTGCCCTGACCCAGCGACGCGAGCTCGGCAGCGATGTACCGGTCGCCGGGCCCGACCTGCTGGTCGGCCGGCATGCAGAACCCGATGACGTCGACCTCGCCGAGCGTGTCCTTGACGAGGTCGTTCAGCCGTTCACCGAGGAGCGTGCGAGGGCGGTGCAGCCCCGGGGTGTCCACCAGCACCAGCTGGGCGTCCGGCCGCGTGACGATGCCGCGGACGGTGTGCCGCGTGGTCTGCGGACGGCCCGAGGTGATCGCCACCTTCTGGCCGACGAGCGCGTTGGTCAGCGTCGACTTGCCCGCGTTGGGACGGCCGATGAGGCATGCGAAGCCGGAGCGGTGGCTCATCGCTCGACCTCCGCTCCGCCGGGATGCTCGGCTCCCTCGCCGACCTGGCCCTCGACGGACCGGCTCACGAGCACGGTCGCGAGGCGTCGGCGCCGTCCCTCCGCCCGGTCGGCGACCAGGTGCAGCCCGTGGATGTCCCCCGCCGAGCCCGGCAGGGGCACCATCCCCAGCGCCTTGGCCAGCAGGCCCCCAGCGGTGTCCACGTCCTCGTCCTCCACCTCGAGCCCGAACAGCTCGCCCAGCTCGTCACGGCCCATCCGCGCCGGCACCCGGAACACCCCGTCGCCGAGGTCCTGGACCGTCGGCGCGGTGCGGTCGTGCTCGTCGGTCAGCTCACCGACGATCTCCTCCAGCGCGTCCTCGATGGTGACGAGCCCGGCGATGCCGCCGTACTCGTCGACCACCATCGCCATGTGGCTGGCGCCGTCGCGCAGCTCCCGCAGCAGGTCGTCCACCGGCTTGGACTCGGGAACGAACACCGCAGGTCGCACCAGCGCGCTGACGGGGACGTCCAGCTCCGCCGCGTCCCGCGGGCGGTCCGGCGCCAGGCGACTCACCACGTCCTTGAGGTACAGCACCCCGCGGACGTCGTCCACCGACTCGCCGATCACCGGCACCCGCGAGAACCCCGACCGCATGAGGAGCGCGAGAGCCTTGCGCACCGGTGTGTCCTCGTGGGTCACCACCATGTCCGTGCGCGGCACCATCACCTCGCGCGTCAGCGTGTCCCCCAGCTGCAGGACGGACCGGAACATCGCCCGCTCCGTGTCCTCGATCACCTCGGACTCCGCCACGCGCTGCACCATGTCCCGCAGCTCGTTCTCGTCCTCCTCGGCCGTGGTCCGACCTGCCGCCGCCGCCCGGCCCAGACCGCCGAACGCCGCCGTGACCGCGGACAGCAGCCCGGCGAGCGCCGTCAGGGTCGCGACGGGCCGGCGCCGGCCGACGGTGCGCGGGCTGACGCGCACCAGCACGAGCGCCATCACCACGCAGACGCCGAACGACGTGAGCAGCACCGCCCACCACGGCCGCACCAGCTCGGAGGCGGCCAGCGTCACGCTGACGGTCGCCGTCATCTCGCCGAGCAGCCGGACGAACGCCGCCGCGGACGCGACCCGGGACGGGTGCGCCACCAGCCGCTGCACCTGCGGGGCCGCCGGGTGGTGCGCCGCGACCAGCTCGGTCACCTGGGCGCGCGTCACGCGCATCACCGCGACCTCGCCGGCGGACAGGAGCGCGGCGAGAGCGATGCCGAGCACCACCAGCGCGCCCAGCAGCACCAGCGGTGCTCCCGTCATCGGCCGGCCAGGAACGTGAGCAGCAGACGTCGCTGCAGCGCGAACATCTCCTTCTCCTCCTCCGGCTCCGCGTGGTCGTAGCCCAGCAGGTGCAGGATCCCGTGCGTCTCCAGGAGCAGCAGCTCCTCGATGGTCGAGTGGCCTGCGGCCCGCGCCTGGTCCGCGGCGACCTGCGGGCACAGCACCACGTCGCCGAGCAGCCCCGCGGGCGTCGGCTCGGAGTCGGTACCGGGCCGCAGCTCGTCCATCGGGAACGACAGCACGTCGGTCGGGCCCGGCTCGTCCATCCAGCGCACGTGCAGGTCCGCCATCACGTCGGTGTCGACCAGCAGCACCGACAGGTCGGTCTGCGGGTGGACGTGCATCTCGTCGAGCACGTGGCGTGCCAGCGCGGCGAACTCGGCCTCGTCGACCTCGACGCCCGACTCGTTGTTGACCTCGATGCTCATGCGGAGTCCCAACGGGCGTAGGCGTCGATGATGTCCCCCACCAGGCGGTGGCGGACCACGTCGGAGGACGTGAGGCGGCAGAACTCGACGTCCGGGACTCCCTGCAGCACCTGCTCGGCCTGCCGCAGGCCCGAGGTGGCGGCGGAGGGCAGGTCCACCTGCGTGACGTCGCCGGTCACCACGACCTTCGAGCCGAAGCCCAGCCGGGTGAGGAACATCTTCATCTGCTCCGAGGAGGTGTTCTGCGCCTCGTCGAGGATGACGAAGGCGTCGTTCAGGGTGCGGCCCCGCATGTACGCCAGGGGTGCCACCTCGATGGTGCCGGCGTCGAGCAGCCGGGGGATCGACTCCGGGTCGACCATGTCGTGCAGCGCGTCGTACAGCGGGCGGAGGTACGGGTCGATCTTCTCGGCCAGCGTCCCGGGAAGGAAGCCCAGCCGCTCCCCCGCCTCCACCGCCGGCCTGGTCAGCACGATCCGGTTCACCTGCCGCGCTTGCAGCGCCTGCACCGCCTTGGCCATGGCCAGGTACGTCTTGCCCGTGCCGGCGGGCCCGATGCCGAAGGTCAGCGTGTGCCGGTCGATCGCGTCGACGTACTCCTTCTGCCCGGCGGTCTTCGGCCGGATGGCACGCCCTCGCGTCGACAGGATGTTGAAGGTGAGCACGTCGGCCGGCCGGGCCGAGGACGCCGCGGTCAGCATGGCGACGGAACGGTTGACGACCTCGGGGCTGAGCGGCGTCCCGGCAGAGACCGTCTCCACGAGCTCCTCCACCAGGCGTGCGACCAGTGCGACATCGCCCACCGGACCGGTCAGCGTGACCTCGTTGCCGCGGACGTGCACGTCGACGGTGGTGAAGCCGGCCTCGATCTCGCGCAGCACCTCGTCGCGGAGCCCGAGCAGCTCGACCATCGGCACCTGCGACGGCACCGTGATGCGGTGCTCGACGCGCGCAGGGACGGCGTCGGGCCGGCCACGCTGGAGGGGGGTCGAGAGGACCGGGGCGCCCGCAGCCGGAGGCGTCGCGCCGGGGGTGCCCGACGAGGGCTGGGCGGGTGTGGGTTGAGCCATGTGCTCGGCGTGCGCCGTGCGCTCCTTCGGTCGGTCCGGCAGGCAAGCCGATCCTACCTGGCAACACCCGTGGAGCCCTGCTCAGCGGTGGGCCGATGGTCCTGTCGTTCGCCAACAGCGAGGACGACACTGACGGGCGAGGACGCCGGGCAACGGAGCCCGGCGGCGCACGCGGAGGTGCCACCGTGGCCAGGTACGTCAAGGACTTCACCGAAGGCGACAAGGACCAGAAGGACCTGCTGGGGGGCAAGGGCGCGAACCTTGCCGAGATGACCCGGCTCGGCCTCCCGGTACCGCCCGGCTTCACCATCACCACCGAGGCCTGCCGGGCCTACATGAAGTCCGGGGACGTCCCTCCCGAGCTGCGGGTCGAGGTGACGCAGGCGCTCCGGCACCTCGAGGACACGATGGGCCGCACCCTCGGCGACGTGCACGAGCCGCTCCTGGTCTCCGTCCGCTCCGGCGCCAAGTTCTCGATGCCCGGCATGATGGAGACGGTCCTCAACGTCGGCCTGAACGACGCCTCCGTGCGCGGTCTCGCCGAGTTCGCCCACAACGAGCGGTTCGCCTGGGACTCCTACCGCCGGCTGATCCAGATGTTCGGCCGCACGGTGCTCGGCATCGAGGGCGACAAGTTCGCCGACGCGCTCGACAAGGCCAAGGCGACCCGCGGCGTCTCCAACGACGTCGACCTGACGGCCGACGACCTGCGCGAGCTGGTCGGCACGTTCAAGCAGATCGTGATCGACGAGACCGGGCGGGAGTTCCCGCAGCACCCCCGCGAGCAGCTCGACCTGGCCATCGTCGCGGTGTTCGGCTCGTGGGGCACCGAGCGCGCCCGCCTGTACCGGCGCAAGGAGCGCATCTCCGACGACCTCGGCACCGCCGTCAACGTCGTCGCGATGGTGTTCGGCAACCTCGGCCCGGACTCGGGCACCGGTGTGGCGTTCACCCGCAACCCGTCCACGGGCGAGACCGGTGACTACGGCGACTACCTGGCCAACGCCCAGGGCGAGGACGTGGTGGCGGGCATCCGCAACACCATGTCCCTGGCAGACCTCGAGCGGATCGACCCGGAGGCGCACAACGAGCTCAAGCGCGTGATGCGCCAGCTCGAGACGCACTACCGCGACCTGTGCGACATCGAGTTCACCATCGAGCACGGCAAGCTGTGGATGCTGCAGACGCGCGTCGGCAAGCGGACCGCACCCGCCGCGTTCCGGATCGCCTCGCAGCTGGTGGACGAGCACCTGATCACGATGGACGAGGCCCTGGCCCGCGTGACCGGCGCCCAGCTGACCCAGCTCCTGTTCCCGCAGTTCGCGCCGGGCTCGTCCACCACCCTGCTGACCAAGGCGATGGCGGCCTCCCCTGGCGCGGCTGTCGGTGAGGCCGTCTTCGACTCCGCGACCGCCGTCGAGTGGGCTGCGAAGGGCAAGGACGTCGTCCTGGTCCGCCGCGAGACCAACCCCGACGACCTCGGCGGCATGATCGCCTCGGTCGGCATCCTGACGGCGCGCGGCGGCAAGACGTCGCACGCGGCGGTCGTGGCGCGCGGCATGGGCCGCACGGCGGTCGTCGGTGCCGAGGCGCTGGTCGTCGACCCGGTCGCTCGCCAGTTCACCTGCGGCGCGACGGTCGTGAAGGAGGGCGACGTCATCGCCATCGACGGCACGACCGGCGAGGTGTTCCTCGGCGACGTGCCGGTCGTACCTTCCCCCGTCAGCACGTACCTCGAGGAGGGTCTCGACGCCGCGCTCGAGCAGGCGGCCGACGAGGACACCTCCGAGCTGGTACGCGCCGTCGACCGGATCATCACGCACGCCGACGCCGCCCGTCGGCTCGGGGTGCGTGCCAACGCCGACACCCCGGAGGACGCCCGCCGTGCCCGCAGCCTCGGTGCGCAGGGCATCGGGCTGTGCCGTACCGAGCACATGTTCCTCGGCGAGCGCCGGGTGCTCGTCGAGCACGTGGTGCTGGCCCGGACGGACGACGAGCGCCAGGCGGCTCTCGACGCGCTGCTCCCCGTGCAGACGCAGGACTTCATCGAGATCTTCGAGGCGATGGACGGCCTGCCGACGACGATCCGGCTCATCGACCCGCCGCTGCACGAGTTCCTCCCCGACCTGACGGCCCTGTCCGTCAAGGTCGCGCTGGCCAAGGAGCGCGGCGAGGTCGACCAGCACGACGTCGAGCTGCTCGCGGCGGTCGAGCGGATGCACGAGGCGAACCCGATGCTCGGCCTGCGCGGCGTCCGGCTCGGTCTGGTGATCCCCGGCCTCTTCGAGCTGCAGATCCGTGCGATCTGCGAGGCCCAGGCCGCACGCATCGCCGCCGGCGGTCACCCCAAGGCCGAGATCATGGTGCCGCTCATCGGCTCGGTTCAGGAGCTGCACCTGGTCCGCGACTCGGCGATCGAGATCATGGCCGAGGTCGGCGCCAAGCACGGCATCACCCTCGACCTGCCGATCGGTTGCATGATCGAGCTGCCGCGCGCGGCGCTGACGGCCGGACGCATCGCGGAGGAGGCCGCGTTCTTCTCCTTCGGCACGAACGACCTGACGCAGACGACCTGGGGCTTCTCCCGCGACGACGTCGAGGGCGCCTTCTTCGCGCAGTACACCGCGAACGGCGTGCTGTCGGTGTCCCCGTTCGAGACGATCGACGCCCAGGGCGTCGGCCGCCTGGTGAAGATCGCAGTGGAGGAGGGCCGCGCGACGCGGCCGGACCTGCACCTCGGCGTGTGCGGCGAGCATGGCGGCGACCCGGAGTCGATCCGGTTCTTCGACTCCGTCGGGCTCGACTACGTGTCCTGCTCCCCGTTCCGGGTGCCGGTGGCCCGGCTCGAGGCCGGTCGCGCGGCGATCGACAGCAGCACGAGCGACGCCCGCTGAGTCCCCGCGGGGGGTCGGGCCAGGGCTGGGCCCGGCCCCCCGCGGGCTCGTCGGAGGATCCGACGACGAGCTCACTCGCACCCGCGCGGCAGCAGCCCCACGCTCCAGGCGCCGCCGCCGTCAGCGCTGATCAGCTCCAGCGCCCCAGGCGTTCGGCCAGCAGGGCGAGCGCCACGGGGCCCGCCGTCGACGTGCGCAGCACCCACGGCCCCAGACGCACGGGCACCGCTCCCGCCTCCACCAGACGGTCCAGCTCGTCCGGGGAGATCCCGCCCTCGGGGCCGACGACCACCAGGACCTCGACGTCCGAGCCGTCGACCGGCAGGGCGGCGGTCCGCAGCGGCACAGTGGCCTCCTCGTGAAGCACGAGTGCCGTTCCCCCCGCGGCCACCACGTCGGCGACCCGTCGGGCGAGCCCGGCCGTGTCCACGGCGACCTCCACCGCCGGCACGCGGGAACGGCGCGCCTGCTTCGTGGCCGCCCGCACCGTGCCGAGCCAGCGCGCCCGGCTCTTCGCCGCCCGGTCCCCACGCCAGACCACGATCGACCGCGCCGCCTGCCACGGCAGCACCGCGTCGACCCCGACCTCGGTGGCCGCCTCGATCGCCAGCTCGTCGCGGTCGCCCTTGGCCAACGCCTGGGCCAGGACCAGGGCCGGGCGCGCGGGCGGCTCCTCGTTGCGGGCCAGCACCCGCAGCCGCACGCCGTCCGGGCCGGTCGAGTCGACGACGCCGACGAGCCGGACACCGCTGCCGTCCACGACGTCGACCCGTTCACCGGGACCGCGCCGCTGCACCACGCCGGCGTGCCGTCCCTCGGCGCCGTCCAGCAGGTACGTCCCACCGGCCACCACGCCGCGGAGGTCCCCCGGTTCGGTCAGGAAGACGGGCGCACTCATCGCCGGTCGCGGCTCATCGTCCGGCGAGCTTGTCGCGCAGCCGCGCGAACATCCCCGTGCTGGCGGTCGCGAGCCGCGCGTCCGGGCGTTCCTCGCCGCGCAGCGCCGCGAGCCGTCGCAGCAGCTCCGCCTGCTCGTCGTCCAGCGCCACCGGCACCTGGACGTCCACGTGCACGTGGAGGTCACCCCGGCCACCGGTGTGCAGGTGCCCGACGCCCAGGCCCTTGAGCACGACCTCCTGGTCGGGCTGGGTGCCCGGTCGCAGATCGACCTCCTGCGGCCCGTCGAGCGTGTCCAGCGTCAGCACCGTGCCGAGGGCCGCGGCCGTCATCGGTACGGGGAGCGTCGCGTGGAGGTCGTCGCCGCGGCGGACGAACACGTCGTGCCGGCGTTCACGCACCTCGAGGTACAGGTCGCCGGCGGGTCCCCCGGCCGGGCCGACCTCGCCCTGCGCCGTGAGCTTGATCCGCGTCCCGGTGTCCACGCCGGCGGGCACGTCCACGGAGATGGTGCGACGGGAACGCACGCGACCCTCACCGGCGCACTCGGTGCACGGCTCGGGGATCACGGTGCCGAAGCCCTGGCAGGCGGCGCAGGGCTGCGTCGTCATCACCTGGCCGAGGAAGGACCGCGCGACGCGCTGGACGGAACCACGGCCGCCGCACACCTCGCACGTCCGGGGAGAGGTGCCCGGCCGGCAGCAGCTGCCCTGACACGTCGGGCAGACGACGGCGGTGTCCACCTGCACCTCGCGGTGCGACCCGAAGGTCGCCTCCGAGAGGTCGATGTCCAGCCGGACCAGCGCGTCCTGACCGCGTCGTGCGCGCGGGATCGGCCCCCGCTGCGCCGTCGCCCCGGTCGCCGCGCCGAAGAACGTCTCGAAGATGTCCTGGAAGCCGAACCCGCCACCCATGCCGCCGGCAGCGCTCGGATCGCCGCCCAGGTCGTACGCGCGGCGCTTGTCCGGGTTGCCGAGCACGTCGTAGGCGCGGGAGACGTCCTTGAAGCGCTCCTCGGACGCCGGGTCGTTGCCCGCGACGTCGGGGTGCAGCTCGCGGGCCAGGCGCCGGTAGGCCTTCTTGATCTGCTCGGGGGTCGCGTCCCGCGGCACGCCGAGGATCTCGTAGTAGTCCGTCACAAGCAGGTGTGCTCGCTTCCTTCGAGGTCGGCCGGTCAGCCGGCCAGGATCCTGGTGAGGTACCGGGCGACGGCACGTACGGCGGCCATCGTGCCCGGGTAGTCCATGCGGAGGGGTCCGACGGCGCCCACGCGGGCCACGCCGGACCCCTCTCCGCCGTAGCCGCTGGTGACGAAGCTCGTCTCGGCGAGGCCTGCGTGCTGCGTCTCGCGCCCGATCCGGACGGCGACGGCCGTGTGGTCCTCCGCCATCTCGGCGAGCAGGCGCAGCAGCACCACCTGTTCCTCCAGCGCCTCGAGCACCGGACCGATGGTGCGGCTGAAGTCGGCTCCGGCCGTCCTGGCGAGGTTGGCGGTACCGGCGACGACCACCCGCTCCTCGCTCTCCTGCGCGAGCGTCTCGGACACGGCTGCGACGACGACGCGCACCAGTGCTGCGCCGGCGGGGCTCAGCTCGGCGACCAGGCTCTCCAGCGCCTGGGAGAGCTCGGCGAGCCGCAGCCCGGACAGGGCGACGTTGAGCCGCACCCGCAGGCGAGCCACCAGCGCCTCGTCGAGGTCCTCCGGGAGCTCCAGCGTCCGCTGCTCCACCCGACCGGTGGTCGTGATGATGACGACGAGCAGGTGACGGGCGCCGACGGGGACCAGCTCCACGTGCCGCAGCGACGATCGCCGCAGCGACGGGTACTGCACCACCGCGACCTGCTGGGTCAGCTGGGCGAGCAGCCGCACCGCTCGGTCGATGACGTCGTCGAGGTCGACCGCCTGCTCCAGCAGAGCGCTGATCGCCCGCCGTTCGGGCAGCGAGAGCGGCTTGACCTCGGCCAGCCGGTCGACGAACTGCCGGTACCCCATGTCGGTGGGGACCCGACCGGCCGAGGTGTGCGGCTGGACGATCAGGCCGGCCTCCTCGAGAGCGGCCATGTCGTTGCGGATCGTCGCGGGCGACACCCCGAGCTGGTGCCGCTCGGACAGGGCCCGCGAACCGACCGGCTCACGGGTCGCCACATAGTCCTCGATGATCGCGCGCAGGACGTCGAGGCGTCGGTCTTCGCTGCTCATGCGTCCCTCCCGCCCGTCACAGCCGGATCGCTGCGGATAGCACTCCACGCAGTCGAGTGCCAATTCTACGCAACGTCGCGGGAGGGTGACGGAGGCGCCGTCGTCGTGCCCCTACAGTGCCCGGGTGACCGAGGACCGCTACGGCCGCGACGTGCTGGCCGGGACCCAGGCCGTCCCCCACCGAGCCGCGCCCCGCGCGCGGCCGTGCCCGGCGGAGCCGGGGCTCGTGGTCGAGGACGTCGAGACGGGCTGGGTCGGCGCGGTGGTTCGGGTGGAGAAGTCGGGTGGCCAGCACGTCGTCGTGCTGGAGGACCGCCGCGGCCGCACCCGCACCTTCGGGCTGGGGCCCGGCTTCTGGGTCGACGGTGAACCGGTGGTCCTCACCGCACCGGTGGGCCGACGGGCGCCGGCGGCACCGGCTCGCACGGCATCCGGCTCGCGTGCCGTCGCGGGCGCCCCCGCGCGTGTCGCGCGCGCGAGCCGGATCTGGGTCGAGGGCCGGCACGACGCCGAGCTGGTCGAGAAGGTGTGGGGCGACGACCTGCGCATCGAGGGCGTGGTGGTCGAGCTGCTCGACGGGGTCGACAACCTGGTGGACCACCTGCGGAGCTTCGCCCCAGGTCCGGACCGTCGGGTCGGGGTGCTGGTCGATCACCTCGTCGCCGGTTCGAAGGAGGAGCGGATCGCCGTCGAGGCGAGGCGGTGCGGTCCACCCGGGAGCGTGCTGGTGCTCGGCCACCCCTATGTGGACGTGTGGCAGGCGGTCCGACCGGAGCGCGTGGGTCTCGACCGGTGGCCGACGATCGAGCGGGGGACCGAGTGGAAGCTCGGCATCCTGCGCGAGCTCGGCTGGCCGGCCGACGACCAGGCGGACGTCGCACGCGCCTGGCAACGCATCCTGTGGACGGTGCGGTCGTACGCGGACCTTGAGCCGAGCCTGCTGGGACGCGTCGAGGAGCTCATCGACTTCGTCACCTGCTGACCGGCTCGCGCAACGGCGACGAACTGGTCGAAAACCGCCCTGCCAGCACCTCCACCCCGGCTGTGCGCGGCGCTACTGTCGGCGCAAGGCCGCGCCCGACGCGGCTGGCGACCCCCGATGAGAGAGCTGGAACCATGACCACGAACCCTCCCGAGGGCACCCCGGATCCCGGGGCCTACCCGCCGCCGGACTCCCCCACCCCGCCCCAGACGCCCCCCGCCTACCAGGCTCCGCCCCCTGGCTACGGCCAGACGCCGCCCGTCTACGGGCAGCCGGTCTACGCGGCGCCGCTCAGCCCGAGCGACGAGCGGCTCTGGGCGACCCTGGCGCACGTCGGCGGCATCGTCCTCGGCTTCATCGCGCCGCTGGTCGTCTGGCTGGTGTTCCGCGAGCGAAGCGGATTCGTGAACGACCAGGCGAAGGAGGCCCTCAACTTCCAGATCCTGATCCTGATCGCCTACATCGTCGGTGGCATCCTCACGGTGGTCCTCATCGGCGGCCTGATCCTGGCCCTCGCATGGCTGGCGACCATCATCTTCGGGATCATGGGCGCCGTCGCCGCGAACAAGGGTGAGCTGTACCGGTACCCGTTCAACTGGCGCATCATCAAGTGAGCCGTGCAGGCTGACCGTCGCGGTCAGCCGGGACCACACGGAGGCCGGTGCCCGCGGGCGCCGGCCTCCGTCGCGTCCGGAGCGCCTCGTGCCCGATCGACGGGCCGCCGCGAGCGGCGCCATGCCGTCAGGCGACGAGGGTGCGCACCACCGCATCGGCCAGGAGCCGCCCGCGCAGCGTGAGCACCAGGCGCCGCGCACCCGCGCCTCCCAGCGCCGCCACCGGGTCGACCAGACCGTCCGCCACCAGTTCGGCCACGCGCCTGCGTGCCGTCGTCGAGAGCTCGTCCACGGCCAGACCCTCGGCGAGCCGCACGCGCAGCAGGACCCGCTCCATCGCGCGGGTGTCCTCGTCCAGCACCTCGCGACCGGCCGCGGGTGAGCGTCCGGCAGCCAGCCGGTCCGCGTACGCCCGCGGGTGCTTGACGTTCCACCACCGGACCCCGCCCACGTGGGAGTGGGCGCCGGGCCCGACGCCCCACCAGTCGTCGCCGCGCCAGTAGGCGAGGTTGTGCCGACTGGCGTCCTGCGGCCCGCGGGCCCAGTTGCTCACCTCGTACCAGTGCAGGCCGGCGGCCTCGAAGGCGGAGTCGGCCAGCTCGTACTTCGTCGCCTGGTCGTCCTCGTCGGGCATCGGCAGCTCACCGCGACGCACCTGAGACCCCATGCGGGTGCCAGGTTCCACCACCAGGGCGTACGCCGACACGTGGTCGACCCCGGTGGCGAGGGCCGCGTCCAGGGACCGGCGCCAGTCGTCGACCGACTCCCCGGGCGTGCCGTAGATGAGGTCGAGCGACACCCGCAGCCCGGCGTCGCGCGCCCAGCGCACCACCTCCGGGATCCGCCTCGGGTCGTGCGTCCGGTCGAGGGTGGCCAGCACGTGCGGCACCGCGGACTGCATCCCGAAGGACACTCGCGTGTACCCCGCCTCCGCCAACGCCAGGAGCGACCGGGCGTCCACCGAGTCCGGGTTCGCCTCGGTGGTCACCTCGGCGCCCTCGGCGAGGCCCCAGCCGTCCCGGACGGCGCCGAGCATCGTCCCGAGGTCGGCCACGGGCAGGACGGTCGGCGTGCCACCACCCACGAAGACGGTCGACACGGTCCGCGACGGGAGGCCGGCGTCGTGGAGCACCTGCGCCGCCAGACGGATCTCGTCGACCGCCGTCCGGGCGTACGCCACCTGGCTGGCACCCCCGCCGAGCTCGGCGGAGGTGTACGTGTTGAAGTCGCAGTACCCGCACCGCACCGTGCAGAACGGCACGTGCAGGTACACCCCGAACCGGCGGTCCTCCGCGCCGACGGCGGCCGACGCCGGGAGCGCGCCGTCCTCGGGTGCCGGGTCGCCGTCCGGCAGCGCCGGGCTCACTTGCGCTTCGCGTCCTTGTCCTTGGCGGTCGACGGTGCCGCCTCGGAGGACAGCGCCGCGATGAAGGCCTCCTGCGGCACGTCGACCCGACCGATCGTCTTCATCCGCTTCTTGCCCTCCTTCTGCTTCTCCAGCAGCTTGCGCTTGCGGGTGATGTCACCGCCGTAGCACTTGGCCAGCACGTCCTTGCGCATCGCGCGGATGGTCTCGCGGGCGATCACCCGGGAGCCGATCGCCGCCTGGATGGGCACCTCGAACTGCTGGCGAGGGATCAGCTCCCGCAGCTTGGACGCCATCGCGACGCCGTACGCGTACGCCTTGTCCTTGTGCACGATCGCGCTGAACGCGTCCACCTGCTCGCCCTGCAGGAGGATGTCCACCTTCACCAGGTCGGCCGCCTGCTCACCGGCGGGCTCGTAGTCCAGGCTCGCGTACCCGCGAGTCCGGGACTTCAACGCGTCGAAGAAGTCGAAGACGATCTCCGCCAGGGGAAGGCGGTAGCGCAGCTCGACCCGGTCCTCCGACAGGTAGTCCATGCCCAGCAGCTCGCCACGTCGCGACTGGCACAGCTCCATGATCGTGCCGACGAACTCGCTGGGGGCCAGCACGGTCGACGTGACCACCGGCTCGCGCACCTCGCGGATCTTGCCGCCGGGGAACTCGCTCGGGTTGGTCACCCGGATCTCGGTCCGGTCCTCCATCGTCACGTCGTACTCGACGTTCGGTGCCGTGGAGATCAGCTCGAGGTCGAACTCCCGCTCCAGCCGCTCCCGGACGATCTCCAGGTGCAGCAGCCCGAGGAACCCGACCCGGAAGCCGAACCCGAGCGCGACGGAGGTCTCGGGCTCGTAGTGCAGGGCCGCGTCGTTCAGCTTCAGCTTGTCGAGGGCGTCGCGCAGGTTCGGGTAGTCCGTCCCGTCGAGCGGGTACAGCCCGGAGAACACCATCGGCTTGGGGTCGCGGTACTCGCCGAGCGACTCGCTCGCCGGCCGCGCGGCGTTGGTCACCGTGTCGCCCACCTTGGACTGGCGGACGTCCTTCACGCCGGTGATCAGGTAGCCGACCTCACCGACGCCGAGGCCCTTGGTCGGAACGGGTTCCGGGGAGATCACGCCGATCTCGAGCAGCTCGTGCGTCGCTCGGGTGGACATCATCGCGATGCGCTCGCGCGGGTCCAGGTGCCCGTCGACGACGCGGACGTACGTCACGACCCCGCGGTAGGTGTCGTACACGGAGTCGAAGATCATCGCCCGCGCCGGAGCGGCGGCGTCACCCTCGGGGTGCGGCACCTGCTCGACGATCCGGTCGAGCAGCTCGCGCACGCCCTCACCGGTCTTTCCGGAGACCCGCAGGCAGTCCTCGGGCTGTCCGCCGATCAGATGAGCGAGCTCCTCGGCGTACTTCTCCGGCTGTGCCGCCGGCAGGTCGATCTTGTTGAGCACCGGGATGATCGCCAGGTCGTTCTCGAGCGCCAGGTACAGGTTGGCGAGCGTCTGCGCCTCGATGCCCTGGGCGGCGTCGACCAGCAGCACCGCTCCCTCGCAGGCGGCCAGCGACCGCGACACCTCGTACGTGAAGTCCACGTGCCCCGGCGTGTCGATCATGTTCAGGGCGTACGGGGTGCCGTCCTTCTCCCACGGCATCCGGACGGCCTGCGACTTGATGGTGATGCCGCGCTCGCGCTCGATGTCCATCCGGTCGAGGTACTGCGCGCGCATCGCCCGCGCGTCCACCACGCCGGTCAGCTGCAGCATCCGGTCGGCCAGCGTGGACTTGCCGTGGTCGATGTGCGCGATGATGCAGAAGTTGCGCAGCAGCTCCGGCGGGGTCGCCGCGGGGCGGATGCGGGCCGCGGCGGCGGTGCTCGGGATCGGTGACACGGGCGGTCGGGCTCCGGACGACGGGAGGGCGGGGGCCCCTCATCGTCCCATGCCGCGTGAGGCCCTCACACGACGACCTCAGGCCTGGCGCGTCACCTGCACCTGCACGCTCAGCTCCTGCGCCGCCGGCCCGGCGTAGATGCCGCGCAGGGGCGGCACGTCCTCGTACGAGCGACCACGTGCCAGGACCACGTGCTGGTCCGCCACGACGCCCAGGTTCGTCGGGTCCAGGGCGAGCCAGGCCCCCACCCAGCACTCGAGCCACGCGTGCGACTCCCCGGTCACCGGCTGTCCCGTCAGGCCGTCGGCCTTGGGCTGCAGATATCCGGACACGTACCGCGCCGGCAGCCCGATCGCGTGCAGCGCGCCCAGCGCCAGGTGGGTCAGGTCCTGGCAGACGCCCGTGCGTGCGGCCCATGCCTCGGCCGCAGGTGTGTGCACGGTGGTGACGCCCGGGACGTACTCCATCGCATCGTGCACGGCCGCGCAGACGGCCCGGGCCGCGGCATCGGGCGCGAGACCGGCGGCCGCGGACACGGCGAGGGCGACGACCTCGTCCGGGACCTGCGTGCTCGGCGGGTCGGCGAGGTGCTCGGCGTACCTGTCGCGCACCTGCCCGGAGCGGACGACGTCCCAGTCGACCGGGACGACGTCCGGTCGCCCACCCACCTCGACGACGTGCTCGGCGGTGATGCTCAGGGTGGTGTGCGGCGTCACCACCTCGAAGGCGGTCACAGCCGTCCCCCAGTAGTCCCGGAACGTCGTCGACCAGGTGCTCGGCTGCACGTCCAGACGCGTCGAGAGCACCCGCTGACCCGGCTCGTCCACAGGTGTCATCCGGGCCTCGTTGTGCGAGACGGCCACCGGTTGGGGGTAGCGGAACGTCGTCGTGTGCACGATGCGCAGGCGGCTCACAGCGCCTCCCCCACCCACGTGGTGACCAGCGGCGTCGGGAAGTAGCGTGCCCGCACGGCGTCGGACGCGGCCGAGCAACCGCGTTGTACGAGGGCCATCTGGCCGGGCAGGTCGTCCACCAGGTCACCGAGCCTGCTGAACTCCAGCGCTGCGCGCACCTGGCCCACGTGCCGCCGGGCGTCCTCGACCGTCGACCGGTCCACGACGGGTTCGAGACCCGCCAGGCAGACGTCCGCCTGCTCGAGCGCGTGCACCACGGAGCGCGGGAACAGCCGGTCCCGCAGCAGGAACCCCGCCATCCGCTCGTCGGACGCCGCCCCCCGATAGGTACGGAGGAACGCCTCGTACGCCCCGCAGGACCGCAGCAGCGCGGTCCAGCTCGGCCCCGTCGAGCCGGCGAGCGCCCGGGTGGTCAGCAGCCGAGCCGTCATGTCCGCCCGTTCGATCGACCGCCCCAGCACCAGGAACTGCCACGTCTCGTCGCGGGACAGGGCCGAGTCGACGATGCCTGCCACCATCGCGGACCGCTCCCGCACCCAGGTGAAGAACTCGTGGGGACCGGTGCTCGTCGTCATGGCGGGCAGGACGCTCCAGGTCGCGTTCAGGCACTCCCACAGCTCGGTGGAGATGATCTCCCGCACACGCCGTGCGTTCTCCCGGGCGGCGACGACCGCGCCCGTGACGGACGAGGCGGACCACCGCTCGTAGGCCAGCACGGCCAGCACCTGCTCCCGGCCGACCTCCACGTCGGGCGCCGGCACCGGCCGGTCCATCACCGAGAGCAGCGACCGGCACGCCAGGTCCTCCTCGGCCCACGGGTCCTCCGCGAGCAGCTGCACGTGCACGTCGAGCAGGCGGGCGGTGTCGTCGGCACGTTCGACGTAGCGGCCGATCCAGAACAGCGCCTCGGCGATGCGGCTCAGCACGGTGCACCGCCGGTCGTCCGGGCCTGCTGCTGCTGCATCTGCTGACCGCGCAGGTCCTCCGGACCCGCGTCGATCGGCACCGAGGCATCCTTCGCGACGGCCTGCGGCGGCGTGTGCGGTGCGGCGGGACCTCGGCGTGCCATCCGACCGAGCACCCACGTGTCCTTCGAGCCGCCGCCCTGGGAGGAGTTGACGACCAGCTGGCCCTCCGGCAGCGCCACCCGGGTGAGCCCACCCGGCAGCACCGAGACGTGCTCGCCGTCGTTGACGGCGAACGGCCGCAGGTCCACGTGCCGCGGCCGGAGCCCCTCCTCCACCAGGGTCGGGACGGTGGACAGCTGGACGACCGGCTGGGCGATCCACCCGCGAGGGTCGGCCAGGAGCCGGTCACGCAACGCGGCCAGCTCGGCGCTGCTCGCGGTGGGTCCGACGACGATGCCCTTCCCGCCCGACCCGTCGACCGGCTTGACCACCAACTCGTCCAGCCGGTCCAGCACCTCCTCGAGCGCACCCGGCTCCTCGAGCCGCCACGTGTCGACGTTCGCCAGGATCGGTTCCTCACGCAGGAAGTACCGGATCAGGTCGGGGACGAACGTGTAGACGAGCTTGTCGTCGGCCACGCCGTTGCCGACGGCGTTGGCCAGGGTCACCGTCCCGCTGCGCGCGCACGCCAGCAGCCCAGGGCAGCCCAGCACGGAGTCCGAACGGAACACCACCGGGTCGAGGAAGTCGTCGTCCACCCGCCGGTAGATCACGTCCACCCGACGACGGCCCTGCGTGGTGCGCATCCAGACGCGACCGCCCGCGCAGAACAGGTCCCTGCCCTCGACGAGCTCGACGCCCATCATCCGTGCGAGCAACGTGTGCTCGAAGTACGCGCTGTTGTGCACCCCCGGGGTGAGGACGACGACCGTCGGTTCGTCGACCCCGGCGGGCGCGGCAGCGGTCAGCGCGGCGTGCAGCCGGCGCGGGTAGTCGGCGACGGGGCGGATGCGCAGCGTCGCGAACAGCTCCGGGAACGTCTGCACCATGGACCGTCGGTTGGCCAGCACGTAGCTCACGCCGCTGGGCACGCGGACGTTGTCCTCCAGCACGCGCCATCCGCCGTGCCCGTCACGAACCAGGTCGATGCCCGAGACGTGCACCCGGACCCCGTTGGGCGGCTCGATGCCGTGGGCCGCCCGGCAGAAGTGGTGCGACGACACGATGACCGAACGCGGCACGACGCCGTCCGCGACCGCCCGCTGGGGTCCGTACACGTCCGCCAGGAACGCCTCGAGGGCGCGCACGCGCTGGGCGACCCCGGGGGCGACGTGGTCCCACTCGTCCTCCGTCAGCACGCGGGGCACCACGTCCACCGGGAAGGGCCGCTCCTCACCGGCGTAGTCGAAGGTGACGCCCTGCTTGAGGTACGACCGCGCGAGGCCGTCGGCTCGGGCGCGCAGCTCGTCGGCGGTGAGCCGCGCGACCGCCGCGTGCACCTGCTGGTACGCGGTCAGCACGGTCCCGTCGGGACCGAGCATCTCGTCCCACGCCCTCCCGGTGGGATAGCCGTCGAACAGGTCCGCCATGCCGGGAGGCTAGGAGCGCGATGTCTCGGCTGCGTTACGCCGTGTTACGTGTGACGACCGACCGCTACCGTTGCCCACCATGGCCGGCAGCTGGTGGCGCACCCTCCTCGACCGGTGGCGACCGTCGGGGAGTCCCGTGCCGACCTCAGCCCCACGCACGGCCGCGGGCGCTGCGTCGGCCCCGTCGCTCGCTCGTCACCGGGCGCTCCCCGACTTCCAGGGGACCGTGCGTCCGGCCTACTCCCCTGACCTCGACGGTGCACCGGACCCCGGCGAGATCGTCTGGACCTGGGTGCCCTTCGAGGAGGACCCCAGCCAGGGCAAGGACCGGCCCACCCTGCTCGTGGGCCGCGACGGACCGTGGCTGCTGGGACTGATGCTGACGAGCAAGGACCACGTCCCTGCCGGCCAGGCGGGCGGCGTGCGTGCCGACCGTCACGGCCAGGTGTGGCTGGACCTCGGCACCGGGCCCTGGGACCCACGCCGCCGGCCGAGCGAGGTACGCCTCGACCGCGTGCTGCGGATCGACCCGGCAGCGGTGCGTCGCGAGGGCGCCGTGCTTCCGCGTGCGACGTTCGACCTGGTCACGCGCGCGATGGCCGACCGCCCGGCCTGATAGCATGGTCGCTCGCGTGCCCGGCGGGCCTGCGTCGGCGGGATCCACCTCACCGACCACCTGCACGGCACGTCTGCGCTGCTTGGTCCAGCTCCTCCGCACGGGCGTCCCCACCGCCTCGGTCCCGGAGCCGGACCGCCCTCACGACCTGTCAGACCGCTTCGGCGAACACCAGAGAGTCCACACGTGGCAAACATCAAGTCTCAGATCAAGCGCATCCGCACCAACGAGAAGGCGCGGATGCGGAACAAGGCCGTGAAGTCCGAGCTGAAGACCTACGTCCGGCGCGTCCGCGAGGCTGTCGCCGGCGGCGACAAGGCGAAGGCCGGCGAGGCGCTGGTCACCGCGTCCCGCAAGCTCGACAAGGCCGTCTCCAAGGGCGTCATCCACGCCAACCAGGCCGCCAACAAGAAGTCGGCCCTCGCGAAGTCGGTCAACGGCCTCTGACAGCGGCGGCGCGCACCGCGCCGCCAAGCCGTTCGGCCGCAGTTCCGTGAGGTAGCCCGGCAGGGCACCGCTTCGCACGACGACTGAGGGCGTCACCCCGCGGGGTGACGCCCTCAGTCGTGCCCGAGCCCGGCGGCCATCGCCGGCGAGCCGGTGCCCGCAGCCGCGGGTGAAGCCGCCGGCCGGTCACCGCCCTCCTGGCGACCGGCCGCCGGCACCTCTCCTCAGCGCGCCCAGACCTGCCAACCGCCGACAGGCACGGTGCTGCGGAAGCCCGCTTCCGCGAGTGCACGGTCGTAGGCCTGGGCGGCGGCAGCCGAATCGCCGTGCGCCCGGTAGCGGTCCCCCAGGTCCCGCCACGCAGCCGCAGACTGTCGGGAGGCGGACATCATGCCGAGGACGTCGGCAGCCCACTGGTAGGCCCCGGCCGCTTCCTCGGTGCGACCAAGGGCGTGGAGCGCGTCGCCCAGCGCGAGGTGCGCCACTGCGGACTCGAGGCGCGGCGCGGCGCCGAGGCGCTCGATCGCGTGCCGGGCCCGCTCTTCCGCCAGCTCGGGATCTCCGAGCAGCAGGTGCGCCCGCGCCGTCTCGACGTCCATCGCCGCGAGCTCGACGGTGGACCCGAGCACCTCGAGGTCGCGCGCCGCACCGCGGATGTGCTGCAGGGCCGCCGCCGGCTCCGGGGGGTCCGAGCGCAGCAGGAGCCACGCGTAGTTCAGCCGGAGCCGGGGGAGGTCGCGGTCCGGCTCGCCCTCGGACAGCAGGGCGAGCGCCCGCTCCGTGTACTGCTGGGCCAGCACGTAGTCCCGCCGCTCCTCGGCGACCAGCGCCGCGTTCCAGTACACCGACCCGCGGCCGCGCGGTGAGCCGAGCGACTCAGCGAGCTGGATCAGCTCGGCGGCTCGATGGGTGGCGAACAGCAGGTCACCACGTTCGACGTAGGACCACAGGACCGTCGAACCCAGGCGCAGGTGCTCGTCGGTGCCGACCAGGTCCTGCTGGACCAGGTCCTCCAGCGCGGCCTCTCCGACCTCCACGCTCCGGTGCAGGTCGCCACCCTCGAGGTAGGAGACGACAAGGGCGTTGGCGAGCTTGGCCGCCTCGAGGTGGTGCCCCCGGACGCGCTCGTCGGCGTGGAGCGGCTCGAGGATCTCGACGGCCGCCTCGAGGTCACCGAGCAGCTCGTGGGTGCGAGCGAGCTCCGACAGCACCTCGACACGCAGCGCAGGCGTGACGACCGCGAGGTCGAGCGCCTCGAGGCGACGGCGCGCCGCCTCGGTGTCCCCCGTGGTGACGTCGAGCCTGGCGTAGCTGAGCTCCAAGCGGATCCGGGCCTCGTTGGGGCCCTCTTCTCCGTGCTTGAGGTACTCGAGCGTGCTGCCCAGGCGCTCGGCGAGGACCGTGAGCGCAGCATCTGTCGGCTCCCGGTGCCCGGACTCGATGAGCGAGATGTAGCTGGGCGAGAACGCGTTGCCGGCGAGGGCGGTCTGGGACAGGCCCGCAGCCAGTCGCGCCTCCCGCACACGGTCAGCGATGGTCGTCATACCAAGTCACTCTACCTGTGACCTCGGTAGGTGACGCCTTCAACAGCGGGTCAATTCCGGCCGGGGCGGCATGGGGTCACAACCGCCCCGGCCGGCACGAACGCTCAGTAGGTCTTGCAGCAGCCGATCGCGCCGCCGGCGGTCGACGAACCGGGCGCGACCTGGGGCGCGCTCAGGCCGAGCAGGGCGACGAGGGCGAGGGCGGCGGTGAGGGTTTTGGCGGCGCGGGACATGACGGGCTCCTGTCATGATGGTTGTGCGTGCGGTCATTCCCATCATCACACCTGGACCGCACGATGTCCCTACTTCTCGGTACGTTTCGGGGCGTGTCGGCACGGGAACGACGGACCGTCACAAAGGCCGCATCGCCTCGCCCCAAAATCCACCCCCGCCGAACTGCGTGCCTGGGGCACACATGTGGTGTCATGAACCGCATGACGCCCGAGAGCGACGACAGCCTGTCCCGGCTGGGCGCCGCGGTGGACGAGGCGATCCCGCCTCAGCTGCGACTGGAGTGGGACCGGCACGTCGCACGCGCGCCGGTGCTCGTCGCACGGCAGGGCATCTTCACCGAGCACGGACGGGCCTTTGCCTACCAGCTCTCGTTCCGGTCACCGGGGCACCGTCTGGAGAACCCCTCCGCGTGGAGCGCTCGGCAGCACGAAGAGGCGACCGCGCACGTCCTGGACGCGACGTTCGGCCGTGCCGACCTGGAGGACGTCGCTCAGGGACGGCTGCTGTTCGTCCGGTGCCCACGCGCCTACCTGGTCGGCGAGCTGCGGGTGCCGCACCGCCCGGACCGGCTGGTCATCGAGGTGAGCGACTCGGTGGACCCGGCCGTCATCGGCGGGATCCGGCGCCTGCGCGCCCAGGGTTTCCGGATCGCGCTCCCGAACTTCACCAACGTTCCCAGCGAACGTCAGCTGCTGCCGCTCGTCGACTTCGTCAAGATCGACGTCCGTGACCTCGACGTGGAAGGCCGGCCCGTCGTCCGCGCCGCCCGGTCGTACGGCGCGCTCGTCGTGGGCGAGTACGTGGAACGACCGGACCAGCTGCAGCACGCGCGCGAGCTCGGCGTGAACCTCTTCCAGGGCAATCTGCTCGAGCGCGCGGGCGTGCTCGACCGGGCCGACGCGCGGCCCGTCGTGCCCTGAGCCGTCGGTCCCCCGCACCGTCCCGGGGCGCCTGCGGCGTCCCCAGCTGACCCGCAGCGGAGCAGTGTCGCGTCATGGTCGGCTGCGCCGAACGGGCGATGCGCCGTCACGATCCCGACGACCACCGCTCTCATCCGATGTGACCGCACAGGTGCACCGGACGCGTGGAGGCGGGAGCACGCCGATGGGCGTCCCCACGCAGCGGCTTCCCGTCGCTCTCCAGCCGATCTGGGCCACGAACGGAGTACTCCTCGGGCACGAGTACCTGTACCGGTCGATCTCCGGCCGGCCGGCTGGGGTCGACAGCTGGGCGGCGGCGCGGCAGGACGAGGCGTCCGCCTCGGTGCTGCGCACCGTGTTCGGCGACGGCGGCGTGGCGGCGGGGTCGGCTCTGGCCTTCGTCAACGTCACGCGCTCGTTCCTGGTCCGCGACCGACCGCTCCCCGCACCGCGAGGCCGGCTCGTCCTCGAGGTCGTCGAGACCGTTCCGGCCCATGCCGGGGTGCTGCTCGGGCTTCGGCGGCTGCGAGCCCGCGGCTACCGCATCGCCGTCGACGACTACACCGCGTCGCCGGACCAGCGGGCGATGCTGCCGTACGCCGACTTCGTCAAGGTGGACTGCCGCGACCTCGTGCGGCTGCCGGGCGATGCTCTGGAAGAGGCGCGGCGCTACGGTGCGCGGCTGGTCGCCGAGCACGTGTGCGACGTCGAGATGCTGGTGCGCGCCGTCGAGCTCGGTTTCGAGTTCCTCCAGGGTGACGCCCTGGGCGCCGCGACGACGCAGGCCTGCTGAGGAACGGGAGCCGCGCGCCGTCAGCGGCGGACGGCACCCGCGACCCGCAGGACGGCACGCTCGACGGCGAACTCGGCGTCCCTGCTCTCGCCCTTCACCTCGGCGTCGGCCTGCGCCACGGCGCTGATCGCGGCAGCCAGACCCTCGGGTGTCCAGCGGCGCAGCTCACCGGCGGCCCGGTCGACCTGCCACGGAGCCAGGCCGAGCTCCCGCGCGGCGGCAGCGCCCCGGCTCCGCACCGCACCGACCTTGGCCAGCATGCGGAGCCGGGCCGCGAGCGCCGCGACGATCGGCACGGGGTCGAGACCGGTGGACAGGGCGTGCCGGAGCAGGGCCACCGCGCGGCCGGCGTCGCCGACCACGGCGGCGTCGGCGACCTGGAACCCTGTCGCCTCGACACGCCCCCCGTGGTACCGCTCGACGGTCTCGGCAGCGATGAGCCCCGTGGTGTCGGCTGCGAGCTGGGAGCAGGCGGCGGACAGCTCGCGCAGGTCCGCGCCGACTGCGTCCACGAGCGCACGGAGAGCCGCGGGGTCGGCGCGGCGGCCGGCACGCCGGAGCTCGGCGGCGGCGAAGGCCACCTTGTCGGCATCCGACTTGACGGGATCGGCAGCGACGGTGGGCACGCCGGCAGCCCGGCACGTGTCGAGGAGACGCTTGCCCCGGGCACCGCCCCCGTGCCGGAGCACCACGACGACGGAGTCGAACGGAGCACCGACGTACGCGACCGCGTCCGACAGCAGCTCGTCCGACGCTCTCTCGAGGCCCTCGAGGACGACCACCTTGTCGTCGGAGAACAGGCTGGGGCTGGTGAGCACGGCGAGGGCACCGGGCGTGTACTCCGCGGCATCGAGGCGCTCGACCGCCACGTCCGGGATCCGTGCCCGCACCTGCTCGACGATCCGGTCCACCGCACGCTCGGCGAGGAGCGCCTCGGCACCGGAGACGAGCACCACGGGTGCGACCGGTGCGTCCTGCCAGCCGATCCCGCTCTGCGCGGCTCGGGACGCCGGACGTCGGGCACTGGGCACGGCACCAGCCTGCCAGACAGCACGGACAGGAGTCAGCCACCGTCACGCCGGTCAGGCCAGGACGCGCGGGGGCGCTCTGCGGTGCCGGCGCCGCCGCGCCGACAGCACGAGGGCGCCGACAGCAGCCGACACGCCGGCCATCGCGACGATGCCACCGGCGCCAGGGGCCCACGCGAGCTGGGCACCGGGCGCCGCGGCCGCGACCCGTGCGACCGCGGCGACCCACCAGCACGCGGCGCCGGCGAGCTGTGCCAGCAGCAACGCCGCGTGCGGCGACCACGGGGCGACCACGGCGGTCAGGAGGCCCAGCACGGTGGCAGGCGGCACCGCCGGCGCTGCGGCGAGGTTGGCGAGCAGCGCGTACGTGCCGACCGAGGGCCGCAGCACGAGCAGGACCGGTGCGCAGGCCAGCTGCGCGGCGAGCGGAGCGGCCACGGCGGCCGCGAGAGGACGACCGAGCCGAGGCGACCACACACGCACCCATGCGCCGCCGAGGACCACGATCGCCGCGGTCGCCACCACGGAGAGCGCGAAGCCGATCTGGAACGCGAGCCACGGGTCGGTCAGCAGCAGCGCCGTGACCGTCGTGGCGAGGGCTGCAGGGGCTCGGGCAGGTCGGCCGGACAGGAGGCCGAGCAGGCCGACCACCCCGGTGACGGCGGCGCGGAGCACGCTGGGCTGCGGTCCGACGAGCACGAGCAGGCCCGCCCCGGTCAGCAGGACGACACCTGCGCGGAGCGCCACGGGCAGTCGGCACGCCGCCGCCGCGGCCGCCGCGATCGCTCCGACGAGCGCGAAGTGAGATCCCGAGACGGCGATGAGATGGGTCAGCCCGGCCGTTCGCATCGCCTCCGACAGGTCGTCCGGGACACGCGAGCCGTCGCCGAGCGCCATGCCCACGAGCAGGGCGCCGGCGTCGGCCGGCAGCCGCTGCGCGATCCCACGCGTTGCCGCGCGCACGCGCTCCGCGGCGCGGTCCGGCCAGCCGGGTGGCGCCACGAGCTCGGCCGCCGAGCTCGCGGTGAGCATCGCCACGGTGCTGTCCGTGACATCCGACCGCGTCAGTCGTCCGGTGACGCGGACGATGCTGCCGGGCGGCACGTCACCCGGCGCGACGACGACGACGGAAGCGGCAGCGCCGGACCGTCGCCCACGGCTCTCCACCCAGCGCACCGAGACCGTGTACCGACGGTCCGGTTCGCCGTGGCTCCACCGGGCGTCCATCGGCACAGGGGGGTCCACGACACGTCCGGTGACCGTCGCGGTCGCACCCTCTCGGAGGGCGGTGCCGAGCAGACCGCCGGTCCGGAGCGCGCGCTGCGCGGACGCGTCGAGCAGCGCCAGCGCGAGCACGAGGACCGCGAGTGCCACGGTGGCGGAGACACGGTGCCCCGGCCGCCGAGGGCGCCGGCACCGCGGCGCGACGACGAGGACCAGCACGACCACGACCGCCGCAGTCCCGATCCACCGCGCGACCGTCGGACCACCGGCGACTCCGAGCGCGGCGCCCGACCAGCACCCGACGGCCACCGGCACCAGGCGCAGGTCGAGCACCTCCAGTGCCTCTGGCGTCCCGGCGTCGGACGCACCGTCCTGACGGACGTCGGCACGCGCACCGGCACGCGGGGCTGCTCCGGGGCGCTGCCGTGGCGCGGTGTCGGAACGCGTCTCACGGGCGCTCACACGCGCACCATCGGGCGGAGCCGCTCCAGCAGGGTGGGGCCGATGCCGCTGACCTCGCCGAGCTCGTCGAGCGAGGTGAAGCGATGCTGCAGACGCCGGTCGAGGATGCGCTGCGCGAGCACCGGGCCGATGCCCGGGAGCGCGTCGAGGTCGGCGAGCGTGGCCGTGTTGAGGTCCAGGCGACCTCCCGCGCTGCTCGGGCTCGGCGGGGCGGACGGCGGGGCGGCCTGGCCGGGACCGGGTACGACCAGCTGCTCGCCGTCGGTCACCGGCCGCGCCAGGTTCACCGCCGCGAGGTTCGCGTCCTCGGCCGCACCACCGGCCGCCTCGATGGCGTCCTGCACCCGCGCTCCGGGCCGGAGCCGTACCACGCCGGGCCGTGCCACGGCTCCGACGACGTGGATGACGAGCTGAGCGGCGTCCGTCGACAGCGGCGACGCCGGTGTCGCGAACCCCGTGGGCGAGCTGCCGGCGGTGGCGGGCACCGGCGTGGGCAGCTCGACCGGGTCCCCCGGTGCGAGGGCGGACGCCCGGATCAGGGTGGCGCCGACCACGAGCGCGACCGCGGTCGCCGCGGAGGCGGCCAGCCGCCAGGGCACGCTCCAGCGCACCCGTTGCGGGGGCTCGTCGGCGACGCTGAGGTCCGTCGCGACCCCGTACGAGTCCCGGTACTCGACCGCCGCTGCGCGCACGGCGGTCGGGACCCACCCTCCGACTCCCGCGGTCGGCCCTGCCCGGCCTGGACCGCCCGACGAAACGGCGTCGGGTCCGAGCACCGAGGGCACGCACGACGTGCGAGCCAGCGACGCTGCCGGCTCCGGTAGCGGTGGACCGACGGGGCCCTCACCGCAGAGAGTCGGCCGCGACACGGACGCGGCGGGTGGCTCGTCAGCCCCTCGTCGTTCGGGCAGCGGTCGATCGAGCAGCGGACGATCGAGCAGCGGTCGGTCCGCGAGAGGTAGTCCGACGGGCGGCGCATCCGCGGCCGGCCCGCGCGCCTCGGCCCGGCGGGTCAGTCGGTCCAGCCGACGGCGGGCGGCGCTGACGTCGGCACGGAACACGCCGGGGACGCTAGGCGCGAGAGCCGGCCGCTCCGACGAGCGTCGCAGCGGAGTCCGATGGCCCGCACGACGTCACGGGCTGGGGATGGCTCGGTCAGGGCCGGGCAGGCACCTCGCCGGGAACGCCGTCCGAGACGACGACGGCGAGCAACCCGGGGCCCACGTGCGCCGTCAGCACGGCGCCGGCCGGGCTCACGACGATCTCACGCACGGTGCCGCGGGTCGCCTCGGTCAGCCGATGCGCGAGGTCGAGGGCGGCGTCGGCGCGATCGGCATGGTGCACGGCGACCCGCGCGCCGGGACGGGCGAGCGCAGCGGCCGTGGCCACGGCGACCAGCCGCTCGACCGCTGCCCGGCGGGTGCGGATCTTCTCCGCGACGACGAGCCGACCGTCCGCCACGGTGAGCAGCGGCCGCAGCCCGAGCACGGTCCCCAGGGCGGCCGCAGCCGCGCCGAGCCGACCACCACGCCGCAGGTGCTCCAGGGAGTCGACCAGGAACCACACCCTCGACGACTCCGCGGCGGTCCGCGCTGCCCGGGCGACCGCCTCGACGTCCGTGGCGGGACGGGTGTCGGAGGCGCCGCTGCGGCGGATGCGCCACCGGGAGGCGGGTCGACGCCGGTCCTCGGCCGCCCGACCGTCGACCCGAGCGTCGTCCACCGGCGTCCCGTCGGCCGCCCACGCGGCCGCGAGTGCCGCGAACCCCAGCGCCATCGCGGCGGTCCGGGAGTCGACGACGTGCACCGGCAACGGTGCCCGCTCGGCGGCAGACCGGGCAGCCTGCACCGTCCCGGACAGCTCACCGGACAGGTGGACGGAGACCACCGCCGTCGCTCCGTCGGAGGCCGCCGCGGCGTACGCGTCGGCGAACGCCGCCGCCGACGGCTGGGACGTGGTGACGCGCGCTCCGCGCCGCAGAGCCGAGATCGTCTCCGCACCCAGGTCGGTACCCGCGAGCGGCGCACCGTCGACGAGCACCTGGAGCGGTACGACCCGCACGCCCCAGCGTTCGGCGGCGCCGGCCGGCAGTGCCGCGGTCGAGTCCGTCACGACGGCGACGTGGGGCGGCAGCCGTGCTGAGCCGAGGCGTGACATCGGAGGGCCCGACAGCGTCAGGCCGGCACCACGTTGACGAGCTTGGGCGCGCGCACCACCACGGTGCGCACCGCCCTGCCGTCGAGCGCCCGCTGCACACCGGGATCGGCCAGCGCCAGCTCGCGCAGCTCGTCGTCGGACACCGACGGCGCCACCTCGACGCGCCCACGCACCTTGCCCGCCACCTGCAGGATGCAGGTCACCGACTCCTCGACCAGGTACGCGGGGTCGGCGACGGGGAACGGTGCGTAGGTCAGCGACTCCTCGTGACCGAGCCGGTCCCAGAGCTCCTCGGCGATGTGCGGCGCCACCGGCGCCGTCATCAGGACGAGCGGCTCGACCGCGGCCCGAGGGACGCGGTCCAGCGTGGTGAGGTGGTTGTTCAGCACGATCAGCTTGGCGATGGCGGTGTTGACCCGCATCGCCGCCATGTCGTCGCCGACCTCGGCGATGGTGCGGTGCAGCACGCGCAGCGTCTCCACCGACGGCTCGTCGTCGCTGACCACCGTCGCGCCGGTGCCCTCGTCGACCACGTTGCGCCACAGCCGCTGCAGGAAGCGCTGCGCACCCACCACCGCCCGCGTCTCCCACGGGCGCGACAGGTCGAGCGGGCCCATCGACATCTCGTACACGCGCAGCGTGTCGGCGCCGTACTCCGCATACATCTCGTCGGGCGTCACCACGTTCTTCAGCGACTTGCCCATCTTCCCGTACTCACGGTTGACGGGCTCGCCCTGCCACGTGTAGCCGGTACCGGCCGCGGGGTCCTCGACCACCTCGGCCGCCGGCACGTGCACGCCGCGCTCGTCGGTGTAGGCGTACGCCTGGATGTAGCCCTGGTTGAACAGCGTGTAGAAGGGCTCCCCGGCACTGACATGACCCAGGTCGTGCAGCACCTTGTGCCAGAACCGGGCGTACAGCAGGTGCAGCACGGCGTGCTCCACACCGCCGACGTACAGGTCGACGCCGCCGACGGAACCCTCCGGCTGGGACCCGTGGCCGGGGCCCATCCAGTAGCGCTCCAGCTCGGGGTCCACCAGCACCTGGTCCGAGTCCGGGTCGAGGTAGCGCAGGTAGTACCAGCACGAACCGGCCCAGTTGGGCATCGTGTTCGTGTCGCGGCGGTACTGCTTGGGGCCATCGCCCAGGTCGAGCGTGACGTTGACCCAGTCCTCGTTGCGGCCGAGCGGCGCCTCCGGGGACGAGTCCGCGTCGTTCGGGTCGAAGGTGCGCGGGGCGTAGTCCGGCACCTCCGGCAGCGTGACGGGCAGCGCGGACGTCGGCAGGGCGACGGGCTGGTCGTGCTCGTCGTACACGATCGGGAACGGTTCGCCCCAGTACCGCTGGCGACTGAAGAGCCAGTCACGCAGGCGGTAGGTGGTGGTGCCCTCTCCGAGGCCACGCTCCTGAAGCCACGCGATCGTGCGGTCCTTGGCCGTGACGACGTCCATGCCGTTCAGGTCGAGCGAGTCGTTGGCCGAGTTGATCACCGCGCCGTCACCGGTCCGCGCGCCGTCCGGGGTGCCCTCCGGCGCGGCCACCGTGTAGACGACCGGCAGCTCGTACGCCTGCGCGAAGGCGTAGTCGCGCTCGTCGCCGCCGGGCACGGCCATGATCGCGCCCGTGCCGTAGCCCATCAGCACGTAGTCGGCGGTGAACACCGGCAGCGGCTCGCCGTTGACCGGGTTGATCGCCAGGTGGCCGGTGAACACACCCGTCTTGCGGCCGGCGTCGGCCTGCCGCTCGACCGCGGACCGGCCCGCCGTCTCGGCGCGGTACGCGGCGACGGCGGCCGCGGGCGAGTCGAAGCCCCCGGTCCAGGCCGACCGCGTGCCGTCGGGCCACTGCGCGGGCACCTCGTCCAGCAGCGGGTGCTCCGGTGCGACGACCATGAAGGTCGCGCCGAACAGCGTGTCCGGGCGGGTGGTGAACACCTCCAGCTCGGCACCGCCCTCGACGGCGAACCGCACGCGCGCGCCCGTGGACCGACCGATCCAGTGCCGCTGCATCGACTTGACCTTCTCGGGCCAGTCGATCGCGTCCAGGTCGTCCGCCAGTCGGTCGGCGTAGGCGGTGATGCGCATGTTCCACTGCCGCAGGCTCCGCTGGAACACGGGCATGTTGCCCCGCTCGGAGCGGCCGTCGGCCGTGACCTCCTCGTTGGCCAGCACGGTGCCCAGACCCGGCGCCCAGTTCACGGGCGTCTGGGACAGGTAGGCGAGACGGTGGGCGTCCACGACCCGCCGCCGGGCCGGGTTGTCGAGCTCGGCCCATGCGGCACCGGCAGGCACACCGGGCACGCCGCCGGGCACGGGCCGCGCGCCGGACGCCAGCTCGGCCTCCAGCTCCGCGATGGGCCGGGCGCGACCCAGTCCGCCGTCCGCGTTGGGCGCCGACTCGTCGTACCAGGAGTTGTAGATCGCCAGGAAGATCCACTGGGTCCAGCGCATGTACTCGGGGTCGATCGTCGCGAACGACCGCCGCGGGTCGTGCGCCAGGCCCAGTCGCCGCAGCTGGCGCTGCATGATCGCGATGTTCGCCTCGGTGGTGACGCGGGGGTGCTGGCCCGTCTGCACCGCGTACTGCTCCGCGGGCAGGCCGAAGGCGTCGAAGCCCAGGGCGTGCAGCACGTTGTCGCCCTGCATCCGCCGGAAGCGGCCGACGACGTCCGTGGCGATGTACCCGAGGGGGTGGCCGACGTGCAGACCGGCCCCGGACGGGTACGGGAACATGTCCATCACGAAGAACGGGCGCCGACCGGGCTCGGCGTGGCGGCCTGCGCCGTCGGTGAGGTGACCGGTGGGGTTCGGCGTGAAGAAGGTCCCCCGGCGGTCCCACTCGTCCTGCCAGCGCGCCTCGATCTTCGCGGCGAGCGACGGGGTGTAGCGGTAGGGCACCTCGTCGGGGGTCGCGGCCGGTCGGGGGGCGCTGATCTCCTGCGACGTCACCTGGGCGAGTTTACCGGCGGGGGGCCGGGACCTCGGACGGCGACGGCTCCCCTGGTCGTCGTCCGACCGGCCTTCCTAGACTTCGAGGATGTCGTCGCAGACGGGTGACCAGGTCGACCCCGCACGGCTCGCGCAGCTGCAGGCCGAGGCGGCACGGGCCGCCGCCGATGCCGCGAAGGCGAGGGCGGAGGCAGCCGAGGCGGAAGCCGCGGCGGCGGCGGCCGCGCTGGCCGCGGCGCAGGTCTCCGGCGGACCGACGACCACCCCGGCCCGCGCGTCGTCCGCGCTGGCCGACCAGGTCGCCGCGGGCTACGCCTTCACCGGTCCGGCGCTCGCGCTGGGCGCGCTGCTGCAGGACGGCTCTCCCGATCCCGCGGCCCAGGTCCGCATCCCGCTCGGCATGCTGAACAGGCATGCGTTGGTCGCCGGTGCGACTGGCACCGGGAAGACCCGAACGCTCCAGCTGATGGCCGAGCAGCTCTCCACCGCGGGCGTACCCGTGCTGGTCGCGGACATCAAGGGGGACCTCACGGGTCTGACGGCGCCCGGCACCCCGAGCGACAAGCTGCTGCAACGCACGCGCGCGCTGGGCCAGGACTGGACGCCGTCGTCCTTCCCGGTGGAGCTGTTCACGCTCGGCGGGATGGGCACGGGCGTGCCGATCCGCACCACCGTCAGCGAGTTCGGCCCGCTGCTGCTGTCGAAGGTGCTCGGGCTGAACCAGACGCAGGAGTCGAGCCTCGGCCTGGTCTTCCACTGGGCCGACACCCAGGGCCTGGCCCTGCTCGACCTGGCCGATCTGCGGGCGACGGTCCAGTTCCTCACCTCCGACGAGGGGAAGGCCGAGCTCAAGGCGATCGGCGGGCTGTCGGCGGCGACCGCCGGGGTGATCTTGCGCGAGCTCGTGGCGCTCGAGTCGCAGGGGGCCGCGGCCTTCTTCGGCGAGCCGGCGTTCACCGTCACGGACCTGCTGCGCACGGCTCCCGACGGACGCGGCGTCGTGTCGGCCCTCGAGCTGCCCGCCGTGCAGGACCGGCCGGCCCTCTTCTCCACGTTCCTGATGTGGTTGCTCGCCGAGCTGTTCGAGGTGCTCCCGGAGGTCGGCGACCCGGAGAAGCCGCAGCTGGTCTTCTTCTTCGACGAGGCGCACCTGCTGTTCGACGACGCCTCGCCCCAGCTCCTCGACCAGGTGATACGGACCGTGCGGCTGATCCGGTCCAAGGGCGTGGGCATCGTCTTCGTCACGCAGAGCCCCAAGGACGTGCCGGCCGACGTGCTCGGTCAGCTCGGCAGCCGTGTGCAGCACGCGCTGCGCGCCTTCACGCCCGAGGACGCGGCAGCGCTCCGCGCGGCGGCCCGCACCTACCCCTCGTCGTCGTACGACCTCGAGCAGGTGCTCACGCAGCTGGGAACCGGCGAGGCGATCGTCACCGTGCTCGGGGAGACCGGTGCCCCGACACCCGTCGCGTGGACGCGGCTGCGGGCGCCGCAGGCGTCGATGGGTGCCGCGCCGGACGCCGCCGTGCTCGGTGCGGTCGCGGCGTCCCCCCTCGCAGCGCGCTACGGCACGCCGGTCGACCGGCAGTCGGCGTACGAGCTGCTCACCGCGCGGGCGCAGGAGGTGGCGGCACGGGTCGCGGCCCAGCAGGAGGCCGCGCAGCAGGAGAAGGACGCCGAGGCTTCGCGACGCGAGGCGGAGCGCGACGCCCGCTCGTCGTACCGCCCCAGGGCGAGGTCCCGGACGGCGGACCCGCTGGACTCGTTCCTGAGGTCGGCCGGCACGCAGCTGGGACGCGAGCTGACCCGGACGCTGCTGGGCACGCTGCGCAGACGCTGACGCGTCAGCTCCACACGTCAGCCGTCACGGGTTCCCGACCCAGATCGCCGATGCCGCGCCCTCACCGAGGTCGACCTGCTCCTGGTCTCCGACGCGCGCGGACACGACGCCGGCGACGGAGTGCCGGGTCACGCTCACGGGAGCGTCGAGGCCCAGCCCCCGGGCCGCGAGGTAGCGGAGCAGCTCGGGGTCGGCGTCGGAGATGCGGACCACCCGCCACTCCCCCGGCTCCACGTCCCAGAGCGTCCTGGCGGTCGGCACGTCCATCGTCCCGTCGGGGCCGGGTATCGGGTCGCCGTGCGGGTCCCGCGTCGGGTGACCCAGGTGCGCGGCAATGCGTTCGACGAAGCCGTCCGACACGGCGTGCTCGAGCACCTCGGCCTCGTCGTGCACCTCGTCCCACGCGTAGCCGAGGTGGGCGACGAGGAAGGTCTCCAGCAGTCGGTGCCGTCGCACCATCGCCAGCGCGTGCGCCCGTCCCTCAGGGGTCAGCCCCACCGCGCCGTAGGGCTCGTGCGTCACCAGGCCGGCGTCGGCCAGCCGCCGGACGGTCTCCGAGACGGTCGACGCGCCGACGCCCAGGCGCGCGGCCAAGGCCTTGGTGGTGACAGGCGCGTCCGACCACTCCTGGGCGGACCAGATCACCTTGAGGTAGTCCTGGCTGACGGCCGTCAGCGAATGGGGGGACTGGCTCACGACGTCCAGCGTAGGGGCCGGGCCGGTCGGTGCCGGGCGGGTTGCCGACGTCAGGGCGCTGCGGTCGCCGGCACCGCACCGCCCGTCGCGGTCGGTCCGTGACCGGAGGACGGCCCGGCGCTGGAGGACGACGCGGGGGGCACCGCCGGCCACGGCTGCGCGGCACCGACGGTGACCGTCCGGTCGGGGTGCACGGCGATCACGCGGTAGTCCACGAACCTGCGGGTCTCGGTGTCCCAGCGCAGCACCGTCAGCTCCGCCACCCCGTGCAGCGGCCCGATCGTCGGCTGGTTCACCTGGGCGCCCGCCGTCGTGCTGCTGATGTACCGCACCCCCTCGCCGACCACCTCGGGGTCGGTGCGCACGTGGTAGTGCCCGGAGATCTGCGCCGGCACGCAGCCGCGGTCCAGCGCCTCCTGGCCGACCGGGGGGTTGTGGATCAGCAGCAGGTCCACGCCGGTCTTGTCGGCGCAGGCGACGTCCGCGAGTCGTGCACCGGCGTCCGTGACGGTCTCGCCGGCCACCGAGGTGGTACCGCCGCCGACCCGGGTCTGGCTCGGGTCGTGGTCGCCGAGGATCCGGATGCCGTCGACCGTCACGACCGAACCCGCGAGCACCGTGGCGCCCGAACGGGCGTACCGCTTGCTCGTGGTGTCCGAGTCGTGGTTCCCCGGAGACGTCACCAGCGCGACGCCGGCCGGGACGGCGCGGGCGAACGTGGTGTCGCAGTACTGCTCCACCGGCGTGCCGTCGAGGGTCGTGTCGCCCGCGTCGAGGACGAGCGAGGCCCTGGACAGCGTGATCACGGAGTGCATCAGGGACGCCATCCCGACGTTGCAGTGCAGGTCGGAGACCACGACGACGGTGACCAGCTTCGCCTGGGCGCGTGTCGGCGACGGGCTGGGCGAGCCGTTCGACGAGGACGTGGGCGACGCGGAGGCGGCGCCGCCCAGGCCGGCCGCCTGCGGCGCGAGCCCGGTCGCCTGCGGCGCGAGCCCCGTCGGCGAGGCGGTGGCGCCCGCGGTCGAGCCGGCCGCGGACACGGACGTTGTGGCGGTCGGGGTCGCGGTCGGGGACGGCCGGGACCAGACGACGGGATCGGCGGGCCTGGAGCCCCACGCGGCGACGAGCGCCTGGTCGGCCGCCTGGTAGAACGCGTCGTTCTCGCGCACCGCCGAGAGGACGTAGCCGCCGTAGGTGTCGATCACGCCACCGAGCCGACCGGTGACGCGGGCGCCCTGCAGCGGGGTGCCGTTGAACACGGACGAGATCGCCGCGGTCGAGCGGGTCGGGGTCGGCCCGGTGCTCGAGGTGAGCACCGTGCCGCACACGACGACCCCGGCGACCACGGCCACGACGAGGCGCCGGTGGACCCGCAGCGCGGCCGCCAGCTCGGCGCGTCGAGCCGGGCCCAGCAGCCACCGACCGAGGTACCACAGGCCCGCGAGGAGCAGCGCCGTCACCGCCGCCCGCACCGCGGCGTCGGCGATCAAGGCCAGCGTCACGTCGTGCACCGTGGACTGCGGCGCGCTGAAGAACTGGATGTACGACTGGAGGTCCCCGCTCAACGCCGCGAGCGTGGTCGCGGGGTCGACCGAGGTCAGCGTGTCCGGGATCTCCTCCACGGTGGCCCGCACGCCGAGCGTGAGCGGCAGGGGCGAGCGCACCTGGAGCGTCCCGAGCGGACCGACGTCGATGGTGACCGTCGAGTCGGTGGTGACCTCGTACCGTGCCTCGTGCGGGCCGAACGACCCGTGCACCGACGCGGTCGTCACCCCGACGACCACCGCGACCAGCAGGTCGAGCAGCACGAGCAGGCTCGCGCGCAGCCACCAGCGCCGGGAGCGTCGGGGGAAGCGTGGATGTCGCATCGTCACCACCCTAGGCGCGCCACCGGTCGGGGCGACCTCCGGGGCTGTCGCCCCGGCTACCTGCCCTCGTCCCCCTCGCGCCGCGCCCGCTCGTCCCGCCACCGCACCCACTGCTGCGCGAGCGAGAGGTCGTAGTCCGGTCCGCCGGTCCCCACCGTGAACAGCGTGACGCCCGCGGCGAGCAGGTCGTCGGCGACAGCCTCCGGCGGCGCACCGACGCCCACCGAGCGCTCGACGAGGGACGCGGTGTCCCGCCCGACGGCGGCGCCGTGCTCGTCGAGGATCGCGCTCTTGCGCCGCAGCTCGGTCACGTCACCGAACGAGTGCCACACGTCGGCGTGCTGCGCGACGACGCGCAGCGTCTTGCGCTCCCCGCCCCCGCCGATCAGCACGGGGATCTCCCGCGTCGGCGCCGGGTTGCCCACCGCCAGGCGAGCCTTGATCCGCGGCAGCGCCTGCGCCAGGTCCGCGATCCGGCTGCCGGGTGTGCCGAACTCGTAGCCGAACTCGTCGTAGTCCTTCTGCTTCCAGCCCGCACCGATGCCCAGGATCAGCCGTCCACCGCTGATGTGGTCGACGGTCCGCGCCATGTCGGCGAGCAGCTCGGGGTTCCGGTACGAGTTGCACGTGACGAGAGCGCCGAGCTGCACCCGGCTCGTCTGCTCGGCCCAGGCGCCCAGCATCGTCCAGCACTCGAAGTGCTTGCCGTCGGGGTCGCCGGACAGCGGGAAGAAGTGGTCCCAGTTGAAGATCACGTCGACGCCGAGGTCCTCCGCGCGGCGCACCGCGTCGCGGATCTGGGGGTAGTCGGCGTGCTGGGGCTGGAGCTGGACACCGATGCGTACGGGATGCGTCACGCCGTGCAGGCTACGTCCCGACGTGCAGATGTGCTGCTCAGGCTGCGGCCGCGACCCGGATCACGTTGCGCCAGGGGTCCTCTAAACGCAACGTCTGTCCGTCGTGCTCGCCCCGCACCCCGGCCCGAGCGACCCGTGCGGCGAGCGCCCCGAGGTCGTCGTCCGTCGGCACCAGGATGCGGACCTCGCCGAGACCGAGGGACGACGCGCGTGGTCCCGCGCCGGCCGACGCCCACGTGTTCATCGCCAGATGGTGGTGATAGCCGCCGGCGGAGACGAACAGCGCCCCGTGCCACTGCGCGGTGATGTCGAAGCCGAGCGCGTCCACGTAGAACGCCCGCCCCGAGGGCACGTCGCCGACGGACAGGTGCACGTGGCCGACGACGGTCTCCCCGTCGACCGGAGCCGGGTCGGGTGCCGCCTGCTCGAGCCGCTCGAGCTGCGCCTCCCCCAGGTGCTCACCCAGGAACTCGTTCGGGTCGAGGCGCAGGGAGTCCATCAGCACGCCACCGTCGGCGGTGTGCCGCCACTCGTCGCGCGGCCGGTCCCAGTACAGCTCGACACCGTTCCCCTCGGGGTCGGTCAGGTAGAACGCCAACGACACGAGGTGGTCGGCCGAGCCGGTGTAGGTGCCGGGCGCGTGGCGTGCGACCGAGGCCAGCGTCTCGGCCAGGTCGGCACGGTCGTCGAAGAGCAAGGCCGTGTGGAACAGGCCGGCCGATCCGCGGCGCGCGGGCGGCAGGTCGGGCGTGTGCCGCAGCACGACGAGGGGCGTGGTCCCCCTGCCCAGCGTCACCTGCGCCGGCCCGGTGCCGAGCCGGTCGACCGGCTGCTCGACCACCGCGAGGCGCAGGACGTCTCGGTAGAAGTGCAGCTGGGTGTCCAGGTCCCCGACGAGCAGCGTGACCGCGTCCATGCCGGTGCCCGCCGCGATGGACTCGTGAGCCTGCGCGAGCGTCGGCGCGACGGCCGTGCGGGCCCCGGCCCCGGGTCGAGGAGCGGTGCCGGGCGCAGACGAAGTGGTTGTCATGTCAACCACTGTAATAGTTGAAGGATCAACTTTCAAGCGGTCACGGCTCGAGGCGCCGGTTGGTGCCCAGCTCGGAGAGGAAGACGGGTCCGTGCTCGGCGAGCTCGGCGTCGAGCTCTGCCGCCCAGGTGCTGAACGGCCTCGACGCCAGGGCGTCGTTCGCGAAGCGGTGGTCGGTGGTGACCTCGGTGACGCAGAAGGACGGGATGGCCAGGTCGGTGACAGGTCCCCCTCGCTCCACCTCCGCGACCACCAGGGGGGCGTTCGCACCGGTGAACACGTCGATCACCCAGCCGTCGTCACCGAGCCAGACGGCGTGGCGGAGCTTGGCCACCCGCGCGGGTCCACGGCGGACGATCTCGATGCCCATCAGGGGGTCGAGCTCCCGCTCGGCCTCGTACCGCGTGCCGGCCACCATCGGGCCCTTCACCGTCACGGACGCGAACTCCACCCGGTCGACGTACCGCTCGAGCAGCAGGAGCTCGTCCAGCCCCGGGTCCTGCACCGCCGGGACGCCCGGCGCCTGCACCCGCACGCGCACCGCATAGCCGTCGGCGGCCAGAAGGTAGCTCTGCACGATCAACGTCGGGGTCGACTCGAGCAGCTCGGCCGGCACGTCCCGCGCGACGAACCTCCGTTCGAACTCGAAGTCGCCCTCGCCGGAGTCGCTCATCGGGCCTCCCGAGCCGTGGCCGCCACGGCGGCCGTGCCTACGGCGGTGCGCTCACGCGCCGACCCGCTGAGCCTAGTGGCGCCCCTCCTCGTCCGGCGGCACGACCTCGGGCAGGCCGAACGCCCCGAACAGCTCGGGCGCGAACCAGACGGTGACCCGCTGCACGCCGTCCGGGCCGACCGTCACCTGCTGCAGCTGGAAGGCGTGGTGGCGGCCGTCCGCCTCCCGCATGTACAGGCCGAAGGTCGGCAACCCGTTCGACGACGTGCCCAGCAGCCGCATGCTGCCGGGGCCGGTCGCGGGGCACCAGCGGCAGATCAGGTTCCCGACCGCGTCGGGACCCTGGTACCACTCGGGGTACGGCGGCATCTCCCAGACGATGTCCGCCGCGAGCAGCGTGACGAGCGCCGGAACGTCGTACGCCTCGAAGGCCGCCACGTACCGGCGCAGCAGATGCTGCTGGTGGGGCGTGAGCTCCGCGGGTGCCGGCGGGACGTCGAGCGTGGCCATCCGGGCGTGCGCCCGCTGCAGCGTGGAGTTGACCGCCGCCACGGACAGCCGCAGCGCCTGGGCCACCTCGGCCGCCGTCCAGGCCAGCACGTCCCGCAGCAGCAGCACGGCGCGCTGCTGCGCGGTGAGGTGCTGCAGAGCCGCCACGAAGGCCAGGCGCACGGTGTCGACGTCCACCGCCCGGTCGGCCGGGTCGGCGTCCGGAGTGCTCCACAGCAGGCGGTCGGGCAGGGGTTCCAGCCACGGCACCGAGCGGTCCTGGTGCGGCTCGACGGCGGGGTCCGCCGGCGGTCCACCAAGACCCACCGGGAGCGGCCGTCGCGCCCTGCCCTCCAGGTGCGACAGGCAGACGCGCGTCGCGATGCGGTACATCCACGTCCGCAGGGAGGACCTGCCCTCGAAGTCCGGCAGCGCGCGCCACGCCCGCAGCCAGGCCTCCTGCAGGGCGTCCTCGGCGTCCTGCAGCGACCCGGTCATCCGGTAGCAGTGGGCGAGCAGCTCGCGGCGCAGCGGCGCGACGAGAGCGTCGAACCCGTCCTGCACGACCGGTGCGCCGCCGTCGTCCGGCGCGGCGGACGACGCGGCGGCCGCGGCTGTGGTCTGCGTCACACCAGGACGGTAACCCGCACCTCCGACACCGCGGCAGCCCTGTCCTGGCAGCCGCTCCCCGAGGCAGCGGAGGGACCCGGTGCCAGACTGCGCGGGTGACCCAGCGCTACGCCGACGACGACCACCTGGCCGGCCGCACCCTGCTCGTCGCCGCGGCGTACCTGGTGCTGCGTCGCCCGGGACCGCAGGGCGACGAGGTGCTGCTGCAGCTGCGCCGCGGCACCGGGTACAGGGACGAGCACTGGGCGACGCTCGCCGGCCACGTGGACCCGGGCGAGTCGGTGCACGAGGCGGCCTGCCGGGAGGCCGCCGAGGAGGCCGGCGTCCAGGTGCGCATCGACGACCTGCAGCCGCTCACGGTGCTGCACCGGTTCGAGCGCGGCGGCCCGGCCGTCGAGCAGCGCGTCGACGTCTTCTTCGCGGCAGACCGCTGGACGGGTGAGCCGCAGCTGCGCGAGGCGAACCGTGCCGCCGCCATGGCCTGGTACCCGCTGAACGCGCTGCCCGAACCGGTCGTCCCGCACGAGCGGACGGTCCTCGACGCGCTGGCGCACGGCGAGCCGCTGCCTGCCGTGATGTCGGTGCCGGTCAGCCCGTGTTCTGCAGACCTGCCGCCACACCGTTGACGGTGAGCAGCAGCAGCCGGCGCAGGTCCTCGACGCTCTCCTGGGACTCACCGGTCCGCAGCGCACGCAGCGCGCGCAGCTGGAGCAACGACAGGGCGTCGACGTAGGGGCTGCGCAGCGCGACGGCGCGGCCGAGGATCCGCCGGCGAGACAGCATCACCTCGGAGTCCGTGATCGCCAGGACCCACTTCCGCGTGAGCGCCATCTCCTCCAGCACCAGCGCGGCGAGGTCGGCGCGCTCGCCGAGGCCGAGGTAGCGAGCCGCGATGCGCTCGTCCGTCTTCGCGAGCGACATCTCGACGTTGTCGATCACGGTGGCGAAGAGCGGCCAGTCGGCGTACGCGCTGCGCAGCAGGTCGACGTCGCCGACGGCGTCGAGCGCCGTGCCCAGGCCGTACCAGCCGGCGAGGTTGATCCGGGCCTGCGACCAGGAGAAGACCCACGGGATCGCGCGCAGGTCGTCGAGGGACGACACCGACAGGCCGCGTCGCGCCGGCCGGGAGCCGATCGGCAGCAGGCCGACCTCCTCCAGCGGGGTCACCTCGGCGAACCACTGCGGGAAGCCCTCGGCCCGGACCAGGGCGTGGAACCGCTGGCGCGAGGCGACGTCGAGGCGCGCCGCGAGGTCGCCGAAACGCTCGGCCGCCTCGGCCGTGCGCCGCTCGACGGAGGGCGCGCCGGCGAGCAGGGTCGCCGCGGTGACCTGCTCGATGTGCCGGGCGGCGATCGTCGGGTCGCCGTAGCGGGCGAAGATCACCTCACCCTGCTCGGTCAGCTTGAAACGACCGTCGACGCTCCCCGGTGGCTGGGCCAGCAGGGCGCGGTTCGCCGGGCCGCCGCCGCGGCCGAGAGCACCACCGCGACCGTGGAACAGGGTCAGCCGGATGTCGTGCTCGCGCGCCCACGCGGTGATCCGCCGCTGCGCGTCGTCCAGCGCGAGCGTGGCCGAGACCGGCCCGACGTCCTTCGACGAGTCCGAGTACCCGAGCATCACCTCGAGGTGCCGCCCGGTCTGCTCCAGGCGGTGCTGCACCTGCGGGATTGCCAGCGACTCCTCGAGGATGTCGACGCTCGCCTGCAGGTCCGCGAAGGTCTCGAACAGCGGGATCGCGTCGATCACCGGCGCGTCGTCGGCACCGTCGAACGCGAGCTCCGCCAGCCGGTACACCGCGGCGAGGTGCTCGGCGGACTGCGTGAACGACACGATGAACCGGCGCACCGCCGCGAGCCCGAACCGGCGCTGCACGCTGCCGATCGCACGGAAGGTGTCGAGCACCTCGACCGTCCGGGGCGCCAGCTCGCCACCGAGCCCGTGCTCGGCGATGTCCGCCAGGGCCTCGGCGTGCACCTGGGAGTGCTGGCGCACCTCCAGCTCGGCCATGTGGAAGCCGAAGGTCCGCACCTGCCACACGAGGCGCTGCAGGTCTCCGTAGGCCGCGCGGACGGCCCCCGCCTCCGCGAGGGACCGCTGCAGCACCAGCAGGTCGGCCTCGAGGGCCGCGGCGTCGGGGTAGGCCAGGTCGGCGTCCCGCCGACGCGTCGCGGCGATCCGCTCGGCGATCAGGCGCAGCACCCTGCGGTGCGGCTCGTTCGGCGACTCGGCGGCGACCGCCGCCGTCAGCGAGTCGGACAGGGACCGCTGCCGCTGCCACAGCGCCAGCAGGCCCGCCGAGGGTGGCGTGCCGTCGGCGTCCAGCGTCAACGCCTCGGCGGTACGGCGGGCGGACGCCTCGAGTGCGGTCAGCGCGTGCTCGGACGCGAGCACCGCGGCGGCTCGCGTCACCTCGGCCGTCACGTTCGGGTTGCCGTCGCGGTCACCACCGATCCAGCTGCCGGGGTGCGACCACGGCTGGACCACCGGAGCCGTGGTGCCGGCCGCGTCCCCGAGCAGCCAGTCGTCCAGCCGGCGATACACGGCCGGCAGCACGTCGAACAAGGTGGTGTCGAAGATGTTGAGCACCGTGGCGACCTCGTCGAGCACGGTCGGCTTCTCGGCGCGCAGCGGCGAGGTGCGCCAGAGCGTGTCGATCTCCGACAGCAGCCGGCGCTCGTTCTCCGCGAGGGTCGTCCCGCCGATGTTCAGCGCGTCCCGCTCGGCGACCAGGTCGGCGATCCGCCGGATCGACCGGGCGACGGCGCGGCGCCGGGCTTCGGTCGGGTGGGCGGTGAACACCGGACGGAACTCGACGGCCCCCAGGCGGGCGCGCGCCTCATCCGGTCCCACCTCGGCAGCCAGCTGGGCATACGCCGACCCGAGGGAGTCGTCGGGCGCGAGCTCGTCGGCCGCGATCTGCGACTCCCGCTCCCGCAGCACGCGCACCCGGTGGTACTCCTCGGCGAGGTTCGCCAGGTGGAAGTAGCAGGTGAACGCCCTGGCCACGTGCTCGGCACGGGTCAGGTCGAAGCCCTCGACCAGCGCCTCGGCCTGGGCGAGGGCGTCCGACTCGGGGTCGTCGTGGGCGCGGATCGCCAGCTCCCGCAGGCGCTCGACGTCCTCGAACAGCTCGTCGCCGCCGGCCTCGCGCAGCACACGTCCCAGCAGCTCCCCGAGCAGCCGGACATCCGTCCGTAGCGGCTCCGGGACCTCGTGCCGGGCCAGGCCTCGAACGGCCTCAGGGGTGCTCTCGGATGACGTCACGGGGCCAACCGTAGGGCCAAGGTCCCATGACTGCCGTACCTGTCCGCGACGTGAGGCACGGCCCGCGTGGATACGACGACGCGGCGCCACGTACCGGCCGAGACCGGACGGGCGCCGCGTCGTGCCGCACCGGTGGACAGCGAGTGCGTGCACCGGCGCCGTGGGTCAGCGGACCGTGGCGAAACCGCCGGTCCAGGCGATCTTCTCCGCGGCCGCGAGCGTCATCTGCAGGAAGCCCAGGGCCTCCAGCTCGTGCGCTCGGCGCACGGAACCGGCGTCCACGACCGTGATCGCGGAGCCGAAGACCTCGGTGAAGGCCGCCTTCGCGGCGGCGTCGTCCCCGGCGACGAGGACCGTCGTCGGGAGCGCCCCGACGGTCCCCGAGGCCAGCGTGCCCGCGAAGTTCGTGTTGAACGCCTTGAGCACCGCGGACGACGGCAGCTGCGCGGCGATCTGCTCGGTCGCCGAGGAGCCCGCGGGCACCACGAGCGAGTCGAAGGTGGCGAAGTCGACCGGGTTGGTGATGTCGACGACGGTGCGTCCGGCCAGCTGGCTGCCGTAGGTGCCGACCAGCTCCGCGACGGCGGGGTACGGGACCGCCAGCACGACGATGTCGCCGGTGATCGGCTCGCCCACGGCGCCCGGCGTGCCCGCGATGCTCGCTGCGAGCGCCTCGGCCTTCTCCACGTGCCGGTCGAGCACCTGGACCGTGGCGCCGCCCTTGGCGGCGAGCCCGGCGATCTGCGTTCCCATGTTGCCTGTCCCGATGACGGTGACCGTGCTCATGCTGACCCTCCAGAAGTTTGTCGGTACAACCAACATACTCGAAATGGTTGACGTGTCAACTGATGCCGTAGTCTGGTCGCATGACGACCTCGACCTATGACGAGCCGGCCGCTGCGGTGGCCGCGGCGGGGCGCGCCTGCGACGTCGCCGCGTCCGCCGACCAGCAGGACGTGCCGTGGCTCACCCCGGACCAGCTGCGCGCCTGGGTCGGCCTGATCTCCGTCGCGGAGCTGCTGCCGGCTCGCCTCGACTCCCAGCTTCAGCGCGACGCCGACCTCACGCACTTCGACTACCAGGTGCTGGCGATGCTGTCCGAGGCGCCGGAGCGGACGCTACGGATGACCGGGCTCGCGCAGCGGACCAGTGCCACCCTCCCCCGGCTGTCGCACGTGGTGAAGCGGCTCGAGGTCCGCGGGCTGGTCGAACGCCTCCCGTGTCCCGGGGATGCCCGCGCCACCAACGCGCACCTGACCGACCTGGGCTGGGACACGTTGGTCCGGACGGCGCCGGGGCACGTCCGCACCGCGCGCGAGCTGGTCATCGACGTCCTGACGGACGAGCAGGTGGCTCAGCTCGAGGCGATCACCTCGGCCCTGCTCACGCGGCTCGACCCCGAGGACCGGCTGCTCCGCCGCAACCGCTGAGGGGGCCGACAGCGGGACGTACTCCCGGTGAGGGCCTGGTGTCGCCACCATGGGCCCATGACCTTCTGGCTCACCGGTGACGAGTCGGCCGACCGGCTCCTCGACGAGAACCCGTTCGCCCTGCTGATCGGCATGCTGCTCGACCAGCAGATGACCATGGAGGCCGCCTTCGCGGGCCCGCGCAAGCTCGCCGACCGGATGGGTGGGTTCGACGTGCACCGGATCGCCGAGGCGGACCCGGCCGCGTTCGAGGAGCTGGCCGCGACCCCTCCGGCCGTGCACCGGTACCCACGCGCCATGGCCGGTCGCATCCAGTCGGTCGCCCGCACCGTCGTCGACGAGTACGAAGGCGACACGACGCGGCTGTGGACCGACGGCGACCCGGATGCCGCCACGGTCCTGCGCCGGCTGACGGCGCTGCCGGGCTTCGGCAAGCAGAAGGCGCAGGTCTTCCTCGCCATGCTGGCCAAGCGCCGCGGCGTCGACCTGCCGGGGTGGCGCGAGGCCGCCGGCCCCTACGGCGAGGAGGGCGTCCTGCGCTCCATCGCGGACATCACCGGCCCGGAGAGCCTGGCGTCCGTCCGCGAGGCGAAGCGGGCCTACAAGGCGGCGCTCAAGGCCGCCGGCGGCTGACTCGACCGCTCCCGCGGGGCCGGTGTCGCTGGCAGGATCGCCGCCATGATCGTCGTCACCTCCAACGACCTGCCCGGCTACCGCGTCCTCGCCGTCCTCGGCGAGGTGATGGGTCTGACCGTCCGCTCCACCAACATCGGCGCCAGCTTCACCGCCGGCTTCCGCGCAATCGGCGGCGGGGAGATCCCCGAGTACACCAAGATCATGTACGAGAGCCGGCACGAGGTGATGCGCCGGATGGTGACCGAGGCGGAGCAGCGCGGCGCCAACGCGATCCTGGCGATGCGGTTCGACACCGACTCGATCGGGCAGTTCAGCGAGGTGTGCGCGTACGGCACCGCCGCCGTCGTCGAGCCGATCGCGGCCGGTGAGCCGGGTGCTACGCCGCAGTCGGTGCAGTTCGCGACGGGCACTCCGGGCGCCGGGGTCTGACCGCAGCCTCGGGCCTGAACCTCGGGCCTGACCGCCGGCGCGCGTCGGGCCGCCGGCTACGCCTGCGTGCGTCCCTCGGGCGTGCCACCGGCGGCGGCCCGTCCCGCGGCGAAGCCCTCCTCGTAGGCCTCGGCGGTACCGAGCCGGAACATGTCGTCGGGCCCCGTCCGCTGCAACGGACGCGCACCGGGCCCGTGCTCCGCGGTGACCCACCGGCCTGCCCCGCGCACCACGGCGAGCGGCCGGCCGGACGCCTTGCCCTTGACCAGCTCGGCCGCGGCTGCCAGCTCGTCGGCCACCGCCGTCACCGTCATCGTCAGCGGTCGCCCGAAGCTGTCCGCCTGCCCCCGCAGGTCCTCGAGGGGCGCCAGACCGGCGACGCCGATGGCGATGTCCACCACGCCGTCGCGCCACGGCCGACCGGCGGTGTCGCTGACGATCACGCCGACCGTCACCCCGAACCTCGCGGTGACGCCGTCCCGGAAGGCCCGCGCGGAGGCATCGGGGTCGAGCGGCAGCAGCAGCACGGTGCCGGCCGGGGTGTTCGAGGCGTCCACCCCGGCGGCGGCCATCACGAGCCCCAGCCGGTTCTCCACGATCCGCGTCACCCCGGCGGCGTGCTCTCGCGTCGCGACCACCCGCACGGTCTCGTCGGTGATCGCCTGCTCACGGTCCTCGGCCGCGACCACCCGCCCCTCGGCCTTGGACACCACCTTGCTGGTCAGCACCAGGACGTCGCCGTCGGCCGGACGGTGGTCCGGGTCGGCGTCGGCCGCGAGCGCGTCGAGCAGGAGGGTGACGAGGTCGTCGCCGGGGCGCACCTCGCCGACACCGCCCGGTGCCCAGACCCGCAGCTCGGACGGTTCCCGGTCGGCACCCGTCATCGGCTCAGCGCCGGCAGCACGTCCCGCCCGAACACCTCGAGCCACTCCCGCTGGTTGCGCCCGACGTTGTGCAGGTAGATCCGGTCGAACCCGAGGTCGACGTACCGCTGGATCTCGGCCCTGTGCACGTCCGGGTCGGCCGAGACCACCATCCGGCCGGCGAAGTCCTCCGGTCGCACCATCCGGGCCATCTGCTCGAAGTCGAACGGCGAGCGGACGTCACCCTTGGGGAACTTCATCCCGCCGTTGGGCCACTCGTGCATCGCGTTGGCCATCGCCTCCTCGTCCGTCGCCGCCCAGGACAGGTGCAGCTGCAGCACCTTCGGCATCGCGTCCGGGTCCTTGCCGGCCTCGCGCGCGCCCTCGGCGAACCGGGTGAACAGGCCGCCGATCTTCTCCAGGGGCGCACCGACGGTGATCAGCCCGTCCGCGTGCCGGCCGGCGCGCTTGGCCGTGACCGGACCGGCGGTTGCGACCAGGATCTCCGGCGGCACCTCCGGCATGGTCCACAGGCGCGTCGACTCGAGCTTGTAGAACGCCCCGGCGTGCTTGGTGTCCTTGCCCGCAAGCGAGGACGTGAAGAGCTTGCGGATGATCTCGATCGCCTCGAACATCCGGTTGATCCGCTCGGGCGCCTCGGGCCAGTACCCGGCGATGACGTGCTCGTTCAGTGCCTCGCCGGAGCCGAGGCCCAACCAGTGCCGACCGGGGTACATGGCGGCGAGCGTGGCCGATGCCTGAGCGACCATCGCCGGGTGCCAGCGGAAGGTCGGCGCCGTCACACCGGGGCCGAAGTCACCGGTCGTCCGCTCGCCGACGGCCGTCAGCACGTTCCAGACGAAGGCCGACTGTCCCTGGGCGGGTACCCACGGCTGGAAGTGGTCCGCCGCCATCACCCCGGAGAACCCGTGCTGCTCGGCGACCGCCGACAGCTCGACCGCCTCGGTCGGGTGGAACTGCTCGAGGCTCGCCGCGTAGCCGACCGTCAGCCCGTTCGCCGTCACTGCCACATCGTCTCCGTCCGCCCGGCGCGGAGGCCAGGTCGTCCCGCGCGCACGACGACGAGCCTAGGACGCCCCTGTCAGACAGCCAGCGGCTGCGGCTCCCGCAGGTCTGCGTCCGGCAGCGGCGCGTCCGACGTGTGAAGCACCAGGACGTCGGCGGCCGCCGGCTCGACCAGCAGGCCCGCCGACTCGTCCGTCGCACCACGGCGGACCAGCGCCACGCCGCCCACCACCAGCACCGCGCCGACCAGCTGCACGCCGGCCGGGGCCTCGCCGAGCAGCGCCCAGGCGAGCACCACGGCGAACAGCACCTCGGCGAGGGCGAGGAACGACGCCGTGCGCTCCCCGAGGATGCGCACCGAGACCGTGCTGACGCCGTAGGCGAATGCCGTGGGGAGCGCTCCGAGCACCAGGGCGAGCACCAGCCACGACGTGGTGGTGCCGGCGACGTGCACCGGCACCGCGGGAGTGCGGAGCGGGAGCACCCCGACCACCAGCAGCAGCCCGATCACCAGGGCGCCGACCACGAGCCCCGAGCCGGCCACCGCCACGGGCGGCAGCGGCGACGGGCGTGCCGTCATCGCGAAGTACGCGGCGTTCCCCACCGCGGCGGCGAACGCGAACAGCAGGCCTACCGGGTCGAGGTGGATGCTGCCCGTCAGGTCGAGCACCAGCACCAGCCCGCCCATCGCGAGCGCGGCGCCGACCAGCGTGAGCCGGGAGGGCGTGCGGCGGGTCCGGGCCCACGCCCAGCCGAGCAGCAGCAGCGGCGCCGTGTACTCGACGAGCAGGGCGACGGCGATCGGCAGCCGGTCGACGGCGAGGTAGTACAGGGAGGTCGACCCGGCGACGCCGACGAGGCCGAACAGCAGCAGGGTGCGGCGCTCCGTCACCAGCAGGCGGTACCGGCCGCGCAGCGCCCACAGCGCGGGGCCGACCAGGAGCAGCGCGCCGAACGAGAGGCGGAACAGGATCGCGCCGCCCGGCGTCCACCCCGCCTCGAGCAACGGCTTGGCCACCGGCCCCGAGGTCGCGAACGCGGCGGCCGCGACGAGCCCGGCCACGACGCCACCGCCGCGGGACCCCGCAGTACGCACGACTACCCCCTCCAACGCCCCGATGTCAGGGGTGAACGCGATTTATGCTCGTGACAGTACCCAGACACGCCGACAGGAGTCAAAGTGACGTTCGCCCCTGACACCGAGGTGTCGCTCACCGCGGCCGCCTGGCTCGTCAACACGGGCCTGCGCCGGGACGGCGTCGACACCCTGACGTCCGTGGCCGACCTCGACCGCTTCTATGCGGACTTCGGCTACGCCGGCCGCCACGACAGGGACGACGACGAGGTCGCCGCGGTGCGCACCGTGCGGGAACGCCTGCACCGTCTGTGGGAGGTCGACCGCGACGAGGCGGCGGGGCTCGTCAACGAGATGCTGCGCGAGGCCGGCGCCCTGCCCTACCTCGTCCGCCACGACGGCTGGGACTGGCACCTGCACGCCACCGACATGGAGGCCCCGCTGCCGGTGCGGATCATGGTCGAGGCCGCGATGGCCGTCGTGGACGTGATCCGGTCGGACGAGTACGCCCGGATGGCGCTCTGCGAGGCGCCGGACTGCCAGGCGGTGCTCGTCGACCTGTCGCGCAACCGGTCCCGGCGGTTCTGCGACGTGAACAACTGCGCCAACCGCGCCCACGTCGCCGCCTACCGCGCCCGCCGAGCAGCCGCGGACCCCGTGTGACATGAGCAGGCCGGACGGTCTGACGGTGGTGGTCGCTGTCGCGGTGCTGCTGCTCGCGGCGATGGCGGCCGCGGTCCTGCTGTGGAACCGGGTGCGGGGCACGCGGCCGCTGCGCACGCTGCAGCGGATCGGGCTCCTGCTGCTGTGCCAGCTGCTCGCGGTGGCGACCGCGGCGGCGGCGATCAACCACGTCAACCAGTTCTTCACCTCGTGGAGCGACCTGCGGGGCGCGCTCGGCCCCGCGGACGCCGCCGGGGCGGCGCTCTCCCCCGCGGAGCACGGTGCTGCGGGGCCGTCCGCCGCGCCGTCCGGCACCGCGGCGGCGCTGCCGGAGGGGTTCGCCCGCTCCGCTGACGGCTTCGTCCGCGGGCACCTCACCGGGACCGCGTCCGGCGTCGAGGGCGACGTGGTCGTCGCGCTGCCCCCGGGCTGGGATCCCGCACGTCACCCGCGGTACCGGGTGATCCTCGGCCTCGCCGGGTACCCGGGGAACCCGGTCGACGCGATCATCGGCCTGCACCTGGCGTCCGAGGTGGCGGCCCGCATGCAGGCCGGCACGCTGCCGCCGACCATCGTCGTGGCCGCGACGACCAACGTCGGCGGCAAGAACTGGGACTGCGCCGACGTCGTCGGCGGCCCCCAGGTCGCGACCTGGCTCACCCGGGACGTCCGCGAGCTGATGGTGCGGGAGTTCGACGCCGATCCGGCCGCACGATGGACGGCCGTCGGACTGTCGAGCGGGGGCTACTGCGCCGCACGCCTGCTGCTGACGGAACCCAGCCGGTTCGGCACGGCGATCAGCATGTCCGGCAGCGACGCACCGGACTCTCCGGCCCTGACCGCCACCCCGGCGGACCGCACGGCCGCCGACCTGCGCACCTTGGCTGCTCATGGCGTCAACCCACCCGTCGACCTGCTGCTGTCGGCCACCGCCCAGGACGGTGCGACGGTGAAGGACGCACAGGCACTGAAGGCCGCTGCCGGTACCGGCGTCTCCGTCGACGTGCAGGTGCTGAGCAAGGGTGGCCACAACTGGTCCGTCTGGGGCGAGATGGCCGCTCCCGCCTTCGACTGGCTCACCGCTCACCAGCCCCGCTGACGCCCATCGGCCGTGCGCAGCACCACCTGCGCTTCTGGGAGAATGGCCGTCATGGCCGAGCTGAACCCCTTGACGTCCCGTGTCCCGGCGACCCGTGCCGTGCGCGAGGTACCGGACCGGGTCTCGCTCGACGGGGTCGAGGAGCGCTGGGACGAGGCGTGGTCGCAGCAGGGGCTGTACGCGTTCGACCGCACGGCGGCGCGTGAGCAGGTCTACTCGATCGACACCCCACCTCCCACCGTCTCCGGCTCGCTGCACGTCGGCCACGTGTTCTCCTACACGCACACCGACGTGGTGGCCCGGTACCGCCGGATGCGCGGCGCCGAGGTGTTCTACCCGATGGGCTGGGACGACAACGGCCTGCCCACCGAGCGCCGGGTGCAGAACTACTACGGCGTCCGCTGCGACCCGTCGCTGCCTTACGTCGAGGGCTTCGAGCCCCCGCACCAGGGCACGGATGGCAAGGCCGTCAAGCCCGCCGACCAGGTGCCGGTGTCCCGGCGCAACTTCATCGAGCTGTGCGTGCGCCTGTCGGCGGAGGACGAGCAGCAGTTCGAGGCGCTCTGGCGGCGGCTCGGCCTGTCGGTCGACTGGTCGCGGACCTACCAGACCATCGGCGAGCAGGCCCGTGCGGTCGCGCAGGCCGCCTTCCTGCGGAACCTCGCCCGTGGCGAGGCGTACCAGGCCGAGGCACCCGGCCTCTGGGACGTGACGTTCCAGACGGCGGTGGCGCAGGCCGAGCTCGAGGCCCGCGACTACCCCGGCGCCTACCACCGCGTCGCCTTCCACCGCACCGACGGTGGCGGGGACGTGCACATCGAGACGACGCGCCCGGAGCTGCTCCCCGCGTGCGTCGCGCTGATCGCCCACCCGGACGACGAGCGCTACCAGCACCTGTTCGGCAGCACGGTGACCGGCCCGCTGTTCGGCGTGGAGCTGCCGGTGCTGGCCCACCCGGCCGCGGAGCCGGACAAGGGTGCCGGCATCGCGATGTGCTGCACGTTCGGCGACCTGACCGACGTGCAGTGGTGGCGCGAGCTGCGCCTGCCGACCCGGTCCGTGGTCGGTCGCGACGGCCGGCTGCAGCGCGAGACGCCCGACTGGATCACCTCCGACGGCGGTCGTGCGCTGTACGCCGAGCTCGCGGGGAAGACGACGTTCTCGGCGCGGGAGGCCGTGGTCGCCGGCCTGCGCGACTCGGGCGAGCTGGACGGCGAGCCGGTGGCGACCCAGCGCAAGGCGAACTTCTACGAGAAGGGCGACAAGCCCCTCGAGATCGTCACCAGCCGGCAGTGGTACATCCGCAACGGCGGCCGGGACGAGGAGCTGCGCGCCGCGCTGCTCACGCGCGGTGCGGAGCTCGGCTTCCACCCCGAGTTCATGCGGGTGCGCTACGAGAACTGGGTCAACGGCCTCAACGGCGACTGGCTCGTGTCGCGGCAGCGCTTCTTCGGCGTGCCGTTCCCGGTCTGGTACCGGCTCGACGAGGACGGCAACCCCGACCACGGCAACCCGCTGGTGCCGGTGGAGGGTGCACTGCCCATCGACCCCTCCACCGACTGCCCGGATGGCTTCACCGAGGACCAGCGCGGCGTGCCGGGCGGGTTCGCTGCGGACCCCGACGTGATGGACACCTGGGCGACCAGCTCGCTGAGCCCGTTGATCGTCGGCGGCTGGCTGTCCGACGACGACCTGTTCTCCCGCGTGTACCCGATGGACCTGCGTCCCCAGGGCCAGGACATCATCCGCACCTGGCTGTTCTCCACGGTGGTGCGCTCGCACCTGGAGTTCGGCGCGCTGCCGTGGTCCGATGCCGCGATCAGCGGCTGGATCCTCGACCCCGACCGCAAGAAGATGAGCAAGTCCAAGGGCAACGTCGTCACCCCGATGGGTCTGCTCGAGGAGCACGGCTCCGACGCGGTCCGGTACTGGGCGGCCTCGGCGAAGCTCGGTACGGATGCGGCGTTCGAGGTCGGCCAGATGAAGATCGGCCGCCGCCTGGCGATCAAGGTGCTCAACGCCAGCAAGTTCGCGCTGTCGTTCGGCGCGGCCGACGAGCCCGTCTCGCTCGACCCCGCGCACGTGGCGCAGCCGATCGACCGGGCGATGCTCGCCGGCCTGGCCGACGTGGTCGAGACGGCCACCGCCGCGCTCGAGGCCTACGACCACACCCGCGCCCTCGAGGTGACCGAGACGTTCTTCTGGACGTTCTGCGACGACTACCTCGAGCTGGTCAAGGACCGCGCCTACGCCGCGGAGGACGACCCTGAGGGTGCCGCCTCGGCGCGCGCCGCGCTGGGCATCGCCCTCGACACGCTGCTGCGCCTGTTCGCGCCGGTGCTGCCGTTCGCCACCGAGGAGGTCTGGTCCTGGTGGCGGGAGGGCTCGGTGCACCGCGCCGCCTGGCCGACGGCCGAGCCGCTCCGCGTCGCCGCGGGCGACGCGGACGCCGGTGTGGTCGCCGCTGCGGGTGCTGCCCTCGCGGCCCTCCGCAAGGTGAAGTCCGAGGCCAAGGTGTCGATGCGCACGCCGATCACGGCGGTCACGCTCACGGTCCCGTCCGCGGCGCGCACCTCGGTGGAGCTCGCGCTGACCGACCTCCGGGCCGCCGGCCGGGTGACCGGGACACTCCACCTGGTCAGCGGCGAGGACGGCTCGTCGGTCGCACGGGACGCAGAGCTGGGCATCGCCGAGCAGCGCGCCTGAACGCTCGCCTGACCAGCCCGGCGCCGCCACGGCGGCCCCGCGCCGGGTCGCCCGTCGTGGCGGGCAGGCGCGCGCCTGCCAGCCACTAGGGTCGGTCCGACATCACCGCACCTGGAGCACCCATGGTCGAGTTCGCCTCCCCTGCCCTCGTCGAGGACGACCCCGCGCTGTCCATCCCCGGGATGCTCGCCGCCCGGCTGGCTCGCGACCCTGACGGTGTCTTCGCCGAGCGGTCCGACGGTCCGGACGGGACCTGGACGGCGGTGACCGTCCGCGAGTTCGTCGACCAGGTGAACGCCGTCGCGAAGGGTCTGGTCGCCTCGGGCATCCAGGCCGGTGACCGCGTCGCGATCATGTCCCGCACCAGGTACGAGTGGACCGTCGTCGACTTCGCGTGCTGGGCAGCCGGCGCACTGGGTGTGCCGGTCTACGAGACGTCGTCCCCGGAGCAGGTGCGCTGGATCGTCTCCGACTCCGGCGCCCGCCTCGCGATCGTCGAGACGCCCGCCCACGCGGAGGCCGTCGCCCAGGTGCGCGACGACCTGCCCGGCCTGATCGAGGTGCTGGTGCTCGACGAGGACGCGATCGGGACGCTCGTCGCGCGCGGTGCCGAGGTGACCGACGAGGAGATCGCCGCGCGCAGCGCGCTGGCGGACGGCGCCTCCCTCGCCACGATCATCTACACCTCCGGCACCACCGGACGTCCCAAGGGCGTCGAGCTGACCCACGGCAACTTCGTCTCGATCACCCGGGAGGGTGTCGCCGGGCTCGGCGAGGTCTGCGCGAAGCCCTACTCGCGCACCTTGCTGTTCCTGCCGCTCGCCCATGTGTTCGCCCGCTTCATCGAGGTGCTGTGCGTGCCGTCCGGTGCGGTGATGGGGCACGCACCCAACGCCCGGAACCTGATCGCAGACCTCGCAGCGTTCCAGCCGACCTTCGTGCTCGCCGTCCCCCGGGTGTTCGAGAAGGTCTACAACTCCGCCGAGCAGAAGGCGGGCGACGGTCTGCCGCTGCGCATCTTCCGGTGGGCCGCCAAGGTCGCCATCACGTACTCACGAGCCCTCGACACCCCGTCGGGCCCCAACCCGGTGCTCACGGCCCAGCACCGGCTCGCGGACCGGTTGGTGCACCGCAAGCTGCGCGGCGCCCTGGGCGGCCGGGCGGAGTTCGCGGTGTCCGGAGGGGCACCCCTGGGCGAGCGGCTGGGGCACTTCTACCGTGGGATCGGCGTCCACGTGCTCGAGGGCTACGGCCTGACCGAGACGACGGCCCCGACGGCGGTGAACCGCCCGGGCCTGACCAAGGTCGGCACCGTGGGGCCCGCCTTCCCCGGCACCAGCGTGCGGGTGGACGACGACGGCGCCATCTGGGTCGCCGGCCCGCACGTCTTCCGTGGCTACCGGCACCTGCCCGAGCAGACCGCCGAGGTGCTGGTGGACGGCTGGTTCAAGACGGGCGACCTCGGCTCGCTCGACGACGACGGCTACCTGCGGATCACCGGCCGGTCGAAGGAGATCATCGTCACCGCCGGCGGCAAGAACGTCGCCCCCGCGCTCCTCGAGGACCGCCTGCGCGGGCACCCGCTGGTCAGCCAGGTGGTGGTGGTCGGCGACCAGCGACCCTTCATCGGCGCCCTGGTCACCCTCGACGCCGAGATGCTGCCAGGCTGGCTCGCGATGCACGGCCTGCCGTCGATGGACGTCGAGACCGCCGCGACCAACCCCGCCGTCCTCGAGGCCCTCGACCGCGCGGTCGCCCGCACCAACGAGGCGGTGTCCCGTGCGGAGTCCATCCGCAAGATCCGCGTGCTGAGCACCGACTTCACCGAGGCGAACGGGTACCTGACCCCGTCGCTGAAGGTGAAGCGCGCGCAAGTGCTCAAGGACTTCGCAGCGCAGATCGACGAGCTGTATGAGGACACCCGCCAGCACGACTGACCCGTCCCGCCGGCGGGCCGCCGGCACGCCCGAGGGTGCCGACGGCCGCGCCGTGGACGGTTCGCCCCCGCCGGCGTCAGGCGAGCGTGCGCAGCCGCGCCGTATCGGCGGACTGGGACAGCAGCCCACCGCTGGGCGTGGAGCCGTCGGACCAGCGCAGCAGCGCACCGACACCCTCGACCAGCTCCGCCTCACCCTCGCCCGCGAACGTCACCCCCGCGTCCTGGCCGAGGGCCGCCTGCAGCAGCGCCACGTCGCACGGCATCGAACGGGCCTCGCCGGACGTGACGCCGATCGCCGCCAGGTCCCCGGCGCTGGTCGCCAGCTGGAGGGGGTCCGGACCCACCCACAGGGTCCGCTGCGTCAGCGCGGCGGCCCCGTCGCCCAGCACCAGCTCGGCGACCTGACCGCGCCGCAGCACCTCCACCACGGAGTCCAGGGCCGTTACGGCGGCGTTCCCCTGGCCCAGCGCCTGCCGGAACCGGTTCAGCGTCGCAGAACGGCGCCGTGCGCGGTACGCGTCCACCGCCTCGACCTTCTTGGTGTGGAAGGCCTCCCCGTGCACGCCCTCGCCGCGGCCGCCCCCCGGCACCTCGACCATGAGGTCACGCGCCGGCTGCCCGACGGCGTCACGGACCAGCGCGACCGCCCGCACGTCGCCGGTCAGCACGACGAGGTCCGGCGGGTCTTCGGCGACGCGGTGGTCGAGCGCCGAGGCGACCGCCTCCGCGTTGCGCTGCCAGGAGTCCTCGGCACGGGTCTGGGACCGGCGGTCCAGGCCACCGCCGCGAGTCTTGTGCACCTCGTCGTGACCGCCGTGCACCACCTCGGTGGTCGGCTTGGCGTCCCGCTCCCCGGCCTGCACGCGTTGCAGGTCGGCACCGTTGCGGTCCACTGCGACGACGAGCAGGTCGACGGTCTCGTCGGCGGCGTGGATCGCCTGCAGCAGCGCGGGCGCCGGCCCGAACATGCCCTGCGACTGCGCCGGTGGCGTGGACAGCAGCCGGTCGACCACCAGCCCGTAGGCGTCCGCCACCAGCACGCGGCCGTGCGGGGTGCGACGACCGTCGGGCACCTGGAGGCGCTCACCGATCTGATCCAGCACCTCGGCCGGTGCCCCGTCACGCTCGAGCGCTCGACGCACCGCCTTCCACCGGTCCGCCGCCTCCGCCTCAGCGGACAGCTGGGACGGGGTCGCATCCAGGTACACGGTGGTGAAGGGAGCGGGACGCCCGAGCAGGGGCTTGAGCCAGTGCAGATCCATCGAGAGGACTCCTCGGTGCTCGACGGTCCCCGGCGACCACGGCGGGGCCGAAGGCCCCGGGGCTGACCCCTCTACCTTCCGCCACCCGCACGGCCGAGCGCCACCCCGGATGCGATCGCCTCGTGGTGGCGGATCACCTCCTCCACGATGAACGCGAGGAACTTCTCCGCGAACACCGGGTCGAGGTCCGCCTCACGGGCGAGGTCGCGCAGGCGGGCGACCTGGACGGCCTCGCGGCCGGGGTCGGACGCGGGCAGCCCGAGCTCGGCCTTCAGCACGCCGACGCGCTGGGTGGCCTTGAAGCGCTCCGCCAGGATGTGGATCAGCGCCGCGTCGATGTTGTCGATGCTGTGCCGCAGGCGGGCGAGCTCGGCCGGCACCACGGGGCCGGTCGGGCTGCTGTCGCTCACGCGCTCTTCTCGCGGGGCGGGCGCTTGTCCCGCGGAGCCTCGCGCGGCACCAGCGTCGGGTACACGTTCGCCAGCACGACGTCCCGGGTGATCACCACGCGGGCGACGTCGTCGCGGCTCGGTACCTCGAACATCACCTGCTGGAGGACCTCTTCCATGATCGCGCGCAGCCCGCGAGCCCCGGTGCCCCGGAGGAGCGCCTGGTCGGCGATCGCCGCCACCGCGTCGTCGTCGAACTCGAGCTCGACGCCGTCGATCTGGAACATCCGTTGGTACTGCTTGACCAGGGCGTTGCGCGGTTCGGTGAGGATCCGCACCAGGGCCTCGCGGTCCAGGGGAGACACCGTCGTGATCACCGGCACGCGGCCGATGAACTCGGGGATCAGACCGAACTTCAGCAGGTCCTCCGGCATGACCTCGTCGTAGACGTCGATGTCGTCGGCGGTGTGCAGCGGCGCCCCGAAGCCGATGCCCCGACGGCCGGCGCGCGACGTGATGATCTCGTCCAGGCCGGCGAAGGCACCCGCCACGATGAACAGCACGTTGGTGGTGTCGATCTGGATGAACTCCTGGTGCGGGTGCTTGCGGCCACCCTGCGGCGGCACCGACGCCGTCGTGCCCTCGAGGATCTTCAGCAGCGCCTGCTGCACGCCCTCGCCGGACACGTCCCGCGTGATCGACGGGTTCTCGCTCTTGCGGGCGATCTTGTCGACCTCGTCGATGTAGATGATGCCGGTCTCGGCCTTCTTGACGTCGTAGTCCGCCGCCTGGATCAGCTTGAGGAGGATGTTCTCCACGTCCTCGCCGACGTACCCAGCCTCGGTCAGGGCGGTCGCGTCCGCGATGGCGAAGGGCACGTTGAGCATCTTCGCGAGCGTCTGGGCGAGGTACGTCTTGCCGCAGCCCGTCGGGCCGATCAGCAGGATGTTCGACTTCGCGATCTCGACGTGGTCCTCGGCGGGACCGACGCGGCCGGTCTCACCGGCCTGGATGCGCTTGTAGTGGTTGTAGACGGCGACGGCCAGCGATCGCTTCGCGGCGTCCTGGCCGATCACGTACTGCTCGAGGAACTCGAAGATCTCCTTCGGCTTGGGCAGCTCGACCATGCCCGCCTCGGTGCTCTCCGCCAGCTCCTCCTCGATGATCTCGTTGCAGAGGTCGATGCACTCGTCGCAGATGTACACGCCCGGTCCGGCGATCAGCTTCTTGACCTGCTTCTGCGACTTCCCGCAGAAGGAGCACTTGAGGAGGTCGGCCCCGTCCCCGATCCGAGCCACAGAATCCCCTTCCTCGAGTGCACCCGCGGTGCGTTCCGTGCATCGTCCCGCAGCACGGCTCCGGCGGCGGTGCGCGTCTTCCCATTGGACACCACGGCAGGCGCCGTGTCAGCCGTACCCCCCGCAACGGACGGCGTGTCCTGCCGGGCCGATCCGCCGGCCCCCGGTCACGACTGGGACGCAGGTCCCGGTGCGCGACGGGGAGCCGACAGATCGGCCCTTCCCGTCAGGACGGCTGGACGGTCGTCGGCACGACGCCCTTGCGGCTGGCCAGCACCTGGTCGACCAGGCCGTACTCGGCGGCCTGCTGGGCGGTGAGGATCTTGTCCCGCTCGATGTCCTTGCGCACCTGCTCCAGCGGCTGCCCGGTGTGGTGCGCGAGAGCCTGCTCGAGCCACTCGCGGATGCGGATCAGCTCGTTGGCCTGGATCTCGATGTCGGACGCCTGCGCGTAGCCGCCGCCCTCCATGGCCGGCTGGTGGATCAGCACGCGGGCGTTCGGCAGCGCCAGCCGCTTGCCGGGCGTCCCGGCTGCGAGCAGCACGGCCGCGGCGGAGGCGGCCTGTCCGAGGCACACCGTCTGGATCTGCGGCTTGATGTACTGCATCGTGTCGTAGATGGCGGTCAGCGCGGTGAACGAGCCGCCGGGCGAGTTGATGTAGATGGTGATGAGGCCGTCGGGGTCGGTGCTCTCCAGCACCAGCAGCTGGGCCATCACGTCGTCCGCGGACGCGTCGTCCACCTGGACTCCCAGGAAGATGATCCGGTCCTCGAACAGCTTGGTGTAGGGGTCCTGCCGCTTGAACCCGTACGCGGTGCGCTCCTCGAACTGAGGCAGCACGTACCGGCCGGACGGCGAGGCGGGTGCGAGGCCACCGGGGCCGGCCAGGCGGCCGGCGGCGGCGACGAACTGGGACTCGATGCTCATCAAGGTCTCCTCTTCAGGTCGTCGGACGTCAGGCCGTGCCGCCGCGGCCCGTGACCGCGTGGGCCGTCTCGACGACGTGGTCGACGAAGCCGTACTCGAGCGCCTCCTGCGCCGTGAACCAGCGGTCGCGGTCCGCGTCGGAGTTGATCTGCTCGATCGTCTTGCCCGTCTGCTGGGCGGTCAGCTCGGCCAGCACCGTCTTCATGTGCAGGATCAGCTGGGCGTTGATCCGCACGTCGGTCGCGGTGCCGGCGATGCCGCCGGACGGCTGGTGCATCATCACGCGGGCGTGCGGCGTCGCGTAGCGCTTGCCCTTGGCGCCCGACGAGAGCAGGAACTGCCCCATCGAGGCGGCCATGCCGATGCCGATGGTCGCGACGTCCGGCTGGACGTACTGCATGGTGTCGTAGATCGCCATGCCGGCCGTGATCGAGCCGCCCGGCGAGTTGATGTACAGCCAGATGTCCTTGTCCGGGTCCTCTGCCGCGAGCAGCATCATCTGGGCGCAGATGGCGTTCGCGTTCTCGTCGCGCACCTCCGAGCCGAGCCAGATGATGCGCTCGCGCAGCAGACGGTTGTAGATGGAGTCGTTGAGACCGAACCCCGGGGAATCGGCCCGGGCGATCGCCGGCACCTGCTCGTTCACGGATGGGCTCCCTCGTCGAGTGCTGGTGGATCACCGTGCCGCCCGGTCCGGGTCCGAGAGGGACCGTGCTGGGCGGCGACGCTGCAGCGACCCTAACGCCCTGCCAGGTGGGGCCATGTCCGGCGCGGGGGCCGTTTCGCTGACGGCGCACGGGGCGCACAGCCCGGCTTCGAGCCGCTGCGGCAGCCCGGCCGGTGCGGCCGGACGTGCGACGGGCCCGGGCCGGCGTGGTGCCGACCCGGGCCCGTCGTGACGGTTGCGAGCTCAGTCGCGGATGATCGCCGAGATGTCGGTCGCGGCGTCCGTGGCGACCGGGGAGGCCTGCTCCGTGGTCTCGCCGGCCTCGTCGGACTCGGCAGCCTGCGCCTCCGCCTCCTCCTCGTCCGTACCGATGAACTCGGACAGGTCGACGGTGGCGCCGGCCGGGTCCGTGACGGTCACGCGGCGCAGCGCGACGGCGAGCGCCTTGGACCGGGCGACCTCGGCGACCATCGAGGGGATCTGCCCCTGCTGGTCGATCGTCTGGATGAAGGTGTTCGGGTCCATGCCGTACTGCCGCGAGGCGTTGATCAGGTAGTCGACCAGCTCGGGCTGGCTGACCTTCACCTGCAGGTCCTCGGCGAGGGTGTCGAGCAGGATCTGGTTGCGAAGCGCGGTGGTGGCCTGCTCGGTGACCTCGGCGCGGTGGACGTCGTCCTCGAGGCGACCCTCGGACTCCAGGTGGCGCACCACCTCGGCCTCGACGACGCCGGCCGGGACCGGGATGTCGAGGTCGGCCAGCAGCTGCTCGAGCAGCCGGTCGCGGGCCTGGACGGCACGGTTCTGGGTCTTGATGCGGCCGACCTGCTCGCGCAGGTCCACCAGCAGCTCGTCGAGCGTGTCGAACTCGCTGGCGAGCTGGGCGAAGTCGTCGTCGGCGTCGGGCAGCTGACGCTCCTTGACGGTCGACGCCGTCACGGTCACCTGAGCTGTCTGGCCGGCGTGCTCGCCGCCCACCAGGACGCTCTCGAACGTGGTGGTCTCCCCCGCCGACAGGTCGGTGAGCGCCTCGTCGAGACCCTCGAGCATGTTGCCGGAGCCGATCTGGTAGCTGACGCCGCTGACCTTGTCGACCTCCTCGCCGTCGATCGTGGCGACCAGGTCGATCTGCACGAAGTCGCCGTCCGCGGCGGGGCGGTCGACGCCGACCAGGGTGCCGAAGCGCTCGCGCAGGCCGTCGAGCCGCGCCTGCACGTCCTCGTCCGTCACCTCGACGTCGTCCACGGCGACCGTGAGGCCGTCGAGCGCCGGCACCGTGATCTCGGGGCGGACCTCCACCTCGGCGGTGAAGTGGAGCTCGCCCTCCTCGCCGGGCTTGGTGCTGGTGAGGCCGGGGACCTGGGTCACCTCGACGTTCGGCTGGCCGAGCGGGCGCAGCTTGTTGTCACGCACGGCCTCGGCGTAGAACTCGCCCAGCCCCTCGTTGACCGCGTGCTCGATGACGGCGGGCCGTCCCACGCGCTGGTCGATGATGCGCGGCGGCACCTTGCCCTTGCGGAAGCCCGGCACGGTGACCTGCTCGGCGATGTGCTGGTAGGCGTGCTCGATGCTCGGCTTGAGCTCGTCGTACGTCACCTCGACGGTCAGCTTGACCTTCGTGGGCTCCAGGGTCTCGACGGCGCTCTTCACTTCGGGTGCTCTCCAACTGGTTCGGCGGGCGCCGGTGCTCCGGCGGGGGCGCGTGCGTCGCGCGTACCGCCCGTGATCGAGCAGGGCGGCGTCGACCTCGCGCTGGCGACCCTCGATCGTACGTCACGGCATCCTCGCGCCCCAATCGGCCCCTGGTGCTCGGCGCTGCCGTCCGGGGCACGCCCCGTGGACCCAGGGCGATCGGACAGGTCGGGTACGTCCGGGCGGCGGACCGCCGAGGTCCGGCAGACTGGCGCCGATGAGCTTCTACGGCGAGACCGAGGTGGGGGGTCCCAGCGGGCTGACCTATGCCGTGCTGGTGACCCGGCTGGCGCACGACGAGCTGCTGGAGATCCTCACCGCAGAGCGGTTCTCCGGCTGGGTCGCGCCGACGGAGGACGGGTGGACGGTCGCCGTGCCCGAGTCACCGGTCGGTCACGTCGCCTCGCACCGACGGCGCCTGCCCGAGCTCGCGGAGGCGATCAGCGAGCGCACCGATGCCGTGGTGGCCTCGGTCGTGGTGGTCAAGGACGAGCTGCTGCGGCTGTGGGCGGGCCGGGCCGGCGGCCAGCTGGTCGACTACGTCAGCGACCCGAGCGTCGGTGCCGAGGACGCGCCGCTCGAGCTGGACCCGTTCGGCAACCCGGTGGGGATCTCCGACGGTCCGGTCGGGGCGCACGGGGCCTCGGCCCTCGCACGCGCGGCGGACCGGGCGCAGGCTGCCGACGAGCTGCAGGAGCTGCTGGCCGAGCGGCTCGGGGAGAGCGAGAACGAGTCGGAGCGGCTGCAGGCCGCGGCACGGCTGCTCGGCTGGCCGAGCTGGCTGGTCGCCGTCGACTCGCTACCGCGGCGGGTGCCCGGCGGACCGGACGCGTCGGCGTTCACGCGGCTGCGGGCGGGACGCGGGGGCATCGGCGGGATCGCCGCCGCGCAGGCGGCTCGGGTGGTGCGCCGGAAGGCCTGATCCGCCCGGTACCCTGAGGGCCGCGGTCCGCCCTGGCGGACCTGTGCGGACGTAGCTCAATGGTAGAGCCCCAGTCTTCCAAACTGGCTACGCGGGTTCGATTCCCGTCGTCCGCTCCACCCCCGTATGCGCAGGTCACAGGTGCGATCAGCCAGGCGTACCGATGGCCAGGGCGCCCCGGCCCGGTTGCCGGGCGAGCCTGCGGCGCAGCGCGTCCTGGGCGGGCACCGGCAGCAGCCGGGCGATCGTCGCCATCCGCCTCGCGTTCTTGCCGGACAGGTAGGAGGGCCGGGGACGGGAGGCGCGCAGCGCGCGCTCGACGGTCGCCGCCACGACCTCGGGTGGGCTGCCCTTCTCGTGCAGGTCGGCGAAGAAGTCCACCAAGTGGCCGAACGCGTCCCCGTACAGCGCCCGGCCCTGCGCGGTCGCCTCGTCGAGCACCCGCTGGGCGTCGCTCTCGAGCTTGTCCACCGCCTCGCTGCGGATGCTGCCCGGCTCCACCACCGTCACGTGGATGCCCCACGGCGCGAGCTCCTGCCGCAGCGCGGTGCTCATCGTGGCCAGCGCGCTCTTGGTGGCGGCCAGCGGGCCGACGAACGGTGGCGTGAAGCGCGCGCCGATCGAGCCGATCATGACGATCCGGCCGCGGGCGCGCCGCAGCAGCGGGAGGGCAGCCTGGGTGATGGCGAGCTGGCCGGTGACGTTGACGTCGAGCTGGCGGCGGAACTGCTCGACCGGGATCAGCTCCAGCGGACCGAACACCCCGATCCCGGCGTTGTTCACCAGGCCGGCGAGACCGGCGTCGCCGACGTGTGCGGCGACGACCTCGACGGCCGACGCGACCTGCAGCGGGTCGGTGACGTCCAGGATCACCGGGGTCACGTCGCCACCGGCCGCCGCGGCGAGAGCCGCTTCGTCCGCAGGCTTCCTGACGCCGGCGAACACGTGGTAGCCGCTCCTTGCCAGGCGCAGCGCCGTGGCGCGACCGATGCCGGACGAGGCTCCGGTGACCAGCACGTGGGAATGGGCGCAGGTGGTCATGTCTCCCCCTTCAGGACATGCGGGTGCCGGTGAGGTAGGACTGGACGACCGGGGCGACCCACGGGATGAGGTCCTCTGTGCCCGCTGCCGTCAGTGCGTCGAGGCGGACCGCGTAGCGGGCGACGGCCAGGCCGACGAGCTGGCTGGCGGCCAGCGCAGCACCGAGCTCGGCGTTCTCGGAGCGGAACGACGTCGCGAGCTCGCCGAGCACGCGGTCGGCGAGCAGTCGACGCAGCAGGGCCGCGGCGTGCTCGCTGTCGACGGCGGACCGGATGAGCCCGAAGAAGGGCCCCGGCTGCGACACGTCCCCCAACAAGGACAGGAAGTACCTGACCAGCCGCTCCCCGGCGGCATCCGGTGCGCCGGCCGCGACCGCCGCGAGGGCCCGCTCGGGGACGATCAGAGCGGTCGCCACCTCGGTGAACAGCTGCTCCTTCCTGCCGAAGAAGCGGCGGACCAGGGCGGAGTCGACGCCGGCGGCGGCCGCGACGCCTCGCATGCTCGTCCCGTCGAACCCGTGGGCCGAGAAGCACTCGGCCGCCGCGGCGACGATCTGCTCCCGCGTGCTCGTCGGTCCGGGACGCCTGCCGGTCCGTACCATCGACCCCTCCTAAGTCCTCATTCGGAGACTTAATGAAGTCTGCACCCGGGGACTTATTCGAGCAAGCACCTGGAGCCGTCTCATCCGGTCGACGACTCGGTGGCCGGCGGGCACGACCCGATGCACCATGAGCAAGGGTGCTGTCGGGCGCGGAGGTGCGAGATGGCGGCGGTGGACGAGGTCCTGGTCGGCCTGAAGGACCAGCTCGGGGGGCTGCGCGAGCTGTACCGCGACCTGCACCGGCATCCCGAGCTCAGCATGCGTGAGCACCGGACGGCCCAGCTCCTCGAGCAGCGGCTGAGCGGCCTCGGCTACGCGGTGCAGCGGATCGGCGGGACGGGAGTGGTCGGGGTGCTGGCCAACGGGCCCGGACCCGTCGTGCTGGCCCGAGCGGACATCGACGCGCTGCCCGTGCGCGAGGCGACGGGGCTGGACTACGCGTCGACAGAGACGGTCCAGGACGACTCCGGACCCGTGCCCGTGATGCACGCCTGCGGGCACGACATGCATGCCGCGGCGCTGCTGGGCGCCGCCGCGCTCATGGCCGGCCGACGCTCCGCATGGTCGGGGACGTACGCGGTGCTGCTCCAGCCCGGTGAGGAGATCGGGGCCGGCGCGCAGGCGATGCTGGACGACGGCCTCACGACGAAGATCCCGCGGCCCGACGTCGCCGTGGGTCAGCATGTGCTGCCGTTCGAGGCCGGGACGATCGGCACGACCCCGGGTCCGGTGCTGTCCGCCGGGGACTCGGTGAAGGTCACCGTGTACGGCAAGGGCGCGCACGGGTCGATGCCGCACAACTCGGTCGACCCGGTGGTGCTGGCGGCCAGCATCGTGCTGCGGCTGCAGACCATCGTGTCCCGGGAGACCCCGCCGGGGGCGTTCGCCGTGGTGACCGTCGGAGCCCTGAACGCCGGCACCAAGTCGAACATCATCCCCGACCGGGCGACGCTGCTGCTGAACCTGCGGACGTACGACGCCGCCCTGCGCGCGCGGGTGGTCGCCTCGATCGAGCGGATGGTCCGCGCGGAGTGCGAGGCTTCCGGCAGCCCCCGCGAGCCGGACATCGAGTACTACGACCAGTTCCCGCTGACCTCCAACGACCCGGGCACGAACGACCAGGTGACGCGCGCGTTCGTCGCCCACTTCGGCGCCGACCGCGTGCACCACCAGGAACCCGTCACCGCGTCCGAGGACTTCTCCCGCATCCCCGACGCGTTCGGCATCCCGTACGCCTACTGGACGGTCGGCGGGCACGACGCGGCGGAGTACCGCGCCGCCGTTGCGGCCGGCCGGGTCGCGCAGGACATCCCGGCCAACCACTCGCCCCTCTTCGCACCCGTCATCGACCCCACCCTGGCGACCATGGTGCAGACCCAGGTGGTCGCCGCCCTCGCCTACCTGGCGCCGACGTCCTGACGGCGACTGCGCACGAGGCGTCGCGGGCCGGGCGGCCTGATGATGGAGACCCCCTGCCGTCTGCCGTCCGCCCCGTGAAGGAGCCTCGTGACCGCCTCGCCGCGCCCTGTCGTCGACTTCTGGTTCGACCCCGCCTGCCCGTGGGCCTGGATGACCTCGCGGTGGCTGACCGAGGTGAGCCGGCACCGCGACGTCGACCTGCGCTGGCACGTGATGAGCCTGTCCGTGCTGAACGAGGGCCGGGACCTGCCGGACGACTACCGGCGGCTGATGGACGACTCGTGGGCGGCCGTGCGCGTCGCGATCGCGGCCGCGCGGGACCACGGGCACGAGGTGCTGGCGCCGCTGTACACGGCCCTGGGCACCCGGCGGCACCCGCAGGGCCGGACCGACACCGACGCGATCATCGCCGAGTCGCTCGCGGAGGTCAGCCTGCCGGCCACGCTCGCGGAGGTCGGCGGCACCACCGAGGTGGACGACCTGCTGCGTGCCTCCCACCAGCGTGCGATCGACCTGGTCGGGGACGACGTCGGCACGCCCGTGATGGCCATCGACGGGGTCGCGTACTTCGGACCGGTGGTGACGCCCGCGCCGACCGGCCAGGCCGCGCTGGACCTGTTCGACGGCCTGGTGCTGATGACCCGCGTGCCGGGTTTCTACGAGCTCAAGCGGACGCGGACGGCCGGCCCCCAGTTCTGACCGGCGCCCGGCACCGGGCCCGTCCGTCGCCGCGTCACCACGGCACCGTGCCGTCGTCGTCGAAGAACGCGCCCGTCGGTCCGCCGGGGCCGAGCAGCGCCGCCCGCACGATCGCCCGGGCACCCTCCTCCACCGTCTGCACCCCGCGATGGCCGTTGAAGTCGGTGGCGGTGAAGCCCGGGTCGACACAGTTGACGCGCAGCTGCGGGAACGCCTTGGCGTACTGCACGGTGACCATGTTCACCGCCGCCTTCGCCGAGCTGTAGGCGAGGAGCTGGTACCGGCTCGCGATCGACCCGGGGTCGGTGGCCAGCGTCAACGACCCCAGCCCGCTGCTCACGTTCACCACCGTCGCGGCTGTGGACCGCTGCAGCGCCGGCAGGAAGGCCCGCGTCACGCGCACGAGGCCGAAGACGTTGGTGTCGAACACCGTGCGCATCAGGTCCGCCGTCACGTCGGCCGGTGCCGCGAGGCCGCCGGACACCCCGGCGTTGTTCACCAGCACGTCGAGGTCGCCGACCGTTGCGGCCGCCGCGGCCACCGAGGCGTCGTCGGTCACGTCCAGCTGCACGAGCCGGGCGCCCAGCTCGTCGGCGGCTCGCCGGCCGCGCTCGGCGTCCCGGGCGCCGATCCACACGTCGTGCCCGTGGGCGAGGAGCTGGCGGGCGGTCTCGCGGCCGAGGCCCTTGTTGCCACCTGTGATCAAGGTCGTCGTCATGCGAGCAGCCTGTGCCGGTCCACCGGGCGCCGGCAGGTACCCGCAGTACCAGGGTGCGGAGCGGCCGGTCGGCGGAGCGAGACTGGGTCCATGCCGTCCCACCTGGGAACCGTCCTGCGCACGTGGCGGGAGCGCGTGGCACCCGCGGACGTCGGTCTGCCGCCCGGGTTCCGCCGGCGGACCCCAGGGCTGCGCCGCGACGAGCTCGCGCTGCTCGCCGGCATCTCGGTCGACTACCTCATCCAGCTGGAGCAAGGACGCGCCATCGCGCCCTCCCCGCGGGTGGTCGAGGCACTGGCGGGGGCCCTGGGGCTCGGCACGGCCGAGCGCGAGCACCTCTTCCTGTCCGCCGGGCTGCGCCCACCGGGCGCCGGCATGGTGTCCCGGCACGTCACGCCCGGGGTCCGTCGCCTGGTCGACCGGCTCTCGGGCACGCCGGTGAGCGTGTGGGACGCGACCTGGACGATGCTGCTGGCGAACGACGCGTGGATGGCGCTGCTCGGCCCGCTCCGCGACGAGACGGAGCGCAACCTGCTCTGGCGGCACTTCGTGCTGGGGGTCAGCGCGGTGCGCCACGGGTCGGCCGGCGACCTCGACCGCTTCGAGACCGCCCTCGTCGCGGACCTGCGGGCGGCTGCGGCCGACCATCCCGCCGACCGGTCGGTGGACGGCCTGGTCAGTGGCCTGCGGGCGCGCAGCGAGCGGTTCGCGCAGCTGTGGGACGCCGGGGTGGTGGGACGGCACGCCTCGGAGCGCAAGACGGTGGTGCACCCGTCGGTCGGCGAGGTCGTGGTGGACTGCGACGTGCTGACCGTGCCGGGAGCCGGTGACCTGCGCGTCGTGCTGTACACCGCGGACCCGCGCAGCGAGGCGGCGGGCGCGCTGGCGCTGCTCTCGACGACCGGCCCGCAGCACCTCTGACCACACCCCGACAGGACGGACGACGATGGACCACGACCCGGCCGGCATGACGCACGCCGGACCCGTCGCCCTGGTGGAGTGCACGCGGGGCGAGCTCGTCGAGAGCGAGCACCGCGGCTCGTTCTGCCTCGCGGACGCCCGGGGCCGCGTCCTGCTCGGCGCCGGTCCCGTCGACGCGCCCGTCTTCCCGAGGTCGACGCTGAAGCCCCTGCAGCTCGCCGCGATGCTCCGCAGCGGCCTCGAGCTCCCCGAGGACCTGCTCGCGCTCGGCGCGTCGAGCCACTCGGGCGCGGCGGTCCACCGGGACGGTGTGCGTCGGATCCTCGCGCTGCACGGGCACGACGAGACGGCGCTGCGCAACGTCGCGGCACTGCCGTTCGGCGAGCCCGAGCGGGAGGAGTGGCTGCGCACCGGCCACGGACCGGTGCCGGTGTGCCAGGACTGCTCCGGCAAGCACGCGGCGATGGTGGCGACGTGCGTGGTCAACGGCTGGTCGGTCGACGACTACGTGTCCCTGGACCACCCGCTGCAGCGCGCCATCGAGCGGACCATGACCGAGCTGACCGGCGAGCAGCCCGCCACCGTCTCCGTGGACGGCTGCGGCGCCCCGCTGTTCGCCGTCAGCCTGCGTGGCGTCGCCACGGCGTACGCGCGGCTGGCGACGGCGGCCGAGGGCACGGCCGAGGGCCGGGTGGCGGCGGCGATGCGTCGGTTTCCCGAGCTGGTGGGCGGCGAGGGTCGGGACGTCACCCAGCTGATGCGTGCGGTGCCCGGCCTGGTCGCCAAGGACGGTGCGGAAGGGGTGCAGGCGCTGGCAGTGCCGAACGGGACCGGCGTGGCGATCAAGATCGCCGACGGCTCCGACCGGGCTCGGCTGCCGGTCGCGCTCGCGGTGCTGGAGAGCCTCGGTGTCGACCCGGCCACGCTCCGCACCGTGCCCGTACCGCCGGTGCTCGGCGGTGGGGTGCCGGTCGGGCGCCTGCAGGTGCCGAGCTCGGTGCGGCGGCTGCTGGACGCCGGCTGAGGGCACCGACGCTCAGAGCCGGCCGGAGGCCGCGGCCGACCGCGCCCACGTCTGCCAGTCGACGCCCCTGACCAGGGCGGTCGGTCCCGGCAGCACGGAGCCGGCCATCGTGCTGGGCGATGCCGGCACCGGCTCGATCCGCACCCGCTCGCCGCGCAGCTCGACCAGCTGCCGGACCAGGTCCACGAGGTCCTCGCGACGAGGTCCGGCCACGTCGACGTCGCCGTCCGTCCGGTCCGTCGCGAGCTCGACCAGGAGCCGTGCGACCTCCCGCGACTCCACCGGCTGGGTCGGCATCTGCATCACCTGTGCCGTGCCGCCGTGCCGGCCCCGGTCGAGCACCTGCCCGGGGAACTCGTGGAACTGCGTGGCGCGCAGCACCCGGGGCCCCGGCGCGTGCTCACGGGTCGCGCGCTCGTGGGCGAGCGTGGCGACGTACCAGGGGTGGTCCTGGCTCCGGTCGACGCCGACGATCGACAGCACGACCGTGCGACGCACCCCGGCGGCGTGCGCCGCGGCGCCGAGGTTGGCCGCCACCCGGGTGAAGAAGTCGACGGCCGCGGCCTGGTCCATCAGGGGCGAGCGCGTCGTGTCGATCACCGCGTCCACGCCCTCGAGGCGGTCACCCACCGATCCGGGGACGGTGAGGTCCACGCCGGTCGCGCGGCTCAGCGGCACCACCTCGTGGCCGGCGGCCCGCGCCAGCTCCACCACCTGCGTGCCGATCAGGCCCGTCGCACCGGCCACCGCCAGCCTCTGCACGTCCGTCACCCTGCCGATGCTAGGCGGGCGGTCACCGGGTGAATCAGGCGCCCGTGAGCCGCACCACCCGATGGAGTCCTTCCGGTGCGCCGGTTCAGGCCGATAGGGGGGGTGCCACCCGCGCGCGATGCGGCGCTCGCCGGGCGACGGAGTGGGCAGAGAGCGCGAGGCCTGGATGACGGCGATGCATCGAACCCCGTCTCCGTTCGTGGTGGCCGCCGGTGTGGCGGTCGTCGGGGTCGTCGCCTTCGCCCTGGCCGGTGCCCACGTGCGGCTGTGGCTGCTGGTCGTCGCTCCGCTGGCCGCGGCGGTGACCGTCATCCTGTCCGTGGGGTTGCGCGGTCCGGCACGGCCACGGGCGTGGCTGCTGCTGGCGTTCGCGCTCGTCTCGGCCGCGATCGGCTCCGCGGTGCAGGTGCACGAGCAGGCCATCACGTCGGCCGTGTCTCTCGGCTTCGACATCGGCTCGCTGGCGGTCGGTGTCGCGATCCTCGGCTTCACCCCTCCGGCGCCGGCCGAGCGCGACCGCCTGGCCTGGTTGGACAGCGCGATCGGCCTGGTCACGCTGGCGACGCTCGGCTACCAGTTCCTGGTCCAGCCCTACGTCGACGCCGGGGCCACCGGGGCCGCGATCACGTCCGCCGCCGCGCTGCCCACCCTCGACCTCGCACTCTTCGCGCTGCTGCTGCGGCTGCGCGACCGCGGCCCACGACGCAGCGTGTCCCTCGGTGTCCTGGTCGCGGCGCTGTGCTGCGCGGTCGCGTCCGACACCGTCGTCGGGCTGGCGACCATCGGCGGTCAGTACCACCCCGGCTCGCGGTGGGACGGCTTCGCCTACACCTCCTACCTGGCGCTGGGCCTCGCTGCGGTGCACCCGTCGATGACCAAGGTCGGGCTGCCCTCCGCGGGCGTCGCGCCCTCACGGGTCCCCGGCCTCCTGATGCTGCTGCCCGCAGGAGCTGTCGTGCCGGCGCTGTGCCTCGGGGCGGTGCTGGGCACGCTGCACCTGGACCTCTGGCTCGCCGCGGCCGCCGGTCTCGTGCTCTTCCTGCTGGCGATGTCCCGCGCGATCGACCTGCTCGCCCGCAGCGAGCGGGCCAGCCTGCACGACGCCCTGACCGGCCTGGCCAACCTCCGGCGGTTCCGCAACGAGCTGGCACGGTCGGCGCACCTGCCGCACGGCGTGACGGCGCTGCTCGCGCTGCTCGACCTGGACGACTTCAAGGCGATCAACGACACGTACGGGCACACGGTGGGCGACGCCCTGCTGGTCCAGGTGGCCGACCGGCTGACCACTGCGCTTCCGGCAGGACTCCTCGTCGCCCGGTTCGGCGGCGACGAGTTCGGCGTCCTGGCCGTCGGGACCGACGCCGACGCGACGGCGCACGCAGACCGGATCGGCGGCCAGATCCTCTCGGTGTTCGCCGAGCCCTTCGTCCTGGAGGGCCTCCCGCTGCGGGTGTCGGCGAGCGTCGGTGTGGTGATCTCCCCCGACGTCCAGACCCTCGAACGGCTGCAGGTGGACGCGGACATCGCGATGTACGCCGCCAAGGACGCGGGCCGAGCGACCTACCGCGTCTACAGCCGGGAGCTGCGCGACCAGGTGCTCGGGCAGCGCGAGCTCGCCGGCCAGCTGGACCACGCGCTGCGCCACCCGGAGTCCGGCGGGCTCTGGGTCGCCTACCAGCCGGTCGTGGCGGTCGACGGCGCCGGCCTGCGGTCCGTCGAGGCGCTGGTGCGGTGGCGGCACCCCAGCCGAGGTCCGCTGCTGCCCGGTCAGTTCCTCCCCGCCGCTGAGCACGCGGGCCTCTCTGCGGACCTCGACGAGCTGGTCCTCGCCACGGCGCTTCGTCAGCTGGCCACCTGGTGCGACGCCGACCCCGCGTTCCGGTCCGTCCGGGTCGCCGTCAACATGACGGCGGCCTCGCTCAGCCGCTCCGACCTGGTCACCCATGTGCTCGACCACGTCGCGAGCGCCGGCGTGCTGCCCAGCCAGCTGACCATCGAGATCACCGAGCAGACCGCGGTACCGGGTGGCGCCGAGCTGACCGCTGCGCTGACGGAGCTGACGGCAGCGGGCGTGGAGCTGGCGATCGACGACTTCGGCACCGGCTACTCCGCCCTGAACTACCTCGAGCGGTTCCCCGTCTCGGTGCTCAAGCTGGACAGCAGCCTGATCAACTCCGTCGACACGCAGCCCTCACCCCTGCTGGCGGCGGTCACGGCGCTCGCCCGCTCCCTGGGGCTCGTGCTCGTCGCCGAGGGTGTCGAGCGGGCCGGGCAGCTGGTGGCGCTCCAGCAGCTCGACATCCCCTACGTACAGGGCTTCCTGTTCGCCCGGGCGCAGCCGGCCGGCGCCGTGGAGGACTACCTGCGCAGCCACGGTGCGCACACCGGCGGGCGCGCGACCGCGTCGTCCGGACCACCGGCCGGGCGCAGCCTCCGCGTACCCTCGCCGGGCCGCCCGACGCCGTAGCAGCGGGCCACCCCGAGCGGCCCCGCCGGGCGGAGGACGGTGGGCGGTCCGGCGCGCGCTGACACGTCGTCCCCCGGGCGCGGACCCCGCTCAGCGCCAGGACGGGTCGACCCGCTGGAGCTCCACGGTGTGCAGCGCACCGTCACGCACCCGCGCCGTCACGAACGTCGCGAACGGCTGACGCCGCCGGTCCGTCGGTGAGCCGGGGTTGAGCAGCCGCATCCCGGCAGGTGTGCGCGAGTCCCACGGGATGTGGCTGTGGCCGAAGACGAGCACGTCCAGGCCGGGGTGGTCCCGGTCGCAGCGCGCCTCGCGGCCGGTCGCCGGTCCGGTCTGGTGCACCACCCCGAGACGGACGCCGCCCAGCTCGACCGTCGCGACCGTGGGCAGCAGCCTGGTCAGCGCCACCGAGTCGTTGTTGCCCGCGCAGCCGACCAGCTGCACAGCCCGCGAGGCGAGCGCGGCGTAGAGCTCCTCGGAGATCCAGTCGCCGGCGTGGACCACCACGTCCGCCGCGTCGACCGCTGCCCACACGACGGGCGGCAGGTCGCGCGCCCGGGCCGGGACGTGCGTGTCCGCGAGCAGCACCAGTCGCATCGCCCGATCCTGCCGCCGTCCGCGACGAGCCGCACTGCTGCCGCGCTCAGCGGCGTGCGCCGCTCCGCGGCCGTTCCACCCGCTCCCACCCGCGCCGCGGCGGCTCCGCCCCGAGCCGTGGGCTGCGCGAGCGGTAGACGACGTACGGTCGCCACAGGTACCCGACGGGGGCGCTGAACACGTGCACCAGCCGGGTGAACGGCCACAGCGCGAACAGGCCGAACGCGAGCAGTCCGTGCAGCTGGAAGCCGATCGGCGCGTGCGCCATCAGCTCCGGGTGGAGGTGCCCGTAGAAGATGCCGCGGAACCACACCGACACGCCCAGGCGGTAGTCGTACTCACCGCCGAGCTTGAGCGCCGACCCGGCGGCCGTGTTCCAGAGCCCCAGCAGGACCACCGCGGCGAGCCAGGCGTACATCAGCTTGTCCATCTTGGTGGTCGCGCTGAACACCGGCCCGACGGTGCGCCGCCGGTAGATCAGCAGCACCATCCCGACCAGCGTGCACACACCGGCGATGCCGCCGATCCCCACGGCCATCACGTGGTACGCCGTCTCGCTGATGCCCACCGCCGACGTCCACGACTCCGGGACGCCCAGACCCATCACGTGCCCGAGGAAGACGAACAGGATGCCGAAGTGGAACAGGGGGCTGGCCCAGCGCAGCAGCCGGGACTCGTAGAGCTGCGACGAGCGGGTGGTCCAGCCGAACTTGTCGTACCGGTACCGCCAGACGTGACCCAGCACGAACACCGCCAGGCAGAGGTACGGCACCACCACCCACAGCAGCAGGTCCTTGGTGCTCATCGGCGGGCTCCCATCGGCGTCGGCGGCGGCATGAACGGCTCGAGACCGACCTCCTCCCCCGGGGGGCCCTCCGCCGCGAGCCGGGCGACCGCCTCGCGCTCGTCACCGCCCAGGGGCGGGAGCGTCGCGCACACCGCGGCGAGCGCGTCGGCGTAGGGCGAGCGGGATTCCTCGAGCGCGAGGCGCAGCAGCTCGAGACCGGCACGGTGGGCCAGCAGCAGGCGGATGCCCGACTCGGCGTCGGCGGTGGCGGCGAACTCGAGGACCACGCACAGGTGGTCCGGCAGCTCGTCGCCCTCGATCTCGGCACCCGCCGCGCGGTAGGCCTGCTTGAACTCCACGAGGGCGACGCCACGCTTCCGCGTGTCGCCGTAGGCGTAGTAGGTCAGGTAGAGGCTGCAGCGTCGCCGCAGGTCGAACGTCTCGACGTACTCCTCCTGCAGCCGCGGCAGCGGGGCGCCGACCAGGTGGTCCACCAGGCGCCGCAACGGAGCCGCGAGTCCGGGCGCCAGCTCGTCGGTCGACGCCCGGACGTCCGGCAGCAGACCGAGCAGGTCTGGCGTCGGGTACTCCAGCAGCAGGGCGGCCAGCCGGTACGTCAGAGCGTGCTCCCGGGTGGCGAGCCGGTGCGCCGCCGCAGCCCGAGCGACGCGGTTCACCGCGGTTCCGTTCCCGAGCCGGTGGGACCGGCTTCGCTGCCGCCCGACGGCAGGGGGTCGACCTCGCCGGAGGGACCCTCCGGCTCGCGCGGCCTCGCCTCCGGCGAGGACGGCGGGAACAGCCCCTCGGGCACGCCCTTGCCGTCCCAGTTGAGGAGGTTGACCCGCGCCTTGCGGGTCGCGGGATCGGCCACGGTGTCGGTGGTCTGCCGCTGCTGCAGCATGTGGAAGTTCTCAACGGCGATCGGGGTGGTGCCGCCCGACCCCTCGCCGAACGGCCCCCACTCGTTCATCCCCGGACCGCCCTCGTAGTCGAGGCTGCACTCGGTGGCCAGCTCCTCCAGGCCGTGCGCCTGCTCCTCGTGGGCCGTCGGGATCACGTACCGCTCGTCGTACTTGGCGATGGCCAGCAGGCGGTACATCTCCTGGATGGTGCCCTCGTCCATGCCGACGGCCGCCGGGATGGACGCGTCGCCCTCGCGACCCATGGACAGGTCGCGCATGTAGGACCGCATGGCGGCGAGCTTGCGCAGCACCGCGGTCACCGGCTCGGGGTCGCCGGCGGTGAACAGGCCCGCCAGGTACTCCACCGGGATCCGCAAGGTGTCGATGGCCGCGAACAGGTTGCCGCGCTCCTCGGCGTCCTCCCCCGTCTCCCGCACCGCGTCGACCACCGGCGACAGCGGCGGGATGTACCAGACCATCGGCATGGTCCGGTACTCCGGGTGCAGGGGCAGCGCGACCTCGTAGGTGCTGATCAGCTTCCAGATGGGCGACCGCTGCGCGGCGTCGATCCAGTCCCGCGGGATGCCCGAGCGCTCCGCCTCGCGGATGACGTCCGGGTCGAACGGGTCGAGGAACACCGAGCGCTGGGCAGCCAGCAGCTTGGTCTCGTCCGGCTCGCTGGCCGCCGCGAGCACGCGGTCGGCGTCGTACAGCACCAGCCCGATGTAGCGCAGCCGGCCGACGCACGTCTCCGAGCACACCGTCGGGATGCCCACCTCGATGCGCGGGAAGCAGAACGTGCACTTCTCGGCCTTGCCGGTGCGGTGGTTGAAGTAGACCTTCTTGTACGGGCAGCCGGTGACGCACTTGCGCCAGCCGCGACAGCGGTCCTGGTCCACCAGCACGATGCCGTCCTCGGCCCGCTTGTAGATCGCGCCGGAGGGGCACGACGCCGCGCACGACGGGTTGAGGCAGTGCTCGCAGATGCGCGGCAGGTAGAACATGAACGTCTGCTCGAACTCGAGCTTGACCTGCTCGGAGACCTTGGCCAGCACCGGGTCGTCCTTGGTCAGCTCCGGGGCGCCCCCCAGGTCGTCGTCCCAGTTGGCGCTCCAGCGCACCTTGGTCGGCTCGCCCGTGAGCAGCGACAGCGGCCGCGCCACCGGGGTGTGCTCCTGCAGGGGCGCGTTCGTCAGGTTCTCGTAGTCGTACGTCCACGGCTCGTAGTACTGCTCGAGCGACGGCAGCTTGGGGCTGGCGAAGATGCTCAGCAGGTTCTTCGCCCGGCTGCCCGCCTTGAGCTCCAGACGGCCACGCCGGTTCAGGCGCCAGCCGCCCTGCCAGCGCTCCTGGTCCTCGTAGGTGCGTGGGTAGCCCTGCCCGGGGCGGGTCTCGACGTTGTTGAACCAGACGTACTCCACGCCGGTGCGGTTGGTCCACGCCTGCTTGCAGGTGACCGAGCAGGTGTGGCAGCCGATGCACTTGTCCAGGTTCATCACCATCGACATCTGAGCCATGACGCGCATCAGTACTGCACCTCCTGGGAACGGCGGCGGATGACGGTGACCTCGTCGCGCTGGTTCCCGGTGGGGCCCAGGTAGTTGAAGGCGTAGGACAGCTGCGCGTACCCGCCGATGAGGTGGCTCGGTTTGATGAGCAGCCTGGTCAGGGAGTTGTGGATGCCGCCGCGGCGGCCGGTCGTCTCCGTCAAGGGGACGTCGATCAGCCGGTCCTGCGCGTGGTACATGTACACGGTCCCCTCGGGCATCCGGTGCGAGACGACTGCCCGGGCGACGACCACGCCGTTGCGGTTGACCGCCTCGATCCAGTCGTTGTCCCGCACCCCCACCTTCGCGGCGTCCACGTCGCTCATCCAGATGGTGGGCCCGCCACGGGACAGGGTGAGCATCAGCAGGTTGTCCTGGTACTCGGAGTGGATCGACCACTTGTTGTGCGGCGTCAGGTAACGCACCGTCACGCCGAGCTCGCCCATCGAGCCGATCTCCGGCTCCCCGAAGAGCTCGCGCATGTCCAGCGGCGGCCGGAACACCGGCAGGCCCTCGCCCAGCTCCGTCATCCAGTCGTGATCGAGGTAGAAGTGCTGCCGGCCGGTCAGCGTGTGCCAGGGCTTGAGCCGTTCCACGTTGATCGTGAACGGCGAGTACCGGCGGCCGTGCGCCTCGGTGCCGGACCACTCCGGCGAGGTGATCACGGTCGCCGGGCGGCTCTGCGTGTCGGCGAAGGTGACCTGCTTGCCCTCCTGCTCGGCGGCGAGGTCGGCCATCTGCGTGCCGGTGCGCTTCTCCAGGGTGTGGAAGCCCTGCACGGCCAGCCGGCCGTTGGTGGTGCCGGACAGCGCGAGGATCGCCTCGCACGCCTGCACGTCGCGTGCCAGCAGCGGACGCCCCTCCACCACGCTGCCCCCGGTGTTCCGGGCGACGCCGTTCTTGCGCGCGAGGTACTCGACCTCCTCGCGGACGTCGAACGTCACGCCCTTGGTGGTCGCACCCAGCGTGTCGACGAGCGGTCCGAGGGTCGCCATCTTCGCCGCGACGGCGCCGTAGTCCCGTTCGACGACGACGAGCTTCGGCATGCTCACACCCGGGACCGGGTCGCACTCGCCGTCCTTCCAGTCCCGCACGACACCGCCCGGGTTGAGCAGCTCGTCCGGGGTGTCGTGGGTGAACGGCACCGCCACCACGTCTCGTCGCACCCCCAGCCGCGGACCCGCCAGGCTGCTGAAGGTGCGCGCGAGCGTCTGGAAGATGTCGAAGTCGGTCCGGCTCTGCCACGGCGGCGCGATCGCCGGGCTGAACGAGTTGACGAACGGGTGCATGTCCGTGGTGTTGAGGTCGTGCTTCTCGTACCACGTGGCCGCCGGCAGGACGACGTCGGAGAACACCGTGGTGCTGGTCATCCGGAAGTCCAGCGAGAGCAGCAGGTCGAGCTTCCCGGTGGGGGCCTCGTCGTGCCAGACGACGTCCCGCGGCCGCCGGTCGGGCGGCGCCTCCTGCGCCCGCAGGTTCGAGTCGGTGCCCAGCAGGTGCTTGAGGAAGTACTCGTTGCCCTTGGCCGAGCTGCCCAGCAGGTTGGCCCGCCACACCGTGAGCACCCGCGGGAAGTTCTCCGGCGCGTCGGGGTCCTCCGCGGCGAACCGGAGCCGACCCTCGGTGAGCTCGCGCGGCACGTACTCGTCCAGCGGCAGACCCGCCGCCTCCGCGTCGTCCGCGAGCGTCAGCGGGCTGCGGTCGAAGGTCGGGTAGGACGGCATCCAGCCCATCCGGGCCGTCTTGGCGATCACGTCCGCGGTGCTCAGCCCCGCGAGGAGCCCCGTGCCTGTGGCCGACGACAGCGCGTCCGCAGAGAACGGGTCGTACCGGAACTGGTCGGTGTGCAGGTACCAGTAGGCCGTCTGGATCATCGTGCGCGGCGGCCGGGCCCAGTCCAGCGCCATCGCGTAGGTGGTGTACCCGGTGAGCGGGCGGACCTTCTCCTGGCCCACGTAGTGCGCCCAGCCGCCGCCGTTGACCCCCTGGCAGCCGGTCAGCATGGTCAGGGTGAGGAACGTGCGGTAGATCGTGTCGGAGTGGAACCAGTGGTTGGTCCCGGCTCCCATGATGATCATCGAGCGGCCGCGTGACTCCTCCGCGTTCGCCGCGAACTCGCGGCCGATGCGCGCCGCCTTCTCCGCCGGTACCCCGGTGAACTGCTCCTGCCAGGCCGGCGTGCCGACCTGCTCGGCGTCGTCGTAGCCCGTGGGCCAGCTGCCGGGCAGGCCCGGCCGGCCCACGCCGTACTGGGCGAGCAGCAGGTCGAACACCGTGGTGACCAGGTGGCCCGCGATCCGCCGAGCGGGCACGCCGCGGCGCAGCGTGCCCGGCGCGCCGTCCAGCGTGTCGAACCGCGGCAGGTCGACCTCCACGGGCACGACCTCCCCGGGGCCGTTCGTCGGGGCGCCGAGCGGACCCTCGTCGGACAGGCTCAGCAGCGGGTCGACCTCGCCGAGGTCGAGGTTCCACCGTCCGGCTCCGTCGTCCCCGTAGTGGAACCCGAGCGAGCCGGCCGGGACCACGGGCAAGCCGGTGGCGCGGTCGACCAGGACGGTCTTGAACGCGGCGTTCTGGCTGCGCGCCTCGGCGCCGGGCAGGTCCGCCGCCGTCAGGAACTTGCCGGGGACGTAGGCGCCGTCGCGCTCCTCCAAGCGCACCAGGAACGCCAGGTCCGTGTACCGCTTCACGTAGGAGTCGAAGTACGGCACCTGCCGCTCGATGAAGAACTCCCGCAACGTCACGTGGCCCATGGCCATCGCCAGGGCGCCGTCCGTGCCCGGCTGGGCCGCCAGCCACTCGTCGGCGAACTTCACGTTGTCGGCGTAGTCCGGCGAGACGACGACCACCTTCTGGCCGCGGTAGCGCGCCTCCGTCATCCAGTGCGCGTCCGGCGTCCGGGTCACCGGGACGTTGGAGCCCCACATGATCAGGTAGCCGGCGTCCCACCAGTCCCCCGACTCCGGCACGTCGGTCTGGTCGCCGAACACCTGCGGCGAGGCGACCGGCAGGTCGGCGTACCAGTCGTAGAACGACAGCATCGGCGCGCCGATCAGCTCGTGGTACCGGGCCCCCACGCCGTGGGACACCTGCGACATCGCGGGGATCGGCGAGAAGCCCGCCACCCGGTCCGGCCCGTACCTGGCGATGGTGTGCACCTGGGCGGCGGCGACGATCTCGACGGCCTCCTCCCAGGACGCCCGCACCAGTCCCCCCTTGCCGCGGGCGCTCTTGTACCGACGAGCCTTCTCGGGGTCGTCGACGATGGCCGCCCAGGCCGCCACGGGGTCACCGGTGCGGCGGCGCTCCTCCCGGTACATCTCCAGCAGCAGGCCGCGGACGTACGGGTAGCGGATCCGGGTGGGCGAGTACGTGTACCAGCTGAACGCCGCGCCGCGGGGGCAGCCGCGCGGCTCGTACTCGGGCCGGTCGGGACCGACCGACGGGTAGTCGGTCTGCTGCGCCTCCCAGGTGATGATCCCGTCCTTGACGTAGACCTTCCAGGAGCACGAGCCGGTGCAGTTGACCCCGTGGGTGGAGCGGACCACCTTGTCGTGGCTCCAGCGGTCCCGGTAGAACTCGTCGGCGTCCCGCCCGCCCACCTTGCTCAGGGTGCGCAGGTCGGCCGACACCTCACCACGGCGCAAATGGCGCCCGAGCCGCAGCAGCGCCTCCGACACGGGGCCGTCGAGGCCCGGTTCCGCGGGGGTGCGCGGGGTGGTGCTCGGGTTCATCGGTGCTCCTTCGATCGACACACGTTCGTGCGGAGGTAGCGAGAACGGGCTCAGCTGGGCCGGGGTGCCCCCGGCGCCGGTCGGCGGAGCGCGGGGGTGCGCGGCGGCCGGGCGTGCGCCTGCAGGGGTGCGGCGGGCGCGGGTGCGGAGGGTGCGGGTGCCGCGACGGCACAGCGAGCGAGGTCGTTCTCCCTCGGCTGGACCACCCTCGGTTCCTCCCGGACTCGGCTGATCGTCAGTGTTGCTCAGGGACGGCGCGGTTAAAAGCGGAGACACCCGTGGAAATTCAACTTTCCTCTCGCCGTGCCGCTCCAGCGGTCCGTGGTTAGCGTGCGGGAGGGCTCCATCGGGTCCTCGGCCGCCCGCCGGCCCCATGCGGACCCTGCCCTCACGCGGAGAAGGAGCGACCATGCGCGCGCTGACCACCATCCCGCTGCACGGCGGCACCCTGCAGGTCAGCGACGTCCCCGACGCCACGGCGGCGGACGGACAGCTGCTGGTCGACGCCCTCGCCGTCGGCGTGTGCGGTACGGACCGTGAGATCGCCGACGGGCACTACGGGTGGGCTCCGCCGGGCAGGGAGCGGCTGGTGATCGGCCACGAGTCCCTGGGGCGCGTCCGCTCCGCGCCCGACGGCAGCGGCTTCTCGGCCGGCGACCTGGTGGTCGGCGTCGTTCGTCGGCCGGACCCGGTGCCGTGCGGAGCCTGCGCGCACGGGCAGTTCGACATGTGCCGCAACGGGCAGTACACCGAGCGCGGCATCAAGCAGCTGGACGGCTACGCCAGCGACCAGTGGTCGGTGGAACCGGACTTCGCCGTGACGCTGGACCCGCGGCTGCACCAGGTCGGCGTGCTGATGGAGCCGACGACGGTGGTCGCCAAGGCGTGGGACCAGGTGGAGCACGTCGGGCGGCGCGCCTGGTTCGACCCGCGCACGGTGCTGGTCACCGGCGCCGGACCCATCGGGCTGCTCGCGGCCATGCTGGGCGTCCAGCGCGGGCTCGAGGTGCACGTGCTCGACCGGGTGACCGACGGACCCAAGCCCGCGCTGGTCTCCGACCTCGGCGCGACGTACCACCACGGCGACATCGACGAGGTCGCGACGGCGATCAAGCCGGACGTCGTCCTCGAGGCGACCGGCGTCGGCCCGCTGATCTTCGGCGCGATCGCGGCCACCTCGTCGTACGGCATCGTCTGCCTGACGGGCGTGTCACCGACCAGGCGCCGGCTGACCATCGACGCCGGCGGCCTCAACCGCGAGATCGTCCTGGAGAACGAGGCGGTCGTCGGCTCGGTCAACGCCAACCTGCACCACTACCAGCTCGCGGCCGAGGCCCTGGCCAAGGCAGACGTGGACTGGCTCGCACGGCTGATCACCCGCCGGGTCCCGGTCGAGCGGTTCGCCGACGCGTTCGTGGACCAGGACGACGACGTGAAGGTGGTGCTGACGTTCGACGGGTCCGGCAGCTGACCCTCAGCGGTCCACCCGCGCGCTCCCGCCGCCGGCCAGCTTGAGCACCTCCGCCTTGGAGGCCATCGTCGTGTCGCCCGGCGTGGTCATCGCCAGCGCGCCGTGCGCGGCGCCGTACTCCACGGCCGTCGCGAGCGGCTGACCGTCGAGCAGCCCGAACACCAGGCCGGAGGCGAACGAGTCGCCGCCGCCGACCCGGTCGAGGATCTCCAGCCCCGGCCGGTGCGTCGCCCGGACCAGACCCTCCTCGCGGGACCAGGCGATCGCGCCCCAGTCGTTCACCGTGGCGGACCGCACGGTGCGCAGCGTCGTGGCGATGACGGCGAAGTTCGGGTACTGCGCACCGACCCGGTCGATCATCGCGCCGAACGCGTCGACGTCCAGCGCGGACAGGTTCTCGTCGACCCCCTCCACCTCGAACCCGAGGGCCGCGGTGAAGTCCTCCTCGTTGCCGATCATCACGTCGACGTGCCGGGCGATCTCGCGGTTGACCTGCTGCGCGCGCTCCTTGCCACCGATCGCCTTCCAGAGGCTGGGCCGGTAGTTCAGGTCGTAGGAGACGACGGTGCCGTGCCGGTGCGCCGCCTCGACCGCCGCCAGCGTGGTGGCCGCGCTCGTCTCGGACAGCGCCGCGTAGATGCCGCCGGTGTGGAACCACCGCACGCCCAGCTCGCCGAACAGGTGGTCCCAGTCGACGTCCTCGGCGCGCAGCTGGCTGGCCGCGGTCAGGCCCCGGTCGGAGACGCCGACTGCGCCGCGCACCCCGAACCCGCGCTCGGTGAAGTTCAGCCCGTTCCGCACCGTGCGACCCACGCCGTCGTACGGCATCCAGCGGATGAACGAGGTGTCCACGCCGCCCTGCAGGATCAGGTCCTCCACCAGCCGCCCGACCTCGTTGTCCGCGAGCGCCGTCACCACGGCGGCCCGCAGCCCGAAGGCCCGGCGCAGGCCGCGGGCGACGTTGTACTCGCCGCCGCCCTCCCACACCCGGAACTCGCGTGCGGTGCGGATGCGCCCCTCGCCTGGGTCGAGCCGCAGCATCACCTCGCCCAGGCTGACGGCGTCGTACCGGGTCTGCTCGGCGGGGCGGATGGTCAGGGCGGGCACGGGCACTCCTGCGGCTGGGTCGGGGCGGTGCACTGGTTCGGGCTGCGGGGCAGGCGGTTCGGCGCGGTCAGGGGCGCAGGCTCGACGCGAGCCGGACCGCTTCTGCGACGAGGTCGCGCACGCCGGCGAGGTCGCCCGCGGCGACCCGGTCGCGCGGCACCATCCACGAGCCGCCGACGGCCTTGACGGACGGCAGCGCCAGGTACTCGCCGAGGTTCTTCGGCCCGACACCACCGGTCGGCACGAAGCCGACGCCGCCGAACGGTGCCGCCAGCGCGGCGATCGCCGCGGCACCGCCGGACGTGCCGGCCGGGAAGAACTTCACGGCGGTCAGTCCGAGCGCGAGCGCCGCCTGCACCTCCGTCGCGGTGACGGCTCCCGGCAGGGCCAGCACCCCGTGCTCCTGCGCGCGCTCGACGACGGCGCGGTCCGTGCCGGGCGAGACGACGTAGTGCGCGCCGGCGGCGACCGCGGCGTCCACCTGTGCCGGCGTCAGCACGGTCCCGGCGCCGACCAGCACGTCCCCGCGGTCGGCCATCGCGCGGATCGCCTCGGCGGCGGCCGCGGTGCGGAAGGTCACCTCGGCGACGGGCAGGCCGCCGTCGACCAGGGCCTGCGCGAGCGGGCCGGCCTGGGCGGCGTCGTCGATGACGACGACCGGCACCAGACGGTGGGCGGAGAGCTGGTCGAGGATGCTCGGCACCGGGAGTCCGTTTCGCTAGTCGCAATGCCCATCGCGTGCAGCGAAACGAGTATGTCATGACGATGCGCGGGAGCGCACCGTCGTCCCTCGGCTCAGCCGAGGGGCAGGGCCAGGCCGGCCGGCAGGAGCGGCGGGAGCACCTCGCGGATCGTCGCGTACAGCTGCTCCACCCGCCGCTGGTCCATCCGCTCGCTCGGCACCGTGAGGCTGACGGCGCCGACGACCGCACCCTGGGGACCGGCTCCGGCGGACGAGCTCGCGGCACCACGGACCAGCGGCACGGCCACGCAGGAGATGCCGGGCTCGTTCTCCTCCGACTCGACGGCGTAGCCGCGCGCGCGGGCACGCTCGAGCTCGTCCCACACGTGGTCGGCCTCGACCGCCCGCTCGGCGGACCGGCCGTCGCCGCCGATCGGCCGCACGTACCCGTCCAGCGCCTCCCGGGACGTCCCGGAGTACGCCAGCATCGCCCTGCCCAGGGCCGTGGTGACCGCCCACCGCCGGCGGCCGACCGCGGACCACACCCGCACCGGCCGGTCGGGCTCGACCTTGTCCAGGTAGAGCACCTGCGCCCCGGACAGCACCCCGAGGTGCACCAGCTCGTCGGTGGCCGAGCACAACGCCACCAGCGCGCCGTGCAGCAGGGACGGCAGGTTCCCCTCGTCGAGGAACCGGTCGGCGAGGGCGACCGCCCCTCGCCCGAGCCGGTACCGCCCCGTCCCGCCGTCCTGGTCGACGAACTGCCGGTGCCGGAGCGCGCCGAGGGTGCGGTGCGCGGTGGTCTTGTGCATGCCGGTCGCCGTGGCGAGCTCCGCGAGCGTGGCACCGTCGGCACCGTGCGAGGCGAGCGCCTCCAGCAGCCGCAACGCGCGATCGACGCTCTCGAGGGGAGATGCCGCTCCGGCGTCCACGGCGGTGACCACGCGGTCAGCGTACGGGCGCGCCGGCACCCGGTGCCCTCACCGCACGGGCATCGGGTGCCCACCGCTGGACAGGAACAGCGCGAGGACCACGGTGACCAGCGTCAGCCAGCGTGTCATCCGGTTGCGCGGCACCTGGCTCAGCGCCGCCCACGCCACCGCGGTGTACCAGGCGAACACCCACGGGGCCACGAGGATCCAGGCGAACACCAGCACGAAGGGCCCGACGACCTCACGCGGCTGGTCCGTCGCGATCCGCTGGTTGAGCAGCCACGCCACCACCAGGAGCGCCAGCGGCCACAGCAGGCTGATGCCGTGCATCATCGCCGCCTCGCTCACGCCGAACGCCCGCCCGGTGATCTCGACCAGCCGCCACGGGGACGGCCACGTCACCAGCTGCAGCCCGTGCAGCAAGGGGCCGAGCGCACTGGTGCCGTAGAACGTGTACGGCACCACCAGCACGGCGGCAGCGGCTGCGGACATCCGCAGCAGGCGGCCCCACTGCCGCCGCGCCACCAGGGGCCACGCGAGGCCCAGACCGATCAGCACCGCGGAGATCTTCACGCCGCTCCCGAGGCCCACCAGGACGCCGGCGAGCACGTCACCCCAGCCGGACCGCAGCTTCCGCGCGACCTGGATCGCGCCGACGGCCGCGGCGGCGACCAGGGTGTCCAGGTGCCCGCCGCCGACCAGCGCGAGGATCAGCACGGGGTTCGCGGTCCAGAACAGCGTGGCGCGCACGGGGTCGTCGGACGTCCGCAGCAGGAGCACCCCGACGCCGAGGAAGACGAGCCCGTTCAGCACCATCCACACCAGGACGGTGGTCGCGACGTGGCTGCCGCCGACCCAGGCGGCGAACGACTGCAGCAGGGTGGCGACCGGGCCGTACACCGACGGCTGGTCCTTCCACATCATGCCGACCGGGTCCAGGTACGCCGCCTCACCCCACGCGAGCGGGCTGGTGACGTACGGGTTGCCGCCCTGCGCGGCGATGCGTCCGTACACCGCGTAGCTCGCCACGTCCGACGAGCCGACCGGCGTCAAGCTCACCATCACGGCCACCACCACCGCCGAGGCGACGAGCAGGTGCCGGGGGTCGGGCCGCCAGCCCTTGCTGTTCGCCCAGATCATCCCGGCGAGCCCCAGCCCGGCGAGGATCTCGGCGGCGTAGAGCATCAGGCTGGCCAGGACGGTGTGCCCCGACAGCGACGGCAGCAGGGAGAGCGGCAGGTGCACGCCGATCGCCTCGGCGTTGGGGGCGGTCGCGCCGAGCAGCATCCCGAGCAGGAGGCCCGCGCCGGCGAGCGACACCGCCACGCGGGGGTCCGACACCCAGCTGCCGGCCAGCGCCCGGACCAGGGTGTTCATCCGGCGCGCGACCGGACCTGGGGGCCGGTCCAGCGGACCGGGTGCGCCGGACCGCCCGCCGTCGGCCGCGAGACCGACGCGGCGCGGGCGGCGGGTGGACGTGCTGGTCACCACGCGGAACCTCCACGAGCGAGCGCCCGGACCCGGCTCGACGCCCGCCGCAGACCCGGCACCTGCGAGGCGCCAGCCGGGTGAGCTGGCCACGAGCGACGGTGCGCGCTGGTGCGCCACGTCGATGCCGCAGACCCTACGCGGTGGAGCCGTGAGCCTGGGCCGAATCGGCGCTCGCCGCCGGCACCGGTTCAGCCCCCGGTGACCGTGTACCAGATGCCGTACGCACCGGCCGCGCACATCAGCACCGTCGTCGTCCAGCCGAGCACCGCCGCCAGCCGACCGTTGGCGTACTCGCGCATGATCCGGCGGTCCCGGGAGATCAGCATCATCACCACCAGGAACGGGCCGGCCGCGATCCCGTTGAGGATCGCGCTGAGCACCAGCAGGCCGATCGGGTCGGAGCTGATCACGCTCATGACGATGCCGGCGACCATGCCGACGCCGAGCACGACGTAGAACAGCGGCGCCTTTCGCGGGCTCCGCTCGAGGCCCCAGTCCTTGTTGGCCAGGCCCGCGATGCCGGCGGCACCCGAGGCGGCGAGCACCGGGACCGCGAGCACGGCGGAACCGATGAAGCCGACGGCGAACAGGACGGTGGAGCCGGCGCCGGCGATGGGCGCCAGCGCCTTGGCCGCGTCGGCCGCGGTGCTGACCTGCGTACCGGCCTTTCCGAGGGTGGCCGCGGTCGCGGTGATGATCGCGAACATGATCAGCTGCGAGAACGCCATCCCGGCGACGACGTCGACGCGACCGTTGCGCAGCTTGCGGCGGGCGGCGCTCGGCGTGCGGTCGGCCAGGCGCGGCGCCTTGTCGCCGCCGAGGTCCTCGGCCCGCAGCTGCTCGACGCGCTGAGCGGTCTGCCAGAAGAACATGTACGGCGAGATCGTGGTGCCGAGCACGGCGACCGTCAGGCCGAGGTAGTCCGGCGTCAGCTGGATGGACAGGCCGGCGAAGCCCCGCAGCACCTGCCCCCAGTCCACGTCGGCCACGAAGAGCACGCCGATGTAGACCAGCAGCACCAGGCACAACCACTTGAACACCCGGCCGATCAGCTCGAACGAGCCGGCCACCACGGCGCCCAGGATCGCGACGCCGGCGACCCCGCTCCAGACCGGCGCGGGCCCCGCGTGCAGCAGCTGCATCCCCTGGCCGATCGCCATCAGGTCCGCCGCCACGTTGACGACGTTCGCGACGATCAGCGCCACCAGCAGCACGCCGATCACGAGCCGGAGGGAGCGCGGGAACTTGCGCCGGATCAGCTTGCCGAAGCTGTCCCCCGTGGCCTGCGCCATCCGGTCGCAGATCTCCTGCGTGGCCGTCATCAGGGGGAACGTGAGGATCGACGTCCACAGCATGCTGTAGCGGAACGTGGCACCGGCCTGGGCGTAGGTGGCGATGCCGGACGGGTCGTCGTCGGCCGCCCCCGTGACCAGGCCGGGACCGAGGACGCCGAAGAACCGGGCGAGGGGGGACCGACGCTCGCCGTGGCTTCCCGGCTCCTCGGGCGTGCCGACGTCGAGCTGCGGCGGCACGTCCTGCGAGTGTGGACGGATCTGGCTCACTGTTGCCTCCGCTGTGTTGCCTCCGCTGTCGGCCGGTCACCCCCTTGGGGCTCGATGCTAAGGCGGCACCACCGAGGGCGCTCGTCGAAGAGATGCGCAGGTCAGAGCACGTATGCGTGCCCATTCCAGGCTCCCGGCGCCCCGCCGCGGCGGGGCGGACGTGCGCCAGCAGGTACGCTGGGGGCACCCGGCGCACTCCTGCGCCTCGCGTCGACGAACGCTCCCTGCGGCACCCGGTGCCCAGGCGCGGATCGACGGCGAACCGCCTCCGGCTCCTGCCGGGGTGCGCGTGTCCCGCACGGTCCCCCTCAGCGCGTCGCAGCGCCCCTCTCGCGAAAGCAGTCCATGTCCTCCTCCTTCGACGCCCTCGGCGTCCCCGCCCGCCTCGTCTCCGTCCTGCACGCGCAGGGCATCGACGAGCCGTTCCCCATCCAGCGCGACACCCTCCCCGACACGCTCGCCGGCCGGGACGTGCTCGGCCGCGGCCGCACCGGCAGCGGCAAGACGCTCGCCTTCGCCCTTCCCGTGGTCGCGCGGCTGGCGTCCGCAGGGACGAGGGCGAGAGCGGGCCACCCGACCGCGCTCGTGCTCGCGCCCACCCGTGAACTCGCCACCCAGATCGCCGCGACGTTCGAGCCGCTGCTCGCCGCGACCGGCCACACCGTGACCACCGTCTTCGGCGGTGTCTCGCAGAACCGGCAGGTCCAGGCCCTGCAGGCCGGCGTCGACGTGGTGGTCGCGTGCCCCGGGCGCCTCGAGGACCTGATGAAGCAGGGCCACGTCCGGCTCAGCGCCGTCCGCGTCACCGTGCTCGACGAGGCGGACCACATGGCCGACCTCGGCTTCCTCCCGGCGGTCACCCGCATCCTCGCGGCCACGCCGGCCGGCGGCCAGCGGCTCCTGTTCTCCGCGACGCTGGACAACGGCGTGGACAAGCTGGTCCGTCGCTTCCTGTCCTCCCCCGCCACCCACTCGGTCGACGACGCGACCAACGCGGTCGAGCTGCTGGAGCACGCGGTGTTCGGCGTGGCCGACGCGGACGCGAAGAAGCGGCTGGTCGAGGCGCTGGCCTCCGGCGAGGAGCGCACGATCCTGTTCGTGCGGACCAAGCACGTCGCCAAGCGCCTGGCCAAGCAGCTGACCGCGGACGGCATCCCGGCCGTGGACCTGCAGGGCAACCTCTCCCAGGCGGCCCGCGACAGGAACCTGACGGCCTTCCGCAGCGGCGAGGTGCGCGTGCTGGTGGCCACCGACGTGGCCGCCCGCGGGGTGCACGTCGACGACGTGCCGCTGGTGGTGCACGTCGACCCGCCGACGGAGCACAAGGCCTACCTGCACCGGTCCGGGCGTACGGCGCGCGCCGGTGCGGCCGGCACGGTGGTGACCGTGACGCTGCCCGAGCAGCGGCACGACGTAGCCACGCTGCTGCGCCGGGCCGCCGTGCACGCCCCGCTGCAGGCCGTGACCGCCGAGTCGCCGCAGGTGCGCGCACTGGTCGGACAGCCGGCCGCGCGGGTGCACCGTCCGGCCTCGGCCGTCCAGCCGGTCGCACCGCGTTCCGGCGCAGCGCCGACGGGTCGGGGTTCTCGACGACGCCGCGGCTCCGCCGCACCGGGTGCGGCCCCGCGCGGCGGCCGGACGACCGCTTCGAGTGCCGGCGCGCAGGACCGACCGGTCGGTGGCGCGACCGCCACGGGCCGTCCGGCGCCGCGCGCGGCCGGCACCGGCGGGGCGGCAGCGTTCTCGGCCGGCGGAGCGGCAGCGTTCTCGGCCGGCGGAGCGCGGCGCGGGCGTCGCAGCGGCAGCCGCTGAGCACCAGCAGGCGCCTGCATCGTTCAGGTACCTGAGCGCCGTGCCGATGAGAAGGGTGTCGCCAGCCCCGACCCCCAGGAGCACGCCGTGCGCCGTACCCGCGTGACAGCCGTCCTCACCGCCGCCATGGGTCTGCTGACCGCGGCCGGACTGACGTTCTCCGCCGGGGCCGCGGCCGCTGCCCCCTCACCGACCGGTGCCGCGCACTCGCAGAAGCGGGTCTGCGCGGTGGCGCCGGCAGGAGCCGCGGCGTGCGAGGCCCACGTGGTGACGGATGCGCGGACCGGCCGACCCGCCGCGACCGCCAGCTACTCGGCCGGCTACGGCCCCGCGCAGCTGACCGGCGTCTACGGACCCTTCGGCTCCGGTGCGCCGACGGTCGCCGTCGTCGACGCCTACGCCAACCCGAACGCCGCCGGGGACCTGGCTGCTTACCGCACCCAGTTCGGACTCGGCACCGCCCGGCTCACGCAGGTGAACCAGACCGGCGGCTCGATCTCCACGGTCGCCGGCGACACCGGCTGGGGTCAGGAGGAGGACCTGGACCTCCAGATGGTGTCCGCCATCTGCCCCGCCTGCGGGATCCTCTACGTCGGTGCGAGCTCGGCGTCCTTCTCGGACCTGGCAGCGGCCGTCACGACGGCGAAGAACCTGGGCGCGGCCGTGATCTCCAACTCCTACGGCGGGGCGGAGTTCAAGGGTGAGACGAGCTGGTCGAACTGGAACATCCCCGGGGTGGCCGTCACGGTGGCCGCCGGCGACAACGGGTACGGCGTCCAGTTCCCCGCGGCATCGGCCGGTGCGATCGCCGTCGGCGGCACCACGCTGACGCTGACGTCCACCGGCGCCCGGGCGTCCGAGACGGTGTGGTCCGGCACCGGTTCCGGCTGCTCGGCGTACGTCGGCAAGCCGTCGTGGCAGCGCGACACCGCGTGCACCCGCCGCACGGTGACCGACGTCGCCGCGGTCGCGGACCCGTCCACCGGTGTCGCGGTCTACGACTCGTACGGCTCCACCGGCGGCGCGAACTGGCTCGTCTTCGGCGGCACCTCGGTCGCCGCGCCGATCGTCGGGGCCGTGTTCGCCCGCGATGGCGTCCCCACCACCGGCTACGCGCCGGCGAACCTGTACGCCAACGCCACGAGCCTGTACGACGTCACCAGCGGCTCCGACGGGACGTGCACCTCGAAGCGGTCCACCGCAACCGCGTACCTGTGCACCGCCCGCACCGGCTACGACGGCCCGACGGGCAACGGCACGCCGAAGGGCCTGACCCTGCCGTTCTGACGCCGGCCGGCCTGCCCGGCGGGGTCAGCTCAGAGCTCTCCGCCGGGCCGGCGGTCCACCAGCGCCTCGAGGACCTGCACCGCGACGTCGCTCAGGTCGGACCGGCCGTCCCGAGCCGCCGCGATCAGCATGGCGAAGGCCGCCGACGCGTCGCAGTGCTTCGTCGCCATGATCGCGCCGACCGCCTGGTCGATGGAGGCCTGCGCGGCGAGGGCGTCCTCCAGGGCGTGCCGGCGGCCGTTCGCCTCCCTCAGGTCCAGGCAGAGGTCGACGACCCGGCCGAGCTGCTGCGCGTAGACGTCGGCGCGCACCAGGCTGTCCCGGTCCCACGGCCCGGGCCCCGGCCGGTAGACGTTCACCGCGACGGCCGCCTCGCTGCGCAGGTGCACCGGGAAGCCCCCGGAGGACCGGAATCCCGCGGCACGAGCGGTGCGCGTCCACGCCGGCCACCGGTCCTCGGTGTCGAGGTCGTCGACCAGCATCACCAGACCGGTCTCGAGGGCGTCGAGGCACGGCCCCTCGTCGACGGCCAGCTCGACCTCGTCGCACGCCGCCGCGAGCGGGTCGCTGCTCGCCGAGCGGCGCACGCCGCCGTCGAGCCGCAGCATCACGCTGCAGGACGCCCGGTCCCCCAGCACCACGGCGGCGCCGGAGGTGAACTCCGTCAGCTGCTCGTCGAGCAGGTCGAGCAGCTGCTGGTCAGCAGGGCCGCGCTGGTCCTCCACGCGTCTACCTCCGTCCTGGGGGACTCAGACGCCGAGACGTCGCATCGCATCGTCGGGGTGGTCGGATTCGAACCGGCGACCTTCCGCTCCCAAAGCGGACGCGCTACCAACCTGCGCCACACCCCGTCGCGCCGGACGGCGTCCCGCGCAGGGACCAGCGTAGAGGTGGTCGGGCGGGAATCTTTGCGCCGGTCTCCCGGTTGCGGCTAGCGTCATGGCGTCGCGGACCAGGTCCAGCTCCGATCGGAGACCTGGCACCCGCCCGAGCGAGGGAGGCCGATCAGCGTGCAGCACCCGCCGACCACCCTCGCCGCGCGCCCGTCCGGGCGCACCCGCGCGGCCTCGTCGGCGCGCACCTGTCGCTGTCGGTAGAGCGCTGGCTGCCTCCTGCCCGACGGCGGGAACCCGGACCACCCGGTCGGCCAGCGCTCGCCTCGTCGGACGACCTCGCCCCCGCTGCTGTGGCCGACGCCGCGTGCACCGCGCAGGCTCGAGGTGAACGTCCCGCCCGGCCCGTGCCTCCACCAGAACCGACGAAGAGGAACCATGTCCCGCATCTACGACGACGCCACGCAGCTCATCGGCAACACCCCGCTGGTCCGCATCACCAAGATCACGGACGGCGCGCCCGCGCAGATCGTCGGCAAGCTCGAGTTCTACAACCCCGCCAGCTCCGTCAAGGACCGCATCGGCGTCGCGATCGTCGACGCCGCCGAGGAGTCCGGCGAGCTGCAGCCGGGGGGCACGATCGTCGAGGCGACGAGCGGTAACACCGGGATCGCGCTCGCGTTCGTCGGTGCGGCGCGTGGCTACCACGTGGTCCTGACGATGCCGGAGACCATGTCCAAGGAGCGCCGCGCCCTGCTGCGCGCCTACGGCGCCGAGCTGATCCTGACGCCCGGCTCCGAGGGCATGAAGGGCGCCGTCAACAAGGCGAACGAGATCGCCGCCGAGCGTCCGGGTGCCGTCCTGGCCCGCCAGTTCGCCAACGCCGCCAACCCGGCGATCCACCGCCGGACCACCGCGGAGGAGATCTGGGCGGACACCGACGGCGAGGTGGACATCCTGGTCGCGGGCATCGGCACCGGCGGGACCATCACCGGCGTCGGACAGGTGCTCAAGGAGCGCAAGCCCGGCGTGCAGATCATCGGCGTGGAGCCCAAGGAGTCCCCGATCCTCAACGGTGGCGAGCCCGGTCCGCACAAGATCCAGGGCCTGGGCGCCAACTTCGTGCCCGAGGTGCTCGACACCTCGGTGTACGACGAGGTGATCGACATCGACGGCGACACGGCGATCGCCTACGCGCGCCGTGCCGCGAAGGAGGAGGGCCTGCTGGTCGGCATCTCCTCCGGTGCCGCGATCGCCGCGGCGATCCAGGTGGCCAACCGTCCGGAGAACAAGGGGAAGCTGATCGTCACGATCATCCCCAGCTTCGGCGAGCGGTACCTGTCCACCGTGCTGTACGCCGACCTGCTCGACTGAGCCGGGTCGCCGGCTCGCTGCTCGTCCCCACCCGTCCGACCGATCCACCGGGAGCCTGTCCATGACCGCACTGCTCGGCAGCCACGGCACACCGGCGCGCGGACGGGTCGTCGGTGGTGCGCGGCCGTCCACCGCTGCGCACCACCGACCGCTGCTCGAGGTCCTCCGGGAGGACCTCGAGGCCGCCCACCACCACGACCCCGCGGCCCGCAGCCGGCTCGAGGTGGCGCTCGGCTACCCGGGCGTGCACGCCGTCTGGGTCTACCGCCTCGCGCACCGCATGTGGCAGGAGCCCGGGCTCCGGCTCGCCGCGCGGCTGCTTTCCCAGGCCGCTCGGGCGGCGACAGGGGTGGAGATCCACCCCGGCGCCCGGATCGGACGCCGGCTGTTCATCGACCACGGCATGGGCGTGGTGGTCGGCGAGACGGCCGAGGTGGGCGACGACGTCGTGCTGTTCCACGGCTCCACGCTGGGCGGCAAGACGATGCGGCACGGCAAGCGGCACCCCACGCTGGGTGACGGCGTGGTGGTCGGGGCGGGCGCCAAGGTGCTCGGACCGGTGTGGATCGGCGACGGCGCCCAGATCGGCGCCAACGCCGTGGTGGTTCACGACGTGCCGGCCGGTGCGATCGCCGTGGGCGTGCCGGCGCAGGTCCGGCTGCCCAAGGTGGCGCACAGCTTCGACCCCGAGGTCGACGACCCGGCGATCTACATCTGACGGACCACCGCGCCGAACGCCGGGCGGGCCGGTGCGGGCCGTAGCCTGACCGGCACGGACGCCGCGACGGCGCGGCGACGTCGGACGATCGGAGGTTCCCGTGCGGCTCGGCTACCACACCGGCTACTGGTCCGCGGGACCTCCGCAGGGCGCGCAGCAGGCGGTGCTGACCGCCGAGCGGCTGGGCTTCGACTCGGTGTGGACGGCAGAGGCCTACGGGTCGGACGCGTTCACGCCGCTCGCCTGGTGGGGTGCCGCGACCACGCGGGTGCGGCTCGGCACGGCCGTCGCGCAGATCTCCGCCCGCACCCCGACCGCGACGGCGATGGCCGCCCTCACGCTCGACCACCTGTCCGGCGGCCGGTTCGTGCTGGGGCTCGGCGTGTCCGGGCCTCAGGTGGTGGAGGGCTGGTACGGGCAGCCCTACCCCAAGCCGCTGGCCCGGACCCGCGAGTTCGTCGCCGTGGTGCGCCAGGTGCTCGCCCGTGAGGCGCCGGTGACGTTCGACGGCGAGTTCTACCGCCTGCCCCTGCCGGCGGACCAGGGCATGGGTCTCGGCAAGCCGCTGCGCTCGACGGTGCACCCGCTGCGCGCCGACCTGCCCATCCACCTCGCGGCGGAGGGCCCCCGCAACATCGCCCTCACCGCGGAGATCGCCGACGGCTGGCTGCCGCTGTTCTACGCCCCGCGGCTCGACGACGAGTTCCGCCAGCTGCTCGACGACGGCTTCGCGCGCCGCACCGCCGGCTCCAGCCTCCGCGAGCGCTTCGAGGTGACGGCGACCGTGCCGGCGGTGCTGGGGGCGGACGTCGAGCAGGCGGCCGACGCCGTCCGGCCCTTCATCGCGCTGTACGCCGGCGGCATGGGAGCCCGCGCCGCCAACTACCACCGGGACGCGCTGGCACGGCTCGGGTACGCCGAGGCGCTCGACGAGATCGCGGCGCACTTCCTCGCCGGAGACCGCGCCCGTGCCGCCGCCGCGGTGCCGACCGAGCTGGTGCGGGACGTCGCGCTGGTGGGCACCGCGGACGACCTGCGCGACCAGCTCGCGGCCTGGCAGCAGACCGCGGTGACGACGATGCTGCTGCAGACCGATCCACGAGACCTCCCGCGGGTCGCCGAGGCTCTCGGGGCGACGGCGACCGCTGCAGCCGACGACTCCCGGGACGCGTAGCGAGGCGGCGACGGGGCGTCCGTCAGCCCGGTGTCGCCCCGTCGTCGAACGCGTCGTCCTCCGGCCACCACAGCGCGCGGCGCAGGGCCACGCGCGTGCCGTCCGCGACCAGCGGGGTGCCCTCGGCGCGCAGCCGGTCGAGCGCCTCGGTGGCGTGCCGTACGGGCGGCGACCCGGCGGCGTTGACCACCCGCCACCACGGCACTCCCCCACCGGCGTGCGCCAGCACCTGACCGACCTGCCGGGGGCCGCCCCGGCCGAGCCGGTCCCGCAGCACCTCTGCGACGCTGCCGTAGGTGACCGCGCGGCCCGCCGGCACGGCCGCGACCAGGTCGAGCACCTGCTCCAGGTAGTCGTCGTCCATCGCTCAGGCCCGCTGCACCAGCACGAGCGCCCGGTCGTCGTCCTCCTGGCGGCGCGCCGCCGCGAGCACCGCGTCGGCCCCGCCGCGCCCCGTGGACACCAGCTGCTCGAGGACGCCGAGCAGCCGGTCGATTCCCTGGTCCAGGTCGCCGCCGCGGGTCTCCACCAGCCCGTCCGTGTACAGCAGCAGCGCGTCACCGGGCTGCAGGGTGCCGGTCCGGGCCTGGCACCGGAAGTCCGGCGTCACACCGAGGACCGGTGCACCGACGGTGTCGACCACGCTGACCCGCCCCGACCCGGCGTGCAGCTGCACCGGGGGCAGGTGGCCGGCGGTGGCCACCTGGTAGGCGCCGGTGCGCAGGTCCAGCGCCAGGTGCGCGGCGGTGGCGAACCCGTCGTCCCAGCCCTGCCCCAGGAGGTAGGAGTTCGCCGCCGGCAGGAAGTCGGCCGGTGCCATCGCGCCCAGCAGCCCGGCCAGTGCGCCCGACAGCTGCAGGGACCGCACCCCGACGGCCTGACCCTTGCCGGAGACGTCGACCAGCACCACCTCGAGCACGTCGTCGGCGGGCGCCCGCGCGACGACGAAGTCCCCCGAGAACGCGTCCTGGTGGGCCGACCGCACCACGGCGTCGACGCGCCAGCCGGCCGGCAGCGGCGGGATGTGGCCGTTCGCCTCCAGCCGGTCCCGCAGGTCGACCAGCATCAGGCCGCTCGGCGCGCCCTGCAGACCGAGCCGCTCACGGCTGCGTCCGAAGATCAGCACCGCACCCACGGCCGCGGCGAGCACCACGATCGTCCCCGGCGTCATCGTGCCCGACCCCATCGCCCACAGCGTCAGCGCCAGCACGCTGACCAGGGCTGCGACCACCACCAGGGCGAGCCAGCGCAGCACGAACACCGCGACCAGCAGCAGGAGCAGGAAGGCCGAGGGCGCCACCCACTCCGGTCGGTCCCACATGCCGAGGGCCAGCAGCACCGCGAGCGCCGCCAGCACCACGCCGGGGACGGCCTGCGGCCGCCGGGCCCACCGACCGAGACTGTGCTCCAGCCCGCCGGAACCACCGGGTGCGGCCCGGCCTCGCGCGGGTCGGCCGGAGGTGCGAGCGGCCGGGCCGCCCGGCACGTCGTCGCCGGCGCGCCGGTCGGGGCTGCTCGTCATGCGCGAAGGCTAACCGCGCGCACCGACGGTGGCCCGACGATCCGCCGGTCGGCCAGCAAAGACGGTGCAGCGGCACCGGGGCGCCCGGCAGCATGGGCACCATGACGACGCTGCCCGACGGCTACAGCACGGTCGAGATCGGCGAGGACCGCCAGGCGGAGTTCCGGGCGGTGGACCGGTTGGCCTTCGCCTGGCCCCCGGACCCCGAGGTCGACGCACAGGTGCCGTTCACCGTTCCGTTCGACCGGGCGATGGCGGTCCAGGGGCCGGGAGGTCGGCTCGCGGCCGTGCACGGCTCGTACCCGTTCACGCTGCCGGTGCCGGGCGGCGTGGTGCCCTGCGCGGGCCTGACCTGGGTCGGGGTACGTCCCGACGAGCGCAGGCGGGGGCTGCTCACGTCGATGATCGCCACCCACGTCGAGAGGTCCCTGGCCCGCCGCGAGCCTGTCTCGGCCCTGTTCGCGGCCGAGCAGGGCATCTACGGCCGGTTCGGCTACGGCTGCGCGGCGGACGCGGTTCGGCTGACCCTCCCCCGCCGGGCCGCGCTGCGTCCCGTCCCGGGATCGGACGCCCTGACGGTCGAGCTCGCGACGGCGGACGCCGACCTGCACGAGGACCTCGTCGACCGGCTGCACGTCGCCGCAGGTGCCGGCAGGCCGGGCTGGGTGGTGCGCAGCACGCCCGCCCTGCGCCGGCGCATCCTGGTCGACCCGCCGCAGTGGCGCGCCGGGGGCGAGCCGATGCAGCTGGCGACCGTGCGCGCGCCGGGTGGTGAGCCGCGCGGCTTCGCGCTGCTGCGCCGGACACCCCGCTGGACCGAGGCGGGGCCGGAGTTCTCCGTGGAGGTGCTCGCCGCCGTCGCGCTGGACGCATCGGCGACGCACCGGCTCTGGTCGTTCCTCCTCGACCTGGACCTCACCACCACCGTCAGCACGCCGAAGCTGGCCTTGGACGACCCCCTGCTCTCGCTGCTCGTCGACCAACGGCCCGGCCGCCCCCGGCTGGAGGACAACCTGTGGGTGCGGCTCCTCGACCTGCCGACCGCGCTGTCCTTGCGCCGCTACCTGGCGCCCCTCGACACCGTCCTCGAGGTGACCGACGCCCTGGTCCCCGCGAACGCGGGCAGGTGGCGGCTGTGGTCGCACAGCCCCGACGACCAGGGGACGTGGGCGCTCGCCGTCGAGCGCACCGACCAGGACGCGCAGCTGCGGGCCGACGTCCGTGAGCTGGGCGCCGCCTACCTCGGTGGCAGGTCGCTGGCCGGCCTGGTCGCCGCCGGGCTGGTCGAGGAGCGCACGCCCGGTGCCGGCGTGCGCGCCGCCGCGGCGTTCGGGTGGCCGGTCGCGCCGTTGTGCAGCTGGACCTTCTGAGCCGCGGTCAGCCGCGGTCGCGCTCGTACTGCGCGAGCTGGTCGATGCGGCGCTGGTGCCGCGGGTCGTGCGAGAACGGCTCGTCGACGAACAGCGTGACCAGCGCGAGGGCGTCGTCCACGGAGTGCTGACGGGCACCGATCGCGACCACGTTGGCGTCGTTGTGCTGCCGCGCCAGGCGGGCGGTGTCGTCGTTCCAGGCCAGGGCCGCGCGGACGCCCGTCACCTTGTTGGCGGCGATCTGCTCACCGTTGCCCGAGCCCCCGATCACCACCCCGAGCGACCCGGGGTCGGCGACGACGGCCTCCCCGGCCGCGAAGCAGAACGACGGGTAGTCGTCCTGCGGGTCGTACGTGTGCGCGCCGTGGTCCACGACCTCGTGGCCGGCCGCGCTCAGGTGCTCGACGACCGCGTTCTTCAGCTCGAAGCCGGCGTGGTCGGAGGCGACGTGGATGCGCATGGCGTCATCCTGCCAGCCCGGTGCGCCGCCCGACCGACCGCGTCCGCCGTCCCGTCGGTGCCGGTCCGTAGGCTGGCGCCCATGACCCGTAGCGGCATCGACGTCACCGCCCTCGACCCGGCCACCCGTCCCGCGGACGACCTGTTCGCCCACGTGAACGGGCGCTGGATCGCCTCCCACACCATCCCGGCCGACCGGGCGTCCGACGGCGTGCTGCGCGCGCTGCGCGACCGCTCCGAGGAGCAGGTCCGCGACATCATCACCGAGCTCGGCGAGCAGGTCGCCGCCGGCCAGCAGCAGGACGAGGACGCCGCGAAGGTCGGCGCCGTCTTCGCCAGCTTCATGGACACGGAGGCGATCGAGGCCGCCGGGCTGGCCCCGCTGCGCATCGACCTGGCGCTGATCGAGCAGGCGAGCACGCAGGCGGAGCTGACCGGGGCGCTCGGCGCCCTGCAGCGCACCGGTGCCGGCGGCGCCGTCGCGTTCTTCGTCGACAACGACGCCAGGAACCCCGACCGCTACGTCGTGCACCTGACGCAGTCCGGTCTCGGCCTGCCGGACGAGGCCTACTACCGCGACCCCCAGTACGCCACCTTCCTCGAGGCGTACCGCCCGCACGTCGCCCGCATGCTGCTGCTCGGCGGCGTGGCGTCCGACCAGGCGGACGCGGACGAGCGCGCCGGCCGGGTGGTCGCCCTCGAGACGGCGCTCGCGGCGCACCACTGGGACGTCGTCAAGGACCGTGACGCGGAGCTGACCTACAACGCGACGACGCTGGCGGACCTCGCCGACGAGGCACCCGAGTTCGACTGGCACGCCTGGGCGCGTGCGCTCGGCGCGCCGGAGGGCTCGATGGACGACCTGGTGATCCGCGAGCCGGACTTCGCCCGTGGTTTTGCGAGCCTGTGGGAGACGGAGCCGCTGGCGGACTGGAAGGACTGGATGGCGTTCCACGCCGTCAGCGCCCGCGCCGCCTTCCTCACCGACGAGCTGAGCCAGGCGAACTTCGACTTCTACGGCCGCACGCTGACCGGCGCCCAGGAGCAGCGCGAGCGCTGGAAGCGCGGCGTCTCCTTCGTCGAGGGCGTGCTGGGCGAGGCGGTCGGCAAGCAGTACGTCGCCCGGCACTTCCCGCCCGAGCACAAGGCGCGGATGGACGCCCTGGTGGGCCACCTGGTCGAGGCGTACCGGGAGTCCATCTCGGGCCTGGAGTGGATGGGGGCGGAGACCCGCGCGAAGGCGCTGGCCAAGCTCGACGCGTTCACCCCGAAGATCGGCTACCCGGTGCGGTGGCGGGACTACTCGGACCTGGTGGTGCGCGCGGACGACCTGGTCGGCAACGTCCGGCGGGCGTCCGCCTTCGAGCAGGACTGGGAGCTGGCCAAGATCGGCAAGCCGATCGACCGCGACGAGTGGTTCATGACGCCGCAGACGGTCAACGCCTACTACAACCCCGGGATGAACGAGATCGTGTTCCCCGCCGCCATCCTGCAGCCGCCGTTCTTCGACGCGGACGCGGACGACGCGGTGAACTACGGCGGCATCGGCGCGGTGATCGGCCACGAGATCGGCCACGGGTTCGACGACCAGGGCAGCAAGTACGACGGCACCGGCCGGCTCGCCGACTGGTGGACCGCCGAGGACCGCGCCGAGTTCGAGGCCCGCACCAAGGCCCTGGTCGACCAGTACGACGCGTACTCCCCCGCCCAGCTGGACGGCAGCCACCACGTCAACGGCGCCCTGACGATCGGCGAGAACATCGGCGACCTCGGCGGCATGGCGATCGCGCTGAAGGCGTACCGGATCGCGCTCGGTCGGCCGCTGGAGGAGTCGCCGGTCATCGACGGGCTCACCGGCGTGCAGCGGGTGCTGATCGGCTGGGCGCAGGCGTGGCGGTCCAAGGGCCGCGACGCCGAGGTGATCCGGCGCCTGGCCGTCGACCCGCACAGCCCCGAGCAGTTCCGGTGCAACGGCGTCGTGCGCAACCTCGACGCGTTCTACGAGGCGTTCGACGTCCAGCCGGGCGACGGCCTGTACCTGCCGCCGGAGGAGCGCGTCAGCATCTGGTGACGGGCCGGGCCGGGCCGCTGACGCTCGCCCCGGCCCTAGCCCTTGCCCTTGCCCTTCCCCTTGCCACCGGCATCGCCACCCGTGGGGCCCGGCGACCCGCTCGTCACGTTCGACGCGGCGGTCGCGGACGGCGCCGTGCCCTGCGGGAGCAGGGTCAGCGACTCCCGCGCCAGGCGGAAGCCGACCCCGCGGGCATCGGTGCAGGTCACGCCGTCCGTCGCGCTGGTGCACGTCCGTCCGCCCAGGGTGCTCGAGCTGCCGTACGGCAGCGTCGGCACGTCCTCGCCGGCGGGTCCGGGGGCAGGCCCCGTCTCGCAGGGTGTCGCGACACCGTGGGCGTCGAGCACCACGGTGTGCCCGACGCTGCCGGTGCACCCGGCGACCGGCGGCACGGTGAAGGTCGCGTTGGCGATGGTGCACGTCGCCGAGTCGCCGGTCAGCGTGCAGGCGATGTTGCCGCTCGGCAGCCGGAAGTGGGCCGGGCCCGGCGACGCCGAGCCGCTGGGGGCAGCCGAGGCCGAACCGCCCACCGAGCTGCCCGTGGTGGCCGCGGTGCCGCTCCTGGAGCCACGGTTCACGCCGGTGACCACCAGCGCGATGACCAGGGCTCCGACCAGCACCGCGTCCACGGCCACGAGGATGCGGATCAACCGGTTGTGGTCCGGACGCGCGACAGCGCTCACTGCGCGCACCCGGTCCGGGTACGGACGGTCCTGGTCCGGGCACCGACGGGCGTCGTCTCGGCACGAGAGGGCACACGGGCTCCGATCTGTCGCAATTGGCCTGACTCGGCTCGAGTCTGCCTGCCCGCAGGGGCCCGGCGCACCTCGGTAGGGCCCGCAGGCCGTGTGCACGGGTCGCGTGCCATGATCGTCGGCGGCCGCCACCCGCGGCCTCCGCGCCGGCCCGATCGGTCGGCCCATCCCGCAGGAGTCGCACGTGCCCGGACAGAACCTGACCCGTGACGAGGCGCGCCGGCGCGCCTCCCTCGTCCAGACCGCCAGCTACGAGGTGGCTCTCGACCTGACCACGGGCCCGAGCACGTTCCTGTCCCGCAGCACGGTGCGGTTCACGGCCACCGAGGGCGCGTCGACCTTCATCGACCTGATCGCGCCGACGGTGCGCGAGGTGGTGCTCAACGGCCGCGGCCTGGACCCGGCCGACGTGGTGGCGGACGCGCGGATCCGGCTGGACGGGCTGGCGGCCGAGAACGAGCTGGTGGTCGTGGCGGACTGCGCCTACATGAACACCGGTGAGGGCCTCCACCGGTTCGTCGACCCGGTGGACGACGAGGTCTACCTGTACAGCCAGTTCGAGGTGGCCGACAGCCGGCGGGTGTTCGCGGTGTTCGAGCAGCCGGACCTCAAGGCGACGTTCACGTTCACCGTCACGGCGCCGGCGCACTGGACGGTCGTCTCCAACGGCCCCGCGGTCGGCCAGCCGGTGCGCATCGAGGGCGGCGTGAACCGCAACGGCGGCGCCGACCACGGCATCGCGGTGTGGCAGTTCGAGACGACGCCGCGCATCTCGTCGTACATCACCGCGATCGTCGCCGGTCCGTACCACGGTGAGCACCGCGAGCTGACCAGCATCGACGGGCGCACCATCCCGCTCGGGGTCTACTGCCGCGCCTCGCTGGCCGAGCACCTGGACACCGACAACATCGTCGACATCACGCGCGCCGGCTTCGCGTTCTACGAGCAGACGTTCGGCACGCCGTACCCGTTCGCCAAGTACGACCAGCTCTTCGTGCCCGAGTTCAACGCCGGTGCGATGGAGAACGCCGGCTGCGTCACCTTCGTCGAGACCTACGTCTTCCGCTCCAAGGTGCCGGACGCCACCGTCGAGCGCCGCGCCGTGACGATCCTGCACGAGCTGGCGCACATGTGGTTCGGCGACCTGGTCACCATGCAGTGGTGGGACGACCTGTGGCTCAACGAGTCGTTCGCCGAGTTCCAGTCCACCCGCGCGACCGCCACCGTCACGCCGTGGACCAGCGCCTGGACCACCTTCTCCTCGTTGGAGAAGAGCTGGGCGTACCGGCAGGACCAGCTGCCGTCCACGCACCCCATCGCCGCGGACATCCGTGACCTCGAGGACGTCGAGGTGAACTTCGACGGCATCACCTACGCCAAGGGCGCCAGCGTGCTGCGTCAGCTGGTGGCCTGGGTGGGCGAGGAGGAGTTCGACGCCGGTGTGCGGGCCTACTTCGCGAAGCACGCGTACGGCAACACCCGGCTGCGCGACCTGCTGAGCGAGCTGGAGGTCACCAGCGGCCGGGACCTGAGCGCCTGGTCGCGGCTGTGGCTCGAGCAGGCCGGGGTCACGCTGGTGCGGCCAGCGATCGAGGTGGACGACGACGGCGTCATCACGTCGGCCGCCGTGCTGCAGGAGGTTCCGGACACGCACCCCGTGCAGCGTCCGCACCGCCTGGCCGTCGGCGGCTACGACCTGGACGCGTCGGGCCGGCTGGTGCGCACCACGCGCATCGAGCTCGACGTCGACGGGCCGAGCACCCCGGTGCCGGAGCTGGTCGGGATGCACCGTCCCGACCTGCTGCTGGTCAACGACGACGACCTGGCCTACGCCAAGACCCGCCTGGACCCGGTCTCGCTCGCCTTCGCCACGGAGCACCTGGCCGCGTTCGACGCGTCGCTGCCCCGCACGCTGGTCTGGGCGGCCGCGTGGGACGCCACCCGCGACGGCGAGACGCCGGCCCGCGGCTACGTCGACCTGGTGCTGGGCAACCTCGCGCACGAGACGGACTCGTCGGTGGTGCTCGTCCTGCTGCGCCAGCTGACCACGGCCCTCGACCTGTACGTCGCGCCCGAGCACCGCGGTGCGACCGCCGCCGCCGCGGCCGACCGGCTGCTCGAGCTGGCCCGGGCGGCCGCCGCCGGCTCGGACCTGCAGCTCCAGCTGGTCAAGGCGTTCGCGGCCCGCGCCGTCACGGAGCCGCAGCTCAGCCTGGTCACCGACCTGCTGGACGGCAGGCTGCACCTGCCCGGCCTGTCGGTGGACACCGACCTGCGCTGGGAGCTCCTCAGCTCGCTCGTCACCGGTGGCCGCGCCGGGGAGCCTGACATCGCGGCCCAGCTCGCCGCCGACCCGACGGCCACCGGTCAGCGTGCCGCCGCCGCGGCCCGTGCGGCCGTGCCGACCGCCGAGGCGAAGGAGACCGCCTGGACCTCGGTGGTGGACCGGGACGACCTGCCGAACGCGGTGCAGGCCGCCACGATCGCCGGCTTCGGCCGGGTGCACGACGTGGACCTGCTGGTGCCCTTCGTCGACCGCTATTTCGAGGCGATCGAGGAGGTGTGGCGCACGCGGACCAACGAGATCGCGCAGACGATCGTGTTCGGCCTCTACCCGGTGGAGCTCGTCGGCCACGCGGACGTCGACCTGCTGGCCCGCACCGACGCCTGGCTCGGCGCCCACCCGGACGCCGCCCCGGCGCTCCGGCGGATCGTGTCGGAGAACCGCGACGGCGTCCGCCGCGCCCTGGCGGCGCAGGAGGCGGACCGCCGCGGCTGACCGCAGCGCGCGTGGCCGTCCCGCCGTCGGTGGGACGGCCGCGCGCCGCGCTCGTCCGCGGCCGCTCAGTGTCCGTTCATCACGGCGGCGAGCGAGAGCAGGCGCTGGTTGTCGAACAGGTCGTCGACCAGGACCACCGCACCGGAGCTGTCCGTGAGCGGGATCTTCCAGTTCGGGTACTCCGTGTCGGTGCCCGGCTGGTTCTGCGCCCGCCGCTCGCCGACCGCGTCCGCCAGGGACACCCCGATCAGCGCCGCCGGCGTGGCCAGCACCCAGCGGTGCAGGGCCTCGACGATCTCCCGCTCGGACGGGTCGTCGCCGAGCATGCCGCGCTGCCGGAGGGCGGTCAGCATCCGGTTGCGCTCCGCCTCGGCCTCGGCACGGACCTGCTCCACGGGTGCCGTCAGCAGGCCCAGCCTGTTGCGCAGCGTCACGTGCTCGCCGGCGAGGTAGCCGGCGGTGGGCGGCAGGTCGTGGGTGGTCACCGTGGCCAGCGCCAGCCGGCGGTAGTGCTCCGGCGGCACCGGGTTGCCGTGCATGTCCTGCTCGAACCACAGCACCGAGGTCCCCAGGATGCCGCGCTCGGACAGGTAGTCCCGGACCCAGGGTTCCACCGTGCCGAGGTCCTCACCGATCACCAGCGCGCGGGCCCGGTGCGCCTCGAGCGCCAGGATGCCGACCAGCGCCTCGTGGTCGTAGCGGACGTACGCGCCCTCCGCGGCCGACATGCCGGTGGGCACCCACCACAGCCGGAACAGGCCGATCACGTGGTCGATCCGCAGCGCCCCGGCGTGCCGGAGGATGGTGCGCAGCATGTCGCGGTACGGGCGGTAGGCCGCACGAGCCAGGGCATCCGGACGCCACGGCGGCTGCGACCAGTCCTGCCCCTGCTGGTTGTACATGTCGGGCGGCGCCCCCACGGTCGCGCCCGACGACAGCACGTCGCCCAGCGCCCACACGTCGGCGCCCTCCGGGTGCACCCCGACCGCGAGGTCGTGCATCACGCCGATCGCCATCCCGCCGGACCGGGCGGCGCGGTGCGCCTCCGCCAGCTGGGTGTCGGCCACCCACTGCAGCCACTCGTGGAACACGACCCGCTCGGCCAGCTCGGTCCGCGCCGCCTTCACCAGCTCGGACGACGGGTCGAGCGCCTCGGCCGGCCACCGCGGCTGGTCGGCGTACCGCTCGCACAGGGCGCACCACAGCGCGAACGTCTCGAGGCCTGCGCCCTGCTCCGCGACGAAGTCGTCGAACGCCTCCTGCCGGGCGGCGGACCGCGGCGCGGCGAACACCACCTCGAGCGCCGCCTTCTTCGCCGTCCAGGCCGCGTCCCGGTCGATCGGGCCCGGGTCGGCGTCGAGCGCCAGCACCGGCTCGGCGGCCCACTCGACCAGCGCGCGGTCGGCGGCCGACAGGTAGGCCGTCTCCCGCACGTCCTCGACGCGGATGTACACCGGGTTGATGAAGCGCCGGGAGGTCGGCAGGTACGGGCTCGGCGTCATGTGCCCGGCCGGCTCGGCGGCGTGCAGCGGGTTGACCAGGACGAAGTCGGCACCGCACCGCTTCGCTGCGAGCCAGCCGATCTCCGCCAGGTCGCCGAGGTCGCCGATGCCCCACGACGTCCGCGAGCGCACGGAGTACAGCTGCGCCATGTAGCCCCAGGTGTGCCGACCGGCCAGCGCGGCGGGCAGCTCCAGGCGGTCCGGGGTGACCACCACGGCGCAGTGCGCACCCGCGCTCGGTCCCTCGGCGTGCAGCTCGTGCCAGCCCAGCGGGAGGTCGGCGGGCAGGGTGAACGTCGCCCGTCCGACCCGCCGACCGTCCACCACCCGCGGCTCGACGTAGACGTCGACCTGGGTCAGCTCGAGCCGGCCCCCGCCGGTCTCCTCGTCGAGCGCCAGCCAGACGCGGACCGGGTCGCCGTCCGTCACGTGCACCGGCACGTGCGCCTGGCGCCCGCTGCGGGTGACCACGACGGGGGGCACCACGCGGCGCCACGGCATGTCCTCGACGTGCGCGACGGCGAGCGCCACCCGCTCCGGCGAGGACGCGTCGACGCCCAGGGCCGCGAGCACACCGCGGAGGGTCGCCTCGGAGGCCCAGTGGTGCAGCCCGTCGTGCCCGCGGTAGTCGGGGACCACCCCGTAAGCCGCCGCGAGGCGCAGCAGCGGCTCGGCTGGGCGGTCGGTCTCGTCTGGCACGGCACCGATCCTGCCAGAGCCGGTGCGGCGCGACCCGGCCACACGCGGCGGCCGTCCTGGCCTGCGTAGCCTGTCGGGTCATGGCCTCCTCGCTCCGCCTGCGCTACCCGCCCGCCCGCGTGGACGACGTCGTCGACCTGCTGCACGGGCGGCCCGTGGCGGACCCGTACCGCTGGCTGGAGGACCCGGACGACGCGGCGACGCAGGAGTGGTCGGCCGCGCAGGACGCCGTGTACGCCGCCTACCGCACCGAGCTCGTGGAGCGCGCGGCCGGCACGGCCTTCGCCGCCGGCACGCTGGACCAGCGGCTGCGGTCCCTGCTGGGCGCGGGCCACGTCGGCACCCCGGTGTGGCGGGGCGACCTGCGGTTCCAGACCCGCCGGGAGCCCGGGGCGGAGCACGCGGTCGTGGTCGTGGCGGAGCCGGCGCCGGACGGCGGCGTCCGCGAGCGCGTCCTGGTGGACCCGATGGCGCTGGACCCGGAGGGCACGACGACGCTGGACGCCTGGCAGCCGTCGACGGACGGACGGCTCCTCGCGTACCAGATCTCGTCCGGCGGCACGGAGGAGAGCGTCCTGTTCGTCCTGGACGTGCAGAGCGGCGAGCTGGTGGACGGCCCCGTCGACCGAGCGCGGTACTCGCCGGTCGCCTGGGTCCCCGACCCGGACGGCGACTCGGCGTTCTACTACGTCCGCCGGCTGGCGCCCGAGCTGGTGCCGGCGGACGAGCGGGCGTTCCACCGGAGGGTGCGGCTGCACCGCGTCGGCACGGACGCCGACCAGGACGTCGAGGTGTTCGGGGCCGGCCTGGAGCCGACCAACTACTACGGCGTGTCGGTGTCCCGCGACGGCCGGTGGCTGCTGGTCTCCGCGTCGGCGGGCACGGCTCCGCGCACCGACGTCTGGATCGGCGACCTGTCGGCGGGCCCGGTGCCGGAGCTGCGGGAGGTGGCCGTCGGGTACGACGCACAGGTGGGCGCCTGGGTGGGCCGGGACGGTCAGCTCTACGTGCTGACGGACCTGGACGCCCCGCGCGGCCGCCTGGCCGTGACACGACCGGAGGACCCCGGCGTCGGCACCTGGCGGACGCTCCTCGCGCAGGACGACGAGGCGGTGCTCGAGGACGTCGCGCTGCTCGACGGAGGCGGCGACCAGACGGTGCCGACCGCCCTGCTCGCGTCCCGGCGGCGCCACGCCGTCTCCGAGGTCAGCCGGCACGACCCGGTGACGGGCGCCCGGCTCGGTGAGGTCCCTCTGCCGGGGCTCGGGTCGGTGTCCGGGCTCGTCGCCCGGCGCGACGGCGGCCCTGAGATCTGGTTCTCCTACACCGACCACACCACGGTGCCGAGCGTGCAGGTGTACGACGGCCGCACCGGTGCCACGAGCCTGTGGGCCGCCCCGCCGGGCACTCCCCCGGACCTGCCGGCGGTGCACGTCGGACGCCTCGAGGTGCCCAGCGGGGACGGCACGGTGGTGCGCGCCTTCGTCGTGACCCGCGCCGACGCGGTCGACGAGGCGGGCCGGCCCCGCACACCCGCGCCGGCCGTCCTGTACGGGTACGGCGGCTTCCAGGTCAGCCTCGACCCGGCGTACTCGGCCACCACCCTGGCGTGGGTCGAGGCCGGCGGCACCTACGTCGTCGCCAACCTGCGCGGCGGCGGTGAGGAGGGCGAGGACTGGCACCGCGCCGGCATGCGGCAGCACAAGCAGAACGTGTTCGACGACTTCCACGCCGTGGCGGAGCACCTGGTCGCGACGGGGTGGACGACGGCCGCACAGCTGGCGTGCTGGGGCGGCTCCAACGGCGGCCTGCTCGTCGGCGCCGCGGTCACCCAACGGCCCGACCTGTTCGCCGCGGCCGTCTGCTCGGCGCCGCTGCTCGACATGGTGCGGTACCAGCTGTTCGGGCTCGGCCGCACGTGGACCGAGGAGTACGGGGACGCGGAGGTGCCGGACGAGCTCGACTGGCTGCTCGGGTACTCCCCCTACCACCGGGTGGTTCCCGGTACCCGTTACCCGGCCACCCTCTTCACCGTCTTCGAAGGAGACAGCCGCGTGGACCCGTTGCACGCCCGCAAGTTCGCCGCCGCCCTGCAGGCTGCGACCAGCGCCGCGCCCGACGAGGCGCCGGTGCTGGTCCGCCGCGAGACGGGCGTGGGGCACGGCGGCAGGTCGCTGTCGCGCAGCATCGGACTGACCACCGAGGAGCTGCAGTTCGTCGCCGACCGGACGGGGCTGCTCGCATGAGGCCGCTCCTCGAGCGCCTGGCGACCGGCCCCTGGCTCGCGGCCGCCACGCCGGCACCGCACCCGAGCCAGAGCACCGAGCCCGCGCTGCTGCCGACCAACCCGACCTCGGCCCGCAGCTGGTGGCACTGGTTCACCGGCGTCCCGCTGCGGATCCTGCTGATCCTGGTGATCTCCGGCGTGGTGCTCGTGGTGCTGCGCGTGCTGATCAACACGCTGACCGACCACATCGCCAAGGGCATCCCCACGCTGCGGTCGCTCGGCGAGTCGGAACGGGCCGCCGCGCTGCTCGGCACCAACCCGGTCGCGGGAGCACGGCGCGCGCAGCGCGCCCGCACCATCGGCTCGGTGCTGCGCTCAACGGCCGGGCTCGTCGTCGGCGCCATGGCGGTGTTCCTGGTGCTGGACGCGCTCGGCGTGAACCTCGCACCCTTCATCGCCTCGGCGGGGATCGTCGGCGTGGCGGTCGGCTTCGGTGCCCAGAGCCTGGTCAAGGACACACTGACGGGGCTGTTCATGCTCGTCGAGGACCAGTACGGGGTCGGCGACGTGGTCGACGTCGGCCCGGCGACCGGGACCGTCGAGGCGGTCGGGCTGCGCGTGACGCGGCTGCGCGATGCCGAGGGCACGCTCTGGTACGTCCCGAACGGCTCGATGGTCCGCGTGGGCAACAAGACCCAGGGCTGGGCCACCGCCACGGTGGAGATCGACGTCGACTACTTCCAGGACCTGGACCAGGTCCGGTCGCTGCTGCAGCAGGCCGCCGCACACGTGGTCGCCGATCCCCACGTTCGGGACTGGGTGGAGGGCGAGCCCTCCGTGCGCGGGATCGAGCGGCTCAGCGCCGACGCGGTCACCCTGCAGCTGACGGTGCGCACCGCGCCCGCCCGCCAGTGGGAGGTCGCCCGGCGGCTGCGACGGGCGGCACGCGACGTGCTGCAGCGCAACGACGTGCCGCTCGGTGGTCAGCGCGACGCGATGGCCGCACGGCTCGCGGCGCGGAGCGCGGCCACCGGACCCGGAGCCACCGACCCGGCAGGCGACGCGGGCAGCCCCTCCACCGCGGCCGACCGGCAGCCGTCACCCGCCGAGGCGGACGCCGACGCCATGGCCCGGGACCCGCACCGCACCCCGGTGGAGGAGGCCGTCGAACCGCACCCGACCGGTCCGGCGTCAGACGCCGGCCAGCAGCCGCCGGAGGGCCCGACGCGCTGAGCGGGCGTGCCCCGTCAGCGCAGGCTGTCCAGCTCCGCGGCGAGCGAGTCCGCCTCGGGGCCGACGATCACCTGGACCACCTTGCCGGACCGCACCACGCCGAACGCCCCGCTGGCCCGCAGACCGGCCTCGTCCACCTGCTGGGTGTCCGTGACCTCGACGCGCAGCCGGGTGATGCACGGCTCCAGGTCCACCACGTTGGCGCTGCCACCGAGTGCCGCCAGGATCTGCTCCGCCTTGCTCATCGGTCTCCCTCAGTCGCTCCGCCGCATCCGTCACGGCGAGGGCCGGCGTCGGACCAGCGTATCGCCGCACGTGCGAGCGGTCCCTGTCGTCATGGGTCGTGACGGGTCGTGTGAGGATGGCGCGGTGCGGTCCGACTCCTTCTACACCGCCGTCGGCGGGCACCAGACGTTCGTGCGGCTGGTCGACGCCTTCTACGCCGGGGTGGCCGACGACCCGGTGCTCCGGCCGATGTACCCCGAGGACGACCTGGGGCCCGCCGCACAGCGCCTGACGATGTTCCTGGAGCAGTACTGGGGCGGCCCGACGACGTACTCCGAGACGCGGGGCCACCCGCGGCTGCGGCTGCGGCACGCCGAGTTCCGGGTGGACCCGGAGGCTCGTGACCGGTGGCTGGGGCACATGCGGGCAGCGCTCGACACCCTGGACCTGGCACCGCTGCACAAGGGCGAGCTGTGGGACTACCTGGAGCGGGCCGCCCACTCGCTGCTCAACACCTTCGAGGAGGCACGATGACGGACCGGTCGCGCACGGTGGATCCCGAGCCGGTCGGACCGACCGCGCCTTCGCCTACGGGATCGTCGGTCGACGCCGCCCAGGTGGAGGCGAGCGACGAGGCCGGCGCCGCAGCCCTCGGCACGGTGCTCCGCACGCTCGACCTCGACGCCGGCGACGCCCCGGACACGTTCGTCGGAACGAGCCTGGCGCACCCCAACGGACGCGTCTTCGGCGGCCAGGTGCTGGCCCAGGCCCTCCTCGCCGCCGGCCGGACCCTCGTCGACGACCCCGACGCGGGCCCGCGGCTGCCGCACTCGCTCCACGGGTACTTCCTGCGGGCGGGCGAGATCGACGTCCCGATCCAGTTCGGGGTCGAGCGCCTGCGTGACGGCCGGTCCTTCAGCGCCCGCCGCACGCACGCGGCCCAGCACGGCGCGCCGATCCTGTCCATGACGGCGTCCTTCCAGCAGGAGCAGCCCGGCATCGACTACGCCGAGCGGATGCCGCACGGGGTGCCCGGTCCGGAGGAGGTGCCGACGGCGCTGGACCACCTGGCGCGGATCGACCACCCGTTCGCGCGGTTCTGGGCCGACGGTGCGTTCGACGTGCGGCACGTCAACGGCTCGATCTACCTGCGCCCGGACCGGGAGCGCACCGGTCGGCAGCTGGCGTGGGTCAAGGCCCGGGCCGCGGTGCCGGACGACCAGCTGCTGCACCGGGCGCTGCTGGCGTACGCGTGCGACCAGGTGATGCTCGAGCCGGTGCTCCGCCACGCAGGGCTGTCCTGGGCCACGCCGCAGCTGTCCATCGCCTCGCTCGACCACGCGATGTGGTGGCACCGCGACGTGCACGTCGACGAGTGGCTGCTGTACGTGCAGTCCTCCCCCAGCGGTCAGGGCGGGCGAGGGCTCGGCGCAGCGCGGGTGTTCGACCAGGACGGGGCGCTGGTGGCGTCCATCGCCCAGGAGGGCATGGTGCGGGTGCCGCTGGGCTGAGCCCGCGCTCCACGAACGGGGCGGCCTCGACGAACGGGGCTGCCTCGGTGGGCGGGGTGGCCTCGGCGGGCGAGGTGGCAGCCGCCAGGTGACACTGCCTGCCATGGTTCGTCTGCGCCGCGCCCGTCTGGACGCCCCGGGCTGGACGCGGCGCCGGGCCGGCCGCGGCTTCGTCTACCTCGACGAGGCCGGGCGCCGCATCGACGACCCCGAGGTACGGGCCGCGATCGCCGCCCTCGCCATCCCGCCCGCGTGGCACGACGTGTGGATCTGCCCGTGGCCCAACGGTCACGTGCAGGCGACGGGGGTGGACGCCGCGGGGCGCCGCCAGTACCTGTACCACCCGCAGTGGCGCCGCCGGCGCGACCGGCTCAAGCACGACCACGTGCTCGAGGTGGCCCGCCGCCTGCCTGCCGCGCGCCGGGCCGTCCGTGCCGACGTGCGGCTCGACGGGATGCCGAGGCAGAAGGCCCTCGCGCTGGCGTTCCTGCTGCTCGACCTGGCGTACCTGCGCGTCGGCGGCGAGGGCTACGCGGCCACCAACGGCTCGTTCGGGCTCGCGACGCTGCGGCGCGAGCACGTGCGGGTGCATGCGGACGACACGGTGCACCTCACCTTCCCCGCCAAGTCCGGCCAGGTGCGGGACACGCTGGTGGACGACGCCGAGGTGGCGGCGGGCGTGCGCATGCTGGTGCGGCGGCACGACGACAACCCCGAGCTGCTCGCCTGGCGCGACGAGGCCGGCTGGCACGACGTGACGAGCTCCGACGTGGCGGCCTACGTGCGGGAGCGGCTCGGCGGCGAGGCGACGCCGAAGGACTTCCGGACCTGGCACGCGACGGTGCTCGCGGCGCGCGCACTGGCGATTGCAGGCCCGGCACCCGCGTCGGACCGCGCCCGTCGACGTGCCGTCACCCAGGCCGTGCGCGACGTCGCCGCGGAGCTGGGCAACACCCCCGCCGTCTGCCGGGCGTCCTACGTCGACCCGCGGGTGATCGACCTGTGGGAGCGCGGCGAGCACATCGGGCCCGTCCGGACGCAGGCGGGTGCCGAGAGGGCCACCCTGGCGCTGCTCGAGACGTCGCCGTGACGCTGCTGCACGCCACCGACCGGGGACGACGGCCGAGACCCTCGAGCGGCGGGCTGCCTGGGGTCACCGCAGGGGTCGGCGCAGGCGTCAGCGGCGCCGGCGGAAGCTGATCGGGCCCTCCACGTAGGGCTGCCACGCGACCCGCTCGGCCTCGCTGATGCGCCGCGGGCTGCCCGTCGAGGTGTCCACCAGCACGAGCGTCGCCACCGCACGCGCGTACACCGTCGGCTCCGCGGCATCGTCGCGCACCTCGTAGCAGACGTCGATGCTGGCCCCGCCCAGGTAGCCGAGCCACATCTCGACGATCACCGGACGACGGCGGTACGGCAGCGGGTGCAGGTACTCGATCTCCTGCCTCGCCACGAGCGTCGACACGTCCGCGCCCGGTCCCGCGTCGAGCACCGCCGTCGACCACTGCACGGCCGGTGCGGCGTCGGCCGTCTGGTCGGACACGGGGTGCCGCCAGAACGCCTGGATCCGCGCCTCCTCGAGGAGCCGCAGCATCGCCACGTTGTTGACGTGCGCGTACGCGTCCATGTCGGCCCAGCGCAGCTGCACGGGCACCTCGAGCCTGGCCATGCGGCACCTCCTTCGTCGGACGCATCCTGCCCTGCCACTGCGTCGGCGCGCCGCCACGTCCGCGGGCTCCGGTCGCGCGCCGCCCGGCCCGGCGCCGGGCGGCGGCTCCAGCAGCGACGACCGCCGTCAGCCCGCCGCCTTCGCCGCCAGCTGACGGCACGTGCGCAGGTCGTCGAGGGCTGCTGCGACCGGCGCCACCACCAACCGGGCTGCGACGCCCCCGACGGCCTCCCGCAGCCGACGCCCCGCCGCTCGGGCCCGCCGACGGGCGGAGATCCGCGCGAGCACCGAACCGAGGCCGGCGACCAGCAGCCCGCAGAGGACGCCGCCGATCAGCAGCGCGGTGGGCACCGGGAACGGTCCCCACTGCGGCGTCCGCGGCTCCGGGAGCCGGAGGTACCCCATGCCGGCGAGCGCGCCGAGCCAGAGCAGACCGGCCAGCGCCGCGGCCAGCAGCAGCCACTGGACCGCACCGAAGGCGCGGGTCCAGACCGGTACGCGCTCGGCCAGCAGCGGCGTGGCCGCGACCGCGCGGTCCAGCTCGTCGGGGAGGTCGGCGGTGCGCAGCTGGTCCCGGCCGGCGAGCACCCAGGCGTCCGGGAGGCCCGCCAGCGCGGCGTCGGTGTAGTCGCGGACGGCGGTGGCAGCAGCCGAGCGGGCCGCGGGGCTCGCCGGGGGCAGGGACGTCGTGCTCACCTCGTCCGGCGGGGAGGCCGTGGCCAGGCGCAGCCGGCGCAGCGGATCGGGCCGCAGGCGTGCGACCCAGCGCACGGGCGGCCAGCCGGTGCGGGCGCCCGTCCGCCGGACGGCCGACCGACGCACCGCCTCGGTCACCACCGGCACCCCGGCCGCGGTCGCCAGCGCGTCGACCAGCCGGTCGGTCGCCGCCGGACGCGACGGCCCGGCCGGCGGTCCGCACGCGGCCAGGACGTGGGCCGCGGCCGAGCGCAGGTCCGCGGTCGAGCGGTCGTTCGCCGCACGGCGACGTGCCGCCGCCTCGTCCAGCAGCCGGCGCAGCTGCTCGATGCCGGCACCCGTCCGCGCCGAGACGGCCACGATCCGGGCCTTGTCGAGCCCGTCCTCCACGGCGAGCCGGTGCAGGTCGGCCTGCACAGCGCGTACCTGGTCGGCGGGCAGCCGGTCGGCCTGGTTCAGCACCAGCAGCACGACGGCGGCATGCCCGGCGAGCGGTCGCAGGTAGCCCTCGTGCAGCGCGGCGTCGGCGTACTTCTGCGGGTCGACCACCCACACCAGCAGGTCGGCACGCTGCACCAACCGGTCGGCACGCAAGCGGTGCTCGGTGACCACGCTGTCGTGGTCGGGCAGGTCGAGCAGCACCAGCCCGCCCTGGGACCCCGGGTCCGCCGCCAGCCGGTACCGCCGCTGCACCCCGAGCCAGTCGAGCAGCGCCTGCGCGCCGTCTCCCCGGACGGCCGCCATCGCCTCCGCGGTCGTCGGTCGCTGCACCCCGACCGCGGCGAGGTCCGCGCCGGCCAGAGCGTTGAACAGGGACGACTTGCCGGAGCCCGTCGCCCCCGCCAACGCCACGACGGTGTGCTCGGCGGACAGTCCCCCGCGCTCGCGCGCCCTCGCCACCACCTCGCGGCACCGGCTCACCAGTGCGTCCGGCAGCCGACCGGCGCCGGCGTCCAGCGCGGCGTCCAGCGACTGGAGGCGATCCTGCACGGTCAGGCTCATGCGGGCGCGTCCCGGCCGAGCAGGCGACGCCAGAAGCCTCGTCGTGGCCGCGGGGCCACCTCGTCCACCACCGTCCCGGCACCGCGCAGCGGACGGGCGTCACCGGCGTGGCCGGGCGGCACGGGCGACCTGTGCGCGCGCTCCGCGCGGGCGGCGGCGACCACGTCGTCCACCACCTCGCGCAGGGGGTCGCCGTCCGCCTGCATCGCTCCGAGCGCGTCGAGCTGTCCGGTGAACCGGGCCGCCTCCCCGTCCAGCAGCGAGGCGACCCGCACGTCCAGCCGCTCGCGCGCCTCGACCGTGAGCCGGCGCACCGCGTCGTCGCCGAACACCGCCTCGAGCAGCTTCTGCGCCAGCACCGCCGTGCCGCCGGCGATGCCGACCTCCACCCCCGTCAGACCACCGGTCGAGGCGAACGCGAGCACCATCAGGCTCACCCCGAGCGCGTTGACGCCGAAGGACAGGTACCGCGCGGTGCCGCGCCGACCGGCCCCCTGCTCGCGCACCAGCCCCAGCACGTCCGCCTGCCAGCCGCGCACCTGGCGGTCCACCTCGTCGCGCAGCCCGCGGGAGGCGCGCGACAGCTCGAGCCCTCCCAGCAGCGCCGCCCCTGCGGGATCGGCACGCCAGGCGGCGTGGGCGCGGCCCGCCGCCTCGTCGGCGGCATCGAGCAGCACGGCCTGCAGACCGTGCGCGAGGGCCGTCTCCACCCCGGGCACCGCCGCCGGACGGCCACGGAAGAACCCGGTCAGCGAGTCACGCAGCCGCCCGACGCCCTGCTCGACCGACCGGAACAGGTCACCCGTCCCGACGAAGTCCTGCCACCGCGCCAGCACCTCCCCGCGCAGCAGCGCACCATCGGACGTCACGGCCCGCACGTGCGCCGCCGCATCGGCATAGGCGCTGCGCACCCGCTCGCGCAGCCGGGCGTCCGCCTCACGCTGGGCGTCCGCAGCCGCCGCGAGCTCCCGTGCGCGGCTCACCAGGTCGTCCACCACCCCGTCGCGCGTCGCGAGCGCGACGTCGGCCCGCGCCGCCGCGTCCGCACCGAGGTCCGTCAGCCAGCGGGAGACCGCAGCGACCGCCGGCTCGGGCAGCAACCCGTCGACCAGCACCGTCTCCGGCACCACGAACAGCGGGGAGTCGCCCAGCCCCTCGCGCCCCATCATCCGGCGCAGGTCGTCCACCACCGCCTCGGCGCCGCGGTCCACCCGGTCGACGACGAGGGCCGCTCGGGCGCGCCGACGGGCCGCACCGCGCAGCAGCTCCCACGGCACCGCGTCGGCGTAACGGGCAGCGGTGGTGACGAACAGCCAGAGGTCCGCCGCCGCGAGCAGCTCGCCGGCGAGCGCGCGGTTCGCCACGTCGACAGAGTCGATGTCCGGGGCGTCGAGCAGGGCGAGACCCTGGGGCAGCGTGGCGCTGGGGACCAGACGGAGCTCCCGGCCGACACCGGCTGGCGCGGCAGACGACGTCCGGGCCAGCGCGGGCAGCACGCGGTCCGTGGTGAACCACCGGGCGTCCAGCGGATGGTGCACCAGCACAGGCGAGCGCGTGGTCGGTCGGAGCACGCCGGGAGCGGAGACGACCTCGCCGAGCAGCGAGTTGACCAGGGTGGACTTGCCTGCACCGGTCGATCCGCCGACCACCACCAGCAGCGGGGCGCTGTGCGCCCGCAGCCGCGGCAGCAGGTAGTCGTCCAGCTGAGCGATGGCGGCATCGCGCTCGGCGCGGACCGCGTCGACCCCTGAGGTGCGCAGCGGGAGCGGGAGTGCGACCAGCCGGCTGCGCAGCCGTTCCAGCGCGTCGAGCAGCGGCACGTGCACCGCCGCCTCGAGCCGGCCGCTCGCGGCCGGGCGCGGGTCCGGCTCCGGCACACTCATCCGGTCAGTGTGCCGGAACCGCCCCGTGCGGGCCCGTCAGTCGCGATCCCGCTTGCGGCGACCGGCACGCCCTCGATCGAGGTGCGCCCGCCGCGCACGCAGGCCACCGGTCAGTCGCGGCGCAGCTTGCGGTACGTGACGCGGTGCGGACGGGCCGCGTCCGCCCCGAGGCGACCGACCTTGTTCTCCTCGTACGACGCGAAGTTGCCCTCGAACCAGTACCAGCGGGACGGGTCCTCCTCGGTCCCCTCGTACGCCAGGATGTGCGTCGCCACCCGGTCGAGGAACCACCGGTCGTGCGAGACGACGACCGCGCAGCCCGGGAACTCCAGCAGGGCGTTCTCCAGCGAACCGAGCGTCTCGACGTCCAGGTCGTTGGTCGGCTCGTCGAGCAGCAGCAGGTTGCCGCCCTGCTTGAGCGTCAGCGCCAGGTTCAGGCGGTTGCGCTCACCACCGGACAGCACGCCGGCCGGCTTCTGCTGGTCGGGACCCTTGAACCCGAACGCGGCGACGTAGGCCCGGGACGGCATCTCGACCTGGCCGACCTTGATGAAGTCGAGCCCGTCGGAGACGACCTCCCACAGCGTCTTGGCGGGGTCGATGCCACCACGGCCCTGGTCGACGTAGCTGACGGACACCGTCTCGCCGACCTTCAGCGTCCCGGCGTCCAGCGGCTCGAGCCCGACGATCGTCTTGAACAGCGTCGTCTTCCCCACACCGTTCGGGCCGATCACGCCGACGATGCCGTTGCGCGGCAGCGTGAAGCTCAGGTCGTCGATCAGCACCCGGTCGCCGAAGCCCTTGCGCAGGTCGGTCGCCTCGATGACCACCGAGCCCAGCCGCGGGCCCGGCGGGATCTGGATCTCCTCGAAGTCCAGCTTGCGGGTGCGGTCCGCCTCCGCCGCCATCTCCTCGTAACGGGCCAGACGCGCCTTGCTCTTCGTCTGCCGGCCCTTGGCGTTCATGCGGACCCACTCGAGCTCGTCCTTCAGCCGCTTGGCGAGCTTCGCGTCCCGCTTGCCCTGGACCTGCAGGCGCTCCTGCTTCTTCTCCAGGTAGGTGGAGTAGTTGCCCTCGTACGGGTAGAGCCGCCCGCGGTCGACCTCGCAGATCCACTCGGCCACGTGGTCGAGGAAGTACCGGTCGTGGGTCACGGCCAGGACTGCGCCGTGGTACGCCGCCAGGTGCTGCTCGAGCCACAGCACGGACTCGGCGTCCAGGTGGTTGGTCGGCTCGTCCAGCAGCAGCAGGTCCGGCTTCTCGAGCAGGAGCTTGCACAGCGCGACGCGGCGGCGCTCACCGCCCGACAACACCTTGACGTCCGCGTCCGGCGGCGGGCAGCGCAGCGCGTCCATCGCCTGCTCGAGCTGGGCGTCCAGGTCCCACGCGTCGGCGGCGTCGATCGCCTCCTGCAGGTGACCCATCTCGGCCAGCAGGGCGTCGAAGTCGGCGTCGGGGTCCGCCATCAGCGTCGAGATCTCGTTGTAGCGGTCGAGCTTGCCCTTGATGTCGGCGACGCCCTCCTCGACGTTGCCGAGCACCGTCTTGTCCTCGTTGAGCGGCGGCTCCTGCTGCAGGATCCCGACGGTGTACCCGGGAGACAGCCGGGCCTCGCCGTTGGACGGGTGGTCCAGGCCGGCCATGATCCGCAGGATCGTCGACTTCCCGGCCCCGTTCGGGCCCACGACGCCGATCTTGGCGCCGGGGAGGAAGTTGAGCGAGACGTCGTCGAGGATGACCTTGTCGCCGTGCGCCTTGCGCGCCTTGTACATGGTGTAGATGAACTCAGCCACTGGCCTGCTGTCCGCTCCGCTGCTCGGGTGGCCGGCGCGGGATCTCGCCGCCGGCGGTGGCTCCCCGGGCCGTCGCCCGCGCAGTGCTCCGCGCGGGTCGCAGCAGGCCGGCCACGCTGTGAGCGGGCCGGCGCCGCTGCGTCGTCGCCGGGTGCCGGTGCACCAGCCTAGGCGATCACCTGCTCCCGGCCAGCGTGAGGGCGGCCATCGACAGGTCCTCGTCGGGCTCGTCGGCCGCGTCCGCCGGTTCCACCTCGACGGAGGACGCGCGCCCCAGCGCCCCCGCCACGCCGTCCGGCTCCGCCGGTGCGGCGTCCGGCTGCGCCTCGTCGTCGAGCTCGGCCAACCCGCTCAGGTCGGCGGGCGCTCCCTCCGGCGTCTGGTCACGGCCGGGGCTGACGGTCCGTGCGAAGTGAGAGCTGCCGAACGTCAGGTCCGGACCCAGCGCATCGGCCTCGATGACCAGCGTCGTCCGCGGTCCGTCCGGACCGGTCCACTCGTCCGTGGCGAACCTGCCGTGCACCAGCACCGGGTCACCCTTGCGCAGCGACTGCGCGACGTTCGCCGCGACGTGCCGCCACACCTTGACCGTGAACCACTGGGTCGCGGCGTCCCGCCACTCCCCCGAGGCGCGGTCGTAGAACCGGCGGGTGGCGCCGAGCCGGAACCAGGCGTACGGGACCGCCCCGTCGCCGCCGGGCGAGTACTTCACGTCCGATCCCAGCCAGCCGGTGATCGTCAGGGTCGACTGCGTGCTCATCGGTACCTCCATCGCCGAGGCCCCGACGGTGGCGGGGCGCGTGGCGGCAGGCTGCCCTCGGCGCGCGGCACCCGTAGCCCGCGGGAACGCAGGCCGACGACGACGGGCGGCAGACCGGGACTGTGGGCGGTTCAGTCGTCGAGCGACCGCGCCGAGGCGACCAGCTCACGGGTGCGCCGGTGCTCGGCAATCACCTGCTGCGCCGGGACCACCAGCCGGGCGCGCGCGGTGCCCTCGATGGACGCCCGTCCGTCGGCCACGACGGCGGCCGCGCGTCGGCCGGCCGCGGCGCGGCGCACGGCCGTCGCTCCCAACCTGGCCAGCACGGCTGCCAGGGCCGTCGCCGCGGCCGAGGGAAGCGCCCAGCCGTCGACGGACCTGCCGCCGAGCCATTCGCCGAGGCCCACGGCCGCCGCGATCACGGCGGCGAGGCCGAGCAGCACGGCCAGCGCGGTGAGAGCGGCCGCCCAGCGGGAACGTCGAGCGGTCACGGTGACCCCCGCCAGGGCGTCCGTCAGCGCGAGGCCGAGCTCGGCGTCCGTCGCCACCCGCTCGTGCACGTCGCGGGCCCACCGCGCCGGCAGTCCCGCCGTGGCGTGCTCGATCCACCCGGAGCGCGCCTGGGCGACCGAGTCCAGGGGCACGGGACCGAACGTCGGTGCTGACCAAGACGCGCCGCGGACGAGGGCCGCGACGGCATCGGCGACCGCGTCGAGCCCCACCGCGGCCGCCAGCGTCTCGACCACCGGGGCGACGGCGAGCCGAGCAGGTTCGGGCTCGGCGGGCGCGAGCTGTCCGGACAGCAGCCTCGCGGCACCGTCGAGCTCGGCGTCCGCGCGCCGCGCCGCCAAGGAGCGCTGCGCGACCATGCGGGCGAGCTCCGTGCGGACCTCCTGCACGCCCTCGCCGGTACGGGCCGACACCTGGGTCACCGGCACGCCGCGCAGCCCGTCCTCGACCAGCAGGCGTTCGACGTCGGCGGCGAGGCCGTCGCGGAGCGCGGGCTGGACGGTGTCCACCTGGTTGAGCAGCACCGCCATCGCGGCCTCGTGACCGACGAGCCGCCGCAGGTAACCGGCGTGCAGGGCGTCGTCCGCGTACTTCTGCGGGTCCACCACCCACACCAGCATGTCGGCCTGGGGCAGCACCCGGTCGACGACGGCGCGGTGCTCCGGGGAGACCGAGTCGTGGTCCGGCAGGTCCAGCAGCACCAGGCCGCGCAGCGCCGCCTCGTGCTCGCCGTCGAGCAGGCTCTCGCGCTCGATGCGGTCGTCCGGGTCCACCCCCAGCCACTGCAGCAGCGGACCGCTGCCCATCCCCCAGACGCAGGCGGTCACCCGGGACGTGGTGGGGCGACGTACGCCGACCTCGGCGAACTGGAGGCCGGCGACCGCGTTGAACAGGCTCGACTTGCCCGAACCGGTACCGCCCGCGAGCGCCACCACCGTGTGGTCCACGCCGAGCAGCAGCCGCTCCCGCACCCGTCCGAGCACCGCCAGCACCTGCTCCGCGACCTCCGGGTCCACCCGCTCACCGGCCCGCCGGACGGCCTCCTCCAGCGCGTCCGCCCGCCGACGCAGGGCTGCGGTCTGCTCACCCTGCAGCGTCGACGCGGTGTCCGGGTTCGCCGCAGGTCCGGCCGTGGCGGGAGGCGGCTGGTCCGGAAGGGCGGGGGTGCCGTTCACGTCAACGCCTTGAGCACGGCGAGGCGCAGCCGCAACGTGCTGGCGGCGTCGGCCGCGAGGTCACGCTGCCGCAGCACCGCGTCCACCGCGGCGCGCTCGAGGTCCACCTGGTTGGCGGCGAGCACCGACAGCTGCCCGCGCAGGTTCTCCACGACGGCCGCGCCGGTTCCGCCCAGCAGAGCGCTCAGGAGCTCCTCGGCCCCGCCGACGCCGGCCGCTCCCGTCAGCGCCACGGCGGCCAGCACCGGATCTCCGACGACGCGGCGGACGCGCCGACGACGCCGCGACGCGCCGGCGCCCTCATGAGCCTCGGCAGCCAGGGCTGCGTGCAGGGCGCGCTCGCCCTGGGCCACCCAGCCGCGCGCGGCCTGCTGCGCCGCGGCGATCCGCTCGTCGACGCCGTCGTCACCGCCCAGGACCGCCGCCACCGAGGCCGAGCCGGCCGGCGCGTGCTCGTCCACCAGCGCGGCGTGGACGGCGTCCTGACCTCGTTCACCCGCGGCGACCAGGACGGACGTGACCGTCGTGACGAGGTCACGCAGCAGCGGCGCAACGGCCGCCTCCCGAGCGCGCGCCGTCCGCGACGAGCCGCGCACCCGGCCGGAGCGCCTGACGACGCCCGCGAGGGGCGCCCCGGAGGCGGTCAGCTCGGCCCAGCGCGCCCGGACGGCTCCGTCGGCCACCGCACCGCCGGCCACGTGCTCGCGGGCCCGGCGGCCGGGTGCGACGACGGCGTCGTCGAGCCGTGCACCGATGGCCGCCGCGGCGTCCGCCTGCTCCTGCACGGCGTCAGCCAGCTCGTCGACCCACGGCCGGAGGGCCTCCAGCGCCCCGCGCAGGGTTCGCGCGACCACCGTGCGCGCCCGGTCGGGGCCCGCGAGCATCGTCAGCCACCGGCGGATCGGCGCCACGACGGCCGGTGGCAGGACGCCCTCGTGCGGACCGACGTCCGGCACGACGAAGAGCGGTGCCCCCTGCAGTCCGTGGGCCCGCAGGCGCTCCAGCAGGTCCCCGCGCACCTCCGGCAAGGACTCGGGGGCGACCCGGTTGAGGACCATCGCGATGGTGGTCTGCCGTTCGACCGCGTCCTGCAGCACCCGCCAGGGCAGCGCGTCGCCGTAACGGGCGGCGGTGGTGACGAACAGCCACAGGTCCGCGGCCTCGAGCAGGCGGTGGGCGGACTCCCGGTTCGACTCGAGCACCGAGTCGAGGTCCGGGGCGTCCAGCACCGCGATGCCGCGAGGCACCGACTCGTGCGCGACGACCTCGACCGACTCCAGCACCGGGTGGTGGGACAGCAGGTCGGCGTCGTCCGGGTTGTGCACCAGCACGGGGCGTCTGGTGGTCGGCCGCAGCACGCCGGCCGCGCTGACCTCGGTGCCGACCAGCGAGTTCACCAGCGTGGACTTGCCGGCGCCGGTCGAGCCGGACACCACGACCACCGCGGGTGCCGAGAGCTCCGTCAGCCGAGGGACCAGGTGCTCGCCCAGCTGGTCCACCAGCCTCGTGCGTGACGTCCGCGCGGGCTCCGCACCCGGCAGGTCGAGCGGGAACGACGTCGCCTCGACGTCGCGGTGCAGGTCCCGGACGGCGTCCAGCAGCGACGTCGCCGCCAGCGGACGGGCCAGCATCGAGCGCGGATCGTCGCCGGCATGCCGGCCTCCCCCGTGCGACGAGGGGTGCGCCGGCGCGGTGCCGGGCTGCGCGCTCACGCCCCCATTCTCGTGTCCCACTGATGACCTGCACAAACGCGGCGCGCGGGTGAACGACCACCAGCCGGGCCGGCCGCTCCGGAGCCGCCTCCGGGCCTCGTACGATGGCTGCGCCGGACGACCGGCCCGCCCCCGTAGCTCAACGGACAGAGCAACGGCCTTCTAATCCGTCGGTTCCCGGTTCGAATCCGGGCGGGGGCACCGCAGGACGAGCAGGTCGCCCACCCGTCGGGTGCGGTCACCGGGCGCCGTAAATGCCGTGACCGCCCGACGGCGCTGTGGTGTCGTAGATCACGTCCACCTCACCGGTCGCCCCCTCGCACGGGGCTGCCTCGTCGCGCCCAGGAGGCGTCCATGCTGCCCGAGACCACCTACCAGCTGATCTGCTTCGACCACGCCGAGCGCATCGCGCGTGCCTCCGCGGCGCGCCGTGCCCGCACGGTGCCCAGACGTGCACAAGGCGGCGCGAGGCCCGGTCGTCGCACCGGCCACCCGCCGGCCGCGGCGTCTCGCTGACGGCACCGCACGACGAGGCAGCGCACGAGGGGCGCGGTCCCTTCCCGACGAGGGCAGGGACCGCGCCCTTCGTCGTGCACGGCCCGCGACGGCCCGGGACGTGCGACCGTCCGCGGCGTGCCACCATGGCGCCTGGCCGCGCCGTCGACACACCTCGCAGAGGTGGCACCGCGGCCCACGAGTCCCGGGAAGGACGGCACGGATGGGTCGGCACGGCGCGCCTCCGCCCCATGCGTCCCTCCCGACCGGACGGCACCTGCGCAGCGTGCTGACCACCTGGGCGGAACGCGCCGGGCTGGGGCTCGCCGCCGGCGGCGGCACCTGGGGCGTGCTGCAGTGGGCGGGCACGACCTCCGGCGCTGCCGCGTGGGCGGCCGCCGGCGTCGCCCTGGTCGTGCCGTGCGCCGCGTGGGCCGCGTCCACGCTCCCGGGTCACGACGCGGAGGCCCGCGCCGCCGAGGAGCCCCACCGGCACCGCTAGCCGGGCCGGCGCGAGTGGGCGCAGCGTCGCCGCCCCGCACCGTCGCGCGACGGTCCAGGTGGGCGGCCCGATCTAGGCTGACCCCCGTGACCAGCACCCCCGCCAACGGCAGCTCCGACCGGATCGTCTGGATCGACTGCGAGATGACCGGCCTCGACCTGCGACGGGACGCCTTGGTCGAGGTGGCGGCAGTGGTGACGGACTCCGAGCTGCGCGTGCTCGGCGAGGGCGTGGACGTGGTGATCGCACCGCCGCCGGAGTCGGTCGAGGCCATGGGCGACTTCGTGCGCACGATGCACACGACGTCCGGGCTGCTCGAGGCGCTGAGCACCGGGGTGACCCTCCAGCAGGCGCAGGAGACGGTCATGGACTACGTGCGCACGTGGGTGCCCGAGCCGGGCAAGGCTCCGCTGGCGGGCAACTCCGTCGGGACCGACAAGACGTTCCTCGACCGGGACATGCCGGAGCTCGTCGGGCACCTGCACTACCGGGTGATCGACGTGTCGTCGATCAAGGAGCTCGCCCGCCGCTGGTACCCGCGGGTGTACTTCGCCTCGCCCGCCAAGCAGGGCGGCCACCGTGCGCTGGCCGACATCCTCGAGAGCATCGACGAGCTGCGCTACTACCGTGCGGCGCTCCTGCCCGCCGCACCGGGACCGGACTCGGCCACGGCGCGACGCATCGCCGCCGAGGTGCTGGCCAGCCCGTCCGTGGCGGGTGGGACCAGCGCCTGACCTCCCGGGCACCGCGCCCCGACCCGCGCCGCACGGGACGACGAAGGGCGCCGACCTCGCAGGTCGGCGCCCTTCGCGCTGGGGTGGCTAACGGGACTTGAACCCGCGACCCCCTGGACCACAACCAGGTGCTCTACCAACTGAGCTATAGCCACCACGGTCTCCGCGCCGCCGCAGCGGCGAGGACCGACGGAAAGTGTAGCGGGTGCCGGACGGCGGTCCGCCCCGGCGGACCACTCGGCGGTCCCCCGTCGGCCGACCCGGCCCACCCTCAGCAGCCGAGGGCGGACGGCCTCAGAGGCGTGCCTCCACCGCCGCAGCCAGCAGCTCCGCGGACCCGGGCGCGTGCTCGAGGAAGAGCGACGGCTCGATCAGCTCGACCTCGAGGATCACCGGCTTGCCCTCGTCGTCCGGGATCAGGTCCACCCGGGCGTAGAGCAGCGGACGGTCGAGGCCGGGGAAGACCTCCGCGATGGTCGCCATCACCCGGTCGGCCACGGCACGCTCCGCCTCGGAGGCGTCGCGCGGCGCCATCCGCTCGCGTCGGTACAGCACCCCCTCCGTCTCCTCGCGGCGGTACGGCCCCGCGAGCAGCGCGCTCTTGCGCACGGCGTGGCTGAACTGCCCGTCGACGTACACCAGGGCGGTCTCCCCGACGGTGTCGACCTGGCGCAGGTAGCGCTGCAGCATCACGTGCCGACCGACCCCGAGCAGGTTCTTCGCATGGGTGATCGCCAGCATCCGCGACGGCGTGTCGCCGGCCTCGTAGCGACCGGTGTCGCGCGAGCCGGCGCTGACGGTCGGCTTGATGACGAAGTCACCGAACGCCGGGAACCGGGTGTGGATGGCGCGGGCGTCCATGTTGCGTTCGGGGTCGAGCCAGATGGTCGGGACGATGGGCAGGCCACGCTGCTCGAGGTCGCGCAGGTAGGTCTTGTCGATGTTCCACGCCACCACCTCGGCGGGGTTCAGCAGCGCCGACGAGTGCTCCACCCGGCGGGTCCAGTCGGCGAACTGACGCGCGCGGTCGGTGTAGTCCCACGTCGACCGGATGAGCACGGTGGGGTACGCCGACCAGTCGACCGTCGGGTCGTCCCAGACGACGGCCGCCGTCGCCACGCCTCGCGCCTCGAGGGCGTCGCGCAGCAGGCGATCGTCCTGGTCCAGCTCGGGGAGCTCGGCGCACGTGGCGATCGCGAGGCGAGCCGGGGCGGAGCTGGGGGGCACGGTGGTCACTCCGGCAGCGTACCGACGGGTGAGAGGGCGGTGAGCCGGTGCAGGGCGCGCTGGACCGAGGCCGGGCCGGCCCGGCCGACCACGGCATCTCCGTCGACGACGACGAGGGACGGCGCCTGCCCGTCAGCGCCCGGCGGGAGCGCGACCAGCGCACCGAGCACCTCGTCGAGGCCCGCGCCGAGGGAGACGACACCCGCGGCGGTACCGCCCCCGGCCGGCACGGCGCCGCCGACGGACCGCTCGTCACCGCCTCGCCCGGCAGCGCCGTCCGTCGCCCCGGCGGAGGCCGGCTCGTCGAGGTCCGCCCGCTCCAGGGTGCCGAGCGACAGGAGGCTCGCCGTGCGTCCGCGGCCGACCAGGTCGGCGACCGCCGCCGTGGCGGGGCGTGCCACCACCTCCAGCGGCGGGGCGAGCTGCTCCACGTGCGCACCGGTGCTGAGCACCACCATCCGGTCCGCCATCCGCACCGCCTCGTCGACGTCGTGCGTGACCATCACCACGGTGGTGCCGAGGTCGGCGTGCAGCCGCAGGAACTCGCTCTGCAGGCGCGCCCGGCCCACCGGGTCGACCGCACCGAACGGTTCGTCCATCAGCAGCACGGGCGGGTCGGCGGCGAGAGCGCGGGCGACGCCGACGCGCTGCCGTTCCCCGCCGGACAGCTCGTGCGGGTAGCGGCGCGCGTACCGGGCGGGGTCCAGCCCCACCAGGGCCAGCAGCTGCTCGGCCCGGTCCTGCGTGCGACGACGGTCCCAGCCCAGCAGCGCGGGCACGGTCGCGACGTTCTGCGCGACGGTCCGGTGCGGGAACAGCCCGACGCCCTGGATCACGTACCCGATGCGCCGGCGCAGCTGCACCGGGTCCACGTGCGTCACGTCCTCCCCCGCCAGCTCGATGCGGCCGGACGTGGGCTCCACCAGACGGTTCGCCATCCGCAGCGTGGTCGACTTGCCGCAGCCGGACGGGCCGACCAGCACCAGCAGCTCGTGCTCACGCACCTCGAGCGTGAGGTCGTCGACCGCGACCTCGCCGCCGTACTCCTTGCGCACGTGCTCGAACCGGATCGCCGGTGTGCTGGTCATGGGCTCGGACGGTAGCGGAGGCGTCCGACAGCCGCAGCGGCTGCGCGTGTCGGTGGCCCTGGCTAGGTTCGGCGCATGCTCCTGCTCGTCCCCGAGCTGGTCCCCTCGCTCGTGCCCGCCCTCGCGTCGGACGCCGCGCCGAACCCGTGGCTGTCCTGGACGTACCTGCAGCGCAACGGCGGCGACGTCCTGGCAGCGACCGGGCAGCACGTGACGCTGACCCTGCAGGCGGTGGCCATCGCGCTGGTGATCGCCCTCCCGCTCGGCGCGCTCGCCCACCTGCGACCTCGGCTCGCCGGTCCGGTCCTCGGCGTCACCGGGGTGCTGTACACGATCCCGTCCCTCGCGCTGTTCGCCGTGCTGGCGCCGTGGACCGGGATCGGCCGCGTCACGGTGCTGATCGGCCTGGTGTCCTACGCGCTGCTGGTGATCGTGCGGAACGTGCTGGTCGGCCTCCGCGGCGTCGACCCGGCGATCGTCGACGCGGCGCGCGGCATGGGGTACGGGCGGCTCCGGATGCTGACGCAGGTCGAGCTGCCGCAGGCGCTGCCCAGCATCGTGGCGGGCGTCCGGCTGGCGACCGTCACCACCGTCGCGCTGACCACCGTCGGGGTGGTGGTCGGCTTCGGCGGCCTCGGTCAGCTGATGTTCCGTGGCTTCCGCAGCAACTACCACGCCGAGATCATGACGGCCACCCTGCTGTGCCTGCTGCTGGCGCTCGTGGTCGACCTGCTGCTCGCCGGCATCGGGCGGCTGCTGACGCCGTGGGCGGTCCGGGGGGTGCAGCCGGCATGAGCGTCCTGCTCGAGGCGCTGCGGTGGCTCAACGACCCCTTGAACTGGACCGGGCCGTCCGGCGTGCTGGCGCTGACCCGGCAGCACCTGGTGGTCACCGGCCTGGCCGTGCTGCTCGGAGCGCTCGTCGCCGTGCCGACGGGCCTCTACCTCGGCCACCGCGGGCGCGGGGCGACCGTCGGGGTGGTCGTGTCGAACACGTCCCGAGCCCTGCCGACGCTGGCGATGCTGACGCTGTTCGGCGCCACCGGTCTGTTCGGCAACACCGCGACCGCCCTGGCGTGCGCGGTGTTCGCCGTCCCGCCGCTGCTGTCCGGCGCAGTCACCGGGCTCGGCGGCGTCGATGCCGACGTCCGGGACGCCGCGCGCGGGATGGGGATGTCGGGCGCACGCCGGCTGTGGACCGTCGAGGTGCCGCTCGCCGTCCCGCAGCTCGCAGCCGGGCTCCGCACCGCGGTGGTCCAGGTGGTGGCCACCGTGCCGCTCGCGGCCCTCGTCGGCGGCCGCAGCCTGGGCACGATCGTCGTCACCGGCTTCGGCGTGCAGCGATACGGGCAGGTGGTCGCCGGCGCCGTGCTGGTCGCCGCGCTGTCCCTCGTCGCCGAGGGGCTGCTGGCGCTGCTGCAGCGCGCGGTGACACCCGCCGGCATCCGGGCGCTGGCCCGCTCGGCGCCGGTCGAGAGCGAGTCCGGGCATACGCCGCCCAGCACGCAAGTTGCCCATGTCGTCCGGACCGGGTCGAACGACCCCGTCCGCGATGTCTGATCGTCCGAACCCCGATCTGCGAGGAGCACATCAATGCCCGCCAGACGCACCACCCTGCTCACGAGCGTGGCTGTCGCCGTGCTCGCCCTGAGCGCCTGCGGCGCCCCGGGCTCCGGCGGCGGCACGACGCAGGCTCCGGCCGCCGCGGCCTCCGGCACGGCAGCCGCCTGTGCACCCGTCGCCGGCGACAAGCTCGTCCTGCTGAAGGACGACAAGGGCCTGCAGAACGCCGACAACGTGCTGCCCGCCGTCAACACCAAGGCGGCGACGGACCACCCGAGCCTGGTGAGCCTGCTCAACTCCGTCTCCGCGAAGCTGGACACGCCGACGCTCGTGTCGCTGAACAAGTCCGTCGACGTCGACCGGCGGACCTCGTCCGACGTGGCCAAGGAGTTCGTGCAGAAGCAGGGGCTCGCCGCGACCGACCAGTCCGGCGGGGGCGCCGCCGTGGTGGTCGGAGCCGCAGGCTTCTCGGAGAGCGCCACCCTCGCGGAGATCTACGCCGAGGTGCTCCGGACCGCCGGCTACCAGGCGAGCACCCGGACCATCGGCTCCCGGGAGACCTACCTCCCGGCCCTCGAGTCCGGCCAGCTCACGGCCGTCCCCGAGTACGCCGCCTCGCTGGCGACCTACCTGAACTCCCAGGCCAACGGCGCGAGCGCGGCGCCGGTCGCCTCCTCCGACGTGGACAAGACGGTGGCGGCTCTGACGCCGCTGGCCGCCAAGGCGGGTCTGACGATCGGCACGGCGTCCAAGGCGCAGGACCAGAACGGCTTCGCCGTCACCCAGGCCTTCGCCGACAAGCACAAGGTCAGCACGCTGAGCGATCTCGCGTCGGCGTGCGGCGGCGTGGTGCTCGCCGGCCCGGCCGAGTGCCCGCAGCGGCCGTTCTGCCAGATCGGGCTCGAGCAGACCTACGGCCTGAAGGTCTCCGAGTTCAAGTCGTACGACTTCGGCGCGATCGGCCAGGCGATCCGCAAGGGCGACGCGACGATCGGCCTGGTGCTGACGTCGGACGGCAGCCTGGGCTGATCCGGGTGGGTGCTCGGGACGGCCGGCAGACCTACAGGCCGGCCGTCTCGAGCAGCCGCAGCCACACCTCGCTGACCGTCGGGTAGGACGGCACCGCGTGCCACAGCCGATCGAGCGGCACCTCGCCCACGACGGCGATCGTGGCGGCATGCAGCATCTCGCCGACGTCGGGGCCGACGAAGGTCGCGCCGACGATCACGTCGCGTGACGTGTCCACCACGATCTGCGCCCGTCCGGAGTAGTCCGGCGACGTGACCGTCGCACCGGCCAGGTTCTGCAGGTCGTACCCGTGGACCACCACGTCGAGGCCGGCACGTCTCGCCTCGCCCTCCGTCATGCCGACCCACGCGACCTGGGGTCGGGAGAAGACGACCTGCGGCACGGCAGCCAGATCGGCGGACGCCCGGTAGCGGCTCCACGGCCGCCCCTCCCGCTCGCCGGCCCGGCTCAGGCCCCGCGGCACCGATCCCGCGCCCTGGTCCGCCGAGACGTCCGCGTCCTGTCGAGGGTCGAACCGCGCGGCGATGACGTCCCCGCACACCCGCGCGTCGTACTTGCCCTGGTGGGTGGTGCCCGTCCGGCCCGTGACGTCGCCGACGGCGAACAGCCAGCCGCCCGCCACGCCGACGGCCTGCAGCGCGTCGTCCACCGTGACGGCACGGCCCGGCTCGAGCCCGATCGTCTCCAGGCCCAGGTCGCCCGTGCTCGGTCGGCGGCCCGTCGCCGCGAGCACCTCGTCCACCACCAGGTCCTCCGGACGCGTGGCAGCCGAGCCGTCGCGTGTCCGGGCACCCTCGTGCTGGTGGTGCTGCACCACGAGCTGGACGCCCCCGGGCTCGCGCCGGGCGGACACCACCTCGGCACCGAGCACCACGCGGACGCCGCGCTGCGTGAGCGCCCTGGCGACGGCCTTGCCGGCGAACGGCTCGGCCCGCTCGAGCAGCCGGTCGCCGCGGACCAGGACGGTGACGGCGGACCCCAGGTCGGCGTAGGCCGTCGCCATCTCGACGGCGACCACCCCACCGCCGATGACGGCCAGCCGCTCCGGCACCTCGTGGGCCGACGTGGCCTCCCGACTGGTCCACGGACGCACGTCCGCGAGCCCCGGCACCGGCGGCACGACGGCGGTGGAGCCGGTTGCCACCACGACGGCGCAGCGCGCTCGGAGGTCGACGTCTCCGTCGACCTGCTCGAGGCGCAGCGTCCGGGGGCCGGTGAACCGGGCGTGGCCCCGCAGCACGGTCAGGCCCGCACCCTCGGCCCACTCGACCTGGCCGGTGTCGTCCCAGTGATGGGTGACCTCGTCGCGCCGGGCCAGCACCTCGTGGACGTCCAGCGGGCCCGGGTCGCCGACGCCCCGGGCCTCACGGGCCTGCTGCACCACGTCGCCCGGCCGCAGCAGGGCCTTGGACGGCATGCAGGCCCAGTACGAGCACTCCCCGCCGACCAGGGCCTCCTCCACGAGAGCCACGGACAGGCCGGTGCGGGACGCCCTGTCGGCCGCGTTCTCCCCTACCGCCCCGCCACCCAGCACCACGACGTCGAACTCGCGCTCGGTCATGGCGCCATGGTGTCCTGCAGCCCGCCCGTGCGCAGCGCGACGCCCCGCAGCACACGCCTGCACCGCCATCTCCGGCCTCCCGCCACGAGCCACAGCCGCCGGTTCAATGCCGACGACGCGTCAGGCCAGCGCCTGCACCGCCGCCCGCAGCCGTCGGCAGCCCGCCTCGAACGTGGCGGGCTCCGGAAGCAGGCTCAGGGCCAGCGTCCCTGGGGTCGGCAGGTCGTAGAAGTACCCCGGGTGGACCGCCAGGTGCGCCTCTGCCAGGAGGGCGAGCACCAGCTGCTCGTCGGGCAGGTACCGCGGCACGTCCACCAGGACGGTCCAGCCGCCTCCGCACCGGCGGACCCGGAAACCGTCCTCGTCGAGCAGCGCGTGCGCCAGGGCGAGGTTCGCGGCGAGCCGCGCCCGCGTGGCCGTGACCGACGCATCCGCCCGGTCGAGGATCTCCGACAGGGCCAGCGCGACCGGGGACGAGACCGACAGGTAGGTGTCGGCCACGGTCTCGAGGGCGCGATGCACGGCGGGCAGCTCGCCAGCAGGGCCCTCGACGCGCAACCAGCTCAGCTTGAGCTGAGGGGCGCAGACGAGCTTGGACAGGCCGTCCAGCGTGAAGGTGGTGCAGAGGCGTTCCGAGGCGGAGGCCGGCGCCGCGACCGTGTCGCCGGGTGCGGCGTCCAGCCGGAAGGGTGCGAACACCTCGTCCAGCACCAGGGCGGCGCCGCCGGCACGGCACGCCGCTTCCATCAAGGCGCGCTCCTCGGCGCGCAGGTAGGCGCCCGTCGGGTTCCCGGGGCTCACCGCCACCACCGCCCGCACGTCCGGCCGGGCCGCGAGGTCAGCGACCTGCCCCGTGTCCACCGACCAGCCGTACGGGTGCAGGTGGTGCACGGCGTACGGCACGGTTCGCACCCCGGCCAGTCGCGCGAGCGGTTCGACCAGCGGATAGCCCGGGGCCGGGACGGCCACCGCGTCGCCGGGGTCGCAGAGCAGCTGGAGCAACCAGGCGTACGCCTCCGAGGTGCTCGCCGTGAGGTAGTAGTCCTCCGGCGCGCCGCCGTACCGGCCCGCGAGCGCGAGGCGAGCCGCGCGGGGGCCGTGAGGATCCGGCTCGTACGACGCCGCCGCGGGGACGGCCCGGGACACCGCCTCGAGCACGCCGGGGTCGGTCAGGCGGTGACGGGTGGGGTTCGAGTCGGACAGGTCCAGCACCGGCACCCCGTCGGCCGCCAGACGAGCCCGCAGGCGGGCCATCTCGTTGGGTTGCTCGTCGGGCGCCGAACGCTCCGCCAGGTGCACGCCGGGATGGTAGTCCGGGGACGTCGGGCGTCCGGCCCGCGGCGGCCCGAGAGCTCGGTCACCGGCCGGCGACGTCGAGCCTCGACGCTCCTAGCATCGAGTCCGGTGGCAACGGAGCCACCTGGGTCGAAGGAGACAGCCATGGCTCGCACGTACGTGATCACGGGAGCGGCCTCCGGCATCGGGAAGGCCACGAAGGAGCTGCTCGAGTCCCGCGACAACAAGGTGATCGGCGTCGACCTGCACGACGCCGACGTGACGGTGGACCTCACGACGGCTGAGGGACGGAGCGCCCTGGTCGACGAGGTCGCCAGGCTCAGCGGGGGCGCGGTCGATGCGGTCCTCGCCATCGCCGGGCTGGCGATCCCGGCCCCGAAGACCGTCTCGGTGAACTTCTTCGGCATGGTGGCCACGCTCGAGGGCCTGCGTCCGCTGCTGCTCGGCTCCGGGGCGCCCCGCGCCGTCGGCGTCTCGTCGATGGCCAGCTTGCACCCGCTGGACGACGAGCTGGTGACGCACATGACGGCCGGCGACGAGACCGCCGCGCTGGCTCGTGCCGAGGTGCTGGCGCAGGACCCGGAGCTGCGCAACCTCATCTACAGCTCCACCAAGAAGGCCTTCGCCCAGTGGGTCCGCCGTAGCGCGCCGACCCCGGAGTGGGCGGGCGCGTCGATCCCGCTCAACGCCGTGGCGCCGGGCGTGATCGAGACGCCGATGACCAGCGGCATGATGGCGACCGAGCAGGCGCGGTCCGACCTGCTGAAGCTGGTCCCGATGCCCCTGAACGGCATCGCCCAGCCGATCGTCGTGGCCCGGCTCCTCGCCTGGCTCACCAGTGAGGAGAACACGCACCTGTGCGGTCAGGTGGTGTTCGTGGACGGTGGCAGCGACGCGGTGATCCGCGGCGACACCACCTGGTGACCCGCTGAAGGGGCGTGCGGGCGTCGCCGGCGCCGACATGCCAGAGGGCCCCTGACAGCGTCTCCGCCGTCAGGGGCCCTCGTCTGTGCGCCATCAGGGACTCGAACCCCGAACCCGCTGATTAAGAGTCAGCTGCTCTGCCAGTTGAGCTAATGGCGCGCGGGGCGAAACGTTAGCAGGGGTGGGCCGCGGATGCGAAACCGGAGGTCAGCGCGGCACCGTCGCGCCGGGACACGGTGACCGGGTCAGGCACCGGGCGTCTCGGGCTCCGCCTCCCACCACGTCTCCTCCGGCAGACCCTCCGTCTCGAGGATCTCCTCGGACGAGACGACCGGTGCGACGAGGTCGACCAGCAGGGCGAGCGGCACGTGCTCGGCGAGCAGCTCCTGCGCGACGCGGGACTGCTCCTCGCCGGTCGGCTGCACGGGGGGCACCGCCCTCGCCTGGGGCTGGTCGGCCGTGGTCTCGTCGTCCTGCGCCATGGGGCTCCGTCCGATCGTGGGTCCTCCATGGTGACCCACGGATCCGGATTCGCCCAGCCGCCATCCGTGCGAACCCGCGAGGCGACCCTGCCCCGCCGGTGGGCACCGTCGCGTGCTGCCGGGGCCGGCCGTCCCGGCCGGACGTGGGTCGCAGACCCGACCGGCTAGATGTACTGCCCAGGGACGTTGGTTGTTGGAGTGTGACGACACGCGGTAGCGGGTCATGGACGGACGAAGACCTCCGGTCGTGGAGTGGAGCTGCTGAGGTTCCGCTCCCACGACCTGGAGGTCTTCGTGTCCCACGCTAACGCTGCCTTGACGCCCCGTGCCCGGCTGCGGCTGGCGCGCCTGATCGTCGAGGAGGGTTGGCCGATCGCCCTGGCTGCGCGTCGTTACGACGTGTCGTGGCCGACTGCCAAGCGCTGGGCGCAGCGGTACGCCGCGATGGGCGAGGCCGGGATGGGCGACCGCTCGAGCCGTCCGCACCGCGTCGCCAACCGCACCCCGCAGTACCTGGTGCGTCAGGTGGTGCACCTGCGCTGGAAGAAGCGGCTATCACCGATCGCGATCGGTGCGCGGTTGGGGATGCCGGCCTCCACGGTCCACGCCGTCTTGACCCGCTGTCGCCTGAACCGGCTCTCGCACGTGGACGTGCGCACCGGTGAGCCGATCCGCCGCTACGAGCACGACCACCCCGGCGCGATGATCCACGTCGACGTCAAGAAGCTGGGCAACATCCCCGACGGCGGCGGGTGGCGGTTCGTCGGACGAGCCCAAGGCGATCGGCACCGGGCCGCGACGCCCGGCAAGACGAAGAACGCCCACTACAGCCCGAAGATGGGCACGGCGTTCGTGCATACCGTGATCGACGACCACTCCCGGGTCGCCTACGCCGAGATCCACGACGACGAGACCGCCGCCACCGCGATCGGGGTCCTGCGTCGGGCGGTGTCCTGGTTCGCCGCCCGCGGTGTCATCGTCCAACGGGTCCTGTCAGACAACGGATCGGCCTACAAGTCCCACGCCTGGCGCGACGCCTGCACCGACCTCGGCATCACCGCCAAGAAGACCCGCCCCTACCGGCCGCAGACCAACGGCAAGATCGAACGCTTCCACCGCACCATGGCCGCCGACTGGGCCTTCGCCCGGCACTACCCCTCCGAGACCGCCCGCCGGGCCGCCCTGCCAGGATGGCTCCACCAGTACAACCACCACCGGCCCCACTCAGCCATCGGCAAGGTCCCGCCCATCACCCGATTGACCAACCTGGCTGGGCAGTACAGCTAGAGGTAGAGACCCGTCCCCTGACCCTCGCCGCGGGGCTCCGCGACGGCGTGCACGTCCTTCTCCCGCAGCAGCACGTAGGTGGCACCGGCGAGCTCCACCTCGGCACGGTCCTCCGGGTCGAACAGCACCCGGTCGCCGACGGCCACCTGCCGCACGTGCTGGCCGACCGCGACCACGCGTGCCCATGCCAGCCGCTTCGCCACCGTCGCCGTGGCAGGGATGACGATGCCGGCCGCCGAGCGGCGCTCCGAGCTGTCCTGGTCCAGGGCGACCAGCACCCGGTCGTTGAGCATCCGGATCGGCAGGTCGGCGGAGCTCGTCTCGTCCCGGGCGGTCACGACGGGCACGGTACCCGCCGACATAGGGTGGGCAGAAACGACCCCGGGAGGACCCCGTGCCTCGACTGTCCGCCGGCGACCCGGCTCCCGACTTCACGCTGCCCACCGCCGACGGTGGCACCGTGTCGCTCTCCGACCTGCGCGGTTCGCACGTGATCGTGTACTTCTACCCGGCGGCCATGACGCCGGGCTGCACGACCCAGGCGTGCGACTTCCGCGACTCGCTCGGCTCGCTCCAGGGCGCCGGCTACCGGGTGGTCGGCGTCTCGCCCGACACCCCCGAGCGGCTGGCGCAGTTCGCCGAGGCGGAGCACCTGACCTACCCGCTGGCGTCCGACCCGCAGCACCAGGTGCTCGAGGCGTGGGGCGCCTGGGGCGAGAAGACGCTGTACGGCAAGACGGTGGTCGGCGTCATCCGCTCGACCGTGGTGGTCGACCCCGACGGCGTCGTCGAGCTGGCGCAGTACAACGTCAAGGCGACCGGCCACGTCGCCAAGCTGCGGCGGGACCTGCAGCTCGCCTGACCGGCGCTGGCTCCGCCGGTCACCCCGATGGGGCTCCCGCGCCGGTCGCGTCGCCCGTGCCGCCCTGTGCGAGGATCGGCGGCGCGCGGCGGTGCCGCTCGCGCGGGAGTGGTGAAACGGCAGCCACGCCAGGTTTAGGTCCTGGTGCCCTCACGGGCGTGCGGGTTCAAGTCCCGCCTCCCGCACGTCCGCTCGTCGGTCTCGGCAGGCCGACGACGCGCCCGACCTGACGAAGGCCCGCTCACCGTCGAGGTGAGCGGGCCTTCGGTTCGTCCAGGGCGCCGACCGGCGGCGCGGGCGACGGCGGCAGCCGTGGCCCGGCGCGGTCGGCGAGCCGTCAGGCGTTCGCGGTCTCGCGCTGGCTGATCTTCTCGCGCACCTCGTCCATGTCCAGGTCCTTCACCGCGGTGATGACCTGCTCCAGGGTCGGCGCGGGGAGCGCACCAGCCTGGTTGAACACGAGGATGCCGTCGCGGAAGGCCATCAGCGTCGGGATCGAGGTGATCTGCAGCTCGGCGGCCAGGTCCTGCTCGGCCTCGGTGTCGACCTTGCCGAACACGATGTCCGGGTGCTCCTGCGAGGCGGCGTCGAAGATCGGGGCGAACATGCGGCACGGGCCGCACCAGGACGCCCAGAAGTCGACCAGCACGATGCCGTTGTCGCGAACGGTGTCGCCGATGGTGGCACCGGTGAGGGTGGTGGTGGCCATGAGTGGTGATCCTCTCGTCGTCGGTCCTGCCCCTTCAGCGTGCGGCGCCCCGCAGGTATTCCGCACCCGGGGTGCGGCCGCAGCGCAGCCGGAGTACCGCCCGCCGGAGCGTGCGGCCACGTGAGCGCACCCGTACGGGGTAGAACAGGGCGGTGACCGACACCGCCGAGTTCCCGCCCGAGTCCGAGCGCCCCGCCGGCTGGCTGCGTGCCGACCAGATCGCGTCCGCCCGGCAGTGGCTGCCGATCCTGTACGTGGACGCCGTGCCGGTGCGGGTGGACGACTCCGGCGACGTGGTGGCCGTGGGCCTGCTGCTGCGCGTCACACCGGAGGGTGTGATGTCCCGGGCGCTCGTCTCGGGACGCGTGATGTTCCACGAGCGGGTGCGGGACGCCCTCGTCCGGCACATCGAGAAGGACCTCGGCCCGATGGCCCTGCCGCAGATCCCGGCGAGCCCGCAGCCGTTCACCGTGGCCGAGTACCTGCCGACGCCCGGTGTGACGCCGTACCACGACCCGCGCCAGCACGCGGTGTCCCTGGCCTACGTGGTCCCCGTCGCGGGCGACTGCCGTCCGCAGCAGGACGCCCTGGACCTCGCCTGGATCACGCCCGAGCAGGCCTGCGAGCAGGACGTGCAGCTGGAGATGAACGGCGGCCAGGGGCTGCTGCTGCGCCAGGCGATGGCGCACGTGGGGCGCATGCCCTGACCGGGCGGCTCCGTCAGGACAGGTCCAGACGGGGCCAGTCGGCGAGGTCGGCGAGCATCTGCCGGTCGTGGGTCGCGACGACCACGGCGGCCGACGTGGCGCGCAGGGCCGCGGTCAGCTCGTCGACCAGCCCGACGGACAGGTGGTTGGTCGGCTCGTCGAGCACCAGCACGTGCGGCGCCGCCAGCAGGGCCTTCGCCAGCTCGAACCGGCGGCGCTGACCGACGGACAGCTCCGCCAGGGGCCGGTCCAGGTCCTGCTCGGTCAGCAGGCCGAGCGCGGCGACCGGCACCAGCTGCGCGGGGTCGAGGCTGCCTGAGGCGAGCAGGCCGAGCGCGTGCTCGGCGTAGGCCTCGAACGCCGTCGGGGCGCTGCCGTCCGGCCGACCCGGCCGGACAGCCGCTCGGGCCGTCCCGACTGGGTCGGCCGTCACGTCGTCCGACTCCTGCGCCAGCACCCCGAGCCGTGTGCCCGGTGCGAGCACGCGGACGCCGCGGTCCGTCCCGATGGTGCCGGCCAGCACGGCGAGCAGCGTCGACTTGCCGGACCCGTTGGGCCCGGTGACCAGCAAGCGGCTGCACGGGGCCACCTCGATGCGCCGGCCGGGCAGGTCCAGCCGGCCCTCCACGAGCGGGGCACGTACGTCGAGCAGGGGGCCGCCGCCGTAGCCGGCGGGCGTGGACGGCAGGTCGGGGAACGCGAGCGCCGGCGGCGGTACGGGGACCTCGACGGACTGCTCGGCGAGGCGCTGCATCAACCGGTCGACGGTGGTCACCTTGCTGCGCGCGCGGGTGGCACGACGGTGCGCCTGGCTGCCCTTGGGCGGGCGCCACTCGTCCGACAGCTGCTCGTACGACTGGTCGAGCCTGTCGGCCAGCGCCGCGGCGCGCTTGCGCTCGGCGCGGTACCGCGCGCGCCACCGGCGCAGCATCTGGTCGCGGGCGTACCGGTAGTCGGCGTACCGCGCGGCCCCGTACAGCGCGGGCCGGCCGTCCATGGACGGGTCGAGGTCGAGGATCCCGGTCATCACGTCGTCCAGCAGCCGCCGGTCGTGGGTCACGACGACGAGCGCACCGCGCCACTGCCGCAGCTGAGCCGTCAGGTACTCCACACCGGCGGCGTCGAGGTGGTTGGTCGGCTCGTCCAGCAGCAGCAGGTCGGACCGCTCCGCGAGCCGCGCGGCCAGCCGCACGCGGTACCGCTCCCCCACCGACAGCTCCGCCAGCGGACGCCGGGGGTCGCGCGGTGCACCGAACCGGCTCAGCGCCTCGTCCACCCGGCGGTCGGCGTCCCAGGCCGCCAGGTGTTCCATCGCCTCGACCGCCTCGGTCAGCGTGGCGAGGTCACCGCTGGTGTGGTCGAACGCCGCGATGGCTCGCTCGAGCGCCGCCGCAGCGCCGCGAGCAGCCTGCAGCGACGTCCGGACGACGTCGCCGACGGTCGTATCGGTCGGGGCCCGCAGCTCCTGCTCCACCACCGCGAGGGTTCCCGAACGGCGCACCGAGCCGCCCAGCGGAGGGAGCTCACCGGCCAGCAACCGCAGCAGGGTCGTCTTGCCGGTGCCGTTCTCCCCCACCAGGCCGAGCCGGTCGCCCGCGGACACCACGAGCGACACCCGGTCGAGCACCGGGTGTGCGGGATAGCCGAACGTCACCTCGTCCGCCACCAGCTGCACCCGGGCGGCGTCCGTCACGCTCAGCCGCCCAGGGCGTGGACCACGAGCGGGGCGAGCGCGCGGAACGCCTTGCCGCGGTGGCTGATGGCGTTCTTCTCCGCCGGCGTCAGCTCCGCGCACGTCCGCGTCTCGCCGAGCGGCACCAGCACGGGGTCGTAGCCGAAGCCGTGCGCGCCCCGCGGCTCGGTGGCGAGCACGCCGTCCAGCGCCCCGGTCCGCACCTCCTCGCGCCCGTCCGGTGTGACCAGCGCCGCGGCGCACATGAACCGGGCGGTGCGGTGCGCCGGGGCGATGTCCGCCAGCTGCGCGAGCAGGAGCTCGAGGTTGGCCGCATCGTCACCGTGCCGGCCGCTCCACCGCGCCGAGAAGATGCCGGGCGCACCGCCGAGCACGTCCACCGCGAGGCCGGAGTCGTCGGCCACGGCGGGCAGCCCGGTGAACGCCGCGATCGCGCGCGCCTTGATCAGGGCGTTCTCGGCGAACGTCAGCCCGTCCTCCACCGGCTCCGTGGCGCCCACGTCGCCCGCGCCCACGATGCTCGCCGCGTCCAGCCCCGGCAGCGCCGGCACGAGGATCTCGCGCAGCTCGCGGACCTTGTGGGCGTTGTGGGTGGCGAGGACGAGCCGGAGAGGTGCGGTCGCGCCGGACGCAGCCGTCACGAGGCCACCTCGACGCCGGCCGTGACCCGCGCGCCGGGCGCGGCGGCGAGCGCCTGCTGCTGCAGCGCCGTCAGCCGGCCGGTGCCCACCAGCGCCAGGTCCAGCAGCGTGTCGAGCTCCGCGCGGTCGAACGTCGCGTGCTCGGCAGTGCCCTGCACCTCGACGAACTTCCCGCTGCCGGTCACCACGACGTTCATGTCCGTCTCGGCGCGGACGTCCTCGACGTACGGCAGGTCGAGCATGGGCGCACCGTCGACGATGCCGACGCTGACGGCGCTGACCGAGTCGGTGAGCACGGTGCGACCGGCGGGGACCAGTCCCTGGTCACGGGCCCACGCCACCGCGTCCGCCAGCGCGACGTACGCGCCGGTGATCGCCGCGGTGCGGGTGCCGCCGTCCGCCTGCAGCACGTCGCAGTCCAGCACGATCGTGTTCTCGCCGAGGGCGGCGACGTCGATGATGGCCCGCAGGGAGCGACCGACGAGCCGCGAGATCTCGTGCGTGCGGCCGCCGACGCGACCCTTGACCGACTCGCGGTCCGACCGCGTGCTCGTCGCGCGCGGCAGCATCGCGTACTCCGCGGTGACCCAGCCCTGGCCCGAACCCTTGCGCCAGCGCGGCACGCCCTCGGTGAACGAGGCGACGCACAGCACCGTCGTCTGCCCGAACTCGACGAGGACGCTGCCCTCGCCGGTCTGCAGGAAGCGGCGGGTCAGGGCGACGGGACGCAGCTCGTCGAGAGCGCGCCCGTCGGCGCGGGCGGGCACGCCGGTGGACGGCGTCGAAGGGGGGACGGTCATGGGCGCGAGCCTATCCGGGCACCCCGACACGCTCCCGGGCTGACCGGGACACGGCCCGCGAGCCTAGCCGGGCGGCGCTCAGAGCGCGTGCACCGCACCCGGTGCGGCCAGGTGCACGGGACCGTCGAACACCGCCCGGGCCTCGGCGAGGGACACCTCGGCGTCGTTCCACGCGGGCACGTGCGTCAGCACCAGCCTGCCGGCGCCACCGCGGGCTGCCGCCTCGCCGGCCCGTCGGCCCGTCAGGTGCACGCCGCGGAACCTGTCGTCGCGGCCCTCGAGGTAGCTCGCCTCGGCGAGCAGCAGGTCGACCCCGGCCGCCAGCGCGTCCAGGCCGGGACCGGAGTCCGTGTCGCCCGTGTACGCGAGCGCGACGGAACGGGACGCGTCGCCCTCCGCGGGTCCGGTGACGCGCACCCCGAAGGTCGGCAGCGAGTGGTTCATCGCCACCGGCGAGAGCGTGAGCGGACCGACGGTCACGGGCGCCGCCGGGTCCCACACCTTCACGTCGAACTGGTCGCTGCAGTCGGCCGCCGGGTCCTTGCCCGCCAGCTGGGCCAGCCGCTCCGCCGTGCCCTCCGGGCCGTGCACCGGCACCGGCGGCAGGGGCGCGCCGCCCGGTCGGTAGCGGCGCAGCACGTTGAGCACCACCATGTCGGCGACGTGGTCCGCGTGCAGGTGGGAGATGCCGATCGCGTCCAGCGTCGTCGGGTCGGCGTACCGCTGCAGCGGGCCGAGAGCGCCGTTGCCGAGGTCGAGCAGCACCGTCCAGGTCCGGCCGTCGGTGTCCTCCGCCTGCACCAGGTACGCCGCGCAGGCCGCGTCGGGGCCGGGGTACGAGCCGGCGCAGCCGACGACGACGAGCCTCATCGCAGGGCCAGCGGCGACTCGACGGCGGTCACCTCGGGTCCCAGGAAGCGCCGAGCGAGCCGCGCGAACTGCTCGGGGTCACCGGTCGCGACGAAGCGGTGCTCGGGCGGCGGCCCGTCCGTCGAGCGCAGCAGGTCGTGCGCGACGAGCGTCCGGTACACGTCCTTGGCGGTCTCCTCGGCGCTCGAGACCAGCGTGACGTCCTCGCCCATCACGTAGCTGATCGCGCCGGTGAGCAGGGGGTAGTGCGTGCACCCCAGCACCAGCGTGTCCACCCCGGCCTCACGGATCGGGTCGAGGTACTCGTGGGCCACCTCGAGCACCCGCGGTCCGGACGTGACGCCGGCCTCGACCAGCGGGACGAACTCGGGGCACGCGGCCGTCGTCAGGCGGACGCCCGGCGCCACCGCCAGCGCGTCGTCGTACGCGCGCGACTCGATGGTCGCCCGCGTGCCGATCACGCCGATGTGCCCGTTCCGGGTCGCCGCCACCGCCCGACGCGCGGCCGGCAAGATCACCTCGACCACCGGGATGCCCCGCCGCAGCGTGTACCGCTCCCGCGCGTCGCGCAGCATCGCCGCCGAGGCGGTGTTGCACGCGATGACCAGCATCTTCACGCCCGCGTCGACCAGGTCGTCGAGCGCCGCGAGGGCGAAGGCACGGACCACGGCGAGCGGCTTGGGCCCGTACGGCGTGTTGAGCGTGTCGCCGATGTAGAGCGTCGACTCGTGGGGCAGCTGGTCGAGGATCGCGCGCGACACCGTCAGTCCCCCGACGCCGGAGTCGAAGATCCCGATCGGCGCGTCGTCCACGCTGCGAGCCTAGTCGCCCGGCCCGACCCGGCCCGGCGGACCCAGGTCCCCGCGCGCCAGCATCGCCTGGACCAGGGACTCCTGCAGCCAGGTCAGCGCGTCGTACACGGTGACGAGGTAGGCGCGGACGTCGTCGGCGCCGTGGCGACGTCGGCGACCCGCCGCGCGCAGCAGGCGGTCGGCGTCCTCGTCCGTGCGGATGCCGAGCCGCTCGGCCAGCACCAGGCGCAGGTCGGTCAGCGTCGCCGCGACGGCCGGCGCCTGCGGCGCGGGGACCACCGGTCCGTCGTCCTGCAGCGCGGTCCACAGCCAGCGCAGCCGTGCCAGCTTGGCCGTCCGCAGGTCGTCCTCGGTCAGCCGGCGGAACTCGGCCGCGACGGCCGGGTCGTCCTGCGACGCGTCGGGCAGCAGACGGTGCACGGCGGGGTCGTCGGGGGGCGGCACAGGCTCCGTGCGCAGCCGCCAGACGGGTGCGACGGACGGGACCGAGCGCCCGGTCGCCTCCGCAGCCCTGTCCGGTGACCCGTCGGCCAGGTCCGGCAGCTCGCCGCCGAGCAGCTCGACGACGTTGGCGACGACGGACGCCACCACCTCCCGCTCACCGGCGTCGAGCTCGGCCCGGTAGCCGCCGGACTCGTAGCGGAAGCCGCGCATCAGGCGTCCTCGCGTTGCAGCGTGGCCCACAGGCCAAACCCGTGCATCGCCTGCACGTCGACCTCCATCGCCTCGCGGCTGCCGGTCGAGACGACCGCGCGGCCCTCCTGGTGCACCTGCAGCATCAGCCGCTCCGCCTTCTGCTCGGAGTAGCCGAAGTACGACCGGAAGACGTAGGCGACGTAGCTCATCAGGTTGACCGGGTCGTTCCACACGATGGTGACCCAGGGCCGGGCGACCACGGTCTGCTCCTCGGACCGTACGTCCTGCTCAGGCACGGTCTCGGTGGGCATCGCCCCACTGTAGAGAACTAGGTTGGCCGGATGACCGCCAGCACGGCCCTGCTGACCGACCGCTACGAGCTGACCATGCTGCAGGCCGCGCTGGCCGACGGCACGGCCGACCGCCGCTGCGTCTTCGAGGTGTTCACCCGGCGACTGCCACCGGGGCGCCGGTACGGCGTGGTGGCCGGTACGGGTCGGGTGCTGGACGCGGTGCGCGACTTCCGGTTCGAGGAGGAGCAGCTCGAGTGGCTCGCCGCCGAGCGGGTGGTGGACGACCGGACGCTGGAGTACCTGCGCGACTACCGGTTCACCGGCGACGTCGTCGGGTACGCCGAGGGCGAGGTCTTCTTTCCCCTGTCGCCGCTGATGGTCGTCGAGGGCACGTTCGCCGAGGCGGTGCTGCTGGAGACCGTGGTCCTGTCGATCCTCAACTACGACTCTGCGATCGCCTCGGCCGCGTCGCGGATGACCAGCGCGGCCGTGGACCGGCCGTGCCTGGAGATGGGCGCGCGGCGCGCGCAGGAGGAGGCGGCCGTCGCGGCCGCACGTGCCGCCGTCATCGCCGGTTTCGCCGGCACGTCGAACCTCGAGGCGGGGCGACGGTACGGGCTGCCGACGATCGGCACGGCAGCCCACGCCTTCACGCTGCTGCACGACGACGAGGAGTCGGCGTTCGCGGCGCAGGTCGCGTCGCAGGGACGCGGGACGACGCTGCTGGTGGACACCTACGACGTGCACCGCGGCGTGGAGCGGGCGCTCGCGGCGGCCGGCACGGAGCTCGGAGCGGTCCGGCTCGACTCCGGTGACCTCGCGGCGCTCGCGCAGGAGGTACGGGCCCAGCTGGACGCGGCCGGCGCCCGCCGGACGAAGATCGTCGTGACGTCCGACCTGGACGAGTACGCCATCGCGGCGCTGGCGGTCGCACCCGTCGACTCCTACGGCGTCGGCACGTCGGTGGTGACCGGCTCCGGGGCGCCGACCTGCGGGATGGTCTACAAGATGGTCAGCCGCGAACGGGCCGACGGCTCCATGGAGGCCGTCGCGAAGGTGTCGCGGTCCAAGGCCAGCGTCGGTGGGCGCAAGGCGGCGGCGCGGCGGCTCGGCCCGGACGGTCGAGCGGTCGAGGAGGTGCTGGTCAGCGGACCGCCGGCGCGGGTGCTCGCCTGGCAGGACCAGCAGTGGCGGTCGCCGGACCCTGCGCTCCGGCCGTTGCACGTGCCGCTGATCATGGGCGGTGCTGCCGACGAGCGCTGGACCGGTCCGGCCGGCGTACGGCTGGCGCAGGCGCGCCACGAGGCCTCCCGGGACGAGCTGCCCCGCGGTGCGCGTCGGCTCTCGGCCGACGAGGCGGCGGTGCCGACGGTCACCGTGCGCCTCGAGGCCTAGCTGCAGCTGGCGCACGCGCGGCGCCGGTGCCACGGTGCGGGCCGATCAGGCAGACCGGGCAACCGGGGTGCCGTGACGGGTGCGGAACTCGAAACCACCGCCCGGCGACGGTCCGATCTGCACCTGTCGTCGATGCACGACGTCGTGGTGGTGCCAGCACAGCAGCACGCCGCGGTTCACGTCGGTCTCGCCTTGCCGGGCCGCCCAACCGTCCACGTGGTGCACCTCGCACAGCGCAGGAGGCGCGCTGCAGCCGGGGTAGCGGCATGTGCCGTCGCGGGCGATCACCGCCTTGCGTCGGGGTCCGGCGAACGTCCGCTCGGCCCGGCCGGCGTTGATGACCTGCGAGTCCGGACCGAAGACGATCCGGCTGATCTCCGAGTCGCACGCGAGCCTCGCGAGCACCGACGCCGGGACGGGACCCGATCCGAGCAGCTCACCCACAGCGAAGCGCTCGACATCGGCCACGGGCGACAGCCGGAGCGATCCCCCTTCGTGTGGACCCCGCCCGACGCCATCACACAAGCCTCGCCCGAGGCCGTCGCGCCCCGTGCCGGTCGCGCCCTGCAGTCCGGCCGGAGCCCCGACCGCACGCCGCAGAGTGTCGTAGTCGACTACGCAGGACAGGTGTGGTCGGACGGCGGCGCCGGTACCCACGAGGCCATGGTCCAGACAGATCCGTGCCACATCGGCCAATGCCTGAGCGTGGCGCTGTGGCGTTGACCGATGGTCGTCTGGCGCTGGTGGCGTCATCACGGAGGTGAGCGCCGAGCTGAGCACGGCGCCGTGATCGGTCGTCAGGAATCCGGTGAGGTGTATGCCCGCGGTGGTCGCGGACAGCGTCACGTGCTCACGCTCGCACGCGTCCCGGTAGCCCCGCTCGTCGGCCTCCGGGTCGGCCGCGGCGGCCCAACGCTGCACGAGCCGGCGGAAGGAGGCCGCCGGCAGGGCTCGCGCATGGGCCACGAGGAACTCCTCGCCGCACTCCTCCGCAGCTGCGGTGAGCGCGAGGCGGCGGGCGTCGGACGTTGGTGCCAGCTTGGCCAGGAGGTGCGCCTGGTCCGCGCCGATGGCTCCCGCGAGGGCAGCACACGCAGTCGCTGGTAGGTGGTCCCGCAGTGCCCGCCCCGTGCTCGTCAGCTCCCTGGCGCGGTGGAACGGCATCCCGGTCATGCCGGCGAGCCAGTGCGGGAAGGACCGAGCGCCCTCGAGCGCCCAGACGCCGTCCGCTTCCACCGTCGTGGCGAGCCGTGCGGACGCGACGGCAAGACGGTCGAGCTGGGTCCGAAGTGCCAGAAGGGCGTCGGCAGCCGCCTGTCCGTCGAGCCTCGACGCCGACGCGCCGGACGTCTCGACAGCCGCCACCAGTCGGTCCACGACGGACACGAGCTCCCGGACAACGGGAGGCGTGCTGGAGGTTCGCACCGTCGAGTCCATCGCCACACCCTCCCTACGTCCTTGTCGTGCATTCTTGACGACGGACCTTGCCTACCTCAGAAACGCTATCGGCAACCACTGACAAAGCGGCGGTACGAACGCGGCACCGTGGTCTGGCCGACCCTTTCCGGCGAAGCACATGACGGCCGGCAGTGCGCGTGTCATGCGGGCGGGCTGGGAATATCGCTGATCCGCGGCGGGCTGTGGGCGGCTCGGCGGCACTAACGAGAAATGGCACACCACGGATGGGGTGCTCTCATTCATGCGGTGCGAACGGGTGCTCAGATGCTTCATGAGGGAAGGGGCGGCGTCGCGCCCCCACGCGGCCCGCTCATCAGGCGGATCGAGGGACGGCCTGGGATTCTGCAGTCCCCAGGTGGCCGGGCGCCGAGCATCCGACCCTCGGTGGGCGCCGAGCGGACCGTGCCCTCAGCGGCCGACGAACCAGCGCCGCACCAGCTCCACCCGCGCGGTCAGCTGGTCGACGTCCGCCAGCGCCACCTCGGGACCACCCGACCGTCGGCGCAGCTCGGCGTGCACCTGCGCATGGGTCTGCCCGCTGCGGCGGGCCCACGCGGACACGAGCCGGGACAGCTCCCGCCGCAGCTCCGACCGCTGCCGGTGGTCGCCGAGCGGCGGTGCCGCAGCGCCGGCGGCCCGACGGGCGCTGAGCTGGTCGGCCTGCCGCTGGGCCAGCAGCGCAGACACCTGGTCGGGGTCGAGCAGACCGGGCAGACCGAGGAAGTCCAGCTCCTCGTCGGACCCGACCTCGGCGCCGGTGCCGAACTCGCCGCCGTCGAACAGCACGCGGTCGAACGACGCCTGGGCCTCCAGCGCCTGGAACGTGCCCGCCAGACCGTCCGGACCGACGGCGTCGGGCGTGCTGCGCTCCGTCTCGGCCGCGAGCAGGAGTGCGGCCTCCGGGTCGTCCACCGCCGAGGTCGGCCGGTCCAGGGCGTGGTCCCGCTCCACCTCCAGCTGCGCGGCGAGCGCCAGCAGCTGCGGCACGCTCGGGAGGAACACCGAGGCGGTCTCCCCGCGCCGACGGGCCCGCACGAACCGGCCGACGGCCTGGGCGAAGAAGAGCGGCGTCGCGGTGCTGGTCGCGTAGACGCCGACGGCGAGCCGCGGCACGTCGACGCCCTCCGACACCATCCGCACGGCGACCAGCCACCGGGACGTGCCGGCGGAGAACTCGTCGATCCGGTCGCCCGAGCCGGCGTCGTCGGACAGCACGACGGTCGGCGACTCACCGGTCAGCCGCGCCAGGTGGCCGGCGTACGCGCGGGCGTCGTCCTGGTCGGTGGCGATCACCATCGCCCCCGCGTCCGGCACCGTCCGCCGGACCTCCGTCAGCCGCGTGTCCGCCGCGGCCAGCACGCTCCCGATCCACTCGCCGTTCGGGTCGAGGGCAGTGCGCCACGCCTGTGCGGTGATGTCCTTGGTCAGCGGCTCGCCGAGCCGGGCGCTGACCTCGTCGCCAGTCCGCGTCCGCCACCGCATCGACCCGCTGTACGACAGGAAGAGGACCGGCCGCACCACGTGGTCGCGCAACGCCTCGGCGTAGCCGTAGGTGTAGTCGGCACGGCTGCGCCGGATGCCGTCGGGGTCACGCTGGTAGCTGACGAACGGGATGGCCGCCGTGTCCGAGCGGAAGGGCGTGCCGGTCAGCGCCAGCCGCCGGGCCGCCGGCTCGAACGCCTCCCGGACCGCGTCGCCCCAGGACAGGGCGTCCCCGCCGTGGTGCACCTCGTCGAGGATCACCAGCGTCGGCGCAGCGTGGGTACGAGCGGCGTGCAGGGCCGGGCGGCTCGCCACCTGGGCATAGGTGACGGCCACCCCGTCGAACGAGGCGCCGTGCCGTCCCTGCGCGTTGGAGAACGTCGGGTCGATCGCGATGCCGACCCGTGCCGCGGCGTCGGCCCACTGCCGCTTGAGGTGCTCCGTCGGCGTCACGACGGTGACGCGCCGCACCACCCGGGCATGGAGCAGCTCGGTGGCCACCCGCAGCGCGAACGTCGTCTTGCCGGCCCCGGGCGTCGCCACGGCGAGGAAGTCCCGGGGCGACCGCTCCCGGTACGCCTCGAGCGCCTCCGCCTGCCACGCACGCAACCGTCCCGCCGTGCCCCACGGCGCGCGGCCGGGGAACGCCGGCGGCAGGTTGGACGCCGCCGACGGCGAGACGTGCGGGCTGTGCGGGGACGGCTCCGTCCCCGCCGTCACTTGCCGGAGCCCCGACCGAAGCCCCACCGGCGCCCGGAGCCGCCGGACCCCCCGGCCTCCCCGCCGGAGGACCCGCCGCCGGGACCGTCCTGTGGCGCACGCAGCCCGTCGTAGATCTCCTTGCAGACCGGGCAGACCGGGAACTTGTTCGGGTCGCGCCCGGGCACCCACACCTTGCCGCAGAGCGCGATGACCGGGCTGCCGGACACCGCCGACTCGAGGATCTTCTCCTTGCGCACGTAGTGCGCGAACCGCTCGTGGTCCCCCGGCTCGAGCTCCTCGGCGTGCTCGGTGCGCTCCAGCACCGAGGTACCGGCCGCCGGCTCACCGACCGGCCGGGGCCCGAACGGGTCGTCGGGACCGGTGGGAGGCAGCGGCTCGCTCATGGGCCCCATCGTACGTTCCGGGTCCGACACCGCCCGGGCTCGGGCCGGCCGCACCGGCCCTCCCGCGGGCGCGCCGGCGCGCCCGACTGCGCCGGTCCCCGAGCGTGACATCCAGGCGTCGGACGCCGGTGTCAGATCCCCTGCCACGCAGGCTTGCCGGCATAGGTCTGGCGGTAGTAGTCAGCGAGCTGCAGGCGGCTGGCCGCCGCGTCGTCGACCAGCACGGTCACCCGGTGGTGCAGCTGCAGGACGGTTCCCGGCCACAGGGCGCTGACGGCGCCCTCGACCAGCTGGTGCACGGCCTCCGCCTTGCCCCTGCCGGTGGCCAGCAGCACCAGGTGCCGGGCGGACATGATCGTGGCCAACCCCTGGGTCAGGCAGTGCGTCGGCACGGCGTCGACGTCGCCGCCGAAGAAGCGCGCGTTGTCGAGACGGGTCTGCCGGGTCAGCGTCTTGATCCGGGTGCGCGAGGCGAGCGACGAGCCGGGCTCGTTGAAGCCGACGTGGCCGTCGGTGCCGATGCCGAGCAGCTGCAGGTCCACGCCGCCGGCCTCCACGATCGCCCGCTCGTACGCCGCACAGGCGGCCGGCACGTCGTCCGCGGAGCCGTCCGGACCGCGCACCGCGGCCGGGTCGAGGTCCACCCGGGACACGAGCTCCCGCTCGATCACCGCCCGGTAGCCCTCCGGGTGCCCCGCCGGCAGCCCGACGTACTCGTCGAGCAGGAAGCCGCGGGCGTGCGCGAACGACAGGCCCTCCTCGGCGTGCCGCCGGGCCAGCTCGTCGTACACGGCGAGCGGGCTCGAGCCGGTCGCGAGGCCGAGCACGGGACGAGGCGTGCCGTCGAGCAGGCGCTGCACCGCATCCGCCGCCAGCCGTGCCAGCGCGCTCGGCGCGCCGATCACCACCTCCATCAGAGCGCCCTCCGCCCGTCAGCGGCCGGTGCCGCGGCTGCGCCGTCGTGCGCCCGCGCCACCAGCGCCGCGCCGAGCGCCCCGGCCGGGACGTCCGCCGGCGCCAGGCGCACCCGTTGGGCGAGGCCGACCGAGGCGAGGAACGGCGACGCCGCCGCCTGTCGGTCCAGCGTCCGGGTGACCGCCTCCAGCAGCGGCGCGCCCACCCGGCTGACCCCGCCGCCCAGCACCACGACGTCGACGTCGCAGGTCAGCACCAGCACCCGCACCGCCGCCGCCACCCCCGCCGCGACCTCGTCCCGCACCTCGACGGCGGCTGGGTCCCCCGCCGCGGCGGCCTCGAACAGCTCGGCGGGAGCCGGTCGACCGTGCCGCGACGGCCACGCCGCCTCGATCGCGCTGCCGGACGCGTACTGCTCCAGGCAGCCGAGCTGACCGCACTTGCACGGCCGGCCGCCCGGCACCAGCGTCAGGTGCCCGATCTCACCGGCCACCCGGTGGGAGCCACGGCGCAGCGTGCCGTCCAGCAGCAGGCCGGCGGCCACCCCCGTGCCCAGGGCGACGTAGGCGACGTCCTGGACGTCCGAGCCGGCCGACGTGCGGCCCAGCGCGTGCGCGGCACCGACCACGGCGGCGTTCAGGTCGTTCTCCACGCGGACCGGGACGTCGCCGCCGAGCGCCGTCGCGACCAGCGTGCCCAGCGGCAGCGGCGCCTCGAGGCCGAGGTTGACGGCGTGCGCCACCGTGCCGCCCTGCGGGTCCACGACGCCGGGCAGCCCGATGCCGATGCCCGCCACGTCCGCGACCGTCAGGTCACGGTCCGCCAGCAGGCCGCGCACCAGCGCGACGATCCCGGCGACCACCCCCGACGGCCCCGGCACCGTGCGGGCGTGCCGCTCGGCCAGCACCGTGCCGGCGTCGTCCACCAGGACGCCCTGCACCTTGGTGCCGCCCACGTCGACACCGACCGTCGGCCCCCTGCGAACGGCCGGCGGTGCCATCGCGGACATCAGCCCTTCACCGCCCCGGACACCAGACCGGACGTCATCCGGCCCTGCACGAAGAGGAAGAAGATGATCACCGGCACGGCGATCAGCGACGACGCCGCCATCACCTGCCCCCAGTCGGTGTCCCGGCTGGCGCTGGCCTGCACGAAGCTGCGCAGCCAGATCGGCAGCGTCTTGGCCGTGTCGGACTGGAGCACCACGAGGGCCACGGTGAACTCGTTCCACGCCTGCAGGAAGGCGTACACGCCGGACGCGACCAGGCCCGGGGCGAGCAGCGGGAACGTGATCCGCAGGAACGCCTTGGTGCGGGACAGGCCGTCGACCATCGCGGCCTCCTCCAGCTCCACGGGCACGCCGGCGACGAACCCGCGCAGCATCCAGATGGTGAACGGCACCACGGCCGCGACGTAGATGATCGAGATGCCCAGCACCGTGTTGAGCAGGTGCAGCGAGCCGATCAGCCGGTACTGGGCGATGAACAGGCCCTCGGCAGGCAGCATCTGGATCAGCAGCACGGCGAGGACGAAGCTGCGTCGACCGCGGAAGCGGTACCGGCTGACGGCGAGCGCCGCGAGGAACGCGAACACCAGCGTGCAGACGATCGTCAGGCCGGTCACCAGCAGCGACATGCGCAGCGCCGGCAGGAACGAGCCGGAGTCCCACACCGCGGCGTAGTTGTCCATCGACGCGTTCACCGGCCAGAACGTCGGGGCTCCGGACTGCAGCCGGATGTTCGACATCAGCGAGGAGATGGTCATCCAGTAGACGGGGAACGCCCAGAGCGCCGCGACCAGCAGGGCGACGAGGCCGAGCAGCAGCCGGCCGGGGCGGATGCGACGACGACGGGTGGTCACCGCTCGTCCTCCTCTCGCAGCAACGTGCGCACGTACGCCCAGCTGAGGGCGACGGTGAGCAGCAGGACGAAGATCGACACCGCCGAGGCCGCCCCGAAGTCACCGGAGCCCACACCCAGCTGGTAGATGTACGTGCCGAGCAGGTTGGTCTCGCTCGGGGTGCCGCCGGCGTCCTGCAGCAGCCGGATCTGGGCGAACACCCGCAGGTCCCAGATGATCTGCAGCAGCAGCACGATCGACAGCACCGGCCGGATCATCGGCAGCACGATCCAGCGGAACCGCCGCGCGCCGTCGGCACCGTCGATCGCGGCGGCCTCCATCACCTCGTCCGGCACCTGGCTCAGGCCCGCGTAGACCGAGAACGCGACGAACGGCACGGACATCCAGACGATGATCACGGTCGCGACGAGGAAGAAGGACAGCGGGTTGGCCAGCCAGCTGTGCCCGGTGAAGTGGAAGCCCATCGCGGTCAGCACGTAGTTCACGACGCCGCGGCGGTAGTCGAACAGCCACCGCCACACGGTCATCGACGCGACCACCGGCATCGCCCACGCGAGCAGCATCGCGATCTGCACCGCGAGCCGCGGCACGGTCCCGACGGCCTTCATCAGCAGCGCCACCAGCACGCCGACCAGCACCGTCACGCCCGCGTTGACCAGGCAGAACGCGATCGACCGCGCGACCACGGTCCACAGATAGGAGTCGGCGGCCAGGTCGAGGTAGTTGCGCAGGCCGACGAACTGCGGCGGCTTGCCGAACTGCTGGGCCAGGCCGAACTTCTGCAGCGACGTGACCACCTGCCAGCCGAGCGGGTAGCCGAGGGCGAGCACAAGGATCCCGATCGAGGGGACCAGCAGCGCGTAGGGGACGCGGGGGCCGCGGCGGCGGCGAGGTGCGGGACGCTGCGCGTCCGGGTCGACGGTCACGACGGCGGTCCGCCGGGTGCGCGCGGATCGGGTCGGCCGCGGCACGGTGCCGTGCGGGGGCCGGGCGACCGGTTGCTCCGGCACCGGGACCGGACCTGCCGGCGCGGGGGACGCCGAGGCGTCGGGGCGTGACATCGGGGCTCCTGCGGTCGGACGGGAGGGACGGCTCCCCGCGGTGCCGGCCGGACGACGTGCCGGCACCGCGGGGAGCAGGACGTCAGCCCTTGCCGTTGAGGATCGGCGTGGCGGCGTCGTCGAACGCCTTGGCGGTCGACGCGATGTCCGCGCCCTGGGAGATCTTCTGGAAGAACTCCTCGAGCTTCTTGCTGTTCTCCAGCGCGGCCCAGCCCGGTGCGGCCGGGGTGAGCTTGGCGTTCAGCGCCGACTCGGTCAGCGCCTTGGCGAACTGGTCGGTGCCGAGCGAGCTGACGTAGTCGGTGTTCGCCGGGCCCAGGCCGTTCTTGCCCAGCATCTGCTGGTACTCCGGCGAGAAGATGATCTTCATCAGCGACTTCGCCAGCTCGGGGTGCTGCGTCTTGGCCGAGATGCCGATGTTGGAGCCGCCGGCGAACACCGGTGCGGCACCGCCGTTGACACCCGGCAGCGGGAACACACCGAACGTCTGGTCGTTCCAGTTGCGGACGTCCTTGCCGTCCTTCTTGGCCAGGTCGCCGATGGACCAGTGCGCCCAGCCGGGCGCCATGATCGTCGCCGCGTCGAGCGAGTAGCTCGTCGTCGTGCCGTCCGCCGCCTTGACCGCGTCCGAGTCGTTCAGGTGGTTGTAGGTGTTGGCGTCGGTGGCGTCACGCGGCGCCTTCGAGGCGTTCTTCCACAGGTCCTGCAGCTGCTGCAGGCCGACGACCGTCTTCGGGTCGGACATCGTGGACTTCCACGTGCCGCCGTCCTTGACCGCCAGCTCGCCGCCGTTGGCGAAGATCCACGAGACCGCGTTGCGCCAGTCCTGGCCGCCGATCCACAGGCCGGACAGGTTGGCGATGCCCTTCGGGTCCGCCGCGGCGATCTTCTTCACGTCGTCGTTGAACTCCGACAGCGTCTTCGGTGGGGCGGTCACGCCGGCCGCCTGCCACAGGTCGGCCCGGTAGAACACGTACCGCGAGCCGAAGTAGTAGGGCAACGTGTAGTTCTTGCCGTCGACCTTGCCGGCCTCGACGAACCCGGGCAGCAGCTTCGAGCCGCCGAGCTCGTTGTACATGCTCGAGATGTCCATGAAGGCGCCGACGTTGGTGAACGTCGAGGACTGCGTGTTGCCCAGCTCGGCGACGTCCGGGGTGTTCGCGGCGTCCGGCAGCGCGGTGGTCAGCTTGGTGACCAGGTCGCCCCAGTCCTGCTGCTCGATCACCAGCGTCGAGCCGGGGTTCTGCTTGGCGAACTCCGTCTTGAGGTAGGTGCGCAGCTCGTCGGGCGTGTCGGCGCCGGCCAGCCACAGCTTGATCGTCGCCGGCGCGGGCGTGCCGCCACCGGCCGCCGTCGTCGTGCTGCTCGAGCCGCCGCCGGAGCTGCAGGCCGCGAGCGCGAGCGTCGCCGCGAGGCCGACGGCCGCGAAACGTAGGATCTTCACGTTGGAGCTCCTCCTGTGAGCAAGGCGTTCGTCGACGACGACGCCGGGTGGTGCTGCGACCTGCTGGACGGTCGGCTCGGGGTCGTCACGTGACCCCGAGCTGACCCGACAGGACCAGGACCGCCGCGCCCGTCAGCGAGGCGTCCTCGTCCAGCGTTGCCATCCGGATGTCGAGCTCCTGCCCGATGACGGGCATGGTCCGCTCGCGCACGGTGGCGAGCGCCGCCTCCCGCAGAGGACCGTCCAGCAGCTCCGGCGGGCCGGAGAGCAGGACCTCCGCGAGGTTCAGCGCACTCGCGACGGGTGCCAGGGTCACTCCCAGCAGCCGTCCGACCGACGCCAGCGCGGCGTCGGCAGCTTCACGGTCGAGACCGGCGACGCGGCGGCGCAGGGCCGGCGCGCTCAGCACGGTCTCCAGGCACCCGCGGCGTCCGCAGGCGCACGGCAGGGGCTCCTCGGACGAGGAGTCGTCCACCACGGTCACGTGGCCGATCTCGCCGGCCGCCCAGCGCCGGCCGCGCACCAGCGCGCCGTCCACCAGCAGGCCGGCGCCGACGCCCTGGCCGACGGTGAGCACCATCGCGGCGTCCTGCGCACCGCCGTAGGTGAACTCGCCCAGCGCGCGGGTGTTGGCGTCGTTGGCGACGTGCACCGGCACGCCGAGCGTCTGTGCCAGCCGAGCCGCCAGGGGCAGCCCGTACCAGCCGCGGTTGGGTGCCTCGACGACGACCCCGTCGGCGTCGACCACACCCGGGGACGCGATGCCGATGCCGAGCACCGGCGCCGGTGCCGCGGCGAGCAGGTCGCGGCACAGGTCGGTGAGCAGGTCGGCCGCCTCCTCACCCCGGCGGCCGTCGAGCGGCACCTCGCGGCGGGCGACGACATCGCCGGTCAGCGTCATGACGGCGCCCAGCATCCGCGCGTCGTCGGTCAGGTCGACCGCGACGACGACGAAGTCCTCCGTCCGCATCCCGACGAGCGTGGCCGGCTTGCCGACCCTCCCCGCCGACCGGACGCCGAGGTCGGCCACCAGGCCCTCGTCGATCAGGTCCCCCACCAGGTCGGACACCGTCACGCGGGTCAGACCGGTGCTGCGGGCGATGTCGGCCCGGGACGACGGGCCGGAGTGGAACAGGTGGCCGAGCACCAGGGACCGGTTGTGCGCGCGGGCGTGCTCGGGGAGCACCTTGCCCGTCGGTCGCAGCGCTCGGCTGATCCGGCGGGCGCCCACCTGCGTCGTCACGTTTGTTAGTAGACCTTCCTTACTAATCGACGTCAAGCGGTTCCCGTGACCGTGATCACATCGTGACGAGCCGTTCACCTGCATGACTCATGGGATGTCTGCGCAGGTCAGGGCGTCACACGGCCGAAACGGGCCCGGCGTGGTCGACCCGGCCCGCGGTCAGCGCGACGAGGTGCGGCCGCTCAGTGGCGAGCCGGGGACGGGACCCAGCCGAGCGCGCCGGCGTGGCGGCACGACTCGGTGGCGACCGGAACCGCCTCGCGCAGGGCCGTCAGCGGGTCGCGGCCACGGGCCAGCGCGGCGCCCATCGCCCCGTGCAGCACGTCACCGGCGCCGAGCGTGTCGACGAGCTCGCCGGGTGCGAGCGGCAGCGGGACCACCTCGTCGTACCGGGCGCCCAGACGCACCCTGACCGGTCCCCCGCCGGCCGACCGGGCGACCACGGACGGGCCGAGAGCGGCGACGGCCTCGAGCAGCCGGTCCGGCCCGTCGTCGGCTGCGCCCGGCGGCCGGAAGTCGCCCGACAGCACCGCGACGTCCACGTGGGCGAGCACGGACTCCAGGCCGGGCTTCCAGCTGCCGCCGTCCAGGAGCACCGGGACACCCTGGCGGCCGGCCTCGGCGGCGAGGACCACAGCGGCAGCGAGGTGGTGGCCGTCGACCAGCAGTGCCGTAGCGCCGGAGAGCACGTCCAGGACCGCCCGCGCCGCCGGTCCCAGGTCGTCCGGACGACCCGTCGCGTTGGTGGAGGCCACCGCACGCTGGCCGGTCGAGGCCGTCACCAGCACGGTCGACACCGGCGGGTCGGCAGCCCGGCCGGCGAGCAGGTCCACCACCTCGACGCCGGCATCGCGCAGCCCGGTGCGGACGAGGTCCGCGACCGGCCCCTCCCCCAGCGCCGTGACCAGGGTGGTCGGCACGCCGAGCGCGACCGCCGTCGCCGCGGCGTTCGCCGCCGGACCACCGAAGGCCACGTGCAGGTCCCGGGCCACCACCTTCTCGTCGGGACCGGGCACCGCGTCGACCACCTGCACCACGTCGAGCGTGCTCAGGCCGCAGCACACCAGCCGCGCAGCGGGGACGTCGGGCCGGTCGGGCACGTCGGCACTCTACGGTCGGCGGCCGCCTCCCGGTCCCCCGGCGGTCCCGGTCGCCCGGTCACCGGGAGGCAATACGGTGGGACGGTCCACACCACGTCCTTGCCGGGAGCAGCCGTGTCCTCGTCGCCCATCGACCCCACCACCACCGACGCCTGGCAGGCGCTGTCGGACCACGAGAGCACGCTGCGCCCTGACCTGCGGGCGTGGTTCGCGCAGGACCCGCAGCGCGCCCGTCGGCTGACGTTCGAGCTCGGTGACCTCACCGTCGACCTGTCCAAGAACCTGGTCACGGACCAGACGCTGACGCTGCTGACGCGGCTCGCGGACGAGGTGGGCGTCGCGGACCGGTTCGGCGCGATGCTGCGCGGCGAGCACATCAACGTGACCGAGAACCGGGCGGTGCTGCACACGGCGCTGCGGCGCCCGGCGGGGTCGTCGCCGCGGCTCGTCGTCGACGGGCAGGACGTCGACGCGGACGTGCAGGACGTGCTGACCAAGGTCTACGCGTTCGCCGACAAGGTGCGCACCGGCGCCTGGACCGGCGTGACCGGCGAGCGGGTGCGCACGGTCGTCAACATCGGCATCGGCGGCTCCGACCTGGGCCCGGCGATGGCGTACGAGGCGCTCAAGCCGTACGTGCTGGACGGGCTGAGCGTGCGGTTCGTCTCCAACATCGACCCGACGGACCTGGCCGAGAAGGTCAAGGACCTCGACCCGGCGACGACGCTGTTCATCGTCGCGTCCAAGACGTTCGGCACGCTGGAGACCCTGACCAACGCGCGGCTGGCGCGGGCCTGGCTCTGGGAGCGGCTGGTGGCCGAGGGTCGGATCGAGGACACCGACGAGGCCCGCACCGGTGCCGTGGCCCAGCACTTCGTCGCCGTGTCGACCGCCCTGGACAAGGTCGCGGCGTTCGGCATCGACCCGGCCAACGCGTTCGGGTTCTGGGACTGGGTGGGCGGCCGCTACTCGATGGACTCCGCGATCGGCCTCTCGCTGGCGATCGCGATCGGCGAGGACGGCTTCACCGACCTGCTGCACGGCTTCCACGTGGTGGACGAGCACGTGGCGCGGACGCCGTTCGCGCAGAACGTGCCCGTGCTGATGGGCCTGCTCAACGTCTGGTACGTCAACTTCCTCGGCGCGCACACCCACGCGGTGCTGCCGTACGCGCAGTACCTGTCCCGGTTCCCGGCGTACCTGCAGCAGCTGACGATGGAGTCCAACGGCAAGTCGGTGCGCTGGGACGGCTCCCCGGTCAGCACGCAGACCGGCGAGGTGTTCTGGGGCGAGCCCGGCACCAACGGTCAGCACGCCTTCTACCAGCTGATCCACCAGGGCACCCGCCTGATCCCGGCGGACTTCATCGCGGTGGCCAACCCGGCGCACCCGCTGAAGGACGGCGACACCGACGTGCACGCGCTGTTCCTCGCGAACTACTTCGCCCAGACCAAGGCGCTGGCCTTCGGCAAGACGGCCGACGAGGTCCGTGCCGAGGGGACGGACGAGGCGATCGTGCCGGCCCGGGTGTTCTCGGGGAACCGGCCGACGACGTCGATCCTGGCGCCGGCCCTGACCCCGTCGGTGCTCGGCCAGCTGATCGCGCTCTACGAGCACATCACCTTCGTGGAGGGCGTCGTGTGGGGCATCGACTCGTTCGACCAGTGGGGCGTCGAGCTGGGCAAGAAGCTCGCGATGGAGATCGCCCCGGCCGTCGAGGGCGACCGGGCGGCGCTCGACGCGCAGGACCCGTCGACCAAGGGCCTGATCGAGAAGTACCTGGAGCTGCGGCACTGACCGTCGCGCGCAGGGTGACCGGCACGGGCCGGGCGGGGCTGACTCCCGCCCGGCCCGTGGCACGCTGGGGCGATGCCGGCTGAGCAGGTGCGCGCGCGGGTCGACGCGTGGACGTGGGCCGTGCGGCTGTTCCCGACGAGGTCGGCGGCCGGCGCCGCATGCCGGGGTGGGCACGTGCGGGTCAACGGTGAGCGCGCCAAGCCGGCGACGATCGTGGTGCCGGGCGACGAGGTGCACGTCCGCGGTGCCGAGCGGGACCGCGTGGTGATCGTCGAGCGGACCATCGTCAAGCGCGTGTCCGCGGCGGTCGCGGTGACGTGCTACCTCGACCGCTCCCCCGCACCGGTGCCGAAGGACCACGTCGCGGCGCTGGGCGTGCGGGACCGTGGTGCCGGCCGCCCGACCAAGCGGGAGCGGCGCGAGATCGACCGGCTGCGCGGGCGCTGACCGGCCGCGCGGACCGCGGGGTCAGTCGATGGCCGGCGGGCCGACGCCCAGCAGGTCGGCGAGCGCCATCGCGTCGAACGGCGCCCGGACCTTCACGTCGTTGTCGAAGTAGACGACCACGTCGTGCCCCTCCTCGGCCCACCGCCGGATGCGGTCCGCCCACAGGGTCAGCGCCGGTGGGTCGTAGCCGCTGACGTACAGCTCGGTGTCGCCGTGCAGCCGGACGTACACGAGCGGCGCGGTCGGCTCGAGGAGCAGGGGCCACTTCCCTGCCGTGTCCGCGACCACGACCGCGACGCCGTACGCCGTGGCCAGGGCGGTGAACCGGGGGTCGACGAACCCCCGGTGACGCACCTCGAGGGCGTGCCGCAGCGGCCGGTCCGCATCCGTCGTGGTCCACGCCCGGCCGTCGAGCCGCTCGTCGTGCTGCTCGGCCAGCGCCGCCGCCTCCGCGGTGCTGCGCGGCAGCTGCGCGAAGAAGGCCTCGACCAGGTCCGGCTCGAAGGCGAGCCGCTCCGGCAGCTGCCACAGCACGGGCCCGAGCAGAGGGCCGAGCGCGAGCGGTCCGCTGGCGAAGAAGTTGGCGAGCGGCGCGCCGACGTCCCGCAGCCGCTTCATGTGGGTGATGAACCGTCCGCCCTTGACGGCGAACAGGAAGTCGGCCGGCACGGCGGCCGCCCAGGCGAGGTAGCTCTCGGGCCTCTGCAACGAGTAGAAGGAGCCGTTCAGCTCAACCGTGCGCAGGCGCCGCGAGACGTACTCCAGCTCCCGGCGCTGCGGCAGCCCGGGCGGGTAGAACACCCCACGCCACGGCCGGTACCGCCAGCCCGAGATGCCGATGCGCACGTCCACGTCCGTCATGCTGGTCCCGTGCCGCAGACCTCGCCCACCGACGTCGCGGGCGCCGCGGCGCCGGTCGCCGTGGACGTCTACCGGCCGGCCCGGCCGCTCGACCTGGTGCACACCCTGGTCCCGCTGCGGCACGGCGGCGCCGATCCCGTGTGGCGGTGGACGCACGACGGCGCGGTCTGGTGGGCGACGCGGACGGCGGACGGCCCGGCGACGCTGCGCCTGGAACCACGCTCCGGCGCCGTGCACGCCGCGGCGTGGGGTCCCGGCGCGGAGCGGTTGGTCGCCGGGGTGCCGGCGCTGCTCGGCGCGGACGACGACGACTCGACCTTCCCCGCCCACCTGCACCCGCTGGTGCACCGCGCGCACCGCGCGCTGCCCGGGCTGCGCATCGGTCGCACCGGGCAGGTCTGGGAGCAGCTGGTCCCCGCCGTGCTCGAGCAGCGGGTGGTGGGCCTGGACGCGCAGGCGTCGTGGCGGGTGCTGGTCCGGCGGCACGGGACGCCCGCACCCGGCCCGGCACCGGAGGGCCTGACCGTCGCACCGCCGGCATCGGTGTGGCGCGACCTTCCGGTCTGGGAGTGGCGGCGCGCCGGGGTGGACGCCCAGCGCCACGGCACCGTGGCACGGGCGGCAGCCGTCGCCCACGCGCTGGTCGCGGACCTCGGCGCCGCCGAGCTGACACGGCGGTTGCGCACGGTCCCCGGCATCGGGCCCTGGACCGCGGCAGAGGTGACGTCCCGTGCGCTCGGGGACGTCGACGCCGTCAGCGTCGGCGACCTGCACCTGCCGAACCTGGTCGGGTGGTCGCTGGCCGGCCGCCGGACGGACGACGCCGGGATGCTGGAGCTGCTCGAGCCGTTCCGGCCGCAGCGGCTGCGGGCCGTGCGGTTGCTCGAGGTGGCCGGCAGCCGGCCGCCTGCACGCGGGCCGCGAGCGCCGCGGGCGCGCGCGCTCGTCTGACCCCGCGCTCGGCTGACCCTGCTTCGGCTGACCCTGCCTCGTCCGACCCTGCCTCGTCCGACCCTGCCCCCGGCTGACCCTGCCCCCGCCGACCACCCGAGCGGGCTGTCCGACCGGCGCCCTCGCCGGGCAGCCGGACGGCTTCTGTGGCGATACTGCGAGGGATCACCACTGGAGGGAGCACCCGATGAGCTACGGATACGCGGACCGGTCCGACGAGGACCCGCTCTACGTCGACGACGAGCCCCCGCACGAGGCGCGCCTCGCGGGCCGTGCGGCGAGCACCGTGCTGGCCTTCGTGATGCTGGCCCTGGCCTTCGTGCTGTTCGGGCTGTCCGGCAGCGTGTCCGGCGGCGCGCAGCCCTGGCTGTTCTGCGGTGCGATCGCCTCGTTCGCGCTCGCGTACGCGATCCCCACGGCGATCGTGCCGGCCCTCGAGGACCGTTGAGCGGTACCGGTCCCGCCGAGCTGGTGCTGGTGCGGCACGGCGAGTCGGTGGGCAACGTCGCCGCCGCCGAGGCGGAACGGACGGGGGCGGACACCATCGCCGTCCAGACGCGCGACGCCGACACCCCGCTCTCCGTGCGGGGCGAGGACCAGGCGCGGGCTCTCGGCGCCTGGCTCGGCGCGCTGCCGCCCGACCGGGCACCGCAGTCGGTGTGGTGCTCTCCGTACGTGCGCGCCGCGCAGACGGCGGCTTCGGCGCTCGACGCGTCCGGCCTCACGGTGCCGGTGCGGTACGACGAGCGGCTGCGCGACCGCGAGCTGGGCATCATCGACCGGCTCACCCGCGCGGGGGTGCAGCGGCGCTTCCCCGAGGAGGACGCCCGCCGGCACCTGCTCGGGAAGATGTACTACCGACCGCCGGGCGGAGAGTCCTGGGCGGACGTGGCGCAGCGGCTGCGCTCGGTGCTGGGCGACCTGATGCGGCTCGAGGACGGCCACCGCGTCCTGGTGGTCACCCACGACGCCACCGTGATGCTGCTGCGGTACGTGCTCGAGGGCATGACAGAGGCGCAGCTGATGGCCGAGGTCCGCCGGCGCGGTGTGCGGAACGCCTCGGTCACCCAGCTGACCAGGCACGACGACCTGTGGCGGCTCGACGCCTTCGACGTGGTGGACCACCTCGAGGTGCTCGAGGCGCCGGTCACCAGCCACCCCGGGACGGATCCCCGTGGCGAGTGAGCCGATCACCCCGGAGCTGCTGCGCAGCTGGCCGCTGCCCGACCGCAGCGGCACCAAGGACGTTCGCGGCAGCGTGCTGGTGGTCGGCGGCGCGCGAGCCACCCCGGGCGCGGCCCTGCTGGCCGGGCTCGCGGCACTCCGGGTCGGTGCCGGGCGGCTGACGCTGGCGGTCGGGGAGTCCGTGGCCGGTCCGCTGGCCGTCGCGGTGCCCGAGTCGGGGGTCGTCGGGCTTCCCGAGGACGGCCACGGCTCGGTGAGCGGGCCGAACGACGCGCTGGACGGCCAGCTGGAGCGAGCCGACGCCGTTGTGGTGGGTCCCGGGCTCGACGAGCCGGCGGGCACCCGGCGGCTGGTGGAGCACCTGCTGCGCGGGCTGCCGCGGGACGTCCCGCTGGTGCTGGACGCGTTCGCCCTCGGCGTGCTTCGGGACCTGCCCGACGACGTCCGGGAGCTCCTCGGCGGCCGCAGCGTGCTGACCCCCAACCTGCGCGAGGCGCAGTTCCTGCTGCCCGACGGCGGCGCGGCAGGGAAGGGCGATGAGCCGGACCCGGCGGAGGCGGCCGCCGCGGCCGCGCGCCGGTACGGGGCCGTCGTCGCGTGCGGCGGTCAGCTGGCGGCACCCGACGGCCGTGCCTGGCGGTCCGGCACCGGTGCGTCCGGGCTGGGCACCTCCGGCAGCGGCGACGTGCTGGCAGGGGCGATCGCCGGTCTGCTGGCCGGTGGCGCCGACCCGGCGCAGGCCGCGTGCTGGGGTGTCTGGCTGCACGGGTCCGCCGGTGACCGGCTGGCCGCGCGCGTCGGGCTGACCGGGTACCTGGCGCGCGAGCTGCTCGACGGCCTGCCGGCGGTGCTCGTCGAGCTGTCCACCAGCTGACGCTCGACGGCGTTCACCGGACCGCACGGCCAGGGCCCGATCCCGGGGCCTGATCCGGGCCCGGGCACGGCTCCGGCCCGGCACCGCCACCGTGAGGTGCGCGGGCCGGGCCGGGACCGCGTGGTACCTGCCGGTCAGTCGTGCTGCGGCGTGGTGACCTTGACCGACGCGACGGACCCGTCCGTGTTCAGCAGCACCTGCCGGCCGACCGGACGGTGGAAGTTGAACATCCCGTCCAGCGACCCCGCCTTGGCGTCGGCGGAGAAGTCGCCGATGCGGCCGGTGCCCCAGTTGGTCTCGACGAACGACAGGATCGACGCCTGGTCGGTCTGCGTGTGGTCGACGTAGTTCGTCTTCGAGAAGGGAGAGATCACCAGCAGCGGCTGGCGCGTGCCCGGGCCGCAGCGGTCGGCGTAGCCGCCCGCGACGCCCACGGTGGCTGCAGCCGAGGTGCAGATCGCCGCGTCCCTGGCCGGGTCGTTCGAGCCGTTGGTGATCACCGCGGACTGGTGGTCGTACCAGCCGTCGGAGTCGTCGTACGCGACGACCACCGCGGTGCTGGACCACTCCGGCGACTTCTGCAGCGCGTTGATCTCCTTGACCAGGAAGTGCTGCTCGTCGATCGGGTCGGAGTAGGCGGCGTGGCCGTCCTGGTACTCGGGCGCCTTGACGAAGCTGACCGCCGGCAGGTTGCCCGCGGCGAGCGCGGCGTCGAAGTCGCTCACGTCGTAGTTGTGGTTCGCCTGGTCCGTGTGCCCGATCGCGGCCACCGAGCTCGGGGCCAGGTGGTGCGGGTTGGACGTCGAGGCGTAGTACTCGAACGGCGAGTGGTGCGGGCTGTAGTCGAGCGACGTGCCGCCACCGATGTTGGTGCTCTTCGCGCCGCACACGGCCTTGGTGCCGGGACCGGCGTAGGGCGTGGTCGGCCTGAAGCCGCCCTGGAACCAGCCCCACGTCACGCCCTTGGCGTTCAGCAGGTCACCGACGTTCTTGCCGCTGGCCACCGCGAGGTTGTTGCTCTTGGCGCCGTTGGTGTTCGAGCAGTCGTCGTAGTACGGGTCCGGGTCGTTGATCACCGTGCCGACGCCGTTGGCGTCCGGCGAGGCGACGACGTACGAGTCGGTGGTCGGCGTGCCGGTGGGCGTGACGGCGTGGATGCCGTGCGTCTGGCCGCTGATCAGGTTGATCGCGCCCGGCGTGGACGGCCCGAACGTCGTCGAGTACGAGTTGTCGCTCATCGCGTAGTGCTGCGCGTAGTTCCACAGCCCCGTCACGGTGTTGCCGTCGTAGTAGTCCATGACCAGCCCGGGCTCGGTGAACAGGCCGGGGGTGCAGGTCTCCACGTCGGTGTTCTGCACGTACAGGTCGTTGCGACCGCCGTCGGCCGCCTTCTGCTCCGCGCTGTACCCGTGGTTCTGGTCGCAGGTCAGCGCCTGCGAGGACGACAGGCGCTGCGGCAGCGCCGAGTTCGGGTTGCTGGTGAGCAGACCGGCCGTCTGCAGGGTGTTGGCGCGGGGGGTGCCGTGCGCGGCGGTGAACCGGGTGCCGTCGGTGTTGGCGGCGTTCGGGTACGTGGCGAAGTAGTGGTCGAACGAGACGTTCTCGTTGAAGATCACCACGAGGTGCTTGATCGGCGTGGCGGTGGCGCCCCGACGGGCGTCGTCCCGCTGGTCGTGCGCGGACGACGCCGTGGCCGAGGCGACCACGAGGCCCGCGACGGCGAGGCTCGCGGCCCCGACGGCGGTGAACCGATGCATGCGGTGCACGTGCTGCTCCTTGGATGTCGGATTGGGACGAACGTCCCGTACCGAACTCTCACCCGCTCGGGCGGAGACCGCCTTCCGACGTGGTGAACGGCCGATGAACACGGCGGGAACCGTGCGCGTCGGACGCCCGGATGGCGGCCGCTACGGCGGTGGTCGCGCTCGCTGCCGCACACTGGACGCGTGGAGACGAGCCAGCCCCGGATGAACGTCGAGTCCTTCAACCTCGACCACCGCACCGTCAGCGCCCCCTACGTGCGCCTGGCCGACCGGAAGGTGCTCCCGCACGGCGACGTGCTGGTCAAGTACGACGTGCGGTTCACCCAGCCGAACCGCGCCCACCTGGAGATGGACGCCGTCCACTCGATCGAGCACCTGTTCGCAGAGAAGTCCCGGAACCACGCCGACACGGTGGTCGACTTCTCCCCCATGGGCTGCCAGACGGGCTTCTACCTGATCCTGGCGGGCGACTGGGAGTACGACGACGTGCTGGCCCTGGTGCAGGCCACGCTGGAGGACGTGCTCACGGCCACCGAGGTCCCGGCCGCCAACGAGGTGCAGTGCGGCTGGGGTGCCCACCACACCCTGGAGGGTGCCCAGCAGGCCGCCCGCGACTTCCTCGCGCAGCGCGCGGTGTGGAGCCAGGTGACCGCGTGATCGCCGTCGACGCGGTCGTCGTGACCGCCATGGCGGAGGAGGCCGAGCCGTTCCTGGCCCGTGCCGACTTCGTCGGCGCACCCACGCAGGTCGGCCGGGCCGTGCACCGGGTGGTCACCCTCGGCGGGCACGGCGCGCTGCTCGTGGTGTGCGGCATCGGCCTGGTGAACGCGGCCGCTGCCGCCGCCGTCGCGGTCACCAGCACCGCGCCGCGGACGCTGATCAGCGCCGGCAGCGCCGGTGGCCTGGGCGCCGAGGTGCGCGTGCGGGACGTCGTCGTCGGCACCTCGTACGTCTACTCGGGCGCCGACGCGCGCGCCTTCGGCTACGACCTGGGCCAGGTGCCGGGCATGCCGGCCGTGTTCGACGCGGACCCGCAGCTGGTCGAGGCGATGCTCGCCGTGAAGGCCGAGGGCCAGCGCGTGCTCGCGGGGACCATGCTCTCCGGCGACGCGTTCATCGACCCGTCCGGCGTCGACCGCGTGCGGACCGCCTTCCCCCACGCGCTGTCGACCGACATGGAGTCGGCAGCGCTCGCGCACGTCGCGCACCTGTACGACGTGCCGTTCGTCTCGGTGCGCGGCATCTCCGACCTGTGCGGACCTGCCGACGAGTTCAACCAGCACGTGGACGACGCGGCGGACCGCTCGGCCGCGGTGGTCGTCGGCGCGCTGCAGCGGATCGCCGCGCTCGTCTAGCGCCTGCGCCGCTCGCGCCAGGCGGCGACCTCGGCCTCGACGTCGCGCAGCGGGGCGCGCAGCCGCTCGGCGTCGGCGCGCAGCTGGAGGGCCTCCGGAAGCACGCCGGACACGTGCTCGCGCTCGACGTAGGCCTTGAGCCACCAGTCCGGGTCGTGCCGGGTCAGGTTCGGCAGCGGCTTGCCGGCGAGCGGCAGGTGGTCGAACTCCCCGCGGGCGATCGCCTGGTCCACCAGCAGGTCGACCCAGCCGGCGCGCCGGTCCATCCGTCCGACGGCGCGCGGCGGACCGGCGGGGTCGGGGCGTGCGGAGCCGTCGGTCTCCTCCGCAGCCGCCGCGGCGTCGGGACGTCCACCGTCCACCTCCGCCGTCGCTGCGTCGTCGGCCTCGACGCGCTCGGTCCGGTAGCGGCTCGCGCGACGGACCGGGTCGTCGTCCACGGCGTCGCTGCATGGCGTTCCCCCTCGTCAGCGGCTACGGCGGCCCGGGCAGCCCCGTCGACGACCACGCCACGACGGGTCCGGAAGTTGCGATCCCGATACCCCCCGGGGTATCTTCCCTCCCGTGACCCCCAGCGCGAGTCCTTCATCGTCCACGCCGTCGGCCAGCACGCGCATCGTCGTCGTCGGCGGCGTCGCAGGCGGCATGAGCGCCGCCGCGCGCGCCCGCCGTCTCGACGAGCACGCCAGCATCGTCGTCCTCGAGCGCGGCGCCTACGTCTCCTTCGCCAACTGCGGCCTGCCGTACCACCTCGCCGGTGAGATCGGCCGCGAGGAGAGCCTGCTGGTGCAGACGCCCCAGTCGCTGGCCGAGGCGCTGGCGCTCGACGTACGCACCGGCAGCACCGTGACGGCGATCGACCGCGACGCCCGCACGGTGCACGTCCGCACCGCCACGTCGGAGTACGACCTGCCCTACGACTCGCTGCTGCTGGCGCCCGGTGCCGTGGCCGTCCGGCCGCCGATCGACGGCCTGGACGACCCGGCGGTGCACGCGCTGCGCACCATCGACGACGTGCAGCGGCTGCGCGGCACCGTGGACCACGTGCTGGCCAGCCGCCCGGAGGGTGAGGCTCGGGCGGTCGTCGTCGGCGCGGGCTTCATCGGGCTGGAGGCCGTCGAGGCCCTGGTCACGCGCGGGCTGAGCGTCGACGTCGTCGAGCTCGCGGACCACGTGCTGCCCCCGCTGGACGCCGAGCTGGCCACGCTGGTGTCCGACGAGCTGGTGCACCACGGCGTGCGGCTGCACGTCGGCGTGTCCGCGACGCAGGTGTCCGACGCGCCCGGCGCGTCCGTCGTCGTCACCCTCTCGGACGGGTCGCAGCTGCCGGCCGACCTGGTGCTGGTCAACGTCGGGGTCCGCCCCGAGAGCTCGCTGGCGCGCGACGCCGGCCTCGACCTGGGCCCGACCGGTGCGATCCGCGTCGACGCCGACCACCGCACGTCGGACCCGCACGTGTGGGCCGTCGGCGACGCGATCGAGGTCCGCCAGGCCGTCACCGGCGCCGTCGGACCCGTGCCGCTGGCCGGCCCGGCCAACCGGCAGGGCCGCCGCGCCGCCGACTCGATGCTCGGCCACCGCACCACGCCGCAGGCCGACGTGCTGGGGACCGCGATCGTGCGCGTGTTCCGCCTGACCGCCGCGATGACCGGTGCCAGCCAGCGCGTGCTGGACCGTGCGGGCATCGAGCACGAGGTGGTGCGGGTGCACCCCGGGCACCACGCCGGCTACTACCCCGGTGCCCAGCAGGTGCACATCGTCGCGAGCTTCGCTCCGGACGGGCGCCTGCTCGGCGCCCAGGCCGTCGGCCGCGCCGGGGTCGACAAGAGGATGGACGTGCTGGCCACGGCGCTGCGCGCCGGCATGACGGCCGACGACCTCGCCGAGCTCGAGCTGTCCTACGCGCCGCCGTTCGGCTCGGCGAAGGACCCGGTCAACATGGTCGGCTTCGTCGCGCAGAACGCGCTGGACGGCACCGCGCCGCAGTGGCACCCGGACGAGCTGGACGAGGCGCGGCGGGACACGCTGGTGCTCGACGTGCGGACCCACGGCGAGTTCAGCCGCGGCCACCTGCCGGGCGCGATGCACGTGCCGCACATCCAGGTGCGCGACCACCTCGAGAAGATCCGCACGGCGGCCGCCGGCCGGCCGATCAGCGTGCACTGCCAGAGCGGGGTGCGCTCGTACCTGGCCACCCGCATGCTGATCGGTGCCGGCATGGACGCGCGGAACCTCTCCGGCGGCTGGCTCAGCCTGGTCGCCGCCCACCCTGAGCTGCGCACCAGCGCAGTGCCCACCCAGCCCAAGGAGCCTGCGACCGTATGAGCACCAACCCGTTCCTGCGCCTGCTCGGCCTCGGCAAGGACGACGGCAGGCTGCCGTCCAGCGTGCGCGCCGACCGCGCCGTCGAGCTGGTCCGCGACGGCGCCACCCTGGTGGACGTGCGCGAGAACCACGAGTGGAAGACCGGGCACGCGCCCCAGGCCCTGCACATCCCGCTCGCCCAGATCTCCGGCGCCCCGCGCCGGTTGAAGGCCGACCAGCAGGTGGTGGTGATGTGCCACAGCGGGATGCGCTCGCGCACCGCCGCCGCCCAGCTGCGCAAGCTCGGCTTCGACGCCACCAGCGTGTCCGGTGGCATCGGCGCCTGGCAGGCCGCCGGCGGCGCCGTCCGGCGCTGACCCCACCCCAACCCCCGAGGAGACACCCCTATGTGCAGCCCCATCCGTTGTTCCCGTTGCGGCAAGGTCACCTGGACCGGCTGCGGTCAGCACGTCGACGCCGTGATGGCGAACGTGCCGGCCGAGCAGCAGTGCACCTGCCGCTGATCACCTCGCACCCACCCACCGCCACGACCGTCCGGAAGGACTGACATGAGCACCATCGCCGTCGGCGAGGAGACGTTCGCCGACACCGTCCGCGACAACGACATCGTGCTGGTCGACTTCTGGGCCGACTGGTGCGCGCCCTGCCGGATGTTCGCGCCCGTGTTCGAGCAGGCGTCGACCACCCACCCCGACGTCGTGTTCGCCAAGGTGGACACCGAGGCGGAGCAGGGCCTGGCCGCCCAGGCCGGCATCACCTCGATCCCCACCCTGATGGCGTTCCGCGAAGGGGTGCTGGTGTTCGCCCAGCCCGGTGCGCTGCGCGCCCCGGACCTCGAGCGGGTGATCGCGGGCGTCAAGGACCTCGACATGGACGACGTGCGCCGGCGGATCGCCGAGCACGAGGCGAGCCATGACCGGGCCTGACAGGCCCCGACGTCCGGCTGCGACGGCACCCTCCGACGCAGCCCCGACGGCCACCGCGGACGCCTCTGCCTCCGCGGTGGCCGTCGACCCCGCCCCCGCGGCACCGGACCCGGTGGCGGTGGCGAAGGTCTCCGCGCGCCTGCGGCGGGCGCACGGGCAGCTGGCCGGGGTGATCCGGATGCTCGACGACGGCCGCGACTGCCAGGACGTCGTCACCCAGCTCGCCGCCGTCTCCCGTGCGATCGAACGGGCGGGCTTCGCCCTGGTCGCCGCCAACCTGCGCAGCTGCCTGCGCGACCCGCAGGGTCCCGACGACGTCGCCGCGGACCGGCTCGAGCAGCTCTTCCTCTCCCTCGCCTGACCGCGCCGCTCGCTCGACCCCGGACCGGCCCGGCTGCCAGACCCGGACCCAGGTCCCAGTTCATCCCATGATCGGTCGCCTAGCGTCTCTGCATACCGCCCGGGGTATGTGAGGAGACAGCTCGTGAAGATCGTCGTCGTCGGTGGAGTGGCAGCGGGAGCGTCGGTCGCGGCACGTGCGCGACGGCTCGACGAGTTCGCCGAGATCGTGGTGCTCGAGCGTGGCCACCACGTCTCGTTCGCCAACTGCGGGCTGCCGTACCACATCGGCCAGGTGATCGCCGACCGCAGCCGGCTGCTGCTGCAGACCCCCGCCAGCCTGCGCGAGTCGCTGGACATCGACGTGCGGGTCGGCTCGGAGGTCGTCTCGATCGACCGCTCCGCCCGCACCGTCACCGTCCGCGAGCTCGACTCCGGCCGCGAGTACACCGAGAGCTACGACGCCCTCGCGCTGTGCCCCGGTGCGAACCCGGTGCGTCCGCCGCTGCCCGGCATCGACCACGAGGCCGTGCACGTGCTGCGCCGGCTCGGCGACATGGACCAGATCAAGGCGCGCCTCGACGCCCTGGTCACCGCTGCTGCGAAGGGTGAGCGCGGTCCGGCTCGCACCGTGGTGATCGGCGCCGGCTACATCGGCCTGGAGATGGCCGAGAACTTCCAGCACCGCGGCGCCCAGGTGCACGTCGTCGAGCTGGCGGACCAGATCCTGCCGCCGCTGGACCACGAGATGTCGGTGCCCGTCGAGCAGCACCTGCGCTCGCGCGGAGTCCAGCTGCACCTGTCCACCGGGGCCGCCGCGTTCACGCCCCGGCCCGACGGTGCGGTCAACGTGGAGCTGACGAGCGGCGAGCTGCTGCCGGCGGACCTGGTGATCCTGGCGGCGGGCGTACGGCCCGCCACGGGTCTGGCCGTCGAGGCGGGGCTGGCGCTCGGCCCGCACGGCGGGATCGCCGTCGACGAGCACATGCGGACGTCGGATCCGGCCATCTGGGCCGCGGGCGACGCCGTCGAGACGCCGCACACCGTGCTTCCCGGCACCGCGCTGGCCCCGCTGGCCGGTCCGGCCAACCGGCAGGCGCGGGTGGCAGCCGAGAACATCTGCGGACGGGACACCGTCTACCGGTCGACGCAGGGCACCTCGGTGGTCAAGGTCTTCGACATGGTGGCCGGCGGGACCGGCGCCACCGAGCGGCAGCTCGTCGCCGCCCAGGTGCCGTACCGCGCGGTGCACGTGCACCCGTCGGGCCACGCGGGTTACTACCCGGGCACCGCGATGATGAGCCTGAAGCTGCTGTTCTCCCCCGGCACGGGACGGATCCTCGGCGCCCAGGCCGCCGGGTTCGACGGTGTGGACAAGCGGCTGGACGTGCTGGCCGCCGCGCTGCGCGCCGAGCAGACGGTCTACGACCTCGAGGAGCTCGAGCTCGCGTACGCCCCGCCGTTCGGGTCCGCCAAGGACCCCGTGAACATGGCAGGTTTCGTCGCGTCGAACGTGCTGCGCGGCGACATCGCGCTCTGGTACGCCCAGGACTGGGACACGGCGACGCCGGGCGCCCGGCTGGTCGACGTGCGCACGCCCGAGGAGTACGAGATCTGGCACCTGCCCGGCGCGGAGAACGTCCCGCTGGCCGTGCTGCGCGAGCGGTGCGTCGACTGGGACCGTTCGGTGCCGGTGCGGCTGTACTGCGCCGTCGGCTTCCGCAGCTACCTGGCGCACCGCGCCCTGGTGCAGCGCGGGTTCGCGGACGTGTCCGTCCTGTCCGGCGGCACCGCCACGTTCCGCGCGTGGCGCGAGCTCATGCCGGAGTCCGACGAGCCGCCGGCACCGGTCATCGCGTACGCCGAGCCGCCGGAGCTGGCCGCACAGGTGCGTCGGCAGGCGGCGCAGCCGGTGGTCAGCGGTGTCAGCGTCGACCTCGACTGCTCGGGCCTGGCCTGCCCCGGCCCGATCATGAAGCTCGCCGAGACGATGCGCGGGCTGGGCACCGGCGACGAGGTGGTGGTCACCGTCTCCGACCCCGGCTTCGGCAACGACGGGCCCGCCTGGGCTCGCCGCAACGGCCACCAGCTGGTCGAGCTGGCCCCGTCGGGCCCGGGCTACGTCGCACGCTTCCGCAAGGGCGGGACGTCTGCCCCCGCCCCGACGGCCGCGCTGAGCGCCCTGGCCGACGTCGCGGCCCCGGCGGCGAAGAACTCCTTCGTGGTGTTCTCCGGCGACCTGGACAAGGTGCTCGCCGCGTTCATCATCGCCAACGGCGCGCTCGCGATGGGCGAGGAGGTGTCGATGTTCTTCACCTTCTGGGGACTGAGCTCGCTGCGCCGCACCGACGCTCCCGCCCGCGACCGCAGCGCGATGGACCGGATGTTCGGGGCGATGATGCCGCAGGGTGCGGACAAGCTCGCGCTGTCCCAGATGCACCTGGCGGGCGCCGGCACGGCGATGATCAAGAAGGTGATGAAGGACAAGGCGGTGCCGTCGCTCCCGGAGCTCATCGCCTCCGCCCAGCAGGGCGGGGCCCGGCTGATCGCCTGCACGATGACCATGGACCTGCTCGGCATCGCGCACGAGGACCTGATCGACGGCGTCGAGCTCGGCGGGGTCGCCACCTTCCTCGGCGAGGCGCACGACTCCGGCACGACGCTGTTCATCTGAGCGGGTCGGTCGGTCCGGCACGGGATCACCCGCACATTCATCCGGTCGCCCGTCGCCACGGATGCCCGGGCAGGCCGATGCTCGGGCCATGGACACCCTCAGCCCCGACGGCATGGCATCGGCGATCGAGCGCGCCCGCTACTCGGGTCTGCGCAAGGAGCCGTGGGAGGACCTGCGCGACACCGAGCGCGACACCCGCGTGGAGGTGATGCGGGCCGCCCTCGAGGAGTCCGGGGTGGTCGCGGCCGTCGCGGCCGTGGTGGCACGGGGCGCTCAGGCGGACGGGCTGGCGGAGCAGGTCGCGGCCCGAGACGCCGAGCTGCGCGCGCGACAGGCGGAGCACGACGCGGACCTGGTGCGGCTGACCGGCCGGATCTCCGAGCTGGAGGACGAGCTGGCCGACGCGCGTGCAGCCCACGCCGCCGAGCTGGCCGCCACGACCGCCGAGTACGAGTCCGAGCTCGCCGAGGCGCGCTCCGGTGAGCAGCGGGCGGTGCACCGCGCCCAGCAGGCCGAACGCGCCCTGGACGCGGTGCGGAACGCGCTCGCCGGCGTCGCGGTCGCGGAGCCGCTTCCGGTCGGCCACGAGGCGGCGGCCGACGACGAGGGGCCGGTCGCCGGTGCCGTCCCGGCCGGCGTCGCGGCCGGGACGGCGGCCGAGTCCGCGGCACAACGGGGGCTGTTCGGACGCAGGGCGCGCTGGGCGCACTGAGTGCCGGCCGGCGTCCGAGCAGCCGTCGCGGACGGGACGCCGCGAGGAATGTCAGTGACGGGTGAGAGGTTGCTCACACAGACTCGACGGCGGCCGCTGCGCGGGGTCCCGCGCGGCTGAGCCGTACGTCGCAGTCCCGACCGCCTTGCGCCCTGCCCTGACCTGCCCCGCGCTGGGCCCGACCTCGCCTGGAGAGTTCCGTGACCGACCGGCCCAGCCCCGAGCTGCTCGAACCCGGCTCGCCCCTTTCCGAGAGGCCGCTCCCGGCAGCCGCACCGGAACGGATGGCGCCGCGCGACCGTCTCGCCGTCGTGCTGCTCCTCGTCTCCACGTTCGTGGTGATCCTCAACGAGACGATCATGGGCGTCGCGCTGCCCCGTCTGATGACCGACCTGTCGGTCACGCCCGCGACCGCACAGTGGTTGAGCACCGCGTTCATGCTCACCATGGCCGTGGTGATCCCCGTGACGGGCTTCGTCCTGCAGCGGATCACGACGCGCGCTGCCTTCCTCACCGCGATGGGCCTGTTCAGCCTGGGTACGGCGGTGTGCACGCTCGCCCCCGGCTTCCCCGTGCTGCTGGCCGGCCGTGCGGTCCAGGCGACCGGGACCGCCGTGATGCTGCCGCTGCTGATGACCACGGTGATGACGGTGACGCCGCCCGCATCGCGTGGCCGGACGATGGGCAACATCTCGGTGGTGATCTCCGTCGCCCCGGCGATCGGGCCGACCATCTCGGGTCTGATCCTGTCCGTGCTGCAGTGGCGCTGGATGTTCGGGCTGGTGCTGCCGATCGCGCTCGGTGCCCTGACCCTCGGCGCGGCACGGGTGCCCAACATCGGCGTGACCCGCTCGGCACGGGTCGACGTCGGCTCGGTGGTGCTCTCGGCGTTCGCGTTCGGCGGGATCGTGTACGGGCTGTCGACGCTCGGCAGCGCGAGCGGCGAGGTGCCGGTGACGGCCTGGGTGAGCCTGGTGGTGGGGCTCACGGCGCTGTCGCTGTTCGTCGCCCGGCAGCTGTGGCTGCAGCGGGCCGACGACGCCCTGCTGGACCTGCGGGTGTTCGGCTCCCGCACGTTCACCGTGAGCGTCGCCCTGATGGCCGTGGTGATGATGGCCATGTTCGGGACCATCATCATGGTGCCGATCTACGCGCAGCAGGTGCTGCACCTCACCACCCTGTCCACCGGCCTGCTGCTGCTTCCCGGCGGGCTGCTGATGGGCCTGCTCGCACCCGCGGTCGGCCGCGCCTACGACCGGTTCGGGCCCAGGCCGCTGCTGGTGCCCGGCGCGGTGCTGCTGAGCGCGGCGCTGTGGGGCATGACGACGCTCGACCAGCACAGCTCCCCCGGGCTGCTGCTCGCGGCTCACGTGACGCTGTCGGCCGGCCTGGCCGCGATGTTCACGCCGCTGTTCACGTCCGCCCTCGGCTCGCTCCCAGGACACCGGTACTCGCACGGCAGCGCGATGGTCGGCACCGTGCAGCAGGTGGCCGGCGCCGCCGGTACCGCGCTGTTCGTCACGGTGCTCACCGCACAGGCGGCCCGGCTGGCCGAGCACGGCGCCGACGGTGCGGCGGCGACGGCGGGCGCCGTGCAGGCCGCCTTCCTGGTCGGGGCCCTGGTGTCGCTCCTCGCCATCCCCGCAGCCTGGCTGGTGCGCCGACCGTCCGACGGCCCCTCCCCGGCCCTGCCGGAGGGCGTGCCGAGCCCCGCGGTCGCCGCCGAGGAGAGCTGACCGGTCCGCCTCGGACGCCGATCAGCCGGGCCCCGGCGCTGTCCCGTCCGCCCGGAGGCCGGCGGCCCGTCGCGTCCGCGCGTTGGCGTGCACCGACCACCGCGGCACGGTGACCGCCAGCACGGCGGCGGCCACTCCGCCGACTCCGGCCACGGCCAGCACGCCGGCCGCCAGGCTGCCGAGCGCGGCCCCGGCGGACACGACCAGGGGCCCGGCCGCGAGCCCGGCGTCCTGGAACAGCCGCCACACGCCGAGGAACTGGGAGCGGACGGCCGCGGGGGCCACGTCGGCGCCCAACGTCATCAGCAGGCCGGACCCGACGCCGTTGGCCAGCCCCATCACCATCGCGACGACCGACAGGGTGCCGACGGACCGCGACAGGGGCAGCGCCGCGATCGACAGGCCCAGCAGCACCATCGACGGCACGGCCACCCACAGCCGCCCCCGCCGGTCCATCACCTTCCCGGCCGGGTAGAACACCAGCATGTCGAGCGCGCCCGAGACGCCGTAGACCAGGCTGGTCGTGGCCGGCGCCAGCCCGAGGTGCTCGCCCCACAGCGGCAGCACCACCTGCCGCGCTCCCCGGGTCGCGCCGACGAGCAGCACGGCGACGCCCAGGGTGGCGAACACGCTGCCGTGCTCCCGCAGCACGCGCACCAGCGGCACGCGGGGCGCCTCGCGCCGGGCGGCGGTCGCCTCGGCGGCCACGTCCGGGACGGCGGCGACGATGACGAAGGTGACCACAGTGACGCCCACCGCGAGCCAGTAGGCACCGGGCGTCCCGGCCAGGTGCACCACACCGGCACCGAGGAACGGCCCGAGGAACACCCCCATCCGGCCGACCCCACCCAGCGTGGACAGCGCCCGCGCTCGGTACAGCGGCGGCGTGATCTCCGTCAGGTAGGCCTGCCTGGCCAGGAGGAACACGGCATTGGCAGCGCCGGTGACCAGCACCGCCACGCCGAGCACCAGCAGGCTGTGCGCGGTGGCGCAGCCCACCAGCGCCGCGATGGCGAGCACGGCGGCGGTCAGCATGGCCCGCCGGTCACCCCATCGGGCCGCCAGGGCACCGGCCGGCACGTCCGCGAGGATCTGACCGATGCCCAGGAACGCCGCCAGCAGGCCGGCGACCGCGAGCGAGGCGCCCAGCTGCGAGGCCGACACCGCCACCATGGGCGTCACCGCGCCGATGCCCACCTCGAACGCGAGCGCCGGGCCGAACACCCCGGCGACGGCCGACCGGGAGAGGAAGCCACCCATCGCGTTCTGCTGAGCGCGGGCGGGGCTGGACATCGGTCCCATTCTCCTCCCGGCCCGACGTCACGGCTCGCACGGCCGGCGGCACCGCTCACGCGTCAGCGCGGCCCGGACCTTCCGACGGGGCCGACGGGAGCAGCACCACCGCCGCCAGGCCTCCCAGCTGGCTGCCGGCGAGCGTCACGTCGCCGCCCTGCTCCCGGGCGAGCTCACGCGCGATCGCCAGGCCGAGCCCCGCACCGCCCGCCTCCCGCTGGCGCGCCTCGTCGAGCCGGACGAACCGCTCGAACACCCGCTCCCGGTCCGCCACCGGCACGCCCCGGCCGTCGTCCTCCACCACCACCCGGCAGGTGTCGGCCCGCTGGTCGACCACCACCCGCACCCGGCTGGCCGCGTGACGGGTGGCGTTGTCCACCAGGTTGCGGAGCACGCGGGTGACCCGTTCCCCGTCCGCGACGGCGTGCCCGCTGCCGATCACCTCGACCGGTACCCGAGCCGGGGTCGCGGCGAGGCCGTCCACCACCGCCCGCAGGTCCACCCGGTCCGGACGAGCGGGGCGCGCGCCGACCCGCGCGAGCAGCAGCAGGTCGTCCACCAGGGACTGCATCCGCAGCGCCTCCGGCTCCAGCTCGGCGGCGAGCTCCGCCACCGTCCACGTGCCGGGGTGCGACCGCGCGACGTCGACGGTCGCCCGCAGCGCCGCGAGGGGCGACCGCAGCTCGTGCGCGGCGTCGGCGACGAACGTCCGCTGCCGCGACGCCGCCCGGTCCAGCCGCTCGAGCATCTCGTTGAGGGTGCGCGCCAGCGCGGCGAGCTCGTCGTCCGCCGCGGGGACGGGCAGCCCGCCCCCGCCGCCCGCCGCGGCGACCTGCGCCGCTCCCCGACGCAGCTGCTCGACCGGGTGCAGCGCCCGACCGACGGCGAGCCACAGCGCCAGCGCCACCAGCACGGTCAGCAGCGGGACGACGATCAGCAGCGCCACGCGCAGGGCGCCGAGCAGCCCCTGCACCTCGCCGAGCGGCAGGCTGACCACCACCGTCGCCGGCGACCCCCGGTAGGTGACGGCGTGCAGCGCCACGCGGCCCGGTCTGCTGTACGCGTCGTCGGCGGTGCTGAGCACCAGCACACCGGTGCCGGCACTCGAGCGGAGGGCCGACAACGGCCCGGCGGGCAGCACCGGCAGCGTCCGGCTGGCGTTCGGGGAGGACGCGAGCACGCCGCCCTGCTCGTCCAGCAGCTGGGCGACCTCGCCCGCCTCGACGGTCGGCAGCGTGGCGGGCACCGTGTCACTCTCCACGAGCCCGGTCACCACGCCGACCCGGTCCCGGAGCAGCCCGTCCAGCGCCGCCAGCCGGCTGCGCGACAGCACCGCCGTCAGCGCGAAGGCGCCGGCGACCAGCGCCACCGCGACGGCCGCCGCCGTGAGCACGGTCAGCCGCAGCCGCAGCGACAGGCCGCGCCAGCGCCGTCCGCCGCCGCGCCGCTCCGTGGTCATCCCGCCATCCGGTACCCGGCACCGCGGACCGTGAGCACCGCGTCGCGGCCGAGCTTGCGGCGCAGGTAGCCGACGTACACCTCCACCACGTTCAGGTCCTCGCCGGGGGCGTCCCACACGTGGTCGCGCAGCTCGACCTTGCCGACCACCCGGTCGGCGTGCCGCATCAGGTACTCGAGCAGCGCGAGCTCGCGGACGGTGAGGGCGACGGGCGCACCGCCAAGCGTCAGCGAGCGGGTAGCCGGGTCGAGCTCGAGGTCCCCGACCCGCAGCACCGCCGGACGCTCGGCGACGGGCCGGCGCAGCAGCGCGCGGATCCGGGCGACGAGCACGACGAACGAGAACGGCTTGGTCAGGTAGTCGTCCGCGCCGACGTCGAGGCCGTCGGCCACGTCGTGCTCCCCGTCCTTGGCCGACAGCAGCAGCACCGGCGTCCACACGTCCCGCGCCCGCAGCTCGCGCACCACGTCGTAGCCGTGCCGGCGCGGCAGCATGATGTCCAGCACGATGGCGTCGTAGTCGCGGTCGGTCGCCAGCTCCAGGCCGTGCTCACCGTCGTAGGCGACGTCCACCGCGAACCCCTCCGCGGTCAGCCCTCGCTGCAGCGCACGGACCAGGCCGCGCTCGTCGTCCACCACCAGCACGCGCACGCGGTCAGCATCCCATCGCCGTCGGACCGTGCCCCGCGACGGCGCGGACCGGCGCCGCGCCGGCTCTCAGCAGCCCCTCAGAGGCGGGGGTGCACCCTGGTGCCATGACGAGCGATGTGACGACCGTCCCCTCGGACGCTCCGCGTCCCCCACGCCGCGGCCTGTCCGCACGAGCGCGGTGGGCGGTGCCCGTCGCGGTCGGTGCTGTGGTGGTGGCAGGGTTCGCCGCCGCACCGCTGCTGGCGGACGCCGGTTCGGCGGGGCTCCCCGACATCACGGCCCAGCAGCTGGTGACCAAGGTGCTCGAGGCCAAGCCGGTGCCGATGTCCGGCACGGTGGTCTACACGGCGCGGCTCGGCCTGCCGGACATCTCCTCGCTCGGTGCCGTCAGCGGCACGGTCAGCCCGGCCGACCCGATCAACCTCCTCTCCGGCAGCTCGACGCTGCGGATGTGGACGGACGGCGCCGGCCGCTCGCGCGTGTCGCTGCTGGGTGCGACCTCGGAGTACTCGGTGGTGCACGACACGACGCAGGCGTGGACCTACTCCTCCAAGAAGGACGCCGTCACCCACTACACGCTCTCCGCCGCCGACGCCGCGAAACTCAAGGCTGAGCAGCAGAACCACGCGCAGACACCGGTCCCCGGCGCCTCCGAGCTGCCGACGCCGTCCCAGGCCGCCGACCAGGCACTGAGCCAGGCGCAGCAGTACTCGACGGTCACGCTGGACAGCCAGACGACCGTGGCCGGCCGCGGCGCCTACCAGCTGGTGGTGACGCCGAAGACGAGCGGCACGCTGGTCGCGCACATCGTCGTGACGGTCGACGCGGCCACCTACACGCCGCTGCGCGTGCAGGTGTGGAGCACCGACAACGTGAAGGCGCCCGCGCTCGAGGTCGGCTTCACCGACGTGTCGTTCGCGAAGCCGTCCGACGCGGTGCTGTCGTTCTCGGCCCCGCCCGGCGCCAAGGTGACCGAGAAGACCATCGCGCTGCCGCAGCACACGGACGCCACCAAGCCGACGCCGTCGCCCACCGCGGGAGCCCTGCCGCAGAACGTGACCCTCACCGGGACCGGCTGGGCCAGCGTGGTCGAGGTGCGCGGCGTGAACGTCTCGGCGCTGCTTGCCGGGAACGCCGCGGCGGCTGCGGCAGCCGCCCGCGATCTGCCGCAACCGCCGACCGCCCAAGGTCAGGACGTCGTCAGCCAGTTCATGGGCGGCGACGGCACCGACCCGTCGAAGTCCGGGTCGGGCCTGAGCGCCAGCACGCTGTACGCCGGTCTGACCAAGGCGGTCCCCGGCGGCCGGCTGCTCTCCTCCGCCCTGGTGTCGGTGCTGATCCTGGACGACGGCCGGGTGCTGGCCGGTGCCGTGCCCGGTGCCACGCTGCAGCAGCTCGCCGGATGACCGGGCTGCCGACAGGGGTCAGGGGCTCCGCTCCCGGCACCCCACCTGAGGGTTCCTCGGTACCCGGCGCTGCGGCGCCGGGTACCGGCACGTCCGCGGCGACCGCCACCACCGCCACCGCGATCCGTCCCACCACGCAACCCGCGGTCGGCGGGACGTCCGCCATCCGCACCAGCGGGCTGACCAAGCGCTTCCGGTCCGGTCAGGTGGCCGTCGACCACCTGGACCTGGAGGTGCCCCGCGGTGCGGTGTTCGGCTTCCTCGGCCCCAACGGCTCCGGCAAGACGACGACGATCCGCATGCTGCTGGGCCTGGTGCGCCCGACGAGCGGCCAGGCCTGGCTGCTCGGCGAGCCGATGCCGGACGCGGCTGCCGCGGTGCTGCCCCGCGTCGGCGCACTCGTCGAGGGTCCTGCCTTCCAGCCGTACCTGTCCGGGCGGGCGAACCTGCAGCGGCTCGACGCGGTCGACGCGACGGCGGACCCCCGCACCGCCGCCGACCGGATCGACGCGGCGCTCGACCGGGTCGGTCTGACCGCGGCCGGTTCCAAGAAGTACCGCCAGTACTCCCTCGGCATGAAGCAGCGGCTCGGCCTCGCCGCGGCGATGCTGCGGCCGCGCGAGCTGCTGCTGCTCGACGAGCCGACCAACGGCCTCGACCCGCAGGGGACCCGCGAGGTGCGGCACCTGATCCGGGAGCTGTCCGCGGCCGGCACCACGGTGCTGGTGAGCTCGCACCTGCTCGCCGAGATCGAGCAGGTGTGCACCCACGTCGGCATCATGAGCCGCGGCCGGCTGGTGCTGTCCGGCGCCCGCTCGGAGCTGACGGACTCGCGGACCACCCGGGCGACAGTCACGACCACCGCGGCGGACGCACCCGCCGCCGCACGGGTGCTCACCGGCCTCGGCCTCTCGGACGTGTCGGTGACCGGCGACCGCGTGGACGGTCTGCTGGGCGAGGTCCCGGCCGACCGGGTCTCCGCCGCGCTGGTCGGTGCCGACGTCCCCCTGCTGGGGCTGGACGTGCGCAGACCGAGCCTGGAGCAGGTGTTCGTCGAGCTGACCGGGGAGGGTTTCGATGTCGCCCGCTGAGCCCGTGGTGGTCGCGCCCGAGCCCGCACCCACCGGCGAACCCTTCGACCGACCGTCGCCGCAGCGGGGCGCCACGGGCCGGCTGGTCCGCAGCGAGCTGCGGCTCGTGTTCGGCCGTCGCCGCAACCAGGTGCTCCTGGCCGGGCTGGCGATGGTGCCGCTCCTGATCGGCCTGATGATCTGGTTCACGCAGGACACGTCGACGGCCGGCGAGGGCCCCGGGTTCATCGGCCGGGTGGCCCAGAACGGCCTGTTCCTCGTCGTCGCCGCTCTGTTCCTCTGCCTGCCCTTCCTGCTGCCGCTGACCGTCGGCATCGCCTCGGGCGACTCGCTCGCCGGTGAGGCCAACGCCGGCACGCTGCGCTACCTGCTCGTGGTGCCGGTCGCACGAGCCCGGCTGCTGGCCGTCAAGGCGCTCGGCGCCCTGGCGTTCGTGGCCGCGGCGGTGCTGGCGATCGCCGTCGTGGGACTGATCGTCGGCGCCGCACTGTTCGGCGTGCACGACATCGCGCTGATCTCCGGCGGGTCCGTGCCCATCGGCAACTCGGTGCTCCGCGTGACGGGCATCGTGCTCTACGTCGGGGTGTCCATGACGGGGCTGGTCGCCGTCGGGCTGTTCTTCTCCACGCTGACCGAGGTGCCGATCGGCGCGATGGCGGCCACCGTGGTGACCGCGGTGGTCAGCGCCGTGCTGGACACGCTGCCGGCCCTGTCGCGCATCCACCCGTACCTGCTGACCCACCACTGGCTCGACTTCGCCGAGTTCCTGCGGATCGCGCCCGACTCCCACGTGCTCTGGACCGGCGTCGGCGTGCAGGCCGCCTGGGTGGCGGTGTTCGGCGCGCTCGCGTGGAGCCGCTTCACCACGGCCGACGTCTCGTCCTGACGTCGGCGGCCCGCGTCGGTCGAGGCGGCCGGCCCGACGACCGCGTCAGTCGAACAGCGTCGGACCGTCCCCGAGCGCGACGGCCAGCCGGCCGTGCATCTCCGGGTCCAGCGCCGGCAGCGCGCCGAGCTCGAACCAGGCCGCCTCGGTGTTCTCGCCGTCGGCCGGGTAGGGGTCGCCGCTGACGTGCCGGAACCGGAAGGTCAGGTCGAGGTACTGGGACCGGTCGCCGTTGGAGTAGGTCATGGGCGGCAGCGCCCGCACCCGGGCGAGCCGCTCCGGCACGGCCACCACGCCGGCCTCCTCGAGCACCTCCCGGGCGGCAGCGGCGGCCGGCTGCTCCCCGGGGTCGATGATGCCGGTCACGGGCGTCCAGCGGCCGTCGTCGGAGCGCCGCACCAGCAGCACGCGGTCCCCGGAGGCGTCGAGCACCACGGCGGTCACCCCCGAGAGCCACAGCAGGTCGTGGTCCACCTTGGCTCGCAGGGCGAGGACGAAGTCGGGGGTGGCCACGGGTCGGCATGCTACGTCGGACGCCACGGCGCAGCGGCTGGGGCTCGACGACGAAGCGGTCGCTACGGCTCGACGACGAAGCGCGTCGACCCCGTCGGTGTGGCCTCCTCGACCTCCACCCCGCTGACCGCGGCGTGCCGCGGGCCGCTGGCCAGCTCGTCGACCATCGTCTGCACCGGCTCGGGCTCCCCCTCCACCAGCGCCTCCACGGCCCCGTCGGGGCGGTTGCGCACCCAGCCCGTCACCCCGAGCCGGTCCGCCTCGCGTGCCGCCCACCAGCGGAAACCCACGCCCTGGACCTGTCCGTGCACCACGACGTGCTGTGCGATCACGTCTCCATAGTGGTCCAGACGGCGCCGGTCGGCCGCCCGGACGACGCGTCGGCGCCGTCCCGTCTTGCATGGCGGGCAGCCGCCGTTCAGGACAGGACGGCCGCGACGCGGGCCGCAACGGCGCGTCCTGCGCCCGGCACCGGGGAAGATGGCCCGGTGAGCACCGACACCCTGGCCCGCACGGACGGTGGCCGCCGCGTGCGGTGCGCCCTGTTCGTGGACTTCGACAACGTCTACATCGGGCTGCGCCGCCTCGACCCCGCCGCGGCCGAGGCCTTCGCCACCGACCCCGGGCACTGGCTGGCCGAGCTGGAGACCGGCAGCGACTCGCAGGGCGAGTTCAGCCGGCGGTTCCTGATCCGCGCCTGCTACCTGAACCCGTCGGTGTTCTCCGTGTACCGGCCCAACTTCACGCGCGCCGGCTTCCAGGTGGTCGACTGCCCGTCGCTGACCCAGCAGGGCAAGTCCAGCGCGGACATCAACCTGGTGCTGGACGCGGTGGACGCCCTCGCGGCGCCCACCCGGTACGAGGAGTTCGTCATCGTCTCGGCCGATGCGGACTTCACACCGCTGGCCCTGCGGTGCCGCGCCGCCGACCGCATGGTCACCATCATCACCGCGAGCCCCGCGGCGAGCGCCTACCGAGCCGTCGCCGACAACGTGATCACGGCCGACGCCCTGGCCGAGCTCGTCACCACCACCACGTCCCTCTCGGACGAGCCCCTCACGGCCACCACGCCGGAGCCCGTCGCGCCGGAGCCCGCCGCAGCCGAGCAGCGCCCGGGTGCCGAGGAGAAGGCCACGGGGCGGGGCGCGGCATCCGGTCGCACGACGACCGGCTCCCCCAGCACCAGCACGCCGGCCGCCGCCTCTGCGTCGGCTGCCCCGGCGCCGGCCACGCAGGCGCACCCGTCGCCGGCCGCCCGCCGTGCCGTGCTGCACCGGGTCCGCAGCGCCGACCGTCCGGTGCCGCTGGGCGCCGTGGCGCAGGCCGCGCAGCAGGCCGACCCGGGGCTGCCAGGCTCCGGCTGGGGCGGCGCCGGCAGCTTCGCGGCGTGGCTGGGCCGCGTGCTGCCGGAGCTCGGCATGACCAGCCGGCCGCCGGGGTACGTCTGGGACCCGCAGCGGTTCGACGAGGCGGACCTGCCGGGCGTGGTCGCCGACACCGACCCCAGCGCCCTGACCCGCCAGGTGATCGCCGTGACGGACACACCGGGCCTGCCCGCCTCGGGCTACCGGAAGCTGCTGGAGGGCCTCGCGACGGACATCGCGGCCCACCCGTTCGAGCGCGCCGAGACGTCCCGACGCGTCCGGGACGCCTGCCAGAAGGCGGGGGCCCAGGTGGGTCGCGCGACGGTGAACACCGTCATCTCGGGCATCCTCTACACCGGCCTCGAGCTGACCACCGCCCACCCGGCCGAGAAGCTGGCGCAGGCGTGGGCGGACAACGTCATCGGCCTGTGCCGGGGCGCCCGGATGGACCTGAGCAAGGGCGACGTCGCCGCGATCCGCGCGTGGGTGGGCGGCGGGCTGCTCGAGGGCTGAAGATCGAGGCGGCCGGTGCGATGAGCCCGACACCGCCGGCCGGTCTGTTGATGAGGGGACGTCCGCGCCGGTCGTGGTGCGGCACCGCCCCGCCGTCCCAGCTCCGGAGGTCACCATGCTCGGTCAGTCACCCGCGTTCAGCGGCTTCTCCGTCGACGACGTCGACAAGGCGGCCGCGTTCTACCGCGACGTGCTCGGCCTGACGGTCGGCGTGGACAACGGCATGCTGACGCTCCGGCTCGGGACGGGCGCCAGCGTGCTGGTCTACCCGAAGGGCGCCGACCACACCCCGGCGTCGTTCACGGTGCTGAACTTCCCGGTGCGGGACATCGACAGCACCGTCGCGACCCTGACGGAGCGCGGCGTGGTGTTCGAGCGCTACCCGTCGATGGCGGAGGCGACCGACGAGGCCGGGGTGGTCCGGGGCGCGGGCGGGCCGCCGATCGCGTGGTTCACCGACCCCGCGGGCAACGTGCTGTCCGTCCTCGAGGACCCGTCGGTCCCTGCCTGAGCCCCTGTCTCAGCTCCCTGTCTCAGCTCCCTGCCTCTCCCTGTCTCAGCTCCCTGCCTCGCCGCCGGCCCGGCCGGAGCCGGCGCGCGCCGGCACGGTCAGCCGCGGGAGCGGTCCACCAGCCCACGCAGGTAGGCGGCCTGCCCGGCGTGCTCGGTGGCGTCCACCACGATGCTGACCAGCCGCACCCCGAGCGTGACGGGCGGCTGCCAGCGCCGGTCCACCACCCGGTCCAGCTCGGTGTGGTTCAGGCCGCCGACGTACTCGGCCGCGAACGCCGCGACGGCGTCGACGTAGCCGAGCAGGTCCTCGGCCGGGACCACCACCTGGGCGACCTGTGCCGAGGTGTGCCCGTAGCCGGTGTCGCCCGCGTCGAGCGGCAGGCCGAACGTCTGGACCCACCCCTCGGACGTCCACACCTGCTCGAGGCCGGCGACGTCCGCGAGCTGGGCGTCCTGCACGCGCGCCGCATGCCACACCAACCAGGCGATCGAGTTCGCGTCGGCGTCCGGACGGAACGCGAGGCCCTCGGCGTCCAGTCCTCCGGCCGCGCGGTGCAGCACCTCGGGGATCCTGCTGAACAGCTCCGTGAGCAGTGTCGACACGTCCATGACCCACCTCCTGCCAGGGACGTTACGCCGGACGTCCGACACCCGCCCGCGAGGAGGAGAGCGGTCGTCGACAGGTCAGTCCGAGTCGGGAGCGCCCAGGAAGTCCTCGACGAGGGCCGCCAGCTCGGCGGGGCGGCGCACAGGCACCATGTGGCCGACGCCGGGCATCACGACCAGCCGCGAGTCGGGCAGGCTCGACACGATCAGGCGTGTGTGGGCGGGCAGGATGACGTCACGCTCGCCCACCACGACGAGCACGGGCGCAGTCACGGCCCCGAGGTCCGACGGGGCGATCTGCGGGTCCAGGAGCATGAGGTCCATCAGCTCGACCCGCCGCCTCGCCCAGCCTGACCACGCGGCGACGGGCGCACAGGCGGCACGGACCACCGCGAAGGTCCGCAGGAGGCTGGGCCGCAGACCGCTCGGGTCGAGGTTGGCACCGCTGATCACGATGCGGCGGACCCGCTTCGGGTGGCGCAGGGCCAGCTCTAGCGCGATGTTGCCGCCGTCGGAGTGGCCGAGCACGTCCGCCGTCGGCACCCCGAGCGAACCGAGCACCTCGTCGACGTCGTCCGCCAGGCGTGCGATCGTCAGCGGCCCGTCGCCGCGCAGGGAACGCCCCTGCGCCCGGGAGTCGATGCCGATGAGGCTGCGGTCCGGCGCGAGCCGCCGGACCAGCCGGTCGAACTCGAGGTGGCTCGCACCGTTGCCGTGCAGGAGCACCAACGGGCGGCCCGTTCCCCGCCGGACCACCCACAGGTCGCCGACCAGGGACCCTGCCGACCGTCTGCGCATGGCCCCGTCCTACCACCGACGGGTCGCGACGCGCGTCGAAGCCGAGCCGAGCACCCGGGGAGACGAACGGGCTCCTGTGGCAGCGTGGCCGGCGCCGCCACGACGCTGTCGGGGGTGCCCGATAGCGTCGTGGGCGTGACCGAGGACGTCGATCCCGCAGCTCGTCGTGCGCACCTGCACGCCGTGGCCATGGGGCTGGAGTGGGCCGAGCTCACGCACCCGTTCGACGCGACCACCGCGGTGTACAAGGTCGCAGGCCGGATGTTCGCCCTGGTCGGGGCGTCGGCGCCCTACCGGCTCAACGTCAAGGTGGACCCGGAGGACGGCGCCGCGCTGCGCCGTGAGTTCCCGACGCTGCTGCCCGGCTGGCACATGGACCACCGGCACTGGCTGACGGCACGGCTGGACGACGACCAGGTGCCGGACCAGCTGCTCGAGGAGCTCCTGGTGGACTCGTACCGGACGGTGCACGCCAACCTGTCCCGCCGGACCCGGGGCCTGCTCGCGGCGGGTCTCTGGCGGCCGGAGCCGGCGACGGTCCGACGGCCGCGCGAGCCCCGGCAGCCCGGCGGCACCACGCGGCGCTGAGGTGCCCGCCGCGGGGTCCGGCCAGGGGTCCGGTCAGAGGTCCGGTCAGCCCTCGCGCCCGAGCAGCACCAGCACCTCGGCGTGCGTGGTCTGGGGGAACATGTCCAGCAGCCGCGCACGGCGGGGCCGCCACGACGCCATCGCGGCCAGGTCCCGCGCCAGGGAGTCCGAGTTGCAGCTGGAGTACAGCACCGACCGGACGGACGACGCCTCGAGCCAGCCGGCCAGCTCCGCACCCAGCCCTCGTCGAGGCGGGTTCACCACCACCAGGTCGGGCGCCCGTGCCGCGGTCCGGGCGAACGACGTGGCGTCGCCGGCGAGGAAGCGCATGCCGTCGAGACCCAGCTCCGCAGCACTCGCCTCGGCGCTGGCCACCGCCTCCGCGCTCACCTCCACGCCGGTCACCTCGCGTCCCGGTGCCGCGGCGTGCAGGGCGAACCCGCCCACCCCGCAGTACAGGTCCCACACCGTGGCCGGCGCCACCTCGTCGATCCACGCGGCTGCCTGCCGGTAGAGCATGGCCGCCACGGCGGTGTTCGTCTGGAAGAAGCTGCGCGGCCGCAGGTGCAGGTCTACGTCGTTCACCCGCATGCGCAGGGTCTGCCGCTCGGTGAGCGGGATCTCCCGCTCACCCTCGAGCACGGCCGCGTGGGCCGGCTGCACGTTCACCGAGGCGACCGCGAGCGCCGGCAGCGCCTCCTGGAGCGCCGGCAGGTGCTTGCGGATCCGGGCCAGGGCCTCCGTGGACCGCAGCACCAGCCGCAGCATCAGCTCGCCGTCCGGCGACGCCGTCAGCAGCACGTGCTTGAGCTCGCCGACGCGCGACGGCACGTCGTACGGCACCAGGCGGGCGGCCGCGATCCAGCGGGCCAACGGCTCCAGCACGTCGCTGATCGCCGGCTCGTACAGCCCGCACTCACGCAGGTCGACGCCGCGACCCGCACCGTCGAGGATCCCGAGGGTCGGGGCGTCGACGGTGCCGCCCACCACGAGCTTCGCCTTGTTGCGGAACCGCTCCTGCGGCCCCGTCACCGGCGGCAGCCACACCAGCCCGTCAGGGTCGCCGAGCGCCCGGACGCACGCGTCCTGCTTGGCCCGCACCTGCTCGTCGTACCGCTGCTCCAGCAGGGTGCAGGACCTGCAGACCCCCGCCTCGAAGTAGCCGCACCGCACGAGCGGACCGGTCAGCGAGCCAGATCGGCTGCGAACGCCTCGGGGATGGCCACGCGGACCTTGGCCGGGGTGTCCTCCCAGCCGGTCACCGCGATGCAGGGCACCCCCGTGGCGATCACCGGGTAGTCGTTGCCGCCCTCGTCGAGCCGGTCACCGAAGAACACCGCCTGGTCGGGGCGCAGCCCGAGGCGGTCGAGCAGCCGGTTGACGCCGTACGCCTTGTCGATGCCCTTGCGGGTGATGTCCACGGAGGTGGACCCACCGGAGCGCACCTCGAGGTCCGGCAGCTTCTCCGCCACGTAGGCCCGCAGGGACTCCTTCTTCCGCCCGTCCGGGTCCCACGCCGCCTTGGCGTCCACCGGGGCCGCCTGGCCGAGCGCCGAGAACGTCACCTGGCTGCCGCGCAGCTCGATGCGGTCGCCCCAGGTGCTCTCCTCCCACAGGCCGAGCGCCTTGGCGCCCTCCTCGAGGGCGGCCGTCGCGCGGTCCGCCTCGTCCGCGGTCAGCGGCTCGGAGTACACCTCGGTCCAGTCGCCGCCCTGGTGCACCAGGTAGCGGGTGCCGCAGGTCGGCAGCACGTGGATCTGGCCGAGCGCCGCGTCGTCGTGGATGGACGAGAGCAGCTGGGCGTCGAACTGCTCGAACCGGCCGCCGGAGATCACACCGACCTGCACGACCTTGGTGAGGGCGACGATCATGTCGATCACCTCGTCGCCGACCTTGCTCTTGGAGGGCGCGAGCGTGTCGTCCAGGTCGAACAGGGCCAGTGCTGCGGTCACGGGGACGTCCTTCGGTGCGGCGAGCAAGACGGGCGGCCGACGAGCCGCGCAGGGCCGCCGGGAAGCTGTCACCGGCGGGCCCGCACGAGGGGACCGGCGCCGGGAACGACCCCCCACGGTACCGTGCCGCGCCGGGCACACGTCCGGACGCAGGCCACCGCACCGCGACCGACATACGCTCGCGCGGTGAGCGGCTCGTGGTGGGACGTCCTCGACTGGCGCCGGCAGGTGGCCGACCTCTACCGGGCGGTGCGGGCCGAGCCGGACCCGCGCGCCGCCCACGAGGAGTGGGTGTCCGCGCGCGGACGTCTGCTGCGGACCCATCCCGCGTCGCCCGTACCGGTCGCGGAGCGCTCGGCATACGCCGGACCGACGACGGCCCCGTACGACGAGGCCTTCCGGTTCGTCGTGCCGGTCGACCGGTCCGTGCCCGCCCAGCGTCGGGAGGTGCGGACCGCCACCGACGGCGTCGTCCCGCTGGAGCGCGTCGGGCGCGTCGAGCTGCCCGGTCTCGGCGGCCTGGACGTCTGGTGGGTGGCGATGTACGGCGGTGGCGTCTTCCTGCCCCTGAAGGACGCGACCAGCGGCCGGCAGACGTACGGCGGCGGCCGCTACCTCCTCGACACCGTGAAGGGGGCGGACCTCGGCGGCGCGCCGGACGCGCTCGTCGTCGACCTCAACTTCGCGTACCCGCCGTCGTGCGCGTACGACGAGGCCTGGGCGTGCCCGCTGCCCGGACCGGGCAACACCCTCACCGGCGCGGTGCCCGTCGGCGAGCTGTCCGCCGCCACCGGTCCGACCCCTGCGCCCAGCGCCTGAGTCCGACGGTCCCCCGCACCCGTCAGGTGCTCGCGCGCACCACCAGGGACGTCGGCAGGGTGATCGCCGCGGGCGTCTCGCCGTCCACCACCTCGAGCAGCAGGCGGACCATCTCCTGGCTGATCCGGGAGAACGGCTGGCGCATCGTGGTCAGCGGCGGGTCGAGGGTCTCGGCCAGGCCGGAGTCGTCGAAGCCGCCCACCGCCACGTCCTCGGGCACCGAGCGGCCCGCCTCGCGCAGCACCTGCAGGGCGCCGGCCGCCATGAGGTCGGAGCCGACGAAGACGGCGTCGAGGTCCGGCCGCCGCTCGAGCAGCGCCCGCATGGCGGCGACGCCGCTCTCCCGCGTGTAGTCGCCGTTCTCGACGAGCCTCTCGTCGTAGTCGTGCCCGAGCTCGGCTCGGTACCCGTCCAGCCGCATCCGGCCGCCCGGGGTGTCGAGCGGGCCGGTGATCATGGCGATGGTCCGACGACCCCGCTCGCGCAGGTGCCGCGTCATCAGCCGCCCACCGCCCAGGTCGTCGGCCGCGACGTACCCCACGGCGCCCTCGTGGCCCAGCGGCACGCCGCAGGCGATGGTCGGCACCTTCTGGGCGACCAGGGCGTCGACCACCAGGCTGCCGGCGTGCGACGAGATCAGCAGCACGCCGTCCACGTGACCGGCGCCCACGTAGCGCAGCACCTGCTGCTGCTCGTCACGCGTGCCCGCCACCATGAGCAGCAGCGGCATGCCACGGGCCGCGAGCGCCTGCGCGGCCCCGCGCAGCAGGATCGAGAAGTTCGGGTCCTCGAACAGCAGGTGCTGCGGCTCCGTGAGCAGGAACGCCACCGAGTTCGCCCGGCCGGTGACCAGGCTGCGCGCGTACTGGTTGGCCTGGAAGCCGGTCTCCTTGATGGCCCGCTCCACCGCGGCCGCCGCCTCCGGCGACACCCAGTGACCGCCGTTGAGCACGCGGGACACGGTGCCGCGCGACACCCCGGCCGCGGCCGCGACGTCCACGATCGTCGGCCGCTTGCGCGCGCCCCCCGTCGACTCCATCGGTCCGAACTCTAGGGGTCGCCGCGCGCGGGGGCTCACGCCTTCACCGCACCGGCCGCCAGGTCCACCTGCCAGTACCGCTGCAGCGTGAGAAACAGGGCGCCGAGCGGGACGACCGACAGCAGGGCGCCGGTGATCACGGACGTGTACATCGCGGGCTGCGAGGCGCCCTGGTTGAGCAGTCCGGACAGCCCGACGGTGATCGGGAACAGCCGGTCGTTGCCCAGCATGATGTAGGGCAGCATGAAGTTGTTCCAGATGGCGACGAACTGGAACAGGAACACCGTCACCAGCCCGGGCATCATCATCGGCACCGAGATCGAGCTGAACACCCGCCACTCGCGTGCGCCGTCGGTGCGGGCCGCCTCGATCACGTCGTCCGGCACCGACGCGGCGGCGTAGATGCGTGCCAGGTAGATGCCGTAAGGGCTGATCGTGCTCGGCAGCAGGACCGACCAGTACGTGTTGGTCAGGCCAACCTTGGCCAGCAGCAGGTACTGCGGGATGGCCAGCACCACGCCCGGGACCAGCACACCGGCCAGGATCACGTTGAACACGGCCTTCTTGCCGGGGAAGACGAACTTCGCCAGCCCGTACCCCGCCATCGCGGACACGAGCGTCGAGGCCAGCGCGCCGACGCCGGCGTACAGCGCCGTGTTGGCCATCCACCGCCAGTACAGGCCTCCGCGGTAGGCGGACAGCTGCCGGATGTTGTCCCACAGGTGCGTGGACGGCGCGAACGTGAGGGTGGAGAACAGCTCGTTCGCGCTCTTGGTCGACGCCGTCAGCACCCACGCCACGGGCAGCAGGCAGTACAGCGCGCCGATCAGCAGCACCACCGTGCCGAGCCGGTTGGGACGCGCGGTGGCCACGCGCGGGCGGCGACGGACCGTGCCGGTCCGGGGGGGCGCGACCGTCGGGTCGCTCAGGACGGTGGCCATGTCAGCTGTTCTCCTGGCTGAAGGCACGGCGCTGCACCAGGCGCAGGAAGCCGAACGAGAGGACGAAGGTGGCCAGCGCGATCACCACGGAGGTGGCGGCGGCGGAGTAGATGTCGTTGCGGGTGAAGGCGTCCCGGTACACCTTCATCAGCGGGCTCCACGTGGAGGAGATCGTGTTGGTCAGCGGCCGCAGCGTCATGGGCTCGGCGAACACCTGGAGCGTCGCGATCATCGAGAACAGGAAGGTGAGGATCAGGGACGGCAGCACCACCGGGACCTTGATCCGCCAGGCGATCGCCGCCTCCGACGCGCCGTCGAGCCGCGCCGCCTCGTACAGCTCGCTGGGGATCGCCTTCAGCGCCGTGTAGATGACGATCATGTTGAAGCCGACGCCGCCCCACAGGCCGATGTTGGCGATCGCGAACGTCACCCACTGCTGCGAGAGCACGTCGGGCTGCGGCCAACCGAGCCGCGCGGCCACGTACAGGAACGGGCTGACGCGCGGCAGGTAGAGGAAGCCCCACAGGAGCGAGGCGATGACGGCCGGGACCGCGTACGGCAGGAAGATCGACACGCGGGAGAAGCCGCGGGCGCGCGTGCCGCGCGCGTCGAGCAGCAGCGCGAACAGCAGGGCGAGCCCGAGCATCGTCGGCACCAGCACCAGGCCGTACAGCGTCACCCGGACCACCGACGCCATGAAGTCCGGGTCCCCGACGAGGGCGTGCTGGTAGTTGCTCAGCCCCGCCCACACCTCCGTGCGGGCGCCGCGACCGAGGCCCAGACCCTTGACCTTGACGGTGCGGAAGCTCAGGTAGAGCGCGTACACGATCGGCAGCGCGAGGAAGAGGGTGAAGAGCACCGCCGCGGGTGCGAGGTACCCGTAGGCCCTCAGCCCGGTGTAGCGGCGCACGCCCCGGTTGGGCGCGGCGACGGGTGCAGGGTTCACGAAGGTCACTCCAGGGGGACGACGACGGACCTGACGGCGCGTGGCCGCCCGGCGAAGGATGCCGGGCGGCCACGCGGGACGTCACTGCTTGACGGTGAAGCCACCGTTCTTCAGGTCGGCGACCGTCGCCTGCTGCATCGTCTTGACGGCGTCGAGGAAGGCGGCCGACGACTTGGCCTGCGTGGCCTTGCCGAAGGCGTCGTTGTACGAGGAGAACGCGACGTTCACGTTCGGGCCGTACGTGAAGGGCTTGACGGACTTCGCGATGTCCGCCGCGGTCGTGTAGAAGTCCGTCTGCTGCGGGAAGAAGGCCGGCGGGGCGGACAGCGCCTCAGCCTGGCCGGGCAGGTCGGCCGGGTACAGGCCGCCGGACTTGGCGAGGATGTCGACGCCCTCCTGGCTCGAGTTCATCCACGCGATGAACTTCGCGGCCTCCGCCTTGTGCTTGGACTGCGAGGTGACGGAGGAGGCCGAGCCGCCCCAGTTGCCCGTGGCGTTGTCACCGGCGTTCCACTGCGGCAGCGGAGCCATGGCCCACTTGCCCTTGGTGTCGGCCGCGTTCCCCTGGAGCACGCCCGGTGCCCAGATCGCCGAGACCCAGCCGGCCTGCGTGCCGTCGTTCAGCGCGGCGTTCCACTCGGGGGTGTACATCGGCTTGTTGTCGATGACGCCCTTCTGCACCAGGTCACCCCAGTACGTGGCGACCTTTTCCGTGGCCGCGGAGTCGATGTTCACCGACCACGCGGTGCCGTCCACGCCCCACCAGGACGCACCGGCCTGCTGGGCGAGCCCGGTGAACCAGCCGGCGTCCGTCGCGGAGAACGTGCCCAGGTACGTGGTCGGGTCCGCCGCGTGCAGCTTCGCCGCGACCTGGGCGTACTCGTCCCACGTCTTCGGCACGGTGAGGCCGTACTTCTGGAAGATGTCGGTCCGGTAGTAGAACTCCATCGGGCCCGAGTCCTGCGGCACGCCGTAGATCTGGTCGCCGCCGAGCGTCACCGCCTGCCACGTGCCGTCCGAGTAGTGGCTCTTGATGTCCTTGGGCAGGTCGCCCGAGATGTCCGCGAGCGCGTCCGACGAGACCAGCGTGGGGATCTTCTGGTACTCGGTCTGCATGATGTCCGGCGCGCCGGAGCCGGCCTTGATCGCGGTGAGCAGCTTGGTGACGGCGGGGTCGCCGCCGTCCTGCTTGTTGACGGTGACCTGGATGTCCGGGTTCTCGGCGTTCCACTTGGCGACGATGGCGTCCATCCCGGGCGCCCACGTCCAGAACGTCAGGTCGACCTTCCCCCCGGCCGCCGTGGAACCGCCCGTCGCGCCCCCGGTGGCGCTGCCCGTCGAGCCGCCGCCGCCGGAGCAGGCGGTGACCAGCAGGGCGGACGCGGCCAGGACCGCGCCGATCCGGATGCCTGAGTGCAGGCGCATGTGACCTCCTCGTCAAGGCCGTCGCGGCATCGCGACGGGATGCGCCGGTGCGGCGCTGGTGCCTGTGCACGCTCACAGTAAGGGCACGCCCACGGTGCTTGTCAACCGCTCCTCGCGTGGTGTTTCCTGGGGCACGACCCGCCGCTGGCGGCTGTGAGCGTGCACACAGATTGATCCCACGAACTCGACGGAGAGTCATGTCTTCCCACCTCACGGGGCGCCTCGCCCCGCGTCCCGACGGCTTCCTGCCCGTCGGCCCGACGACGCCGCGCTGGCCGCTGGGGCCGCACGGGATCGCCTACGGCGGGGACTACAACCCCGAGCAGTGGCCGGAAGAGGTGTGGCTCGAGGACGTCGAGCTGATGGTGCAGGCGGGCGTGAACCTCGTCAGCGTCGGGATCTTCTCGTGGGCGCTGCTGGAGCCACGGGAGGGCGAGCTCGACCTCGGTTGGCTGGACCGGCTGCTCGAGCTGCTGCACGCCCACGGGATCGCGGTGGACCTCGGGACGCCGACGGCCTCGCCGCCGGCGTGGTTCTTCGCCACCTACCCGCAGGCGCACGTGGTCGGCCGGGACGGGACGGTGCTCGGCTTCGGCTCCCGCGGCATGGCCGGCCCCAGCTCCCCCGAGTACCGGAGGGCCGCGGTGCGGATCACCACGGCGCTCGCCGAGCGCTACGGCACGCACCCGGCGGTGGTGCTCTGGCACGTGCACAACGAGTACGGCGCACCGGTGTCGGAGGACTACTCACCGTCCTCCGCGGCGGCGTTCCGGGAGTGGCTCCGGGTCCGCTACGGCACTCTCGACGCCCTGAACGCCGCGTGGGGCACCGCCTTCTGGGGGCAGCACTACGGCGAGTGGGACCACGTGGGCGTCCCCTCCGTCGCACCGAGCGTCGTCAACCCGGCGCAGCGGCTGGACTTCGCCCGGTTCAGCGACCACGCCCTGCGCGAGTGCTTCCGCGCCGAGCGGGACGCGATCCGCGCCCACTCCGACCGGCCGGTGACCACCAACTTCATGGCCACCGCCTGCCCCTCCACCGACCTGTGGGCGTGGGCGCGCGAGGTGGACGTGGTGTCCGACGACCACTACCTCGACGCCGCCGACCCCCGCGGGTACGTGGGGCTGGCGATGGCCGCGGACCTCACCCGGTCGGTGGCGGGCGGCCGGCCGTGGATCCTCATGGAGCACTCCACCTCCGCGGTGAACTGGCAGCCGCGCAACGTGGCCAAGCGCCCCGGCGAGATGGCCCGCAACGCCCTCACGCACCTCGGGCGCGGCGCCGACGCCGTCCTGTTCTTCCAGTGGCGCGCCTCCCGCTCCGGCGCCGAGAAGTTCCACTCCGCGATGCTGCCGCACGCCGGGACCTCGTCACGGGTGTGGCGGGAGGTGTGCGAGCTCGGTGCTGCCGTGTCCCAGCTCGGCGAGGTGCGCGGCTCGCGGGTGGTGGCCGACGCGGCGGTCCTGTGGGACTGGGAGTCGTTCTGGGCGCAGGACCTCGAGTGGCGGCCCAGCGTGGACCTGGACCACCGGGAGCGCGTCGCGGCCGTCTACGACCGGCTCTGGCGCGACGGCCTGACCGTCGACTTCGCCCACCCCGAGGCCGACCTGTCCGCGTACCCGCTGGTCGTCGCGCCCGCGTCGTACCTGATCAGCGCCGCGGCGGCGCGCAACCTCACCGCCTACGTCGAGGCCGGCGGGACGCTCGTCGTGCTCTGCTTCTCCGGGGTCGTCGACGAGCACGACGCCGTGCACCCCGGCGGCTACCTGGCGCCGCTGGCCGACGCGCTGGGCGTGACGGTCGAGGAGTTCCTCCCCTTGCGGGCGGGCGAGCACGTCCGGCTGGCGTGGACGGACGGGGAGGACGACGAGCCGGCGTCCGACGTGTGGGCGGACGCCGTGGTGCTCCACGGCGCCGACGTCGTGGCGCGCTACGTGGACGGGCCGGCCGCCGGCGGGCCCGCCGTCACCCGCAACTCCCGGGGCGACGGCGCCGGCTGGTACGTGTCCACCAGGCTGACGGGCGACGCGCTCGCTGCCGTGCTGCACCGCGCCTACGCCGACGCCGGCCTCACGCGGTCCGAGCTGCCGGACGACGTCGAGGTGGTCCGCCGCCGCGGTGCCGAGCGCGACTACGTGGTGGCCGTCAACCACACGGAGGCGGCCGTGGCCGTGCCCGCCGACGGCACGGACCTGCTGTCCGGGGAGCGCGTGGCGGGCACGGTCAAGGTCCCGGCCGGCGGCGTGGTCGTGGTGCGCACCGGGGCGGCGGACGCGCGGGTCATCGACGTCGGGTGAGCCGGATCGTCACCTCGTCGCCCGCGTCCTTGCCGATCAGGCCGCGGACCCGGGCGGTGATCGCGAGCTTGTGGGTGCCGTCGCCCAGGGCCATGAAGGAGCCGTCGAAGGGGTGACCGTCGATGGTCCCGGACACCCGGACGAGGCCTCGGGTGCCGAAGTAGGCGGCGGTCCAGTCCGTCCGCACGAAGGTCCAGCCCCCCGTGGCGGCGCTGCGCTCGAGGACCGCGGTGAACTCGCGGTCCAGCGGGGCGGTCACCGGGGGTCGCCCGCGGTCTGCTCGACGACGACGAACTGGTTCCCGTCGGGGTCGTCGAAGGTGAACATGGGCGGCACCCCCGGCCAGCGCAGCAGGTCGCCGACGCGGAGCCCGGCGCGCGCGAGGGAGGCGCGCTCCGCGGCGGCGTCGGGCGCCGTGAACCTGATCCCCGTGCCCCGGGCGGACGGGCTGCCGTCCGCGCGGGTGAGCGCCAGCGTCACGCTCCCCCCGGCCGGGCCCACCTCGACCCAGCGCCCGCCCGCGGCGAGGCCGTCGAGCCGGACCTCGAAGCCGAGGACGTCGCGGTAGAACGCGAGGGCCCGGTCCTGGTCGGCGACGGGCACGGCAACGGTCCGGATGCCCGTGATGGTGCTCATGAGAGGTCCTCCGTCGTGACCGAGCCCTCGGTCGGCGCGGGCTCCCGGTACCTCAGCGACCCCGGGGTGGTGAGGACCCGTCCCGTCTCGAGCCAGGTCTTGAGGCCGGAGAGGATCATCGGCCAGCCGCCGTACAGCTCGGGCGGGGCATCGCCCGCGAGCTGGTCGTGGGTGATCGTCAGCCGGCAGGAGTCACCGACCTGCTCGATCTCCCAGGTGACCCGCGTGGTGCCCTGCTGAGCGGCGTCCGGCGACCACAGCGTCCGCATGGACTGCACCAGTCGGTGCGGGGGGTCCACCACCAGGTTCTCGCCCTCCGCGAGCGGACCTGCGGCGCCGGGGTGGTCGAGGGTGAACGTCGAGCCCGTCGACCAGTCCGAGTGCACCGCCGCGCCGAAGTGGTACCGCGCCCGGATCTCCGGGTCGGTGATGGCCTGCCACAGCCGCTCGGGCGTGGTCGCGACGTAGATCTCGAAGACCTTCTCCATGCCGTGCTCCAGATCCCTCTTGAGCTGCGAGACCCCAGCTGCCCAGCTCTCGGTGTACCGGGTGATCCACCGGTCGTGGATCTCCCTGATCGGGACGACGTTCAGGTAGTGCCGCTTCTCCCGGCCGCTCCGGCGAGCGACGACGAGCCCGGCCTCCTCCAGGATCCGCAGGTGCTTGGCCACGCCGGGGCGCGTCATCGGGCACCGCTCGGCCAGCGACCCCAGCGTCTGCCCGTCGTCCTGCATCAGGGCGTCCAGCAGCGCGCGCCGGGTGGAGTCCGCCAACGCCTTGAACACCAGCTCCACGTGGCCAGGTTAGGAAACCAAATGGTTTCCCGTCAATCCCTCCGCACGCCCCGCGCTCTTCCCTTCCGGAAGCGAGCCCGCTAACGTACAACCCGATGGTTGTAGAACTTCTGGACCCGGACACCGTCGACCGCATGTTCGCCGCACTGGCGGACCGGACCCGGCGGGACATCGTCACGCGCGTGCTGCACCACGAGGAGTCCGTCTCCAACCTGGCGCAGCGCTACGAGATGAGCTTCGCCGCGGTCCAGAAGCACGTCGCGGTGCTGGAACGCGCGGGCCTGGTCACCAAGCAGGTGCACGGGCGCGAGCGACTGGTGCGCGGCAACGTCGAGACGGTCCGCGCCGCGGCCCGGCTCCTCGAGCAGTACCAGGAGATCTGGCACGGGCGCCTCGACCGCATCGACGCCCTGCTGGCCGAGCCGACCCCCGACCGGCCACCAGCCCAAGGAGGACCCACATGACCGTGCTCACGTCCGTCACCGACCCGACGGCCCTCACCCTCACCGTCACCGCGCAGTACGCCGCGCCGCCGGCCCGGGTGTGGACCGTCTTCTCCGACCCGCGCCGGCTCGAGCGGTGGTGGGGACCGCCGACGTGGCCGGCCACCTTCGTCGACCACGACTTCCGCCCCGGTGGTCGGGCCACCTACTACATGACCGGACCCGACGGCGAGAAGGCGTGGGGCTGGTGGCGGTTCGTCGGCCTGGAGGAGCCGCGGACGCTGACGTTCGACGACGGGTTCGCCGACGACTCAGGCACGCCGAACCTCGAGATGCCGACCGCGCACGCGAACGTGGCGCTCGAGCCGGTGGACGCGGGGACGCTGCTGACGATCGTGTCGCGGTTCGACTCCGCGGAGGACCTGCAGAAGGTGCTCGGCATGGGCATGGAGCCGGGCATGAAGCAGGCGCTCGGGCAGATCGACGACCTGCTCGCCGCGAGCTGACGCGTCCGCTAGAGCGCGGCGACCACCGTCAGCACCGCGACGGCGTCCTCCAGCGCCGTCAGCCCGTGCCGGGACGGCGGGATGGTGACGAGCTCCCCGGCACGGCCCTCCCAGGACAGCTCCCCCGCCGTGAGCCGCATCCGGCCGCGCACCACCTGCAACGTCGCGTCACCGGGACTGTCGTGCTCGGCCAGCGCACGGCCGGCGACCAGCGCGAGGACCGTCTGCCGCAGGGGGTGACCCGTGCCGCCGTGCACGGTGCGGGACGCGCGGCCGGAGTCGGCGGCGTGCGCCGCGGCGATCAGCTCGTCCGCCAGCGTCTCGAGGTTCGTCGAGTCCATCAGGTCTCCTTCGTCGTCCGGGTGCGACCCATCGTGCGCCCGTCCGGCCCGGCATCAGCCGGACCGCACCGCCGCCAGGTGCGCCACGCACAGGTCGGGCTGAGCGAACGGGTCCAGCCGGTCCACCGTCACCGGTGCGGACCAGACCTCCATGGCGCCCTGCATCAGCCCGAGGTGCACCGGGCACACCACCGCGGAGCTCGCGCCGGCCACCTCGAGGAAGGGGCACCGCCGCAGTCCGATGCGGACCGCGTCGCCGGCAGGCGCGTCGCCCGGCTGCCGCACGCGGTCGCCGGCAGGGTCCGAGGCGCGGACCACCACGGGGTCGAAGTCCAGGTCGTCCAGCAGTGCGATCAGCCGGTCCACCTCGGCGGCTCGCCCGGGGACCTCCGCTCGCCCACCGCGGCTGCTTGACGACACCGCGGGGGTGTCGACGCCCGCAGCCACCTCCCGACCCCAGACCCGGCCCTGCTCGAGCGCCCGCGCGGGGCCGTCCGGCACGCCGTCCAACGCGGCGGCCAGCACCCGGGCCAGCTGCCCGTACCGCCGCGGACCGGTGCCGTCCATGGCCGCGACCGGGGCGAACAGCTGCGCCGGGCGACCAGGTGCGCGCCGAACGCTGTCCGCACGCCGCACCAGCCCGGCCCCCAGCAGAGCCTCGAGGTGGAACCGCACCGTGTTGGGGTGCACGTCCAGGGCGGTAGCCAGCTCGGCGATCCCCAGCGGTCGCGCCGCCGCGCGCAACCGGGCCAGCACCTCCAGGCGGCGGCCGGAGACACCCGTCCGTGCACCGGCACCCGGACGCACCGGGTCGGCACCGGTCCCGGGCTGGTCCCCCCGCACGGCCTCAGGCGCCGAGCTCGGTGGTCGGCAGCCCGGCGACGAGCGGCGTGTCCACGCCGAGGGCGCCGAGCTTTCCCGCCCCGCCCGGCGAACCGAGCGGTGCGGGCCGCCCCGGCAGCGTGTCGGCGAAGAACGCCGCGTTGTCCGCCAGGTACGCCCGCTCCGCGTCCGGCAGGTCGTCCTCGTAGTAGATCGCCTCGGTGGGGCACACCGGTTCGCAGGCGCCGCAGTCCACGCACTCGTCCGGGTGGATGTACAGCGTGCGAGCGCCCTCGTAGATGCAGTCGACGGGGCACTCGTCCACGCAGGCGCGGTCCTTGACGTCCACGCAAGGCGATCCGATCACGTAGGTCATGCGACGGAGTTTACACAAGTTGATCTTGTATAAACCCCTGTCGACGCGCCTCCTCAGACGCGAACCAGACCGCCGTCGGTGGTCACCACGTCGGCGTCCGCGTCGTCGAACCAGCGGCCGTGCTCTCCGAGGTAGCGGAACCGCACGTCGGTCCCGGCCGGCACGGTGATCGAGGCGCTGGCGGTGCCGTTGGAGCGCCGGCGCAGCACGTGCACACCCGGCGTCCAGTCGTTGAAGGTCCCGACGACGCTGACCGACCCGTCGAGCTGCGCGACGGGCAGCGCGAAGGTGAGCGTGCAGGTGGCGGACTTGGCGGAGCGTGACTTCTTCAGCATGGGTGATCGATCCCTCGTCAGGCCGTGCGACCGCGGGGCGACGGTCGCGGCCCGAGGGTGGCGTGCCGGCGGCTGGTCGGGGAACCGGACACGCCGCCGCCGGTGAGGATGCGACACGGATCACACCCGTGCCGGTGCGGACGGGTGGAGGATCGGAGCACCGACGTCGCAAGGGAGCAACCATGGGAAGCAACCGGGAGCACGGCCGCCGCGGCCCCTCGATCGGACGGCTCGTCGTCCTCGGCCTGGCCGCCGCAGCCGTCGTCAAGGAGCTGCGCACCCCGGAGGACCAGCGCACCTGGCACGGCGAGGTCGTCGGGTTCGTGCCCTACGACTTCCGGCCGCCGACCGTCGCTCGGTTCAAGGAGCGGGTCTGGGACCCGAAGGGCGACCACCTGCTCAGCCCGCAGGTGTTCGGTGTCGGGTGGACGGTCAACGTCGGACGCGTCGTCGAGCTGGTCCGGCGGAAGATCGAGGCCTGAGACGCGTTGAGGCGGACATGAAGACCATCGGCTTCCTGTCCTTCGGGCACTGGACCCCGTCGCCCGCCTCCCAGACCCGGTCCGCCTCCGACGCGCTCCTGCAGTCGATCGATCTGGCCGTCGCCGCCGAGGAGCTGGGCGCCGACGGCGCCTACTTCCGGGTGCACCACTTCGCCCGGCAGCTCGGCTCGCCGTTCCCGCTGCTCGCCGCGGTCGGCGCCCGCACCAGCCGCATCGAGATCGGCACCGCCGTGATCGACATGCGGTACGAGAACCCGATGTACATGGCCGAGGACGCGGGGGCTGCCGACCTGATCGCCGGCGGCCGGCTGCAGCTCGGCATCAGCCGGGGGTCGCCCGAGCAGGTGCTCGACGGGTTCCGGTACTTCGGCTACGAGCCCCCGGAAGGCAGCACGGACGCCGACATGGCGCGCGCCCGTTCCGAGACGTTCCTGCGCGTCGTCGAGGGCGCGGCGTTCGCGCAGCCCAACCCGAGCCCGATGTTCCCCAACCCGCCGGGCCTGCTGCGCGTCGAGCCGTACTCCCCCGGCCTGCGGGACCGGATCTGGTGGGGCGCCGGGTCCAACGCCACCGCGCAGTGGGCGGCGCAGGCCGGGATGAACCTGATGAGCTCGACGCTGAAGAACGACGAGAGCGGCCAGCCGTTCCACGTGCAGCAGGCCCGACCAGATCCGGCTGTTCCGCGAGGCGTGGACGGCGGCGGGCCACGAGCGGGAACCTCGGGTGTCGGTCAGCCGCAGCATCTTCGCCCTGGTGGACGACCGGGACCGGATGTACTTCGGGCACGGGTCGGAGGACGAGGACCAGATCGGCAACATCGACGCCACCACGCGCGCGATCTTCGGCCGCAGCTACGCCGCCGAGCCGGACGTGCTGATCGAGCAGCTGCGGGGCGACGAGGCGATCGCCGACGCCGACACCCTGCTGCTGACGGTGCCCAACCAGCTCGGTGTCGACTACAACGCCCACGTCATCGAGTCGATCCTCACGCACGTCGCACCGGCGCTCGGCTGGCGCTGACAGCGCGCCGCCGGGCGCTCGTCAGGCCTGGACGACGACGCGGTCCCGTCCCCGCCACTTGGCCTGCAGCAACATGCTGTCGGCGCGTGCCAGCAGGGACAGCGGCACGTCGTCGGAGCGCACCAGCGCGCCACCGCCCGAGACCGTCACGGGCTCGTCACGGCCGAACCGCTCCATCCGGATGCTGGCGACCATGGCGCGCATCTGCTCCCCGACCGCCTCGAGGCCGGTGACGTCGCCGCACGGCACCACGGCGACGAACTCCTCGCCGCCGAAGCGCGCCAGGTCGCACCCGTCGGGTGCGGCCAGCCGCAGGCTGTCGGCGACGGCGCGCAGCACCTCGTCGCCGGCCAGGTGCCCGAGCGCGTCGTTCACCTGCTTGAACCGGTCCAGGTCCAGCAGCAGCACGCCGAAGGCGGCCGTCGGGTCCTGGCGCCACGCCGACAGGCGGAGCTCCAACTGACGGTCCAGGTACCGGCGGTTGCCGAGACCGGTGAGCGCATCGTGGCTCGCCGTCTGGTCCAGCTCGTCGATGCGCTGCCGGTCGGCGCGGTGCTCGGAGTCGTCGCTGAACACCTCCACGGCGCCGATCACCTCGCCGTCGAGGTCGCGCAGCGCGGTCGCGCGCACCCGCACCGGCACCAGATGACCGTCGCGGTGGTGCAGCTGCACCCGGCACGCGCGCGGCTCGCCGTCCAGCATGGTGAGCGCGAGCGGGCACCGCCCGGGCCCGCACATCGAGACACCCGCGTCGTCGACGTGGTTGAGCAGGCCGTCGCCGCACCAGCGGCCGACGGCCTCGGCGGCCGTGCGGCCGGTCAGTACCTCCGCCGCATCGTTCCAGTACTGGATGCGCCGCTCGCGGTCCACGACGTAGACCGCCTCGGACAGCTGCCGGAGCACCTGGGTGTGCAACCCGGTGGGGAGCCCGGCGGGGACGCCGGACGCCCTCGGCGACGCACCGCCCGTACCCTCCGGCAACCCGCACCACCTCTGACGCCCGCAGCGGACCAGGACGGAGGAACCGTGCCGGCTTTAGCGTCACTACATCGGCATCTGCGCGCCCGCTGCGCCGGACCTAGGTCCCGGACAGGGGCTCTGACGATTTCTCACCCGCCCCGTGGGCGACGTAGGCCCACGACGCCACGACCAGCACCACGGTCGACGCGACCACGGCGGTCAGCACCGGACCGACCCACGTCACGGGGATGAGGAAGAAGACGTCGAGGTCGGTGAGCGCGGCCGGCCAGCCGTCGAGCACGCGCAGGAACAGGTAGTACGTCAGGTCCCACACCGCGAAGGCGATGAAGAAGGCGGCAACGCGCCGCCGCAGCGTGTCCGCGGCGAGCACCGCGACTGCGAGCAGCATCAGCAGCGTGGCCGCCTCCCGTGCGACCTCTACCTGGGTGAGCACCGGGTCGACCAGCACGGTGCGCTCCGGCTGCACGAAGGCGATCACCCGCAGGTCGAGGTAGACGTGCTGCGCGGCCACCTCGTAGCCGGCGTGGTAGCCGATCACCCGGCGGAGGTAGTGCACCACGGCCGCCTCGACGTACCCGAAGCCGGTGCCGAACAGCAGCAGCGCCGTCCACCGGACCCAGACGGATCCGTGCGAACCCCGCCGGTGCGCAGCCACGAGACCACCTCCGATCGTCGTCCCGCCCATCGTGCCGCCCTCCGCCCTCGGGTGCGGCACCTCCGTCCGGCGCGGCAGCCCCGTCAGACGGCCGGCGCCCAGGGCCGCCGCGCCGGCGCCGGTCGGTCGAGCGTCGCCCACGCCTCCGCGATCCGCTGGACCGCGGTGACCAGCACGGGTTCCGGCTCACCGAAGGTCAGCCGCAGCCGGTCGTCGAAGGTGCCGTCGGTCCCGAAGGCCGTGCCCGGCACGAGATGGACGCCGCACGCCGGGCCCCGCAGCGCGAGCGCCGTGGACGCCGGTGCACCGAGGTCCACCCACAGGCTCAGACCGCCCGCCGGGGGCCGGGCGCTCCAGCCCGGCAGATGGGTGCCGAGCAGCCCCAGCAGCACGTCGCGCTGGCGCCGCAGGTCCGCACGACGACGGGCGAGGATCGTGTGCCGCTCGGCGAGCAGGCGAACCAGCACCAGCTGGTCGAGCACCGACGTGCCGACGTCCATGCTCGCCCGGCGGGCGGCGAGCCGGGCGACGAGCTCGGGGTGGGCACGCACCCAGCCGACGCGGAGGCCGCCCCAGTACGCCTTGGAGCTGGAGCCGATGCCGACCACGGCGCGACCGTCGCCGGCCACCAGCGACGGCGCCGGCTCGCCGAACGCGAGCTCGCTGAACGCCTCGTCGACCACGAGCGGCACGCCGGCCCGGGCCAGCACGCTCCGGACCGCGGACCGGCTGCCCGGGTCCAGCACGGTCCCGGTGGGGTTCTGGAAGTCGGGGATCAGGTAGGCCAGGCGGGGGTCGGTCCGGGCGACGGTGGCCCGCAGCAGCTCGACGTCGACCCCGGCTCCGCCGACGGGCACCGGCACGGGCCGGGCACCGGCGGAGCGGACCGCCTCGATGGCCAGCGGGTAGGTCGGGTGCTCCACCACCACGCGGTCCCCACGGCCGGCGAGCAGGCCCACGATCAGGTGGATCGCGTGCTGGGCGCCGGTGGTGACCAGGATCTGCTCGCTGGTCGTCGGCACGCCCCGCTCGTCGTACCAGTCCGCGAGCGCCGCGCGCAGGCTCGGCAGGCCGAACGAGCTGTACCCGCGACCGGCCACGTGGCGCAGGTCGTCGACGGCGGCCTCGCACGCGGCGGCGAGCTCGGGCGGCTGACCGGGTGCCGCCTTGGTCAGGTCCAGCAGGTTTGCATCCGGCAGGTCGGAGAACCGGGGCGAGGGTCGCACCCCGCCGGGCAGCGCGGTGACGGTGCCGGAGCCCTGCCGGCTGACCAGGTAGCCCTCGCCCCGCAGCACGTCGTAGGCGGTGGACACCGTGGTCCGGGAGATCCCGAGCGCGGCCGCGAGCTCGCGCTCTCCCGGCAGGCGGGTGCGCGGCGGCAACGCTCCGGCGAGCACGGCGGAGCGCAGCCCGTCGGCGAGCGCCGCGTACGCCGAGCCCGAGCCGGCACAGCCGTCCATCAGCGCCGCCACCCGCTCCGGACCGACGCGACGGTCGCTGCTCACGCGCACCAGGCCACTGTCGGGCAAGTGGCCCTGGAGCACAAGGCCACTTGTGTCGCAGGATCGCCGTCGTGACCACCGCGACCAGCCCCGCCGACGGCCGCCGCACCGAGACCGGCCGGCTCCACCTGCGCCGTGGCGCCCAGCTCGCCGTCGGCCTCGCGCTCTACCCCGTGTCGATGGCCCTGCTGGTGCATGCCCGCCTCGGCGCGATGCCGTGGGACGTGCTGACGCTCGGCATCCGCCGCCACACGCCGCTCTCGTTCGGGCAGATCACCCTCGTGGTCTCCGTGCTCGTGCTCGCCGCGTGGTGGCCGCTGCGGCAGCGGCCCGGCATCGGCACCGTCGCGAACGTCGTGGTGATCGGCGTGCTCGTCGACCCGGTGCTGAGGCTCCTGGACCTGCTGCCCCACCTGTCCCTGGCGTGGCGCGCAGCGATGCTCGTGGCCGGGGTGGCCCTGAACGCCCTGGCGACGGCGCTGTACATCGGGGCGCGCCTGGGTCCGGGGCCGCGCGACGGCCTGATGACCGGGCTGGTGGCCCGCACGGGCTGGTCCGTGCGAGTGGTCCGGACGTCGATCGAGGTCGGCGTGGTGCTGGTCGGCTGGCTGCTGGGAGGTGCCCTGGGCGTCGGCACGCTGGTGTACGCGGTCGGCGTCGGGCCCCTGGTGCACCCATTGCTGGCGCGGCTGACGGTGCGTCAGCGCGGTTGACCGCCCGCCGCGGCTGACGGCCGCGCGCTACTCGATGACGGCGAACAGCAGCCCGCCCAGCATCGCCATGTTCTTCTGGAACTGGAGCTTCTGGGCGGCACGCTTGTCCGGGTCGTCGATCCGCCAGTAGGGGTGGCCGGCGACGGACGTCGGCAGCAACGAGGCCGCGAGCACGGCGGCCGAGGTGCGGGGCAGGATGCCGAGGGCGAGCGTCGCGCCCGCCACCAGCTGGGCCGCACCGTTGGCCTTCACCAGGGCTTCGTCGTCCGCGGGCAGCGGGACCACCTTGCGCAGGGTGCCCAGGGTGCCGGCCGCCACGTCCACGCGGCCGCCCGGCTCCTTCACCACCGCGTACCCGGCCTCGACGAACAGCCAGCCGGTCAGTCCGCGGGCGGCGGTCCGCAGCACCGCGCGTCCCGCCGTCCCCAGCACCGACCGATCTCCGCGAGCACTCGACATCTGGCCGACCTCCGCTCCGGCACGCCGCTCGGCGGCCCGAGACCATCGTCTCCCCGCCGTCGGCGTCCGCGCGCGATGGGCGGACGCTTCCGGGCCGTGCCCGACGCGGAGGCGACCCGACGGGTCGACGTGGGACCTGCGGGGCACACTGGCGAGATGGACGACGCCGCGCTCGACGACGCGGCGCGCACCACCTACCGGTACCTCCGCGTCTCCGTGGTGGCGCTCACCCTGCTGCTGGCCGTCTCGCTGACCCTCGAGGTCGCCCGCGGTGGGGAGCGGTTCGGCTCGATCAGCGGGTACTACTACTCCCCCGTCCGCAGCGTGCTGGTGGGCACCCTGATGGCGATCGGCCCGGCACTGATCGCGATCAAGGGCCGCCCCGGCTGGGAGGACACGCTGCTCGACCTCGCCGGCATGGCGGTGCCGCTGGTCGCGTTCGTCCCGACGCCGCGCGAGCTGGGCCCCGAGGTCTGCGGCCCCGGCACGGCGAGCTGCGTGCCGCCGGAGTACGTGCCGGCCGTGCGCAACAACGTGACGGCCCTGCTGGTGGTGGGGGCCCTGGTGCTCGCAGTCACGTGGTGGGGCGCCCGACGACGCGGCCGTCCGGCGAGCGTCGGCCTGATCGCCGCGAGCGCCGCCTGGCTGGTGGTCACGGTCTGGTTCGTCGTCTCACCGGACCTGTTCCTGCGGATGGGCCACTACGGCGCCGCGCTCGTGTTCTTCCTGCTCACGGCTGCCGTCGCGTGGCTCGCCGGTCGACGAGCCGGCGAGCGGACGGACCTGCGGCTGATGTCGCCGGACCGGTACGGCCGGGCCTACCGCACCATCGCCACCCTGATCCTCGCGACGCTCGTCGTCGGCGCCGGCGTGGTGGGCGGCGCCCGGCTGATCGGCCTCCGGCCCTGGTTCGGCACGGTGTTCGTGGTCGAGTCGGTCCTGCTGGTGCTCTTCGTCGTGTTCTGGGTGCTGCAGACCGCCGAGAACTGGGACGACGAGGCCGTCGAGCACTGCCCGCCGACGGCTCCGTGATCGTGGGGCGTCGACCGGCCCGGTGAGGTGCTCCCACCGGGCCGGTCGCGTCAGGGCCGAGCGAACGAGATCAGCCGTCGCCCCCCGCCGCGGGCGCGGCTGCCGGAGACGCCGGCGCCGCACCCGTGCCTGCGCCGGCGTCGGTGTCCGGGCCTGCGTCGGCGCCGGGCACCTCGTCCGGCATCAGCACCTTGGCGTCACCCGGGTACGGCGTGGTGAAGCCGTTGCCGGAGTACCAGACGTCGCGGTTGCCCTGGGCCATGTTGACCATGTCCTCCGACTTCCAGTCCTGCTTGGCGGACCACTGGGCCCAGGCCGTCTGCAGCGCAGACGTGGTGGACCCCTTCGCCGCGGTGGTGGTCGCCGTCGGCGCCGCCCCGGGCTGCGGGTTCGTCTCGGTCAGGGGGACGTTGCTCGACAGCGCGGTGTACGGCGTCAGGTCCGGCTTGTCGGTGAAGGCGTCGAACATCGGCTCCGCCGTCAGGTCCTCCTGGTTCATCGGCGGCAGGCCGAGGATCTGCTCGATGGTGCGCATCACGTTCAGCTGGCTGTAGTACGTGTGCACCACGGCGCCCCGCTTGGCGTACGGGCTCACCACCAGCGTCGGGTTGCGGTGGCCGTCGACGTGGTCGACCCCGTTCTGGGAGTCGTCCTCGACGACGAAGATCGCACTGTTCTTCCAGTACGGGCTGTGCGAGATGGTGTCGACGATGCGGCCGACCGCCAGGTCGTTGTCGGCCACGTGGGCCTCGGGCGTGATGCCGCCCGGGGTGGTGCCGGCCGTGTGGTCGTTCATCACCCACAGCATGTTCAGCGCCGGCAGGTTGCCGTTCTTCACGTACCCGGCGAAGTCGTTGCCGAACATCGCGGCGCGGTACTGGTCGGGGATGTTCAGGTCGAAGTTGGGGAAGTCCGGCTTGGTGACCGCGGCCAGCGACGGGATGTCGGTCTTGGCGGTGTAGGTGCCGAGCGGGTAGTTGAGCGAGCCGGTCGCCGAACCGTCGAGCACGTGGGAGTCGGCCAGCCACCTGGTCCAGCTGTCGGAGGTGGTGCCCTTCCCGCTCGCGTCGGTGTAGCTGTCGATCTGCTCGCCCCAGTTGGTCACCGACTTCCCGTGCGAGACGGCGTCGTCCCAGATCCAGCCCGTCTTCACGTCGGAGAGCGGGTCACCGGTCTGGTAGGAGCGGGTGTAGTTGCCGTACATCTGCTGCATGTAGCTGTTGACGAACGCCTGGTCGAGCCAGTGGTGCCCCTCGGCCGAGTTGGTGCCGTCCGAGTAGAGGTTGTCGATCAGCGGGAACGTGGTCGCCAGCGAGTGGATGTTCGGGGTGATCCGCTGCCCGAACTGGGCCAGGCTCGCGTCGCCGTTGCCCTTGGCCACGTCGCCAAGCACCTGGTCGTAGGTGCGGTTCTCCTTCACGATGAGGAACACGTGCTGGATGGTCGACGGATCGCCGATCCGCACGGGCACCGCGACGGGTGACGCCTTCTTCTTGTCCGCCGTCTGGTTGCGCTTGTCGAGGTCGTTCCACTGGTTGTTGCGGAACACCTGCTCGGTGTCGGTGGCCATCTGCGCGGGGGTCGGCGTCGCGATCGTCTGCACCGTGCCGACGAAGTTGTAGCCCAGGTGCGACGTGGCCGGCGTGGTGCCGACCCCCTCGGCGACCGTCCCGTCCGGCCCGACCGAGCCGACGCCCTGCTCGCTCGCCACCACGAGCTTGCCGAGCGCGGCGTCCTGCGCGATGCCGGTGGGGAACGACCCGGTGGGGATCAGGCCCTCGAAGGTGGGCTGCGAGTACGCGTCCTGGTAGCCGTACACGGCCACCGCGTTGTCCCGGCCCAGGCTGACCGCGAGGTGCGTCGCGTCGAGCATGGTCAGGCCGTTCGGCTGCGCACCGAACGGCGCCCCGGGTGCCGGGTTGGCGCTGAAGGTCCGGGCGACCTGCTGCTTCACGGTGTCGATGCTGGTCACCGAGTCGTCGTCGGTGTTCGCGACGAGCACGGTGGGACCGACGGCGAGCAGGGCGCTCGGCTCCAGCCCCACGGCGAAGGTCTTGACCTGGGCGCCCGAGCCGAGGTCGACCTCCGAGACCGTGCCGGTGGTCGGCGCCGCGTTGTGGTCGGTGACGATCGCCGTGCCGTACGACGTGTCGGTCTGGTCGCCCGGCTGGGCGGGCCGGCCGCCCTGGTTGCTCACGTAGGCCTTGCCGCCGACGACGACCACACCGTTCGGCACGTTGCCGACCGGGATCTGCTTCACGAGCGTGCTGCTGACCGGGTCGACCACACCGAGGGTGCCGTTGGCGCTCAACGTCACGAGCAGCGTGCCGTCGGGCGCCCAGGCGAGGCCGGCCGGCACCGCCTTGCGGCCGCCGGTGCCGGGCAGCGCGACCGTGACGGGCGTACCGAGCGTGCCGTCGGCGTTGACCGGGAACCGCTGCAGATCAGCAGGGCGAGCCGCCCAGAGGTACTTGCCGTCGGGCGAGTACACGATCCCGCCGTCGGAGATCTTCCCGCCGCCCGTCTGCTGCAGCACCTTGCCGCTGACCAGGTCGAACACCGTGACGATGCCGGTGGTGGCACCACCCGTGTTGAGGGCGGCCGCCGTCTTGCCGTCCGGGCGCAGTGCGAGGCCGAAGGGCCGGCCGTTCTCCTTGATCACGTCGCCCACCGGGGTGACGAACTGTTTGGTCTGGGTCAGGTACGACCCGTCGGCCTGCTTGCCGACCGTGCGGTGCGTGAGCGGCGAGTTGCCGAACGCTCCGTCCGCATAGGCGGCGCCGGTGCCGACCGCGGCGGCCAGGAGTGCCGCGGTCACCACCGTCGCCGGTCGGATGAGCTTGCGCTCGAACATGGGTGCTCCCGTCGTCAGGGCTGTGGGTGCTCGCCGCGGCATCGAGGCCGGCGACACGGCGACGCTAGGAATGGGACCAAGGTCCCCACCACTGACGGCACGTGGCCACCTGGTGAACCCGCCTGACCTGCACCGATGTGCACTGCGAGCCGTCAACTCGCTGGTCAGGCCCTGGCACAACCCTGTGAGCGGGTGAAACTACGGGTGAACTCCCGGTGACCGGCCCCAGAGCTGCGCCCCGGCCGCGTCCCCGGTCCCGAGCCACGCCCCCTACAGGCCCTCGGCGATCTCCTTGATCGTCGCCAGCCGCCGCTCCCACTGCACCCCGACCTGCTCGAGCGTCCGGGCGGTCTCGCCGAGCCGGGCACCGAGCACCCGGTAGCGGACCTCCCGGCCCACCCGCACCGGCTCCACCAGCCCGACCTGCTCGAGCAGCTGGAGGTGCTTGGCGATCGCCTGGCGGCTGACCGGCAGACGCCCGGCGAGGGCGGACGCCGACGCGTCGCCCTCGCCGAGCGCGGCCAGGATGCTCCACCGCGTGTCGTCGCCGAGCGCGGCCAGCACCGGGACCAGGGTGCTGGTGCTCACGCGATGCTCTCGACGTAGGCGACCAGCTCGTCGAGCTCGGCCGTCCACCCGCCGCGGTTGCTCTCCAGGGCCGCGTGCGGATCCGTCAGCGTGCCGAAGCCCCGCTCGACCACCGTCAGGACGGTGCCGGCCCCGGCGGGCTCGAGGGTGAACCGGAACACGGTCGAGTGCTCCGGGTCCACGTCGGTGCCGCTCAGCGCCCGGGCGTTGTCGTTGCTCCACCGGTAGGCGATCACCCGCAGCGGCTCGAGCTCCTCGATCAGCACCGGGAAGTCGCCGTAGCCGTCGAAGGAGAAGACGCCGCGGGCGCCGAGCGCCAGCTCGTCGAGCACCGTGCGCTGCCCGAACCACCGAGAGATGTGCTCCGGCTCGGTGATCGCGGCCCAGACCTTCTCCACGGGGGCGTCGATGGTCACCGCGCGCGTGACGGTCAAGCCCTCCAGGTCGCTGACGGCGGGCGGGTTGGTGGTCATGGTCATGAGTCTGTCCTCTCAGGTCGATTTGGTGCAACCACAGAGTTGCACTCGTCCGGCTGAAGTGCAATAGAAAGATTGCAGTTGTGAATCAGGCTCCGGTCCCCGGCGGCGACGGCCGCCATCCGGCGTACCGTCTGCCCATGACCGCCGAGTACGACGCGTTCGGGCCGTGGGTCTACCAGGTCCGCACGCCCGAGGAGGTCCCGCGGCTGTTCCGGGACGGGCCGCTCGACCTCGACAGCAGCGAGCTGGTCCTCAAGGTGCCGCGCAACATCGCCCGCCGGGACGCGACCCCGCAGATGGACCTGTACGACCACCTGCTCGCCGCCGGTCCCGACCAGCTGACCGTGCTGAGCCGGCAGCCGGGCGGCTACACCACCGCCACCGTCCCCTACGCGGGCATCGCGGCGATCGAGTCCGGCACCGACCTGCTGGACGGGCAGCTCACCTTCCACCTCACCACGGGCGAGCCGGCACTGACGGTCCGGTACAACGGGTCGTCGCAGGCGATGGTCGACCGCCTGGTCGGCGTCGTGCGCACGCGGTACCTCGCCGGCTCGACGGCGGACGTGCGGCTGCCCGGCGAGGCCCGGGACGGCGACGTCGAGTTCGAGCACTTCGCCGCCGACCTCGCCCTGGTCAGCGAGTACGGCGCCGTGCTCCGCAGCGAGCCGGCCGTGACGTTCCTCGCCGCCCACCAGCGACGCGTGGTCACGCCCCGAGACTCCCGCGGGCTCGTGGGGGCCGTCTCCCGGCTGGTCCACTTCGCGTGGCCGATGACGCTGCAGGCGGCGATCCTGTGCGCCGAGCCGCGCGAGCTGACGGTGATCCACCGACGCGCGTGGTGGGTGCGCGGGCACGTCCCGGTGCACTCCGTGTGCCGGACGACGATCCCCCTGGACCGCGTCGACCAGCTCACGGTGCGTCCGCACCAGACCTACGCAGGCGTCGTCGTCGCGGCGCTCCGGCTGGGCCGGACGGTGCTGGAGCTGCCCGTGCCCGAGACGTCCGACGCGGCGTCCGTGCTGCGCCGGGCGCCGCTGCCGCACGCCTGAGCGACGCGCCGCCGCCCCCGCCGGCCGGAGCTCAGAGCTCCTTGCGCCGGAACACCAGCGCGGCCGCTGCGACGAGCAGCACCGACAGCACCAGCGACGTCACCACGGGCCACAGCGCCGACGCCTCCGTCCCCGCGGCCAGGGCGGTCGCCTGGGTCGGCAGGCCGGCGGGTGAGTACCGGGCGAGCGGCTTCCAGATCGAGGCGATCGACAGCAGCACGTAGACGCCGAGGCCCGCGCCCGCGGCACCGGCTGCCGAGCCGATCAGCACCGACAGCAGCGTCATCAGGGCGATGAACTGCACGGCGAGCACCAGCCACACCAGCGCCGACCCCCACAGCCCCGACCCCGGGGCCGTGCCGAAGAACGCCGCCGTCAGGCCCCACGTCATCAGCGTCCCGCCCACCAGCAGCACGGCGACGAACCCGGCGTTCACCAGCGCCTTGCCCAGCACGAACGCGCTGCGGGACACCGGCTTGGTCAGCACCAGCACCGCCGTGCCGCTGCGGCTCTCCGCCGAGACCAGGCCGCCGTAGATGATCACCAGGGCGAGCAGGGCGATCTGCGTGAGGTTCTTCGCCCACTGCGCGTACGAGTCGAGGTAGGTCGGCTCCGGCACGGTGAACCCGGCCAGCTGGTTGCCGGCGACCGCCTGGACGATCTGCGGCGTGTAGCGGGCCAGCGGTGGACCGGTCAGCGCGAAGAACGCGAGGATCCCCGGCAGCACCCACAGCCGCCACGTGCGCAGGATCTCGGACGCCTCCTTGCGTGCGAACACCGAGAACCCGGTCACCGCCGCTCCCCTCCGACCAGCTCCACGAACACGTCCTCCAGCCCCAGCTCCCCCGCGTCCAACCGGGACAGCCCGCTGCCGCGCGCCGCCACCATCGCCGGGATCTCGTGCTGCGCCGCGGCCAGGTCGACCACCGTCACCTCGATCGACCCGTTGGTGCCCCGCTGGACGGCCGACGCCCATGGGCGCCCGGCCAGCTCGGCGGCCAGCCCGTCGGCGTCGTCCGTGACGTCGAGCACCACCTTGCGTGCGCCGTACGTCGCCGTGAGCTCGGCGATGGGCGCCTGCGCGACGACGCGCCCGAGGTCGAGGATCGCCACGGCGTCGCAGACCCGTTCGACGTCACCGAGGATGTGCGTCGAGAAGAACACCGTGGTGCGCCCGCGCAACGACGCGATCATCTCCAGCAGGTCCTTGCGGCCCATCGGGTCCAGGGCGCTGGTCGGCTCGTCGAGCAGCAGCAGACGGGGCGCGTTCACCAGCGCCTGCGCGACGCCCAGCCGCTGCTTCATGCCGCGCGAGTAGCCGCCGATCCGCGTGCCGACGCCGGTGAGGCCGGCGAGGTCCAGCAGCATGACGACGCGCTCGTCCAGCGCGTCGCCGTGCAGGCCGAACAGCCGCCCGGCGAAGCGGAGGAAGTCCTCGGCCGTCATCCAGTCGTAGAACCCCGGCACGTCCGGCAGGAAGCCGATCTGCGCACGGACGGCGTTGCCCGCCGTCGCGACGTCGTGGCCGAGCACCTCCACGCGACCGCTGGTGGGTCGCGCCAGACCGGTGATCAGGCGAAGCATCGTCGTCTTGCCCGCGCCGTTGGGGCCGAGGAAGCCGAAGATCGAGCCCTCCTCGACCGTGAGGTCCACGGCGTCCAGCGCGCACTTGGCGCCGTAGGCCTTGGTGAGCGCGGTCGTGCGGATCGCCGCGGTGTCGGGGGTGGTCGCGGTCATCGCGGGTCGGCCTCGTCGCGGCCGGGGTCCGTGGCCTGCTCGTCGACGGGAGGCGGGCCGACCGGGCCCGGAGCGGCACCGGCACCCGAGCCGCCCGGCACCGGCGGTCGCGGTCCGTAGAGCGAGTCCGCGACACTGCCGGCACGAGGGCCGAGCTGCGCGGGCGCGGCCACCTCGGCCGCGGGAGCCGGCCGGCGGCCCACGAGGAGGTAGAGGATCGCCCCGAGCATGTTGACCAGCAGGATGATCGCCACCCACACCCACTTGTTGCCCAGCGCGACGCGGTCCACCGGCCGGCGGACCAGGTCGACGAGGGCGATGACGTCCAGGGTCAGCTGGACCACCCCGAGCACGATCACCACGACCAGCAGGGGGCCGGGAAGGCTGGTCAGCTGCGTGTTCACCACGACTGTCCTTTCGAGGAGGAGAGGTCGCGCCGCTGCTCCGCGGCACGGCCGAGACGCGAGACGCCGACGAGCAGGGCCAACGGCAGCACCACGAAGCCGACGATCCCGAGCCAGGTGATCCAGGGCCGCGTGCCGCCACCGGCGCTGACGAGGGTCTGCACGGCGATGGCCAGCGCCACGGTGCCGAGGCCGAGGCTCAGCGCCGAGGCGACCACCCGGTTGACCGCGCTCCGGCGGCGCAGGTGCACCCCGACCGCGAAGAGCAGCGGCACGACGGCGATCAGCCCGACCAGGACGAGCGCGGCGCCGCGGCTCGAGTAGCCGTTGGCGTGGCCCGCCGCGTCCCAGTGCGTGGGGACGGTGGCCGGCAGCGTGCGCCAGCGGGTCGCGACGAGCGCGCCGAGGACGACGACCACGGCGATCGGCGCGGCGAGCGTGCCGGTGACCACGCCGGGCGGTGCGGAGGCGAACGGTGCGTCCTCGTCGTCGGGGCGCACCAGGTGCAGCGCCACCGCGAGCGCGCCGAAGTTGACCGTCCAGCCCACGCCGAGCGCCTTGGGCACCAGGACGTGCGGGTTCGACGGGTCCCACATCCGCGTGGCGTACCGGTCCGAGCTCGGGTTCCGCAGGTCGTAGGGCATGCCGAGCACTCGTCCGACGAGGGAACCGCCCCCGGCCGGCCCCTCGCCGTCGTCCTCACGAGTGGCGGCGAACTCGCTGGCCAGCCGTGCCGGGTCGCCCAGCTCGGCGAGCACCCGCTCGGCGTCCTGCGCCGTGCCGGCCGTCGAGGCCAGCCGCTCCGCGACGTGCGCCCGCAGCTCCGCGACCTCGTCCGGGCCGATCGGCGCGCCGCTCCTCGCCGCTGCCGTCACGAGCGCCGCGAAGTACTCGTCCACCACGGCCTGCGCGGCGGGCGGCCGCCCGTTCATGGCGCCACGTCCGTGCCGAGCAGCTGGTCCATGTCGTTCTTCATCCCGTTCCATGCCCTCGCCAGGTCGGCGAACGACTCCTCGCCGGCGGCCGTCAGCCGGTAGTACTTGCGCGGCGGGCCCACCGGCGACTCCCGCCACACCGACGCGATCAGCCCCGACCGCTTGAGCCGCGACAGCAGCGGGTACGCCGTGCCCGCGCTGATCGCCAGCCCCGGGAACGCCGCCAGCCGTTCGACGATCTCGCCGCCGTAGGCCTCCTCCTGGTGCAGCAGCGCCAGGATGGCCAGCTCGACCACGCCCTTGCGGAACTGCGACGGGATGCCCTCGCGTCCGTCTGCCACGCGGGACCTCCCGTCTACCGTGTCGCGCCTAGTTCTATGCAATGCAAGGTAGACGGTAGTGCCAGCCAGCGGCTCGGGCAAGGGACCGAGGTCCACGATGAGTCCGTGCCGCCACAGCGGTCTGCACGACGACGGGGCGGCAGCCGACGCTGGTCACCGCCCGACGATCACGGCCCGACGAAGGAGCGCCGCCATGACGGACACGATCTCGACGCAGCACCTGGAGCTGCCGACCGCCACGCTCGCCTACGACGTGCACGGTCCCCTCCCGACCACCGACGGCCGGCCGCCCCTGCTGATGATCGGTCAGCCGATGGACGCCCGCGGGTTCGCGACGCTCGCCTCCCTGTTCCCCGAGCGGACCGTGGTGACGTACGACCCGCGAGGCCTCGCCCGCAGCACCCGCCGGGACGGCTCCACCCGCAACAGCCCCACCCAGCAGGCGGACGACCTGCACCACCTGGTGGCGCGGCTCGGTGCCGGGCCGGTGGACCTGTTCGCGAGCAGCGGCGGGGCCGTCACGGCGCTCGCCCTGGTCAGCGAGCACCCCGAGGACGTCCGCACGCTCGTCGCGCACGAGCCGCCGCTGCTGTCGGTGCTGCCGGACGCCGAGCGGGCGTTCGCCGCCGAGCGCCGGGTGCAGCAGCAGTACGCCGCGCACGGCTGGGGCGCCGGCATGGCCATGTTCATCGCGTTCACCTCGGTGCGCGGCGAGCTCGGTGACGACTTCGGCGCGCAGCCGCCGGACCCCGCCGTGTTCGGGCTGCCGACGCAGGACGACGGGTCGCGCGAGGACCCCTTGCTGTCCGGCGTGTCCGACGACGTGACGGCCTACCGCCCGGACGTCGCCGCGCTGCGGGCGGCACCGACCCGGGTGGTCGTCGCCGCCGGCATCGAGAGCCAGGACCTGGTCACCTGGCGTGCCTCCGCGGCCCTCGCCGCGGCGCTCGGCACCGAGCTGACCGTGTTCCCCAGCCACCACGCCGGCTTCGTCGGTCCCGGCTTCGGCCAGCCCGGCCAGCCGGAGGCCTTCGCCGCCCGTCTCCGCGAGGTGCTCGGCGACGCGGCCGGCCACTGAGGGGGCGACCGACTGGGAGACGTCACCCTGACGGACGAGCCCGACAGGGTGACCGCTCGGTAACATCGGGACGAGCGGCCGGCCCGTTCGGTGCGGGTCCCGCTGCGGGAGGCTCGCCGTGAGCAACGTCGCCGTGAACCAGGCTCCCACCCCGGGTGAGCGCAAGGCTCGTGAGGTCGCAGAGGCGGCCCGTGAGACGCAGTGGACCCGGCCGAGCTTCGCCAAGGGGCTGTACCTCGGCTCCTTCGACGTCGGCCTGATCCACCCGTACCCCACGTCCGACCCGGACGCCGAGGCACGCGGGGCCACGTTCCGCGCGGAGCTGCTCGAGGTGTGCCGCACCATCGACGGCCGGGCGATCGAGCGCGAGGACCACATCCCCGAGCACGTCGTCGAGGCCCTGCGACGGATCGGCGCCTTCGGCATGAAGATCCCGCAGCGGTACGGCGGCCTCGGCCTCTCGCTGGTGGACTACGGCAGGGCGCTGATGCTGGTCAGCACCGTGCACCCGAGCCTGGGCGCGCTGCTGTCCGCGCACCAGTCGATCGGTGTGCCGGAGCCCGTCCACCAGTTCGGCAGCCCCGCGCAGAAGCAGGAGTACCTCCCTCGCTGCGCCGCGGGCGCCATCTCGGCCTTCCTGCTCACCGAGCCCGACGTCGGCTCGGACCCTGCGCGGCTCGGCACCACCGCCACCCCGACGGAGGACGGTGCCGCGTACCTGCTGGACGGCACCAAGCTGTGGACCACCAACGGCCCGATCGCCGAGCTGCTGGTCGTCATGGCCGTCGTGCCCCCGCACGACGGCGAGCGCGGCGGCATCAGCGCCTTCGTCGTCGAGGCGGACACCCCGGGCATCACCGTCGAGCACCGCAACCGGTTCATGGGGCTGCGCGGCATGGAGAACGGGGTCACCAGGTTCCGGCAGGTGCGCGTCCCCGCGGAGAACCGGCTGGGCCGCGAGGGACAGGGCCTGAAGATCGCGCTGACCACGCTGAACACCGGTCGGCTGTCGATCCCGGCGATCTGCGCGGGCGGCAGCAAGTGGGCCCTGTCCATCGCGCGGCAGTGGTCCACCGAGCGGGTGCAGTGGGGCCGGCCCGTCGGTGAGCACGAGGCGATCGCCTCGAAGCTGGCCTTCATCGCCGCGACGACGTTCGCGCTCGAGTCGGTGTTCGACCTGTCCGCCCGGCTGGCCGACGCCGGCCAGAAGGACGTCCGCATCGAGGCGGCGCTGGCCAAGCTGTGGGCCAGCGAGATGGGGTACCGGGTGGCCGACGAGCTGGTGCAGATCCGCGGGGGGCGTGGGTACGAGAGCGCTGACTCCCTCGCGGCCCGTGGTGAACGGGCCGTCGGTGCCGAGCAGCTGCTGCGGGACATGCGCATCAACCGGATCTTCGAGGGGTCGTCGGAGATCATGCGGCTGCTGATCGCCCGCGAGGCGGTGGACGCGCACCTGGCGGCGGCCGGTGAGCTGGCGTCGCGGGACGCCTCGTGGGGCGCCAAGGCGCGCTCGGCGGTCGGCGCGAGCAAGTTCTACGTGCGCTGGTTCCCCTCGTTGCTGGCCGGTGAGGGCTCGCGTCCCGGCACGTACGCGGAGTTCGGCCGGCTGGCCCGGCACGTGAGGTTCGTCGAGCGGTCGTCGCGCGCGCTGGCCCGGCGCACGTTCTACGCGATGGCCCGCTACCAGGCCCGGCTGGACCGCCGGCAGGTGCTGCTCGGCCACATCGTCGACATCGGGGCCGAGCTGTTCGCGATGTCCGCGGTCTGCACCCGCGCCGTCGCGATGCGCCGCTCGGACCCGGTGGCTGGGGCGGACGCCGTCCGCCTGGCCGACGCGTTCTGCGAGCAGTCCCGAGCTCGGGTCGACGCGCTGTTCCGAGGTCTGGGCGGCTCGACGGGCCCGACGGACAACCGGCTCGCACGCGCCGTCATGGCCGGGCGGATGACCTGGGCGGAGGACGGCATCCTCGACCCGTCCGAGGGCACCGGCCCCTGGATCGCCCCGCGCGGCTGACGGGCGGCTAACCGGCAGCCGGACGGCGGTGCAGGGCGCGCTGCGGGAGCACCACCAGCACCGTCGCCGCCGTGATCATGGCAACGGCCAGGTACGTCCACCCGCGAGCGCCCACGCCCCAGATCAGGTCGACGCCCACCGCCGCGACCATCTGACCGGCGAGCACGCCCAGCGTGAGGGCGAACGTGCCCAGGTGCCGGATGGACCATGCGGCCAGCACCGTGATGGCGGCGCCCAGCGGACCACCGAGGTACAGGTACCACTGGCCCGGACGGCTCGGCACCGCGACCCCGTGCAGCCCACCGGCTGCCGCGACCACGGCGACCAGCACGCTGACACCCACCGTGCCGCCCGCCGACGAGGTGAGCGCCGGCAGCACGGCGTCGCGCGTCAGCAGGTTCACCCGTCCGTTGCCCGCCTGCTGACCGGCGAGCACCGCACCGGAGACGAACATCAGCGCGCCGAGCACCATCACGCGGCCGAGGTCCGACGACGGCGCCGAGCCGACGGCGACGACGAGGCCCGCCACCGCGACCACCGCGGCGACCAGCCGCCGTCCGGTGAGGCGCAGGGCTGCGGGGATGCCGACGCCGCGGGCGTCCAGCACCAGCCCGGCGACGGTCTGGCCGGCCACCGAGCACACGGACGCGATCGCCACGCCGACCACCGGGATGCCCACCGCGAACATCACGACGATCGGCACCCCGCACAACCCGACGGCGTACCACCACCAGCGCGCCTGGTGACGCAGGATCCGCACCGTCGGCCCGGCCCGTCCCTGGACCACGATCACCAGGACCACGGTGACCAGCGTGCCGACGTAGGACAGCCAGGCGGACAGCAGCGCCCCGGCACCGGCCGTGGCCAGGTCGCCGTTCAGCCGCCCCTGCGTGGCGACGAAGGCACCGGCCAGCGCGGCCAGCAGCACGGCGGGGACGACGAGCGCCCGGCCCGTCGTCGTCCTGGTCGCCGTCACGCTCGGGACCCTACCGGCGCGGCGCCGTCGGGCACCGGACCGCCGGCCGCAGCGGCTACCGCACCGCTACGGCACCCCTACCGCGCGGCGTCGACCGCCTCGGGAGCCCGCCCCGGCTCCGCCGAGTCCAACGCCCACCGGATGGTCGCCGTGACGGCCCGGCCTCCGGCGCGGCGCAGCGGGTCCAGCACCGGTGCGGCGTGCACGCCGAGCTCCCGCCGCGCCCAGGGCGGCAGCAGCGCCAGCGCGCCGGACGTGATCAGCGCGTAGCCCGGACGCGCGGCGCGCGGCAGCGGCGGGGTGTGCAGCAGGAACGTGGCGACATCACGAGCGGCCGAGGTGGCGGCGAGCTCGCCGCGGAAGTCGGCGAGCTGCGCGCGCAGGCCGGCGTACGTCACGGGCGGGTCGACGACGCCCAGCGCCCGCGCCACCACCGCGGTCTGCGCGACGTACTCGTCGCAGCCGGCCCGGTCGAGCGGCCGCCGGCCGAGGTGCTGGTGGGCCAGCAGGAAGCTCTCCGCCTCGCCGAGGTGCACCCAGGACAGCAGGTGCGGGTCGCCGGCGGCGTAGGGCGTGCCGTCGGGCATGGCGCCGACCACGCGCTTGTGCACCGCCTTGACGATCGCGATCGCGCGCTCCGCGGCGGCGCTGGTGCCGAACGTCGTCGCAGCGATGAAGGTCGCGGTGTTCTGCAGCCGTCCCCACGGGTCCTGGCGATAGCCGGAGTGGTCCGCGACCGCCGTCATCACCAGCGGGTGCAGCGACTGCAGCAGCAGGGCGCCGACGCCACCGACGAACATCGAGGCGTCCCCGTGCACCCGGCCGATGGGGCTGTCCGGATCGAACCACCGCGGGCCCGGCGTCAGGTGGATGCGGTCACGCGCCTCGTCCGGCTCCGGTCCGGCGACGCGCGTGAGCAGGGCGTGCGCCAGGGCGGCTCGCGGGTTCACGACGGGGCTCACCCCCTGATGGTCACACGCGCGCGCCGGCACGTCGCAGCCGTCGAGACGCTCGGGCCGGGGCCGCCGTCGACGCCCGGCACGAGGCCTTGAAATTCGCCGCACCCGCGGTGTCGGATCGGGGCGCACCCGTTCGTAGCAGGGGTGAGAGGCGGCCCACCGCCGCACCGAGCACCGAAGGAGACGACGAGATGCCCAAGTACCTGCTGTCCGTCTACGGTCCCGCCGAGCGCAACCAGTTCGGCGACTACCCCGACAAGGAGTCGATGCTCCAGGCGTTCGCGGACACCGGAGCGTTCAACGACAAGCTGGTCGCCGACGGCTACTTCGTGTTCGCCGACGGCCTGGAGCAGGCGACGACGGCGACGGTCGTCGACGGCCGCGGCGAGCACCCGGTGATCACCGACGGGCCGTACCTGGAGGCCAAGGAGCACCTCGGCGGGTTCTGGATCATCGAGGCGCCGGACCTCGACGTGGCGCTGCGCCTCGCGGCGGAGGGCTCCAAGGCGTGCCGCGGCAAGGTGGAGGTGCGGCCGTTCCAGACGGAGGAGTCGTTCAAGGCGCTGCTCGAGCCGTGACGCGGCTCGAACCCGTCGAGGAGGCGATCACCCGGGCCCACCGTGAGGAGTGGGCCCGGGTGGTCGCCACCCTCACCCGACGCCTCGGCGACCTGGGTGCCGCCGAGGACGCCGCCGCCGATGCGTTCGCGACCGCCGTCGAGCGCTGGCCGCGCGACGGTGTCCCGCCCAACCCCGGCGGCTGGCTGACCACCACAGCGACCCGCAAGGCGATCGACCGCCTACGTCGGGAGCTGCGCCGTGACGAGAAGCACCAGGAGGCCGCGTTGCTGCACGACGACGACCCTCCGCAGGACCGCGGCGCCGTGGAGGACGACCGGCTGCGCCTGGTGTTCACGTGCTGCCACCCGGCGCTGTCGCCGGAGGCGCGGGTCGCGCTGACGCTGCGGATGGTCGGTGGCCTGACGATGCCGCAGATCGCGCGGGCGTTCCTGGTCCCCGAGGCGACCATGGGTCAGCGGCTGACCAGGGCGAAGGCGAAGATCCGGGCCGCGCACGTGCCGTACCGGGTGCCGACGGCGCAGGACCTGCCAGCACGGCTGGACGCGGTGCTGACGGTGCTGTTCCTCGTCTTCAACGAGGGCTACCTCGCCACCGGGGGCGACACCGAGCCCGTCCGCGCCGACCTGACCGCCGAGGCGATCCGGCTGACCCGCCTGGTGCGCGAGCTGCTGCCGGACGACACCGGCGAGGTGACCGGGCTGCTCGCGCTGATGCTGCTGACCGAGGCGCGCCGGCCGGCCCGCGTGTCGTCGACCGGTGAGCTGGTGACGCTCGGCGAGCAGGACCGCAGCCGCTGGGACACCGAGCTGGTCGACGAGGGGCACCACCTGGTGCGGGAACGCCTCGCGGCCGTGGCCGCCGGTGGTCCGCCGCCCGGCCGCTATCAGCTGCTGGCGGCGATCAACGCCGTGCACACGGCGGCCCGCGATGCGCGGGACACCGACTGGTCGCAGGTGGTGACGCTGTACGACCGGCTGCTGCGCGTCGACCCGTCACCGCTGGTGGCGCTCGACCGCGCGATCGCCGTCGCGGAGCTGGACGGCCCCGAGGTCGCGCTCGCCCTGGTCGACCGGCTGCCGCTGGCCGGCCACCACGCGTTCCACGTGACGCGCGCGGAGCTGCTGCGCCGGCTGGGCCGGCGTGCCGAGGCGCTGGAGGCCTACGACCGCGCCCTGGCCCTCACCGCAAACACCGCCGAGACGGCCTACCTGACCCGCCGGAGCAGCCAGCTCGACTGAGCCGGCTCAGCCGGCCGCCAGCACCGCGATCATCCAGAACCCGTAGGCGAGCGTCACCGCGCCGAGCGCGCTGAGCCCGACGGTGACCCGCCGCCGGGCGCGCGCACCCAGGCCGAGGTCGAAGAGGATCGAGCGGACGCCGAGCAGGGCGTGCCACGTCACCGTGAGCATGAACGCCGACTCGATCACCACGATCACCGGGTTGCCCAGGTAGGCGAGCACCGACGCCCGGTCCCGCAGGCCGCCCGGCGCGGAGACGACGAAGTGCTGGGCTACCAGGTGCACGACGACGAGCACCAGCAGCGCGGCGCCGGTGACCACCTGCAGGATCCAGCCCCAGCCGCCGCCCCGGCGACCCGGCTCCACATCGGTAAGGGATCGGTCGACGGTCTGCGCGGGGACAGAGGGCCGGGCACGACGACGCAGCTCGATGCTCATCGCTCACTCCCTCGCCAGCAGCAGCACCGCGGCGGCTGCGGTCACCAGCACGGTGACCACGAGCACGCCGACGAGCAGGGCGCGCTGCCGCCGCACGGCCACGCCGGTCCCGACCAGCGCCACCCGCACGCCGTTCGCGGCGTGCCACACCACCGCGGCGAACAGCACCACGTCGACCGCCACGAACGCCCGCGTACCGGCGATCGCCAGGAACGAGTCCCAGCTGGCCGAGCCACGCAGCAGCATCGACAGCACCACCAGGTGCAGGTACAGGTACCCGACCAGGATCAGCGCGGACACCCGGTTCGCCACGAAGGCCCACGTCGGGGTGCCGGCACCGGGGTGCGTCATCCACCCCCGCAGGCCCCGGCGTCCCGTGCCGCGCGTCGTGCCCGGTTCGCTCGTCATCGCGCCGCCGTCCTCTCCTCGTCGGCCGGCCGGTCCGCACTGCGGTGCCCGTCGGACCGCCACCTCAGGTGCTCCCGCGTGAGGGCGCCGCGCAGCGCCATGATCCCGGCCGCCGGGTCCGCCCCCGTGGGGCAGACCTCGCTGCACGCGAAGCTGAGGTGGCACCGCCAGCAGCCGTCGTGGTCGTCCACCCACGTGAGCACCGACCGCACGTCCTGACCGCGCGGCTCGGCGACCACCCGCGCGGCCGCGCCGAGCACCGCGGGGCCGAGATACGCCTGGTCGGTCCCGGTGATCGGGCAGGCAGAGACGCACAGCCCGCACTCGACGCAGTCCTCCAGCCGCACCGACGCCGGGCCCGTCCCGGACGTGTGGACCTTCGCCCTGCGCCCGCGGCCCGTCGGTTGGACCTGCCGCACCAGCGGACGCCCCGACCGCTCGAGCCCGTCGTACAGCCGGGTCATGTCGACCACCAGGTCGCTGAGCACCGGCGCGTTGGCCATCGGCTCGACCGCCACCGGGCCCGCCGGCAGGTCCGCCAGCGCGGTGACGCAGGCGAGCACCTCCGCCCCGTTGACCCGCACGCCGCAGGTGCCGCACGACGAGTGGCAGCAGGAGTGCCGCACGGTCAGCGACGCGTCGCCGTGCCACCTGATGCTGCGCAGCGCGTCGAGCACAGTGGTGCGCGGCTCGACGGGGACGACGTACTCGAGCTGAGCCGGGGCCGGCCAGCCGGGCTTCCAGCGGGAGACGCGCAGCACGCGGCTCGACGTGGCCGTCGTGCCGCTCGTGCTGGTCGTGGCCGTGCCGCCGGTCGTGGCGGTCCGGCTCGTCGTGGCGGTGCGGGCCACCGCTCCAGGCGTGGCCGTGCGCGTCGCCGCGGCACCGGAGCGCCGGGGGCCGGTCGCCGCGGGCGCCTCTTGCGTCGTCGAGCGCATCGACTCGTGCGACGTGTAGTACGCGGTGTGCGGCAGCAGCACCTGCTCGCGGGTACGGCACGGCGCCTCGACGCCCAGCCGCCGGCAGACGACGTCGGCCGTCGCCTCCGCCATCGCCCGCAGCGTGGTCGCCTTGCCGCCGGAGATGGTGACGAACCCCTCGACGCCGTCCCGCTCCGCGTGGTCGAAGCACTTGAACGTGCGGGAGAGCTCCCGTCCGGTCGTGCTGCCGCCGTCACCGATCAGCGGCCGCACCGCGGACCAGGCCGCCCGGATCTCGGCGTGCGCCACCGCCGGCACCAGCCTCGAACCCTCCCTGACCATCGTGCGGATGTGGTCCTCGGGGAGGTGCAGCTCGTCCGGGTCGTCCACCACCCACGAGCTGGTGCCGATCACGCTCAGGCCGCGCTGCGGGAGCACGATGTCGCCGTCGCCGGACCGGTGCAGGCGGTTCACCACCATGTCGCACCACCGGCCGCGGACGGCGACCAGGACGCCGGGCGAGCACCGGATCGGGACGTCGACACCGGCCATCTCGGCGATGCGCTGTGCCCAGGGCCCAGCGGCGTTCACCACCACGTCGGCGGCCAGCAGCCCCTCCTCGCCCGTCACGTCGTCGCGGTACGCGACACCGGTGACGGCGCCGTCCTGCCGCCGCAGCCCGACCACCTCGGTGAAGGTCCTGATCACGGCGCCGTTCGACTGTGCCGTCGCGAAGAAGCGCAGCGGCAGCCGCATCGCGTCCATCGTGCCGTCCGGTACCTGCACGGCGGCCCTGACCTCCGGGCCCAGGCCGGGCTCGCGACGCAGCGCCTCGGTCCTGTCGAGCACCTCCGCCGGGATGTCGCAGGCACGGCACGCCTCGACGAACCCCGGCAGGTACGCGAGGTCCTCGTCGGTCAGCGCGACGAACAGGCCGTCGTTCTCCTCGAAAGACCCGGGTGCGATCCGCCGGAGGATCCGGTTCTCGGCGATGCACTCGACGGCGGACGTCGCGTCCGCCACCGCGTACCGGGCACCGCTGTGCAGCAACCCGTGGTGCCGGCCGGTCGTCCCGGACGTCACCTCTCCGCGCTCGAGCACCGTGACGCGCAGCCCGCGCAGCGCCAGGTCGTGCGCGACGGCACCGCCGGTCCCACCACCACCCACCACGACGACGTGCGGCATGGCTGACCGGGCAGCTGTGGGCACTGTCTCCACCTCCTCGACGAGGCGCGCAGCACGTCCACGCTATTGCCGGGCGCTGTCGGAGCGGCAGGGCCCATCGTCCTTCCTGCACGAACGTGCAGGATGATCGGACGTTCTCTCGGCTACCTGGTTCATCAGGGCGGAGATGGGCCGCGGAGTCGCTCGTCGGCGCCCCGCAACGGTCTGCGTCGGCCACGCGTCCGCCGGGACGGGCCGCCCCTGTGCGGAGGCCTTGAGCCCCCGAGGCCCGCGCCTACGCCGCCGATCGGCCCTGAGGACCACGCCGGCGCAGGGAGCTGTCTCCCACCTCCGGCCCGCGGTAGACCATGTCCATCGTCCCGACGCTCTCCCCCGGCGGCACGATCGCGTCGATGCGGTCGAGGATCTCGTCGCTCAGGGCGACGTCGACCCCGGCGAGGGTGTCCTCGAGCTGCTCCATGGTGCGCGGACCGGCGATGGCGGACGTCACACCCGGGTGCGCGATGACGAACGCCATCGCGAGATGCGTGAGCTTGATCCCCGTCTCCTCGGAGAGCGCGACCAGCTGCTCGACGGCGGCCAGCCGACGCTCGTCGCGGAAGTGCCGCATCCCGGTGCGCGTCGAGCGGAAGCTGTCGTTCTCCTGGCCGGCCCGGTACCGGCCCGTCAGCATGCCGCCGGCGAGCGGGCTGTAGACCAGCGTGCCCATGCCGTAGCGCTGGGTGACCGGCAGGATCTCCCGCTCGATCTCGCGGTCGAGGATCGAGTAGTTGGGCTGCTCGGTGCGGAACCGCTCGAAGCCGCGTCGTTCCGAGGTCCACTGCGCCTCGACGATCTCCGAGCCGCGCATCGACGAGGACCCGATGGCGCGCACCTTGCCCTGCCGCACCAGGTCGGTGAGGGCCGAGAGCGTCTCGTCGATGTCCGTGTCCGGGTCGGGGCGGTGCAGCTGGTACAGGTCGATGTGGTCGGTCTGGAGTCGGCGCAGCGAGCGCTCGACGGCCTGCAGGATCCAGCGGCGGGAGGCGCCGCGGTGGTTCAGGTCGTCGTCGACGGGGCCCCAGAACTTGGTCGCGAGCACCACGTCGTCGCGTCGGCCCTTGAGCGCCTCCCCCACCACCTCCTCGGAGTCGCCGTAGCGGTCGGCGGTGTCCACGAAGTTGATCCCGGCGTCGAGCGCGCGGTGGACGATGCGGATCGCCTCGGCGCGGTCGGGGTTGCCGAGCGATCCGAGCATCATCGCGCCGAGCGCGTAGGGGCTGACCTTGATGCCGGTGCGGCCGAGCGTGCGGTACTGCATCGTGACTCCCTGCTGACGCCTCTGCGGACGCCGTACGATGACCTGGAAGCGGGACAGCGTCCCGCTACTGGACTATACGGAACGCTGTCCCGTTTATCAACGGGTCCATCGACGACGACGGAGACACGGATGCCCCGAGCGGACGCCCGACGCAACCTCGACGCCCTGCTGGAGGCGGCGAAGCAGGAGTTCACCACCCACGGCGTCGACGTGCCGGTGCGCGCCATCGCCGCTCGTGCCGGGGTCGGCACCGCCACGCTGTACCGCCACTTCCCGCTGCGCTCGGACCTGATCGCCGCGGTCTTCCGGCGGGAGATCGACGACGTCACGGCGATGGCCGCCCGGCTGGGCGAGCAGCACGAGCCCGGCGAGGCGCTCGAGCTCTGGGCCCGGCGCTACACGCGGTTCGTCGCCACCAAGCACGGCCTCGGCGCGGCGCTGCACTCCGGCGACCCCGCGTACAGCCGCCTGCGTGAGTACTTCGAGTCGAATGCCGCGCCGGCCCTGCAGCGCCTGCTGAACAGCGCGGCCGAGGCGGGGGTGATCCGCGACGACGTCGACCCGCTGGAGCTGATCAGCGCGATCGCGAACCTGTCGCTGCCGGCACCGGGTGGAGGCACCGAGCGAGCCGACCGGATGGTCGGGCTGCTGCTGGACGGTCTGCGCTACGGGGCCCGGGCCACCTCCGGCTAGGCGGGCGTCGGTGCGGTGGCCCGGTGGAACCCGGACGAGCCGGGAGCCTGCGGTGCCCGGACTCACAGTCGCATCCTGATCACGAACAACAGGACGAGGAGCACCGGCAGCGCGAGCAGCGACAACGCCGCGACGACTGCTCGCAGTCGCTCTTGGTCCGGCAGAACTCTTCGGAGCAGGACCACCAGCGCGATGCCGACGAGCCCCCCGAGGCCGTTGAGCATGACGTCGTCGATGTCCGACGCCCCGAGGGCGAACACCCCCTGAAGGAGCTCCACCGCACCGCTCGCCGAGGCGACGACGACCATGGCCCTTGCCACCGTCCACCTGGTCAGCACGGACACGTACGCACCGAGCAGGACGAACAGAAGGACGTTGCCGCGGACGTTGCCCAACGCGAACCTGCGGACGCCCGACGACCCGTCCGTCAGGTAGTGGGAGATGGTCGCGAACGGGACGAGGTTGACCGACCGTTCCGAAACAGGCGGCCGAGAGAAGAGCAGAAGCCTCAGCGCGAACACGGCATAGAGCGCGAGCACCGCGTAGACGACGACGGTCCCTGCTTGCTGGACGCTCGTGAAGGTCGGTCGGTGGGACCGGGCCGGTCTCGCCACGCGCCGTCCATCCACGTCACCCGTCCCCCGCGATGGAGGCTGTCCGCGGACTGGAGCCCGCATCCCGCGTGGGCTGCCGACGCGTCAACCTACGGTGGTCGGACCGACGCAGGGAGGGTTCATGGGCAACGTCCACGACCGCATCGACGAGCGCCTGCGCGCGTTCATCGCACACCAGCACGTGTTCTTCGTCGCGACGGCGCCGACTGGACAGGACGGACGAGTGAACCTGTCGCCGAAGGGGATCGACGGGTCGTTCGTGGTGCTCGACGACCACACGGTCGCATGGGTCGACCTGACGGCGAGCGGTGCCGAGACCATCGCGCACCTGCGTGACAACGGCCGGATCACGGTCATGTTCTGCGCCTTCGACGGACCGCCCAACATCGTCCGGCTGCACGGCCACGGCCGGTTCGTGACCCTCTACGACGACGGGTTCGCGGAGCTGGTCAGCCGGTTCCCCGAGACGCGCGGGGCTCGCGCCGTCGTGGTCGTCGACGTCGAACGGGTCTCCGACTCGTGCGGCTACGGCGTACCGCTCATGGACTACGTCGGCGAGCGGCACCTGCTGCCCGAGTACATGGAGCGGAAGGGCGCCGAGGGCCAGGCGGCCTACCGGCGGCAGAAGAACCGGACGAGCATCGACGGACTGCCTGCCTTCGACATGGATCCGGAACCGTCGCCTACGCCGCTCTGACGGTTCCGAGGAACGGGACGAGTCGCAGCGGGCCGACGGTTGGATCCGCGTCGGCAGCCCGCGAGCACCGTCGAAGTGAACTCGGAATCGGGCGAGAGCTACGGCACACCCGCGCAGAAGTCCTCTTCCGTTACCTCATACGCGAACGCAGCACCGGAGCGCGAGCTTCCGAGCGACAGTCGCGATGGCCGGAAGGCGCCACGGCGATCGGCTGCAACCACCCGATCCCTCCGGACAGCACGACGACGGCCGCTCCCCGAAGGGACCGACCGCCGTCGTGGCAGAACATTCGTGGAGGTGGCGGGAATCGAAGTGTCCGGATGGTGAGACGCGATCGGCCGACCTGCGGTGATGTCGCATCCGACAGGGCTCAGATGGTCGGGTCGTGGACACCTCGTTGACAAGGCGTTGACAAGCGGGACGCCGCATAGGGCCAGCGGAGCAATTCGACGCATTCATCTCCGCCTCTGCTGACGCCTCCGGTGGCGGCCGCATCGACGGCCCCAGAGAACTTGCCCGCCGGACAGCGGTCGCATCCGGCGCAGGGCGCTCGGCACGCGGTCAGCTCGAGCCGACCCGGTGCGTGTTGCGCGGATTCTGCACACGTCACGTTTGAGGGACCACCGTCGGCTCCGCCCTGACACCGCGGGATCCGACGGGTGCTGACGGTCCGACCTACGAGGTCGGACCCCACTCGCCCGGCAGTGACTCGGCGCGATGGGTCGGCGACAACAGCGGTTGCCGCCGGGTGCCAGAGGTGTCCAGACGGTTGACGGAGTGGCAGGGAAACGGAGGTTGTCGGGGGGTGGCTCGGGCGATGGGGACGGCGGTCGGGCACGAGGTGGTGGGACGGGCTTGAGGTCGGCGGTCGGGGTCGGGGTAGGAGGGCGTGGCAGGGGTGATGGTGGAACGGGACTCGTCGGAACGCGTCGCCTTCCGAAGTCGCAGCCGCCTTCCCGTTGGTCGGACGAGCGCACCCGAGGGCAAGGCGTCGCGTCTTTCGTGCCCCACCGCACTCCCGCTTGTAGAGGAAGAAGGGACGTGGTCATGAGCAACTCCAGTCGCCGACGCGCGCAGGCGGCTGCGCTGCGTCGGTCGGACGGTGACGTGGTCCGCGGCCACCCGGCGCCCGGCCAGTGGCCGGCGGGCGCATCGTTCGGACTCGGAGAGGACTACCGCCCGGTGCTCGCCGCCCCTCGGGTCGCCACAGCACGGCCCTCCGACGCGAGGCAGCCGGCCCGGCCCGACGATGCACGGAACTCGTGGGAGACCTCGCAGCGCATCGAACGCGCGCAGGCTCTCCGGACGGCGTTGGAGCGGCTGCAGCAGCTCGCCGTCGCGCGGGACGAGACGCGTGCCCTCGTCATGGGCCACGAGAGCCAGATCCGGTCGGCCGTCGACCACCTGCGTCTGGACGGAGCGACCTGGGGCCAGATCGGCCAAGCGCTGGGAATCACCAGGCAGGGTGCGCGGCAGCGGTTCCACGTCGCCGCGCGAACCGCCCACAGGGCGCAGCCGGCCCGCCCCCGATCCACGAGTTCCCGCGAGGACGCCACACCGTCCGACAGGTCAGTGACACCACTGAACCGAAGAAGCGTCGAGGAGGAATGACGATGGAGAGGCTGGAGACCCTGAGTCCCGAACAGGTCGCCGAGGCGATCGGGGCGTCGTCGTGGTGGGTGCGTGAGCAGGCGCGTCGCGGGCGCATCCCGCACCTACGCCTGGGCCGCGGGCGCATCAGGTTCCTCCCGGAGCACGTCGACGCCCTCGTCCGGCGCGCCACGGTCCTGGAGCACGAGGTGGAACCGGAGCCCGTTGACCTGACTGCGCTCCGGGCGACGGAGCGCTCGGTGCGAGCGCACCTCAGGCCGCGACGCGCCGAGGGCCAGCCGTTGTTCTGACGCCCAGACGGGTCTCAGGGGGTCCTTCCAATCCGGACGACGGCTCGCCAACGTTGATTGCCCAGGCTCTCCGCGTGGGCGCCGGCACATCAACGGGGGTCTGAACACAGAGCTTCGCCGATCGGACGATCACGCTCCTCTTGCCGTGACCGAGTTCTGGGTGGTTGCTCGAGGTGGCGAAGTCGACAGTGCTGTGCGACTGCTCGAGCTCGACGGCCGGCGCTCGGGTCCCCGATTGACGCGCTCGAGCACCAGATCGAGGCGTCGGCCGACGAGAGCCGCGCCCGGCACCGTGCCCCGCAGGTGCCGGGCGCGGTGCCCGCTCACATCGCGAAGGGGGTGACCTCGTACACGTCGACCGTGCCGCCCATGGCGGTGTGCGGGTGCCCGGCGAGGAGGGCCAGTGCGGCGTCGTGGCTGTCGGCCTCCACGATCGAGTAGCCACCGACCGTCGGGTCCGCGCCCGGGCTGACCGGCGCCGTCGGGTCGCCGAAGTCGACCATGGCCGACCCGACGCGGTCCCGCCAGCCCAGCCAGGCGGCCGTCATCTCCTGCATCTGCTCCGGTGTCGGCTGCGGCATCGACGCCATCGCCGCCGGGTCCGCCCGGTAGATGAGCAAGTAGTGCGACATGGATCTCTCCCTCGCTGGTGCGCGGCCCCGTTGCCTGCTCTCGCAGTATGGATCCGGGCACCCGTCGAGCGGGAGCCCTGGAGCAGAGGCGACCCTGCCCGAGACCGCCATGACGCGGGGCCGAACCAGCTCCACGGAACCCGACGTCGTCGGCCGGGCCTCCCGCTGGACCGCAGTCGAGCCGGGTCCAGCCGAACTCGAGTCCTCGAGATGGCGTTATGCCCGCCGCGCGGGACGCGCCGGCTCGTGGTACTGGTTAGCCATTGCGGGCCGACGTGGCGCGCACGAGCGGTTGGGGAGCGATTCCATGGGCGACATCGCAGGCAAGGTAGACAAGGCATTCGAGTCCGTCTCCATCAGCGAGCTTGCAGCTTCACCGGTCGACGCGCTCCAGGGTGTCAGCGCCGGCGACGCCGAGCACCTCGCCGCCGCGTTCGGCATCAAGACGATCCGCGACCTCGGTACCAACAAGTACTTCCTGTGGGCCCAGGCCATCGCGAAGCTCGCCGAGTAGGCCCGTCGCTCGTGGTGTGGCGCCCCAGCCCCCGGGGCGCCACACCACGTCACGCCCGACCGGTCCCCAGCCCGCCAGTACGTCACCCGTCGACCTGCGCGGATTGACGGCTCCACGGACTCTCCTTCTCACCCGCCAGGAAAGAGGCAAAGCCATGAAGGGCTTCAAGGACTTCATCATGCGGGGCAACCTCGTTGAGCTGGCCGTCGCGTTCATCATCGGTGCCGCGTTCGGTGCGGTCGTCACGGCGTTCACCAAGGTGATCATCGAGCTGCTCGCCAAGGCGGGCGGGGCGCCGAACTTCGATGCATGGAAGCCGGGTGGCCTGGTGTCGGTCGGCCCGTTCCTGACGGCTCTCGTGGCGTTCCTGATCCTCGCGTTCGTCGTCTACTTCTTCATCGTCAAGCCCTACGAGGCGGCGAAGCGCCGCTTCTCGCGCAGCGTCGAGGTCGACGCGGCGCCGGACGAGAACACGGTGCTGCTGCGCGAGATCCGCGACGCCCTGGTCCGGAACGACGAAGGCTCCCCGCGGCACTAGGGCTTCCACCGCGCCGCCGACGCGGCGAGGCACCATGTGAACCCGACGCACCCGACCGGTCGGGTACTGAGCGGCTCCGCATCGCTCCCTCCTCTTGCGCGGGGCGCCGTACATCAGCGACTCGCGGCGAAGACTCCGAGCGGTCCCTCGCCGGTCGCAGGTGACAGCGACCGGCGAGGACGGGGCGTAGTGCCTAGTTGAAGCCGACGACAGAGGGACGCGTCAGAGCCCTGATCCTCGAATCGAACGGACGCACCATGAGTGACACGCACCTCCCCGTCGCCGTCATCACGGGCGCATCGTCCGGCATCGGCGCCGCCACCGCTCGCGCCCTCGCCGCGGAGGGATACCGCGTCGCGCTGCTCGCCCGCCGGGTCGACCGAATCACCGCGTTGGCCGACGAGATCGGCAACGGGTCGATCGCGATCGAGGCCGACGTCACCGACCGTGACAGCCTCGTCTCCGCCGCCGACCGCATCCGGACCGAGCTGGGCCGCGTCGACGTCCTCGTCAACAACGCCGGCACGATGCTGCTCGGCCCGTTCGGCTCCGACCAGCGCGAGGACTACCGCAACATGGTCGAGGTGAACCTCCTCGGCGCGATCACCGCCACCGAGGTGTTCCTCGACCAGCTCAAGGCCGACGGCGGTGGCGACCTCGTCAACATCTCGTCCGTCGCCGGCCGCACCGCCCGCGCCGGCAACGGCGTCTACGCCGCCACCAAATGGGGCATCAACGGTTGGTCCGAGTCGCTGCGGCAGGAGCTGCTGCCCGACGTCCGCGTCACGTTGATCGAGCCCGGCGCCGTGGCCACCGAGCTGCCGAACCACATCACGCACGCCGCCACCAAGCAGGGCGTCACACAGGCCTACAGCCAGGTCGAGGTCACCGCAGAGGACATCGCGGAGGTCATCGAGTTCGTCGTCAGCCGCCCCAAGCGACTCGCGATCCACGAAGTACTGCTCCGCCCCGCAGGCCAGCAGCTCGAGCAATGCTCTGGCCGCAGCGCTAGGCCGCCTGGACGGAATTCGGGGCGGAGTCGCACCGGGTGAATGAACCTCCTGCCGCACGCCCGTCCATGCGGTGGTCGACGGTCCCGCTCCTGGCGCGTGGCGACCCGCCCAGAGTGAAGCTGCTAGCTCTCCCTCGAGACCGTCGGCTGGCGCGGATGTCGGCCGCAGCGCCAGTTCGAGCACTCGCGCAGGCTCGCCGCCGAACCTGAGAGCACCGGTGTGAGCGGCTCGCCGTTCTTCGAGATGCCGTGGCGATCACGGCCGCCAGCGAACCCGAGCGGGGACCGGACGAGCGGGCGCACGAGATCACCGGACGGGAGTCCTGACGGCAAGAGGAATGCGGCACTCCTCTGGCACTTCTCGGCAACCTGCGTTGTCGCCGACTCCGAGCGGGCGATCCAGCTGGGCGTGCGCGGATCGGTAGACGGCGATGTGACCACCACGGCTGGTTGCTCGCAGTCCCTGGTTCTCCAGAACGGCAACGAGCGCCTTGCGGCTGGCGTCGTAGCCGATCGCGTACGCACCTTCGGGGTCGTTCTCGACCACCGCACGAGCACTGACCAGGTGCTTGCGCGCCTGGCCCAGCAGGTTGTCGGCGTGCTCGCGGCTGGCCGGCACACGCTGGGGCTCACCGGACGAGAGCATCGCGTCGATCTCGGCGCGACCCTGGTTCCACCTCATGCCGCTCCCCCGGCAGCGAGCTCCAACTCGACGATCGGCCGGGTGCGAACCGACGCGAGGAACGCATCATTCGCGGGAGGAGCCGCCCCGCTGCCCGAACCGACCCGATGGATCGCCACCTCCCGGCCGAGGCGCCGCCCCGCTCCCCGGGCAACCTCATCGAGGACATCGAGATCTGCGGCGCCGACGACGAGCACGTCGACGTCACCGGGAACCGGGCCCGCCTCGCCCTTGTACCGGGCGGCCCACGACCCGTAGATGTAGGCCGCTTCGACGCCAGGAACGCCGGACAGGGCGTCGGTGAGCACGGGAACGGCACCGTAGGTCACCGCTAGCAGGTCCGTCAGGGGACGCGTCAGCGGCGTCTCGGGACCGCGCCGCACCAGGCGGAGGTTGCCGGCTCGGCGGTCCGCGAGCAGACCCGCCTCCACGAGGCGCGCGACCTCGTGCGCGGCCGCCTTGACGCTGACCCCCGCACGCCGGGCGAGCTCGGTCACGCTGAACTCCGCCTCAGGCGAGAGGTAGGTCGCCGCGAGGACGTCACCCTACACCTGCGAGCGCAGCAGAGGCAGCGACACCGGTGGGGCAGTTCGCATAAGAGTTCTTCTTTCGTTACCTCTTACGCGACTACGAGATCCCGCCGTGGGCCTCGGCGTCGGCCTCCCGCTCACCGAGGGCCATTGCTCGTCGGAGCAGCTCCCCGAGCGCGCGAAGGCTCATGCCTCGCTCGCGAGCCTCGTACGACTCGGGGAGTTCCACGACGACCACAGCGTTCGCCGCTTCGGCGACGTGCGGGCGCACCTCAGGCGGCGCGCCGAAGGTGAGTCGCTGTTCTGACCGAGGTCCGGGCTGTGACGACGTCCCTTCGGTGGGAACCGTCCTTGTCGCCCTGAGACCGGCCCCACGCCAGCGGGCGCGGAACTACTCTCCCAGATAGGTGAGCTTCCCCTTCTACGAAGGAGCGGAGATGTACGGCTTCACCGCCATGATCATCGGTGTCGGCGACGCCTGAAGACTGATCAGGGATCGTCGGCTGAAATCTGACCAGGCTGCCGTGATCCTGCGGAGGGTGATCGGTGTGGAGGACTGGGCTGAGGTCCGTCGGCTGCGTCGGGTCGAGGGGATGGCGCTCTCGGCGATCGCGCGCGAGCTCGGCATCGCGAGGAACACGGTCAAGAAGGCGTTGGCCAGTGATCGGCCGCCGAAGTACGAGCGAGCTGCGAAGGGGTCGTTGGTCGACCAGGTCGAACCGGTCATCCGCGGGTTGTTGGCTTCGTGCCCGACGATGCCGGCCACGGTGATCGCGCAGCGGATCGGCTGGGCGCACTCGTTGACGATCTTGAAGGACCGAGTTCGGGTGCTGCGCCCGTACTATCTGCCGTCGGATCCGGCGACCCGGACCAGCTACGAGGCCGGGGCGCGGGTGCAGTGCGACTTGTGGTTCCCGCCGGTCGACGTGCCGCTGGGTGCCGGGCAGGTCGGGTCCCCGCCGGTGCTGGTGATGGTCGCGGGCTACTCGCGGATGATGTTCGCCACGATGCTGCCCTCCCGGCAGGCGCCGGACCTGATCGCCGGTCACTGGTTGCTGCTGTCGGGCATGGGTGTGGTCCCGCGCGAGCTGGTCTGGGACAACGAGGCCGCGGTCGGGTCCTGGCGCGCGGGCAAGCCGAAGCTCACCGAGGACTTCGAGGCGTTCCGCGGGGTCCTGGGCATCGGGGTGCACCAGTGCCGGCCGCGGGACCCGGAGGCCAAGGGGCTGGTCGAACGCGCGAACGGCTACCTGGAGTCGTCGTTCCTGCCGGGGCGCACGTTCACCGATCCGGGCGACTTCAACGCCCAGCTCAGCGAGTGGTTGCCTCTTGCGAACCGTCGCTCGCATCGGGCGTTGGGCTGCAAGCCCGTCGAGCGGTGGGCCGCGGACCGCGACGCGATGCTCGCCCTGCCGCCGGTCGCTCCGCAGCTGGGCTGGCGGGCGCGGGTCCGGTTGCCGCGCGATCACTACGTGCGCCTGGGCTCCAACGACTACTCGGTCGACCCGGTCGCGGTCGGCAGGTTCGTCGACGTGGTCGCCGACCTCGAGCGAGTCACCGTCAGCCTGGGAGCCAAGACCGTCGCGTCCCACGAGCGGTGCTGGGCGCGCTGGCAGACGATCACCGACCCCGCCCACCGGGCCGCAGCGCTGGCGATGGCGTCGGCTGCGGCGCACCGGCCGACGATCCCAGACCCGGCCGATGAGGTCGAGCAACGCGACCTGGGCGCCTATGACGCCGCGTTCGGTCTGACGGACGTGGCCTGATGACCACCAAGACCCCGACCAGGGACGTGACCAGCGAGCTCGCGTTCCTGACCCGAGCGCTGAAGGCCCCGACCCTGCGGGACGCAGTCGACCGGCTCGCCGAGCGGGCCCGCGCCGAGTCCTGGACCCACGAAGAGTTCCTGGCCGCCTGCCTGCAACGCGAGGTCGCCGCCCGCGAGGCCCACGGCGGGGAAGGACGCATCCGCGCCGCGAGGTTTCCGGCCCGCAAGTCCCTGGAGGACTTCGACTTCGACCACGCCCGCGGCCTGGCCCGCGACCAGATCGCCCACCTGGGCACCCTGGACTTCGTCACGGCCCGGGAGAACGTGGTGTTCCTCGGCCCGCCCGGCACCGGCAAGACCCACCTGGCCACCGGCCTGGCCGTCCGGGCCTGCCAGGCCGGCCACCGCGTCCAGTTCGCCACCGCCTCCGAATGGGTCGACCGGCTCGCCACCGCTCACCACGACGGGCGCCTGCAAGACGAGCTACGCCGGCTGGGTCGCTACCCCCTGATCGTGATCGACGAGGTCGGCTACATCCCCTTCGAGCCCGAGGCCGCGAACCTGTTCTTCCAACTCGTCTCAGCCCGCTACGAACGGGCCTCCCTGATCGTCACCTCCAACAAGCCGTTCGGCCGCTGGGGCGAGGTCTTCGGCGACGACACCGTCGCCGCAGCGATGATCGACCGCCTCGTCCACCACGCCGACGTCATCGCCCTCAAAGGCGACTCCTACCGCCTCAAGAACCGCGACCTCGGCCGCCCACCCGCGGCCACCACGGACTGAACGACAACCAGGCAGGGTGGTCAAGATTCAGCCGACGACCCCTGGTCAGGATTCAGCCGTCGTTGACAATCGGATCACTCGTCGTTTTGGGTGGTCTCGTCGCGGCGCTCGTCTACTTCGTCGTCAGCAGCAGGCGTAGCTCGAAGTAGCGCGGTGGCATCGGTCCTTGGCGACGCGCCCGCGGCTGGTTTGCCTCGACGGTCAGTCGACGAGGATCCGAAGCGTGTCCCGCCCTCGCTGCTGCAGGAAGTTGGGAAGCAGCAGCCAGGCATCCTGCAGCGGGTCGGCGAGTGCCTCGCGCAGCACGCGCAGCCGCTTGCGGTCCGACCCCTGGAGGCGCGCCAGCTCCGTCCGGTGATCGGTGATGAGCGCGGCCAGCAATGCTGCGTCACGGAGATGGCGCTCGCGGTCGCGTCGGTCAACGGCGTAGGCGGCCGCCTTGAGCACCAGCGCCCCCAACAGGTCGGGGACGGTGAGAGCGACAGTGGCATCACCGTCGAGCACGGTGATGCGCTGCGTGCGCGCCAGTGCCTGCGCGCCGCCATCGGTGGCCATCGCAGTGCGACCGGCGAGGCGTGGGTGCTTGTGCTTGGGCAGGTGGTCGGCAACGAGGAGGTCGATGACGTCGCGACCGCGGCGAAGTCGGTGAGCAGGCGCGCCGTCCCACCCGGGTTTGTCGATCTCGAAGCCCAGACCCCGAAGCGTCTCCGCGATCGACGCAACCGTGACACCGCCGGCCATCACATCGACGAGAGCATCGACATCGTCGGTCGGCCGCACCGCGTCGACCCCTGCTGCGCGCGCGCAACTACACCACGAGGCCGCCGACGAGGACCCACAATCCGACTGGCAAGGTCGCCGCCACCTCGACCACGAGAGGCCACTGCCGAGCCCAGCCGCCGGGCGGCGCGGTGATCCTTGCGTCGCTCATCGCAGGAGACCCTCGACCGCACGGAGGCCGGCGTCCCGCTCGCGAGCCTCGTACGACTCGGCTAGGTCGACGGCGACGACTGCCGTTGGCACGGTCCGCAAACCGACGTTCACCACGCGTGCGAAACGTGTCGCCCGCAGGGTGACGTTGCCGCGCTCGTCGTCGACGAGCCGTAACTTCGCGCGAAGCTCGGCCGCCTTCTCGGCTTCGCAGTACCCCTCCACGCGCGCCGCGTCCTCCGCCAGGCCGTACTGCTCGGCCGCACTGGTTCCGGACAGCACGAGCACCTCCCGTAGCTCGTCGAGAAACGACTCGCTCACCCGATACCGCGCAACATCTGCGCGACGGCGGCACGCGTGGACGAGAGCCGGGGCCTCCATCGACTTAAGGCGACTCGACAGACGTGACCGCGTCCGCTGATCCACCCACGGAGCCTCGAGGTCGGACAGGATCCAGAGCGCACCCCACGCGACCTCCGGTGACCAGGGGCGCCCGCGCACCGGCCGAGACCGACCCAACGAGTTCACGGCGAGAGCGTCGACCACCCACGCATCCCCAGCGGTCCGACGAGCCGGCACCTCGCCGCGGCCGATGAGGCGCTCCACCTGCCGCTGGGAGACACGCAGACGCCGAGCAGCTTCGGCAGTCGTCATCTCGGACACGCCATAAATGGTCGCCTACACGACCCAATGTGTCTAGACGTTCCGGAGTGCGCTGGTCAACGCCCTGGCGTACAGCTCCGGGTCTTCTCGGGTCGTCTTGGAGACGACGAGCTGGTGGCTCCCGATTCGGTGGGCGTAGTAGCCCCGGTACGGCACCACGAGGATCGACTCGATGCCAGCGCGCCACGCGGGGACCAGCGCATCGAGGCAACGGCGCTCGGGCTCGTCCTCTAGCCGCGCAGGGCGTGGGCCCCGCACAGCCTCTTTCCAGGCGTTCAGCGCGACGCGGTCGATCCCGTCGGGGCCGTACTGCGTTTCCCACATCGGAGGGAAGGTCGGCGTCGGGCCGACGGCGCCGGGAGCCTCGTACCAAACCCAGGTGCGCTCCCAGGTAGTCATCCACCGGGCCGACCACTCGTCTCGCGATGCTGTCCCTGGGAGCGCGGAAGCTCCACGCTGCGGCACCGGATCAAGGTCGGCCAACGCCGCGTCAGGGGCGAGGCCCCACGCATCGCGAACGAACAGCAAGGTCAGCAGCGCAGTCGGCGCCTCGTCGACGCGGATCACCATGTCGTGCGGCCACCCGCCACTGGACCTGCCCAGCGCGTTCGCATCGAGCCAACCCCCCGCTCCGGCGCGCAGCGCCCGCTATCACGGCTCAGTCTTGCGCGGCCGAAACCCCATCGGCCCTCAGTGCCACCAGCGAGGGAGTCACCGCCGCCCGCGACATTGGGCTCGTCATGGGTTGCGCTCGGGCTGGGACAAGCCCGCTCAGCGCCTTCGCCGCAGCATCGGCGGCGGCCTTCTGCTGGTCCGGCATCAGGTGCGCGTACGTCTCGGTGGTCGTGGTGATCGACTCGTGGCCCAGCCGGCGTTGCAGCACGAACAGGTCGGTCCCCGCGGCGAGCATCCACGACGCGTGCGTGTGCCGCAGGTCGTGCACGCGCGGCCGCTTCGTCAGCCGCGGCGCGTCGGGATCCGGCGAACCGTCGGGCTTATGCGGGTTGCACGCCGCGTCGAGCGCCGGCGTCCACGTCGAGGTCCAGAAGCGGGACGACGACAGCCACTGCCCCACCGTGTTGGGGAACAGCAGCTCGTCGGGCGCCTTGCTCGCCAGCAGCGGCAGCAGCACGTCGACCAGCTCGTCGGGCAGCGAGATGGTCCGCCGCGCCCGCCGGGTCTTCGGCGGCCCGACGTAGTACCGGGAGTCCTCGTCGCGCTTCCAGGCCTTCGTCACGCGGATCGTCGCCGGCCGTGCCAAGACGTCCACATCGGACGGGGTCAGCGCGGTCGCCTCGCCGAAGCGGAGGCCGGTCGCCACCAGGGTGAGCACCAACGGCTGGTAGAACGGCGCGACCTTGGAGATCAGGAGCGCGAACTCGTCGCGCGTCAGCACCGTCATCTCGTCGTGCGTCAGCTGCGACTTGGGCAGGGACACACCGACACACGGGTTGTCAGGCCGGTAGCCCAACCGCACGGCAGTCGTCATCGACGCCGACAGCAGCCCGTGGATGTTCGCGATCGTCTTCGGTGACAACCCCTTCGCCGCCAGCCCGCTGATGAAGCCCGCGACCTCGCGGTAACCGACGGCGGTCACCGGCGAGGCACCGAGCAGCGGCCCGATGTGGTGGCGCAGGTACCGCCCGTACGACGCTCGCGCGTTCGGGCCGATCCCGGTGAGCAGGTCGATGTGCTCCCGAACCAAAGCCGCGATCGTCGGGCCGCTGGGCGCCACAGCCGGGAATGCGGATGGCGCAGCACTCGGCGTCGATGCCGCCGCAATACCGACGTGCGCTGATTGTGGAGACACAGAAATGGACGCGGCAATCTCTGCCGCGTCCTTGGCGTGTCCGTGGGCCGCCTCGAGCAGCTCCATCGCCACCCGAGCCTCGTTGCGCGAGGCGTAGGTCATGGATGACTGGCGCCCCGTGCGGGGGTCGCGCCAGAGCACCGCGTAGGCGATGCTGCCGTCGGCACGACGACGCTCGCGAAGGGACGCCATAGGCGTGAGAGTCCGCCCGTACGGCCACCCGTGTCAACGAACCAGGGTCCGTGTCAACGAGATCAGCGCCGTACGGGACGAACCCGCAGGTCAGACATGGTGGAGGTGGCGGGAATCGAACCCGCGTCCGATGACACTAAACCAGGGCTTCTCCGGGCGCATTCTGCTGCGCTTTTCTCAGCCCCCACGATCACGCAGACAAGTCGTGGACAGGCTCAGTCAGCTGAAAGTCCCCACAACGTCACTGACGAACGCTGTGAGCAGTGGCTCCCTAGATGACGCCAGGAACCGAGTCGGAAGCTAGCTCGGGCTGACGGACTTCACAGCTCGCTCAGGCGGCGAGGGCGAAGTCGGTGCGCGATGTATTGGCACCTATGGGTTTGCGCGGATCGTTAACGAGATAACCGTGCGTCCTCGGCCCGCTTCCCCTGGATCGGCGACCACCGTCGAAACCGATCACCCCCATGTTGAGTTGTCAAGCACCGCCCTCGGGCGGCTGGTCGATCGTACTGGAGAACGCCGGGCGGGTCCCGCTCATTCCCGCGGGCCCGCCCGGCACCCGGCTGCGGGACCGGTCAAGCGACCGGACCCGTCGCCAGCGTCACGGTGGCCGTGTGGCTGGCGCCCGTGCTTGCCGCGGTCCAGGTGATGGTGACCTTGTCGCCCGGCTTGTGGCCGGCCAGGACGGTGGACAGCTGGTCGGACGAGGTGACGGTGGTGCTGCCGACCTTGGTGATGGTGTCGCCCGCCACCAGCCCGGCGTCGGCGGCCGGCGTCCCGGCGATCACGCCGACGATGGTGGCACCACTCGTCGTGCCGGTCGAGCCGCTGGTGTCCCCCGGCAGGCCCCGCGTCTGCGCCGACGAGCCGATGGACACCCCGAGGAACGCCGGGTACCCGATCACGATGTCGGACGACCCCTGCCCCGCCTCGATCTGCTTGGCGATGGCCATCGCGTCCTGGATGTCGATCGCGTAGGCGACGGTCGAGCCCGGGCCGCTCGAGGCGGCCGTGGTGATGCCCACCACCTGGCCGTTCGAGTCGAGCACGGGACCACCGGAGTCGCCGCTGACCACCGAGGCGGAGAACTCGATCAGGCCGGACAGCGTCTCAGCGGTGGCCGAGTCGGTCGACGCCGTCATCGTCTGGTCGGTCGCCGTGACGGATCCGGCTGCGGCCACCAGCGTGCCGGTGCCCTCGGCGTTGCCGATCGCCGTCACCGCTTCGCCGCCGCTCACACCCGCGGTGTCCAGGGTGACCGGCGTCAGGCCGCTGGCGCCCTGCAGCTTGAGCACGGCCACGTCGGCCTTCTTGTCGGTGCCGAGCACCGTCGCCGTGTAGCTCGTGCCGGTGCTCTCCACGGTCACCCGGATCGCCGTGGCGTTCTCCACGACGTGGTTGTTGGTCAGCACCACGCCGTCCGCGGTGAGGATCATGCCGGTGCCGGCGGAGGTCGCGTTCTCGTAGCCCAGCTGGCTGGTGATCGTCACCACGCCCACCTGCTGCGTCGCGGTCGCGGTCGTGGCGCCCGACGTGGTGGTGCCGTCCGACGACGCCGCGCCCGACCCGTCGGACGACCTGCCGTCAGACGACGAGCCGGGGGCGCTGGGGACGAACCCGCCGCGTCCGGAGTCGCCGTACCCGTGCTGCGACCAGCTCCACGGCGCGCGCTCGTCGGTCGCGGTCGCCGCGGTGCCGGTCGGAACGGCCCCGGGGTGCACCGCAGCGCCGACGACGAGCGCCGCGGCGATCACGGCGGCGGCGGAGCTGCCCAGGATCGCCCGACGACGACGCGTGCGCCGCCGCGGGTCGACCGCGAGCGCCACGTCCCCGACCGCAGGGGCCACCGGGTAGCCACCGTCGGCGGGGACGGCGTACGGGTCGCGGTCGACGGGCGGCACGGGCTCGCCGTGCACCGCGTCGCCGTCGACCGGGGGCGTCGCAGCGGGCGGGGCGGCGATCGGCTGCACCACCGGCTCCGCGACCGGTCCACCGGCCGGCTGCTGCGCCTGCACGGCGTCGTCGGCCCCTGCACCCACCTGCTGCGGTTCCTGCTCGGACATCCCGTCCACCTCCCCCGCCGCCGTCACCGTGACGTCGACGGTGACCATCAGACCTCGACAGTCCGGAAGGGCGCTGGACGGCCGATGTGGGCTTCCTGTGCACCGGTGCCCCAGCCTGGGAAGCACCTGGATCCGAGCCCGGGCCGGCCCCGGACAGCGCCCCTAGCCCTCGGCGAGCAGGCGCTGCACCAGCCGGTCCGCGGTACCGGCCACCTCGTCAGCATCACCCAGCAGCGGGCCAGCCACGACCGCGAGCAGGTGCACGGCCGCCAGTCCCAGGGCGGTGTCCCGGTCCGCACGGGTCGGTTCACCCGGTGCGCCGCTCCGCGCGGTGTGCACCAACCGGGCCAGCACGTCCATCGACCCACGAGCCAGCGGGGCCAGCTCGGCCTGTGCCTCCGGGTGCCGCACGGCGTAGGTGTACAGCTCCAGGGTCAGCAGCATGCGGGTCAGCAGGTCGTCGTCGGGCACCCGCACCGCGAGGTGGCGCCGCAGGTCCGCCGGTGTCCAGCCCGACGTCTCCACCGCCTCCTGCTCCGTGAGCTCGCGGGCGATCTCGAGGAAGATGGCCTCCTTCGACTCGAAGTTCGAGTACAGCGCCCCCTTGGTGTAGCCGGCCTCCGCGGCGATGTCCCCCACCGCCGCGCCCTCGTAGCCCTTGGCGGCGAACACCCGGCGCGCGGCGGCCAGCAGGTCGGCACGGGTGCGCTCCACCTTCGCGCGGCGCCGACGCTCACCCGCGTGACGACCCAGCTGGGCGGACGCCTCCGCCAGCTCGCGAGAGGCGTCCTTCAGCGTCCGGGAGAGCGTGTCGCTGACCTGCTCCCCCGCGGCCGCGGCGCCGAGGCTCATCGCGCGGGTGAGCACGGCTGCGGCGTCGACGAGGGCGCGCGAGGCCGCGCTCACCGTCTCGTCGTCGTCCCAGTCCCGGGGGTCCCGTGAGCGCGCCATGCGCAGAGATTACATCCCGTCCGGAATCTCTGTCTCATACCGTTCGGTATCTGCTACGTTCCGACGCGAAGGCAGATCGGTATCTGAGGAGGCGTGATGGACGCAGTGCTGGAGGTGCACGGGCTGCGCAAGCGGTTCGTCCGGAGGGGGCACGTGGTGCAGGCGAACGCCGGGGTCGACCTGCGGGTCGCGCCGGGGCAGGTGGTCGGGCTCCTGGGCCACAACGGCGCCGGCAAGACGACGCTCGTCAACCAGGTCGTCGGGCTCACCCGGCCCGACTCCGGCTCCGTGCGGGTGTGCGGTGTCGACGCGGTGGCCCGGCCGGATCTCGCGCGACGGCTGGTCAGCGTGCAGGCGCAGGCCAACGTGCCCATCACCGGGCTGACGCCGGCCCGTGCGGTCGAGCTGGTCGGCCGCATCCGCGGCGCCCGGCCCGCCGTCGCCCGGCACCGCACGTCCGAGCTGCTCGAGTCCCTGGACCTGATGCCGTGGGCACGCACGCCGGCCGAGAAGGTGTCCGGAGGCGTGGCGCGGCTGACGGCGTTCGCCATGACGGCCGTGGCGCCCGGTCGTCTCGTGGTGCTCGACGAGCCGACCAACGACGTCGACCCCGTCCGGCGCCGCCTGCTCTGGGCCCAGATCCGGCGGCTGGCCGACGAGGGGTCCGGCGTGCTGCTGGTCACCCACAACGTCCGGGAGGCGGAGCGCGTGGTCGACCGGCTGGTGGTGCTGGACCAGGGACGGGTTCTCGCCGACGAGACGCCGGCGGCCATCACGGCCCGACGCGGCGGCACCCTGACCCTGGAGCTGGACCTCGCACCGGGCCGGCACCCGCTGACGCCGGACGGGCTCGTCCTGGTGGACCGCGGACGTCTGCGCGCCACCGCGGCCGTCCCGGCGGCGCACGCCGCCGCGGCCGTCCAGTGGGCGTCCGACGAGCTCGCCGCCGGGCGTCTCGAGCGGTACGCCCTGGCACCGGCCTCGCTGGAGGACGTCTACGTGGAGCTGGTGGGAGAGGGCTCCGGCGACGGGGCCGAGGCGTCCGCTGCGGGTGCCGCCGACGAGGCGACGGAGGTGGCGGCATGACGACGACGACCGCGGCACCCACCGTGTCGACCGCGCTGGCGACACCCCGCGTCTCGGCGTTGCGGCAGCTGCCCCTGCTGCTGCGCTGGCAGGCCCGCCGGATGGCCTCCGCGCTCCCCCTGCTGGTGCTGGTGCAGATCCTGCTGTCCGTCGCGACGGTGATCGGGTACGGGCTGCTCGTCGGCCAGCCGGCGCCGGCCGAGGCGTTGTACCTGGCCACCGGCGCGCCGACCGTCTCGCTGGTCATGGTCGGGCTGGTGATGACGCCCCAGCTGGTGGTGCAGTCCCGCACGGAGGGCAGCGCCGACTGGATGCGGACGCTCCCCGTCCCGCGAGAGCTGTTCCTGGCGGCGGACCTGCTGGTGTGGACGCTGATCGCGCTGCCCGGCGTGGTGCTCGGTGTGCTCGCCGGGGTGCTGCGGTTCCACGTGCACCTCGCGCCGACGTGGTGGCTGTTGCCGACGGCGCTCGTCGTCTCGCTGACGGCCGCCGCGGTCGGCTACGCCATGGCCTGGCTGCTGCCGGGCACCATCGCCCAGCTGATGTCGCAGGTGCTCGTCTTCGTGGTGCTGCTGTTCTCGCCCGTCAGCTTCCCGGCGGACCGGATGCCGGCCTGGCTGCAGCACGCCCACCACTGGCTGCCGATCCAGCCGATGGCCGAGGCGGTGCGGGCCGGCCTGGCGCCCGGGTCGTTCACGGTGCCCGGCCGGTCGGTCGCGGTGATGCTGACCTGGTGCGTCGTCTGCGTCGCCGGCGCCGCGTTCGCCCTGCGCCGGCGCGCCTGACGGTCGCGCCCGCGCCGGCGGTGCCGACAGCCCGGCGCACCGGCCGGACCGACCGTCACCCAGCGCGGCTCAGCGACCGGCCAGCACGTCCGCCAGGTCGTAGGTGACCGGCTCCTCCAGCTGCGCATAGGTGCAGCTGGAGGGGTCGCGGTCCGGCCGCCACCGCCGGAACTGCGCGGTGTGCCGGAACCGGTCGCCCTCCAGGTGGTCGTACGCCACCTCGACCACCCGCTCGGGACGCAGCGGGACGAACGAGAGGTCCCGGTCCCGCGCCCACCGGCTGTGCTCGGCCTCGCGCGGCGTGCGACCCGTCGCCATCGCCCCCCACGGGTGGTCCTCGAGGGTGGTGACCAGGGGTGCGAGCTCGGTGAGCAGCTCCCGTCGGCGCGCCATCGGGAACGCGCCGACCACGCCGACCGACGCCAGCACCCCGTCCGGCCGGTACAGCCCCAGCAGCAGCGACCCGACGGCGTCCGTGCCCGACGTGTGCAGCCGGTACCCGGCCACCACGCAGTCGGCCGTCCGCTCGTGCTTGATCTTGGTCATCGTGCGCTTGCCCGGCTGGTAGGTGCCGCCGGCATCCTTGGCCACCACGCCGTCCAGCCCGGCGCCCTCGAACTGCTCGAACCACCGCTGAGCCTGCGTGAGGTCGTCGGTCTGCGGCGTGACGGACACCACGTCACCCGGTCCGACCAGCTTCTCGAGGACCGCACGGCGCTCGGCGAACGGCCGCTCCCGCAGGTCGTCGTCCCCCACCGCCAGCACGTCGAACAGCACCAGCCGCGCGGGCGTCTCCGCGGCGAGCAGCCGCACCCGGGACTCGGCGGGGTGCACGCGCTGCAGCAGCGCCTCGAAGTCGAGCCCGGTGTGCCGGGTCGAGGGGACGACGATCTCTCCGTCGACCACCACCCGCTCCGGCAGCTGCGCCAGGATCCCGGCGACCACCTCGGGGAAGTACCGCTGCATCGGCTTGGTGTTGCGCGAGCCGATCTCCACCGCGTCGCCGTCCCGGAACACGATCGAGCGGAAGCCGTCCCACTTGGGCTCGTACAGCAGTCCGGGCGGGATCGACGACGAGACCTTGGCCAGCATCGGGTCGATCGGCGGCATCACCGGCAGGTCCATCGCGCCAGTGTCCCCGAGCCCACCGACACGGACCAGCGCTGGGAGCGCGCTCCCCCGCACCCGAGCGCGCCTACCAGCCCCCGCCACCCCCGCCGCCGACGCCCCCGCCGGAGAAGCCGCCGCCACCGAACCCGGACCCGCCGGACGACCCCGGCGTCGGTGCGGACAGCGACTGCGTCGCGATCGTCGAGAACCGGTCCATCGCCCCCGCGAAGCTCTGCGCCCAGAACATGCCGGCGCCGACGTTGTAGTACCCCGTGTACCAGGTGGGCTGCGGGACCACCCGGCCCCGGGCCGCCAGCTCGGCGAACACCCGGGCCCAGCGGTCGGCCAGCCCGAACACGATGGCGTAGGGCAGGTACCGGCTGAAGATGTCCTGGCCCTCCTCGAACCGGATCTGGTTCGCCTCGGCCGTGGCCAGGTACTGCCGGAAGCCGAGCGCCTGCGCCAGCACGGCCGTCCCGTCCGCGGTCCGCGCCGGCGCACGTCGCGCCAGCACCAGCGTCAGCAGGCCGACCGGCAGGATCGCGACGCCGATCAGCGAGACGCCGCGCACCTGCACCCGCGCGGTCAGCGGCGCGACCAGCGCGATGATGCCGCCCGCCGACAGCAGGCCGCCGCTCACCCGCCACCGGTTCCGCACCGCCTGCGGGTCGCTGCGGAACCAGCCGCGCTCCGTGACGTGCTGGTAGAGGCTGCTCTGCACCGCCGCCATCGACGCGGCGAACGTCGTCCGCAGCTCCGACAGCCGGACCTGCTGGCGGCCGGCGAACACGGAGCCGAGCAGCGCGGTCTCGAACGACAGCAGCTCGGGGCCCGCCTCGCGCAGCTGCACGAGCGTCCAGTCCTTCGGCTTCTTGCTCGGGTCGCGGCGCGGCACCTCCTCGATGCGCAGGTAGCCGCGGACGGCGAGGTCGACGAGGGTCGCGGTGACGTCCACCGCGTTCGCCCGCTCGTCCACGAGGGTCCCGACCGCGCCGGGGCCGGTGCCCTCCGGAGGTGTGAACTGCACCGCGACGGCCTGCCTGTCCCGCAGCCCGGTCGCCACCTGCTGACCGGAGGCCGGCCGCAGCCCCGGCGTCAGCCCGAGGTACGCCTGGTCCCGGCCCGTCCGCAGCACGCGCCGCACCACCACCACGGCACCGAGCACCAGCACCACCAGCGCCGCCCCGCCGGCGACGCTGAACGGTTCGAGGGCTGCCGTGGGGTCGTACCGCGGACCCAGGATCGGCTGGGAACGGAACGTGCCGGCCGGCCACCCGGTGACCACCGACCACTGCTGGCCGACGTCCACCACGTCCTGCGTGAACCGGCCGCCGGTGCCCTGCACCGCGGCCGACGTGCACGGGTCGGTGCTGCCGTAGCTGCCGACGTAGCAGGCGGCGCCCACCGCCGACGCAGGCCCGGTCACCACCAGCGACAGGTGCGAGATCGGCACCACCCAGCCGGACCCGATCACGTTCCAGTACAGCTCGTCACCGCTGTGCTGGCTGTTCGCGGGGTTCACCCAGCCGTCCACCGTGTAGGCGATCCGGTAGGTCTGCACGCCCTGCACGTCGCCGTTCTTCGGGTCGCCGATCCGCAGGACGATCGCGTCCCGGTCGTTCTCCTTGTTCACGTGGGCCGGTGCCCCGGTCGGGCTCGACGCGGTGATGTCGGAGTACTGGTACAGGCGGTCGTGGGAGTCGTCGTACCGCTGCCGCGTCGTCAGCGTCAGGTACGGGCCGTGCCCGGGATCGTTGCCGAAGTCGAAGTCCAGGTCGATGGTCACCCGGGTGCGACCGTCCGCGCCGACGTCCGCCCGGACGTCGTACCGCGTCACCTCCCGGCCGGCGGTCATGTCCCCGGGCCGGTGCGAGAGCCCCGCGGAGGCGGTCTCGATGCTCGTCGGCGCCGTGGTGGCCAGCCCTGTGGTCACCGCCGCGTGCGGCGCTGCTGTGGCGGGCCGGGCGCTCGCGACCAGACCCCCGGTGACGGCGGCGACGAGCCCGACTCCCGTCAGCGCAGCCGCCGCGGCACGCCTCAGGTCCCTGCTCCTGCTCACCGGTCCCGTCGCTCCCGGATGGCCCGCTGCGACTCCAGGTTGTCTTGACGCTCGCGGAGCGCCTGACGCTTGTCCCAGTCCTTCTTGCCGCGGGCCAGGGCGATCTCCACCTTCGCGCGCCCGTCCAGGAAGTACAGGGCCAGCGGGACGATCGTCTGCCCCTTCTCCCTGGTGCCGGCAGCGAGGCGCTCGATCTCGTCGTGGTGCAGCAGCAGCTTGCGCTTGCGCCGCGGAGCGTGGTTGGTCCAGGTGCCCTGCGAGTACTCGGGGATGTGCACCCCGTGCAGCCACGCCTCGCCGCCGTCGACCTCGCACCAGCCGTCCACCAGGGACGCCCGGCCGGCGCGCAGCGCCTTGACCTCGGTGCCGGTGAGGACGACGCCTGCCTCGTAGACGTCCTCGATCGTGTAGTCGTGGCGGGCCTTGCGGTTGGCCGCGACGAGGCTGCGCCCGGTCGGCTTGACCACCGTGCCGCCTCCCCTCGTCAGCCCACCGTCCCGGCGGGCGCGTGGAAGCCTACACAGGGCACGGACCCGGACGCAGGCCGATTCAGAGGCCGAGGTACGGGCGCGGGTTCACGGTGCCGCCGTTGATGTACACCTCGAAGTGCAGGTGGCACGCCGTCGACACCCCGCCGGTCATGCCGGCGTACCCGACCACCTGGCCTGCACTCACGTGCTGACCGGCCGAGACGGCGAAGCTGTTCAGGTGGTTGTAGCTGGACATCAGCGACGCACCGTTCACCCAACCGTGGTCCACCATCACCTGGTTGCCGAGGCCGGAGCGGTACATCGCCCACTGCACGGTGCCGTCACGCCCCGCGTACACCGGCTGGTCGCAGTGGTCCATCAGGTCGATCCCGGCGTGCAGCCGCCAGATGTGCAGGATCGGCTGCAGCCGCATGCCGTACTCGGACGTCACGACGATCGGGCTGTTCGCCGTCGGGTTGACGAACCACGCGCCCGCCGGCGCCTGCGCGGGCCGGCCGCTGGCCGCCGCCGCGCGGGCGGCCGCCGCCGCCTGGGCCGCCTGCTCCGCCACGATCTGGGCGAGCTGCTGGTCGAGCTGGTTGCGCGCCGCGTCGAGGGCGGCCTGGTCCGCCTGGGCCTGTGCGATCTGCCCCTGGAGCGCCGCCTGCTTCTGGGCCTGCTGCGCCAGCAGCTGGTCGAGCTGCGCCTTCGCCGCCGCCGCGTCCTTGCTGGCCTGGTCGGCGATCACCACCTGCTGGTCGGCGGCCTTCTTCAGCTCGTCGATCCGCTGCCGGACCGCCGTCAGGCGGGCCTGCGAGTTGCGGTCCTGCGCCTCGAGCTGCTGCATCTGACCCAGCACCTGCTCCTGCGTACGCTGAGCCGTCGCGGCCATGGCGAACCGGGCGACGAAGTCCTGGGCGTTGCTGGCGCTGAGCACCACCGACAGGCCGGACGCGTCGGCCGCGGCACCGCCCTGGTACGCCTGACGCGCCATCTGCCCGATCGCGGTACGGACCTGCGCGGCCTGCGCCTGGTCCTTGGCGACCGCGTCGGTGATGGCCGACTCCTGCGACTTGGCGTCCGCCAGCTCGTCGGCGATCCGCTGCGCCTCGCGCTGGGCGGCCTGCAACGTCGCATTGGCCTGGTCCAGCTTCTGCTGCGCCCCCGGCAGCTGTGCCTGCACGTTCTGCAGGTCGGACGCGACCTGGGCCAGGTTGGCCGACAGGTCCTCCAGCGAGGCCTGCAGAGCATCCTGCTGCGCCTGGTTCGCCTGGATCTGGGCCTGCGTCTGCTTGCGCTTGTTGGACAGGTCGTCGGCGCCGGCCGGTGACGCGGTCGCCACCAGGCCGAGCAGCAGGGCGGACAGCACTGCGGCCAGCGCACGGCGCAGATCTCGGGAGCGTCGGCGGCGAAGGGTCGTCTGACGGTTCATGTCACACCTTCGTGTAGCGGCTCAGAGTGACGACGGACGAGACGCCGGCCAGCAGGATCGCCACCGCGACGAGGATCGGCGCCACCGTCATCACGTCGCCGGTCCCGACGTACGGGATCCAGCCGACGGACGAGCCGAGCCAGTCGGTGACCAGGTAGCGCACGCCCAGCCACAGGGCGCCGACGGCAAGGGCGGCACCGATGGTCGCCGCGATCGCACCCTCGAGCATGAACGGCAGCTGGATGAACACCGTGCTCGCGCCGACCAGCCGCATGATCCCGGTCTCCCGGCGGCGGCTGAGCGCGGACAGCCGGATGGTGGTGGTGATCAGCAGCACCGCGGCGAGCAGCATCACCGCAGCGAGGCCGCCGGCGAGCAGGGTGGCGCGGTCGAGCACCAGGAACAGCTTGTCGAACAGCGCCCGCTGGTCCTGCACCTGCTCCACGCCCTGCCGTCCGGACAGCACGTCCGCGACCACCTGGTACTTGGTGGGGTCGGTCAGCTTGATGCGGTAGGAGGAGTTCATGTCGTCGACCGTCGCGGCGCTGGCCCAGAACTGGCCGGCGAACTGCTTCTGGAACGACGCGAAGGCCTCCTGCTTCGTCTCGAAGTAGACCTTCTGGATGTACGGCTTGACCTCGGGCGCGTCCAGCGCCGACTGGATGTCCGCCTTCTGCGCGTCGGTCACCTCGCCGGACGAGCACGTCGTGGCCGACGAGTTGGCCGGGCAGAGGAAGACGGAGACCTCGACCTTGTCGTACCACTGGTCCTTCATCTTGCCGATCTGCGTCTGCAGCAGACCGGCGACCCCGACGAAGGTCAGCGACACGAAGGTGACGAGGATGACGGAGATCGTCATCGACAGGTTCCGCCGGAGCCCGATGCCGATCTCGGAGAGGATGAACTGCAGTCGCACGGTCCCGGTCCCCTCAGCGGTCCGAGCCGTACACGCCGCGCGACTGGTCGCGCACCATGGCCCCGGTGTTCAGCTCGACCACCCGCTTGCGCATCTGGTCGACGATCTCGTCGTCGTGCGTGGCCATCACCACGGTGGTGCCGGTGCGGTTGATGCGGTCGAGCAGGCGCATGATCCCCAGTGACGTGGTCGGGTCGAGGTTTCCGGTCGGCTCGTCGGCCAGCAGGATCGACGGGCGGTTGACGAAGGCGCGGGCGATGGCGACCCGCTGCTGCTCGCCACCTGACAGCTCGTGCGGGCGGCGCTTCTCCTTACCGGCCAGCCCGACCATCTCGAGCACGTCCGGCACGGTGGTGAGGATGTGGTGGCGCGGCTTGCCGATCACCTGCAGCGCGAAGGCGACGTTCTCGAAGACCGTCTTGTTGGGCAGCAGGCGGAAGTCCTGGAACACGGCGCCGATCTGGCGGCGCATCTGCGGCACCTTCCACGACGAGAGGGTGCTCAGCTCCTTGCCGGCGACGAACACCTTGCCCGCGGAGGCGCGCTCCTCGCGCAGCACGAGCCGCAGGAAGGTCGACTTCCCCGAGCCGGACGAGCCGACGAGGAAGACGAACTCACCGCGCTCGACGTCGAGGCTCACCCGGTCGAGCGCGGGCCTCGCACCGCGTGCATAGACCTTGGTGACGTTCTCGAACCGGATCACGTGCCTGCCCATGCCTCGTCGTGCCCCGAGCGCCGGCTCACGCCGACGTCCGGACGGCCCACTCCTCGCGAGCCTCCTCGAGGCTACGAACGGCCGGCGACCCCTCCGGGCAGGACACGCCGCCCCGGGTGCTGTGAATCGGCACCCGGTGCCCGGTATGCCGGATACGTCCCGGACAGCCGTCCGACTTCGCCGGTCGGCAGCAGGTGCGCCGGTCCGGCAGCGGCCGTCGGACGCGGCAGCGTGCCCGTGGAGCAGCACGCGCGCGGATCAGGCGGTGCCGTTCTCCTGGCCGCGGCGCCAGCGGATCCCCGCCTCGATGAAGCCGTCGATGTCACCGTCGAACACGGCCATCGGGTTGCCCACCTCGTAGTCGGTGCGCAGGTCCTTGACCATCTGGTACGGGTGCAGCACGTAGCTGCGCATCTGGTCGCCCCAGCTGGCCTTGATGTCGCCGGCCAGCTCCTTCTTCTTCGCGTCCTCCTGCTGCTGCCGCAGCACCAGCAGACGCGACTGCAGCACGCGCATGGCGGCCGCCCGGTTCTGGATCTGGCTCTTCTCGTCCTGCATCGACACCACGAGACCGGTCGGCAGGTGGGTGATCCGCACCGCCGAGTCGGTGGTGTTCACCGACTGGCCGCCGGGGCCGGAGGACCGGAACACGTCCACCCGGATGTCCGACTCCGGCACGTCGATGTGGTCGGTCTGCTCGATCAGCGGGATCACCTCGACCGCCGCGAAGCTCGTCTGACGGCGTCCCTGGTTGTCGAACGGCGAGATGCGCACCAGCCGGTGGGTGCCCGCCTCCACCGACAGGTTCCCGTAGGCGTAGGGCACCTTCACCTCGAAGGTGGCGCTCTTCAGCCCCGCCTCCTCGGCGTAGCTCGTGTCCAGCACCTTGGTGGGGTACCCGTGCCGCTCCGCCCACCGCAGGTACATCCGCATCAGCATCTCGGCGAAGTCGGCCGCGTCCACGCCGCCGGCACCGGACCGGATCGTGACCACGGCCTCGCGCTGGTCGTACTCCCCCGACAGCAGCGTGCGGACCTCGAGCTCACCCATCGCCTTGCGGACGGCGCCGAGCTCCGTCTCGGCCTCGGCGGCGCTGTCGGCGTCGTCCTCCTCCGTGGCGAGCTCCACCAGCGTCTCGAGGTCGTCGATGCGCGCGTTCAGCTTCGCCAGCCGCTCGAGCTCGGACTGAGCCGCGGACAGCTGGCTCGTCACCTGCTGCGCCGACTCCGGGTCGTCCCACAGGTCCGGCGCGGACGCCTTGCTCGACAGGTCCGCGATCTTCTCCCGCAGCGCCGCCGGGTCGATCACAGCCTCGATCGAGTCGAGGGTGCTGCGCAGCGCGCGGATCTCAGCGGGGAAGTCGGTGGCCACGACCGTCCAGGCTACCGGTTCGCCGCTGACAGCCCGCCGGGCCTGCCGGTCAGGCACCGGACCGGGACCCGCCACCGCCGCGCGGCCGACCCGGCGGCTCACCAGGCGCGAGCCGTCGCGGTCGCCTCGATACGGACCCCGTCGGACCATGGCGCCAGCAGCGGTCCGACCAGGGCCAGCCGGCTCACCGCACCCAGTCGCACGACGACGGTGCGGCCGTCCGCGGTCCGGGCCTCGAGCACCTGCACCGTCGACCAGCGCGCGAACCGGTCCGGGTGGTCGCGGACGTACCGCTCGACCGCGGCACGAACCGCGTCGGAGCTCAGCGGCACCTCACGAGCACCTGACGCCGTGCCGTTCGTGAAGTACCCGTCGTCCGTGACCGAGTCCGCCGCAGCGAGGCTCGCCAGGTCCGAGAGGTCCAGCAGGCGCTTGCGGTCGAGGTGCACGCCGGTCGCCGCCACCACCACCGTGATCAGGGCGACGGCGAGCAGCACGAAGCCGAGGACGAGCAGGGTGACCTGCCCCTCGTCGTCGCCGGCCACCGCTCGGCGCGCCGACCGTGCGCGCGCGGCGGCGACGGCCGGGCGGCTCACGGTGCCGCCCGGTAGTCGTCCACCATCGCCGCGTGCTCCGCGGACACCGCGATCTCGAGCGGGACCGCGGAGCGGACGAAGGGCGGTACGAAGGGCAGCGGCACCCTCAGCTGGACGACGGCGTCCACCTCGGTGCCGGGCGCGAGGCACTCTGCGGAGCACGTCAGCCGCAGGACGTCCGCCGGCGCGGCATCGAAGCCCTGGTCGCCGAGCGCCACGCCGACGGCGGCAAGGGCTCGGGCAGCGCCGGCATCGGCTGTCTGCGCGCCCGCGTACGCACGTGCCGCGTCACGGGACGCGGCGTCCGCGGCGAAGGTGCCGGCCTGCAGCCTGCCCAGCACGAGGACGAGGTACACCAGGGGGACCAGCAGCGTCACGGCGAGGCCGAGGAACTCGACGACGGCGTTGCCCGAGTCGTCGCTCCACCGGGACGGCAGCCGCACGTCCCGACGGCCTGGGCGACCGGTCACCGGCCGCCGGCTCATCCGCCCTCCACGAGCGCATGGCCACGCACGACCAGCTCCCCGCTCGGCCCGACCAGCCCGACCACCGGGAACGGCGCTCGGACCGTCACCTCGACCAGGTCCACCCCGTCGACGACGGTCCGGACCGCCGTGACGTCGCCCGCGTAGCCGGACGACACCGCCTGGCTCGCCAGCAGCCGGGTGCGCTCGACGCCGTCGGCCGGACGGTGCCCCGCCTGGGCGGCGTACCGCGCACCCTCGCCGGCGCAGTCCACGAGCGTCGCCCGCACGTGCAGCACGAGCGCGAGCTGCAGCACGGCGACACCGAGCACCGCAACCAGCGCCCCGACCAGGACGAAGTCCACGACCGCCGAACCGCGCTCCGACGCCGGGCGCCCACCGCACCAGACGCGCCGGATCAGGGCGCGACGTGACTGATCGCCGTCTCGAACAGGTTCACCAGCGCCTTGCCCGCCACCAGCCACAGAGCCGAGACCAGTCCCGCCGTCATCAGCGTGACCAGCACCCACCCCGGGACGTCTCCCCAGTCTGCGGGGACGCTCACCGCCAGGGCGTCCTCGTCCGTCCCGGTCGCGGACGTCGCGGTCCCGACCGTCGTGGCGTCCGGACGGCCGCCGGTCGGTCCGCCCACGCGGGAGACCAGGCGGCGGAACCACCTCAGGATCCGTCCAGGGGATGTCGTCATGCTCGTCCTCCTTGTCCCGCCGGCCCTCCGCCGGCGACGTGTCGGTCACAGGCCCACCCGCAGCACCACGAGGCTGGGGAACACGGCGAAGAGGACGGTCACCGGGAGGATGAGGAACACCACCGGGACCATCATCAGCACCTCCTTGCGGCCGCCCGCCTCCATCAGTGCTCGGCGGGACTCCTCCCGGACGTCCTGCGCCTGCGCTCGCAGGACGTCGGCCAGCGGCGTGCCGCGATCGAGCGCGACGGCGACCCCCTCGGCGAACCGGGTCAGCGCCGGGAGACCGGTACGGCCGGCCAGGGCATCGAGCGCCTCGGTGAGCGGGGCCCCCGCCCGTGCGTCGGAGAGCGTCGCGCGCAGCTCCTCCGTCAACGCTCCGCTCGTGGACCGCACCACGCGCTCGAGCGCTCCGGCGGCACCCTCGCCAGCACCGACCGCGAGCGCGAGCAGCTCCGCGACGGTGGGCATCTCGGTGAGGATCCGTTGCTCCCGCTCTCGGACCTGCCGGCTGAGCAGCCAGTCGCGCAGCAGGACACCGCTCACGCCGCTGACCGCGACGAGGACGGCGAGCGCCAGGGGCGAACCGCCGCGGACCGTGCCCACCAGCAGCGCGGCGGCGAGCCCGCCCGCCAGGCCGAGCACTCCCCACACGACCTGACCGGCGCGGAACTGCTCCACCGACTCCGTCCGGCCCGCGCGAGCGAGCCTGCGCCGCAGCTCTCGAGCCGGTGAGCCGAGCCGGCCGACCAGACGCGTCGCGTCAGCCATGAAAGGTGCCGCCAGCCGCTCCGCCACACCGAAGGGCGACGTCGCGACGGGCGTGCGGAGCAGCGCGGACTCGGTGCGACGCCCGCGCAGGTACGGCGCCAGCCGCGAGTCGAGGGACGGCCGTCGCGTGGGCCACCGGAGCACGACGAGGAGGAGCCCGACACCGCCGAGGAGGCCGATGGCGCCGCCGAGCGTCACCGCCGTCATCGCAGCACCCGCGGATCGTCGGGCAGGCGCGCGGCTCGCAGCATCAGCAGGTACGCCCCGACCGTGCACCCGGCCCCCAGCAGCAGGACGAGCGCACCGGCAGGGGTGCCGAAAGCCTGCACCGCCTCGTGACGTGATGCCAGGGTCGCCAGCACGATCCACGGCGCCGCAGCGGCGAGGCGTGCCGAGTTGACGGTCCAGCTCTGGCGCGCCTCGAGCTCGCCTCGGGTGCGTAGGTCGTCACGGAGGAAGGCGGACAGCGTGCGCAGCAGACGGCCGAGGTCCGTCCCACCGACGTCCCGCGTCAGCCGGAGCGCCTCCACGATCCGGTCCGCCACAGGGTCCGCCAGACGGTCCTTCAGCGTGTCCAGGCTCTCGCCGAACCGACCGGACGCCCGGTAGTCCGCGGCGAACGCCGCGAACGGTTCCCGAAGCTCCGCGGGGCCCCGGTCGGCGAGCTGCGCGAGCGCCTCCGGGAGGGACAGGCCCGCACGGACGCCCGAGGCGAGGTGGTCGACCACGTCGGGCCACAGCTGCCGCAGGCGACCGACGCGCCGTCGCGCCCGGCCCCGGAGCAGCAGCCACGGTGCGCCGGCGCCGAAGCAGGTGAACGCCACCACGATCGGCGCGACCGGGACCAGGGCGAACGCGAGGACCGCCACGACGAGGCCGGCCAGGGCGCTCACGCCCACCACGGCCGCGGGCTCCACGCCGCTGACACCGGCCTGGGCCAGTGTGTCCCGCATGGTCTCGGCCCACGGGGAACGCCGCCGTGGGACGGTCGAGGACGGCCAGCACGACCACCAGATGCAGGCGAACCCGCCACCCAGCAGCAGCCCGAGCAGAACACCCACGCCGTCAGTCCCGCCCACGCAGCAGGGCCGCGAGGTCGACGCCCGCACGCGAGAACCGCTCGGCGTGCGGCGGGAAGCCCTCCGCGCGGACGAGCCGCCGGTCACGGGTGACGAACAGCTCCGCCGTCTCCACGACGCCCGCCTCGACGCGGCCGGGCACGGCCAGCACCTCGCGCACCGACCGCCGGCCCGACGGATCCAGGTCGAGGTGGACGACCAGGTCGACGGCGGACGCGACGGTGGGCACGACGAACCGGTCGGAGACGTTCTCACCGGCGAGCAGCGGCAGCGTGCACAGCTTGGTCAGCGCTTCCCGCGCGGAGTTGGCGTGCAGGGTGCACATCGCTGGCACGCCGGCGTTGAGAGCGATCAGCAGGTCGAGCGCCTCGGCCTCGCGCACCTCACCGACCACCAGGCGGCTCGGTCGCATCCGCAGCGCCTCCTTGACCAGTCGCCGCAGCGGGATCTCGCCCGTCCCCTCGAGGTTGGGCTGTCGGCACTGCATCGCCACCCAGTCCCGCGCCGCCAGGCGCAGCTCGAAGACCTCTTCGCAGGTGATGACGCGCTCCCGCGGAGGGATCGAGCCGCAGAGGGCGTTCAGCATGGTCGTCTTCCCGCTCTGCGTGCTGCCCGAGACGACCACGTTGAGGCCCACCCGCACGGCCGCGTGCAGGAACGCGGCGACGGCCGGTGGCACGCTGCCCAGCGTGACGAGGTCGTCCAGACCGGCGGCACGCACGACGTACTTGCGGATGTTCACGGACCAGTGGCGACGCGTGACGTCCGGGATCACCGCATGGAGCCGCTCACCACCGGGCAGCGACGCGTCGACGAAGGGGCTGCTGAGGTCCAGGCGCCGGCCGGAGACCTTGAGCATCTGCTCGACGAGGTCCCGTACCTGGCTGTCGGTGAGGATCGTGGTGGTCAGCTCGGGCTCCCCGCCGCGGGCGACGAACACCTGGTGCGGGGAGTTGATCCAGATCTCCTCCACGGTGTCGTCGTCGAGGTACCGCTGCAGCGGCCCGAGCCCGGCCACCGAGTCGACCACCTGCTTGTGGACGGCACCGGGATCCGCCAGCGGAGGCAGTGCGCCGAGCACCGAGCGCTCGTCGTAGTCGGCGATCGCGGCCGCCACGAGGGCGTCCACACCGGCCCGGTCGCGCACCGGGTCGACGCCACGGCGACGGATCAGCTCGCGCACCTCGCGCTCGACGATCGCCACGCCGTCCACGGCATTTCTCCGTTCTGACCGAAGTGTCCGGTTCTTCGGCAGCGCGACGCTAGGGCACACGACGGCGGGCTGGGGGCGGTTCCGCACAAGTCACGTCGCCCCGCACTCCATCGGGTGCGCGCCGTGACAGCGTCCGTCGGCCATGGGTGGGCCTTCGGTCCCAGGCTGCGCAGCCGCTGCGTCGTCGCGGAACGGGACGCCGCTCGGGCAGCCGCCCGCTCCACGGCCCCGCGCGGCGGGCCTCGGGCGACGCCCGCTAGCGTGTGCGGGTGATCACACCGCTGCCCTCCGGCACCCAGCACCACCTGCACCACGGCGACCAGGAGGCGGTGGTCGCCGAGGTCGGCGCGAGCCTGCGGCTGTACCGCGTCGGCGGCCGCGACGTCGTCCGGCCCTACGACGAGGGCGTCCTCACGCCGGCGTTCTCGGGCGCCCTGCTCGCACCGTGGCCCAACCGCCTGGCGGACGGGCGCTACGGGTTCGAGGGTTCCGTCTACCAGGTCCCGGTCACCGAGGTCGACCGGATGACCGCGCTGCACGGGCTCGTCGGCCACGAGCGCTTCACGGCGGCCGGCCCGCGGGAGGACGAGGCCTCGGTCACGCTGCAGCACGACCTGGTCCCGACCGGTGGCTACCCGTGGCCCCTGCTGATCACCGTGACGTTCACCCTCTCCGACGCCGGGCTCGAGTGCACCGTCACCGCGCTCAACCAGGGTTCGAGCACGGCCCCCTACGGGGTCGGCGTGCACCCGTGGCTGTCGACCGGCGGAGCGGCCGTCGACGACTGCTCGCTGAGCGTCGGCGCCTCCCGGCACGTGACCGTGGACAACCGCCTCCTCCCGACGGGCACCGAGCCGGTGGCCAACCAGTTCGACCTGCGGCAGGCCCGGTCGCTCGCCGGACTGGCGCTCGACGACGCGTGGGTGGGCGTGCTCCGGGACGACGACGAGCGGACGTGGGCGACCCTGGGCCGGCCCGACGGCAGCACCGTCGCCATGTGGGGCGACGCGGCGACGACCGCGTGGCAGGTGTGCACCGGCGACCAGGTGGCGAGGATCGGGCGCACCGCCGTCGCGGTCGAGCCGATGAGCTGCGTCGCGGACGCGTTCCGCACCGGCGACGACCTGGTCCGGCTCGAGCCGGGTCAGGAGCACGTGCTGCGCTGGGGCCTCCAGCTGCGCTGACGACGGATCCGGTTCGGCGCCCCTCACGGGCGCCGCGCCGGGCCGTGCCCCGGTCAGTTGAAGCCGGACTCCGCGACCGCCTTGGTCAGCTCCCAGTGCCAGCGCTCGTACGGTCCGCTGCCGCCGGGCTGGGCCCACGCCGGGTTGCCGAAGCCGTAGATGGCGGCGTTCTTCTGCAGCCAGGTCCAGCGCGCCCCGGAGGTCTCCTCGGAGCAGAAGTCGACCGCGAGGCCCCAGCCGTGGTTGCTGCGTCCCGGGTCGGCCGCGAGGCTGCCGCGGGTGGCCTTCACCGCCCGCTGCTCGGCCAGCGAGCGGTAGCCGGACGCCAGGCACAGATCAGCGCCGAACCGCTGGACGAACGCCTCGTTCATCTGGGCCAGGGCGACGGCCGCGTCGGCACGCAGGCGGGTGTGGCCGTCGAACAGCGTGCACAACCAGGCGTCGGGGATCGCGCCGTTCTCGCCCCCGGGATGCGGCTGCCCGTCGCAGTCCGGCAGCGGGCTGCGGTCGGCGGAACGGGACACCGCTGCGGCGGAACGCAGCGAGAGGGCGGCATCGGCCGTGACCAGGGAGGCGGGCGGCAGCTGGGTGGCGGGCGTCGAGGTCAGCGCCTGGACGGTCGACGGCAGCGCGGCGTCCGACACGGTCGCGTAGCCCGAACCCGCATCGGCGAGCGCGCCCTGCGTGACGGGCACCACGACGGTCACCGCGACGAGGGCGCCGAGCACGCCGACCCGCCCGAAGGCGCGGGTCGCTCCACGGCGCCGCCGTCCGGAGGTGGTGGCGCCGCCGCTCACCGGTGCCGGGACGGCGTGGTCGCGACCGGTCGCACCGTGGTGCACGCGTGCGGCACGAGGCAGGGTCCGGGTCGCCGGCTCTGCTCGGTGCGAACCCACGACACCTCCTGCTCTGGCACGACCCGGTACGAGACCGCGAAGGGGCCGGCCATCCGGCCCGGGCGTCGCGGTCACGAAACCATAACGGGGTGGCCCCCACCGTTCCAAGCCCCCTGGACGGACGTCCGACGTCGATCCCACGCGCGAACGGCCGTCGCCCAGCGGGACACGCAGGTGCGGTGGGACGAAGGTCACACCGCGGACGGCCGAGGGCGGCCCGGCGGGATCCGCTCGCGTGCAGGCGGCGGGCGCCCGAGGCGTGCACGCGCGGGGTGCCTGCGCGTGCACCGGCCGTCGACAGGCGCCTGTGCCACGCTGACCCCATGGCGCTCTCGCAAGGACTCGCCGGGCCGGGCGGGTCGACGACCGTCCTCGTCGTGGAGGACGAACCGGCCATCGCGCAGGCGATCGTGCACCGGCTCTCGGCCGAGGGATGGCAGGTGCACGCCGTCGGCGACGGGCTCCTCGCGGTCGACTCGGCGGCCCGGCTGCACCCCGACGTGGTGCTGCTCGACGTGATGCTGCCGGGCATCGACGGCCTGGAGGTGTGCCGGCGGATCCAGGCGGAGCGACCCGTCCCCGTGCTGATGCTCACCGCCCGCGACGACGAGACGGACATGCTCGTCGGGCTCGGCGTCGGGGCGGACGACTACATGACCAAGCCGTTCTCGATGCGCGAGCTGGTCGCACGCACCAAGGCGCTGCTGCGCCGGCAGCAGCGGGCGTCGCAGGCGGCCGAGCTGAGCACCGTGCACCAGCCGGAGCCCCCGCTGGTCGTGGGCGACGTGACGGTCGACCGCGCGCAGCGACGGGTGCTGCGCGGTGCCGACGAGGTGCACCTGACGCCGACCGAGTTCGACCTGCTCGTCGCGCTGGCCACCCGGCCGCGCACCGTGCTGAGCCGCGAGCGTCTCCTCGCCGAGGTGTGGGACTGGGTGGACGCCAGCGGGACGCGCACCGTCGACTCCCACATCAAGGCGCTGCGCCGCAAGCTCGGCCCCGACCTGGTCCGCACCGTGCACGGCGTCGGCTACGCCTTCGAGCCCGCCGAGCCCACGACCCCGGCCGAGCACGCCGCGCCGGCAGGCACGTGACGGCGGACCGCACCACCGACCCGGGTCCCACCCCGGGTGGTCAGCCGGCGCGCGCGCCGTGGTGGGACTTCGTCCACGGCCAGGACGCGGGCGACGACCGGGACGCGGGTCCGGTGGCGCGGCACCGGCGGCCCATCGGTGACCGGCTGCCCGACATCCGCCCGCTGGACCGGGTCACCTCGATCAAGATCAAGCTGGGCGTGCTGGTGGCGGCGACGGTCACCCTGGCCGCGTTCATCACCTGGATCGGGCTGTACCGGCACCTGGGGCCGACCCGCACGCTGCCGCTGGCGATCGTGCTCTCCCTGGTGCTGACCCAGCTCCTGGCACGCGGGATGACCTCTCCGCTGCGCGAGATGACCGCGGCCGCGCAGGCGATGGCGGCCGGCGACTACACGCAGCGGGTGCACGCCTCCAGCCACGACGAGGTCGGTCAGCTCGCTGCGGCCTTCAACACGATGGCCGACGACCTCGAGCAGTCGGACAGCTTCCGCCGCGAGCTGGTGGCCAACGTCTCGCACGAGCTGCGCACGCCGGTGGCGGCGCTGCGTGCGCAGCTGGAGAACATGGTGGACGGGATCAGCGAGCCGGACGAGGCGACGCTGGCCGCCGCGCTGTCCCAGACCGAACGCCTCGGCAGGCTGGTCACCTACCTCCTCGACCTGTCCCGCCTCGAGGCCGGGGACGCGGCGCTCGACCTCGAGGAGGTGCGGCTGGCGGACTTCCTCCAGGAGGCCGCCGACGGGTCCGCCCTCGTCGCCGCCGCGCGCCAGGTCCGGTTCGAGGTGTCCGTGACACCGCCGGGGCTGACCGTCCCCGCCGACCCGGAGCGGCTGCACCAGGTGGTGGCCAACCTGCTGCACAACGCGGTGCGGGCATCCCCCACCGGTGACGTGGTGCGGCTGGTGGGACGGCGGTCCGGACGCGACGTGCAGATCGACGTGGTGGACAACGGTCCCGGCATCGCGGTGGACCAGCGGGCCCACGTGTTCGAGCGGTTCGTGCGCGGCAACTCCCCTGCCGTCACCGGCCAGGGCTCCACGGGAGGGACCGGCCTCGGGCTGGCGATCGTCCGATGGGCGGTGCAGCTGCACGGCGGCGCGATCGAGGTGGCCGACACGTCCTCGGGGTGCACGATGCGGGTCACCCTGCCGGGACGCCCGGCCCCGGGCACCGGCGCCGTGCCGCGCGTCCCGGAGCCGTAGCGCACCGGCCGTTGAGGGCCCGCGAACCGACCGCTTGCCCGGTCTTGACCTGCTCATTCACGTTCGGGCAGCACGTCGGTCGGAGCGGGTGAAGACGGTGTGCGGATCGGCACCTGGACCAGTGCCCGAGGCGGGACCTAAGACCCTCAGGCCGTAGTGTTGTCATCAACAGATCAGTCAACGACGCGGTCGACTGGCCGCAGCGGAAGTGGGCGAGTTTCGCGTGGCGCAGAAGGCCGAGATCGATTCGAGGCGCGCCGACTTCGGCGCCAACGAATGGCTCGTGGACGAGCTGTACGAGCAGTACCTCCGCGACCCCAGCACGGTCGACCCCGCCTGGTGGGACTTCTTCGAGGGCTACCGGCCGCTCGCCCCGGGGTCCGAGGCCGCCGGCGGCACCGAGCCGACCGCCTCCCCGTCCGAGGGCGCGCCGACGGCCCCCGCGCTCGTCCCCGCGCCGCCGGCCCCCGCCGCCGCTCCGCGCCCGTCCGGCGACGGCGTCGGCGGCCAGGCGAAGCTGCTGCCGACCGGTCCCGTCCCCATCGCCCGCGCCCTGCCCGCCACGGCGCCGTACGCAGCGGCCGCGGCCCTCGGCCACGAGCACACCGAGCAGGACCAGGCCGCCGACGAGGTGCAGAAGCTGCGCGGCCCCGCGGCCCGCGTGGTGACCAACATGGAGTCCTCGCTGGAGGTCCCCACCGCCACCAGCGTGCGCGCCGTCCCGGCCACGCTGATGGTGGACAACCGCATCGTCATCAACAACCACCTCGCCCGCGGCCGCGGCGGCAAGGTGTCGTTCACGCACCTCATCGGCTTCGCGATGGTCGAGGCCTTGACGCAGATGCCGGCGATGAACTCGTCGTACACGCAGCAGGACGGCAAGCCGGCGGTGCTGACGCCGGCCCACGTCAACCTCGGCATCGCCATCGACCTGTCCAAGCCGGACGGGACGCGGCAGCTGCTGGTGCCGTCGGTGAAGAAGGCGGACACGCTCGACTTCGCCCAGTTCTGGGCCGCCTACGAGGACGTGGTCCGCCGGGCCCGGCAGAACAAGCTCGGGGTGGACGACTTCGCCGGGACCACGGTGTCGCTGACCAACCCCGGCACGATCGGGACGGTGCACTCGGTGCCGCGCCTGATGCAGGGCCAGGGCACCATCGTCGGCGTCGGTGCGATGGACTACCCGGCCGAGTTCGCCGGCACGTCCGTCGAGCGGCTGAACCAGATGGGCATCTCCAAGGTGCTCACCCTGACCTCGACGTACGACCACCGGATCATCCAGGGCGCCCAGTCCGGCGACTTCCTGCGGATCATCGCGGAGAAGCTGACCGGTCAGGACGGCTTCTACGACCGGGTCTTCACGTCGCTGCGCGTGCCCTACGAGCCGGTGCGCTGGGTGCGGGACAACACCGCGCACCCGGACGACGAGGCGATCAAGCCGGCCCGCATCGCCGAGCTGATCCACGCCTACCGCTCGCGCGGCCACCTGATGGCGGACACCGACCCGCTCGCCTTCCGGCTGCGCAAGCACCCGGACCTCGACGTGCAGAACCACGGCCTGACGCTGTGGGACCTGGACCGCACGTTCCCCACCGGCGGGTTCACCGGCAAGTCCCGCGCCACCCTGCGGGAGATCCTCGGCCTGCTGCGCGACTCGTACTGCCGCACGGTCGGCATCGAGTACATGCACCTGCAGGACCCGCGGCAGCGTCGCTGGCTGCAGGAGCGGCTGGAGTCCGGCTACGCCCGGACTCCGCGCGAGGACCAGCTGCGCATCCTGCGGCGGCTGAACGCAGCCGAGGCCTTCGAGACCTTCTTGCAGACCAAGTACGTCGGCCAGAAGCGGTTCTCGCTCGAGGGCGGCGAGTCGCTGATCCCGCTGCTGGACGCGATCCTCTCGAAGGCGGCGGACGCGGGCCTCGACGAGGTCGGCATCGGCATGGCGCACCGCGGTCGGCTCAACGTGCTGGCCAACATCGCCGGCAAGTCCTACGGGCAGATCTTCAGCGAGTTCGAGGGCAACCAGGACCCGAAGAGCGTCCAGGGCTCCGGCGACGTGAAGTACCACCTCGGCACCGAGGGGCGGTTCACCGCCGAGTCGGGTGCGACCACGCGGGTGCACCTGGCGGCCAACCCGTCCCACCTGGAGGCCGTCGACCCGGTGCTCGAGGGCATCGTGCGGGCCAAGCAGGACCGCATCGACCTCGGCGGCGACGGCTTCTCCGTGCTGCCGATCCTGGTGCACGGCGACGCCGCGTTCGCCGGCCAGGGCGTCGTCTTCGAGACGCTGAACCTGTCGCAGCTGCGTGGCTACCGCACCGGCGGCACCATCCACGTGGTCATCAACAACCAGGTCGGCTTCACCACCGGCCCGTCGTCGTCCCGCTCGTCGCAGTACGCCACCGACGTGGTCAAGGGCCTGCAGGTGCCGGTGTTCCACGTCAACGGGGACGACCCGGAGGCCGTGGTGCGCGTCGCCGAGCTCGCGTTCGAGTACCGCGAGCAGTTCGACCGCGACGTCGTCGTCGACATGCTCTGCTACCGCCGCCGCGGTCACAACGAGGGCGACGACCCATCGATGACCCAGCCGCTGATGTACAACCTGATCGAGGCCAAGCGCTCGGTGCGCAAGCTCTACACCGAGACGCTGGTCGGGCGGGGCGACATCACGCTCGAGGAGGCGGAGCACGCGCTGCGCGACTACCAGTCGCAGCTGGAGCGGGTGTTCGCGGAGACGCGCGAGGACGGCTGGACGCCGACGAAGGCACCGGAGACGGTCGCCGGGCTGGAGCGTCCGGAGGCGCAGCACGAGGACGCCGGTGTGATGGTCGGCTGGCGCACCGCTGTGCCGGCGGAGGTGCTGGAGCGCATCGGCGCCGCGCACGTGCAGGCCCCGGAGGGCTTCACCGTGCACCCCAAGCTGGCGACCCTGCTCACCCGTCGCGAGGCGATGAGCCGCGAGGGCGGCATCGACTGGGCGTTCGGCGAGCTGCTCGCGTTCGGCTCGCTGCTGGTCGAGGGCACGCCCGTGCGGCTCGCCGGTCAGGACAGCCGGCGCGGCACGTTCGCCCAGCGGCACGCGGTGCTGCACGACCGCGAGACCGGCGCCGAGTGGACGCCGCTGAGCTACCTGTCGGCCAACCAGGCGAAGTTCTGGACCTACGACTCGTCGCTGTCCGAGTACGCCGCGCTCGGGTTCGAGTACGGCTACTCCGTCGAGCGTCCCGACGCCCTCGTGGTGTGGGAGGCCCAGTTCGGCGACTTCGTCAACGGAGCGCAGACGATCCTCGACGAGTTCGTCAGCTCGGCCGGCCAGAAGTGGGCGCAGCAGTCCTCCGTGACCCTGCTGCTGCCGCACGGCTACGAGGGCCAGGGGCCGGACCACTCGTCGGCGCGGATCGAGCGGTTCCTGCAGCTGGCCGCCGAGGACAACATGACCATCGCGCAGCCGTCGACCCCGGCGTCGCACTTCCACCTGCTGCGCCGGCAGGCCTACGACCGGCCGCGCCGGCCGCTCGTCGTCTTCACCCCGAAGTCGATGCTGCGCCTGAAGTCGGCGACCTCCGACGTCGCGGACTTCACGTCCGGCACCTTCCGCCCGGTGATCGGCGACGAGCTCGCCGCGGCACAGGCCGACCAGGTGACGCGCGTGCTGCTGTGCAGCGGCAAGGTCTACTGGGACCTGCTGGCGCACCGGGTTTCCTCGGGTGACCGGCACACGGCGATCGTGCGCCTCGAGCAGCTGTACCCCTTCGACGCCGAGGCGGCGCGTGAGGCGCTGGCGCCGTACGGGGACGCGGAGCTGGTCTGGGTGCAGGACGAGCCGCAGAACCAGGGCGCGTGGTCCTACCTGTCCCTGCACGTGCCTCCGGTGCTGGGACGTCAGCTCCGTGTCGTGTCGCGTGCCGAGTCGGCCGCCACGGCGACGGGCTCCGCCAAGAAGCACGCGGTGCAGCAGACCGAGCTGATCGCCGAGGCGTTCGCCCGCTGACGCGCGACCCGGCCGCCGCCTCCCCGGGCTGGCGGCCGGGCGCTGCCAGACTTGCCCCCGTGCGGCGCGCCGGTCGGCGCACGGAAGGCGGTGAGGGGCGTGGCTGACCTGCCGGTCAGGCTGGTGGTGGTCGGGGACGAGCTCGCGGCAGGCGCAGGTGACCCACGGGCGCTCGGGTGGGTGGGACGCGTCGCGGCCCGCACCAGCACGCCCGGACCGCTGGCCGTGCTGACCCTCGCGGTGCCGGGCGAGAACACCACCCAGCTCGGCGCCCGGTGGGACCTCGAGGCGTCCCGTCGCTGGGTCCCCGAGGCCGACAACCGGCTGGTGGTCGCGCTGGGACGGGCGGATGCGGACGCCGGCCTCTCGTTGGCACGCAGCCGGCTGAACCTGGCCAACATCCTCGACGTCGCCGAGCAGCGCCGCGTCCCCGCCTTCGTCGTCGGGCCGCCGCCCGGCTCACCCGACCAGGCGCAGCACCTCGCCGAGCTGTCCGCGGCCTACGCCGACGTGGCGGGGCGGCGGCGCGTGCCGTACGTCGACACGTACACCCCGCTGGTCGCCCACGACCAGTGGCTGGCGGACCTCGCCGCGGGCGACGGGCAGCTGCCCGGCCAGGCCGGGTACGGGCTGATCGCGTGGCTGGTGCTGCACACCGGCTGGCACACCTGGCTCGGCCTACCGGACGACGCCTGACCGCTGCCGCTAGCGCGGCAGCGTGCCCCGCACCGCCCGCAGCGCCTGGTCGAGCACCGTCCGGACGGTGTCCACGGTCAGCGGGGCCACCCCCGGTCCCGCGTCCGCTCGCCGCAGGTCCGCACGCAGCTCGTCGGCGAACCGCCGCACCAGGGCGTCGGCCTCCATCCGGTTGACGTGCGACGCCGTCCGCGCCTCGTCGGCGGGCGCCGCCGGCGCCGGCACCGCGTGGGCACGGGCCTGCTGGGCGGCCGATGCGAGGTCCGCGCGCAGCCCCCGCATCGCGTCCCGCACGTCGTCCCGCAGCTGCAGGGCCCGATCGCGGACCGTCTCGGCGATGCCGGCCTCGAGGTCCGCGAGGTCGTCCCGACGGTCCTCGAGCTCGGCGCGGCCCGCCGGCGTCAGCGCGTAGGTCGTCTTGCGACCCTCGTCCGTCCGCACGACGAGCCCCTCCTCCTCGAGCCGGGCGAGCCGGGGGTACACCGTGCCCGCGCTGGGTCGGTACGTGCCGCCGAACCGGTCCGAGAGCGCCGTGATCAGCTCGTAGCCGTGCCGGGGACCGTCCTCCAGCAGCGCGAGCAGGTACAGGCGCAGCTGACCGTGGGCGAACACCGAGGCCATCATGCGGTGGCCGCGACGCCGCGCAGCACGGTGACGTGCCCGGACACCGTGTTGGCCGTCAGGTAGCAGCTGCCGTCGCCGGAGCTGAGGTCCACCGACTTCTGGCCCGGCGACGTGCCCTTGTACTCCTGCCCGTCCACCACCAGCCGTCCCGAGACGGTGTGCGCCGTCGCCCGCAGCCCCTTGTCGAGCGGCAGCCGGACGGTGACGTCGCCCGAGACCGAGCTGACGGTGAACGACGACGCCTCCGCGGTGGTGTCGAGCGTCAGGGCGCCGGACACCGTCGTGCCCTGCACGACGACGAGCTGGCCGGACGCCGCCACGTCGCCGGACACGCTGGTGATCCGCAGGTCGCCGCGGTGGTCGCGCACGGCGATCTCGCCGGACACCGTGTTGGCGCTCAGCCGTCCACGGGTGCCGTCCACGACGACCGACCCGGACACCGTCGAGACCGCGCAGTCCTGCTGCACGCCGGCGAGCAGGCCGTCGGCGCTGACCGTGCCCAGGCGCACCGCGATCTCTCGCGGCACCGCCACGTGCACGTCGGCCCGGTCCCGGCCGCGGAAGTTGCGCACCGTCTCCAGGAACCCCTCCCAGCCGCCGAGCGTGAACGCGTACCCGACGCGCAGCTCGCCGTCGGACAGCGTCACCTCGAGCGGACGGCCGTCGACGGAGTGCACCTCGAGCCGCACGCCCGGCTCGTCGTGCGCGACGACGTCGACCCGTCCCGCCACCAGCCCGACCCGGACGGCGGTGACCTGCTCCAGCTCGATCACGCGCGGCCCGTCGACCACCCAGGACTCCGTGGGCATGACCCCTCCTCAGTTTCGCGATATATCTCGTCAAGGCTCACGATATATCGCGTCTTGCGGCGGGACAAGGGCCGCGTGAGGTGCCGACGACGCGAGAGCCCGCACCGGGCCGTGCTGCGGCCGAGGGTGCGGGCTCCGCGGGTGCTGCGAGGGTCGGGAGCGCGTCAGACGACGACGCCGGCGGCCTTGAGCTCCACCGTGAGGTCGTGCGGGTTCGACGAGGCCGCGAGCGCCTCCTCGTAGGTGATGACGTCGTCACGGACGAGGCTGAACAGGTGCCGGTCGAAGGTCTGCATCTTGTAGAACTCGCCGTCGCGGATCAGGTCGATCAGTGGCGGGTTGTCGAGGGGCTCGACGATCGCCTCGGCCGTGCGGCCGGTGTTGACCATCACCTCGACCGCGGGACGCCGGCCGGTGCCGTCTGCCTTGCGGACGAGCCGCTGCGAGACGATCCCGCGCAGGGACTGGGACAGGGCGATGCGGATCTGCTTCTGCTCGTGCGGAGGGAAGAAGTCGACGATGCGGTTGATCGTCTCGGGCGCGTCGATCGTGTGCAGCGTCGACATCACCAGGTGGCCGGTCTCCGCGGCGGACAGCGCGGCGCGGACCGTCTCCTGGTCGCGCATCTCGCCCACCAGGATCACGTCGGGGTCCTGCCGCATCGCGGCGCGCAGCGCCACCGCGAAGTCGGCCGTGTCCTGACGCACCTCACGCTGGGAGACGATCGCCTTCTTGTCCGAGTGCAGGATCTCGATCGGGTCCTCGATGGTGATGATGTTCACCTCGCGGTACGAGTTCACCAGGTCGACCATCGACGCGAGCGTCGTCGTCTTGCCGGACCCCGTCGGGCCGGTCACCAGCACGAGGCCGCGGGGCTCGAGCGCGAGCTCCCCCACCACCTCGGGCAGCCCCAGCTCGCTCAGCGACTGGGCCCCCACTGCGACCCGCCGGAAGACGAGCCCGTACGCACCGCGGGCCTGGTAGGCGTTGACGCGGAACCGCCCCACCCCGGGCAGCGAGTAGGCGAAGTCGGCCTCGCGGGAGCGCCGGAACACCTCGACGAGGTCGTCCGGCAGCACCTCCTCGAGCATCCGCTCGGTGTCCGCGGGGGTGAGCTCGGGCGCCTGCAGCTTGCGCAGCCGGCCGTCCACGCGGACGCGCGGCGCCGAGCCGACCTTGCAGTGCAGGTCGGAGCCGCCCGTGCTGGCCAGCGCGTGCAGGAACGGGATGACGGACTGGATCTGCGCGCTCACCCTGCGGTCATCGGCTGGCGGGCTCGCCGACTTGAGCCTCCGCCGCCGGCGCAGGCACCCGACCCTCGCCGCGAACGAGCCTCCTCGTCCGGTGTGGGACCATGGACGACGACGTCGCGCACCGCCGTGCGCCGCAGCCGTACCCCCAGCCGAGGAGAGAACCCGATGAGCAAGCGTGGTCGCAAGCGCAAGTCCCGCGCCGGCAGCGCCGCCAACCACGGCAAGCGCCCCAACGCCTGAGCCGTGATGCACGCGAGGCCCCGACCGTCCGGTCGGGGCCTTCGTCGTCCCTGCTCACGCTGACCGGTCGCCGACGGTCCGCCCCGGGCGCAGCGGCGCGGGAGCTCGCGGCCGACGCGTCAGGCCTGCGGCTCGGCCCCGCCGCGCAGCAGCGTCTGGTGGATCCGGACGCGCAACGTCTCCGGCGCCGACTCCTGGCAGCCGCGGCGCACGACCGTCTTGAGCACCACGTCGATCCCGTACTCCTCGAGGCACGGCGTGCACTCGGCGAGGTGCTCGCGCAGCTCGTCGGCCTCGCTGACGTCGAGCTCGTGGTCGACGTACGACCAGAGGCGCTCGACGGCCGCCGCGCAGGGGTCGTCCTCGGCGTGCGTGTGCTGACCGAGCTCGGGCCGGGCGTCGTCGTCCGGCTGCAGGTGCGTCATCGTCATGCCTCCGGTGCGGCGGGGCCGCTCGGCACCAGCCCGCGGTCGCGGGCGTAGTCGTGCAGCAGCTCGCGCAGCTGTGCCCGGCCGCGGTGCAGCCGGGACATCACTGTTCCGATGGGAGTGCCCATGATCTCGGCGATCTCCTTGTACGCGAAGCCCTCGACGTCCGCGTAGTACACGGCCATCCGGAAGTCCTCGGGCAGGCGCTGGAGGGCGTCCTTCACGTCCGAGTCCGGCAGGTGGTCGAGCGCCTCGGCCTCGGCCGAGCGCAGCCCGGTCGACGTGTGCGACTCGGCGCGGGCCAGCTGCCAGTCCTCGACCTCCTCGGCGTGGGACTGCTGCGGCTCCCGCTGCTTCTTGCGGTAGGAGTTGATGTAGGTGTTGGTGAGGATGCGGTACAGCCACGCCTTGAGGTTGGTCCCGGGGCGGTACTGGTGGAAGGCCGCGAACGCCTTGGCGAACGTCTCCTGCACCAGGTCCTCGGCATCCGCCGGGTTGCGCGTCATCCGCAGGGCAGCGCCGTACAGCTGGTCCAGGTAGACCAGGGCCTCGGCCTCGAACCGCTCGGCGCGCGCGGAGTCGCCCTCGCCCTGGGGGGCCCGCGTGGTGTCGTCGCTCATCGGCGCCGAGCCTAGCCGTCGCACCCGGACGTCCGCCGAGTACGGGGCCCACACGGCCGTCGTCGCGACCGGTGGGATGCCGAGCACCTCGTCCGTGGAGCGGTCTGCCGCACGGGGGCGGTCGAGCACACAGGTCATGGTGGCTGCAACACCGGCGCCCGGCGGGGTCATTCCCCCGGCGCTAGCGTGGGCGTACGCACCGGCGTCGGTGCGCGGTCCCGAGGAGGTCTGCCGTGCTGCTGCGCCGCGTCGCCCGTCCGATGTTCGCCTCGTGGTTCCTGGTCGAGGGGCTGGACGCCGTGCGGCATCCCTCCGCCCACGCGACCGCGGCGCGGGACGGCGTGACGGCCCTGCGGGCACGCCTGGCGCGGTACGCGCACCTCAGCGGCGCCGAGCGCGTGCTCGACGACCGGTACGGCGTCGACGTGCAGGCCGTGCTCGACCACGCGCTCGGCCGTGAGCTGAGCGACCGGCAGCTGACCACCGCCGTGCGGCTGCACGGGGCCGCGATGCTGGTCGCCGGCGGGATGCTGGCGACCGGACGTGCCCCGCGGACCTCCGCGCTGGCGCTGGCCGCGCTCGCGGCACCGGTCGCCCTGGTCAACGCCCCGGCGGGCCGCGGCGTGACGGTCGCGACCCTCGACCAGCCGAGCGCGCGTGCCGTGCGGCGACGCCGGTTCTGGTCGGCGGTGTCCGCCACCGGCGGTGCGCTGCTGGCGGCGGCGGACCACGAGGGCCGCCCAGGGCTGGCGTGGCGCTGGCAGAACGCCTGGGACACCCGCGCAGCCGTCAAGGACGCGGTGCGTGAGGCGACGGCGGACGACTGACGGGTGGCGCGGACCGGCCGCGGACGGAAACGACCTCGCCGGTACCCTGCAGCCATGACCGACGCCCCCCGGCCAGCGCCTCGGCCAGCACCCTGGCCAGCACCCTCCGCCGTCGGTCCGCTCGACGCGGTCGTCGAGGTCCCCGGCTCGAAGTCCTTGTCGAACCGGTACCTGGTCCTCGCGGCGCTCGCCTCCGGGCCCAGCCGCCTGCACGGTGTGCTGCAGTCCCGCGACACCCGCCTGATGGCGGCGGCGCTCGGTGCCCTGGGCAGCCGCGTGGTCGAGGAGGACGGCGACTGGCTGGTGGACCCCGGGCCCGTCCTGGGGGGTGTGACGGTGGAGTGCGGGCTGGCCGGCACCGTGATGCGGTTCCTGCCGCCCGTTGCCGCGCTGGCCGACGGAACCGTGCACTTCGACGGGGACGCGCAGGCGCGGGTGCGGCCGATGGGGCCCGTGCTGGACGCCCTGCGGGCGCTCGGCGTGCACGTCGAGCAGCAGGGTGAGCCCGGGAGGCTTCCGTTCACGGTGCGGGGGCACGGTGCGGTGGACGGCGGTCAGGTCGACGTCGACGCCAGCGGCTCCAGCCAGTTCGTCTCCGGGCTGCTGCTCGCCGGCGCACGCTACCGGGACGGCCTGACGGTGCGACACACCGGACCGACGCTGCCGTCCCTGCCGCACATCCAGATGACGGTCGAGGTGCTGCGCGCCGCGGGCGTGCGGGTCGACGACTCCCGCCCGGCGATCTGGCAGGTGCTGCCAGGCGCGATCGCGGGTCGGGACGTCCGGGTGGAGCCGGACCTGTCGAACGCCGCACCGTTCCTGGCCGCCGCGCTGGTGACCGGCGGGACGGTCTCCGTGCCCGGCTGGCCTGCGACCACCACGCAGCCCGGAGCCCTGCTGCCGGACATCCTGACGAGCATGGGCGGCACCGCGACCCTCGTCGGCGACGTGCTGACCGTCGGCGGCACGGGTGCCGTGCACGGGGTCGACCTCGACCTGCGTGCGGCGTCCGAGCTCGCCACGACGGTGGCCGCGCTGGCAGTCCTCGCCGACTCCCCCACCCGGCTCCGCGGGATCGGGCACATGCGCGGTCACGAGACGGACCGTCTGGCGGCGCTGGCCGCCGAGATCACGGGCCTGGGCGGCCGGGCCGAGCAGACGTCGGACGGACTGGTCATCACCCCCCGCCCGCTGACCGGTGGGGTTTGGCACAGCTACGCGGACCACCGGATGGCGACCGCGGGCGCGCTGATCGGGCTGGCGGTCCCGGGCGTCGAGGTGGACGACGTCGCGACCACGGCCAAGACGATCCCCGACTTCGTCGGGATGTGGACCGCGATGCTGGCCGGGAACGGGGCGCCTGCCTGATGGCGGTGCGGCGGTACGACGAGTCGGACGTCCGGGTGCGCCCCGGCCGCGGCTCTCGGCCGCGGACCAAGCAGCGGCCCGAGCACGCCGACGCGCGGGTCGGCATGGTCACCGGCGTGGATCGCGGCCGGTACGCGGTGCTGGTGGACGCGGGCGGTCCTGACGAGCAGCCCGTGGTGGCGATGAAGGCACGCGAGCTCGGCCGCGAGCGCGTGGTGCCGGGCGACCTGGTCGACGTCGTGGGCGACACGACCGGCGACACGGGCACGCTGGCCCGCATCGTGCGCATCGTGGAACGCCGGACGGCGCTGCGCCGGACGGCCGACGACACCGACCCCGTCGAGCGGGTCATCGTCGCGAACGCGGACCAGCTGGTGATCGTCACCGCGCTCGCCGACCCCGAACCCCGCCCGCGGATGATCGACCGGTGCGTCGTGGCGGCGTACGACGCCGGCATGTCGGCGGTGCTGATGCTGACGAAGGCCGACCTGGCCGACCCAGCGCCCCTCAGCGCGATGTACACGCCCGTGGGCGTCCGGGTGCTGGTGACCGGCATGGACGGCGACCGGCTGGTGTCCGGTCTCGAGGACGTCCGCTCGGCGCTCGCGGGCAAGGTGTCGGTGCTCGTCGGCCACTCGGGCGTGGGCAAGTCCACGCTGGTGAACGCCCTGGTGCCCGGGGCGTACCGGGCGACCGGCGCGGTGAACGACACCACGGGACGCGGCCGGCACACCTCCTCCTCGGCGGTCGCGCTGCGGGTGCCCGGTGAGGGTCCGGTCACGTGGGTGGTCGACACGCCCGGGGTGCGCTCGTTCGGCCTCGCCCACGTGGAGCCCGCCCACCTGCTCGCGGCGTTCGCCGATCTGGCCGAGGTCGCCCAGGCGTGCCCGCGGGGGTGCACGCACGCCGGCGACGCCCCGGACTGCGCGCTGGACGACTGGGTGTCCGCCGCGCCGGACGACGCCGCACGTGCCGCCCGTGCCGCGCGGCTCGACTCGTTCCGCCGCCTGCTCGCAGCCCGCACGGGCACCGCCGACCCGGACGACCGCACCGAACGCTGACACGCCGCGCCGGACCGGCGCCCTGGGCCCCCCACCCGGCGCGCTAGCGTGACGGCGACGCGGCCGACCGGCGCCGCCGACCGGAGGGACTCCACGATGGGCTCGCGCCCCGGGTACGACGACGACCTGCGACTGGCCCACGTGATCGCCGACCAGGTGGACGCGCTGACCACGGAGCGGTTCCGCGCCCAGGACCTGCACGTCGAGACGAAGCCCGACCTGACGCCCGTCACGGATGCGGACCGCTCGGCGGAGGAGCTGGTCCGGTCCCAGCTGTCGCGGACGCGGCCCCGGGACGCCGTGCACGGTGAGGAGCTGGCGGACACGGGCCACGGGCCGCGGCGCTGGGTGGTGGACCCGATCGACGGCACCAAGAACTTCGTGCGGGGTGTCCCGGTGTGGGCGACGCTGCTCGCGCTGATGGAGGGCGACGACGTGGTGGTGGGCGTGGTCAGCGCCCCCGCACTGAACCGGCGCTGGTGGGCAGCCACCGGCTCGGGCGCCTGGACGGGACGGTCGCTGGCCGCTGCGCGGCAGATCCACGTGTCGGCCGTCGACCGGCTCGCCGACGCCTCGCTCTCCTACTCCAGCCTCTCGGGCTGGGAGGAGCGCGGCCGGCTCCCGGAGTTCCTCGACCTCACCCGGAAGGTGTGGCGCACCCGCGCCTACGGCGACTTCTGGTCGCACGTGCTCGTCGCGGAGGGCGCCGTGGACGTCTCGGCGGAACCGGAGCTGGCGCTGCACGACATGGCGGCCCTGGTGCCGATCGTCACCGAGGCGGGCGGCCGGTTCACCTCCGTGCGCGGCGTGCCCGGTCCGCTCGGCGGCTCCGCGCTGGTGACCAACGGACGCCTGCACGACGAGGTGCTCGAGCTGCTGGACCCGCTGCCGGGTCGCTGACCGGCGGTTGCCGCGCCGCTCCCCCGCCGCTGACCGGTCCGCTCAGACGCCGAGCGCCTCGGGCAGCTCGGCGAGGCTGTGGATCACCAGCACGTCCGCGTCGGCGATCTGCTGCTCGGACACCGGGACGCGCCGGCCACCCGGGCGGTCCACCCAGACGCCGAGCAGGCCCGCCTCGGCAGCCGCCACCGCGTCGACGTCGAGCTCGTCGCCCACGTAGGCGGTGCGCGCGGGCTCGGTGCCGAGCAGCCGGCAGGCCTCGAGGAACACCGACGGGTCGGGCTTCCCGATGCCGAGCGTGTCGATCCCCACCAGCATCGGGACCCGGTCGAGGAAGCCGGTCCGCGCCAGCTTGTCGGTCTGGTAGGCGACGTGCGCGTTCGACAGGGCGCCGACCTGCAGTCCCGCCGCCAGCAGCTGGTCGATCACCGCGGACGCCTCCGGGTGGGCGGCCCAGGCCGCGGTGAAGCCACCCTCGAACACCTGGTCCCAGGCCTCGAAGGCGGCGTCGTCCAGCTCACGGCCGCCGAACAGCGCGTGCAGCTCGTTCGCCCGCGCCATGCGCTGCTCGCGGTGGCCGGTCTCCCCACGGGTGTACGCCCGGTAGTGGCCGCTCGCGTCGGCCCGCCAGGTCGCCAGCACCTCCGGCAGCCGCTCGGGCGGCAGGTCCGGCAGGTAGCGGTGGGCGATCACCTCGAACGCGGCGCGGAACGCGCCGCGGGTGTCCACAAGGGTGTCGTCGATGTCGAACAGCACGCCGTCCAGCCGTGCGCCCGCGCGCGGCGCGGCAGCCGTCACAGCGCCGCCCGCAGCGCCGCCAGACGCGCCAGGGTGGCGTCGCGGCCGAGGATCTCCATCGACTCGAACAGCGGCGGCGACACCCGCCGACCGGTCAGCGCGACACGCAGCGGTGTGTAGGCCAGCCGGGGCTTGAGGCCGAGGCCGTCGATCAGCGCCGCCTGCAGCGCGTCCTGCGTGGCCGCCGTCGTGAACCCGTCGGTCGCCAGCTGCTGCAGTGCGTCGGTCGCCGCGTCCAGGATCGTCGCCGCGTCGTCCTTGAGCCCGCCGCGAGCGTCGTCCTCCACCACCACCGCGTCGTCCGCGACGAAGAGGAAGCCGAGCATGCCGACGGCCTCGCCGAGCAGCGTCATGCGCGTCTGCACCAGCGGCGCCGCCTGCGTCAGCACGCTCTGGGCTGCCGCGGGCAGCTCGCCGAACGTGGCCGCGGGCACCAGCCCCGCGGCGTGCAGGTACGGCACCAGCCGGTCGCGGAAGTCCTCGGGCTCCAGCAGGCGCACGTGCGCGGCGTTGATCGCCTCGGCCTTCTTCAGGTCGAACCGGGCGGGGTTCGGGTTGACGTTCGCGACGTCGAAGGCCTCGACCATCTCCTGCACGCTGAACACGTCGTGGTCCGGCGAGATGGACCAGCCGAGCAGCGCCAGGTAGTTGAGGAGGCCCTCGGGGGTGAACCCGCGCTCGCGGTGCAGGAAGAGGTTCGACTCGGGGTCACGCTTCGACAGCTTGCGGTTGCCCTCGCCCATCACGTACGGCAGGTGGCCGAACTGCGGCATGACGGTGGCGATGCCGAGGTCGAGCAGCGCCCGGTACAGCACCACCTGGCGCGGGGTGGACGAGAGCAGGTCCTCCCCGCGCAGCACGTGCGTGATCCCCATCAGCGCGTCGTCCACCGGGTTGACCAGCGGGTACAGCGGGAAGCCGTTCGCCCGGACGATCACGTAGTCCGGCACCGAGCCGGCCCGGAACGTCACCTCGCCGCGGATCAGGTCGTCGAACGTCACGTCCTCGTCCGGCATCCGCAGGCGCAGCACCGGCTCGCGACCCTCGGCGCGGTACGCGGCCTTCTGCTCCTCCGACAGGTCCCGGTCGAACCCGTCGTACCCGAGCTTGGGGTCGCGCCCCGCCGCCCGGTGCCGCGCCTCGATCTCCTCCGGCGTCGAGAACGACTCGTAGGCGTAGCCGCCCTCGAGGAGCCGCCGGGCGACGTCCGCGTAGACGTCCATCCGCTGCGACTGCCGGTAGGGCTCGTAGGGGCCACCGACCTCGACGCCCTCGTCCCAGTCCAGGCCCAGCCAGCGCAGCGCCTCGAGCAGCTGCTGGTAGCTCTCCTCCGAGTCGCGCGCCGGGTCCGTGTCCTCGATGCGGAAGACGAACGTGCCGCCGACGTGCCGCGCGTACGCCCAGTTGAACAGCGCCGTGCGGATCAGGCCCACGTGCGGGGTTCCAGTCGGCGACGGGCAGAAACGGACGCGGATCGGGCTCGTGGGGGTCACCGGACAACCCTATCGAGGCGCTCGCGCACGCCCGGACGCCGGTCAGGCCGCCGGGACGCCCTTGTTCGCCAGCTGGTCGGCCCGCTCGTTGCCCGGGTCTCCGCGGTGGCCGTGCACCCATGTCCAGCTGACCTGGTGCCGAGCGAGCTCGGCGTCCAGCTCCTGCCACAGGTCCTGGTTCTTCACCGGCTGCTTGGCACCGGTCTTCCAGCCGTTGCGCTTCCAGCCGGCGATCCACCTGGTCACGCCGTTCATCACGTACTGCGAGTCCACGTGCAGGGTCACCGTGCAGGGACGGGTCAGCACCCGCAGCCCCTCGATCACCGCGGTGAGCTCCATGCGGTTGTTGGTGGTGAGCACCTCACCGCCGAACAGCTCGCGCTCGTGATCGCCGTAGCGCATCAGCACGCCCCAGCCACCGCGTCCGGGGTTGCCCTTGCAGGCGCCGTCGGTCCACATCTCGACGGTGGTCGGCGCGGCCGCCGCGCCGGCGGGCGGCTCGGCGACGGTTCGCTCGCTCACCGGCGCAGCACCGGGTTGCGCAGCACGCCGATCTCCTCGATCTCGACCTCGACCACGTCACGGTGGTTCAGCGGGCCGACACCCGCCGGGGTGCCGGTGAGGATCACGTCGCCCGGGAGCAGCGTGAACACCTCGGAGACGTAGCTGACCAGGTACGCCACGTCGAACACCATCTGCGACGTCCGGCCCGACTGGCGGGTCTCACCGTTGACGCGGGCGCTGATGGCCAGGTCGTCCACGTCGAGCCCGGGCACGATCCACGGCCCCAGGGGGCAGGACGAGTCGAAACCCTTGGCCCGTGCCCACTGCGAGTCGGTGCGCTGGATGTCGCGCGCCGTCACGTCGTTGGCGACCGTGAAGCCGAACACCTTCTCCAGCGCGTGCTCGGGGCTGACGTCCTTGGTGACCTTGCCGATCACCACGGCGAGCTCGGCCTCGTGCTCCACCTGCTGCGACCAGTCGGGCAGCACGATCGGGTCGTCCGGGCCGATCACCGAGGTGTTCGGCTTGAGGAACAGCAGCGGCGAGGTCGGCACCTCCACCCCGTGCTCGGCGGCGTGCTCGGCGTAGTTGCGGCCGACGCCGACGATCTTGGACCGCGGGATCACCGGTGCGAGCAGGCGCACCCCCTCGTCGGCGAGCGGGATGCGCTCACCGGTCGCCTGGACCGGGGTGAAGATCGGGTCGCCGGCGATGACGACGAGCTCCTCGTCACCGGGAGCCCCTTCGACGAGGGCGAAGCGGGGATCCCCGCCGGTGGTGAACCTGGCGATGCGCACGGGCCAACCCTAACCAGGCCGACGAGCCCGGGCCGACGGCACCTGCGCCGCTCAGGCCCGGGCGAGCACCTCGCCGTGCAGCACGGCGAACCAGCCGTCCTCCTGCTCGCCCCACTCCCGCCATGCGTCGGCCAGCAGCTCCAGCCCCACCTCGTCCGCGAGCCCGTGCTGCACCGCCTGCGCGGCGAAGTTCGACGTCACGCACCGCTCCGCCCACAGGCCGGCCCACCAGCGCCGGTCGTGCGGCGTCGCGTACGACCAGACGCCGGCACCGGGCGCGATGCCGTCGGGGTCGAACCCGGCCTCGCGCACCCAGGCGAGCAGGTGCCGCCCGGCGTCCGCCTCCGCGCCGAGCGCCGAGGTGACCTCGTGGTAGAGCGCCTGCCACTCGTCGAGCCCGGGCGACGGCGGGAACCACGTCATGCCCGCGTAGTCGGAGTCCCGCACGGCGACCAGGCCGCCCGGACGCGCCACCCGCCGCATCTCGCGGAGGGCGGCGACCGGGTCGGTGAGGTGCTGCAGCAGCTGGTGGGCGTGCACCACGTCGAACGAGCCGTCCTCGAACGGCAGCTCGTAGGCGTCGGCGCTGCGGAACTCGACGTTGGTGGTGCCGCGCTCACGCGCCGTCTCGCGGGCGATGTCCACCACGGCGGCCGAGGAGTCGACGCCGACCACCGCGCCCGGCGCCAGCCGGTCGGCGAGGTCGAGCGTGATCGTGCCCGGCCCGCACCCGACGTCGAGCAGGCTCATGCCCGGCTCGAGCGACGGCAGGAGGTAGCCCGCGGAGTTCTCGGCGGTGCGCCAACGGTGCGACCGCAGGACGCTCTCCTGGTGGCCGTGGACGTACACGTCCGGGTGCGTGGAGGTGGACACACGCCATCGTAGGCGTCGGCGACCCTCCCGTTTCAAGAGACGGAACAGTACGTACCACCATCTGGGATCCGGCCCGCCGTGGGAGACTGGACGGGTGACCGTCGCAGCACCGGGTCAGCGCCTCGTCGACCGGGTGCCCGCGGATCCCCATGACCCGGACGCCCTCTACGCGGCGTTCAGCGGCTGGGCGGCGGACCAGGGCCTGGCCCTGTACCCGCACCAGGAGGAGGCGCTGCTCGCCCTGGTCAGCGGCGAGCACGTGATCGTCTCCACGCCGACCGGGTCGGGCAAGTCGCTCATCGCCGCCGCCGCGCACTTCGTCGCGTTCGCGGCCGGCCGCCGCAGCGTCTACACCGCGCCGCTCAAGGCGCTGGTCAGCGAGAAGTTCTTCGCGCTGGTGCACATGTTCGGCTCCGCCAACGTCGGGATGATGACCGGCGACTCGGCGGTGAACCCGACGGCACCGATCCTGTGCTGCACGGCCGAGATCCTGGCCAACCTCGCGCTGCGCGACGGTCCCGACGCCGAGGTCGCCCAGGTGGTGATGGACGAGTTCCACTTCTACGCCGACCCCCAGCGCGGCTGGGCGTGGCAGGTGCCGCTGCTCGAGCTGACGAAGGCGCAGCACGTGCTGATGTCGGCGACGCTCGGCGACGTCTCGTTCTTCGCCGAGGACCTGACCCGCCGCACGGGGCGGTCGGTCGCCGTGGTGACCAGCGTCGAGCGGCCCGTCCCCCTCACGTACTCCTATGCCGTCGAGCCGCTGCACGAGCTGCTGGACGAGCTGGTGCACACCCACCGCGCCCCGGTCTACGTCGTGCACTTCACGCAGAAGGAGGCCGTCGAACGCGCTCAGGCGCTGCTGTCCACACCGTTGGCCTCCCGGGAGCAGCGCGACCGCATCGCCGACGAGCTGGGCGGCTTCCGGTTCGGACCGGGCTTCGGCCGGACGCTGTCACGTCTGTTGCGGCACGGCGTCGGCGTGCACCACGCCGGCATGCTGCCCAAGTACCGGCGCGTCGTCGAGCGCCTGACCCAGCAGGGGCTGCTGCCGGTGGTCTGCGGCACGGACACCCTCGGCGTGGGCATCAACGTGCCGATCCGCACCGTGGTGCTCACCTCGCTGGTGAAGTACGACGGCGTGCGGATGCGGCACCTGTCGGCGCGGGAGTTCCACCAGATCGCCGGACGCGCCGGCCGGGCCGGCTTCGACACCGTGGGCGAGGTCGTGGTCATGGCCCCCGAGCACGTGATCGAGAACCGCAAGGCGCTGGTGAAGGCCGGTGACGACCCGCGCAAGGTGCGCAAGATCGTCCGCAAGCAGGCGCCGCCCGGTCACGTGAACTGGACGGACAAGACGTTCGAACGGCTGCGGGACGCGCCGCCCGAGCCGCTGACCTCGTCGTTCGCCGTGACGCACGCGATGGTGCTCAACGTGCTCGGCCGCCCCGGCGACCCGGTGGCGGCGATGACCCACCTCCTGGCGGAGAACCACGAGCCGGTGGGGGCCCGTGGCCGCCACGTCCGTCGTGCCGTCGAGGTGTACCGGTCGCTGCGCGCGGCCGGCGTGCTGCAGCGCGAATGGGTGGACGACCCGACAGCACCCAAGGGTCGACGCCGCGCGGTGCGCCTGACCCACGACCTGCCGCACGGGTTCGCCCTCAACCAGGCGCTGTCGCCGTTCGCCTACGCCGCGCTCGACCTGCTCGACCGCGACGACCCCGGGTTCGCGCACGACGTCGTCTCGGTGATCGAGTCGACGCTGGACGACCCGCGCCAGGTGCTCGCCGCGCAGGAGAACAAGGCCCGCGGCGAGGCCGTCGCCGCGATGAAGGCGGACGGTCTCGAGTACGACGAGCGCATGGCCCTGCTCGAGGACGTGACGTACCAGCGGCCGCTGGCGGACCTGCTCGCGGCGGCCTTCGCCACCTATCGGCAGACCAACCCGTGGGTGGCCGACCTGTCCCCCGCACCGAAGTCCGTCGTCCGGGACCTGCACGAGCGCGCGATGACCTTCGCCGAGTACGTGTCGTTCTACAAGCTCGACCGCACCGAGGGCGTGCTGCTCCGCTACCTCGCCGACGCGTACCGTGCCCTGCGCCAGACCGTCCCGGAGGAGCGCCGCACCGAGGAGCTCGAGGAGATCGTCGAGTGGCTCGGCGACCTGGTGCGCCGCACCGACTCCAGCCTGCTGGACGAGTGGGAGCGGCTGGCGCACCCGGACGAGGCCGACGAGCCCGCACCGACGACGGCCGACGAGGCGCCCCCGCCGATCACCGGCAACCCCCGCGTGTTCCGCGCCCTGGTCCGCGGCGCGCTGTTCCGTCGCGTCGAGCTGGCCGCCCGGGACGACGTCCACGGCCTGGCCGCGCTCGGGGACGTGGACGAGGAGGGCCGCCCCTGGGACGCCGATCGCTGGGCGGACGCGCTCGAGCCCTACTGGCAGGACCACGACGAGATGCTCACCGGTGCCACGGCCCGGGGGCCGGCCCTCTTCCAGGTCACCCCGGGCGCGACCACCTGGCGCGTGCGGCAGCTGCTCGACGACCCCGGCGGCGACCACGACTGGCGCATCGACGCCGTCGTCGACCTGTCCGCGAGCGACGAGGCCGGCGAGGTACGCCTGGTGGTCGAGGCCGTCGGCGCCCTGTGATGCCGCTCTACCCTGGCTGACCGTGGCACGCGCGAAGAGCGGCGGCACCGGCACCCCGGCGCTGCTGCTGCTCACCGAGACGGGGACCCCGCACACCGTGCACACCTACGAGCACGACCCTCGCTCCGACCTGGGCTACGGCCTCGAGGCGGCCACGGTGCTCGGCCTCGACCCCGGGCAGGTGTTCAAGACCCTGATGGCCGAGGTGGACGGCACCCTCACCGTGGCCGTGGTGCCCGTCACCGGCATGCTCGACCTCAAGGCGCTGGCGCACGCGGTGGGTGGCAAGCGCGCGGCGATGGCCGACCGGGCCGACGCCGAGCGCGCCACAGGGTACGTGGCGGGCGGCATCTCCCCGCTCGGCCAGAAAGCGGCCCACCCGACGGTGCTCGACGAGACTGTGTGGCTCTACGACCAGGTGTACGTGTCCGGCGGTCGGCGCGGCCTGGACGTCGGCCTGGCGCCGGACGACCTCGTGCGGCTGACCGACGCGCACGTCGCCCCGATCGCCGCCGGCTGACCTGCGTGCGACGGACCGTCGGGACGCGGCGCGGCCGGTCTGGGTACCGTGCGTGATCGTGGACGACGACCTGCGCGCACGCCTGCTGAGGGTCCGCGAGCGGATCGCGGCGGCAGCGGAGGCCGCCGGCCGCAGCCCGGACGACGTCGTGCTGCTCCTGGCGACCAAGACCCAACCGGTCGACGCGGTCCGTGCGGCTGTCCTCGCCGACCGCGCGGCGGGCGGCGGCCCGCTGCTGCTCGGTGAGAACCGCGTCCAGGAGCTGGTCGCCAAGGCGCCCGCGCTGACCGACCTCGACGTCCCGTACCACCTGATCGGGCCCCTGCAGACCAACAAGGTGAACGCCGCGCTGCGGGTCGTGGACTCGGTGGACTCCGTGGAGTCGGTGGACCTCGCTCGGCGGCTGTCGGAGCGCTGCGCCGACCGGGGCCGACCGCTGGACGTGATGGTGCAGGTCAACGTGTCGGGCGAGCGCAGCAAGCACGGCGTCGAGCCGGCCGCGGCCGTCGACGTCGCGCTCGCGGTCGCCGCCCTGCCGGGGTTGCGGCTCACCGGCCTGCAGACCGTCGGGGCGAACTCCTCCGACCAGGCCGAGGTCCGGGCCGGGTACGCGCTGCTCGCCCGGCTGCGCGACGAGCTGGTCGCATCGCATGCTCCCGGGACGCCCGATGCGTCACAGCTCTCCATGGGCATGAGCGGCGACCTCGAGGCCGCGATCGCCGAGGGTGCGACGGTCGTCCGGGTGGGCACGGCCGTGTTCGGCGCCCGCCGTCCGCCGCAGGCCTGAACCGTGGCGGGGTGTTGACACGCCGCACCACCTCCTCCGATAGTGGGTGCACGGATAATCTCTGCACCTATGGAGGCATCGTGTGGACGCACGAGTGCACGAAGGAGACGGACGTCCCGGTCGACCGGATCTGGCGGACGTTCGTCGACATCCACTCCGGCCGGCTCCGCCTGCCCGGCGGGGACACCTTCCGACCGGAGGGTGACCTGGCCGTCGGGACGCGCATCGCCGTGACGCCGGCGGGTCAGGACACGATGACGTCCGTCGTCACCGAGCTCGAGCCGGGCGCCGCCTACGCCGACGAGACCCGGTACGGGGACCTGGTCCTCACCTTCCGGCACCGTTTCCAGCCGCTCGAGGGCGCCACCCGCATCACGCACGCCCTGACCATCACGGGGCCCGGGTCGGACGAGGCCGGACCGGTCGTGGGCCCGCAGATCAGCGCCGACTTCCCGGAGCAGCTCGACGCCCTGGTCGACGCGGCGCGCCGTGCCTGACAGCGGCGCAGCCAGCCGCTTCGTCGACCCCGGCGCCGACAGCCCGGGCTTCGTCCTGTGGCAGGTGACGTTGGCGTGGCAGCGCGGCGTCGCCGAGGCGCTGCGCCCGCTCGACCTGACCCACGTCCAGTTCGTGCTCCTCGCGTGCACGTGGTGGCTCGGCAGGTCGGCGACGCTGCCCAGCCAGCTGGACGTCGGCCGACAGGCGGGGACCGACCCGAAGATGACGTCCGAGGTGCTGCGCAGGCTGGAGGCCAAGGAGCTGCTGGTGCGCACGGTGGACCCGGCGGACACGCGGGTCCGACGCGTGGAGGTCACGGCCGCCGGCGCCGAGCTCGCGCAGCGGGCCGTCCGCGTCGTGGAGGCCGCGGACGCCGAGTTCTTCGGTGCGCACGGTCCCGCGGTCCTCGACTCGCTCCGACCGCTGGGGACGCGGCGGGGCGCTCCGGGCGGCAGCTGAAGCGGGACGGTCAGCCGAGCCGACGGCTCCCCGCACGGTGCGCCCGGCGCCTCAAGGGAGACGACGCGTCCAGAGCGGGTTCTCGAACTTCTCGTGCTGCAGCTGGGCGGCCCGGTGCAGCTCGTCCGGACGGAGCTCGCCGTCGACGGTGGGGTACCGCGAGCGGAAGTGCTCGGTGAACGCCGTGATGACCGCCTCGCGCGGCAGCCGGGTCTGGGACCGCACCGGGTCGACCCGCTTGACGGCGCTGACCGTGCCCTTGTCCGAGAGCTTCTCGCGGCCGATCCGCAGCACCTCGTTCATCTTCTCCGCGTCGATGTCGTACGCCATCGTCACGTGGTGCAGCACCGCCCCGCCGACCATCCGCTTCTGCGCGGAGCCGGCGATCTTGCCGGCGGGTGAGGAGATGTCGTTGAGGCCGGACAGCCCTGCCTCGACCCCCACGTCCGCGAGGGCCCCCAGCACCCACTGGTTGAGGAAGGCGTACGACTCCTCGAACGAGAGGCCGTCCACCAGGGACTCGGGCACCACCAAAGAGAACGTGATGCAGTTGCCCGCCTCCATGAACATCGCGCCGCCGCCGCTGATCCGCCGGATCACCTGCACGCCGTACCGCTCCGCCGCCTCGGCGTCCACCTCGTTGCGCACCGACTGGAACGAGCCGATGATCACCGCCGGCGTCTGCCACTCCCAGAACCGCAGGCTCGGTCCACGGCGTCCGGCGGCCAGCTCCTCGGTGAGCACCTGGTCGAGGGCCGTGTGCATCGCCGGGGGCAGCGGGCCCGGGTCCAGCAGCTCGAACGTGTGCTCCTGCCAGGTCGTCGACAGGCCGAGGGCCCGGCGCACCGCCACCGCGACGTCCCGGGTGGTGAACCCGATCATCGCGGGGGCGGACGGCAAGCGTGCGTCGTCCAGCGCCTCGTCCATCGCGTGCGTCAGGCGCGTCACCGCGCTCTCGGCCGGCATCGCCTCGAGCGCGTCGCGGAGCACGTCGAGCACCTCGTCGGGCTCGACGAAGAAGTCCCCGCTGAGCTCGACGTCGGTCAGACGGCCGTCGACCACGTCCAGGTCGACGACGACGAGCTTGCCCCCGGGAACCTTGTACGCACCGTGCACCCCGCCACTCTAGGCACGCGACGAGGTAGGTCAGGCGACGGTCGACCCGCGCTCAGCGGGCGGGGACGCCGGCCTTGTACAGGCCCCAGATCACCGAGTCGGTCAGGGCCTCCCACGACGCCTCGATCAGGTTGGGGCCCACCCCGACGGTGCTCCACGACGAGCTGCCGTCCGTGGTCTCGATCAGCACGCGCGTGACGGCGTCGGTGCCGAGCTGCGAGTCGAGGATCCGGACCTTGAAGTCGATCAGCACGAACGGCTCGAGCTCGGGGTAGACACCGAGCAGGGCGTGCCGGAGCGCATGGTTCAGGGCGTCGACGGGACCGTTCCCCTCCCCCGTGCTGACGAGCCGCTCGCCGCCGGCGTGCAGCTTGACCGTCGCCTCGGCCGTCGCCGGGGTCCCCCGCCCGCCCCGGCGCTCGATGATCGTGCGCCAGGACTCGACCGTGAAGTAGGCGGGCTTGCCGGCGCCCGCCTCCTCCAGCAGCAGCAGCTCGAACGACGCGTCGGCCGCCTCGTACGTGTACCCGTTCGCCTCGGCGTCCTTGACCCGGTTGGTCACCGCCGAGAGCACCTCCGGCCGGTTCGAGAGGTCGAAGCCCAGCTCGCGGCCCTTGAGCTCGATCGACGCCCGCCCGGCCATGTCGGAGACCAGCATGCGCATGTCGTTGCCCACCGCCGCCGGGTCGGCGTGCTGGTAGAGGTCGGGGTCCACCCGGATCGCGGAGGCGTGCAGACCCGCCTTGTGCGCGAAGGCGCTCGCGCCGACGTAGGGCGACCGGGCGAACGGGGAGATGTTGGTGATCTCGCTGATCGCGTGGGCGATCCGGGTCAGCTCACGCAGCCCACCGCCGTCGACCGGTGTCAGGACGGTCCGTCCGAGCTTGAGCTCGAGGTCGGCCACGACCGTGAGCAGGTCGGCGTTGCCGGTGCGCTCGCCGTAGCCGTTGACGGTGCCCTGCACGTGCTCGCACCCCGCCTCGACGGCGGCCAGCGTGTTGGCCACGGCGCAGCCGGAGTCGTTGTGCGCGTGCATGCCCAGGATGCCGGCGGGGCCGACCGCGTCGCGCAGCTCGGTGACGATGCGCGTCACCCAGGCCGGCAGCATGCCGCCGTTCGTGTCGCACAGCGTCACCACCTCGGCGCCCGCCTCGAACGCCGTCAGCACCGCCGAGCGCGAGTACCCGGGGTCGTAGCGGTAGCCGTCGAACAGGTGCTCGGCGTCCACCACCACCCGCCGCCCCTCACGGACCAGGAACCGTACGGTGTCGGCGATCATCGCCAGACCCTCGTCGGGCGTCGTCCGCAGCGCGCGCTCCACGTGCCGGACGTCGCTCTTGGCGACCACCGTCACCACCGGCGTCTCGGCGTCCACCAGCGCCCGGACCTGCGGGTCGTCGACGGCACGGGCGTCGGCCCGGCGCGTCGCGCCGAACGCCGCGAGCACCGCGTGCCGCAGGTCCAGCTCCTTGGCCGCACGCTTGAAGAACTCGGTGTCCTTGGGCACCGCGCCCGGCCAGCCGCCCTCGATGTAGCCGACGCCGAGCTCGTCGAGCAGCGGGACGATGGCCAGCTTGTCGGCGACCGACAGGGCGATGCCCTCCTGCTGGGCGCCGTCGCGCAAGGTCGTGTCGTACACCTGGAAGCCAGTGCTCACGGGGCTCTCCTGCTCGTGCGGTGCGGGACCGGCGGGGGTGGTGCCGGGGACGACGTACCGGGCGGGGGTGGTGCCCGGAACCGTCGGTGACAACAAAAAGACCCCCCGAAGGTCGGGAGGTCTGCGCGTCGGCGGGGGTGGGTGCCGACGCGCTATCCAATGATGAGGTGGAACCGGGTCACGCCGCCATGGTGGCACAGGTCACGTCTCGTGGACACCCCGTCCGGCCTGTGGACGACGCTGCGGCTGACGTGCAGCGTCGTCCACGGCCGGTCGGCACGAGCCGGTGAGCGACGAGGGACGGGCGTGACAGGACGCCGGTCGGCGCCCCGTACGGTCAGGCGATCCGGTGCAGCCAGCCGTACCGGTCCTCGGCCCGGCCGTACTGGATGTCGGTCAGCTGCTGCCGGACCAGGGTGGTGACGGGACCGGCCTCGCCGGTGCCGACCGTCAGGTCGAAGTCGTCGGAGGCGAGCCGGCCGATCGGCGTCATCACGGCTGCAGTGCCGCACGCGAACACCTCGGTCACGGTCCCGTCGGTCAGGCCGGCCTGGAGGTCGGTCAGCAGCACGGGCTCCTCGCTGACCGGGTGTCCCGCATCGGCGAGCAGCTGGATGATCGAGGACCGGGTGACGCCCTCGAGGATCGACCCGGACAGCGGCGGCGTGCTGACGTGCCCGTCGGCGTGCACCACCATCACGTTCATCCCGCCGAGCTCCTCCAGCTGCGTGCCGGTGGTCGCGTCGAGGAAGCACACCTGCTCGAAGCCCTTGGCGTAGGCCTCCTGCTGCGGCAGCAGGCTGGCGGCGTAGTTGCCGCCGCACTTGGCGGCACCCGTGCCGCCGGGACCGGCGCGGTGGTACTGGCGGTCCACCCAGATCGACACGGGCTTCACGCCGCCGGCGAAGTACGGGCCGACGGGCGAGGCGATGACCAGGAACTCCACCGCGCCGGCGGGCCGCACGCCGAGGAAGGACTCCGAGGCGTACATGAAGGGCCGCAGGTACAGGCTCATCTCCTCGCCGGCCGGCACCCAGGCCCGGTCGACGCCGACGAGCGCCCCGATCGCGCCGAGGAAGTCCTCGGTCGACAGCACCGGCAGCGCCAGCCGGCGCGCCGAGCGCGCGAACCGGGCGGCGTTCACCTCCGGACGGAACGTCCACACGGAGCCGTCGGCGTGCCGGTACGCCTTCAGACCCTCGAAGATCTCCTGCGCGTAGTGCAGCACCGCCGTGGCCGGGTCCAGCTGCAGCGGCCCGTACGGCTCGACGCGGCGGTCGTGCCAGCCGTCGGCCGTTGACCAGCTGATCCGCGCCATGTGGTCGGTGAACACCGTGCCGAACCGGGGCGACGCCAGCGCGGCCTCGCGGTCGGCATCGGTCACCCGATGGGCGCTGGGTCGGATCTCGAACAGGTCCGGCGTGGTGGTGCTCATGTCCGTGCTCATATCGGGGCCTTTCACCAGGGTCGGGACGACGGTACCGGTGACGACGGCCGAGCGGCAGGACGGGTCGCGACGCGACCCGCGGGTCAGCCGACGATGCGGGAGACGAGGTCCTGGCCCACCTCGGCCGTCGACCGTACTCGCGCGGCCCCGGCGCGGTCCGCCAGATCGGCCGCGACGGCACGCTCGACCCGCGCGGCGGCGTCCGGCAGGCCGAGGTGGTCGAGCAGCATCGCGACCGACAGGACGGTGGCGGTCGGGTCCGCCTTGCCCTGACCGGCGATGTCCGGCGCCGAGCCGTGGACGGGCTCGAACATGCTCGGCGACGTGCTGTCAGGGTTGACGTTCCCCGAGGCGGCGAGGCCGATGCCGCCCGTGATCGCGGCGGCGAGGTCCGTGAGGATGTCGCCGAACAGGTTGTCGGTCACCACGACGTCGAACCGCGACGGGTCGGTGACCAGGTAGATCGTGGCGGCGTCGACGTGCGAGTAGTCGACCGTCACGTCGGGGAACTCGGCGTTCACCGCGTCGACCGTGCGGCGCCACAGGTGACCGGCGTGGACCAGCACGTTGTGCTTGTGCACCAGCGTCAGCTTCTTGCGGGGCCGGCGCGAGGCGACCTCGAACGCGTAGCGGACCACCCGCTCGACGCCGAAAGCGGTGTTCAGGCTCACCTCGGTGGCCACCTCGTGCGGCGTCCCGGCGCGCAGCGCACCACCGTTCCCGACGTAGGGGCCCTCGGTGCCCTCACGGACCACGACGAAGTCGACCTCGCCCGGGTCGGCCAGCGGGGACCGGACACCCGGGTAGAGGCGGCCGGGGCGGAGGTTGACGTAGTGGTCCAGCGCGAACCGGAGCCGCAGCAGCAGGCCGCGCTCCAGCACGCCGGACGGCACCGTCGGGTCGCCGACGGCGCCGAGCAGGATCGCGTCGTGGGTGCGGATCGCGGCGAGGTCGTCGTCCGTCAGGGTCTCCCCCGTCGCGTGCCAGCGGCGCGCACCGAGGTCGAAGTGCGTGGTGCGCAGCGCCGGGCCACCACCCGCGAGCGCCGCCTCGAGGGCGAGGAGGCCCTGCTCCACCACCTCGATGCCGATACCGTCCCCCGGCACGACTGCCAGGTCGATCACGGTGGGGTCGGCGAGGGCGGGCACCTGCGGTGCGGCGTCGGACATGGGGGCAACGCTAGCGGGCCGTCCCATCCTTCGGGATGGTGGTCTCACCTGGTGGTCGCGAGCTCTACTCCGCGGGCGTGGGACCCAGGGTCGGGTACACCACCTCGAACCGCTCGAGAACCATCGGCATCCGCGGGTCGAACGGCTCGGCGGGCAGCCTACGTCGCCACACCGCCTCGTGGTCCCGTCGCCACTGCTCCAGCGACCGGTCCCCCTCTCCCTCGAGCGCGGCGTGCTCGGCCCCGACCTCGTCGAACGGCACCACGTCCACCTGCGTGGCGCGCAGCACGACGCGGGGCGTCCCCGACCCGTCGGTGACGATCGAGACGTCGCCGACCTGCGGGAGCGCCTCCCCCGCCGCCTCGTAGTCGCTGAGGGCGCCGGCCGTCGCCGTCTTCCGGCCGGCCAGCACCAGCTCGAGCAGCTCGTCCGCGAGCTCCGGGCTGTCCCCGAACGACCACACCGGCGGAGCGACGAGGTCCCGGTCGCCCGGACCCATCACCACGTCCATCCGGCCCAGGCCCAGGTGCGCCTGAGCCGCCTGCCAGAGCGCCACCAGGGCGTCGTCCTCCTCGACGTCACCGCCCACGGCAGGCACGTCCGACAGACCGTCGCCGTCCACGTCCCCCGGAACCGCCGACCCACCCGCTGCCGGCACCAGCTGCTCGTCCGTCTCGTCGGTCTCGTCCGTCATGGGGACATCGTGGCGGGCCGGGGCCGGACGTGCGAGGTGGGGGCCGCCCGAAGGACGACCCCCACCTGCACGACTGCGGTCCGCGCGCGCCGAACCCGCTCAACCGGTGGTCGGGTTCGGCTCTGCGTTGCCCTCCGGCGGCTGCCGCCCGCGGGCGACCCGCACCTTCGGTCAGCGCGCCGCGCTTCCCTCCGTGTAGTCGGCGTCCGACGGCTTCACCCACGCGAACAGCTTGCGCAGCTCGCGGCCGACCGGCTCGATCGGGTGGTTCTGGCCCTTCTCGCGCAGCGCCTTGAACTCCGGTGCGCCGGCGTCCTGGTCGGCGATGAACCGGGTGGCGAACGCCCCGGACTGGATGTCGGCGAGCACCGCCTTCATGTTCTCCTTCACGTGCGGGTCGATCACCCGCGGGCCGGAGACGTAGTCGCCGTACTCGGCCGTGTCGGACACCGACCAGCGCTGCTTGGTGATGCCGCCCTCGTAGATGAGGTCGACGATGAGCTTCAGCTCGTGCAGCACCTCGAAGTACGCGATCTCCGGCTGGTAGCCGGCCTCGGTCAGCGTCTCGAAGCCGTACTGGATCAGCTGCGAGACACCGCCGCAGAGGACGGCCTGCTCACCGAACAGGTCGGTCTCGGTCTCCTCGGTGAACGTCGTCTTGATCCCCGCCGCCTTCAGGCCGCCGATCGCCTTGGCGTAGGACAGCGCGAGCGGCCACGCCTGGCCGGACGCGTCCTTCTCCACGGCGATGGCGACCGGCACACCGCGGCCCGCGACGTACTCGCGGCGCACGAGGTGACCCGGGCCCTTCGGGGCGACCATGAACACGTCGGCGTCGGCCTTGGGCGTGATGTAGCCGAAGCGGATGTTGAAGCCGTGGCCGAACACGAGCGCGGTGCCCGGGTTCAGGTTCGGCTCGATCTCCTCGGCGTACAGCTTCCGCTGCGCCTGGTCCGGCGCCAGGATCACGACGACGTCGGCCTCCTTGACCGCATCGGCCACCTCGAGGACGCGCAGGCCCTGCTGCTCGGCCTTGGCCCGGGACGCCGAGCCGGCACGCAGGCCGATGCGGACGTCGACGCCGGAGTCGCGCATGTTCAGCGCGTGCGCGTGCCCCTGGCTGCCGTAGCCGATGACGGCGACCTTCTTGGACTGGATGACGGCCAGGTCGGCGTCGTCGTCGTAGAACAGCTCAGCCACGGTGGAACTCTCCTCGGTTGTCGGTTGTGCAGAGTGCGGGGGGAAGACGGCGGGAGATCGGCCGGTCAGGCCGACCGGCTCACCCGCTCGAGGGCTCGGTCGGTGATGGAGCGCGGGCCGCGGCCGATGGCGACGGTGCCCGACTGGACGATCTCACGGATGCCGAACGGCTCCAGGGCCGCCAGCAGCGCGGTCAGCTTGGTGGGGCTGCCGATCGCCTCGACCACCACGGACTCCGTGCCGACGTCCACGACGTGGGCGCGGAACAGGTCCACCACCTCCAGCACGCCGGTGCGCTGGGACTGGTCGGCCTTCACCTTGACCAGCAGCAGCTCGCGGCGGACGGAGGCGTCGTCCTCGAGCTCGACGATCTTGATGACGTTGATCAGCTTGTTCAGCTGCTTGGTCACCTGCTCGAGCGGCAGCGCGTCCACGTCGACGACGACGGTGATGCGGCTGATCTCCTCGTGCTCGGTGGGGCCCACCGCGAGGGAGTGGATGTTGAACGAGCGCCGCGCGAACAGGCCGGCGACGCGCGTGAGCACGCCGGGCTTGTTCTCGACGAGCACCGAGAGGGTGTGCCGGGTCATGGTCGGATCTCCTCAGTCTTCCCGGTCCCACGCCGGGGTCAGGTGCCGGGCGTACTGGATGTCGTCGTTGCTCACACCGGCGGCCACCATCGGCCACACCATCGCGTCACGGGAGACCGTGAAGTCGACCACCACCGGCTGGTCGTCGATCTCCATCGCCCGCTTGATCGTCGCGTCCACGTCCGCCTTGGTCTCGCAGCGCAGACCGACGGCGCCGTACGCGTCGGCCAGCTTGACGAAGTCGGGGATGCGCACGGTGCCGTGACCGGTGTGCAGGTCGGTGTTGGAGTAGCGCGACTCGTAGAACAGGGTCTGCCACTGGCGGACCATGCCGAGCGAGGAGTTGTTGATCACCGCCACCTTGATCGGGATGTCGTTGATCGTGCAGGTCGCCAGCTCCTGGTTGGTCATCTGGAAGCAGCCGTCACCGTCGATCGCCCACACCGTGCGGTCCGGCTGGCCGACCTTGGCGCCCATGGCCGCCGGCACGGCGTAGCCCATGGTGCCGAGACCACCGGAGTTCAGCCACGACTTGGGCCGGGCGTACCTGATGAACTGCGCCGCCCACATCTGGTGCTGGCCCACGCCCGCCACGAAGATCGACTCCGGCCCGGAGATCTCCCCGATCCGGCTGATCACGTGCTGCGGCGCCAGGTGGCCGTCCGACGGCTCGTCGTACCCGAGCGGGAACGTCTCGCGCCAGGCGTCCAGCTGCCGCCACCAGGCCTCCAGGTCCGGCTTGCCGTGGTGCGCCTGCTCGCGCTCCAGCTCCGGCAGCAGGTCGGCGATCACCTCCTTGAGGTCGCCGACGATCGGCACGTCGACCCGCACGTTCTTGCCGATCTCCGCCGGGTCGATGTCCGCGTGCACCACGGCGGCGTTCGGCGCGAAGCTCGACAGCAGGCCGGTGACGCGGTCGTCGAACCGGGCGCCGAGCGCCACGATCAGGTCCGCGCGCTGCAGGGCCGCCACCGCGGGCACCGTCCCGTGCATGCCCGGCATGCCCAGGTGCTGCGGGTGGTCGTCGGGCAGCGCGCCGCGGGCCATCAGCGTGGTGGTCACCGCCGCACCGGAGGCGTCCACCAGCCGGCGCAGCAGGGCGGTGGCGTCGGCGCGGATCACGCCACCACCGACCAGCAGCACCGGCCGCCGCGCGGTCGCGAGCAGGCGGGCCGCCTCGCGCACCTGCTTGGCGTGCGGCTTGGTCACCGGGTGGTACCCGGGCAGCTGGATCTCCTGCGGCCAGGAGAACGTGGTGCGCGCCTGCATCGCCGACTTGGCGATGTCGACCAGCACCGGCCCGGGCCGTCCGGTCGAGGCGATGTGGAACGCCTCGGCGATCACCCGCGGGATCTCGTCCGCATCGGTCACCAGGTAGTTGTGCTTGCTCACCGGCAGCGTGATGCCGACGATGTCGGCCTCCTGGAAGGCGTCGGTGCCGATCAGGGCCGCGCCGACCTGACCCGTGATCGCCACCATCGGGATCGAGTCCATGTTGGCGTCGGCGATCGCCGTGACCAGGTTGGTCGCACCCGGGCCGGACGTCGCCATCGTCACGCCGACCTTGCCGGTGGCGTGCGCGTAGCCGGAGGCAGCGTGGCCGCCGCCCTGCTCGTGGCGCACCAGGATGTGCCGGACCTTCGCCGAGTCCATCAGCGGGTCGTAGGTGGGCAGGATGGCGCCGCCGGGGATGCCGAAGACGACCTCGACGCCGACCTCCTCGAGCGACCGGACGATCGACTGCGCGCCGGTGACCTGCTCGGGCCCGATCGTCGAGCCGTGCTGCGGTGCGGCGGGCGGCCGCGCGGCGGCCGTGGGCCGCGGCGTCGCGGGTGGTGCCGGGTGAGGACCCTGGACCATCGGTGTCTCCTCGGGGTCGGACTGCGGGACTGCTGGACTTCGGACTGCGGTGCTACAGGTCCCCGAACACGAAAAAACCCCTCGGCCCGGGGACGGGCTGGTCGAGGGGTGCGCGCGGACGAAGACCGGAGCGGGAGGTCGTCGCCGGCGCTCAGGTAAGTACTACGAGGAGGTTCGTCTGCACCCGCCGGACACTACGCCACGGGCCCACGCGCTGTCACGCGTGGGCCGGTCCGTCTCACATCGCGGTGCACGGTCTCGGATCGCGGGACGTCACGCGTGCAGCCTGCGGTAGACGCGCGCCTCCCACGGGCGCAGGGCCGTGTCGGGTCCCGGGGTCCGGCCCGGGTACGAGCCGATCAGCACCTCCGCGTCGGCGGGCCACGGGTCGTCGAGCGCCACCGGCTGCGGGTCCCCCGTGAAGTTGCCGAGCACCAGCAGCTCCTCGGCGCCGAGGCGGCGCGTGAACGCGTACACGTGCTCGTCGTCCGGCAGCACCATGGTGAAGTCGCCCAGCGCCACCACCGCGTGGTCGTGGCGCAGCGCGATCAGCCGGCGGTAGTGGGCGAACACCGAGTCCGGGTCGGCCCGGTCCTCGCGCGCGTTGATCGTCGTGCGGTTCACGTTGACCGGCAGCCACGGCTGGCCGGTGGTGAACCCCGCCTGCGGCGAGTCGTCCCACTGCATCGGCGTGCGGGCGTTGTCCCGGCTCATCGCCGCGAGCGCCGCGAGCAGCTGCTGGTCGGTCAGCGTCCCGGCGGCGCGCATCTCCTCGACGTACCGGAGCGACTCGATGTCCCGGTAGTGGTCGAACGTGTCCCAGTGGGCGTTCGTCATGCCCAGCTCCTCGCCCTGGTACACGTACGGCGTGCCGCGGTGCAGGTGCAGGACGGTGGCGAGCATCCGGGCGGACTCTCGGCGGTAGCGCCCGTCGTCACCCCACCGCGAGACGATCCGCGGCTGGTCGTGGTTGTCCCAGTAGAGCGAGTTCCAGCCCCGCTCGGCGAGCCCGACCTGCCACCGGCCCAGCACCGCCTTCAGGTCGGTCAGCTTCAGCGGCCGCACGTCGAACTTGCCGCCCGGACCGTGGTCGAGGTCGACGTGCTCGAAGGTGAACACCATGTCGAGCTCGTGCCGCGCGGGGTCGGTGTAGCGCTCACCGTCGGCCACCGTGGCACCGGGGGTCTCCCCCACGGTGATCAGCTTGTCGGCCCGTCCGGCGAACACCTCCCGGTACATCTCCGCGAGGAACTCGTGCACCCGTGGGCCGTTGGCCACCAACGGACCGGCGTGGGCACCGTGCTGCGCCTCACCGTCGGGCAGCCGCGGGTCCTTGGAGATCAGGTTGATGACGTCCATCCGGAAGCCGTCGACCCCGCGGTCGAGCCACCAGCGCATCATCGAGTAGACGGCCGCGCGGACGTCGGGGTTCTCCCAGTTCAGGTCGGGCTGGCGGCTGGAGAACAGGTGCAGGTAGTACTCGCCCGTCGCCTGGTCGTACTGCCACGCCGGACCCGAGAAGAAGGAGCCCCAGTTGTTCGGCTCGGCACCGGCCGTGCCCGGCTCCATGCCGGCGCGCGCCGGCCGCCACCAGTACCAGTCCCGCTTGGGGTCGTCCTTCGACGAGCGCGAGGCGACGAACCACGGGTGCGCGTCGGACGTGTGGTTGACGACGAGGTCCATCACCAGCCGGATGCCGTGGCCGTGCAGCGTGTCGATCAGCTCGTCCAGGTCCGCCAACGTGCCGAACATCGGGTCGACGTCCTGGTAGTCGCTGATGTCGTAGCCGTTGTCGTCCTGCGGGCTGCGGTACACCGGCGACAGCCAGACGACGTCCACGCCGAGGTCCACCAGGTGGTCGACGTGCTCGAGGATCCCGCGCAGGTCACCCATGCCGTCACCGTCGGAGTCGGCGAAGGAGCGGGGGTAGATCTGGTAGACGACGGCACGCGTCCACCACGGCGCGTCGGCGGGGGTGAAGGTCACCCGTCCATCAAACCCGACCGAGGGGGCACCGCCAGCCGGGCCGGCGGCAACCGCCCGCGAGCGGCCCGGACAGGATCAGCCGAGCACCGCTCCGCGGGACGCCGAGCCGACCAGCTTCTGGTACTTGCCGAGCACGCCGGTGGTGAAGCGTGGGGCGATCGGCGTCCAGCCCTCGCGCCGCGCGGCCAGCTCCTCGGCGTCCACCAGCAGGTCGAGGCGGGCGTTCGCGACGTCGAGGCGGATCCGGTCGCCGTCCCGGACGAACGCGATGGGGCCGCCGTCGACGGCCTCGGGGGCGATGTGGCCGACGCACAGGCCGGTGGTGCCGCCCGAGAACCGACCGTCGGTGACCAGCAGCACGTCCTTGCCGAGGCCGGCACCCTTGATCGCGCCGGTGATGGCGAGCATCTCCCGCATGCCGGGACCGCCCTTCGGGCCCTCGTAGCGGATCACCACCACGTCGCCCGCCTGGATCGTGCCGTCCTCCAGGGCGTCCAGCGCCGCCCGCTCGCGCTCGAACACCCGCGCGGTGCCCTCGAACACGTCCGAGTCGAAGCCGGCCGACTTCACCACGGCACCCTCGGGCACCAGGCTGCCGCCCAGGATGGTGATGCCGCCCGTCCGGTGGATCGGGTTGTCCAGCGCGCGCAGGATCACCCCGTCCGGGTCCGGCGGGTCGATGTCCGCGAGGTTCTCCGCGACCGTGCGGCCCGTGACGGTCAGGCAGTCGCCGTGCAGCAGCCCCGCGTCGAGCAGGGCCTTCATCACGACGGGGACGCCACCGACCCGGTCGACGTCGTACATCACGTACCGGCCGAACGGCTTGAGGTCCCCGAGGTGCGGCACCCGCGCGGCGACGCGCGAGAAGTCGTCGAGCGTGAGGTCCACCTGCGCCTCGTGCGCGATCGCCAGCAGGTGCAGCACGGCGTTGGTGGAGCCGCCGAAGGCCATCACCACCGCGATGGCGTTCTCGAACGCCTCCTTCGTCATGATCTGGCGCGCCGTGATGCCCTGCCGCAGCAGGTTGACCACGGCCTCGCCGGAGCGGTGGGCGTAGCTGTCGCGGCGGCGGTCGGCCGACGGCGGCGCGGCCGACCCGGGCAGCGACATGCCGAGCGCCTCGGCCACCGACGCCATGGTGTTGGCGGTGTACATGCCGCCGCAGGCGCCCTCACCGGGGCAGATGGCCCGTTCGATCCGGTCCAGGTCGCCGCGGCTCATCAGGCCCCGAGCGCAGGCGCCCACCGCTTCGAACGCGTCGATGATCGTCACGTCCTTCTCGGTGCCGTCCTCGAGCTTGACCCAGCCCGGCATGATCGTGCCGGCGTAGAGGAACACGCTGGCCAGGTCCAGCCGGGCTGCGGCCATCAGCATGCCGGGCAGCGACTTGTCGCAGCCGGCCAGCAGCACCGAGCCGTCGAGCCGCTCGGCCATCATCACGGTCTCCACCGAGTCGGCGATCACGTCGCGGCTGACCAGCGAGAAGTGCATGCCCTCGTGGCCCATGGAGATGCCGTCGGACACCGAGATGGTGCCGAACTCCAGCGGGTAGCCGCCCGCGGCGTGCACCCCGCCCTTCACGGCCTGCGCCAGTCGTTGCAGCGACAGGTTGCACGGCGTGATCTCGTTCCACGAGCTGGCGACGCCGATCTGCGGCTTGGCGAAGTCCTCGTCGCCCAGGCCGACCGCGCGCAGCATGCCGCGCGCCGCCGTCGCCTCGATGCCGTCCGTCACCTGCCGCGAGCGCGGCTTGAGGTCGATCCCGTCGCTGCCTGCACCTGCGGTGGCCGTCATGCCCACGGAGTGTAGGTCGCCCTTACCTGACCGGCCCGGACGGCGTCCCCGCGTTCATGCGCGCGCCGCACGGCCGCGAAGTCCCGACGACTCAGCCGCGCCGGATCCGCGACAGGTCGCGCACCGCCCCGCGGTCGGCGGACGTCGCCATCGCCGCGTACGCCTGCAGCGCCTGGGACACGTACCGTTCGCGGTCCACCGGCTGCCACGGCCGCTCGGACGCCTCCATCTTGGCGCGGCGCGCCGCGAGCACGTCGTCCGGCACGTTCAGCCTGATCAGCCGCGTCTCGACGTCGATCTCGATCTCGTCGCCGTCCTCGACCAGGCCGATGGTGCCGCCGGCGGCTGCCTCCGGGGACACGTGCCCCACCGAGATGCCGCTGGACCCGCCGGAGAACCGGCCGTCGGTGATCAGGGCGCACACCTTGCCCAGGCCGCGACCCTTGATGAACGAGGTCGGGTAGAGCATCTCCTGCATGCCGGGACCGCCGGACGGCCCCTCGTACCGGACGACGACGACGTCACCGGGCTTCACCTGCTTGGACAGGATCTTGTCGACCGCGTCCTCCTGCGACTCGCAGACGACGGCCGTGCCGACGAAGTGGAACAGCTCGGGGTCGATGCCGGCGGTCTTGATGATCGCGCCGTCGTCGGCGAGGTTGCCGCGCAGCACCGCCAGACCGCCCTCGACCGTGTACGCGTGCGCGACGTCGCGGATGCAGCCGTTCGCGGCGTCGGTGTCGAGGTGGTCCCAGCGGTTGGCGGTGGAGAACGCCTGGGTGGTCCGCACGCCACCGGGCGCAGCGTGGAACAGCTCGAGCGCCCGGTCGGTCGCCTTGCCGCCGCGCACGTCCCAGTCGTCCAGCCAGGCGCGCAGCGTCGGGGTGTGCACGCTGGTCACGTCGTGGTCCAGCAGACCGGCCCGGTCCAGCTCACCGAGCAGCGCGGGGATGCCGCCGGCACGGTGCACGTCCTCCATGTGGAAGTCGGGGTGGTTCGGCGCCACCTTGCTCAGGCAGGGGACGCGGCGGGACAGCCCGTCGATGTCGGCCAGCGTGAAGTCGACGCCGGCCTCCTGCGCCGCCGCGAGGATGTGCAGCACCGTGTTGGTGGAGCCGCCCATGGCGACGTCGAGGGTCATCGCGTTGGCGAACGCCGCCTTGGTCGCGATGCCGCGCGGCGTGACGGTGTCGTCGTCGTCCTCGTAGTAGCGCTTGGCCAGCTCGACCACCGTGCGCCCCGCCTCGAGGAACAGCTCGCGGCGCGCGACGTGCGTCGCCAGGGTCGAGCCGTTGCCCGGGAGGGAGAGGCCGAGCGCCTCGGTCAGGCAGTTCATCGAGTTGGCCGTGAACATGCCTGAGCAGGACCCACAGGTGGGGCAGGCGTTCGCCTCGACCAGGCCGAGGGCGTCGTCCGACACGTTGTCGTCCACCGAGTAGTTGATCGCGTTGATCAGGTTCAGGTGCGTGCTGGCGACGCCGTCCGCGACGACGGCCTTGCCGGCCTCCATCGGGCCACCGGAGACGAACACCGTGGGGATGTTCAGCCGCAGCGCGGCCATCAGCATGCCGGGCGTGATCTTGTCGCAGTTGGAGATGCAGACGAGCGCGTCCGCGGTGTGCGCGTTGACCATGTACTCGACCGAGTCGGCGATGAGGTCGCGGCTGGGCAGCGAGTAGAGCATCCCGCCGTGGCCCATCGCGATGCCGTCGTCGACCGCGATCGTGTTGAACTCCTTGGCCACGCCGCCGGCGTCGCGGATCGCGGAGGCGACCAGGTCGCCCATGTCCTTCAGGTGCACGTGGCCCGGGACGAACTGGGTGTAGGAGTTCGCGATCGCGATGATCGGCTTGCCGAAGTCGTCGGCACCCATGCCGGTCGCGCGCCACAGCGCACGGGCACCGGCCATGTTGCGGCCGTGGGTCGAGGTACGTGAGCGCAGCGGACGGCTCATCGCGGGCATCTCCTCGGGCGTGACGGTGGCCACCGCCTGGTGGCGCCCGCCAACGGTACGTCCGTCTCACGTGGAGAGAAGAGGCCGTCCCGCTGGGTGAGCGTCCACGCCGCCCGGCAGGTGCACCGCGGAACGCCACGAAGACCACCTGGCATTCTGTAACTACTAGTAGGTACAGTGCCGCCATGACCACCACCCGCGAACGGCTGACCGAGGCCATGGCGGACCTGCTCTGGGAGCGCGGCTACGCCGCCACCAGCCCGCACGACGTGCTCGCGAAGGCCGGCGTGGGGCAGGGCAGCATGTACCACCACTTCTCCGGCAAGCACGAGCTCGCGGTCGCAGCCTTCCGGTCCGCGATCGACACCCTGATCGCCGAGTCGCAGGTGCTCGAGAACGAGAACGACGGGGGCACGCCGCTCGACCGGATCGAGGGCTACCTGCGACGGCCGCGACCCGGCACCAAGGGCTGCCGCGCCGGACGCATGACGCAGGACCCGCAGGTGGTCCAGGACCCCGAGCTGCTCGCGGAGGTGGCACGCGCGTTCGACACCCAGGCGGACCGCTGGACGCGCGCGGTGGAGCAGGCGATCGAGGCGGGCGAGCTGCCGGCCACCATCCCGGCGCAGGACCTGGCCCTGGCCCTGTCCGCGGTGCTGCAGGGCGGTTACGTGCTGGCCCGCGCCCACGGGTCCCAGGAGTACATGGACCGAGCGGTCCGCGGAGCGGTGGCGCTCCTCGAGGCGGCCCGGGCACAGACCGGAACGACGAAGGAGGCAGCATGACGGTACGGATCGGCATCAACGGGTTCGGGCGCATCGGCCGCACGGTGCTCCGCGCGGCGCTGACCAGCGGTGCGGACGTCGAGGTGGTGGCCGTCAACGACATCACCGACGTCACCACGCTCGCCACGCTGCTCGAGTGGGACTCCATCTCCGGGCACCTGGCGGGCGTGCGGGTCGAGGGTGACGACATCGTCGTCGGCGAGCGCCGGCTGCGCGTCTTCGCCCAGCGTGACCCCTCGCAGATCGCCTGGGGAGACGTGGGTGCAGACGTCGTCATCGAGTCGACGGGACGCTTCACCGACGCCGACAGCGCCCGCCAGCACCTGACCGGCGGCGCCCGCAAGGTGATCGTCTCGGCGCCGGCGAAGGGTGACGTGCCGGCCGTCGTGCTGGGCGTGAACACCGAGGCGGTCGACCCGACGGCGTCCGACGTGTTCTCCAACGGCTCCTGCACCACCAACTGCCTGGCACCGATGGCCAAGGTGCTGAACGACGCCTTCGGCATCGAGTCCGGGCTGATGACGACGGTGCACGCCTACACCAGCGACCAGCGGCTGCACGACGCGCCGCACTCCGACCTGCGGCGCGCCCGCGCCGCCGCGGTGTCGACCATCCCGACGTCGTCGGGGGCAGCCAAGACGATCGGCCGGATCATCCCGGAGCTGGACGGCAAGCTCACCGGCTTCGCCCTGCGCGTGCCGGTGCCCGTCGGGTCGATCACCGACCTCACCGCCGTGCTGTCCCGCCCGGCGAGCGTCGAGGAGGTCAACGAGGCGTTCCGGGCCGCCGCGGCGTCCGACCAGCTGCGGCCGTACCTGCAGTACTCGGAGGCGCCGCTGGTGTCGGCCGACATCGTCGGCAACCCGCACTCGGCGATCTTCGACGCCCCGCTGACCCAGGCCGCGGGCAACCAGGTGAAGGTCCTGGCCTGGTACGACAACGAGTGGGGGTTCTCGCACCGGCTGCTCGAGCTGGCCGAGCTGGTGGGTGGCGAGCGGTAGTCGTCGCTCCCCCTGCTCCCGCCGGTGGCCGACGACCGGGTGGTCGTCGGCCCCTGCCTGTCAGGCGAGGCTGTAGGCGCCGGCCGCGACGTCCTCGAGCAGCGTGGGGCCGGTGGGCGTCCATCCGAGCAGGTCACGGGTCGCGTCGCTGGTGGCCTGCAGGTCCATGCCGAAGAACGTGCCGATCCAGCCGAAGTGCTCGGCGACGTCGTCGGGGTCCACCGACCGGACGGGTACACCGACCGCAGCACCGATCGCCTCGGCGATCTGCCGCACCGGAACACCCTCCTCGGCCACCGCGTGCACCCGGGTGCCCGCCGGCGCCGCCGCCAGCGCCAGCGCCACCAGCCGGGCGGCGTCCGACCGGTGCACGGCGGCCCAGCGGTTGGTGCCGTCGCCGGGGTAGCCGGAGACACCCTTCTGCCGGGCGACCGCCGTGATCGCCGCGATGAACCCGTGGTCCCGCGCACCGTGCACGGTCGGCGCGAACCGCAGCGCGACCGACCGCACGCCGGGCAGGCCGAGCGCCAGGTTCTCCGTGCCGCCGCGCGGCGAGTCGGGGCCGTGGAACGGCGACGGGTCCGACTCGGTCGCGGCGCGTCCGGCGGTCAGTCCTGCCACACCTGAGGCGAGCAGGAAGGCCTTCCCGGTACCGGCGAGCGCCTCCCCGATCGTCTCCACCGCGCCACGCTCCGCCGCGATGGACGCGGCCGGGTTCGACCAGTCGTGCTTGTTGGCCAGGTGCAGCACCGCATCGGCGGCGAGGGAGCCCGACCGGATCGCGCCCAGGTCGTCGAGGTCGCCACGCAGCACGGTGACACCCTTGGCCGCCAGCGCCGCAGCTGACGAGTTCGAGCGGGCGAGCCCGGTGACGGTGTGGCCGGCGGCGAGCAGCTCGTCGACGGCGGCGGAGCCGATCCACCCGGAGGCTCCGGTGACGAAGACATGCATGGGACTCTCCCTCTCGACAGATGTCGCCGATGTCAGCGACAGACATCACTCTAGATCCAATGTCAGCGGCTGTCATCACTAGACTGGGCGGATGGTGCGCTGGGAACCGGGCACGCGGGAACGTCTGCAGGCCGCCGCGCTGGAGCTGTTCACCGAGCGCGGGTTCGAGCAGACGACCGCCGCCGACATCGCCGCGGCCGTCGGCGTGAGCGAGCGGACGTTCTTCCGGCACTTCCCGGACAAGCGTGAGGTGCTGTTCGACGGTCAGTCGCGGCTGGTGGACGCGGTCGTCGAGGGCCTGCGTGCGGCGCCCGCCGACGCCCCGGCGCTCGACGTCGTCGCTGCCGGGCTGCGCGCCGGCGCCGAGCTGTTCCCCGACGACCTGCGCGGCTGGGCGCGCCTGCGCCGCGCCGTCATCGCGGAGCACCCCGCCCTGCTCGAGCGGGAGCGGCACAAGATGGCCGGGCTCGCCCGGACGATGCGCGCCGCGCTGGTCGCACGGGGGACCTCCGAGCCGGCCGCCACGCTCGCCGCGGAGTCCGGCAGCACCGTCTTCAGCGTGGCGTTCGGGCAGTGGATCGCCGAGGGCGAGCACCGGTCGCTGGCCGAGCTGCAGACGGCCGTCCTCGACGACCTGCGCTCGCTGACGGGCACGACGCCGGACCGCGGCACCGTCTGAGGGCCCGGGCCGCCAGGGCGCCGGTCGGCGTCGGCGGCTGCCCGCGCCGGACCCACGCCCGCGCCGTAGCGTCGGCCTGTGCCGACAGTCCTGTGGTTCCGCCGCGACCTGCGGCTCGCCGACCACCCGGCCCTGCTCGCCGCCACGCGAGACGGTGAGCCGGTGGTGCCGCTCTTCGTCGTCGACCCCCGCCTGGTGGCCGCAGCGGGAGCTCCACGCCTCGGCCGGCTCGCGTCGAGCCTGCGGGCGCTGGACAAGTCGCTCGACGGGACGCTCGTGCTCCGCACGGGGGCGCCCGAGGTCGTCGTACCCGCCGTCGCGCGCGAGGTCGAGGCCACCGAGGTGCACGTGTCCGCGTCCACCGAGCCGTACGGCCGACGCCGGGACGCCGCCGTGGAGACGAGCCTCGACGTACCGCTGGTGCGGACCGGTTCGCCGTACGCCGTCGCACCGGGTCGGCTCCGCACGCAGCAGGGCACGCCGTACACCGTGTTCACGCCGTTCCGGCGGGCGTGGGAGCGGCACGGCTGGTCGGCACCGGCGGCGCCTGCCGGCGCGGTGACGTGGGAGCGGTTGAGCGGCGACGGCTGGGCGGCGCTCCCGAGGCCCGACGACGGCGGCGTTCCCGGGGACGACGAGGGCGGTGAGCGTGCCGCGGGGACGGCGTGGGACCGGTTCGTCGACGGTGCGCTGCGCGACTACGCGACCGACCGGGACCGTCCCGACCGGCCCGGGACCTCACGGCTCTCGGCGGCACTCAAGCTCGGCGAGGTCCATCCGCGGACGCTGCTGGCCCGCCTCGAGCAGGTGGTCGCCGCCGACCCCGAGCTCGCAGCGGCCGCCGAGGTGTTCACCGGTCAGCTCGCCTGGCGCGAGTTCCACGCCGACGTGCTGTGGCACCGGCCGGAGGCGGCGCACCGGTCGCTCCGCGCGGTCGTCCACGACGAGGCGTGGGCCCGAGGCGCGGATGCCGACGCGGCGTTCGCGGCCTGGGCGGCGGGCCGGACCGGCTACCCGCTGGTGGACGCCGGCATGCGACAGCTGGCCGAGACCGGCTGGATGCACAACCGGGTCCGGATGGTCACCGCGTCGTTCCTGGTCAAGGACCTGCACCTGGACTGGCGGCGCGGCGCCGCGCACTTCATGACGCAGCTCGTGGACGGCGACGTCGCGCAGAACCAGCTGAACTGGCAGTGGGTCGCCGGGACCGGGTTCGACGCGGCGCCGTACTTCCGGGTGCTCAACCCCGTCACGCAGTCCCAGCGGTTCGACCCCGACGGTGCGTACGTCCGCCGCTGGGTTCCGGAGCTGCGGGACGTCCCGGCGCCCGCCGTGCACCAGCCGTGGACGCTCGGTGAGCGCGCACCCGGGGACTACCCCGCGCCGATGGTCGACCACGCGACGGAGCGGCGCGCGGCGCTCGAGGCGTACGGACGCGGGCGGTAGCAGGCCCGACCGAGCCGCCGGTCAGGTCCGGGCGACGACGTTCTGCGGCTCACGGCCGGCGAGGAGGTCCTCGATCATCCTGCGGACCACCGCCGCCACCCGGGGCTCCGTGGCGTCCGTGTTGCCGCCCTGGTGGGCGGTGATCAGCACGTTCGGGGCGTGCCAGAGCGGGTGGTCCGGCGGCAGCGGCTCGGGGTCGGTGACGTCCAGCGCCGCCCGCAGCCGTCCGGCGCGCAGCTCCGCCAGCAGGGCGTCGGTGTCGACCACCTGGCCGCGGGCCAGGTTGACCAGCAGCGCACCGTCCTTCATGCGTGCCAGCAGGTCGGCGTCGACCAGGTGGTACGTGCTGGCGTCGAGCGGCACGACGAGGATGACGACGTCGGCGTCCGGGACGAGGTCGGGCAGCTCGGTGACGGCGTGCACGTGGCCGTCGGCGGTGTCCCGCGCGCGACGACCGACCTGGACGACGTCCACCTCGAACGGCCGCAGCCGGGCCACCACCGCCGCACCCACCGAACCGGCGCCGACCACCACCACCCGCCGGTCGGCCAGCGAGTGCAGCATCGGCGAGCTCCACCGGCCGTCAGCCTGTGCCGCGACCGCATCGGGCAGGCCCCGCTGCATCGCCAGCGTCAGCGCGAGAGCGAGCTCCGCGGTACCGGTGCTGTGCACGCCGCGGCCGTTGCACAGCGTGATCCCCGCCGGCATGTGCGGCAGGGCGTGCTCGAACCCGGCGCTGGGCAGCTGCACCAGCCGCAGCCGTGGCAGGCCGTGCAGCACGGCGAAGCCGCCGGGCCGGACGAAGTAGTGCGGGACCACCACCACGTCCACGTCGGGCGCCACGTCCGCGTCCAGCGGGGCCGCGAGGTCCCACCGGACCAGCCGCACCCGGTCGGCCAGGTCGGCCAGACGGCCGAGCAGGTCCTGCGACGGCACGGTGACGGTCAGCACGCCGATCCCTTCTAGGCCGGCTGTCCGGCCCGGTACTCGTCCTCCAGCAGAGCCATCACGATCCCGTCGCACCAGCCGTCGCCGTCGCGGTAGGCGTCGCGCAGCCGGCCCTCCACCCGGAACCCGAGGTTCTCGTACAAGGACTTCGCGCGCGCGTTGACGGCGAGCACCTCGATGCCGACGCGGTGCAGACCGAGCCCGTCGAAGGCGAAGCCGAGCACCAGCTCGATCGCCTCGGTGCCGTACCCGCGCCCCCGGTACGCCGGCCGCATCTGCAGCGTCACGGAGGCGGAGCCGATCACGGGGTCGATGGACTCGAGCGCGATCTGGCCCAGGTACTCGTCGTCCCCGTTGGCGGTCACGGCCAGGACCAGGCGGTCGTCGGACGCGGCGGCCTGAGCGATCGCCGCGGGAACCTCCGACCGGGTGTACTGGCGGCTGCCGCCGACCAGCCGCCGGCCCTCCGGGTCAGCCAGCAGCTCGTACACGGCGTCGGCATCACGTGCCTCGATCGGCCGCAGCACGATCATCTCGCCCTGCAAGGTCGGTGCCTTCATCGCCCGCACGCCTCTCGTCGCCGCGTCCTGCCGGATCGGATCGTAGGGACGGCATGTGACCCGGATGTTGCCGACGTGCGACCGGCCGTTTCGACCGGCCGGTCGCACATCGGCACCGGTCAGCCCTGCACCCGCTCCAGCACCAGCTCGCGCACCCGCGCGGCGTCGGCCTGCCCGCGCGTCGCCTTCATCACCGCACCGATGATCGCGCCCACCGGACCGACGTTGCCGCCGCGGATCTTCTCCGCCACGTCCGGCTGAGCCGCCAGGGCGTCGTCGATCGCGGCGAGCAGCGGCCCGTCGTCGGACACGACCTCCAGGCCGCGGGCGACGAGCACCTGCTCCGGCTCGCCCTCGCCGGCCAGCACGCCCTCGAGCACCTGGCGGGCCAGCTTGTCGTTGATCCGCCCGGCGTCCACCAGCTGCTGCAGGGCGCCGATCTGCGCCGGGGTGATCGGCAGGTCCGCCAGCTCGATCTCCTGCTGCTTGGCGGTACGAGCGAGCTCGCCCATCCACCACTTGCGCGCCGCCGCCGGCGACGCCCCCGCGGCGACCGTCGCCTCGATCAGCTCGACGGCACCGGCGTTGACCACGTCGCGCATCTCGGCGTCGGCGTAGCCCCACTCCCCCTGCAGCCGGCGACGGCGAGCCGCCGGTAGCTCCGGAAGCGCGGCGCGGATCTCCTCGACCCACGCCGGGTCGGGTGCGATCGGCACGAGGTCCGGCTCCGGGAAGTACCGGTAGTCCTCCGCGTCGGACTTCACGCGGCCCGGCGTCGTGATGCCGGTGTCCTCGTGCCAGTGCCGGGTCTCCTGGACCACGGTCTCGCCGGCGTCGAGCACGGCCGCCTGCCGGGTGACCTCGTACCGCACGGCACGCTCGACAGCACGGAACGAGTTGACGTTCTTCGTCTCCGTCCGGGTCCCGAGCGGCGCCTGCGGGCTGGTGCGCAGCGAGAGGTTGACGTCGGCGCGCACGTTGCCGCGCTCCATCCGTGCCTCGGACACCCCGAGCGTGCGGAACAGGTCCCGCAGCGTCTGGACGTAGGCACGGGCGACCTCCGGGGCGCGGGCCCCGGCCCCCTCGATCGGGCGGGTGACGATCTCCACGAGCGGCACGCCGGCCCGGTTGTAGTCCACGAGCGAGTACGTCGCACCGTGGATGCGGCCGCCCTCACCGCCGACGTGGGTGTTCTTGCCGGCGTCCTCCTCCATGTGCGCGCGCTCGATCTGCACGCGGAAGGTGGTGCCGTCCTCCAGGTCGACGTCCACCCAGCCGTCGTACGCGATCGGCTCGTCGTACTGCGACGTCTGGAAGTTCTTCGGCACGTCCGGGTAGAAGTAGTTCTTCCGCGCGAAGCGGCAGCTGGCCGCGATCGAGCAGTTCAGCGCCAGGCCGATGCGGATCGCGTACTCGACCGCCGTCCCGTTCACCGCCGGCAGCGCACCGGGCAGCCCCAGGCTCACCGGCGTGATCTGGGTGTTCGGCTCGGCACCGAACGACTGCTCGGCGCCGTCGAACATCTTGGTGCGGGTGCCGAGCTCGACGTGCACCTCGATGCCGAACACCGGGTCGTACCGGGACACCGCCTCGTCGTAGTCGACCAGGTCCACGCTCGTCGTCACCGTGCCACCTCCAGCTCGGGCGCGCGCGAGAGCAGCGGCCCCTCCCAGCTCTGCTCCAGCAACGCCTCGAGGGCGCCCCCCACCCGGTACAGCCGCGCGTCCTCACGGGCCGGCGCCAGCACCTGGAAGCCGACGGGCAGGCCGTCGTCGGACAGTCCCGACGGCAGCGACATGCCCGGGACGCCGGCGAGGTTCGCCGGGATGGTCGCCACGTCGTTGAGGTACATCGCCAACGGGTCGTCCAGCTTCTCGCCGAGGCGGAACGCGGTGGTCGGTGCCGTCGGGGACACCAGCACGTCCGCCTGCTCGAAGGCCGCGGTGAAGTCCCGCTGGATCAGCGTGCGGACCTTCTGCGCCGAGCCGTAGTACGCGTCGTAGTAGCCGGCCGACAGGGCGTAGGTGCCCAGGATGATCCGGCGCTTGACCTCGTCGCCGAACCCGGCACCTCGCGTCGCCGCCATCACGCGCTCGGCGGTCGCGGGACCGTGGTCGGGCTCGACCCGCAGGCCGAACCGCATGCCGTCGAACTTCGCGAGGTTGCTCGATGCCTCCGCGGGGAGGATCAGGTAGTACGCCGCGAGCGCGTACTGGAAGTGCGGGCAGGAGACCTCGACGATCTCCGCACCCGCCTCGCGCAGCAGGTCCAGCGACTCGGTGAAGCGGGCCAGCACGCCCGGCTGGTAGCCGTCGCCCTGCAGCTCACGGATCACGCCGACCCGCACGCCGCGCAGGTCGCCGGAAGCGCCGGCACGGGCCGCGGCCACGTAGTCCGGCACCTCGTCGGGCAGGGACGTGGAGTCGAGCGGGTCGTGGCCGGCGATCAGCTGGTGCAGCAGTGCCGCGTCGAGCACCGTGCGCGTGACCGGGCCGGCCTGGTCCAGGCTCGACGCCAGGGCGATCAGACCGTAGCGGGACACGCTGCCGTAGGTCGGCTTCACGCCGACCGTGCCGGTGACGGCCGCCGGCTGACGGATCGAGCCTCCGGTGTCGGTGCCGATCGCCAGCGGCGCCTCGTAGGCGGCGACGGCCGCGGCCGAGCCGCCGCCCGAGCCGCCCGGGATCCGGTCGAGGTCCCACGGGTTGTGCGTGTTGCCGTACGCCGAGTGCTCGGTGGAGGAGCCCATCGCGAACTCGTCCATGTTGGTCTTGCCCAGGATCGGCAGACCGGCGGACTTGATCTTCTGCACCAGCGTCGCGTCGTACGGCGGCAGCCAGTCGCGCAGGATGGCGGACCCAGCGGTGGTGGGCAGGCCGCGGGTGACGACGACGTCCTTGACGGCGATCGGCACCCCGGCGAGCGGGTGCACCGGCGCGCCGGCCGACCGCCGGGCGTCGACGTCCGCCGCCGTCGCGAGCGCCTGGTCGGCGCTGACGTGCAGGAACGCGTGGACGGGGCCGTCCACCGCGGTGATCCGGTCCAGGTGCGCGGTGGTCGCCTCGACGGCACTGACCTCGCGGGTGGCCAGGCGCTCGGACAGCTCGGCGGCGGTCAGCCGCGTCAGGTCGGTGCTCACGCGTCCTCCCCCAGGATCTGCGGGACGGCGAACTTGCCCTCCTGGGCGGCCGGTGCGCCGGCCAGCACCTCGTCGCGGTCGAGGGGCGGCACCGGCTCGTCGGCGCGGAACACGTTGGTGAGCGGCAGCGGGTGGCTGGTGGCCGGGACGTCCGGGGTGGCGATCTCGGCGACCCGGGCGACCGACTGGACGATGACGTCGAGCTCGCCGGCGAGGCGGTCCAGCTCGACGGACGTCAGGTCGATCCGCGCCAGGGCCGCCACGCGCGCGACCTCGTCGCGAGAGAGGGTGGACATGCGGTGGAGTCTAGTGGCGCCCTCGCACGGCCCCTCGGGCCCCGGGGCCCGACCGGACGACCGCCGGCCCGGCCGTCCGGCACGTCCCGCCGGCCACCCCGGACGCTGGTCAGCCGCGTTCGAGGGCGACGGCGAGCAGCTCGAGCAGCGCCTCCGCGTAGGCGTCTGCGGCCGAGTCCGCCCCGAACACCTGCTCGGGCCGGCCGGCGAGCTCGACGAGCACCTCGAAACGACCGTCGAACGTGCGCGCCAGGCTGCGGAACGTGCCGCCGAGCAGCTCGCGCAGCTGGTCCTCGCGAGGCAGCCACAGGGCGTCGTCCTGCTCGACGGAGTCCAGCGCCCACTCGGTGGTGCCGTTGAAGCCCAGCACCGTCCCGCTCGGGTACGGGTGCGCCTCCACCACCATGTCGCTGATGGTGTACACCTCACCGGACAGCTGGGCCGAGCGGAGCGCGAACCGGTCCCCAGCCTGAGGGTGCCAGACGAGGCCCGCCCGGTGCAGCCGCTCGGCGGCAGAGGTCGAGATCACCGCTCCAGTATCCGCGGCAAGCGGCTCAGTGCAGCGGGCGCTCGCGGTACGCGTACCGCTGCGCCGGCCGGAACCCCAGACCTGCGTAGAGTCGGGCGGCACCGGAGTTGGCCGCTTCCACCTGCAGGAACGCGCGGCGCGCACCGGCTTGCCGGGCCTCGTCGAGCGCGGCGAGGGTGAGCGCCCGGCCGAGACCACGCCGCCGCTGCGACGGGTCGACCGCGAGGCACGACACGCCTGCCCATCCCTCGGCGAACGCCACGCGCACCCGGCCGACCAGCCGACCGCCGTCGTGCACCGAGAGGTACCGCGCCGGTGCGCCTGTCAGCAGCGCGCGGCCGGTACCCCGCAGCCCGGCAGCCGAGGACCCGCTCGACGACTTGCCGGCCAGCCAGTCCTCGAACCAGTCGTCGTCCGGCTCGTCGGACAGGTGCAGACCCGCCACCTGCCTCGGTGAGGCGCCGGGCCCCGGCTGCACGTCGAGGCCGCGCACCAGGACGTCGGTTCGCGTGACGACCCCGTAGCCCCGCGCCTCGAGCACCGCGTCCAGGCCGCTCGGTCGGGTCTCGTGCCCGATGCGGAACACCGACGGCAACCCCTGGTCCGCGTACAGCATCTCGACCCTCTCCAGCGCCGCGACCAGGTCGGCTGGCTCGCCCAGGGCCACGACGCTGTTGGCACGGCGGGTCAGCCCGCCCGACAGCCCGACGCGCCAGCCGTCGACGTCCACCTCCTGCGCCGGCGTCCAGGTGGCGACCTCCACCAGCACGCCCGGCGCCGCGGGCGCGGTCCACACGTGGACGCGTAGGTGGACGTCACCGTGGTGCCAGTCCCGGTCCGACCGTGGCTCGAAACCGAGCCGGGAGTACAGCCGCTGGGCCGCCGTCATCACGTCGAGCGTGGAGAGCACCACGCGGCGCGCGCCCCCGGCCACGGCCTCGCGGAGAGCCGCCTGCAGCAGCTCCTCGGCGACGCCACGCCGGCGGGCCTCCGGCGCGACGGCGAGCATCCGCAGCTCCACCTCGTCCGGCTCGGCCACCTCGGCGTAGGACGAGCCGTACGGCGCGAGCGTCAGCGAGCCGACCACCGCGTCGCGCCCGTCACCGGTCGGCACGGCCGCGACCAGCAACGTCGCCTCGCGCGCTCGCCGGTGCGCGTCCCGCAGCTCCTCCTCGTAGGGGTCCGCGGCGAGCAGCAGGCCGTCTGCCTGGTAGGCCTGCGCCGTCAGCTCCCCCGCCGCCTGCTCGTCCTCGCCACGGGCCACGCGCACCGCGACGGGGAGCCTGGTGACCTCCGCCGTCATGCCGGCACCCCGTCCGGACCCTGCCGGAGCAGCGCCACGAACCCGGCCTCGTCCAGGATCCGCAGGCCGAGCTCGCGAGCCTTCGCCTCCTTGGAGCCGGCGTTCTCCCCCACGACGACGAAGTCGGTGCTCTTCGAGACCGAGCCGGCCGCCTTGCCCCCGCGGGTGAGGATCGCCTCCTTCGCCTCCTCGCGGCTGAAGCCCTCGAGCGAGCCGGTGACGACGACGGTCAGGCCTTCGAGGGTGCGCGGCGTCGACTCGTCACGCGCGTCCTGCATGCGGACCCCGGCGGCCGCCCACCGGTCGACGATCTCGCGGTGCCAGCCCGACTCGGGGCCCGTGAACCAGTCGACGATCGACTCCGCGATCGTGGGTCCGATGCCCTCGATGCCGGACAGCCGGACCAGCGCCGCCTCCCGGTCGTCCAGCAGCTCGCGCAGCGCCGCCATCGAGCCGAGCTCGGACGCGAGCGCGCGCGCCGCGATCGGACCGACGTTGCGGATGCTGAGCCCGACGAGGACCCGCCACAGCTCCTTCGTCTTGGCGGCGTCCAGCTCGTCGAGCAGCTTGCGAGCCTGCTCGGACGGCTCCCACTCCGGAAGCCTGCGGCCGTCGGCTGCCGCCGCTCGGCGAGCTGCCGGCGTGTGCTTCGCCTGCCGCCGGAAGGGTGCGCGCCGCCGCACCGCCCCGTCGGGGTCCTCGCGCGGCAACCCGGTCTCGGGATCGCGGACCACCACCTCGACCTGGGCGAGCAGCTCCATGCTGGCGGCCCGGACACGCTCCACCGTCTCGGCGGGGGCGTCGGCGGGGTAGCCGACCAGGTCGAACAGGTACGCCTCGGTGGGGACCGGCGGGGTGCTCGGCACCTCGGGCTGCGTCAGCGCGGCGGCCGTCACCTCTCCAAGGGCCTCGATGTCGAGGCTGCCGCGGGACCCGATGTGCTCGAGACGGCCACGCACCTGGGCCGGGCACGACCGGGCGTTCGGGCAGCGCAGGTCGACGTCGCCCTCCCGCATCGGGCGCAGAGGGGTGCCGCACTCCGGGCAGTCGGCGGGCATGTGCCACTCCACGCGGGGCACGGAGTCGTCCGGGGCCGCGGGTGCAGGGCCGACGATCTCCGGGATCACGTCCCCCGCCTTGCGGAGCACCACCATGTCGCCGATCCGCACGCCCTTGGCACGCACCACGTCCTGGTTGTGCAGGGTCGCCTGCCGGACGGTGCTGCCGGACACGAGCACCGGTTCCATGACCGCGAACGGTGTCGCCCGGCCGGTGCGGCCGATGCCGACCTCGATGGCGAGCAGCCGGGTGTTCACCTCTTCAGGCGGGTACTTGTAGGCGATCGCCCAGCGCGGAGCCCGGCTGGTGCTCCCGAGCTGACGCTGCAGCGCGATCTCGTCGACCTTGACGACGATCCCGTCGATCTGGTGCTCCACGTCGTGCCGGTGCTCGCCGTAGTGCTCGACCATCGCCCACACGTCGTCGAGCGAGCCGACCACGCGGCTGTGGGACGACACCGGCACGCCCCACCCGGCCAGCAGGTCGTACACCTGCGACTGCCGGTCGACGCCGACCCCTCCGCCGGGACCCCAGCGCAGCGCACCGAACCCGTGGGCGTACATCCGCAGCGGCCGCGACGCGGTGACGCGGGGGTCCTTCTGCCGCAACGACCCCGCGGCGGCGTTGCGGGGGTTGGCGAAGGGTGGCCGTCCCGCCTCGACCTGCGCGGCGTTGAGCTGCTCGAAGGCCTCGACCGGCAGGAACACCTCACCGCGGATCTCGATGCGCTCCGGGTGCGACTCCGGCGGCCCGGCCAGCACCGGCGGGATCGTCGGGATGGTCCGCACGTTGAGGGTGACGTCCTCTCCGGTGCGCCCGTCGCCCCGGGTGGCGGCGCGGACCAGCCGGCCGCGCTCGTACAGCAGCGCGATCGCGAGCCCGTCGATCTTCAGCTCGCACAGCCAGTGCAGCGGCACCCCGGCCGGTACGTCGCGCTGCGCGCGGTCGGCCCAGGCGGTCAGCTCCTCGCGGGAGAAGACGTTGTCCAGCGAGAGCATCCGCTCGGCGTGCTGCACGGCGGCGAACTCGGTCGAGAACGTCCCGCCCACCTGCTGCGTCGGCGAGCCGGGGGTGCGCAGGCCCGGGAACTGGTCCTCGAGCGCGGCCAACCCCCGCAGGCGCTCGTCGTACTCGGCGTCCGACGACGGCGGCGAGTCGAGCACGTAGTAGGCGAACTGGTCGGACCGCACCCGCTCGGCGAGCTCGGTCCACCGGCGCCGGACCTCGGCCGGCACCTCCCGCTCCTGCTGCGGGCCGACGCCCTGGTCACCGCCCTGCGCCGCGTCGTCGGACCCGGTCTGGTTCGCCTCGCTCACGCAGCACATCATGGTCCGCACCACCGACAGCCGCCGACCGTGCACCGAAGCTCCGGCGCGCCAGCCACCGGCCGCGCGCCTACCCGGCGGCGCGGTCGGCGACCCGCTGCGCGGCCTGCACCGCCTCCGCGAGCCCGCTGCGCGCGGACGGGGCACCGTCGGCGACAGCGGCCAGCAGCACCACCCCCTCGAGCTGCGCGGTGGCCAGCCCGATGCGCGACCACGGCTGCAGCAGCTGCTGCGCGTGCGCCGCAAGGTCCGCCGCCCCTCCCGACGCGCGGGGTGCCGGGGCCAGCTGGGCCCACAGCGCCGTCCCGGCCTCCACCGCACCCGCGAGCTGCTCCCAACCCGCAGCCGGCAGGTCCTTGATCTCCACCGCCACGCCGTCGGCCCCGGCCGCAATAGCTGCGGGCAACCCCACCAGGGAGCTCCCGGTGTGCACCACCACGTCCCCGGCCCCGGCCGCACGCGCGGCAGCCGCCACCGCGGCGATGCGCTCACCGGCCACCTGCACCGGCACGGCACGCAAGGTGGCCCGACCGGAGAACGTGGGCACCCGAGCCTCGATCGCAGCCGCGAGCGCGGGCTCGTGGAGCAGCAGCGTCGGGCGCGCGCCCGGGACCGCACGGCGCAGCGACGCCAGGTGGTCCACGACGCCTGCGGCCAGCGACTCCGCCACGTCCCGGGAGGCGCCGGGGTCGCTCAGCACGCGCTCGCCGCGGGAGAGGTCCACGGAGGCGGCCGTCGTCACGGGTCCGCACACGGGGACCACGAGCGGGCCGGACCAGCCGTGCGCCGCCACCGCGAGGGCGTCGACGTCGTCGCGCAGGTAGGAGCGGCTCCGCACCAGGTCACCGCCGGGCCGACCGGTCAGCCGCCAGCCGTGCGGGCCCAGCTCGACCGGCAGGTCGACGAGCATCCCGACGGCCCGTCCGAGCAGGTCGGACCACGGCCCGCGCTGGGTCAGCACCACCGCGAACGGCATCCCGGTGACACCCTCGGGTGGCGAACCGAGCTCGCCGAGCACGACGTTCTGCGCCTCGAGCGCATCAACCCCTGGCCACGGGCCGGGACCGGTCACCGCCGTCATGCGCGCACCGCGGGCTCCCGGCCGGTCGGGGCCGACACCGGCCCGGTGGTTCCTGTGACCGTCGCCTGTCCCAGCACCCGGCTCCCCGCGTAGAGCACCAGCGACTGCCCCGGCGCCACGCCGCGCAGCGCGGCATCCGTGTCCAGCGCCACCTCGACCCGGTCGTCCGCCCGGATCACCCGGGCGCCCACCGCCGCGCCGTGCGCCCGCACCTGCACCTCGCACGCGGTCCCGGCGGCCGGCGCGTCGCCGAACCACACGGCACGGTCCGCCCGCACCGCGGTCACGGCGAGCGCCTCGGCCGGCCCGACCACCACCCGATTCTGCACCGGCTCGACCGCGAGCACGTACCGCGGTCGACCGTCCGCCGCCGGCCGTCCCAGGTGCAGCCCGCGCCGCTGCCCCACCGTGTAGGCGTACGCCCCGTCGTGCGCGCCGACCACCGTGCCGTCGGCGTCGACCACCTCGCCCGGTCGCGAACCGAGCCGGTCCCGCAGGAACCCCTGGGTGTCGCCGTCGGCCACGAAGCAGATGTCGTACGAGTCGGGCTTCGCCGAGACGGACAGGCCCCGCTGCGCCGCCTCGGCACGCGTCTGCTCCTTGGAGACGACGTCCCCGAGCGGGAACAGCGCACGTGCGAGCCGCTCCGGCCCCAGCACCGCCAGCACGTACGACTGGTCCTTGGCCCCGTCCGTCGCCCGGTGCAGCTCGCGGGACCCGCCGGGACCCTCGACGACACGCGCGTAGTGCCCCGTGCACACCGCGTCGAACCCGAGCGCCACGCCCTTGTCCAGCAGCGCCGAGAACTTGACGTGCTCGTTGCACCGCACGCACGGGTTCGGGGTGCGGCCCGCCTGGTACTCGGACAGGAAGTCGGCGACCACCGTCTGCTCGAACTGCGCCGACAGGTCCCACACGTAGAACGGGATGCCCAGCACGTCCGCCGCACGACGGGCGTCGCCGGCGTCCTCGATCGAGCAGCAGCCACGTGACCCGGTGCGCAGCTGGTCGCGGTTGCGGGACAGGGCCATGTGCACCCCGACCACCTCGTGACCCGCATCGACCGCGCGCGCGGCAGCCACCGCCGAGTCGACACCGCCGGAGAGCGCCGCGAGCACCCGCATCAGGCCGGCACCGCCGCACGCAGCGCTCGGCCGGCCGCCCGCGCACGGTCCACCGCGGCCGGCAGCGCCTCGAGCACGGCGTCGACGTCCCCCTCCGTGCTCGTGTGGCCCAGGCTGAACCGCAGCGCGCCGCGGGCGTCGTCCTCGCCCAGCCCCATCGCCAGCAGCACGTGGCTCGGCTGCGGGATGCCGGCCTGGCACGCGGACCCCGTGGACGCCTCGATCCCCGCCGAGTCCAGCAGGTACAGCAGCGAGTCGCCCTCGCACCCGTCGAAGGTGAAGTGGGCGTTCGCGGGCAGCCGTCGCGGCGCCTCCGCCGGTCCCCGCAGCCGCGCCCGCTCCACACGCTCGAGCACCCCGGCGACCAAGCGGTCGCGCAGAGCGCCGACGCGGACCGCGAGCTCCGGCATCGTCGCGACGGCCTCCTGCGCCGCGACCGCGAACGAAGCCACCAGTGCAGCGTGCAGCGTGCCCGACCGCACGCCCCGCTCCTGGCCACCGCCATGCAGCACCGGCGTCAGGTCGAGGCCGCGCCGGGCGAGCAGCGCACCGATGCCGCCCGGCCCACCCAGCTTGTGCCCGGTGACCGTCATCGCGTCGAGCCCCGAGCCGGCGAAGTCGACGGGCACCTGACCCACGGCCTGCACGGCGTCGGCGTGCACGGGAACGCCGTAGCGGTGTGCCAGCGCCACCACCTCGTCGACCGGCTGCAGCGCACCGACCTCGTTGTTGGCCCACATCACCGACACGAGAGCCGTCCGGGAGCCGTGCTCGGCCAGCTCGGCCGCGAGCGCCGCCGTGTCCACCACGCCGTCCCCGTCGACCGGCAGCAGCACCACCTCGGCGCCCGCGTGCTCCGCCATCCAGAACGCCGGGTCCAGCACCGCGTGGTGCTCGACGCTGGACACCAGCAGCCGGCGTCGGTCCGGGTCGGCGGTGCGCCGCGCCCAGAACAGGCCTTTCACCGCGAGGTTGTCGGCCTCCGTCCCCCCGGAGGTGAGGACGACCTCGCTGGGCCGGGCGCCCAGCGCGGCTGCGAGCCGCTCACGGCCCTCCTCGACCGTGCGCCGGGCGGCACGGCCGGACGCGTGCAGGGAGGACGGGTTGCCCGTGCGGGCCAGCTCGCGGGTGAGGGTCTCGACGGCGGCCGGGAGCATCGGCGTGGTGGCCGCGTGGTCGAGATAGACGCTCACCGTGCGAGTCTACGAACCGGTGGATGGACGAACCGCCACCGGGACAGGACGGGCTGGCAGTATGACCTCCGTGGGTGCCGACGACGCCATCGCCCTGCCGCTTGCCTTCAGCGGCCAGCGGCTCGACTGGCGCGACCTGCCGACCCGCGTGCGCCGCGCGATCAGCACCCTCGCCGGCTCGCAGGTGACGGCGGAGATCACGGCGACGGAGGGCTTCTCCCCCGGCTTCGTCGCGGTGCTGGAGCTGGCGGACGGTGGCGACGTCTTCGTCAAGGCCGTCTCCGCGGAGATCAACCCCTCCTCCGTCGAGCTGGCGCGCCGCGAGATCGTCGTGGCCGCGGCGCTGCCCCCGGACGTGCCCGCGCCCCGGCTGCTGTGGTCCGGCGAGGAGGACGGCTGGCTGCTGCTCGGCTTCGAGTCCGTGCACGGTCGCTCCCCCGAGATGCCGTGGCGGCCGAGCGACCTCGCCTCCGTCCTGGACGCCGTCGACGCGCTCGCGGACGCGGAGCCGCTGCCGGGCCACGGCCTGCCCCGTACCGACGACCTGCTGGCGGAGGACCTGACCGGCTGGCGTCGCCTGTTCCACGGCCCGGCCGCGGACCGTGCGACCCTCGCCGGACAGGGACCCGTCGCGCTGTGGGCGCTGGAGCACCTCGACGACCTGGTGCGCTGGGAGCAGGACACGCCGGGCGTCCTCGCCGGTGACGGGCTGGTGCACGGCGACCTTCGCGCGGACAACGTGATGATCGACGACCACCACCGCGTGTGGCTGATCGACTGGCCCCACGCCAGCGTCGGGGCCCCATGGCTGGACCTGGCGTTCATGCTGCCGTCCGTCGAGCTGCAAGGCGGTGGCGACCCGGCCAGCATCTTCGCGTCGCGGGCGGTGTCGGACGGTGTCAGCCGCGACGACCTGCGCGCCGGGCTGGCCGGTCTGGCCGGGTACCTCGTGTGGGGGTCGCTGCAGCCCGCGCCGGCCGGCGTGCCGAACCTCCGGCCGTTCCAGGCCGCCCAGGGCGAGGCGACTCTGCGCTGGCTGCGCGACCTGTCCTGACCCGCCCGCCGCGACTCCGGCGCTCGTCGGCCGTCCTACCTCGACGGCCGACGGTCAGCCGAGCAGCCGACGAAGCTCCGCGGTCGCCTGCGGAAGCACGGTGAACAGGTCTCCGACGACGCCGAAGTCGGCGATCTCGAAGATCGGCGCGTCCGGGTCGGAGTTCACCGCGACGATCGTGCCGGCGGCCTGCATGCCGCCGCGGTGGTGCACCGCACCGGACACCCCGGCGCCGATGTAGAGCCTCGGCGTCACGGTGACGCCGGTCTGCCCGATCTGCGCCTCCTTGGCGATCCAGCCCTCGTCCGTCGCCACCCGGGTGGCGCCGACCGCCGCACCGAGCAGGTCCGCAAGCTCCTCGATGGGTCCGAAGTCGCCCTCCGTCCCGCGCCCGCCGACCACGACCACCTGCGCACCGGAGAGGTCGGGCCGGTCGGACGCTGCGCGCTCGGTGCGCTCCACCAGCTCGACGCGCCGTGCCGCGGGGCTCACCGTCAGCTCGTGCTCGACGACGACGGGCTCCCTCGGTGCCGCGACCGGCTCGGCGGGAACGGCGTTGGCCTTCACCGTCACCACGGCGGGCGCGCCGACCACGGAGCACCGGGTGGTCCAGGTCCCCGCGAGCACGGTCTTGCTCGCCACCGGCACGCCGTCCTGCAGCTGCACCCCGTCCGCGTCCGTCACCACGCCGGCGCCGGTCGACGCGGCCAGGTGGGCGGCGACCTCCTTGCCCTCGAACGTCGAGGGGATCAGCACCAGTCCCGCCCCGGTCGCGCCCAGCACGGCCGTCACCGCCTCGGCGGTGACGGCACTGAGCGCGGGATCGGCGTCCGGGCGCACCGCGTGCACCGCCGCGACACCGTGGGCCGCGAGGACGGCCAGCGCGTCCGGGCCCGGTCCGTCACCCACCCAGGCGCCGAGCACACCGCCGTCACCGGCCAGCGGGCGGGCGAGCGTCACCAGCTCCGCCGCCGAGGGTCGGAGCGCGCCGTCGGCGGCGTGGTCGAGCAGCACGAGCACGGGGGAAGTCATCGCAGGTCCTCGGGTCCGGGGTCAGACGAGCTTGTTCTCGACGAGGTAGGCCGCCAGGCGCACACCGGCGTCGCCCCCGTCGGTCACCAGGACGCGGTCCTCTCGGGCGGGCCGCTCGGCGGCCGCGACCACGGCGGTGCGCGCCCCTGCCGCACCGACCTGGTCGGGCTCGAGACCGAGATCGGCCAGCGTCCACGTGGTCACGGCCTTCTTGCGGGCCGCCATGATCCCCTTGAAGCCGGGGTACCGCGGCTCGTTGGCGCTGTCGGTCACCGAGACGACGGCCGGCAGCGGTGCGCGCAGCAGCTCGACGGCGTGGTCCAGCTCGCGGCGGACGGTCACCGTGCCCGCCGTCTCGTCCACCATCACCTCGGTCGCCAAGGTCAGCGCCGGCAGCTCCAGCAGGTCGGCCAGCACGGTCGGCACCAAGGACGTCAGGCCGTCGAGGGCTGCCATGCCGGTGAGCACCAGGTCCACCGGCTGCTCCTCGGACAGCCGGCGCACCGCGGCCGCCAGCACGCGGGCCGTGCTGACGGCGTCCGAGCCGGCGATCGCGTCGTCGACGACGTGGACGGCCTCGTCGGCTCCCATCTGCAGCGCTCGGCGCACCGCGTCGACGGCGTCGTCCGGACCGACGGTCAGCACGACCACCTCGCCGTCCTCCGCCTCCTCGACCAGGGTGAGCGCGGCCTCGACGGCGTTCTCGTCCAGCTCGTTCAGCGTCCCGTCACCGCCGTCGCGGACCATCCGGCCATCGGGTCCGAGGGAACGCTCGGACTGGATGTCCGGCACGTGCTTCACGGCGACGAGGATCCTCACGCGCGGAACGTTACCCGGCGTCACCGGCGCGGTCCCGACGCGTCCGCTGCTCGTCGCCTGCCGCAAGGACCGACGGTCCCAGGCGAGGCGTGTGCGGGCTCCCGCCGGCAGGCGGTGACAATGGGTCGCGTGAGCTCCCCGTCCCGACGACCGCCACGCCTCGGGGTGCACGTCGTCGACGACGGCATCGAGGTCGCCGTGCTGGCCCCGCACGCCGATGCGATCGACCTGTGCCTGCTCGACGAGGGCACGGAGCGCCGCGTCCGGCTCGACGGTCCCTCGCTGGGCGTCTTCAGCGCCCACGTCCCCGGCGTGCAGCCCGGTCAGCGGTACGGCTTCCGTGCCCACGGGCCGTGGGAGCCCTCCTACGGCCTCCGCTACAACCCGGCGAAGCTGCTGGTGGACCCCTACGCGCGCGGTCTCGTCGGCGCGCTCGGCTACGGCCCGGCCACCTACGGCCACGTCGTCGACGACCAGCTCCGTGGGGACCCGCAGGGCGCAGCGGACGCCCGTGACTCCGCCGCGCACGTCCCTCATGGCGTCGTCGTGGACACCCGCGACCTCGCCGGCCCGGACCCGGCCGCCAACCGACCCTGGACGCCCTGGCGGGACACGGTCGTGTACGAGGCGCACGTCAAGGGCCTCACCGCGCTGGCCGAGCACGTGCCGCCCGAGCTGCGCGGGACCTACGCGGGGCTGGCGCACCCGACGGTCGTCGAGCACCTGGTGCGGCTCGGGGTGACCGCGGTCGAGCTGCTCCCGGTGCACGCGCACGCCTCGGAGCCGCACCTCGTCCGACGCGGCCTGACCAACTACTGGGGCTACAACACCCTCGGGTTCTTCGCCCCGCACGCCCCGTACGCCACCGAGCTGGCCCGGCGCCTGGGACCGGCGGCGGTCCTCGCCGAGCTGCGGACCGCCGTGCACGCCCTGCACGAGGCGGGGCTCGAGGTGCTGCTGGACGTCGTCTACAACCACACCTGCGAAGGCGGGGCCGACGGCCAGCACCTGTCCTGGCGCGGCCTGGACAACGCCGTCTACTACGCCCACGACGGCAACACCCCGGCGGGGATCGTCGACGTCACCGGCTGCGGCAACACCCTGGACTTCCGGCGGCCCGAGGTGGTCGCCCTGACGATGGACTCGCTGCGGTACTGGGCCGACGTGGTGGGGGTGGACGGCTTCCGGTTCGACCTCGCCGTCACGCTGGGGCGCGGGACGCAGGGTTTCACCCCGGACCACCCGCTGCTCGTCGCCGCCTCGACCGACCCGTCGCTGCACGCGCTGAAGCGGATCGCCGAGCCGTGGGACATCGGGCCCGGCGGCTGGCGCACGGGCCAGTTCCCGCCACCGTTCGGCGAGTGGAACGACCGGTTCCGCAACGCCGTCCGCTCCTTCTGGCTGGCCGACCCGGGCCGTGCCGCGCACGGTCTGCCGGGCCATCGCGTCCGCGAGGTCGCCACGCGCCTGTCCGGCTCGGTCGACCTGTTCGGCAACGGCACACCGCCGCTGGCGCGTACGCCCACCGCGTCGGTCAACTTCCTCACGGCGCACGACGGGTTCACGCTCGCGGACCTCGTCGCCTACGAGCACAAGCACAACGCCGCGAACGGGGAGCAGAACCGGGACGGCAGCGACGACAACCGGTCCTGGAACCACGGCGTCGAGGGGCCGGTGCCGCCCGACTCACCCGGTGCCGACGTGCTCCCCCTGCGGCGACGTTCGATCCGCAACCTGCTCGGCACGCTGGTGCTCGCCGCCGGCACGCCGATGATCACGGCCGGCGACGAGCTCGGCCGCACCCAGCACGGCAACAACAACGCCTACTGCCAGGACTCCGAGCTGTCGTGGATGTCCTGGAAGCTGCCGCCCTGGCGACGCAACCTGCTCGAGACCGCCCGCCACCTCCTGACGCTGCGCCGCGCCCACCCCGCGCTCCGGGCCACCGCTTTCTACACGGGTGAGCCGGCCGGCGACGGCGAGGCACCGGACCTGGCCTGGTTCGGCCCCGACGGAGCGCCGTTCGACCACGCCCGGTGGCACGACGCGTCCATCCGCACGTTCCAGATGGTCCGCACGACGGCCGCACCGGAGTCCGACTCCGTCCTCGTCGTGGTCAACGGCGCCCTGGACCAGCTGGCGGTCCGGCTGCCGCCGGACCACGTCGCGAGGTGGCAGCTGGCGTGGGACTCGGTGTGGGAGCACCCCCGCGAGGAGCGCCTGACGGCGATCGCAGGCGGTCTGCACGCGGGCGGTGGCGAGAGCGTGGTCCTCGAGCCGCTCAGCATGCGCGTCTACGTCCGCGCCTGAGCGGTACCGCCACCGGCCTGCGCCGCGTGACAGGCCCCGGCGCTGCGCAGCACCGGATCCCCACCTGACCAGGACACGCGTCCAGCGACGTCCCGTGCGGATGCCCACGTGCGGCACGGGCGGATAGGTTCGGACCGTGCGACCGTCGTCGTCCCCGTCCCCCCGTCCGCAGCCCGAGCCCACGGTGGCGCCCGGGGTTCCCCCGACCCCTGCGGCCGCCCCGGCGCGCCGTGCGACTTCCTCCGGCGCGACCGGCTCGGGCGCGCCCGCACGGCACTCCGCGGTGGACGCGGCCCGGCCGGCGCCGCCCGACGAGCCGCCCGTCCGCATCGGACGCATCCCGGTGCTCGACGTGGCGCCGGTCGCGGAGGAGGGCCGGTTCCCGGCGAAGGCCGTGGTGGGCGAGGCGGTGCCGATCCAGGCGACCGTGTTCCGCGAGGGCCACGACGCGTTCGGCGCCACCGCCGTGCTGGTCCGGCCGGACGGTGAGGTGCACCAGCGGGTCCGCATGACGGAGGTGCTCAAGGGCCTCGACCGGTACGAGGCCCGCGTGGTTCCCGACGCCACCGGCGCCTGGACGTTCCGGGTCGAGGGCTGGTCCGACCCGTACGGCACGTGGGCCCACGACGCGGCGATCAAGGTGCCGGCCGGCATCGACGCCGAGCTGATGCTCACCGAGGGTGCGCGGGTCCTGACGCGCGCGGCCGGGCGCACCGGGCCGGATGCGATGCCCGAGCAGGACGCGGCGGTGCTGCAGGACGCCGCGGCGGCCCTGCGGGACCGCGAGCGCCCGGCCGACGAGCGCCTGGGCGTCGCCCTGTCCGACGCCGTCCGGGATGCGCTCGCCCGTACGCCGCTGCGCGACCTCGTCTCCCCGTCGGCCGACTACCCGCTCGTCGTGCACCGCCCGCTCGCCCTGGCGGGCTCCTGGTACGAGCTGTTCCCGCGGTCCCACGGCGCGCACGTCGACCCGGACACGGGGCGCTGGGTCTCGGGCACGCTGCGCACCGCCGCCGAGCAGCTGCCGCGCATCGCGTCGATGGGCTTCGACGTCGTCTACCTGACGCCGATCCACCCGATCGGCACGACGTTCCGCAAGGGCCGCAACAACACCCTCGTCGCCGAGCCCGGCGACCCGGGCTCCCCCTATGCGATCGGCTCGGCCGCCGGTGGTCACGACGCGATCGAGCCGAGCCTGGGGACGTTCGACGACTTCGACGCCTTCGTGGCGTCCGCCCGCGGGCTCGGCCTCGAGGTGGCCCTGGACCTCGCCCTGCAGTGCTCGCCGGACCACCCCTGGGTCCGCGAGCACCCGGAGTGGTTCACCACGCGTGCCGACGGCTCGATCGCCTACGCCGAGAACCCGCCCAAGAAGTACCAGGACATCTACCCGCTCAACTTCGACAACGACCCCGAGGGCATCTACGCCGAGATCCACCGCGTCGTGGAGCTGTGGATCTCCCACGGTGTGACCGCGTTCCGCGTCGACAACCCGCACACCAAGCCGCTCGCGTTCTGGGAGCGGCTGCTCGCGGAGGTCGCGCGTGACCACCCGGACGTCCTCTTCCTCGCAGAGGCCTTCACCCGGCCGGCGATGATGCTCGCGCTGGCCAAGATCGGCTTCCACCAGTCGTACACGTACTTCTCCTGGCGCAACACGAAGGAGGAGCTCGAGGAGTACATCGCCACGGTCGCCGGCCCGGACGGTGCGTGGATGCGCCCCAGCTTCTGGCCGACGACGCATGACATCCTCCCCCCGTACCTGCAGGCCACCGGCCTGGGCGGCTTCGCCGTCCGGGCGGTGCTGGCCGCCACGGGCTCGCCGACGTGGGGCATCTACTCCGGCTACGAGCTCGTCGAGCACATCCCGCGTCCGGGTGTCGAGGAGCAGATCGACAACGAGAAGTACGAGTTCCGCCCCCGCGACTGGTCGCAGGCGGACCGCTACGGCATCGCGCTGCTGATCGGCCGGCTGAACGCGGTGCGGCGCGCCCACCCGGCTCTCCAGCAGCTGCGTGACGTGCGGGTGCACCCGACGACGGACGACGCCCTGGTCTGCTTCTCCCGCCACGTCGCGGCGGAGGACTCGCCGACCGGCGTCGCGGACACCGTGGTGGTCGTCGTGAACCTCGACCCGTTCCACCCACGGGAAGGCATGGTCCTGCTGGACCTCGAGGCGCTCGGGCTGCCGGCCCTTGGCCCCGTGCGAGCGCACGACCTGCTGACCGACGCCACGTTCTGGTGGGGCCCGGAGGCGTTCGTCCGGCTCGACCCGACCGTCAGCTGCGCCCACGTGGTGCACGTGGACGTGCCGTGACCGAGCCGCCACCGACCACCGCCGCGCTGGCGCTGCACGGCCTGCCCGCGCGCCGCCAGCCCCAGGTGCCCGCCGCGGCGCTGCCGGGCGCCCCGACGCCGGACTCCCAGTGGTACCGCACCGCGGTGTTCTACGAGGTGATGCTGCGGTGCTTCTCCGACTCGCGGGGCGAGGGCTCCGGCGACATCCAGGGCCTGATCCAGCGCCTGGACTACCTGCAGTGGCTCGGCATCGACTGCCTGTGGCTGCCGCCGTTCTACCCGTCGCCCCTGCGTGACGGCGGCTACGACGTGGCGGACTACACGGCCGTTGCCGCGCAGTACGGCTCGATCACCGACTTCACCGAGCTGGTGCAGCAGACCCACGCCCGCGGCATGCGGATCGTCGTCGACCTCGTCATGAACCACACCAGCGACCAGCACCCGTGGTTCCAGGCGTCGCGGGCCGACCCCGAGGGGCCCTACGGCGACTTCTACGTCTGGCGCGACGACAACGCGGGCTATCCCGATGCCCGCATCATCTTCGTCGACACCGAGACGTCCAACTGGACGTTCGACCCCGTCCGGCGGCAGTACTTCTGGCACCGGTTCTTCAGCCACCAGCCCGACCTCAACTTCGAGAACCCGCGCGTCGCGGAGGCGATGCTCGACGTCGGCCGGTTCTGGCTGAACCTCGGCGTCGACGGCTTCCGGCTCGACGCGGTCCCCTACCTGTTCGAGGCGGAGGGCACCAACTGCGAGAACCTGCCGGCCACGCACGCCTTCCTGCGCCGGGTCCGGCGGATGCTCGACGAGGAGTTCCCCGGCCGCATCATGCTGGCCGAGGCGAACCAGTGGCCGGAGGACGTCGTCGACTACTTCGGCACCCCGGAGGAGCCGGAGTGCCACATGTGCTTCCACTTCCCGGTGATGCCGCGCATCTTCTACGCGCTGCGCGACCAACGGGCGACGCCGATCGTCGACATCCTCGCGGACACGCCGCCGATCCCGGCCGGCGGCCAGTGGAGCACCTTCCTGCGCAACCACGACGAGCTGACGCTCGAGATGGTGTCCACCGAGGAGCGCGCCTCCATGTACGGCTGGTACGCGCAGGACTCCCGGATGCGCGCCAACGTCGGGATCCGGCGTCGGCTGGCCCCGCTGCTGGACAACTCGCGGAAGGAGATCGAGCTCGCCCACGCCCTGCTCCTCTCGCTGCCCGGCAGCCCCTGCCTCTACTACGGCGACGAGATCGGGATGGGCGACAACATCTGGCTCGCGGACCGCGACTCCGTCCGCACCCCGATGCAGTGGACCCCGGACCGCAACGCGGGCTTCTCCACCGTCGACCCCGGCAAGCTGTACCTGCCGCTGGTCCAGTCCCTGGTGCACCACTACGCCCACGTCAACGTCGAGGCGCAGCTGGCCCAGCCCACCTCGTTGCTGCACTGGGTCAAGGGCATGCTCGCCGTCCGACGCCGGTACCCGGCGCTCGGCATGGGCGACTTCACGGTGGTGCCGTGCGACAACGACTCGATCCTGACCTTCCTGCGCCGGACGCCGACGCAGACCGTGCTCGTCGTGGCCAACCTCGCCTCGACGGCCCGCGCCGCCCGCGTGACGCTCCCGGGTGCCGCAGGGTCCGCGCTGCGTGACGTCTTCGGCGGCGCTCCGTTCCCCGCCGTGGGTCCGGACGACGCCTGCACGTTCACGCTCGGCTCGCGCGACTTCTACTGGCTGGAGGTGGTCGCCCCGTGACGCTCACCGCGACGGCGGGGTCGGCGGACCTCCCCCTCGAGCCGCTGACGGAGCTCGTCCGGACCTGGCTGCCGACGCGCCGCTGGTACCCCGCCAAGGGGACCGAGGCGCAGCTCGACGTGGTGGCCACGCTGCTGCTGGACGACGAGGCCGTGCGCATCCCTCTGGTCCGCGTGCGCTTCGGTTCGGTCGACACGCTGCTCCAGGTGCCGCTCGTGCTCGACCGGCTCGCCCCGAGCGCCACGGCGCAGGCCGACCCGTCAGCGCCGGTCGACCCTGACACCGTCGGCCGGATCGGCGACCTGCTGCTGCTCGACGGCACCGGCCACCCCGCGTTCCTGGGCGCCTGGCTCGCCGCCGCCGACGGCCCCGACGGCCGTGCGCCCACCGACCTGGACCCGGCCACCGCCCGCGTGATCACGGGCGAGCAGTCGAACACCTCCGTCGTGCTCCGCCGTGCCGGCGAGGAGCTGCAGGCACCGGCGGTCGGCATCCTCAAGGTGTTCCGCACGCTCGCCGCCGGACCGAACCCGGACGTGGACGTACCGCGCCGGCTCGTCGAGGTCGGCTGGGACGGGGTACCGGCACCGCTCGGCTGGCTCGTGGGACGTTGGCCGGACGCGGGCGGGCAGCTGGTCGAGGGCTACCTCGGCGCGCTCTCGGCGTTCGTCCCCGGGGCGCGTGACGGCTTCGAGCTCGCCTGCGAGCTCGCCGGTGCCGGCGCACCGTTCGACGACGCCGCCGGCCAGCTCGGCACCCTGATCGCCGGCATGCACGCCGCCCTGGTCCGGGGTTTCGGTGCGGAACCGAGCGGCGCCGACGACGGCGACGGCGCCGCGGGTCCGGCGCAGGTCGCCCGCCAGCTGGAGGACCGGTTCGCCTGGGCCGCGGAGTCCGTGCCCGCGCTTCAGGGGTACGGGGACGCGGTCCACGGCGTCGCTGCCCGCGTCCGCGCTCTGCCGGACGCACCGCCGCGCCAGCGGGTGCACGGTGACCTGCACCTGGGCCAGGTTCTCCGATCCGCGGACCGGTGGGTGGTGACCGATTTCGAGGGTGAGCCGTTGGCACCGCTGGCCATGCGCACCCGACCGGACCTCGCCGTACGGGACGTCGCAGGCATGCTGCGGTCCTTCGACTACGCGGCGGCGGTCGGCGGTCTGCACCACGAGGCCGCCCACGCCTGGTCCGGTGCCGCCCGCGACGCCCTCCTGGTCCGGTACGACGCGACGGCCGGAACCTCCCTGGCCACGGGCGAGGGCTCGTCGGCGCTGCTCCTGACGGCCCTCGAGCTGGACAAGGCGCTCTACGAGGCGGTCTACGAGCAGCGCAACCGTCCTGACTGGCTGCACATCCCCCTGGCCGGGCTGGACCGGCTGCTCCGCTGAGGGACAGGGGCTCGTCGGTCGCCCGCCCCGTCCGCGTGTCCCGTGCGCCCGTCTGCAGGGACGCCGCTCCGGTGGTTGGCTAGGGCAATGACCTCGGTCGCACCCTCCCCGGTCCCCGTCGACGCCGACACCCTGAGGGCGGTCGCGTCAGGCCTGTACTACGACCCCCACGGCGTGCTGGGCGCCCATCCCGGCGAGCACGGCGTGACCATCCGCACGCTGCGGCCCCTGGCGGACAGCGTCGTCGTGGTGACCGACGGCGGGCAGACGGAGGCTCGCCACGAGCAGGACGGGATCTGGGTCGCCGTTCTCGACGCCGACGCCGTCCCCGCCTACCGCCTCGCGGTCACCTACGGCGAGACCACGACCCTGGTCGACGAGCCCTACCGCTACCTGCCGACCCTGGGCGAGGTGGACCTCCACCTCATCCGGGAGGGCCGTCACGAGCAGCTCTGGACGGTCCTCGGTGCGGCCGTCCGGCGCTACCCGGATCCTCTGGGCGACGTGACCGGGACGTCCTTCGCCGTCTGGGCGCCCAACGCCCGCGCCGTCCGCGTCATCGGCGACTTCAACTACTGGCAAGGTGCGCAGCACGCGATGCGTTCGCTGGGCGACAGCGGCGTCTGGGAGCTGTTCGTGCCCGGCGTCACCGCGGGGGCGCGCTACAAGTTCGAGATCGTCGGCGCCGACGGCACCTGGCGGCAGAAGGCCGACCCGATGGCACGCGGCACCGAGGTCCCGCCCGCCACCGCCTCGGTCGTCGTCGACTCGCACTTCACCTGGTCGGACGACGCGTGGCTGGCCCATCGCGCGAGCACCGACCCGCACACCGGCCCCCTGTCGATCTACGAGGTCCACCTCGGCTCGTGGCGTCAGGGGCTCTCGTACCGCGACCTCGCCACCCAGCTGACGGACTACGTGCGTCAGACGGGGTTCACCCACGTGGAGTTCATGCCGGTCGCGGAGCACCCCTTCGGCGGCTCATGGGGCTACCAGGTCTCGTCGTACTACGCGCCGACCTCCCGCTTCGGCCACCCGGACGACCTCCGCTACCTCGTCAACGCCCTGCACGACGCCGGCATCGGCGTCATCGTCGACTGGGTGCCGGCCCACTTCCCCAAGGACGACTGGAGCCTCGGCCGGTTCGACGGCACATCGCTCTACGAGGACCCCGACCCGCTGCGGGGCGAGCACCCCGACTGGGGCACGTACATCTTCAACTTCGGCCGTGCCGAGGTCCGCAACTTCCTGGTGGCCAACGCCACCTACTGGTTCGAGGAGTTCCACGTCGACGGCCTCCGCGTCGACGCCGTCGCCTCGATGCTCTACCTCGACTACTCCCGCAAGGACGGTCAGTGGCGACCCAACCAGTACGGCGGTCGTGAGAACCTCGACGCCATCTCGTTCCTCCAGGAGGCGAACGCGACGGCCTACCGCCGCACGCCAGGCGTCCTGATGATCGCCGAGGAGTCGACGGCGTGGGGCGGCGTCACCGCGCCGACCGACCACGGCGGTCTCGGCTTCGGCCTCAAGTGGAACATGGGCTGGATGAACGACACGCTCCGCTACATGGCGGAGCAGCCCGTGCACCGCAGCTACCACCACGGAGAGATCACCTTCTCGATGGTGTACGCGTACTCCGAGCAGTTCATCCTGCCGCTCTCGCACGACGAGGTGGTGCACGGAAAGGGCTCTCTATACGCCCGGATGCCCGGCGACCACTGGCAGAAGACGGCGAACGTCCGAGCCCTGTTCGCGTACCAGTGGACGCACCCGGGCAAGCAGCTGATCTTCATGGGCGACGAGTTCGCGCAGCAGGGCGAATGGTCGGAGGCGGACTCCCTGTGGTGGGGACAGCTCGACGACCCCAAGCACGCCGGCGTCCAGCGACTCGTACGCGACCTCAACACCCTGTACCGGGCACAGCCGGCGCTCTGGAAGCTGGACCACAGGCCCGAGGGTTTCGAATGGATCGACTCGAACGACTCCCAGGGAAACACCCTCGCTTATCTCCGCAAAGCACCGGGCGCGCCGACCGCGGTCGTCGTCGTCAACTTCGCCGGCGTGCCGCACGAGCAGTACCGCCTCGCGCTGCCCGGCGCCGGCACCTGGACCGAGGCCCTCAACACCGACGCCGCGATCTATGGCGGCTCCGGTGTCGGCAACCTCGGGCAGATCACCGCTGATCCCGTGCCCCATTACGGACGCCCCTTCTCGGCCAGCGTCCGCATCCCGCCTCTCGGCGCCGTGATCTTCATCGCCGACAACAGCTGACACCGGCAGCCAAGCCCGACCGGTACACCGACCGAGCTCCCATAGGCACCGCTCCCGACCTCTCCGACAATGGTCCGGCCCGCACACCCCGGCTCACCGGCCTGACCTGCGCGGCGAACGTCGCCCGAACGCCATCCCACAACCGGACACCGATCAAACGGCTCGATCCGCCATCAGTGACCGAGAACCGGGGCGAAGCAACCGTCCGCACCGACCGTGCCCGCGTCGGCCTGCACAGCAGCGGACCGGTGATCGAATGGGGGTGGCTTCACCGGGGGTTGGCGCATCGTGGTGGAGGCAGGGTGGTGGGTGAACGCAGAAAGGCCCACCCGGTTAGGGGTGGGCCTTTCTGGAATGGTGTTCGGCGGCGTCCTACTCTCCCACATCCTGGCGGGTGCAGTACCATCGGCGCTGAAGGGCTTAGCTTCCGGGTTCGGAATGGGACCGGGCGTTTCCCCTTCGCTATGGCCGCCGTAACGGTATCGAGTTGTCAAACGGGTTCCCGTTCGTTGCTCGGGAACCGCACAGTGGACGCGTGCATGATGTTGTGGTGAAGTGGTCGGCTGATTAGTACCGGTCAGCTGCGACGGTCGTTGGTCCCGTCTTCCACATCCGGCCTATCTACCCAGTGGTCTAGCTGGGAGCCTCTCACCCCTCGAGGGGGCATGGAAACCTCATCTTGAAGCAGGCTTCCCGCTTAGATGCTTTCAGCGGTTATCCCTTCCGAACGTAGCCAACCAGCCGTGCTCCTGGCGGAACAACTGGCACACCAGAGGTTCGTCCGTCCCGGTCCTCTCGTACTAGGGACAGCCCTTCTCAAGTTTCCTGCGCGCGCAGCGGATAGGGACCGAACTGTCTCACGACGTTCTAAACCCAGCTCGCGTACCGCTTTAATGGGCGAACAGCCCAACCCTTGGGACCTACTCCAGCCCCAGGATGCGACGAGCCGACATCGAGGTGCCAAACCATGCCGTCGATATGGACTCTTGGGCAAGATCAGCCTGTTATCCCCGGGGTACCTTTTATCCGTTGAGCGACGGCGCTTCCACAAGCCACCGCCGGATCACTAGTTCCGACTTTCGTCCCTGCTCGACCTGTCAGTCTCACAGTCAAGCTCCCTTGTGCACTTGCACTCGCCACCTGATTGCCAACCAGGCTGAGGGAACCTTTGAGCGCCTCCGTTACATTTTAGGAGGCAACCGCCCCAGTTAAACTACCCACCAGGCACTGTCCCTGGTCCGGATCACGGACCGAGGTTAGACATCCGAAGCGGTCAGAGTGGTATTTCAACGTCGACTCCACGAACACTGGCGTGCCCGCTTCACAGTCTCCCACCTATCCTACACAAACCGCACCGAACACCAATACCAAGCTATAGTAAAGGTCCCGGGGTCTTTCCGTCCTGCTGCGCGTAACGAGCATCTTTACTCGTAGTGCAATTTCGCCGAGTTCGCGGTTGAGACAGCGGAGAAGTCGTTACGCCATTCGTGCAGGTCGGAACTTACCCGACAAGGAATTTCGCTACCTTAGGATGGTTATAGTTACCACCGCCGTTTACTGGGGCTTAAATTCTGAGCTTCGCCTTGCGGCTGACCCGTCCTCTTAACCTTCCAGCACCGGGCAGGCGTCAGTCCGTATACATCGTCTTGCGACTTCGCACGGACCTGTGTTTTTAGTAAACAGTCGCTTCTCCCTGGTCTCTGCGGCCCTCCACGCTCCCCGGGCAAGCCGGTTCACGCTTGAGGCCCCCCTTCTCCCGAAGTTACGGGGGCATTTTGCCGAGTTCCTTAACCACGATTTGCTCGATCGCCTTGGTATTCTCTACCTGACCACCTGAGTCGGTTTGGGGTACGGGCGGCTAGAACCTCGCGTCGAGGCTTTTCTTGGCAGCATAGGATCACCCAGTTCCCGCTTGCGCGGTCACCGTCGGCTCTCAGGCTCAGGAGGGGCGGATTTGCCTACCCCTCACCCTACGACCTTGGACGTGGACTACCATCGCCACGCCGGGCTACCTTCCTGCGTCACCCCTGTTAATACGCTTACCTACTACCGGATCGGGTCGCGGCCCGTGCGCACCGGTGCCCCCGAAGGGGCGGTGGCACGCACGAGGCGCTGAGCATCACCGGGCTCGGTATGGGCGGTTCTTCGCCGGTACGGGAATATCAACCCGTTGTCCATCGACTACGCCTGTCGGCCTCGCCTTAGGTCCCGACTTACCCAGGGCGGATGAACCTGGCCCTGGAACCCTTGGTCATTCGGCGGACGGGTTTCTCACCCGTCATTCGCTACTCATGCCTGCATTCTCACTCGTGTGGTCTCCACCGCTGGGTCACCCCGCGGCTTCACCGCCCACACGACGCTCCCCTACCCATCCACACACCTGGACCACGAAGGCCTAGTACACGTGTGAATGCCACAGCTTCGGCGGTGTGCTTGAGCCCCGCTACATTGTCGGCGCGGAATCACTTGACCAGTGAGCTATTACGCACTCTTTCAAGGGTGGCTGCTTCTAAGCCAACCTCCTGGTTGTCTGTGCAACTCCACATCCTTTCCCACTTAGCACACGCTTGGGGGCCTTAGCTGGTGGTCTGGGCTGTTTCCCTCTCGACGACGGAGCTTATCCCCCGCCGTCTCACTGCCACGCTCTGGCTTACCGGCATTCGGAGTTTGGCTAACGTCAGTAACCTGGTCGGGCCCATCGGCTATCCAGTAGCTCTACCTCCGGCAAGAAACGCGTGACGCTGCACCTAAATGCATTTCGGGGAGAACCAGCTATCACGAAGTTTGATTGGCCTTTCACCCCTAACCACAGGTCATCCCCCAGGTTTTCAACCCTGGTGGGTTCGGGCCTCCACGCGGTCTTACCCGCGCTTCACCCTGCCCATGGCTAGATCACTTCGCTTCGGGTCTAGAGCACGCGACTGACACGCCCTATTCGGACTCGCTTTCGCTACGGCTTCCCCACACGGGTTAACCTCGCCACGTACCACTAACTCGCAGGCTCATTCTTCAAAAGGCACGCCGTCACCCCTGCTAGGGAGGCTCCGACGGCTTGTAGGCACACGGTTTCAGGTACTATTTCACTCCCCTCCCGGGGTACTTTTCACCTTTCCCTCACGGTACTTGTCCGCTATCGGTCACCAGGTAGTATTTAGGCTTACACAGTGGTCTGTGCAGATTCACTCCAGGTTTCTCGGGCCCGGAGCTACTTGGGATCCCTCTCGGGAGGCCGCATCATTTCGTCTACGGGGGTACCACCCTCTGTGCCGGGCCTTTCAAGACCCTTCGACTATGACACGGCTTTCTGACTCCCTGCCCGGTCGGCAGACCGGACCGAAAGGTCCCACAACCCCGTACGCGCAACGCCTGCCGGCTTGCACACGCGCACGGTTTGGCCTGATCCGCTTTCGCTCGCCACTACTCACGGAATATCTCTTCCTGCCGGTACTGAGATGTTTCACTTCCCGGCGTTCCCTCCACACACCCTATATATTCAGGTGCGGGTCGTACGACATGACTCGTACGGGGTTTCCCCATTCGGACATCCTCGGATCACGGTTCGTTTGCCAACTCCCCGAGGCTTATCGCAGGCTACGACGTCCTTCTTCGGCTCCTGGTGCCAAGGCATCCACCCTGTGCCCTTATCAACTTGACCACAAAAATCAAAGATGCTCGCGTCCACTGTGCAGTTCTCAACCAACGACCAGGACCCACCCGGAACACCCGGCGCCCACCCCCACCAGGGAGCAGTCCACCGGACCAGGGGCCTGCCGGCCACCCGACCCCTCCCACCACCCGGAGCAGAACCCCGACCAGCAGAAGCGATCATCGCGACCCCAAGGACAACACCCGCGAACGGCTGTTCCCTCAGGACCCAACAGCGTGCCTGGCCGACCCCCACCCCTGACCCACCCGTTCCCACCCGCACCCACCGAAGCGAGCACGACGTACTAGGACGAACCAGAAGCGACAAACCGGCCGTAGTCGATGTTCCACCCGTGAGCTCCACCCCCGACACGTACGGCCAGGGCATGGGCCTGGACACCCAACCGCACCCATGACAGGCACGACCAGCTGCCAGATGCTCCTTAGAAAGGAGGTGATCCAGCCGCACCTTCCGGTACGGCTACCTTGTTACGACTTAGTCCTAATCGCCAGTCCCACCTTCGACGGCTCCCCCCCAAAGGTTGGGCCACCGGCTTCGGGTGTTACCGACTTTCATGACTTGACGGGCGGTGTGTACAAGGCCCGGGAACGTATTCACCGCAGCGTTGCTGATCTGCGATTACTAGCGACTCCGACTTCACGGGGTCGAGTTGCAGACCCCGATCCGAACTGAGACCGGCTTTTTGGGATTCGCTCCACCTTGCGGTATCGCAGCCCTTTGTACCGGCCATTGTAGCATGCGTGAAGCCCAAGACATAAGGGGCATGATGATTTGACGTCATCCCCACCTTCCTCCGAGTTGACCCCGGCAGTCTCCCATGAGTCCCCGGCATAACCCGCTGGCAACATGGGACGAGGGTTGCGCTCGTTGCGGGACTTAACCCAACATCTCACGACACGAGCTGACGACAACCATGCACCACCTGTACACCGACCTTACGGGGAGCACATCTCTGCACTTTTCCGGTGTATGTCAAGCCTTGGTAAGGTTCTTCGCGTTGCATCGAATTAATCCGCATGCTCCGCCGCTTGTGCGGGCCCCCGTCAATTTCTTTGAGTTTTAGCCTTGCGGCCGTACTCCCCAGGCGGGGCACTTAATGCGTTTGCTGCGGCACGGAATCCGTGGAATGGACCCCACACCTAGTGCCCAACGTTTACGGCATGGACTACCAGGGTATCTAATCCTGTTCGCTCCCCATGCTTTCGCTCCTCAGCGTCAGTTGCGGCCCAGTGACCTGCCTTCGCCATCGGTGTTCCTCCTGATATCTGCGCATTCCACCGCTACACCAGGAATTCCAGTCACCCCTACCGCACTCTAGTCTGCCCGTACCCACTGCAAGCCCCAGGTTGAGCCTGAGGATTTCACAGCAGACGCGACAAACCGCCTACGAGCTCTTTACGCCCAATAATTCCGGACAACGCTTGCGCCCTACGTATTACCGCGGCTGCTGGCACGTAGTTAGCCGGCGCTTCTTCTGCAGGTACCGTCACTTGCGCTTCTTCCCTGCTGAAAGCGGTTTACAACCCGAAGGCCGTCATCCCGCACGCGGCGTCGCTGCATCAGGCTTGCGCCCATTGTGCAATATTCCCCACTGCTGCCTCCCGTAGGAGTCTGGGCCGTGTCTCAGTCCCAGTGTGGCCGGTCGCCCTCTCAGGCCGGCTACCCGTCGTCGCCTTGGTAGGCCATCACCCCACCAACAAGCTGATAGGCCGCGAGCCCATCCCTGACCGAAAAACTTTCCAGGCGCCCAGATGCCCAGGCACCTCATATCCGGTATTAGCCACCGTTTCCGGTAGTTATCCCAGAGTCAGGGGCAGGTTACTCACGTGTTACTCACCCGTTCGCCACTGATCAGACCAGCAAGCTGGCCATCACCGTTCGACTTGCATGTGTTAAGCACGCCGCCAGCGTTCGTCCTGAGCCAGAATCAAACTCTCCGTCAATGTCCAACGCCACCCAACCACCCGAAGACAGTCAGGCAACAGACACAACAAAGAACAACACAGATCTGGCATCAAAAAGGAACCCACCACCCACGGGGTGGACGACAGGCTCCCATCAACACCAAGCCCACCACGACACAACATCGCAGCAGACAACTTGGCATCGACTACTTGGCACACTGTTGAGTTCTCAAAGAACAGACGCTCATCCGTCTTGGTCTTTCGACCCGTTCGGAGGCAACCGTTCAAACTTAGCGGTTCGACTTCCTCCGGTCAACTTCGCTGCTCTGTTTGGCCTCGGCCGCGAAGAAGCGGTCGGGTCCGGGCAGTCCGGTCGTCAGGAGCGGGTCGAACCCGCGTCGGACTCGGCCGAGACCACAGCGGTGCCGTGGTCTCGAGAGTCCGGGTGTCCCTCGGCGGGACCGACCACCGGGTGTTCCCTGGTGTTCGTTCCTCCCTGCCGGGGGCCTGAGAAGGTTATGCAACGCCCCGGCGGGAATGCAAATCCCGGACGTGGTGACCCGCGTCACGCCGTGCAAACCGGTTCCCCGGTGGTGACGGCCCCCGGCGACGGCCGAGGCGCGCGCGCGCCGATCGAAGGGTGCGGAGCTCAGTACAGGGCGCTGGCGAGCGCCCGCCGGGCCGCCACGACTCGCGGGTCGTCGGTCCCCACGACCTCGAACAGGTCGACGAGGCGTTCCCGGACCCGGTCGCGGTCGGCGCCCGAGGTTCGCCGGACGATGTCGACGAGGCGGTCGAAGGCGTCCTGGACCGCACCACCCATCACGTCCAAGTCGGCGACGGCCAGTGCGGCGTCGACGTCGTGGGGGTCCGCCGCCGCAGCCTCCCGGGCTTTGCGTCCGTCGAGGGGGGCCGTGCGCTCCAGGAGGCCGACCTGCGCGAGACCGGCCCGGGCCATCGCATCGCGCGGGTTCTCGCGGAGCGCCTGCTCGTAGGCGGTGCGAGCGCCCGGCAGGTCGTCACGCTCCAGGGCGTCGTACGCGGCCTGGTGGAGCGGGGGCAGCGGAGGCTCTTCGGGTTCGGCCGGGACCTCGGGCTGCTGACCGGCTGTCACGCGCCCGGTGATGCCGTTGGCCTGCGCCGCGGCGAGCACCTGGTCGAGCACCCCGCGGATCTGGTCCGCGGCGGGTGCACCCTGGAAGAGCGGGACCGGCTGACCACCCAGGACGGCGACCGTCGTCGGGACCGACTGGGCGCCGAATGCCTGGGCGATCTGCGGGTTGGCCTCGGCATCGACCCGCGCGAGGAGCCAGGTGCCGCCGTCGTCCTGCGCCATCGCCGCCAGCTGTCCGGCCACCGTGGCGCTCACCTCGCTCCACGACGCCCAGAGCACCACCACGACGGGGTGCTGGCTCGACCGCCGCACCACGTCGGCGAACGATGCCTCGTCGACGTCGACGACGTAGGCGCCGGGGGCCGGGAGGCCGCCCGGTGAGCCCGGGGGCGGTGTCGAGGGCCTGCCGAGCGAGGAGAGGTCGACGGCTCCACGCACGTCGAGGCGCGGTCGAGGCTGCGAGGACTGCGACATACGAACTGACTCCCTGGGTGCTGCGTGAGCGGCCGACCTATTGTGCGGCGACGGCGGTGAGGACGGCCTCGGCGGCGACGAGCTGCACCTGTGCCGTCGACCTTGCAGGCGGGACCCGGAACACCAGCACGTCGGTGTACGTGCGCACCAGCGACTGCGTCGCCTCGGACGCCGCGGCCAGCGCGGACTCCACCGGGCTGAGGCTGAGCTTGGCACCGCCGACGGTGATGGACACCGTGGACACCGTCGTCACCTTGCCGATGACGAGGGCGCCCCCGTCGACCGTGCCGATCACCGTCAGCGGAGCGGGGTCGGGCGTGTACGTCTCCGCCGCGTTGCCGACGTCCTTGACGTTGGTCGCCAGGGTCTGCCGGGCGGAGGTCACGCTCGTGCGGAACGGGTCGGGCGCGAACTGCGACGCCGACTGTGACGCGTCTCCGTTCGAGAGCACGTCGGCATAGGCCGGCATGACCTGGTCCGGCCGGACGCTCAGGCCGCTCGCGTCGGCCGGGAGCACCGGGCTGCCTGCACCCGGCGTCGCGGTGGCGGGCATCGAGACCCCCGGGAACAGCCGCGCCCATCCCCACAACCGGTACGGGTCGCGGGGGGTCGTCTGCTCCAGCACGAGGAGGCGGGGTGCCTGCAGGTCGTCGGGCTGCACGCTGACGACGACCTGCGTCCGCGGCCAGCCCGAGGTCCGCGGCTCGATCACGGCTTGAGCGCTGGTCGGGAGAGCCGTCGGCGGTCGCTGACCGTTGGTGGCCTGCGCGCGCAGGTACTCGGCGTGCCGCATGGCGAGGGCCGGGTCCATCACGCGGGCCGTCAGCGCGTTGGAGTCGAGGGCGGCGTCACCGGCCGTGAGCACCTTGCCCAGGTCACCGAGGACGGTGGTGGTCTGCGCGACCGACAGCACCGGTGGGGGCACGGCCGGGGCGGCCTGAGGGTGCGGTGCCGGTGGCGCCGCGGCGCAGCCGGCGAGCACGGAGCCCAGGACCGCGGCCACGACGGTGAGCCCGGCGGCCCGTCGTGAGAGCGCCCGCGAGCCCGAGGTCACGGAGAACGAGCGTGCGGTGCTCATCGGCCATCCCCTCCTCGGTCGTCGGCGGGCGGCTCGGTGGGCAGGCCCCACGCGCGCCGCCACGCGTCGGCGCGGGACGACGGTGAGTCCTCCGCGCCTTCGTCCGTCGCGGCGCGCTGCTCGTCGCCGGAGCGGGCGGGGGGCGTGGACGGTCGGCCGATGGACGGTGCCGACTCGCCGGTGGGCGGCTCATCGGGCCGGCTGACGAGCCACGAGGGGTGCACCGGCGGGCGCGGTGCGGCGGGCCGGCCCGGACGGTCGCCGCGGTCCGCGGGCACCCCGGACTCTCCCGCGCCGGGCACGGGCACCCAACCGCCGGGTCGCGGCGGCTGCGCGGTGCGAGGGGACGCCAGCGGCTGACCGGGACGTGCGGGGCCTCCCGCCGTCCGGGAACCCGGTGCGCCCGGCTGTCCTGAACCGGTCCGGGAGGGGGCGGCGGGCCCCTCCTGCCCGGAGGGCCTCAGCACGAACGGGCTGGGTGCATCGCCGCCGGACCTGGCGACGGGCCTCGCGCCGGCAGCGTCCGGAGGAACGGGGGCGGCCCACGCGGGACGGCCCTCGTGCGGGCTCGGCGTTCCGGGCGAGGTCGCACCGTGGGCCGTGGGTTCGTGCGGCTGCGTCCCGAGGTCGGGCTGCGCGGCCGCCGCACGACGGGCGCGGCGGCCCCCGGCGGCCCAAGGCGGTGCCGGGCGCTCGATCGGCGGGGCAGACGGCGGCCCGCCGGCGGACCCGAGCTGCGACGGCGCCGCGGCCGACGGCACGGCTGCGGGCGACGTCCCGACGGTGTCCGCGGCGGCACCCGCGGGCGACCTGTGCGCGGACGCAGCGCGGCGTGCGGCGTCCGCCGCGGTCACCGTGTCGGTGGCGGGTCGCACCTGCGGTGCGATCGGCGTGGCGCCGGGGGTCGAGGACGCGCGAGCGGCCGGGGCGCCCGGGAGGCGCCCAGCGGCGGCAGGCTGCGGACGGGACTGCGGTCGGGTGCCCGACCGCTCGCCCGGCAGCGCGGATGGCGGCCCGATCTGCGTGGTGCTGGTCGGCGGCACGGTGGCCGCATCCTGCTCACCCCGAGCAGCTGCGCGCGCGTCGACCGCTCCCACCGCCTGGACGGCGCCGGTGGGCGGTCGACCGCTGCGGCTCTGGAGCTCCCGCAGCTGCCGACGCGTCAGGACGGCGCCGGGCCCGGCCGGCAGCACCTCGGGAACCGCACCCGTCTCCACCGAGGTCCAGCCGTCGTGACCGGTCCTGGTCCGCCACCAGTCCCGACCCAGCAGCCCGGCGCCGGCCAGGAGGAGCAGACCTCCGAGCACCAGTCCGGGAACCAGCCACGGCGACGAGACGACCCGGGGCCACGACATCTCCAGCGTGGGGTTCACGGCGGACCCGTCGGCGGCGATGCCCGCGACGAGGAGACTCCAGCGTCCGTCCTGGGCGTGCCACGTGAGCTGCGCCGACCCCGTGCCCGTCGCCTGGGCCACCCACATGTCGGAACCTGACGGGTCCGCTGCCGGCCTCGCGCCCGTTCCCGGTGCAGCGGAGGCGCTCGAACCTGGAGCCGCCGACGCGGCTGCGGCGCCCCCCGACGGGCTCGAGGCAGCGGCGCCCCCCGACGGTGAAGCGGACGCGGACGTCGAGCCCGCCGGCGACGGCGCAGCGGACGACCCGGGTGCGGCGAGCCGCAGCGTTCGCCAGCCGGAGAGTCCCGACACGCGCTGGTAGGGATCGCTGCCCACCCAGCCGCTGACATCGGTGTCCCGACCGACGGCGAGCACGACGTGGTCCCCCGCCGGGACCTGCGCGCGCACCGTGACCGGGTCTCCGCCGAGCTCCAGGACACCGGGGTCCGTGACGACGAGACCGGCGGTCGCAGTGGCCCGGGCGACCAGCACGTCGTCCGCGCGCCAGAGGGTCGCGGAGGCGACCGCCAGAGCGATGACGACGAGCCCCAGCAAGCCGATGCCGGCCTCGATCAGTCGCTTGCGCACACACAAATCCTCTCGGACGGGACACCCAGGATAAGCGGGCGGCCCGGGACGGCCCGCCGAACGCGAGGTTCCCCACCCCGTTCGGCCCATGGGCTCCTTCACCCGTTCCGCGTATCCTGGCGCCGGGTCGCCGGTCTCGACACGTGGTCGACCGCGCCGTCGCGTGCCCACGCCCCCTGGAGGATCAAGCCCGTGTCCGATGCCCGGCCCACCTTCCCCGTCGTCAACTTCCGCGGCTACGACCGCGACGCCGTCGACGCGCGGATCGCCGCTCTCGAGAAGGCCGTGGACGACGCCCGTTCGCAGGTCCAGGCTGCGGACGCCAAGGCGCTCCAGGTCGCCGGTGAGCTGTCCGAGGCGCACCGGCAGCTGCGGGAGGCGGAGCGGCCCACGTACTCCGGCCTCGGCTCGCGGATCGAGCAGCTGCTGCGCTCAGCCGAGGAGCAGTCGTCCGACGTCGTGACGCAGGCCAACGCCCAGGCGGCGGACTCGCTCGCGCGGGCCAAGCTTGCAGCCGGGCAGCTCCGCGCCCGCGCGGAGAACGAGGTCGCGGAGCTGCTCGCGACCGCGCGCCGCGAGGCCGAGGAGGTCCGGACGTCGGCGGCGACGGAGGCGGAGAGCCAGCTGACCGCCGCCCAGCGGAGGGCCGAGGAGCTGGTCGGCTCCGCCGAGCGCGAGGCGGCTCGGATCGCGAGCGCGATCGCCACCGAGGAGAGCGAGCGGCGCACCACCCTCGAGCGCGAGCTCGGCACGCTGCGGGCGACGGTGGAGCACGAGGCGACCCAGCTCCGGGTCGCGACGGAGCGCACCGCGAGCGAGCTGCGGGCGCGCACCGAGGCGGAGACCGAGGCGATGCGGGCGGAGGCCGAGCGCTACGACCAGGACCTGCGCCGCGCGGCCGACGTCGAGACGACGGAGCTGCGTCAGCGCGTCGAGTCCGAGCTGGCCGCCCGGACCTCCGAGGTGGACCGGTACGCGGCACGGGTTCGGGCCGAGGCGGACGACGAGGCCGCCGCCCTGCGCCAGCACGTGGCGGACGAGGTCACGACCCTGCGCGCGTCGGCCCAGGAGTACGCCGACCAGGTGCGTTCCGCGGCGGAGCGGGACGGGGCGGCCCTGCAGCAGCGGGTCGCCGCCGAGGTGGCGGCGCTGCGGACCGAGGCGGAGCAGTACGCGTCCTTCGTGCGGGCCAGCGCGGAGCGGGAGACCGGGGAGCTGCGCGCGACGACGGCGGACGAGCTGGCGGCGGCCCGCACCGAGGCGGAGCAGGCCGTCGCGGCGCTCCGTGCGGAGGCGGCGCAGTACGCGGCTGACCTGCGGGCCCGTGCCGAGCGCGAGACGACGGAGCTGCGGGAGCGCACGCAGGTCGAGACGGCGCACCTCGCCCAGGTCACGGAGCGGGAGACCACGCAGCTGCGGGAGACCACCGAGCGGGAGGCCGCCGAGCTGCGGGCGACGGCCGCACGCGAGACCACGGAGCTGCGGGAGACCACGCGCCTGGAGGTCGAGCGGCTCCAGACGGAGGCGCGGCGGTCGATCGCCGACCTGACCGCGAACGCCAAGGCGCACGCCGACACGCTGGTGCGGGACGCCGAGCAGCGCCTGGCGGACGCCGAGCTGGAGATCGCCTCGAAGCGGGAGGCCGCCGAGCGCGCGGACTCGGAGCGCCACGAACGGGCTCGTGCCGAGACGGAGCGCCTGGTCGCGGACGCGGAGGCGCACGCCGCCGAGGCCGAGCAGCGGGTGGCCAAGGCGCTCGCCCAGGCCGAGAAGGTCCGGACCGACGCGGAGGCGCACGCCCGGGACCTCGTCTCGAACGCCCGCAAGAACGCCGACCGCGTGGTCTCCGAGGCACGGGAGCACGCGGAGAAGCAGATCTCGGACGCGATGATCGAGTCCGAGCGCGAGCGCACCTCCGCCCAGCGTCAGGTGGAGGACCTGAACCGGCAGCGGGAGTCGATCACCGGGTACCTCGACGAGCTGCGGAACCTCCTCGGAAGCAACCCGGACCGCTCGGCGCTGGAGAAGGCCGGCCGCGTGGAGGCCGAGTTCGAGAAGAACCGTCAGTCGGCGGCGGAGCGTCCGGCGCGGAGCAGCCGGCCGGCGGTACGGGGCGCCAAGGGAAGGCCGGCACCGGTGTCCGCCGCCGCGACGGCGCCGCCGAGCCCTGCGGCCGACGACGAGCCCTCGGCAGGTGCCGAGACGGCTGCGGACGGCATCCCGGAGGGCGCGGCGACGCCGACCCGCGAGGCCGAGCCCGAGGGGCAGCCCGAGGCGACCGCCGAGACGGGCGGAGCCGAGTCCGTGCGTGACGAGTCGGTCCCGGACGGGTCCGCGGGAGACGGGTCGGAGGCGCCGGCGGAGTCGACCGACGCTGCATCCGCTCGCGGCTGAGCGCCGTGAGCGCGCAGGGCGGGTCGCGGGACGCTCGGCACGCCGGGAGCGACGACCTCCCGCAGAGCGACGGCTCCGCTGACGCCTCCGACGCGTCGTCCTGGCGTGCGGAGCGTCGCGCCGCGGCGGCCGCCCACGCCGAGGCGCTGAACCGGCGTCAGAAGGCGGAGTCCGACCGCGCGCGGGCGATGCTCGCCGACCTCGTGGCACGTGCGACCGCGCACGGTCCGGCGCCGGTGCCGCTGCGGGCGCGCAGCTTCGACGGCCGGCACCGGTACCGGACCGGGCTGGAGGGCTGGTACCTCCGGCAGGACGAGTCGCTCGCGGTCTCCACCGCCGGTGACTTCTACGTCCTGCGCGCGCCGGCGAGCCTCGTGTCCCTCTGGCGGGGCGTCGAGCTGACCCCGCAGGACCCCCCGCTGGTGCTCGGCGCCGGCGGCAAGGACGGTGAGTCGCTGGACCTCGACGTGGCGATCTCCCGCGTCCTCGGCGGCGCCTGACCGCAGGCAGGCGCTCAGCCGCGCTGCGCCCGCGCGACCAGCTCTCCCAGGGCGGTCGCCACTGCCGCCGGGTCCTCCACGGCAGACAGGTGCCCGACGCGCGGCACCACGACGAGCGCCGCGTCGCCGACCGCGGCCATGGCACGCGCCTGCTCGACCGGCGACACGGTGTCCTCGTCGCCCACCACCACGGTGACGGGCCCGGAGAACGTCCGCAGCACCTCGGTGCGATCCGGCCGGCCCGCCATCGCCCGCTGCGACCAGGCCAGCCCGCTCGGCACCTGGTCGTGCACCCAGTCGAGCACCTGCTCGAGAACCTGCGGCCGCGCGGTCCGGGTCGTCTCGCCGAGCAACCCGTCGACCGGCAGCACCGCGTCGAGCGACCGGCTGGACTCCAGCTCGTCGGCCGTCGCGAGGCGCTTGGCCGCAGCCTCCGGGGTGTCCGCGACCGCCTTGGTGTCCACCAGGCCGAGCCCGGCCAGCAGGTCCGGGTGGCGCTCGGCCATCGCCAGCGCGACGTAGCCGCCCATCGACAGGCCCACGACGACGGCGCGGTCGACACCCGCGTCCGACAGGAGGCGGGCCACCTCGTCGGCGGAGGCCTCGAGCGACGGCGCAGGCAGGTCGGCGACGTACCGCGGCGTGCCCGGAAGGTCGACGAGGTGCACGGCCGCCGGGCCGGCGACGAGCTGCGCGGCGGCGGTCCACATCCGCGAGTCGAGCGGCATCCCGTGCAGCAGCACGAGCGGCAGCGCCCCGGCGTCGGACCGGACCGTGGTCAGACCTGCGATCGGTGTCACGAGTCCTCCCCCGTCAGGTCGACCGTCGACTCCGCCTGGCTGCTCGGCCCCGACCACGTCCGCGGCAGCGGGACGGGAACCTCCGGCGCGACGTGCGCGACGATCTCGTCGAGCACGCGGCGCACCTGGGACTCCCCCACCCACAGGTGCTTCGCACCGTCGACGGCCACCAGGTCGGCCTGCGGCACCCGCGCGAAGCGCTCACGCGCCTGCGGCGGGCGCAGGTAGTCGTCGTGCTCGGGCACCAGCACGACGAGCGGCCGGCCGAACGATGCCCAGGCGTCCAGGTCCTCGTCGCCCGCTCTGCTGAGGGGCGGCGACAGCAGCACGGCTCCCTCCACCACGGGGTCACGCCCGTACCGCAGGGCCAGCTCGGTGCCGAACGACCATCCCACGAGCCAGATGTGCGGCAGGTCGTGGAACTCGGCCAGCTCGAGGGCGGCGGCGACGTCGAACCGCTCGGCGACGCCTCCGTCGAACGAGCCCTGGCTCGTGCCGCGCGGGCTGGACGTGCCGCGCGTGTTGAACCGCAGCACGGCGAGACCCGCCAGGGCGGGCAGCCGCCATGCCGCCTTGCGCAGCACGTGCGAGTCCATGTACCCGCCGTGCGTCGGCAGCGGGTGCAGCGTGACCAGCGTGGCGCGCGGCGTCGTCGGACGGCCCTCCGCGTCCACCGGCAGGGCGAGCTCACCGACCAGCGTCAGGCCGTCCGCCGTGTGCAGCTCGACCTCCTCCCGGTGTGCGGGCAGGACGGTCAGGGAGCGGATCGGGGCGCCGTGGGCGGTCGCGGCAGAGGTCTCGGACATCGTCTCGAGCCTAACCGGCGACCGTGGCGGGCATGCAGGCGACCGTCGGCCTGGGCATCCTCAGGCGCGGCGGCGTCAGGCGCGACGGCTGGGACGACGACGGCCTCGCGCGCGCCAGCACGCCGTGTGCCAGTGCCGACGACCTTCCACACCGTCACCGAGCAGGTCGTCCGTCCGCCACGCGACCACGTGGGGCGTCCCGGGCGCGACCACCTGGTCGCAGCCCGGGCACCGGTACTCCCGGGACGAGCCGGCGACCGACTGCACCGTCCACTCGCCGTCGGATGCGCTCTCGGCCGTCCGCCCGCCGGTGGCGCGCATCAGGTCCAGCTCCGGGTGGGCGGTCCCGTACGGCCGTCTCGACGATCGACGGCTGCTCGGCATGCGCCCATCCTGTCCGATGCCGGCGGTCGCTCGCCCACCGACCGGGCACTCAGAGCGTGGCGGCCACCTCCGCCGGCGGCACCGTGCCGGTGCGGACCAGCTCGGCGTACCAGCGTCCGGAGTCCTTGACCGTGCGCTCGAGCGTGTCGTAGTCGACGCGGACCACGCCGAAGCGGCGGTCGAACCCGTACGCCCACTCGAAGTTGTCCAGCAGCGACCAGACGAAGTAGCCGCGCACGTCGGCGCCGGCGTCCATCGCGGCACCCATCGCATCGATGTGGTCGTGCAGGTAGGCGACCCGGTCGGCGTCGTGCACGCGCCCGTCCGCCGAGACCTCGTCGGCGAACGCCGCACCGTTCTCCGTGATGGCCAGCGGCTGGTCCGGGAACCGGTCGCGCAGCTCCAGGAGCAGGTCGACGAGGCCCTGCGGCTCGATGTTCCAGCCCATCGCGGTGTAGGGGCCGGCCACCGGCAGCCACTCCACCTGGTCGGCGCCGACCCACGGGCTGTGCTCGGCAGCGCGGTGGCCGTCCGGACCTGGCTCACCCGGGGTGACGGCCGCGGGCGCACCGGCCCGCACCAGCCCGGTCGCGTAGTAGTTGACACCCAGCAGGGTCAGCGGGACCCGGATCAGCTCCAGGTCCCCGTCCTGCACGAAGGCCCAGTCGCTGATCGCGGCGGTGTCGGCGAACACCTGCTCCGGGTACGCACCGAGCAGCATCGGGCCGAGGAACACCTCGTTGGCGATCGTGTCGATGCGGTGCTTGGCCGCGACGTCAGCCGGATCGTCGGAGGCAGCGCGCGTGACGTGCAGGTTCAGCGTCACCGAGACCGGCGTGCCCTCACCGAGGACGGAGCGCACGGCGCGGGCCGCGAGACCGTGGCCGAGGTTGAGGTGGTGGACGGCGGCCAGCGCCTTGGCGTCGTCCGTCACCCCAGGGGCGTGGGCGCCGGACGCGTACCCGAGGAAGGCGGAGCACCACGGCTCGTTCAACGTGGTCCACAGCCGCACCCGGTCCCCGAGGACCTCGGCCATCCGGCGGGCGTAGTCGGCGAACCGGTAGGCGGTCTGACGGTTCGCCCAGCCGCCCTCGTCCTCCAGCGCCTGCGGCAGGTCCCAGTGGTACAGGGTCGCGACGGGCTGGATCCCCGCGTCGACCAGCCGGTCCACCAGGTCGGAGTAGAAGTCCAGACCCGCCTGGTTGAACTCGCCGGAACCGGTCGGCTGCACCCGTGACCACGCGATCGAGAACCGGTACGCCTGCAGGCCGAGCTCGCGCATGATCGCCACGTCCTGCGGCACGCGGTGGAAGTGGTCCACGGCGACGTCACCGGTGTCGCCGTTGAGCACCCGGCCCGGCGTGTGGCTGAAGGTGTCCCAGATCGACGGGCCGCGCCCACCCTCGTGCACGCCGCCCTCGATCTGGTACGAGGCCGTCGCGGACCCCCAGAGGAAGTCGGTGGGGAACTGCCGGCCGGACGGGCGCGTGGTCGCCATGGGAATCCTCGGTCGATCGCGGGAGGGGAAGGGCCGGTCGTCGGCGACCGGGGTCGAATCGATACGATACACCGCGCCGCGCGCGTTGCGGGAGCGCTTCCAACGGTCCATCAGGAGGTCGCGAGGCCCGGGAGGTCCCGCCCGCGACGAGCGCCGTGCGGCACCAGCGCGACGGCGGTGTCGAGCAGCACCGCGACGCCGTCGTCCGCGTTCGACGGCAGCACCGTGTCGACGCTGCGCAGGACGGTCGGATGGGCGTTCGCGACGGCGAACGAACGACCGGCCCACGCCAGCATCGGCAGGTCGTTCGGTGCGTCGCCCACCGCCCAGACGTCGCTCGCCTCGACCCCCTCCTCCGCCGCCCAGACGGCCAGCGTGCTGGCCTTGGTGACGGCCGACGGCGACACCTCCGCCAGACCGGTGGCGCCCGAGTGGGACACCACGCCCGCGTCCCCGACCGCCGTGGACAACGCCCCCACGAAGGCGTCCAGGTCGATCGACGGCGCCGCGCGGACGAGCACCTTGATCGTGCGACCGTCCAACGCCTGGGTGATGTCCGCGACCGACGGGCTGCCCTCGGGCACCGGGTGGCTCGAGCGGAACCCCACCTCCGCGGCGAACCCGGTGGTGCGTTCCAGCGCGAAGCTCACCGTCGGATCGGCACGGCGCACCCGGGCGACCACGTCGCGCACGACCTGGTCGTCGAACGTGTAGGCGTGCCGGACCGCCAACGTCGCCAGCTCGACGACAGCGGCTCCGTTGGCACAGATGGCCACCCCGCACCCGCCCAGCGCCGGGGCCAGGTCGCCGAGCCACCGCGGCGGCCGCGCCGTGACGGCGACCACCCGGACGCCGGCGCGGTCGCTGCGGGACAGGGCGTCCCGGGTCCTGGCCGACAGACCACCGTCGGGCCCGAGCAGCGTGCCGTCCAGATCGGTGGCGACCACCCGCGGCGCGCCCGTACCGGGCGGGACGACGTCCCCGCTCGGCGCGCTGCGGAGAGGTCCGGCCATCAGAACAGCCGCGAGCCCGCGTCGTCGACGCCACGCAGGGCGGCGTAGTCGAGCACGAGGCAGCCGATGCCGCGGTCGGTGGCGAGCACCCGCGCCTGAGGGCGGATCTCCTGCGCCGCGAACACGCCACGGACGGGCGCGAGGAGCGGGTCCCGGTTGAGCAGCTCGAGGTACCGCGTCAGCTGCTCGACGCCGTCGATGTCGCCGCGACGCTTGATCTCCACGGCGACGGTCCCGCCGGCCGGGTCGCGCGCCAGGATGTCCACCGGTCCGATCGCGGTCGGGTACTCGCGACGCACCAGCTGGTGGCCCGGCCCGAGCAGCGTGATCTGGTCCGCGAGCAGCTGCTGCAGGTGCGCCTCGACGCCGTCCTTCACCAGGCCCGGGTCCACACCGAGCTCGTGCACCGAGTCGTGGTGCACCTCGAACAGCTCCACGACCAGGCGGTCGTCGGACTTCGCGTGCTGGACGGTCCACACCTCCTGCACGCCGAGCGCCGCGCGCTCGTCGTCGGGCACCGAGACCGTCAGCGTGCACGGCGGGCTCATCCAGTTCAGGGGCTTGTACGACCCGCCGTCCGCATGCACCAGCACCGACCCGTCCGCCTTGACCACCAGCAGGCGGGTGGCCTGCGGCAGGTGCGCGTCGAGCCGTCCGCTGTACGTGGCCGTGCACGTGGCCACCACCAACCGCACCAGGACCTCCGGGGCTTCTAGATGACCGAGGCGGAGCGCGTCGGCGTCGCCTCGATCCACGACGTCAGCCCGGCGTACGCCTCGGGGGACATCTGCAGGTACACCTCGATCGGCGACGAGGTCTCGCCGGCGACGCGGCAGCGCAGCTCCACGATGCGCGTGTGCCCGTCCGGCGACGGGACCGTCGTCCGGGACAGCACCGCGATCCGCGGCCGGCTCCAGACGTGGCGCGCCCGGGGCACGATCGACGCGAGCCGCCACCAGTACAGGCGGCGCACGCCGTACTGCGCGATGCCACGCGCCCACGGCCCCTCCGGCCGGCGCGCGAGCGAGCAGGAGAACGAGCCGAGCCGGTGCGAGAGCGTCCGGGTCCGGGACAGCCAGAGACCGGACGCCAGCACGACGAGCAGCAGGAGGGCGGCCAGCGCCAGGAGCGTGTCCGCCTCCAGCCCGCCCATCCCTGCTCGCCCTCAGTTCCCGGCGGTGGTGGGCTCGGCGTTGTCGACGACGAGCGTCACCTGGTCCGAGTCGACGGACAGGAAGCCCCCGTCGACGTGCCACGCGAGCGCAGCGCCGCCACGCTCCTCGCGCACCCGCACCTCACCGGCGCGCAGCAGCGACAGCACGGGCGTGTGACCCGGCAGGATGCCGATCTCACCGTCCGCCGCCGGCGCGGTGACCTGGTGGGCCTGTCCGGACCACACCTTGCCCTCCGCGTCGACCAGGTCGACCTCGAGCTGTGCCACCGTGCCTCCCCTCAGACCCCGTAGTCCTTCTGGATCCGCGCCCAGTTCCGCTCGAGGTCCTCCAGCCCGCCGATGTTGAAGAAGGCCTGCTCGGCGATGTGGTCGAACTCGCCCTCGGCGATCTTCTTGAACGCCTCGACGGTCTCCGCCACCGGGACCGTCGAACCCGCCACGCCGGTGAACTTCTCCGCCATGTAGGTGTTCTGGGAGAGGAACTGCTGGATCCGCCGGGCACGCGCCACGACGGTCTTGTCCTCCTCGGACAGCTCGTCGACACCGAGGATCGCGATGATGTCCTGCAGCTCCTTGTTGCGCTGCAGGATCGACTTGACCTGCGTGGCCACCGCATAGTGCTCGTGGCCGACGTACCGCGGGTCGAGGATGCGGCTGGTCGAGGCCAGCGGGTCCACGGCGGGGTACAGGCCGCGGCTGGCGATCTCACGGGACAGCTCGGTGGTCGCGTCCAGGTGGGCGAACGTCGTGGCCGGCGCCGGGTCGGTGTAGTCGTCGGCCGGCACGTAGATCGCCTGCAGCGAGGTGATCGAGTGGCCGCGGGTCGAGGTGATCCGCTCCTGGAGCAGGCCCATCTCGTCGGCCAGGTTGGGCTGGTACCCCACGGCGGACGGCATGCGGCCGAGCAGCGTGGACACCTCGGACCCGGCCTGCGTGAACCGGAAGATGTTGTCGATGAACAGCAGCACGTCCTGACGCTGCACGTCGCGGAAGTACTCCGCCATCGTCAGGGCGGACAGGGCGACGCGCAGACGCGTGCCCGGCGGCTCGTCCATCTGGCCGAAGACGAGCGCGGTCTTGTCGAAGACCCCCGCCTCTTCCATCTCGACGATCAGGTCGTTGCCCTCACGGGTGCGCTCGCCGACCCCGGCGAACACCGAGACACCGCCGTGGTCCTGGGCGACGCGCTGGATCATCTCCTGGATCAGGACCGTCTTGCCCACGCCGGCGCCGCCGAAGAGGCCGATCTTGCCGCCCTGGACGTACGGGGTGAGCAGGTCGATGACCTTGATGCCGGTCTCGAACATCGTGGTCTTCGACTCGAGCTGGTCGAAGGCCGGCGGCCGCCGGTGGATCGGCCAGCGCTCGGTGATCTCGAGCTTCTCGCCGGGCTCGAGGTCGAGCACGTCCCCGGTCACGTTGAACACGTGGCCGAGGGTCACGTCGCCCACCGGGACCGAGATCGGCGCACCGGTGTCCGTCACCTCGGCGCCGCGGACCAGCCCGTCGGTGGGCTTGAGCGCGATGGCGCGCACCAGGGAGTCACCCAGGTGCTGGGCGACCTCGAGGGTGAGGCTGTGCGAGCTCTCGCCCTCCCCCTGGCGGGACAGGTCGATGCTCACGGTGAGGGCGTTGTACAGCTCGGGGATCTGGTCCGGCGGGAACTCGATGTCCACGACGGGGCCGATCACCCGCGCGACACGACCCACGCCGGAGCTGCCCGTGGGGGTCGCCGTCGCGTCGACGGTGGTGGCGGTCATGTGCTGCCTCGCTTCGGTGTGTTCGGGTGGCTCAGGAGGCCGACGCGAGCGCGTCGGCGCCCGAGACGATCTCGCTGATCTCCTGCGTGATCTCGGCCTGGCGAGCCTGGTTCGCCAGCCGCGTGTACATGCGGATGAGGTCCTCCGCGTTGTCGGTCGCCGTCTTCATCGCGCGCTGTCGCGCCGCCAGCTCGGACGCCGCCGCCTGCAGCAGGCTGGCGTAGATCCGGCTGCGCACGTACCGCGGCAGCAGCGCGTCGAGCACCACGTCGGGGCTCGGCTCGAACTCGTAGAGCGGCAGGGCCTCGGCCTCGCCTGGCTCGACGACGCCCTCGACCACCTCGAGCGGGAGCAGCCGCAGCACCCGCGGGCGCTGCGTGACCATGTTGACGAACTGGGTGTAGACGATGTGCACCTCGGCGACACCGCCTTCGTCTGCGGGAGCGCGGAAGGCACCGAGCAGCGTGCCGGCGATGTCGTCGGCGATCTCGACCGTCGGCGCGTCGGAGCTGCCGGTCCAGCTGCTGACGACCTCACGCTGCCGGAACGTGTAGAAGGACAGCGCCCGGCGGCCCGTGACGTACAGGGCCACCTCCTTGCCCTCGTCCGTCAGCCGGTTGATCAGCCGCTCCGCCTCGCGGATCACCGACGCCGAGTAGGCCCCGGCCATGCCGCGGTCCGAGGCGACGACGAGCACGGCGGCCCGGTTGGTGTCCGTCCGCTCGACGAGGAACGGGTGGGACTGGGTCGAGTGCGTGGCCACCGCCGAGACGGCCCGCGTGATGGCGCGCGAGTACGGCGTCGCCATGCTCACCCGGTCCCGGGCACGGCCGATCCGGGACGCCGCGATCAGCTCCTGCGCCCGGAACATCTTCTTCAGCGACTGCGTGGACCGGATGCGCTGCCGGTAGACCCGCTGCGAACCCGCCATCCTCAGGCCCGCTTCTGCCGGACGATCTGCTCCTGGTCCACCTGGACCGGCTCGTCCTCGTCGGACTTCACCAGCGGGCTGCCGTCGAAGAGCATGAAACCCTGCCGGAACTCGTCCACCGCGGCGGCCAGGGCCTGCTCGGTGGACTCCTCGAGCTTGCCGGTCGAGGCGATGGTGCTCAGCACCTCCGTCTTGCGCCGCAGGTGGTCCAGCAGCTCCGACTCGAAGCGCCGCACGTCCTCCAGCGGGACGTCGTCCAGCTTGCCCTTGGTGCCGGCCCAGATCGAGGCGACCTGGTCCTCAACCGGGTACGGGCTGTACTGGCCCTGCTTCAGCAGCTCCATCAGCCGCGCGCCACGGGTCAGCTGCGCCCGGCTGGCTGCGTCGAGGTCCGAGGCGAACATCGCGAACGCCTCGAGCGAGCGGTACTGCGCCAGGTCGAGCTTCAGCGTGCCGGACACCTGCTTCATCGCCTTGACCTGCGCGGCACCACCGACGCGGGACACGGAGATGCCGACGTCCACGGCGGGGCGCTGGTCGGCGTTGAAGAGGTCCGACTGCAGGAAGATCTGCCCGTCGGTGATGGAGATGACGTTGGTCGGGATGTACGCCGACACGTCGTTCGCCTTGGTCTCGATCACGGGCAGGCCCGTCATCGAACCGGCGCCGAGGTCGTCGGACAGCTTCGCGCAACGCTCGAGCAGGCGGGAGTGCAGGTAGAACACGTCGCCCGGGTAGGCCTCGCGGCCCGGCGGGCGGCGCAGCAGCAGGGAGACGGCACGGTAGGCCTCGGCCTGCTTGGACAGGTCGTCGAAGACGATGAGCACGTGCTTGCCCTGGTACATCCAGTGCTGGCCGATGGCCGAGCCGGTGTACGGGGCGAGGTACTTGAAGCCGGCCGGGTCGGAGGCGGGAGCCGCGACGATCGTCGTGTACTCCAGGGCACCGGCCTCCTCGAGCGCGCCGCGCACCGAGGCGATCGTCGAGCCCTTCTGGCCGATGGCGACGTAGATGCAGCGCACCTGCTGCTTCGGGTCACCGGTGGCCCAGGCCGACTTCTGGTTGATGATCGTGTCGATCGCGATGGCCGTCTTGCCGGTCTGGCGGTCACCGATGATCAGCTGACGCTGGCCACGGCCGATCGGGATCATCGAGTCGATGGCCTTCAGGCCGGTCTGCAGCGGCTCGTGCACGCTCTTGCGCTGCATGACGCCGGGCGCCTGCAGCTCCAGGGCGCGGCGCGTCTCCGTCTCCACGTCGCCGAGGCCGTCGATCGGCTTGCCGAGCGGGTCGACCACGCGACCGAGGTAGCCGTCTCCGACGGGCACGGACAGCACCTCGCCGGTGCGCCGCACCTCCTGGCCCTCCTCGATGCCGGCGAACTCGCCGAGCACGACGACGCCGATCTCGCGCACGTCGAGGTTCAGCGCCAGCCCGAGCGTGCCGTCCTCGAACCGCAGCAGCTCGTTCGCCATCGCCCCGGGCAGGCCCTCGACCTGCGCGATGCCGTCGGCGGTCAGCGTGACCCGTCCGACCTCCTCGGTCGCGGCCTGCTTCGGCTCGTACGACTTCACGAAGCTGTCCAGCGCGGCGCGGATCTCCTCCGGCCGGATCGTCAGCTCAGCCATGGTGTCTGTTCTCCTCGTGGGTCGCGCGCGTCGCGCGCGGGGTGCGTGGGCCCGGGACCGCCGGGCGGGGGCGAAGGGTCATCCGGCGAGCTGTCGGCGGGCGTCCGCCAGGCGGGCGAGCACGGTCGAGTCGATGACGTCCGGACCGGACTGGACGCGCAGGCCGCCGATCACGCGGGGGTCCACCACCACGTCGAGCTCGACCTGCCGTCCGAGGGCCGTCGCGAGCAGCCCGGCGAGCCGGGTGCGCTGGGCGTCCGACAGCGGGGCCGCGACCGTCACGGTCGCGACACGGTGGTGACGGCGCTCCGCGATGAGGTCGACGACGTCACCGAGCCAGGCGACGTACCGCCGACCGCGAGGGGCCGCGGCCGCACGGCGTGCGAGCAGCAGCGTCGTGGCGCTGACGTGCGACCCGAGCACGCGCTCGGCCAGGTCCGCACGGGCCTGGCCCGGCACCGCCGGGTCGAACAGGGCGCGCCGCAGGTCCCGCTGCCCCGACAGGGCACCGACCACGGCGAACAGCTCCTGCTCCACCTGCTCCAGCGTGCCGGCCGACTGCGCCGCCGCGAGCACGGCGGAGGTGCCGAGCCGCTGCGCGGCGTCGGCGAGGTCGGCGTCAGCCGACCACCGAGAGCGGGCCAGGTCCTGCGCGACCGCGACCGTGCGGGGGTCGGCGGCGGCGAGCAGCCGTGCCGCCAGGGCCGCCTTGGCATCCCCCGCGGCGGACGGGTCCGCCAGCACGCGGCGCAGCGACCCCGACGCGTCCAGCGCGTCGACCAGGGCGTACAGCTCCTGGCCGAGCACGGTCGCCTGCGACCCGGCCGCCTCGAGGACCGGCTCCCACCGGCCCTCGACCGCGTCCAGGGACGCCTGGCTCGTTCCCCGCATCAGGCCCCCTTGCCCTGGCCCGTCGCGACACCCGCGGCCTGGTCGGCCTCGAGGTCGTCGAGGAAGCGCTCCACGACACGGGACCGGCGGACCTCGTCGGCCAGGGACTCGCCGACGATCTTCTCCGCGAGCTGGGTGGCCAGCGCGCCGACGTCGGACCGGAGGGCCACCACGGCCTGCTGCCGCTCGGCCTCGACCTGGCGCTGCGCCGTCTCGAGGATGCGGGCGGCCTCCTCCTGCGCCTTGGTGCGCAGGTCGGCGACGATCTGGGCACCCTCGGTGCGCGCGTCCTCCCGGATGCGCGCCGCCTCGGCGCGGGCGTCGGCCAGGTGCTGCTGGTACTGGCCGAGGACGGCCGCGGCCTCCTCCTGGGCGGACTCCGCCTTGGCCAGACCGCCCTCGATCTTCTCGGCACGCTCGTCCAGCACCCGCTGGAACGCCGGCAGCACCCAGATGCGGAAGGGGACGGCGATGATGATGAGGACGACCAGCGACCACACGATGTCGAACGTGTGGGGGATCAGCAGGTTGACGCCGTCAGGCTCCTGCGTTGCGGCCGTCACGACGGCCGCGGCGAGCGCGGCCGTGCTCACTTGAAGAGGAACCCGGTGATCAGGCCGAGGAGGCCGAGCACCTCGACGAACCCGATGCCGATGAACATGGTGGTGCGCAGCTGGCCGGAGACCTCGGGCTGACGGGCCATGCCCTCGATCGTCTTGCCGATGAGGATGCCGAGGCCGATGCCGGGGCCGATCACCGCGAGGCCGTAGCCGAGCGTGGCGAGGTTGCCCGAGACGGTGTCCGCCGCCGCCAGGATGGTGCTGGTGTCCACGGTTGGTCGTTCCTTCCTGTGGGTGCCGCAGGTGGCGGCACCGGGTTGGCGGGGCCGAGGCCCCCGGGTGGTGCGTGTGCGTCAGTGCGTCGTCAGTGCTCCGCCTCGACCGACAGGCTGATGTAGACCGCCGTCAGCACGACGAAGATGTACGCCTGCAGCGCCGCGACGAAGACCTCGAAGGCCGTCAGCGCGAGGCTGGCCACCAGGGTCAGGGCGCCGAAGGCCTTGAGCGCCGGGGCCGCCTCGACGACGAAGTACTGGGTGGCGGCGAAGCAGAGCGCGAGCATCAGGTGCCCGGAGACCATGTTGGCCATCAACCGGATCGCCAGCGTCGCGGGCCGGATGACCAGGACCTGCAGCAGCTCGATCGGCGTCAGCAGGATGTACATGAACCACGGGACGCCCGGCGGGAACAGGCTCGACTTCACGAAGCCGCCCAAGCCCTGGGCCTTCACCCCCGCCGAGAGGTACGTCACGTACGCCCAGACCGCCAGCAGCACCGGCAGGCCGATCAGCGACGTGCCGGCGATGTTCAGGCCCGGGATGGCGCCGGTGATGTTGAAGGCGAGGATGCCGAAGAAGACGGTCGTCAGCATCGCCGCGTAGCGCTTGCCGCGCTCGGTGCCGAGGATCTCGTTGACGACGTTGACCCGGACGAAGTCGAGGACCATCTCGACCGCCGCCTGCGTGCGCCCCGGCACCAGCCGGGCGCGGCGGGCGACCACCACCATGAAGGTGACGAGCACCACTGCGGCGACGAGCCGCACGAGCATGATCCGGTTGAACTCCAGCCAGGTGCCCTGGAACAGCACGGGCGCCGGGAAGAAGTCCGCGATCGAGGGCGGCTCGAAGCCGCCGGTCCCGCTCTGATCGGCGGCGAACGGCAGCAGGGTCGCGAGGCTGGTCAGAGCAAGCTCCTGGTGGTCGTGAGGTCGAACGGGCGCCTTCCGCAGCGGTGCGGGCAGGCCATCGGCACCCCGGCCGTCATGGATGTTGGCAAGCCTAACCCATGGCCGAAGGTCCGTTGCGCACGGTTCAGGAGGGTCACCGACGGCCCCCGTCACCCGGTTCGACGTACGGTACCCGCCCCGTCGAGACCGCCCGGTAGTCGAGCAGCGCGGAGCCGATCGCGCCGAGCGCGAGCACGCCGGCGAGCACGGGCGCCGAGTAGAAGTCCAGACCGCGCAGCAGCGCGAGGGCGACGATGACGACGAGCACCTTGGCCAACCAGGTGCCCATCACCACCCCGGCCATCACCTGCGGCGCCGAGCGCGTGGTGCGCAGCATGGCGACGACCGTGGTGCCGGAGAACACGGCAGCGAGCCCCACGCCGATCAGCGCGCCCCAGACGCCCGGCAGGCCGGAGACGAGGGCTCCGACAAGCACACCCAGCACGGTGAGGGCGACGAGGAGCAGCACGGTGTCGCGCAGCGCGCGACGGAAGACCGCGTCAGCGGCCGTCGGCTCCGCGGGCGGAGCCGCACGGCCCGGGTCCGGCAGCGCGCCGTCGTCAGGTGCGGTCATCAGGGTGCCTCCGGGTGGGGGGTCGACCGGCCGCGCAGCGGGCCGAGGGTGAGGGCGACGGCGGCGAGCACGGCGACGCCGACGCCGATCAGGACGGTCGTCGTCGACCAGCGCACCAGGGCGGCGGCGCCGAACGCGAAGACACCGGTCCAGAGGTACATGATCGCGACCGCACGCCGGTGCGAGTGCCCGAGCGCGAGCAGCCGGTGGTGCAGGTGCCGGCGGTCCGGGTGGAACGGCGACTTGCCGGCGCCGACCCGGCGGACCACGGCCAGCGCCATGTCCAGCAGCGGGAGCACGAGCACCGCGAGCGGCAGCAGCATCGGCAGGTAGGCCGGGAAGGACGCGCGCTGCGAGACGGACTGCGGGTCGATCTGCCCGGTGACGATGATCGCCGCAGCCGCCATGACGAAGCCGAGCAGCATCGAGCCGGAGTCGCCCATGAAGATCCGGGCCGGGTACAGGTTGTGCGGGAGGAAGCCGGCGCACATGCCGACCAGGACGGCGAGGACGAGGGTCGCCAGGCTCGCGTAGTCGCCGGGGTTGGAGCCCATCGTCAGCAGGTAGCTGTAGAGCAGGAAGGCGCTGCCGCCGATCGCCAGCACACCCGCGGCCAGCCCGTCGAGGCCGTCGACGAAGTTCACCGCGTTCATCGCGACCACCACCGACAGCACGGTGACGAAGATCGAGATGCGGGTGGACCACGCCGTGACCCCGAACAGGGGCATCTGGTAGAGCAGCACGCCCTGCCACGCCATGAAGCCGGCCGCCAGCACCTGGCCCATCAGCTTCGTCAGCCAGTCGAGGTCCCACACGTCGTCGGCCGCCCCGAGCAGCACCACGACCGTCGCGCCGCCCACGATCCCGATCAGCGGCCGAGGGTTGGCGTACACCGAAGCGAGGAACGGCAGCCGGCTGGCGACCAGGACGGCCACCAGCAGGCCGAGGTACATCGCCGTGCCGCCCAGCCGAGGCGTGGGGACGGCGTGCACGTCCCGGTCCCGCACCGCGGTGATCGCGTGCCAGCGCAGCGCGAGCCACCGGGACAGCGGCGTCATCAGGTACGTCACTGCCGCCGTCAGCACGAGGACGAGCAGGTAGACCCTCACCGGGCGGGGTCCTCCCGCGCGGGCTCGTCGACGTCCGCGACCTCGCGCAGCTGCTCGAGGCTGATCGAGCCGAGCCGGACGACCCGGAGGCGGTCCCCCGTCGCGTCCACGATGGTGGAGGGCACGGGACCCGGCGTCGGGCCACCGTCGAGGAACACCGGCACGGAGTCCCCGAGCTGCTCGGCGGCCTCCTGCGCCGTCACCGCCGACGGCTGCCCGGTCAGGTTGGCGCTCGAGACGGCGAGCGGGCCCGTGCGCCGCAGCAGCGCGAGCGCCAGCGCGTGGTCCGGCACGCGCAGCGCGACGGTTCCGTGGGTCTCCCCCAGGTCCCACGCGAGCGACGGCTGGGCGTGCACGATGATCGTCAGCGCGCCGGGCCAGAAGGCTTCCGCCAGCGCCCGGGCCGCCTCCGGCACGTCCCGGGCGAGACCGTCCAGCGTGCGCACGTCCGGCATGAGGACCGGCGGCGGCATCTGCCGGCCCCGGCCCTTGGCGTCCAGCAGGGCCTGCACGGCGGCCGGGGCGAACGCGTCCGCCCCCACGCCGTACACCGTGTCCGTCGGCAGCACCACGAGACCGCCGCGGGCCAGCGCGTTGACTGCCTCGTCGAGGGCCGGGCCCCACGCCGCCGGGTCTGTCGCGTCCAGGATCTGCTCGCCGGTCACGGCCGCGAGTCTCCCACGTCGTGCCCCTGCCGCTCGTCGGCTTCCGCCACGCCGGACGGCTCCGGAGCACCGGTGCGGCGCGCGACGAGCATCCGCGGGCGCCCCGTCAGGTCGGGCTGCGTCACGACGTCCCGGTACAGCCCCGTCGCGGTCGCCGCCTGCCGCGCGGACGCCGCCTGGACCTCGGCGTGCTCCATCACCAGCAGACCGCCGGGCACCAACAGCCGGCCGCCCGCGCGCAGCACGGCGCGCGGCACGTCGAGGCCGTCGACCCCGCCGCCGTACAGGGCCAGGTCCGGATCGTGGTCGCGCACCTCCGGGTCCACGGGCTCGGCGTCCGGTGGGATGTACGGCGGGTTGGCCACCAGAACGTGCACGCGGCCGGCCAGCCCGGGCAGCAGCGCAGGGTCCGCCACGTCGCCCTGCAGCGCCACCAGGTGCTCGGCACCGGCCACGGCGCCGTTGCGGGTGGTCAGTGCGACGGCCTGCGCGGAGAGGTCGACGGCGGTCACCCGGGCGGTCGGCACCTCGGTGGCCACCGCGACGGCGATCGCGCCGGACCCGCAGCACAGGTCGACGACGACCGGCTCCGTCCCGCCGGCTGCCACCCGGGCGGCCTCCTCGACCGCGACGCCGGCGACCACCTCCGTCTCCGGGCGCGGCACGAACACCCCGGGCTCCACCGCGAGCGTCAGGTACCGGAACCCGGTGCTGCCGACCAGGTGCTGCAGCGGCTCCCGCCGCCTGCGACGCTCCACCAGCTCGGCGAACCGCGACGCGAAGTCGGCCGGCAGCTCGGGCGGCAGGACGAGGTCGACGCGGTCGTGGCCGAGCACGTGCGCGGCGAGCGCGAGCGCGTCGTGCCGCGGGGAGGCGACGCCGGCCTCGAGCAGCAGCCGCGTCGCGGCGTCGACGAAGGGACGCAGCCCGGCGGCGCGGCCCGCATCGGCTGCCCCGGCCGGACCGCCGTCGCGCGTCATGAGGTGGCGGCCGCGAGCCGGGCCGCCTCGTCCGCGTCGATCGCCGACTGCACCACGGGCCCCAGGTCGCCGTCGAGCACCGCGTCGAGGTTGTACGCCTTGTAGCCCGTGCGGTGGTCGGCGATCCGGTTCTCGGGGAAGTTGTAGGTGCGGATGCGTTCCGACCGGTCGACCGTCCGGACCTGGGAACGCCGGGCCTCCTGCGCGGCCGCTGCGACCTCCTCCTGACGGGCCGCGAGCAGCCGCGCGCGCAGCACGCGCATCCCCTGCTCGCGGTTCTGCAGCTGCGACTTCTCGTTCTGCATCGAGACGACGATGCCCGTGGGCAGGTGCGTGATGCGCACCGCCGAGTCGGTGGTGTTCACCGACTGCCCGCCGGGACCGGAGGACCGGAACACGTCGATGCGCAGGTCGCCGGGGTCGATGTCCACCTCGGAGTCGTCGTCGGCCTCCGGCAGCACCAGGACGCCCGCCGCCGACGTGTGGATGCGGCCCTGCGACTCCGTCACCGGCACCCGCTGCACGCGGTGCACGCCGCCCTCGTACTTCAGGTGCGCCCAGACGCCGTCCTCCGGCGCGACGGTGCCGCGCGCCTTCACGGCGAGGTGCACGTCCTTGTAGCCGCCGAGGCCGGACTCGGTCGCGTCGAGCACCTGCGTCGCCCACCCCTGCCGCTCCGCGTACCGGGAGTACATCCGCAGCAGGTCGGCGGCGAACAGCGCCGACTCCTCGCCGCCCTCTCCCGCCTTGATCTCCAGGATGACGTCGCGTGCGTCGTCCGGGTCCCGCGGCACGAGCACCCGCCGGAGCCGCTCGGCGGCCTCGTCGGCCGCGGTCTGCAGCGCCGGGAGCTCCGCCGCGAGCTCCGCGGCCTCGCCGCCCTCGGCGAGCTCCACCAGCTCGGCGGCTGCGCGCGCGTCGTCGTCGGCCGCCCGCCACGTTCGGTAGGCGCCGACCACCCGACCCAGCTCGGCGTACCGGCGACCGAGCCGACGTGCCTCCGCCGGGTCGCCGTGCACCGCCGGATCGGCCAGCCGCGCCTCGATGGCCGCGTGCTCGTCGAGCACCGGCTGCAGGGCGTCGAACGACGCGCTCATGCGTGACCTCCCGGTCGACCGTTCACGCGGGGTCGCGGCGCACGACCCCGGACAGCACGACAGCGCCGGCGCCCGGGGCGGACGGCCCCGGGAGGGGCGGGTCCGCGCCGAGGCGCCGGCGCTGTCGAGGTGCTAGCCCTGCTTCTTGCCGTAGCGGGCCTCGAACCGGGCCACACGGCCACCGGTGTCGAGGATCTTCTGCTTGCCCGTGTAGAACGGGTGGCAGGCGCTGCAGACGTCGGCGTGGATCTCACCCTTGGTCACGGTGGACCGGGTGACGAAGGTGTTGCCGCACGTGCACGTCACCGTGGTGGGCACGTACTGCGGGTGGATACCAGACTTCACGGGGATCTCCTGTTCGGGGACGTCTCCGGGTCCGGACGCAGGTGCTGCGCCGGTGAACCGGCAGACCGACAGACAATCATGCCAGAACCACGGACCGGCCCGAAATCATCCCGGCGGACCGGCCGTCGGCCGCCGGCGACCCCGCCTCCGTCCCCCACCTATCCTGGGCGGATGTCCGCCTCGCCCCCCTCCGACGAGGTGCGGCCGCTGACCATCGGTCTGCTGCTGGACGACGGGCTCGACCGTCCGGACGGTGTGCAGCAGTACGTGCTGGCGCTCGCCCGGAACCTGACGGCCCGGGGGCACACCGTGCACCTGGTCGCCTCCACCACCCGCCGCACGGACCTGGAGAACCTCCACGTCCTGGGCCGTCACCTCGGCGTGCGCGTCAACGGCAACGTGGTGCGGACGCCCCTGCCGGCTTCGGCCGCCTCGGTGCGCCGACTGCTCGCGCAGGTGCCGTTCGACGTGCTGCACGTGCAGCTGCCGCACTCACCCCTGCTCACCGGGCGGGTGGTGCGCCGGGCGGCTGCCGACGTCGCCGTGGTCGGGACCTTCCTGATCCTGCCGGACTCCCCCCGCGTGGCCCTGGCCACCCGGGCGCTCGGGCTGGCCGAGCGGCGCACGCTGCGGCGGTTCCACGAGGTCATCGCCCTGTCCGAGCCGGCCGGGGAGTTCGCGCAGCGCGCCTTCGGCGTGACGTCGACCGCGATCGGCATGCCGCTGGACCTGTCGGCGTTCCCGGCCCGACCGGTGCAGCCCACCGCCGGCCGGACCACCCAGATCGTGTTCCTCGGCCGGCTCGTGGAGCGCAAGGGGCCCCGGGAGCTGGTCGCGGCGCTGGTGCTGATGGAGCGCGAGCGCATGACGAGCCGGCCGTGGACCCTGACCCTGGCCGGTGGGGGGCCGCTGGTCGACGAGCTGCACCGTGCGGTGCGCACCGGAGGTCTGACGGAGCGGGTGCGCATGCCGGGGTTCGTGGCGGAGGAGGAGAAGGCGCACCTGCTGGCCGGCGCCGGGCTCGTCGTCCTGCCCTCGACGGGCGGCGAGAGCTTCGGCATCTCGGTGGTCGAGGCGCTGGCCTGCGCCGGCGGCCCGGTGCTGGCGGGTGACAACGCCGGGTACCGCACCACGATGGCGGGCGTCGAGGAGCAGCTGGTGGACGCGCGGGACGTGCGCGCGCTCGCCCGCGCCCTGGCACGCTGGGTCGACGCGGACGACGAGGAGCGCGCCGCCGCCGTCAGCCGTCAGCGCGCGGCCGTGCACCGGTTCGACGCCGACCTGGTCATGGACCAGGTCGAGGCGGTGTACCGCCGGGCGGTGCGGGCGGCCGGGCGCTGACGCGGTGGCCGCCCGCACCGGTGGTCCGGTGCGGGCGGGACGGCGTCAGACGGTGCGGCCGATGGTGTCCTCGAGGATCGAGGGGCCACCGGGGGTCGTCTTCTGCACCTGCAGCAGGAACTCCACGTTCGACTTCGTCTCCCGCAGCTTGCCGAGCAGCAGCTCGATCGCCTGCTGCTGGTCGAGCGCACCGAGCACCCGGCGCAGCTTGTAGACGATCTTCAGCTCGTCGGTGGACATGAGGATCTCCTCGCGGCGGGTGCCGGACGCGTTGACGTCCACCGCCGGGAAGATCCGCTTGTCCGCCAGCGACCGGGACAGCCGCAGCTCCATGTTCCCGGTGCCCTTGAACTCCTCGAAGATGATGTCGTCCATCTTCGAGCCCGTCTCCACGAGCGCGGACGCGACGATCGTCAGCGAGCCGCCGTTCTCGATGTTGCGCGCGGCGCCGAAGAACTTCTTCGGCGGGTAGAGCGCCGCGGCGTCGACACCGCCGGACAGGATGCGCCCGGAGGCCGGCGCCGCGAGGTTGTACGCGCGGGACAGCCGGGTGATCGAGTCGAGCAGCACCACGACGTCCTGGCCCAGCTCGACCAGGCGCTTGGCCCGCTCGATCGCCAGCTCGGCGACGATCGTGTGGTCCGACGCGGGCCGGTCGAAGGTGGAGGCGATCACCTCGCCCTTCACCGTCCGCTCCATGTCGGTGACCTCCTCAGGGCGCTCGTCGACGAGCACGACCATGAGGTGGACCTCGGGGTTGTTCGCGGTGATCGAGTTGGCGATCTGCTGCATGATGATCGTCTTTCCCGCCTTGGGCGGCGCGACGATGAGGCCGCGCTGGCCCTTGCCGATGGGCGCGACGATGTCGATCACGCGGGGCGTCAGCCGGGTCGGCTCCGTCTCCAGGCGCAGGCGCTCCTGCGGGTACAGCGGCGTCAGCTTGCCGAACTCGGGCCGCTGACGGGCCTGCTCCGGCGTCAGGCCGTTGACGGTGTCGAGCCGCACCAGCGCGTTGAACTTGTTCGGCCGGTTGCCCGCCGGCGGCAACTCGCCCTCATGGGGCTGACGGACGGCACCGGTGATCGCGTCACCGCGGCGCAGCCCGGCCTTCTTCACCTGGCCGAGGCTGACGTACACGTCGTGGGGGCCCGGCAGGTAGCCGCTGGTCCGCACGAAGGCGTACGACTCGAGCACGTCGAGGATGCCCGCGACGGGCAGCAGCACGTCGTCCTCGGACAGCTCGACCTCGTTGTCCAGGCCGAGCAGGTCCGGACCGTTGGGGCCCCGGCCCCGGCCGCGCTTGCGGTCCCGGTCGCGGTAGCGGTCCCGGGACCGACGACGACGGCCGTTGCCCTCGCCCTCGTCGCCGGCGTCGGTGCGCTCGCCCTGCCCCACCGGGCCCTGGGTGCGCTCGGTGCGCTGCTGACGGTCGCCGCGGACGAAGCCCTCGCGCTCGTAGCGGAGGCGGTCCTGAGCCGGCCGCTCGCCGCCCTGACGCTCCTGGTCGAGGCGGTCCGGACCCTCGGCTCCCGTCTCGCCCGTGACCTCCGCGGCGCGGGGCTGCGCGCGGTCCGCCTCGTCGGCACGGACGGGCGCACCGGCACCGCGACCGGCGCGGCGGCTGCGGCGCTCGGCGTTGACGCCGACCACGGCCTCGGCCGCACGGGCCGCCCGGTCCTCGCGGTCGTCCTGGTGCGCCGTCGTCCGGGCGTCGAGCGCTGCCTCGAGGCCCGCGAGGGCGTCCTGCGCGCCACGGACGGGGCGCGCCTCGTCGTCTCCGGAACCGAGGGGTGCGCGCACGGGCCGCGCCGCGCGCCGGGGCGGCCGCTCCGCCCGCTCGGTCGTCCGGACCGCGGGCTCGTCCGCGCGCTCGGGCAACGCGAGCGCTGCCGTGGTCTGGGGTGCGACGGCCGGCTCGGCGGCCACCCGCCGTACCTCCCGCGGGCGGCTCTCCTGCGATGCCGGGCCCGCCGTGCCGCGTGCGGCGCCGATCGCCTGCACCAGCTCGCCCTTGCGCATCTTGGAGGTGCCCTTCACGCCGAGCTGGGCCGCCATGGCCTGCAGCTCGGGGAGCCGGAGGGCGGACAGCCCCCCGGAACGGGCAGTACCGCCGGAACTCGTCACGGCGGTGTCGATGGTGTCTGTCACGAAGGACCCTTCCCCCTCGTCGGGCCTCCCGACGCTCGTCGGGCCGGCCGTCGCCCGGTCCGGGACCGGGCGGTGGTGGAGCCGCACGGAAGACGTTCGACGACGTCAGCTCACGTGGGCGGGGCGTTCCCGTTCGTCGACTCGTGCCGAACGTGTGCGGGGTGCTGGTGCACCGGTCCAGGCGGTCCCGACCGTGCCGGGGCCGCGAAACCGTCGCTCCTGCGATGAGGACGAGGTCCGGGGAACGGCACGATGCTAGCACCGGCGGAGGTCCCGACCGCCGCGCGTCGCTCGGCGTGGACAGCCGCGTCGGTGCTGGCAGCGGCCACGCCGGTCAGTGGAGCGGGGACCGCTCGGCGACGGCCCCGCGCGGGTCCACCGGCAGCGGCAGCACCCGCCAGCCGGCCATCACGCCGCCGAACGCCGCCGCGATCGCCGCGTCGGCATCGGTACCGCCGTCCGCCGTGCGGCGCGCCAGCACCAGCACCGTGGGACCCGCGCCGGACACCACGGCGGCGATCCCCTGCCGCCGCAGCGCCCCGACCAGCGCCAGCGAGTCCGGCATCACGGCGCGTCGGTACTCCTGGTGCAGCCGGTCCTCGGTGGCGGGCAGCAGGAGGTCCGGCCGACGGCCGAGCGCCTCGACCAGGAGCGCGGCACGGCCGGCCTCGAAGGCGGCGTCGCCGTGCGGCACCTGAGCGGGCAGCACGCTGCGTGCGGTCCGCGTCGACAGGTGCTGCGGCGGCACCACGGCCACGGGCAGCACGTCGGGATGCACGGGCAGCCGGGCGGCGCGCACCCCCGAGTCGTCGGACCACGCGACGGTCGCACCCCCGAGCAGTGCGGGGGCGGCGTTGTCCGGGTGTCCCTCCATCTGCGTCGCCAGGTCGAGGCAGACGTCGTCGTCCAGCGCCTCGGGGTCGCTGATCAGGTTTCGCGCGGCCAGGATGCCGGCGACGACGGCCGCCGCGGACGACCCCAGGCCCCGCCCGTGCGGGATGCGGTTGTGGCACACCAGGTGCAGGCCCACCTGTGAGGCGCCGACGTGGTCCAGCGCCAGACGGACCGCCCGGACCACCAGGTGCTTCTCGTCGTCCGGCACCTGCCCGGCGCCCTCCCCGGAGACCTCGACCGTGGCGCCCGGCGAGCCGACGGCGCGCACCTCCAGCTCGTCGTGCAGGGACAGCGCGACGCCGAGCGCATCGAAGCCGGGACCGAGGTTCGCGCTCGTGGCGGGCACGCGGACGTGCACCCGGTCGGCGGCCAGACGCATCGCTCAGTCCAGGCCGAGGGCGTCGGCGATGGACACGACGTCCGCCGACACGCGAACGGGCTGCACGTCACCGCCGTCGGCCGTGCGCAGCGCCCACTGCGGGTCCTTCAGGCCGTGCCCGGTCACCGTGACGGTGATCCGCAGGCCGGCCGGGATGCGACCCGCCTCCGACAGCGCCAGCAGGCCGGCGACGCCGGTGGCCGACGCGGGCTCGACGAACACGCCCTCCTGCGCGGACAGGAACCGGTGCGCGGCCAGGATCTGCTCGTCGGTCACCGACTCGATGAGGCCGCCGGAGGTGTCCCGCGCGTCCTCGGCCTGCGCCCACGACGCGGGGTTGCCGATGCGGATGGCCGTGGCGATCGTCTCCGGGGCGTCCACCGGGTGGCCCAGCACGATCGGTGCGGCGCCGGCCGCCTGGAAGCCCCACATCGCCGGGGTGCGGCTCGCGACGGCCGGGAGACCCGACCCGCCGTCGAGGCCCGCGTACTCGCGGTAGCCCTTCCAGTACGCGGTGATGTTGCCGGCGTTGCCGACGGGCAGCACGTGCACGTCCGGGGCGTCGCCGAGCGAGTCGACGATCTCGAAGGCCGCCGTCTTCTGGCCCTCGATGCGGTCGGGGTTGACCGAGTTCACCAGCTCGACCGGGTACGCCTCGGCGAGCTTGCGGGCCGCGACCAGGCAGTCGTCGAAGTTGCCGTCCACCTGCAGCAACCGGGCGCCGTGCGCCACCGCCTGGCTCAGCTTGCCCATCGCGATCTTGCCGTCCGGCACCAGCACGGCGCAGACCATGCCCGCGCGCGCGGCGTAGGCCGCGGCCGAGGCCGAGGTGTTGCCGGTGGATGCACAGACGACGGCCTTGGCACCGCGTCCGGCCGCGGCCGAGATCGCGGTGGTCATACCGCGGTCCTTGAAGGAGCCGGTCGGGTTCATGCCCTCGACCTTGAGGTGCACCTCCGCACCGATCCGGGCGGACAGCACGGGGGCCGGCACCAGCGGCGTACCGCCCTCGGCGAGGGTGACCACCTTCTGCTGGACGTGGGCGGGGAGGCGGTCGGCGTACTCGGCGATCACGCCGCGCCACTGGTGGGCCATCAGGCTCCCTCGACTCGCAGGACGGACAGCACGGCTCGCACCACGGCGAGCTCGGCGATGGCGGCGACGGTGGCGCGGAGGTTCGCCTCGGACGCGATGTGCGTGGTGATCACCAGGTGCGCGGCATCGCCGGCGGCGGGCGACTGGCGTACCGCCTCGATGGACACCTCGTGCTCGGCGAGCAGGGCGGCCACCTGGGCCAGCACACCCGGACGGTCCTCCACGTCCAGGCGCACCTGGTACCGGGCGCGGCCCGCACCGGCGGGCAGCACCGGGAGGTCCGCGTAGGACGACTCCACCGGACCCTTGCCACCGAGCACGCGGTGCCGCGCCACCGAGACGACGTCGCCGAGCACCGCGGAGGCGGTCGGGGCGCCGCCGGCACCACGGCCGAGGAACATCAGCTCCCCGGCGGCGTCGGACTCGACGAACACGGCGTTGAACGAGCCGCCGACCTTGGCCAGCGGATGCCCCTCCGGCACCAGCGACGGGTGCACCTGCACCAGGACGCCGTCCCGGCCGGTCTCCTCGTCGTGCACCCGCTCAGCGATGGCGAGCAGCTTGAGCACGTGGCCGGTGCGCGCCGCCCACGCCACGTCGTCCGCGGTCAGGGCCGTGATGCCCTCCCGGCCGACGTCGTCCAGCGAGACCCGGGTGTGGAACGCGAGCGAGGCGAGGATGGCGGCCTTCGCCGCCGCGTCGTACCCCTCGACGTCCGCCGTCGGGTCCGCCTCGGCGTAGCCGAGCGCCTGCGCCTCCTTGACCGCCATGTCGAGGTCGAGACCTTCGGCGGCCATCCGGTCGAGCACGTAGTTGGTGGTGCCGTTGACGATGCCGAGCACGCGCCGCACATCGTCGCCCGCGAGGGACTCGCGCACCGCGCGCACCACCGGGACGGCGCCCGCGACGGCCGCCTCGAAGTACAGGTCGACACCGGCCGCCTCCGCCGCCGCGTAGAGCGTCGGACCGTCCTGCGCGAGCAGCGCCTTGTTCGCGGTCACCACCGCGGCACCGTGGGAGATCGCCTCGAGAATCAGGCTGCGGGCGGGCTCGATGCCGCCCATCAGCTCGACCACCACGTCCGCCCGGCGGACCAGGGACTGCGCGTCGGTGGTGAGGAGGTCGGGGTCCACGACGGGGTCACGCTCGGCGTCGAGGTTGCGGACGGCGACCCCGACGATCGTCAGCGGCGCCCCGATGCGCGCGGCCAGGTCGTCGGCCTGCTCGGTGAGCAGCCGGACCACCTGGGTGCCGACCACGCCGCAGCCGAGGACGGCCACGCGCAACGGTCCGGAGGTGGGCGCAGCGCTCACGGGTACCTCTCCTCGTGGGGGTGTCGGCGCATACGATACGGGCCGCCGTCGCGCGGGTGTCCGGGCCGATCAGGGGTCGGGCACACTGCCTCCGGTGCCGCACGGCGACGCCCGGGACAGGGTGGATCAGCCCTCGTCGAGCGCCAGCAGGTCCGCGACGGTCTCCCGGCGCAGCAGCACGCGGGCCGCACCGTCGCGCACGCCGACCACGGGGGGCCGCGGCACCAGGTTGTAGGTCGAGGCCATCGACCTCCCGTAGGCCCCCGTCGCCGGCACCGCGAGCAGGTCGCCCGCGTGCACGTCCCCCGGCAGCTGCACCTCGTGCACGACGATGTCGCCGCTCTCGCAGTGCTTGCCCACCACGCGCGCCAGCACGGTGTCCGCACCGGACGAGCGCCCGACGACCTCCGCGTGGTACCGCGCGCCGTACAGGGCAGGCCGGATGTTGTCGCTCATCCCGCCGTCCACGGACACGTAGGTGCGCACGCGCCCGTCGTCGAGGCGCACCGGCTTGACCGTGCCGACCGTGTAGAGCGTCAGACCCGCCGGCCCGACGATCGCCCGGCCGGGCTCCACCGAGAACCGCGGCAGCGCCGTCCGGGTGTCCCGGGCTGCGGCCGCCACAGCGACTGCGACGCCGTCGGCGACCTCGTCCGCATCCATCGGCTCCTCGCCGGGCAGGTACGCGATGCCGTACCCGCCGCCGAGGTCGACCTCCTCGACCAGCACGCCGCTGCGCGCGGCCAGCTCGGCACGCAGCTCGAGCACCAGCCGCGCGGCGACCTCGAACCCGGCCGGGTCGAGGATCTGCGAGCCGATGTGCGAGTGGATGCCGAGCAGCCGCAACGACGGGCGGTCCAGAACCGCGAGCAGCGCGGTCATCGCCGGGCTGTCGCCGCCGTCCGGGCCGGCCGTCATCGACAGGCCGAACTTCTGGTCCTCGTGCGCCGTGGAGATGTACTCGTGGCCGCCCGCGTGCACGCCGGTGGTCACCCGCACCATCACCGGTGCGACCAGTCCCCGGGCCGCGGCCGCGGCGGCGAGCCGGTCGATCTCGACCAGCGAGTCGGCGACCAGCCGGCCGACGCCGGCGTCGAGGGCCGCCGCGATCTCGTCGTCCGACTTGTTGTTGCCGTGCATGCCGAGGTGCTCGCCCGGGACGCCGGCCGCGAGCGCGACGGCGAGCTCACCTCCCGTCGCGACGTCGACGCGAAGCCCTTCCTCGTGCACCCAGCGCGCGACGGCGCGCGACAGGAACGCCTTGCCGGCGTAGTAGACGTCCACCTCGCACCCGAGGGCGGCGAAGGCCCGCTCGAACGCCGAGCGGAAGCCCCGCGCCCGAGCCCGCAGGTCCGCCTCGTCCAGGACGTAGGCCGGTGTGCCGAACCGCGCGGCGAGCTCGTGCACGTCCACGCCGGCGACCGACAGCGACCCGTCCGCCGTCCTCGTGGTGCCGGACGACCACGGCTCCCCGAGCGGGCCGGTCACATCCGCTCCGGTGCGCTCACACCCAGCAGCGCCAGCCCGTTGGCCAGCACCTGACGCGTCGCCTCGTTCAGCCACAGGCGCGTGCGGTGCACGTCGGAGACGTCCTCGTCGCCGAAGGGCGTGACGCGGCGCTGGTCGTACCACTTGTGGTAGGCACCGGCGAGGTCCTCGAGGTAGCGGGCGACGCGGTGCGGCTCCCGCAGCTCCGCGGCGGCCGCGACGACGCGCGGGAGCTCCGCGAGCCGGCCGAGCAGCACCGCCTCGGACTCGTGGTCCAGCAGCGAGGCGTCGAAGCCGTCCTCGATGCGCACCCCGGAGTCGGCGGCGTTGCGGCCGACGTTCACCGTGCGCGCGTGGGCGTACTGCACGTAGAAGACGGGGTTCTCGTTGGTCGCCTTCGCCAGCAGGTCGAGGTCGAGGTCGATCGCCGAGTCCGTCGACGAGCGGGCGAGGGCGTACCGGGCGGCGTCGACGCCCACCGCGTCGACCAGGTCGTCGATGGTGACGACCGTGCCGGCGCGCTTGCTCATCCGGACCGGCTCACCGTCCTTGACCAGGTTGACCAGCTGGCCGATCAGCAGCTCGAGGTTGACGTGCGGGGTGTCCCCGAAGGCGGCGCAGACCGCCATCATCCGGCCGATGTACCCGTGGTGGTCCGCGCCGAGCATGATCACCACGCGGTCGGCGCCGCGCTCCCGCTTGTCCAGGTAGTAGGCGATGTCACCGGCGATGTACGCCGCCTCGCCGTCGGACTTGATCACCACCCGGTCCTTGTCGTCACCGAACGTGGTGGTGCGCAGCCAGACCGCGCCGTCCTTCTCGTAGATGTGGCCTGCGGCGCGCAGCCGCTCCACGGCCCGGTCGACGGCACCCGACTCGTGCAGCGAGTCCTCGTGGAAGTAGACGTCGAACTCGACGCCGAAGTCGCGCAGCGACTGCTTGATCTCCGCGAACATCAGCTCGACGCCCCGCACGCGGAACGCCTCGGTCGCCTCCCGGTCCGGGAGCGTCCTGGGGTCCGGCTCGCCCGCCGCGAGCGCGTCGGCGACGACCTGCTCCGCGATGTCGGTGATGTACTGCCCGCCGTAGCCGTCCTCCGGGGCCTCCTGGCCCCGCGAGCGGGCGAGCAGCGACCGGGCGAACCGGTCGATCTGGGCGCCGTGGTCGTTGAAGTAGTACTCGCGCGTCACCGTGGCGCCCGACGCCTCGAGCACGCGCGCCAGGCTGTCCCCGACCGCCGCCCACCGCACCCCGCCGATGTGCAGCGGACCGGTCGGGTTGGCGGACACGAACTCGAGGTTGACCGCGATGCCGTCGAACGACGTGTTGCGGCCGTACCCGGGCCCCTGGTCGACGATCGTGCGGGCCAGCTCACCGGCGGCGGCCGCGTCGAGCCGGATGTTGAGGAACCCCGGGCCGGCCACCTCGACGGAGGCGACGCCCGGCGTCTGCTCCAGGCGGCCCGCCAGGTCGGTGGCCAGGGCACGCGGCGTCGTGCCGGCCTTCTTCGCCAGCTGCATCGCGACGTTGGTCGACCAGTCGCCGTGCTCGCGCTGACGGGGTCGCTCGAGGTGCACCTCGGCCGGGATCTCGGCGGCGTCGAGGGCGAGGCTGCCGTCGTCCACGGCGGCCAGGAGAGCGGCGCGCACGGCCTGCGCGAGCTGATCGGGGGTCACCGCGTCAGCCTACCGAGCAGCACGTGGACGCCCGGTCGGCGTCCGGGCCGCCCCCGAGCGGCGCCCGCCCGCGCAGGTGAGGCGTCGGCAGCACCAGGGGTGAGACGTCGGACGACCTGTCCCGGGCAGGGGCTCGATGCGGGCACACTGTCCCCATGGCGCGACGTACCGGTCTGATCGACAGCGCGGTCGAACAGCTGAGCTCCCGCATCGTCTCCGGCGAGTGGGGGGTGGGCACCCGGATCCCTCCCGAGCCCGCCCTGGTGGAGCTGCTCGGCGTGGGCCGCAACACCGTGCGGGAGGCGGTGCAGTCGTTGGTGCACGCCGGCCTGCTCGAGCGCCGGCAGGGGTCGGGCACCTACGTGCTGTCCAGCTCCGAGATGGCCGTGAGCATGAGCCGCCAGATCGCCGAGGCGCGCCAGCGCGACGTGATCGAGGTGCGTCGGGCGCTCGAGGTCGAGGCGGCGCGGCTCGCCGCCCGTCGTCGGACCGCCACCGATGCCGCCACCCTCGTCTCGCGCCGCGACGCCCGCTCCGCCGCGTACCTGGCCGGCGACCTCGACCAGATGGTGGAGACGGACCTCGCCCTGCACCGCGCCATCGTGGAGACGGCCGCCAACCCGGTGCTGCTGTCCCTGTACGAGAACCTGATCGACGCCATCGGCGACAACATCCGGTTCAACTTCATCGGCGAGGACGCGCACGGGCACGACGCCCACGACGGGCTGATCGACGCGATCGTCGCCGGTAACGACGCACGCGCGGTAGACGAGACGTCGACGTACCTGTCCGACCTGGTCCGTGAGCAGTGAGCACCGGCTGGTAGTCTCGGTCTCCGCGTCGCGGCGCAGCCGGAGGAGTGATCGTCCGGGTGGCTGACGGCGACAGGCCCGCGTAGCTCAGTGGATAGAGCGTCTGCCTCCGGAGCAGAAGGCCGCTGGTTCGAGTCCAGTCGCGGGCACGTTGAAGCCCTGGTCACCGCAGCGGTGGCCGGGGCTTCGTCGTACCGGGCGGTGGAGGGCCGGGATGCCGCCGGGAGTGCGTTCGCCCGGGTGATCCTGTCGATCCCGGTCCGTGAACCGGCCCCTTGAGCGCCGCTACAGGACTAGCGTCCAGATTCGTTGCGGTCCCCGCCGGACCCCCTGCCGGCGGGGGCCGCGCCATGTCCGGCCCACGTCCCGAACGGGCGCGCCAGCGTGCCGGACGACACCCCGGACGCCGTGACGGACCCGGAGAAGGACGAGGTCCGCGCAGCGGAGACGGACCCGTGCGAGGCGATCTCGACGGGTCAGGCCAGCACCAGGCGCTCGTCGTCGGCCGGTCCTGCCGCTGCGCCGCTCGCGGCGACGTCCACCGCGCACGGCTCCAGCAGCTCCAGCAGCTGGGGTGCCAGCGAGGCGGCGGCCGGCGTCGGGCTGCTCACCACCGAGACCACCCACTCCGGGGTCGTGTCCTGGGGCAGGCGCACCGTGACGAGGCCGGCGGCCTGCGGCTTGGCGGCGATGTGCTGCGGCACCAGCGCGATGCCGAGCCCGCGGTGCGCCAGGTCGAGCAGCGTGTGGATGTCGTTCACCGTGCACCGCACCCGCCGCCGCACGCCGTGCGCGTGGCAGGCCGCATCGTTCAGCGACCGCACGCCCCACGAGTCCTGGAAGTCGATGAAGTCCTCGCCGTCCAGCTGCGCCCAGTCGACGCGGCTGCTGCCCGCCAGCCGGTGCTCGGGCGGCACCAGCAGCACGATCGGACGCCGGTCGATCACCGTCCGCGCGACCGTGGCGACGTGCTCGGTGGTCGCGACGAACGCCAGGTCCAGCTCCCCGGCGCGCACCTGTCCGACCAGCTCGTGCGACCCGGCCTGGGCGAAGTGGATGTCGACCAACGGGTACCGCCGGTGGAACCGCTCGAGGACCGCGGGCACGTCGACCACGCCGAGGCACTGCTCGGCGCCGACGCGCAGCGAGCCGGCGAGCTCGCGCGTCGACCGCACCACGGCGTCGCGGCCCGCGGCCGCCTGCGCGAGCATCGAGCGGGCGTACGGCAGCAGGGCCATGCCGGCGTCGGTCGGCTCGACGCGCCTGGTCGTCCGGGTGAACAGCGAGGTGCCCAGCTCGTCCTCGAGCGCCTTGATCGACGCCGAGAGGCCTGACTGCGAGACGCCGGAGATCGCGGCGGCGCGGGTGAACTGCTGCTCGTCGGCCAGGGCGACGAGGTGCTCCATCTGCCGCAGATCCATCGGTGGCCTCTTTCATGAGTGACACTCATAACTGGCATCACTCGTAGTCGTTGGACTTCTAGATTAGCCCTCCCTAGGGTCGAGGACGACGGTCCGGGACCATCGGCCGGGCCGACGACGACGAAGGGCTCTCCCCCATGCAGCAGCGCACCCTCGGCCCCCGCACGGTCAGCGCGATCGGCCTCGGCGGCATGCCGATGTCCATCGAGGGCCGGCCGGACGAGGCCCGCTCGATCGCCACGATCCACGCCGCCCTCGACGCGGGCGTGACCCTGATCGACACCGCCGACGCGTACCACCTGCTCGCGGGCGAGGTCGGTCACAACGAGGAGCTGATCGCCAAGGCCCTGCGCACGTACGGCGGTGACACCTCGGAGGTGCTGGTCGCCACCAAGGGCGGCCACCTGCGCCCGGGTGACGGCTCCTGGACCCAGGACGGCCGTCCGGAGCACCTGCTCGAGGCCGCGAAGGCGTCCGCCAAGCGGCTCGGGGTCGAGGCGATCGGCCTGTACCAGTTCCACCGTCCCGACCCGAAGGTGCCCTACGCCGACTCGATCGGCGCGATCGTCCAGCTGCTCGACGAGGGCGTGATCCAGCTCGCCGGCATCTCCAACGCGAACGTCGCGCAGATCGACCAGGCCAACGAGCTGCTGGGCGGCCGGCTCGTGTCCGTGCAGAACCAGTTCTCCCCCGCCTTCCGCTCGTCGCAGGGCGAGCTGGAGCACTGCGCCCAGCTCGGTATCGCCTTCCTGCCCTGGAGCCCGCTCGGCGGCATCGCCCGCGCCGGTGAGGTCGGCTCGCGGCACGGCGCGTTCCAGCAGGTCGCGGACGCGCACGGCGTCAGCCCGCAGCAGGTGACGCTCGCGTGGGAGCTCGCGCTGGCGCCCGTCGTCGTCCCGATCCCGGGGGCGTCGCGCCCGACGAGCATCCAGGACTCCGTCCGGGCAGCCGAGCTGCAGCTGTCGGCCGACGAGGTCGCGCTGCTGTCCGGCGCCGGCGCCTGAGCCGGCCCGAGCCCACGGGAGAGACGCTGACATGAAGACGTTCACCCTGCCCGGCACGGACCTGACCGTGCCCAACGTCGTGCTCGGCCTGATGCGGATCGCCGACAAGTCGGACGAGGAGATCCGGGCTCTGCTGGCCGCCGCCCGCGACGCCGGCATCACGTTCCTCGACCACGCCGACGTGTACGGCACCCGCCTGCACGAGTGCGAGGAGCGGTTCGCCCAGGCGATGCGGCTGACCCCCGCCGACCGGGACGAGCTGGTGATCCAGACCAAGGCGGGCATCGTCCGCGGTGCCGGGTTCGACTTCTCCTACGAGCACATCGTGGAGTCGGTGGACGGCTCGCTCGCGGCGCTGGGCACCGACCGCATCGACATCCTGCTGCTGCACCGGCCGGACGCGTTGGTCGAGCCGGCGGAGGTGGCCCGGGCGTTCGACGACCTCGAGGCGGCCGGCAAGGTGCGCCACTTCGGGGTGTCCAACCACACGCCGGGGCAGATCGAGCTGCTGCGCCGGTACGTCCGCCAGCCGCTGGTGGCCAACCAGCTGCAGCTGTCGCTGACGCACGCCGACATCGTCGCCCAGGGTGTGGCGATGAACATGCGGGACGAGCAGCAGTCCGTGGACCGCAGCCTGGGCGTGCTGGACTACTGCCGGCTGAACGACATCACCGTGCAGGCGTGGTCGCCCTACCAGGCGGGCTTCTTCAAGGGGCCGTTCCTCGGCTCGGCGGAGTACCCCGAGCTCAACGCGGTGATCGACCGCCTCGCGGCGGAGCACGACGTGACGCCCACGGCGATCGCGACGGCGTGGATCACCCGGCACCCGGCGCAGATGCAGGTGGTGCTGGGCACCACCCGACCGGACCGGGTGGCGGACGCGGCCGCCGGCTCGGACCTGCAGCTGACCCGTGCCCAGTGGTACGAGCTGTTCACCGCGGCGGGGTACGTCGTCCCCTGACGCGCGTGACCGGCAGTGCCGAGCCCGGTCGGGTCCGTCCCGGCCGGGCTCGGTCGCGCTCAGTCCGGTGCAGGTCGGTGCGGTCGGCGGGCCAGGCGCGGCCGCACCCGTGCGGCCGTGCCCGCGCGGCGGCACACCGGTGCGCCGGGCGGTGGAGGTCCGCCATGATGGCCGCGCGACGGTGCCCGCGCGCCGATGTCCCCCCGAGAGGTGCTCCGTGACCGTTCCCTCGCATCCCGCTCCCCCGGCGTGGACGGTGCTGCGCCGCGACGGCGTCGCCGTCGTGGTCGCCCACGAGGCGGGCGGACTTCCCACCGTGCGGCACTGGGGTGCGGACCTCGGCACGCTGTCGGACGAGGACCTGGCCGGCATCGACGCGGCCACCTCCCGTCAGACGCCGCCGGGTGCGCTCGACGGCGCGTGGGGCCTCACCGTCCTGCCGCAGGAGGGCGACGGCTGGCCCGGTCGCCCCGGGGTGCTGCTCACCCGCGACGGCGCGCCGCTCTTCCCGCGCTGGACCGTCCTGGCGGTCGATCGCGGCGCCGCCGTCGTCGAGGTCGCCGCCGCCACGGAGGGCCTGCTGCTGCGCACGCGCATCGAGGTGGGCGCCGGAGGCCTCGTGCTGGTCGAGCACGCCCTGACCAACGACGGACCGGGCACCGTGGAGGTCGCCTGGCTCGAGGCGACCCTGCCCGTGCCGCGGCGGGCCGACCACGTGACCACGTTCGCCGGTCGGTGGACCCGCGAGAAGGTGCCGCAGACCACGCCCATGCCGCGCGGCAGCACCACCCGCACCTCGCGTCGCGGGCGCGCCGGTCACGACTCGCCGTGGGCCACGCTCGCCTCGACCGGCGCACCCCACGACCGCCACGGCGAGGTGTGGGCGGTGCACCTCGGCTGGAGCGCCGACGTCACGCACCGACTCGACCGGCTGACGGACCACAGCACCCTGCTCGGCGCCGGCGAGCTGCTGCGTCCCGGCGAGGTCCGTCTCGGTCCCGGCGAGGAGTACCGCACGCCGGTGGCGTACTTCGCCTGGTCGGCCACGGGGCTGGACGGCGTCTCGGCTCGGTTCCACACCTGGTTGCGGGCCCGCCCGCAGCACCCGCGCACGCCTCGGCCCCTCGTGCTCAACACCTGGGAGGCGGTGTACTTCGACCACGACCCGGAGCGGCTGGCGGCGCTGGCCCGGCGGGCTGCGGAGGTCGGCGTCGAGCGGTTCGTGCTCGACGACGGGTGGTTCCACGACCGTCGGGACGACACCCGCGGCCTCGGCGACTGGGTGGTGGACCCGGCGGTGTGGCCGCACGGGCTGGAGCCGCTCGCCGAGCTGGTGCACTCCCTCGGCATGCAGCTGGGCCTGTGGTTCGAGCCCGAGATGGTCAACCTCGACTCCGACCTGGCGCGCGCGCACCCGGAGTGGCTGCTGCACGCGCGGCCGCTCGCGGCGCCCGACGGCGTCTCGTGGCGCAACCAGCACGTGCTGGACCTCGCCGAGCCGGCGGCCTGGGAGCACGTCCACGGGCAGATCGACGCGCTGGTGAGCCGGCTCGGGATCGACTTCATCAAGTGGGACCACAACCGCGACCTCGTCGAACCCGTGCACGCCGGCCGGCCGGGCACGCACGCCCAGACGCTGGCCACGTACGCCCTGATCGCCCGCCTCAAGGCCGACCACCCCGGCCTCGAGATCGAGTCGTGCTCGTCCGGCGGCGCCCGCACCGACCTGGGCATCCTCGCCGTGACCGACCGGGTGTGGGCGTCGGACTCCAACGACCCCGTCGAGCGCCAGGACATCCAGCGCTGGACGCAGCTGCTGCTGCCGCCGGAGCTGGTGGGCGGCCACGTCGGACCGCCGACCGCGCACAGCTCCGGTCGCACCATCGACCTGCCGTACCGGCTGGCCACCGCGCTGATGGGCTCCGCCGGCCTCGAGTGGGACATCGCGGGCTGCGACGAAGCGGAGACGGCAGCCCTGCGGCGGTTCGCCGCCCTGTACACGGAGCTGCGGCCGCTGCTGCACACCGGCACGGCGGTGCACGCCGACCCGGTGGACCCAGCGCTGCGGATCACCGGCGTCGTGGCGGCGGACCGGGACGAGGCGGTGTTCACGGTCGCCACCGTGGCCGCCCTCGAGGAGGCGCTGCCCGAGCCCGTACGGCTGCCGGGCCTCGACCCCGCGCGCCTGTACCGGGTCCGTGTGCGCGACGAGATCGGTTCCCCGCAGGCGGGCTGGATCATCCCGCCGTGGCTGTCCGCCGGCCAGGTGCGGCTGCCCGGTCGGGTGCTGGACGAGGTCGGCCTGCAGCTTCCGGTGCTGTGGCCGTTCCAGGCGCTGGTGCTGCACCTGACCGCCGAGGAGGTCCGGGCGCTCTGACGGGCCGTTCCGGACCGTTCCGGGCCGTTCCACCGCAGACATCCCAGGACCCAGGTCCCGGAACGGAGGCGTGACGGGTCCTCGTCACAACACCTGGGACGACCGTCAGGACCTTTGCCCCGCCGTCCGGCCGGACCGGCGCCCCTAGCGTCGAGATGTCGCCAAGACAGACCTCCAGCGTCGCAGGTCGACACCCATCGATACGACTAGGGGAGAACCACCGGTGCCATCCACCGAGAGCAGCCCGACCCCGCGCACCTCCAGCGCGCGGGACAAGAAGGTCGTCGAGACGCCCAAGGCCGCGGCCACCGTCGCGCCCGCCACCGACGACTCCGCCATCGTGGCGACGGTCGACCAGCTCGTCGCGAACGCCACCAAGGCGCTGGCCGAGTACGCCACGTTCACCCAGGAGGACGTGGACCGCCTGGTGAAGAAGGGCGCGGTCGCCGCGCTCGACCAGCACGGCCAGCTCGCCAAGCTCGCGGTCGAGGAGACCGGGCGCGGCACGTTCGAGGACAAGGCCGTCAAGAACATCTTCGCGTGCGAGCACGTGACCAACTCGATGGCGTCGCTGAAGACGGTCGGCGTGGTCAACGTGGACGAGATCCGCGGCATCACGGAGATCGCCGAGCCGGTCGGCGTCGTCGCCGGTCTGACCCCGGTGACCAACCCGACCTCGACGGCCATCTTCAAGTCGCTGATCTCGCTGAAGACCCGCAACCCGATCATCTTCGCGTTCCACCCGAACGCGCAGAAGTCGTCGGTCGCCGCCGCCAAGATCGTGCGCGACGCCGCGATCGCCGCCGGTGCGCCCGAGCACTGCATCCAGTGGATCGAGACGCCGTCCCTGGCCGCCACCAACGCCCTGATGAACCACCCCGGGGTGGCCACCATCCTGGCGACCGGCGGCAACGCGATGGTCCGGGCCGCCTACTCCTGCGGCAAGCCGGCCCTCGGCGTCGGTGCGGGCAACGTCCCCGCCTACATCGAGAAGACGGCCAAGCTCAAGCGCGCCGTCAACGACGTGGTGCTGTCCAAGGCGTTCGACAACGGCATGATCTGCGCCTCCGAGCAGGCCGTGATCCTGGACGACGAGATCTACGACGCCGCCCTGGCCGAGTTCGCCGTGCTGCACGCCTACAAGGTGACGCCGGCCGAGAAGGCCAAGCTCGAGCAGTTCATCTTCGGCGTCGAGGCCGGCGGCGAGAACTGCGGCGGAGCGAAGCTCAACCCCGCGGTCGTGGGCAAGTCCCCGCAGTGGATCGCCGAGCAGGCCGGCTTCTCCGTCCCGCGGGACACCTCGATCATCCTGGCCGAGGTCTCCGGCGTCGGCCCGCACGAGCCGCTGACCCGCGAGAAGCTCGCCCCGGTCCTCGCGGTGCTGCGCGCCACCTCCACCGAGCAGGGCTTCCAGCTCGCCGAGCAGATGGTGGAGTTCGACGGCCTGGGCCACTCCGCCGCCATCCACACGCAGGACGAGGCGCTGACCGTGGCCTACGGCTCGCGCGTCAAGGCGATCCGCGTCATCTGCAACGCGCCGTCGTCGCTCGGCGGCATCGGTGACATCTACAACGCCTTCATCCCGTCGCTGACCCTGGGCTGCGGCTCGTACGGGCACAACTCCGTGTCCAACAACGTCTCGGCGATCAACCTGATCAACATCAAGCGCGTCGGGCGGAGGAACAACAACTTGCAGTGGTTCAAGGTCCCCGCGAAGACGTACTTCGAGCCGAACGCGGTCCGCTACCTCGCGGACATGGCGGGCATCGAGCGCGTGACGATCGTCACCGACTCGACGATGACCCAGCTCGGGTTCGTCGACAAGGTGATCGACGTGCTGCGCCGCCGGTCCAACAACGTCGCGCTGCAGATCATCGACCAGGTCGAGCCGGAGCCCTCCGTCAAGACCGTGCAGGCCGGTGCCGCGCAGATGCGCCACTTCCGCCCGGACACGATCATCGCCCTCGGCGGTGGCTCGCCGATGGACGCGGCCAAGGTGATGTGGCTGCTGTACGAGCACCCGGAGATCGTGTTCTCCGACCTCAAGCAGAAGTTCTTCGACGTCCGCAAGCGCGCGTTCAAGTTCCCGGTGCTCGGTGACCTGGCCAAGCTGGTCTGCATCCCGACCACGTCGGGCACCGGCGCCGAGGTGACGCCGTTCGCGGTGATCACCGACACCGAGGCGAAGAAGAAGTACCCGCTCGCCGACTACGCGCTGACCCCGACCGTCGCGATCATCGACCCGGTGCTGACCTCGCGGATGCCCCGGTCCCTGGCCGCCGACTCCGGGTTCGACGCCCTGACGCACGCCACCGAGGCGTTCGTCGCGGTGTACGCGAACGACTTCACCGACGGCATGGCGCTGCAGGCGATCCGCCTGATCTTCGACAACCTGGCGCAGTCGGTGAACGGCGACCCGGCCGACCCGGCGACCAAGGACGCCCGGGAGAAGATGCACAACGCGGGCACCATCGCCGGCATGGCGTTCGGCAACGCGTTCCTCGGCATCGTGCACGCGATGGCGCACGTCATCGGCTCGACGTACCACCTGGTGCACGGCCGGACCAACGCCACGCTGCTGCCGCACGTCATCCGGTACAACGGCACCGTCCCGACCAAGCTGACCAGCTGGCCGAAGTACGAGAGCTACGTCGCGCCGGAGCGGTTCCAGCAGATCGCGGCGATGCTCGGCCTGCCGGCCTCGACCCCCGCCGAGGGTGTCGAGTCCTACGCGATCGCCGTCGAGGCGCTCCGCGCCAAGGTCGGCATCCCGGCGTCCTTCCAGGCGCAGGGCGTGGACGAGCAGGAGTTCATGTCCCGGCTCGACGAGGTGGCGATGGGTGCGTACGAGGACCAGTGCGCCCCGGCCAACCCGCGCATGCCGATGATCGAGGACATGAAGGACCTGATGACCGCGGCCTTCTACGGCACGTCGCTGGAGGACGTCCGGGGCCGCCGCGAGCAGGCCAGCGCCTGACCGACTCCCCGACGGTCGCCTGACCGCGCTCGCACCGACGCCCCGCCCGGCACTGTCCGGACGGGGCGTCGGCCGTCTGCCGGCGGGTGCGGCACTCCCGCGCAGCGCGCAGGACGGGGACCGTGCGGGCAGACTGGATGGTCCGACTGCTGACCACGCACACCTGGAGGGACCGTGAGACCCGTCGGCACCGCCCACCGCAGCACCCGCGTCACCGCCCTGACGGGGTTGGCGCTGGCCGGCACCCTGCTGCTCGGCACCGCCGCCTGCAGCACGGGCGACCTGAACAAGGCAGCCGCCTCCGCGACCTCGGCCGTCGCCGGAGCCAAGTCGGCGCTGGCGAGCGCCAAGCAGGCCGCCGACGACGCGGCCGCGAAGATCCAGCAGGCCAAGGACAGCCTGTCGTCCACCGACTCGGCCGCGCGCACGCAGGCGCAGACGGCGCTGACGGCGGCCCAGAAGGCCGTCGACGAGGCCACCACCGCGCTGCAGCAGGCCGGGACCCAGGGCTCGGCGTCTGCGAAGGATGCACTGGCCAAGGCGAAGACCGATCTCGCCGACGCGAAGAGCCAGCTCGACGCGGTCACGACGCAGGCGGGCGACAAGGGCAGCACGGCCCTCGACGCGGTCCGCACGACGCTCGACGAGCTCAGCTCGAAGATCGACCAGGCAGCGAAGGGCTGACGCCACGCTCCCCCGGGTGGAATCGACCGTTCACCCGCGTGGCCCCTGGAAGTGTCTCGGGCACCTGCCGATGGTGACGGTATGACCATCCGCACCGACCCGAGCGGCCTCCCGCACCGCCACGTGGCGTGGTGGGTCGTGTCCGCGTGGGGCTCGCTGGGGCTGCTGGTCGCAGGCGGCCTGATGGCGGCTGCCGGGGTCCGCTGACCGTCCGCCGTCGGCCTATCCTCGCGGGCGTGCCCCCGCTGCCGCCCCGCTGGCGTTCCGTCGCCGCCGCCACCGGCCTGCTGGACCCGTCGGGAACCGTGCGCTCGACGGTGTTCGCCGAGATGTCCGCGCTGGCCGCACGCACCGGGGCGATCAACCTGGGGCAGGGCTTCCCGGACGTCGACGGACCACCCTCGGTGGCGCGCGCCGCAGCGGACGCCATCGCGGCGGGCGCGAACCAGTACCCGCCCGGCACCGGCATCCCGGAGCTGCGGGCCGCCGTGGTGGACCACCAGCGCCGGCACTACGGGCTGGTGCCGGACGTGGACACCGAGGTGCTGGTGACCACGGGCGCGACCGAGGCGCTCACGGCGGCGGTGCTGGCGCTGACCGGACCGGGCGACGAGGTGGTGACGCTCGACCCGTTCTACGACTCCTACGCGGCGGCGATCGCCCTGGCGGGCGCCACGCACGTGACCGTGCCGCTGGTCCCGGGCCCGGACGGCTTCCGGCTCGATGTCGCGGCCCTGGGCGCGGCGGTCAACGACCGCACCCGGCTGATCCTGCTGAACACGCCGCACAACCCGACCGGCACGGTGCTGACCCGCGCCGAGCTGACAGCGGTGGCGGACGCGGCGGTCCGGCACGACGCCCTCGTCCTCACCGACGAGGTGTACGAGCACCTGGTGTACGACGGCGCCGTGCACGTCCCCGTCGCCACGCTGCCGGGGATGGCCGAGCGCACGCTCACGGTGTCGTCGGCCGGCAAGACGCTCTCGTTCACCGGCTGGAAGATCGGCTGGGTGACGGGTCCGGTGGACCTGGTGACGGCCGTGCGCACCGTCAAGCAGTTCCTCACGTACGTGTCCGGCGCACCCTTCCAGCCGGCGGTGGCGTTCGCCCTGACCGACCCCGGCGTCGAGGCGTGGGTGCGGGAGCTGGCGACGTCGCTGGCACGGCGGCGGGACCTGCTCTGCGCCGGCCTGCGCACCGCCGGGTTCGACGTGGTGGTGCCGCGCGGCACCTACTTCGTGCTGGCGGATGCCGGACCGCTCGGGTACGACGACGGCACGAGGCTGTGCCGGGAGCTGCCCGCCCTGACGGGAGTGGTGGCCGTGCCGGTCGGCGCGTTCACCCACGCCGGGTCGGCCACCGAGCGCCGGCTGCGCTCCTGGGTGCGGTTCACCTACGTCAAGCGGACCGAGGTGCTCGAGCAGGCTGCCGAGCGGCTCGCACGGCTCGCGCGCGGCTGACGGTCAGCCGCGGACACGCGGGGCTGACGGTCAGCCGGGGACGACGGTCCAGGCCGACCCGCGCCGGTACGCCGGCGTCGCGAGGGCCAGCACCAGCACCCCCAGCACCGCGGCCCCCGCCATCACCAGGGCCATCGCCCGCGCGTCACCGCCCAGCAGGCCGGAAAGCGGGCTGACCAGGCCGCCCCCGGCGGCCTGCACGGCGCCGAGCACCGCCGCCGCGGTGCCCGCCAGGCGCCCGTAGCGGGTCAGCGCCAGAGCAGAGGCGTTGGGTGGGGCGAGGTTGATCATCGACAGCGCGAGAGCCTGCACCACCAGCAGGGCCCAGAGCCCACCGACCCCCGTGACCGCGAGCCCCAGCAGCACCAGGGTGAGGCCGGCGAGCACCGGCTGGGCCACCCGCAGGATCCGGATCGGCGCCACCCGGCGCACCAGGGCCGCGTTCACCTGCGCACCGCCCACCAGCCCCAGGCCGTTGACCGCGAACATCAGCGCGAACTGCTGGCTGCTCAGCCCGAACCCGACCCGGTACACGAACGGCGACGCCACTACGTAGCTCATCAGCACGGCGGAGGTCAGACCGGGGATCAGCGCGAGGCCGACGAACTGCCGGTCCCGCACCAGCCGGCCGTACCCGGCGGCCGCCACCCGCACGCCGCCGAGCTGCCGCACGTTCGGCGGCAGCGTCTCGGGCAGCCGCCACCACACCGCCACCCAGAGCACCACCCCGAACACGGCCAGCGCCACGAACACCGATCGCCAGCCCCACTGCCCGGCGATGAACCCGCCGACCGACGGGGCGAAGAGCGGGGCCACGCCGATCACCAGCATCAGACGGGAGATCAGCCGCGAGGCGTCGGCACCGACGAACCTGTCCCGGATGAACGCCATGGCCACCACGGTGGCCGCCGCGTTGAAGAAGCCCTGGGCGGCGCGCAGGCCGACGAGCACGCCGATCAGCGGGGCGACCGCGCAGGTCAGCGAGGTGAGCACGTGCAAGGCCACGCCGACGAGCGCCGGCCGCCGGCGCCCGAACCGGTCGGACAGCGGACCGATGACCAGCTGACCCACGGCGCCACCGAGCATCATCGCCGTCATCGTCAGCTGGGCGCCGGCGGCGGTGGTGTGCAGGTCGCGCGCGACGTCCGGCAGGGACGGCAGGTACATGTCCGTCGAGATCGCCGGCAGCGCGGTCATGAAGCCGAGCATCAGCACGTAGCGCGCGTCCGGACGGTAGACCGGCGCTGCGGGCGTGGGGGCGTGCTCGGGCGGTGCGACCGTCCCGCCACCGGTGTCCGCCTCCGCCACCGGCGCGTCCGTCGGTCGCGGCGCCGGCGGCCCGGACGGCTGTGCGGGGTTCGGGGGCGTCGAGCTCATGGGCCCCCATCGTCACACGCATCCGACGGCCGCCGCGAATCGATTCGATCGGCGCGTCCGGAGCACGGCGCGCCCGTGTGGGAGGCGGGTGGCAGGGTGGGCGGCGTGTGCGGACGGTATGCGTCGTTCCGGGAGGACCAGGCGATCGAGGACGAGTTCGCCATCGCCACGGTGGCCGACGACGCACGGTTGCTCCCGCCGTCGTGGAACGTCGCGCCGACCGACGGCGTCCGCATGGTGGTGGAGCGGGCCGACCGCGACACCGGCGAGGTGACCCGCCAGCTCCGGGTGGCGCACTGGGGACTCGTGCCGTCGTGGGCCAAGGACCCGTCGATCGGCAACCGGATGATCAACGCCCGCCGCGAGTCGCTGGCCGACAAGCCGGCGTTCGCGCGACCCTTCGGGCTGCGCCGGGCCATCCTGCCGGCCGACGGCTACTTCGAGTGGCAGGCGCTCCCACCGGTGCCGGGGCAGCCGAAGGCACGCCGGCGCAAGCAGCCGTTCTACCTGCACCCGGCCGACGGGGGCGTGCTGGCGCTCGCCGGTCTCTACGAGTTCTGGAAGGACCCGTCCAAGGCCGACGACGACCCGTCCCGCTGGCTCGTCAGCGTCACGATCGTCACCCGTCCCGCGGACGCCCGCTTCGCGGCGATCCACGACCGGCAGCCGCTGCTGCTGCGACCCGAGGACTGGGACGCCTGGCTCGACCCCGCGGTGGACGGTGCGGCGGCGCGCCCCCTGCTCGACGCCCCGGGGCCGGAGCTGGTGGCCACCCCGGTGTCGACGGCGGTCAATGCCGTCCAGAACAACGGACCGGAACTGGTGCAGCCGGTGGATCCGGCGTCGGACCCGGCCGGGGACGTCGACGACCGTCAGGTGCGCGACTCCGCCTGACTCCGCGACGACGGCGCCCGCCCGGATCGGGCGGTCAGGCCCGGCCCAGCGCCACGGGCTCGACCGTCCCCAGCCCCTCGACGTCGCGTGGCGGCAGCGCGGTCAGGACGTACCGCGGGTCGTCGGCGAGCAATCGCGCCGTGGTGGTGTCCACCCACACCCCGCTCGGCTCGGTGATGTCGGTCAGGCGCGCCGCCAGGTTCACCGAGGCGCCGAACACGTCGCCGAACCGCGACAGCACGCGTCCCCACACCATGCCGACGCGCACCGGCGTCACGCCCCGCGCACCCTGCGTCAGGTCGTCGGCCACGGCACCCGCCCCGTCGCCGAACCGCGACGCCAGCCCGAGCGCCACCTCCGCGCCGGTCACCACGTCGTCGGCGACGAACAGCACGGCGTCCCCGATCGTCTTGACGACCCGTCCGCCGGCGGCCGCGACGACGTCCCGCGCGGCCGCCTCGAAGCGCTGCACGAACGCCGACAGGTCGGTCGACCCGAGCCCCGCGGTGCGCCGCGTGAACTGCACCATGTCGGCGAACCCGACCGCGCGGGCCAGCGGCAGGTCCGACGGGCCGGTGCCGACCTGCCGCGCCTGCCCCAGCTCGGCTGCGAACCGGCCGCCGATCGTCGCCAGCTGCCGGCGGAACGCCAGCACCAGCTCCTGCTCGAGGACCGGCGCGATGGCGGCGAGCCTGTCGAGCACCAGCAGGCGTGCGCTCGCGTCGTCCAGCCGGTACCGGGTGGCTGCGTCCTCGACCAAGGCCTCCACCTGCCACAGGGCGAGCCGGTCGGTGGTGTGCCCCAGGCCGCGCACGAGGGTGCGGACGGTCGACAGCTGCAGCCCCTCGCGCCGCACCAGGTCGACGAGGGCCCGCACCGCCTCGGCGTCGCGCTCCGTGTACGCCCGTTCGCCCGGCTCGGCCGCCGCCAGTCCGAAGGTGCGCCAGAACGTGCGGACGGACTCCTCGTCCACCCCGGCACGCAGCGCGAGCTCACCGGCGGTCAACGTGCGCGGACCGCCGAGCAGCACCTCGTCCAGCCTGGCCACCGTCGAGTCGGGAACCGGCTCGGCCGCCGCCCGCACCTCGGTCGGCGCACCGGCGGTCCCCGCACCCGGCCCGTCGCCGACGGCCGTCGCGGAGTGCGCGGCACCGCGGTCCACCTGGCCGCGCAGGTGCAGCACGTCGCCCGCCGCCACCACGTGCTCGCCGTCCGGCCCGGCCACCACCAGGGCGCCGGTCGCGTCCAGCCGGAGCGCCACCCCGTCGAGCACGCCGCCGCCCGGCAGCTCCACGTGCACGCGCCGGCCGAGCGTCTCGCACACCGCCGAGACCTCGGCCGCGAGACCGGCGAGGACGGCGTCCCCGTCGGCCGCCACCCACCGCTCCACCACCTCGAGCACCGCGCTGACGACCGCGGTCAGCACGGTCTCCCGGTCGGTGTGCTGCGCGCCGGCCAGGGCGAGCGACGTCGCGCTGTCCACGGGCAGCTCCGGTGCCGTCTGCGAGACGTTCACGCCGATCCCGATCAGCACGGCCGCACCGGGCCCCGCTGTCGCCCCGCCGGCCGCCGGGCCGCCGGGCAGCGCCACCACCTCGGTGAGGATGCCGCCGACCTTGCGCGCCGTTCCCCAGCCGTCCAGCTCCCCGACGTGACCGCTGAGGTCCACCAGCACGTCGTTGGGCCACTTGAGCGCCGCCGGCACGCCCGCGGTCGCCCTGAGGGCCGTCACCGCACCGAGCCCGGCCAGCAGCGGCAACCAGCCCCACCGGTCCGCCGGCACCCGAGGTCGGAGCACGAGGGTCGCCGTCAGCGCCGCGCGCGCGGGCGTGACCCAGCTGCGTCCCGCTCGCCCGCGGCCGGCGACCTGCTGGTCCGCCACGAGCAGCGAGCGGTCCGGCCACGACTCCGGGTCGGCCCGCAGCTGGTCGGCCACGGCGCTGCTGGTCGACCCGACCGCGTCCACCACCTCGACCTTCGCGAGCGGTCCCCCGGGCGTGAGCAGCAGCTCACGGAGCTCACCCCGGCGCAGCGGGGGACGGTCGGCGGTCATCCGGCCATCATCGTGCAGTTGTGGGGTCCCCACGAGGTGCCGCGACGAACCCCGTGACGCGCCTGCACGGCACCGCAGGGACGCGACAACTAGCCTTCGTCGGGTGACTCAGACCGATCCCTCCGGCGCCCCACCGGCCGACCCGTCCGCGCCGGCGGACGCGCCCGATGCCGCCGCCGAGGCCTCCGGCACCGCGGCGAAGCTCGCCGACCTGGCCGCGCGCCAGCAGGCCGCGATCGAGGAGGCCGAGCGCACCGCCGCCGAGAAGCAGCACGCCCGGGGCAAGAAGACCGCCCGCGAGCGCATCGAGGCGCTCCTCGACCCGGGCACGTTCACCGAGATCGACGCCTTCGTGCGGCACCGGTCCACCAACTTCGGCCTGGACCGCAAGCGCGTGCCCGGCGACGGCGTGGTGGTGGGGCACGGCACGGTGGACGGCCGCGAGGTGTGCGTCTACTCGCAGGACTTCACGGTGTTCGGCGGCAGCCTCGGTGAGGTGCACGGCCAGAAGATCACCAAGGTGATGGACCTGGCGCTGCGCACCGGCGTCCCGCTGGTCGGCATCCTCGACGGCGGCGGTGCGCGCATCCAGGAGGGTGTCGCGGGCCTGACCCAGTTCGCCGAGATCTTCCGCCGCAACGTGGCGGCCTCCGGCGTGATCCCGCAGATCAGCCTGATCCTCGGCCCGTCGGCCGGCGGTGCGGTCTACTCCCCCGCGCTGACCGACTTCATCGTGATGGCGGACGGCACCTCGAACATGTTCATCACCGGCCCGGACGTGATCCGCGCCGTGACCGGTGAGGACGTCGGCTTCGAGGAGCTGGGCGGCGCGACGACCCACAACACGAAGTCCGGCGTGGCGCACTACCTGGCGTCCGACGAGGACGACGCGATCGACTACGTCCGCGCGCTGCTGTCCTACCTGCCGCCCAACAACCTGACCGACCCGCCGTCGTTCGCCCACGAGGCCGACCTCGAGCCGACCGACGAGGACCTGGCACTCGACTCCCTGGTCCCCGACTCGGACTCCCAGCCGTACGACATGCGGACGGTCGTCGAGGCGGTGCTCGACGCCGGCGAGCTGTTGGAGGTCCAGTCGCTGTACGCCCCGAACGTGCTGATCGGGTTCGGGCACGTCGAGGGTCATCCGGTCGGCATCGTCGCCAACCAGCCGATGTCCATGGCCGGCACCCTGGACATCAACGCGGCCGAGAAGGCCGCCCGGTTCGTGCGGACGTGCGACGCGTTCAACGTCCCGGTGCTCACGTTCGTCGACGTCCCGGGCTTCCTGCCCGGCACCGACCAGGAGTGGAACGGCATCATCCGGCGCGGCGCGAAGCTGATCTTCGCCTATGCCGAGGCGACGGTCCCGCTCGTCACCGTCATCACGCGCAAGGCGTACGGCGGTGCCTACATCGTGATGGGCTCGAAGCAGCTGGGCGCCGACGTCAACCTCGCCTGGCCCACCGCGCAGATCGCCGTGATGGGCGCGAGCGGCGCCGTGAACATCCTCCAGCGCGGCGCCCTCAAGGCCGTCGAGCAGGCCGGCGGCGACGTCGACGCCGAGCGGCGGCGCCTCACCGCCGAGTACGAGGAGGCGATCGTCAACCCGTGGGACGCCGCCGACCGCGGCTACGTCGACGCCGTCATCCATCCGTCGGCCACCCGCGCCGAGATCACCAAGGCGCTGCGGCTGCTGCGCACCAAACGAGCCACCCTTCCGGCCAAGAAGCACGGGAACATCCCTCTATGAGCGAGCACGAGCACGACGAGCACGACCACGACGCCGCGTCCCACGGCAGCGACCCGCTGCGGGACGTCGACCCGACGGCGCTGCACGCGGTCGTGGACAAGATGGCCGCCGCCCTGCACTCCTACGTCGAGACGGCGGTGGGCGTGCGCGCGGAGTTCGGCGCGCACGAGGCCGACGAGGACCCGCGGGTGCTCGCCCTCGAGTCGCAGGTCGGCACCCTGAACGCCCAGCTGTACGACCTGCTGCACGAGACGCTCGGCGTGCACGCCGACCTGACCGGCATGACGTGGGACGACGACGAGCACGACGAGGAGCCGTCCGACCAGGACGTCGACACGTTCCACCTCGGCTTCGTCGTCGGCCCGCCGACCGGCGCGAGCGACCTCACGCTCGACTCGGTGCTCGACCTGGTCGACGCGGGCGGCTCCGAGCTCGCGCACAAGCTGCAGGACGCGGGCTTCCAGGTGATCGAGTGGGGCGCGTCCCGGGGTGCGCCGATGAGCTTCGGGGACGACGACGAGGACGACGAGGGGTGACCGACACCCCCCACGTCCACGTGGTCCGCGGGACGCCGGACGACGACGAGCTGGCCGCGCTGGTCGCCGGGCTCGTCGCGACGGCACGGTCCGACGACGCCCACGAGGGCGAGCACCCGGCCGCGTGGACGGACCGCCGGCGCACGGTACGTCCCACGCCCGCACCGACCCCCGGACCGACCACCTGGCGCTGGAGCCTGCACCCCTGACCACCCCCTGACCACCGCCGTCCGCGGATTCCCCGGGTGTCGGCGGACCGCCCGTCGGTAGGGTCGGCCCTGTGACCCCCGAGCAGCCCACGCGCCCGCACACCCCCGTCGACGAGGTGGCCGACTCGTTCGTCGACCGCTACGCGGCGCTGGACCCGCTGCTCGCCACTGAGCTCGGCGTCACCGGGCACGACTCGGAGATGACGGACCTGTCCCCCGCCGGGCACGCCGCCCGGTCGGACCTGACCCGCGAGACGCTGCAGCTGCTCGACGGCGTCGACCCGGTGGACGAGGACGACGTCACCACCCTCGAGGCGATGTCGTACCTGCTGGGCACGGACCTGGAGCTCGACGCCGCGGGCGAGACGCTCGCCACGCTGAACAACATCGCCTCGCCCGTCCAGGGTCTGCGGGACGTGTTCGACCTGATGTCGACGGACACCCCGGACGACTGGGCCGCCGTCGCCGCGCGGCTCGTCGAGCTGCCCGCCGCCGTCGCCGGCTACACCGAGTCGCTGCGTGCCGCGGCGGCCCAGGGGCACGTCGCCCCGGTCCGGCAGGTCGCCGAGGCGGTGCGGCAGGCGCAGGAGCAGGCCGACCCGTCGTCGTCGTTCTTCCCCGGGTTCGTCGCCTCCGCGCCCGACCAGCTGGCCGGATCGCTGCGGGTCGAGCTGGAGCGCGGGGCGGCGCTGGCCGGGCAGGCGTACGCCGCCCTGGCCGAGTTCCTCCGGGACGAGCTGGCACCGCTCGCAGTCGACCAGGACGCCGTCGGCCGGGACCGCTACGGCCTGCTCTCCCGGGCCTTCCTGGGCGCGACGGTCGACCTCGACGAGACGTACGCCTGGGGTCTGGACCAGCTCGCGGCCATCACCGCCGAGCAGGAGCAGGTCGCCGCTCGGATCGCCGGACCCGGCGCGACCGTCGAGCAGGCCGTCGCCGCGCTCGACACCGACCCGGAGCGGACGCTGCACGGCACCGACGCCCTCCAGGAGTGGATGCAGCGCACCGCCGACGCCGCCATCGCGGCCCTGGACGGCGTGCACTTCGACATCCCCGCACCGCTGCGGCACCTCGAGTGCCGCATCGCGCCGACGCAGACGGGCGGCATCTACTACACCGGCCCCTCGGACGACCTGTCACGCCCCGGACGGATGTGGTGGTCGGTGCCGCCGGACGTCACCGAGTTCAACACCTGGCGTGAGCGGACCACCGTCTACCACGAGGGCGTGCCCGGCCATCACCTGCAGGTCGGAGTCACCGTGGTGAACCGCCAGCGGCTGAACCGCTGGCGCCGCCTGATGGCGTGGACCTCCGGCCACGGCGAGGGCTGGGCCCTGTACGCCGAGCGGCTGATGGCCGACCTGGGCTTCCTGGAGGACGACGGCGACCGCCTCGGCATGCTCGACGGTCAGCGGATGCGCGCCGCTCGCGTGGTGTTCGACATCGGCGTGCACCTGGGCCTGCCTGCACCGGAGCAGTACGGCGGCGGGACGTGGGACGCCGACAAGGGGTGGGCGCTGCTGCGGGACAACATCCACATGCCGGAGTCGTTCATCCGGTTCGAGTGGATGCGGTACCTCGGCTGGCCGGGCCAGGCACCGTCCTACCTGGTGGGACAGCGGCTGTGGCAGCAGACCCGGGACCACGCCGCGCTGGCGGCCACGGCCCGCGGTGAGGCGTTCGACCTACGCACGTTCCACGACCACGCGCTGTCGCTCGGCTCGCTCCCCCTGCAGGTGCTGCCGACGGCGATCGCCCGCCGCTGACGCGGGCAGGCGAGAACCCGGCCGCCGGCCTCACCAGGGCACGACCGTGCCGTCCCAGGAGAAGAGCACGCCGCTCGGACCGTCGTCGGGCAGCGTCGCGAGCCGGACGGCGGCCGCGGCGGCCTCTGCCGGGTCGCCGCCCGCAGCGGCGGCCTGCGGGTTGAGCCGCGTCGCCCGGAGACCCGGGGCGAGCGCGTTCACCTTGATGCGGTCGCCCGCGAGCGCCTGCGCGTAGAACACCGTGAGAGCGTCGAGCGCCGTCTTCGACGACCGGTACGCCGCCCCACGACCGGTCCCGGCGGCGCGGTGGTCGAACTGCGGGTTGGGTCCGGTGCTCCACGTCAGCGATCCGGTGCCGCTGGAGAGGTTGACGACCCGGGGGTGGGCCGAGCGTCGCAGCGCCGGCACGAACGCGTTGGTCACCGCGACCACCCCGAACACGTTCGTCTCGTAGGTGCGCCGAAACACGTCCACCTCGACCTCGGTGAGCACGGTGCCGGTATCGAAGGACACGCCGGCGTTGTTCACCAGGACGTCCAGCACCGGGACGGTGGCGGACGCTGCCGCGATGCTGGCGGGATCGGTCACGTCGAGCGGCAGGGCCCGGCCGCCGATCTCCGCGGCGGTCCGCTCACCCCTGCCGGGGTCGCGGGAGCCGACCAGTACGGTCCAGCCGCGGTCCACCAGCTGACGGGCGATCTGCTTGCCGATGCCGCTGGTGGCACCGGTCACGAGTGCGAGAGGGAAGGTCATGACGTCCAGGCTCGGCCATGGCGGTGCGACGAACCAGGCCCACCTCGTACCACCCGGCGCAGGTGCGACGTCGAGGGCAGAGCTGGCGCGCTTCCTGCGCGACCGACGCGCACGCCTGCGTCCGGTGGACGACGGACCACGACGCACACCGGGGCTCCGCCGCGAGGAGGTCGCCGGCCGCGCGAGCATGTCGGTCGAGTACTACACACGCCTGGAGCAGGGCCGAGGGGCGCGGCCGTCGGCGCGGATCCTCGGCTCGCTCAGCCTCGCGCTCGAGCTCGACGCGGCCGACCGGACGCGGCTGTTCGCGCTGGCCGCGACGGCGCCGACCCCGCCGGCGACGGTGCCGCGGGACGTCCGCCCCGATGTCGTGGAGCTGCTGCACCGGATCCCCGGCACCGCGGCGCTCGTCACGGCGGCCTCCTACGACGTCATCGCCTCCAACGCCCTGGCCGACGCGCTGATCGGGCACCTGCGCACCGAGCCGAACCTCGCCCGTCGCTTCTTCCTCGACGGTCGGCACTGGAGCTCGGACGCCGACGGGTTCGCCGAGGTCGCCGTCGCCCGGCTGCGCGCGGCGGCGACGCGCTACCCGGCAGACCCCGGCCTGACAGGCCTGCTGGCGGAGCTCCAGGCGGGCAGCGCCTCGTTCCGCGCGTTGTGGGCGGCCGAGCCCACCAGGACTCCGGGGCACCGGACCAAGACGGTGGACCATCCCGTCGCGGGACGGTTGCGCGTGGACTGCGACGTGCTCCTGGTGCCGGAGGACGACCAGCAGGTGGTGCTGGTGACGGCGCGCCCCGGCAGCCGGGACGAGCAGGCGCTGCGCGCGCTCCTCGAGACGGTCCCCGTGCGCTGAGCGGCCGGTCTCAGCCCAGCAGGCCGGCGCCGTACCGGATGACGATCATCGCCAGCAGCACCACGCAGAAGGCCCCGGTGACGAACCAGTCGTTGCCGGACGCGACGAACCGGCGCGCGCCCACACCCGCCGCGCCGCGCAGTGCCAGGTTGCCCTCGCGGACGTTGAACCGGGTCAGGCCGGCCCACACCAGCGTCGTGGTGAAGGTGATCAGCAGGCACCACGGGCACAGCGCGTGGATGACGAAGTACGACTGGGTGAACAGCCAGAGGGCGAACAGCAGGCCGATCGTGTAGAGCACCTGGGCGCCGAGCATGAACCACCGGGGGAACCGGACGCCGGCCAGCACCGCGACGGAGATGGTCAGCACCACCGACTCGAACAGGATGCCGAGGAACGCGTTGGGGAAGCCGAGCAGCTGGGCCTGCCACGTCCGGGCGACCGTGCCACAGCTGATCACGCTGCTGATGTCGCACGAGAACACCGCGTTGGGGTTGGCCGCCAGGTGCCAGGCCTCGATCGACAGCACGAAGGACGTGTAGAGCCCGAGCAGCCCCGACACGATCATCTCGATCGCCGTGCGGCGCACCCACCGCGTCGGGGCGGGTACAAGCAGCTGCGGGTCCTCCGTCCCGTCGAGGCCGTCGACCTCGTCGTCCAGCACGTCGTCCAGCTCGACGCCGTCGCCGCCGGACCCTGCGCGCGTGTGTGCCACGGCCCCTCCCCGTCTCGTCGTGCGCCATTGTGCCCGACGAACCCGGGGGCGACGGAGGGCCGAAGCCCCGCGCCTCGGCACGGCCCGCCGGCACGGCGCAGGGGCCGGTCGCCGGGCCGCCCCGAGGTCCCGCGGCTACTGTTCCCCAGCGTGACGCGCCTGCTGCTGGCCTCCGCCTCCCCCGCCCGCCGTGCCACCCTCCGGGCCGCCGGCATCGAGCCGCTCGTGCTCGTCTCCGAGGTGGACGAGGACGCCGTGCTCGCCGCCGCCGGCCGGCTCTCCCCTGCCGAGGCGGTCCTGGTCCTCGCCCGCGCCAAGGCCGAGGCCGTGCACGCCGCGCTGCCCGACCGGCACCCGCGCACGCACGACCTCGTCGTGCTCGGCTGCGACTCGATGCTCGAGCTGGACGGCCAGGTGCTCGGCAAGCCGACGGACGCCGACGACGCGGTGTCCCGCTGGGACGCCATGCGTGGCCGCAGGGGCGTGCTGCACACCGGGCACTGGCTGGTGGACGCACGGGCGACGACCGCCGGCGGCACCGGCCGCGCGTTCGGGGAGACGGCGTCCACCGTCGTCCACTTCGCCGACCTGTCCGATGCCGAGGTGGCGGCGTACGTGGCGACCGGCGAGCCGCTGCTGGTGGCGGGCGCCTTCACCGTCGACGGCCGCGGCGGTCCGTTCGTCGAGCGCATCGAGGGCGACCACCACAACGTCGTCGGCCTCTCGCTGCCGCTGCTGCGCCACCTGCTGGCGCGGGTCGACGTGCCGCTGACCGACCTCTGGGCCTGACCGACCCCGCTGCTCCCGCCGCCACGTGTGGGACCTGCACAACCCGGACGGCGCGCGCCTTGGTGGTTCGCCCAAACCTGACCGGCACCGCCCAGCCGCACCCGTCCCCGCGATGGACCGGGCGTTACGGTGAGCCGTGCCCGCCATCACCAAGGTCCTGGTCGCGAACCGGGGCGAGATCGCCGTGCGCATCGCACGTGCCTGCCGCGATGCCGGTATCGCCTCCGTCGCCGTGTACGCCGAGCCCGACCGGGAGGCTCTGCACGTGCGGCTGGCCGACGAGGCGTACTCGCTCTGCGGCGCCCGCGCCGCGGACACCTACCTCGACTCCGCCAAGCTGCTCGACGTCGCCCGGCGCGCCGGTGCCGACGCCGTGCACCCCGGCTACGGCTTCCTCTCGGAGAACGCCGCGTTCGCGCAGGCCGTGATCGACGCCGGGCTGGTGTGGATCGGTCCGCCGCCCGTCGCGATCGAGTCGCTCGGCGACAAGGTGAGCGCGCGGCACATCGCGCAGCGTGCCGGGGCCCCGCTGGTGGCCGGCACGCCGGACCCGGTGACCGGTCCGGCCGAGGTGCACGCGTTCGCCGCCGAGCACGGGTTGCCGGTGGCGATCAAGGCGGCGTTCGGCGGCGGCGGGCGCGGCCTGAAGGTGGCCCGCACGGACGACGAGATCGACGAGCTGTACGAGTCGGCGGTGCGCGAGGCGGTCGCCGCCTTCGGCCGTGGCGAGTGCTTCGTCGAGCGCTACCTGGACCGGCCCCGGCACGTGGAGACGCAGTGCCTGGCCGACCAGCACGGGACGGTCGTCGTCGTCTCCACCCGAGACTGCTCGCTGCAGCGTCGCCACCAGAAGCTGGTGGAGGAGGCGCCCGCACCCTTCGTCACCGCGGAGCAGCACGACGAGCTGGTCCGGGCGTCGATCGCCATCATGCGCGAGGCGGGCTATGTCGGCGCCGGCACCTGCGAGTTCCTGCTCGCGGCGGACGGCACCATCTCGTTCCTCGAGGTGAACACCCGGCTGCAGGTGGAGCACCCGGTCAGCGAGGAGGTCAGCGGCATCGACCTGGTCCGCGAGCAGCTCCGGGTCGCCGCCGGCGAGCCGCTCGGCTACGACTCCGTGCCGACCCGCGGCCACTCGATCGAGTTCCGCCTCAACGGCGAGGACCCGGCGGCCGGCTTCCTGCCTGCCCCCGGCCGGATCAGCACCCTGCGGTTCCCCTCCGGCCCCGGGGTCCGCGTCGACTCCGGCGTGGTCGAGGGCGACACCGTCTCCGGCGCCTTCGACTCGATGATCGCCAAGCTGATCGTCACCGGCGCCGACCGGCCCCAGGCGATCCAACGCGCCCGCCGCGCGCTGTCCGAGCTCGAGGTGGTCGGCATCCCCACGGTGGTGCCGTTCCACCGGGCCGTGCTGCAGACCGAGGAGTTCGCGCCGGCAGACCCGGCGCAGCCGTTCACGGTGCACACCCGCTGGATCGAGACCGAGTTCGCGGACCGCCTCGCGGCCCTGGCACCGGCCCCCCCGAGGACCGCCGACGACGAGGACGACGAGCCGGACGCGCTGGAGCGCGTGGTGGTCGAGGTCGGCGGCAAGCGCCTCGAGGTGGTCCTCCCCGCTGCACTCGCCGGCGGACGCACCGGCCCCCGTGGTCGCGCGGCGCTGCAGACGGCACGCCGGCCGGTGCGTCGCGCGGTGGCCGCCAAGCCGGGCGGCACCACGCTGACGTCGCCGATGCAGGGCACCATCGTCAAGGTCGCCGTTGCGGAGGGCACCCAGGTGGCCGAGGGTGACCTGGTGGTGGTCCTCGAGGCGATGAAGATGGAGCAGCCCCTGCTGGCGCACCGTGCGGGCACCGTGACGGCGCTCAGCGCCGGGGTGGGGTCCAGCGTCTCGGCCGGCACCGCCATCTGCGAGATCGTCGGCTGACCACGTGACGGACGCCGCGGTGCCGCCCCGTGACCGGCTGCACCGCCAGCCCGGCGACGGCTGGGTGGACTGCCGCTGCGGGCGCCGCCACTGGGGTCTGTTCGGCGCGGCAGGACTGCTGCTGGTGCGACGGGATCACGACGGCAGACCGACGCACGTGGTGCTGCAGCACCGCGCCACCTGGAGCGACCAGGGCGGGACGTGGGCGCTGCCGGGCGGCGCGATCGCTCCCGGCGAGTCGGCGGTGGCGGGCGCCCTGAGGGAGGCGCACGAGGAGGCAGGCATCGACCCGTCGGCCGTGGCCGTGCGAGGTGAGCACGTGCTGGCGCACCCCGACTGGTCGTACACCACGGTGCTGGCCGACGAGGCGGGGCACGTGGTCCCCGCGGTGACGGATGCCGAGAGCGCGGCCGTCGAGTGGGTGCCGGTGGACCAGGTGACGGCGCGACCGCTGCTGACGGCCTTCGCCGATGCGTGGCCGGAGCTGCGCGCACGGATCGGCGGCTGAGCCCCCGGGAGCCCACGACGGTGACATCCCCTTGTCGGCGCCCATGCTCGGTTAGTTAGGGTAGGCATACCTAACCCGCCTGACGCGGTCGTGCCGCGCCGTCGACGAGGAGCACCATGCCCCGCCGCCCCCTCAGCCGCGCCCCGTTCGCGCTGGCCGCCACCGCTGCCGTGCTCACCGTCGGCGCCTGCGTCCCGAACCAACCGGAGGTCAGCGGCCCCACGACCACCGGAGCCGGCACGGTCTCGGTCAGCTCGACCTCGGACGGGTGCCGCCTGTCCACCGCCGAGGCGGCAGCCGGCACCGTCACCTTCCGGGTGCGCAACGACGGTTCGGATGTCACCGAGTTCTACCTGCTCGGGCCCGACGGGCTCCGCGTGCTGGCGGAGGCCGAGAACATCGGTCCGGGGCTGTCCCGCGACCTCGTCGTGCGGCTCGAGCCGGGCACGTACCGCACGGCGTGCAAGCCCGGGATGGTGGGGGACGGCATCAAGGCCCCCTTCACGGTGGTCGGTTCGGCGGCGACCGTCGACGCGAGCCGCGCGGAGGTGCTGTCGGCGGCGCAGACGTCGTACGTCGCCTACGTCCGCGACCAGACCGAGCAGCTGCTGGCGGGCACCCGCCGGTTCGCGGACGCGTACACGAGCGGCGACGACGCGGCGGCCCGCAGCCTGTACGCCGCGACCCGGGTGCACTGGGAGCGGGTGGAACCGGTCGCCGAGTCGTTCGGCGACCTCGACCCGCTGCTCGACCTGCGGCAGGCCGACCTGACGGCCGGGCAGGCGTGGACCGGCTGGCACCTGCTCGAGAAGGACCTGTGGGCGCCGGACGCCGCGGCGAACGGCGCGCCGTACGTCCCGCTGACCGCCGCGGAGCGCCGGTCGGCCGCCGACCAGCTGGTCGCGACCACGCAGCAGCTGATGGACCGCGTGACCGCCGCGGACTTCACCGTCGAGGCGTCCCAGATCGCGAACGGTGCCAAGGAGCTGCTCGACGAGGTGGCGACCGGCAAGGTCACCGGCGAGGAGGAGACGTGGTCCCACACCGACCTGTGGGACCTGCAGGCGAACCTGGACGGCGCGCGCGTGGCCTACCAGGTGCTCGCCGACCTGGTGCGGGCCACCGACCCCGACCTGGCCAGCGAGCTCGACGAGCGCTTCCAGGCCGTCTCCGCGCTGATGGCGACGCACGGCTCCTACGACGCCGGGTTCGCCGCCTACGACTCCCTCGGTGCCGACGAGGTCAAGCAGCTGTCGGTCGCGGTCGACGCGCTCTCCGAACCCCTGTCCCGGCTGGCCGCGGCCGTGGTCGCCGCGTGACGCCGTCCGCTCGGCCCGGGCGGCCCACGGCCGGCGACGCGGGCACGCGACCGGTGCCCACCCTGTCCCGACGGGCGTTCCTCGGGCTCGGCTCCGGGGTCCTGGCCGCGGGCGCGGTCGGAGCCGCCGGGTTCGAGGTCGGCCGGCGCGCCGCGGTCGAACGGCTCCCCGGCAGCCCGGCGGGCACCCATCCGTTCACCGGACCCCACCAGGCGGGGATCGTCACCCCGGCTCAGGACCGCCTGTACCTGGCTGCGTTCGACGTGACGACCACGTCCCGCGACGAGGTCGTCGGGCTGCTGCGCCGCTGGACGACGATCGCCGCGCGGCTGACGCAGGGCCTTTCGGCCGGTCCGCTCGGTCCGGTGTCGGGTCCGTACGACGCACCGCCGGACGACACCGGCGAGGCGCTCGGCCTGCCGCCGGCACGGCTGACGGTCACCTTCGGCTTCGGCCGCTCGCTGTTCGTCGGGGACGGTGCGGCGAGGCACGACCGCTTCGGCCTCGCGGCGCGGCTGCCGGACGGCCTCGTCGAGCTGCCGCACTTCGCCGGCGACGCCCTCGACCCGACGCGCAGCGGCGGTGACCTGGTGGTGCAGGCGTGCTCCGACGACCAGCAGGTGGCGGTGCACGCCGTGCGCAACCTGTCCCGTGCAGCGTTCGGGGCCGCGACGATCCGGTGGACCCAGCTCGGCTACGGCCGCACGTCGTCCACCTCGACGGCGCAGCAGACGCCACGGAACCTGTTCGGCTTCAAGGACGGCACGGCCAACGTCATGGCGGAGGACACCGAGGCCCTGGCGCAGCACGTCTGGGTACCGTCCGGCGAGGCATGGCTTGCGGGAGGTTCGTACCTGGTCGCGCGGCGCATCCGGATGAGCATCGAGACGTGGGACCGCGCCTCGCTGCGCGAGCAGGAGGCCGTCGTCGGGCGGACCAAGGGTGAGGGCGCGCCGCTTTCGGGCGGCACCGAGCGCACGGAGCCCGACCTGGCCGCCACGGGGCCCGGCGGCAGCCGCCTCGTACCGGCGGACTCCCACGTCCGGCTCGCGCACCCGAGCACCAACGGCGGGGTGCGGATGCTGCGGCGCGGCTACACGTTCACGGACGGCAACGACGCGCTCGGCCGGCTCGACGCCGGGCTGATGTTCCTGGCGTTCGTCCGGGACCCCCGCACGCACTACGTGCCGATGCAGACGGCGCTGGCCCGGTCGGACGCCATGGGCGAGTACGTGCAGCACACGGGTTCCGGGCTGTACGCCGTGCCAGCGGGCCTCGCGGAGGGCTCCCTCGTGCTGGGGGCGGACGGGACGCCGGTCACGACCGCAGCGAGCCCGTTCGTCGGCCAGGCGGCGTTCGACTGAGATGGGCACTTAGGCTAGCCTTACCTCACCGACCGTCCAGGCGCCCAGCGGCCCACCGACCACGAAGGTGCACGATGCTCGCCAACTACCTGATCGGCCTCCGCGAAGGCCTCGAGGCCGCCCTCGTCGCCAGCATCCTGGTCGCCTACCTGGTCCGCCTGGGCCGGCGCGACCTGCTCCCCGCTCTCTGGGCCGGCGTGGCCGCCGCGGTGACCGTCTCCCTCGCCTTCGGGGCGCTGCTGACCTTCGGTCCGTCGGGTCTGACGTTCCGCGCTCAGGAGGCACTGGGCGGCCTGCTCTCGCTCGCGGCCGTCGGCCTGGTCACCTGGATGATCTTCTGGATGGCGCGCACGGCCCGGTCGATGCGCTCGGACCTGCAGCACCGCCTCGACGACGCCGTGGCGGCCGGGCGGGCCGCCGTCCTGGTCACGGCCCTGCTCGCCGTCGGCCGCGAGGGGCTGGAGACGGCGCTGTTCCTGTGGGCCGGCGCCAAGGCGGCCGGGACGACGAGTGCCGCACCGCTGACCGGTGCCGCGCTGGGGCTCGCGACCGCCGTGCTGCTCGGCTGGCTGCTCTACCGCGGCAGCGTCCACCTGGACCTGCGGGCGTTCTTCGCCTGGACGGGCGCGTCCCTGGTGGTCGTCGCCGCCGGGGTGGCGGCCTACGGCATCCACGACCTGCAGGAGGCGGGCATCCTGCCCGGTGAGGACGCCCTCGCGTTCGACGTCTCCGGCGCCGTGCCGCCCGGCAGCTGGTACGGGGTGCTCCTCAAGGGCGTGCTGAACTTCTCCCCCGCGACGACGTGGCTGCAGGCGGTCGTCTGGGTGCTGTACGTCGGCGTGGTGCTGACCGCCTTCGTGCGCACCGCGTTCCCCCGGCGCGTTCGGCGCGCGGACCCGGCGGTGGTCGCCGCCGGCTGAGGCGCGGGCCCGTCCCGACCGGCCCGCCGGGTCAGTCCACGGGCCGGTGGTGCAGCATGCGCGCCACCTCCGCGATGGTCCCGGACATCGACGGGTACACCGTGATCGCGTCGGCCAGCTGGTCCGCCGTCATCCGGTGCGCCACCGCGAGCGTCAGCGGGAACACCTGCTCGCTGGCCCGGGGCCCGACGACGACGGCGCCCAGCACCGTCCCGCTCGAGGGGTGGGCGAACAGCTTCACGAAGCCCTCGTGCACGCCCAGCATCTTGGCGCGCGGGTTGCGCGCCAGGGGCAGGCTGCTGACCTCGTAGGGTGTGCCGGTCTCCCGCAGCCGCGCCTCGGACAGGCCGACGGTGGCGATCTCGGGGGTGGTGAAGACGTTCGCCGCCACGCCGCGCAGCGACAGCGGTGCGACGGCGTCGCCGAGCGCGTGGGACATCGCGATGCGGCCCTGGGTCGCCGCGACGGAGGCGAGCGGGAGGACGCCCGTGCAGTCGCCCGCGGCGTAGACGCCCCGCGCGGACGTGCGGGACACCTGGTCGACCAGCACGTGGCCGGCCGGTCCGAGCCGGACACCGGCCTCCTCGAGCCCGAGCCCGGCGGTGCTGGGGATGGACCCGACCGCGAGCAGCACGTGGGACCCGGTCACCACCCGTCCGTCGGACAGCTCCACCTCGACACCGTCCGCCGTGCGGCGGGCCGCCACCGCGCGCGTGCGGCCCAGCACGGTCATGCCGCCGGCGGTGAACACCTGCTCCAGCAGCTCGGCTGCGTCGGCGTCCTCCCCCGGCAGCACATGGTCGCGGCTCGAGACCAGCACCACGTCCACGCCCAGCGCGCTGTAGGCGCCGGCGAACTCGGCACCGGTCACGCCGGACCCGACCACGATCAGCCGGCGCGGCAGCTCCGCGAGGTCGTACAGCTGCGTCCAGGTCAGGATGCGCTCGCCGTCCGGCATCGCCTCGGGCAGCACGCGCGGCGTCGCGCCGGTGGCCAGCAGCACCACGTCCGCCTCGACCACCAGGTCGTCCCGGCCCGCCGGGGTCCGGACCGCCACGTGCTGGGCGTCCTGCAGCGACCCCTCGCCGAGGAGCACCCGGACACCCTCCCGCTCCAGCCGCGCGCCGATGTCCGCCGACTGGGCGGCCGCGAGCGCCTTGACCCGGGTGTTGACCGCCGCCAGGTCGATCGTCGGCCCCTGGGCCTGCGGCACCCCCACCCCGAGCTCCGGCGCCAGGGAGGCCGTGGTCATCCACTCCGCCGTCGCGATCAGCGTCTTGGACGGCACCACGTCGGTCAGCACGGCGGCCCCGCCGAGCCCGGTGCGCTCCACCACGGTGACGTCGGCCCCGAGGCGCCGGGCGACCAGCGCGGCTTCGTAACCACCCGGCCCTCCGCCGATGACGACGACACGACCGGTCGGGACGGCGGGAGCGCTCACCCCCGCATTCTGCCGACCCTCGCCCGGAGCCGCTCACCTGGGCACGGAGTGTCCGCCGCTAGCCTTCGAGCCATGACCGGACCCGTGCCCGACCCCACCACCGGCGAGACGCTCGCCACCGTCCCCGACCTGGACGACCCCACCACCGACCCTGCCGAGGTGGCCCGGGCCGCCGCCGCGGTGATCGCGGCGCGCACCGGGGTGCACCACCACGACGTGGCCCTGGTCCTCGGTTCGGGCTGGGGCGGCGCGGCGGACCTGCTGGGCGAGACGGTCGCCGAGCTGCCGAGCCACGAGGTGCCGGGATTCAGCCGGCCGGCCGTCGTCGGCCACACGGGGACGTTGCGGTCGGTGCGGTACGCGGCGCCGGACGGGACGGACCGGTTCGCCCTCGTGCTCGGGTCGCGCACGCACCTGTACGAGGGTCGCGGTGTGCGCCGGGTGGTGCACGGCGTCCGCACCGCGGCGGCCACCGGCGCGCGGGCCGTCGTGCTGACCAACGGCTGCGGCGGCCTGGACCCCGCCTGGGCTCCCGGCACGCCGGTGCTGATCAGCGACCACATCAACCTCACCGCGACCTCGCCGCTGGAGGGAGCCACTTTCGTCGACCTGACGGACCTGTACTCCGCGCGGCTGCGCGCCGTGGCGCACGAGGTGGACCCGACGCTCGCCGAGGGCGTGTACGTCCAGTTCCGCGGGCCCCACTACGAGACGCCGGCGGAGGTCGCGATGGCCGGTCGCATCGGCGGCCACCTGGTCGGGATGTCCACCACGCTCGAGGCCATCGCCGCACGCCACGCGGGGCTCGAGGTGCTCGGGGTCTCGCTGGTGACCAACGCGGCAGCCGGGATCAGCCCGGAACCGCTGTCCCACGCCGAGGTGCTGGCGGCCGGTGCCGCCGCCGGGCCGCGGATCAGCGCGCTGCTGGCGCAGGTGGTCCGCCGGATCTGACCGGCCGCACCCGTCTGCCCTACCGTGGCCCCATGAGCAGCGACGACGCCTCGTCCGACCTCGGCTCGCGGGTCAGGGCCTGGATCGACGACGACCCCGACCCGACCACCGCGGCGGAGCTGACGGCCCTGCTGGCCCAGGCCGAGACGCCCGTGCAGCCCGCGCCGGACCACCGGGACGACCCGGTCCACCAGCGTGCACGGCAGGATGCCGAGCTCGCCCGGGCCGAGCTCGAGGACCGGTTCTCCGGGCTGCTCGAGTTCGGTACCGCGGGTCTGCGCGGGGCGATGGGCGGCGGTCCGCACCGGATGAACCGTGCGGTGGTGATCCGCGCCGCGGCCGGTCTGGGCGAGTACCTGCTCGGCGAGCTCGAGGGGATGGCACCGCCGCCACGGGTCGTCGTCGGCTACGACGCCCGGCACCGTTCCCGCGACTTCGCGCTCGACTCCGTCGCGGTGCTGACGGCGGTCGGCATCGAGGCGCTGCTGCTGCCCGCGGCCCTCCCGACGCCGGTGCTGGCGTTCTGCGTCCGGCACCTGGGCGCCGACGCCGGCATCATGGTCACCGCCTCGCACAACCCCGCGGCCGACAACGGGTACAAGGTCTACCTCGGTGGTCGGGTGACGGAGGACGCCGCCCGCGGATCCCAGATCGTGCCCCCCGTGGACGCCGCGATCGCCGCGCACATCGCGCACGTCCGCTCCGTCGCCTCGGTGCCCCGCGCGGAGTCCGGCTGGCGGGTGCTCGGCACCGACGTGGTGGACGAGTACGTCGCAGCCACCCTCTCGGCCGCACCCCCGACACCCGCCGACCTGGCGCTGGCCTCCGACCTGCGCATCGTGCTCACCCCGATGCACGGCGTCGGCGCGCGGGTCGCCACGCGGGTGCTCGCCGAGGCGGGTTTCACGCACGTCACCGTGGTGCCGGAGCAGGCGGAACCCGACCCGGACTTCCCCACGGTGGCGTTCCCCAACCCCGAGGAGCCCGGTGCACTCGACCTGGCGCTGGGGCTGGCGCGCGACGAGGGCGCCGACCTGGTGCTCGCCCTCGACCCGGATGCCGACCGGTGCGCCGTCGGGGTCTTGGACCGCCGCGCACGCTCGTTCCACGGTCCCGAGACGGCCGCCGCGGAGGGCTGGCGCGGGCTGCACGGCGACGAGACGGGGGCGCTGCTCGGCTGGTCGGTGGCGGAGGAGCTGTCCGGCCGTCCCGGCGCCGTGCTGGCGTCGTCGATCGTGTCGTCACGCCAGCTGGAGCGCATCGCCACCGACCACGGTCTCGGCTTCACCCCCACCCTGACCGGGTTCAAGTGGCTGTCCCGCGTCGAGGGCCTGGTGTTCGGCTACGAGGAGGCGCTCGGCTACTGCGTCGACCCGCAGCACGTCCACGACAAGGACGGGATCAGCGCCGCGCTGCGGGTGGCGCGCCTCGCGGCCGCGCTCAAGGGCGACGGCCGGACGCTGCCGGGCCTGCTGGACGACCTGGCGCGGCGCTACGGGCTGTACCTGTCCGGGCAGGTAGCGGCCCGCTTCGAGGACGTCGCGGGCATCGCCGCTGCCGTCGACCGGTTGCGCTCGGCCCCGCCGGCACGGCTCGCCGGCTCGCCGGTGGTCCGCATCGACGACCTGGCGGCGGGCACGGACGACGACCGCGGCGGTCTGCCCCCGACCGAGGGCCTCCGCCTGCTCACCGAGGACAGCACCCGCGTCGTCGTGCGGCCCAGCGGCACGGAGCCGAAGGTGAAGTGCTACCTCGAGGTGATCGTCCCCGTCGCGCCGGACGCCTCGGACGCCGACGTCACCTCGGCACGCACCACGGCACGGTCCCGCCTGGACGTCCTCGCTCGCGAGATCAGCTCCGCGCTGGGCCTGTAGCGCCGCGAGCCCGGTCGCCCGTCCCGACGCGACGACACGGCACGCGAGAGGGGCGGGTGCGTGCGCACCCGCCCCTCTCGGCCGACCTACCGACCCGTCCGCCGACTCAGTACGAACCCTCGTCGGCCGTCAGACCGCCCAGCACCGCGGCGGTGGAGGACAGGCCCAGCCGGGTCGCCCCCGCGTTGATCATCGCGATCGCGTCGGCCGCCGTCCTGATCCCGCCGGACGCCTTGATGCCCAGCCGGCCGCCGACCGTGCCGGCCATGATCCCGACCGCGCGCACCGTCGCACCGCCGGCCGGGTGGAACCCCGTGGAGGTCTTGACGAAGTCGGCACCGGCCGCCGCCGCCGCGCGGCACGACTCGATGATCTCGTGGTCGGACAACGCGGCCGTCTCGAGGATCACCTTCAGCACCGTCGGGTGCGGCGCTGCCGCGCGGACGGCCGCGATGTCGGCCTGCACGTCCTCGAAGCGCCGCTCCTTGGCCGCGCCGATGTCGATCACCATGTCGACCTCGTCGGCACCGTCCCGCACCGCGCGGGCCGCCTCGGCGGCCTTGACGTCGCTGTGGTGCTTGCCGGACGGGAACCCGACCACCGTCGCGACCTTCAGGTCCGGCGCACCGTCGAGACCGACCGGGATCTCCAGCGGGAGGAAGGACGGCGAGACGCAGACGGCGTACACCCCGAGCTGCACGGCCTCGGCCACCAGGGCGTTCACATCGGCCCGCGTCGCCTCGGGCTTGAGCAGCGTGTGGTCCACGAAGGTCGCCAGGCCGGCGGCGTCCAGCGGCCGGTGAGGGCCCTCGAGGGTGATGTGGTGGTTCATGCGCGGTGCCTCCCGCCAGCAGCCCGGGCGAAGCCCGGGGTGATGACCTCGTCGATGAGTCGGGTCCGCTCGTCCTCGTGGACGAACGCGTGGTGTGCGGCGGTCAGCGTGACCTGCCGCAGGTCGTCGAGGGTCCAGCCGGCCTGCTCGACCAGCTGCCGCAGCTCGCGACCGGGGGTGGTGCCGGACTGCAGCCGGTTGTCGGTGCTCACCGTGACGGCGAACCCCAGGCGCAGCAGCCGGGTGATCGGGTGGTCCGCCACCGAGGTCGCGGCACCGGTCTGGACGTTGGACGACGGGCACAGCTCCAGGGGTATCCGCCGGTCGCGCACCCAGTGCGCCAGCGTGCCGAGCTGCCCGTCCGCCGAGACGTCGTCGGCGATCCGCACGCCGTGGCCCAGGCGGCAGGCGCCCACCTGCAGGGCTTCCGCGATGGAGTCCAGACCTGCCGCCTCGCCGGCGTGCACCGTCACCGGCAGCAGCCCGGCGCGCAGCGCGCCGAACGCGGACGTCAGGCGCGAGGGCGGGAAGCCGGCCTCCGGCCCCGCGATGTCGAAGCCGACGACCCCGCGGTCCCGGTACGCGAGCGCCAGGGCCGCCACCTCGTCACCCCGGTCCGCCTGCCGCATGGCCGACAGCAGCGCACGTACCCGGATCGTCCGGCCCTGGTCCGCGGCCTCCTGCTCCCCCTCGGCGAACCCGGCGAGGACCGCGTCGAGCACCTGCTCGAGGCCCAGGCCGCCCAGCTGGTGCTGCTCGGGGGCGAACCGCTCCTCGGCGTACACCACGCCGTCGGCGGCGAGGTCGAGCACCGCCTCGCGCGCGACCCGGTGCAGCGCCTCGGCGGTCTGGAGCACGGCCACGGTGTGGGCGAACGTCTCGAGGTACCGCTCCAGCGACCCCGACCCGGCTGCCCGCACGAACCAGTCGCCGAGCTCGTCCGGATCGGAGGTCGGCAGCTGGTGACCGGCGGCGTCCGCGAGGTCCACCACCGTCGCCGGCCGCAGACCACCGTCGAGGTGGTCGTGCAGCAGCACCTTCGGCAGGCCGGCCACCAGGTCCGTCAACGACTGTGCCGGAGCTGGTGCTCGGGTCCCGTCCCGTCCGCCACCGGCCGGTGCGGGCGGGACCGTCAAGGATCCGTCGGGCGCGTTGTCCGGTGCCACGGAGGGCTCCGGCAGGCTCGTCATGCGCTCACCGTAGTGTCGGCGGGTCGGTGCCCGGGACCACTGCGCACGTGCCCTCAGATCTCGTCGGGCTCGTCGTCGGCACCGACCTCGGTGTCCTGCTCGACGACGTCCGCCTCGGCGGCGGCGTCGTCACGGTCGGGCCGCGGGAAGCCGGGGGCGTACTCCTCCGCGTCGGGTTCCGGCTCGGCCTCGTCGGTCAGCCGCCGCGGGACCTCGGGGTCCACCGGCTCGAGGCCGGCGTCCCGCCAGGAGTCCTGTCCGGGCACGGTGCTCATCGGTCCTCCTGGGGTCGACGCTGTCCGCCTCCCATCCTGGTCCGACGCCGAGCCGCGCGCCAGCACCGCGACCGCCCGGTCTCGCGTCGGTCGCGGTCGCGCGGACCGGCGCGCCACCGCCCGTGGCGCGGGCTCAGTCGGCGACGCGCTCGAGGACCAGCGGGCCCCGCTCCGGAGCCGCGTCCGCGCTGATGCTGACGGCGCCGACGAGCGCCTCGCGGGCCCGGCCGAACCGTTCCGGGGTGTCGGTGTGCAGCGTCATCAGGGGCTGACCGGCACGCACCCGGTCGCCCGGCTTGGCGTGCAGCTGCACACCGGCACCGGCCTGCACGGGGTCCTCCTTGCGGGCCCGCCCGGCGCCGAGCCGCCACGCGGCGATGCCGACGGCGTAGGCATCCAGGGCTGTGAGCACCCCATCGGCCTCCGCCAGCACCTGCTCCGTCTCGCGTGCGACCGGCAGCGTCGCGTCGGGGTCGCCGCCCTGCGCGGCGATCATCGACCGCCACACGTCCATCGCGCGACCGTCGGCGAGCGCGGCCGCAGGGTCGGCGTCGGGCCGCCCGGCGCCGGCGAGCATCTCCCGCGCCAGGGCGACGGTCAGCTCGACGACGTCCGCCGGTCCGCCGCCGGCCAGCACCTCCACCGACTCGCGCACCTCGAGGGCGTTGCCCGCGGTGAGGCCCAGCGGCGTGGACATGTCCGTCAGCAGCGCCACCGTGCGCACCCCGGCGTCGGTGCCCAGCGCCACCATCGTCTGCGCGAGCTCGCGGGCCCGGTCGACGTCCTTCATGAACGCCCCGGAGCCCACCTTCACGTCGAGGACCAGCGAACCGGTGCCCTCGGCGATCTTCTTGCTCATGATCGAGCTGGCGATCAGCGGGATCGCCTCGACCGTGCCGGTGACGTCGCGCAGCGCGTAGAGCTTGCGGTCGGCCGGCGCCAGGCCGGAGCCGGCGGCGCAGATCACGGCGCCGACCTCCTCGAGCTGGCGCAGCATCTCGTCGTTGGACAGCGACGCCCGCCAGCCGGGGATCGACTCGAGCTTGTCGAGCGTGCCGCCCGTGTGACCCAGACCGCGGCCGGACAGCTGCGGCACCGCCACGCCGAACACCGCCACCAGCGGTGCCAGCGGGAGCGTGATCTTGTCGCCGACGCCGCCCGTCGAGTGCTTGTCGGACGTCGGCCGCGACAGACCGGAGAAGTCCATCCGCTCGCCGCTGGCGATCATCGCCGCCGTCCAGCGGGCGATCTCGGCACGGTCCATCCCGTTCAGCAGGATCGCCATGGCCAGCGCGGACATCTGCTCGTCCGCGACCACGCCGCGCGTGTAGGCGTCGAGCACCCAGTCGATCTGGGCGTCCGACAGCCGGCGGCCGTCCCGCTTGGCGACGATCACGTCGACCGCGTCGAAGGCCTCCGCGCTCATCGGGCCGCCCCCGCCCGCGTGCCGAGGTCGGCCGGGCCGAACGCGTCCGGCAGCACCTCGCTCATCGGCCGGATCCCGGACACCGTCTCGACCAGCAGGTCCGGGCCGCCGTGCTCGAACAGCAGCTGCCGGCACCGGCCGCACGGGGCCAGCACCTGACCGTCACCCGCGACGCAGGTGAACGCCACCAGCCGGCCGCCGCCGGACACGTGCAGCCCGGACACCAGCGCGCACTCGGCGCACAGGGTCAGCCCGTAGGACGCGTTCTCCACGTTGCAGCCGGTCACCACCCGCCCGTCGTCCACCACCGCGGCGGCCCCGACCGGGAACTTCGAGTAGGGCACGTAGGCGCGCCGCGAGACCTCCCGAGCCGCCGTCCGCAGCCCGTCCCAGTCGATCTCCATGTCAGCCCTTCACGTAGGGGACGCCGTCGGCCGCGGGGGCGCGCACACGCCCCACGAACCCGGCCACCGCCAGCACGGTCAGCACGTACGGCAGCATGAGCATGAACTGGCTGGGCACCGGTGTGCCGACCACGGACAGCACGGACGCCAGCTTGGTGGCGAAGCCGAACAGCAGGGCGGCGCCGAGCGACCCGAACGGGGTCCATCGGCCCAGGATCATCGCGGCGAGCGCGATGTACCCGCGCCCACCGGACATCTCCTGGCCGAACTGCCCGATGTACCCGATGGTGAGGAACGCTCCGCCGAACCCGGCGGTCGCCGACCCCATCACCACGTTGCGCCAGCGCACCTTGTTCACGGGGATGCCGACGGTGTCGGCCGCCTCGGGGTGCTCGCCGACGGCCCGCACGCGCAGGCCCCAGCGGGTGCGGAACAGGCCGATGGTGAGCACCGCAACGGTGATGTAGAGGGCGTAGACGATCACCGTCTGCCGGAACAGCACCGGGCCGAGCACCGGGATCTTCTCGAGCAGCGGGATCGCGATCGGCTGCATCAGCGGCGGGGTGTTCAGGCGCGCGGAGTTCGGCTTCAGCACCGCGGAGAACAGGAAGCTGGTCAGCCCGACGGCCAGGACGTTGAGCACCACGCCGACGATGATCTGGTTCACCGCGTACCGCACCGTGAACAGCGCGAGCAGCAGCCCGAGCAGGTAGCCGGCGACAGGCGCCGCGAGGAGGCCGGCGTAGACGTTGTGCGTCACCGACGCCACGACCGCCGCCGCGAAGGCCCCCACCAGCAGCTGGCCCTCGATCGCGATGTTGACGACACCGGACCGCTCGCACAGCACACCGCCGAAGGCGCCGAACGCCAGCGGCACCGCCAGCAGCAGCGAGCCCTGCAGCAGGTCCACCAGCGACGTCTGCTTGCCGGCGACCGCCCACACCAGGAAGGCGAACACCCACAGCACGCCGAACCCGGCCAGCAGCCACATCGGCGTGCGCCGGCGTCGCGCCGTCTGCGCTACCGCGAAGGCGGCGATCAGCAGGCACACCACGCCGATGACGATGCCGGTCACCTGCGACGGCACGACCAGCGGCGACAGCTGCACGGCGTCGGTACGGAACGACAGGTCGAACCGGCTGTGCGCGCCGGACGGAGCCCCGACGCCGAAGGCGAGCAGGGCCAGCAGCCCGGCCGCGGCGGTGATGCCGGGCACCCGCCACGACAGCCTCGGTGCGACGACGCCCCGCTCGGGGGCTGCCAGCGGCTGGGCCGGCGGGGTTGCGGTGACGGTGCTCATGCCAGGGCCCCCTCGACGTCGGCGCTGGGCGCCGGCAGACGGAAGATCGTGCGGACCAGACCAGGTGCGGCGATGAACAGGACGACGAGCGCCTGGAGCACCAGCACGATGTCGATCGGCGTGCCGGTGACGACCTCCATGAAACGGCCTCCGGCCGACAGTCCGCCGTACAGCAGACCGGCCGCGACGATGCCGCCGGGCTTGGAACGACCGAGCAGCGCGACGGTGATCGCGTCGAAGCCGATCGTGCCGGCGATGCCGTCGGTCAGGTACTTGCTGGTGCCCAGCAGCTGCACCGCGCCGGCCAGGCCGGCCAGCGCACCGGAGGCCAGCATCACGTACGTCGTCATGCGGGCCACGCTGATGCCCGCTGTGCGGGAGGCGTACGGGTTCGCGCCGACCGCCCGGAACTGGAAGCCCAGCCGCGAGCGGGACATCAGCCACCACACGAACAGGGCGGCGAGGAGTGCCAGCACGAAGCCCCACGTGGCCCGGTACTGCGAGCCGAACAGCAGCGGCAGCTGCGCGTTCGTCAGCACGGTCTGGGACTTGGGCTCCTGCGAGCCGTGCACGCGGAACGCCGTCGTGGTCAGCAACCACGCCAGCAGGAACGACGCGACGTAGTTGAGCATGATCGTCACGATCACCTCGTGGGCGCCGGTCCTCGCCTTGAGCACACCGGCGATACCGCCCCACACCGCACCGGCGAGGACGCCGACGACGAGCGCGACCAGCACCGCCACCACGGGCGGCAGGTGGAACGTGAACCCGACGTAGCCCGACACCACCGCGCCCATGATCACCTGCCCCTGAGCGCCGATGTTGAACAGCCCGGCGCGGAACGCCACCGCCACCGCGAGCGCCGCGATGATCAGCGGGGTCGAGGTGGTGATCGTCTCGGTCAGCGGCCGGATCGCCTTGAGGACCGTGGTGGCCTGGTAGTCCAGGACGGCGCCGCGGAAGAGCGCGGCGTACGCGCCGCTGACCGAGTGCCAGGCGGCTCCGAGCAGGTCACCCGGGCGGGCGAAGAAGTAGCCGGCAGCGGCGGTGACCTTCTTGTCGACCGCCGCGATCAGGATGCCGCCGATCACCAGCGCCAGGACGAACGCCAGGACAGTGGTCAGCACCTCGCCGCTCGAGACGCGTCGCAGCCACGACGACGCCCGCTCCTCGCTCGACGGCTCCGGCGGCACCACGGGCGGCGCCGCGGCTCGGTCGGGAACCAGCTCGTCGGTCACGGGACCTCACCCTCCTCGGGCCCGGCGGCGGCCGCCGCGGACGGGTCCTGCTCGATCAGCGTCTCTGTGGTGGGGTGCTCGGCGGCATGGCGCTGCGCCTCCTCGTACGGCACGCCGGCCATCATCAGGCCGAGCACGTCGCGTGGGGTGTCGCCGGGGACGATGCCGACGATCCGCCCGCGGAACATCACGGCGACGCGGTCGGCCAGCGCGCTGACCTCGTCGAGCTCGGTGGAGACGATCAGCACCGGGGTGCCGTTGTCCCGCTCCGCGACGATCCGCCGGTGCAGGAACTCGATCGAGCCGACGTCCACGCCACGTGTGGGCTGGCTGGCCACGAACAGGCGCAGCGGCCGGGACATCTCCCGGGCGACGACCACCTTCTGCTGGTTGCCGCCGGAGAGCCGTTCCGCCGGCTGCTCCGGCCCACGCGTGCGGATGTCGAACTCGGCGATCCGCGCCTCCGCGTTGCTCTTGATCGCCGCGAGGTCCATGCCGAGACCGCCGCGGAACCGGGCATCGGCGAACAGGTCGAGCACCAGGTTCTCCGCGACGGTGAACTCGCCCACCAGCCCGTCGTGCGAGCGGTCCTCGGGGACGAAGCCGACGCCGTGGTCCAGCACCTCACGGACGGAGCTGCCGACCAGCTCACGGCCCTCGAGCACCATCGACCCGGTGGCCGGCACCAGCGCCAGGATCGCCTCGGCGAGCTCGGACTGCCCGTTGCCCTGCACCCCGGCGATCGCGAGGATCTCGCCGCGCGCGAGGTCGAAGGACACGTGGTCCACCACGCGGGCGCCGGTGCGGTCCGTCACGACGAGGTCCCGCACGGACAGGGCGACCTCGCCGGGCTGCGCGGGGGCCTTGTCGACCTGCAGCATCACCGACCGGCCCACCATCATCGCCGCCAGCTCGGACTCGGGGGCGCCGGGGTCGGCCTGACCGACCACGCGACCGCGCCGGATGACCGTGATGACGTCGGCGACGGCTTTGACCTCACGCAGCTTGTGGGTGATGAAGACGATCGACGTCCCGGCTGCCCGCAGCTGCCGCATGATCTCGATCAGCTCGTCGGTCTCCTGCGGCGTCAGCACGGCGGTCGGCTCGTCCAGGATCAGCACCTTCGCGTCCCGTGCCATCGCCTTGATGATCTCCACGCGCTGCTGCACGCCGACCGGCAGGTCCTCGATCACGGCATCGGGCTCGACGTCGAACCCGAACCGTGCGGACAGCTCGCGCACCTGCCGGCGCGCGGCGTCCAGGTCCAGCAGCCCGGCCCCGCGGGTCGACTCGTGACCGAGCATCACGCTCTCCGCCACCGTGAAGACCGGGACGAGCATGAAGTGCTGGTGCACCATGCCGATCCCGGCGGACAGGGCGTCCGCCGGACCCTTGATCTTCGCCGGCTGGTCGTCGATGAGGATCTGCCCCGAGTCCGGCTCGTACAGGCCGAACAGGACGTTCATCAACGTCGACTTCCCTGCGCCGTTCTCGCCCAGCAGGGCGTGGATCTGACCCGGCTCGACGACCAGGTCGATGCGGTCGTTGGCCACCAACGGCCCGAACCGCTTGGTGATCCCCCGCAGCTCCAGCTTCACGTGCCCCTCCTCGGGCCTGCCGACGCTGGCCGGCCCCGCCGACCGCACCGACGACAGTAGCGGCCACCGTCGGCCGCGGGCTCAGACGCGACCGAGCCGGCCCGGGACGTGCCCGGACCGGCTCGGTCGACGGACTCAGGAGGCCTTCGGCGCGTTCGCCGACTGGACCGTGATCTTGCCGGAGATGATGTCGGCCTTCAGCTGGTCGACCTCCGACTTCAGGTCGGACGGCACCTTCGAGTCGAGGTCGTGGTACGGCGCGATGCCGACCCCGTTGTTCTTCAGCGTGCCGACGTACGGCGTCGCGTCGAACTTGTTGCCCGCCGCGTCGGTGACCGCGGAGCCCACGGCCGCACCGATCAGCTTCATCACCGAGGTGAGGATGATCGAGGACGAGTCGGGGTTGATCAGCGCACCGTCGGAGTCGACCCAGATCACCAGGGTGCCCGGGGTGGCCTTGGCGGCCGTGAGGGCGTCGAGCGCGGCGCCGCCGGCGACCGGCAGCAGGATGTCCGCGCCCGCGGCGACCAGCGAGTCGGCGTTGGCCTTGCCCGAGCCCGGGTCGAACGGGCTGTTGCCGCCGTCGAACAGGCCGTCCTGCTTGGCCTTGTCCCACCCGATCAGCTGGACGTTCTTGCCCTTGACCTGGTTGTACTTCGCGATGCCGTCGGCGAAGCCGTCCATGAACACGGTGACCGTCGGGATCTTCAGGCCGCCGTAGGTGCCGACCTTGCCCGTCTTCGACATGCCCGCGGCGAGGTAGCCGGCGAGGTACGCGGCCTGCGCGGTGTCGAACTCGAGGGGCTTGACGTTCGGCAGGGTCAGCGCGTTGCCCTGCGCGTCGGTCGGCTGAGCGTCGACGAGCGCGAACTTGGTGCTGGTGTTGGCCTTCGCGGCGTCACCGGTCGCCGTGGACAGCTTGAAGCCGACCGTGACGATGATGTTGCAGTTCTGGCTGAGCATGTTCTGGATGTTCGGCGTGTACGCGTCGTCCGTCTTCGACTCGGCGCTGGCCGTCTGGATCCCCAGCTTGCCTGCGGCGTCCTTCAGGCCCTGGAAGCCGGACTCGTTGAAGGACTTGTCGTTGAAGCCGCCGGAGTCGGAGACGATGCAGCCCTTGAAGCTGGAGCTGGCTGCACCGCTGGCGGCTGCCGACGAGGTCGAACCACCGGTCGTCGGGGCGCTGCCGCACGCCGCGAGCGCGAGGGCGATCGCGCCGGTCAGCGCCGCCGCTCGAATCACGTTCTTCACTGGGTCTCCTGGGGTTCTCGTCGCCGCGCCGGTGGCCAGGGGTCCGAACCGGCGACGACGCGCCGTTGCGCCGCCGCCGGGTCGGAAGCCGACCGGCATCGATCAGACGCGACCCTAGTGAGCGGCGCGTGTCCGTAGCGTTACCTGGCGGTATCGATCGAGCATCCGTTACCGCATTGGTACCTGGACCGGCCGCGCACACCGCCGGACGGGTGACTGTCCCAGCGGTACGGCGCTCAGCGCACCGTCTCGACGGGCTCGTGCCGGCCGCCGAGCATCGCAGTGCGGGCCAGCAGCAGCGCACCCGCCTCGATCGCGCGCTCGTCGACCCGGAGGTCGCCCTGGTGGATGTCGTACGTGTGGCCGCCCGGGGTCCGCGTGCCGAGCCGGGCCAGCGCCCCCGGCACCTTGGTCAGGTACCACGCGAAGTCCTCGCCGCCGAGCGACTGCTCGGTCAGCGTCACGGCGTCCGGGCCGAGCACGTCGCGTGCGGCCGCCTCGAGCACCGCGGTGCTCCGCTCGTCGTTCTCCACGGGCGGCACACCGCGCTCGTGGCGGACCTCGAGCTCGACGCCGTAGGGCTGGACCACCTCACGCACGGCGGACTCGAACACCTCCGAGGCGTGCTCCCACGCGCGGACGTCGAGGCAGCGGAGGGTGCCGGACAGCGAGCCGGTCGGCGGGATCGCGTTGGGTGCGGCGCCGGCGCGCACAGCACCCCACGTCAGGTTGACGCCCGAGCGCGGGTCGAGCCGCCGTCCGAGGACGGCAGGCACCTGGGTGATCACCTGGGCGAGGGCGAACACGACGTCGGCAGTCAGGTGCGGACGCGAGGTGTGACCACCGGGCCCCGTCAGGGTGACGTACACCTCGTCCGACGCCGAGGTGATCGGGCCGATCCGGGTGCCGACCAGGCCGACGTCGAGCTTGGGGTCGCAGTGCACCGCGAAGATCTGGGCGACGCCGTCCAGTCCGCCGGCGTTCATCACGTCGATGGACCCGCCCGGCTGGACCTCCTCCGCCGGCTGGAAGACCAGCCGTACCGCGGTGCGCAGGTCCCCCGTCGCGTCGAGCTGCGCCAGCGCGAGACCGGCACCGAGGACCGCCGTGGTGTGCACGTCGTGGCCGCAGGCGTGCGCGACGTTGCGGACGGTCGAGCTCCACGGCAGCTCGCAGCGGTCGACCACCGGGAGGGCGTCGATGTCGGCCCGCAGCGCGACGCGACGGACGTTCGGACCGGTGGGCCCGAGGTCGCACAGCAGCCCGGCGCCCGGCAGCAGCCGGGGACGCAGCCCGGCGGCGGCCAGCCGGTCGGCGACCACCCGCGTGGTGCGCTTCTCGGTGCGGCCGAGCTCCGGGTGGGCGTGCAGGTCACGACGGATCGCGACGAGCTCCGGACGGAGGGCGCCGACGATGCCGTGCAGGCGCGCCGCGGGCGCGGTCTCGGGCGCCGGTGTCAACGAGGTGATCGGCGGCACGGGGTCGGTCGAGGCCGTCAGCTGGAGCGGTAGCACGGAATCCGGCTCGGGCTGCGACACACGACGAGCCTAGTCGCGGCCGGTGGCGGCCCACCGAGCGCGACCAGCGGACGGACGCCCGCCGCTGCTCCGTACCGTCAGAGGAGGTCCTCCCGGCCCCGGGCACGCCACCCGTCGACCGCAGCCTTCACCGCCTGGGCGTGCTCGCGGGTGGTGACCAGCACCGCGTCGGCGGTGTCCACCACCACGGCTCCCGGCACCCCGACCACCGAGACGGTCCGACCGCCGGTCACCACCAACGCGTCGGCGGCGTCGACTCGCAGCACCGCGGCGTCGTCGCCGAGCGTCGTGCCGCCCGCCGCCTGCAGCAGCGCACCGAGCGAGGCGAAGTCGCCGATGTCGTCCCAGCCGAACTCGCCCGGCACCACGGCGACGCCGCCCGCGGCGGCGACCGGTTCGGCGATCGCGTGGTCGATCGCGATCTTGGTCAGTCCCGGCCAGATCCGGGCCAGCGCAGCGTCCCGCTCCGGGGTGTCCCACACCCGCGCGAGCTTGCGGACGCCGTCCGCCAGTGCCGGCAGCTGCGTGGCGAGGTGGTCGAGCAGCACCTGCGCCTTGACGATGAACATGCCCGCGTTCCAGCGGTACTCCCCCGTCGCCAGGTACTCCGCGGCCGTCTGCGCGTCCGGCTTCTCGGTGAAGCCCACGACGTGGCGCGCGCTCGGCGCCTCGGGCACCCCGAGCGGCGCACCGGCGTGCACGTAGCCGAACGCGGTGGACGGTTCGGTGGCGGCGATGCCGATGGTCGCGACGTAGCCGGCACGCGCGGCCGCGACACCCTCACGGACCGCCCGGCCGAACTCCTCGGCACCGCTGATCACGTGGTCGGCGGCGAACGAGCCGAGCACCACGTCCGGACCGTGCCGGTGCTCCAGCACCGCGGCCGCCAGCCCGATCGCGGCCATCGAGTCCCGCGGCGACGGTTCGGCCAGCACCCGCTCGGTGCCGTCGGCGAGCAGCTCGGGCAGCTGACCGCCCACGGCCGCGGCATGCCGAGCGCCCGTCACCACGAGCACGTTTCCGGCGCCCGTCAACGGCGTCAGCCGGTCCACCGTCGCCTGCAGCAGCGTGCGGCCCGTCCCGGTGAGGTCGAGCAGGAACTTCGGGTGGCCCGCACGGGACAGCGGCCACAGCCGGGTGCCGGCACCCCCCGCCGGGACGACGGCGTGGAAGCCGGGGACGGGCGTCGTGGCGAGGTCGGCGGGCATGGCGGCCAGGGTAGCGGCGCACGTCCCGGGCGGCTCCGGGCAGGGTCGTCGGGACGGCCACGCCGGGACCATCGGTCCGGAGCTCCGCGGCCCGGTCAGTACAGTGAACCCAGGACGTCGACGTCCTCCCCTGTGAACCTTCGCCAGGAAGGCCCTCAAGTGCCTACAGCGCCCTCAGCGCCGGCCGGAACGCTCTACCGCGGGCGGGAAGGCATGTGGTCGTGGGTCGCGCACCGCGTCACCGGCGTCGCGATCTTCTTCTTCCTGCTCGTGCACATCCTCGACACCGCGTTGGTGCGGGTGTCGCCCGAGGCCTACAACTCGGTGATCGGCACGTACAAGAACCCCGTGATGGGCCTGGGCGAGGCGGGGCTGGTCGCAGCGGTCGTCTTCCACGCCTTCAACGGCCTGCGGATCATCCTCGTGGACTTCTGGGCCAAGGGCGCCAGGTACCAGCGCGTGATGCTCTGGGTGGTCGTCGGGCTGTGGGTCCTCACCATGGCCGGCTTCCTGCCGCGGCACCTGATGCACGTCTTCGGAGGGGGCAACTGATGAGCGCGATCGCCGACCCGAAGGCCCCGTTCGTCCGCCGCAACCGGCGGACCACCCGGGGCAACACCGAGCTGTGGGGCTGGATCTTCATGCGCGCCTCCGGCGTGCTGCTCGTGGTGCTGATCTTCGGCCACCTGTTCGTCAACCTGTGGGCCGGCAAGGGCATCCACGCGATCGACTTCGGCTTCGTCGCCGGCAAGTGGGCGTCCCCGTTCTGGCAGGTCTGGGACCTGCTCATGCTGTGGCTGGCGATGATCCACGGCACCAACGGCGTCCGGACCGTCATCAATGACTACGCCGAGCGGGACACCACCCGGCTGGTGCTCAAGTCGGTCCTGGCGCTCGCGTTCGTGGTGGTGGTCGTGCTGGGCACCCTGGTGATCTTCACCTTCGACCCGTGCCCGGCGGGCGCCCCCGCAAACCTGCTGCCGTCGTTCTGCCACGCCTGACCGCGCCCGAGACCCGAGGACAACCATGCAGACCCATCAGTACGACGTGGTGATCGTCGGCGCCGGCGGCGCCGGCATGCGGGCGGCGCTCGAGTCGTCCACCCGCGCGCGCACGGCGGTCATCTCCAAGCTCTACCCCACCCGGTCCCACACGGGCGCGGCGCAGGGCGGCATGTGCGCCGCGCTCGCCAACGTCGAGGAGGACAACTGGGAGTGGCACACCTTCGACACCGTGAAGGGCGGTGACTACCTGGTCGACCAGGACGCCGCCGAGGTGATGGCCAAGGAGGCCATCGACGCGGTGCTCGACCTGGAGAAGATGGGCCTGCCGTTCAACCGCACGCCTGAAGGCCGGATCGACCAGCGCCGCTTCGGCGGCCACACCCGCAAGCACGGCGAGGCACCGGTGCGCCGGGCCTGCTACGCGGCGGACCGCACCGGCCACATGATCCTGCAGACCCTCTACCAGAACTGCGTGAAGCAGAACGTCGAGTTCTACAACGAGTTCTACGTGCTCGACCTGCTGGTGGACCACGACCTCGCGGCCGGCCACGTGCCGGAGGGCGAGGAGGTGCACGCCTCGGGCGTCGTCGCGTACGACCTGGCCAGCGGCGAGATCCACGTGTTCCAGGCCAAGTCCGTCATCCTGGCCACGGGTGGCGCCGGCAAGATCTTCAAGACGACGTCGAACGCGCACACCCTGACCGGTGACGGCATCGCCCTCGCCTACCGGCGCGGCATCCCGCTGGAGGACATGGAGTTCTTCCAGTTCCACCCGACGGGCCTGGCGGGGCTCGGCATCCTGCTGTCCGAGGCGGCCCGCGGTGAGGGCGCGATCCTGCGCAACAGCGAGGGCGAGCGCTTCATGGAGCGCTACGCACCGACGATCAAGGACCTGGCGCCCCGCGACATCGTCGCGCGGTCGATGGCCAACGAGGTGCGCGAGGGACGTGGTGCAGGGCCGAACAAGGACTACGTGCTGCTCGACCTGACCCACCTCGAGCCGGCGCACATCGACGCCAAGCTGCCGGACATCACCGAGTTCGCCCGCACGTACCTCGGTGTCGAGCCGTACACCGAGCCCATCCCGGTGTACCCGACGGCCCACTACCTGATGGGCGGCGTGCCGACCAACATCCGCGGCGAGGTGCTGCGCAACGAGACCGACGTGATCCGCGGGCTGTACGCCGCCGGCGAGTGCGCCTGCGTGTCGGTGCACGGCTCGAACCGGCTCGGCACCAACTCGCTGCTGGACATCAACGTGTTCGGCAAGCGGTCCGGCATCGCCGCCGCCGAGTACGCCGCGGACGCCGAGTGGGTGGACCTGCCGGAGAACCCGGCCGAGTCGGTCGAGGCCGAGCTCGAGGGCATCCGCACCCGACCGGACGGCGAGCGGGTCGCGGACATCCGCCGGGACCTGCAGCAGACGATGGACACCAACGCCCAGGTGTTCCGTACCGCGGAGTCCCTGACGCAGGCGTTGGAGGACGTCAAGGCGCTGCAGAAGCGCTACCAGGCCGTCTCCGTGCAGGACAAGAGCCGCACGTTCAACACGGACCTGCTCGAGGCGGTGGAGCTCGGCTTCCTGCTCGACATCGCCGAGACCGTGGTGGTCGGTGCCCTCAACCGCAACGAGTCGCGCGGCGGCCACTTCCGCGAGGACTTCCCCAAGCGGGACGACGCCGGCTACATGCGCCACACCCTCGCCTACCGCCGTCCGCTGACCGTGGACCCGGCGGAGACGGACGGCGACCAGGAGGGCTCGTTCCACCGCGTCACCCAGTTCGACGACTACCAGCTGGTCCTGGGCTCGAAGCCCGTCACCGTCACCCGCTACCAGCCGATGGAGCGCAAGTACTGATGACAGCAACCATGGACAAGCCCGCTGCCTCCGGCGCCCCCATGGGCGAGGTGCCGACGTTCGAGGTCCGGCTGAAGATCCGCCGCTACCAGCCTGCGGACGCCGAACCGGCGCCCTACGGAGAGGTGGTCGAGCAGGGACCCTCGACGTGGCAGGAGTTCGTGGTGCAGGTGCACGGCACCGACCGCGTGCTCGACGCCCTGCACAAGGTGAAGTGGGAGCAGGACGGCTCGCTCACGTTCCGCCGCTCGTGCGCCCACGGCGTGTGCGGCTCGGACGCGATGCGGATCAACGGTCGCAACCGGCTCGCGTGCAAGACGCTGCTCAAGGACCTCGACCCGACCAAGCCGATCGTCATCGAGCCGATCAAGGGCCTGGCCGTGATCAAGGACCTCGTGGTCGACATGGAGCCGTTCTTCGCCTCGTACCGCGAGATCATGCCGTTCCTCATCACGTCGGGAAACGAGCCGACCCGGGAGCGCCTGCAGTCGCCGACCGAGCGGGCGCGCTACGACGACACCACCAAGTGCATCCTGTGCGCCTGCTGCACGTCGAGCTGCCCGGTGTTCTGGAACGACGGCCAGTACTTCGGCCCCGCCGCGATCGTCAACGCGCACCGGTTCATCTTCGACAGCCGTGACGAGGGCGGCTCGCAGCGTCTGGAGATCCTCAACGACAAGGAAGGCGTGTGGCGCTGCCGCACCACCTTCAACTGCACCGAGGCCTGCCCCCGCGGCATCGAGGTGACCAAGGCGATCGCCGAGGTCAAGCGGGCGATGATCACCCGGGCCTTCTGAGCGTCGGCCTCCTGCAGCTCAGCCTCCCGAGCCGACCTTCGCGCCCTCCGGCGCGGGGGTCGGCTCCGGCTGTGTCAGGGGCGGGTTCGCAGTCCAGGCCGCAGCGAGCAGGACGATCCGCGACACGAGGTTGATCCACAGCAGCAGCACCACGATGACGGCGAACGACGCCAGCACGGGGTTGTGGCGCACGCTGCCGGACACCACCGACGTACCGAGCACGCGGACCACGCCCAGACCCACGCCGGCGATGGCGGCGCCACCGAGCAGGTCCTTGCGTGGCGGTGACTCACCGGCGAGGACCTTGACCACGACGACGAACGTCACCGCGTCGACGACGAAGGTCACGGCGATGCCGAGCACCCGGCCGGTGAACCGCGCCATGGCACCCCAGCCGACCGCACCGAGGAGCCAGTCCGCCGCAGAGGTCAGCGCGAGCCCGAGCACGGCGGACACCAGCACCGCGAGGCTCATGGCCGCGAAGCCACCGAGCTCCCGCAGCTTGTTCGACAGGGTGCTGCCGTGCTGCATCCGGCCGAACATCGCCCGGACACTGGTCTGGAGCGCGCCGACCGCCGACAGAGCGCTGAGCACCAGCGTGACCAGCGCGACGATCCCGGCCACCGAGAGACCGGCCGAGAGCCGCAGCTGGTCGGGCTTGATGACCCCCTTGCCGTCGCCGGTGTCGATCAGTCCAGGCAGGGTGTTCGCCACCGTGGTGATCACCCTGTCGTGCACGGCCTTGTTGCGGCCGAGCACCAGCATGAAGACCGACCACCCGAGGGTGAGCGCCGAGAAGACCGCGAACAGGGCCGCGTAGGCGATGCCGCCGGTCAGCAGCCCCCCGCCGGCGGCACCGAACCGCGCGTTCGCCCGGCCGGCACGACTGCGCTGCCACCACGCCAGCAGACGCTTGACCCGCTCCACGAGCCCGGTCCACGCCCCGGTACCGGATCGCTGGGCGGCCTCACCGGCCCCGGCGGGATCCGGGGCCGCGGCCGAGGCACGCGCATGTGCGGCGCCGGAGCCGGCCGGAGGCTCGACGGTCGGGTCGGTCTGATGGTCCACGGGCCGACCCTAGGTCGGCCGCACCACCCTGGCATCCGGTGCCGCGGGCTGCGGAACGCCCGCGCGAGCGGCGGCGCCGCGCAACCGGAACGTGCGGACGGCGCACCACGTCCCGTCGTCCTCCTGCTCGTAGCGGCTGAACCCCGTCACCACGAAGGTCGCCTCGAAACCGGAGAGCCGGTCGAAGACCTCGTCCAGTACCGGCTCCGGCACACCGTGCGCGACCGTGACGTGCGGGTGGTACGGGAACCGCACCGGCGTGGCGAGCGGACCCTGACGGATCCCGCGCTCGAGCTGTTCGCAGTCGGAGATGCCTCGGCTCAGCTGCAGGAACACGACGGGCGTCACGGGCCGGAACGTGCCGGTGCCCCGCAGCTGCACGACGAAGGGGCGGTGCGCCGACGCGACCGCCGCGAGGTGCGCGTCGACGTCGTCGAGCGCCCCGGCGACGAGGTCCGTCGGACCGAGCAGCGTGATGTGCGGTGCGATGGCGTGCGCCTCCGGGTCGCCGGTGGCGATGCGCTCGGCGCGCAGCACGGGACCGTGCGGCTCGGGGACGCCGACGACGACGCCGATCCGCACCACGCCGGGCGGCACGGTCATCGGCGCCCTCGGCGGGCGAGCAGACCGGACCGCTCGTAGAGCCGGTCGAGGGTGACGGCCGCGATGTCGCGGGCCTTGCCGGCGCCCTCCGCGAGCACCTCGTCGAGCGCCGCGGGGTCGGCGAGGAAGTGCTGCACCCGCTCCTGGAACGGGGTGAGGAAGTCGACCACGACCTCGGCGAGGTCCTTCTTCAGGTCGCCGTAGCCCCGGCCCTCGTACTCGGCCTCAAGCTGCGGCACCGAGCGGTCCGTCAGAGCGGAGAAGATGGTCAGCAGGTTGGCGATGCCGGGCTTGGCGACCGGGTCGAAGCGGATCTCCCGCTCGGTGTCGGTCACCGCGGAGCGGATCCGCTTGGCGACCACCTTGGGGTCGTCGAGCAGCTCGATCAGCCCGTTGGGGCTCGCCGCCGACTTGCTCATCTTGGCCGTCGGGTCCTGCAGGTCGTAGATCTTCGCCGTGCTCTTGACGATGAACGCCTCGGGCACCACCACCGACCCGGCCCCGAGCCGGGCGTTCAGCCGCTGGGCGAGCGTCCGGCTGAGCTCCAGGTGCTGGCGCTGGTCCTCCCCCACCGGGACGAGAGCCGTGTCGTACAGCAGGATGTCGGCGGCCATCAGCACCGGGTAGGTGAACAGGCCGACGTTGGTGCCCTCGGTGCCGTGGCGCGTCGACTTGTCCTTGAACTGGGTCATGCGACCCGCCTCGCCGAACCCGGTGTGGCAGGACAGGAGCCACGCCAGCTCGGCGTGCTCCGGCACGTGGGACTGGACGAACAGCATCGACCGAGCCGGGTCGACCCCCGCCGCCAGGTACTGGGCCGCCGTGCGACGGGTGCGCTCGCGCAGCACCGCGGGGTCCGGGCCGACGGTCAGGGCGTGCAGGTCGACGACGCAGTAGATCGCGTCGTGGTCCTCCTGCAGCGCCACCCACTGCGTCAGGGCGCCGAGGTAGTTGCCCAGGTGCAGCGAGTCGGAGGTCGGCTGCATCCCCGAGAACACCCGGGGCATGCCGGCGGTCAGCATCTGCGTGTCTCTCCTCATGTTGCCTCGTCGTCGTACGGCGCCGGTCCCGCGAGACCGACCTCGGACGACGGTACCGGCGAGCCGGTGGCACTCGTCGCCGGGCGGCCCACGGGACCCGCGGGACCCCGGCCGGTGCCGAGCCCGTCGTCCAGCAGCGCGTCGCGCACGATGCGGCGCGGGTCGTACCGACGCGGGTCCAGCGCCTCCCAGTCGATGCCGGTGTCGCCGAGCTCGGAGTCGACCCGGGCGCGCGCGTCCGACGCCAGCTGGCGCAGGCCCCGTGCCCAGCGGGCGAGCTGCTCGGCGTAGGCCGGCAGCCGTTCTGGCCCCACGACGAGGGCCACGACGACGAGCAGGATGATCAGCTCGCCACCGTTGATACCGAACACCGGCCAAGGCTACCCCGCAGGGATCGGCGCCCCCGGATGCCGGCGACCCGCTCGGTCTGCGGTCAGGGACCGGCCAGCACGTGGGCGACGGTCGACCAGCCGCGGCCGATCCGAGCCGGCACGCCGTCGTCGAACGGTGTGGCGGGGAACGCGGCCACGAGAGCCTCGACGCTGTCGTCGCGCGAGGCCGAGACCACCTCGACCACGCTGCCGTCGGACTGCCACACGAGGTGCCGCGGTGACGTGGAGAGCACGTACACGGCCCGGCCGTCCACCTGGTGCACCGCCACCCCGTGCAGCGCCGCGGTGTCCAGCCGCCCCTGCCTCTCGGTGACGACGACCGTGGCGCCCGTCGGGCCGGTCAGGTCGAGCTCGACCGACGTCTCCGCCGGGTCGCACCGGACCCCCGCGACCGCCCATCCGGCGGGCAGCTGCGGAGCGGTCCAGCCGCTGCCTGCGAGCGCGTCGACCGACGACGTCGACGTGGTGCGCACGGTGCCACCGGCGGACGGCGCCGGGGCGGCCGCCTGCCCGAGCAGCCCGAGCGCGACGGCCGGGTGGTCCGTGGGCACGACCGCGGGGCGGGCACCGAGCGCGAACAGCCCCGTCGCGGCCAGCCCGAGCCCGGCAACCGCCCCGACCACGAGGCGGCTCGGCGACCGGCGTGCGGTCACCTCGCCGCGCAACGCACTGGACTGACCGCGGAGCCCGAGGGCGCCGACCGCCGGACGCAGCGTGAACGCGGAGGCCAGCTCCTCGGAGCGCGGGGCGGCGAACGGGTCGCGCGGTGCGGGGCGGCGCTCGGGTGCCGGCGCCAGGGACAGGAGCCGTGCCGTCAGGTCGGGTGCGGGGTCGACGGGACCGGCGGCGGAGGCCAGCACGTCCCGCGCACGCCGGGCGGCCGCGAGCTCGCCGGCGCAGCGTGGGCACCCGGCGACGTGCGCGAGCGCCCGCTCCGTCTCCGCGACGGACAGCTGGTGGTCGACCAGCGCGCTGATCCGCGAACCGAGGTGGGTCATCCCCGAGCCCCCGCGACGGGTGCGGTGTCGCCGCCGAGCGCGAGCCCGACCGGCCTGGCGTCGTCCGCCTGCGGCCGCCGGTGCTCGAGCGACACCCGCAGCCGTGCCCGCGCGCGGTGGATGCGCGAGCGGACCGTGCCGAGCTTGATCCCGAGCGTGACGGCGATCTCCTCGTAGGAGAGCCCCTCGATGTCGCAGAGCACCACGGCGGCGCGGTACTCCGGTGGCAGCTCGTCCAGCGCGCGCTGCACGTCCTGGTCGAGGTTGCCGTGCTCGAAGGCGCGCTCGGGCGAGGCGAGCTCGTCCGGCGTGGTCCACCGCTCGGTGTCGTCGCCCATCGCGTCGATCCGGATGCGCTTGCGGCGCCGCGCCTGGTCGAGGAAGAGGTTCGTGGTGATCCGGTGCAACCAGCCCTCGAACGTGCCAGGCACGTAGGAGTCGAGCGAGCGGAACACCCGGACGAAGGTCTCCTGCGTCAGGTCCTCGGCGTCGTGCCGGTTGCCGGTGAGCCGGTAGGCGAGCCGGTACACCCGAGCAGAGTTGTCCCGGACGATCGCCTCCCACGTCGGGGCCTGCCACTCGGCGGGCTGCGTGGTCATCTGGTCCAGGTCCTCCTCCGGGCGGGTGGCCCGTTCGACGTCGACGGCCGGGTGTGGTCGTCTCGTGGGGTCGTCCGCCGATCCTCCCAGGGCCGAGCGGCTTCCCACCACTGCGCAACGTCCTGACCGGTCGATCGGTTCCGCCTCCGACGGCCCCGGACCCCGCACCGATACGCTGACCCGCGGAAACGCCATCAGGAGGTCACCATCCCCACCGACAAGGCCCAGAGCTGGGTCTACTGCGAGGAGTTCGTCCCCGAGGACGACGTGCTGCGCCGTGCCCGCGAGCGCGCCGACCAGCTCGGCTGCACCCCGGTGCTGCCCGGCACCGGGGCCGTGCTGCAGGTGCTCGCGGCTGCCAGCCGGGCCCGTGCAGTGGTGGAGATCGGCACGGGCGCCGGTGTCAGCGCCCTCTACCTGCTGCGCGGCATGCCCGCGGACGGCGTGCTGACCACGATCGACGTCGAGGTGGAGAACCAGCGCGCCGCCAAGGAGGCGTTCGCGGAGGAGGGTGTGCGGCCCACCCGTACGCGCACCATCTCCGGGCGGGCGCTCGACGTGCTGCCCCGGCTGACGGACGGCGCGTACGACCTCGTCCTGGTGGACGCGGACAAGGAGTCCTACCCCGCCTACGTCGAGCAGGCCGTGCGCCTGCTACGGTCCGGCGGCGTGCTCGCCGTGGACAACGCGCTGTGGCACGACCGCGTGGCCGACCCGGCACGTCGCGACGAGACGACGACGGTCGTCCGCGAGGTCGGTCGCACCGTCCGCGACGACGCCCGGCTGATCTCGACGCTGCTGCCCAGCGGTGACGGGCTGCTGGTGGCCGTCCGCCGCTGACGCGGCGTCCGACGGCCGGTCAGCTGAGGTCGGCCAGGTACTGCAGCAGCAGACGGGCGCCGTAGCCCGTCGCCCCGGCCGTCACCTCGTGGGCGTCGGCGGTGGCCCGTGCGGTGCCGGCGACGTCCAGGTGGGCCCAGCGGCGCGTGCCGACGAAGCGCTGCAGGAACAGGGCCGCGAACACCGAGCCGCCGCCCATGTGCTTGTCCCGCGCGGTCTGACGCACGTCCGCGACGTCGGAGCGGAGCGAGTCCTGGTACTCCGCCGACAGGGGCATCGGCCACGCGAGCTCACCGGTCGCCTGGCCGGCGGCGGTCAGCGCCCGCACGAGCTCGTCGTCCGTGCCGTAGAGAGCGGCGTGGCCGCGGCCGAGCCCGAGCGTCGCCGCACCGGTCAGGGTGGCGACGTCGATCAGCACGTCGGGGTCGAGCACCGCATCGGCATAGGCGAGGGCGTCGGCGAGGACCATGCGGCCCTCGGCGTCGGTGTTCTGCACCTCGACCGTCGTGCCGCCGTACACCCGCACCACGTCGTCCGGCCGGTAGGAGGCGGCGCCGACCTGGTTCTCCGCGAGCGGGAGGACCGCCGTGACGCGGTGCACCGAGCCGCTGTGCGCGGCGCCGAGCACCGTGGCGAGCGCGACGGCAGCACCCGCCATGTCGGTCTTCATCGGCACCATCGACTCGCGCGGCTTGATCGACAGGCCACCGGTGTCGTACGTGATGCCCTTGCCGACCACCACGACGTGGTGCGCGGCCGGCTGCGGCGGCGTGTACCTGGCGACGACCAGCCGGGGGGTCGAGGCGGAGCCGCTGCCGACCGCGAGGATGCCACCGAACCCCTGGGCGGCCAGCTCGCGGGGACCCAGCACCTCGACGCTCACACCGGCGCGCGCGGCCAGCCGACGCGCCTGGTCGGCGACCCACGCCGGGTTCTTCACGCCGGACGGCGTGTTCGCCAGGTCCCGCACCAGCCACGTCGCCGAGGCGGCCGTGCGGGCGGCGACGACGGCCGCACCGACCCGGCCACCGTCGCGGCCCAGCAGCACCAGCTCGGCGGCGGCCTTGACGGTGTCCTTGTGCGCACCGCTCGGCTGGGCGTAGGCGGCGAGGAGGTAGCCCTCGACGAGCGCCCGGGTCGTCCGCGCCACGTCCGACGACGCGGCGTGGTCGTCGTCGCCGAGGGTGGTCGCGACCGCGCGCCAGCCCCGCGACGCACGAGCCAGCGCCGCACCGGCCCGGCGCAGGTCGGCGTCCGAGCCCTGCCCGACCCCGACGAGCACGATCCGCGGGGGAAGGTCCGTCCACGGCAGGGCGACGGCCGAGCCGACCGGCCGTGGCAGCTGCACGACGGAGGACTCCCCGGCTGCGCCGGTCAGGCCGGAGCGCTCCGCCAGCTCCGCCAGGTCGATGCCGTACCGAGCCGCGGCCTGCGCGGTCCCGGAACCCGCGGCCAACCCCTCGTCACCCTCGCGCCCCGGTGCGACCGGCACGGCGACGGCGTCGAGAGAGCCGTCCGTGAGCAGAGGGCTGTCCGCGAGCGCGCTGCCCGACAGCGTGACGGTCGGAGGTGTGCGATGACGTGCCGACGGCGCCATCCCGCCGGCCGGCCTCAGCCGGCGACCGACGTCAGAGCCTGTCCCAGCTCCGCCGCCTCGGTCGCGTTGAGCTCGACCACCAGACGGCCGCCGCCCTCGAGCGGGACGCGCATGACGATGCCACGACCCTCCTTGGTGACCTCCAGCGGTCCGTCGCCGGTCCTCGGCTTCATCGCGGCCATGCGGGGCCTCTCCTTCGGCTGGTGTGACCCGGCCTCCCTGCGCAGGAAGGCGGTTGTCCGGGTCCCATCCTAGGTCACCCGCCCCTTCCGACCGGCCCTCGCACCGTCACGGTGGCCAGTCGCCGTGCGGGTTGAACAGCCACATCGTGCGGATCCACAGCACCTGCAGCCCCACCATGAGGGCCAGCACAGCCCAGAACGCGATCCGCCGGGCACGTTCCGGGCGGGTGACCAGCCCCGCGGTGACCGCACCCATGGGGAACGCCAGCAGGAGGAAGCGGGCCAGGCTGCTCCCCGGCTCGATCACCGCGACGATGTACCCGATGTACGCGGCGGACCAGGTGTGCAGCTCGTTGCCGAGCCGCCAGGCCGCGGGAGCGACGAGCAGCGCGATCGTGAGACCGAACCCCGCGACCACGACGAGGGCCGCCCAAGGCCCGAACCAGAACTGCGGCACGTAGCTCCAGCCGTAGAACGGCGTGGTGGTGCGCACGCCCCGCCACGACTCCTGGGTGAGCAGGTACCCGTTCGGCACTCCGGTCATCCAGCCGCAGATGAGCGGCCACGCGAAGCCGGACACCACGGCGACCGCACCGAGGGCCGCGACGCGCAGCACGTCGCGCAGCGGGAACGCCTCGCTCCCCCGGCGGGCGTCGCGCCACCGCACGAGCGCGTGCACCGCGACGACGACGGCCATCGGCAGGGCGACGGCACGGGCGAAGCCCAACGCCACCACGACCAGCGCCGCCGCGCCGTAGCGCCGTCGCATCAGCAGGTAGAGCGAGCCTGTGACCAGCAGCAGGGCGAGCGACTCGGTGTAGCCCGCCTGGAGCACCGGCGACGTCGGGAAGACGCAGACCAGGGCGACGGTCGCCAGCGGCAGCGCCGGCCACGCGGCGACCGCACGGGGCGCGCCGAGGACGACGCAGCGGTGGACGAGGAGGACGGCGCCGGCGCCCAGCAGCGTGGCGACCACCGGGGCGGCCACCTCCCACGGCAGGCGGGTCACCGTCATCACGCCGCGCACGAGTGCCGGGTACAGCGGGAAGAAGGCCCACGCGTTCTGCTGCACCAGACCGTCCGCGCCGTGCGGCAGCGTGGCCGGGTAGCCGTGCTCGGCGATCTGCCGGTACCAGGACCCGTCGAACATCAGGCCGACGAACTTCCAGTACGACGGGTGCCCGGGCGTCCAGAGGTTCGGCAGCTGCAGCCGCGCCACCCAGACGAAGACCGCTGCGGTGAACAGGCGGGTCAGCCCGAACAGTGCGAGAACCTGACCCCACCAGGGCCAGCTGCGCGGGTCCGTCCGGGCGCGCCGGAGCGACGGCGACGGCTCGAGCACCACGCCGCTACCAGCCGGTGCTCTGCGTGGACGTGGCGTTCGCCTCCGCACCCACGGCGGCCTCCTCCTGCGCCCGCAGCTCGGCCCCGCGGCGCACGACGATCTCGACCGCCTCGTCGGGGTCGTCCGTCAGCCGCAGCAGGTCCGCGTCCGACGGCCCGACCATGCCGCGGTCGGTGACGGTGCTGCGGATCCAGTCGAGCAGGCCGCCCCAGTAGTCGGTGCCCATCAGGACGATGGGGAACCCGACGACCTTGTGCGTCTGCACCAGGGTCAGCGCCTCGAACAGCTCGTCGAGGGTGCCGAACCCGCCCGGCAGCACCACGAACCCCTCGGCGTACTTGACGAACATCGTCTTGCGGGCGAAGAAGTACCGGAAGTTGACGCCGAGGTCGACCCACTTGTTCATGCCCTGCTCGAAGGGCAGCTCGATGCCGAGCCCCACGGACAGCCCGCCGGCCTGCGCAGCGCCCTTGTTGGCGGCCTCCATCACGCCCGGGCCACCGCCGGTGATCACCGCGTAGCCGGCGCGCGCCAGGCTCGCCGCCACTCGGCGCGCCAGCTCGTACTCCGGCCGACCCTTGCGGATCCGCGCCGAGCCGAACACGCTCACCGCGGGCCCGACCTCGGCCAGCGCCCCGAAGCCCTCGACGAACTCGCTCTGGATCCGCATCACGCGCCAGGGGTCGTCGTGCAGCCAGCTGACCCGGTCGCCCCTGGTCAGCAGGCGCTGGTCGGACGTGGTGGCGGGGATCTGCGGACCGCGCAGCAGCACGGGACCCCGGCGGTACTCGGTGATGTCCTTGCGGCGGCGGCCGTCACCCGAGCGTGCGACCTCGTGGCCGTCGACGCCCTGGCCCGCCTCGGACCGTCCTGCCCGCGAGGAGCCGCGTGCGCCGCGGTCCTCGCCCTGCTGCTCGTCCATGGGGGGCACTCTAGGGCCGCGACCCTGGAGCGACCTGGCGGGTCAGCCGACGAGCCACGCCCGCAGCGCGGCGTGCACCTGCTCGATCTGGGCCACCGGGCAACGCTCGTCGCGCGCGTGCGCGAGCAGGGGGTCGCCGGGGCCGAAGTTGACCGCCGGCACCCCGAGCGCGCTGAAGCGCGCGACGTCCGTCCAGCCGAGCTTCGCCACCGGCGCGCGGCCCGTGGCGCCGAGCACGGCGGCCGTGAAGTCGCGGGCGGCCGGCTCGTCGAGCCCAGGCAACGCTCCCGCGGCGGCGTCCACGACGGTGACGTCGTAGCCGGCCATCACGTCGCGCACGTGCGCCTCCGCCTCCGCCACCGAGCGCGTGGGGGCGAACCGGTAGTTCACCGTGACGACGCACCGGTCCGGGATGACGTTGGCGGCCGTGCCGCCGGAGACGAGGACGGCATTGAGGCCCTCCTTGTACTCCAGCCCGTCGACCGTCACGGTGGCGGGCTGGTACGCCTCGAGGCGCCGGAGCAGCTCACCGGCGCGATGGATCGCGTTCACACCCATCCAGGCGCGGGCGGAGTGGGCGGCGACGCCCGGGACGACGACCTCGGCCCGCAGCGTGCCGTTGCAGCCGCCCTCGACGCCGCCCGCCGTGGGTTCGCCGAGGATCGCGAAGTCCGCCGCCAGCCAGTCCGGGTGCGCCGCGGCGACCCGGCCCAGACCGTTCAGGTCGGCGGCGACCTCCTCGTGGTCGTAGAAGACCCACGTGACATCGTGCACCGGTGCCGAGAGCTCGGCGGCGAGCGCGAGCTGGACGGCGACCCCGGCCTTCATGTCCACGGTGCCGCGGCCCCAGAGCACCGCGTCGGCACCGGAGCCCTCGACGTGGCTCGGGACGTTGTCCGCGACCGGCACGGTGTCCAGGTGCCCGGCGACGGCGACGCGCCGCGGCCGGCCCAGCCGCGTGCGCGCCACCACGGTGTCGCCGTCCCGGAGCACCTCGAGGTGCGGCTGCGCCCGCAGCGCCCGTTCGACGAGGTCGGCCAGAGGCCCCTCCGCGCCGCTGACCGACGGGACGTCGCAGATGGCGCGGGTCAGCGTGAGCAGGTCCGCCGTGAGATCAAGGTCGGTCACGGGGCGACCCTAGCCACTCCCGGCGGTGGCACCGCGGCGGCCCCGGTCAGCGGGAGTGCGCCGCGATGAACGCCAGCAGGTAGGCCTTGGAGTTGGCGTTGTCGATCGAGGCGTTCGGCAGCTGCTGGGCGGCGGTCCAGGCGGCGGCCGCCTCCTTGCCGCCGGCCATCGACCGGTACATGAGCAGGTAGTCGCCGAACTGCACGCCGTACCCGTTCGGTGCCGCCTCGTCGACGGCGGCCGTGATCCGCGCCGGGTCGACCCCCTGGGCCAGCCAGCCGGACGCCGGGTTCATCGGGATCAGCTGGATGCCGAGCATCGCGCCGGGCTCCGGGCTGAACCACGTGGCGTAGTCGCGCTTGCCGCCCCAGTTCATGGCGACCACCTTGTGCTGGAACCCGCTGAACGCCGACAGGTCCGGAGCCGTCCAGTACGCGCGGACCGAGGCGGCCTCCGTGGACATCAGCCAGGTGGCCTCCGTCCCGAGCGCGTCCTGGCCGCTCGCCGCGGCCCACAGGCCGAGACCGTTCCAGGCGTTCACCGCCTCGGAGCCGGACTCCTGGTTGTTCCCGTCCGCGAAGGGCGAGGTGCCCGACGCCCACGAGTGGCCCGTGTAGGGGTCGAACACCCGCAGCTGCGGCAGCTGGTCGCTGGGCTTCGCCGCCGCGATGTCCTGCCCGACCAGGTCGAGCACCGGGCGCAACGTGGCGGCCAAGCCCGGGTCGCCCTTGGCGAGCAGCCCGGCGGCCGACAGCAGGTAGCCGTAGTGGAAGTGGTGGTCGTTCAGCTGGTCGGAGCCGAAGGACGGCGTCTTGCCGATCACCGAGCGGACGGAGTCGTCGTACACGAAGCACCGCGCGTCCCTGGTGGTGCAGCCCTTCGGGTCCGCCCACTCCTGGATCGCCTTCTCGGTGCGGGTGCGCAGGTCCGCCACCGCGTCCTTGGCACCGACCTGCTCGCCGAGGACGACGAGCGTCGCGGCGCGGTACAGGTTCTTGCCGCCGAAGTAGGTGTCGGAGGCGAAGGCGCCGGTGGAGGCGACGTCGGCGCGCACCTGCGTGGCGATCGCCGCCTTCTGGTCGGCGGTCAGGTGCGACAGGTCGAGGGAGCCGGACGGCGTCGCCAGCGGCGCGTACGCCGTCAGCACCGAGCCGCGGCACAGCGTGAGGTCGCCGTAGATGCTCGGGTAGGTGCCGAGGTCGCAGCCCGTGCGCGCCGGCTGGGTGCCGGTGCGCTGGTGGGGCATCAGGACGTAGGCCGAGGGTGTGCTCTTGGCCGTGCGGTAGGTCAGGGTGGTGCGGGCCACCTGGTCGCCCACGCCGTAGGAGACGTCGACACCGGTGACCGGGTCGGCGGCGGCGCTGGCGAGCTCGGTCGCGGCCTCCGCGGACGCGCCGTGCGGCAGGGGGTACCACGTCGCCGTCTGCCCGGGCTGCAGCGTGACCGACGAGCCGTGCAGGGCGCCGCCCGGCACGACCAGCGCCCAGGTGGTGTCGCCGACGGTGACCGTCGGCGCAGGACCGTCACCGGCCGCGAAGCCGGCGCCGGCACCGAACGAGACCGCGCGGTCGGCGGTGAACGACGCGAACGGGGACCCCTCGGCCAGCGCGACGTGCCCCAGCCGGGCGCCGCTGCCGTCCAGCAGCGCGACGGTCACGCTCACCGGGTCGGCGGCGATCACCTGGGACGACGCGGCACCCACGTCGACCGTCACGGCCGGGACGTGCGGTCCGGCGATCGTCTTCGCGGTGGCCACCGGCTTGGGCGCGCCGAGCTGGAAGCCGCCGCCAGCCAGGGCGAACGACAACGGGAGCGGGAACACCGGCTGCGGCTGGGCGCCGAAGACGAGCCCGGAGTACCACCGGTTGGACGGCGGCACCAGGCCGGGAGCCAGCCGCGGTGCGGTCACGCCCTGCGCGACGGTCGCGTGCGGCACCCCCTTCACCAGGGCAGCGGTGTCCACCTGGGGCACCGGCGCGTCGGCCGGCCCCTGGACCGGGCCCGAGGGCCCGCCGGAGGACGACGCCGCACCGAGCCGAGCGCCGCGCGGGCCCCAGGACGACAGGCCGAGGGCGATGGCGGCCATCAGCACGACGGCGGCGACGGAGCTGACGATGACGATGACGCGGCGGCTCAACCGATCAGCCCCTGGACGTAGGTGCGGACCTTGTCGGCGACGGTGGTCACCACCCCGTCGTTGCGCAGCTGGAGCTGGGCGACGACCGGGGTCCCGGCCGTCACCATCCCGTCACCGGCGCCGGACGCCAGGCCGGGGCTGGTCACGTCGACCACCGCCTGCGCCTTGCCGTTCACCGTGGTGACGCGCACCTGGTCCACGGAGCCGACGACCGTGCGCTGGTCCGGCAGCACGATGGTCACCGGCTCCTGCTTGCTGACCCGCGCGTACTCCTTGGGGGTGAGCGTGTACTGCGCCTCCACGGTCAGGCTGCCGGCGCGCTGCACCGTGCCCAGCTGGCCGCCGGCCTGGACGAAGCTGCCGGGCTGGGCCTGGAGCTGCGTCACCGTGCCGTCCTCGGCGGCCTGCACCACCAGGTGGCCTGCCTTGTCCACGACGGTCGCGTCCGGCACCTGACCGGCGCCCTGCGCACGGGCCTGCGACAGCGTCGCGGAGTCGATGGTGAACAGGGTGTCCCCCTTGTGCACCTGGTCGCCGACCTTGACGGGCCGGTCCAGCACGATGCCGGCGTACGGAGCGCCGACGGCGATCTCCTGCCCGACGATCTGCGCCGACGTGCTCGTGGCACGCCCGCGGTTCTCGTTGAGCTTGTAGGTGGCCAGTGCGGCCAGGACGAGGACGAGCACGACGCCGAACAGGAGTCGCAGGCGGGAAGCCCAGGTCATGCGGCACCTCCGGTGAGGATCAGGTCGGGGTTCTGCTGCGCGGCGGCGCGGACGGCACGGCGACCGCTGCGGCGGGCGAGCCGGGCGGCGCGACGGGCGCGGCGCGCCTCGCGCAGGGCGGTGACGAGGAAGCCACCGAGGATCAGGGTGTTGGTGATGTTCCAGGCGAGCGCCAGGCTCGGGTAGCCGTTGCTGACGTCCTTCCAGACGCCCACCACGGTGGTGACGGCCAACAGCACGAACATCAGCACCTGCGGCTGGATGAAGGCGAAGGGCGAGCGGTACGCGCCCTTCTTGCCCGTGACGTGCCACACCTGCTCACGGCGCAGCAGCGCGTTGACCAGGGCCCGCAGGTAGATCGGGAAGGACACGGAGGCCAGCAGCAGCACCTCCCAGCGGAACGAGCCGAGGGTGTAGAAGGCGAGCAGCACCTGCAGCACGTAGAAGCCCGCGTAGTACAACGCCCAGGTCAGGGGCGTCAGGTGCAGGTTCATCGGCGTCATGTCGAAGTAGATCTGCAGCGGCGGCACCAGCAGCAGGAGCGCCGGCGCGATGCCCGTCAGGTAGTGGGTCGCGGTGACGGTGTACTGGACCTTCTGGTCCACCGTCAGGCCGCGACCGCGCCGCCACGGCCAGCGCTGCAGCATGATCTCGAACCCGCCCGTCGCCCACCGCAGCTGCTGCTTGGTGTACGCCTCGACGGTCTCGGGTGTGTCGCCGACGGCGAGCGCCGTGGGGATGTAGACGGACCGCCACCCGCGCTCGTGCAAGCGCAACGAGGTCCACACGTCCTCGGACTTCGAGTCGGCGTACATGCCGCCCACGGAGTCGATCGCGGCGCGGCGGAACACGACGTTGGTGCCCACGCAGAACGCGGCGTTGAAGCGGTTCCGGCCCGGCTGGATGAACCGGTAGAACACCGACTGCATGTAGCCCGCACCGCGGGAGATGATCGAGTCGAGGTTGCCGTACACCTGCGGGGTCTGGACGAACGCGACGTCGTCCTCCGCGAAGAAGGGCACCGTCTCGTGCAGGAACGACGGGTCCGGCACGAAGTCGGCGTCGAAGATCGCGAACAGCTCCGCCCTGCTCAGCGACAGCGCGTGGTTGATGTTCCCGGCCTTGGCGCCGGTATGGGCGAGCCGGCGCACGTAGCGGGCGCCGAGCTCGGCTGCGAGGTCGCGGACGTCGTCGTCGTCGCCGTCGTCGAGCACCCAGACGACGTGCGCGCCCTGCATCGCCATCGCCGCGCTGACCGTGCGGCGGATGGTGCCGAGGTCCTCGCCGAAGGTGGTGATGAAGACGTCCACGTCCACCACGCGGTCCTTGAGGAACATCCGCCACGCCCAGGGCGCGTCCTCCATGCGGTCACGGACGATCTCCGCCATCTCGTACAGGCGGTCCTGGGCATGGTGGAACGCGAAGTTCCGGGGGTTGTCGCCGCCGGCGAGGATCGTCCACATCGCCAGCAGGGCGTGCGCGACGAGCACCGCCTCGGCCGCCATCACCATCACGTACGGCAGCCAGTCGCCGCGGTTGGACGGGTTCAGCAGGAAGACGGCGTACAGGACGACGCCCGCCGCGGCCGCCAGCACGAGCAGCACCAGCGACGGGCTCCGTGCCGCGTCGTTCTCGGCGCTCGGGGCAGGAACCTCGTACGGCTCGTCCGTCGCGCGCGGCTCGCTCATCAGCCGCCCGAAGGTCGTGGTCACCGGTCCTCCATCGTCGTCGTCCAGGCCGCGAAGGAGAGACTCCTTCGCGGATGGGCGGCGTCGTCGGCGCCGGTCGGCGGACGACCTGCCCTCGAAGGCTCGAGGACGGTCTCGCTGCGACCTGGATGGCCCTGCAGCGCCCGCACTTGCGTGTCTCGACCATGGGGCGGCAAACCGGGCATGTCTACCCGAGACGACGTGAAGCACGTCACGAAAGAACGGTCAGAACGGACGTATCAGGCGTCTGACCTGCATGGACAGGCGTCCAGGTTCAGCGCCGGCACGACGTCGTGCAAGGCCGCTGGTTCTCACGATGTGGGACGCCGGAGACCGACGACCCCCCGACGACGGCTCAGAGGCGCAGGCTCGCGGTGCTGGCCCGGATCGGTGCCGGCAGCTCGCTGGTGCCGGTCCCCGACAGGTACGCGTCGACGGCGCGGGCCGCCGCACGGCCCTCGGCGATGGCCCACACGATCAGCGACTGGCCACGGCCGGCGTCCCCGGCGACGAACACCCCGGGCACGTCCGTCGCGAACTCGTCGTCGCGCGCCAGCGTGCCGCGGCCCGTCAGCGTCACGCCGAGCTGCTCCAGCAGCGGGCTCCGCTCGGGCCCGGTGAAACCCATCGCCAGGAGCACCAGCTGGGCCGGCAGGTCGCGCTCCGTGCCCGGAACCTGGGCGATCCGTCCGTCCACCAGCTCGACGTCCACCAGCCGCAGCGCGCGCACCGCGCCCTGGCCGTCCGCCAGCACCTCCTGCGTGCTGACCGCGTAGACGCGCTCGCCACCCTCCTCGTGGGCGCTCGCGACGCGGAACAGGTTCGGGTACGTCGGCCACGGCTGGCCGGCGGGCCGGTCCTGCGGCGGCCGCGGCATGATCTCGAGCTGCGTCACCGAGCGGGCACCCTGCCGGATCGCGGTGCCCAGGCAGTCCGCACCCGTGTCGCCGCCCCCGATCACCACGACGTCCTTGCCCGTCGCGGTCACCTGGCCCGGCACGTCCTCGCCGAGCGCCGCCCGGTTGGCCGGGGGGAGGTACTCCATCGCCTGCAGCACGCCACTCACCTGGCGGCCGGGTACGTCGAGGTCCCGCGGGACGGTCGAGCCGACCGCGAGGACCACCGCGTCGTACCGGGCGCGCAGCTCCACCCCGGACACGTCGGTGCCGACCTCGACACCCGAGTGGAACCGGGTCCCCTCCTCGCGCATCAGCGCGAGGCGACGGTCGATGACGTCCTTCTCCATCTTGAACTCGGGGATGCCGTAGCGGAGCAGGCCGCCCGGCTTGTCCGCCCGCTCGTACACCGCCACGGTGTGACCGGCCCGGGTCAGCTGCTGGGCGGCGGCGAGGCCCGCGGGTCCCGAGCCGATCACCGCGACCGTGTGCCCGGTGTACCAGCGCGGCACCTGCGGCGTGACCAGGCCGCGGGAGTAGGCCTCCTCGATGATGGAGACCTCGACGTTCTTGATGGTGACGGGCGGCTGGTTGATGCCGAGCACGCAGGCCGTCTCGCAGGGTGCCGGGCAGAGCCGACCGGTGAACTCCGGGAAGTTGTTGGTGGCCAGCAGCCGGTCCGTCGCGTCGGCCCACTGGTCGCGCCACACCAGGTCGTTCCACTCCGGGACGAGGTTCCCCAGCGGGCAGCCGTTGTGGCAGAACGGGATGCCGCAGTCCATGCACCTGCCGGCCTGCTGGTGCAGCGTGGCGAGCGCGTCCCGGTCCCCTGCGCGGTGCGCGTGGATCTCGCGCCAGTCCAGGATGCGGACGTCGACGGGCCGGTCGGCGGGCAGAGCTCGCTGCCGCACGGTGAGGAACCCTCGGGGATCAGCCACGTCACTTGCCCTTCGATGCAGGCCAGGGCCCCTTTCGGGGGAGCTGGCGGCCCGGGGCACGGAACCGGGCAGGCACCCGTGCCGAGCACACCCTAGACACTGTCCGGACGCCCGCCGAACGGGCCTAGGTCCCGGCCCTAGGCTGGCGGCCATGTCCTCCCGCACCGCCTGGGGCCACGGCCTCGCCACGGTCGCCGACGACGGCACCACCCTGGACGTCTGGTACCCGGCGCCTGCGCTCGGCGCACCGCCCGCCGATCCCGAGCCACCCGCCGAGCTGGCGGCCGCGACGGGCCACGACCCGCTGCGCGGCGTGACGGTCGTCGCGGTGACCACGTCGATCGACCTCGACGCCGCACCCGCCGACTGCGCCGACGCCTACCTGCGGCTGCACCTGCTCTCGCACCGCCTGGTCCGGCCCAACGAGCAGAACCTCGACGGCATCTTCGGCGTGCTCCCCACGGTGGTCTGGACCTCGGCGGGCCCGTGCGCCGTCGAGGGTTTCGAGCGGACACGCCTGCGCCTGCGCGCCCGCGGTGCGGTGACGGTCCTGGGCGTGGACAAGTTCCCCCGGATGGTCGACTACGTCGTCCCCGACGGGGTCCGGATCGCCGATGCGGACCGCGTGCGGCTGGGCGCGCACCTCGCACCCGGCACCACCGTGATGCACGAGGGCTTCGTCAACTACAACGCCGGCACTCTCGGCGTCTCCATGGTCGAGGGCCGCATCTCGCAGGGCGTCGTCGTGGACGACGGCTCGGACGTCGGCGGTGGCGCGTCGATCATGGGCACCCTGTCCGGCGGTGGCCGTGAGCGGGTGTCGATCGGGCGGCGGACGCTGCTCGGCGCGAACGCCGGTCTCGGCATCCGGCTCGGCGACGACTGCGTCGTGGAGGCCGGGCTCTACGTCACGGCGGGCACCAAGGTGACGCTGGTCGGGTTCGACGACGAGCCCGGCCACCAGGTCGTCAAGGCGCGCGAGCTGTCCGGTGCGGACGGCGTGCTGTTCCGTCGCAACTCCCGCACCGGGGCCGTCGAGGCCGTGCGGCGCACCGGGGTGGGCGTGCAGCTCAACGCGGCGTTGCACGCCAACTGATGCCAGGCCGACGCCCCGGGCGTCGATCTCCGCGACGTCGGCGGGGGCGGCGCGTCCTCGCCACCGTCGTCGGGTCGCTGCTGCTCGTCGCCGCCGCGGTGGCCGGGGTCGTGACGCTGCTCGACCACGCGGCACCCCGACCACCCGTCGCGGAGAGCTGTGTCGCCGAGGTCAACGGCGTCACGGCCAGGCTGAGCCCGCAGCAGTCCGACAACGCCGCCGTGATCGCCGCGGTGGCGGTCCGTCGTGGGCTCCCCGCACGTGCGGCGACGATCGCCCTGGCGACGGCGTTGCAGGAGTCCGGCCTGATCAACCTCGACCACGGCGACCGGGACTCGCTCGGGCTCTTCCAGCAGCGCCCCTCCCAGGGCTGGGGCACCGCCGCCCAGGTGATGGACCCCGTCTACGCGACCGGGACGTTCTACGACCGGCTGGTGAAGGTGCCCGACTACCAGAACCTGCCGATCACCGAGGCGGCCCAGGCCGTGCAGCGCTCGGCCCTCCCCGACGCGTACGCGGTGCACGAGGACCGGTCCCGGGCCTGGGCCTCCTCGCTGACCGGATGGTCACCGGCCGCCCTGAGCTGCACGCTGCGGCCGGCGGGGACGCCAGGGACCACCGACGCGGTGCTGGGCAGGGCGGCCCGGGACCTCGGCCTGAGCGGAACCGTCGTCCCCGCCGCGCCGGCTCCGGGCTCGGGGCACGCCGTGGCTCCGGCGCCGGTCGTGGCGCTCGACGCGACGCCGCTGGTCGCCGGTGACGCGGCCCGCGCGGGGTGGGCGACCGCCCAGTGGGCGGTCGCGGCGGCCTGGACCGTCGGTGTCGACCAGGTGGCCGTCGCCGACCAGGTGTGGAAGCGCGGCACCGACGGCTGGCACCCGACCACCACCGGCGCGCTGCCGCCCGGTCAGGTGCGGCTGACGCTCGCCGTCTGACGGCCGTCGCGCTCCGCCGACCCCGGGGCCCGCAGCCGAGCCCGCGTCCCGCGTGCGGCGCGGCGCGACCGGTGCGGCGACGAGTGCCCCGGTCAGCGCTGCTCGACCGGCACGTAGTCCCGCTCGACGGCACCGGTGTAGATCTGCCGAGGCCGCCCGATCTTGGTCTGCGGGTCGTTCATCATCTCCCGCCACTGCGCGATCCACCCGGGCATGCGTCCGAGGGCGAACAGCGGCGTGAACATGTCCTCGGTGAACCCCATCGCCTTGTAGATCAGGCCGGTGTAGAAGTCCACGTTCGGGTACAGCTTGCGCGAGATGAAGTAGTCGTCGGACAGCGCGATCTCCTCCAGGCGGAGGGCGATGTCCAGCAGCTCGTCCTGCGTGCCGAGCGCCTGCAGCACGTCGTGCGCGCTCTGCTTCACGATCGCCGCACGCGGGTCGTAGTTCTTGTAGACGCGGTGCCCGAAGCCCATCAGCCGGACGCCGGCCTCCTTGTCCTTGACCCGCCGCATGAACGAGGTGGCGTCGCCACCGTTCTTCTGGATCTCCACGAGCATCTTGAGCACGGCCTCGTTGGCGCCGCCGTGCAGCGGTCCGGAGAGGGCGTTGATGCCCGCCGCCACCGACGCGTACACGTTGGCGTGGCTCGAGCCGACGATCCGCACGGTCGACGTGGAGCAGTTCTGCTCGTGGTCGGCGTGCAGGATCAGCAGCTTGTCGAGCGCCTTCACGGCGACCGGGTTCGGTGCCCACTGCTGGTACGGCACCGCGAACGCCATGCGGAGGAAGTCCTCGACGTAGCCCCGCGAGTAGTCGGGGTACAGCAGCGGCTCACCCTTGGACGCCCGGTACACGTACGACGTGATGGTGCGGGTCTTGGCCAGGATCAGCACCGTGGCCAGCTCGACCGCCTCGGGGTCGAACGGGTCCAGCGACTCGGGGTAGAAGGTCGACAGCGCGTTGACCGCCGAGGCCATCACGGCCATCGGGTGCGCACCGCGCGGGAACGTCCCCATGAAGGTGCGGAAGTCCTCGTGCACCAGCGTGTGCCGGTTCACGCGCTCGACGAAGCCGTCGAGCTCGCTCGGCGACGGCAGCTCCCCGTGGATCAGCAGGTACGCCACCTCGAGGAAGCTGGAGCTCTCCGCGAGCTGGTCGATCGGGTAGCCGCGGTAGCGCAGGATGCCCGCATCGCCGTCGATGTAGGTGATCTTCGACTCGCACGACGCGGTGTTCATGAAGCCGGGGTCGACGGTCACCAGGCCGGTGTCGCGCAGCAGCGAGGAGACGACGATGCCGTCGTTGCCCTCGGTCGCGGTGACGATCGGCAGGTCACGGGCCTGGCCGTCCACCACCAGCTGGACCGGCGCCTGCGTGGGCGCCGAGAGGGTCTCCGTCATGTTCGTCCTTCCTGCACCGGCCGGATGAGCCGCATCGTCGCGTACCTCAGCGGGCGGGGCCAGTGGTGAGGGCCCCGCAGGATGTGGCGTGACAGTACCCGCCGAATTCGTCACACGACCAACGTCCGGCGGACGTTCGTCCCATGTGTGACGCGACTCACACGGTCCGTCATGCCCCTGTCAGACGAGCCGCGGCCTCGCCGATGCGCTCGTCCGACGCCGTCAGAGCGATGCGCACGTGGCCGCTTCCCGCCGTCCCGTAGAACGCACCGGGCGCCACCAAGATGCCCAGGCCGGCCAGGTCGTCCACGGTCGCCCACGAGTCCTGCCCACCGGCCGCCGGGCGGGTCCACAGGTAGAGGCCGGCCGCCGAACGGTCCACCGCGTACCCGGCCTCCTCGAGCGCCGCGCGCAGCACCCGGCGTCGACGTGCGTAGCGAGCGCGTTGCTCCGCCACGTGCGCGTCGTCGTCCAGCGCCACGGTCATCGCCGCCTGCACCGGCCCGGGCACGATCAGGCCTGCGTGCTTGCGGACCTCCAGCAGCGCCCCCACCAGCGCGAGGTCACCGGCGACGAACGCCGCCCGGTAGCCCGCCAGGTTCGACTGCTTGGAGAGCGAGTAGGCGGCCAGCAGACCGGAGTGGTCGCCGTCGCACACCCGCGGGTCGAGCAGGCTCGGCACACCCTCGGCGTCCCAGGGCGCGTCCCACGCGAGCTCGGCGTAGCACTCGTCGGACGCGATGACGACCGGTTTCCCGTGCCGGGCCGACGCCTCCCGTGCGGCCGCCACCACGGCATGCAGCTGCGAGACGCCGAGCACGGAGCCGTCCGGGTTGCCCGGCGAGTTCAGCCAGACGAGCCGCACCGCACCCGCGCCGTCCGCGGCCAGCCGGGCGGCCGGGTCGGCGCACGGCTCCGGGGTCGCACCGGCCAGCCGGGCGCCGACGTCGTACGTCGGGTACGCCACCGCCGGGTGCAGCACCACGTCGCCCGGGCCGATCCCGAGGAGGGACGGCAGCAGCGCCACCAGCTCCTTGGACCCGACGGTCGGCAGCACCGCCGTGGGGTCGAGGTGCGGCACGTGCCGACGCCGGGCGAACCACCGCGACACCGCCTCGCGCAGCTCGCCGGTGCCATGGGTCGTCGGGTACCCCGGTGAGTCGGCCGCGGCAGCGAGGGCCTCGCGCACGAGGGCCGGCGTCGGGTCGACGGGTGTGCCGACGGACAGGTCGACGATGCCGCCGGGGTGCGCAGCAGCACGGGCGGCCGCCGGTGCCAGGGTGTCCCAGGGGAAGTCCGGGAGGGTGCCGGTCAGCAGTCCCACGGGGACGTCACTCGCCGTTGATGCGCAGCGGCAGCGTGGCGATGATCGGGTGGTCCTTGTCGATCTGGCCCATCTTGGCGGCACCGCCGGGCGAGCCCAGGTCGTCGAAGAACTCGACGTTGGCCTGGTAGTACGTGGCCCACTGCTCCGGGACGTCGTCCTCGTAGTAGATCGCCTCGACCGGGCACACCGGCTCGCACGCGCCGCAGTCCACGCACTCGTCGGGGTGGATGTAGAGCGAACGACGCCCTTCGTAGATGCAGTCGACAGGACACTCGTCGATGCACGCCTTGTCCTTGACGTCGACACAGGGCTCGGCGATGACGTACGTCACGGTGCTCCTCCACGGGTGCGCGACAGGCGGGGTGCCGGCGCCGGATCAGTCGTGCCTAGTATCGCTCACATGCCCCTGCCGGCCGGTCACGGTCCACATGACGGGGACGCCGCGTGACCCACGACGGCTGGCGGGAGTGGGCTCCGGGCATCCGCGTGGTGGTGCGCCGACTCCGCGACGACAGCCCCGCGCCTGGTGAGCCCCGGTACACGGACGTCCTGGGAGACCTGCTGAAGGTCGACGACGAGGGCGTGCTGGTCCGCACCCGCCGCGGTGACGTGCACGTCCCGGCACGTGCGATCGCGCTGACCAAGGTGGTGCCGCCCGCACCGCCGCGTCGCCGGCCCCGCTCCCTCTAGCGCCAGGCTGCCGTCCGGTGTCCGGTGTCAGGACGTCGGGCTCGGTGAGGCCCCGCTCGGGGCAGGGCCGCAGATGATCGTGTCCTGCGCCTTGTAGGTGGTGGTCCGGGACGTCGACTGCTTCACCTCGCCGTTCAGCGACAGCTGTCGCGTCACGGTCACGGTGAACCCCGGGTTCCCCGCCGACTGGGGCGTGCACGTCGGCGACTGGGAGTAGACGGTCGTCGGGGCGTGCACGTTCGACCGGGGGCTGGTCGTGGACGTGACGGTCCAGTACTTGGTGCCCCAGATCCGCACGTGCACCTGGTTGTCCGCCACCCAGGCCTGGATGAGGGCGCCGTACGGCGTGTTGTTCTTCCACTTCATGTCCAGCGTCGGCACGAAGATCGTCGCCTCGCGACCCTCCGGGTACCGCGTGAACCACTCCGAGTGCGGGGTGTGCGCCACGTCCTCGAACCCCGCGAAGAAGGCGGCGTTGTAGGTGGTGGTCGAGACCTGCGACAGCCCACCGCCCAGGGCCTGGACGTGGTCGCCGTCGACGATCGCGCCGGCGTCGATGTAGCCGTGCGCGGCGTCGATGGGGCTCAGCGCGGTCCCGAGGCTGAACGTGTCGCCGGGCCGCACCAGCACGCCGTTGATCTTGCTCGCGCCGACGGTGATGTTCACCGTGCGGTGGGGCTCGCTGGTCAGCGGCGTCGCGAACTCGGAGACGATCTCCTTGATGCCGAGGGCCTGCAGCGCCGCCGTGCTCTGCGCCGGGTCCGACGGCACCAGCGACACGGTGGCGGTGCGCTGGGTCGGGGACGACGCGGCCGTGGCGACCGCCGCCGCGAGGGCGTTGGGGTCGATCGTCGTGCCGGGGGTCCCCGGGACGAGCACGGGGGCGTCGTTCTGGAAGTCGAAGCGCGCGTCCGACGCCGGCGTCACCAGCCCCGGCGTCTGCGCCAGCACCGCGGCGACCAGGGCGGGGCCGTTGAGCTGCAGCACCAGCTTGCCGTCCTGGGCGACGAAGGACGCGTTGGCGACCAGGGTGCTCGCGGGCAGGCTGACCGTCCGGTCCGCGACGGTCACCGTCACAGGTGCACCGGCGACACGCTGCGCGACCTCGGTGAGCGCCGCGTCCGTCTCGGCCTGGGTGATGTCCGGTGCGACCGACCTGGTCGGCAGCACGAGAGGTCGTGCGCCGACCAGCCAGCCGTCCCGGATCGTCTTCTCGGCGCCGGGGACGTCCAGGTCGGTGCCGTCCTGCGCCGGGGTGGCGTGGGCGGTGCCGTCGGCGAAGACGATCGAACCGTTGACGGGCGCCACCTGGAGCGAGTCGGCCAGGTGCTGGACCGCGGTGTGCAGGGCGCCGGCGTCGACCGCGGTGACGGCGGGCTGGGCGCCCACCCCGACCACCTGGTTCCAGAGGCGGACCGGCTGCAGCAGGTCGACGCCGACCAGCCGCCGGACGGTCGCCGCAGCGTCGAACGTCAGGCCGGCGTGCGCGGGGTCCAGCTGCGACTGCTGGGTGCCGGCCGCGACGGCCAGCGAACCAGTGGTGACCGGGCCGAGGCGGCCAGTCAGCCGGTCCACCGCCGCCGTCTCGGTCAGGCCGCCGATGTCCACCCCGGCGACCGTGGCCCCGCGCGGCACCCGGTGGCCGAGCGCGTAGCAGGCACCGGCGTACGCACCGACGAGCACGACGACGATGCCGAGCACGACGGCCAGCTGGCGCGGCCAGCGACGGCGGCCGTCGTCCGGCTCGAAGTCGTCGAGCACGGAGGTCTCTCGGTTCACGACCGGAACCGCGCCGGCCCGGACGTGCGGGGACGACGAGCCGCCGGCCGCGGTCGCCGGGAAGGCGCTGGTCCGCGAGGGGATCGCCGTGGCAGCCGTGGGCTCCGCAGAGACGGCCGGGGCCGCGACGGCTGGCTCGGCGGCGGTCGTGGGGACCGCCGGCGCGTCGGCACGGGCGCCGACAGGCGGATCGACTGGGGCCGGCGAGCCACCGGAGGCCGTCTCGACCGTCGGTTCGCGGGGACCGGTGACCGGCTCAGCAGTGCCGTCGGCAACCGGGGCGTCCTGGGCCACCGGCCGGTCGGCGGCAACCGGGGCGTCGGGGGCGATCGGCGCGTCGGCGGCAACCGCGGCGTCGGGGGCGACAGGGCCGTCAGGCGTCCTCGGCGGGACCGGCAGGGCGTCGGCGCCGTCGGCCGCCTGCGCGGGCTCCGTCGCGCTCCGGGTCTCCACCGCGGTGCCGGTCTGCTCGACGTCGCCGCCGGTCACCGTCTCGCCGCCGGTCACCGTCTCGGCGGGTGGCACGTTCTCAGCGGGGGCCACCGGCTCGGCCGGCGCCGATCCGGGGATCCGGTCGAGTGGTTCGGTCCCCTCGACGACGTCCCGCGCATCCGGGGCGTCCTCCGGCGCCTGCTCCGGGGTCTCAGCGACCGGGGTCGCCTCCGCCTCGTCCCGCGGCGTGCTCGGGCCGTCGCCACCCTGGTGCGCCGAGGGGATGTGGTGCAGCCGGCTGATGTCGGACCAGGTGGGCCAGCGGGTGCCGTCACCATCACCGCCCGGCGTGGGATCGGCGACCGGCACGGAGTCGCTGTCGGTCCCGTTCGTCATGCACTCCCCCTGGGTGGCGGGGCTGCTCTCCCGCGTCGCGCGATTCTACGGCGGCCGGGGTCGGCGGCCGGGGAGGTGCCCGTGGGCCGGCCGCCCGGCGACCACGTGCGGACGCCGACGAGGCCGCCGCCAGGCTCAGCGGACCGGTCGGAGCCGGCCTCTCAGGTGCACCAGCGAACCGGCCTCGGCGTCGCCCTGGACCGCGTCGAGCACGCCGCCCACGACGATCCGGTGGTCACCGGACTCGTACGCCGCGACGGTCTCGCAGTCGAACCAGGCGGCGGCGCCGTCCACGCGAGCGCCGCCCGTCAGCGCCGAGACCGTGTGCGGCACGCGGACCAGCTGGTCGACGACGGGCCGGCCGTACGACGCCAGCCAGTCCGCGACCGGGGCCTGGTCGTCCGCCAGCACGCTGAGCGTCCACCGCGCGGTCTCGTCGAGCGCATCCGCGAGCCGCGAGTCGGCGTGCACGCAGAACAGGAGCTGCGGCGGCCGCAACGAGACCGACGCCACGGAGCTGACGGTCGTGGCGTGCACGGACCCGCGCCACCCGACCGTGACCACGCACACGCCACCGGGGAGCCGGGCGGCGGCCGCCCGGTACGCGTCCACCTGCTGCTCGTCGGCGGCGGTCACGGGCGGTCGACGAACAGCCGGCGCGGCAGCAGCGCAACCGCCGCCGTCACCACCAGCGACCCGATCACCCACACCAGCCCCAGCAGCCCGGCGGGCACCAGCACGTCCCCGCCCGGTCCCCGCTGCGCGAGCACCTGCACCGCCAGGAAGAGACCGCCGAGGAAGCCGACCCAGGTGACCCAGCCGGACCAGGCGCGCGCCGTGACGGCGGCGCTGAGCACCAGGACGAGGGCCCCGACCATCCCCCACGGCTGGTAGGCGCGGTGCACGACGGTGCCGACCGTGCCGACCAGCACACCGAGCAGCAGAGCACCCGCGGCACGACCCGCCGCGGCGGCTGTCAGGGGTTGCACCGGGTCAGGCTACCGGCGCGTGCTGGGCGCGCCGTCCGAGCCCGTCCGGCGCCGGCGGACGGGCGCCGGCCACTCGACGGCGCCGGGGTCGCCGCCGGCCACCTCGTAGCCCTCGTGGGGCAGGAGCGGCTGCACGAGGCGGTTGCTCAGGGCGAACGCACCGACGAGCCGAGGGTCGTCGTCGATCGACGTCACGGCCTGCACCTGTGTGGCATGCGCGCGCAGCGCGCCCACCACCTGGTCACGGACGGGGCGCACGTCCACCGCCAGGTGCACCGCGTCGTCCGTCACGACGAGCGCGGCGGTCTCCCCCGCGGGGTCCGTCAGCGTCAGCCCGCCCGGCCAGGGCCCGTGCGCGTCGAGCGCCGCCGCGGCGGCCGCCGTCTCGGTCCGGCCCGCGCGTCGCCAGAGCACCACGGGACACCAGGCCGGTCCCGTCGCCAGCTCCAGCGCGCGCATCGTCACCTGGTGCGTGCGGACGTGGTCCGGGTGGCCGTAACCGCCCTCCGGGTCGTACGTCGCGAGCACGTCCGGACGGCGCCGACGCAGCAGCCCGGCCAGCCGCTCGGCCGCCTCGTCGAGCGGGACGCCGACGAAGGCGCCCGGGGGCACCCCCGAGCCGAGCCCCGCGCGGGCCGACCCGGTCCACACCATGCCCGAGTCCTCGTACCGCTTCGGGGACACCGGGGCCAGCCGGTCGAGGAACGCCTGGTCGGGGACGCCGAGGGCGGCCAGTGCCGCCGCCAGCTCCGCCTCCCGACGGGCGGCCAGCGCGGGCCCGTCGCCCTCGAGGTGGGCGAGGCGCTCGCCGATCACCTCGCCGCGTTCACCGCGGGTCGCGGTCACCACGGTGACCGGCAGGCCGGCGCCGGCGAACGCCGCGAGCAGCGCTCCGGTCGCCAGCGTCTCGTCGTCCGGGTGCGCGTGCACCGCGACCAGGCCGCCGGTCACGTCCTGGCTCGACGCGACCGCGCCCGGCGGCGTCACGACCGCGCGGCGGCCTTGGCCCGGGCCGTCATGCGCGCGCGCTCGGTCTGGTCGAGCTCGACCTTGCGCAGCCGCACCACCTCGGGCGTCACCTCGACGCACTCGTCCTCCCGCGCGAACTCGAGGGACTCCTCGAGCGTCAGCTTGCGCGGCGGCACGAGCGTCTCGAAGACGTCAGCCGTGGAGGAGCGCATGTTGGTGAGCTTCTTCTCCTTGGTGATGTTGACGTCCATGTCCTCGTTGCGCGGGTTCTCGCCGACGATCATGCCCTCGTAGACCTCCTGGGTGGGGTCGACGAAGAACGTGCCGCGGTCCTGCAGGTTGGTCATGGCGTACGGGGTCGCGACGCCGGCGCGGTCGGCGACGAGCGAACCGGTCGAGCGGGACTCGATGGTCCCGGCCCACGGCTCGTAGCCCTCGGCGATCGAGGACGCGATACCGGTGCCACGGGTGTCGGTGAGGAACCGGGTGCGGAAGCCGATCAGCCCGCGGGCCGGCACCAGGAACTCCATGCGCACCCAGCCGGTGCCGTGGTTCGACATCGTCTGCATGCGGCCGCGGCGCTGCGCCATCAGCTGCGTGACGGCGCCGAGGAACTCCTCCGGCACGTCGATGGTCATCCGCTCGGTCGGCTCCCAGGTGTGGCCGTCGATCTGCTTGGTGACCACCTGCGGCTTGCCGACGGTCAGCTCGAAGCCCTCGCGGCGCATCTGCTCGACCAGGATGGCCAGCGCCAGCTCACCGCGGCCCTGCACCTCCCAGGCGTCCGGCCGGCTGGTCGGCAGCACGCGCAGCGACACGTTGCCCACCAGCTCGCGGTCCAGGCGGTCCTTCACCTGGCGGGCGGTCACCTTGTGGCCCTTGCCGCCCTTGCCGGCGAGCGGGGACGTGTTGATCCCGATGGTGACGGAGATCGCCGGGTCGTCGACCGTGATCAGCGGCAGCGGCCGGGGGTCGTCCGGGTCCGTCAGCGTCTCGCCGATGGTGATGTCCTCGATGCCGGCCACCGCGACGATGTCGCCCGGACGGGCCTCCTCGGTGGGGACCCGCTCGAGCGCCTTGGTCTCCAGCAGCTCGGTCACCTTGACGTTCTGGATGCTGCCGTCGTGGCGGGCCCAGGCGACGGTCTGCCCCTTGCGCAGCGTGCCGTTGAAGATGCGCAGCAGCGCGAGGCGGCCGAGGAAGGGCGACGCGTCGAGGTTGGTGACGTGCGCCTGCAGCGGTGCGTCCTCGTCGTACGTCGGAGCCGGGATCTTCTCGACGATGGTGGTGAACAGGGGCTCGAGGTCCTCGTTGTCCGGCAGCCCGCCGTCGGCCGGCTGCTCCAGCGAGGCACGCCCCGCCTTGGCCGCCGCGTACACGACGGGCACGTCCAGGATCGAGTCGAGGTCGAGGTCCGGCACGTCGTCGTGCAGGTCGGAGGCGAGGCCGAGCAGCAGGTCCGTGGTCTCGGAGACGACCTCGCTGATGCGGGCGTCGGGCCGGTCCACCTTGTTCACGACGAGGATCACCGGCAGCTTCGCCGCGAGCGCCTTGCGCAGCACGAAGCGCGTCTGCGGGAGCGGGCCCTCGCTGGCGTCCACCAGCAGCACCACGCCGTCGACCATCGACAGGCCACGCTCCACCTCACCGCCGAAGTCGGCGTGGCCGGGGGTGTCGATCACGTTGATCGTGATGCCGTCGGGCTGGCCCGCCTCGGCCGCCGCGGGGCCGGAGTACCGGACCGCGGTGTTCTTGGCGAGGATCGTGATGCCCTTCTCGCGCTCCAGCTCGCCGGAGTCCATCGCGCGCCGCTCGACGTGCTCGTGGGCGCCGAACGCCCCGGTCTGCCACAGCATGGCGTCGACCAGGGTGGTCTTGCCGTGGTCGACGTGCGCGACGATCGCGACGTTGCGCAGGTCCGGACGCACGGCGGGCATACGAGACTCATCTCTGTTCGAGGGTGGGGAGCGCGCCACGACGGCGGGCGCCCGACGATTCTACGCGGTCCGCGCCGCGGGCCCCGGGTCGGCCCCGTGACCGTCGCCGGCGGCTGCACGTCCCGGGGAGCGGCAGGCCTCAGGCGGCCGTGCTCGCCCAGCGCCACCACGACGTCAGGTCGGCCGACCCCCACGGGATGGCGGGAACCTGTGCCAGCCGAGGCCGGCCGTCGGACGAGGCGGTCGACGTCCCGGCACCCACCGTCGCCGCCAGCTCCGGCTGACGCGCCAGGGGCACCACGACGTCCGCCGTGGTGAGCGCCGCCGACACGCTGGCGAGCGACGCGGCGACGGCCGCCGCATCGGTCTGCCTCGCAGCCTGGTCCAGCAGCGCGTCCAGCGCAGGGTCGCGGTGCGACGTGACGTTGGTGGCGCCGCCCGTGCGCCACCGGGCCAGCACCGAGGCCACCGGTGCGGGACTCTGCGGCACGGGCAGCAGCGCGACGTCCCAGGAGCCCGGGTCGGCCCACAGCGCCGTGGCCGGGTCGGCGGGCCGTGCCTGCGTGACCGCGAACCCCGCAGGGGCCAGCTGTGTCGTCAGCGCCGCCAGCATGTCCCGGCGCACCTCGTCGTCCGTGCTCACCAGGACGCGAACCGGCACGGCCGTCGAGGACGGGCCGCCCGGTGTCGCCGACGGCTCGGGAGTGCTCGTCGCCCTGTCGGAAGGAGCCGGGCTGGACGACGAGCTCGGTGCCGCCGTCGAGCTCGTCACGCTCGGGCCGACGGCGGCGAGGACGGCGCCGCTCGGCGACCCGTGGGCGAGGCCTGCCAGCCGTCCGCGGTCCACCGCACCGACGAACGCCGCGCGCAGCGCCGCCGCCCGTGCCGTGCCGTCGCCACCCGACGACGTCCAGTGCGCCGGGTCGAAGACGCTGCCGCCGCCCTCCTGCAGCTGGAGCTGCAGCACCGCACCACCACCGTCGGACACCCGGACGTTCGGCACCTTCTGCAGCGCCGAGCGGACGTCCGCCGTCGCGACGGGAGCCACCACGTCCGCCGTGCCGGCGCGCAGGGCCGCCACCTGGGCGAGCGGGTCGAGGTCGGAGCGCACCACCACACGGTCGTACGCGGCAGGGCGGGCACCCGAGTACGCCTCGTTGCGGACCAGCTCCACCCGCTTGCCGGGGTCCACCACGTCGACCCGGTACGGGCCGGTGGTCACCGCAGCGGCGGGGTCGTCCTTCAACGCCGCGGCGTCGGCCTCCGTGCGCCACACGCGCGAGACCGGGATCAGCGCCTTCCGGTCCGCGTGCTGGATCGCCGCGGTCACCAGGGCGGACCAGTGTGCCGCGTCCGCCCCGGCGGTCGACGTCGGAGCGGGCGACCCGTCGGCCGTCGCGGACGAGGCCCCGGGCGTGGAGGACGACGCAGCGCTCGCGGTCGGCCCCTCGGTCGAAGCCGTCGCGCCGCCCAGCGCCAGCCGGCCGACGACATGGGCGGGGAGGTTGACGTCGAGGGCGGACTGCCAGTCCGCGACGGGATCGGCGTACACGAGCGTGAGCCCGTGCTCGTCCACCGTCGGGACGGCAGGGGCGTGCACCAGCACCGGCGACACCGCGCCGAACCACACGGTGTCCGGGGCGGGCGCGGTCGACGGGGTCGCCGAGGAGCCCGGTGCGGGCGCGGTGCCCGCCGCGGCGGAGCTCGCGCTCGGCACGGCCGGCGCCGTCGCCGAGCCGCTCGGAGCAGGGCTCGCCGTCGCGGCACCGCCGGCACCCGTGTCCGGCGGGGTCTCGTCGAGCTGACCCGACCGCGCCGCCCACTCCAGCAGCAGGTCGTCCCCGGTGACCGGCACACCGTCCGACCAGCGGGCGTTCGGCGCGACGGTGTACCGCACGGTCAACGGGTTGTCGGACGTCTTCTCGACCGTGCCCATCGCCGTGTCCGGGACCACGGCACCTGCCTCGTCCACCGTGGTGAACCGGTCCTGCACCAGCCCGCGGACCAGCGTGCTGCCCGGTGTCCGGCCCGCGGTCGTCGCGGCGTTGAGCGACTCGAAGGGCAGGTCGACCGTGACCACCACCGTGCGCGACCGCTGCGGGTCGACCGTGGTCGCGGTGCATCCGGCCACCGAGAGGGCAGCCGCCGCCACGAGGGCGGCGATCAGCTGCCCACGACGGCGGCGCACGGTGCTCAGGCGGCCGGCGGGGCGCCGAACACGTCGAGGTGCGCGCCCGGGATCGCGTTCAGCAGCTCGCGCGTGTACTCCTCGCGCGGGTTGTCGAACACCTCGTCGGTGGTGGCCGCCTCGACGATGCGACCGGACTGCATGACGGAGACCTCGTCGGCGATCTGCCGCACGACGGCCAGGTCGTGGGTGATGAAGAGGTACGTCAGGCCCAGCTCGGCCTGCAGGTCGTTCAGCAGCGTGAGGATCTGCGCCTGCACCAGCACGTCCAGTGCGGAGACCGCCTCGTCGCACACGATCACGTCGGGCTCGAGCGCGAGGGCGCGGGCGACGGCGATGCGCTGCCGCTGACCACCGGACAGCTCGTTGGGGAACCGCCGCATGGTCGACGCCGGCAGCGCCACCATGTCGAGCAGCTCGCGCACCCGCTTCTCGCGAGCCTTCTTGTCACCGACGTGGTGGATCCGCAGCGGCTCCTCGAGCGTGCGGAAGATCGAGTACATCGGGTCCAGCGACCCGTACGGGTTCTGGAAGATCGGCTGCACCCGGCGGCGGAACGAGAACTCGCCCTTGCGGTCGAGCGAGTGCAGGTCGGTGCCCTCGAAGTAGATCTTCCCCTCGGTGGGCTGCAGCAGGTTGAGCATGATGTTGGCCACCGTCGACTTGCCGGAGCCCGACTCGCCCACCAGCGCCATCGTGGTGCCACGGCGCACGGTGAACGAGACGTCGTCCACCGCCTTGAACTCCTTGGCCACGCCTGCGCCGCCACCGCGCAGCTCGAACACCTTCGTCAGGTGCTCGACGCGGATCAGCTCCTCACGGGCGGGGCTGACGCCGTCGCCGTGCGTGATGGCCAGCAGCTCCGTGGCACGCTCGCCGCGCTCCTTGGCGCTCTGGATGCGGCGCGACGCGAGCGAGGGCGCCGAGGCGACCAGCCGCTTGGTGTACGGGTGCTGCGGGTCGGCCAGGATCTTGCGCGCCGGCCCGGACTCGACCACCTGGCCGCGGTACATCACGACGAGGTGCTCGGCGCGCTCCGCCGCGAGGCCCAGGTCGTGGGTGATGAACAGGACCGCCGTGCCCAGCTGGTCCGTCAGACCCTCGAGGTGGTCGAGGATCTTGCGCTGCACCGTCACGTCGAGGGCCGACGTCGGCTCGTCGGCGATCAGCAGCTTGGGCCGTGCCGCCAGGCCGATCGCGATGAGCGCGCGCTGGCGCATACCGCCGGAGAACTCGTGCGGGTACTGGTTGGCACGCCGTGCGGCGTCCGGCAGACCGGCCTCCGCGAGCAGCTCGGCGACGCGGGTCATCGCGGCCTTGCCGGACGCGATGCCGTTGGCCTTGAGGGCCTCCTTGACCTGGTACCCGATCTTCCAGACGGGGTTCAGGTTGGTCATCGGGTCCTGCGGAACCAGGCCGATCTCCTTGCCGCGCAGGCCGACGAACGTCTTCTTGTCGGCGCCGACCAGCTCGCGGCCGTCGAACAGGATCGATCCCGCGGTGACCCGGCCGGTGCCGGGCAGCAGGTTGATGATCGAGTGCGCGAGCGTCGACTTGCCCGAGCCCGACTCGCCCACGATGGCGACGGCCTGGCCGGGGTAGATGGTCAGGTCCGCGCCGCGCACCGCGTTGACCACACCGGTCCCGGTGGTGAACGAGACGTCCAGGTTGCGCACCTGGAGCAAGGGGCTGTTGCGGTCGACCAACGGCGCCTGCGTGTCGGTCAGCTCCACCGTCGTCCTGCTCATCGCTTCCGGGCCTTCGGGTCGAGGGCGTCACGCACGGCGTCGCCCATCATGATGAAGCCGAGCACCGTCAGGGCGAGGGCACCGGCCGGGTAGAAGAGGATGCCCGGGTAGCTGCGCAGCTGCTGCTGGGCCTTGGCCACGTCCGCTCCCCACGAGACCACCGACGGCGGCAGCCCGAGACCGAGGAACGACAGCGTCGCCTCGGCCACGATGAACGTGCCGAGGGACACGGTCGCGGTCACGATGATCGGGGCCAGCGAGTTCGGCATCACGTGCCGCACCAGCGCCGCCGGTCGTGAGGCGCCGAGCGCCTTGGCGGCAGTGATGAAGTCGGCGTTCTTGACGCTCATCACGGCGCCGCGAGTGATGCGGGCGATCTGCGGCCAGCCGAAGACCCCGAGCACCAGCACCACGGTGAAGATGTTGCGGTGCGCCCGGAACATCGCCATGACCAGCACGGCGGCGAGCACGAACGGGATCGCGAAGAAGATGTCGGTCACGCGCGACAGCAGCGCGTCGAACCAGCCGGCGTAGAAGCCGGCGATCGCGCCGATCACCGCGCCGAGGATGGTGACGAGAATGGTGGTCAGCACGCCGACCGCGACCGACGCACGGGCGCCGTAGATGGTGCGGGCGTAGATGTCGCAGCCTTGGAAGTCGAAGCCGAACGGGTGTCCCGACGCCGGCCGCTTCAGGCTGTTCTGCAGCTCGCAGAAGTTCGGGTCCACCGAGGTGAACAGCTTCGGGAAGATCGCGACGACGACCACCAGCAGGATGATCGCCGCGGACACCCAGAACAGCGGGCGGGTCCGGAGGTTGCGCCAGGCGTCCTGCCACATGCTGGCAGGCGCCTCGGTCTCGTCGACGGCGTCGACGGCGGCGAGCACGTCCTCGTCCAGCGAGGCGAAGAAGTGCGCCTGGTCCTGACGGACGAGGGGCTCAGGCATAACGGATCCTCGGGTCGAGTGCGGCGTACAGCAGGTCCACGATCAGGTTCGCCGCGATGAACACGATCACGAGGATCGTGGTGAAGGACACGATGGTGGGCGCGCTCCCCTGGCGGATCGCCTGGTAGAGGGTTCCGCCGACGCCCGAGATGTTGAAGATGCCCTCGGTGACGATCGCGCCGCCCATCAGGCTGCCGAGGTCGGACCCGAGGAACGTCACGACGGGGATCAGCGAGTTGCGCAGCACGTGCACCATCACCACGCGGGGCCGGGACAGACCCTTGGCGGTCGCGGTGCGGACGAAGTCGGCGGTGAGGTTCTCGAAGACGGACGTCCGGGTCAGCCGCAGCACGTAGGCGAACGACACCGCCCCCAGCACGATCGCCGGCATCAGCAACGTCCGGAACGACACGTCCGACCCGACGGACACCGGCAGCAGGTGCCACTTCACGCCGACGAAGAACTGGAGCACGAAGCCGATGACGAAGGTCGGCACGGCGATCACCACGAGGCTGACGACCAGCAGCGTGGAGTCGAACAGCTTGCCCTTGCGCAGGCCGGCGAGCAGTCCGGCGCCGATGCCGAACACGCCCTCGAAGACCAGCGCCATGATCGCGAGCTTGAAGGTGATCGGGTACGCGTGCGCCAGCAGCTCACCGACGGGGCGTCCCGAGAAGGTCACGCCGAAGTTCCCGGTGAAGATGCCCTTGAGGTACAGCACGTACTGGACCAGGAAAGGCTTGTCCAGGTTGTACTTGGAGCGCAGCTGCGCCGCCAGCGCATCGCTCACACCCTTGTCACCGCCCAGCGCGAGCACAGGGTCGCCGGGCAGCGAGAACACCATGAAGTAGATCAGCAGCGTCGCCCCGAAGAACACGGGGATCGCCTGGAGCAGGCGGCGGCCGAGATAGCGGGCCATCAGCCTTCCTTCGAGTCAGGGGTCGCGGCGATCAGTGCCGCGACAGGGGGGTCCGCTCCCTCACGGAGGCGGAGCGCCGACCGGTGAACTGTAGTCCATCGGCGCCGTCCGACCACCGCAGACGAGTGGGGGCGGGGCCCCAGCGGGCCCCGCCCCCACTCGTGGAGCGATCAGGTCAGGACTTGGTGACCGCGTAGTACAGCGGGACGCCGTCCCAGCCGAACTCGACGTTCTTCACCGTCTTGGCGAAGCCGCCCGTGGAGTTCGAGTACCACAGCGGGATCGACGGCAGGTCCTTGAACAGGATCGTCTGGGCCTGGGCGAAGTCCTTGTTCGCGTCGTCCAGAGACTTCTCCTGCGCACCCTTGCTCAGCAGCGCGTCGAACTGCGGGTTCGAGTAGCTGCCGTCGTTCGAGCCGGCTCCCGTGGCCCACATGGCACCGAGGAAGTCGAGCGCGCCCGGGTAGTCACCCTGCCAGCCGCTGCGGAAGGCACCGGTCAGACCGGTCTTCTTGCCCTTCTTGCTGGCGTTGATGTCCGTACGCAGGTCCTTGAAGACCGGGTACGGCTGGCCGGCCGCGTCGATGCCCAGCGCGTTCTTGATGCTGTTGGTCACGGCGTCGACCCATGCCTGGTGCCCACCGTCGGCGTTGTACGCGATGGTGAAGCTGCCCGACCACGGCGACATGGCGTCCGCCTGGGCCCAGAGCTTCTTGGCGGCAGCCGGGTCGTACTTCAGCACGTCGGAGCCGTCGATCTTGTCCGACCAGCCCGGGATGACCGGGGAGGTGAAGTCGGTCGCCGGGGTACGGGTGCCGTGGAAGATCGTCTTGGTGATGGTGTCACGGTCGATCGCGTGGGAGAGAGCCGCACGGCGGAGCTGACCCTCGGCGCCGGTGAAGTGCGCGAGGTTCTGCGGGATCGTGAAGCCCTGCCACACGGCGCCCGGGATGTTCACCGCGTTGCTGCCCAGGTCGTTCTGGAAGGTGCCCAGAGCGGACGACGGGACGGTCTGCAGGACGTCGAGCTGGCCGGCGAGCAGGTCGTTGTAGGCCGTGTCCTGAGATGTGTAGAACTTGATGTCCAGCCCACCGTTGCGCGCCTTGCGGTCACCGGTGAAGTCCGCGTTCGGCACCAGCTTGATGTCGACGTTGTGGGTCCAGCCGTTGTCGGCGACCTTGTACGGGCCGTTGCCGATCGGGTTCTCGCCGAACGCCTTCATGTCCTTGAACGCCACGGACGGCAGCGGGAAGAACGCCGAGTAGCCGATGCGGACCGGGAAGTCCGACAGCGGGGTGGTCAGCTGGACCGTGAAGGTGGTGTCGTCCACGACCTTCAGGCCGGACATCGTCGTGGCCTTCGGCTGGCTCGAGGCGTCCGCGGCCTGCGTGTCGTCGTAGCCGACGATCGGGATGCCGTAGCTCGGGTCCTGGAACCAGCCGCTGTTCAGCTGGGCGTTGGTTGAGACGGCGCCGTAGTTCCACGCGTCCACGAAGCTCTTGGCCGTGACGGGCTCACCGTTGGTGAACTTCCAGCCGGACTTCAGCTTGATGGTCCAGTTGGTGTTGTCCGACGACGTGATCGAGTCGGCGACCTCGTTGTGCGTCTTGCCCTTGGCGTCGTAGTACACGAGGCCCGCGAAGATCTGGGTGAGGATCGTCCCGCCACCGGTCTCGTTGGTGTTGGTGGGGATCAGCGGGTTCTCGGGCTCGCTGCCCCATGCCGTGACGATGCCCGTGCTGGTCCCGCCGCTGGCCGCCGTGGTCGAGCTGGAGCTCGACGAGCCGCCGCTGGAGCAGGCCGCGAGGAGCAGGGCACCAGCCGTGATCGTCGCGAGCAGGCCTGCGCTACGCCTGATCTTCAATGTTCCTCCTGGGATGGGAGTGGCCGGGCGACTGCCAGCGCCACCGGCGTCGCCGGGTGCGCGTGGGGACGTCGCCGACCGCCACACGTTGGGAGCCACCGTAGGGCGGTCGAGACGGACATTCGCGACAGGCTGGACACCAGTTTCGAATCGTTACGTGATCGATACTGCCCAGTAGGTCCCGCGCTGGGAGGATGCCCGCCCCGACACCCGCGCGAAACATGTTGGTAACACGATGCCTGCGATCAGGGGTGTCGTTGAACGGGGACGTCCGCGTGGTGGCACGCCACGTCCCGGCCCTCGGTCCGGCGAGACACCGGGTCCACCCGTGTGCACAGCTGCGCGAGGTCGTCGGGCAGCTCGGCGCGGAGCGCACACCGGTGACGGAAGCGGCACCCGGTCGTCGGCGGCGCGTCGTCGTCCAGCAGCGGCACCGGAGCCGGTCGCACGCGCGGGTCGGCGACCGGGACGGCTGCGAGCAGGGCACGCGTGTACGGGTGCCGCGGGTCGTCGAGCACCACGTGCGCCGGCCCCTGCTCGACCACGCGGCCGCGGTACATCACCGCGACCAGCTCGGCGTGGGCGCGCACCACCCCCAGGTCGTGGGCGACGAGGACGCAGGTCAGCCGCAGCTCGTCGCGCAACCGGTCCACCAGGGCGAGCAGCGCGGCTCGGACCGGTGCGTCGAGCGCCGAGACCGGCTCATCCAGCACCAGGACCTCGGGCCGGGCGGCGAGCGCGCGGGCCAGGGCGACGCGCTGCAGCTGACCGCCCGAGAGCTCGTGCGGGTACCGGTCCGCGAGGGCCGCGGGCAGGCCGACCAGTCGCAGGACGCCGGCGACGTCCGTACCGGTCGCGGCGGCCGCCCGGAGGCCCTCGGCCAGGGACTCCCGCACCGTCATGCGCGGGTCGAGCGAGCCGCCGGCGTCCTGGAACACCAGCTGCACCCGTCGGCGCAGGGCCAGGCGCTCGGCGCGACCGAGCCGCGGCACCGTGGACACGTCGGTGCCGACCACCCGCACGGTCCCGGCCTCGGGCGGCTCGAGGGACGCGATGGCCAACGCCGTCGTCGTCTTCCCGCTCCCGCTCTCCCCGACCAGAGCCAACGTGGCGCCCCGCGGCACGACGAGGCTCACCCCGTCCATCGCCGCGACGGCCTGGTCGGCCGCGCGCCCCCTCCACCTGCTCCGCGACCGGAAGGTGCGATGCACGTCGACCAGCTCGACGGCCGCAGGCCCGGTGGGCTCCACCTCGGACCGGGTGGCGGCGGACGCCTCGGCCCGGAGCAGGCTGGCGGTGTAGTCCTGACGGGGCGCGTCGAACAACGTCGTCACGTCGCCCTGCTCCACGACCTGCCCGTCCCGCAGCACCACGACGCGGTCCGCATGCCCCGCCACCACCCCCGGGTCGTGCGTGATGAGGAGCAGCGACGCGCCGGCCGCCTCGCGCGCCCGGTGCAGCACCTCGAGCACCTGCGCCTGGACCGTGACGTCCAGGGACGAGGTGGGCTCGTCGGCGACGATCAGCCGGGGGCGGTTGGCGACCGCGACCGCGACGAGCACGCGCTGGCGCTGGCCGCCGGACAGCTGGTGCGGGTAGGCGTCGAGGGTCCGGCCCGGCAGGCCGACGAGGGTGCACAGCTGCGCCGCCCGGGCGAGCGCGGCCGCACGGGACAGCCGTCGGTCGTGCAGCTGGAGCGCCTCGACGAGCAGGGCGCCGACGCGGTGCACCGGGGGCAGCGCCGAGCGCGGGTCCTGGAACACCATCGCGATCCGCGCGCCGCGCAGCGCGGAGAACGCGCGGTCGGGCAGGTCGAGGAGCGAGGTTCCCTCCAGCCGGACCGAGCCGCGCACGCGCGCGCTCGAGGGGAGCAGCCCGAGGACGGCGAGCGCCGTCGTCGTCTTCCCCGCCCCCGACTCGCCGACCAGGGCGACCACCTCGTCGGCCGAGACGGTGAACGAGACGTCTCGGACGGCCGGCACACCCCCGGGTGCGGCGGACCGGCCACACGGGCGCGGCCCCAGCCGTGCCGCACGGGGGGCACGGAAGGTGACACCCAGCCCCTCCACGGCGAGCAGCGGCTCACTCACCGGCTGTCCCCGTCGTGGGGTCGAGGGCGTCGCGCAGCGCGTCGCCGACGAGGCTGGTCGCGAGGACCGTCACGACCAGTAGACCGGCCGGGAACCAGAACAGCCAGGGCCGCGTGACCGCCGAGGCGCTGCCGGCGGCGAGGAGGGTGCCCAGCGACACCGCGGGCGGCCCGAGGCCGAGACCGACCCAGCCGAGCGTCGCCTCGGTGAGCACCGCCGCTGCGACGCCCAGCGTCGCGTCCACCACCAGGAGGGACGCGAGGTGCGGCAGCACGTGCCGGCGCAGCACCGCACCCGTGGGCACGCCGAGGAACCGCGCCGCCGTCACGAAGTCGCGGCGGCGCAGCGAGCGGGCCTGCGCCCGGACCAGGCGTGCCATCACCATCCAGCCCAGCAGCGCGATGGCGAGCGCCACCGCGAACCAGCCGGCACGGCCCGCCGTCGGGGCGAGAAGCACCAGCAGGTAGAAGGACGGGAGCACGAGCGCGAGGTCGATGCCCCACACCACCACGCGGTCGACCCGGCCTCCGAGGTAGCCGCCGACGGCGCCGACCACGGCGGCGACCAGCGTCGACAGCGGGCCGGCGACCAGCCCGACGGCGAGCGACGTGCGCAGCCCGACGAGGGTGCGGACGAACAGGTCCCGACCGGAGGAGTCCGTGCCGAACCAGTGCAGCGCCGTCGGCGGACGCCCGAAGGCCGTCACGTCCGAGGTGAACGGGTCCCAGCGCGACAGGACGGGACCGAGGACGGCCGCGAGGACGACCAGCGCCAGCACCGCCAAGCCCACCCGGGCCTGCGGTGCTCGGACGGTACGACGCAGCACCCCGGGCGCACCGGACCCGGGGGTCGGTGCGGCGGTCAGGTCGGTGACGGCCACGTCAGGTCCGCACACGGGGGTCGAGGGCGGCGTGCAGCACGTCGGCGAGCACCCCGGCGAGCAGCACCAGGACGGCGGTGAACAGGACCGTGCCGGCCGCCGCGTTCACGTCGTCGTCGACGACCGACCGGACCAGGTACTCCCCCATGCCGTGCCAGCTGAAGGCGAGCTCGGTGATCGCCGCGCCGGTCAGGATCAGGCCGAAGGAGTACGCGAAGAACGTGGACATGGGGATCAGCGCCACCCGGACCCCGTGGCGCCACAGGGCGGAACGGCGGGTGTGGCCCATCGACCGCGCCGTGCGGACGTGGTCCGCCGCGAGCACGTCGAGCATCGCCGCGCGCTGGTAGCGGGACCACGTCGCGGCCGTGCCCAGCGCGAGGCAGAGGGTCGGCAGCAGCAGGTGCGCCGCCCGGTCCCCCAGCTGCGCCGGCCAGCCACCGGCCAGGCCCGGCGTGTACTCCCCGGTGAAGGGGACCAGGGTGCGACCCGCGGCCGAGTCCAGTCGCACCGCGAGGGTCATCAGCACCACCGCGAGGACGAACGGTGGGGTGGCCAGCAGCACGAACGAGCCCACCGTGGTCACCCGGTCCGGCCAGCGGTACTGACGGGAGGCGCCCCACGTGCCCACCGCCACCCCGAGCAGGGCGCCGAGCAGGCTGCCGAGGAGCAGCAGGCGCAGGCTGGTGCCCGCACGGGCCGCGATCTCGGCGGTCACCGGCACGCCCCGCACGCTGAGCCCGAGGGAACCGTGGGTGACGAGCTCGGTCAGCCAGTGCCACAGGCGGGCCGGCACCGGGACCCCGGGGTCCACGCCGAGCGCAGCGAGCTCCGCGTGCACCACCGAGGGGGGCACGGGCGGGGTCCGACCCGCGTACCGCGCCGCCGGGTGCAGCGTCAGGCTGGCGAGCACGTAGCCCAGCGCCGTCGCGACCGTCGCCAGCACCCCGTAGCCCGCGGCCCGGCGCAGGAGGAACCGGAGCATCGCGCCGACGCTAACACCGGGTCGCTCCCGCGGCGCCGACCACGCCGGGACGAACCGGACAGGTGCGACACGCCGCGCCCACCAGGCACTCCGCATCCGAGACCGGTTCTCGGTCAGAGGTTGGCCGCGGGCGCTCCGGACGACATGATGGCCACGCAGGGGTGCACGTTCGCCACGTCTCGGCGCTGAACACGATGTGAGGACCATGGCCTACCCCAGGACGTCCGCACGGCTGTGCGCGGGCCTCGTCGCCGTGCTGCTCGGCCTCGCCGGGTGCACCTCCGGGTCCCCCACCCCCCGTGCCACCACCGGGACGACGGGCGTGGCCACGACCGCCGCACTGCCGGGCACGGCGTGGCGAGCCGTGCCCCGCGCGCAGGTGCGCGACGGCGGCTCCCTCACCCTCAGCGTCGACGCGCTGCCGCAGACCTACCAGCTCAACGACCCGAACTCCTCGCTGGACCTGCAGCGGATCTCCAACCTGTACCTGCCGTCGTTCGTGCGGATCGGGGCGGACGGCAGCTGGTCGCCGGACCCCGACTACACCGCCTCGCTGACCGTGACGTCGCAGGACCCCGAGGTGGTCGAGCTGCGCATCGCCCCGGCCGCCACCTGGTCGGACGGCACGCCGTTGAGCTGGCGCGACCTCGCCGCGAGCTGGCAGGCGTTCAACGGCACCAACTCGGCGTACGCACCGGCGTCGACGGCGGTGTGGCAGGACGTGAAGTCGGTGACGCGCGGGGACGACGACCGCGACGTGCTGATCACCTTCGCCAAGACCGATGCCGACTGGCCGGCGCTGCTGGCCAGCGTGTACCCGTCGTGGGCCGTGGACACGCCGGCGCACTTCGCCTCGGCGTGGAAGAACGGCCCGTTCGCGGCAGACGGCACGACGTACGTCTCCGCGGGGCCCTTCGTCGTGCGCTCGATCGACACGAACGCCGGGGTGGTCACCCTCGGCCGCAACCCCCGGTGGTGGGGCGACCCGGCTCGTCTCGACACGGTCGTGTTCCGCACGGTGGCCCGGGACAGCCTCGGCCAGAGCTTCGCCAACCAGGAGCTGGACGCGGTCGACGTGATGGGCATGCCGGACGTGCTCACCGCCGCGCGTGCCCGGCAGGGCACCACCGTGGAGCAGTCCGGCGGCACGGTGGCGCGGCAGCTGACGCTCAACGGCACCGCAGGCGTGTTCGCCGACCCGGCGGTCCGCAAGGCGTTCGCCCAGGCGGTCGATCGCACGGTGCTCGCCCAGGCGGTGCTCGGCCAGGTGGGGGCGCCGGTGCAGACGCTCGGCAGCGTGATCTTCGTCCCTGGGCAGAAGGGGTACGCCGACCACACGGGAGGGGTGCTCACCGGCTCTGCGGCGGACGCGCGCAGCACCTTGCAGGCGGCGGGCTGGACGATCGGGCAGGACGGGGTGGCGACGAAGGGCGGCACCCGGCTGACCGCCCGTTTCGTCGCCCCGCAGGGCGCGGCGGCGGTCGCGACGATCGCACAGCTGGTGAGCCAGCAGGCGAAGGCGGCGGGCTTCGACGTGAGCGTCCAGACGGTGCCCGGCAGCGACTTCTTCAGCAGCTACGTCACCACGGACAAGCGCAACTTCGACGTGACGTCGTTCGCCTGGGTGGCGGGGGCGTTCCCCATCGCGACCGCCGAGGCGTACTTCTACCCGACCGACTCCGGGTCCAACTACGGCGGCGTCACGGACAAGACCCTCGGCAGCGACTGGGACGCGCTGAACGCCCAGCTGGACCCGGCGAAGCGGCTGACGCTCGCCGCGGACGTCGACAAGCGTGCGCTGGACCTGTTCACCATGATCCCGCTGTTCGTCGAGCCGTCGACGTGGGTGGTCCGCTCGGACCTGGCCAACTACGGCCCGTCGCAGTTCCAGGACGTGCGCTGGCAGGACGTCGGGTACACCGGCTGACGGCGCGTGCCGCGGTGGGCGGCACCGGGCCGATCTGCCGATCGCCGGATACCGTCGCGCCATGACGGCCTTCCTGGACCAGGTGCTCGGTGCCGCCCCGTGGGCCGTGCTGCTCGTCGTCGGGCTCGTGGTGTTCGCCGAGGACGCGCTGTTCGTCGGCTTCGTGCTGCCGGGCGAGACCGCGGCGATCCTCGGTGGCGTCGCGGCGCACCGGGGGCACGTGGCGTTCGCGGCCGTGCTGGCGGTGGTGATCGTGGCCGCGATCGTCGGAGACAGCGTCGGGTACGAGGTCGGACGGCTGATCGGACCGCGCGTGCTCGCGTCCCGGATCGTGGCGAAGCGGCGCGAGCGCATCGAGGGCGCGCAGGAGTTCCTGGCCCGGCGCGGCGGCTGGGCCGTGCTGCTCGGCCGCTGGGTCGCCTTCTTCCGCGCCGTCATGCCGGCCCTGGCCGGTCTGGCCCGCATGCCGTACCACGTGTTCCTGCCGTTCAACGCCGTCGGCGGGATCATCTGGGGGTCGGTCGTCGTCAGCGTCGGCTACCTCGCCGGCGCCTCCTACGCCGCGGTGGAGAAGAAGCTGGGCACGGACTCGGCCCTGGTCGTGCTCGGGATCGTCCTCGTCGGTCTGCTGGTGTGGCACCTGCGCAAGCGGTTCACGTCCCGCAGGACCGCGTCCGAGTGACGGCCCTCAGCCGACGCGGCGTCGCACAACCCGAGGCCGAGGCAGGGCCGTGCTGAACCGCGCCGCCCGCCGACGGATGCGCTGCGGCCGGCGGTCGACGGGTTCCACGCGCGGGACCGCGGGTACCGCGCCGTAGAAGAGCCGCTTGGCCAGCTCGACGAGCACGAGGTAGGCCGCCACCATGGCGGCGAGAGCCGCGAAGAACGCCCCCGGGAGGGGCTGGAACCCGAGGGCGTGCGCGAGCGGCGTCGAGGGCAGCACCGCACCGACGACGACGGTGCCGAGCGCCGCGAGCGTCAGCGGGAGACTCGGGCGGCTCCGGAAGAACGGGACCCGGTGGGTACGGATCGCGAAGATGATCAACGTCTGCGTGGCGAGCGACTCGACGAACCAGCCGGAACGGAACTGCGCCGGGCCGGAGTGGAACACCCAGAGCATCACGGCGAACGTGAGCAGGTCGAACACCGAGCTGAGGGGTCCGAACCGGACCATGAAGCGGCGGATCGACGCGATGTCCCAGTGCGAGGGCCGCTGCAGCTGCTCCTCGTCCACGTCGTCCGTCGGGATCGCCAGCTGGCTGGTGTCGTAGAGCAGGTTGTTCAGGAGGATCTGCGACGGCAGCATCGGCAGGAAGCTGAGGAAGAGCGAGGCCAGTGCGGCCGAGGCCATGTTGCCGAAGTTGCTCGACGTGCCCATCAGCACGTACTTGATCGTGTTCGCGAAGATCCGCCGGCCCTCGGCAACCCCGTCCGCGAGCACGTCGAGGTCCTTCTCGAGCAGGATCACGTCGGCGGCGTCCTTGGCGACGTCGGTCGCCGAGTCCACCGAGATGCCGACGTCTGCGGCGTGCAGCGCGAGGGCGTCGTTGACGCCGTCGCCGAGGAAGGCCACCCCACCCCCCGTCCGTCGCTGCGCGCGGACGATGCGAGCCTTGTCCTCGGGTGAGACCCGGGCGAAGACGGTCGTCGTGGCGAGGGCCGCGCCCAGCTCCTCCTCGCCCATCGCGGCCAGGTCGGGACCGCTCAGGGCCCGCCCGACGTCCAGGCCCAGGTCCCGGCACACCTTGACCGCGACCGCGGCGTTGTCCCCCGTCACGATCTTGACCGCGATGCCGAGGCGGGCCAGCCGCTGCAGGGCGGTCGCCGCGCTGGGCTTCGGCGGGTCGAGGAACACCAGCAGGCCGGTCAGGTGCAGGTCGTGCTCGTCGTCGGGCGTCGGAGGCGCCTCCGAGGCGACGGGTCGGGTCGCGACCGCCACCACCCGGTTGCCGGCCACGAACTCCGCCTCCAGCGCGGCGCGAGCCTGCTCCGGCACGTCCGTGCAGCGTTCGAGCACGGTCTCCGGCGCTCCCTTGGTGACCAGGGCGGTCGCACCCGCCGGGTCGCGGACCACGACCGAGACCATCCGGCGCTCGTGGTCGAAGGGCAGCACGCCCAGCGTGGTCCAGCGAGCGACCTCCGCCTTGACCGCGAGCGCAGCCGGTGACTCCCAGAGCGCCTCGTCGAGCGGGTTGCCGCCGACGGACCGGCCGTCCTCGGTCGCGTTCTCGGTGGAGAGCAAGCCCCAGCGCAGCACGTCGCGCGGGTGCAGGTCACCGGTGGCCCACGCGCGCGCGTATGCCACCTGTCCGAGCGTGAGGGTGCCGGTCTTGTCCGTGAACAGGACGTCGACGTCGCCGAGGTCCTCGATGCACACCAGTCGCTTGACGAGCACCTTGCGGCGGATCATCCGGCGCGAGCCCGCCGTGAGGCTGGTCGACACGACGGCGGGCAGCAGCTGCGGTGTGATGCCGACCGCGATGGCCAACGAGAAGAGCAGCGCGTCGAGGAACGGACGATGCAGCACCAGGTTGACCGCGAAGATCGACGTGGTCAGCGCCCCCGCGACGTACACCAGCAGCATGGAGAACCGGCGCAGACCCACCTGGAACTGGGTCTCGAGCTGATGGGTCCCCAGCCCCGCCGCGATCGCCCCGAACTCCGTGCCGCGTCCGGTGGAGACCACGACGCCGCGGCCACTGCCCGCGTGCACGACCGTGCCCATCAGCGCGCAGCACCTCAGCTCCGCGAGCGGGGTGCCGACGCCCACCGGGTCCGTCGCCTTGTCGACCGGCAGTCCCTCGCCCGTCAGCACGGACTCGGTGCAGGCGAGTCCGGCGACCGCGAGCAGCCGCACGTCGGCCGGCACCACCTCGCCCAGCCGCAGCTCGATCACATCTCCCGGGACCAGCGCGGTGACGTCGATCGACTGTGCCCGACCGTCGCGGACGACCACGGCCTGGTGCCGGATGGTCGAGTGCAGGGCCTGTGCCGCTCGCTCCGCCCGGTACTCGTTGACGAACCCGAGCCCGACGGACATCGCGACGATCACGCCGATGATGACGGCGTCGCTGCGCTCCCCGACCAGGTACGACGCCGCGGCCGCGGCCAGCAGCAGCCCGAGGAGCGGGGAGCGCACCTGGTGCCACAGGACGGGGAGCAGCCGGGCGCGGTGCGAGGAGACCGCGTTGGGTCCGTGCTGCAGGAGCCGCCGAGCGGCCTCGTCGGAGCTGAGCCCGCGTTCCGCGCTCACCTCGAGCGCGGCGCAGACGGCCGGGCCCGTCGAGACGGCGGCGTCCGAGACCGCGGACGGGGTGGCGGTGGTCATTGGCCGGTGCGGCCGTCGATGCACTCGCGCAGCAGGTCGGCGTGCCCGGCGTGCCGCGCGTACTCCTCGATCAGGTGCACCAGGACGTCGCGCACCGACACGGTGCCGTCACGGTGCGGCACCGTGTCGCCGAGGTGGTCGTCGTCCAGGCCGTCCAGCAGCTCGTCGGCCAGCGCGATCTGCTGCTTCCACGTCGCGAACGCCTCGTCGACCACGCCCTGGTCCGGCACGGCGCCGTCGAAGTCGTCGTCGGGCGCGTCCGGGGCCCAGTAGAGCGGCGGCTCGTCCTGGCGCCCCTGCAGCACGCGCCGGAACCAGCTCTGCTCCACGTGCGCGAGGTGGCGCACGAGGCCCAGGAGGCTCAGGGTGCTGGGCGGCACCGAGCGGAGCGCCAGCTGCTCGGCGTCGAGGTCCTGGCACTTCAGCTCGATGGTCAGCCGGTAGTTGGTCAGGTACTCCCGGTACGTCGCCAGCTCCCCCACGGGGTTCCCGTAGGTGCGGGGGTCGAGCTCGGGAGTGGTCCACGTGTCGCTCATGCCGACCACCAGATCACGGACGCGGCCTGGCGCGGAAGCGCAATGCCGCGAGCACCGGGACTGCGATCACGGCTCCCGCACCGGAGACCAGCAGCGGCACGGTTCCCCTGCCGCGACCCACGTCCCACAGCAGCCCCGCCCAGAGGCCGGCCACGAGCACGGCCCCGCTGCTCAACGCCTGGAACGCGCCCTGGGCGCGGCCACGGTGCTCCGCCGGCACCAGCGAGGAGATCCACGCCTTGCCCACACCGTCGGTCAGGGCCGGGAACAGGCCGTAGACGGCCAGCAGGACGAACACGACCGGCCCCTTGCCGACCAGCGCGAGGCCGACGTAGCCGACGGCGAACGCCAGCAGGCCCACCGCGTAGACGTAGGCCCGCGGCCAGCGGTCCGTCAGCGCACCGGCCGGGTACGAGCCGACCGCGTAGACGACGTTGAACAGCACGTAGGCGAGCACCACCTGCGTGGTGCCGAACCCGAGCTCCGAGACCCGCAGCAGCAGCAACGTGTCGGAGAAGTTGACCAGCCCGACGACGACGAGCACGCCGACCACCCACCAGTACGCCCCGGGCAGCGGGTGGGACGGCGCCGCGGATGCCGCGGCGGGTCGGACCGGGGCGCCTGCGGGCGCGGGTGCCCGATGGTCGCGCACCAGCACGACGAGGCCGGCGGACAGCGCCGCCGGCACCACCGCCCACCACAGGGCCGCGTGCAGGTTGCCACCCATCACGGACAGCGCGAGCAGCCCGAGCAGCGGCCCGACCACCGCTCCGAGCGTGTCCCCCGCCCGGTGGAAGCCGAACGCCCGGCCGAGGTTCTCCGACGGGACCGACGCGGCGATCAGCGCATCCCGCGGTGCCGACCGCACGCCTTTGCCCAGACGGTCGACCGTCCGGCCGGCCAGCACCATCGGCCACGCCCCGGCCGCCGCGACCAGCACCTTGCCGACCGCGGCGAGACCGTAGCCGGCGCCGATGAACCGCACGCGCCCCGCCCGGTCCGACCAGCGGCCGGTCACGTAGCGCGTCAGGCCGGCCACGCCCTCCGCACCGCCCTCGATCACGCCGAGCACCACGGGTGGCGCCGCGAGCACCCCCGTGACCAGCACCGGGAGCAACGGGTACAGCAGCTCGCTCGCCGTGTCCTGGAACAGGGACACGAGCGTGAGCACGACGAGGTTGCGGGTGAGCCACCGACGCCCCTGCCCCGTCACCGCCGCCATGCCGACCCCCTCACCGGTGACAGGGTCGCCACCGGGTGCCAAGGTAGGCCCGGCCGACACCCGCCGGCGCCGCACCGTGAGCCGCCGACCGCACCGTCATCCGAGGAGGCGCCATGAGCGAGTGGCCGGGACCGATCTTCGCCCTGACCCTGTTCGCCGAGGACCTCGGCGATACCAAGCGCTTCTACACCGAGGTGTTCGGGCTGCCCGTCGTCTACGAGGACGCCAACTCGGCGGTGTTCCAGCTCGGCGAGACGTTGATCAACCTGCTGGCGGTGTCGCAGGCGCCGGGGCTCGTCGGACCCGCGCCGATCGCACCGCCGGAGGCCGGCGTGCGCAGCCAGCTGACGCTCAAGGTCGCGGACGTCGACGCGATGTGCGCCGAGCTCGAGCGCCGAGGCGTCACCCTGCTGAACGGGCCGATGGACCGCCCTTGGGGCCCGCGCACGGCCGCGTTCCGCGACCCGACCGGCACGGTCTGGGAGATCGCCTCCCAGTAGCCTGCGGCGGGTGACCACCGAGCTGAGCGGCCGGGTGCGCGGCGCCGTCGAGGGCCTGACGCCCGGGTACTTCGCTCTGGTGATGGCCACCGGCATCATCTCCGTCGGCATGCGGCTCGAGGGGTTCGTCGTCATCTCCGACACCCTGCTCGCGATCACCGCTGCCGGCTACGCCGTGCTGGTCGTCCTGACCGCGTGGCGCCTGCTCGTGTACCGGCGCGCCGTGAGCGACGACTTCAACGACCCGAGACGTGCCTTCGGCTTCTTCACCTTCGTCGCCGCCACCAACGTGCTGGGCGTCCGGCTCGGGGCCGACGGCCACCATGCGGCGACCGCCGCGCTGCTGGTCGTCTCGGGCGCCTCGTGGCTGGTGCTCGGGTACGTCGTCCCGTGGACCGCCGCCCTCGGTCGGCAGCAACGGCCGATCGTCGCGGACGCGAACGGCACCTGGTTCATCTGGGTGGTCGCCAGCCAGTCGGTCGCGATCGCGGCGGCCACCATCGAGCCCGTCTTCGGCACCGGCCGCCGCGAGCTGGCTGTGCTCGCCGTCACCTCGTGGTCCGTGGGGGTGTTCCTCTACGCGGCCGCGGGGATCTTCGTCGCGCTGCGGCTGATGCTCTACCGGTTCGGGCCGGAGGACCTCACGGCGCCCTACTGGGTGTCGATGGGCGCCCTCGCGATCTCGGTGCTGGCGGGCGCGCGCATCGTCGAGATGGCCGACGCGCCGATGGTGCAGGCGACGCGAGGCCTGATCGCCGGCCTGACCGTGGTGCTGTGGGCGTTCGCCACCTGGCTGATCCCGGCGCTGGTCGCCGCCGGCTGGTGGCGGCACGTCGCCCGACGCCTGCCCCTGCCGTACGACGCCACGCTGTGGAGCATCGTGTTCCCGCTCGGCATGTACGGCGTCGCCGGCATCTACCTGGGCCAGGCGGACCAGCTGCCGGTGGTGGGGATGGTCGGGCGCGTGGAGCTGTGGGTGGCGCTGGTCGCCTGGATCGTGGTGTTCCTCGCGATGCTGCGGCACGTGTGGCTGAGCGTCGTCGTCGGCGCGCGGGCCCGGCGGGACGAGAGGCCCGGGGCCGTCGCGCACTGAGCCCACCGGCCCGGCTCCCGCGGTGGCGGGTGTGGGTGCACGGAGGGAGGGTGCGGGGATGAGCGAGGAACGACACTCCCTGCCCGGCAGCACCCGGCACCCGGTGCCCGACGCCCGGCCGGTGGGCGGCCCCGAGCCGACCGCGACGGTGGAGGTGACGCTCGTGCTGCGCCGCCGTGGTGAGCTGCCACCGCCCGGTGGTGCGCCGCTGAGCCGCGAGCAGCTCGCCGCGACGGCCGGCGCGGATCCGCAGGACCTGGAGCTGGTGCGCCGCACGCTGGCGGCGGCCGGGGTCAGCGTGACGGCCGAGGACCCGGTCTCGCGGCGCGTCCAGGCGCAGGGCAGCCTGCAGACGTTGGAACGGGTGTTCGGCACCTCCCTCGGGCTCGTGGAGTCACCCGCACCGGACGGGACCGGCACCGTCACGCACCGGCAGCGGACCGGCGAGCTGTCGGTGCCCGGCCCGTTGGCCGGCGTGGTGGTCGCGGTCCTGGGTCTGGACGACAGGCCCCAGGCGAGGACCCGGTTTCGACCCGCCGCCGCCGGCGCCAGAGCGTTCACCCCGCAGCAGCTCGGCACCGTCTACCGGTTCCCCGCCGGCACCACCGGCGCCGGGCAGAGGCTCGCCATCCTCGAGCTCGGCGGCGGCTACACCGACGCCGACCTGGCCGCCTACTGGACCCGCGTCGGGGTGATCTCCCCGCCGACCGTGACGGCCGTCGGCGTGGACGGCGCCGGGAACGCCCCGGACGGCAACCCGTCCGGCGCGGACGGTGAGGTGATGCTCGACATCGAGGTCGCCGGTGCTCTCTGCTCCGGCGCTGACCTGGTGGTGCACTTCGCACCGAACACCGACCGTGGCTTCCTCGACGCGCTGGCGACCGCGGTGCACGCGAGCCCGACGCCGGCCGCCGTGAGCATCAGCTGGGGGCAGTCGGAGGACCAGTGGACCGCGCAGGCCCGGGCCGCGATGGACCAGGCGATGGCGGACGCCGGCGCCCTGGGCGTCACGGTGTGCGTGGCCTCCGGCGACGACGGCAGCAACGACAACTCCACCGACGGTCGGCCGCACGTCGACTACCCCGCCTCCAGCCCGCAGGCGCTCGGCTGCGGCGGCACCACGCTGCACGCCGACGCCACGACTGGCCGGGTCGCGACCGAGACGGTGTGGTTCCACGGCGCCGGCCAGGGCGGTACGGGCGGTGGGGTGAGCGACGTCTACCCGACGCCGGCGTGGCAGTCCCGCGTCGGCGTGCCGGCGAACGCCGCGACCGGGCGGTCGGGGCGTGGTGTGCCCGACGTCGCCGGGGATGCCGACCCCGCCACGGGGTACGACGTCCGGGTGGACGGGACGGACACCGTCATCGGGGGGACGAGCGCCGTCGCACCGCTGTGGGCGGCACTCGTGTGCCGCCTGTCCGAAGGGCTGGGTCGGCTGCCCGGCCCGCTGGGTCCGCAGCTCTACGCCGGTGCACGTGCGGGGGCGCCGACCGGCGGCCTGCGGGACATCACGTCGGGCACCAACGGGGCCTACTCCGCCGGCCCCGGCTGGGACCCGTGCACCGGCCTGGGCGTTCCCGACGGCCAGGCGCTGCTGGACAGGCTCCGCGCGGTGCACGCCTGACCGGAGACCCTGAACGGTGGGATCGTCCCAGCACGGCTCATCGCGGGCCCACCACGCGGCAGGGAGGTTCGATTCACGTGCCACCACTCGGAGCAGCGTGGATGCGCACCCACCGTCGAGGGCTGCGCCGAGCGCTGAAGACCCTGCTGGTCCTGGCGATCGTGCTGGTGGTGGCGCTCGGCGGGTACGTCGGCTACGTGACGGTCCGGCAGCAGCAGGAGGTCGCCCTCCCCGCCCCGACCGGCCGGTATCCCGTCGGCCGGACGATGGCCGACTGGACCGACGACGCCCGCAGCGACCCGCTCGCCCCACGGGCGGGCACGCCACGCGAGCTGTCCGTGTGGCTCTGGTACCCGGCCGCACCGGCGCCAGGCGCGGCACCTGCGCGCTACACCCCGGGCGCATGGTCAGGACTGCACCTGCACGGCCCGCTCGGGCTGGGCGAGACCCGTTTCGACCACGTCCGGGTGCACGCCGTCGCCGACGCCCCCGCCGCGGCCGGTCGGTTCCCCGTGGTCGTGCTCGAACCAGGGTTGGGTCTGGCCGCGCCGCAATACACCACGCTCGCGGAGAACCTGGCGAGCCACGGATACCTGGTCGCCGGCATCACACCCACCTACAGCGCCCACCTGACCGTGCTGGACGGACGGCCGGTGGGTGCGACACCCGCCGGCAACCTGCAGGAGTCCGACGCGGCGGCCATGCGTCCGGCCGCCGACCGGCTGGTCAGCGTATGGGCAGCCGACGACCGCTTCGCCGCGTCCCGGGTCGCGGCGCTGGATGCGACCGGCCGGTTCGCGGGGCATGTCGACGCGGCCACCACCGTGTACCTGGGGCACTCCTTCGGCGGCGCCGCCGCCCTGCAGGCCTGCCACGACGACCCGCACTGCGTAGGCGCGGCCGACCTCGACGGGACCCAGTTCGGCACGGTCGTCCAGTCCGGACTGCAGAAGCCCGTGCTGCTGCTGGCCAGCCAGGGCACCTGCATCACCGGCACCTGCCGGCCGAGCGGCTCCGACGAGCAGTCCGCACGCGATGCGGCCCGCACCTTGCTGACCGCCAGCACCGGGCCTGTCTGGAGCTTCCAGCTCGACGGGGCCCGGCACCTCAACTTCAGCGACTACGGCGCCTACTACCTGGCCGCCCCGCTCCGCGCCCTGGTCGGGCTCGGGTCGATCGACGGCGACCACGCGCTGGCCATCACCGACGCCTACCTGGCCGCGTTCGTCGACCACGTGGCGCGCGGCCTGCCGGAACCGCTGCTGGCCGGGTCCAGGCCGTACCCCGAGGTGCAGCGTGCTGCTTCTTGAGCGGGTGCTCCGAGCTGCACCGCGTCGGCGCATACCAGCAATGCGAATCGCGCCACGAGGGCGCCGCGGCTGGCTACGCTCCGCTCACGGCCGCGGTGCACTGGTGCGCTGGTGCGCACTACACCGATTCCGGCGTCGGACACGGCGACACCGCCGCGCCTGTTCCTCGGGTAGCCCCTGGAGACCACGTGCGCATCACTCACCGGGCCCTCGCGCTCGCCGCCGTCAGCCTGCTGGTCGCCTCGACGGCCGCACCCGCCTCTGCTGCGCCCCGGCACACCGTCCTCGACCCCGCATCCGCGAACGCGGTCTACAACTACGTGATCTCCATCTACGAGGATCTCTTCCACCGGGCGCCGGAGTGGTCGGGCGAAGTGGGGTGGTCGACCGCACTGATCTCGGGCACGCCACGCATCGCGGTGGCCAACGCGATCACCTCCTCGGAGGAGTTCCGGACCGGCCTGATCGACGACGCCTACGACACCTACCTGGGGCGTGGTCCCGACGCAGGCGGCCTGCAGTCCTGGCTAGGCGGCATGAGCGCAGGCATGACCGTCGAGCAGCTCGACTCGGGCTTCATCGCCTCACCTGAGTACTGGGCGACCAACGGCGGGACCTCCGCGGACTGGGTCAGGGCCCTGTACCGCGATGTCCTCGGCCGCGATGCCGGTAGCTCAGAGGTCACCGGCTGGGTGGCGGCGCTCGACCGCGGAGCGACCCGCACGCAGGTCTCGCTGGGCTTCCTGCTGTCGACCGAGTATCTGACCACGGTCGTCGACGGCTACTACCAGCGGCTCCTCCGCCGGAGCATCGAACCGGGACAAGGCACCTGGGTCGCGGCCATCCAGAACGGGGCGCGCGACGAGCAGATCATCGGCGGCATCGTCGCCTCCGACGAGTACTGGAACAACGAGTCGACGCGCCCCTGGGTCGGAAGCATCTCGTTGTCGCCCAATCAGGACACCAGCGTGTATCTCGGTTGGGGTCAGACCTACACCGTCCAGGCCTATCAGCCGGACGGGACACTCATCGGCGACGCCACCGACGAGGCCACCATCACCTGGGACGGTCAGCCGTGCCTGCACGGGTTGTGCCAGCCCACAGCTGTCGGCCCGCACGAGATCCACGCGCAGCATCGCGGCCTCAACGCCTGGGTGACGCTGACGGTGCTCCCTCTTGCCTGACCGTCGCGCCTGAGGACTCGCTCGGTACCTCGTCCCTCCACTGCTGGGCCTGGGCGGGACCGCATCCCCGCGCAGGCGTCGAGCGGCCGTCACGAGCCCGGGAATGTCACCTGGAAGAGTGCATGGGCTTGCCACCGGCCCGCGATTCGCAGGTAGTCCGGCGCCACGCCGTACTGGACGAACCCGTTCGAGGTCAGCACGCGCTGGGAGGCGGTGTTGTCGAGCAGCGTGCTCGCCTCGAGCCGATGGAGCCCGAGCTCCTCAGCCGCGAGCCGCTTGGCTGCGGCGACCGCCCTCGTCGCGATCCCACGGCCGTTGCGGTCCTGCGCCACCCAGTAGCCGACGCTCGCGGACTGGAAGGCGCCCCGGATGATGCTGTTGAGGTTGAGGATCCCCACCACGTCGCCGCCCTCGACCAGCACGGCGGGGTAGATCGTTCCCGCCTCGGCGGACGCAAGCGCCGTCCGCACCGCGCGCTCCTGCCCCTCGTCGGTGAACCAGTCCTCGGTGCGCACCGGGCTCGTCGGCGCGAGGAAGTCCCGGTTTGCCCGGACCAGCCGCGCGAGGACCGGTGCGTCACCGAGGGTCAGCCGGCGCAGGGGCGAGGCCGCGTCTGCGATCACCGTCACGCGCGTGCTCCCTCCAGTCGCAGCCTGCGGTCCGACCGGCGGCTCGCCGGGCCGGTCGGTGCGGCCACCAGGGTCACACGTTGAAGCGGAACTCCACCACGTCGCCGTCGGCCATCACGTAGTCCTTGCCCTCGATCCGCGCCTTGCCGGCGGCGCGCACCGCTGCCACGGAGCCCGCCTCGACCAGGTCCGCGTAGCTGATCACCTCGGCCTTGATGAAGCCCTTCTGGAAGTCCGTGTGGATCACCCCGGCCGCCTGCGGTGCCGTCCAGCCCTGGTGGATGGTCCACGCGCGGGCCTCCTTCGGGCCGGCGGTGAGGTACGTCTGCAGGCCGAGGGTGTGGAACCCGACGCGGGCCAGCTGGTCCAGCCCGGACTCCTCCTGACCGTTTGCGGCGAGCATCTCGCGGGCCTCGTCCGGCTCGAGCTCGACCAGCTCGGCCTCGAACTTCGCGTCGAGGAACACGGCGTCGGCGGGCGCGACGGCCGCCCGCAGCCTCTCCTGCATCGCGGTGTCCGCCAGGCCCTCGTCGTCCGTGTTGAACACGTAGATGAACGGCTTGGTCGTGAGCAGGCCGAACTCCGCCAGCGTCTGGACGTCCACACCGTCGGCCAGTGAGAGCGGGCGACCGTCCTCCAGCACCGCCTGCGCCTGCTGCGCGGCGGCCAGGGATGCGGCGTCGGCCCGCTTGAGCCGCACCTCCTTCTCCAGGCGCGGCACCACCTTCTCCAGGGTCTGCAGGTCCGCGAGCGCCAGCTCGGTGTGGATCGTCTCGATGTCCGCCAGCGGCTCGACACGACCCTCGACGTGGACCACGTCCGGGTCGGCGAACGCCCTGGTCACCACGCAGATCGCGTCGGCCTCACGGATGTTGGCGAGGAACTTGTTGCCCAGCCCCTCGCCCTCGCTCGCACCCTTGACGATGCCGGCGATGTCGACGAACGACACGGTGGCCGGGATCGTCCGCTCGGAGTCGAACACGCGCGCGAGCTCGGTCAGCCGGGGGTCAGGCAGCGGAACCACGCCGACGTTGGGCTCGATGGTCGCGAACGGGTAGTTGGCGGCGAGCACCTGGGCCTGCGTCAGAGCGTTGAAGAGGGTGGACTTGCCGACGTTGGGCAGGCCGACGATGCCGATGGTGAGCGCCACGGCGGGAGAGTCTACGGGTCAGGCCATGGCGATCAGCCGGCGCAGCAGGTCAGGGGCGGTGCGGTCGAGCGTGCGACCGCCGAGCCGCACACCGAGGGCCATCAGCCCCGTCCCGAGCGCCGGGCCGACCGCGAGGGTGACCCAGCCGAGCGCCTCGCGGTGCCCGGCCACCGACATCACGGCGAGCACCGTGACCGGCGCGCACAGCAGCCCGACCGTCGTCCACCCCGCGAGCTGCGTGAGCATCGCGGGGACCGTGGCGCCCTGCTGGGTGGAGAACGGGTTCTCTCCCGCCTTGCGCACGCGGTAGACGACGAGTGCGGAGGCGACGGACGAGACCCCGAGCGTCGTGGTCAGGGTGCCGAGGGCGCTGCCGAGCAGCGGCGCGACGGCGTCCGGACGGTGCAGGAAGAGCGCGCACGCGATCGTCATGACCGTCACCACCGGCACGCCGAGCACCAGGGCGGCCAGCACGCGTCCCACGCGGTCCACCCCGCCGCGCACCCCCGCAGCGACGTGCACCCAGAACGCCGGGCCGTCGAAGCTGATGTCGGAGGAGATGGACCAGCCGAGCAGGAAACCTGCGAGCGGTCCCGCGGCCAGCACCAGGCCGCTGCCCATGCCGAGCACGGCGAAGAGCACGGGGAAGATCGGCACGGCCACGACCGCCATGGCGTAGCGCGGATCGCGGATCCAGTAGGTCAGGCACCGGGCCACCACGGCTCCCCGTGGGCTGGCCGGCACGCGGGCGAACCAGCCGAGCCCGCGCTGACGCCGCCCGGCCACGTCGTGCGGCGGGTCGACCAGGGCCCGGGCGAGCGACCGGTCCCAGACGAGCACCGCCACCGCGACCGTGGCGAGGGCGACCACCAGCCGCGCCAGCGCCTGCCACCAGCGTCCCGACGCCACGTCGGGCGCCAGGGCCCAGGCCGCCCCGAACGGCGTCCAGCCGACGGCCTGCACCACCGGCGTCATGTCGGCCGCACGGATGCGGGACGCACCCATGGTGAGGGCGGACATCGCCGGGCCGATGAACATCATCGGGATCAGCACCAGCGCGGCGCCGAGCTCGCGCACCCGCCGACGCACCACCACCCGAGCCAGCGCGGTGGTCAGCGCGCGCGAGCCGACGACGCAGGTCGCCACCGCGAGGACGGCGCCCAGCAGGCTGGCGACCAGGGCCGCCGGTTCGCGCCACCACAGGATCGCCGAGCCCAGCGCGGCGAGCACCGTCATCAGGCCGGGGACGCCGACCAGCCCGGAGACCGCCAGGCCGGTGAGCAGGTGCGCCCGACGGATGGGATAGGGCGCGAAGCGCGCGGGGTCCATCGTCGCGTCGACGCCGAACGCGACGAGCGGCACCACGCACCACGCGAGCACCAGCGCAGCACCGGCGACGACGACCACGAGCTCGCGAAGCACCAGCGCCTGGGTGCTGACGTAGACCAAGCCGCCCGCCACCGTCATGAGCAGGCCCAGGCCGTACACCAGGCCGAGGATCATCAGCACCACCTGCCAGGCGCTGCGCTTCAGCCCGTTGGCGAGCAGCCTCAGCTTGAGGCGGACGAGGTGCCCAACCACGCCAGTCCCCCGCCCGTGATGCGTCCGCCGACCAGCTGCACGAACCGGTCCTCCAGCGTGCCGGCTCCGCGCACCTCGTCCACCGTGCCCGCGGCCAGCACGTGGCCGCCGGCGATCACCGCGACGTGGTCGCACATCCGCTGGACCAGGTCCATCACGTGCGACGAGACGATCACCGTGCCGCCGCCCGCCACGTACGCCGCGAGGATGTCCCGGATGTTCGCGGCCGAGACGGGGTCGACCGCCTCGAACGGCTCGTCGAGCACCAGCAGCCGGGGTGCGTGCACCAGGGCGCACGCGAGCGCGATCTTCTTCGTCATGCCGGCCGAGTAGTCGACCACGAGCGTGTCCGCGTCCCGCTCCAGGTCCATGGTCCGCAGCAGGTCGGCGGTGCGGGCAGCCACCGTGTCCCGGTCGAGGCCGCGGAGCAGACCGGCGTACGTGATCGCCTGCGCGCCGGTCAGACGGTCGAACAGCGGGATGCCGTCCGGCAGCACGCCGAGCAACGCCTTGCCGCGCAGCGGATCGGCCCACAGGTCGACGCCCTGCACCCACACGCTGCCGAAGTCGGGGCGCAGCAGACCGGTCGCCATCAGCAGTGTGGTGGTCTTGCCGGCACCGTTGGGCCCCACGAGGCCGTAGCAGGAGCCGGTCGGCACGTCGAGGTCCAGACCGGCGACCGCGATGGTGCTGCCGAAGCGACGCCACAGGCCACGGAGCACCAGTGCCGGGGGCTCGGCGAGCGGCCGAGCAGGGGCGAGCGGCGGTGGTGGATCGGGAGGGAGCTGCGGCCCCTGGTTGCCGTCGGGCACGGGCGTCAGCATAGGTGCGGGCACCCACGCGGGTCCGGGGTTCTGGCGCGGCCCCGCGCCGGTGGAGGGACGGGAGGACGTCTGCCGTGCGCGCCGCGACCGGCATGTCGGTGGTCGGCGGCACCCTGGCGGCATGGACGTGGGCGTGCTGCTGCTGGGACTGGCGGTCGGGGTCGCGCTGGGGGCGGCCCTCGGCTGGGTGGGGGCAGGAACCCGGGCAGCAGCCCGCGTCCGGGCGGCCGAGGTGACGGCGGTCCGCGCGGAGGCGGGCTGGGCGGCGGAGCGCACCGCGGCGGCGGCCGCCCGCGCGGACGACGAGCGAGCGGCCGAACGGTTCAAGGCGCTGGCCGCCGACGCCCTGGCCGCGAGCAGCGAGCAGTTCCTCGCGCTGGCGCACCAGCGGCTGGCCGCCGAGCACCAGACCCAGGTCGGTGAGCTGGCGCAGCGCGAGCAGGCGGTCCGCGCCCTGGTAGAGCCGGTCGGGCGCACGCTGGACCAGGTGCGCGAGCAGCTGCAGGTGGCGGAGCAGGCCCGTGCCGCCGGCCAGGCGGCGCTCGGTGAGCAGGTCCGCGCCATGCACGCGGTGTCCGAGCAGCTGCGCGGCGAGACGGCGCAGCTGGTCACCGCCCTGCGGGCGTCCCAGGTGCGCGGCCGGTGGGGCGAGGTCCAGCTGCGGCGGGTGGTCGAGGCGGCGGGGATGCTGCCGCACGTCGACTTCGTCGAGCAGGAGAACGTCCGCACCGACGACGGTCTGCTGCGGCCCGACATGGTGGTGCACCTGGCGGGCGGCAAGAACGTGGTGGTGGACGCGAAGGTGGCGTTCCTCGGGTTCCTCGACGCCGCGCAGGCGTCGGACCCCGCAGTCCGGGCCGCGCGGCTGAGCGACCACGCGCGGCACGTGCGCCGGCACGTCGACGACCTGGCGGCCAAGCAGTACTGGGAGCAGTTCGCGCCCGCACCGGAGTTCGTCGTGATGTTCGTCCCCGCGGACGCCTTCTGGCACGCCGCGCTCGACGAGGACCCGGGCCTGGCGGAGTACGCGTTCGACCGGCACGTCGTGGTGGCGACCCCCTCCACGCTGCTGGCCCTGCTCCGGACGGTCGCCTACGCCTGGAAGCAGGACGCCCTCGCCGCCAACGCCCAGGCGGTGCTGTCGCTGGGCAAGGAGCTGCACGGTCGGCTCGCGACGATGGGCTCGCACCTCGCGCGGATGGGCCGGGCGATCGACGCGACCGCCTCCGCGTACAACCAGACGGTCGGCTCCCTCGAGACACGGGTGCTGGTCAGCGCCCGGCGGTTCGCCGACCTGCACGTCACCGACGCCGAGCTGCCCTCGCCGGCGCCCGTCGACCCTCGCCTGACCACGCTGACCGCACCGGAGCTGCTGGCCTCCACCGACGAGCGGCTGGTGGTGCTGGAGCAGGCCGCGCTGGCCGAGGAGGACGGCCGCCGGGATGCCGCCGCACTGCGCGCCGAGGCGGCCTCCCCGCACGCCGGCGCGACGGAGGTCGCAGGTTGAGCCCGGGCGGCAGCGGTGTCGCGTGAACAGCCCGCGCGGCCGGACACCCGCGCCGCGAACGAGCGGACCGGCCCGACGTCGGACGAGCGCTAGACGCCCTGGACGTCCAGCGAGCGCCGGCCCTCGCGTGCCGGCCGCGTCTCGGCGCCCGCCGCCTTCAGGTCGGCGCGCAGCTCTCGCGGCAGGGAGAACATCAGGTCCTCGGTCGCGGTGCGGACCTCCTCCACGTCGCCGAAGCCGAGCTCGGCCAGGCGGGCCAGCACGTCCCTGACGAGGATCTCGGGCACCGAGGCGCCGGAGGTGACGCCCACGGTCGTCGCACCGGCCACCCATGCCGGGTCGATCTCCGCGGCGGTGTCGATCCGGTGCGCCGCGCGGGCGCCCGACTCCAGGGCCACCTCGACCAGCCGCACGGAGTTCGACGAGTTCGCGGAACCGACCACCACGACCACGTCGCACGACGGCGCCATCTTCTTCACCGCCACCTGACGGTTCTGCGTCGCGTAGCAGATGTCGTCGCTCGGCGGGTCCTGCAGCGCGGGGAACCGCTCACGCAGCCGTCGGACGGTCTCCATCGTCTCGTCCACCGACAGGGTGGTCTGCGAGATCCAGACGACACGCTCGGGGTCGCGGACCTCGACGGCGTCCACGTCGTCCGGGGAGTTGACCACCTGGATGTGCTCCGGCGCCTCCCCCGACGTCCCCTCGACCTCCTCGTGCCCGGCGTGGCCGATCAGCAGGATGTCGAAGTCGTCGTCGGCGAACCGCACGGCCTCCTTGTGCACCTTGGTGACCAGGGGGCACGTCGCGTCGATGGTGAGCAGCGAACGAGCGGCCGCCGCTGCCCGCACCGCCGGCGAGACGCCGTGCGCGGAGAACACCACCCGGGCACCCTCCGGGACGTCGTCGGTGTCCGCGACGAACACGGCCCCGCGGGCCGCCAGCGTGTCCACGACGTGCCGGTTGTGCACGATCTCCTTGCGGACGTACACCGGCGGGCCGTAGTGCTCGAGCGCCTTCTCCACGGCCACCACGGCGCGGTCCACGCCCGCGCAGTACCCGCGCGGCGAGGCGAGCAGCACGCGCCGGACCACGTCGGACGACGGGGTCGCCGCACCGGCGTCGGGCACGGCCTTGTCCACGGCCAGGTCCACGGCCTTGTCCACGGCCAGGTCCACAGCACGGTCGACGGCACGGTCGACGGACGGACGGTGGGGGTTCACCGCCCCAGTCTAGGTCGGGCCTCGGGACCGTCCCCGGGCGGCCGGCGGCGGACGCGTGCAGGTCCCGTGGGCGGCATGGGGCAGTCTGGTGACCGTGAGCGCATCGGCCGATCGGGCGGCGGACCGGGCAGCAGGGCATGCCGCGTTCCCACCGCCCGGCAGCCCCGTCGTCCGCCCGCAGGACCCGGACCTGACGGCCCGCGGCCCGCTCCCCCTCCGCGCCGCCGACACCACGCCGGACCGACCGTGGCCGGTCCGGCACCTCGCGCCGAAGATCGCCGACTACGTCGCCCGGATGCCCCCGGTGTGGGTCGAGGGCCAGGTGCTCAACCTCAAGCGGTGGAACTCCCTGTACTTCCTGACGCTGCGGGACACGGACCTCGACATGTCGCTGTCCGTCACCGTCCCGGCGGGCGCGATCGCCTCCGTCGCCGACCGGCTGTCCGACGGCTCGCACCTGGTGGTGCACGCCCGGCCCCGGTACCACGAGAAACGGGGCGAGCTGACGTTCGCCGCCGACGCCGTCCGACTGGTCGGCCTGGGCGAGCTGCTCGCGCGGATCGAGCACCTCAAGGGCGTGCTCGGGGCGGAGGGCCTGTTCGACGAGGACCGCAAGCGGCCGCTGCCCTTCCTGCCGGCGGTGGTCGGGCTCGTGTGCGCGCAGCAGGGGGACGCCGAGCACGACGTGGTCTCCAACGCGCGGGCCCGCTGGGCCGCGGTGCAGTTCGAGATCCGGCGGGTCACCGTCCAGGGCCCTCGCGCGGTGCCGGAGGTGACGGCCGCGATCGCCGAGCTCGACGCCGACCCGCGGGTCGAGGTGATCGTCGTCGCGCGGGGCGGCGGGTCGTTCGAGGACCTGCTCCCGTTCAGCAACGAGGCGCTGGTGCGCGCAGCCGCCGCCTGCCGCACGCCTCTGATCAGCGCGATCGGGCACCACCTCGACGCTCCGCTGCTCGACCTGGTGGCCGACTGGCGCGCCTCCACACCGACGGATGCCGCGAAGCGGGTGGTCCCCGACGTCACCGAGGAACGCGCCCGCCTGACGCAGGCGCGCCACCGTGCCCGCGCGGCCGTGCTCGGGCGCCTCACGCGTGAGCAGTCGACGCTGGACAACTGGCGCGGGCGGCCGGTGCTGGCACGTCCCGTCACGCTGGTCGAACCGCACCAGCTCGCGCTCGACCGGCTGGTGGACCACGGCCGCCGAACCGTCGGCGCAGCGCTCGCCGAGGCGGGGATCGCCACGGCGCGGCTCGCCGCACAGGTGCGGGCGCTGTCCCCGGCCGCGACGCTCGACCGCGGGTACGCGGTGGTGCAACGCGCCGACGGTGCGGTGGTGCGCGACCCGGCGGAGGTGGCCGACGGCGAGCCGCTCGCGGTCCGCGTGGCGCGGGGTCGGTTCGCCGTCACCGTCTCGACGCCCGCGGCGGCTGCGCAGCCGGACGGGGCGGGCACGCGCCCTCGCACGCCGCGTCGGTGAGGGCTGGTTGACTTCTCCCGTGCCGAAGCCAGCCGTACCGCCGACCGACCCGAACGCCGACGTGCAGGGCCTGGGGTACGAGCAGGCGCGTGACGAGCTCGTGGCCGTGGTCGCACGCCTGGAGAGCGGCGCCGGCTCCCTCGAGGAGGCCCTGGCGCTGTGGGAGCGGGGCGAGGCGCTGGCCGCCCGCTGCCAGCAGTGGCTGGACGGTGCGCGGGAGCGGCTGGCGACCGCGGCGGCACCCAGAGGCGCAGGTCAGACGAGCACGGCCGGTGCGGCCGGCACACACGACGAACGGCCGCAGCAGCAGGCCGGTACCGACGACGAGGACGGGGACGACGAGTGAACGACGAACGGGCGCTGGTGATCGGCGAGGCGCTGGTGGACGTGGTGGTCCGGGAGGACGGCAGCCGCGAGGAGCACCCCGGCGGCAGCCCGGCCAACGTGGCTCTCGGGCTCGCTCGGCTGGGTCGCCAGGCGGACCTGCTGACCTGGCTCGCGCCGGACGCCTACGGCGACCGCGTGCGGGACCACCTGGCGGCGTCCGGGGTGCACGTGCTGAACGCACCGGTGCACGCGACCCGCACGCCGGTCGCCGTGGCCCATCTCGACGCCACCGGCGCCGCGACCTACGAGTTCGACCTGGAGTGGGACCTGCCGGCGACGTGGGAGGGCGACGACGTCGACCCGGTCGTGGTGCACACGGGCTCGATCGCCACCACGTTGCAGCCGGGCGGCGCCGCCGTGGCGCGTCTGGTGGAGGCGCGCCGAGCCACGTCCACCATCAGCTACGACCCCAACATGCGCCCGGCGCTGATGGGCTCGCCCGCGCAGACCCTGCCGGTGGTGGACGCCCTGGTCGCCGCCGCGGACGTGATCAAGGTCAGCGACGAGGACCTGCTGTGGCTGCACCCCGACGAGGCGCCGGACGACGTCGCGGCCCGCTGGGCGACGGCCGGACCGGCCGTCGTGGTGGTGACCCACGGTGGTGAGGGCGCCTTCGCGGTCACGTCCACCGGTCTCCGCGTGCAGATCGTCGCGCCACGCGTCACAGTGGCGGACACGGTCGGTGCCGGGGACTCGTTCATGAGCGGCCTGATCGACGGCCTCTGGACGGCCGGGCTGCTGGGCGCCGACCGGCGCGAGGCGCTGCACGCGATCGACGAGGGGACGCTGACGGCTGTGATGGAGCGGTGCGCGCGGATCGCCGCCATCACCGTGTCGCGCGCCGGGGCCAATCCCCCGACTGCTGCGGAGGTGGATGCATGACGAGCACGACCGACCGACCGACGACCCCGGGACAGGCCTGGGCCGCGCTGCTCGAGGGCAACGAGCGGTTCGTCCGAGGCGAGATGGTGCACCCGTCGCAGGACGCGGCGCACCGCACCGCCCTCAGCTCGAGCCAGCAGCCGTTCGCCGTCGTGTTCGGGTGCTCGGACAGCCGTGTCGCGGCCGAGATCGTGTTCGACCAGGGGCTCGGCGACGCCTTCGTCGTGCGCACCGCCGGTCACGTCATCGACACCACGGTGCTCGGCTCGATCGAGTTCGGCGTCGAGGTGCTCGGCACGCCGCTGGTGGTCGTGCTGGCGCACGACAAGTGCGGGGCGGTGGCCGCCGCCGCCAAGACGCTCGCCAGCGGCGAGCAGGCGCCGGGGTTCGTCCGCGCGGTGGTCGACCGGGTGATCCCGAGCATCGTCGGCCTGACCAGCACCGGGCGGCCGCTCGACTCCTTCGACGCCGCGGAGCTCGGCCACGAGCACGTCCGGCAGACGGCGCACATGCTCGCCGACTACTCGGCAGTGCTCTCCCGGCGGACGGCCGACGGCAGCTGCGCGATCGTCGCCGTGGAGTACACGTTGGAGGACGGCCGCGCGAAGCTCGTGGAGACGGTCGGCCGCCTCGACTGACCTGCGCTGTTCCACACCCGCCACGTCTCACGCGGCCGGAACCGTCCCCGGGCGGTTCCGGCTGCGGTGACGTCGTCCCCGAGCCGCCTCCGAGCCGGCGGGCGGGCTGCGGCAAGATGAGTCCATGACCCCCACAACCGGCAGTGCCGCCGTGCCCGCGGACGCGGGCTTCCGCATCGAGCACGACACGATGGGCGAGGTGCGCGTCCCCGCCCACGCCCTGTACCGCGCACAGACGCAGCGCGCCGTGGAGAACTTCCCGATCTCCGGCAGCGGTCTGGAGCGGGGTCACATCGAGGCTCTGGCGCGGATCAAGAAGGCGGCAGCCCGGGCCAACGCCGAGCTCGGCGTGCTGGCCGGTGACGTCGCCGACGCGATCGTCGCGGCGGCCGACGAGGTGGCGTCCGGCGCGCACGACGAGCACTTCCCGGTGGACGTCTACCAGACCGGCTCCGGGACCAGCTCGAACATGAACACCAACGAGGTGATCGCCACGCTGGCCACCCGGGCGCTGGGCCGCGAGGTCCACCCGAACGACCACGTCAACGCCTCGCAGTCGTCCAACGACGTGTTCCCCACCTCCGTGCACGTCGCGGCGACCGCCGGCGTCGTGCGCGACCTGGTGCCCGCCCTCGAGCACCTCGCCGAGGCGTTCGAGGCGAAGGCCACCGCCTGGGCCGACGTCGTGAAGTCCGGCCGCACCCACCTGATGGACGCCACGCCCGTGACCCTCGGCCAGGAGTTCAGCGGCTACGGCGCAGCGATCCGGTACGGCGTCGAGAGGCTGCAGGCCGCTCTCCCCCGCGTCGCCGAGGTGCCGCTGGGCGGCACGGCAGTGGGCACCGGCATCAACACGCCCGCCGGCTTCCCGCAGCGCGTGATCGCCCTGCTGCGCGAGGACACCGGCCTGCCGCTGACCGAGGCGCGCAACCACTTCGAGGCGCAGGGCGCCCGCGACGGCCTCGTCGAGCTGTCGGGCGCGCTGCGCACCATCGCGGTGAGCCTGACGAAGATCTGCAACGACCTGCGCTGGATGGGCTCCGGCCCCAACACGGGCCTGGGTGAGATCGCCATCCCGGACCTGCAGCCCGGCTCGTCGATCATGCCGGGCAAGGTCAACCCGGTCGTCCCGGAGGCGACGCTGATGGTCGCGGCGCGGGTGGTGGGCAACGACGCGACCGTCGCCTGGGCAGGTGCGAGCGGTGCCTTCGAGCTCAACGTGCAGATGCCGGTGATGGCCTCGGCGGTGCTCGAGTCCATCCGCCTGCTCTCGAACGCCTCACGGGTGCTGGCGGACCGCACGGTGGACGGCATCACGCCCAACGTCGAGCGGTCCCGCGCGCTCGCCGAGTCGTCGCCCTCGATCGTCACGCCCCTCAACCGGGTGGTCGGTTACGAGGCAGCCGCGAAGATCGCCAAGCACGCCGTCAAGGCCGGCATCACCGTCCGCCAGTCGGTGATCGACCTCGGTTTCGTCGACCGCGGCGAGATCACCGAGGAGCAGCTCGACACGGCGCTCGACGTGCTGGCGATGACGAGGCCGCCGCAGACCCGCTGAGCGCAGCAGCGGCCCGGCCACCCTGTAGAGGGCGCCGGGCCGCGCCCGTTCGGTGGCCCGGCGGTCGTGGGCCGCAGCCGTGCCGCAGCGGACCCCTCAGGCCGCGGCTGCCGCCGGCGTCTCGTCCGGCACGCTGCGCCGCTGCGCGCGCTGACCGTGCATCAGCAGGGCGGACACCAGCCCGAGCGTGAACACCGCGACCGCCAGCAGCATCGTCTCCGCCACGGCGGTGGCGAAGCCGTGGTGCACGGCCTGAAGCGCAGCGGCCTTGATCTGGTCGGCGACGGCCGGCGGCACCGACGAGGGCAGCTGCGGGGCCGAGGCGGACCCGGACGAGAACGCGGACCCCGACAGGTGCGAGAACCGGTCGAGGAACTGGCCCCGCACGGCGTCCGGGAGCGACACCGCGGCGTCCTTCGCCGCCGCCGGCACCGTGTGACCGAGCCGCGACGTCAGCATCGCGACGATGGCCGCGGAGCCGATCACGCCGCCGATCTGGCGGTTGGTGTTGAACGCGCCCGCACCCGCACCCGCCGTCCGGTGGTCCAGCCCGCTGGTCGCCAGGTTGGCGAGCGGGGAGAACACGCAGGACGTGCCGAGCCCGAAGAGCGCCATCGGGAGGAGCAACCGCCACGGTGACGCGTCGGGGTCGATCCAGCGCGACACCCACGTGATCGAGATGATGAACATCACGAAGCCGAAGGTGACCACCCACTTCGGCGGGATGCGGTCGGAGAGCCGACCGGCGATCGGCGCCACCACCCCGGACACCAGCGAGGACGGCAGCCCGACCAGCGCCGCGTGCAGCGGCGACAGACCCGCGACCTCCTGCAGGAAGAGCGTGAACGGGAAGAAGATGCCGATCATCGCGAAGCCGACCGCCGCACCGGACACGTTGGCCAGCAGGAAGTTCCGGTTCCGGAACAGCCGCATCGGCAGCAGCGCCTCCTCGCCCCGCCGCACCTGCAGCCAGCCGAAGACGAGCAGCACCGCCACCCCGACGCCGATCACGCCCCAGACGGTGACCGGTCCGCGGATGGTCCCCCAGCTGTACGTCGACCCCTCCTGCAGGCCGAACACCAGCAGGAACATCCCGCCGACCGACATCACCATGCCGAGCAGGTCCACCGAGCGCACGTGACGCTCGAGCGACGGCAGCCGCGTGAGGGCGAACCACAGGGCGACCAGCCCGACCGGCACGTTGACGTAGAAGATCCACTCCCAGCCGACCGACTCCACCAGGATCCCGCCGAGCAGCGGACCGGTGATCGTCGCGACGCCCGCGACCGAGCCCCAGATCCCGAGCGCGGCACCGCGCTGCTGCGGCGGGAAGACGCGCGTGATCATCGACATGGTCTGGGGCGTCATCAGCGCGCCGCCGATGCCCTGCACCGCGCGGGCGGCGATCAGCAGGCCGATGGACCCCGACAGGCCGCACGCCAGGGAGGACAGCGTGAACACCACCAGACCGGCGATGAACACCGGCCTGGGGCCGAAGGTGTCGCCCATCCGGCCGGTGACCAGCAGCAGCACGGCGAAGGTCAGCAGGTAGGCGCTGTTCACCCACCCGACCGTGGTCAGGTCGGCGCCGAACGACTTCACCAGCGTCGGCACGGCGATGTTCACGATCGTCGTGTCGACCATGATCATGAAGAAGCCGAGGCACAGGGCCGGCAGGATGCTCCACGGGCTGCGCCCGTGCAGGTCGACGAGCGCGCGTGGCGCGGTGGTGGACTGCCCGTTGCGGGACATGGGACCTTCCTCAGGGGCTGGCTGGGGCTAGGGAGCAGCATGCGGCACGCCACCGACAGAGCCGGTGCGTGCCAGGTAGAGGTCCGACTCCCAGGGTTCGGGGTCGGCCTCGAGACGGGCGACGACGTCGTCGAGCCAGGCGATCTCCGCGGCGAGCATCGCCCGCTCGTGGTCGACGTCGAGGACGAACCGCAGCGGCAGCTCACGCTCCGTCCGCAGGTGGGTGAGCGTCGACGTGGCGGACTCGTGGGCAGCGGCGAGCCGCTGCCGCCGGGCCGCGAGCGCGGCGAGGGCCTGGTCCCGTGGCAGGTGCGGAGCTTCCGCCAGACCGACCGCGAACGGCGGGTACGTCCGCTCGTCGTCCGCCAGCAGGCCGGTGAGCCGCGGGATCAGCGCCGCGGTGCCCGCGTCCGTGGCGCGGTACGTCGTCCGCTCAGGGCGCCGGCCTTGCCGCTCCGTCCCCACCGCCTCGGCGAGGCCGTCGGCGACCAGGCGTTCCACCGCGTGGTAGACGGCACCGACGGTCACCCGGGTGAGACGGGTCTCGGCGCGCTGCTCGAGCGTGCGGAACACCTCGTACGGGTGCATCGGCTCCTCGTGCAGCAGCGCGAGCGTCATGACGGCGACGACCGACAGCTGCGGCATCGGCGCTCCCCTCGGTATGTTCCCTGCGGAATAGTCCGTGGAAACCATAAGGGGACACGGCGGCGCTCGGCAAGCGCACGAGCAGACGGGCGGTGCCGGGCCCTCCCCCGGCACCGCCCGTCTGCGTGCGGCCTCCTCCGCCGCGACTACCGCCTGGTGACGGTGACCGCCGTCTGCACCACGGGGGTAGCCCGGATGATCGGGGAGGACAGCCTGGCCGTGAGCGTCTGGGTCCCCGGCTGTCGCGCGGTGGCCCGGTAGCCCAGGCTGATCGAGCCGCCGGGGGTCGGCGGGGCGGTGGTGATCGCCCACTCCGTCCCGGAGGCCGCGGTGATGTTCACGCCGCTGGTGCCGTCCCGGTTCTCGGCACCGGACGACAGGGGCGCACCGGCGGACCCACCGAGCGTGCCGTAGGAGAACCACTGACCCTCGGTGGTCCCCGTCTGGATCCAGATCTCGAACGAGCTGGCCGGGCCGTGGCCCCACGCCTGCACCTGGTCGTAGTCGACGACGAGCCAGTGGTTCGTCCCGTCGGACAGCGTGCCCACCCGGATGGCGCCGCCGCCGGTGGCCGGGTCGAGGGACAGGTCCGTCCAGTACGGCGCCAGCACGTTGTTGGGCCGGGCCGGGTCGGGGAACGTCTGCGTGTTGCAGCAGTCGTTGTCCTCGGCCGTGCCGCCGCCGACGACGACGTAGCCGTTCGAGTCGATGCCGATCCGCGTGTACGTCTCCCCGCCGTACTGGAAGGCCGGCACGTCGTAGTTGGTGATCGTCTCGTCACCGAACCCGGTGGCCGCCGGGATGCCGAAGGACGACAGCGGCAGGTACCCACCTGCGGGGCTGGCGCCGGGGGTGATGGACGTGATCGTCGGCGGCAGCGCCGGGCTCAGCGTGCCCGTCCAGCGCAGCCCCGACCGCGTGGCCGTCCCGGGCGCCGCCACCGAGGTGATCGGCAGACCGGGCGTCGAGGAGACCTCGACCGTGGTGGGTGCAGCCACGGCGGCGAAGTTGGTCGCCGTCACCGTGCAGTCCGTGCTGGCGCCCCGCGCCACCGTCGACGGGTCGCACGTCTGCGTCAGGTGGACCGCCGCGTCACCCGTGTTCACCACCACCGGCAGCACCACGGGCACCGCTCCCCCGCTGGTCAGCGTGATCTGCCCGCTGTGCCAGCCGTGCGCGGTCGCCGTGCCGTCCACCAGGATCCGCAGCTTCTGCGTCTGGCCCGGCCGCAGCGTGAACCGCGCCGGCTGCACGGTCACCTTCAGCCCGTCGGCGCCGGTCGCCGCCGCCGAGAACGCCAGGGTGCGTCCCGAGACGTTCTTCGCCGTGCGCGTGGTCAGCAGCGCCCCCGGCAGCGGGTTCACCGCGATGCTCGGCAGGTCCAGGTCCACGCGGTGCAGCGGGTCGGTGGCACTGGCCGCCATGTCCTTCGCCGAGACGTCGAACGTCAGCGTCGGCTGCACCGCCCGGTCCGCCCGGATGGAGCCCGCGCCGCGGTCGAACACCCCGGCCGGGCTGCCGTCGGCGTTGACCACCTGCTGCAGCGAGGAGGTCATCAGCGCCGACTTCACCTGTCCCGGCGTCCAGTCCGGGTGCGCCGCACGGACCAGGGCGGAGATGCCGGTGGCGTGCGGGCTGGACATCGAGGTGCCCGCGATCGCCTGGTACAGCTGGCCCTTGGGTCCGGCCGGGATGTCCACGGGCGTCGGGGTGTTCCCCGCGAGCACCTGGACGCCCGGCGCTGTGATGTCCGGCTTGAGGAAGTCGCCCACCGGTCCGCGGGAGCTGAACCCGGCCATCACGTCGCCGGTGGCGGGCGTCAGCGCGCCCGTCGCCCAGGTGGCCGTCACGCCCGTGTGGGCCGCGAGGAACGCCAGCAGCTCGTCGTTCGGACCCTCGAGGTGGATGGCCGGCAGGAAGTGGTTGTCCGTCTCGGTGTCCGAGGCCGTCGGGTTGTACAGCACCATGCCGGCGGCACCACCCTGGCTGGCGAAGTACCCCTTCTCGACGCGCCCGCCGCCACCGCCGCCGCGCTCGCAGACCACCACCTTGCCGGTCAGCGAACCGGCGGCGAACGGCTTGAGGCAGTACTGGCCGCCGGTGTAGCCCGGCACGTCCGCGGCGAGCACCACCGGAGCGTCGGTGACGCCGGTGGTCAGCGTGGCGCCCTGCTTGCTGTAGGTGGCGCCGTCGGCCGCGGTCAGGTGCAGCACGGAGGCGAAGGCCCGGTCGGACGTGGACGCGCCGACGGTGGTCACCCACGGCCCGGCGTGGTTCGCGGTGCCGGCGGTGGGCCCGTCGTTCCCGGCGGACGCGTTCACGCTGATGCCGGCCTCGTAGGCGTCGAGGAACGCCAGCTCCACCGGGTCGGTGTACGCCGAGGTGCCGCCGCTGATCGAGTAGTTGATCACGTCGACCCCGTCGAGGATCGCCTGCTGCACGGCCGCCACCGAGTCGGACTGGTAGCAGCCCGCCACGGCGCACACCTTGTAGGCGATGACCGAGGCGCCCGGCGCCATGCCGGCCACCGGCCCGCGGTCCGTGCCGAGCAGCGGCGCGCTGGCGACGTAGCTGCCCGCCGCCGTCGTGGCCGTGTGCGTGCCGTGCCCGTCGGCGTCGCGCACCGAGCACGCGGTCGCCGAGCAGTACTCGTCCTTGCCGATCGCGCCCTGGGCTCGGGCCGTGTCGAGGAAGGCGTACGCGCCGATCAGCTTGTCGTTGCAGGTGAACGCGGCACCGAGCGCCGGGTCGCTGCCGTCGCCGAACTGGCACGCCCACGGGCCGCCGGCCGGCTTGGGCAGCCCGACGTCGGTCAGCATCGGGTGCTCCGGCCAGATGCCGGTGTCCAGCACGCCGACGATGACGCCCTGACCTGCGTGGTCACGGCCGCCCAGCGAGGGCCACACCTTCTCCGCGCCGACGAAGGCCGTGGTGCCGTTCTCGAGCGCACCTGCGGTCGGGGTCGCGGGGGTACCGGCGAGCGCCGTCGTCGAGGTCCCGGAGCCCAGCTCCGTCTGCACGTGCTCGAGCGCGTCCTGCTGCACGGCCACCACGCCGGGGACCTTGAGCAGGTCCTTCGCACGGTTGGCCGGGAGAGTGACCGCCAGACCGCCGTACGCGAGGTTGTAGGTGCCGCGGACGGTCGCGGACGGCACGGCGGCGCGCACGGCGGCCGAGGCCTTGTCCGCCTTGCCGCCCAGCAGGCGCAGGTACGACGAGACGTTCGAGTCGCCCGTGCGCAGCGCCTTGCCTGTCACCTCGGGGCTGGTCGCCGCGAAGCCCGCCACGTCGCCGGAGTAGGCGGCCGCCGCGTCGTAGTCGAGCTTGACCATGATCGTCGTGGGGGCGGTGTCCGTCCGGGCGAGCAGGGCGGGATCGCTCTTCGCGAGCCGCGCGCGGCTCGCCTTCGGGGTGTCGATCGGCGCCGACGAGGGGGTCACCGCCGCCGCCGTGAAGCGGTTGGTGGCACCCGGGTCCGGCGGCGACGCCTGCGCCGGGATCGTGCCGAGCGCGGTCGCGACCGCAGCCCCCACCGCCACTGCCCACATTCGGGTCCCCGACCGTCGAGTCATCGACGCCCCCTCTGTCAGTCACCACAGGTGTTACACAAGTTGGCGGGAACCGTAACGGGTGCGGGGCTGCGCTGACCAGGGGTTGACCAGGACGAATCGTCGGGCGCACACTCGCGCGCCCGTGTGCGGCGGGCGCACGCGGACCGGACCTGTGACAACACGTGTGACAACCGGGCGGTGACCGCCGAGGGTGAGACGCCGGAGGGCGGGGACCCCACGGTCCCCGCCCTCCGCGGCCCTTCGGTGGCGCGCTACGCCTCGATGCCCTCGAGCATCTCGGTGACGAGGGCGGCGACGGGCGACCGCTCCGACCGGGTCAGCGTCACGTGCGCGAACAGCGGGTGGCCCTTGAGCGCCTCGATCACGGCCGCCACGCCGTCGTGCCGACCGACCCGCAGGTTGTCCCGCTGCGCGACGTCGTGGGTGAGCACCACCCGCGAGCTCTGGCCGATCCGGGACAGGACGGTCAGCAGCACGTTGCGCTCGAGCGACTGCGCCTCGTCGACGATCACGAAGGCGTCGTGCAGCGAGCGGCCGCGGATGTGGGTCAGCGGCAGCACCTCGAGCAGGTCGCGGTCGAGCACCTCCTCGACCACCTCCTTGCTGACCAGGGCGCCGAGGGTGTCGAACACCGCCTGCGCCCAGGGGTTCATCTTCTCGGCCTCGTTGCCGGGCAGGTACCCGAGCTCCTGACCGCCCACCGCGTACAGCGGCCGGAACACCATCACCTTGCGGTGCTGGCGCCGCTCCAGCACCGCCTCCAGGCCGGCGCACAGGGCCAGGGCCGACTTGCCGGTGCCGGCCCGGCCGCCGAGCGACACGATGCCGATCTCCTCGTCGAGCAGCAGGTCGATGGCGATCCGCTGCTCGGCGCTGCGACCGTGCACGCCGAACACGTCCTGGTCGCCGCGCACCAGCTGCACGTGCTTGTCGGCCGTCACGCGGCCGAGCGCCGAGCCGCGCGGGCTGTGCAGCACCAGGCCGGTGTGGCACGGCAGGTCCCGCGGACCGTCGCCCGGTGCCAGCCCGTAGGTGAGGTCGATGTCGGCCAGGGCGACGCTCTCGTCCTCCCAGAGATGCGACATCTGCTCCTCGGTGAGGTCCAGGGCGTCCATGCCGGTCCAGCCGGAGTCGACCGCGAGCTCGTGCCGGTACTCCTCCGCCCGCAGCCCCACCGCCGACGCCTTGACCCGCATGGGCAGGTCCTTGGACACGACCGTGACGTCGCACCCCTCCGCCGCGAGGTTGGCGGCCACGGCGAGGATGCGGGTGTCGTTGTCGCCCAGCCGGAAGCCGGCGGGCAGCACCGTCGGGTCGATGTGGTTCAGCTCGACCCGCAGCGTGCCGCCCGCGTCGTTGACCGGCACGGGCGCGTCGAGGCGGCCGTAGGTGACGCGCAGGTCGTCGAGCGCACGCAGGGCGCTGCGGGCGAAGTAGCCGAGCTCGGCGTGGTGGCGCTTGGCCTCGAGCTCGGTGATGACGACGACGGGCAGCACCACGTCGTGCTCGGCGAAACGGGCGATTGCCTTGGGATCCGAGAGCAGGACCGAGGTGTCCAGCACGTGCGTGCGGCGTCCGTCCCCGCCCGTCGTTCCGGACGTCGGGCTCGGGCTCGTCCTCGTGCTTGTACCGGGGGAGGTCGATCCGTTCTGCGCAGTGCTGACCACGGCAGGCTCCCTCCGGCGCATCAGCGCCGTGTCGGGCACCTCACGCCGACGTCCCCGCAGGGACCGCCGACGAGCGGCGACGGGGTGCGGTCGGCCGACCCTGGTTCGGGCCGGACCGGCCCTCCTCCGCGGAGCGGATGCTCCATGGGCTGGCCTCCCGGGGACGGCGGGAGCCGTCCACTGAGCCGACGCTAAATCCGTGCGCGGCGCGCTCCGCACCACGACACGCCCCGTACCGGCGGATCATCCGGTCGACGGCGAAGAGTTCACCTGGTCGTCACACGGACGTCGTCGTCCGTCTCCTACAGGCCGAGCCGGCGCTCCCGCGCGGCGTACGAGCGCACCGCGCGCAGGAAGTCGACCTTGCGGAAGCTCGGCCAGTACGCCTCGCAGAAGTAGAACTCCGAGTGCGCGCTCTGCCACAGCAGGAACCCGCCCAGCCGCTGCTCGCCGGAGGTGCGGATCACCAGCTCCGGATCCGGCTGACCCTTGGTGTACAGGTGCGCCGCGATGTGCTGCACGTCGAAGTCGGCGGCCAGGTCGTCGAGGCTCGCGCCCTTCGCGGCGTTCTCGCGCAGGTACGACCGGACGGCGTCGGCGATCTCGTGCCGCCCGCCGTAGCCGACCGCGACGTTGACGTGCAGGCCGACGACGCCCTCGGTTGCGGTCTCCGCGTCCTTGAGCGCCCGTGCCGTCTGCTCGGGCAGCAGGTCGAGCGCACCCATCGCCTGCAGCCGCCACCGCCGGGTCGCCGCGAGGTTGCGCACCGCGTCCTCGATGATCTCCAGGAGCGGCCCCAGCTCCTCCGGGTCCCGGGACAGGTTGTCGGTGGACAGCATCCAGAGGGTGACCACCTCGACGCCGATGTCCTCGCTCCACTCGAGCAGCTCGGCGATCTTGTCCGCGCCGGCGCGGTGGCCGGTGGCCGAGGACAGCCCGATGCTGCGGGCCCAGCGGCGGTTGCCGTCGAGGATCACGCCGACGTGGCGCGGCACACGGTCGCGCGGCAGGCTCGCGGCCAGACGGCGCTCGTAGAGCCCGTAGAGCGGGTGTGGCAGACGCACGCCGACGACTCCTCCGGGTCGGGGTGGTGGCGGGAGAGCACCCCCGCTCGGCACGGGATCACGGTACTCCGCCGCCCTCGTGCGGGCCGTTGACGGAAGGCCCCGGCGTCGACACCCCGAGCTACGCCCACGTAACCTACGGTGTCGTAGGTTCGTGTCAGCCAGCCGAGGAGACGCCGTGAGCTCGAGCCAGGTCCCCTCCACGGGGCACGGCGTGCCCGACCCCTCCCAGGCGGCGCACGACGTGGCCGAGGGGCTGTCCCGGGTGGGTCAGACAGTGGCCGAGCAGGTCAAGCCGCGGCTGCGCGGCTGGATCCACGCCGGTGTTGCACCCGTCGTGCTCGTCGCGGCGATCGTGCTGGTGGCACTGGCCCCCACCGAGGCCGCCCGCTGGTCCACCGCCGTCTTCGGGGTGACCGCGGTGCTGCTCTTCGGCACCAGCGCGGTGTACCACCGCGGCCGCTGGTCGCCCCGCACCGCCGCGGTGCTGAGGCGGCTGGACCACACGAACATATTCCTGATCATCGCCGGCACCTACACCCCGCTGGCGGTGCTGATGCTGAGTGCGCGCACGGCACGCCTGCTGCTCGTGGTCGTCTGGAGCGGTGCCCTCGTCGGTGCGCTGGCCCGCATCTTCTGGCTGAACGCCCCGCGCTGGGTGTACGTGCCCAGCTACGTGGCGCTCGGCCTGGTCGCCGTGGGCTACATCCCCGCGTTCTCGCGCACCGGCGGCCCGGCCGTCGCCTGGCTGGTGCTGGGCGGCGGCGTCGCCTACATCGCCGGCGCGATCGTCTACGGCACCAAGCGGCCCGACCCGAGCCCGCGCTGGTTCGGGTTCCACGAGGTGTTCCACACGCTGACGGTGCTGGCGTTCGCCTGCCACTACGCCGCCGTGTCGATCGCCACCTACCGGCTGCGCTGAGCGGCGGCAGGGGCGTCGCGCCGGAGCAGGGGGCCGGCGCGACGAGCGCAGGGTCAGCGCGGGACGACGGCGTACCGGCGGTTGGCCAGCGACGGGTTGGCAGCACGCACCTGGTCCAGCCGGTCCGCATCGAGGTCGACGGTGCGCAGCGCCGGCTTGTCGTCCATCTCCAGGCCCACCACACCGTCCGGGCCGACGACGATCGAGCGGCCGACCACCCCCCTGCCGGCCTGGCCCACCGCCACCACGGCGCAGGTGTTCTCGATCGCCCGGGCGATCGCCAGCGCGCGCCAGTGCATCGCCTTGAGCGGTCCGTCCGCCCACGCCGCGGGCACCACGAGCACGTTCGCTCCCGCGTCCACCAGCCGCCGGGCCGACTCGGGGAACCGCAGGTCGTAGCACGTCAGCACGCCGAACCGCAGTCCCTGCAGCGACAGCACCAGGGGCGTCGCGTCGGCCGGGCCGGCCTCCAGCACGTCGGACTCCCGCGCGCCGAAGGCGTCGTACAGGTGCACCTTGCGGTACGCGCCGACCAGCTCGCCCGCACCGTCCACGGCGACCACCGCATTGACGGCGTGCGCCGGGTCGGCCGACGGCAGCAGGGTCCCGGCGATCACCGCGACGCCGGTCCGCACCGCCTGCTCGCGCAGCAGGGTGACGAACGGTCCGTCGAGCGGTTCGGCGAGGTCCACGGCCACCGCTCGAGGGTCGAAGGCGCTGGTGTACTCGGGCAGCACCAGCACGTCGGCCCGGGCGTAGGAGGCCGTGCGGAACGCGTCGCGGACCGCCTCCCGGTTCGCCGCCCGGTCGGTGCCGGTGCTCAGCTGACCGAGCGTCACCCGCACCGAGGGACGCGCCGGCGGGACGGGACGGTCGGCCATGCGGACCTCCTGTGCGGGGTGGGCTGCGTGCTGAGGTACCCGACGGTTGCGTCAGCCGGCGGTCGGCGGGGTGCCGCGCCCGGTCGGTTCGGCACTCGGTGCGTCGGTCCGGTCGTCCGCCGGCTCGGCGACCGACGAGGTGGGCGGGCCGCTGGGGACGGGGATCGTGCCCGGTGTCTCGAGGCGGGCGCTGTTGCGCTCCATCCGGCGCATGCCGCGCACCAACGAGATCGCCAGGCCGATCACCACCACCGCGAGCGCGAAGGTGAACAAGAAGCCCGCGAGACCGGGTGTGCCACCGCCCGCCGGGTTGTCGTCCAGGTTGCCCACCGGTCCCGGTGCCGGCGTCGCGGCGGTCACCACCCACACCGCCAGTCCCGTCACCGCGCTCATCGGCCCTCCACCCGACCCCGCACGCCCGCGAACAGGTCGTCCTCGGGCAGCTCCACCGGGACGCGCGTCTCGGCGAGCTCGAACTCCTCCCAGGGCCACACGCGGCGTTCCAGGCCGCGGGGCGCGGCGAAGAACCACCCCTCGGGGTCGATCTGGGTCGCGTGCGCCCGCAGGGCGGCGTCACGGCGGTCGAACCAGTCGGCGCAGACGATGCGCGTCGTGACCGGTCGCTCCGGGATCTCGCGGGCGGCACGGGAGTCGATCCAGTCGCCGAACGGGCTCGTCAGGCCCTCGGCCGTCAGCGCGTCGTGCACCGCACGCATCCGGGACAGCGAGAAACCGTGGTCGTAGTAGAGCTTCAACGGCGCCCACGGGCGGCCGGTGCCGCGGTAGCGCTCGGGGTCGGCGGCGGCCGCGAACGCCTCCACGCTGACCCGGTGGCACATCACGTGGTCCGGGTGGGGGTAGCCGCCGGTCTCGTCGTACGTCGTCATGACGTGCGGACGGAACTCGCGCACCAGGGCCACCAGCGGTGCCGCGGCGACCTCGAGCGGCTGCAGCGCGAAGCAGCCCTCCGGCAGGGGCGGCAGGGGATCCCCCTCGGGCAGACCGGAGTCGATGAAGCCGAGCCAGGTCTGACGGATGCCGAGGGCAGCCGCGGCGGCAGCCATCTCCTCGCGGCGCACCGCGCGCATCTCGTCGAGATCGGTGATCTCGCGGCCGTAGCGGGGGTTCAGCACGTCGCCGCGCTCACCGCCCGTGCAGCTGACGACGAGCACGTCCACGCCCTCGTCCACGTAGCGCGCCAGCGTCGCGGCGCCCTTGCTGGACTCGTCGTCGGGGTGCGCGTGCACCGCCATCAGCCGCAGTCGCTCGTCGGCCACCGGACCTCCCCTGCTCGCTGCGTACCGCGCCCCGGGAGCCCGGGACGCCGCGTCCCTGCTGTCTCGGACGCCGCCGGGCCCAGCCCGACGAGTGACAATGATCGCGCACGTCGCCCCGCCACCCGCAGGCCGCCGTCCGGAACGACGGCGCACAGCACCCCGACCACAGCAGGAGTCGCCCCGTGACCACGGTCCCGACCCGCCCGCCGGCGGGCCGCTACGGCCCGGAGCCGACCACCAGTCGACGCCGCTGGGCACGCATCGGCCTCGCGGCGCTCGTCGTGGCGACCCTCGGCGTCCTCGTGTGGCTCGGCTCGGGCGTGTTCCGCGACCCCGTGCAGTGGCGTGACGTGGGGTTCCACGTGGACGGCGCCTCGTCGATCGAGGTGACGTTCGACGTCACCAAGGCGCCGACGGCCACCGTCAGCTGCCGCGTGGTGGGGCTGTCGAAGTCGTTCGGGCACGTCGGCGTCAAGGACGTGACCGTGGGACCGGCCAGCGCACGGACCGTGCGCGTCACGGCGACCGTGCCGACCGCCGAGGAGGCGGTGAGCGGCACGGTCACCGGGTGCGACGTCGTGACGTCCTGACACCGGCGCCGGGCAGCCCGCCGGGCTCGCCGGGACGCGCGTGCCGGACGTCAGAACGGACGCGCCGCGACGATCTCCACGCCGATGTCGCGGCCGTTCGGCGCGGTGTAGGACGTCGTGTCGCCCACCTTGCGGCCGTTGATCGCGGCACCCAGCGGTGACGTCGGCGAGAAGACGTCCACGTCGGCGGAGCCCGCGATCTCGCGCGAGCCCAGCAGGAACGTCATCTCGTCGCCGGCGACCGTCGCGGTCACCAGCATGCCGGGCTCCACCACGCCGTCGTCGGACGGGGTGCCGATGTGCACGTGCGCGAGCTTGGCCTTCAGCTCGCGGATGCGCGCCTCCTGCTTCGCCTGCTCCTCGCGGGCGGCGTGGTAGCCGCCGTTCTCCTTGAGGTCGCCCTCGTCGCGCGCCTTGGCGATCTTGTCGACGATGTCGCGGCGCCCCTCGCCCTCGAGGTGGGCGAGCTCGGCCGTGAGCCGGTCGTAGGCCTCCTGCGTCAGCCACGTGGCCTCGGTCGTCTCGGTCACGATCGCTCCTTCCATGCAGTTCACGTGCGTCCTCGTCGGGCGTACCGCTCGGCGAGCGGGGTGATGACCTCGCTGACACCTGCTCGGGCACGGCGCGACGAAGGACGCGACGGTCGGGTTGTCGACCCGGCGATCGGCGGACGACGGTGGCCCGAAGCCCTTCGGCGGCGGGTCACCGGTCCCCACGCGGGGTCGGCGTAAACGGTCATCCTACCCGGCGAACCCGGAAGGGCTCGGTGAGGCGGTTCAGTCGAGCGCGACAGTGCCCTGGACGCCGAGCACCGTGTCGCCACCCACCCACACCTGCTCGCCGTCCCGCGTGAGGCGGATCAGCCCGCGCCGGCCCAGGACGGTCCCCTGCCGGATGGTGAAGCGGTCGGGCAGCAGCCCGGCCGATGTGAGCCACTGCCCGAGGCCGGCCGCGAGGCTGCCGGTGACCGGGTCCTCCTGCACGCCGACGCCGGGATGGAACGCGCGGACCTCGACGTCCGCGGGCCCGCCGGCAGGGTGCGGTGCGACCAGCCCGACGGCCTGGGCGCCGATCAGGTCCCGGTCCGCCCGGGCGTCGAGCACGTCCTGCGCGGTGGCCAGCAGCAGCGCCGCCCAGCCCGGACCGTTGTCCACCCACTGCGCGGCCTGCACCCGGTCCGCCGGCACACCGACCGCCCTGGTCAGCCGCTCGCGGGTCGCGTCGTCCACCGGTCCGCTGCGCCGCAGCGGCGGTGCCGCGAACGCCGCCCGGCCCGGCACCGCCTCGTCGAGCCGGATCGGCACGAGGCCCACCGCGCACTCCTGCACCACCGTGCCCGGGTTCGCTGGGACGCCACCCGCTGCGAGCCACGCACGGGCGGAACCGAGGGTCGGGTGACCGGCGAACGGCAGCTCGCCACCCGGGGTGAAGACGCGCAGGCGGTAGTCCGCGCCGGCCTGGGTCGCCGGGAGCAGGAACGTCGTCTCGGACAGGTTGGTCCACCGGGCGAAGGCCTGCATCGTCGACTCGTCCAGGCCGCCGGCGTCGTGCACCACCGCGACCGGGTTGCCGAGCGTGAGGGTGTCGGTGAACACGTCGACCTGGCTGAAGCGCATGGGTCTCTCCTCGCGGCGTGCCGGACGGGGGGGTCAGTCGGACAGGCGGTAGCCGGTGTCCCGCAGGCGGCGCACCAGCTGGGAGCAGTGCTCGGGGCCCTTGGTCTCCACGTGCACCTCGATCGCCACCTCGTCGAACGCCAGGTCGCCACCCGTGCGTGCGTGGGCGACGTCCATCACGTTGCCGCCGAGGGCCGCCACGTCCCGCAGCACGCCCGCGAGCGCGCCGGGCGTGTCCGAGATCCGGATGCGCAGCTGCAGGAAGCGACCGGCGGAGGCGAGGCCGTGCCGGACCACCCGCATCAGCACCAGGGGGTCGATGTTGCCCCCGGAGAGGACCGCGACCGCCGGTCCCCGTCCGGCGAAGTCGCCACCCGCCGCCATCAGGGCGGCGACGGAGGCCGCACCCGAGGGCTCGACGATCAGCTTGGCGCGCTCCGCCACCAGCAGGAGGGCCCGGGACAGGTCCTCCTCCGAGACGGTGCGGACCGGCACGTGGTGGGTGGACAGCACCTCGAACGGCACCGCACCCGGCATCCCGATCGCGATGCCGTCGGCCATCGTGCGCAGCTCGGGCGCCCTGACCGGGTGTCCCGCGGCGAGCGAGAGCGGATACGCGGCGGCCCGGGCGGCCTGGACGCCGACCACGTGCACGTCCGGCCGCTCGTCGAGCGCCGCCGAGATGCCCGCCGCCAGTCCCCCGCCGCCCACCGGCACGACGATGGTGGCGACGTCCGGGACCTGCTCGAGGATCTCCAGGGCGATGGTGCCCTGACCGGCGTCGATGTCCGGGTGGTCGTACGGGTGGATCAGCACGGCACCGGTCGCCTCGGAGTGGGCGACGGCGGACAGCAGCGCCTCGTCGACGCTGGCGCCGACCAGCTCCACGTGCGCGCCGTACTGGCGCGTCGCGGCGATCTTGGGCAGCGCCGCGTCGACAGGCATGAAGACGACGGCCTTGATCCCCAGCAGCGAGGCGGCCAGTGCGACGCCCTGCGCGTGGTTGCCGGCACTGGCGGCGACGACACCGCGGGCCTTCTCGTCGTCGGACAGGCGCGACATGCGCGTGTAGGCGCCGCGGATCTTGAACGAGCCGGCGCGCTGCAGGTTCTCGCACTTGAGCCAGACGTCGGTGCCGGCGATCGCCGTCAGCGCGCGGCTGTACTGGACCGGGGTGCGGTCGGCGACCCCCTCGAGCAGCTGGGCTGCCGCGCGGACGTCGGCCGGCCCGATCACCGCCCCACACCCGCAGCGTCGAGCGCCTGCGCCAGGTCCGCGACCAGGTCGTCCACGTCCTCGATGCCGACCGACAGGCGCACCAGGTCGTCCGGCACCTCCAGCGCGGTACCGGCCACCGAGCCGTGGGTCATCCGCGCCGGGTGCTCGATCAGCGACTCGACCCCGCCGAGCGACTCGGCAAGCGTGAACAGCTGCGTGGCGCCGCACACCGCGACGGCCGTCTCGGCGGAGCCGGTGCGGAACGACACCATGCCGCCGAACCCGCTCATCTGCCGCGCGGCCACCTCGTGACCGGGATGGCTCTCCAACCCGGGATAGAGGACCTGGGTGACGCCGCCCCGCTGCTCCAGGAACTCGGCGACGGCTGCGGCGTTGGCCAGGTGCCGGTCCATCCGCACGGCCAGGGTGCGCAGCCCGCGCAGGGTCAGCCACGCGTCGAACGGTCCGGCGACCGCCCCCGACGAGTTCTGGTGGAACGCCACCGCGTCGCGCACGTTCGTCGTCCCCGTCGGACCTTCCAGACCCACCGGCAGCTGGGCACCGTCGGCCACCACCAGCGCACCGCCCACCACGTCCGAGTGCCCGCCGATGTACTTGGTGGTCGAGTGCACGACGACGTCCGCACCCAGCGCGATCGGCTGCTGCAGGTACGGCGTCGCGAAGGTGTTGTCCACGGCCAGCAGCGCACCGGCGGCACGCGCGTGCGCCGCGATCGCCGCGATGTCGGCGATGCCGAGCAGCGGGTTGGTCGGTGTCTCGACCCACACCAGCTTGGTGCGGCCGGGCTGGATCGCCTCGAGCACCGCATCTGGGTTCGACAGGTCGACCGGCGTGTGCTCGATCCCCCACGGTCCGAAGACCCGCGCGACCAGGCGGTACGTGCCGCCGTAGGCGTCGTTCGGGACGATCACGTGGTCGCCGGGTCGCAGCACGGCGCGCAGCAGCGTGTCCTCCGCGGCTAGGCCCGACGAGAACGCGAAGCCGGCGGCACCACGCTCGACGGCCGCGAGCGCCGCCTCGAGCGCCGCACGGGTCGGGTTGCCGGACCGGGAGTACTCCCAGCCGCCGCGCAGCCCGCCGACACCGTCCTGCTTGTAGGTGGACACCTGGTAGATCGGGGGCACCACCGCACCGGTGGCGGGGTCCGCCTCCTGTCCGGCATGGATGGCGCGGGTGGCGAAGCCCTGGTCGTCGGTCACGGGGTCAGGCTAGGCCGTCGGACCGACGGCGCCCCAGCCCGGCGGACCGCGCCGGCGCGAGCGCGGAACACCCAGGCGCGGGGGCCGGTTGAACGCCGTGGAAGGGAGCAACACATGAGCTGGCTGTTCGGATCCGCGCTGCGCACGACGATGGTGGAGCGCACCGATGCGCTGCCCGGCCGGGAGTCCCCCGCGTTCAAGGTACCGACGACGCACACGGTGCTCGGCACCCCGCTGGCCGGCCCCTGGCCGGAGGGCACGCGGGTGCTGTACCTGGCGTCGGGCTGCTTCTGGGGTGCCGAGAAGGCCGCCTGGCAGCTGCCGGGCGTGGTGACCACCGCCGTCGGGTACATGGGCGGATACACGCCCAACCCGACGTACGAGGAGGTGTGCACCGGCCGCACGGGGCACGCCGAGACCGTCATGGTGGCGTACGACCCCACGAGGCTGAGCGACGTGGACCTGCTGCGGCACTTCTGGGAGGAGCACGACCCCACGCAGGGGTTCCGGCAGGGCAACGACGTCGGCACGCAGTACCGGTCCGCCGTCTACACCACGACGCCGGAGCAGCAGGCGGCGGCGCTGGCGACGCGGACGGAGTTCGCGCCGCGGCTGCGGGCGAACGGGTACGGAGACATCACGACGGAGATCCGGCCGGCCGCGGACGCCGGACCGTTCTTCTACGCCGAGGGGTACCACCAGCAGTACCTGGACAAGAACCCGGCCGGGTACTGCCCGATCAACTCGACCGGGGTCGCCTGCCCGATCCCGACGGGCGCCTGACTGACCGCCGGTCGTCCTCGCCGATGCGGGGACGACCGGCCCGGCAGAGCGCTGGCGTACCCGTCAGCCGCTCATGCGCCTGGTCCGAGACGGCGCCCGCAAGCGGCACGTCAGCTGCGACCCTCGAACCAGGTGAGCGAGCCCGCGGGGTCGAAGGCGCGTACTGGGCAACTAGGGTCACCGCACGCGACGTCAGGTGCGCTCCTGTGCTCGAACTCGAAGTGAAAGCACGACCAGTGCATGCACTCGAACGCCTCATAGTCGGCCCGCTCTCCGACGACGGGTCGGTGGCAGCGTTGACATTCCATGGACGCGGAGTCGTCGCTCACACGCAGATGATGCGCGCGTCGCGGGTCGTTCGTCGCTGCCCTGCTCGCTTGCCTGGGTCCTCCTGGTCTACCACCAGGTGAGTACGCTCCGGCCGTGGCGTACGAGTTCGACCTCGTGGCAGCGGACGGCACTTTGCGATTCGCGGACGACGCCTTCAATCGCGCCGCCTTCCTGCTCCCTGAGTTCCAGCCCGCCACGCAGGTGACACTCATCGGCACGCCGCCGTCGCGCATCAGAGTGCGAGCGCAGGGCTCACCAACGGAAGTGGCTCCAGGCCTGCTGGAACGCATCGAGGCTCTGGCGGGAACCAGCCTGCGACGCGCGACCGCGGAATGAGCAAGTGCCGCTCGCCGATGGGGGCGTCCGGCGGCTCAGCCCTTCAGCGCGTCGATCGTCGAGGCGATGCGGCGGGCGCGCGTCTCCGGCTTCTTCGCGGACTCGACGGCGAGCACGTGCTGGCGCTGGTGGGAGTACGCCAGGGCGTCGAAGGCCGCCTTGGCAGCAGGGTCGGCCGCGAGGGCTGCCGCGAGGTCGTCCGGCACCTCGACCGCGCGGGGCGCGGAGTCGAGCTCGACGTCGAGCTGCACCGGGTCACCTGCGGCCAGTCCGGCCGCCGCGCGGTTCTCGGCGCTGACACCCAGCCAGAAGGCGCCGCCCATCCGGGCGATGCTGGTCCGCCACGTGTGGCCGTTCACCGTCGCGACGACCTTGGGTCGGTTCCCTCCGCCCAGCTCCGCCACTGCCTCGTCGGGAATCCGGATGCCCGTCGTCGTGCCGCCCGTGGCGGTCAGCTCGCTCACCAGGTGCATCGGGCCATCGTCGGTCGGCCGCCCTGGCATGTAAACAGCGTCAGGACCGGGACGCACCGCCGGCGGCACGGCGACGCCGCCGGGCGCATGTCGGTGGCCCGCGGCACCATGGCGCCCATGCGCCTGGTGCAGATCGCGGAGACCTCGGCGGCCGTGGCCGCCACACGCTCCCGGCTGGCCAAGCGTGAGGCGCTCGCCGCGACGTTGCGCGCCGCGGCGGACGACGGGCCGGACGACGTCGCGCTGGCCACGCGCTATCTGGCCGGACAGCTGCGGCAGCGGCGCACCGGCCTGGGCTGGCGGTCGCTCGCCGGCCTGCCCGGTCCGGCAGCCGAGCCCCGCCTGACGCTCGTCGAGGTGGACGCGGCGTTCGAGACGATGGCGTCGCTCTCGGGTGTCGGTTCCGCGTCGACCAGGACGGCAGCAGCTGTACGGCTGTTCGGCGCCGCCACCGTGGTCGAGCAGCGCCTGCTGCGCGGCCTCGTCACGGGTGAGCTGCGCCAGGGCGCCCTCGACGCGCTGGTGCTCGATGCCGTCGCGGCCGCTGCCGGCGTGCCCGAGGCGGCGGTCCGACGTGCGGCGATGCTGGCCGGCGACTCGGCACCCGTGGCGGTGGCCGCCCTGGGTGCGCCGGACGGGCCCGGTGCACTCGCGGCGCTGGAACGGTTCGGGCTGACCGTCGGCCGCGCGGTGCGGCCGATGCTCGCCCAGTCGGCCCCAGACGTGGCGGCGGCGTTCGCGTCGCTGGGCGCCGACGGCGCCGCCGACCGACCAGCCGTGGTCGACGTGAAGCTCGACGGCATCCGCATCCAGGTGCATCGGGACGGGAACGAGGTGCGGGTGTTCACACGCAGCCTCGACGAGATCACCGACCGGGTGCCGGAGGTGGTCGCGGCCGTCCGCGCCATGCCGGCGCAGTCGCTGGTGCTGGACGGCGAGGCGCTGTCGCTGGACGGCAACGGTCGGCCGCGGCCGTTCCAGGAGACGTCGTCCCGCACCGCCACCCGCGACGCCGACGTGGCGGCCGGCACCGCGCTGACGCCCTTCTTCTTCGACGTGCTGCACCTCGACGGCCGCGACCTGCTCGACGCACCGCTGCGCGAGCGGCTCGCCGTGCTCGATTCCGTCGCCGTCGGCCACGTGGTGCAGCGCCTGGTCACGGCCGATCCCGCCGAGGCCCAGCGGCAGTTCGCCGCGTGGGTTGCCGACGGGCAGGAGGGCGTGGTGGTCAAGGCCGTCGACGCCCCCTACGAGGCCGGTCGGCGCGGGGCCGCGTGGGTGAAGGTCAAGCCCCGGCACACCCTCGACCTGGTGGTGCTGGCGGTGGAGCGGGGATCCGGCCGGCGAGCCGGCCTGCTGTCGAACATCCACCTGGGCGCCCGCGACGGCTCGGGCGGGTTCGTCATGCTGGGCAAGACGTTCAAGGGCATGACCGACGCGATGCTTGCCTGGCAGACCGAGCGGTTCCGCGAGCTGGCGACGTCCGACGACGGCTGGGTGGTGCACCTGCGGCCGGAGCAGGTGGTGGAGGTAGCGTTCGACGGGCTCCAGCGCTCGTCGCGGTATCCCGGCGGGGTCGCGCTGCGGTTCGCGCGGGTCCTCCGCTACCGCGAGGACAAGCCCGCCGACCAGGCCGACACCATCGAGACGGTGCTCGCCCTCGCCGGTCCGGTACGGACAGATGACGACGCTCCGGCGGACGCCCCGTCGGACGACGCAGGATCCGCCGACGGGTAGCCGGGCCTACCGTCGCCCTCAGCCGCCGACGGCGCGGCGCCCCTGCCTGGCAGGAGGCCGCGCCGTCGACGAACGCGTCAGTGGGTGCCGAGGATGTCCACGACGAACACCAGGGTGTCGCCGCCGCGGATTCCGGCCTGAGGCACGCCGCGGTCGCCGTAGCCGAGGTGCGACGGGATCGAGAGCAGCACGCGGGAGCCCACCTGCTGGCCGACCAGGCCCTCGTCCCAGCCCGCGATGACGGCGCCGACGCCGATCGGGAAGCTGATCGACTCGCCGCGGTCGTACGAGTTGTCGAACACCCGGCCGCCCCAGCTCTGGCCGAGGTAGTTCACCTCGATGTCCTGACCCGCCTCGACCAGGTCGCCGTCGCCACGGCTGAGCACCTGCACCTCGAGCTCGGCGGGCGCCGCCGAGTCCGGGAAGGTCAGCGTGGGCTTGTCTCCGAACGAGCCCGAGGCCTCGGGCAGCACTGCGGCCATGGGGATGTCTCCTCACCGGTTCGTGGTCCGGCCACGTGCGCGGCCGGTGGCCCCGACCGCGCGGCCGGGTGCCCGGACATCCTGCCCTGCCCGAGCCGCACAACGCTCATCCGACCTCTTGCCAGAGTTGGCTAATGGCATTAGCTTTCTGGTCATGACGAACCACATCGAGCTCCTCGACCGGCCTGAGGGCCGGATCGCGTACACCGTCGACGGTCCGGCCGACGGCCCCCTCGTCGTCCTGGTCCCCGGCATGGGTGACCTCCGCGGCACCTGGCGGGACCTCGTCACCCCGCTCGTCGCCGCCGGCTACCGCACGGCCGTCACCGACCTGCGTGGCCACGGCGACTCGGACACCACGTTCCGCCTGCACGGCGACCTCGCCACCGGCTCGGACGTCATCGCCCTGGTCGAGCACCTAGGTGGCCCCGCCGTGCTGATCGGCAGCTCGATGGGCGCGGCCTCGGTCGCCTGGGCCGCGGCAGAGCGCCCCGACCTGGTCGCGGGCCTGGTGCTGTCCGGCCCGCTGCTGCGCAACCCCCCGACGGGCCCGCTCCTCGAGCACGTGATGCACGCCGCCTACCGCGCGATGTTCGTCCGGCCGTGGGGCGCCGCCCTGTGGGCGAGCTACTACCGGTCCCCGCTGAGCCGAGGCCGCCGTGCACCGTGGTTCGACGAGCACCTCGCCGCGGTCCGCGCCGCGATGAGCGACCCGGCGCACCTGCGCCAGTTCCGCCGGCTGACGCTGCAGCTCACCCACGCCCCGGTCGAGGCCCGCCTCGGCGACGTCCACGCCCCGGTGCTCGCCTTCATCGGCCGCCGTGACCCCGACCTGCGCGACCCGGCTGCCGAGGCGGCCTGGATCGAGCAGACGCTCGACGCCCGCGCCGTCCTCCTGGACGACGTGGCGCACTACCCGCACCACCAGGCGGCGGACGACGTCGTGCCCGCGACGCTCAGCTGGCTCGCGGCGCGTCCTCGCGACGCCTCGGGTCGCCTGGTCCTCCCCACGCGCGCGGGGCACGCCGACCCCGCGGACCGCTGACGTGCCGCGCGCCGGCCTCGACCCGGACGCCGTACTGCGGCTCGCGCTGGCGGTGGTCGACGACGGCGGCCCGACGGGCTACGCCGACCTGACCCTCGCCGCGATCGCGGCACGGGCCGGCGTCGCGGTGCCGAGCCTGTACAAGCACGTGGCCGGTCTGCCCGCGCTGCGCCGAGCGGTCGCCCAGCGGTGCATCGAGCAGCTCGCCGACGCCCTCGAGCAGACGGCTGAAGGCCGTCAGGGTGCCGACGCGCTGGTCGCGCTGGCGTGGACGATGCGGCGGTTCGCCCACGACCACCCCGGCCGCTACGCCGCGACGCAGACCGAGCTGCTGGGCGTACCGGAGGAAGCGACCGAGCTGCAGGCCGCGGCGGCCCGCAGCGTGGCCGTCGTCGCCCGCGCCGTCGGGGAGCTCGACGTGCCCGCCGACCGGCACGTGGACGCCGTCCGCGCGGTCCGGTCCGCCGTGCACGGCTTCGTCGTCCTCGAGGCGGCCGGGGGCTTCGGGATGCCCGACGACCTCGAGGTGAGCTTCGACTACCTGGTGAGGGGGCTGGTCGGCGCGCTGGCCAGCACGTCCGCGAGCCAGCGCAGCTGACGGTCGAGCTGGTACCCCAGCCCGCCCTCGTGCTGGTTGAACTCGTACACCTCGATGTCCCGGTCGGGCCGGGCGCCGACGGCCAGGGTCCCGTAGTGGTTGTACGCGGCGAAGACGGTGGACGGCGGGCACGTCTGGTCGCGCAGCGCGACCGAGAACAGCGCCGGTGCGGACGCCCGTCGCCCGAGGTGCACGCCGTCGACGTAGGACAGGGTGCGCAGCACCTGGTCCACGTGGTCGCGGTGCACGGCGAGGTACTGCACCACCTCCCCGTACGGGAAGTTGTCGGTGAGGGCCATCGCCCGCGGGAAGTGGCACAGGAACGGCACGTCGGGCATCGCCGCGACCAGGCCGTCCGCGAGGCCCGACACCGCGAGCGCGAGCCCGCCGCCCTGGCTGCCACCCGTGACGGCGACGCGCGCCGGGTCCACCCCAGGCAGGGCGCGGACGGCGTCGACCGCGCGCACCGCGTCGGTGATCAGCCGGCGGTAGTAGTACGTCGCCGGGTCGAGGACGCCACGGGTCATCACGCCGTTCGCGGCCGGGCCGCTGCCCTCCGGGTCGGGCGTGTGACCACCGGTGCCCCAGGTGGAGCCCTGCCCGCGGGTGTCCATCAGCAGATGCACGTAGCCGGCGGCCGCCCAGGCCAGGTGCTCGTGCGCGAACCCGCGCCCGCCGCCGTAGCCGATGTACTCGACGACCGCCGGCAGCGGCTCGGTCACCCCTGCGGGCCGGGTCAGCCACGCGCGGATCGGGTCGCCAGCGAAGCCCGCGAACGTCACGTCGAACGCCTCGATCAGCCGCAGCCCCGTGTCGACCGGCTCGACGGTCAGCGCCAGGTCGTGCCCCCGCCCCTCCGCCAGCGTCCCGGACCAGAAGTCGTCCAGGTCGGCGGGCTCGTCCAGCTGCGGCAGGTACGCCCGCAGCTCGGGCAGGGACAGGTCGAAGATCGCCACGTTGCTCCTCGTCTCGCACGCGCCGCGCCGGCGCGACGGGCACGAGGCTAGAGCACCGAGCGACGGTGCCCGCGCCCCGGCTCAGCGGGCCAGGAACCCCAGCAGGTCGTGCCGGGTCAGCACGCCGACCGGCTGCCCGTCCTGCACCACCATCAGCGCGTCGGCGCCCTGCAGCGCCGCCCGCGCGGCGTCCACCGGCTCGCCGGAGCCGATCAGCGGCAGCGGGGGCGACATGTGCCGGTCGACGCGGTCGGCCAGCGCCGCCGAGCCGCCGAACACCGCGTCCAGCAGCCCGCGCTCGCTGACCGAGCCGGCCACCTCGCCGATCTTCACCGGCGGCTCCGCACCGACCACGGGCATCTGCGAGACCCCGAACTCACGCATGATCTCGATCGCGTCGCGCACCGTCTCGGTGGGGTGGGTGTGCACCAGCGCCGGCATGGCCCCGTCCTTGGAGCGCAGCACGTCGGCGACCGTGGCGCCCTCGCCGGCTGCGAGGAAGCCGTAGGACCGCATCCACGAGTCGTTGAAGATCTTGGACAGGTACCCCCGGCCGCCGTCCGGCAGCAGCACGACGATCGCGACGCGCGCCGCCGCCACCGGGTCCTCGTCCTGCAGCCGACGCGCCACCCGCAGCGCCGCCTCGACGGCCATCCCGGACGAGCCACCGACCAGCAGCGCCTCCTCGCGCGCGAGCCGGCGCGTCATCGCGAACGACTCGGCATCGGACACCGGGACGATCTCGTCCGGCACCGACGGGTCGTACGCGCGCGGCCAGAAGTCCTCCCCCACGCCCTCGACCAGGTACGGCCGCCCGTCACCGCCGGAGTAGACCGACCCCGCCGGGTCCGCGCCCACCACCCGGACCCGTCCCCCGAGCTCCACCGGCCGGTCCGCCGACACGTCGTGCAGGTAGCGCCCGGTACCGGTGATCGTCCCGCCGGTGCCGACGCCCGCGACCAGGTGCGTGATCGTCCCCTCGGTGCCCTCCCAGATCTCCGGACCGGTGCTGGCGTAGTGGCTCGCCGGACCGTTCGGGTTGGAGTACTGGTCCGGCTTCCACGCCCCCTCGATCTCGCGGACCAGGCGGTCCGAGACGGAGTAGTACGACTCCGGGTGGTCGGGCGGCACGGCGGTCGGGGTGACGACGACCTCGGCGCCGTACGCGCGCAGCACGTCGCGCTTGTCCTGGCTGACCTTGTCCGGGCAGACGAACACGCAGCGGTACCCCTTGCGCTGCGCGACCAGCGCGAGCCCGACGCCGGTGTTCCCGCTGGTCGGCTCGACGATCGTGCCGCCGGGGCGCAGCGCGCCGGACTGCTCGGCCGCCTCGATCATCCGCAGGGCGATCCGGTCCTTCACCGAGCCGCCGGGGTTGAGGTACTCGACCTTCGCCAGGACGGTGGCCGCCAGGCCCGCCGTCACCGAGTTCAGCCGGACCAGCGGCGTGTGCCCCACCAGCTCGGAGATGTGCTGCGCGTACGTCACCGGCCCACCTTCTCATCGCCGGCCTGGTCACCGACCGCGACGCCGACGGACGGCGAGCCGGAGCATCGGCCGGGTATCTGGTCGGTCGAACCGGCCCCAAGACGAGCCCTCGTCGCCTACGGTCGTGTGGGGTCGTCGAGCAGTCGGCGCGTTCCGCAGGTCTCCGGCCCCCACCTCACAGGACGAGACGGACGGTCGGACGATGCGAGCGGGACGGCGATGATCGAGGCACACGGTCTGACGAAGCGGTACGGGCACACCACCGCCGTGGACGGGGCGAGCTTCACCGTGCAGCCCGGACGGGTCACGGGGTTCCTCGGTCCCAACGGGGCGGGCAAGTCCACCACGATGCGGATGATCGTCGGCCTCGACCGGCCGACCGCCGGCGACGTGACGGTGAACGGCAAGCACTACGCCGCACACCGGTCGCCGCTGACGGAGGTCGGGGCGCTGCTCGAGGCGCGGGCGGTCCACCCCGGACGCACGGCCCGCGGGCACCTGCGCGCGATGGCCGCCACGCACGGCATCGGCGAACGCCGCGTGGACGAGGTGATCGAGCTGACCGGGCTCGGCACCGTCGCCGGCAAGCGCGTCGGCGGCTTCTCGCTCGGCATGAACCAGCGGCTCGGCGTTGCCGTCGCCCTGCTCGGCGACCCGCACACGCTGATCCTCGACGAGCCGGTGAACGGCCTGGACCCCGAGGGCGTGATCTGGGTCCGCACGCTGGTCAAGTACCTCGCGTCGCAGGGCCGGACCGTCTTCCTCTCCTCGCACCTGATGAGCGAGATGGCGGTCACGGCGGACCACATCATCGTGATCGGCCGCGGTCGGATCATCGCGGACGCGCCCGTGGAGCAGGTGGTCGCCGGTGCGACCCACTCCACCGTGCGGGTGCGCAGCCCGCGCGCCACCGAGCTGGCCGACGTGCTGCGAGGGGCGGGCGCGACCGTCGACAGCGCCGAGCCCGGCGTGCTCCAGGTGGTCGGCACCGGGCCGGAGGCCGTCGGCGAGGCGGCCGCGGCGCACGGCATCGTGCTCCACGAGCTGACCACGGTCAGCGGCTCGCTCGAGGATGCCTACCTCGCGCTGACCGCCGAGGAGGTCGAGTACCACTCGGGTGTGGCGGCCCCGGCAGATCCGCGCACGGGCTACCCGGGCGGCGGGCAGGCCGTGCCCAGCGGACCGCCGTCCACCGCCCGACCCCCGGTGCCACCGACCGCGCCGGCCGCCGGCGCGCAGACCGACGTGCAGGAGGACGTGCGATGAGCACCGCGACCACGACCCCGGCGACCACGCCCTCGCAGCAGCCCGCACGGTCGGACCTGCGACTCTCGCCGCTGCACGTGCTGCGGTCCGAGTGGCTCAAGTTCTGGACGGTCCGCTCGACGTACTGGACCCTTGCGCTCACGGCAGCGGTCTTCGTCGGCCTGGTGGTGGCGGTCTCGTTCGGCATGCGGGCGCTGAGCGCCCAGCAGCAGGTCAACGAGGCGGGTCCCCTCCCCCTGATCCCGCTGAGCGCCGGCGCCCAGCTGGCGATGATCCCGCTCGCCGTGCTCGGCGTGCTCACGGTGACGTCCGAGTACAGCACCGGCATGATCCGCGCCAGCCTGACAGCGGTCCCCACGCGCCTCCCCGTCCTGTGGGCCAAGGCTGCGGTGGTGGCTGTCGTCACCCTCGTGCTCACCCTGGTGACCGTGCTGCTCAGCGCCGTACTGGCGTCGGCGATCCTGCACTCCACGGGAGGCAGCCTCGACGCCGGCGACCCGCAGGTGCAGCGCATCGTCCTCGGCACCGCGCTCTACCTGACCACGACCACCCTGTTCGCGTTCTCCCTCGGCGCGCTGCTGCGCCACTCGGCGGCAGCACTGGGCGTGGTCCTGACGCTCCTGCTGGTGATCGAGAACGTGCTGAACGTGCTGGCCCAGGTCGTGTGGAAGTGGCTGCAGCACGTCACGCCCTTCCTCCCCGCCTCGGCGGGCAGCAGGTTGACGATGACAGAGCAGCAGCTCACCGCGACCAACGACGCGAACCTGTACCACGTGCACCTCAGCGCATGGCAGGGCTACGCGGTGCTGGTCGCCTGGGTCGTGGTCATCCTGGCCTTCGCGGCCATCCGCCTCCGGTCGCGCGACGCCTGACCGTTCCGGGAGCACGACGGCTGGGCACCTCGCGGTGACCCAGCCGTCGTGCTGTCCAGCCCTGCAGGCGCAGCTCAGATCTCGCCCATCGCCTCACCGGGCGTCAGCTCCGCCGCACGGGCGCCGGCGTTCCATCGGGACCACAGCGTCTTCTCGCCCGCAGCCCGAGCCATCACGTGGCTGGTGAGCGCGAACACCACCAGACCCACGCCCAGCACCACGACGGCGACCCAGAAGGGCGCCTTGAGCCCGACGTGCTCGGCGACCAGGCCGGAGATCACCGGCGCCGGCGCGGCGAAGCCCCACCGGACCAGGTTGAAGGCACCGGTGGTGGACCGCCGGTCCGGCAGGCCGGTGGCCAGCGCCAGGTCCGTGAGGTTCGCGTTGCAGACGCCCATGCAGATGCCGGCGACCACCAGCACGACGATCGACACCGTGGTGCTGGTCGACACGGCCAGGCCGACGAGGCAGCCGGTCAGCACCAGCACCGCGAGGCCGACGGTCGCCACCGCACCGATGCGGTGCGCGAGCCGGTGGCCGACCACCAGGATGCCGAACGCGAGGCCGATCCCCCACGCGGTGAACACCAGGCCGAGCGGCACCACCGACAGGTGCAGCGCCACCGGTGTGTAGCCGAGCACCACGAAGAAGACGAAGTTGTAGGTCGCGGTCAGCGCGCACAGCGCGATGAACGCCGGCTTGCGGAACGAGGCGAAGACGTCGGTCAGACGGAGTCGCGACGGCTTCTCGTCGGGGTCACGCAGCCGGGACACCGACATGACGGCAGCCGCCACCATCAGCACGCCGCACGCCATGAACGGCACCCGCCAGCTGATCCTGCCGAGCAGGCCGCCGATCAGCGGCCCGACGGCGAACCCGAGGCCGACGCACGTCTCGAAGAGCTCGACCACCCACTCGCTCTGCCGTGCGAGCGCGACGAGCAGGCTCATCGCCGTCGCGAAGAACATCGCGTTGCCCAGGCCCCACAGCCCACGGAGCGCCGCGAGCTGCCCGATGCCGCCGACCGCCGACGCCGCCAGCGCGGCGACCGCCACGACCGAGACCCCCGCGGTGAGCACCTTCTTGTACCCGAACCGCCCCGTGGACATCACGGCGGGCACCATGCCGAGGGCCATCACGGCGATGTAGGCCGTGAACAGCAGCTCGATCTGCCACGTGGAAGCGCCCAGCGAGCTGCCGATGACGGGCAGGATGGGATCGACCACAGCGATGCCCGCGATCGCGAAGAAGGCGGTCAGCGCGGTGGCGTAGATGGCGGTGCGGTGCGGTTCGTCGCGCGTGGTGGCGCTCATGCGGCTCCCTGTGGAGGACGGTGGTGCGCACCTCGTCGTGCGGCCGGTGCATCGATTGCTGTATGCACCAGTGATTTACTTGTACCATACACCTGGTTCAGGGGGATGTCTCATGACGGCAACGGCCCAGACGGCCCCGAGGTCCGACGACCGCATCGGGCGCATCGAGACCGAGGTGGCGCTGCTGCTGCGCCTCTCGGACCGGAACCGTCGCCGCTCCCGCCTCATGGACGGGGCCCTGGAGCGGTCCGCCTACCTCGCGCTCCGGCTGCTGGAGTCGAACGGGCCCTCCACCATCACCCGCATCGCGGACGAGCTGCGGCTCGACGGGTCGACGGTGACCCGGCAGGTCGTCGCGATGGAGGAGGCCGGCCACGTCCGCCGCGGCAAGGACCCGCGCGACGGACGGCACCAGGTGATCTCCGCGACGTCGGAGGGTCTCGACGCGCTCGCACGCACCCGGGCGGCGCGCAACGCCGTCTACCGCGAGGTGCTCTCGGCCTGGTCCGAGGAGGACCTCGGCACGCTGGCGCACATGCTGCGACGGCTCAACGCGGACCTCGACGCGCACCTCGACTCCTGAGGCCCGAACCGCTCCCGCGCGGCGTCGTCCTCCGCTACCGTCCGGCCCATGCTGCGCGTGCTGCCCTTCGCCCTGGACCTGGCGCTGCTCGTCTTCTGCCTGATCGACTGCATCCAGGCCGACCCGGGCGCGGTCCGGAACCTGCCCAAGGGCGGCTGGATCGTCCTCATCCTGCTGTTCCCGCTGGTCGGCGGCGTCGCCTGGCTCGTGGCGGGCAGGCCGGTCGGGCCGGGTCCACGTCGCGTCCCGTGGCCGTCGACCGCCACGGCCGGCTTCCCGGAGTACGAGCGCCCCCGCGCCGTCGCACCCGACGACGACCCGGCGTTCCTGGCCGGGATCGCCGAGTCGAACGCCGAGCACGAGAAGCTGCTGCGCGCGTGGGAGGACCAGCTGCGCGAGCGCGAGCGCCGTCTGGCTGAGCGGGACGACGACGACCAGGGCACCCCGCCGCCCGCCGCGGACCACTGAGGCCGCCAGCAGCGCTACACCGTCGCCCCGTCCGGCCGGGCCGCCTCGTCGGACGTCAGCAGGATGACGTTGCCGTCCGGGTCGTCCACCATCGCCGCGTAGGGCCCCGCGGTCTGGGTCGGCGCCATGCGCCCGTGGTACCCCGCGCCGGTGAGCCGGGCCCACTCCGCGTCGACCGCGACGTCGTCACCGGCGTAGAACTCCACCAGCTGCTGGTAGCCGCGCTCCGGCCGCACCCAGTCCGGGTCGTAGCGGGCGGCGAACTGCTCGGTCAGCACCAGCTTGGCGCCCGGCCCGAGCCGGCAGATCGACACCGGACGATCCGGCCGCGGGTCGGGGACGTCGAGCCCGAGCAGTCGGTAGAACTCGATCGAGCGCCGGAGGTCGCGCACCTCGAGGACCAGCATGGCGAACGTGGGACTCATCCGACGACCGTCCCACCGAGGTCCGACAAACGAGCGCCGCGGGCGGCCGCAGGGCGCCTGGTGCCGCACGGCGGCGCCGTGCCCTGGTGCCCCCGCCGGGACTCGAACCCGGACTGAGCCGGGTTTAAGCCGGCCGCCTCTGCCGGTTGGGCTACGGGGGCGCGAGCCCCATCGTGCCAGCCGGCGCTGCGCGTCGGGCCGCTCAGCGCGCCCCGGCCACCGACGGGTCGGCCTGCTCCGCGGCGGGCTTCGGCTTGGGCCGCACCGCCGCGGCGCGGAACTCGGCGCGGGGGTCCTGCAGGGCGCCGAGCGAGACGACCTCGCGGCGCAGCAGCAGCGACGACGTCCAGCCCATCATGATGCGCAGCTTGCGGTTCACCGTCGGCATGGCGAAGACGTGGTACGTGCGGTGCAGCACCCAGGCCAGGAAGCCGCGCACCTTGATGCGACCGAACATCTGCGCGACGCCCTTGTACATGCCCAGCGAGGCGACGGCGCCGATGTTCTTGTGCTTGTACTCCGTCGGCGGCGCCGAGCTGAGGATGCGCGCCAGGTTGTCGCCCAGGTGGTTGCCCTGGCGCAGCGCGTGCTGGGCGTTCGGCGGGCACGTCTTGCCCGGGTTGACCAGGTCCGGGACCGCCGCGCAGTCCCCTGCGGCGTACGCGTCGGGGACGACGTCGCCGTCGGCCGTCGTCACCTGCAGGTACGCGTTGGTGATCACGCGGCCGGTCTTGTCCAGCGGCAGGTCGGAGTCGGCCAGCACGGGGTTCGCCTTGACGCCCGCCGTCCACACGACGGTCTCGGTGTCGAACTCGGTGCCGTCGGACAGCACGATGTGCCCGTCGACGCAGGAGTTGAGGAACGTGGACAGGTAGATCTCGATGCGCCGCTTGCGCAGCTGCTCGAGGGTGTAGCCGCCGAGCTCCTCGCTGACCTCGGGGAGGATCCGCGGCGAGCCCTCGACCAGGACGAACCGCAGCTCGTCCTCCTCCACCTGCTTGTAGTGCCGGATCGTGTAGCGCGCGAGGTCCTCGACCTCCGCGAGCGCCTCGATACCCGCAAAGCCACCGCCGACGAAGACGAACGTCAGCATCCGCCGACGCAGCTCCGGGTCCCAGGTGCTGGCCGCCAGGTCGATCCGGTCGAGCACGTGGTTGCGCAGCGCGATGGCCTCTTCGACCGTCTTGAAGCCGATGCCCTCCTCCGCCAGGCCGGGGATCGGCAGCGTCCGCGCCACCGAGCCGAGCCCGACCACCAGGTGGTCGTACTGCACCCAGTACGGGTCGCCCTCCTCGGGCGTGATCTGCACCCGCCGGCCGGCGTGCTCGATCTGCGTCACCTTGCCCTGCAGCACGTCGACACCCTTGAGCGCTCGGCGGTGCGGGGCCACCACGTTGCGGGGGTCGATCGACCCGGCCGCCGTCTCCGGCAGGAACGGCGCGTACGTCATGTAGGACCGCGGGTCGACGACGACGATCGCCGCGTCCCGCTTGCCGAGTCGGCGGCGGAGCCGGCGGGCGGTGTACAGCCCCACCGTGCCGCCCCCGAGGATGAGCACCCGAGGCGACTTGCGCGGCTTGGCCGGACGCACGGGCGCCTCCGACGGGACCGGCGCGGAACCCTGGACGGCAGCGGGATCGGACATGTCTCAACCGTAAACCGGGACTTTCGTCCCCGCCGTGGCGGTGTCACGTGATCCTCCGCACAGGGGGCGCCCAGAGACGGCCGGCATCCCGCTCGCGGGCAGCGCGGTCAACCGTCGCCGGCGAGCACGAGGGTGGGGCCGGCGTCCCGACGGCGAGCCGATGACGACGTTCGACCTGCTGGCCCCAGGAGGTGGACGCGATGACCAGGGCCGCCCCGACGACGCCGAGAGCCGTCAACGGCTCGCCGCCGAGACTGACGCCGACCGCGACGGCCCAGACCGGTTCGGTCCCCAGCAGCAGGCTGGCCCGGCTGGCCGACGTGCGCCGGATGGCCCACGTCTGGGCGAGGAAGGCGAACACGCTGCAGGCCAGCGCGAGGTAGGCCAACCGGCTCCAGCCGACGAACGACAGGTGCGGCACGGTCGAGGCGAGCCGGTCACCGGCGGCAGCGCCGAGCAGCACGGTGCCCACCACCGCCTGCACCGTGGTGAGCGACAGCGAGCTGTGCGGCCGGCCGCTGGTGAGCCGACCGATCAGGGTGACGTGCACGGCGCGGACCGCCGCGGCGGCGAGCATCAGCACGTCGCCCACCGTCGGAGCCCGGAAGCCGTGACCGGACACCAGCAGCGCCACGCCCAGCACGGCGAGGACCGCGGCGACGAAGAACGGCAGAGGCAGCCAGGCGCGCGACCAGAGGCTCTCGAGGAACGGGGTGAAGACGATGGTCAGGCTGATGATCAGGCCGGCGTTGGTCGCCGACGTCGCCGCGACGCCGAACGTCTCCAGGGTGAGCACCGCCGCCTGGGTACAGCCCAGCAGCACACCGACGCGCAGCTGCCGGCCCCGCGGGGACGGCACCCGTCGCACCAGGCACACCGCCCCGAGCGCGACGGCCGAGATCACGTAGCGCAGCGTCAGGACGACGAGCACCGGGGCGACCGTGGTCAGCTCCTTCGCGACCAGATAGCTGCTGCCCCAGGCGAGCGCGACGCCGAGGAGCACCGCGTCGACGGCGGAGCGGGACCGAGTGGTGAGCACGGGCCGACCTTGCAAGCGCCCACCGTGAAGATCAATGACGTGTTTCTCGAGCGTTCTTTTAGGATCACTTCATGGACCCGCGACAGCTGGCCGTACTCCGGGAGCTCGGCGACCGCGGCAGCGTGACGGCGGTCGCCGCAGCGCTGTTCGTCACCCCGTCGGCCGTGTCCCAGCAGCTGGCCGCGCTGCAGCGCAGCACGCCCGTTCCGTTGACCGAACGGCGGGGGCGCACGCTCGTCCTGACGGACGCGGGCCACGCCCTCGCGACCGCTGCGGCCGACGTGGCCACCGCCCTGGCCCGCGCCGAGCGCGCCGTCGACGGGCACCTGACCGACCCCTGCGGCACCGTGCGGGTCGCGGCCTTCCACAGCGCTGCCGCCACCTTGTTCCCGCGACTGCTCCAGGCCGGCGGGGACGCCGTCCTCGAGCTCGCCGACCAGGACGTGGAGCAGGCCCGTTTCTCCGCTCTCACCGCGGACCACGACATCGTCATCGCGCACCGGCCCGACCACGGCCCACCGTGGCCGGCCGGTACGTCGGTGACCCCGCTGCTGCACGAGCCCCTCGACGTCGCCCTCCCGGTGGGACATCCGCTCGCCGGCCGAGCCGACCTGTCGGTGGCGGACGTCGGCGGCGAGCCGTGGATCGCCGTGCAGAGCGGCTACCCGCTGCTCGGGTCCCTCGAGGCGATCGCCGCCGCCGCGGGCCGGCCGGCGCAGCTCCGCCACCGGATCAACGACTTCACCGTCGCGGCCGCCGTCGTCGCAGCCGGAGGCGGCATCGCGCTGATGCCCCGCTACACCGCACCGGTCCGGCCCGGCGTTGTGCTCCGTCCGCTGCGCGACCTGCACGTCGCCCGGCGCGTGGACGCCCTGGTGCGACCGGAACGCGCCCTGCGCACCTCGGTGATCAACACCCTCGGCGTGGTCCAGGACATCGCACGCCGGCTGACCGAGGCCGTCGACGCGGCCGTGACGGCCTAGCGGGTCAGTCGGTCGCCGGCGGCTGGTCGCGGTCGGCGGCGGAGCCCGACACCCGGCCCTGCAGCACGGTGGGATCACCCTCCGGGTCGAGCCGCACGGCCGCCACGCGGTGCCCGTCCACCGCGGTGACCTGCAGCGTGGCGTTGGTCAGCCCCGAGCGCACCGTCTCCACCGGCACGCGGTCGCCGATCGCCGCCATGCGGCCGAGCCGCGACAGCACGTAGCCCGCGACCGTCTCGTACGGACCGTCGTGCAGCAGCACGCCGGTCCGGTCGGCGAACTCCTCGAGGGTCAGCCGCGCGTCCACGTCGGACCCCGTGCCGCTCGTCTCCGGCTTCACGTCGTGCTCGTCGACGATGTCGCCGACCAGCTCCTCGAGCAGGTCCTCCAGGGTGACGATGCCGTCCGTGCCGCCGTACTCGTCCACGACCAGGGCGATGTGGGTACCCGTCCGACGCATGCTGGACAGGGTCGGCAGCACCTTGTTGGTGCCGGGCAGCGACGGGATGGGCCGGGCGACGTCGCCGACGGTGGCCTCCGGCTCGTCACGCACCCCGTCGCCCAGGTCCACCGCGAGGTCCGCCACGGCCGCGAGCAGGTCCCGCACGTGCACGAAGCCGACCACGTCGTCGAAGTCGGTCCCCGTGACCGGGTAGCGGGAGTAGGGCAGCTGCCGCACCTCCGCCGCCGCGTCGACGGCCGACTGCGCGGCGGACAGGAACCGCACCTCGCCGCGCGGACGCATCGCCTCGACCAGCAGCCGGTCACCCGCGTCGAACACGTCGTCGATCAGCCGGCGCTCGTCCTCGGGCAGGTCCGGGTGCGTGGCGACGAGGTCGCGCAGCTCCTCGTCCGTCACCGCCTCGCCCTTGGCCCTCGGGTCCTGGCCGAGCAGTCGCACCACACCGTTGGTGGACACGGACAGCAGCCAGATCACCGGTGTCATCACCCACGCGAGGCGGTCGACCGCCGAGCCCACCGCGGTGGCGACCTTCGCCGGCCGCTGCATCGCCAGCCGCTTCGGCACCAGCTCGCCGAGCACCAGGGACAGGTACGCGATCACCAGGGTCAGCGCGATCAGCCCCACCGTGTCCGCGGCACCCTGGGACAGCCCCCAGCGAACCAGCACAGGCGAGACGTGCGGCGCCAGCGTCGACGCGCCGAACGCCGCCGAGAAGAAGCCGGCCACCGTGACGCCGATCTGCACCGCCGCGAGGAACCGGTTGGGGTTGCGCGCCACCCGTGCGACGCGGGCGCCGCGGCCGCCCTGCTTGTCCAGCTGCACCAGCTGGCTCTCGCGCAGGGACACCAGCGCGAGCTCCGTGCCGGAGAACAGCCCTCCGATGCCGATGAACAGGAGGACCAGGGCGATGTCTGTCCAGATCTCGGTGGTCACGTCTCATCCCGGGGTCGGTGAAGCTCCAGCCTAGGCACAACGTGGCGAACGGACGCGGCCTCCCCTGCGGGGCACGACGCCGTCAGCCGGCGATGCTCCAGGCGATGCCGTCGAGGATGTCGTGCTCGCTGGTGACCACCTCGGTGAGCTGGCGGCCGTTGCGAGCCACCTCCGCCTGCACCCGGGCGATCACCTCGGACCAGATGAGGGCCCCGGCGCCGATCACGTCGACCCGTCCCGGGTGCATGAAGCCGAGCGCGCTGCGCTCCGCGCGGCTGCGGTGCAGCAGGTCGTCGCAGGCCGCCTCGACGGTGCGGACGTCCAGCACCGCCCCGTCGATGGCGGTCCGGTCGTACCGCGGCAGGCCGAGCGTGTGCGCCGTCACCGACGTCACCGACCCCGCCAGACCCACCAGCGTGACGGCCCGGCCCAGGGGCACCGTCTTCTCCGCCTCGTCCAGCGCCGCGGACACGTCGGCGCGTGCCGCGGCGATCTCCTCGGCGGTGGGCGGGTCGGACCGCAGGTGCCGCTCGGTCAGCCGCACGGACCCGATGTCCATCGAGACCGCCGCCTCGGGCTCGCGGCTGCCGAGCACCAGCTCCGTCGAGCCGCCGCCGAGGTCGACGACGAGGAAGGGGCCCGGATGCGTCGCGGCGATCACACCTGTCGCCCCACGGAACGAGAGGGCGGCCTCTTCGTGGCCGGTCACCACCTCGGGGTCGACGCCCAGCGCGCCGCGCACCCCCGAGACGAACTCGTCGCGGTTGCGGGCGTCCCGCGTCGCCGACGTCGCGACGAACCGCACCGCCTCGACCCCGTGCTCACGGCAGGTGGCGGCGTAGCGCGCCGTCATGTCCAGCGTCCGGGCGAGCGCCTCGGGCGCCAGCTCACCGGTCCGGTCGACGCCCTGGCCGAGCCGCACGATCTCGGCCAGCCGGACCACCTCGGTCAGCGTGCCCGCCGCCATGTCGAGGTCGGCCACCAGGAGCCGGATGGTGTTCGTCCCGCAGTCGATGGCTGCCACGCGTGTCACCGGCACATCGTGCCATCCACCCCAGACACCGACCGGGCCGTCCGGCCTGCCCTCAGCGGCTCAGCACGTGCACCTGTCGGGCCGCCACGTGTCCCTGATCAGGGCGAGCACCTCGTCACCGACCGGGTTCACGCCGGTACCGGCGGCGAGCGCGTGGCCGACGAGCACGTGCAGGCACTTCACCCGCGTCGGCATCCCCCCGGCGGAGATCCCCGCGATCTCGGGCACGTGGCCCAGCGCCTCCCGGTCGGCGAGGTACGCCTCGTGCGCCCGACGATGCCCGGCCGCCAGCTCCTCGTCGACCGCGAGCCGTGCCGTCAGCTCCTTCATCAGACCCGTCGCCTCGAGCGTGCTCACCGCCGCGACCGCCTGCGGGTTGGTCAGGTAGTACGTCGTCGGGAAGGGGGTGCCGTCGTCCAGCCGCGGCGCCGTCTGCACCACCGTCGGGCGCCCGCAGACGCAGCGCGCGGCGATCCGCACGACGCCGCGGGCGGGCCGGCCCAGCTGCTCCGTCACCACGGCGAGGTCACGTGGGTCGACGGCGGGGTACGGCGGCACGTGCTGCTCGGTCATCGGGAAGGCGTCCTGTCGCGAGGGGACCTCCATTGTCCCTGACCAGGGTCGGCCGGCCGTGCCGTCCGTCGGCCGAGCACCCGTCGGGCGCTACCGGCTGCTCCGCACCGCTCGGACCGGGCGAGGTCTCAGGGCTTCGCTGCGCCCGTGGGCGCCGCGGTGGGCGAACCGGTCGGCGCGGAGGTCGCTCCCGACGTCGCCTTGGTCGTCGGCGCCGCGGCCGCACCCGCCGCCCGGACCGACTGCCACACGTCCAGGTACCACGGCTGCGTGGAGCCGACCGCGCCGGACCCGTCGCTCGCACCCGTCTTCGGCGCGTTCGGCGCCGTGTCCGGCACGGTCTGCGGGTCCACCACCCGGAAGGCCGTCTCGCCCGGCATCACGAAGTTGAGCCGTTCCCGCGCCTGCGCTTTGACGTACGCCGGGTCGTCCCAGCGCTTGAGGTCCGCCTGCAGGTCGGAGTTGTGCTGCTGCGCCGCCGCCACCTGGGCGCGCAGCTGCGCCAGCTGCGTCTGCTGCTCCAGGTAGGAGTGCAGCGTCGGGTACACGAGCACGAACGCGAGCAGCAGCACCAGGCCCAGCACCATGGCGCGCACCGTCAGCATCCGCGGGAGCCGCTGCTGGACCACCTCGGCACGCGGGGTGCCGCGAGGCGGGGTGATGGACGACGGCCGGGTCGACGCCCGGGCCGCAGCCGGACGACGGGACGCGCGCGGCGGGCTGGTGCGCGGCGCGGTGGTCCGCGGCGGGGCTCCCGTCCGTGGTGGGGTGGTGCGCGGCGTGACGCCCGACGCCGCGCGCTCGGCCACCCGGGGTGTGCCCGCCGAGCGCGCGCCGGGCGCGGCAGGACGACGGGCGGACGGCATGTGCTCGATTGTGCCCCGGCACGTCGCCAACCCCGGGTACCCGGTGCCGCTCCGCCGTGTCCGGGCGCGGCGGACGGCGGACCACGCGGCCGCGCCCACACCGTCGTCGTAGCAGGAGCGTGTGGTCGACGCCGAGCTCGTGCAGGTGTCCGCACGTGTCCGAACCCGGACGCGCCGAGGGCCGGCGACCTGACGGTCACCGGCCCTCGGGATGGTGCTGAGCTGCGGGACGCCTCAGCGCTGGAAGCGCGGGAAGGCGGACGCACCGGCGTAGGTGCCGGCGTCGTCCAGCTCCTCCTCGATGCGGAGCAGCTGGTTGTACTTGTTGATGCGCTCGCCACGGGCCGGCGCACCGGTCTTGATCTGGCCGGCGTTCGACGCGACGGACAGGTCCGCGATGGTGGTGTCCTCGGTCTCGCCGGAGCGGTGCGAGGTCATCGTGCGGAAGCCGTTGCGCTGCGCCAGCTCGATCGCGTCGAGCGTCTCGGTCACGGTGCCGATCTGGTTCAGCTTCACCAGGAGGGCGTTGGCCGAACGCAGCTTGATGCCCTTGGCCAGGCGCTCCGGGTTGGTGACGAACAGGTCGTCGCCGACGACCTGGACGCGGGAGCCGATGCGCTCCATGAGGGCGCCCCAGCCCTCCCAGTCGTCCTCGGACAGCGGGTCCTCGATGGAGACCAGCGGGTAGTCCGCGACGAGCTTCTCGTAGTACTCGATCATCGCGGCCGACTGCAGCTTCTGGCCCTCGAACGCGTACTTGTCCTCCGAGAAGAACTCGGTGGCCGCGACGTCCAGCGCGAGGCCGACGTCCTTGCCCGGCACGTAGCCGGCCTTCTCGATCGCGACGACGATGAGGTCGAGCGCGTCACGGTTGCTCGGCAGGTTGGGGGCGAAGCCGCCCTCGTCGCCGAGGCCCGTGGACAGGCCCTTGCTCTTCAGCACGCTCTTGAGGGAGTGGTACACCTCGGCGCCGGCACGCAGCGCCTCCTTGTACGTCGGCAGGCCGAACGGCGCGACCATGAACTCCTGGATGTCCACGTTGGAGTCGGCGTGCGACCCACCGTTGAGGATGTTCATCATCGGGACGGGCAGCACGTGCGCGTTCGGGCCACCGAGGTAGCGGAACAGCGGCAGGTCGGCCGAGTCGGCCGCGGCCTTGGCGACGGCGATGGACACGCCGAGGATGGCGTTGGCGCCGAGCTTGCCCTTGTTGGGCGTGCCGTCCAGGTCGATCAGGGCCTGGTCGACCAGGCGCTGCTCGGTCGCCTCGTAGCCGATGAGCTCCGGGGCGATCTCGTCGATCACGGACTGGACCGCGCCGGTCACGCCCTTGCCGAGGTACCGGCCCTTGTCGTCGTCACGACGCTCCACGGCCTCGAAGGCGCCGGTGGAGGCGCCCGACGGGACGCCCGCACGAGCCAGGGTGCCGTCGTCGAGGGCGACCTCGACCTCCACGGTGGGGTTGCCGCGCGAGTCGAGGATCTCGCGGGCGCCGACGGCCTCGATGGTGGCCATGGGTGCTCCTTCGGACAGATGGTGGGTTTGCGAAACCACCCTAGTGCGGGAGGCCTCGGGCAGCGCCAGGACCTTGGGCCGAAAGGCCCTCAGAGAGCAGCGAGGATGGCCTCGACCTGGGTCTTGGCGTCGCCGAAAAGCATCGCGGTGTTCTCCCGGTAGAAGAGGGGGTTCGGGACCCCGGCGTAGCCGGTGGCCATCGACCTCTTGAAGACGATCACCTGGTGCGCCTCCCACACGTGCAGCACCGGCATGCCGGCGATCGGCGAGCCCGGGTCCTCCAGCGCGGCGGGGTTCACGGTGTCGTTGGCGCCGATCACCAGGACGACGTCGGTGTCCTTGAAGTCGTCGTTGATCTCGTCCATCTCAAGGACGATGTCGTACGGCACCTTCGCCTCGGCGAGCAGCACGTTCATGTGCCCGGGCAGGCGGCCGGCGACCGGGTGCACCCCGAACCGGACGGTGACGCCCTTCTCCCGCAGCCGGGTCACCAGCTCCGCCACCGGGTACTGCGCCTTGGCGACGGCCATGCCGTAGCCGGGGGTGACGATGACCGAGCGGGCCGACGACAGCAGCTCGGCGGCCTCGGCTGCGCTGACCTCGCGGTGCTCACCGCCGACCGCAGCGGCGCTGACCTTGCCCCCCTCGGCACCGAACCCGCCGAGGATCACCGAGATGAACGACCGGTTCATCGCCTTGCACATCAGGTAGGAGAGGATCGCACCGGAGGACCCGACGAGGGAGCCGGTGACGATCAGCAGGTCGTTGCCGAGCATGAAGCCGGCGGCGGCCGCGGCCCACCCGGAGTACGAGTTCAGCATCGAGACGACCACCGGCATGTCGCCGCCGCCGATCGCCGCGACCAGGTGCAGGCCCAGCGCCAGGGCGATGACCGTCATGATCGCCAGCGGCCAGATCGACGGCGCCGCGACGAACCAGCCCATCAGCGCGAACGACACCACCAGCGCGCCGAGGTTCAGCAGGTTGCGGCCCGGCAGGGTGAGCGGGTTCGACTTGATCCGCGCCGACAGCTTGAGGAACGCGATGATCGAGCCGGTGAACGTCACCGCACCGATCAGCACCCCGAGGAACACCTCGACGAGGTGCGCGCCACCGGCCTTCTCGGTGAGGTACGAGTTGTAGCCGATGATGACGGCCGCGGCGCCGACGAAGCTGTGCAGCATCGCGATCAGCTCGGGCATCTGCGTCATCTCGACCGTGCGGGCGCGCCACGTGCCGATCACGGCACCGACCACCAGCACCAGCGCGATGAGCAGCGCCGTCACCCACGGAGACCGCACCGAGTCCTTGAGGGACAGGACGATGGTGGCGACGAGCGCGACGCCCATGCCGACCATGCCGAGGACGTTGCCGCGGCGGGCGGTCTCCTGCTTGGACAGGCCGGCCAGCGACAGGATGAACAGGACGGCCGCCACGAGGTAGGCGGCCTGGGCCACCGTGGTGAGACTCACGACGGTCACGCACCCTTCCGGAACATGCCGAGCATCCGGTACGTGACCAGGAAGCCTCCGAAGACGTTGATGCTCGCGATGGCCGCCGAGACCACGGCCAGGACCGTGACCAGGGTGTCCGCCGAGCCGATCTGCAGCAGCGAGCCGACCAGGATGATCCCGGAGATCGCGTTGGTCTGGGACATCAGCGGGGTGTGCAGCGAGTGGCTGACGTTGCTGATGACGTAGTAGCCCACGAACACGGCCAGCACGAACACCGTGAACGTCGCGAGGAACGCGACGTCGGTGAACGCCAGGGCGATCGCCAGCACGGCACCCGCCGTGACCATCAGCGTGAGGCTGCGTCGCGATGCGGCGGCCTTCTTGGCGGCCGCCTCGGCGGCGCGCTGCTCGGGGGTGCGCTCGTCGGTCGCTGCCGGCGCCGCCGCGGGAGCCGCCGAGACCTGCACAGGCGGTGGTGGCCAGAGGACCTCGCCGTCCCGCGTCACCGTCATGCCGCGCTGCACCGGGTCGTCGAGGTCGAGCACCAGCTGCCCGTCCTTGCCCGGGGTCAGCAGGGCCATCAGGTTGACGACGTTGGTGCCGAACAGCTGCGACGTGTGCTGCGGCATCCGGCTGGTCAGGTCCGTGTAGCCGAGGATGACCACGCCGTTGTCGGTGACCACCCGCTCCCCCGGCACCGTCAGCTCGCAGTTGCCGCCGCCGGAGGCGGCCAGGTCGACGATCACCGATCCGGGTCGCATCGCAGCGACCATCTCCGCGGTGATGGTGCGCGGCGCCTGACCCCGGACGAGCGCGGTCGTGATGACGATGTCTGCCCGCGCCGTCTCCGCGGCGTACAGCGCCAAGGTCGCCTTCTCCTGGTCCTCGGTCAGCGCCGCGGCGTAGCCGGTGGCCGACCGCTCCTGCTGGGCGGCGGCCGACGCCTGGACGAAGGTCGCGCCGAGGGACTCGATCTGCTCACCGGCCTCGGGCCGCACGTCGAACGCCCGCACCTGGGCGCCGAGCGACGCCGCGGCCCCGATGGCCGCGAGCCCGGCGACGCCGCCGCCGATGATGAACACGGTGGCCGGTGCCGTCTTGCCGGCGGCGGTCACCTGACCGGTGAACATGCCGCCGTACTCGGCGGCCGCCTCGATCACGGCCCGGTAGCCCGCGACGTTGGACATGGTGGACAGCACGTCGAGCGCCTGCGCCCGGCTGATCCGCGGGACCGCGTCCAGCGCCAGCGCCGTGACGCCCCGCGCGGACAAGGTCTGCACCAGCTCGGGGTGCAGCGCGGGGGCGAGGCTGGCCACGAGCACCTGCCCGGACCGCAGCCCGGCCAGCTCGGCGTCGGAGGGCGTGTTGACGGCGGTCACCACGTCGGCCGCCCAGACGGCCTCCGCGTCGGCCACGCTCGCGCCCGCCGCCACGTACGCCTCGTCCGGGATGCTCGCCGCCGCACCCGCCCCGGCCTGCACCACCACGTCGTAGCCCAGCTTCACCAGGCCCGCGACGGTACGTGGCGTGCCGGCCACCAGCCGTTCCCCGGGTCGAGACTCCGTCGGGATCCCGATCAGCATCGATCACTCCTCTGGCTGTGGCCTGCAGCAACAGGCCGTCCCATGGTCCTCACCACGCCACGACGCAGCACTGGACCAAAGGCCCAGGTCAGCGCAGTGACGAGGCACGTCATCAGCTCGGCACGTCCGGAGTGCGCGCGTTGTCGGGTGTGGTGCCGGCCTCCTCGCCGGATGCCGTCGCGGTGGCCTCGACGTCGCGGAGCGCGCTCTCCCACGCCGCCGCGGCACGGCGCAGCGCACCCTCGGCATCCACGCCCTGGGCGTGGGCCCGCCGCACCAGCTCCAGCAGCTGCGCGCCGAGCTCGTCGTCCGCCGGCACCGGTGCGTCCAGGCCTGCCCGGGCGGCCCGCGAGGCGATCTTCTGCGCCCGGGCGAGGGCCGGCAGGGACGCGGGCACGCCGTCGAGCGCCGAGCCGCGGTCCTGCTTCTCGGCCCGCTTGATGCGGTCCCACTGGGTGTGCAGCGCGCCCATCGAGGCGACCTCGGCGTCGGCGAACACGTGCGGGTGCCGGCGCACCAGCTTGGCGACCAGGTCCCGCGCGACGTCGTCGACGTCGAAGGGGTCGTCGGGGTGCTCGGTCGCGATCCGCGCGTGGAACACCACCTGCAGCAGCACGTCGCCGAGCTCCTCACGCAGCCCGGCGCGATCGTCCCCCTCGACGGCCTCGGCCAGCTCGTGCGACTCCTCGAGCAGGTAGGGCAGCAGCGAGGTGTGCGTCTGCGCCGCGTCCCACGGGCAGCCGCCGGGTGAGCGGAGGCGGTCCATCACCGCGACGAGCTCGCGCAGCGCATCGCGTGCGGCTGCCGGCTCGCCGTCCGGTGCGGTGGTCACGAGGAGGTGGTCAGCAGGTGCGGTCGGTCACGGGGTGGCGCTGGCCGACGGCTGCGGGGTCGGCGCCGCGGAGTCGCCGGGTGCGGGGGTGGCTTGGGCACCCTGCGTGACGATCCACGGCGAGGCCGTCGGCGCGGCGACGCCGGCCGCCGTCGGGTCGAACGTGCCGTAGCGCGGGTTGACGGTCACCTTGAGCGCCGCCAGGCGCTTCTGCAGGTCCGCGACCGCGGACGCGGAGTCGGACAGGCCCTGCACGTTGTTGGCGGCGAGCTGGTACCGCGCGATCGCCATCGCGCCTGTCGAGTAGTGGGTCGGCGCTGCTACGCCCGCACCCTGGAACGACTGGGCGAGGAACTGGGTCGCCTCGGCGTCGTTGATGCCGACGCCCTTGTCCGAGGCGAGCTGCGTCAGCGTCGGCTCGTCGATCAGCACCTGCAGCACCAGCTGCGGCGTCGCACCGTTGAACAGCGGGCCGAGCTGGCTCAGCGCGTCCGACACCTCGGAGGCCGGGATCGTGCGTCCGTCCACCACGGCGGCCGTCCCCGGCCGGGCGCCGTCGGCGCAGCCCGCCAGGACCCCGGTCATCAGCACCAGCGATCCCACCGTGCCGACCGCCCGGCGCAGCCCCGTCCTCGCGTCGCGCTGCAGCCTCACAGGTCCTCCTCGAGCATCGACCGCTGGTCCGGGCGACATCGTAGGCGGTCCTGCTGACGGTCCCGTGCGCCCGGTCGGCACGCGGTCGCCCCCGCCGCCGGCGTCAGCGCGCGGCCGTCCCGACGCCCGCCGCCGCCGACACGTCGCCGCGGACCACCGCGTCGACCACGGTCCGCGCCCACTCGAGCAGCGCCGCACCGTGCAGCGGCTTGCCACCCACCCGGGCGGTCGTCGGGAACGGCACCAGGATGGTGCGCACCGCCGGCTTCAGCACCGTGCCGGGGTACAGCCGCTTGGCCCGCAGCTGGCCGGACTCGGCGAGCTCGACGGGCGCGAACCGCACGTACCGGCCCTGCGCCGTGATGTCCGTCAGCCCGGCGGCACGCGCGTGCTGCCGGAACGCCGCCACCTCGAACAGGTTGTCCACCGCGGCGGGGACCAGGCCGTACCGGTCCAGCAGCTCCGCGCGGACCGCCTCGAGTCCCGCCTTGTCCGTGGCCGCGGCGATCTTCTGGTACGCCTCGAGCCGAAGCCGCTCGTGCGCGATGTAGTCGTGCGGGATGTGCGCGTCCACCGGCAGCTCGAGCGTGACGTCCGGCTGCTCCTCCGGCTGGTCGCCGCGGAACGCCGCGACGGCCTCCCCCACCATCCGCACGTACAGGTCGAAGCCGACGCCCTCGATGTGGCCCGACTGCTCGCCACCGAGCAGGTTGCCCGCACCGCGGATCTCCAGGTCCTTCATCGCGACCGCCATGCCGGCACCGAGATCGGTGTTCGCGGCGATCGTGGCGAGCCGGTCGTGTGCCGTCTCGGTGAGGGGAGCCTCCGGCGGGTAGAGGAAGTAGGCGTAGGCCCGCTCCCGACCCCGGCCGACGCGGCCGCGCAGCTGGTGCAGCTGGGACAGGCCCAGCCGGTCCGCGCGCTCGAGGATCAGCGTGTTGGCGTTGGAGATGTCCAGGCCGGTCTCGACGATCGTCGTGCAGACCAGCACGTCGAACCTCTTCTCCCAGAAGTCGAGGATCACCTGCTCCAGCTGCTTCTCGTGCATCTTGCCGTGGGCCACGGCGATCCGGGCCTCCGGCACCAGCTCGGACAGGCGCTGGGCGGCCCGCTCGATCGACTCCACCTTGTTGTGGATGTAGAACACCTGGCCCTCGCGCAGCAGCTCGCGCCTGATCGCGGCGGTGATCTGCTTCTCGTCGTACGCGCCGACGAAGGTGAGCACCGGGTGCCGCTCCTCGGGCGGGGTGGCCAACGTCGACATCTCGCGGATCCCGGTGACCGCCATCTCGAGCGTGCGCGGGATGGGCGTGGCGCTCATCGACAGCACGTCCACGTCGGTGCGCAGCGCCTTCAGCGTCTCCTTGTGCTCGACGCCGAACCGCTGCTCCTCGTCGACGATCACGAGCCCGAGGTCCTTGAACCGGACCCCGCCGGACAGCAGCCGGTGCGTGCCGATCACCACGTCGACGCTGCCGTCGGCCAGCCCGTCGAGCACCTCCTTCGACTCCGACGCCGTCTCGAACCGCGACAGCGCCTTCACCGTCACCGGGAACGGCGCGTACCGCTCGGAGAACGTCTCCAGGTGCTGGGAGACCAGCAGCGTGGTCGGCACCAGCACCGCGACCTGCTTGCCGTCCTGCACGGCCTTGAAGGCCGCACGGATGGCGATCTCCGTCTTGCCGTAGCCGACGTCGCCGCAGATCAGCCGGTCCATCGGGACCGACTTCTCCATGTCCGCCTTGACCTCGTCGATGGTGGCGAGCTGGTCCGGCGTCTCGACGTAGGCGAACGCGTCCTCGAGCTCGCGCTGCCACGGGGTGTCCGGCCCGAAGGCGTAGCCGGGCGTCGCCATGCGGGCGGAGTAGAGCCGGATCAGCTCGGCGGCGATCTCCTTGATGGCCTTCTTGGCCCGGCCCTTGGTCTTGGCCCAGTCCGCGCCGCCCATCCGGTTGAGGGTCGGTGACTCGCCACCGACGTAGCGGGTCACCTGGTCCAGCTGGTCGGTCGGCACGTAGAGCCGGTCGCCCGGCTGCCCGCGCTTGGCGGACGCGTACTCGATGACCAGGTACTCGCGGGTCGCGGCCGTCGGACCGGTGCCGACGGTCCGCTGCACCAGCTCGACGAACCGGCCGACACCGTGCTGCTCGTGCACGACGAAGTCGCCGGGGCGCAGCTGCAGCGGGTCGACCACGTTGCGCCGGCGGCTGGGCATGCGGCGCATGTCGCGGGTGGACGTCCCGGCACGGCCGGTGAGGTCGGACTCGCTGAAGAGCGCCAGGCGCAGCTGCTCGGACGCGAACCCGGGGCCCGCGGGCGCGGGCACGACGAGCACCACGCCGGGGTCCAGCTCGTCGGGCACGCCGGACACCAGCCGGGCAGGGACGTCCGCCGAGCGCAGCTGCTCCACCATCCGCTGGGCCGAACCGTGCCCCTCGGTGGTCAGCACCATCCGCCAACCGTCCTGCTGGTGGGCGTGCAGGTCGGTGATCGCGCGGGCGACGTCCCCGCGGTAGTGCTCCACGTCCCGGGCGGCGACGAGCAGGGTGGTCGCGTCCGACGAGACCGCCGGGCCGTCGTCGGCCGCGTCGTCGTGCTCGCCGTCCGCACCCGCCGGAACGGCCGCCACCTCGAGCGAGAACGACGACAGGGTCCACCAGCCCAGCCCGCGCACCGCCGAGAGCCCGCGCACCTCGGCGAACGAGTGGAACGACGCCGCCGAGAGGTCCAGCGGGGTCGCGCCACCGGCCGCCGCGCCGGTCCAGGCCGCCGCGAGGAACTCCTGCGTGGTCGCCACGAGGTCGTGCGCCCGGCGCCGCACCCGCTCGGGGTCCGCGACCACCAGCAGGGCGTCGTCGGGCACCAGGTCCAGCACCGGCACCATCCGGTCGACCAGCACGGGCGCGAGCGACTCCATGCCCTCCACGGCGATGCCCTGCGCCAGGCGGTCGAGCATGTCGACCGCGCCCGGCAGCTGCTCGACGAGCGCGGCGGCCCGCTCGCGGACCGCGTCCGTCAGCAGGATCTCCCGGCACGGCGGCGCCCACAGGCCGCGGTCCGCCACCTCGAGGCTGCGCTGGTCGGCGACGGAGAACCAGCGGATCTCCTCGACCTGGTCACCCCACAGCTCGAGGCGCAGCGGGTGGTCCTCGGTGGGCGGGAACACGTCGACGATGCCGCCACGCACCGCGAACTCGCCGCGGCGCTCCACCATGTCCACCCGGGTGTACGCCGCGTCGACCAGCCCCTGCGCCAGCTGGTCGAGGTCCACCCGGTCCCCCACGGCGAGCTGCACGGGGACCAGCTCGCCGAGCCCGTCCACCACCGGCTGCAGCAGCGCCCGCACCGGCACCACCAGCACCCGCACCGGTCCGGCCGGCCCCGGCTCGCCAGGGTGCGCCAGCCGCCGGAACACCGCCAGGCGGCGGGCCACCGTGTCGCTGCGGGGCGACAGCCGCTCGTGCGGCAGCGTCTCCCAGGCCGGCAGCACCGCCACGTCGTCGTCCGGCAGGTAGCAGCGCAGCGCGCCGGCCAGCTCGTCGGCGTCCCTGCCGGTGGCGGTGACGACGACGAGGGGCCGGCCCGCCGCCACCACCGGCGAACCCGTCGGACGAGCCCCGGCCATCGCCGCGAGCAGGGGCGGCCGCACGCCGGCCGGGCTGACCACGTCCAGCTCGCCGCGGGCACGCACCTGCTGCACGGCCTCGGCGGCTGCCGGGTCGGCGAGCAGCGCAGGCAGCAGTCCGGTCAGGTCCATCGGTCCTCCGCAGCGGGACGGCACCCGGTTCGCAGGCCGGGCGATCGGCACCGCGCCACCCGGACGCGGGCAGCACGACAGGCCGGATCCGTTGCCGGACCCGGGGATGGGACAAGTCTACGAAGCATCACCGACATGCCCCCGGCGCGCGGCGGCATCGCGACCCCGACGCCCCGGGGTCCGCACGACGTGGGGACGACATGGGGCCCGGACGGCGTGGTGCCCCGGACCGAGACCTGGTCCGGGGCACCACGTAACACTCCTGCCTGCGCCCGGGGCTGCCGGGCAGAGGTCGCCGCGCTAGACCACCAGGCTCAGCAGCATGATGAACGCGAGCGCGACCACCGACAGGACGCACTCCATCAGCGCCCACGTCTTGAAGGTCTGCCCCACGGTCATCCCGAAGTACTCCTTGACCAGCCAGAACCCGGCGTCGTTCACGTGGGACAGGAACACCGAGCCCGCGCCGACGGCCAGCACCATCAGGGCGACGTGCGTCGCCGGCAGACCGGACGCCAGCGGCGCGACGATGCCGGACGCCGTGATGGTCGCCACGGTGGCCGAGCCGGTGGCGATGCGGATCAGCACCGCGACCAGCCACGCCGCCAGCAGCGGGGACAGGGCCGACTTCGCCAGGCCGGACGCGATCACGTTGCCGACCCCGGTGTCCACCAGCGTCTGCTTGAAGCCGCCACCGGCACCCACGATGAGCAGGATCCCGGCGATCGGCCCGAACGAGGAGCCGACGATCGCGGACACCTTGTCGCGGCCGGTGCCGAGGGCCGTGCCGAGCAGCACGAGCGCGAGCAGCGTCGTGATGAGCAGCGCGATCAGCGGGGTGCCGACGAACGTCAGCGCCTGCCCGATGCCCGACTTGGCGAAGCCCATCGTCTCGGCCAGCGTCGCGAGCAGCATGAGGACCACGGGCAGCAGCACGACGAGGAGCGCGACGCCGAAGCGCGGCCGGCGCTGGTTGGGGTCGTGGCTGGCCTCGCCGAGCAGCGCCGGCGCCTCGATGGGGACCCAGCGGGCCATGTAGCGGGCCAGCAGCGGACCGGAGATGGCGACGGTGGGCAGGGCGACGAGCAGGCCGAGGCCCAGGGTCAGGCCGAGGTTCGCCTTGAGCGCCGCGATGGCGATCAGCGGCCCGGGGTGCGGCGGGATCAGGCCGTGCAGCGCGGACAGGCCGGCCAGCGCGGGGATGCCGAGCAGGATCAGCGGCACCTTGGCCCGGCGGGCGGCCACCATCACGACGGGGATCAGCAGCACCACGCCGACCTCGAAGAACAGCGGGATGCCGATGATGAAGGCGACCAGCGCCAGCGCCCACGGCAGCCGCTGCAGCGGCGTCTTGGCCAGGACCGTGTCGACGATCTCGTCGGCACCGCCCGAGCGCACCAGCAGCGTGCCGATGGCGGCACCCAGCGCGATCAGCACGCCGACGCTCGCCACCGTCGAGCCGAGCCCGGTGCTGAAGCTGTTGAAGGCCTTGAGGTACGGGACGCCGGCGATGACGGCCATCAGGCCGGCGCCCACCGTCAGCGACAGGAACGGGTGCAGCTTCAGCCACACGATGAGCAGGATGATCGCGGCGATGCCGATGACGGCTGCCACGATGAGCTGCGGGGTGCCGGCCGTTGTGGTCGGCGCCGCGAGGAGCAGGGACGACATCAAGACTCCTTTGTCTGTTCTGGTGCTGCGGTGGATTCGGAGGGTGTGCCGGAGGGCTGCTCCCCGGACGGGTGCTCGCCGGACGGGTGCAGGCCGAGCGCGACGAGCGCGGCGTCGACGACGGAGTTCGGCGAGACGGACACCGGGACGGTCACGCCGTCCTCGTCGGGCTCGAGCGGCTCGAGCGTGGCGAACTGCGAGGGCAGCAACGTGGTCGGCATGAAGTGGCCCGTCCGGTGCGTCATCCGGTCGCCGATCAGCTCCGGCGAGCCCGCGAGGTGCAGGAACCGGACCCGTCCCGGCGCGGCGGCGAGCACGTCGCGATAGGCGCGCTTGAGGGCCGAGCACGTGACGACGGACGAGCGGCCCGCCGCGTCCTGCTCACCGATCCACGCGGCGATCGCCGCCAGCCACGGCCAGCGGTCCTCGTCCGTCAGGGGGTGGCCGGCGGCCATCTTGGCGACGTTGGACGCGGGGTGGAACTCGTCCGCCTCGGCGACCACCCAGCCGAGCCGCTCGCCGAGGAGGTGCGCGACCGTCGTCTTGCCGGACCCTGCCACGCCCATCACGACCACGTGCTGACGCTCTTCCACTGCCCGCTCCTGACCTCGTCGTCACCCGTCGACGTCGACGGCGAACACTGTCCCCCAAAGGTGACACCTTTGGCTACCCAAAGGTCATACTTAATGACGTGACGCCCGTCACATCCTGCAGGCGCTCCGCGCAGCCGGCCACCGGTCCCGTCCCACGCGCCTTGCAGGGCGCTACCCTCGCCAGACCGGGGGGAGGACGACGGGCGATGGGCGCGGTGCTGCACGACGGCCTGCTCGACGCGCTCGGCCGCGAGATCGTCGACGGCATCACCCCGGTCGGCTCCGCGCTGACGCTGGACGGCATCTGCGTGCGGTTCGGCGTCTCCCGGACGGTCGCGCGCGAGGCGATGCGCATGCTCGAGTCGATGCGGCTGATCACCTCACGCCGGCGCGTCGGCCTGGTGGTCCGCCCGCGCGAGGAGTGGGACGTCTTCGACCCGCGACTGATCCGGTGGCGGCTGGACGGCCCCCAGCGCGCCGACCAGCTGCGCTCCCTGACCGAGCTCCGGCTCGCCGTCGAGCCGCACGCGGCCGCGTGCGCCGCGGCCGCGGCCGGCCGTCAGGAGGGCGACGAGCTGGTGGCGCTCACCGCGCGGATGCGCCGCCTCGGCGAGGAGGGTCGGCTCGCGGAGTTCATGGAGCTCGACATCGAGTTCCACGCGCGCCTGCTGCGCGCCTCGGGCAACGAGATGTTCGCCGCGCTGACCGACGTGGTGGCCGAGGTGCTCCGCGGCCGCACCGAGCACGGCCTGATGCCGCCGCACCCCGAGGAGGAGGCACTGGCGGCCCACGAGGCGGTCGCCGCTGCCGTCCGGGCCGGTGACGCCGAGGCGGCCGAGACCGCGATGAGCCTGATCACCACCGAGGTGCGGCGAGCGCTGGCCGCTGCTCCGGCCACCCCTTCGTCCAGCTCGGGTCGCTGACCAGCGGGACCCATCGCGGTGACGGCGTCCGCCGGACCCGCTCGCCGAGCGCCCGCAGCGCCACCCCGGCCCGCAGCAGACCGATGCCGAGCCGCGCGCGCACCGGTGACCACCGCCGCAGGGCGAGCGTCGCCTTGCCGGTGAACAGCAGCCGCATCTTGGTCGCCGACGAGTTGCCCCCGGACGACGCGCCGACGGCGTGCAGGGCCACCGCGTCGGGCGTGATCCGGGGGTGCAGCCCCGCGGCGGCGGCGCGCAGCGACAGATCCGCGTCCTCGCCGTACATGAAGTAGCTCTCGTCGAGGCCGCCCAGCAGGTCCCAGGTGGTCCGCTCGGCGATGAGCAGGCACCCGGTGACCACGTCGACCCGACGAGGGGTGTCCCGCTGCCAGTGCCCCAGCGACTCGGGGTCGAACAGCCGCGAGCCACGCAGCGCCGAGCTGAGACCGGTGGCGAAGCAGAACCAGCTCCACAGCGTCGGACGTCCCCAGCACGAGCTCGGGTCGACCGAGCCGTCCGGCCGGACGGTCCGGCCGCCCACCAGTCCCGCTTCCGGGTGCTCGTCGAGCGCCCGGACCAGGGCGTCGACGCACCCCGGACGGACGACCGCGTCGGGGTTGAGCAGCAGCACCCGCCGGCCGGTCGTCCGTGCGACCCCGAGGTTGCAGCCACGGGCGAACCCGACGTTCTCCCCCGCGACCAGCACGTCGACCCGGTCAGCCCAGCGTTCCAGCAGGGCGAGCGTCTCGGCACCGGAGCCGCTGTCGACCACCACGGTCTCGACGCTGACCGACGGCCGGCCGTCGCCGGTCAGAGCCTGCAGGCAGCGGTCGAGCCACTCGGCACCGTCGTGCGACACGACGACCACCGACACCTCGGGCACGGCGGTCACGGTGCCACCGCCGACCCGGGGTCGCCGGTCGGCACGTAGCCGTCCCGCCAGCCGACCACCCGTGCCGGGCTGCCCACCGCGATGCAGTGGGCGGGCAACGAGCGCGACACCACCGAGGCGGCGCCGACGACGGCACCGTCGCCGATCGCCACGCCGGGCAGCACCACCACCCGTGCGCCGAGCCACACGTCGGAGCCGATCACCACGTCGGCCTCGCGCTTCGGCTGGTCCATCACGGGCGTCCCGTGGGCCAGGCCGTAGTTGCTGGCCGTGATGAACACCTCGGGCGCGAGCAGCACCTTGTCGCCCAGCACGATCCGCCCGGTCGAGTCCCCGGCCCACAGGAAGCACCGCTCGCCCACGTGCACGTCGCTCCCGAGGACGATGCGCTCGCCGTTGCGCAGGCTCGCGACGGGCGACATCCGCAGCCCCGGGCCGGCCGTGATCCGGCGCCGCGGCTGCACGTGCGCGTAGGAGTAGAACCGCGCGACCTTGGCCAGGTGCACCAGCAGCCCGGGGTCGGCGACCCGTCGCAGCGCCCCGAGCAACCCCTCACGGCGACCGTGCCCAGGGACAGGGCCGCGCGTCCCGGCGCTCATGCGGCGACCCGAGAGGTGAGGTCCGTGCCCCAGCGCCGGTCGCCGCGCGCCCGCCGCACGGCCGCGACGCACCTGCTGGCGCCCGTGACGAGCAGGAACGCCGCGGCATCGACCAGGCCGACCTGACCGCTCCGCACCGAACCGCGCAGGCCGCCGGCGTTGGTCGGGCCGTCCTCCGCGCCGAGCCGCACCGCGAGCTCCCGGTTGCCGTTCACGATGCGGGCCCGCCGCGACACCAGTGCACGGGTGGTCCGGGCCGCGTGGGCGACGAACGGCTCCGGCACCAGCACGCGCTCGTGCGGGGCGAACGACCGACGCACCCACCCGTCGTCGTTGGTCACGTCGGGCAGGTCGCCGAGGCGTCGCCAGCCCGGCTCGTTCAGGGCGAAGACGCCGGAGCCGACCATCCCCTCGCGCACGTACGGCAGCGACGTCCACACCCGGTAGAACCGCCGGACCAGTCCCGACGAGGCCCCCGCGGCCACCGTCAAGCGCGCCGAGGCGACGGTGGGGACGTCCGTGGCCAGCGCATCGGCCAGCGCTTGGGCGGTCGCCGCGGGCAGCTCGCAGTCGGCGTCCAGGACGATCACCGGCCACACCTCGACGGCCGCGAGACCCGCGCGGAGCGCGCCGATCTTCCCGGCCTGCGCCAGCTCGAGGGCCTCGACGGCGTGGCCGAGCTCCGCGGCGGCACGCCGGGCCACGGCGACCGTCCCGTCGGACGAGCCGTTGCTCACCACCAGCACCTTGAGCCGGCCGGGCGGCACGTCCTCGAGCAGCACCCGGAGGCACCGGCCGATCACCGCGGCCTCGTCGTGCGCCGGTACCAGCACGGTCGCCACGGCGCCGATGTCAGCCCCCAAGCCCTCCATCGCGCACCCCCATCACCGCACGCCACCACCCGACGGCCAGTCGAGGCTATTGCACCTTCTGCCCCGATTCAGGACGGGCGACGGTAATCACCCGGCACATCACCCGTGCGGCGGCACGGCACCGCCGGGTGATCTCTGCCGGCGCCCCCGCCGCCGGTCCCCGGCCGTGGAATCCTGCCGTCGACACCGGCATCGGCACGGTGCACCGAGGAGATGGACGAGATGGCACACGTGGTCGTGGTCGGCGCGGGGATCGTCGGGCTGGCGACCGCGGCACGGCTGGCTGCGGACGGTCACCGGGTGACCGTGCTGGACAAGGAGCGGCGGGTCGCCACCCACCAGACGGGCCGCAACTCCGGCGTCATCCACTCCGGGCTCTACTACGCCCCGGGCAGCCTCAAGGCGACGATGGCGGTCGCCGGGTCCCGCAGCATGGTGGACTTCGCCACCCGGCACCGGGTGGACGTCCGCGTGACGGGCAAGCTCGTGGTCGCGTCGACGGACGACGAGGTCGACGGCCTGCACAGGCTCGCGGAACGAGGGGCTGCGAACGGCGTCGCCGCGCGGCTGGTCACCGCGTCGCAGGCGCGTGAGCTCGAGCCGCACGTCGCGTGCGTCGAGGCGCTGCGGGTCGAGCCGACGGGGATCGTCGACTACGTCGGGGTCTGCCGCGCTCTCGCCGACGAGGTGCGCGCCGCGGGCGGCGAGGTGCTCCTCGGCGCCGGGCTGGTCGCGGCGCAGGAGGACACGGCCGGGGTGCGGGTGCGTGCGGCTCACGGTGACGGGTCGGGCCGCCTGGACCTGCAGGCGGACGGGCTGGTGTCCTGCGCCGGCCTGCAGGCGGACCGCGTGGCACGGGCGTGCGAGGTGGACCCCTCGGCACGGATCGTGCCGTTCCGCGGCGAGTACTTCGCCCTCGCGCCGCGGGCGGCCGCGCTGGTCCAGGGCCTGATCTACCCGGTTCCGGACCCCCGCTTCCCCTTCCTCGGCGTCCACCTGACGCGCGGTGTGGACGGCGGCGTGCATGCGGGACCCAACGCGGTGCTCGCCCTCGCCCGGGAGGGCTACACCTGGCGGGACGTGGTGCCGGGCGACCTCGTGGACGCCTTGTCCTGGCCGGGGACGTGGCGGATGGCGGCGCACAACGTCGTCCCGGGCGCCCGCGAGGTGCTGCGCTCCCTGTCGAAGAAGGCGTTCGCCGCGAGCCTCGCGCGCATCGTCCCGGGCATCCGGGAGGACGACCTGCTCCCGGCTCCCGCCGGCGTCCGCGCCCAGGCCGTCGAGCGCGACGGCACCCTGGCGGACGACTTCGTCATCCAGCGCACCGCGCGCCAGGTGCATGTGCTGAACGCACCGTCACCCGCTGCGACGGCGGCGCTCGAGATCGCCCGGCACATCGCCGCCGAGCTGGCGCTCTGACGCTTCGCACCCGGGTGAAACCCGGGGGACCGCCCTCCGGCCCCACGCCGCCGTCCTAGGGTTGACCTGTCCCGAATGTCCTTTTGGGGCAGGTATGTCGCCGGTGGTGTCGGAGGCGCGTGATCATGGGTCGTCCAGCGAGACCGTCGGCAGCTCGCACCCTGGCGTGGGGAGCGCTGGTCGGGGCGTTGCTCGGGCTGACGGGATGCACCGCCGCGCACCAGGCGACGGACACGAGCACGGCTGGTGCCGCCCACGCAGCAGCCGACGGCGCGACCACGGGCACGCAAGGGTCGTCCGGCGGCACCGGGGACGGCACGTCCGGCTCGTCGTCCGGGGCGCACGGCAGCTCGCCGGCGTCGTCGGCCGCACCGGGTCGGGAGCAGGCTCCCGGGCCGGCGGCACCGCCGGTCGTCACGCTGCCCGGCCTGCAGGCGGCGCCGACCGCCCCCGCGGCCGAGCCTCTGCTCACCGGGGCCGCACCGGCGACCGCCGAGCGCAACGGTGCCGTCGTCGCGGGCTTCCCCGTGAAGGTGGTCCCGGTCCCGAAGGGCGTGACCGTCGTCTCGAGCTCCGTCTCCAGCGAGGGCGCCCGGGTGCAGGTCGGCATGCAGGCGTCGAGCGCGGCGACCCCGGCCCAGGTGCTCGGCGCGTACGACGAGGCGTTCGGCGCGAGCGGCTTCACCCCTGCCAGCAGCCCCGCCCTGCCCGGGACGTCGGCGCACCTGTACCAGCACGGGACGGACGGCATCGTCGTGACCGTCAAGGCACGTCTCGGCGGTGGGACCGAGATCGCCGTCGCCGGCAGCCTGACCACGGCCGGCTGACGCCGTGCGGAGCACCTCGTCCGCCGAGACGGTGGCCGCGGCCGGTGCCTCCTCCGCCACAGCCGTCAGGCGGACCGGCTCACCCCGCGCCTCGTCACGACCCGTGCGGGTCTCGTCGGTCGTCGTCGCGCTCGGCTTCGTCAGCCTGCTGACGGACATCTCGTCGGAGGCCGTCTCCGCGGTGCTGCCGCTGTTCATCACCAGCGCGCTCGGCATGTCCACGCTGACCTACGGGTTCGTCGACGGCCTCATGCAGGGTGCCACCGCCCTGGTGCGCGTGGTGGGTGGCTGGGCGTCCGACCGCGGCGACCACCCGAAATGGGTCGCGTTCCTCGGCTACGGCGTCTCGGCGCTGACCAGGGCGGGCCTGCTGCTGGCGTCCGGGTTCCTCGCGATCACCGCGCTCGTGGCGGTGGACCGGGTGGGCAAGGGCATGCGGACGGCACCGCGGGACGCGATGATCGCCGCCTCGTCGGACCCGCGCACGCTGGGCCGGTCCTTCGGCGTGCACCGCACCTTCGACACCGTCGGGGCCGCACTCGGTCCCCTGGCTGCCTTCGTCGTGCTCTGGGCGATCCCCAACGGGTACCGGACGGTGTTCGTGATCTCGTTCGGCTGCGCCGTCCTCGGTCTGGCGGTCCTGGGACTCATGGTGCCGGACCTGCGCCCGCGTCGCGCCGCCTGGCTCGAGCGGCACCGCGCACGTGAGGAGCGCGGGTTGCCCAAGTGCAAGGGCTGCACGTGCGACCTGACGGCGCTCGCACCCGGCGGCAAGCAGTCGTTCAGCTGGCGGTTCCTCACCGAACCAGGGGTCCGACGGCTGATGGGCGTGGCAGGTCTGCTCGCGCTGCTCACGGTGGGCGACGGGTTCGTCTACCTCTCGCTGCAGACGCGGGACGGTTTCGCCTCCCAGTGGTTCCCGCTGCTCTACGTCGGCACCAATGCGGCGTACATGTGCCTCGCCACGCCGATGGGTCGCCTCGCCGACCGCATCGGACGGGCGAGGGTGTTCGTCGCCTCGCACGTCGCCCTGCTGGGCGCGTACCTGTGCGCGGCCGTCGTCGGCGGCGGCACGGCGTCGACGGTCGCGACGCTGGCCCTGCTCGGCCTGTTCTACGCCGGCACGGACGGGGTGCTGTCGGCACTGGCGGGCCGGCTGGCCGGTCCCGCTGTGCGCGGGTCCGCGATCGGCACGGCGCAGGGCGTGGTGGCCGGTTCCCGGATGTGCGCCTCGTGGCTGTTCGGACTCGCCTGGTTCACCCTGGGCCGCAGCCCCGCGATGCTCCTGGTCGCCGGCCTGCTCGCGGTGGCCGTCCCCGTCGCCTGGCGCACGCTCCGGCCGCTCGACGCGCGCCTGCGGACGCAGGTCGCCGCATGAGCCGGCCCGCACCGCGGCTGGTCGCGCTGGTCGCGGTGGTGCTCGTCGTGACGGTGGGCGTGGGGTGGTACGTCCTCCGGGCCGCCGCGAGCCACCGGGCCCTGGTGTCCTCCGCCCCGTCGGTCGCCAGCACCGACCTCGGCTCCGCCACCACGGTGCCGCACGTCGTGTTCCGGTCGACGCTGCCGGGGACCCACTACGGAGAGGTGGCGGTGGTGCCGCTGACCGACCCGGCCGGGCCCCGGGCGTTCACCGACGCGGCGTGCGACCAGCTCGACACCGTCGGCACCACCACGGTGTGCCTGCGTGTGGTGCGCGACGTGGTCACCCGCTACGAGACCGCCGTGCTCGACGCCTCGTGGCGGCCCACCGTCACGTGGCCGCTGCCCGGGGTCCCCAGCCGTTCCCGCATCTCGCCGGACGGCGGCCTGGTGGCGACCACCGCCTTCATCACGGAGCAGGCCTGCTCCAAGGCGGGTTCGTCGACCGAGACGCGGATCCATCGGGCCGACGGCACCGACCTGGGCAACCTCGAGGAGTGGGCGCTCACCGTCGACGGCAAGCCCTACACCGCGACGGACCGCAACTTCTGGGGCGTGTCGTTCGTCGACGACGAGACGTTCTACGTCACCGCCGCCTCGCAGTCCGCGAACGCCACCTGGCTGGTGCGGGGAGACGTGTCTGCACGGACGCTCACCTCCGTCCGAGCCGGTGGCGAGTACCCCTCCGTCTCCCCCGACGGCACACGGGTGGCGTACAAGAAGCTGCTCCGCACCGATGCCGGCCAGAAGGTGTGGGCGTTCGCCGTCCTGACGCTCGGCACGGGCACGGAGACGGTGTACGACGCCACCGCGGGGACGGACGACCAGGCCCAGTGGCTCGACGGCACCACGATCCTGTACGGGCTGGCCCGGGCTGACGAGCCCGGCACCACCGACGTGTGGTCCCTCGACGTCGGCACGCTGGCGGCCCGGCCGACCCTCTTCATCCCGGGGGCGTGGTCCCCGGCGGTGGTCCGCTGACGGCCGTCGGATCACCCGGCAGACACCGCTGCGGCGCTGGGCGCCCAGGCGCCGGTACCCCACACTGGGCGTCAGCCGGCGCCGCTGGGACACCGCTCCCGCGACCGCGGCGCCCGTGGCAGCCGCCGAGGACCGAGGAGTGACCGCCCGTGAGACGACCGACGCCGCGGCTCGTGGCTCTCGTGGCCGTGGTGCTGGTGGTCACCGCGGGCGTCGGCTGGTACGTCGTCCGGGCGGCCGGCAGCCAGCGTCACCAGGTGGCCTCCGCGCCCTCGGTGGCGAGCACGGACCTCGCCTCGGCCTTGGCCACGCCGCACGTCGTCTTCCGCTCCACGCTTCCCGGCCCCCAGTACGGGCAGGTGGCGGTGGTCCCGCTGGCGGCCCCCGCCGGACCGCGCGCCTTCGCGGACGCCGCGTGCGACCGGCTCTACACCGTCGGTTCCACCACGTCGTGCCTGCGCATCGTCCGGGGTGTCGCCACACGCTACGAGACCGACGTCCTCGACTCGTCGTGGCGCACCACCGCGACCTGGCCGCTGCCCGGCATCCCGAGCCGGTCGCGGATCTCCCCCGACGGCAGCCTGGTCGCGACCACCGCGTTCGTCACGGGCCACTCGTACGCCCAGGTCGGCTTCTCCACCGAGACCACGATCCACAAGGCCGACGGCACGGACCTCGGCAGCCTCGAGGACTACGCCCTCACCGTGGACGGGAAGCCCTACACGGCGTCCGACCGCAACTTCTGGGGCGTGTCCTTCGTCGACGACGACACCTTCTACGCGACGGGCGCCTCGCAGTCCGCCAACGCCACCTGGCTGCTGAAGGGCAGCGTGTCGGCACGGACGTTGACCGCGTTCCGCAGCGGCGGCGAGTGCCCGTCGATCTCCCCGGACCGCGCGCACCTCGCCTACAAGAAGGTGGTGCGCACCGACGCCGGCCAGAAGGTGTGGGCGTACGCCGTGCTGACGCTGGCCAACGGGACCGAGACGCTCTACGACGTGACGGCCGGCTGCGACGACCAGATCGAGTGGCTCGACGACACGACGATCCTGTACGGCATGGCGCGGGCGGACGAGCCCGGCACCACCGACGTCTGGTCGCTCGACATCTCGACGCCGGGTGCGAAGCCGAGGGTGTTCATCCCCGGGGCGTGGTCGCCGGCAGTGGTGCGCTGACCTGGTCGTCCGGCCCGGCCGCTGCACCGCCGCGCGCCCGGACGAACTCCTCGAGGCGGTCGAGGTCGACGGCGCCGGCCGGGACCTCCGGCGACGGGTCGACGAACGGCCCCGGACCGGACCGGTGCCCGGTCAGGGAGTCGAAGGTGTGCACGTACGCGGTCGCCTGCGGCGACCAGTCGAGCTCCGCGACCACCCGCTCGCGGGCGCGCAGCGAGAGGTCGACGCGCAGGTCGGGGTCGTCCAGCAGCCGCTCGACGGCATCGGCGAACGCCGACACGTCGCCGGACGGCACGTACAGGGCCGTGTCCTGCGCCGACACCCGCGTCTCCACCAGGTCGAAGCTGACCGGCGGGACGGCGAACGCCATGTACTCCATGGTCTTGTTCATCGTCGACCGGTTGTTCAGCGGCGTGTTGCGGTCGGGACAGAGGCCCACGCTGGCGGCCGACAGGTAGGCGGCGATCTTGTCCGGACCGACGCGGCCGGTGAACTCGACGACGTCGTCCAGCCCCAGCTGGTGGCTGAGCGCCCGCAGGTCCGCCAGGCAGTCGCCGAACCCGAGGAGCGCCGCCCGCACGTCGGTGCGGCCGCGCCGGTGCACCAGCTCGTCCATCACCCGGAGCACCAGGTCGACGTCGTCCTGCGGGCCCATGATGCCGAGGTAGACGAGCAGGTGGCCGCCGCGCGCGAGGTGGTCGGTGCCCTCCACGGGTCGCATCACGCGGGTGTCCGGACCGGAGCGCACCACCGTCGTGCGGTCCCTCGGCACGCCGCCACGGGTGAGCGCGACGTGCCGGTAGGACTCGTTGGTGGACACCACGCGGTCGGCCGCCCGGAAGGTGCGCCGCTCGAGCCAGCGCAGCCCGATCAGCTCGGTGCGAGCCTTCGCACCGGCCGGTTCGCCGAAGCGGGACACGAACAGCTCCGGATTCAGGTCGTGGTGGTCGAACAGGAACCGCACGCCGCGCGGCCGCCAGAGCCGGGCGAGCAGCCAGTAGGTGTCCGGCGGGTTGCACGCCTGGATCACGTCGAAGCCGCGCTCCCGACGGACGGTCAGGGAGAGCGCCGCGGTCCGCAGCCACGAGTAGACGAACTCGACGACGAAGCCGAGCAGACCCTTCGCCTCGGGCGCGGGACGGTACTTGTAGATCGCGACACCGTCGATCGTCTGCCGCGCCGGGTCGCCGGGACCGCGCGGGCAGATCACCGAGACCTGGTACCCCGCCCGGGTCAGCGCCCGGCACTCGAGCCAGACCCGCCGGTCCAGCGGGACGGGCAGGTTCTGCACGATGATCAGGACCTTCGTGCGCGGGACGGCCATGACGGCGGCACCTCCGGGTCGACGGTGGACCGTGTGCGGTCGCTCTCGGCACGGTATCGCCGGACAGATCGGGCGCAAACCGGATCAAACGGATGTCACCCGGCTGCGGCGGCACCTTCACCCGGACGGACGCGCAGGCTCTCCTCGGCAGCAGCGACCACCTCGGAGGCCGCGCGCTCCCAGCTGAAGTGCCGCCGCCGCCGGTCCGCCGCGGCGGCGCACGCCGCGTACAGGACGTCGTCCGCGAGCGCCTCCGCGACGAGCGCGGCCAGCTCGCCCGGGTCCTCCGAGCGGACCAGCCGCCCGCCGTCGTCGTGCCCGATGATCTCCGGCATCGCGCAGGCGTCCCGGCCGATGCACGGCAGGCCGCGCGTCAGCGCCTCGACGAAGGCGATGCCGAAGCCCTCCATCCGCGACGGCATGACGAACAGGTCGTGCGTGTCCATCAGCCGTCCGACCTGCGCACCCGGGACCCGGCCGAGGAACGTGACGCCGTCCGGCACAGGTGAGCGCAGCGGCCACTGCGCCGGGCCGGCCACCGTCAGCGTGACGTCGGGCCCGAGCTCGCGGCGCAGCAGCTGCTGGGCCGCCACCACCTGCGCCCCGCCCTTGGTATCGAAGTCCCGGCCGACGAAGAGCAGCCGACGCGCGGTACCGACCCGCCGGGCCGGTACCGGGGTGCCCACGGGGACGGCCGCGTTGGCGCCGGGGTTGACCACCCGGACCCGGTCGCCAGGGACACCCTGGGACCGCAGGTGCGCGGCGAGCCACTCGCTCATCGGCAGCAGCAGCGCCGCCTGGGCGTAGACGCGGTCCTGCGCCCGGCGCAGCCGGTCGATCCGCCGCCTGCCGAGGGCGCGGAAGTGCGGCACCCCGTCCGGGCCGTAGGCGTCGAGCAGCAGGCCGTAGCTGAGGTCCTGCAGCACGGCGAACGGGGTCGGGGTCACGCCGAGGTCCTGGATCTGCAGCACCAGGTCGGGATGCTGCCGTTCCGTGGCGGTGCGCAGCTGCCGCCGGATCGCCACCCGGCTCAGCGCACCGTGCCGCCAGGTGGACGTCCATCCGTGGGGCGTGCGCCGAGCCCCGAGGACGCGCGCCACCTGACGCAGCGGTGGTGCCAGCTCGAGCGGCAGGTCCTGCACCTCCGCCACCTGCTGCAGAGCCGCCCGCAGGTGCCACGGCGTGCCTGACCAGCTCTGCTGCGGCGGCTGGGTCCAGTGGCAGGCGAAGCCGATGCGGATCGGCGACCGCCGCTGCTCCGCTCCTGTCCCGTCCTCCGCCACGGCGGCTCCCTTCGCGCAGCGCCAGGGTAGAGGACGGTCTGCCGCCGGTCAGCGGCGGCCCGGTGCGAAGATGCCCGTCGGACCGCCGGTCGGGCGGGCCGACACCGACGGAGGAGGCCGCACCATGAGCCCTCGCGCGCTGCCCGGCCCCCTGGCCGCTCTGGGCCCGCGGGGACGTCGGGCCCTGCGACGGACGGCCGACGCCGCGCTGCGTCCGTTCGGATCGGTGAACGGCGGGCACGACGCCCACCAGGTCGCGGTCACCTTCGACGACGGACCGGACGGCGCCGAGACGCCCCGGCTGCTGGCCGTCCTGGCACGGCACGGTGTGCGCTGCACGTTCTTCCTGCTCGTCGACCAGGCCGAGCGCCACCCGGAGCTGGTCCACGAGGTGCGCGACGCCGGCCACGAGATCGCGCTGCACGGCCTCGACCACCGGCCGCTGCCGCGGATGGGCCACCGCGGTGCGCTGAGGTACCTACGCGATGCGCGACGCCGGCTCGAGGCGGTCGCCGGCACGACGGTGCGCTGGTACCGGCCTCCGTACGGGCTGCAGTCACCGGCGAGCTGGGCCGCCGCCCGGCGCGCCGGGCTCGACGTGGTCGTCTGGTCGGCCGACGCGGCCGACTGGGAGGACGACCCCGCCGACGTGGTCCTGGCACGCGCCGCCGCCGGCCTGACGCCGGGCGGCGTGCTGCTGCTGCACGAGCGGCTGGAGCCGGGACCCGACGGGGAGCCCGTGCACACGCGGTTCGACAGAGCCGCGCTCGTCGACCTCCTGCTGACGGAGGCCGACGAGCGCGGCATGACTGCTGTGACGGTCGGTGAGCTCAGCCGCGGTGGGCCGAGACGGACCGCCTGGTTCCGCTGACCGGCGTCAGGGGTTCACCACCGTGCCGTTGACCAGGGTGTTGCCGGACCAGGTCACCGGGACGTTCACGTTGTCCGGTCCGTACCCGGAGTCGCCGAACACGTTGTTCCGCACCGTGATGTTGCCGACGTAGTACGTCCCGTTGGCACCGTCGACCACGTACAGGGTGAACCCGCCGCCCGCGAGGTAGTTGTTCTCGACCAGGACCGGTCCAGCGGTGCTGGGGCCGAGGTCAGGGGCCAGGAACAGCGCCGAGTTCGCACCGTTGGTCGACGTCATGTCGATCGTGTTGTGCCGCACGACCAGGTTGGTCACACCGGACTGCATCTGGCCGCCGTCGGAGTGCGCCCCGGCCGCCGGCGTCAGGTCGTGGATCCAGCTGTCCTGCAGCGTGGTGCTCGACCCGAGCTTGACCCCGTCGCCGGTGTCGCCGTGGATGTTCAGGCGCAGGCCCGTCCAGTGGTCGTAGCCGATGGCGTTCTCGAAGCCGTAGATCTCGCTGTCCTGCACCGTGACGCTGCCGGACAGGACCCGGACGCCGTCACCGGAGCCGGAGCCGTGGATCCGGCTGTTCTTGATGACGACGTTGGGCGCGTCCACCGTCACGCCGCCCGTGATGTCGAGGTTGCTGATCACCTGACCGGCCGTGGTGGCGTGGATGGAGCCCGACGGGGTGAGGACGGTCCCGGCCGGGACGCCGGTGTTGGTGGCGCCCGGCATCGCGGTCGACGTGCTCACCGGGGTGCTGGTCGCCGTCGGCGAGGGGCTCGCGGTCGGCGTGGCCGTGGCGGTCGGGGTGGGCGTGGCGGTCGCCGTCGGCGACGGGCTGGCCGTCGCGGTCGGGGTGGGCGTCGCCGTGGACGTCGGCGTGGCGGTCGCGGTCGGCGAGGCGGTCGCGGTCGGCGTCGCCGTGGCGGTCGCCGTCGGCGTGGCCGTCGGGGCCGTGGACGTGGTCAGGGCCACCGCCGCGTACGACCAGCTCGAGCTGGCCGGAGCGCTGGTGCCGACGACCAGCGAGCCCGTCGTCGACGGCGTGGCCTTCTGGAACCAGTAGGTGTCACCGACGGACGCGAGGTACTGCGCGGTCAGCGCCTCGTTCGCCAGGGCCGTCCGCTGCGCGGCGGCGTTCCAGTCGTTCCCGACCGCCAGCACCAGCGCACCCGCAGGGGCGTTCACGGTGGTCGCGGCGGCGCCGGACCGGGCCGAGGTCCCGGCCGAGGCCGTCACGGTCCCGCCGGAGACGGCGTACAGGGAGGCGGCGCCGAGGTAGCCGGTCTGCGTCAGCTTGGCCGACGGCGCGCACGAGGTCAGCGCCGTCGGGGCGGCAGCCGACCACACCTCGGAGGTGCCCTGCGTGCCGTTGGCGCGGCGGACGAGCGACCACGTCAGGCCGCAGCCGGAGACGGAGGCGACCGACTGGGTGCCTGCGCTCGGCCCGTCGGCCGCCACCAGCAGCACCATCTGCGACGCCGCCGACGGCGACACGGCCGCCGCGGCGATCGCGGACGACGGGCTGGTGGTGGTGCGAGCGCTGGTCGCCAGCACGTTCATCGAGGTGCTGGACGCGACGGCCGTGGTGGTGGACGGCGCTGCCGCGGCGAGCTGGGCTCCGCCGACGGTGCCGACGCCGACGACCGCGAGCGCGGTGGCTGCGGCGGCCTGTGCGACGGCGCGGCTGGGTGCCGAGGCGAAGCGACGGGCGGCGGGGGTCCGGACGGCACGAGCCGTGCGACGGCGCACGGCTCGCGTGACGCTGCGAAGTGAGTACATGGGGAAGAGCTGTCCTTCGGTCGTGACGTCGAGGTCTGTCGACGTCGCTGGCACCGCGCGACACGGTCGGGTGGGTTCACCCGTTCGTGTCACTGTAAGGAAAGCAATTCACCCTTTTGGTCCAACGCCTCCGTGATCTATCTGTGATATGGGGTAGCGGACGTTCGCGACGTAACCGGACAGACCGTCCGACCAAATGTGTCGTAGATCACACTGCGGCTGGCCCAAATTCGCCACCGCGGCGAACAAATACCTGGTACGAGCGGTCCCGCCGCTCGATTCACCCCGGCACCCGCTCCCAGGCCGCGACGAAGGTCCCGTCCACGCGACAGACCTGCAGGTCACAGTCGCACGCCACGATCGGTCCGACCCGCCTCAGAGGGTGAGCGGCCGTCCCGCGGCGTCGACGTTCCCGGTGAAGGTGACGGGGACGGTGATCCGGAACTCCCCGTAGCCGGAGTTGGCCCCGAAGCGGTTGTCGCTGATCGTGATGTTCCGGACCACGTAGCGCCCGTTGGCACCGTCGAGGCAGAACAGCGCGTAACCGCCGTAGTCCAGCCAGTTCCCGGTGATCGTCACAGGTCCGTCGGTGCTCGGACCGAGGTCCGGCGCGAGGAAGATCGCGGAGTTCGCGGGGTCACCGGGCTCGATCGTGTTGCCCGCCACCAGGAGGTTGCTCACACCGTCCTGCATCTGCGCGCCGTCGGCGTGGGCGCCGGGCGCCGGCGTCAGGTCGTGGATCCAGCTGGCCCTCAGCGTCACGCGGCTGCCGAGCTTGACGCCGTCACCGGTCACCGAGTGGATGTTCACGCGCTGCGCCGTCCAGTCGTCGCCCGCGATGGCGTTCTCGAAGCCCGAGATCTCGCTGTCGACGATCGTGACGCTGCCCGACTGCACCAGCACCCCGTTGGTGTCGGTGCCGGTGATCCGCGACGCCCGGATCACCACCCCCGGCGCCTGGATCACCACGCCGCCGTGGATGTCCAGCCCGCTGAGCACCTGGTTCGGCGTCGTGACCGTCAACCCGTCGGCTGGCGAGAGCGCGGTCCCGGCGGGCACACCGGTGTTGCCGGCGCCCGGTTTGGCGGAGGCGGGCGGCAGCGGCGCGGCCGGTGCGGGAGCCGCAGGTGGCGCCTTCGCCGGGGGTGCTGCCGTGCCCGCGCGGGGGCTGGGGTGCGGCGTCGGCGCCGGCGTGCTCGGAGCCGCAGACGGCGTCGGCGTGGGTGTCGCGGCAGGGCCGGCCGACGGCGTCGGCGGCTCCGGAGGCGGGACCTCGGAGAGCGTCGTCGTGGGTGACGCTGCGGGCAGCACCTCCGGACTGGCTCCGGGGTCGCCACGGAAGACGACGTCCACCCAGTACTGCGACTGCCGCCAGCTCTGCGTCGGGAACACGTCGCCGCCGCCGTAGCCGTAGACGCCCGACGCGCCCGGGTCCACCTGCAGCAGCGGCGACCGGGAGCCGCCCAGGAACCCCTCGGTCACGGGGTAGCGGCCCGAGGTCACGTGGTAGGAGACGACGTACGCCGCACCTGCGCTCAGGCGCACCGGGTGGGCCAGCATGACGGTCTGCCACCCCGCGGCGCGCGCCGGTCCGAACCGTGCGCCGGCCACGAGCTGCCCCGCGGCGTCCCACAGGCCGCCGTCGGGTCCGGCCGACGCGGCTGCGGCGCTCCAGTAGCGCAGCCCGACGACGACCCCCGAGACCGTCGGACGGAACGCGGTCCCGACGTTCACGGCCAGTGGGTCGACGGCGACCCGCACCCCGGGCGGCGCCGCATCGCCCCACATCGACTCCGCCGCCGCGGGCGCCGGCCGGTCGGCCACGAGCAGGACCGCAGCGAGAACCACCGCCACGACGGCCACCGCGCCGCGTCGCAGCCACCGCGTCGCGCGCACACCCGGGACGAACCGTCGCGGCAGACCGCGGGGCGGCAGCGTCACGGGCCGACCTCCCGTCGCAGTGCACCACGGGACCTGGACCCCGTCGCCGGACGTCCCGGCGCCACCCAGTGCACCATCCGACGGATCCAGGCGGAACCCCCACGATCCCGACATCCCGGATCATGGACCGCCCGCCGGGTGGCCGGGTCAGGGGCGATCAGGTCAGGGGGCGCTCAGGTCAGGTCGGTCTCGGCGGGCCCGCGCGGGCGAGGCGCACCCGTGGACCGCCGCAGCCGCCACCACGTCCCGAGCGCGACGGCGCCGGCCAGGACCGTCGCCCCGAGGGCTCGCGTGCGGCTGCCCTTCTGGACGGTGTACACGGGGTCGGCCGGGCTCAGCCGCACGCGCACCCGCTGATCCGCCGGGACCGACTCGCGGTCCTGGATCTTCGTCAGCTCCGAGCCCACGTGGGCGAGTCCCAGGCCGAGCTGCGTCGCCGCGACCTCCTGGGTCGGGCCCACCGCCTGCACGTCCACCACCGGGTCCTGGAAGGAGGTCTCCCACTGACCGCCGAGGCTGGGCTGACGCACGCTGTAGCCCAGCCGCACGCCCTGGCTGGCCAGCGTGACGTCCGAGTCCACCGTCTGCGGCCCCTCGAACCCCTCGACGCCGCGCGCGACGACGCCCGCCAGGCTGATCAGGGAGGTCGTGGTCTCCGCGAGGGCGTTGGGCAGCGCGTGGTCGGGCGGCAGGAGGACGACGCGGACCTCGCCGACCACCGTGGCCGACGGCTGCTCCCAGGCGTTCCACGCCGCGGCACCGGTCCCGAGCAGCAGGATCGTCGCCGCGACGGGCGACCGCGCGGCCCGGATCACCGTCCGGTGCAGGCTCACCGCATCTCCACCAATTCACCTCGTCACGATCCGGCGCCCAGTTCGTCGGATGAGAGCATTGTGACAACGTCCGAGCCGACCGGACCGTCGCGACGAGGAGCATCCCGGATGGAGTTCAGCGAGATCCTCGCCCAGCTCCGCCGGCGTTGGTGGCTCGTCCTGCTGGGGCTCCTCGCCACGGCGGGCATGGCCTACGCCACCACGCTCGCCGTCGCGGTGCAGTACACCGCCCAGTCGTCGCTGGTGCTCATCCCGCCGCAGACCACGACGGACGCCCCCGCCAACCCCTTCCTCGCCATCGGCGGCCTGAACCCGGCGGCCGACGTCCTGGTCCGTGCGCTCAACAGCGGCACGTTCCACGACCAGCACGCCCCCGCCGGCGGGTCCTCGAAGTACACCGTCGCGCGCGACACCGACGCGAGCGGCCCGCTGCTCGTCGTCGACGCGTCGGCGGCCACCCCGCAGGCGGCGATGGACCTGCTCGACGCCGTGGTGCGGGAGGCTCCCGTCCGGCTGGCTCAGCTCCAGAAGGACGTCGGCGTGCAGGACTCGCTCGCGATCCGGATCACCGAGGTCGCCCGGGTCGCCGCACCGACCCGCGACACGAAGAGCCAGACCCGCGCGATGGTCGCCGTCGCTGTCCTCGGGCTGGCCGGGACGGTGCTCGTCGTGCGGATCGTCGACACGCTGCTCGGCCGTCGCGCCCGGCGGCCGCGCCGTCGCCAGGGCACCCCGCCCGCACCGCGACCGGCCGTCCCGGACCAGGCCCAACCGACCCACGACACCGTGCCCGCCCGCGACGGCGCGTCCCTCCGCGGAGCTGCTCCCCACGAGACCGTGCCCCACGAGACCGTGCCGACCGACTCGCATGAACCGCACGGCGCGCGGCGCTGACCTCTCGACGCCGTTCGAGCCCACGCCGGACGTGGTCGACCTCGGCGCCCGCCGCCCGGACGCCGCGAGCCTCCTGCGGCTGTGGGCGGTGCTGCTGCTCGTGCTGCCCGCCAAGCTGGTGCTCGCGCCGCTGGGCTCCGCCGGCAGCCCGGCGCAGGTGCTCGGGATGGCCGGTGCCTTCTGGTGGGCGGCGAGCCACTTCCTCGCCCGCCTGCCGCAGGTCCGCACCCGGCGGCCCGTCCAGCTCGCGATGGGCGTGTTCTGGTTCGCGACCTTGGTGTCGTACATCGTCGCCGTGACGCGACCGATCGAGGGGGTCGAGCTGAGCGCCGCGGACCGCGGCATGCTCGTCGTCCTGTCGTGGGCGGGGATCCTGCTGGTCGCCGGCGACGGCATCACCACCAGGGAGCGGCTCGACGACGTGCTCCGGGTGGTCGTCGCCGGTACGGCGGTCGGTGCACTGGTGGGCCTGCTCCAGTTCACCACCGGCACGGCCTTCGTCGACCGGATCGTCATCCCCGGCCTCACGCAGAACAGCGCCGTGACGGGGGTGTTCGCGCGGAACGGCTTCTCCCGCGCGGCGGGCACCTCGACGCACCCGATCGAGTTCGGCGTCCTCCTGACGATGGTGCTGCCGCTGGCCCTGCACCTGGCCCTGAACGACCGGCGGCGCGGACCGGTCCGTCGCTGGTTCCCCGTCGTCGCCATCGGTGCGGCGATCCCCGTCACCCTCTCGCGCTCCGCCATCCTCGGGCTGGCCCTCGTCCTGGTCGTGGTGCTGCCGACGTGGCCCAAGGAGCGGCGTCGCTGGGCCTACGTGGCGCTGGTCGGCGGCTTCGGTGCCGTCTACGTCGCGGTGCCGGGCCTGCTCGGCACGATGACGCGGCTGTTCACCGGCATCTCCTCGGACAACAGCGCCCTGTCGCGGGTGGACTCCTACGGGATCGCGCTGCGCTACGTGGGCCTCGACCCGCTGTTCGGACGGGGCTTCGGCACCTTCCTGCCGCGGTACCACATCCTCGACAACCAGTACCTCGGCACGGTCGTCGAGACCGGACTGGTGGGCCTGGCCACGTTCCTGGCCCTGCTGGTCACCGCGGCCGTGGTCGCGGTGCGGATGGGCCGGCGCCTCCCGTCGGTGGCCGATCGCAGCCTGGCCGTCAGCCTCGTGGCAGGCCTGGCCTCCGCCGCCGCGGCCGCCGCGACGTTCGACGCGCTGGGCTTCCCGCAGGTCGCGGGCTGCCTCTTCCTGTTCCTCGGTCTGGTGGCGGCGCTGTCGCGACTGACCACGCAGGCCGGCGCACGTCCGGACCCGGCGGCGGTCGCTGCTGCACCGAGGCCGGGCGCGGGTGATCTTCCCGGACCCCTCCCGGCCGGCCGGACCTGAGTGGTTACTGTGGCCGCGTGCCCCGCCGAGCCCGCGCAGCCCGCGCACGTCCGGCGAGCCACCGGGACCTCGTCACCGGTGCGCCGTGAGCGGTCTGCGTGACCGCCTCGCCGATTCGGCACGGCTCGCGACCTCGGGCGTCCGGCACCTGCGGCCACGCCAGCTGCCCCGGCTCCGGGTGGGCCCGGCCGTCGGACCGCCGACCGCGTACTACCTGACCCCGCACCTCGACAGCCCCAGCGGCGGCGTCCGGGTGCTCTACCGGCACGTCGACACCCTCAACGCCATGGGCATCCCCGCCGCTGTGCTGCACGCACGCGAGGGGTTCCGGTGCACCTGGTTCGACAACGACACGCGGATCGTCTACCCCCGCGACCTGGTGCTCTCACCGCAGGACGTCCTGGTCGTGCCCGAGTACTACGGGATCGGGCTGCACGCGCTACCGGCGGACGTGCGCGTGGTGGTGTTCAACCAGAACGCCTACCGGACGTACGACGAGCTGCCGGCGACCGCAGGTCCCGGTGCGCCGTACGCCGGCCTGCCGTCGCTGGTCGGGCTGATGACGGTGTCGGAGGACAACCGGCGGTTCCTGGAGCTGGCGTTCCCGCAGCTGCCGGTGCACCTGTGCCGGCCCGTGGTCGACGGCGCCGTGTTCCACCCCGGACCGGACGGTGCTCGGGAGCCGGTGCTCGGCTACGTGCGTGCCCACCGGCGGCGTGAGGCGCAGCTGCTCGAGCACGTGATGGCCAGCCGCAGGCCGGGCTGGACCACGGTGGCCGCCTCGGGGCTGAGCGAACGGGCGATCGCGGACCTGATGCGCCGCTGCTCGGTGTTCGTCAGCTTCTCCGAGCTCGAGGGGTTCGGCCTGCCCCCCGCGGAGGCGATGGCCAGCGGCTGCTACGTGGTCGGCTACACCGGCGGCGGCGGCGACGAGTTCTTCGACCCGCAGCTGTGCCGGCCGGTCACCGGCACGCTCGAGCTGGTCGAGGCGACGCTCGCCGCGACGGAGCTGCCGGAGGCGCAGCGACGCCGGCTCGGCCGGCAGGCGTCGCAGGCCATCCTCGGCCGGTACTCCGACGAGGGTCTCCGCGAGGACCTAGGCGCGGCGTTCCGGACGATCCTGGGCTGACGTCGGCGTCCCGACGGCGGTCGCCGCGTGGCGCGCACCGGGTGGTCGGGTCGGTCAGCGCGCGCCGCCGTACACGCCGTGCCGCTCCCAGCGCCAGACGGCGCGCTCGGCCTCGACGCGCGACGCCGCGGAGGCGAGCACGGCGGCCGGACGCCGGGGCGACCAGCCGCCCGGCGCCTGCAGCCGGCGCTGGAGCCGCGCCCAGGCCGGCTGCCCGACGACCTCGGGCCATGCGCGGAGCGCGACCGCGGCCAGTCCCTGGGTCACCGACTCCGACGCGCGGCCCCGGTCCAGCCGGTGCGAGGCGATCTCGAGAGCCCGCAGGGCGACGGCGCGCAACGCGGTGCTGCGGAGCACGGAGGCGCCCGGAACCTCCCCGACGACACCGGCGAAGAGCACCTCGAACGCCTCGAGGCGCTGCTCGAGGTCCTTGACGTCGTCCACCTTCCGCGCGGACAGGCTGTCCGCGTGCTCGCGGTGCAGCGCCTGGTCGCAGCCGCGCACGTACGCGACGTCGGCGAACGCCGCGATCCGGAACCACATCTCCATGTCGTGCGTGTGCGCGAGCGGCTGCTGGCCACCGACGCGCTCGACCACGGACATGCGCATCACCACCTCGGGCGAGGTGATCACGTTGGTGCCGTCGGCGCAGCGGTCCGCGAGCCACTGGGTGCCCGGCCACACCGTCCACCCGCTGGCCCGGTCCCGACCTCGGCGCGGCGCCGGTGGGTCGCCGTGGAAGTGCACCGGGTGCCCGTACACCAGGCCGACGTCGGGCAACGCCTCTCCGACGGCCACGGCGCGCGCCAGCGAACCGGGCGTGAGCAGGTCGTCGGCGTCGAGGCGGACCAGGTAGTCGCCGCGTGCGGCCGCCAGACCGTCGTTGAACGTCTCGACCGGGCCGCGGTTGGACTCGTGCGCGATCACCTGCACCCGAGGGTCGGCCGCGGCCAGCGAGCGCGCCACCTCGAGGCTGTCGTCCGTGGACGCGTCGTCGACCACCACCACGCTGACGTCGACCCCCGGCTGGGCCAGCACGCTGCCGACAGCCGCGGGCAGGAACCGGCCGTAGTTGAAGCACGGGACCACGACCGCGACGTGCGGGCGCCTGCGCAGCGCCACCGGCACGATGTGCAGGACCCTCCCCGAGCGGGTGCGCGCCAGGGTGCTGCGATCGGCGGTCACGGCGCCACCCCCGTCGCACCGAGTGCCGCCCCGGCCACGGTGTGGCCCGGCGTGACGGGGTCCGCCTCGACGGGCGCTGCCACCTCGGACGCCGGCTCCGGCTCGACCTCCGCGGTGCCACGGCGCAGGCCCGCGACGGCGCCGCGGAACCAGCGGAGGGTCAGCGCCGCGTACACCGCGCCGCCCACGACGCAGCCGACCACCAGGGACACCGCGGGGGTCGACAGCACGTGGGCGAGGCCGCCGGCCACCACACCGGCGAGCGCCGACGTCGACGCGGGACGGACGAGCGCGCGGCCGAGCGGCCGCCACGGCACACCGGCGCCACGCAGCGCCCACACGTAGGCGGGCAGCACCACGACCAGGGCGACCACCAGGTGCGCCCAACCGGCCCCGGCGATGCCCCAGCCGCGTGCACCGACCACCACGCCGACCACCAGGGCGACGAACCACACCACCTGCACCAGCAGCACCGCGCGGGACCGACCCCTCGCGAGCAGGTACGACGCGAACAGGTCGAACAGCACGCGCATCGCACCGAAGAGCCCCAGCGCGGCGAGCACCGGCACCGACGGGCGCCACACGTCGCCGTAGACCACGCGCACGACGGGCGTCGCCAGGGCGGCGAGCAGCACCCCGGCCGGGAGCGCCGCCGCGGCAGCCAGCCCGGCGGCCGGTGAGAGGTCGTCCCCCGTCGACCGACCCTGGTCGGTGCGCGCGCGGCCCTGGACCGCGAACGCCGGCAGCGCGACCGATCGCACCACCTGCCCGATCGCGGACATCGGCCAGTTCGAGATGTTGAAGGCGAGCACGTAGAACCCGAGCGCGGTGGAGCCGAGCAGCCGGGCGACCACGACGTTGTCCACGTTGAGCAGCGCCCAGGACAGCAGGTTGGCCCCCGCGACGGGCAGGCCGAACAGCAGCGTCGGCCGGAGCACCGCACGGTCGAGCCCGAACCGCGGCCGCGTCCGGGTCAGCGCGAACTGCAGCACCAGCGTCACCAGCTGTGCCGCCACGCGACCGATGGCCAGCGCCATCGCGCCCCAGCCGGCGGCGAGCAGCCCGAGCGTGACGGCGGTGCCGACGACGAAGTCCACGACGGCGATGGAGAAGATCTTCTTCTGGTCGAAGGCCCGCTGCAGCGCGGCGTACGGCACCACCCCGGCGCCTGCGAGCAGGAGCGTCGTGGACAGCACGGCGACGACGGGCGCCGACTGGGGGCTGCCCATCGCGGTGGCCACGAGCGGGGCCGTCGCCACCATGCCGGCGGTGAGCACGCCGCCCGCGACCAGCGAGAGCAGACCGACCGTCGGCGCGAGCCGCTCCGGCTCGTGGGACCGGATCAGGTCGGCGCTCAGCCCCAGGTCGGCGAGGGTCACCAGCACCGCCTGGACGGTCAGAGCGACGGCGTACACGCCGAACTCCGACGGTCCGAGCACCCGGGCCAGCACGATGCCGACCAGGAACCCGCCGACCCGCAGCGTGACGGTGCTCAGCGCGCTCCACGCCAGCCCGCGGCGCACGTGCGCCCCGAGGGCTCCAGCCGGTGCGGTGCTGGTCATGCGACCACCTGCGCAGCCGTGCTCCCGGCGTCCGCGGCGGCAGGCCGCTGCCCCAGACCGTCGCGGGCGAGCGCGAGCTTCAGCCGCGCGACCCGTCCCGCGGTGGCGACGACGTCCGCGATGCGCCGCGTCGTCGTCGGCTGCTCGTCGACCGCGCGCTCGTAGAGGTCCACCAGCCAGCGACTCGCGCGCTCGAGGCTGAAGCGCTCCTGGACCAGGGCCCGGCCCGCCGCCCCGAGCCGCTCGCGCAGCCCGTCGTCGTCGAGCAGCGGCAGGAGGGCGTCCAGCAGGTCGGACCGGCCGCGGCCGCCGAGCCCCCACCAGCCCTGGGCGAGGAACTCGTCGACCGTCGTCGGGTCCATCCGCCGCCAGAAGCCCTCGGCACCCTGGACCACCAGGGGCTTGCCGAAGGCCATGCCCTTCAGCGCCGAGCTGCCCATGCCGAGGACCACGTCCGCGGCGGCGTACGCGTCACGAGGGTCCAGCAGCGGGCCGGTGACCACGACCACGCGGCGGCCCTGGCGGTCGTTGACCTCCTCGGCCGCCTGACGGACCGCCGCGAGCCCCGGACCACCGCCGGCGACGACGAGGCGCACCCCGCGGTCGGCCAGCTGGTCCGCCACGGCGATCGCGTCGAGCACCCCCGGCAGCTTGCCCAGGTCGTCCACCAGCCTGCCGACCACCGTCAGAACCACGTCGTCGGGCTGCAGACCCAGGGCGGCGCGCGCCTGCGCCTCCGCCCCCGGCGCGTTGCTGTGCGTGTCGATCGGCGGCTCCATCAGGAGCGTGGGGCCGCGACGTCCCGCGGAGCCGGCGACGAGGTCGGCGGTCCCGACGACCAGCGGCACCTCGCGGGGCACGACGTCGGGGACCGACATCGACAGCACCGTCACCACCAGCGGCACGCCCGCCACCAGGTGCGGGCCCAGTGCCGCGTCGACCGCGGGGCCCCACTCGTACGCGTGGACGACGTCGATGGCGCGGTCCCGGACGAGCCTGCGCAGCGCGGCGGTGCCCGCACGGGTGGGCCATGCGTTCTCCCGCGGCGCGACGACGTGCTCGAGGCCGGACGCCAGCACGCGCTCGACGAGCACGCCGGGCGGTCCGTACACGACCACCTCGTGACCGAGGTCGCGGACCGCGGCCGCCAGCTCGATCGCGTTGAGCTGGCTGCCGCCGATCTCCATCATCGCGGGGCACACGAGGACCCTCATCGCGGCCTCCGTGCGTCCGCAGCCTCGTGCCGCCGGGTTCGGCTGCGCACCCCCGGCGGCTCGGGCTGCGGCGTCGTCACGGGGCCGTCCGGGCCACGGACCTGGCGAGCTGCTCCACCACCTGCTCCTGCTGCCCGGAGGTGAGGTGGGGGAACATCGGAAGGGACAGGATGCGGTCCGCCGCCGCCTCGGCGACGGGGAAGGCGCCGCGACCCAGACCTAGGTCGGCGTACGCGGCCGTCAGGTGCACCGGCGTCGGGTAGTGGATGCCGACCCCGATGCCCGCGGCCGACAGCTCGGCCAGGACCCGGTCGCGCTCGTCCACCTGCACCACGTAGAGGTGCCAGATGTCCTCGTTCCCCTCGGCCGTCGTCGGCAGCTGCACCGCGTCGACACCGTCGAGCAGCACGGCGTAGCGGTCCGCGGCGGCCCGGCGCGCGGCGTTCCACGCCTCGAGGCGACGGAGCTTCGCAGCGAGCACGACGGCCTGCACCGTGTCGAGACGCGAGTTGAAGCCGATCACCTCGTGGTCGTACTTGTGCGCCGAGCCGTGCGCCGCGATGACGCGGACCGACCGGGCGACCTGGGCGTCGGACGTCGTGACCGCCCCACCGTCACCGGCGGCACCGAGGTTCTTGCCCGGGTAGAAGCTGGTGCCGGCCGCGAGCCCGAACGTGCCGGCCGAGCGGCCGTTGCGGCGGGCACCCTGCGCCTGGGCGGCGTCCTCGATCAGCGGGACACCCGCGTCGGCGGCGATCTTGCCGAGCTCCTCGACGGGCGCCACCTGGCCGAACAGGTGCACCGGGACGATCGCCTCCGTGCGCGGACCCACGGCGGCCCGGACCGCCGCCGGGTCCATCAGCAGGTGCACGGGGTCGACGTCCACCGGCACCGGCACGGCACCGATGCGCGACGCGGCCTCCGCCGTCGCGATGAACGTGTTGGCCGGGACGATCACCTCGCCACCAGGGCGTACGCCCACGGCCCGCAGCGCCAGCTCGAGCGCGTCGGTGCCGTTGGCGACGCCGATGCAGTGCGCGGCGCCGACGTAGGCGGCGTAGTCCGCCTCGAAGGCGCTGACCGCAGGGCCACCCACGAACGCCGTCGCGGCGAACACCTCGTCGAGGCCGGCTCGGACCTCGTCGGCCACCTCGGCGTGCTGGGCCAACAGGTCGACGAAGGGGATGCTCATGCTGCGCCTGCTCTCTGCTCGTCCGGGGCCGTCGCCGGCCCCGCGTCGTCCGTCGTCTCGACCCGTGCGCTCACGCCGTGCCGGGGTGCCCGCACGGCGGCGGCGAGGTGACGGGCCGGCACACCCGCCCACGTCTGCCCCGCCGGCAGGTCGTCGACCAGCGCCGCACCCATGCCGAGCGTCGCGCCCGCACCGACCTGCACGTCCTCGCGGACCGTGGAACCGGTGCCGAGGTACGCCGCCCGGCCGACGCGGACACGGCCGGCCAGGTGCACGCCGGCGCACACCGTGGCGTAGTCCTCCACCACGTCGTCGTGGGTCAGCGTCACGTGCGGCATCACCGCGACGTGCCGACCCACGGTCACCGCGGCGGTGAGCACCGTGCCCGCCAGCAGGATGCTGCCGGCGCCGACGCTGCAGCCCGGTGGCACCTCCACCCCGGGGTGGACCACGGTGGCGTACCGCTGCTCGTCGACGCCGAGCTGCTCGAGCCGGCCCACCAGGGCCTCGCGGACGGACCCGCGGCCGGCGCACACCAGCACCTGGACGTCCGGCCGGTCCCGGAGCGCCTGCACCGGTCCGAGGACCGGGACGTAGTCGACGGTGGTGCCCTGCCGGGCCGGGTCGTCGTCCACGAAGCCGACCACCTGGTACATCGGGTGCATCCGGAGCAGCGCGAGGACCTCCCGCGCCAGGCCGGACGTGGTGACCAGGACCAGCGGGGTGCCGCTCATGCGGACTGCCCGGCGCTGCGGAGCGCATCGACCACGCGGTGCTGCTCCGACTCCGACATCTGGTGGAACACCGGCAGGATCAGCGTGGTGTCGGTCAGGTGCTCGGTCACCGGCAGGGGCACGTGGTCCGTCGCGGCGTACGCGGGCTGCCGGTGCGACGCCATGATCCCGCGCCGTGCGGAGATCTCCTGGTCCGCCAGGTGCGCGAGCAGCCCCTCACGGTCGAGCGGGTACCCCGGTCCCACCTCGACCCAGAACGACTGGAAGTTGCACGTCCCCCAGGCGGGGTCGGCTACCGCGCGGAGCCCGGGGATCTCGGCGATGTGCTTGGCGTACGTCGCGGCGATCTCCCGGCGGCGCGCGACCACCTGCGGCAGCTTGTCCAGCTGGACGATCCCGACTGCGGCCTGCAGGTCCGTCATCCGGTAGTTGTAGCCGACCTCGAGGTACTCCTCGGGCGGGGCGAGCACGCTGGCGTGCCGGGCCGCCGCGGAGACGCTCATGGCGTGCTCCCGCAGGCGGCGTGCCCGCGCGGCCCACTCCTGGTGCGGGGTGGTCAGCATGCCGCCCTCGCCCGTGGTGACGATCTTGCGCGGGTGGAAGGACCACGCCGCGACGTCCGCACCGGCACCGACGGGGCGCCCGCGGTACGTCGAGCCGGCACCGCACGCCGCGTCCTCCACGACGACGATCCCCCGCGGGTCGGTGACCGCCCGGATCGCGTCGAGGTCCACCGGCACGCCACCCTGGTCGACCACCACGACGGCGCGGGTGCGGTCGGTCAGCACGGCGGCCACCGTCTCGGCGGTCAGGTTGCCGGTGACCGGGTCCACGTCGGCGAACACCGGCCGGGCGCCGACGTAGGTCGGTGCGTTCGTGGTGGCGATGAAGGAGAACGACGGCACCACCACCTCGTCGCCCGCCTGCACGCCGGCGACGACCAGCGCCAGGTGCAGCGCGGTGGTGCAGGACGAGGTCGCGACGGCGTGGGGCACGTCCATCGCCTGCGCGAACGCCTGCTCGAAGGCCGCGACCCGCGGGCCCTGCGCCACCCAGCCGGAGGAGATCACCTCGGTGACCGCGGCGATCTCCTCGGGGCCCAGCCACGGCTGCATCACGTTGATCCGCGACATCAGGCACCCGCCCCGCTCAGCGCGCGGCCCGCCGCGATCTGCTCGCGCTGCGGGCGCCACCACTCCACCAGCTCCCGCAGCCCGTCCTCCAGCCCGACGGTCGCCTCGAACCCGAGGTCGACGCGCGCGGCGGTGGTGTCCGCGAGCCGCCGGGTGACCCCGTTGACCGCCCGCTCCGGGCCGTGCTCCACCTCGAGGTCGGAGTCCATGGCGCGCAGCAGCGCCTGCGCCAGCTCGAGGAGGCTCGTCTCCGTCCCGCTCGCGATGTTGTACGTCCCGTCCCGCACGTCGCTGGCGGCCGCCAGCAGGTTCGCGCGGGCGATGTCGCGGGTGAAGACGAAGTCCATCGTCTGCTTCCCGTCACCGAAGATCAGCGGCGGCTTGCCGTCGGCGATCCGCTCCATCCACCGCACCAGCACCTCGGTGTACAGCCCGTGCACGTCCATCCGCGGCCCGTACACGTTGAAGTAGCGCAGCACCACGTAGTCCAGGCCGTACATCGCCCGGAAGCTGCGCAGCATCCCCTCGTTGAAAGACTTCGCCGCGCCGTAGAAGGTGTCGTTGTTGTGGTGGTGGTGGCGCTCGGTCGTCGGGAACTCCTCCGCCAGCCCGTACACCGACGCGCTGGAGGCGGCGACGACCTTGTCGACCTTGGCCGCCACGGCCGCCTCGAGCACGGTGAACGTGCCGTCGACCAGCACCTCGAGCGCCAGCCGCGGGTCCTCCGCGCACTGGGTGATGCGGATGGCGGCCTGGTGGAACACCACGTCCTGACCCGCCGTCACGTCGTGCACCAGGTCCCGGTCCCGCAGGTCCCCGACCACCAGCTCCACCTTGCCGCTGCCCATCGCGTCCGCCAGGTTCTCCCGGCGGCCCCGCACCAGGTTGTCCAGCACGACGACGTGCGCGGCGCCCGCGTCGAGCACCTGGTCGACGATCGTCGAGCCGATGGTCCCCGCGCCACCCGTCACCAGGACACGAGCTCCGGAGAGGGCGCTCATGCGCGCACCCCCGCCATCGGCAGCGCCACGGAGTCGCGGAGCTGGGTCAGCCGACCGCCGTCGGTGAGCGAGAGCGAGGCCGCCTCGAGCACGTCCAGGACCCGGATCCCGGCGCTCGCGTCGGTCCGTGGTGGGCGCCCCTCACGGATGGCCGCCGCGAGCTCGCCGACCATCACGCCGAGCGCCTCCCGCTCGGGCAGCGCGGGGGCCCAGGCGTCGCCGAGCCGGTAGGAGATGTTCACGGCCTGCTTCTGCGCCGCATCGGCGCCGGCACCCGCGACCAGGTCGATCCCGCGGTCGTACACCGTCACCCGCTGCTGGGGCTGCAGGTCGTCCCACACGATCGTGCGCTTGCTGCCCCCGATCACCACCTGCCGGATCTTGGTGGGGCTGAGCCAGTTGACGTGCACGTGCGCGATGGCGCCGTCCGGCAGCGGCAGCGTCAGGTAGCCCACGCAGGCCTGGCCGACACCGAGCGGGTCCGCGCCCTGCGCCGCGACGCCGGTCGGCACCAGCCCACCGGGGAGGATGAAGTCGAGGATCGACAGGTCGTGCGGCGCGAGGTCCCAGAACACGTCGACGTCGGGCTGCACCAGGCCGAGGTTGATGCGCACCGAGTCGACGTAGTGGATGTCGCCGAGCGCGCCGTCGGCGATCAGCTCGCGGATCTTCAGCACCGGCGCCGTGTAGCAGAACGTGTGGTCGACCATGAGGACGCGGTCCACCTCGGCCGCCAGGGCCCGCATCTGCCGCGCGGCCGCGCCGCCGTCAGCGATCGGCTTCTCCACGACGACGTGCTTGCCGGCGCGCAGGGCCGCCGTGACCAGCGCGGCGTGCGTGCGGGCGGGCGTCGCCACCGCCACGGCGTCGATGTCGTCGCGGGCGAGCAGGTCGTCCACGGACGTCATCACCTCGACCGTCGAACGGGCCCCGACGACGCGGCGGGCACGGCTCTCGTCCAGGTCGCACACGGCCACCAGGTCCCAGTCGGGGCTGGTGCGGAAGTTGCGGGCCAGGTTGGGGCCCCAGTAGCCGGCGCCGATCACGGCGGCGCGCAACTGGTCGGTCATGACGTCCCTCGATTCGCTCGGTCCGTCCAGTCTCACGGGCGACGCGCCCGCTGTGACCCGGTATGTCGGGTTTTCACCCCGGTGGTGCGGGGTGAACAACCCGATCGGAGCAGCGCGACGCCGGACGCCCCGCGGTGCCGTCCGCGGACCGTCCGGCGTCGAGCGGCTCGCGTCAGCCCGCCGGGACGAACACCAGGTCGACCCCGTACCAGGCGTTCGACGACGAACCGGGGAACCCGGAGCCGTAGACGTAGGCACCGGCGCCCGCCGGTGTGGACAGCACACCGGAGGTGACGGGGCTCGCGAGCATGTTGGGCGTCACGGCGTACCCACCCGTCGAGGACAGGTACGACGCCGTGTACGTCTGACCCGCCGTCAGCGTGACGGGCGCCGGGAGCGGAACCGTCTGCCAGCCGGATGCCGACTCCGACGTCGACGGCGCCTGGGCCATCAGCGTCTGGCTCGGGCCCCACAGCATCACGGTGTGCGTGCCGGTGTTCGCGGCTCCCTTGTAGAACCGGATCGCGGTCACGGAACCGGCCACGCTCGGGGTGAACCGGGTGCCGACCTGCACCGTGGCCGGGTCGTTCCATGACGGGTACGTCGGGACGGTGCTGTCCGGCCAGATGGTGACGGCCGTCGGCGCGGGCGCGGCGGTGGTGAAGGTCCACGACCCGCCGGTCAGGGCCGTCCCGCCGAGGCTGACCGCCGCCGAGTACGACGTGCCGGCCGCCAGAGCCGCCGACGGCGTGAACGTCACCGTCAGCGAGGTGCTGTCGTAGGACACCGCACCGGCGACAGCACCGGACGGACCGGTCAGGGCCAGTGTGGGCGTGCCCGACGCCGGCGCCTTGGACAGCGTCGCCGAGATCGTCGCGCCCGTGGAGACGCCGGTCGCACCGGCCGGTGGCGCCGTGGACGTCACCGTCGGCGGGCTGGGCGGCGCGAGGGTGAACAGCACGTCGACGAAGTAGTTCGACTGCTGCCACGTGCTGGTCGGGAAGCCACCGCCGTACAGGTAGCGCCCGTTGCCGGATGCCGGTGCGGTCAACGGCCCGCTGACGACGTCCGCGGTGAAGAAGTTCGACGTCACCGCGTAGTGACCCTGGGGCGCGAGGTACGAGACGACGTAGGTGGTGCCGACCGTCACCTCGTACGGCGTGCTGAAGGTCGCCGTCTGCCACCCGCTGCTCGACTCACCGGTGAACGTCACGGTCCGCAGCGCCGTCCCGGTCGAGCTCCACAGGGTGCCCGTGTGCGTGCCGCCGTTGCCCGTCCCCTTGTAGAACCGGACGCCGGTGATCAGCCCGCTCTGCGTGGGCGTGAACGCGACACCGAGCTCAACGGAGGACGCGTCGTTGGCGGCTGCCGTCTGCGGTGCGACCGAGCCGAACAGCGTGCACGGGCAGCCGCCCGCGCTGGCGGTGGTGAACGACCACGTCACCGGTGCGGACGTCGCGCCACCGGTGGAGGTGAGCGAGCTCGTCGTCGCCGTGTACGTCACCCCGGCGGCCAGAGCGGCGGCGGGTGTGAACGTGAGGGTCAGCCCATCGGCGGACAGCGCGCTCGTCCCCGTGACCGGGGTGGACCCGGCCGCGAGCGACAGCGTCGCGCCCGAGGTGAGCGGCGCGCTCATGGTGACGGAGACGGCCGTCCCGGTCGCCACGCCGACGTTGCCGGCGGCCGGCGTCTGCGACACCACCACGAGCGGCTGGACCGCCGGGGTGAACACCACGTCGACCAGGTAGCTGGTGGACGTGGTGGAGCCGGGGTACGCGTCGGCGTACGAGTACATGCCGCTGTCGCTCGCCGTCCTGAGCGGTGCACGCTGCACCCCCGTGCCGGAGAACGCGCCCGCGGTGGCGGAGTAGCGACCGACCGTCGTGCGGTAGGAGACGACGTACTCGGTGTCATGGGTGATGTGGACCGGCGTCGAGAACGTCGCGGTCTGCCACCCCTCGGTGCTCTCGTTGGTGAACGTCACCTGGGCCAGCGGCGTGCTCGACCCGACCGCCCAGAGAGCACCGACGTGCGTCCCGCCGTTGTTAGGCCCCTTGTAGAACCGCACACCGTTGACGACGCCGTCGGAGCTGCTCGCGAACCGCGTACCCAGCGTCACCGCGGAGTAGTCGGGAACCTCGAGCGTGGCCGGGGTCGCCGAGTCGTTGTAGAGCGAGACCGGTGAGCCACCGGCCACCTGGTCGGGCGCTGCCGTGGTGAAGCTCCACGACGCCCCGCCGCTCACGCCGCCGGTGTTCGACGTGGCCGCGGCCGTCACGGTGTACTTCGTCGACGCCGCCAGGGCGGCGCCGGGCGTGAACGTCGCGACGCGGGCGGTCGAGTCGTAGGTCGTCGTGCCGGCCACCGACGTCCCGCTCCCGGACACCATGGTGAGCGCCACCGACGACGGTGTGACGTCCTTGGAGAACGTCACCTGGACCGGGGTCCCCGGCGGCACGCTGGTCGACCCCGGCAGCGGCGTCTGACCGCTGATCGTCAGCGGGGTGGTGTTCACGTCCGAGAACAGGACGTCCACGTAGTACTGCGAGGCCCCGTACGTCTGCGTCGGGAAGGCGCCCGCCGCGGCGTAGACGCCGCCGTAGGTACCGAAGCCGCCGGGTGCCGCCAACGGCGCCTGCGTCCGACCGGCGTACCAGAACGCACCGCTCTGCACGGCGTACCCACCGGCGGGCGCGGTGTAGGAGACCACGTACGTGGTCCCGGCCGACACTGCGACCGCCTGGGAGAACGTCGCCTTCTGCCAGCCGCTGGCCGACTCGCCGGAGAACGTCACCGAAGCGAGCCGCTGCCCCGAGCTGGTCCACAGCGAGCCGACGTGCGTCCCGGTGTTCGCGGTGGACTTGTAGAACCGCACGCCGGTGACGTACCCGGCGGTGGTCGTGGAGAACTTCAGACCCAGCTCGACGGCCGACGTGTCGGACGCGGCCGGCACCGCGGGGACCGTGGACCCGTACAGCGTGCACGGGCAGGAGACACCGACCGACACCGAGGCGGCCGTCCCGATGTTGGCGCTGTCGTCGATGGCCCGCGCCAGGATCGGGGTGCTGCCCAGTCCGGCCTGCTGATAGGTGTATGACCAGCTCGTCGTACCCGTCGCCGGATGCCACGTCGTCCCACCGTCGGTGGACACCTCGACACCGGCGACGACCCCGCCGCCGCTGTCCGACGCCGTGCCGGTCACCGTGACGCTCGTGCCGTTGGGCACGGCGGCGCCGGCGATCGGCGACGTGATGACGGTGGTCGGTCCGACCGTGTCGGTGGACGCGGTTGCCGGCGTCAGGCCCGCCGCGAGGGTCAGCGGCTGGGCGCCCATGTCGGCCAGCAGGTTGACCGTCGCCTGCCGCATCCGCGGGTCGGCCGCCGCGCCGTCCCCGTCGTGCGTCTGGTCCAGACCCCACGACCACTGGATCGAGCCCGCCGAGAACACCAGCGCACCACTGGGGGCGCGGTACAGCGAGAGGTGCTGCGTGGTGGTGCCCGGCTGCACCACCGTCCCGAAGTCCTGCAGGTACTGCGGCACGGCGCCGACCGTCGTGGACAGGAAGATCTGCCCTGCAGGCCGGAAGCCGTTGTCCGGGCTCTCGTCGGACTCGTAGCCGACGGTGTGGGCCGCGAGGGTGGCCGTCGTGCCCGGGGCCAGCGACGTCAGCGACGTGTTGCGCCACAGCCGCAGCTTGCCCTCGGTGGAGGAGACCTGGACCGCCAGGTCCGTGTTGTTGGACATGTACAGCGTGCCGGTCAGACCGTTCTCCGGCAGCCCGCCCCCTTCGGGCTGCGGGGCGAACCGCGGGTCGCGCCACGTGCCCGTCCACTGCGGCGACGGGTCGATCTTCGCGTCCGACCAGGTCTCCTTGTAGGACACCAGCGTCCGGTAGCTGGTCGACGTCCCGTCGATCGACGGCTCGTAGCGGGTGCGCCAGTACACCTCGTTGCCGCTGAGGAACACGAGGTTGACCCCGGCGTCCCGGGCCGCCTCGACGTTGGCCCGCTGCGCTCCCGACCAGTACTCGTCGTGCCCGACGGACAGGAAGGTCTTGTGGTTCTTCAGCAGCGCCCCGTAACGGTCGGTGTCGACGCCGGACAGGTAGCTGACGTCGTACCCGTTCTGCTCGAGGAACCGCACGGTGGCGTACTCGGAGCTGAAGTAGAAGTCGCGACCGCTGTTCAGGCCCCGGGTGGAGACGGGGCGGTTGTAGCTGATCTTGTAGGCCCGGCCGTTGGCCGCGCCCTGGTAGAAGTCCGACCCGCCGTACGTGTTGTAGGCCTGCCAGGTGGGGTCGGACGTCTGCATGACGATGCTCGAGTGGCTCGAGTCGTCACGGACGACGAACGTGATCTGGCTGGAGTCGTTGAGCTTCGGGTCGGTCAGCTTGGCGACGTAGACGCCGGACACCGCGGTGGTGGGCACGGTCCACGTGGCGGAGATCGCCCAGTTGCCGCAGTCGTAGTTCTCCGTCGTGGCGTCGCTGATGCACTGCGGCTGCTTCTGCGGCAGCGTGGCCGACGGCGTCACCGAGGCGATCTTGCGGGCGCCGAGCCCGCCGTACCAGCCGGTCCGGTAGATGTCGATGGTGTAGGCCGTGGCGGCGGTGTCGATCTTGAAGCCGATCGTCCCGCCGACGTTGACGGAGATGTCGGTGGCGAAGCCCTGGATGCTCGCGTCACCGGCCCCGGTGATGTCCCACACCGAGGGGTCGGTGCCGGGCTTGGAGTTCTCGCACACGATCGGGTTGCTGCCGGTGCCGCACGGGTCGGCGGCGCTGGCCGGCACCGCGAGGGCCACGAGCCCCAGGGCTCCCGCGACGGCGGCGACGGTCCATGCAGCAACTGCCCGGCGGACGGTGGTGGTGCGACGACCCATGACCTGCTCCGGTCCCGTTCTGCTGACCGTCACGCTCACCGGCGACTCCGGGTACGCGCGACGTACGACCGGCTGCTGTACCGGTCCATATCCGGACAATAGGGCCCGAACCGGGCAGCGGACACGTCCTCGTCGAAGATCACCCGCGGTGACCGGTGGGTGGTCCGGCCGGCCCGGCATGATGACCGCGGCGGCTGCTGCAGCCACCGCCGCAGAGCCAGCTGGAGGCACCGATGTCCGATGAGCCCGCCGCAGCCGCGTCCGTCGAGCACGACGCCGCCGCCGGACCGACGATCGCGGCGACCGCGGACGTCGACCCGCGCGCCTCCGTCGGTGCCGGCACTCGCGTGTGGCACCTGGCGCAGGTGCGCGAGAACGCGGTCGTCGGGGCCGACTGCATCGTCGGCCGAGGCGCCTACATCGGTCCCGGCGTCCGGGTGGGCGACCGGTGCAAGATCCAGAACCACGCGCTGGTCTACGAGCCGGCAGTGCTCGAGGACGGCGCCTTCGTCGGGCCGGCGGTGGTGCTGACGAACGACTTCTACCCGCGGGCCGTCAACCCGGACGGCACCCTGAAGTCGGCCGACGACTGGCACGCGGTCGGCGTGACGGTGCGGACCGGGGCGTCCCTGGGCGCGCGTTCGGTGTGCATCGCGCCGGTCACCGTGGGGCGCTGGGCACTGGTGGCGGCCGGTTCCGTGGTGACGACGGACGTGCCGGACTTCGCGCTCGTCGCCGGGGTGCCGGCCCGGCGGATCCGCTGGGTGGGACGCGCCGGGCACCCGCTCGAGGACGCGGGCGAGGGACGGTGGCGGTGCCCGGTGACGGGCGAGCTCTACGTGCAGGACGGAGAGACCCTGACGCCGGTCGACCGGTCCGCCTGAGCCCCGGATCAGTGGGGCGACCGTGAGGGGCTACGGTCGCCCGTCCGGACGGCGGACCGGCCGCCGGCAGCTGGTGCCGATCCGCCGGGACGGAGCCCTCAGTACGCGCCCGCCGAGCCCAGCACGGCACGGCCCGTCTTCCACAGGATCAGCAGGTCCATCGCGACGGACCAGTTGTCGACGTACCGCAGGTCCAGGCGCACCGACTCGTCCCAGGACAGGTCCGAGCGGCCGCTGACCTGCCAGAGGCCGGTCAGGCCGGGCCGCACGTGCAGCCGACGGAAGACGGCGTCCTGGTAGGCGCTGACCTCCTCCGGCAGCGGCGGCCGCGGGCCGACCAGGGACATGTCGCCACGGGCGACGTTCCACAGCTGCGGCAGCTCGTCGATCGAGAACCGACGCAGCATCCGGCCCACCGGTGTGACACGGGGGTCGTCGTGCATCTTGAACATCAGGCCGTCGCGGTCGCTGCGGTCCAGCAGCGCCGCCTTCCGCTCCTCGGCGTCCACGTACATGCTGCGCAGCTTGATCATGGTGAACGGCCGACCGTCGATGCCCACCCGCTCCTGGCGGAAGAACAGCGGACCGGGGCTCGACAGGCGGACGCCGAGCGCCGCGAAGGCGATCACCGGAGCGGCCGCGATCAGCAGCCCCGTGCCGAGCAGCCGGTCGAGCAGGCTCTTGACCAGCAGCCGTCGCCGCGGGGCCACCGTCTGGACCTCCAGGAGCGAGAGCCCGGCGGTCGGACGCACGCTGACCCGCGGACCGAGCACCTCGACCAGGCCCGGCGCCACGACGAGGTCGGCACCGGTGCGGCCGAGCGCCCAGGACAGCCGACGCAGCGCGTCTCCCGTCAGCACCGCCCCGGCGACGACGACGGTCTCGATCCGATGGTCGTAGGCGACCTGCGGCACGTCCGCGAGGGCACCCAGCACCGGGACGCCGTCCTGCGGCGGCTCGTCGGTCACCGACGGCAGGCAGATGCCGACGACGCGGTACCCGTGGTGGGTGGACGCGCGCAGGTCGGTGATCGCCTGGTGCACGGATGACGGGTCGCCGACGACGAGGGTGCGCGCCATCGCCAGGCCGTCGCGCCGGTTGCCGTGCAGCCACCGCCGCAGGACGTAGCGCCCGACCGACACCGACATGGTCAGCAGGACCGCGAGCACCAGCACCAGCAGGCGGGGGAACGCCACACCGACGAAGGCGCCGGCGAGCGCGGGGACCACCACCGCGGCGAGACCCGCCCACAGGATCGCCTGGAACTCCCGGGGTCCGTCGCCGACGGCCGTCCGGTCGTACCCGTGGCCGAGCACGATCGTGCCGAGGAACGCCACGACGGCCGCACCGACCGCGGGCAGCGCGGGGACCTCGAGCTGGGCCAGGACCACCGCCCACGTCGCGCAGGCCAGCGTCAGGCCGAGGTCGAGCAGCACGGCGCGGCGGGTGTAGCGGGCTGACGCCGGTCGCCAGGACTCCGCCTCGGCCCCCTGCAGAGCCACCTGCTCGCCCGCCACGAACGGCTGGGTCGAGGCCCACGACCGGCGCGGTCCGCCCGCGGCGCGTCGGCGCTCCGTGAGCGCGGCCAGCTCGGCCGTCGTCACGGTGAAGTCCCGAAGATCCGTCATGCCCCGCCCCCCGATCAGGTGTCGGGGTTGAGGCTATTGCGGATGTTCTGTGGCGATAAGACCCAATTGTCCGATTCGGGACCTTTCACCCTCTTCGTGCGGGTGATCTAGCCGGGGTCCTTGGTGTGGAACCGCTGCTGCGCCACGTGCAGGCCCTCGAGGACGACGGCCTCGACGGCGTCCGCCGCGCGGTCGACCAGCCACGGCACGTCGGCCCGCTCGGCCGACCCGAAGTCGTGCAGCACGTAGTCGGCGGCGTCCATCCGGCCGGGCGGCCGGCCGATGCCGACGCGGACGCGGACGTAGTCCCGCGTCCCCAGAGCCCGGCTGGTGTCGCGCAGACCGTTGTGGCCGCCCTCTCCCCCACCCTGCTTGACGCGGACGTCGGCGAACGGGATGTCCAGCTCGTCGTGCACCAGCACGATCCGCTCCGCCGGGACCCCGTAGTAGCGAGCGAGGGCCGCGACCGGACCACCGGACTCGTTCATGTACGTCGTCGGCCGGGCGAGCACCACGCGGGGCCCGGGCGCTCCTCCGGCCGACATGCCCAGCCGCGCCTCCGCGACCGTCGCCTGCGGCCGGCGGCCGGCGAGGCCCCCGGGGCGGCCCAGGGTGCTCCCGGTGCGGCGGGCCAGCTCCTCGACCACCATCGCGCCGAGGTTGTGGCGGTTGCCCGCGTACTGGGATCCGGGGTTGCCCAGCCCGACGACGAGCCACGGCGAGTCGGTCACCAGGTCACTCTCCCGTCTCTCGCGTCACGTGCCCGGACGTGGGACGCGCCCGGCACCGTGTCGGTGCCGGGCGCGTCACGCAGCGTCGCTCGATCAGGCCTCGGCGGCCGCGGCGCTGGCAGCGGACTGCTTGTCGGCCAGCTGGGAGGCGGCCTCCTCGATGGCGAGGTCCTCGGCGGAGGCGCGCGGCACGGAGACGGTCAGCACGATGTGCTCGGCGTCCGTCAGCAGCGTGGAGCCGGCCGGCAGCGTGATGTCGCCGGCGTGCACGATGGCACCGTCCTCGAGACCCTCGATGGACACCTCGACGCGGTCCGGCAGCGCCGTCGCGTCCGCCTCGAGGGACAGCGTCTGGGTCTCCACGACGTGGATGGTGCCGGGGGCGGACTCGCCCACCACGTGCACCGGGATGTCGACGGTGACCTTCTCGCCACGGCGGACGATCAGCAGGTCCACGTGCTCGATGACCTGGTGCACCGGCTCGACCTGGACGTCCTTGGCCAGGGCCAGCGTCGTCTTGCCGTCGAGCTCGATCGCCAGCAGCGCGTTGGAGTGCTTGACCGCCAGCATCAGCTCGTGGCCCGGCAGGGCGACGTGCACCGGCGCGGTGCCGTGGCCGTACAGGACGGCGGGGATCTGGTGCGAGCGGCGCAGGCGACGGGCGGCCCCCTTGCCGAACTCCGTGCGGGCGGTGGCGACGAGCTTGGTCTCGGCCATGGTGTCTCCTCGTGGTCGGTGTCGCGGCCACGAGGCGCACGACGGAAGTCGGAAGCGGGGTAGAGCGATCAGGTCGGTGGGCCTCGACGCGGGGCGCTGGACGGGCAGGCGGAGGCATCCGCACCCAGTCGATCACGGAGCCGGGACGCCCGTTCGAGGCCCACATCGCTGCGGGTCCCACGGCCGACCGTCCGACATCCCTCGCCGAGGCAACCCGAGGATCTTACCGGTCGCCGGGGGTGGCTCCCAACCCCGGCCGACCGGTGCGTGGTGCGAGGGTCAGGCCTGCCCGTCGAACAGCGACGTGACGGAGCCGTCGTCGAAGACCTCGCGGATCGCGCGGGCCAGCAGCGGGGCGATGGACAGCACCGTCAGCTTGGGGAACTGCACCTCTTCGGCGATCGGCAGCGTGTCGGTGACGACGACCTCGCGGGCGCCGCACGCCTCGAGGCGCGCGACGGCCGGGTCGGACAGCACGCCGTGGGTCGCCGCGACGAGCACGTCCTTGGCGCCGGCCTCCAGCACCACGCGGACCGCCTCGGAGATGGTGCCCGCGGTGTCGATCAGGTCGTCGACCAGCACGCAGTTGCGGCCCTCGACGTCACCGACCACCCGGTTGGCCACGGCCTGGTTGGGCCGGCGGATGTCGCGGGTCTTGTGCACGAACGCCAGGGGGCCGCCGCCGAGCTTGGCCGCCCACTGCTCGGCGACCCGGATGCGTCCGGCGTCCGGCGAGACGACCGTCACGTTGGAGGTGTCCACCCGGGTCCGGACGTACTCGACCAGGATCGGCATCGCCCACAGGTGGTCCACCGGCCCGTCGAAGAACCCCTGGATCTGCGCGGCGTGCAGGTCGACGCTCATGATCCGGTCGGCGCCGGCCGTCTTGAACAGGTCCGCCATCAGGCGGGCGGAGATCGGCTCGCGGCCGCGGTGCTTCTTGTCCTGACGGGCGTAGCCGTAGAACGGCGCGACGACGGTGACGGTCTTGGCGGAGGCGCGCTTGAGCGCGTCGACCATGAGCAGCTGCTCCATGATCCAGGTGTTCACCGGACGGGTGTGCGACTGCAGGACGAACGCGTCCGCACCGCGCACGGACTCGCCGAACCGCGTGTAGATCTCGCCGTTGGCGAAGTCGTACGCCGTGGTCGGGACCAGCTCGACGCCGAGGTGCTGCGCCACGTCGGTCGCGAGCTCCGGGTGAGCACGGCCCGAGACCAGCACGAGTCGCTTCTCACCGTCCGTGGTGATGATGCCGGTCATCGGGCGGTGTCCTTGTCCTCGGGTGCAGCGGTGGGGTCGGCGGCAGGGGCAGCAGGGTCGTCAGGTGGGCGCAGGCCGCGGGCGCGGGCGGCGGCCTGGGCCGCCGCCGAGTCGGGGCGGGTGCGCTGCACCCAGTTCTCCACCGTGCGCTGGCTGGTGGCGTTCACGGCCAGCGCGCCCGGCGGCACGTCGCGGCGGACGACGGTGCCGGCGCCCGTGAACGCGCCGTCGCCGACGGTCACCGGCGCGACCAGCATCGTGTCCGCGCCGATGCGTACGTGCGAGCCGATGGTGGTGCGGTGCTTCGTCGTGCCGTCGTAGTTGGCCGTGACCGAGGCCGCGCCGATGTTGGTGTGGTCGCCGATCGTCGCGTCGCCGATGTAGGACAGGTGCGGCACCTTGGACCCCGTGCCGATCACCGCGTTCTTGGTCTCGACGAACGCGCCGATCTTGCCGCCCTCGCCGAGCACCGTGCCGGGACGCAGGTAGGAGAACGGGCCGACGGTCGCGCCGGCGGCGATCACCGCGAGCGAGCCGTGGGACCGGACGACCGACGCGCCGGGGCCGACCTCGACGTCCGTCAGCGTGGTGTCCGGGCCGATCGTCGCGCCGCTCGCCACCGTGGTGGCGCCGAACAGCTGGGTGCCGGGCAGCAGCGTGACGTCCTGGGCGAGGTCGACGTCCACGTCGACCCAGGTGGTGGCCGGGTCGACCACGGTGACCCCGGACCGCATCCAGTCCTCGAGGATGCGGCGGTTCAGCTCCGCCCGGAGCACGGCCAGCTGCACGCGGTCGTTGACGCCCTCCACCGAGAGCGTGTCGTCGGTGCGCAGGGCCCGCACGCGGCCGCCGTCGCCACGCGCGATGGCCAGGACGTCCGTCAGGTACACCTCGCCGGCCGCGTTGTCCCGGCCGAGCCGGGTCAGCGCCGAACGCAGGACCGCCGCGTCGAACACGTAGGTGGAGGTGTTGATCTCGCGGATCTCGCGCTGCTGGTCGTCGGCGTCCTTCTCCTCGACGACCCCCGCGACGTCACCGGTGCCCGGCTCGCGCAGCACGCGCCCGTAGCCCGTCGGGTCCGCCACCTCGGTGGTGAGCACCGTCACCGCGTCGGCGTCCTCGTGGTGCGCCAGCAGCAGCTGCTGCAGCGTGCCGGCGTCCAGCAGCGGCACGTCGCCCGCCATCACCACGATCGAGCCGTCCACCTGCTGCGCCGAGTCGAGCGCCGCGAGCGCCACCTGGACCGCGCGGCCCGTGCCCGGGATCTCGTCCTGGTCGGCCACCAGCGCCTCGGGGTCGATCTGCGCGAGGTGCTCGACGACCGCCTCCCGCCCGTGCCGGACGACCACCACGACGCGTTCCGGCTCCAGCGCGCGGGCGGTGGTCACCGCGTGACCGAGCATGGAACGACCGGCCAACGTGTGCAGCACCTTGGGGACGGCTGAGCGCATCCGGGTGCCCTCCCCCGCGGCGAGGACGACGACGGCTGCGGGGCGGGGGATCGTCACCTTCAGGGTGCTCCTCGCGGGCTTCTGCGGGATCTGCCGGGCGCGACGCGCGCCGGGCGGGCGGACCGTGCACCCGAGTCTACCGCCGCGGCACCGGGCGCCCGGCCGCCTCGGACCGGCGCAGACCTCGTCGGACGCTCGCCCCAGGGGCGTCCGATCAGCCGACGACGACGATGTCCGAGCCGTCCTGGGCGATCGCGAGGAGCAGCCCGTCGAACCCGAGGAGCCGCGGGTGGCCGGCAGGCAGCGGCGCGCGCCAGAGCACCGCACCCGTCCGCAGGTCGAGCGCCGCCACGTCTGCACCCAGCGCGACGACCAGGACGCGGCCGTCGGTGACCGGGGGCAGCTGCTGGACCGGCAGGGAGGCCTGCCATCGCACCGCCCCGGTCGACCCGTCGACGGCCGTCACACCCCCGTCCCGGGTGACGTACACGACGCCGCCGAGCACGACGACGCCCGCCGGGGAGGCACCCGGCAGCTGCCACAGCTGCCGGCCGTCGGGGTCGAAGGCCCGCAGGACGCCGCTCCGGAGGAGCGTGAGGCCGGGAAGACTGCCGTCGTCGGACGCGATGCCCACCGGGACGCCGTCGAGGTGCAGGTCGCGGTCGGGTCCGACGACGAGCGTGCCCGCCGCGTCCGGCAGCACCAGCCGGCCGTCCGCCAGCGGCTGCGCACCTGCGTAGCCCCGCAGGTCGACGGAGCGGCGAACCTTCCCGTCCGGGCCGAGCAGGTCCAGTGCCGTGTCACCGGCCACCGCCACCAGCTCCCCGACGCGCACCACGCCGTGGCCGCTCCCGTCCTGCAGGACGGACGGCGCCGTGCGCCACCGCTCGACGCCCGAGCCCGCGTCCACGCCCACCACCTGGTGCCGGGTGGAGGACACCAGGACCGCCAGCCCGCTGTGGAGAACGACACCGAGGTGCGAGAGGTCGCCGGCGACGGCATGGCTGGCCCGTACCGAGCCGTTCCGCGGGTCGAGCACGACGAGATGGGCCTGCGTCGCCTGCGAGGTGCTGACCGAGGGCCCCGCGGTCAGCACGACCGCATCCGTGAGCAGACAGACGATCCGGGACGCGTCGTCCGGGACCCGCTCGCAGGACCCCGTCGGGCGGAGCGCACCCTCCTTGGCGCTCCGGGCGGTGTCCGGTCCGATCACCGACCTGGTCCAGCGCACGTGGCCGTCACGGCCGTCGAGCTCGACGACGCCGATGGAGCCGTCCGCGCCGAGGACGGGGCCGACGACCGTCCCGCGCCAGGCGACACCCTGGCTGACCGACACGAACGTGGACGGGCCGAGCGACCAGCGGACCGTCAGCGACCGGTCGACCGGCGCGACCACCTCCGTGCGGTCGGACAGGCGCTCCCAGCCGGCGCGGGCCCAGGCGTCCGCGGCCCACTGGCCGGCGACCAGTGCGAGCACGACCGCAGCAGCGCCCCCGAGCAGCCACACCCGGGTGCGGCCTGAGGGCGGCCGGTGCCGCGGACCCGGCGCCGGCGCACGCTCGTCGTCGAGCTCGATGGGCACCATCGCGGAGGGCACCAGCCGACGGTAGCCAGCGGGAGGCGCCACCGGGTGCCGATCGACGTGGTCCGGGTCCACGGAGGGGGCCCTGGCATGATCGGCGCCGTGGCGGCGACCGGCGGGCTGGTGGTCGTCTCGCCGCACCTGGACGACGCCGTCCTGTCCCTCGGCGCGCTCATCGCGGGGCGGGCCGCGGCCGGCGAGCACGTGGAGGTCTGGACGGCGTTCACCCGCGCCCCGGCCGCGGCCGCCGTTCCCCGTGGGCTGCGGCGGTTCGCCGACTACACCACCCGGCTGGCGGAGGACGACCGTGCGCTGGCCCTGCTCGGTGCCGGTGCTCGTCGCCTCGACCTGCCGGAGCGCGTGTGGCGGCGGCCCCCGGCACGAGGCCTGCGCGCCGCCTTCCGTACGCCCGCCGGCTCCTCCGGGTTCGAGGAGCTGGGCCACCTGGAGGACGTGGTCGCCGAGGCGCTCGCCCGTCCGGGGGTGCGCGTGCTGGCGCCGCTCGGGATCGGCCACCACGTCGACCACGTCGAGGTCGCGGTGGCAGCCCTCACCGCCGCCGTGCGCCTGCAGGCGACCGACCGGGTCGGCTTCTACGAGGACTTCTACGCGCTGGGCAACGGCGCCCGCCACCGGCACCCGGTCACCCGGGAGCACGCCGGTCCCCTGTGGCGCCGGCTGCGCGAGGCACCCGGGTGGGCGGGTCCGGCGGAGGGCGTGGTGCTCGCCGGGACCGCCGCGATCGGCGTCGGCCCGTCGCTCGACGCGTACGTGCCGGGGTGGACGTCGCTGGGCTGGCGGTGCACGGTGCACCCGGTGGACCGCTGGTCGCAGGACCGCCACGTGGCCGCGGTGGCGGAGTACCGCAGCCAGACGCCGGCCCTGGGGGGGATGTGTCAGCTGGGGCCGATGCTGCGCCGCGCGCACCGGCTGCGCGGCGGCGACGTCATCTGGTCGGTACGGCCTCGCTGACGGCGTCGACCGGACGCCGTGCCACCGACGGGACGGTGCCGTCCCAGAGGTCCGCCGCCGCGAGGGGCACCGCGCCGTCCCAGAGGTCCGACGCGCCGAGCGCCGTGGTCCGGCCTGCGGCGAGGCCGTCGGCCGGACCAGGGGTCAGGTCATCGACAGGGTCGGCGCCGGGGCCGGTGGCGGCGCGGCGGATCACGTCGGCCAACCGAGCGCACTGCTGACCCTCCCCGAGCTGCCGCGCGCGGAGCTGCGCCGCGGCACCCAGGCGCTCGCGGAGCGCCCGGTCCCGCAACGTGCCCAGGGCCCGCGCGTAGGACTCTGGGTCGGGCGGCACGACGAGAGCCGACACGCCGTCCTCGACGACGCCGTTCGCGGTGTCGGACACCAGCAGCGCCAGCCGCTCGTGGGCGGCCTCGTTGAGCACGTACGCCTGCGTGTCCACCACCGAGGGGAAGGCGAACACGTCGGCGCTGGCGTAGACGCCCCCGAGCTCGCCCCGCGGGTAGGGACCGATCACCGTGACCCGGTCGGCGACGCCCAGCCGCTCGGCCTCGACGGCCAGCCGCTCGCGCAGCGGCCCTCCGCCGACGAGCGCCAGGTGCACGTCGACGCCCTGGTCGACCGCGCGCCGCACGGCGTGCAGCAGCACGGGCAGGTTCTTCTCCGGGGCGAACCGCCCGACGTACAGCATCCGCAGGGCACCCGGACGCCAGACGAGCTCGCTGGGCACGGGGGCGACGGGCAGCCGGTCGATGCCCGTCGGCAGGACCGTGACGTGTGCGGCCGGGCAGAGCGCCCCGTAGGTGGGCAGGCCCTTGCGGGACAGCAGCACCACCTCCCGCGCATCGGCGTGCAGTGCGGCGGTCGTCCGGTCCACCAGCCGGCCGGCCCGACGGTCGGGTTGGTCGCCCGTGGCCGTCGGCCGCCGCAGGAACGCCCTGCGGGCACGCGCGGACACGGTCAGCAGCAGCAGCGGCTTGACGCCGCCGGACCAGACCGCGCGCAGGGGGTTGTAGTACGCGGTGGCACCGGTGGTGTCCGTGGACACGACCATCACCAGGGGGATCGAGTAGAACGCCGCCAGGATGATCCCCAGCACCCCGACCCGGCCGAGGGTCGAGACGACGACGACGTCCGGACGGTCCTTGCGCGCCCGGAGCAGCTCGCCGAGCACCGAGTACCGCGCGTGGTGGTCGCCGGGGTACCCGACGTCGTGCAGGGAGCGGAAGATCACCTGCTCGTCGTCGCGGCGGTGACCCCCGATGCCGCCCGCCGGGGCGAACGTCCGGGGCTCGAGGCCCAGCAGCCGCAGCTCGCGCTGCCACGACTCCACCATGTACGACGGACCGGCGGCCTGCCCGAGCGGCAGGTCGGCGAAGACCCACACCCTGACCACGTCCGTGAACCGCCCCTCGTGCCCTCGATGGTGTCGCACCGGCCATGTTCCTCGGAACCGGGACGAGTATCGGGCACGGGGCTGGGTCCTGGTGCCGAACGCCATGCCGACATCGTGGCGGGACCGGCGTGCGGAGCACCATCGGGTTCTCCCCCCATCGGACCCTGAGGTTCACCCGCAGGCACGGAGGCTCCCCCCGAGCACCGCTACGCTTCCGCACGACACACGGGAGCCCCGGCAGGGGCTGAGAGGTAGCCGACGCCGCTACGACCGTCGAACCTGATCCCGGGTCATGCCGGCGGAGGAAGTGGGACTGATGGCATCTGCCCGTCCAGCCGTGGACAGCAACGCACGCCTCGAGGGGTCGGCCCGGGCCGACGGCGGCCGGCGCGCCGTGCGCGGGGGCGCGCTCGGCAACTACGTCGACCAGTTCGACATCATGCTTCCGGTCGTCACCATGACGCCGGTCGCGGACCAGGTGTTCGGTGCGCAGCACGTGGTCGCCGCGACCGGGTGGGTGTTCGTCGCGACGCTGCTCGGCCGGCCGCTCGGCGCCGTGCTGCTCGGGCCGCTCGCCGACCGCCTCGGCCGCACGGCGACCACCCAGGTGGCGCTCGCCGGCATCGCTCTGACCACGGCTCTCGTCGCCGTCGTGCCGGACCACCGGGTGCTCGGCGCGGGCACGATCGCCCTGGTGGTGCTGCTGCGGTTCCTCAGCGGGGTGTTCGTCGGAGGCGAGTACTCGGCCGCGATCCCGCTGGCGATGGAGTGGAGCGCACCGCGCCGGCGCGGTGCGCTGAGCGGGCTGGTGATGGCGATGTCGCCGTGGGCCAACGCCACGATCTCGGCGGTGGTGCTGCTGCTGACCTCGGTGCTGCCCCACGGGGCGTACGCCGCCTGGGGGTGGCGCGTGCCCTTCGTCGTGGGCGCCGTGCTGGCCGGCGCGCTCTCCCTCTACTACCGGTCGCTGGTGCCCGAGTCCGACTCCTGGCGCGCGGCGGCGCCCCGCACCCGACCGCTGCGGGAGGTGCTGGTGGGCAGCCACCGCCGTGCGCTGTGGCAGGTGTTCGTGCTGATGAGCGGCCTGTGGCTGCTGACCCAGATGGCGGTGCCGACGCTGACCGCGCAGCTGCGGGCCGGCGGCCACGTCGACGCGCGTCAGCTGTCGTTCACGCTGCTGGTGGCGACGGCGGGTTCGGCCGTCGCGATGCACCTGGCGGGCCACGCCTCGACCCGGCTGGGGCGCCGACGCTTCTTCCTCGGCTTCGCCGCCGTCGTGGTGGTCGCCGCCCCGCTGACCTGGGCGGGTGTGCTCGCCGCCCGGGGGCTGGTGGCCGTCGCCGTGCTGGCCCTGGTGCTGCAGGTGGTGACGGTGACCGGCTACGCGCCGGTCGGCGCCTACCTCGCCGAGCGGTTCCCCGCCGGCGTGCGGGCCAGCGGGTACGGCGTCGGGTACAGCCTCTCGCTGGTGGTGCCGGCCCTCTACCCGCTCTGGTTACCCGTGCTGCAACGCAGGGTCGGGGGCGCCGCCGTGCCTGCCGTGCTGGTGCTCGGCGGCCTGCTGCTGGGCGTCGCCGCGTGGTGGGGCCCGGAGCCGGACGTCGACGCACCGCTGGCCTGAACGTCCGGCCGGGCTACCCCCGGGTCGACCGGACCGCGTCCCGCGCCTCGACGAACGCCTGCACGCAGGTGGCGATGTCCTCCGGCGAGTGCGCGGCGGAGATCTGCACGCGGATCCGGGACCTGCCCATCGGCACCACCGGGTAGGAGAACGGGATCACGTACACGCCGCGCTCGAGGAGGGCGTCGGCGATCGCGACCGCCTCGTGGGCGTCCGGGAACATCACCGGGATGATGGCGTGCTCGCCCGGCAGCAGGTCGAACCCGGCGGCCTCCATCCGGGCGCGGAAGTCCGCCGCGTTGGCCCACAGCCGCGCGCGCTGCTGCGCACCGTCCGCCACCAGGTCCAGCGCGACGAGCGAGGCGGCGACGACCGACGGCGGGACGGCGTTGGAGAAGAGGTAGGGCCGCGCCCGCTGCCGCAGCAGCTCGACGATCTCGGCGTGCGCGCTGATGTAGCCGCCGGAGGCGCCGCCGAGCGCCTTCCCGAGCGTCCCCGAGACGATGTCCACCCGGTCCTGCACCCCGAACAGCTCCGGGGTGCCGGCACCGGACGGGCCGACGAAGCCCGCGGCGTGCGAGTCGTCGACCATCACCAACGCGTCGTACCGCTCGGCGAGGTCGCAGATCGCGTCGAGCGGCGCCAGGTAGCCGTCCATCGAGAAGACGCCGTCGGTGACGACGAGGCGGCGCCGCGCACCGCTCGCGGCCTGCAGCTGCGCCTCGAGGTCGGCCATGTCGCGGTTGCGGTAGCGCAGCCGCTGCGCCTTGCACAGCCGGATGCCGTCGATGATCGAGGCGTGGTTGAGCTCGTCGGAGATCACCGCGTCCTCGGCGCCGAGCAGCACCTCGAACACTCCCCCGTTGGCGTCGAAGCACGACGGGAACAGGATCGTCGCCTCCGTTCGCAGGAAGGTGGAGAGCTTGCGCTCCAGCTCGACGTGCTGGGTCTGCGTGCCGCAGATGAACCGCACGCTCGCCATGCCGAAGCCCCACTCGTCGAGCGCGGTCTTCGCGGCGGCGACCAGCCGCGGGTCGTCGGCGAACCCGAGGTAGTTGTTCGCGCAGAAGTTCAGCACGTCGCTGCCGGCCGAGCGCACGTGCGCCGCCTGCGGTGAGGCGAGCTCGCGCTCCGTCTTGTACAGGCCCGCCTCCCTGATCTCCGACAGGGTGTCCTCGAGCTGGCCGCGAACGCTGGAGTACATGGTCTAGTCCTCGTCCCAGTCGATGATGACCTTGCCGCGGTCACCGCTGCGCGCGGCGGCGAACGCCTCCTGCCAGCGGGAGGCCGGGAAGCGGTCGGTGATCACGCCCGTGACGTCCAGGCCGGTGCTCACCATCGCGGTCATCGTGTACCAGGTCTCGAACATCTCGCGGCCGTAGATGCCCTTGATGGTGATCATGTGCGACACCACCTTCGCCCAGTCGACGGCGATGGGCCGGCTCGGCAGCCCGAGGAGAGCCACCCGCGCACCGTGGGTCAGGTTGTCCAGCATCTCCGGCAGCGCGTTGGCGTTCCCGCTCATCTCCAGGCCGATGTCGAAGCCCTCCTGCATGTGCAGGCGCTCCTGGGCGGAAGCGATCCGGTCGTGCGCGACGTTGACCGCCAGGTCGACGCCCATCGCACGGGCCAGCTCGAGGCGGGCCTCGTTCACGTCCGTCACCACGATGAACCGGGCGCCGACGTGGCGGGCGACCGCCGCGGCCATCAGCCCGATCGGACCGGCGCCGGTGATCAGCACGTCCTCGCCGACCAGGGGGAACGACAGGGCGGTGTGCACCGCGTTGCCCAGCGGGTCGAAGATCGCGGCCAGGTCGGGGTCGATGTCGTCCGGGTGGTGCCAGACGTTGCTCTCCGGGACGACGACGTAGTCCGCGAACGCCCCGTCGCGGTTGACGCCCAGGCTCGAGACGCGGATGCAGAGGTGCCGACGGCCGGCGCGGCAGTTGCGGCAGTGGCCGCACACGACGTGCCCCTCGGCGGACACGACGTCCCCGACCGCGACGGTGTGGACATCGGCCCCGACCTCGACGACCTGGCCGGAGAACTCGTGGCCCGGGATCAGCGGCGCGTCGATCGCCCCCGCGGCCCAGCTGTCCCACTCCTCGATGTGCAGGTCCGTGCCGCAGATGCCGGTGCGTCGCACCCGGATCTTGACGTCGGTGCGTCCGGGGGTCGGTTCGGGCCGTTCGGTCAGGGTCAGACCGGGCGCCGCAGCACTCTTGTAGAGAGCTCTCATCGCACGAACTCCAGCTGTCAGGTGTCCGGCTGCTGTGCCGGCTACGGGGGTGGCCCGTCGTCGCAGCGTACCGACGAGCCCCGACGGGCAGCCGCGCGACGCGACCTCGTGGCCGGCGCGACCGACCCACTCACCGGGCACAACCGGGCACAGCCGGATTCATTCGAACGGCCGATCATGTCCGTTCATGTGTACGCCGATGACCATCGGGACCACCCACGCCGACGTGGAGGACCCATGGCCCGACTGCCGAGCGCACGCCAGATCGCCCGCATGACGCCGCAGGAGATCGACGAGACCGCGACCCGCCTCGAGGCGCAGGTCGTCGAGCTGTCCTCCGAGCACGGCCGCACCGAGCAGATCTTCGGACAGACCACCGGCGTCGCCGCCGCCTGGGCGGCCTCCGACTTCCAGATGCAGCTGCTGCAGGGCAGCCCGCGCGAGCAGGCGCGCAAGATCGACGAGGTGCGCGCCTGCATCGGTCAGCTCGACGCCGAGCACGACCGCCGCGGCGGCTGGACCCGCGTCTTCCTCACGGTGGCCGGCGGTCCTGCGCAGGCGCACGCGACGATGGCGTGCCCGGCCGCGGCGGGGCGCGAGCACGTCCGGCTCCCCGAGTGGTCGGGGCGGCCCGTCGCCGAGGTCGCGGAAGCGGCCGGTGCGCGAGCGTGCCCGACGTGCTACCCCGACGTCCCCTACCACCGGCGCGCCCGCGCCACCCGGCTCCTCTCGCCGGCGGAGCGGGCGACGTGGCAGTCGACCGGCGTCGCCCCTGCGGTCTCCACGGCCGCACCGGCGCTCGCGTTCACCGACGTGCAGGGACAGCCCGTCCTGACGCCGGACGGCCAGGTGCTGCGCACCGTCGATGCCGCGGTCGACGAGTACGCCCGGGCCGCGGCCCAGCTCCGCTGGTACCGGGAGAACGGCCGCTCGGTCGCCGGCCTCGAGGTGCAGCAGGCGCTCTGCACCTACCTGCTCGAGGCGATCGCGGTCCATCGCGGCACCGGCATCGAGGCGCAGGAGCGCCAGCTCGAGCGGCACGTCGAGGCGCGTCTTCGTCGCGACTGGGGCTGACCGCCGGCCGCGCTCACCTCGGCCGGGCCGGGCGCGGCTCCGTGCCGGGCTGCGGGCCGTGCGTTCCGTGCTCCGCCCCCAGGATTCGAACCTGGACCGCAAGGCTCCAAAGGCCTGCGTGCTGCCGTTACACCAGGGCGGACCGACGCGATCGTCGGTGCGCAAGTCTGCCAGCCGGCGGAGCGCGCCAGCGGCGGGACGGCTGGTGACGGGCTGCCCGTGACGGGCCGGTGGCGGTGCGCGCAGCGGCAGCGACGGTGGGACTCGCGGTCGTAGGTGGGCCACGGTCGCGCGGTATCGCCCGGCAAGCCCGCTCGCCGCGTGGGTGCCGGGCGGCACAATGGCCCGATGGCCGCTGACAGCAGACGATCCGCGCGCTCGCGCATGACGGGCACGCAGCGGCGCGCGCAGCTGCTGGACGTGTCGCGGCACCTGTTCGCCGAGAAGGGCTTCGAGAACACCAGCGTCGAGGAGATCGCGGCGCGCGCCGAGGTGTCCAAGCCGGTGGTGTACGAGCACTTCGGCGGCAAGGAGGGCATCTACGCCGTCGTCGTCGACCGGGAGATGCAGGCGCTGCTCGCCGCGCTCACGGGTGCGCTGGAGGGCGGAGGCCACCCGCGCGTGCTCGTCGAGCGCACCGCCCTGGCGCTGCTGGGGTACATCGAGGAGTCCGAGGACGGGTTCCGCATCCTGGTCCGCGACTCCCCCGTCGCGCAGGCGACCGGCACGTTCTCCAGCCTGATCGGGGACATCGCCACGCAGGTGGAGCACCTGCTGGCCGACCAGTTCAAGCAGACCGGCCTCGACCCGCGCACCGCGCCGATGTACGCCCAGATGCTGGTCGGCATGGTCGCCCTGACCGGGCAGTGGTGGCTCGACGCGAAGAGCCCCAAGCGCACCGAGGTGGCGGCGCACCTGGTCAACCTCGCGTGGAACGGCCTGCAGGGGCTGGAGCGACGGCCGCTGCTCTCGCGCACGCCGGCGCCCGTTCCCACGGCGCGGAGCCGCCGAAACTCTCTCGACGTCGAGTAATCTGCGGGCGTGTCCGATGCCGGTCCCCGCGACCACGCCCGTGCGGAGCTCGGCGCGGGCGGGACGGCACCCACGGTCGACGAGGTGGACCGCATCGTCGCCGCCTGGCGTCGGGAGCGGCCGGACCTGGACGTCTCGCCCCTGACGGTGCTGTCCCGGATCAGCCGGCTCGCCCGGCACCTCGACCTCGCCCGGCGCAGCGCGTTCGCCCGGCACGGGCTGGAGACGTGGGCGTTCGACGTGCTGTCCGCCCTCCGCCGGGAGGGTGCGCCGTTCCGGCTCTCACCCGGCGCGCTGCTCACCCAGACGCTGGTCACCTCCGGCACCATGACCAACCGCATCGACCGGCTCGCCGAGCACGGTCTGGTGGAGCGGCTGCCGTCGCCCGACGACCGGCGCGGGGTGCTGGTGCAGCTGACGCCGGCCGGGCTGCGGACGGTGGACGACGCGATGGCCGACCTGCTGGCGGTGGAGCGGGAGCTGCTCGGCGACCTGCCGGTTCCCGACCGGGACCGGCTCGCCGAGCTGCTGCGCACGGTGGTGGCGCCGTTCGACGCGTCCTGAGCCGGGGGCGCTGAGCCGAGGACGCTCAGGCCGGGGCTCAGCGAGGTTCGTCAGCCGGCGGTCTCGGACGCCTCCAGCCAGGCGTTCTCCAGCTCGTCCTTCTCGTCCGCCAGCGCCCGCAGCTCGGCGTCGAGCGCCAGCACCGCCTGGTGGTCGGTGGCCTGCGCCGCGAGCCTCTCGTGCAGCTCTGTCTCGAGCACCGCGATCCGGGACAGGCGTCGTTCGATGCGGGCCAGCTCCTTGCGGGCCGCCCGGATGTCTGCCTGGGACGGCGCGGGCGCCAGCGCGGCCTCGTCGTCCGCCCCCGCTGACGCCGCGGGCGTGGAGACCGCATCACCGGCCTCGGCCGCGTCGATCGCCGCCCGGCGCAGGCGCAGGTACTCCTCCACCCCTCCGGGCAGGTCCCGCACCGTGCCGTCGCCGAGCAGCGCCACCTGTCGGTCGCACACCCGCTCCAGCAGGTAGCGGTCGTGGGAGACGACCACCAGCGTGCCGGGGAAGCCGTCGAGCAGGTCCTCCAGCGCCGCCAGCGTGTCGGTGTCCAGGTCGTTGGTCGGCTCGTCGAGCAGCAGCACGTTGGGCTCGCCGACCAGCAGGCGCAGCAGCTGCAGGCGTCGGCGCTCGCCGCCGGACAGGTCGCGCACCAGCGTGCGGGCACGTTCCCGCGGGAAGCCGAGGCGCTCCACCAGCTGGGCGGCGGTCAGCTCCTTGCCGCCGACGACGACCTGACGGCGCTCCGACTCCACCACCTGCACCGCCGTGAGGTGGCCGATCGTGTCGAGGTCCTCGATGTCCTGGCGCAGCTCGACGGCGCGGACCGTCTTCCCCCGGCGGATGCGGCCCGAGTCGGGGGTGACGCGGCCGGACAGCAGGCCGAGCAGCGTCGTCTTGCCCGCACCGTTCACGCCGACCACGCCGTACCGGTCCCCCGGTCCGATCCGCCACGTGACGTCGTCGAGCAGCACGTGGTCGCCGAACGCGAGCGAGACGTCCTCGACGTCCAGCACGTCCTTGCCCAGGCGGGCGGTGGCGGTGCGGGCCAGCTCGAGGCGGTCGCGCGGCGGCGGCTCGTCGGCGATCAGGACGGCGGCGGCGTCGAGCCGGAACTTCGGCTTGGACGTGCGGGCCGGCGCGCCGCGACGCAGCCAGGCCAGCTCCTTGCGCAGCAGGTTGGCGCGCTTGGCCTCGACGGTGGCGGTGTTCTGGGCGCGCTCGGCGCGGGCGAGGACGTAGGCGGCGTAGCCACCGTCGTACGGGTCGACGACGCCGTCGTGCACCTCCCACGTGCGGGTGGTGACGGCGTCGAGGAACCAGCGGTCGTGGGTGACGACGACGAGCGCGCCGGAGCCGCGGCCGAACCGCTGCACGAGGTGCTCGGCGAGCCACGCGACGCCCTCGACGTCGAGGTGGTTGGTGGGCTCGTCGAGCAGCAGCACCTCGTCGTCCCGCACCAGGAGGGCCGCGAGCGCCACCCGGCGCCGCTGGCCCCCGGACAGGGTGGCGACGTCCGCGTCGAGCGAGACGTCGGACAGCAGGCCGGCGTGCACCGAGCGGATCCGGGGGTCCGACGCCCAGCTGTGCGTGTCGGCACCGCCGTGCACCGCCGCCAGGACGGTGCCGTGCTCCAGGTCGTCGCGCTGGTCGAGCATCGCCACGCGCACGCCGCCGGCGCGGGTCACCCGGCCCTCGTCGGGCGTCCGCGTGCCCGCCAGGACGCGCAGCAGGGTGGACTTGCCCGCGCCGTTGGGGCCGACGACGCCGATCCGAGCACCGTCGTCCAGGCCGAGCGAGATGCCGTCGAGCACCCGTCGGGTGCCGAGCGCGAGGGCGACGCGGTCGGCGCCGAGCAGATGAGCCACGGGGCGCCACGGTACCCGGGCCCCGGGTCCCGGCCGATCCGGCCGATCCGACGCGGACGGCGGTGATCAGGCGCCGCCCACCCAGCGGTACTCGACCTCGGGGCGCCCGGCACTGCCGTACCGCGAACGCCGGACGACGAGGCCCGCGTCGGCCAGGTGCTCGAGGTAGCGCCGCGCGGTCACGCGGGACGCGCCGACCTGTCCGGCGACCTCGGCCGACGAGCGGGCCTCGACGGCCGACCGCAGCACCGCGACCACGGCGTCGAGGGACTCGCGGCTCATCCCCTTGGGCAGGCTCGACGGGTCGTGCCCGCGCAGGGTGGCGATGATCCCGTCGACCTCGTGCTGCCCGCTCGCGACGTCCCCGACCAACCGGCCGCGGTACGCCGCGTAGCGCTCGAGCTTGTCCCGCAGCGCCGCGAACGTGAAGGGCTTCAGCAGGTACTGCACGACGCCCTGCGAGACGGCCGCGCGCACCACCTCGAGGTCGCGCGCCGAGGTGACGGCGATGACGTCCGCGCGATGCCCTGTGCTCCGCATCGCCCGCACGACGCCGAGGCCGTCGAGGCCCGGCGGCAGGTGCAGGTCGAGCAGCACCAGGTCGATCGCGGAGCCGCTGGACGCCAGGAGGCGCAGCGCCGCGGCGCCGTCGTGCGCCAGGCCGCGGACCACGAAGCCGGGGACGCGTTCGACGTAGGTCCGGTGCGCCTCGGCCGCGACGGGCTCGTCCTCCACGATCAGCACGCCGATGTCCGTCATCGCGCCACCTCGACGGCGACGGGCAGCCGGACCGTGAACACGGCACCCGGGTACGGCGGCTCGCCGGTGCCGCGGACCTCGACCGTGCCGTTGTTCCGGCGGGCCGTCTGGCCGACGAGGGCCAGGCCCAGCCCGTGCCCAGCCGGTCGCTGGTCCGTCTTGGTGGACCAGCCGCGGGTGAACGCGCGAGCGGCCGTCTCGTCGCTCAACCCCGGACCGGTGTCGCCGACCTGCAGCACGACGACGCTCTCGATGCCCCTCTCGGTACGCGCGTCCTCCACCCAGCCGCTGAACCGCACCCGGCGCGGCCCGGGCGTCGAGGCTGCCGCATCGATCGCGTTGTCCAGCAGGTTGCCGACCACCGTGACCACGTCACGGGCCGGCAGCAGGCCTTCCGGCACGGAGGTCGCGGCGTCAACCTCGAGCTCGACGCCCCGCTCGTTGGCCTCGGCCGCCTTGCCGAGCAGCAGCGCGGCCAGGACGGGTTCGTCGACGGCACCGACCACCAGGTCGGTCAGCCGCTGCGCCGCGGCGAGCTCCACCGTGGCGAAGTCGAGCGCCTGGTCGGTGCGTCCCAGCTCGATCAGGCTGATCACGCTGTGCAGACGGTTCGCCGCCTCGTGCGCCTGCGAGCGCAGCGCCTCCGCCAGCCCCCGTGCCGAGTTCAGCTCGCCGGTCAGCGCCTGCAGATCGGTGTGGTCGCGCAGGGTGACCACGGCACCGAGCTCACGGCCCTTCCAGCGTGCCGGCGCGCGGTTGACGACGAGGACCCGGTTCGCGGTCAGCTGGATCGCGTCCTCGACCGTGCTGCCGCCGGTCAGCGACGCGGCCATCGGCGCGGGCAGCCCGAGCTCGTCGAGGCGGCGGCCCTCCCAGTCGGGACCGAGGTCCAGGAGGCGGCGCGCCTCGTCGTTGGCCAGGACGAGCCGGCCCTGCGGGTCGAGCAGCACGAGACCCTCGCGGACCGCGTGCAGCACGGCGTCGTAGAACTCGTACATCCGCCCGAGCTCGGCGGGCCCGAGGCCGTGGGTCTGACGACGGAGCCGGCGTGCCACCAGCACGGCGCCGAACGCCGCCAGGCTCAACGCCACCGCACCCGCGCCGAGCAGCCGGGGCACCTGCTGCGCGAGGGCCCGCGAGACCGTGCCGCGGCTGACGCCGACGGAGACGAGCCCGACGACTGTGCCGGCGTCCGACCTGACCGGGACGACGGCACGTTCCGAGGGCCCGAGCGTGCCCGTGTAGGTCTCCAGGACGACGCCGCCCGCGAGCGCGGCGTCGATGTGGCCGATGAACGGCTGGCCGATCAGGCTGGGGTTGGGGTGCGAGTAGCGGGTCCGGTCCGTCCCCATCACCACGACGAAGTCCGTGGCGGTGTCGCGCCGGACCTGCTCGGCCAGCGGCTGCAGCACCGCCGACGGGTCGGGGGTCGCCAGCGCGGCCCGCACGTCCGGAGTCGCCGCGACAGCCCGGGCGACGGCGAGCACCCGGCTCCGGGTGGACTCCTGGCTGCTCTGCCGGGCCTGCAGGTAGGCCGCCGCCCCGCCGGTGAGCAGCACGACCGCGACGACCACCAGCTGCAGCGTGAACACCTGCCACGCCAGGCTCCACCGCCGAGGGTCCATGCGCCGTCGCATGCCCAAAGTGTGCGTCACGTGCGCAGCGCCGGCCGTAGACGCAATGAACGCAATCGTGACCCAGATCACCATCCGTACGAACCTCGGGGCACCAGACCCCAGCCCCGGAGGTTCATGATGACCAGCTCAGTCGCAGCGTCGCGACCGTCGCCCGACCCGACCAGCTCCGGCTCCCGCCGGCCCCGCGACAGGACGCACGTCCTCTACCTCGCCGTGATCGTCGCGGTGGCGCTCGGCATCGCGGTCGGCTTCGCGTTCCCGGGGAAGGACGGGTTCGCGGTCAAGCTCCAGCCGCTCGGCACCGGCTTCGTCAGCCTGATCAAGATGATGATCACCCCGATCATCTTCGTCACGATCGTCACGGGGATCGGCTCGGTCCGGAAGGCCGCGAGCGTCGGCAAGGTCGGCGGCCTCGCGCTCGGCTACTTCCTGGTGATGTCGACGTTCGCCCTGGCGATCGGGCTCGTCGTGGGCAACCTGGTCAAGCCCGGTGCCGGACTGAACCTGACCCCGGCGGTGGCCAAGGCAGGGCAGGCCCAGGCGGGAGCCGGGGGTGAGAGCACCACCCAGTTCCTGCTCGGTCTGATCCCCAAGACGCTGATCTCGGCGCTGACCGAGGGCCAGGTCCTCCAGACGCTCGTCGTCGCGCTGCTCGTCGGCTTCGCCGTGCAGTCGATGGGCGTGCGGGGCGTGCCGGTCCTGCACGCCTTCAGCAGCATCCAGAAGGTCGTCTTCAAGGTCCTGGCGATGATCATGTGGGTCGCCCCGGTGGGTGCGTTCGGCGCGATCGCCGCCGTCGTCGGCGCCACCGGCGTCAACGCCCTGCTCAGCCTCGGCAAGGTCATGCTGGGCTTCTACGTGACCTGCGCGCTGTTCGTGGTCGTCGTGCTCGGCACGATCCTGCGCGTCGTCGCCGGCGTCTCGATCCTGCGCCTGCTGAAGTACCTCGGCCGGGAGTTCCTCATCATCGTCTCCACGTCCTCCTCCGAGAGCGCGCTGCCGCGGCTGATCGGCAAGATGGAGCACCTCGGCGTCTCCCGCCCCGTGGTCGGCGTCGTGGTGCCGACCGGCTACTCCTTCAACCTGGACGGCACGGCGATCTACCTGACGATGGCGTCGCTGTTCGTCGCCGAGGCGCTGCACAAGCCGTTCGCCCTCGGCGAGCAGATCTCGCTCCTGGTGTTCATGATCATCGCGTCCAAGGGGGCGGCGGGCGTCTCCGGCGCCGGCCTGGCCACGCTCGCCGGCGGCCTGCAGTCCTACCGGCCCGACCTGGTCGACGGCGTCGGCATGATCGTCGGCATCGACCGGTTCATGAGCGAGGCCCGTGCGGTGACCAACTTCGCCGGCAACGCGGTCGCGACGGTCGTGGTCGGCAGCTGGACGGGTGAGTTCGACAAGGTGCAGGCCGAGCGGGTGCTCAGCGGTCGCGACCCGTTCGACGAGGCCGCGTTCTCCTCCGGCAGCGAGCTCGAGGGTGGCGCCTGGGCCGAGCCGGCGGCCGAGGCCCATGCCCCGGGGGCCCAGCCTGTGGCGGCCGCGAGCGTCTGACCGAGCGCACGGCATCGAAGGACCGGCGTCGACCCCCGGCGCCGGTCCTTCGACCCGCCTACTCGGAGCCGACCACCCGGGCACCCGGCACCGGCCCGAGCGCCGTCAGCACCCGGTCGGCCACCCCGGCGGCCGTGAACGCCGCTGCGATCACCAACGCGTGCTGCCTGCTGCGGGCCAGGGCCGCCACCGTCGGGCCGGAGCCGGACACCACGACACCCAGCGCACCGGCGTCCTGAGCCACCGCGAGCGGCTCCGCCAGGTCCGGCGCGAGCTCCAGCGCCGCCGGCTCGAGGTCGTTGTGCAGCGCCGCGCCCAGCGCCGCCGGGTCGCCGGCCCGGAGCGCCTGCATCAGCGGCACGTCGGCCGCCGCGTCGGCGGCGTGCGGCACGCCGCGGTTCAGCTCGTCGAACGCCGCGAACACCTCCGGCGTCGACAGCCCGCGGTCCCGGACGGCGAACGCCCAGTGGAACTCCCCGCGGCTCATCGCCGGGGTGAGCAGGTGGCCGCGACCGGAGCCCACGGCGGTGTGGCCGGTGAGCACGAACGGCACGTCCGACCCGAGCTGGGCCGCGAGGTCCAGCAGCTCGTCGCGGCTGAGGCCGGTGCCCCACAGGGCGTCGCAGGCCATCAGCGCGGCGGCCGCATCCGCCGAGCCGCCCGCCATGCCCCCGGCCACCGGCACGCCCTTGACCAGGTGGAGGTGCACCCCGTCGGTCACGCCGACCCGCTCGGCGAGCAGCCGTGCCGCCTTCGCCGCGAGGTTCGAGGCGTCCGTCGGAACCGCCTCGGCCTGCAGCCCCGACGCGGTGATCACGATGCCGTCCGCCGGGACCGCGACGACCTCCTCGTACACGGAGACCGCCTGGAACACCGTGACGAGCGGGTGGTAGCCGGTCTGGTCCCGTGGTCCGACGCGGAGCGAGAGGTTCACCTTCCCCGGCGCTCGGACCCGGACCTCCCGCGAGGGCAGCGGGTCCACGGGGGTCAAGGTCACGTGCCCACTGTGCCAGGTCCGCCGGGTGCTGCCTCGACGAGCCGGGCGGCGATCCGGGAGAAGCCGGCGATGTCGACGTCCTCACCCCGGGCGGTCGGCGCCACGCCGGCGGCCGTCAGCACCACCTCGGCGGCCGACGACGAGCCCGCGAGGCCGGCGAGGGCGGACCGCAGCATCTTGCGGCGCTGGGCGAAGGCGGCGTCGACCACGGTGAAGACGGCGGAGCGGTCGACGGCGGCCGGCGGGGCGTTGCGGCGGTCGAGGCGGACCAGCGCCGAGTCGACGTTCGGCACCGGCCAGAACACGGCGCGGCCAACTGTCGCGGTGCGCCGGGCGGTCGCGTACCAGGCGACCTTGGCCGACGGGACGCCGTACGTGCGGCTCCCCGGCGGTGCCGCCAGCCTGTCGGCCACCTCGGCCTGCACCATCACCAGCGCCCGCTGCAGGCTGTCGAACCGCTCGAGGAACGTCAGCAGCACCGGGACCGAGACGTTGTACGGCAGGTTGGCGACCAGGGCGGTCGGTGCCGGGCCCGGCAGCTGCTCCACCCGCAGGGCGTCCGCGGTGACGACCGTGAGCCGGTCGCGGCCGGCGGCGTCGCGCAGGACGCTGACGGGCGCGCCCCGGTCCGGGGCCGGTCCCGTAGCCGGCTCCGGCTCCGGCTCCGGCTCCGGCTCCGGCTCCGGCTCCGCGAGGCTCAGGCCCGGCACGTGCCGTGCGACGGTGCTCGGCAGCAGCCGCGCAAGCACGGGGTCGATCTCGACGGCGACCACGTCGGCGCCCGCCTCGAGCAGCCCGAGCGTCAGCGAGCCGAGGCCGGGGCCCACCTCGACCACCCGCTCACCGGCGACCACGTCAGCCTGGCGGACGATCTTGCGGACGGTGCCCCCGTCGAGGACGAAGTTCTGCCCCAGCGTCTTGGTGGGCCGCACACCGGCCTGGTCCGCCAGCTCACGGATCTCCGCTGGTCCGAGCAGGGGGCCGGTGTGCACGGCTGCGAGCCTAACCAGCCGACGACCGCAGGGACGACGACGCCCGGGGCGCGCGTGGCACCCCGGGCGTCGTCGTCGGCCGTCAGCTGAACAGGTTCTTGCCGCAGACGGGCCACTGACCGGCACCGGACCGGTCGTACAGCGCCTGGGCGCGGGCCGTCTGCTCGGCCGCGGACGCCTGGGACGGGAGGCCGGAGCCGCCCATCGCCTGCCACGTCGACACCGAGAACTGGTAGAGGCCGTAGTACATGCCGTTCGACGACACGGCGTCGACGCGCCCCCCGGACTCGCACTGCGCGAGCGCGGCCCAGTTCAGCGAGCCGGACGTGGCGCTGGCCGCGGCCGGTGCCGATGCAGGTGCGGCAGGGGCCGGCTTCGGGGCAACCACGGGCTTGGCCTTGGTGCCGACCGCCACGACCTCGTTCACCGGGGCGGTGGTCACGTCGTTGGAGACGTGGTCGCGCGCGGTCTCGACCCCGTCGACCGTGGTCACGCGGTCGACGATCGTCCGCACGCCGACCACACCGGCCGTGGTCACGGTCCGCTTGCCGGTGTACTGGGTCGGGTCGTCCACGGTGCTCGAGGTGAATGGCTCCTCGCTCGTCGTGGTCACGTCCTGCACCACCACCCGGTGCACCACCACCTGCACGCGACCGGCGTCGCTCCGCTTGACCTCCACCGTGTCGAGGGGGTTCAGCGTGACGCCGAGCTGCGTGAGGGCGTCGCCGACGGAGATCGTCGCGTCCTGCACCGGCTTGGTCGCACCGTCCACCACCACATCGGCGGGGCCGTGCAGCGTCAGGTCCAGCGGCAGCTCGGGACGGCCGCCCTCCTGCGAGCGCGACGCCACCAGGCTGATCACGGCACCGCGCGCGCTGAGGTCCGCCAGCGCCTCGTCGGCCGTCAGCGCGGTGGTCCACACCGTCTTCTGCGTGCCGTTCTCCGAGACGGTGACCTGGTGGGCGTGCCGGACGACCACCTGCTGCCCGTCGCCGAGCGCACCGGTCGCGGACACGAGGTCCCGGTCACCGACCGTGACGTGACGCGCGGCGAGGAGACCCTGCACCGATCCCGCGAACGTGGACACCTTCTGGACGTTGCCGTCGACGTCGAGGGTCACGGACTTGTGCGCCGAGGCGTAGGCCGTGCCACCTCCGCCGAGGACCACCAGACCGACCGTCGCGGCGACCACCGGGACGGTGCGCGCACGACGCCACCACCTCCGGTCCTTCGGGTCTGCGGCGTGGGATGCAGCCAGCGGGGAGTCCGTGGACGGACCGGGGGTGAGGGTCGAGAACTGCACGTCGCTCCAGACGTCGAGGTGCCCGGGCACGGGTGCGGGGTGCGCCCGTGTGGGCGCCCGACGACGTGCAGGCAGGCTCGCCTCGCGGCGGGGCACTGCTGCGGGCCCCGCGGGGCCCTGCGTCGGTCCCGGACTCCGATCCGGCCGTCACGGCGGCCCCGTCAGGAGCCTCCGATCGCGCCGCGAGACCCAGCACATCGGGTTCTGTCTCGCAAGCGCGACACGTGACCGTAACCGAAGCGTGACGGATCTGCCAAGCCCTGCAGGGTCGGATGTGCCTCAGGTCACGTTCTTGGACGCGCGCCCAGGAGCCTCGTGGCGGGCCGGTGGGACCGCCCGGTCGAGGTCAGCCCCGGTGCCGCGACTCAGTACCAGCCGGTCGAGAGGCTGTGCGAGTAGGCCGCGCACGGCGTGCCGTACCGCCCCGCGATGTAGTCCAGGCCCCAGGTGATCTGGGTCGCCGGGTTGGTCTGCCAGTCGGCGCCGGCGCTCGCCATCTTGGAACCGGGCAGGGCCTGCGGGATGCCGTAGGCGCCCGAGCCGCTGTTCTGCGCGGACACGTTCCAGTGGCTCTCGCGGTTCCACAGCGGCAGCAGGCAGGCGAACTGGTCCGCGCCCCAGCCGCGGGCGGCCGCGAGCTGCTGGCCGATGGCCTGCGCGCTGCCCGGGTCGACGGCGACCGCCGAGCCGCTCGGCAGCTGCATGGTGCCGACCCGGACCACCTGGGTCACCGGCGCCGTCGTGACGACCGAGGCGAGCGGGGTGCGGGAGACGACGACGCCGCCGACGACGTCCACCTGGTACGTCGTGGTGCGCACCCCGGCACGTCCCGCGGTCTGCACCTTGCGGGTACCGGTCACCAGCGTCGGGTCGTCGACGTCCTGCTCGTCGAACGGCACCGCCTCGACGACGGTCTGACCGGCGCTCGCGGCGCGGTTCACCATCACCACGAGCCCGTCCACGGCGGCCGCGTCCAGCGGGACCGACAGCTGGTCGCCCTCGTTGAGCACCAGGCCGATGTCCTTCAGCGCGTCGCGGACGGTGCCCGCCGCGGTGACCCCGTCGATCACCTGACCGTCGACCGCCAGGTGGATGGTCTTCTGGGTGGACACCCGCAGGGGCTCGCGGCCGAGGGTCGAGGACCGGGACGCGGACAGCCGCACACCCTCGTGCAGGCCCATCGCGTCCACCGCCTCGCCGACCGTGAGCGCCGTGGTCCACACCTGCTGCTGCTGGCCGTCGATCTCGAGGTCGAGCGGGTGCCCGTGCCGCACCACGATCTGCGCACCCTGCGCCACCGGCTCGTCCAGCGCCGGGGCCACCAGGTCCTTGTCGCCGACCGTCACGTGCTGCGCACCGAGGATGTCGCCCACCGTGCGACCGAACGCCTGCACCTGGGTCGAGGTCCCGTCCACGTCGACCGTCACCTGCTTGTGCAGCACGGCGAAGGCGGAGGTCGCACCGGCGACGAGCGCGAGGACCAGGCCCTGCGCCGCGAGCCGTGGCAGCCGTCCGGCGGCCCCGCGCGTCGTCGCGCGGTCCTCGCCGGGGTGACTCACACGGTGTCCTTACGTCGGGCGGACCGGGCGAGCGCGGTGCCGCAGCACCGCGCCCTGGCTCGGTTTCGTCTGGATGTCATCGGCACCCGCGACGCCCACCTGGAGCGCCGACCGAGCCGGACACGCGTCCGACCGTAACCGATCCGTGACGTGATTCGAAACCCCGCGTGCGTCACCAGGGGCCGTAGACGGCCTCCGCCGTGGCGGTCAGTCCCGCGCACAACGGACCGAGGTCCCTGCCCGTGGCTGTGGCCAGCGCACGGACGGTGCCCGGCAGCAGGTACGGCGCGTTCGGGCGCCCGCGGTGCGGTTGCACCGTCAGGTACGGCGCATCCGTCTCGACCAGCATCAGGCTGGTCGGCACCTCGCGGGCCGCCGCCCGCAGCTCCTCGTTGGCGGGGAACGAGACCGGTCCGGCGAAGGAGCAGTACCAGCCGTGCTCGACGGCGAGCCGGGCCAGCGCGGCATCGCCCGAGAAGCAGTGGAAGACGGTGCGTTCCGGCGCGCCGTCCCGCAGGAGGACGTCCACCACCTCGTCGTGCGCGTCCCGGTCGTGGATCTGCACGGCCAGGCCGAGCTCCTTGGCCAGCGCGACGTGGGCGCGGAACGCCTGCAGCTGGACCTCCCGCCCGGCCGGTCCGGCGCGGAAGAAGTCGAGGCCCGTCTCGCCGATCGCCCGCACCCGGGGGTTGTCGCGGGCGACGCGCGCCACGGCCGCCAGGGCCTCGTCGAGCGGCACGTCGTGCCGTGCCTGCGGGTCCGGGTCGAGACCGTCCGGTGCGACCTCGCGGACGCCGGCGTGCAGTACCGCCTCGTTGGGGTGGATCGCGACCGCGCCGAGCAGCTGGGGCTGCGTGCGCACCACCGCGTCGGTCCAGCCGACGGCGTCCAGGTCGCAGCCCACCTGCACCATGCGGGTCACGCCCACACTCGCGGCCCGCGCGAGGTGGCCGGCGAGGTCGGGCCCGACGGGTGACGAGCCGGCCGGCGGCGTGACGGACCGCTCGGACTGATCGTCGGCCGGCTCGCCGGGCCCGTCCCAGCCGTCCGCCCGCACCTGCAGCACCGACTCCAGGTGCGTGTGGTTGTCCACCACCGGCACGGCCAGCGCCTCCGGGACCGGCGGCCAGCCGCGGTCCCGGTTCCGGTTGCGACCCATCAGGCGCCGCGCTGGGCGCGGGCGATCTCCTCCTCGACGATCGAGTCGTCGAGCTTGGTGAACACCGGGGTCGGCTTGCCGACGGGCGTGCCCGGCACCACCGGACGGGACGCCCAGGCCGCGAGCGTCTCGCCGAGCCGGTAGTCGCCCGTGATCACCGGGTACTGCCGCGACTCGTCGTCCAGGTCGGTCACCTCGTCGATCCGAGGCTGCGGCGCGACCGTGCCGGTCCCGCCGAACGTCTCGTGCACCGCCTGCGCCGAGAACGGCAGGAACGGCGAGAGCAGCGTGTTCAGGTCGGTGACCGCCTGGGTGGTGGTGTGCAGCACGGTGGCCAGCCGCTCCGGGTCCGTCTTCAGCTTCCACGGCTCCGTCTCGGAGACGTACCGGTTGGCCTCCTGCACCACGCGCATCGTCTCCCCCAGCGCGGCACGGTGCCGATGCGTGGCGATCAGCTCGCCGATGCGGCCGAACGCCTCGCTCGTCTGCGCGAGCAGCGCCTGGTCGACCGGCTGCAGGGCTCCCGGCGTGGGGATCGCCCCGAAGCTCTTGTTCACCATGCTCGCCGTGCGGTTCACCAGGTTGCCCCAGCCCGCGACGAGCTCGTCGTTGGTGCGCCGCTTGAACTCGGCCCACGTGAAGTCGACGTCCTGCGTCTCCGGGCCGGCGATCGACAGGTAGTACCGCAGGGCGTCCGGCTGGTAGCGGGACAGCATGTCGCGCACGTAGATCACCACGCCGCGCGAGCTGGAGAACTGCTGACCGTCGACGTTGAGGTACTCGCTGGACACCACCTCGGTGGGGAGGTCCAGGTCCCCGTAGGGGCCGGGCGTCCCGCCGTGCGAGCCCTTCCCGGCGTAGCCGAGCAGCTCCGCCGGCCAGATCTGGGAGTGGAAGGTGATGTTGTCCTTGCCCATGAAGTACGCCGACTGAGCGGCCGGGTCGGTCCACCAGCCGCGCCACGCCTCCGGGTCGCCGGTGCGGCGCGCCCACTCGATCGACGCCGACAGGTACCCGATCACCGCGTCGAACCAGACGTACAGGCGCTTGTTCGGGTTGTCCTCCCACCCGGGCAGCGGGACCGGGATGCCCCAGTCGATGTCCCGCGTCATGGCGCGAGGCCGCACGTCGTCGAGCAGGTTGAGCGAGAACTTCAGGACGTTGGGACGCCACTCGGTGCGCGTGCGCAGCCAGTCGCCCAGCGCGTCGACGAACGCCGGCAGGTCGAGGAAGAAGTGGCTCGACTCGACGAACTGCGGCTTCTCGCCGTTGATCCGGCTGTGCGGGTTGATCAGGTCGATCGCGTCGAGCTGGTTGCCGCAGTTGTCGCACTGGTCGCCGCGCGCGCCGTCGTAGCCGCAGATGGGGCAGGTGCCCTCGATGTAGCGGTCCGGCAGCGTGCGGCCCGTGCTCGGGGAGACGGCGCCGAGCGTGGTGCGCTCCACCATGTAGCCGTTGCGGTGCACCGTGCGGAACATCTCCTGCACCACGGCGTAGTGGTTGCGGGTGGTGGTGCGCGTGAACAGGTCGTACGTCAGGCCGAGCGCCGTCAGGTCCTCGACGATCACCCGGTTGTAGCGGTCCGCGAGGGCCTGCGGCGTGACGCCCTCCTGCTCAGCCTGCACCAGGATCGGTGTCCCGTGCTCGTCCGTGCCGGAGACCATCAGCACGTCGTGGCCCGCCATGCGCATGTAGCGGCTGTAGACGTCCGAGGGGACGCCGAACCCTGCGACATGTCCGATGTGGCGGGGGCCGTTCGCGTAGGGCCACGCGACGGCCGAGAGGATGCGGGCCATGGCGACGATCCTAGGTGGCGACGTACGACGCCCCGGCGTCCGGCCGCAGGTGGGCCGGACGCCGGGGCGTCGATGACAGGTGCCGGACGAGCGTCCGGCGAGCGTCAGACGAGGGCCGTGCGGGCCTCGGTGACGACGACGACGGACGCGGGAGCCGCGTTCGGCATGGTGAAGCTGTGCGGCTGGAGCCGCCACGTGAACGAGCCGAGCACCACGAGCACCGCGGTCACGATCCAGGCGACCTTCTTGTTCTGCTCGTAGCCGGCGAGCGGCAGGCCGTTCTTGTCCCGCGTCTTGCCCGCCAGCACCAGGATCAGGTCCACCAGGGCCCAGATGCCGAGGCCGCCGATGGTGATGAGCTTGAGGATGCCGGTGCCGACCTTGCCCAGGTAGAACCGGTCGATGCCGAGCACGCCGAGGAAGTACGCCAGCAGCCAGGTGGCGACGAACGACTTGGTCGACTCGGCCGCGTAGCCGTACGGCTGCTGGCCGTACGCCGGCTGGCCGTAGGCGGGCTGACCGTAGCCGGGCTGGCTGAAGCGCGGGTCGCCGTAGGTCGGAGGCTGCTGACCGTAGGCCGGAGGCTGGCCGTACGCGGGCTGCTGGCCGTAGGCCGGGGCCTGGCCGTACGCCGGCTGCTGGCCGTAGGCCGGCTGCTCGCCGTAGGCCGGGGGCTGGCCGTAGGCGGGCTGACCACCGGTCGGCGGCGTGTAGGGGGACGGGGACGCGGGAACCTGCTCGCCGTCGGGAGCGGTGTGGTCGTTGGACACGGCGCCACGCTAGTGGTGGGAAGGGCACCCTGATCAGGGTTTGCGCGGGCGATATCCGTCGTGTCCGCCGGTCGGGCGGCGCAGCTCGGCGCCAGTCGGTGCGGCGGGTCAGCCCCGGCGTCGCCCGCCGGTGACGAGCGACTGCAGCGCCACGATGCCGGCGAGCGTGCTGAGCGCCACGGGCAGCCCCGCCGCCGTCGCCACCGCACCCACCAGCAGCGGTCCGCCGGCGTCCCCCAGCTCGCGCCCCACCTCCGCCGAGCCCAGCGTGCGGCCCAGCGAGCCCTCGGGCGCGGACGCGGCGAGGCGGGCGAACGCGAGCGGCGTCACCAGGCCGATGCCGATGCCGACCAGCGCCGCCGAGGTGAACAGCGCCACCGGGTACCGCACCCAGGCCAGCAGCAGCACGCCGGCGGCGATCGTCAGCAGCCCGGTGACCGTGCCGGCCCGCTCCCCGAGCCGGCCGGCGTCGTGCCGCCGTCCGACCCACGGCTGGCTGACCGACGAGGCGACGGCGAGCACGGTGACGGCCACCATCGCGACGGCTGCCGACAGGCCGAGCTCCCGGCCCACCAGCGGGAGGAACCCGACCGCGACGCCGAGCGTGCCGGTGGTGACGGCGAGGGCCGCGGTGGGCTGGACGAAGCCGGGACGCGTCAGCTGGTGCACCAGGTCACGGAGCGTGGAACGCGGGCGCGGCGTCGGCGGCAGGGCCGGCAGCGCGACGGCTACCCACACCAGCACGGCCGCTGCCAGGGCGGTCAGCGCCAGGAAGAGGGCCGGCAGCCCGCCCACGGCGATCAGCCCGGCGCCGAGCACGGGTCCCAGCGCATAGCCGAGGCCCTTCCACGACCCGTAGGAGCCGAACGCACGACCGAGCGACCGGGAGCCACCGAGGCGGGCGACCCCGGCCGAGGACGCCGGGGAGAACGCCGACGCCGCCGCGCCCTGCAGCAGCCGCGCGACGGCGAGGCCGGTGATGCTGTGCCAGACGAACCCGAGCGCCGAGGCGGCGGCGAACAGTGCCAGGCCGCCGACGATCACCGGCTTCACGCCGATCCGGTCGCTCCACGTGCCGAAGACGGGCTTGAGCACCACCTCGGCCACGTCGTACAGCGCGAGCAGCACGCCGAGGGAGACGAAGGAGAGGCCGAGGTGCTGCGCCTGTGCGCCGAAGCCGGCCGCGATGCCGTGGGCGCCGAACGCCGTCGTGAAGCCGGCCGCCCACAGGGCCGGGACCGCCCCACGGCCCACGCCGGCACCCGCATCTGGTCCCCCGGCTGGCACGCGTCGGACGCTAGCAGCGCGGCACGTGCCTCACGGCCGCACCACCCAGCGCACCTGCAACGGCGCCAACCACACGTTGTCGTCGCTCTGCGGGTGGACCACGTCGCCGGTCAGCGCGTCGGGAGCGCCGTCGAGCCCCAGCTCCTTGAGCCGCCGTCCGGGGAACGGGCGCCAGCTGGTCGTCACGTTCACCAGCTCCAGGAGCGGCCCGAGCGGGTGCTCGCGCAGCACCGCCAGCACCCCGGGGTCGTCCACCTCGAGCACCTGCGCCGGCACCGACGCGTGCAGGTGCGGCAGCGAGGCCCGGGCGGAGGCGAGGTGGGCCAGCCCCTCGAACACACGCCGCTCCACGGCGCCCGCCTGGTGCCGCCGTGCCCGGGCGGCGGGGTCCAGACGAGGCCGCCCGGCCCACCGGTTGTCGTCGGCGTGCCCCGGTTCGAGGTCCCACGCGGGGTCGTTCGGCTGCCCCAGCTCGTCACCGGACCACAGCACCGGGATGCCGCCCCAGCCCATCACCACGGCGTGCGCCAGGAGCAGTCGCGCGACGGCCGCGTCGACGGCCTGCGCGTCCCCGCGCTCCCTCGCGTCCTCGAGCCCGACCAGGCTCGCCGCCGTTCCGCTGATCCGACGGTCACCCGTGGCGGGGTTGGCCTGGAACACCAGCCCGCGGGCCGGCGACTGCCAGAACCGCCCCGAGTACCAGTCGGACAGGAAGGCGCGGTGGGCGAACCCGGAGAGCCCGACGGCGGCCGCGTCGGCGTCGTCGATCGCCCAGCCGATGTCGTCGTGGCAGCGCACGTAGGTGATCCACGCGGTCGTGGTCGGCACCGGTGGGAGGGCGCGCAGCGCGTGCGCGGCCAGGCGCACGTCCTGCGCCGCGAGCATGGACCACACCTGCACCATCAGGCCGTTGTGGTAAGCCAGGTCGCTCACCCGGCCGTGGTGGGCGCCGCGGCCCAGGTAGTGCACCAGGTCAGCGGGACCGACGATCGCCTCGGCCTTGAACACCACCGCCGGGCAGGCGATGCGCGCCAGCGCACGCAGCGCCCGGGTCAGGGCGTGCACCTCCGGCTGGTTCTGGCACGAGGTGCCCAGCCGCTTCCAGGTGAACGCGATGGCGTCGAGGCGCAGCACGTCGACACCCTCGTCGGCCAGCGACAGCACCAGGTCGGCGTACTCGGCGAACACCTCCGGGTTGGCCCAGTTCACGTCCCACTGGAAGGTGTTGAACGTCGTCCACACCCACGCCGACAGCTCGTCGTCCCACGTGAAGCTGCCCGGCGCGAAGTCGGGGAACACCTCGGGCAGCGTGCGCTCGTAGGCGTCCGGCATCGTCCGGTCCTCGAACACGTAGAAGTAGTCGCGGTAGCGCTGCTCGCCGGCCCGGGCGCGCACCGCCCACTCGTGCTCGCGCGCGACGTGGTTGAGCACCAGGTCGAGCACCAGGCTGATGCCACGCTGGTGGAGGGCCGCGGCGAGCTCCCGCAGGTCGGCCATGGTGCCCAGGTCGGGCCGCAGCGAGCGGTAGTCCGCCACCGCGTACCCGCCGTCGTTGTCACCCTCTCGCGGGCGCAGCACGGGCATCAGGTGCAGGTAGGTCACGCCCAGCTCGGCGAGGTAGTCGATGTTCTCGCGCACGGCCCCCAGGTCGCCGGCGAAGCGGTCGGCGTAGCACGCGTACCCGATCATGCCGGGGGCCTGGAACCAGTCGGGACGCAGCGTGCGCTCCTCGTCCATCCGGCGCAGGTCCGGGTCCCGGCGCGCGGCCGCCGTGGCGGCCATGGTGACCAGCCGGAGGAGCAGCTGCTCACCGGGCGTGCCCGGGTACACCTCGGCGATCCCCGAGGCGAGGTCCGGCCACCACCGCTCCAGCCGCAGCTCGAACGTCTGCCGGAGGGCCGGGTCCGCGCCGGTCAGCGCCTGCCGGCCCGCGGCCCGGACCGCCTCGGGCACCGTCGGCCCGGTGGAGACGCGGCGCCCCGCGACCTCGCTGCGGCTGTCCATCGCGACCTCCGACCCTGCGGCACGGCGGCCCGCTGCCGGGTGGCGGCGCCCGTGACGTGCCCGACGTGACGCATCCTGCCGCCCTTCCGCACCGGGTGTGTACTGGACCGGCCAGCATCCCCGAGGAGGTCCCCATGTCGGAGTCTGCCGTCACCGGCACGCCGCACCGCGCGCTTCTCGTGGTCGACGTCCAGCCGACGTTCTGCGAGGGCGGCGCCCTGCCCGTCACGGGAGGGAACGCGACGGCTCAGGCCATCGCCGACTACGCCGCCGCCCACCGCGACCGGTACGCCCTGGTGGTCACCACGCAGGACTGGCACGTGAAGCCCGGCCACCACTTCTCGGAGACGCCCGACTTCGTCGACACCTGGCCGCCGCACGGCGTCGCGGGGACCGCCGAGGCGGAGCTGCACCCGGCGCTCGCCGGGCTGCACCCGGACGCCAGCGTGCGCAAGGGCGCCTACGCCGCCGCGTACTCGGGCTTCGAGGGGACCGACGAGGAGGGCCGGACGCTGGCGCGGATCCTGCGCGAGGGCCACATCACGGACGTGGACGTGGTGGGCATCGCGGAGTCGCACTGCGTGCGGGCCACCACCCTCGACGCCCTGGACCTGGGGCTGCGCGCGCGGCTGCTGACCGACCTGACCGTGCCCGTCACCCCCGAGCAGGGCGCGGCAGCGCGCGAGGAGATGGTCGCGGCCGGTGCGCAGCTGGTGACCAGCGCGCAGGCCTGAGCGACGCCTCCATCGGTCGGAGGAGGCCGTCCGTCACCGTGAACGGGCTGCGAGGGCCGCGGCGTAGAGGTCCCGACGGCCCACGCCGGCCGCGGCCGCGACGTCGGACACGGCGTCCTTGAGCCGCTCCCCGGCGTCGGACCGGGCGAGCACCTCGGCCACCAGCTCCGCGGTGGTGGCGACCGCGCGAGCCGGCGCCCCGCCGACGACGACCACGACCTCGCCGCGCACCTGACCCTCCGCGGCCCAGGCCGCGAGCGCGCCGAGGATGTCCCGCCGCACCTCCTCGTAGGTCTTGGTCAGCTCGCGGCACACCGCGGCCGGCCGGTCCGCACCGAACGCCTCCGCCATCGCGGCGAGCACCTCGGCCACGCGGTGCGGCGCCTCGAAGAACACCATCGTGCGACGCTCGTCGGCCAGCGCCGCCAGGGCGCGCGCCCGCTCCCCCGGCTTGCGCGGCGGGAAGCCCTCGAACGTGAACCGGTCGGTCGGCAGCCCGGACAGCGCCAGCGCCGTCAGCACCGCGCTCGGCCCGGGCGCGACGGTGACCGGCAGACCCGCGGCGACGGCGGCGTTCACCAGGCGGAAGCCGGGGTCGGACACCGACGGCATGCCCGCGTCCGAGACCATCAGCACCGTCCCGCCACCCGCCACCACCTCGAGCAGCTCGTCCGCGCGGCCCTGCTCGTTGTGCTCGTGGTGGCTGACCAGCCGGCCGCCGATGTGCACGCCGAGCCGCGCGGCCAGGTCGCGGGTCCGCCGGGTGTCCTCCGCGGCCACCACGTCCGCCTCCGCCAGCAGCCGGCGCAGGCGGGGTGACGCGTCCTCGCTGTTGCCGATCGGCGTGGCGGCGAGCACCAGAGCGCCGGTTCCGGCGTTCGGGCGGCGGCCGTCGGGATCGCTCACGCGCCCAGCCTCCCATGCTCAGCACCGGCCCCTACGATGACCGCGTGCCGACCACCGGACGTGACGAGGCGGGCACTCCCGCCCACGGGACCAGGGCGGTCATGCCCGACGACGCACCGGCGACGCCGCTGCCCGCGCACGAAGCGGGGGCGGCCGACGTCGCCGTGGTTGGTGCTGCCGCGCACCACGGACGGCACGCGTCCGACGCGACCGTCGACGAGACGGACGCCCCCGACGACGACGAGCCGACGCTCCTGCGCCTGCAGCGCCGGCTGTTCTCCGACGCGGCTCTGGCGCTCGACGCCACGCGCCGGGCACGGCTGCTCGGCTGGTTGCTGCCCCTCGCCGTCACGGCGTTCGGCGGCATCATCCGGTTCTGGCGTCTCGCCGTGCCGCACAACCTGGTGTTCGACGAGACGTACTACGTCAAAGAGGCGTACTCGATGCTGGTCCGCGGGTACGAGGCCTCGTGGGGCCAGGACCCGAACCCCCGCTTCGAGGCGGGCGACGTCTCGATGCTCCAGGTCGACCCCGAGTACGTGGTGCACCCCCCGGTCGGCAAGTGGATGATCGCGCTCGGCATCCAGCTGGGCGGTGGCGTGACCAGCTCGTTCGCCTGGCGGCTGTCGGTGGCGGTGTGCGGCACGCTGGCGATCCTGATGATCGCCCGGATCGGGCGGCGGCTGTTCGCGTCCACGGCCCTCGGCACGTTGGCCGGGCTGTTCCTCGCCGTCGACGGGCAGGCGATCGTGCACTCCCGGGTCAGCCTGCTGGACCCGTTCCTCATGTTCTTCTGCCTCGCGGCGTTCGGCTTCCTGCTGCTCGACCGGGACCAGGCCCGGCACCGGTTGGCCGAGCGGGCGGCGGCGGTGCTCGACTCGGGCGGCCAGCTCGGGGACGGGCCGGGGCTCGGCATCCGGTGGTGGCGGCTGGCCGCGGCGGTGTCCCTCGGCCTGGCGATCGGCACCAAGTGGTCCGGGATGTACTTCCTGGCGCTGTTCGGGTTGATGTCCGTCGCGTGGGACATGAGCGCGCGCCGGGCCGCGGGGGTGCGGCACTGGGTGCGGGCCGGCATCGTGCGCGACGGCGTGGTGGCCGGCTTCTCGATGGTGCTGATCTCGGCGGCGGTGTACCTGGCCAGCTGGACCGGCTGGTTCCTGTCGAAGGACGGCTGGGGCCGGCAGTGGGCCGCCGAGAACCCCGGTCAGGGGGTGCAGTGGCTGCCGGCCGCGCTGCGCAGCCTCTGGAAGTACCACCAGGACATGTGGCACTTCCACGTGACTCTCGAGACGCCGCACGCCTACCAGGCGAACCCGCTCGGCTGGATCGTGCAGTGGCGCGCCACGTCGTACTTCTACCCGACGGACATCTCGGGGCTGCAGGGGAACGCCGCCCTGCACGCGTGCGGTGCCAAGGCCTGCTCCCAGGCGATCACGGCGCTCGGCAACCCGCTGATCTGGTGGGGCGGGGCGGCCGCGGCGCTCGTCGCCGTCTTCTGGCTGATCCGGTTCCGGGACTGGCGGGCCGGGGCCGTGCTCTCCGGCATCGTCGCCGGCTGGTTCCCGTGGTTCATGTACATGCACCGCACGATCTTCACGTTCTACTCGGTGGCGTTCGTGCCGTGGGTGGTGCTGACGCTCGTGTACCTGCTCGGCCTGCTGATCGGACCGCAGACCCCCGGCGAGGAGCGCAGCAGGTCGCTCGCCATCGTGTGGGTGTCCGCGTTCGCCACGCTGGTGGTGGCGGTCGGCGCGTTCTTCTACCCGGTGTGGACGGCCTGGGTGATCCCCTACGACCAGTGGCACCTGCGGATGTGGCTGCAGAGCTGGGTGTAGCCGTCGGGCCGGCCGGGCCGGGCGCCGGGCGGGCCGGCTCGCCTCGCGTCAGCGCTGCCAGTCGACCTGCGGGGACGGGTACCAGCTGAGCCCCGCGGCGTCCCACCGGGCACCGAGCGCGGCCACCCGGGTGCGGAAGTCCTCCCAGTCGCGCCGGTCCGGTGCCGACCACGCCACCTCGGCCACCGCCGCGAGCCGCGGCAGCAGCATGGTGGTCAGGTCGTCCAACGTGCGCAGCGTCTCGGTCCACACCGCCGCCTCGACGCCCAGCACCGCCTCGGCGGGCAGCCCCGGCAGCAGCCTGGCGGGCTCCCAGTCGTAGGAGTCGCGCAGCTCCACGTGGCCGGCCCACTCGAGGCCCAGCGGGTAGCCGGGGTGGTACTTCATGTCGAGGTACGTCCGGTCCCCGGGCGACAGCAGCAGGCGGGCGCCGGCCGCGCCCGCGGCGACGAACGGTGCCGGATCGGCGTGCACGTCCCAGTACTGCACCACGGTGCCGGGCTCGAGCGGGGTGGTGGCGATCTCCTGCCAGCCGACCACCTGCTTGCCGGCAGCGCGGACGGCCGCGGCGGCGGTGCCGACCAGGGCGGCGTACTCGTCGGGCGCCATGCCCTGCACCTCGTCGCCCCCGATGTGGACGTACGGGCCGGGTGTCATGGCCGCGATGTCGCCGAACACGTCGTGCAGGAAGGCGTCGGTGGCGGGCAGGGCCTCAGTGAGGCGGCTGAAGCCGACGTCGATGCCGAGGTACTCGTCGGCCGGCCGGCCGGACGGGGAGAGCTCGCCGTAGGCGTGCAGCGCCGCGTTGACGTGCCCCGGCACGTCGAGCTCCGGGACGACGACGATGCCGCGGGCGGCGGCGTGCGCCACCAGACGGGCGTAGTCCTCGGCGGTGTAGTGGCCGCCCGGGTCGCCGCCGACCGAGGCGCCCGACGACCGGCGGACCAGCTCCGGCCGCGACGGCAGGTCGATGCGCCACGCCTGGTCGTCCGTGAGGTGCAGGTGCAGCACGTTGAGCTTGTGGTCGGCCATCAGGTCGATGACGACGTCGAGGTCGGCGACACGGACGAAGTGCCGGGCCACGTCGATGGAGAGGCCCCGCCAGGTGAACCGCGGGGAGTCGACGACCAGCACGGCCGGCAGGGTCCGGGCACCCCCGGACGTGCCGGTCAGCAGCTGGGCCAGGGTGGTGACGGCGTGGCCGAGGCCGGCCGGGGTGCGGGCGTCCATGTCCACCCCGTCGGCGTGGACATGCAGGCGGTACGCCTCGTCACCGGTGGGCAGCGTGTCGTCGGGCTCGCCCGCGGGGAGAGCCGGCGGCACCTCTTCCCCGCCGGCCGGACCCGTGCGCGGGTACCGCTCGTCGTCGGCCGGCCCGAGGAGACGGAGCCGGAACGCCGCCGCGTCGGGTGCGGCGGTGGCCTGCACCGACCCGCCGACCAGCGTGGCCAGGCGCTCCGCGGCCTGCCGGGCGGCGGGGTCAGGGGCCACGACGACGGTGCCGGAGACCACCACGAACGGCTGGTCGGACAGCTGCTGCAGCCGGAGCGGGCGGGGGACGACGGCGGGTCCGGTCACGTGCGGCACGCTACCGACGAGAGACGGTCGGCGTGCCGCAGCCGCGCGGTGGTGGAGGTCAGCCGCGGTGGGATGCGACGGGGGCGCTCGGGGTGGGCCCGCTCGTGGCGTGCGGGTCGGGGGTGGCCGGCGTGCCGCCGAGCAGCTCGATCGCGGTGTCGACCAGCCGCAGCGCGGCGGGCTGGTCGACGCGGACCACGGCCAGGGCCGCGACGACCAGACCCGTGAGCGTCTCGGCGAGAACCTCCTGGTGGGCGGCGCGGGCGTGTCCGTCGTCCACGTCAACCGGTCCTGAGCCCGGAGCGGCGGCGGCGCCGGTCGGCTCCGTGCGCTGCCCGCGCTGCCCGTCGGCGACATGCGCGGCGACGTGAGCCGCGACGTGCGCGGCGACGCCACGGCCGAACGCCGTGCGCAGCTCTGCGCGGTACCCCGCGATCACGTCGCGGACCGCGTCGTCGCGGCCGACCGGCGCGCCGGCGGCGTTGATCAGCAGGCACCCACTGGTCGACGGCAGGGAACCGGGCTGGGCGAGCGCTGCCCGCAGGCCCGTCAGGTAGGTGTCCATCGCCCCTGGTCCGACCTGGGCGGCCGTCAACGGACGGAGCCGCGGGCGCACCACCTCGTCGAGATAGCTGCTGACCGCGGCGTCGAACAGCCCGCGCTTGGAGCCGAAGGCGTGGTAGATGCTCGACCGGCTGAGGCCCGTGGCGGCCTCGAGGTCCGGCAGCGAGGCCAGCTCGTAGCCGTCCCGCCAGAAGACCGCACGGGCGGCGCGCACAACGGCAGCCGTCTCGAACGTCTGGGGACGTCCCATCCCTACCTCCCCGCGCCGGTGACGGACCCCACAGGGCCGCTGGCGATACCGAACCGATCGGTCCAGTATATTGTGTACCGATCGGTTCACAAACAACGGAAGCACGGAGGCGGTCGCCATGCTGGTCGTCGGGCTCGTCCTCTGCTCGCTCGCTGCCCTGGTGCACGTGTACGTCTTCGTGCTCGAGTCCCTCGTCTGGACCGGGCCGCGGGCCCGCGCCACGTTCGGCACCACGCCCGACGAGGCGGCCGCCACGCGGGCGCTCGCCTTCAACCAGGGCTTCTACAACCTGTTCCTGGTAGTCGAGATCGCGCTCGGCGTGGTGCTGGTCGCGGCCGGCCACAGCGCCGTGGGGGCGACGCTGGTGCTGGTCGGCGCCGGGTCGATGGTTGCCGCCGGGCTGGTGCTGCTGGCGTCCGACCGTTCCAAGGCCCGCGCCGCGCTCGTCCAGCTGATCCCGCCGCTGCTCGGGATCGTCGCGCTCGTGGTCGGCCTCGTCGCCTGACGCGTCTCCCTTCCCACCCCTGCTCCCACCGACCTTCGGAGGTCCCCATGTCCACGATCGTGTCCACCCAGGTGCAGCTGGTCGCCCGGCCCGTCGGCTGGCCGACCCCGGACGACTTCCGCACCGTCCAGGTCACCTACGGCGACCTCCAGCCGGGCCAGGTGCGGGTGCTCAACGAGTTCGTCTCCGTCGACCCGTACATGCGAGGCCGGATGAACGACGTGAAGAGCTACGCCCCGCCGTACGCCCTGGGCGAGACGATGACCGGCGGCGCGATCGGCCGGGTGATCGAGTCCGCGGACGAGCGGGTGCCGGTCGGGGCCGTCGTGCTGCACCAGCTCGGGTGGCGCGACGTGGCCCAGGACGCCGCCGGCGCCTTCCAGGTGGTGCCCGAGGTGCCCGGCGTGCCGCTGTCCGCGCGGCTGGGCATCCTCGGCATGACCGGCCTGACGGCGTACGTCGGGCTCACCGCCATCGCCGGGCTGACGGCCGGTGACACCGTCTTCGTGTCCGGCGCGGCGGGGGCCGTCGGCACCGCGGCGGGGCAGATCGCCCGGCTGCTCGGCGCCGGCCGTGTCATCGGGTCCGCGGGGTCGGCCGAGAAGGTCGAGCTGCTGACCAGCCGGTACGGGTACGACGCCGCGCTCTGCTACCGGGACGCACCCGTGCGCGAGCAGCTGCCCCGGCTGGCGCCGGACGGGGTCGACGTCTTCTTCGACAACGTCGGTGGCGACCACCTCGAGGCGGCGCTCGACGTGATGAACCCGGGCGGCCGTGTCGCGCTGTGCGGGGCGATCGCCGGTTACAACGCCACCGAGCGGACGCCGGGGCCGGACAACATGGCCAACCTCATCACCCGGGGGCTGACCCTGCGCGGCTTCACCATCGGTGGGTACCTCGACCGCGCGCCCGAGTTCTCGCGGCTGATGACCGGTTGGTTCGCCGAGGGCAAGATCGCGTACGACGAGACCGTCGTCGACGGCATCGAGCACGCGGTGGACGCGCTGCTGGCGATGATGCGCGGTGAGAACACCGGCAAGATGCTGGTCCGCATCGGCCGCTGAGCCGGCCGTCCCGCGGCTTCGGGCCGAGTGAGGCCTCGCGCCCGGCCGGGCGAGGCCTCACTCCCCGCCGGGTGGCGGCTCGCTCCCAGCTCGGTGGGAATAGCCCCTGGTCGGCGACGGGTTGGGCCTGGCGTGAACGAACCCCTGACGATCGACATCTGGTCCGACGTCGCCTGCCCGTGGTGCTACATCGGCAAGCGGCACCTCGAGCAGGGGCTGGCCGCCCTCGGCGCCGATGCGCCTGACGTGCGGATCGAGTACCACTCCTTCGAGCTCGCGCCCGATACCCCGGTGGACTTCGCCGGGTCGGAGGTCGACTTCCTCGTCGGGGCCAAGGGTCTGCCGCGCCAGCAGGTGCTCGCGATGCTGGACCGGGTGACCGGCGTGGCGGCGGAGGCCGGGCTCACCTACGACTTCGACCGGCTGCAGCACACCAAGACGCTCAAGGCGCACGAGCTGCTGCACTTCGCCAAGGCGCACGGCCTGCAGCTGGAGCTCGAGGAGCGACTGTTCCGGGCGTACTTCACCGAGGGCGTGCACGTGGGTCGGCTCGACGAGCTGGTCCGGCTGGCCGAAGAGGCCGGGCTGGACGGGTCCGCGGCCCGGGAGGCGCTGGAGTCCGGTCGGTACGCCGACGACGTCCAGGAGGACATCGACCGCGCTCGGCAGCTCGGGATCACCGGCGTGCCCTTCTTCGTGCTCGACGGGAAGTACGGGGTGTCCGGCGCCCAGCCCGCCGAGGTGTTCGCGCAGGCGTTGAGCCAGGTCGCGGCGGAGCGCGCGGCGTGAGCGGCGGGTCGGAGCTGCGCGGCGCGGCCACCGAGCCCTCGGCTTCGTCGCTGCTCGGCAGCCGCGCCGGGCTCGTGATGATCGAGACGGACGGGCCGGCGTTGGTGTGTGCCGACGGTGTCTGCGCGCCCGCCGATCCCGGAGTGCCTGTCGCTGCGGCGGTCCAGGCCCCGGCCGACGAGCTGTCGGACTTGGCTCACTAGCTGCGCCGCGCCGTTCGCGGGCGTGCCGATGGGGACGACTCAGCGCCTCACGAGAACCGTGGCGCGGTGACCTGCCGCCGCGGCCAGGGCCGTGCCCGAAGCGTCGCGCGTGGCACCACGTCAGAACGATGGTGTGTCGGGGTAGCCGGCGGTGTGGCCGCCGGGTGGTCCGCCCTTGCCAGGTGGTGAGTCGATGCTGGGTGGTTGGTCGATGCCGGGTGGTTGGTCGATGCCGGGTGGTTGATCGATGCCGGGTGGTCGTGCCGCTCCGGGTGCGGGTGGTGGCCACAGGGTGGTGGCGGGGTGGGTGGCGTAGTGCCGCCCGGTGGGCGAGTGCCAGTCCAGGGTGCCGTCGGGATGGTGGGTGATCCGCCAGCCGGCCTGGTGCTTGAGGCGGTGGTGCTTGCGGCACAGGCACGCCAGATTGGTCAGGTCGGTGGCGCCGGCGTGCGCCCAGGCGGTGGAGTGGTCGATGTCGCAGCGTGCGGCGCGGCGCCGGCAACCGGGGAACCGGCACGTGGCGTCGCGCGGCTGCACGGCGCGGCGCAGGTCGGCCGGGACGGTGTACTGCTGGCGGCCCACGGACAGCACGGCCCCGGTCTCGGGGTGGGTCAGCACCCGGGTGAACGTCGGAGCGTTCGCGCACAGCGCCCGGGCGGTGTCGATGTCGACGGGTCCGAACCCGTCCAGCTCGGCCGGCTCGTCACCGTGGCCGAGCAGGGTCAGCACCGGCACGGTGAGCACCACCTGCGGCACGATCGCCCGTACCCACGACGGCACGCTCGTGCCGGTGGGCACCTCGCACGCGCGGTCGACCCCACCTGACGCGCCGCGAGCCTCCTCGGTCGCGCCCGCAGCCACCACCTCACCGGCCGTGCCGGCGTCCGGGACCTCACTGGCCCCGTCGGCATGAGGAGGCCCCGCGTGCCCGACGTGGTCGCCGGAGTGCGCGGCTGCCGCGAGGTCACCGTCGCTGGGCCTGCGGTCGGGGGTGCAGGGGGCCAGAAGCAGGTCGCACAGGACGTCGGCGCGGAGCTGGGGCAGCGTGCGGCTCTCGTCCGGGCCGGTCACGGCCGCGGCCAGGTCGTCGATGCGGTGCAGCACCCCCATCGCGGCGGCGGCCGGCAGCAGGGCGGTCAACCAGCACAGGTCCTCGTCGGCGGGGCTGACGTCGACGAACCGGTCACCGGCCACCCGGGCGCGCTCCTCACGTGTGCGCGGTGCATGCCGGGCCCGCCACCGGTGAGCGGCCGCCCGCAGCTGCGGGGCCGTCACCTCGATGGCCCGGCCGGCCAACGCCGCATCCGCCGCAGCGAGGACCTCGCGGTCCTCGACCCCGTGGAACACGTCCAGCACGGCGCCGACGTGAGCGCCGGACAGCTGCCGGCCAGGTGCGCGGCGTGCAACCGGGGAAACGCGGCCAGCACCGTGATCCGGGTCAGCCGGCGCGCCAACGTGCCCTCCGGGACGTGCAAGGAGGCGGCCAGCTCGGCCAGCATCCCCCGCGCACCCCACTCCCGCCGCCGGACCGCGTCCCGCTCCCCGCAACGGGCCGCCAGCTCGCCCGCCCCCCACAGGTACGTCGCCGCCAACCTGTCGTCGAACCGGGCCGCAGCCGCCGTCACGTCTCGCGCCCGATCCACCAGCGTTGCCAGCTCGAGGCCGAGTGGGTCGGACCACTCGTCGACCAGCAGGTCCCCGGACAGGAAGCCGACGGTCGCCGTCATCGACGGCCGGTCCCCGCCCACCGTCCGAGCACCGGCGCCGCTCGCCACCGCGTCCATCGGGCCCGGCAGCGGCAATGGCAGCGGCAATGGCGCGACGTCACGTCCGCGTCCCACCGCCAGCAGCTCCATGACCCCATCCCACCACCGACCACTGACACGACCGGACGCCGAGAAGTAGGCCCTGACCTGCACGGACATCCACAAGCGACGTACCTGTGGACGGCTCAGCTTGCCATCGCAGCACTCGTCGCCCTGGCATCCGTCAGGCGGCGAGCCCTCGCGACCGTGACGTGCCTGCCCCACCACAGCCGACCCCACGGACCATCGCTCGACAGGCGGAGCGGGCCACCCTGACCTAATTTCGAGGCCGAGGAGCACGCCCCTCACGACCCCCTAGGAGACGACAGTGACTGCGACCGGCATCATCAGCGCGATCATCATCGGACTGATCATCGGAGCCCTCGGCCGCCTTCTTGTCCGCGGCCGTCAGCACATCTCGATCCTCGTGACGATCCTCGTCGGCATCGTCGCTGCCCTGATCGGCAGCTGGATCGCTTCCCTCCTGCACGTCAACAACACGCCGGGCATCGACTGGATCGAGCTGCTGATCCAGGTGGTGCTCGCCGCGATCGGCGTCTCGCTGGTCTCGGGTGGCGCCGGTCGCCGTCGCATCTGACGGCCCGCACCCACCGCACAGCACCCGGGCCGAGCCCGGACCACGACGGCGGCTGCCTCTCTGGGGCAGCCGCCGTCGTGCTGCAGCCGGCGACGCTGCGCTCGGCGACGCCGGCGTCCGCGCCCCGCGTCTCCGCTCGCGGACCCGCCGCCGTATCTACCGAGGCACCCCTTGCTCCTGACCGATCGAGCACCACGGCGACGGACAGGGGATTCCGCGATGGACGAGCTCGACCTCGAGAACCTGCGGGTGGACGTGACCGACCAGGACATCTCCACGGCCCGCTCCCTCTGGGTCGCCGCACGTGACGGCGACGCCGACGACGCACGCGTCGCCCTCCTGTTCCAGGACCTGTTCCGCCTGATCAGCGCCCAGGCGCAGCAGATCGCCGACGACTTCCGAGCCGCGCACTGACCACGGCCGCCGCCCGGCCCGCTGGCCGCCGGACGGCACGGCACGGCACGAGCCCGACCAGCACTCCCCCGCCGCTCACAGCGGCACCACAGCCGTCCGACAGCGCGGCGTCGGCGTCCGGGCGCATCGTCGTCGTCGTGACCACAGCGACCCTCCCCCCGACCGCCGCCGTCGAGCGGACCGCCGTCGAGCGGACCGGGTTCCGCCGCGCGCTGCACGTCCCCGGCGTCACGCTCGTCTCGCTCGCCAGCGCCGTCGCCCTGGTCCCGTGGATCGCCCACCTGGCCCGGTCCCTGCCCGCGAGCTACGTGCTGACCGGCTGGAGCAGCGCGTGGGTCGGCTTCGACGTCGTCCTCACCGTCGTGCTCGCCGCCACCGGCCTGCTCGCGCGCCGTCGCGACCCCTTGTGGCCGGCCGCGGCGTTCGCCTCCGCCGCCCTGCTGGTCGCGGACGCCTGGTTCGACGTGATGACGTCCGGCACCGGCGGTCTGCTGGTCCCCGTGCTGACGGCCGCGCTGCTCGAGCTGCCGCTCGCGGCGCTCCTGATCCACCACGCCGTCCGTGCCACGCGGGCGGCCGCAGCCCGGCTGCCGGGCGCCACGTCCCAGGAGGAGGCCGCCACCGAGGGCTGACGAGAGCGCGAGCGGACCGGGGAGGGCCGGCACCGCCGCACGCACGGAGGGGCCCGCCGGACCTGCGCCCGGCGGGCCCCTCGTCGTGCACACCCCTCAGCCGCGAGCGCCCTCCACGCCCGGCAGCACCGCGGTGTGCTCGGCTCGCACGGCCTGCAGCGCGTCCGGGTCGAGCCCGAGCAGCGTGAGGATGGTCGGCGCGATCTGCGTCGTCTCCACCGGTGCGCTGCTGCTCCCGTGGCGCGTCGCGGTCCCGGACACGACCAGCGGCACGTGCCGGTCCTGCGCGTCGGCGCCACCGTGCTCGGCGATCTTGCCCTTGCCGCCGGTGTAGACGACGCCGTGCTGCACGATGCCGACGACGTCCGGGTGGTTCGCCTCGGAGACCGCGACCCCGTAGAACGCCGCGGCGTCGGCACCGGCGTAGACGGAGGTCAGACCGGACGACGAGACCGTCCGCGCGGCACCCGTGATCGTGTTCCCCGCCGCGGTGTGGCTGGTCAGGTACGCCTTGACGAAGTCCGTCGCGGCGGCCGACCGGTCGGACAGCCACAGCTGCATGATGTCGTCGTCGGTCGAGAAGACCACCAGGTCACCGGCACCGGGGTGCGCCGCCGTCCACGCGGCGTTGATGCCGTCGATGATCGGCCCGTCCGGCACGCGGGTCAGCGCCGCCGGGTCGGTGGGCGACTGCCCGTGCTTGGCGGACAGGATCACCGTGGTGCTGCCCTTCAGCCCCTGCCGGTCGATCTCGTGCGTGAACGACCCGACCGACGCGTCGACGAAGTCGAGCGCCTTGCTCAGCAGCGGCCCGGGCGTCACGCCGTCGGCGAGGTAGCCACCGGCCAGCCCGTCGGACTTCGGCAGCTTCTGCGCCGTCGACACCGACTGGAAGTTCATGCCGAAGACGGCGGGCGCGCCGACCTTCGTCGTGCGGGCGTGGTCGTAGCCGTCGATCTCGTTGAGCACGGCCTGCACCTTGTAGCCGTCGTACTGCTGCGTCGCGGCGTTGTCCTTGGTCCAGTCGGCACCGGCGGCGTAGCCGGTGGCGTCGCTGTTGATCTCGGGCGTGAACAGGTCGTCGATCCCCTTGCCGGACGGGCCGGACAGGATCTCGTACGCCGGGTGCTTGTCCGACCAGGCGGTCCGCAGCCCCGCCTGCTTGGCCACCTCGAACACCGTGTTCACCTTGAGGTACTGGTGCGGGTACACCGGCGCGCAGGTCGTCGGGTCCACCGGCAGCGTCGCCGGGTCGAGCAGCGTGGCGGGCGTGCCCGTCATCGACAGGATGCTGCCCGGCAGGCCGGACAGGCCCTGACCGGCGTCGAGGGCGCTCTGGTTGCGGTCCGCGGCCTCGGTGTACGAGACCTCCGCGCCCGGCGCCACGCCGGTGCAGCTGGTGGTGCCCGCGGGCAGCAGCGCCCGGTTCCAGGTGTCGTCGTAGTACACGCCGGTGGTCTTCGGGTTGCCGCCCGTCACCTGGCCGACCATGCCGGGGAAGGAGTCCGACGGCACCGGCGTGCTGGCCTGGGTGTAGCTGGTCCCGGTGTGCACCAGGCGGGCGAGCGCCGACCCGGGGTGCTGCCGCACGTACCAGTCCAGGTCGCTCTGGTGCAGCCCGTCCACGCTGAGCAGCAGCACGTGCTGCTGCGGCGCACGGCCACCGCGGGTCGGTTCCGCGCTGGCGGCGGAGGCGCTGACCACGAGCGCCACCACCGCGAGCGCGGCGGCCCCGCCGATCGTCGTCCGGTTCATCCCTGCTCCATCCCTCGAAGGACGTACGGCCGCGCAGGCCGCACCGGCACAGCGAATGCCGAGCGGGAGACGAACAGGTGAGCGGCAGCCGAACGTCCGACGAACGGAACCTGTGGACGTGCCTCAGTGCGGGCGTCGCGGCGCAGGCCGGCCGACCGCGAACCAGGCCACGGCGCCGACCACGCTGCCGAGCACCAGCAGCACCAGCCAGACGGACCGGGGGAACGTGGCGACGTCACGTTCCGGCGTGCGGCTGAAGTCGACCAGCGCGTAGACCCAGAACGCGAGCGCGGCGAGCACCACCAACGTCGGCAACCACGAACCGGTCACCCGTCCATGCTAGGAGCGCGGCCGCGTCCCCCGACCGTGGGTCTGCCGATCCCCGGATGGCCGAGGCCCTGGTGCGTCGGGCGCTGCGCACGGACCGTGGTGCCGCTCGCCGCAACCGGCGGACGAGCAGGAAGGCACCATGTCCCTGACCGCACCCACCCCGCAGCAGCTGCCCGGCGGCATCTACCGTGCCGGCGACCTCGAGCTGACCCGCGTCGGCTACGGCGCCATGCAGCTCCCCGGCCCCGGGGTCGTCGGCCCGCCGCGGGACCGCGCGGAGGCGCTCGCCGTGCTCCGCACCGCCGTCGAGCTCGGTATCCGTCACATCGACACGGCCGACTTCTACGGTCCGCGCGTGGCCAACGAGCTGATCCGCGAGGCGCTGTCGCCCTACCCCGACGACCTGCACATCGTCACCAAGGTCGGGGCCGTGCGCGACGACCAGGGCGGATGGATCCTGGCCCGCACGCCGGAGGACCTCCGCGCCCAGGTCCACGACAACCTCCGGCACCTGGGCCTCGACGTGCTGGACGTGGTCAACGTGCGAGTCGGCATCCCGGAGAGCACCCAGGCGGGCTCGATCGCCGAGCAGGTGGAGGCGATGGCCGGGCTGGTGCAGCAGGGCCTGGTCCGTCACGTCGGGCTGAGCAACGTCACCGCCGAGCAGCTCGCGCAGGCCCAGGAGATCGTCCCGGTGGTGTGCGTCCAGAACCTCTACAACCTTGCGCAGCGCCAGGACGACGCGCTGGTCGACCTGACCGCAGACCAGGGCATCGCCTTCGTGCCGTTCTTCCCGCTGGGCGGCTTCACGCCGCTGCAGTCCACCGCGCTGCAGGAGGTGGCCACGCGGCTGGAGGCGACCCCCATGGCCGTCGCTCTCGCCTGGCTGCTGCAGCGCTCGCCCAACGTCCTGCTGATCCCCGGCACCTCGACGGTGGCGCACCTGCGCGAGAACGTAGCGGCCGCGGGCCTGCAGCTGCCGGCCGACGAGCTGGCGGTGCTCGACGGCATCGCCGGCTGACGGTCCGAGTGGCGGTGTCGGAGCCTGCTGGCAGGCTGGCGCGCATGAGCGCCGTCGAGACCGCCGTCGACCTGGAGCACAAGCTCTCCCTGATCACCGACCTCTGGTCGCCCAAGGTCGTCGCCCGCATGAACGACGACGAGGTCAAGCTGGTCAAGATGCACGGCGAGTTCGTCTGGCACCGGCACGACGAGACGGACGAGCTGTTCCTGGTGCTGCGCGGGCACCTGCGGATCCAGCTCCGCGACGGTGGGGTGGAGCTCGGGCCCGGTCAGCTGTACGTGGTGCCCCGGGGGGTCGAGCACTGCCCGGTGGCCGACGAGGAGACCCACGCCCTGCTGCTCGAGCCGCGCGGCGTGGTGAACACCGGCGACGCCGGAGGTGAGCTGACCGCTCCGTACGACGACTCGTTGCTGTGACTGCCGGGCAGCGCGACCGGGACGACCGGTCAGCGCCGCACCCGCCGGCGCAGGGGCCGGCCGCTGCGGTCGAACAGCACGCCGTGCGGCAGCATCCAGCCGCGCCACCTCGAGATCAGCACGCCGACGGCAGCCACCACGGTCGCGGCCACGAGCCCCACCACCGGACGGCCCAACCCCTGGACCCCGACCATCACCGCGGACCCCACCAGCGCCCACGTCGCGTAGAGCGTGTTCCCGCCGAAGATCGCCGGCACGCGGGACACCGCGATGTCCCGGATCGCACCGCCGCCGACGGCCGTGACCGTGCCGAGCAGGATCGCCGGGAGCCAGCTCAGGCCGCTCAGCAGCGTCTTCTGCGCACCTACCGCCGACCATGCGCCCAGCGCCAGCGCGTCGACCACCGGGAACACCCGGTCCCAGGTGCGTCCCTCGAACCGGACGGCGAAGGCGACGCCCGCCGCCACCAGGGCCGTCACCAGGTACGAGTAGTCGGTCAGCGCGACCGGCGGCCCCTTCTGCAGCAGCACGTCGCGCAGCAGACCGCCGCCGAGCCCGGACAGGATGGCCAGCACGGCGAACCCCACCGGGTCCAGGTTGTGCCGCCGCGCGACGGCCCCGCCGAGCAGCGCGTTGGCCGCCACACCGAGCAGGTCGACAGCCCGCAGCACCTCTGCGATCGTCCCGGCGCCCGTCACGGACCACACGGTAGCCGCCGCTGCGGACGCTACCGTCGTGCGCATGGGCCCCGAACCGAAGCCGCCGCCGTGCTCCTGGTGCCACTGGCCGGTCCGTCTGGTCCCCGCGCCGCCGGGCACCCCGGAGGCGACACCCGCCGCCCCGGACGCGGAGGCACGTCAGACCGCGTCCGCGGCCGCCGACGACGACGACACCACCGCACCCGAGCCGCCGCGCGTGCGCCAGTGCACCAACCCCTGGTGCCCCACACGCCGAGCCGGCTTCGGCGTCGCTCCCTGAGCCAGCAGCGCGGCACACGCCGCCAGACGCGCAGACGGCGCGCTGCACTCGAGCACCCCGACTGACAGCGAGCAAGGAGGGCTTGAGCCTCCCGCAGGGGGAGACCGCAAGGTAGGGGCATGGACGGCGACAGGCTCCACTCCATCGGCGAGCTCGCCCGGCGGTCCGGTCTCACGGTCAAGACGGTGCGGTTCTACTCCGACCGCGGCATCGTGCCACCGACGGACCGCAGCGCCGCCGGCTACCGCCGGTACGACGACGGCGCCGTCGCGCGCCTGGACCTCGTGCGGACGCTGCGCGAGCTGGGCCTGGACCTGCCCACCATCCACGAGGTCGTCGACCGCAAGCTCTCCCTGGCCGAGGTGGCCGCGGCGCACGCCGAGGCGCTGGCGGTGCAGGTCCGCGTGCTGCGGCTGCGGCAGGCGGTGCTGAGCGTGGTGGCGGAGCGGGGGCTGGGTCCGGAGGACGCCGCGGTGCTGCAGCAGCTGGTCCGCCTCTCCGAGGCGGAGCGCCGAGACCTGGTCGGCGGCTTCCTCGACGCCGTCTTCGGCGGTCTGGGTTCCGACCCCGTCTTCGCGGGAGTCAGGCGCTCGATGACCCCCGGCCTGCCGGACGATCCCGACGTCGAGCAGGCTCGCGCGTGGGTCGAGCTGGCCGAGCTGGCGCTGGACCCGGGCTTCCGCGCCGGCCTGCGACGCATGGCGGAGGAGCTGGCGGCGGACCGGGCGCTCACGGGTACTACGGTCCCGCGCCGCGACGCGGCGGCGGTCGCGCGCGACCTGGTCCGCCCGGCCCTCGCAACCGGCATCGACCCGACCTCGGCAGGTGCGGACCCGATCGTCGCGGCGCTCGCGGCGCAGTACGCGCAGGTCTGCGGCCGTGCGAACGACGCGGACCTGCGCGATCGGCTGCTGCATCGGCTGGAGACCGTCAACGACCCGCGCAGGGACCGGTACGTCGAGCTCCTCGCCGTCGTCAACGGCTGGCCGGCTCCGGAGGCCCTGGCCCCTGCGCTCGACTGGTCCGTCGCGGCGCTGCGTGCCCGGGCGGAGCGGTCAGTGGTGACGGACGGTTCGGGATGCGGCCGAGCACCTCTGCGGGACGATCCGCCGGTGAACGACACGGTCGTGCACCGTGCCGACGACCGCACGTGCACGCTCGGAGCAGGGCCGCCTGAACGCAGAGGACCCCGCCTGACCGTCAGCTTGTCGCTGGTCAGACGGGGTTCCGCGTCGGGGTGGAGCTGAGGGGATTCGAACCCCTGACCTTCTCATTGCGAACGAGACGCGCTACCAACTGCGCCACAGCCCCTTGAAGCGGGCTACAGATTAGCACCCACCGCGCGGCGGACGAACACCGCCGCAGGGGTGCGCCGCCGAGCCCGGGGAGCTCAGTTCCGCGGGCTCACTCCCCCGCTGCGCGCCGCTTCGCCAGCACCGCGTTGAGGTCGATGCTGCCGGTCGTCTGCACCGGCGCCACGGGGGTGCGGATCTCCCCGTCGTCCGCCGTCGAGGCAGTCCCAGCGACTGCAGGCGCAGGCGCGTCCGCCGGGCGTACGGCGGTCGACGCCTCGACGTCGCCGAGCGCCACCGGCTCCCGGCGCGGGGCCGCGGGCTTCATCGTGTAGGTCGGTCGCGGCACCGGGATGGGCTGCCACCGGTCGTCGGACGCGTCCGTGGTCTCCGACGCGGGCTCCGGCTCGACCGTGGGCACGGCACCGGTCGCGTGCCGCACCGACCGGCCCCGCTCCCCGCGGTCCTCCACGATCGTGGAGAACATCTGGGTCGAGGTGTCCGACGGGTGCACCGCACGTCCGGTGACCGCAGGCTGCTCGGCGGTGCTGCGGGCGGTCCGGGCCGGCGCGGCGGGCGCAGCGGCCGCAGTCACGGCCTGCGCACCCGTCGTCGCACCCGCTCGGCGCGCCGCGGCGACTGCCCTGGTCGCCCCGCTGTGGGGCGCGGACGCGCGTCGCTCCTGCTCGGCGATCTGCCCGGCGAGCTCGGCATCGGCACGCCGACCGGACACCACGGCGCGGCGACCGAGTCCCAGCACGCCGGCCAGCAGCACGGTCGGCACCGCACCGGCCAGCAGGCCGACCGAGGGCACCAGCGCGACGACGCCCCACCCCGCTGCGGTGGCGACGACGAGGACGCCGGCCAGCACGGCACGGCGCCGAGCTGCCGCGGCACGACGCGCGGCGGCGGCGGTCCTCGCGGCGCGCGCCTGGGCGGCGCGGCGGGCGGCGTCGGCGGTGGTGCGCTCCGGCGTGGCGTGCGGTCGGTCCACGGTGCTGCCTCCAGTCCCTGCGCCGGCGACCAGCGCCGGGGTGCCCTTGCCCGGGGTCAGCAACCCCGTCGTGCCTGCGTGCCCGGTGCCTGGTGCAGACGCCCGCGCGGTGCGCAGCACCCGGGTCGACCTGCGGTCGTCGGCCCCTGCGTCCCCGGCGGTCACCGCGACCACGCGGAGCGCCTCGGAGTACCGGTCGTCCACCCGCGACTCGAGCAGCTGCTGACGGTGCCGCAGCTTGCCCGGCACCAGGTACGCCACCCACAGGCCCACCAGCGCGAGCGCCACCGGGCCTGCGAGATCGTTCACGTCTAGACGGTAGGGGGCCCTCGCGTGACGGCCGGGCACGCGGGCGGCGTGTCGGCGCCAGGTCGGTGCCCGTGTCGGGGCCCGCGTCGGGGCCAGTCAGCGCGGGTGCGCCGCCTGGTAGCGGCGCCAGCGCCCCAGCAGCCCGTCGGGCACCTCCTCCACCGTCAGGGCGAACGTGCGGTGGTCGGCCCACGAGCCGCGGATGTGCAGGTACCGCTTGCGCAGGCCCTCGTCGCGCAGGCCCAGCTTCTCGACCACGCGCAGCGACGGCCCGTTCTCGGGCCGGATGTTCACCTCGACGCGGTGCAGGCCCAGCTCGGTGAAGCAGTGGTCGGTGGCCAGCGCGACGGCGGTCGGCGTGATCCCCCGACCGGCGACGTGCTCGGACACCCAGTAGCCGATGGCCGCCGAGCGCAGGGAGCCGTAGATGATCGACGAGACCGTCAGCTGCCCCACCAGCTCACCGGCGTAGTCGACCGCGAACGGCAGCGCCGACCCCTCCCGTGCCTGTGCGGACAGCGACCGGACGAACTGCCCGAACGTCGGCCGCGGTCCCTGGACCGGCACGGGGCTGGTCGCGTCCCACGGTTCGAGCCAGCCGGCGTTCACCGCGCGCAGGTTCATCCAGGCCCGCTGGTCGGAACGCCGCATCGGCCGCAGCCGCACGTCGCCCTCGGTCAGCACGGCCGGCCACCCCGGTGCCATCAACCCTCCAGGACCATGCAGTGCACCACCTGTCCGCGGTGCACGACGACGTCCGCCTCCGGCACCACGGCCAGGGCGTTCGCCTGCGCCAGACCGAGGATCGACGGAGCCGCCGGATCACCCAGCGGCGTGGCACGGTACCCCTCCTCCGGGGCGCCGAGCACGGTGGCCGGCACGAACTGGCGCAGCCCGGGGGGCGACGTCCACCCCGTGTCGACGGCGGCGGCGACCGACGGACGGAACACCTCGGTGTGCCCCGCCATCTGCCGCAGCGCCGGCCGGACGAACACCTCGAACGCCACCTGCGCCGCCACGGGGTGACCCGGCAGCGCGAACAGCGGGATCGACCGGTCGCGCCCTAGCTCACCGCCCACCGACCCGAAGGCGTGCCGCGGGCCCGGCGTCATGGCCACGTGGTCCAGCCGGACGCCGCCGAGCGTGGCCAGCACGTCCTTGACCGGGTCGTGCACCAGCTCGGACAGCCCGCCGGCGATCAGCACCAGGTCGGCACGGACCAGCTGGTCCTCGAGCGCCTCGCGCAGGAGCGCGCGGTCGTCCGGCAGCACCCCGACGCGGACGGCGTGCGCGCCGGCGTCCCGCACCGCGGCCTCCAGCCCGTGCCCGTCGGCCTCGAACACGCGGCCGTCCCCGGCCGACGTCGGTGCCGGCCCCTTGGTCGGCGGCTCGACCAGCTCGTCCCCCACCGCCAGCAGCACCACGCGGGGCGTCGGGTGCACCCGCAGCCGGCCGCGTCCCATCGCCGCGGCGAGCGCCAGCTGCCGCGCACCGAGCCGCGTGCCCGCTCGCAGCACCACCTGGCCGGCCGGCACGTCGGCCCCCGTCAGCCGCACGTGCTGCCCGGGCCGCACGCCACCCGCCAGCTGCACGGTCGCGGTGCCCCGGTCGGACGCCTCGACGGGCACCACCGCATCGGCTCCCCACGGCAGCGGCGCGCCGGACGCGACCCGTATCGCCTGCCCCTGGACGTGCCGCAGCCCCGGCACGGACGCCGCCCGCAGGTCCACCGCCACGGGCAGCGCCGACCCGCCGGGGGCCACGTCGGCGGCTGCCACCGCGTACCCGTCGAGCGCCGCCACCGCCACGGGCGGCACGGACACCGTCGCCGCGACGTCCTCGGCGAGGATGGCGCCCATCGCGTCGTGCAGCACCACGTCGAGCGGGGCGACCGGTCCCACCGCGGACATCACGGCAGCCAGCTGGTCCTGGACCGATCTCATGCGGGGCATTCTGCCCCGCGTCCGACCTCGCCCCGGTGCCCACCGCCGGTACCGCAGGTGATCGACGGCTGGGACGCCGCGCGGTGTCACTCGTCCGGCCGCAGGTTTGGGACACTGTCGTCATGAGCAACGCCGCCTCGCCCGGACTGCACGTGCCGGAGGACGAGGACGAGATCGAACAGCTCAAGGAGCGTTGGCGCCTGCGGATCCGCACCGCGCGCGCTCACCGGTCCGCCCGGCACCGCGAGGAGGACGCGCGCGCGCTGGCCGAGGTGGTGGTCGCCATCCCGGCGGTCGATGCGGCACGCTGCGTGTCGCTGTACGCCGCCCGGCCGGGCGAGCCCAGCACCGGCCCGCTGCTCGAGCTGCTGGAGCAGCGGGGCGTCCGGGTGCTGCTGCCCGTGCTGGGCACGGGTCTGCAGCGCGACTGGGCGGACTACGCGGGAGCCGACGACCTTCTGGAGCGGGCGCCCGGGCGACCGCCGGAGCCGAGCGGCCCCTCCCTCGGCGCGCAGGCGCTCGCCGAGGCCGACGTGGTGCTGGTGCCGGCGCTCGCGGTGGACACCGACGGCAACCGGCTGGGCCAGGGCGGCGGCTGGTACGACCGGGCGCTGGCGCACGCGCGCCCGGACGCCGCCGTCATCGCGCTCACCTACGCCGACGAGGTGCACGACGCGGACGTCGAGCCGATCCCCCGCGCAGCGCACGACCGCCGGGTGGACGGGGTCGCGACGCCGACCGGTACCCGCTGGTTCGTCAGGCCGACGGCTGCAGCGTGAGCCGCGACCTCGCGTCCGCCTGCGTGGCGGCCGCCGAGAACGGCCACGGGAACTGCCGCCCGGCGGCCCAGGTGGACAGCTGGTCGGAGTAGTGCGGGCTGGCCGGATGCCCTGAGGTGCCGGTCAGGTCGACCCACGTCGAGGAGTCCAGGTCCGCCAGGTCGACCACCATGCGCATCGACGGGCCGGCGGTGACGGCGAACCCCCCGGTCGACGGGTCCCAGCCGGTCGCGTCGACCGACGACGAGCCGCCGCCGACCTGCTGCGCCGCCGGGTTGACCGCCCCGCGGAGCACCCCTGGCTGACCGGCACCGCCGAGCAGCGGGTGCTCCAGCCGCACCTGGTGCAGCAGTCCCCACCGCCACTCGTCCGCCCGCACCCCCAGCTGCGCGGTCAGCTGCTGCCGTGCGGCGATCATCGCGTTGCGCAGCACCCCGTCGCGCCCCTCGACGACGCCGAGGGTGGAGCGGTCGTCCCACCACGGCGAGTCGGGGGCGTCGACGACGTGCCGCATCACCTCGATCCAGCGGGAGTCGTTGGTCGGCGCGTCGTGGTCGGGCAGGTCGTCGGCGAAGGTCAGGCGCAGCACGTTGTTCCAGACCGCGGCGAAGTACGCGGCGGCGGCCGAGTCCGAGGACATCGAACCGTCCCAGGTGCGCAGCAGGCGCTGGCCGTCGGCCTCGAAGCCCGAGCCGAGGTCGACCTTGAGCAGTGCCGGCAGCAGCACGTCGGCCATCGGGCTGTGCGTGTCGTCCTGCACGGCCTGCGTCGAGGCGATGTCGATCTTCTTGCCGGCGGCGATCTGCTGGGTCAGCAGGGTGCGGATGCGCTGCGAGCGGTAGCCCATGTCGTAGTCGGCGGTCAGGAACGGACCGGTGCCCTGCGGGAGCACCGCCTGGTTGGCCGCGACGACGAAGCCCTCGGGTGGGTCGAGCACGTGCGGCAGCTGCGCCGACGGCACCCAGCCCTGCCAGTCGTAGGCGCTGTCCCAGCCCGGGCGCGGCCAGGAGCCGTCGGACGGCACGTCACCGGGCACGGTCTCGCGGATGGGGATCCGACCCGGCGCCTGGTAGCCGATGTGCCCGTCGGTGGTGGCGAAGACGATGTTCTGCGCCGGTACGTCGAACAGCGCGGCGGCGGCCGCGACGTCGGCAGCCGTGGCGGCGGCGTCGAGGCGGAAGATCGCCTCCGCCGTCCGGCCCGGCGTGCTGGCCGTCCAGCCGAGCGACACCTGGAAGGCGGAGGTCGACCGGTCGGGCGTCGGCGCCGACGTGGCTCCGGACAGGTCGAGCACGTCGGAGATGATCGGGCCGTGCGTCGTCGTGCGGACGACGAGGTCCACGTCGTTGCCGCCGTTGACCCGGATCGTCTCGTGCCGCACCTGCAGCGGCACCTGCGCGCCGTTCACCAGCTGGGTCCCGGAGCGGTCGTCGACGCGCTCGAGGAACAGGTCGGTCACGTCCGCGCCCATGTTGGTCAGGCCCCACGCCAGCCGCGCGTCGTGACCGATCACCACGCCCGGCATCCCGGCGAAACCGAACCCGGAGACGTCGAACGGGCAGTCCGCGCTCACCTGCTGGCAGCGCAGGCCCACCTGGGACCAGATGCCCGGCGCGGTCAGCTCGAGGTGCGGGTCGTTCGCCAGGATCGGCTTGCCCGAGGCGGTGTGCGCACCAGACACCGCCCACGAGTTGGACCCCGTGGCGGCGCCCGTGCCGAGCAGCACGGGGACCGCCGTCAGCGCCCGGTCCGCCGCGGCGAACGCGTCCTGCGCCTGACCGTCGCCGAGCGGCAGCTGCGCGCGTGCCACCGCGGGGACCACGGTCGCGTCGCCACCTGAGGGCAGGATCGGGGCGTTCTGCTGCTGCGGGTACGGCGGGAAGAGCTCGTCGACCTTCCCGACGTCGCCGATGGTGCGGTAGGCCCGGGCCCGTCCGAGCTCGTCCTCGTAGTTGCTGCGCAGGTCCCACGCCATCGCCTTCAGCCACGCGAGCGAGTCCACCGGCTGCCACGGCTCGGGCTGCGCGACCTGCACGCGCAGCCCCAGCACGGTGTACTCCACGGCGATCGAACCCGGGTCCCGGCTGGCGAGGTAGGAGTTCACGCCCTCGGCGTACGCGGTCAGGTACGACTGGGTCGTCGCGTCCAGCAGACCCCACTCCTGCTCGGCTACACGGTGCCAGCCGAGCGTCCGCACCACCTTGTCGGCCTCGAGCGCACGCGCGTCCGCGCCGACCAGCTCCGACAGCCGGCCTGCCGTGACGTGCCGGCGGTAGTCCATCTGGAAGAACCGGTCCTGCGCCGCGACGAAGCCCTGCGCCCGGAACAGGTCCGTCGCGCTGGTCGCGGTGATGGTCGGCACGCCGCGCGCGTCCCGGGTGACGGTGACCGGCCTGGTCAGCCCGGGCAGCGAGAGCGTGCCCGACGACGTGGGCAGCGGTCGGCGCAGCACCACGACGCCGCCGACCACCACGGCCACGAGCACCAGCACGACGATCGCCGCGACGGTCACGAGTGCCGTGCGGACGACTCGAGGACGGGCCACGTGGGCAGGTTAGCCCGCGGGCGTGCTCGGCGACCCGGGGTAGAATCTGGCACTCGGGAATGCGGAGTGCCAGATCTGCGCTCTGCTGGGTGTCACCGAGACCGTCGGTGACACATTCCCATCGGGACCTCGACCCCGGGAGACGAGCCAGTGCCCACGTACGCCTACACCTGCACCGCCTGCGGCCACGCCTTCGACATCCACCAGTCGTTCAGCGACGAGGCCCTCACCGTGTGCCCCGAGTGCTCCGGGAAGCTGCGCAAGGTGTTCTCGCCGGTCGGCGTGGTGTTCAAGGGCTCCGGCTTCTACCGCAACGACGCGCGGACGGGCGGCAAGGGCGGACGCACGACGAAGGAGCCGGTGAGCGCCGGGGCGTCGGCCGGTGGCAGCTCCGCGTCGGCCGGTTCCGACTCCGGCAGCGGCTCGTCCTCGGCGGGAACGACGACGTCGAGCGGTGGCTCGACGGGCGGCGCCTCGTCGTCGCCCGCGCCGTCCAGCACGTCCAGCACGTCCAGCACGGCGAAGGCCGCCTCAGCGTGACCCTCGGCCGCACGGCCTGACCGGCGGGACGGCGGCCTGACCGGCGGCGCCACGTCCCGGCCGACGGCACCGCTGCCGGACCGACGGACCACCGCCCGGCCGGCCCAGCACGGAGCACCTGGAGCGAGCGACCCACAGCCCGCCTGGCGGCCGCCACCGTCGCACGGCGGCCACCTGCACACCGCACCGCAACCGGCTCCGCCTAGCGTCGCCGCGTGCCCCGTCGAGTCCTGCCACCGCCACCCGCACTGACCTTCCGCCGGCCGCCCTGGCGGCGGCGCCTGCGCATCCTGCTGTGGCGGGCGCGCGTCCCGTTCGCCGCGGTGGCGCTCGGTCTCGCGGCGGCGGTGGCGGTCGGTCAGCTCCGCCCGGAGCCACCGGCCACCGTCGACGTGCTGGTCGCGGCGCACGACGTACCGGCCGGCACCGTCCTGACGGATGCCGACGTGCGGACTGCGGCGGTCCCCCCGGACACCGCGGTGGCGGGTGCCCGGGCCGCCGGGCATGCCTCGGTGGTCGGTCAGCGCACGGCCGTACCGGTGCCGGCCGGCCTGCCGCTGGTCCCCGGGGTGCTGACCGGCGGCCGGTTGACCGGTCCACCGGGCACCGTGGTCGCCGCCGTCCGCCTTGCGGACGGTGCCGTCGCGACGCTGCTGCAGCCCGGCGACCGGGTCGACGTGCTGGCCGCCTCGGCGCAGGCCGGGCCGGGCAGCGCGGTCGCGAGGGGCGCGCTCGTCCTCCCTGCGCCGGCGGCTCAGGACCGTGGCTCAGGGCTGCTCGGCGGTTCGGGTGAGGCGTCGGCGTCCGTACCGCTGATGCTCGCCGTCCAGCCGGAGGAGGCGGCCGCACTGGCCGGCGCGGCCGGGACGGCCGACCTGTCAGCCGTCGTGGTGCCGTGACGCGGTGACGCGGCCTACCAGTGCGGAGGACGGTTCTGCTGCAACCGTTCGTCGTTGGAGTCGTCCGCGCGGTCACCCCAACCGAGGTCGCTGTCGTCGAGCGACCTCCGCGGCAGGGCCGGTTCCGCGGCCGCCTCCACCGTGGCCGTCTCCGCCGTGGCCATCTCCACCGTGGACGGGTCCGCCGTGGACGGGACTGCCGTGGACCGGTCCGGCGGGGCACCCGACGATGTCACCGCCGGCGCCGGGACGGTGGACCTCAGCCACCGCTCGTCGCCTCCGACGGTCCCGGCGGGGCGCACGGCACGGCGGCCGCCCGTCCGCCGTCGCTGCTCCACCCGTCGATGATCCCACCCGCCGTGACGGCGGCCGTGACCGTCAGCTCAGAGCGCGGGTCACCGCGGCGCGGACCGCCGTGTCGATCCGGTGGTTTCGTCGGGTGATGCCCAGCTCGGCCCGCAGGGCGTCACCGAGCTCGTCACGGCTCCGCTCCTGGCCGTCGGAGCGCAGCCAGTCGACCAGCTCGTCCAGCTCGTCGTCGCTGTAGGCGCCGATCGGCAGCCCGCGCCGGATGTCCGGCCGAGGCCGGCTCGGTACGGCAAGCGCCAGCTGCACCGGAGTGGCTGCCGGCACGGCGTGCAGCACACCGGTCCTGACCCGGACGGGCGCCGTGCGCGGTGCGGTGCCGTCCGGGCTGAACGGCTGGGGAAGCTCGATGGCCGGAGTCCGTTCGGCCGTGGCCGACGCAGAAGCCTCCTCCGGAGCCTCGTGCGCTGCCGGCGCCTGGTCCGCTGCATCGTCCCTGCCGGTCACGGGCGCTGCGGGCTCGCCCTGGTCCGCGTCGTCGACGCCCGTCGCGGGCGCCGGGACGGGCGCGGTGGGCGCAGGTGCCAGCTCCGCGGGCTCGTCGTCCTGGTCACGCACGGCCGGCACGACCCGCGGGGACGTGGGCAGCTGCTCCGGGACCGGCAGCGCGGCGTGGACGGCGCGACGGATCCGGTCCACCTCGGCCTGCGGGTCGAGGAAGGCGGCCGCGGACCACACCCGCAGCACCGACCAGCCGAGGCGTTCGAGCCGCTCGGGCACCAGCCGGTCACGGACCCGCACGCTCGGCTCGTCGACGTAGGCCTCGTCGTCCGTCAGCACGGCGACCAGCAGCCGGTCCGGCACGGCCGGGTGGCCGACGGCCAGGGGCAGCCGGACGCCGCCGGGCAGCCCGTGGTCGACCTCGACCACCAGGCCGTGCCGCCACAGCCGCTCGGCCAGGTCCAGCACCAGCCGGTCGGCGTCGCCGGACGGCTCGTCTGCGGCACCGCCCTTCTCGGCACCGACCGCTCCGGGCTCGGAGCCGGTCGGTCCACCGTCGTCGGAGCTGCCGTGCTCCTCGTCGGCGGCCACGACCGCCGCGCCCTCGTCGTCCCCGACCCGCGCGCCGCCGAACGGCACCAGCGGGTCCGCCTCCCGCCGACCGCGCGCGTCCGCGAACGCCAGCAGGTCGGCGAGCAGGTGCGGTCCGGCACCCCGGACCCGCTCGGGGTCGAGGTCGGCGGCGGCGAAGCAGGACACGACGGTGAGCCGGTGCCGCCCCGAGCCGAGGGCGTCGAGCAGCAGCCCGTCACCGCCCGGAGCGCTGACGGCGCCGAACGAGTGCAGCACCCGCCGGTGCGGGGTGCGGCCCAGCCCGACGGACAGGATCACGGCCTCACGGCGAAGGCCGGCCACGTTCACCAGGTCCACCACCACGAAGGGCTCCGGGCGGCCCGATCCGAAGAACGCCGCCAGCGCCGGGTTGTCGCGCGCCTCGGACATCACCACCTCGCGGATGGCGTCCGCATGCCGCGGCGTCACGGTGACCACCGCGAGCGACTCCTCCGGCCGGCTCAGCGCGTGCTCGACCACCAGCTCGACGACGGCCTGCACCTCCTCCGGCGTGGAGTCGACGATGCCCGACTCGACGTCCGGCAGAGCCGTGCCATCCACGAGGTGCAGGCCGACCAGGGGCGTCGCGTCCGGCAGCGGCGTCGGGCTCAGCACGCCGGCGTAGCCGTGGCCCGCCAGGAAGGCGGTGAGCCAGGGGTCGCGACGACTGGCGTCGGCGCGCAGGGCGACGGACGGCAGCACGCGCGACAGCTCGCGCAGGGCGCTCCCGGAGGCGCACCGCGCGTCGCCGACGACGACCACCTGACGCCCGCGCCCGATCGCGGCGAGAGTCGCCTCGACCGGCAGGTGCCCGACGGCGTCCAGCACCACCAGGTCGACGGTGCGGGTCGGCGGCAGCACCTGCGGCACCAGCATGGGGCTCGCGGCCAGCACCGGCCGCAGCCGCCGGGCGACGTCAGGGAACCGCACCACGGCGTCGCGCAGCGAGGTCAGCCGGTCCTCGACCAGCTCGCCGAACAGCGCCTCGGCCTGGTCGCGGTAGCTGCGCAGCGCCGCGCTCATCTGGCCGACGACGGCCGCCCGGACGGGTGCCGCGAGAGCGGCGACGTGGGCGCGGTCCAGCTCGGCGTACCGGGCGGACAGCGCACCGAGGGTGGCGCCGTCGTAGCCGGCCAGTGCCGGGTCTGCCGCCAGGATCTGCTCGAAGACGGTGCTCCACCACGCCAGGTCCAGCTCGGTCGGCGCGAGGTCCGCGCTGACGCGACGCGCGGAGAGGTCGTCCACCAGCTCGCCGAGGCCGGCGCCGCGCAGGCCGGCGATCAGCGACGTCCGCTCGGGCAGGCTGTCGAGCGCGTCCGAGGTGGCACGCAACCGGCCGAGCCGCTCCACCAGGGCGGAGATGGGCAGGTCGAGCAGTCCCCCGCCGGCCGGTGTCCCGGCCAGCACCCGCTCGAGCGCGTCCAGGTCGGCCCGGACCGCGGCGTACTCCTCCTCGACCAGCTCCAGACCGTCGGGCAGCCGCGGCCACCCACCGGCGGGGCAGTGCGTCTGCCACAGCTCGCGGCGGCGCTGCACGGCGATCAGCTCGGCGTGCAGGTCCGCGACCGGCCGCCCGGGCCGCAGCATGTCCTTGGCCTGCTTGCGCAGGCGACGGCGCAGCCAGTAGCCCATCTCGATGCCGCGCTCCTCGCGCCACTGCTTGGTGGCGGTCGCGGCGACCAGGTCCGCAGCGGTGCGCTCGAAGACGAGCGGCTGGAACACGTCGAGCGCGGCACGGACCTCGTCGAGCATCCGCAGCTGCTCACCCCACGCGCCCAGGGTGGCCGGCGGGGTCAGCCCGGTCTCGGCCGCCACCTGCCCCGCGCGCTCCAGCACTCCTGGCAACGTGCCGTCCAGCAGCCGGTCCAGACGGTGCAGCACCACCTGCGCATCGGCGGGGGTGCGCACGTCGGCGCCGAACCAGGGGGTGTCGCCGGGTCGGAGCGTGAACGCCCCGAGCTCGGCGGCCCGCGCCAGCGCGGTGCCGCTCGCCGCCCGGGCGTCGGCGTCCAGGAGGCGCGCGACCTCGGGGGCCAGGCGGACGGTGGTGCGCGGAGCCGGACGGCTGGAGGTCAGCCGAGCGAGGTGCTGCAGCGCGTCGTACGCGGAGACGCCCCACGGCTGGCGGGGCGCGTGCAGACCGCGGACGTACCCGCGCAGCGCTTCCCGGTGCTCCACGAGGGCGTCGGACAGCTCCCGTGCCGCGGCACCGTCGACGGCCGGCGGCTCGAGCGTCATGGCGGCCAGCAGCCGGTGGGCGACGGAGGTGCGCCAGCCGGCCTCGGGTGCCACGTCGAGCAGCAGGTCGCCGGCACCGACCTCGGCCAGCCGCTGGCCCAGGGCAGCGGCCGCGCGGCGGTGGCCGGGCACGTACAGCACGCTGCGGCCGGTGGCAGCCGCGTCGGCGACGAGCGCCGCGACCGTGCCGGTGACGTCGGCCCCCGCAGGGGCGTCGACGAAGAGGTGGGCGCCGGTGGCCACGACGTCGAGCACGTGCTGCTGGTCGGGGTCGAGGTCGCCGACGCCGCGGTCCAGCTGCGGGTCCCGGTCCCCCGGCACCTGCGCCGGCAACGGCCGCTGCAGCCGAGCCGTGTCCTCGTCCACCCCCGCGAGCGCCGCCACCAGCTCGTGCCGGTCGAGGGTGCCGGCCAGCGCGTCGAGGTCGTCGACCAGCACCTGACCGGGGTGCACGAACGTGCCGACCACCACACGCTCGGTCAGCGTGAACCCCTCGAGCACCGCCTCGCCGAGGGACGTCAGCCGGTGCAGGGCGCCACGGGGGTCGAAGCCGCCGTTGGCGAAGGTGCCGCGTGCGACGGCGCCCGGGTCGAGCAGGGCACCGCGGGCTCGCAGCGCCCGGGCCAGCACCGGGTTGACGTCGACCGTCGGCTCGAGGGTGAGCTCGTAGTCCGCCTCCCCCGCGCCGCGGGCGGTCAGCGTCACCGGCCGGAGCAGCACGGGCGCGCGCACCACGCGGGGCCGCGGCGGTTCGGTGGTCGCCGCGTCGGCCGGCTCGGCCGTCGACGGCCGGGCTCCGCCGGTGCGCTCGGCGATCGGGATGCGGCGGGTGACGGCCGCCAGGGCGGCCACGTCGTCGTTCGCGACGTCACGTGCCGAGCGCTCGGTCCAGGTGGCGATGCCGATGGCCAGCGACGTCGCGGCGATGCCGTAGTGCTGGCCGTAGACGGAGGCGCGGGCGCTGACCGCCCGGGCGCGACGGCGTGCGACGGCCAGGGCGGCACCCTCGCGCACCAGGTTGGACAGCCGCGTCGAGCGTCCGGCGAACAGCTGAGCCATCCCGGAGGGGTGCGCGGCGGACAGGTCCAGAGCCGCGTCGCCCAGCTCCTCGACGTCCACCAGGGTCGAGCCGCCTGCGGAGTCCACCAGCGCCGCGCGCCACGTCGCGACGGCACCCTCGACCAGCTCGGTGGGCGACGGGGGTGCGACCAGGGCCACCGAGGGCTCCGCGGAGCCGTCGGTTGCGTCGGGCCGCCCGGTGACGGGAACGGCGCCCGTGCCGGGGGTGCGCGCGGGAACGGTCACGCTGGCACGGTAGCCCGGCGCCTGCGGCCCGCTGCGGTGGCACGCCGACCGCGTGCGGGCGCCGGAACGGGTGAGACTGCGCGGGTCCAGGGCCCGGAGACGCGAAGAGCGGGACGGGCTGCCGGGCCCGTCCCGCTCTTCGGACGTGAGAGACGGTGCGCACCGCGCAGGGGGCAGGCGATGCGCACCGTCAGGGACGAGTGTGCGCCCCGGGGCGCCAGTTGGTCAAATGTCCAGTGCGGGTGAGATCCATGCATCCGAATCGTTCGGTTGCACGCCCTCCCCCGGGGACGACGCCGGCCGCTGGGTACCATGGCGCGTTCCGAGACGAGGGTGGGTCGTGGCCGGGTCCGTACCAGCTGCAGGTGCCAGGTCCACCGTCGGCAGGGGCCGCGCGTGGCTCGTCTGGTCGGCCGGTCTGCTGGTCTACGTGGTGGCCGTGGCGCACCGCTCGTCGTTCGGTGTCGCGGGGCTGGCGGCGCAGAGCCGGTTCGGGGTGGCCGCCACGGTGCTGTCGCTGTTCGTGGTGATCCAGCTCAGCGTCTACGCGGCCGCGCAGGTGCCGGTCGGCATCGCGCTCGACCGGTTCGGACCCCGCGCGCTGCTCACCACCGGTTCGGTGACCATGGCGGTGGGCCAGCTCGGCATGACGCTGAGCCACGGGGTGCCCACCGCGCTGGCGGCCCGGGTGCTGATCGGTGCGGGCGACTCGATGATCTTCGTCTCGGCCGTCCGGCTGGTCGCCGCGTGGTTCCCCCGGCGGCTCGTGCCGCTGCTCACCCAGCTGACCGGCATCGCCGGCCAGCTCGGTCAGATCGTCTCCGCCATCCCCTTCGCGTTCCTGCTGCACCGGTACGGGTGGGAGCCGGCGTTCGGCGCGCTCGCCGGCCTCGGCGGGCTCGGCGTCGTCGCAGCGGTGCTCGGCGTCCGGGACCGGCCGGCCGGCACGTCCGCGCCGATGTCCCGGTCCGGGACCGCGGCCGGGTTGGTGCCGACGCTGCGCGCCCACGGCACCTGGCTCGGCTTCTGGTCGCACATGCTCGGCGGTTTCAGCATCAACGTGTTCGGCCTGATGTGGGGCTACCCCTTCCTGGTGCAGGGACAGGGGCTGAGCCCGACCAAGGCGAGCTCGATGCTGGCGCTGAACGTGCTGGTCGCCATCGTCGCCGGGCCGCTGATCGGCGAGTTCACCGCACGGCACCCCCTGCGGCGCTCGTGGGCCGTGCTCGTGGTGGCGGGTGGCGTCGCCGCGGGCTGGCTGCTGGTGCTGGTGCCCAGCACGCCGCGGCCGTTCGCCGTGCTGGTGGCCTTCGTCGTCCTGATCTCGCTGGGCGGCCCCGCGTCGGTGATCGGCCTGGACTTCGCCGCCACCTCCAACCCGCCGGAGCGGCTCGGCAGCGCGCAGGGCCTGGCCAACGCGGGCGGCTTCATCGCCGGCGTGCTGGTGATGCTCGGCGTCGGCATCGTGCTCGACGCCCGCAACCCCGGCGGCCACTACACCCTCGGCGACTACCGCGCCGGCCTCGCGCTCGTCGCCGTGCCGTGGGCGGTCTCGCTGGCCGGCGTCCTGGTCACCCGCACGCGCACGCGCGCCGAGATGGCGGCTCGCGGCGTCGTGGTGCCGCCGTTGCGTGAGGCGTGGGACCGCCGACGCCGGGACCGGCGCGGCTGAGCCGGCCGCTCGAGGAGACGCGGCGCCTCCGCGCGGCTGAGCGTGCGGGGCGTCGGCCCCCGGGTCGACGCGCCCGGCGAGCCCGACGGTGTGCTCAGGCGGCGCGTGCCCAGCGCGCCAGCTGACCGGCGGGCACCACACGGTGCCGCGCGATCGCGGACACCGTCAGGCCGATGCCGACCACCGTCCACACGACCAGCAGCGCGACGGGTCCCGCGATGCTGCCCGACCCGGTGGTCACGGCCTGCATCGCCGAGAGCGCCGGTGCCGGCGGCAGCAGCCCGAACAGCGACTCGAGCACGGCCGGCACGGTGGACACCACGACGGTGGCCAGCGCGACCACCGCGATCACCACCGAGGCGAACCGGCCCACGCCGCGCAGCAGCGCCACCAGCCCCTGGTTCACCGCGGCGAACGCGACACCGGCCAGCGCGGCTGTGCCGCCGAGCGCGACCCACCGGCCGGGCGACAGGTGCAGCGCACCGGCCATCGCGACGGTCAGCAGGACGCCCTGCACCACGCCGATCAGCGCACCCGGCGCGAAGGCGCGCAGCGCCAGCGCCAGCGACGAGCGGGTGGAGCCCAGCGCCCGCGCCGGCCAGGCGCCGAGCACCAGGAACGTGGCGAGCCCGCCGAGCCACAGGGCCACCGCCAGGAGGAACGGGACGATGCTCGAGCCGAACAGCTCGGTGCTGGCGCCGGTGGTCGACACCGGGTCGGCCACGACGTCGGCCAGCGCCTTGGCCTGGTCGCTCGTCTGCGTGGGCAGCTGCGACGCCGCCTGCCCGAGGCCCGTTGCGAGGCTGCTGGCGCCGGTGCCGAGGCTGCCGGCACCCGAGCCCAGCTGTCCCGCACCCGAGGACACCTGCTGCGCCCCCGAGGCGAGCGCGCTCGCGCCCGACGACACCTGGCCGGCGGCCCCCGCGGCCTTGCCCGCACCGGCGGAGAGCTGGGACGCACCGCTGGCCAGGGACGACGCACCCGACGCGGCCTGCGCGGCACCCGATGCGAGCTGGTGGGCGCCAGACGCGGACTGCTGGAGGTAGCCGGCGATCGTCTGCAGACCGCTGGCGGACGCCCCCGCACCGTCCGCGAGCTGCGTGCCGCCCGCGGCCAGCTGCTGGACGCTGGTCTTCAGGGCGGGCTGGCCGCCGACCCCGGTGTTGAGGGCAGCGTCGAGTCCCGCCGCCCCTTGCGCGAGAGCACCGATCGAGTACGTCAGGGACGGCTGCTGGCCGGTCGCCGGCGGCGTCGTGCTCTGCTGGGCGGCGATCGCACCCTGCAGCGTCTGGCACGCCGTGGCCCGGGCGACCGGGTCGGTGCTGCTCGCGCACGTCGACGCCCAACCGCTGAGCTGGGTCAGGAACCCGGAGAAGCCCGACTGGAGGCCCGCTGCCCCGGTCGACAGCGACGACGCCCCGGCCGCGAGCCCGGTCGGCCCGTTCACCCCGTCGGACAGCTGCTGCAGCCCCGACGCGAACGCCTGAGCACCCGGCACGGCCTCCTTGGCGGTCGCCGCGGCGGACGACGTCTGCGCCGCGAGCTGGTCCAGCCCGGACGCCAGCGACGACGCCCCGCCCGACACCTGCCGCACACCCGACGCCAGCGAGGTGGCACCGCCGGACAGCGAGCCCGCACCGGTCTGCAGCGCGCCGATCCCCGTCGCCAGCTGCGCCGTCCCGGAGGCGAGCGACTGTGCCCCGGTGCCCACCTGGCCGGCGCCGGACGCCAGCTGCTGCGCGCCGGTGGACAGGCTCTGCGCACCCGTCGCCAGCTTGGTGGCACCGTCGGACGCCTCGCCGAGCTTGTCGTGCAGCGTGCTGAACCCGACCAGCACGTTCTGCAGGTACGCCGTGGTCAGCTGCTGGCCGAGGACCCGCACCGCGGTGCTGGTCACCGCCTGCGCGACGGCCGAGTCGGCGATCTTGGACCGGTCGGAGACCTTGACGTCGATGGTGGCGCGCACAGCGTGGGCGGCGTCGGCGGTCGACGTGGCGGCCGCGGAGAAGTTCGACGGGATGGTGACCACGGTGGCGAACCGGCCGTCGGCGAGCCCGGCGGCGGCGTCGTCGGCGTTGGTGACCACCCACGTGAAGTTGCCCGACGAGTCGGAGCCGGAGACGTTCCTGACCACGGCGCCCGGCGTGGCGGAGGCGCTCGGCGTCGGGTTCGCGGTGGCGGCCGGCGACGGCGTCCCGGTGGCGCCCGGCGCGGGGCTCGACGCCCCGTCGGACGTGACGAGCCCCGCGGCGAGCTGCCGGCCGAGCGGCACCGTCTGACCCTTGATCGTCACGGGCGTGTCGAGGTTCACCACCGCGGCCTGCACCCGGTTGAGCCGCTGGGTGGGCTGCCACAGCGCCCAGGTCAGCAGCCCGCCGATCGTCAGCGGCACCAGCACCAGGCCGAGCACGGTGAACCAGGTGGCGCGGCCGCTGGTCCGGGCACGTTCCGGCCGCAGCAGGGCGTCGAGGGGGTTCGACATCTCAGAGCACCTTCGCAAGCTCGGGGGCGGCGGCCAGCGTGACCGTGGCGGTGGGCGGCATCGGCAGCAGCCCGCCGACGGCGTCGACCGTCTGCGCGCTGACGACCAGGGACAGCGGGCGACCCTCCCCGGCGGCCGTGCGCAGCTCGAACGCGAGCTCGTCGTGCACCGCCCTGCGGAGCACCGGGTCGCCGACGGCGTCGAGGTCGTCGATCGCGACGACGGGCGTGCGGGCCGCGAACGCCTGGCGCAGCTCGTCCACCGGGTCGGTCGCTCGCGCCAGCCGGGCGAACGCGACGGCGCGACGGATGTCCCGGGCCCGCACCGGTGCGACCAGACCGGCCACCTTGAGCGTCCCCGCGTCGGCGTGCGCGCGGCCGGCGATGGTGAGCAGCAAGGCGGTGCGGCCGCTGCGGTGCGGTCCGGCGACGACGAGCGCACCGCCGGTGGCGAGCCGGACGGAGACGCCGTCGTACAGCGGCCACCCGTCCGGCCGGTCCAGCCGCAGCCCGGCGGCCGCCACCGCGTCGTCGGCACCCGGCTCCGGCCACTGGGCCAGCGCGAGCTCGGAGGCGAGCCCCTCGCCCTCGACGTCGAAGCTCGGCAGCACCCGGTCGAGCCAGCGCGGCATGTGCCAGGCCCGGTCGCCGAGCAGCTGGAGCACCGCGGGAACGAGGGTCATGCGGACGACGAAGGCGTCCACGAACACCCCGGCCGCCAGGCCCAGCGCGATCGGCTTGATGTTGACGTCACCTTCGGGGACGAAGGCGGCGAACACCGAGAACATGATGGTCGCGGCGGCGGTGACCACCACGGCCGAGGCGGTGAACCCGCTGCGCACCGCGGCGCGCGCGTCCCCGCCGTGCACGTAGTCCTCCCGCATCCGGGAGACGAGGAACACCTCGTAGTCCATCGCCAGGCCGAACAGCACGCCCATCAGCACGATCGGCATGAAGCTGATCACCGGCATCGTCCGGTCCAGGCCCAGCAGGCTGGCGCCCCAGCCCTTCTCGAACACCATCGCGACCACGCCGAACGCGGCCACCACGGAGAGCAGGTACCCCGCCGTCGCCTTCAGCGGCACCCACAGCGACCGGAACACCATGGTGAGCAGCACGAACGAGAGGCCGACCACCAGGAGGCCGAACGGCAGCAGGGCCCGGCCCAGCCGGTCGGAGATGTCGATCTGCACCGCGGTGACCCCGGTGACGGACAGGTCCACGCCGTACGTGCTGCGGAAGTAGTCGTGCTTGGCGCGGATCGCCGCGACCAGGTCCTTGGTCGCCTGCGAGTCCGGCCCGCCGGTGGGGACCACCTGGACGATCCCCGTGGTCGCGTCCTGGTTGGGCGTCGCGAGCGGGACGGAGGCCACGCCCGGCAGCGCCTCGATCTCCTTCTTCAGGTTCGCCATCAGGCCCAGCGGGTCCGTGGACCCGACGATGGTGCCCGTCACGATCAGCGGGCCGTTGTAGCCGGGACCGAAGTGCTCCGCAAGCAGGTCGTAGGTGATCCGGCCGCGGGAGTCCTTCGGCTGCGTGCCGGCGTCCGGCAGGGCCAGCCGCAGGTCCAGGGCGGGCAGCGCGACGGCACCCAGGCCGATGACGACCAGCAGGATGGTGACGATCGGGAAGCGGGTGACGGCCCGCACCCAGCCGAGGAAGAAGCGGTTCTGGTGCACCTGCTCGCCGGCCAGGTGCGCGGTGGCGACGGGCTGCTCGCCGGCGACCGACTGCTCGGGGGCCGCGGCGTGGGCGGCCCGGCCGGGCGCGGCCGCAGGGGCCACCGTGCTCCGGTCGGCGGCCGCGCCGTCCGTCGTCGTCCGGTCGGCCGTCGTCCCGTGGCTGGTCGCCCCTTCCGTCGCCGGCGCGCCCGCCGTCGCGCCGGCCCTGGCCGCGCGCCGCGCGGCACGCCGCTCCCGTCGGTACCCGGGCCGCACCCGGTCGCCGGCGAAGCCGAGCAGCGCCGGCGTCAGCGTCAGCGCGATCAGCACCGCGAGCCCCACGGCGACGGCGGCCGCCACCCCCATCACGGTGAGGAACGGGATGCCGGCCACGGCGAGCCCCACCAGCGCGATCATCACCGTCAGCCCGGCGAACACGACGGCGGACCCGGCTGTGGCCAACGCTCGCGCCACCGACTCGCGCGCCTCGATGCCGGCGCGCAGCTGCGACTGGTGCCGGGACACGATGAACAGCGCGTAGTCGATGCCGACGGCCAGTCCGAGCATCAGCGCCAGCATCGGGGTGGTCGAGGAGATGGTCGCGAACCGCGTCGCGATCGAGATGCCCAGCGTGGAGATGCCGACGCCCAGCAGCGCCGTCACCAGCGGCATGCCGGCGGCGAGGAACGAGCCGAAGGTCACCACCAGCACGCCGAGCGCGACCAGCACGCCGAGCGCCTCTGTCGAGCTGACGGTGGGCAGCCGCACCGAGAAGATGTCGCCGCCGAGCTCGGCCGTCGAGCCGGCCGGCAGTGCTGCGCGCAGCGCGCTCTCCTCGGCGATCAACGCCGAGCGGGTGGCGTCCGTGATGGTGATGCTCTGGCCGTCCATCTGCACGGTGACCACCGCGGCGGACCCGTCGTCGGACACGCCGCCGGTCACCTGGGTGCCGAACGGGTCGCTGACGGCGGAGACCTGGCTGATGGTCTTGAGCGTGGTCACCGCGTCCTCGACCGGCTTGCGCACGGCGTCGTCCCGCACCGTCATGCCGGGCGGCGCGACGACCACGAGTCGCGCCGTTGAGCCGCTGACCTGCGGGAACGTGTGCTTCAGCGCGTCCATCGCGGTGCCGGACTCGGTACCCGGGATGGAGAAGGTGTTGTCGGTGCCCTTCGACAGCAGCTTCGCGCCGCCCAGGGCCAGCAGGAGGATCGCGAGCCAGGCCAGGACCACGCGCACGCGGGCGCCGAACGACCAGCGGCCGAGCCGGTAGAGCAACGAGGACACGACGGCTCCTGGGTGGCGGGTGAGCAGGGATCGATACGCCGATGTATCCGATACATCAACGTATTGGATAGACTGGCTCCACGCCAAACGCCCGCTGGAGGTGACCCTCATCTCGACCCCCGCCGACGTCCTGCTGACCCCCCGCCGGCAGCGCACGCGCGACCGGCTGCTCGACGCTGCCTACGAGGTGTTCGCCGAGCAGGGTGTGCACGCCAGCACCGTCGAGGAGGTCTGCGAGCGTGCAGGGTTCACGCGCGGCGCCTTCTACTCCAACTTCACGACGAAGGAGGAGCTGTTCGCCGCCCTGATGGAGCGCCAGCACAGCCTGCAGCTCGCCGCACTCGCCCTGAAGGTCGACCGGCTCCGGCCGCGGCTCGAGGCGGTGACGGGCCCGATCGACGAGGCCGGTCTGGGCGACCTGATGCTGGACTTCTTCACCGGTCCGCTGGACGACCGGACCTGGTGCCTGATCGACCACGAGTTCAGGCTGATGTCGCTGCGCGACCCTGAGGTCGCCGGGGCGTTCGCCGCGCACGAGGAGGCGTTCGAGACCTCGCTCCTCGCGATCGTCGGGCGCGCGCTCGACCTGGCCGGTCGGCGGTTCGTCCTGCCCGACGGGGTGGCCGTCCGGCTGCTGGGCGACCTCTACCAGGACATGCTGCAGCGAGCGATCCGCGCAGGCCGTTCCCTGCACGAGGAGCCGGAGGCGCGCGACACGATGGTGCGGCTGGTGCTCGTGCTGACGCGGCCGGTGGCCGCTCCCGACGGCGGTCCCGGCCGCCGAACCGACCTGCACCCGGCTGCGACGGACGTCCCCGTGCGCGCCGACGCGACGTGCTGAGCTCCCTGCGGGCTCGGCTCGCCGCTCGGCCGCCGACCGTCGCCACCGTGCTCGGCGGTCTGCTCCGCGTGCCCGGGACCCTGCTGTGGCTCACGGCCCTGGTGGTCACCGGCGTGCTCGGCGAGGAGCTGAGCGACCAGCAGCTCGGCGACCGGCTGCTGGCCGCCTCGACCAACCTGACCAACCTGTCGCACCAGCCCGTGCGCGTGCTGGTCGACTCCGCGCTGTGGGACGGCCACGCGGTGTGGTGGCTGCTGCTGGTGCTGGGGAGCGTCAGCTGGACGGTCGAGCGGTGGCTGGGCACCGTTCGCTGGTTCGCCGTGCTGTTCGGCGCCCACGTGGTCGGAACGCTGATCAGCCAGGGCGTGGTGGCGATTCAGGTGGCGCACGGGCTGGCGCCGGCCAGCGCCGAGGTGGTGCTCGACTACGGCGTCAGCTACGCGATGGCCGGGGCCCTCGGGATCCTGGCGCACCGGTTCCCGCCGCGCTGGCAGGCGCTCTACGTCACCGTGGCGCTGGCCGACTTCACGTTCCCGTTCTGGGCGCCGGGGCACCCGCCCGTGACGTTCACCGACCTCGGGCACCTGGTGGCGCTGCTGACCGGCCTGGCCGCCTACCGGCTCGCCCCGGCGGCGGTGGACCCGACGGCCGAGGCGGAGCCGCCGCTCGACGAGCTGGTGGCCGACTCGCTGGTCGACGAGCGGCTGGTGCTCGAGGACGCCGTCCCGGCGGGCAGCCCGACCGACTGACCGACCCGTCAGCCCACGTGGTGGCGCCACGAGTGCGCGGGGGCGTAGCCGAGCAGGTCACGGGCGGCGTCGATCGCCAGGAGCGTCTCGAACCCCTCCAGCGGCCGGGTCAGCGGCACCTCGGGGAACACGGCCGCCATCAGCTCCGCCGAGGGCGTGTTCATGATCGTGTCGGCCGCCGCGATGATCACGTTCTGCGATCCGGTGGTCGGCCGCTCGATGCCCAGCCGGCAGGCGGCGGCGACGTCCCGCACGTCCACGTAGCCCCACAGGTTCCAGCGGCGGGAGCCGAGGTCGCTCCAGTACCCCGGCACCCGCGCGTAGTCCTCCGGACGGTGGATGTTGGACAGCCGCAGCCCGACGAAGGGGATGCCCGACCACGCCGCCACGTGCTCGGCGGTCTGCTCACCGAGCACCTTCGACAGGGCATACGTGCTGGTCGGTACGGGGAAGTGCGCCTCGTCGACCGGTGCGTAACGCGGCGGGACGTCGAACGGCAGGCCGAGCGTCGTCTCGCTCGAGGCCCACACCACCTTGCTCAGCCCGAGGCGGGCCGCCGCGAGGAACACGTTGGAGTTGGCCGCCGTGTTCCGGTTGAGCGTCTCCGGCCCGGTGGCGCGGCCCGGTGCCGGGATGTTGCCCAGGTGGACGACGGCGTCCGAACCCGCGAGCACCTCGAGCGCCTGGCCGTAGTCGGTCAGGTCGGCGACCACCAGGTCGGTGCCCAGCTCCTCGTTCTCCCCCGCCACCCCCGCCAGGTCGGTGGCCACCACCTCGTAGCCGTGCTCCAGCAGGTCCGCCACCACCGCGCGACCCGCCTTGCCCCATGCGCCTGTCACCGTGATCCTCACGGCAGCGATCCAAGCACCGCCCACCGACGTCCGCCCGGGCAGCCGGCTGGGCCGCGACCCGTCCCCCGCCCCGGCCGGGGTGGTGGCTGAGACGCACCTCACACCCCGCGACGGCACCGTGCGGCCGATCCGCCCCGGACGTGGACTAGCGTCGCCCAGCCAGCACCATCCGCGGGCCGCGCCCGCGGCAGAACGACCCGCGCCGGCCCACCGGCGCCTCTCGAGTCCGAAGGACCTCTCGTGACCCAGCTGCAGTCCCACCCGTCCGCCCTGGTCAGCACCCTGCTGGACGGCGTCGACCCCGGGCCCCTGTTCACCCCGGTCGAGCCGGTTCCCGGGCTGACGCTGCGCAACCGCTTCGTCATGGCGCCGATGACCCGGGCGTTCTCCCCCGAGGGCGTGCCCGGCGCCGACGTCGCCGCGTACTACGCCCGCCGCGCGGCGTCGCTCGGCCTGATCGTGACCGAGGGCACCTACGTCGACGAGCCGTCGGCCGGCAGCTCGTCCCGCGTGCCGCACCTGTACGGCGAGCGTGCGCTGGCCGGGTGGCGCGCCGTCGTCGAAGGCGTGCACGCGCAGGGCGCGCGCATCTTCCCCCAGCTGTGGCACCTCGGCGCGACGCGTCGGGCCGGCTGCGACCCGGTGCCGGCAGCCCCCGTGGTGAGCCCGTCGGGCATCGACGCCGCCGGACGCACCGTGGGTGAACCGGCCAGCACCGCCACCATCGCCGCCGTCGTCGACGCGTTCGCGCGCGCGGCCGCGGACGCCAAGACGGTCGGGTTCGACGGCGTCGAGGTGCACGGCGCCCACGGCTACCTGCTGGACCAGTTCCTGTGGGAGCGGACCAACCAGCGCACCGACTCCTACGGCGGCCCGGCCGCCAACCGGGTCCGCCTCGCCGCCGAGGTGGTGGCGGCCATCCGTGACGCCGTCGGCCCCGGGTACCCGATCAGCTTCCGCTTCTCGCAGTGGAAGGGCGGGCACTACGACGCGAGCATCGCGACGACGCCCGACGAGCTGGCACAGGTGCTGGTCCCGCTGACGGAAGCCGGCGTCGACCTGTTCCACGTCTCCACCCGCCGCTACTGGCTGCCCGCCTTCGAGGGGTCGGGCCGCACCCTCGCCGGCTGGACCAAGGAGCTGACCGGCCGGCCGGTGATCGCCCTCGGCTCGGTGGGCGTCTCCGCGCCGTTCATGGGAGCGGAGACCGAGGGCCAGGAGACCCTCAGCCTCGCGCCGCTGGTCGAGGAGCTGGAGCGGGGCGAGCTCGACCTGGTCGGCCTGGGCCGCGCGGTGCTGGCCGACGCGCACTGGGTGAAGAAGGTCGGTGCGGGCCGGGCCGCCGACATCCGCCCGTACGAGAAGGGCCTGGAGGGCGTGCTCGACTGACGTCGACGCCCGGCTCACAGCGGGGCTTCCTGGTCAGCCGGGGCCGCGCCCGGCATGCTCGGCAGCACGGCACCCCTCCGCATCCGGCGGCCGGCGCCGTCCGGAGGATGACGTGGCCAGGCGTGTGCTGGTGGTGGACGACGAGGCGGGCATCCGCCGGGTGCTGCGCGCCTACCTCGAGGCCGACGGGTTCGCCGTGGTCGAGGCCGGGACGGGGACCGACGCGCTGGCCGAGCTGCGCCGGGACCGGCCCGACGTGGTGCTGCTGGACGTGATGCTGCCCGATGTCGACGGCCTCGAGGTGCTGCGGCGCATCCGTGCCACCTCGGGCGTCGGCGTGGTGCTGGTGACAGCCCGTGCCGAGGAGGCGGACACGCTGGTCGGCCTGGCCGTCGGCGCCGACGACTACGTCACCAAGCCGTTCAGCCCCCGCGAGGTGGTGGCCCGCGTCAAGGCCGTCCTGCGACGGGCGCGGGACGACGAGCCGGACGCGGAGCGCCTGCGCTTCGACCGGCTGACCGTGGACCTCGCGGCCCGCGAGGTGACGGTGGACGACCGTCCGGTGACACCGTCGGCCCTCGAGTTCGACCTGCTCGGGGCGCTGGCACGCTCCCCCGGCCGCGTCTTCTCCCGTCGGCAGCTGCTCGAACGGGTGTGGGGTGACGACTTCTACGGGGACGAGAGGGTGGTCGACGTGCACGTGCGCAGCCTGCGGCGGCTGCTGGCCGACGACGTCAGCGCGCCACGGTTCATCGCGACGGTGCGGGGCGTCGGGTACAAGTTCGTCGGGAGGCCGTCATGAGGCGCCTGTCCACCCGCCTGCTGCTGAGCCACACGCTCGTCGCGCTCACCGGAGCCGTGACGGCGTACCTGGTCACCCGCGTGCTGACGCCGCACCTGTACGACGCCCGCGTCGGCATGATGGCGGGCCGCATGCCGCCGTGGGACCCGCACGTCTCGCGGGACTTCGCGGTCGGGGCGTCGAACCACGGCCTGGCCATCGGTGTCGTCGTGGCGCTCGCGGTGGCGATCGCCGCGGGTGCGTGGTCGTCATGGCGGCTGCTGCGTCCGCTGGACGACCTGTCAGCGGCGGCGCACCGCATCGCCGCCGGTCGGTACGACGAGCCGGTGCCCCCGCCCCGCGAGGCGGAGCTGGCCCGGGTGGCCAACGACGTCAACGCCCTGGCGGCACGGCTGGCCGAGACGGAGGGCCGCCGGATGCGCCTGCTGGGCGAGGTCGCCCACGAGATGCGCACGCCGCTGACCGTGCTCGACGGCTACGTCGAGGGGCTGCAGGACGGGGTGTTCACCCCCGAGCCGGAGCTGTTCGCCGAGCTGTCCGGCGAGCTGCGCCGGCTGCGGCGCCTCTCTGAGGACCTCGGAGCGCTGTCCCGGGCCGAGGAGGGCCGCCTCGGCCTGCGCGTCACCCGCGTCGACGTCGCCGCCGTCGCCATCGGGGCCGCCGAGCGGCTGCGGCCGCAGCTGCACGACGCCGGCCTGGACCTGAAGACCGAGTCGGCCGGCTGGGCGCTGCTGGTGGACGGCGACGGCGACCGGATCGCCCAGGTGGTGACCAACCTGGTCGGCAACGCCCTGGCCGCCACCCCTCCCGGCGGGCAGGTACGGGTGCTCGCACGACCGGAGGGCCACGAGGCGGTGATCGAGGTGAGCGACACCGGCGTCGGGCTGGCCGAGGGCGACCTCGAGCGGGTGTTCGAGCGGTTCTACCGGGCACCAGGTCCGGCGGGACCCGGTGTCGCTCGGGCGGGCACCGGCATCGGGCTCACCATCGCCCGCGGCATCGCGCACGCGCACGGTGGATCCCTGGTCGCGTCCTCACCCGGACCCGGCCAGGGATCCACCTTCACGCTGCGACTGCCGCTGGCGCGCTGACGGCGCGCGCCGAAGGCCCTCGGTTCAGCTGGACGGCGACGCCGACGGGCTGGGCACGGGCGCCGGGCCGTAGCCGCGGTGCATGCCCGGACCGAAGCCCGGACCGAAGCCCGGACCGGACCCCCGACCTGACCCCGGACCGTACCCGGGCCCGACGCCCGGCCCGGTTCCCCGCCAGCCACCGCCCTGCCCGTTGCGCTGACCGGGCTGCACGCCCTGGTACGGCTGCCCGTCCCGGTCCCAGCCACGGTGCATGCCGGGCATCCCGTCCCACGGGCGCAGCACACCCCGGTCGCTCACGGCGCTGAAGCCCGCCCAGGCCACGGTCGCGCCGACCGAGCCGATCAGCAGGACGACGGCGACGACCAGGGCCGCGATCAGCGGACCGCGCCGGCGTGCCGGGCCGAACCCGGGGCCGGTTCCGGCCGCAGCCGGGGCCGGAGCGGAACCCGCCGCCGCGGGCGCTGCACCGGTCGGCGTCGAACCAACGGCCGACGGGCCGGCTCCGGCCGGCCCCGCCGCAGCCGGCCGGGCCGTGCCCGGCTCCGGTGTGGTCGGCACCGGCTCGGTGGGAGGAACGGTGCTCATGGCTGGCCGCCCCGCGACTCGAGCAGCGCCGCGCGCAGCTGCCGGTACGTGTCCACGTCGATCTCACCGGTGGCCAGGCGCCGGTCGAGCACCTCGAACGGCGACTCCGACCCCTGCGTCCACGGCCCCTGCGCTCCCGGCGCCTGCCCGTACGGCGCGCGACCCCACGGACCGGGCCCCCACGGACGGTGCACGGGTGGCGCGCCGCGGCGGCCGGACGTCGCCAGCTGCACCACCAACCAGATGATCGCCGCGATCAGCAGCAGCCAGAACAGGCCCATCGCCACCCACAGCCCGGCGTGCATGCCGCCTCCGTACCACATCATCTTCGGTCTCCGTCGTGCTCGCGGACGGCGCTCGTCGGCCGTCCTCCACGTCCAGCGTCCGCCCCGTGCGCGAAGGCCGCCCGGTCGCGATTGCGAAGATTCGATGAAGACGCCGGTCAGACGAGTGTCGCCCCCGACCCGGCGCAGTGCCAGGCTGGTGCCGATGAACGCGCACGAGGTCCCGCAGCCGAGCCCGTCGAGGATGACGCCGTTCGCCGGCCACCCGATCGTGGTCGCGATCGTGCCCGGCCAGCCGGAGCTGGTGGCGCTGACCGCCATCTCCTGGTCGCAGGCGGCCGGCAACCCGCCTCTGTACTTCGCCTACGTCGACACCACCCGGTTCGTCCTCGAGGAGTTCCCGGACGGCACCGTGCGGCACGGCGAGGTGGACCCGGACACCGTCGACGACCGCTGGGAGGACCGGCGGATCCAGATCGTCGAGACGTTGACCCGCGTGATGGACGGCACCGGCGTGCCGTGGGAGTTCCGGTACCTGGCCGGGCGGCCCGACCGTTCCCTGACCCACCTGGCTCGCGCGGTGGACGCCGCCGCGATCGTGGTCGGCACGCGCGCCCCCGGTCGCGGCGCGCGGGTGCGGGAGTTCCTCGAGGGCTCGGTCGCCGTGCAGCTGTCCCACCACCAGCACCGGCCCGTGCTCGTCGTCCCGCTGGGCGTCGTCGACTGGAAGACGCCGTTGTGGAGGTGACGCCGCCCGCGCACCTGCGGCCGGCGTACCGCCGGCCCGGTCTGCTGGGACTGGTGGTGCTGGGCGGAGCGGTCGGCACCACCGCGCGCTGGGAACTGGGCCGCCTGCACCCCGTCGCCACCGGGACGTTCCCCTGGACGACGTTCTGGATCAACGTCACCGGCTCCCTGCTGCTCGGCCTGCTGCTCGAGTCGCTGGCCCGCAGCGGTCCGGACCACGGCTGGCGTCGGGCCCTGCGGCTCGGCATCGGCACCGGGGTGATGGGCGGGTACACCACCTACAGCACCTTCATGGTCGAGTCGGACCTGCTGATCCGGGCCGGCCGCGTCGGGCTGGCGACGGCGTACGTCGCGGGCAGCGTCGCCGCCGGGGTGCTCGCGGCTCTGGTCGGCATCCTCGCCGCGCGGGCGCTGGTGCGGAGGCCGGCATGATCCCCGTGCTGCTGGCGCTGGCGGGCGGTCTGGGTGCCGCGACCCGCTTCGTCGTCGACGGCGTCGTGGGCCGCCACAACCGCCTGCCCTTCCCGCTCGGCACCGTGGTGATCAACGTGTCGGGCGCGCTGCTGCTCGGCGCGCTGACGGGCCTCGCGATGCGGTACCCCGGCCTGTCGGACGAGAAGGTGGTGCTCGGCACCGGCTTCCTGGGCGGCTACACCACGTTCAGCACGGCCAGCGTCGAGGCGGTCCGGCTGGCCACGGGGTCACGCCCGGCGGTCGAGGCGGTGCTGCACGCCGTCGGCATGGCTCTGCTCGGGCTCGCCGCCGCGGGCCTCGGCCTCTGGCTCACCCTCCGCTGACCCGGGGCTCAGGACATGGCAGTGAGGCACTCGAACCCGGTGGCACCGTCGAGGTAGCCGGGCGAGGGCTTCGAGCAGAGCTCGGGCCGCGCGACCACCGAGGACACGCGGTACATCGCGCGGCTGGAGGAGCAGTCGACGGAGGTCAGCCTGCCGCCGCTCCCCTCGGTCCAGCACGACCCGACCCCGTCGGTCGGTGAGGACGGACCGTGGAGCAGTGCCACCAGGACGAGGAGCACCACCACCGCACCACCCACCGCGGGGCCCCACCACCCGCGCTTCAGGGCGGGCACCAGCCCGCGCGGCTGCGGTCGGGCGACCCAGAACTGCCACCCGGCGGGGGCCGCCGGCCAGGTCGGGTCCGGCAGGTGGCCCCGTCGCGGGTCGAAGCCGGCGGGCGTCAGCCACCCGGGCGGAGCGTTGAAGACGGTGTCCGCACCGCCGGGCGGAGCCGCCGTGATCACGCCAGCCCCCCGGTCGGCATCCCGGCCTCGACCTGCTCGCGGATCCCCGCGACATGGGCGGGGCTCAGCTGCAGCTCCGCGGCGATCGCGGACACCGGCTCGCGCAGCCGGTCGGTGGGCGACAGGCGGGCGCCGAGCAGCACCAGCCGCCGGACGAAGTCCTCGCGGCCGTCGATCGACATGGTGGCCGCGAGCGGTGCCACGTAGGTCAGCGCCGTCCGCCGGTCGGCGAAGGCGTTGACGTCGGCCCGCAGCCGGTGCTCGTCGTACGGCTGCGCCACGCCGGGACGGTCGCGCAGGGCCGCGCAGGCGAGGGCGACCACCTGCGGGGTCGGGCTCAGCCGGGACACCAGGTGCGCCACCGAGGCCCGCGCCGCCAGACCCAGCGTGTGCTCGAACACGGCGACGGTCGGCGCCTCCAGGGCCACCTCCGTGAACGTGCCGTGGCACGCGTCGCACTGGACGAAGGTGCCCAGCCGCTCCAGCGGGACGACGGGGATGAAGAACAGCGTGAACCACCGACGAGCGGCGAGGTGCCGGTACGTCCGGTCCCCCAGGCACCGTGGGCAGTAGAAGACGCCGGTCGCGATCAGCGCCTTGAAGGCGCGCCAGCCCCAGATGATCATGCGGTCCCCCTGCGAACGGTCGTCGCCGCAAGGGCCCGTGCGCCCACGGCTGACGCGCAGAGCGTGGCATCGACGCAGCCGCTCAGTGACCCGAACGACGGGCGATCTGCGCGATTCACCCGAACGCCGAGCCGGGCGACCGCCCGTCGACTACCGCTGCGTCAGCGGGCCACCCGGAACTGGGCCGTCATGGGGCACTCGAACGGGTCGCGCGCTCCCAGGCCCACCCGGTTGAGGTACTGCACCACGGTCCGGTAGGAGCGGACGGCGCTCGTCTCCGTGTAGTGGATGCCGTGCGACCGGCAGAACTCCCGCACCAGCGGCTGCACCTTGCGCAGGTGCGGCCGCGGCATGCTCGGGAACAGGTGGTGCTCGATCTGGTAGTTCAGCCCACCCATCGCGATGTCGGTGATGCGACCGCCGCGGATGTTGCGGCTCATCAGCACCTGGCGGCGCAGGAAGTCGATCCTCGCGTCGCGCGGCACGATCGGCATGCCCTTGTGGTTGGGCGCGAACACCATGCCCATGTACAGGCCGAAGAGCCCCAGCTGTACGGCCAGGAAGGCGACCGCCATCCCGAACGGCAGCAACCAGAAGACGAGCCCGAGGTACCCGCCGAGCCGCGCCGTGATGAAGGCGATCTCCACCGGCCGCCGCTTCACGGGCGCGCGGCCGAAGATCGTCTTGACGCCGGACAGGTGCAGGTTGAGGCCTTCCAGGAGCAGCAGCGGGAAGAAGAACCACCCCTGGTGCTCGCGGAACCAGCGGCGCAGCCCGGTGCGGACGGGGCGCGGGCCGTCCTCGTTGTGGAAGGCGAGCACGTCCATCTCGATGTCCGGGTCGGCGCCGACCTGGTTCGGCTTCGCGTGGTGCCGCGAGTGCTTGTGCTGCCACCAGCCGTAGCTCATGCCGGCGTAGAGGTTGGCGATGACCAGGCTGCCCCAGTCGTTCCACTTGCCCGAGGCGAAGATCTGCCGGTGTGCGGCGTCGTGGCCGAGGAACATCACCTGCCCGAGCAGCACCGCCAGCGCGGCCGCGATCGCCAGCTGCCACCACGAGTGGCCGATCAGCACGAACGCCGCGACGGTGCCGAGCAGCGCGAAGGTCAGCACCGCGAACTGCGTCCAGTACCAGCCCAGGCGACGGCGCATCAGGCCGGACTCCTGGACGGACTTGGCCAGCGCGGTGAACTCGCTCAGCTGCCGTTCGCGGTTGGTGGTCGCGGGCGGTGCGGCGGTCGCGATGATCTGGGTGTCCATGGAGTCCCCTCCGGATCGACGGGAGGCAACCCCCACAGAATGTTGGGCCTAAGGTCCCGAATCTTCCTAGGGTACCCCGGCACCCTGGGGAACTGCTGGGCGAGAGCCGCGGTCGGCGCGGCCCCGCCGGCGCGGCGTCACACGGTGCGGCCTGCTGTGGTGGGCAGCACGGTGAGCACCGCGGCGAGCCGGTCCCGCACCTCGTCGGCCACGGGCTGCAGGGCTGCGTTGCCGGTGAGCTGGACCATCGCCTGCGGCTCCATGGCCTCGACCCGCGTCGTGCCGTCCGCGACCGCCGTCACGGTCAGCGAGCACGGCAGCAGCAGGCCGACGTGCTCCTCGACCTGCAGCGCGCGGTGCGCGAACGAGGGGTTGCACGCACCCAGCAGCAGCTGCCGCGGCACGTCGACGTCGAGCTTCGCCTTGAGCGTGCCGGACAGGTCCACCTCGGTGAGGATGCCGAACCCCTGGGCGGCCAGCGCCTCGCGCAGCGCGGCGACGGTGCGGTCGAAGTCGAGGTCGACGGTGGTGGAGAGGGCGAAGCTCATGGCGGTCCTCCTGGGCGACGTGGACGAGAGTCCAGTATACCCCCAGGGGTATTTTGTCGCCGACAGCCCTACTCCGACGAGCCGGGCCCCAGAGCGGTGCCGCTTCTCAGGCAGACGGATGTCGTCGCTCGGTGGTCTGCTGGCGCATGACCCGAACCCCTCACGAGGAGTCCCGATGCCGGCACCGAACCTGTTCCTCGTCTACGTGCGCGACGCCGCGGCCGCCACGGCCTTCTACCGCGACCTGTTCGACGTCGAGCCGGTGTTCACCAGCCCGCGGTACGTGGCCTTCCCCGTGGCCCCCGGCGTCCTCTTCGCGGTGTGGACGGGACGCAGCGAGAACGCGACGCCCGCCACCCCGCGGACGTCGGAGCTCGGCCTGATGGTGCCCGGCTCGGCGGCCGCAGTCGACGAGCTCTTCGCCCGGTGGACCGCGAAGGGCGCCGCCGTGGTGGAGGAGCCGCACGACGACGTGTTCGGCCGCACCTTCGTCGTGGCCGACCCCGACGGGAACCTCATCCGCGTCTCGCCCGTCGACTGAGCCGGCGCAGCGGCGCGCGTCCGGCGCGGCGCGGCGCCGACGGTCCGGCGCTCAGCCACGGGCACCGGACGGTGAAAGCGAACGGCGGTGCGCACCGGGAGCCGCTGTTCCCCCGGTGCGCACCGCCGCCGCGTTGCGCTCGGCTACAGAGTGCCTGCGCGCCGCTTGTTGACCAGGTCGAAGGCGACGGCGGCCAGGAGCACCAGGCCCTTGATCGCCATCTGCCAGGCGGAGTTCACCGCCATGATCGACAGGCCCATGTTGAGCACGCCCATGATCAGCGCACCGACGATGGCCCCGGAGATGCGCCCGATCCCGCCGGTCACCGCCGCCCCGCCGATGAAGCAGGCCGCGATCGCGTCGAGCTCGTACCCGTTGCCCGCCGACGCGACCGCGGCGCCCGCACGCGAGGAGTTGACGATCGCCGCGATACCGGTCAGCGCGCCGATGTTCACGAAGATCGAGAAGTCCACCGCCCGCGTGTTGACGCCGGACAGGATCGCCGCGGGCCGGTTGCCGCCGATCGCGTAGATGCGCCGCCCGAACACGGTGTTGCCCATGACGAACGAGTACGCGATCACCAGCAGCCCGATGATCACCAGCACGATGGGCGTGCCGCCGGAGCTGAGCGACAGCACCACGGTCAGAGCGCCGATGGCGACCGCCACCAGGAGGTTCTTGGCCACGAATGCCATGCCGGACTCCACGTGCAGCCCGTGCTTGCGCTTGGCCATCCGCGACCGCACCTGCGTGAGCACCACCGCCGCGACGCCGATGGCGCCGATCGCCAGCGTGACCGCGTCGAGGTTGCCGGCGAACCCGAGCCAGTTGGGCACGAAGCCGTTGGAGATCTTGATGTAGCCGTTCGGCAGCCCCGCGACGGTCTCGCCCACCATGACGATGGCCAGGCCTCGGAACAGCAGCATCCCCGCCAGCGTGACGATGAAGGCGGGTATGCCGACGTAGGCGACCCAGAACCCCTGCCAGGCGCCGGCGAGGGCGCCCACCAGGATGCCGACGAGCACCGCGACCAGCCAGGGCAGGTGCAGGTCCCGCATGGAGAGCGCCACCACGCCACCGATGAACGCCACCATCGAGCCGACCGACAGGTCGATGTGCCCGGCGACGATCACCATCAGCATGCCGATGGCCAGGATGATCACGTACGCGTTCTGCTGGAACAGGCTCGCGACGTTGTTGGCCAACAGCAGCTTGCCGTGCGTGAGGACCTGGAACAGCAGCAGGAGGACGACGAGCGCGCCGAAGATCCCGTACTGCCGGACGCTGCTGCCCAGTGCCGAGCCCCGGGTCGCCTCACCCTCGACCGCGCCCGTCAGGGGCGTCGTTTGCGTGCTCATCGCGTGATCCCGTTCTTGTCCATGGTCATGAGGTGCATGAGGTGCTCCTGGGTCGCGTCCGCCCTGGCGACCTCGCCGGTGACGCTGCCCTGACTGAGCGTGTAGATGCGGTCGCAGACGCCGATGAGCTCGGGCAGCTCGGAGGAGATGAGGATGACGGCCTTCCCCTCGTCCGCCAGCCGGTTCACGATCGTGTAGATCTCGAACTTGGCGCCGATGTCGATGCCGCGGGTGGGCTCGTCCAGGATCAGCACGTCCGGGTCGGCGAAGATCCACTTGCTCAGGACGACCTTCTGCTGGTTGCCACCCGAGAGCTTGCCGACCAGGGCCGCCACGGTGGGCGACTTGACGGCCAGCTCCTTGCGGAACCGCTCCGCCGTGGCGAGCTCCACGTTCTTGTCGACGACGCCCCAGCGGGCGACCTTGCCCAGCGCCGACGCGCTCACGTTGTGCTGGATGGTGTCGATGAGGTTGAGGCCGTACCGCTTGCGGTCCTCGGTGGCGTACGCGATGCCGGCCCGGATGGCGGCCGGCACCGTGGAGGTGTCCACCTCCGCGCCGTTCTTGTAGACCCGACCCGAGATGCCGGCGCCGTACCGGCGGCCGAACACGCTCATCGCGAGCTCGGTCCGGCCGGCACCCATCAGCCCGGCGAGCCCGACGATCTCGCCGCGCCGCACGTTCACCGACGCGTTGCGCACCACGACGCGCTGCCGGTCGATCGGGTGGTGGACCGTCCAGTCCTCGATGCGGAGCACCTCCTCGCCGATCGTCGGCGTGTGCTCCGGGAACCGGTGGTCGAGCGCGCGGCCGACCATGCCCCGGATCAGGCGGTCCTGGGTCACCGGCTCCGCACCGTGCATGTCGAGCGTCTCGATGGTGCGCCCGTCCCGGATCACCGTCGTGGAGTCCGCGATCGCCTCGAGCTCGTTGAGCTTGTGGCTGATGATGATCGAGGTGATGCCGTCGTCCCGCAGGCCGCGGATCAGGTCGAGCAGGTGGTCGCTGTCCTCGTCGTTCAGCGCGGCCGTCGGCTCGTCGAGGATGAGGAGCTTGACCTCCTTGGACAGCGCCTTGGCGATCTCCACCAGCTGCTGCTTGCCCACGCCGATGTCGGTGACGCGGGTGTCCGGGGGCTCGGTGAGCCCGACGCGCCGCAGGAGCCGGGCCGCCTCGGAGTTCGTCCTGTTCCAGTCCACGACGCCGCGCCGGCTGCGCTCGTTGCCGAGGAAGATGTTCTCGGCGAGCGACAGGTACGGGCTGAGCGCGAGCTCCTGGTGGATGATGACGATGCCCTTGCGCTCGGAGTCGCGGATGCCGCGGAACTCCACCGGCTCGCCGTCGAAGACGATCTCGCCCTCGTAGCTGCCGTGCGGGTAGACCCCTGACAGGACCTTCATCAGGGTCGACTTGCCCGCACCGTTCTCGCCGCAGATCGCGTGCACCTCGCCGCGGGTGACCGCGAGGTTGACGTCGTTCAGCGCGATGACACCCGGGAAGCGCTTGGTGATGCCGCGCATCTCGAGGATGGTGCTCTGCTCCATGAGTTCCTCACTCCGGTAGGGCTGCCGGGACGGACGGGCGCCGCCGGCCCGCGTGCTGCGGACCGGCGGCGCGCGACGTCACAGACCGAGGTCGGAGGCGGAGTAGAACCCGGAGTCCACCAGCGACTTCTTCACCGTGTCCTTGGTGACCACCTGCGGCGCGAGCAGGTAGGTCGGGACGACCTTCTTGCCGTTGTCGTACGTCTTGGTGTCGTTGACGTCAACGGTCTGGCCCTTGACCACCTGGTCGACCATCTTGGCGACCTCGTCACCGAGCGCCCGGGTGTCCTTCCAGACCGTCATGGACTGCTTGCCCTGGAGCATGTTCAGGACGTTCGCCTTGTCGGCGTCCTGGCCGGTCAGCACGGGCCAGTCGGAACCCGGCTTGTAGCCGGCCGCGTCGAGGGCCTGGGCGATGCCCAGCGCGAGGGAGTCGTTCGGGGACAGGACGACCTGGATCTTCTTGCCGCCCGCGTAGAACGAGTTGATGCGGTTCTGCATCTCGGACTGAGCCGTCTCGGACTTCCACTCCTGGATGCCGATCGAGGTCCAGTCGGCGTCCGTCTTCGGGGCCTTGCCGGAGGGCACGACGAGCTTGCCGGACTGGACGTAGGGGTTCAGCACGTCCCAGGCGCCGGAGAAGAAGAACTTGGCGTTGTTGTCGTCGGGCGAACCGGCGAAGGGCTCGAGGTTGAACGGACCCTTGCCGTCCTTCAGACCGAGGGCCGTCTCGATGAACTGGCCCTGCAGCTGACCGACCTTGTAGTTGTCGAACGTGGCGTAGTAGTCGACGTTCGGGGACTCGTTGATCAGGCGGTCGTACGCGATCACCTTCGCGCCCTTGTCCGCAGCCTGCTGCAGCACCGGGCCGAGCGCCTTGCCGTCGATGGAGGCGATGACCAGGACCTTGGCGCCCTGGTTGATCATGTTCTGCAGCTGCGTGACCTGCTGGTCCACCTTGTTGTCGGCGTACTGCAGGCTGGTCTGGTAGCCGGCCTTCTTCAGCAGGTCCTCCAGGTGGGCACCGTCACGGTTCCACCGCTCGAGGCTCTTGGTCGGCATCGCGATGCCGACCAGGGTGCCCGCCGCGTTCGCCGAGGTGGCGCCCCCGGCGGGAGTGTTGTTGCTGCGGGTGCTGCTGCATCCCGCGACCGAGGCGAGCGCGAGAGCCGCACCCATCACGACCGCGACCAGCTTGGTCCGTGTCAACGTCATCGTCGTCCTGACCTCTCACAACACCGACCGGACCCCCCGGTCGGGTGCACGGCGCCGCTCCGTCGCGGGCCGCCGTCGTGGGGGCTCGGCGGCGCGTGCCGACCGGAACCCCTTTTTGTTGTCGGGCAGAACTAAACCATCGTCGGACAGGGTCGGACAACGCTTCGACGGCTCGCCAAGGTCACAATGCGGCAACGGTGGCCGCGACGGGGTCAGGCGACCCAGGCCTCGGCGTCGTCCACGACGCTCCGCAGGACGGTCAGCGCGCCGCCTGCCATCGCGGGCAGCTCCCCGGCGCGGGCGCGCGTCACGGCCGGTGTGGACCAGGGGGCGAAGATCACCATCTGCTGCAGGCAGTCCTCGACCTGGCCGTGCAGGTGGTCGAACAGCTGACCGAAGCTGCCGCCCAGCACCACCTCGCCGATGTCGAGGATGTTCGCCGCCGCCGCGAGCGCGGTGCCGAGCATCCGACCGGCGTCCCGGACCGCCGCCAACGGTTGGGCCTCGCCACGCTCGGCAGCAGCCGCGAGATCGGCGATCGTCGCTCCGACCGGCATGCCGGCCGCCCGCAGCATCAGCGCCTGGCCGGCGAGCGCCTCGAGGCCACCCCGCTCCGCACCGAGCGCGGGTTCGACCACCACGTGCCCGATCTCACCGCTCCACCCGTGCCGGCCCGCGAAGATCTCGCCCTCGAGGACGATCGCGCCACCGATGCCGAGCTCGCCGGAGACGTAGAAGAACGACGGCGCCACCCGGCCCCGACGTGCCCACGCCTCGGCCCGGGCGGCCAGGTTCGCCTCGTTCGCCAGGCTGGGCGGGAAGGCGGCCAGCACCGGGTGCCGGGACATCAGCCGGACGACGTCCACGTCGCGCCAGCCCAGGTTGGGCGCGTACCGCAACGGACCGGTGACCCGGTTGACCAGGCCGGGCAGCGCCAGCGCCGTCCCCGCGACGCGCAGCCCCGCCTCCTGCAGGTCCAGGATCACCCTTCCTGCCAGGTCGGCGAGGCGGCCCAGGGCGACCTCCGGGTCGCTGCCGCGCAGGTCCTCGTCGACCACCTGCTCGAACAGGACACGCCCGGCGAGGTCCACCGCGCGCAGGCCGTAGTAGTCGACGTTCACCTCCATGCCGAGGCCGGCCACCGTGCCGAGGGCACCGGCCAGCGGCACCGCCGGCCGGCCGGCACGACCGACCAGCACCGGATCGAGCTCGCGGACCAGCCCGGCGGAGAGGAGCTGGTCCGCGATGCCGGAGACGGTGCCGCGGGACAGCCCGAGCGAGGCGGCGATCTGGGCGCGGGAGACGGGCTCACGGGCCTGCAGCACGGCGCCGAGCACGGCCGACAGCGGGGAGAGGCGCGCCGGGCGCGCGGCGCCGCGGCTGGCGGGGGCGTCCCCGTCGACGCCGTCGGGCTGCATGGCGCACACCCTAGCGGCGGGCGCGCTCACGCCCGCCGGCGCGCTCAGCGGCCGCGGAGCTCGACCCGGCGGATCTTGCCCGAGATCGTCTTGGGCAGGACGTCGACGAACTCGACGACGCGGGGGTACTTGTACGGCGCCGTGCGGGACTTCACGAACTGCTGGATCTCGTGCGCCAGGTCGGTGGACGCCGTGTACGGCTCCGCCAGGACGATGGTCGCCTTGATCACCACGCCGCGGATCTCGTCCGGGACGCCCGTGATGGCGCACTCCCGGACGGCGGGGTGGTCGTGCACGATCGACTCGACCTCGAACGGGCCGACGCGGTAGCCCGAGGTCTTGATCATGTCGTCGGTGCGGCCGACGTACCAGAGGTAGCCGTCGGCGTCCGCCGTCGCCAGGTCGTGCGTGTGGTAGTACCCGTCGTGCCAGGCGGTGTCGGTGATCACGTCGTCGTCGGCGTAGCCCAGGAACAGGCCGAGCGGGCGGGCGTCGCGGTCGGCCCGGACGCAGATCTCGCCCTCCTCCCCCGGTGCCGCGACGGTGCCGTCCTCGCGGAGCAGCACCACGTCGTAGGCCGGCGACGGGGTGCCCATCGAGCCCGGGCGGGCCGGCTGCCAGTAGGCGGTGAACGCCGCGAGCGTCATCTCCGTCTGGCCGTAGCCCTCCTTGAGCTCCAGGCCGGTCAGGCCCCGGAACTTCTCGGCCACCACCGGGTTCATCGCCTCGCCGGCGGTGGTCGCGTGCCGCAGGTTCGACAGGTCGTAGCCGGACAGGTCCTCGGCGACCAGGAACCGGTAGATGGTCGGCGGGGCGCAGAACGTGGTCACCTGCGCGTCGTGCAGGTGCTGGAGCATCTTCCTGGGGTCGAACCGGTCGAAGTCGTAGACGTCGACCGCGGCCTCCATCAGCCACTGCCCGTAGAGCTTGCCCCACACCGACTTGGCCCAGCCGGTCTCGCTGACGGTCAGGTGCAGGCCGTCCGGGTCGACGTGCTGCCAGTACCTGGCCGTGGGGATGTGCGCGATCGGGTAGCTGTGGTCGTGCAGCACCATCTTGGGCTCGGCGGTGGTGCCGGAGGTGAAGTAGAGCAGCAGCGGGTCCTTCGCGATTGGGCGGTCGGTACCCGTCGGGGCGACGAACGGCGGTGCGGCGGCGACGCCGGCGTCGAAGTCGTCCCAGCCCTCGCGTGCCCCGTGGACCGCCGCCCGGATCAGGCCGATGCCCAGGTCGGCAGCGGCCTCGTCGACCGCCGCGGCGACGTCGCCCTCCTGGGTGCAGACGACCGCGCGGATCGCTGCCTTGCGCAGGCGGTAGAGCAGGTCGTGGGTCTTCAGCTGGTTGGTGGCCGGCACCGCCACCGCGCCGATCTTGTGCAGACCGACGATCGCCCACCAGAACTGGGGGTGGCGCTTGAGGATGAGCAGCACCCGGTCGCCCTTGCGGACCCCGGCCTGCTGGAAGTACGACGCTGCCTGGTCGGACAGCCGCGCGATGTCGGCGAACGTGTACTCAGCCACCGCGCCCGAGTCGTCGGTCCAGCGCAGAGCGCGCTTGTCCGGGCTGCGCCGCGCCAGCTCGTCGACGACGTCGTACCCGAAGCTGAAGTCCGGCGGGCAGGTCAGCGAGAAGGAGGTGGGATGGCCCTCGGCGCCCACGGTCTCGGAGAGGTAGCGCTGGTGCAGGGCAGGCATGTGACGGTCCTTGCGGGGTGACGAGGAGGGGTCACGACGAGCGTCCCGCGGGAGCGGCACGGCGTCGACCCCGCCAGCCGTGCCCGGCGACGCTACTCCCCCGTGCCGACCAGGACGTGGGCCGTCTCGCCCGCGCCGAGCGTGACCAGCGTGCGCACCGTCAGCTCGATGTAGCAGAACGAGCCGTCCGGATCGGCGGTGTGCCACCACGCCTCACCGGTCGCCGGGAGCCGCCGCCCGCCGAAGTCGCGGTGGGCGCGCAGCGGGGTGGACCACCCGCGGGGCACGAAGGTGCCGTCCGGGTTCGCCTCGAGACGGTCGTCCGAGACGAAGTCGACCAGGTCGCCGTCAGCGTCGAACAGCAGGTCGGCCTGCACCGTGTGGCTGCCGTGGGTGAACACGCCGCTGACCCGGTGCGGATCCCGCTGCCGCCAGACGACCGGCACGTCCAGCAGGGCGGCCGGGGCGAGCACGCACAGGTCGTTGAACAGGGTGACCGTCTCGGCGCGGTCGAGGTCCGGGCCGTGCCGGTTCACCAGCGGCAGCACCGAGCACAGCGCGACCTCCATCGCGGCGTGCCCGTCGGCGAAGGTGTGCAGCACGTCGACCGGGAGGCCGCGCATCACGGCGTCCATGCGGAAGTGGCGCTGCATCGACGCACCGACGGTGTCGACCTGCTCGACGGTGAAGGGCATCCACGGGTGCGTCGGACCCCCGCGGATGCGGCCGGTCAGCTGCGCCCGGACGGCACGGACGTGAGGCTGGCCAACGGCGCCCGAGCGGCGGAGGTACGTGGCCAGCGCCGGCGGCAGGGCGGCGAGGTCGTGCTCGGTGACGACGACGCCGGGGTGGACGCCGGGGCCGGGCCTCCTGTCACCGCCCGCGGCAGCCGGCGGTCCTGCCAGGGCCGATGCGGCCGCGCGGCGGAAGCGCTCGCGCCGGCTGCGGGGGCCCTCGGCAGCCCAGCCGTGCGCCACCGCGAGCAGCAGGAGCAGGTTGGCCGCCGTACCGAACGACGCCTCGGACCAGTCGGTGAGGACCGCCACCGGGGAGACGAGCAGCGCGGCGGCGCCCACCGTCCACCAGCGGCGTCGACCGGCGAGCAGCCCGACCGCGGCCGCCATGACGAGGGCGCCCGCGACCAGCCACAGCGCGCCGACCGCGGGTCCGGACACCCGATGCAGGCTCTCGACGCGCTGTCCGAGGAGGCCGGACGCAGCACCGAGCAGGTGCAGCGCGCCGTGCAGCAGGAGCGCGGTGCCGACGAGGCCGCGAACAGCCCGACCCAGCCACGGACGCGGCCGGACATCGGTGCGGCGCGCGGACGCGGTTGCGTGCGTCATCGGGCCACCTCCGTGCCGGCCAGGTGGTCGATGCACCGTCCGACCATCGAGGTCAGCGTCGCCAGCTCGGCGTCGTCCAGCACCGAGAACATGTCCCGCAGCAGACCGGCGTGCCGTTCCGCCACCGCCGGCTCGTCCAGCATCGCCACCCGAGGGAGCAGGGCGAGCCGGGTGGCCCGACCGTCCTGGGGGTCGGCGACGAGCTCGACGAGGCCCCGATCCGCCAGCTGGAGCGCGACCTGCTTCACGTTCTGCCGGGAGGTGCCATAGGCGGCGGCCGTCTCGGTCAGGGTCGGTGCCGCACCGGGGAATCCCTTCACCAGGACTGCGAGCAGGAGCCACTGCTTGCTGGTGAGGCCCAACGGCCGCAGTGCCTCGTCGGCGCGACGGGTGAGGTGCTGGCCGAGCACGAAGAGGCGTCCGAAGACCTCGGCCTCCTCGTCGGTCCGGGATGTCATGTACGTAAGGTATTACGCATGTTGCGATCCCGGGACGGACGTTGGTCCCTGCTCGCACGTGGACGGGCCGGTCGGCGGCGGGTTCCCTACGCTGGCGCCAGGCTCGGGGCGAGGAGGTCGGTGTCGGTGACGTCGCGTGAGCAGGGCCCGTCGACGGCGTTCGAGGCGGAGCCGGGCACCGACCCGGAGCACTGGTTCCTCTCCGCGGAGGACCGCGGCAACCCGGATACCGTGCTGGACAGCCGGCACGCCGACGGCCGCGCGTGGACCCTCGGCAACGAGGTGACTCCTCTGGTGCACGGCTCGGCGTACTTCGCGGCGCTGCTCGCCGCCGTCCAGGCGATGGGCGACGGGGACCTGCTGCTGTTCACCGACTGGCGCGGCGACCCGGACGAGCGGCTGGGCGGTCCCGGCACCGAGGTGGGACCGGTGTTCGCGGCCGCCGCCGCACGCGGCGTGGACGTGCGCGGGCTGGTGTGGCGGTCGCACTGGGACCGGTTCCGGTTCAGCGCGGCGCAGAACCGGCACCTCGGTGAGGAGATCGAGGCGGCCGGCGGGCAGTGCCTGCTGGACATGCGGGTGCGTCCGCTGGGGTCCCACCACCAGAAGCTGGTGGTGCTGCGGCACCGCGACCGGCCGCAGGACGACGTCGCCTTCATCGGCGGCATCGACCTGTGCCACAGCCGGCACGACGACGAGGCGCACCACGGCGACCCGCAGCCGGTGGAGATGGCGCCGGTGTACGGGCCGACCCCGCCGTGGCACGACGTGCAGCTGCAGGTCCAGGGTCCGGCCGTCGGCGACGCCGAGGCGGTGTTCCGCGAGCGCTGGCAGGACGCGACACCGCTGACGCTGAACCCGCTGCGCCGGCTCGAGGACCTGCTGCGCGGCACCCGCACCCGCGTGCGGCCGCTGCCCCCGCAGCACCCGGACCCGGAGCCCTGCGGCACTGCGGCCGTGCAGCTGCTGCGCACCTATCCCCCGCGGTTCCCGCCCTACCCGTTCGCCCGCCGCGGGGAGCGCTCGGTGGCCCGCGGCTACATCTCCGCGCTGGGACAGGCCCGTCGCCTGGTGTACCTCGAGGACCAGTACCTGTGGTCGGCGGACGTCGCGGCGGCGTTCGCCCGGGCGCTGCGGCGGTCGCCGGACCTGCGGCTGGTGGTGATCGTGCCCCTGCACGCCGACCAGGGCGGGCGCGACGCCGAGGTGCCCACCGAGCTGGGCCGGCTGCACGCGCTGCGGCTGCTGCGGCGGACCGGCGGCCGGCGGGTGGGGATCTACGGCGTGGAGAACGAGGCCGGGACGCCGATCTACGTGCACGCCAAGGTCTGCGTGGTGGACGACGCCTGGGCGTGCATCGGGTCGGACAACGCCAACCGGCGGTCGTGGACGCACGACAGCGAGCTCAGCGCCGCCTTCGTGGAGGGCACCACCACGGGCACCGCTCGCTCGCTGCGGGTGGAGCTCGCCGCGGAGCACCTGGGCGCGGCGGCACCCGACGACCTGGACGATCCGGTTGCCTGGTTCGAGGCGTATCGGCGGGCGGCCGGCGCCCTCGACGGCTGGTACGCGGGTGGACGACGAGGACCGCGACCGCCGGGACGCGTGCGCGCGTACCGGCCGGGGCACATCAGCGTGGTGGACCGGCTGTGGGCCGAGCCGTTCTACCGCTGGGTGTACGACCCGGACGGCCGGACGCCGGCGGACCGGGTCGACCGGCGGTTCTGACCTCCCACCGAGAGGCCTCAGCCGAGGTCGTTGCGGAACCGCCCGGTGACGTCGTCCACGGCCGCCCCCACGGTCGGGGCGAACCGGTCCGGGCCGAAGCGCCGGTCGAGCCCCAGCCGGTGCAGCCGGTCGCGGACCGGGTCCTTCATCTCGGCGATCACCAGCCGGATGCCGCGGGAGGCGAGGTGGTCGTCGAGCTCGACCAGCTCGTCCACCGCCGTGGCGTCGACGTCGGTGATCGGCTCGGCGGCGAGGATCACCGTGTGCACCTGGCCGGGCGCGCCGTCCACGACCGAGCGCACGTAGTCGTCGAAGATCCGCCCGTTGGCGAAGAACAGCGGAGCGTCGAACCGGACGATCACCAGCCCGGGGATCCGCTCGGCCGCGGGGTTGCGGCTGACGTCGTGGTAGCCGCGGACGCCCGGCACCAGCCCGAGCTCGGCGCGGTACGGCCGCCACGCCTGCTGCACGAAGGCGAGGAACGACAGCGCGACGGCGACGACGATGCCGCGCAGCACGCCGACCAGGACGATCCCGCCGAGGGCGGCCAGCGACAGGAGCCCCTCCACCGGGCTGGTCCGCAGCAGCCGCACGAAGCCCGGCACGTCCACCAGCCCGGCCGCGGCGACGATCACCACCGCGGCCAGCGTCGCCGACGGGAGGTAGCTCGTCACGCGCGGCGCGGCGAGCACGAACGCCGTGACCAGCAGCGCACCGACCACCCCGACCAGCTGCGTGCGGCCGCCGGCCTGCTCCGCGACGGCGCTGCGCGACGACGACGCCGACACGGGGAACCCCCCGGTGAGCCCGCTCGCCAGGTTGGCCACCCCGATCGCACCCATCTCGTGGCTGCCGTCCACCGAGTCGCCCCGCCGGGCGGCCAGCGTGCGGGACAGCACGCCGGTGTCGGCGAACGCGATCAGCGCGATGCCGAGCGCCGGCCCGGTCAGCGAGCCGACGTCGTGCCACGTGATGCCGGTGAGGGCCGGTGCGGGCAGGCCGGCCGGCAGCGCCCCGACCACCGGCAGCCGAGCGCGCCAGCCGAGGGCGGCCACCAGCGCCGTCGAGACGACGACGGCGACCAGCACGCCGGGGATCCGGCCGACCACCCGGCGGCCGGCGAGCAGCCGCAGGCCGAGGATCACCACGAGGGAACCGAGACCGAACGCGAGCGCCGTCGCCTCGGTGCGGCCGTCGGCTATCCCGTGGGCCGTCTCCGCCACCTGCTGCAGCGGCGAGTCCGTGCCGATGGAGAAGCCGAGCAGCTTGGGCAGCTGACCGACCACCACCACCAGCGCGATGCCGTTGAGGTAGCCGATGCGGATCGGTTTGGAGAGCAGGTCGGTCACCAGACCCAGCCGCAGCACGCCGCCGAGCACCAGCACGGCACCGACCAGGAGCGCGAGCGCGCCGCCCAGGGCCATCGACCGGCGGTCGTCGCCGAGCGCGAGCGGCACCACCGCTGCGGCGATGATCGGCGCGAGCGACGAGTCCGGACCGAGCACCAGGACGCGCGACGGACCGACCAGCGCGTACACCAGCAGGGGGACGACGGTCGCGTACAGCCCGGCCTGCGGTGGGAGCCCGGCGGCCTGCGCGTACCCCATGCCGGCCGGGATCAGCAGGGCGGTGACGGCGACGCCGGCGGTGAGGTCCTCGCGCAGCCACGCGCGCCGGTAGCCCCGCGCGACGCCCACCCCGGGCAGCAGGTGCACGAGCCGGTGGCCCATGCACCGACCCTAGTGAGCGGCCCGCCGCATCGGCCCTGGTGCGGTGCGTGCTCCGCGTGCCGCGGCTCGCCGCGGACGGAGGTGCGGATCGCGCCAGATGCCGCGAAGGTGTGCGGTGTGACAGCGGCCTCTGCGCTCGGCGCGACGACTGCCGTCGTCGTCCTCGCCCTGGTGCTCGGGTTCGCCGTCAGCCGCCCGCGCGGCCTTCCCGAGGCGGTGGCCGCGGTGCCGGCGGCGGTGCTGGTGCTGGTGGTCGGGCTGGTGCCCTGGCGTGCGGCGTGGGACGAGATCTCCGGGCTCGCGCCGACCGTCGGGTTCCTCGCGGCGATCCTGGCGCTGGCGGAGCAGGCCCGCGCGCACGGCGTGTTCACGTGGGCCGGTGAACGGATGGCGCGGGCGTCGAACGGCTCGGCGCCGCGGCTGCTCGGCGCCGTGTTCGTGGTGGCCGCGGCGACCACCGCGGTGCTGAGCCTGGACGCCACCGTGGTGCTGCTGACGCCCGTCGTGCTGGCCGCCGCCACCGCCATCCGCGCACGGCCGCGTCCCGGCGTCTACGCCTCCACCCACCTGGCGAACTCCGCCTCGACGCTGCTGCCGGTGTCGAACCTGACCAACCTGCTGGCCTTCGGTGCCGCCGGGCTGTCGTTCGCGGGATTCAGTGCGTTGATGGCGCTGCCGTGGGTGGTGACGGTGGTCGCGGAGTACGTCGTCTTCCGGATGTTCTTCCGCTCCGACCTGCGCACGCCCGTGCACGCGACGCCGGTCGAGGTGGGTCCGGCGCCGGTGTTCGCCCTGGTGGTGCTGGGCGCGGCGCTGGTCGGGTTCGCCGCCGCCGAGCCGATCGGCGTGCCGCCGGCGCTGGTCGCGGTGGTCGCCGTCGTCGTGCTGGCGGCGCGGAACCTGCGGCACACACCGGTTCCGACGGTGCGTCGGCTGGTGCACGCGGCCAACCCGGTGTTCCTGCTGTTCGTGCTGGCCCTCGGCGTGGTGGTGCTGGGCGTGCGGCTCGGGCCGCTCGGCAGCGGGCTGGCGCACCTGGTGCCGACGCGTGCCGACCTGCCGGGGCTGCTGCTGGCGGCCGGGCTCGCGGCGGTGGCGGCGAACGTGCTGAACAACCTGCCTGCGACGCTGGTGCTGGTGCCCGTGGTGGCGCACTCCCCGGCGCTGGTGCTGGCGACGTTGCTGGGCCTGAACATCGGCCCGAACCTGACCTACGTGGGGTCGCTGGCCACGCTGCTGTGGCGGCAAGTGCTGCACGGCCACGGCAAGGCGCCGTCCACGTCGGTGTTCGTGCGGCTGGGGCTGGCGACCGTGCCGGTGACGCTGGTGCTGGCGGTGGTGGCGCTGTGGGTGTCGGTGCGGATCGGAGGCGTGCGATGAGGGCGGTCGTCTGGCTGATGGAGGGCACCTGGGAGGCGTGCGTCGACGCGGCGGCGGGGCTCGGCCTCACCGACGTGCGCCTGGTGCACGTGCTCGACGAGGACACCGAGGCCGGGTGGGAGGGCGGCCCGCTGGGGCTGATGGGCCGCGGACGACGACGGCCCGACGACCGGCCCGGTGGCGGGCGTACCGGCAACCCGCTCGACGAGGCGGGGAGCGGGTTGCTCGCCGCGGCGGCGGCCCGGCTCGGCGGCCGGCCCGGCGGTGCGGGCGACCCCGGCGCAGGCCCGGAGGTGCTGCAGCTGCACGGTCGCACCGAGACGGCGGTGCTGGACGCCTGCGCCGGTGCGGACCTGCTGATCTGCGCCCGCGACGGGGTCCGCACCGAACGGGGTCCGCACAGCCTGAGCAAGGTGACCCGGTACGTGGTGGACCACGCGCCGTGCGCGGTACTGCTCGTCTGGCCGGAGGAGGTCCCGGCCGGCGTCGACCTGCCGCCGGCGCCGCGCACGTAGCACCAACCCGCGAGGTGAGCACCTCCGCACCGAGATGAGCACCTCAACGTGCTCACCTCAGTGCGATGTGCTCACCTCGGGGATGAGCCGGCGTCACGGGGCGGGATCGGGGACGGGCCGCCGGCCGACCGCGACGGACTCCAGCTCCTGGGCCTGGTCGACGACGGCGTCGACCACCGTTCCGTGGGCCGCGAGGTCGGGGGCGAGCAGACCGAGGACACGGGCCGCCGCGTCCCGCAGCGTGCCGCCGACCAGGGGCGACAGCTCCTCGAGCCGGGCGTCCGTCACCGCCGCACCGTGCCCGCGCAGGTGGCACACCCACGCGGCGAGCGGTCGGACGGCACCGACGGGCAGCCGGCCCGCGGCCAGCTCGAGGCGCAGCACGGGCAGCGTGCGGATGGGCAGCTTCTGGGAACCGTCGAACGCGATCTGGTCGAGCCGGTGCGCCATCCGCGGGTTGGCGAACCGGTCGGTCAGCGCCGTCCGGTAGGCGGCGACGTCGGCGGCGGGGAGGGTCAGGTGCGGGGAGGCGGCGTCCCACCACTCCTCGATCCACGCGCGGCACACCTCGTCGCGCATCGCGTCGGCGACGGTGACGTGCCCGCGGAGCGAGGCCGCATAGGCCAGCATCGAGTGGGCCCCGTTCAGCAGCCACAGCTTGCGCTGCTCGAACGGCGCCACGTCGGTGGTGAACGTCGCCCCGGCGTCCTGCCAGGCGGGACGGCCGGCGGCGAACCGGCCGCTGAGCACCCACTCGGTGAACGGTTCGGTGACCACGGGAGCCCGGTCCTGCACGCCGGTGCCGGCGGCCACGGCCGCCGCGTCCGCCGCGGTGGGCTCGGGCGTGATGCGGTCGACCATCGTCGTCGCGAACCCGACCGACTCCTCGATCCACGACCGCAGCGCGGGGTCCACCTGCTCGGCGAGGCCGAGCACCACGCGGGCGACCGCGGCACCGTTGTCCGGCAGGTTGTCGCACGGCACCACGGTCAGCGGTCCGGCGTCCGCCCGACGACGAGCCAGCAGCCCCGCGACCAGGCGCGCGGGCGCGGTGCGCACCAGCGAGGTCGGGTCGCGGCGGAGCGTCTCGAGGTCCGCGGCCAGCTCCGGCCGGCCGACGTCGGGATCGCCGGCGGCGTCACGCACGTATCCCGCCTCGGTGACCGTCGTCGTCACCACCTGCACCGTCGGGTCCGCGAGGTAGCCGAGCCAGGCGTCGTGCTCGTCCGCCGCATGTGCCCGCGCCACGGCAGGCACCACCTCGAACTCGTCGCGCTCCGGTCCGCGCGTCACCAGGGTGTACAGGCCGTCCTGCGCGGCCATGGCCCGCGCCAGGTCCGGCGACCGCCCCGTGAACGCCGCGATCCCCCACTCGCCACCGTCGCTCGCGTGCGCGGTGTACCAGGCCTGATGGGCGCGGAAGAAGTTGCCGAGCCCCAGGTGCACGTGCCGCACCGGCGGAGCCGGGGTGCTGCGGACGAGCTCGCTCACAGCTTGAACACCTCGCGCGCCCGGCCGGCGACCAGGTCGATCGCGGTGTCCATCGCCTCGTCCTCCTCGAGGCGGTGCTCCGCGACCAGCTGCGCCAGGAACCCGGCGTCCAGCCGCCGCGACATGTCGTGCCGCGCGGGGATCGAGCAGAACGCCCGGGTGTCGTCGATGAACCCGGCGGTGCGCGAGAAGCCGATCGTCTCGGTGATCGCGGACCGCCACCGGCGGATCGAGTCGGGGGCGTCGAGGAACCACCACGGCGCCCCGACGTACACCGCCGGGTAGAAGCCGGCGAGCGGCGCCAGCTCACGGGAGAACACCGTCTCGTCCAGCGTGAACAGCACGAGGTTGAGGTCGGGGTGCGTGCCGAACCGCTCGAGCAGGGGCCGCAGGGGCTCGGTGAAGTCGCCGCGCAGCGGGATGTCGTGGCCGGTGTCCGGGCCGAACCGCAGCTTGGACGGCGTGTGGTGGCCGCGCAGCACGCCGGTGTGGAGCGTCATGGTCAGGCCGTCGTCGCAGGCCATCCGGGCCATCTCCAGCAGCATGTGCCGGCGCAGCGCGACGGACTCGTCGGACGTCGCCGAGCCCGCGAGCGCCGCGGAGTAGATCCGCTCCGCCTCCGTCGGCTCCAGCGGGTACGTGCCGGCGTCGACGTGCGCGTGGTCGGCAGAGCGCGCGCCGTGCTCGACGAAGTACCGGCGGCGGGCCTCCATCGCGGTGACCCACCCGGCGTAGGTGGAGGTGTCGACGTCCGCCACCGACCCCAGCCGACGCACGGCGTCCGCCCAGCCGGGCTCGGCCGACTCCAGGTACCGGTCAGGCCGGAACGTGGGGATCACGCGGCCCCGGAACGTCGGGTCCGCGGCCAGCGCGTCGTGCACCGACAGGTCGTCGCAGGGGTCGTCCGTGGTGGCCAGCACGTCGAGCCGGAACCGGTCGAACAGGGCCCGCGGCCGGTACCCCGGCGTGGCCAGCCGCGAGGCGAGCTGGTCGTAGATCTCGTCGGCCGTCTCGGCGGAGGGGCGCACGGTCACGTCGAACAGCTCCGACAGCTCCGACTCCAGCCAGTACCGCACCGGCGTGCCGCGGAACACCGACCAGTGCGTGCACAGCAGCCGCCAGACGTTCCGCGCGGCGGCCTCGTCCAACGGTCCCTGGCCCACACCGAGGTCCTCGAGCGGGACGCCCGACGCGTGCAGCAGGCGCGTCACGTAGTGGTCCGGGGTGACGAAGAGCGCCGCAGGGTCGGCGAACGGCACGTCGTCGAGCAGCATCCGGGGGTCGACGTGGCCGTGCGGGGAGACGAGCGGGAGGTCGCGCACCGCCTCGTACAGCGTCCGGGCGAGGCCGCGGACGGACGGGTCGACGGGCAGCAGGCGGTCGGGGTGGACGACCAGGCCGGCGGTGGGGGTGGGCATCGGTGCGGCCTTTCGCACGGGAGGGCTGGTGGGGGGCTGCAGGGTGCCGACGACGGGCCGGCGACGACGTGACGGTCAGGTGACGGTGCCCAGCTGCCAGGGCACGAACTCCTCCTGCCCCAGGTCGAGGCCTTCGCTGACGGTCTCCTGCCCGGAGGCGACGGCGATGATCCGCTCGAAGATCTCGTCGCCCACCTGCTCCAGCGTGGCGGTGCCGTCGACGATCCGACCGCAGTTGACGTCCATGTCGTCGGACATGCGCTCGAACATCTCGGTGTTCGTGGCGAGCTTGATGGACGGCGCCGGACGGCAGCCGAACACGGACCCGCGGCCGGTGGTGAAGCAGACCACCGTGGCGCCGCCGGCGACGATGCCCGTGACGGAGACCGGGTCGTACCCCGGCGTGTCCATGAACACCAGCCCGCGGCTGGTGATCGGCTCGGCGTACTCGACCACCGCCGACAGGTCGGCCTGGCCGCCCTTCGCCACGGCGCCGAGCGACTTCTCGAGGATCGTCGTCAGGCCGCCCGCCTTGTTGCCCGGCGACGGGTTGTTGTCCAGCGTGCCGCCGCCGGCCGCCGCGTACCCCTGCCACCAGTCCAGCCGGTCGAGCAGCCTGCGCCCCACCTGCTCGGACACCGCGCGCCGGGTCAGCAGGTGCTCGGCGCCGAACACCTCGGGCGTCTCGGCGAGCACCGACGTGCCGCCGGCGGCGACCAGCAGGTCGGAGGCGCGCCCCAGCGCCGGGTTGGCGGTGATGCCGGAGTAGCCGTCCGAGCCGCCGCAGTTGAGCCCGAGCACCAGCTCGCTGATCGGGACGGGCTCCCGGCGGCGCTCCTCGAGCACCGGCAGCATCGCCATGATCTGCGCCACGCCCTCGCGCACCGTGGCCCGTACGCCGCCCGTGTCCTGGATGGTCAGCGTGTGCACCAGCGTGTCCGACGGCAGGTCGAGCCCGTCGACCAGCGACTGAACCGGCACCATCTCGCAGCCCAGGCCCAGCACCAGCACTCCGCCGACGTTGGGGTGCCGCGCGTACCCCCGCAGCGTGCGCACCAGGGCGTTCGCCCCCTCGCTGCCGGGCACCAGGCCGCAGCCGCTGCCGTGGGTCAGCGCGATCACGCCGTCGACGTGGGGGTAGGCCGCCAGCGCCGCGGGTCCGCGGACCTGGTCGGCGATCATCTTGGCCGTCGACGCCGAGCAGTTGACCGACGTGACGATCGCGACGTAGTTGCGGGTGCCCGCGCGGCCGTCGGCCCGGCGGTAGCCGTCGAACGTCCGACCCTCCGGCGGGGTGGGGAGCGTGGCGTGCACCGTGCCGAACTCGTGGGCGCGGACGGTGTCGTCCATGCCGAGGTTGTGGGTGTGCACGTGGTCGCCGGGCGCGATGTCGGCCGTCGCCCGGCCGATGGACTGCCCGTACTTGTGCACGACGCCGCCCGCCGGCACGGCGCGCAGCGCGAGCTTGTGACTGCGCGGCACGTCGCCGGGCAGCACCAGCGTGGTGTCCCCGACCGTGAGGCGGGTCCCCGCCGGCAGGTCGGCGGTGGCGATCGCGACGTCGTCGTCCGGACGCAGGACCAGGAGTCGATCCGCTGCCATGGCGTCTCCTCGTTGAAACACGATGCGCATGTTGTGCAACAGCGGCGAACGTAGCACCGGATCGACGGTTCGTGCCCATATTGGCCTCTGACCTGCTTCTTTAGTGCCGCGCCTTCGTGGAGGTCACGTTTCGGGCGTCACTAGCACGTCACCTCTTGACGTGGTGATGAACACGTTTGCATACTCGGCGCAGCCACACCCGTGGCGGGAGGCACCAACGGAGGTGAGCCTGTGGCGGTCAGCGCGCGGGACGTGGCCCGGGTGGCCGGGGTGTCCGTCTCCACCGTGTCGCGGGCCCTCTCGCGGCCGGACGACCTCGCCCCCGAGACGTTGGCGAAGGTGCTCGAGACGGCCCGCATGCTCGGCTACCGTCCGAACCCGGCCGCCCGGGGCCTGATCACGGGCCGCACCGGCACGATCGGGCTGATCGTCCCCGACCTGGAGAACCCGTTCTTCTCCTCGGTGACCAAGGGTGTGCAGGCCCGGGCCCGTGCGGCCGGCTACGGCGTGGTGATCGCCGACTCCGACGAGGACCCCTCGCAGGAGGCGGACCTGGTGCGGGAGATGTCCCGCACGGTCGACGGCGTGGTCATGTGCTCGCCGCGCTCCCCCGACGACGTGCTGGCCGCACTCGCCACCGAGACCACGCTGGTGCTGGTCAACCGGCGCTGCGGCTCCTTGCCCGCCGTGCTGATCGACAACCTCGAGGGCGTCCGGCTCGCCCTGGAGCACCTGCGGGCACTCGGCCACCGCACCATCGCCTACGTCGGCGGCCCGGCCGCGTCGTGGTCCAACCGGGCCCGGCTGACCGCGGCGCGCGCCATCGTCGCGGAGCACCCGGACACCGAGCTGGTGGACCTCGGCTCGTTCCAGCCCTACGTCTCCGGCGGGATCGCCGCCGGTGACCTGCTCATCGCGTCCGGTGCGAGCGCCGCGCTGGCGTACAACGACCTGGTCGCCTTCGGCCTGCTCGACCGGCTGAAGCAGCGCGGCGTGCAGGTGCCGGACGACATCTCGGTGGTCGGCGTCGACAACATCCCGATGTCCGCCCTGAGCTCGCCGGCGCTGACCAGCGTCGGCATCCCGCTGGTCAACTGCGGGCGCGCCGGAGCGGACGTGCTCGTCTCCCTGCTGCGGCACCCCGACCAGCCGCCCACCCACCACCACGACCTGTCGTTCCAGCTGGTCGTGCGTGACTCCACGGCTCCTCGCCGTAGCAGCGAGAGCCTGCGCGACACCGCCTGACTGCTCGACCGCTCGTTCCACACCGACGGCAGCATCCGGGCGACGAGGCCCGGTCTACTCCAGAGAGAAGGCTGTCCATGAGAAAGCACACCTCTGCCCGGCTCGGTGCCGGGCTCCTGGTCCTCGGGCTCGCACTCACCGCCTGTGCCGCCCCGAAGACCGGGTCGTCCTCGGCGGGGACCGGGGCGGCGGCGGCCACGGCCGGCGGCGTGCCGGCCAAGCCGTCCGCCCCGGTGACGCTCGACATCCTCGACGTCGCCGGCAACCAGAAGCTGACCGGCCCGATGGTCGACGCCTTCGTCAAGGCGCACCCGGACATCATCAGCTCGGTCAAGTGGGAGAGCGCCGGCGCCCCCGACCTGGTCGGCACCATCAAGCCGCAGGTCGACAGCAAGAACCTCAAGGTCGACCTGGTGATGACCGGGACGGACGGGCTGTCCGCCGGCATCGGGCAGAACCTGTGGATCCCGATCGCCAAGGACTACGCGTCGCAGCTGTCCAACATGAAGAACTACCTCGACCCGGCCGCCAAGATGCAGGACCTGGCGCAGGGCTTCGGCGTGGTCACCACGTACTACCCGTCGGGCCCGCTGCTGCAGTACGACCCCGCCGTCGTCACCGACGTCCCGAAGACGCCGGAGGCGCTGCTCGCGTGGGCCAAGGCGCACCCCGGCAAGTTCGGCTACGCCCGCCCCGCCAACTCCGGCCCGGGCCGCACCTTCCTGATGGGCCTGCCGTACATGCTCGGTGACAAGGACCCGTCGGACCCGGTCAACGGCTGGGACAAGACATGGGCCTACCTGAAGGACCTCGGCTCGACGATCAGCACCTACCCGACGGGCACCGGCCAGGTGATCTCCAACATGGCCGACGGCACGTGGTCGATGGTGCCCACCACCACGGGCTGGGACATCAACCCCCGCGCCCTGGGCCAGGAGCCGAAGACGATCGCCGCGGCGCCGTTCGACAGCTTCACCTGGGTGACGGACGCGCACTACGCCGTGATCCCCAAGGGCCAGAGCGCCGACAAGGTGTCCGCGATCCTCAACCTGCTGCAGTACATGCTGACGCCCGAGGTCAACGCGATGGCCTACGACACCGGGTACTTCTACCCCGGGCCCGCCGTGAAGGGCGCCACGCTCGACAAGGCCCCCGCCAAGAGCCAGCAGACCATCAAGGACTTCGGCCGTGACTGGTACGACGCCCTGATCGACAAGATGCCCAAGGCCGTGCCGCTCACCCCGGACCAGATGGTCAAGGCGTTCGACATCTGGGACCGCGAGGTCGGCTCCGGGAAGTTCAAGGCGAAGTAACCATGACGATCACTGCCAGCAAGTTCCAGTCCCTCGAGCTCCGAGGTGTCGGTCGCAGCTTCGGTGGCGTGGACGCGCTGGTGGGCCTCGACCTGACGGTCCGGGCGGGCGAGTTCATCGCCCTGCTCGGGCCGTCGGGCTGCGGGAAGTCCACGGCGCTGAACTGCCTCGCGGGGCTGCTCCCGCTCACCCACGGCCAGATCCTGGTGGACGGCACGCGGGTGGACACCGTCGCCGCGGAGAACCGCGACTTCGGCATGGTGTTCCAGAACTACGCGCTGTTCCCGCACCTGACGGTGGAGAAGAACATCGCCTTCGGGCTGCAGATGCGCAAGGTGCCCAAGGCGGAGCTGAAGCGCCGCGTGGCCGAGGCGATCGCCCTGGTCAAGCTCGAGCAGCACGCCACCAAGCTGCCCGGTCAGCTGTCCGGCGGCCAGCAGCAGCGGGTGGCGATCGCGCGGGCCGTGGTGATGGAGCCCCGGCTGGTGCTGATGGACGAGCCGCTGTCCAACCTCGACGCCAAGCTCCGGCTGGAGATGCGCACCGAGATCCGCCGCCTGCACCAGTCGCTGGGGTTGACGACGATCTACGTCACGCACGACCAGGAGGAGGCCCTGTCGATGGCCGACCGGCTGGTGGTGCTCCGTGAGGGGCGCGTGCAGCAGATCGGCACGCCCGAGGAGCTGCACAACCACCCGGCGAACTGGCACGTGGCCGACTTCATGGGCTACCGGAACCTGGTGGACCTCGACGTGGTGTCGGTGGACGGTCCGAACGTGACCGTGGCCGGCAACGGGGTCGTGCTGCACGGCACGGCCGTGGGCGCGGTCGCAGCCGGCACGGCGGTGCGGGCGGCGATCCGGCCCGAGGACCTCGTGGTGGTGTCACCGTCGCTGCCCGTGCGCGGCGGCAACTCCGCCAAGGCGACCGTCTCCGTGGTCGAGTACCACGGCCGCGAGTTCGCCGTCGGGGTCACCACCCCCGGCGGGCAGCTGCTGCACGTGCGGTCCGACCACGCGCCGGCCGTCGGCAGCACCGTCGAGCTCACCGCCGACCCGGCGCGCGTGCTCGTCTACCCGCTGGCGCTGCAGGGCGCCGGCGGGCTCTCCGAGGAGGAGAGCGAGCTGCTCGAGGTGCGCCGATGAGCTCCGCGACCGCGGGACGGCCGCCCGGGCGCACCCGGTCGACGGCCAGCCTGCGGCACCGGCTCGCCGAGCGCGGCATCGACGTGTCGCTGCTGATGCTGCTGCCGGCGCTGGTGATCGCGATCGGGCTGTTCGTCTACCCGTTCTCCTACGGCATCGGCCTGACGTTCCAGCCGACGCCCGCCACCCAGGAGCAGTGGGGCGGCGGGGTCCTGGCCAACTACCTGGCGTTCTTCAAGGACCCGTTCGTCTTCAACTCCGTGTGGCTGACCATGCGGCTGGCGCTGCCCGCGGCCCTGTTCAACGTGCTGGCGTCGGTGCCGATGGCGTTCAAGCTGCGCAAGAGGTTCCGCGGGAAGAAGCTGCTGACCACGCTGCTGGTGCTGCCCATCACGCTCGGCACGGTGCTCACCGCGCAGGGCCTGCTGATCTTCGCCGGCCGGCAGGGGTGGCTCAACCGGTTCCTCATCCAGGTCGGCGTGATCCACGATCCGCTGCACCTGGTGAACAACTACGTCGGCGTGTTCCTGTCGCTGGTGATCTCGGGCTTCCCGTTCGCGTTCCTGCTGATCTCGTCGTACCTGTCCGGCATCGACCCCTCGATCGAGGCGGCGGCGAAGACGATGGGCGCGGGCTGGGGCCAGCGGTTCCGGCGGGTGGTGCTTCCGCTGCTGGCCCCGGGGCTCGCGACGACGTTCATCCTCACGTTCGTCCTCGCGTTCAGCGTCTTCCCGTCGGCCCGCCTGGTCGGTGACGCCAGCGGTGCCACCCGCGTGATGGCGCTGATGGCCTACCGCGCGTTCGGTGAGCAGACGGACTACCCGATGGCCTCGACGATCGCCCTGATGATGGGCGTGGTCGAGCTGCTGGTGATCGCGCTGGTGCTGCTGTGGAGGTCGTTCCTCTACAAGGGCTCGACCGGAGGGAAGGGCTGATGGCCGCCCAGACCGTGGTGACGCCGGGGACCGACCCCGCATCCACCAAGAAGGTGAAGGCACGGGACGCCGCCCGGGTGCCCGGTGAGCGGTCGCTGGTCGCCTCGCCCACCACATGGGTGGTGTGGGCCGCCACCGCGGCGTTCTTCGTGCTGCTGATCGGGATCCTGGTCAGCGTCGTCGTCGACTCGTTCGGCAAGTCGTGGTTCCGCGGCTGGCTGCCGGAGAGCTGGAGCAGCAGCTGGTACAAGGGCGCCTGGGACCAGTACGGAATGACGCAGATCATCGGCGTGACGCTCGGCGTCGCGGCTGCGGTGATCGTCGTCTCGGTGGTGGTCGGCGTGCCGGCCGCCTACCTGCTGGCGCGGCGCAACTTCCCGTTCAAGCGCGCCGTCACCCTGCTGTTCCTGCTGCCGGTGCTGATGCCACCCATCACCTACGGCATCCCGCTGGCGACCGTGATGTACAACCTGGACCTGTCCCGGACGCTGACCGCGGTGATCCTGGTCAACCTGGTGCCGTCCGTGCCGTTCGTGATCATGACCATGACGCCGTTCATCGAGCAGATCAACCCCGCGATCGAGAGTGCGGCCCGGATGTCCGGCGCCCGCATGCGGCAGGTGTTCACCAAGATCCTGTTCCCGCTGCTGGTGCCCGGCGTGCTCGCGTCGTCGATCCTGGTGCTGGTCCGGACGGTCGGCATGTTCGACCTGACGTTCCTGGTGTCCGGTCCGGGGACGGACACGCTGGTGGTCGCGATCTACCGGGCCATGACCGCCGCGGGCGGCGGTGAGGCGCGGCAGCTGATCTCGGCGATGGCCGTCGTCTACACCGCGACGATGATGGTGATCCTGATCGTGGCGCTGCGGTTCGTCAGCCCGACGCAGCTGGTCGCCCGGGTGCGGGAGTCCCGCGAGGACTGAGCGTGCGGGAGTCCCGCGAGGACTGAGCGTGCGCGAGTCCCGGGAGGACTGAGGCGTCACGCAGGGTCCAGCGCGAGCATCGCGGCGGCGACCTCGTCGGCGACGGCGTCCGGGAGGGCCGTCGCGACCTCGTCCAGCACGAGCAGCCGGGCGCCGGGGATGTCGCGCGCGAGCGCCTCGCCGTTGCCGACCGGGAAGAACCGGTCCCGGCGCCCGTGCACCACGAGCGCGGGGATCGCCAGCTCCGGGAGCCGTTCGCGCCAGCGCGGCCGGCAGTCGAGCCGGGAGAAGACGGTGCCGAGGTGGTTGGCGAGCTGGACGGCAGGCTCCGTGCTGGCCGCCCGGTCGAAGATCCGCCCGGCGGTCGCCCGCGCGGCCTCCGGGTCGTCGCCGAGGACGGCCGCGCGGGCTGCGGCGAAGTCCGTGACGGCGGCGCGGTCGGACCAGTCGGGCACGGGGAGCGAGAGCCGTCGCGTGGTCGTCCCGGCGTCGTGGTCCGGCAGGTCGTCGTCGGGCGGGCCCGGCGCGACCGGCCGGGTGCCCACGAGCGTCAGTGCGCGGAATGCGTCCGGGTGGTCGAGCGCCGCGACCTGCGCGACCATCCCGCCGACGCCGATGCCGCCGAGGTGGGCCGGCCTGTCGTCGAGCTCACGGGCGAGCGCGGCGGCGTCGGCGGCGAGGGTGCGCAGCGTGTAGGCGGGCGCCTCCGGGTCGACGGTGGTCGACGCGCCGGCGTCGCGCAGGTCGTAGCGCACCACGTGGCGCCCGCCGCGAGCGAGGGCCTCGCACAGGGCGTCCGGCCACGAGAGCATCGTCGGGCCACCGGCGAGCAGCACGAGCGGTGCTGCCGGGTCCCCGAGCTGCTCGACGCCGAGCGTGACGCCGTCCCGCGTCCGGACCGAGCCGACCGTCGACGGCATCGCCGCTCCTTCGTCCGGTGGGACGGTGCCGTGTGCACCGCCCCACCCGACGTAGACCCGAGGAAGCGGCTCGGCTCATCGCCGCTCGGCCGGTCAGGCCGGGCGGATCACCACGTCCCGGGCGGGCACGTGCACGATGCCGCTGGTCAGCGGCACGTCGACCGCCTCACCGGTGTGGTTGAGCACGAAGAGCAGGCCGCCTCGCACCACCGCCTCCACACCGTCGACCGGCTCGGTCAGCAGCGTGGGCACGCCCGCCTCGTCGAGCCAGCGCGCCGCCAGCTCGTCCAGCAGCGCCACGGACGGCTGGGTGCCGACGTACCAGCCGACGCCGGTGCCGTGCTCGTTGCGCGTCACCGCGGGGTCACCGGCGGCGAACCCGTCGGAGTAGGCGGCCACCACCCGGGCGGTGGACACCTCGACGGCGTCGTTCCACTCCCCCGCGGCACCGGCGACGTCACCGACGAGCGCGACGGCGCGCCCGGCCGGCGCGATCTCGGTCACCCGCACGCCGAGCGTGTCGCGCAGCGCCCCGAGGTACCCGCCCAGCCGGGCGTGCAGGTCCGGGTCCAGCACGGCGGACAGGTAGGTGACCACCAGGTGGCCGCCACCGCGGACGTACGCGTCGAGCGCCCCGAGGTCGTCGTCCGCCGCGACGTGCAGCGCAGGGACCACCACCAGGTCGTACGCCGCCAACCGGGCCGCGTCGGCATCGCGCGGCAGCAGATCCACGGTCACGCCGCGCCGCAGGAAGGGCGCGTACCAGGACAGGAACGTGTCGACGTAGTCGATCGTCGCGGGCACCGCCGGCTGCGACAGCGCGTGCCAGGAGTCCCAGTCGAACACCATCGCCACCCGCGCCGGCACCCGCGTGCCGACCACGTCGTCGGACAGTGCGGCGAGCTCGGCACCGAGCGCCACCGACTCGCGGAACAACCGCGAGTCCGGGCCGGCGTGCGGCACCAGCGCCGAGTGGAACTTCTCGGCACCGGCCTCCGCCTGCCGCCACTGGAAGTGCAGCACGCCGTCCGCGCCGCGCGCGACGGCCTGCAGCGAGTGCACACGGTGCAGGCCTGGCGCCTTCGGCAGGTTCCGTCCGCGCCAGTTCACGGCCGACGGGGCGGACTCCATCAGCAGCCACGGCTGGCCGGCACGCAGCGAGCGCACCAGGTCGCGCTGCGCGGCCAGCCGGACGTGGGCGAGCGGGTCGGCCGGGTCCGGGTAGGCGTCGTCGGACACGACGTCGACGTGCGGCGCCCAGGCCCAGTAGTCGGTGTGCGGGAAGAACCCCATGAAGTTGGTGGTCACCGGCAGGTCCGGGGTGACCCGGCGCAGCACCTCCAGCTCGGCGCGGTGCAGGGCCAGCAGCGTGTCCGAGCCGAACCGGTCCCAGTCGAGCAGCTGGGTGGGGTTGCGGAACGTCGGCGCCGCGCGCGGCGGCTCCACCTGGTCGAACGACGTGTACAGCTGCGACCAGAACGCGGTGCCCCACGCCCGGTTCAGCTCCTCGACGGTCCCGTACCGCGCCTGCAACCAGGTGCGGAACGCCGCCGCCGACTCCTCGTCGTACGAGTACGGCACGTGGCAGCCGTACTCGTTGTTCACGTGCCAGCCCTCGACCGCCGGGTGCTCGCCGTACCGCTGCGCCAGCATCTCGACCAGGCGCAGCGCGTGCTCGCGGTACGTGGCCGACGCGGGGCTGTACTGCTGCCGCGAGCCGAACTCGAGCCGCACCCCGTTCTCGGAGACGGGCAGCGTGTCCGGGAAGTCCCGCGCCAGCCACACCGGCGGGGACGCGGTCGCGGTGGCCAGCAGCACGCGCACCCCGCCAGCGTGCAGCCGGTCGAGCACGTCGTCCAGCCACGCGGTGTCGTACAGCCCCGGGTACGGCTCGAGGCGCGCCCACGCGAACACGGCGACGGTGGCGGTGGTGACACCGGCCTGCTTCATCAGCGTGACGTCCTCGTCCCAGACGTCGGACGGCCACTGCTCCGGGTTGTAGTCGCCGCCGAACCGCAGGCGGCGGGGGGTGAGCTCCATGCGTGTGTCTCCTCGTGCGTCGTTCAGGTCGGTGGTCCCGCGGGGCCGGGGAAGGGTGGGGGTCAGGCCTCCGTGTGGCCCAGGTCAGGACGGGCGACGAACCGCGCGACCGGTGCTGCGATCCCGAGCTCCAGCACCACCAGGTCGTTGCGGCCGGCACGGGTGGCCGGCGCCGGGACGTAGAGGGTGTGCTGCGGTCCGCGGCTCCAGTACCGGCCGAGCGGCCAGCCGTTGACCCAGGCCATGCCCTTGCCCCAGCCGGTGGTGTCGAGGAACAGGTCGGCCGGCTCGTCGAGCATGAACGTGGCGTGCGCCAGCACGGGGCCGGCCAGGTCGGGCGCCAGCGTCGTGCCGTCAGCCACCGTCGTGCCGTCAGCCACCGTCGTGCCGTCACCCGCAGCCTGCGCCGACACCGTCGCGGCGAGCGCGTCGTGCTCCACCACCAGCGACTGCCAGCCGCGTACCGGAACGCCGCCGACCGTCACGGGCCCCAGCACGCCCTTGACCTCGCCGAGCCGCGGCCCGTAGCCGACGCGCCCCTGGTCCTCGACCAGCAGCAGCAGCTCGCCGCCGCCCGCGGGCAGCACCAGCGTCCGGTCGTGGTGGTCGCGTGCGAGCACGCCGACGGGTCGGCCGTCCAGCCACACCTGGACGCGGTCCCGCACCTCGCCGACCGCCAGCACGCGCTCGGTGGCGGCCCTCGGCAGCCACGCGCGCTGGAACGCCAGGCCGCGCCAGTGGCGCAGCTCGTCGAACGTCGGCGGCGCGTCCCGGTCCGCGTCGACCACCAGCCACGGGCCGACGGCCTCGGCGGCGGTCCGCAGCGGGGACACCGGGCGGAGCGGCACGGTCAGCTCGGGTGCCGGCACGGCCGCCGCAGGCACGTCGTCGGGCACCGGCGCGTACCGCGCGATCACCTCGCGGAAGGCCCAGAACTTGGCCGTGGGGTTCCCCGCCTCGTCGAGCGGGGCGTCGTAGTCGTAGCTGGTGACGGTCGGCTGGTAGACGCCCTTGTCGTTGGCGCCGGACGTCAGCCCGAAGCTGGTGCCGCCGTGCACCATGTAGACGTTGACGGAGGCACCGGCGGACAGGATCGCGTCCAGCTCGGCGGCGGAGGCGTCCGGCGGCGCGGTGTGGTGCCGGTCGCCCCAGTGGTCGAACCAGCCGCACCAGAACTCGCTGCACATCAGCGGACCGGTCGGCTGGTGCTGGCGCAGGGTGGCCAGGCGCTCGGCCGCGCGGCCGCCGAACGAGCCGGTGCGGTGCAGCGTGGGCAGCGAGCCGTTCTGCAGCATCTCCGGCTCGGGCTGGTCGACGGTGATCAGCGGGACGATGATCCCGGCGTCGCGGGTCACGTCCACCAGCGCCTGCAGGTAGGCCGCGTCGTCCCCGTAGGCGCCGTACTCGTTCTCCACCTGCACCAGCACCACCGGGCCGCCTCGGTCGACCTGCAGCGGCGCGACCAGGTCGTACACCCGGATCAGGTACTCGGTGACGGCCTTCAGGTAGTGCGGCTCGGACCGGCGCAGGCCCACCTGCGGGTCCGACGTCAGCCACGCCGGCAGGCCGCCGTTGTCCCACTCGGCGCAGGCGTACGGCCCCGGCCGGACGATCGCGTGCATGCCCTCGTCGGCGACCAGCTGCAGGAACCGCACCAGGTCGAGGCGGCCGGAGGTGTCGAACACGTCCGGCTCGGGGCTGTGCTCGTTCCAGAAGACGTAGGTCTCGATGGTGTTCAGCCCCAGCTGACGGGCCTTGACGATGCGGTCCCGCCACTGCCCCGGGTGGATCCGGGGGTAGTGCAGCGCGCCGGACAGCAGCCGGACGGGGCTGCCGTCGAGCAGGAAGTCGGCGTCGCCGATGGTGAACGTGGGCACGGGTGCTCCGTCGCTGGAGGGGAGTTGATCAAGGACGGGCGCGGGGGTGGGCCGAGAAGCCGGCCCACCCCCGCCGGTCGGACTCGGGTCAGCCGGCCGTCACCGTGAAGCCCTGCGCCTTGCCGTAGGTGACGTTCTGGTCCTGCCAGGCCTTGAGGCCCTCGTTGATGTCGGACTTGTTCAGGAACGCCTTGCCGACGGTGTCGCTGAAGATGCTGTTCGCGTACGACTGCCACGGCAGGTACTGCCAGCCGGTGCCGACGTTCTTCGACGAGTCGACGATCACCTTGTTGACCTGCTGGCCACCGAAGTAGTCGTCGGTCTTGCCCTGGAAGTCGGCCGACTCGAGGTCCGCCGTGGTGGCCGGGAAGCCGCCGGAGGCGAGGAACACCTTCACCGAGGCCGGGTCGGAGTTCAGCCAGCGCAGGAACGCCGCGGCGAGCTCAGGGTTCTTGGACTGCTTGACCACGACCTCCGTCGAGCCGCCGTTCTCCGCGGTCGCGGTGTCGCTGCCGAACGTCGGCATCGGCGCCACCCGCCACTGGCCCTTGCCGGCCGGGACGCTGGCCTCGAACACACCGGGCATCCAGCCGCCGGTGACCAGCGTGGCGATGGTGCCGTCACCCAGTGCCTTGAACCACTGGTCGCTCCAGCCGGGGATGTTGCCCAGCAGGCCACCCTCGTTGAGCTGGTTCCACATGTCCGCGAACTTCTTGCTGCCCGGGTCCTGCAGGTTGATGGAGACCTTCTCGCCGTCCGACTTGAACGGACGGCCACCGGCCTGCCAGATGAGCGACGTGGTCATGCCCGCGTCACCGGTGTCGTTGACGAAGAACTTGGTCGGGTCCGCCGCGTGCAGCTTCTTCGCCTCGGCGATGTAGTCGTCCCACGTCTTCGGCACGGTGAGGCCGTACTTGTCGAACACCGTCTTGTTGTAGAAGAGGGCCATCGGTCCGGAGTCCTGGGGCAGACCCCAGATGCCGTTGGCGCCGGTGACCGCGCCCCACGTCGACGCCGAGTACTTGCTCTTCAGGTCCCCGAAGCCGTACTTGGTCAGGTCGACCAGGTCCTTGGGCAGCACGAACTGCAGCAGCGACTGGTACTCGACCTGCACCACGTCCGGCGCACCGGAACCTGCCTTGATCGCGTTCTGCAGCTTGGTGTTGTTGTCGCCGGCACCGCCGGTGTCCACCAGGTTCACCTTGACGTTCGGGTACGCCTGCTCGAAGGCGGCGACCTGCGCCTTGGCGGACGGCGTCCACGTCCAGTAGGTGAGCTCGCCACCCTTGGAGAGGGCGGCGTCCAGCGCGGCCGAGCCGCCAGCGGCGCCACCGGCGGACGTGCTGCCGCCGGACGAACCACCGGAGGAGGAGCAGGCGGCCAGTGCGAGGCCGACCACGACACCAGCCGCGAGGACGGCTGCGCCGCGCAGGCGGCGACGGGGGTGCAGGGACATGACACTTCCTTTCACATCGTCGTGCGAGGGGACGTGCGGGACTTGCGGGAGGGGGTTGCGGGGACGGGGTTGCGGGAAGGTGCGGCCGCACGAGGACCGGGGGTCGGGCACCGTGCGGTCGTGACGGGTTCGCGACAGGTCAGGCCTTGACGCTCCCGGCGGCCAGGCCCGACTGCCAGTAGCGCTGCAGGGCCAGGAAGATCGCGACGACCGGGACGATGGCCAGCAGCGACCCCGAGATCACCAGGTTGTAGATCGGCGTCGCGTTGACGCCGGTGGCCCGGAGGTTCCACTGCTGCAGGCCGATGGTCAGCGGGAACAGGTTCGGGTCGTTGAGCATGATCAGCGGCAGGAAGTAGTTGTTCCAGGTGGCCACCACCGCGAACAGCGCGACGGTCACCACACCCGGTGTCAGCAGCCGCAGCCCGATCGTCAGGAACGTGCGCAGCTCGCCGGAGCCGTCGATCCGGGCGGCCTCGAGGATCTCGGTCGGCACGGCGTCGAGCGCGTAGACCCAGACGAGGTAGAGCCCGAACGGCGAGACCAGCGACGGGACGATCACCGCCCAGATCGTGTTGGTCAGGTGCAGCTGGCTGAACATGAGGAACGTCGGCACCGCGAGCGCGGTCCCGGGGATCGCGATGGCGCCGAGCACCGTGGCGAACACCGCCCGCTTGCCGGGGAAGTCGTACTTGGCCAGCCCGTACCCGGCCAGCGTCGCCAGCACCGTCGCGCCGCCGGCCCCGACCACCACGTACAGGATCGTGTTGGCGAGCCAGCGCACGTAGATGCCGCCGTCGTACGTCAGCACCTGGTGCAGGTTGTCCAGCAGCGCGAACCTGCCGGCGAACCACAGGCCGAACGAGTCGAACATCGACTGCTGCGTCTTGCTGGCGTTGATCACCAGCCAGGCCAGCGGCGCCAGCGCGTAGAGCGCGAACAGCACCATCACCAGCGTCAGCCGGACGGACGGACCGCCGAAGGGGCCCGCCGCGCGGGACCGGCGGGCGCGCCGCGCGCGGGCCGAGCCGGCGTCGGTGCCGGCCGTCCGGGGTGCCGTGGGGTCGATCGTCGTGGTGGCCATCAGCGGTTCGCCTCCCGGGAGCCGCGCAGCTGGACCACGTAGGCGATCACCGCGGTGACCACCCCCATGACGATCGCGAGGGTCGCCGCGTATGCGTACTGCTGCCCCGCGAAGGACAGGTTGTACGCGTACATGTTCGGCGTGAAGTAGGTCGCGATCACCGACGGGATCAGCGTGCGCAGGATGTTGGGCTCGTTGAACAGCTGGAACGAGCCGATGATCGAGAAGATCGTCGCGATGACGATCGCCTGCCGGAGCGCCGGCAGCTTGATGCTGAACACGACGCGCCAGGCGCCGGCGCCGTCGATCGCCGCGGCCTCGTAGAGGTCGGACGGCACCGAGCGCAGCGCCGAGTAGAAGATCAGCATGTTGTAGCCCACGAACTCCCAGGTCACGATGTTGCCGATCGCGACGAGGATCCACTGCGGGCTCAGCGGGGTGAGCAGCTCGTGGCCCACCAGCTTGTTGATGTTCCCGGCCAGGCCGAACTGGTCGCCGTACATGAAGCCCCACATGAGCACGGCGACGACGCCGGGCACCGCGTACGGCAGGAACACGGACATGCGGAAGAACGGCGCCCCGTGCAGCCGGCCGGAGTCGATCGCCAGTGCGGCGACCAGGGCCAGGCCCAGCATCACCGGCACCTGCACCGCGAGGAACAGCGCCACCCGGCCGAGCCCGTCCCAGAACTTCGGGTCGGAGAACAGCTGCGAGTAGTTGGCGAGCCCGACGAAGCTGCGGCCGCCGATCAGCTTGTCCTGGAACACGGACAGGTAGAGCGAGTAGAGCACCGGCACCACGAGCACGAACAGGAACACCGCGAGGAACGGGACGACGAACCACAGCCCCGCGAGGGAGCGCCGCCTGCGGGGCAGGGACGTCGCGGGGCCCACGTCCGTGAGGACGACAGCTGCTGACACCTTTGTCTCCGGTCTGCCGGTCACCGACATTGGTGACGTTACCAAGCGAGGTCGAACCTAGATGGTCACGTTGTCATCTGCAACCCCCTTGCGGTCACGGTGCGATAACGGCTTCGTCGGACTCACCCTCCCCGGAACGGCGATGCGCACGTCACCATGGCTATGCTCCCGGCATGGCCGCAGGTCCTCAGGGGGCAGCCGGCGCACCGCAGCCGCCGCGGGCGTCCATCGGCGACGTCGCGCGCCTCGCCGGCGTCGCCCCGATCACCGTCTCGCGCGTCGCCAACGGGTCGGACGCCGTGCGCCCCGCGACCCGCGAACGCGTGCAGTCCGCCATGGCCATGCTCGGCTACGCGCCCAACACAGCGGCCCGGGCGCTGCGCAACGGCAGCTTCGAGACGATCGGCCTGGTCGCGCACCGGTTCGCCCGCACCGGCGAGTCGCGGACCATCGAAGGGGTCGTCGAGGCCGCCCGTGCCGAGGGCTACACGGTCGCCCTGGTCGACGTGGTCTCCCCCGCCGACGTGTCGGAGGCCGCGACGCGCCTGCGGCACCAGGCGGTCGACGGTCTCATCGTCATCCGAGCGGAGGTGGCGACCCCCACCGACCTCGCCCTGCCGCCCGGCATGCCGGTGGTGGTCTCCGACTCGCGGTTCGTCGGGCACCACGCCGCCGTCGGGTCGGACCAGATCGGCGGCTCGCGCTCGGCGGTCGAGCACCTGCTCGGCCTGGGCCACCCGACGGTGCACCACATCGCCGGACCGGCGGACTCCGCGCCCGCCGTGCAGCGCGAGGAGACCTGGCAGGAGACGCTGCGCCGTGCCGGCCGGCCGGTGCCGCCCGTGCTCCGCGGTGACTGGACGCCGCAGTCCGGCTACGCCCTCGGCGCGCAGATCGCCGACGACCCGTCCGTCACGGCCGTCTACAGCGCGAACGACGAGATGGCCGCCGGCCTGATGCGAGCGCTGCACGAGCGTGGGGTGCGCGTGCCGGAGGACGTCTCGGTGGTCGGGTTCGACGACGCGGCGCTCACCGAGTTCCTCTGGCCGCCGCTGACCACGGTGCGCCAGGACTTCCGCACCATCGGGTCGGAGCTGGTGCGCCTGCTGCTGGCGCAGGTGCGCGACCACGTCGACGTGTCGCGCGAGCACGTGGTGGTCGGCACCACGCTGCAGGTCCGCGCGAGCACCGGGCCGTACCGCCCGCGAGGCTGACCGCGGCAGACGTCGGGGGTGTGCCGTCCCCCGCTGGCAGGCCCTCCACCGCTGGACGCCGCGGGCCGTCCGCCGAGCGTCCGGTTCAGGCCGACGCCGCGCGTCGCATCTCGAACCCTCCGGGCTCCGCGGGCGGGCTGCCCGACACGTCCGTGAGCAGCCGGGCGGCCAGCCTCGCCAGCGGTACGCCGCTGCGCTGCGAGGCCCGCCGCAGCCGCTCCATCGCCTGATCCGCACCGCAGCCGTGGTGCGCCATCACCACGCCGACCGCCTGGTCGATCACGGCGCGGGAGCGGAGCACCGCGTCCGCGTCCTGGGCGGACAGCACCGCCTCCTCCAGGCCGACGGCCAGGCCCAGCACCGCCCGCAGGTCGTCGACCGCGGCCCGCGCCACCGTGCCCAGGCCGTGGTCCCAGTCCACCGGTGAGGTGCCGAGCAGCATCACCAGCAGCGCACCACCGCCGACCACCGGCCCACCCAGGACCGCACCCGCGGGGTAGCCGGGCGGTGCGAGCGCCGCCGCGCCCCCCAGGGCCTCGTCGACCAGCCAGCCGGGGTGCGGCGCCAGCTCGGTTCCCACCGTCGAGCCGTCTCCGCCGCGCTCGCCCGCCGACCGCCGCTCGTCACCGCCGCTGCTCACCTGCACCACGCGCCCGTCCCGACACGTCAGTCGCAGCCGCACCTCGACCCGGACCCGGAGGAAGGCCGGCACCGCGGCGGCCCACGCCTGCAGCGCCGGCTCCACCGCGGCGCGCTCGTGCAGCGCGGCGCTCAGCGCGGCCAACGGCTGGCAGCGGCTGTCGTCGGCGTCGGCGAGCGGCGGCATCGCACCACAGTGCGGCCCGGCGGCCCGGCCCGCCACCCGTCTGCGGGCCTGTCCATGCGACGGCGGCGAGGTCGTCCGGCTGTGCCCCGTTCCGGTGGCGGGCTCGACACGCTCGTGCCTACCGTGAAACGACCAGCCGGCGTCCCCGCCGGGGGTGCGGGCGTCGGCGCAGGAAAGCCGTCGACGGCCCGGTGGTTCACGGACACGGCGCGCCGCCGAGCGCGCGGACACCTCCGTCGAGCCCCTCCACGACCGATCGAGGGCACGGCCGTCCCTACGGCGCGCCCTCGCCCACCTGCGAGGAGATGTCATGACGTACGACTACGGGACCCCGGGCACGGGAGCGTCGTCCGGCGGCAGCTGGCCCGCCGACGACCAGCCCACCACCCAGCTGCCGTCCGTCGCCTCTTCCGGCGAGACGGGCAGCGCCGGCGGCGAGACGGCGGCCGTCGCGAGGGACGAGGCGATGGGCGTCGCGAGCTCGGCGAAGGAGAAGGGCAGCAACCTGGTCGGCGAGGGCGTGGACCAGGCGAAGTCGGTGGCCGGCGAGGCCACCCGGCAGGCGCGCGACCTGATGGACGAGGCGCGCGTGGAGCTGACGGCGCAGGCGTACGAGCAGCAGCAGCGCCTGGCCGGCGGGCTGCGCAGCTTCGGGCAGGAGCTCGGCTCGATGGCCGACAGCTCCACCGAAGGCGGCCTGGCCTCCGACGTGGCGCGGCAGGTCGCGTCGCGTACCAACGACCTGGCGCAGTGGTTCGAGGACCGCGAGCCGGGCAGCGTGCTCGACGAGGTCAAGGAGTTCGCCCGTCGTCGTCCCGGCGCCTTCCTGGCCATCGCGGCCGGCGCCGGCGTGCTCGCGGGTCGGCTGACGCGCGGTCTGAAGGACGCGGACGAGCCCGGCGGCGGCACCACGAGCGGCTCGGCCGGCCGCACGTCCCCCAGCCACCGCGCGGCCGGTGTGCCGGAGCGGGTCACCGCCTGGCCGCCCACCGGCGTGGAGCAGGCGGGCGCCGGGTACGGGCAGGGCGCGGGCCACGGGCAGGGCGCGGGCCACGGGCAGGGCGCGGGGTACGCGGCCGGCTACGGGTCGGGCGTCACCGACCTGGGGACGACGGCGTACGAGACCGCACCGGCGGCGAGCGGCGGCCCGCTCGACGCGGCGGGCCATGACGAGTCGGGCGACGAGCGGACCACCTACGACCAGCGCGGCTACGACGAGGCCGGCTACGGCACGGGCGCCGAGGAGACGGCCGACCCGCTCGACGCGCCGCTGCGCGCGGACCGGGCGACCGACCCCACCGTCGACCCGGCGGCTCAGGCCCGGAACGAGGAGGGCTGGCGATGAACCTGGACGAGGCCGCGGCGCAGGCTCAGGCTGAGGCCGCCCAGGCCCGCGCCGAGGCCGAGGCGACCGCAGCCCCGTCGCTCGGCGACCTGCTGTCGGACATCACCCGGGACGTCTCTACGCTCATGCGCCAGGAGGTCGCCCTCGCCCGCGCCGAGCTCCAGCAGTCGGCGAAGAACGCGGGCAAGGGCGCGGGCATGTTCGCCGGCGCCGGCGTCGCCGGCCACATGGTGCTGCTGTTCCTGTCGATCGCGCTGTGGTGGGGCCTCGGCTCCGCGATGGGCCACGGCTGGGCCGCCGTGGTGGTCGCCGTCATCTGGGCGGTGATCGGCGCGGTGCTCGCGGCCCGCGGCCGCGCCGAGCTGCGCCGCATGTCGGGTCTGCAGCAGACCACCGACACGGCCAAGAAGATCCCGAACGCTCTCGCCGGACACGAGGAGAAGAACCGATGACCACCAACGACCCGGACCGCATCCGCGCGGACATCGAGCGCACCCGCGCCGAGCTCAGCTACGACGTCGACGCACTCGGCGACAAGGTGAGCCCCGGCAGCATCGCGCACCGGCAGGCCACCAGGGTGCGTGCCGGCGCCACGTCGCTGAAGTCCCGCGTGATGGGGACCGCCCGCGACGCCGCCCACAAGGTGAGCGACACCGCTGGGGACGTGTCCTCGTCGTCCGGCGACGCGCTCTCGTCGGCCGGCGACGCCGTCACCGGCCTGCCGCACACGGTGGCCCGCCAGACGGAGGGCAACCCGCTGGCCGCCGGCCTGATCGCCTTCGGGGTCGGCTGGCTCGCGTCCTCCCTGGTGCCCGCGACCAAGCCGGAGCAGCGCGCGGCGCTCGCCGTCAAGGAGCAGGCCGCGGACCTGACCGAGGAGGCCAAGGCCACGGCCAGCGAGGTGGCGCAGCACCTCAAGGACCCGGCGCTCGAGGCCGGTCAGGCCGTCAAGGACGCGGCGACGCAGGCGGCCGGACAGCTGAGGGAGCACGGCAGCCAGGCGGCATCCGACCTGAAGGACGAGGCCGTGCAGGCCAAGGAGAACGTCCAGGAGACTCGCCAGTAGCAGCTGGCCGCACGACGCGGCGCCCGGTACCGAGCTTCTCGGTACCGGGCGTCGTCACGTCAGGCTGCTGTGAGCGGGCTGCTGCCAGCGGGCTGCTGTCAGCGCCGGGTCACATGTCCCGGTAGCGCTTGGCGGCGGCCAGGTCCGCGCGCAGCTGCGCGGCGTCCCGGCGTGCCCCGTAGCCGGGGGTGTCCCGCTGGATGCGCCAGCCCTCGGCCAGCGAGTCGAGCTCGACGGTGTCGAAGCCGAACTCGTCGAGCAGGTCGATCACCCGCCGCCGCGCGGCCTCGTCGTCACCGGCGACCACCAGAGCACGCCGGCCGGGCGTGCCGGCGGGCGAGCCGTCGGTGGTCAGCTCCGAGGCGAGAATGTGGTTGAACGCCTTCACCACCTGGGACTGGGGAAGGTGCCGGGCCAGCAGCTCCGAGACGGTGGTGGACTCGTCGTCCAGCTCGGCGATCTGACCGTCGCGCTGCGGGTAGTAGTTGTTCGTGTCGATCACCACCTTGCCGGCCAGCGGCTCGACCGGGACGGTGTCGAGCGCGTGCAGCGGGATGGTCACCACGACCAGGTCTCCGGCGGCCGCCGCCTCGTCCGGAGTGCCGGCGCGGGCCTGCGGGCCGAGCTCCTGCACCAGGCCGGCCAGCGAGGCCGGGCCACGGGAGTTGCTGAGGACGACGTCGTAGCCGTTGCGGACGGCGAGACGGGCGAGCTGGGAACCGATGTGGCCGGAGCCGATGAGTCCGAGAGTTGTCACGACTCGCGCCAACCGGGCCGGCTGCCGGTGCATTCCCGCAGGTCGCCGATGCACAGCAAGCGCCCGCCTGGCGTTCGCTCAGAGCAGCGGCAGCCGGCCGACGATGCGGTCGACGCGGTTCCGCGGGCCGACCAGGCCCACGGCGGCGTAGACGATGTCCTCCGACGCCTGGGCGGCGACGACCTCGAGGTACTCGTCGTACACCCGGGTCAGCTGGGCGCTCACCGGCATGTCGGCCACGAAGACGTCCGGCGACGCGGCCGCTCGCTCGCGGATGCGGACCAGCGCCGCGCCGTCGGCGGCCAGCACGGAGCACCCCGCCCAGGGCAGCCCGACGTGCTCGGACCCCGCCGCGTCCACCGCGGGGCCGCCGAGCAGCCCGGTGACCGCCGGCGAGGTGGCCGCTGCGACACAGGCGGCGGCGTTCACGGCGCGCCCTGCCGGGAGGGCCCCGTCCACGACGATCACCCACTTGAGACGGGCCGCCCGCGTAGGGGCGGCGGTGTCGATCTCCCCAGGACGGAAGCCGACGGTGATGTGCTGCTCGTCCGATGCATCTGCACTCATGGCGTCGAAGCGTATGCAGATGTACGCCATGCGAGCGAGTGATCCGTACTACTCTCGGCCAGGTGACGCTACAGCCGCACCTGGACGAACTTGATACGGCGATCCTGGCCGCGCTGCAGTCCGATGCACGGCGCACCAACCGGGAGGTCGCCGCGATGGTGGGCGTCGCCCCGACCACCGCCCTGGACCGCACCCGTGCGCTGCGCGAGCGCGGCGTGATCCGTGGCGCGACCCTCGACGTGGACCTCGCGGCGATCGGCCGCGGCGTGCAGGCGCTGATCGCCGTCCGCATCCGGCCGCCGTCGCGCCGCAACATCGAGGCGTTCCGGGACTGGGTGAGCCGCCTGCCGGACACCCTGGGCGTGTTCGTCACCACGGGCACCGAGGACTTCATCGTGCACGTGGCCGTGCCGGACAACGAGAGCCTGTACGCCTTCGTCATCGACCGGCTGACCGAGCGGCCCGAGGTGGCCGACGTGCGCACGTCGGTGGTCTACGAGCACCTGCAGAACACGGCGATCGCGCCGCTTCCGCGGCCGGGGCGGGCCGGACGCTGAAACCGGGCCGGGGCGGGCCGGGCGCTGAGGTCGGACCGGGGCGGGCCGCGCGCTGACGGACGCCCGGACAGGTCGCGGGGACGCGCGACGGTGCGCGTCGGGGCGTGTCGGTGGTCGCGGGCATGCTGCCGGGATGGCGAGCTGGAGCGAGATCGAGAAGCAGGCGCCGGCCCTGGCGGCCCGCGCGCGGGCGGCGCTGGACACGGCGACGGGCGCGCGCCGGCACAAGACGATCGCGACGCTGCGGGCCGACGGGTCCCCACGGATCAGCGGCATCGAGTGCTGGTTCGAGGGCGGTGAGCTGAGGTTCGGCTCGATGCCGGGCTCCCTGAAGAGCGCCGACCTGCGCCGGGACCCGCGCTTCGCGCTGCACGGTCCGACGATCGACCCTCCGGGCGAGAGTCCCGCGGGCTGGGTGGGCGAGGCGAAGATCGCCGGTCGGGCGGTGTACGAGGGTCCGCTGCCCGACGACGGCCTGCCGGGAGACCTGTTCCGCGCGGACGTGCTGGAGGTCGTCTGGACGGGCATGGACCAGACGGGGACGCGGCTGGCGGTCGAGTCGTGGCACCCCGGCCGGGGCGTGACGCGCCTGGAGCGCGACTGACGCCGGGCTGCGCGCCACGGCAGGTACGGGAGACTGGTCCCGAGCCGTCGAGGTTCTGAGCCGTCGAGGCGTCGACCGGACCGGTCACCATCCCTGAGGAGAGCCCTATGTCAGCGCTGCGCGTCCTGTTCGTCGGCGGCACCGGCGTCATCAGCTCCGCCTGCACCGAGCTGGCCGTCGCCCGCGGCGTCGAGCTGGCGGTGCTGAACCGCGGGACGGGCCGGCGGCCGCTGCCGGAGGGCGTCGAGTCGGTGGTGGCGGACATCCGCGACCCGCAGTCGGTGCGCGACGCGCTCGGCGACCGGCAGTTCGACGCGGTGGTCGACTGGGTGGCCTTCACCCCGGAGCACGTCCGCACCGACATCGACCTGTTCGAGGGTCGCACCGGTCAGTACGTCTTCATCAGCTCGGCGTCGGCCTACCAGACGCCGGCCCTGCGCCTGCCGATCCGGGAGTCCACACCGCTGCGCAACCCGCACTGGGAGTACAGCCGCAACAAGATCGCGTGCGAGGACGTGCTGACTCAGGCCTACCGGGACCGCGGCTTCCCCGTGACGGTGATCCGCCCGTCGCACACGTACGACCGCACGCTGGTGCCGATGGACGGCGGCTGGACCTTCGTCGAGCGCATGCGCCGGGGCCAGGAGGTGGTGGTGCACGGTGACGGCTCGTCGCTGTGGACCCTGACGCACCACACCGACTTCGCCCGTGGGTTCGTCCCCCTGCTGGGGCACACCCGCACGCTGGGCGAGGCGTTCACCATCACCGGTGACGACGTGCTGACCTGGGACCAGATCGCGCAGGCGCTCGCGACGGCGGCCGGCACCGAGGCGCGCATCGTGCACGTGCCGTCGGACCAGATCGCCGCCGTGGACCCCGAGTGGGGCGCGTCGCTGCTGGGCGACAAGACGTGGTCGTCCGTGTTCGACACGTCCAAGCTGCGGTCGCTGGTGCCGGACTTCGTCACCACCGTGCCGTTCGAGCAGGGTGCGCGCGAGATCGTCGCCTGGCACGACGAGGACCCGGCGCGCCGGGTGGTCGACGAGCGCGTGGACGCGCTGATGGACCGGCTCGTCGAGCGGTTCCGCGTGGGCTGAGGCCGGCAGCCTCAGTCCTGGGCGCCGGCGCTGGCCTCCCCGACACGTCGCCCCTGCGGGTGGGGCGTCTCGCCGCGGGCGAGCATCGCGACGAACTCACGGATGCGGCGCTCGCGCGTCTCGGCGCGCTTGGCCGCGCCCAGGCGGTAGAGGATCGCGAAGCGGTTCTGGCTGCTCAGCCCGGCAAAGGTGCGTGCGGCGTCGGGGTCGGCCGCCAGCGCAGCCGCGAGGTCTGGCGGGACCTCGCTGCCGGCGGCACCGGCGTACGCCGCGTCCCAGCGTCCGTCGGCACGTGCCCGCTCCACCTCGGCGAGCCCGCGCGGTCGCATCCGGCCTTCCTCGAGCAGGCGGGCGACCAGGGTGGTGTTCCGCCGGGACCACGGGCTACGGGCGAGGCGTGGGGTGAACCGCTGCTGGTACGTCGCGGCGTCCCGCCGTCTGAGCTGGCCGTCGATCCAGCCCTGGCACAGCGCCTCGTCCAGCGCCTGGTCGTAGGTCAGGCTCGTCGGCGCGGTGCTGCCCTTCTTCGCGAGCACCAGCCACACGCCCCGCCCGTCGTCCGCGTGCTCGGCGAGCCACGCGTGCCACGCCTGCTGGTCGGCGACCACCAGCTCCGGAAGCTCGTCAGCCATGCGCGCACGGTAACGATCGCCGCCCACGCTCACCCGCAGGCGGCAGCGAGCGCCCCTCGGGATGGCCCCGGCGACGCCGGTGGTGACGCGGCTCGTGCCGCCGCGCCACCGCCCGCCGTCCCTACAGCGTCCGGGACTGCTCCCCCGCCTTCTGCGCGTAGGAGAGCGCCCCGTCGTGGACGGCGTTCAGCGCCGCCTCGGAGCGCAGCCCGGACCAGACGGACGCCGACAGCTCCAGCCCCAGCGCGACGCCGAGGTTGTAGACCAGCCACGGGTGCGGGTCGGGGTCCTGCGTGATCGGCGGGTACGGCCACGGGATCGGGACGTGCGGCGGGGTGCCGCACCAGTCGTCGGGGTCGGCGTCGAAGGCGACCCCGAGCTGGTGCGCCGTGGACGCCAGCCGCACCAGCTCGGCGGCGGCGCGCACGCCCGTGACCAGGGCCTCCGGCGGTCCCGGAGGCAGCGGCTGGGGGTTGAGCGCGACCTGGTCGAAGCGGGAGCGGTAGCGGCCGACCGCGGCGGTCGGCGTGCCGAGGATGTCGAAGATCTCGGGGTGCAGCCGCCCGATGATCGAGATGGCCTGCATGGACAGGGGCATGGGAACCGTCCTCCGCGACGGTGCCGGCGCGACCGGCACGCCTCCTGGCAGCGGATGTCCAGGTGCTCGGAAGGAGCCGGCCGGTGCTGACGTGGATACGCGGACTGCTGAGACGAGGCGACTTGAAGATTCTTTGTTCTGCTAACGTGCGCGAGTCGTCCAGCCGTCGCCCGAGCGAGGAGGTGCCGTGAGCGAGCTCTACAAGGTCAAGGCCGAGCTGTTCCGCACCCTCGGGCACCCCGCACGGATCCGCGTGCTGGAGCTGCTTGCCGAGCGCGACCGCCCTGTGCACGAGCTGCTGGCCAGCATCGACATCGAGCAGTCCAACCTGTCGCAGCAGCTCGCGGTGCTGCGCCGGGCCGGCCTGGTCAGCCAGCGGCGCGAGGGTGGCGAGGTGGTCTACGCCGCCAGCCTGCCGGCGGTGTCGGAGCTGCTGCGCATCGCCCGGCGGCTGCTGGCGGACCTGCTGACCGAGCAGCAGAACCTCAAGGCGGAGCTCGAGGACGGCGCGGCACCGGCGACCGACCAGGGGTCCGTGCGCGCATGAGCCTGGTGGACCTGGCCCGGCTGATCCGGCGCACCGGCCGGATCGCCGAGCCGGCGCCCGCCGCACCCTCGGAGCAGCCGTCGGCGCAGGGGGCCGACGGCTCTCCGACCGCGTCGGCGGACGACCTCCCCGCTCGCGACCTCCCCCGCGAGCTGCGCGGCAGCGTCCAGGTGCGGCACGTCGACGCCGGCTCGTGCAACGGCTGCGAGATCGAGCTGGCCGCCGCCTTCGGCCCCGTCTACGACGCCGAGCGCTACGGCGCCCGCCTGGTCGCCTCCCCGCGGCATGCCGACGCGGTGCTGGTCACCGGCGTGGTGACCCGGAACATGGCCGAGCCGCTGCGGCTGACCGTCGAGGCGACCCCGCGGCCCCGCGTGGTGCTGGCCGTCGGGGACTGCGCCCGCGACTGCGGGATGTTCCGCGGCGCCTACGGCGTGGTCGGGGCTGCATCCGACGTGGTCCCGGTCGACCTGTCGGTGCCGGGCTGCCCTCCGGCCCCGGCGGACATCGTCGCCGCGCTGCGGCAGGTCACCGGCCGATGAGCGCCGTGGCGTGGGGTCTGCTGGCGCAGGTGGTGCTGGCGGCGTGCGCCGTCGTGGCGGCGATCGGCACCCGCGGGCGCGTCCGCAACGTGCTGGCGGGTGCCCTGTGCGCGGCCCTGGGAGCCGCCGGAGCGGTGACGGGCGCGCTGGTGCTCGGCGGCCGCACGGTGACGGTGCACGTCGCCACCGCACTCCCCCTGCCGCCGATGGTGCTGGCGCCCGACCGGTTGGGCGGGCTGCTGATGGTGCTGGTCGGCGCCGTCGGAGTGGTCGCCTCGGTCTACGCGATCGGCTACGCGCACGGCGCCTCGGCGTCGCGCACCCAGTGGGCCGCGCTCGCCCTGTTCCTGCTCGGCATGCAGCTGGTGCCGGCCGCCGGCGACGTCGTCGGCTTCCTGCTCGCCTGGGAGCTGATGGCCGCGGCGTCGACCGTCCTGGTGCTCGCCGAGCACGCCCACCGCGCCACCGTGCGCGACGCGGCCGTCTGGTACGCCGTGATGACGCACCTCAGCCTCGTGCTGATCCTCGCCGGGTTTGCCGCGCTCTCCGCCGCAACCGGGTCGACGCAGTTCGCCGCGATGGCGGCCGCGCGGCCGACGGGCGCCGCGGCGACCGGCGCGTTCGTCCTGCTCGTCGTCGGCTTCGCCGCGAAGGCCGGCCTGGTGCCGCTGCACGTGTGGCTGCCGCGCGCCCACCCGGAGGCACCGAGCCACGCGTCCGCCCTGATGAGCGCCGCGATGGTGTCGCTGGGTGCGTACGGCCTGCTGCTGGTCGGCGTACGGCTGCTGCCCGGCGGCCCGACGTGGTGGGGCGTGCTGCTGATCGGCCTGGGTGCCGTCTCGGCGGTGTACGGCATCCTGCAGGCCGGGGTCGCCACCGACCTCAAGCGGCTGCTCGCCTACTCGACGTCGGAGAACCTCGGCCTGGTCGCCGTCGCCCTCGGCACCGCGATGCTGCTGACCACCCACCACGTGCCCGGTGCCGCGAGCGCCGCACTGCTGGCGGCCTTGCTGCTGCTGGTCAGCCACGCCGCGTTCAAGGCGACGCTGTTCCTCGGGGCCGGTGCGGTGCTGCGCGCCACCGGTGAACGGGACCTGGACCGGCTCGGCGGCCTGGTGCACGCGATGCCGTGGACGGCGGCGACGTTCGGCATCGGCGCGCTCGGGGCGGCGGCGCTGCCCGTGACCGGCGGGTTCGTCGCGGAGTGGACGCTGCTGCAGGCGCTGATCCACTCGGCTCGACCGGCGGACCGCGTGGTGGCCGTCGCGATCCCGTTGGCGCTCGCCGCACTGGCGCTGACCGCGGGGCTGGCGCTGGTCACCTTCGTCAAGGCGTTCGGCATCGGGTTCCTGGCTCGCGCCCGGTCGGTGGCGGTGCTCGGCGCGCAGGAGGGGCCGTGGAGCATGCGGGTCGCGATGCTGGCCGGCGCGGTCGGCGTCGTCGGCCTCGGGGTGCTGCCGGGGCCGCTGGCACGGGTGCTTGCGGCCGCGGCGGGCGTGGACGGTGCCGTGCGGACCGTGGGCCTGGGTGGCGTGGAGCTGCGCGGGGTGGGCGCGGTGCTGAGCCCGGTCGCCCTGCTGGGCCTCGGTGTCGGTGTCGCGGTGCCCGCGCTGGTGGTCACGCTGGTGCTGGCCCGGCGGCGGCCCGCCACCACCGACGTGCTCGGCTGGGGCTGCGGCGGCGTCCGCACCAGCCCCCGCATGCAGTACAACGCCACGTCCTACGCCGAGCCGGTGATGCGCATCTTCGACGACGCGCTGCAGCCCTCCCGGGACGTGGTGGTCACCCACGTCGCGGAGTCGGCGTACCTGGCGGAGCGCGTCCGCTTCGCCCAGCGCGTGGACGACGTGGTGGAGGCGCGGCTGTACCGGCCCCTGGTCCGCGCTGCGGACGCCCTGGCCGACCGCGCCCGCCGGGTGCAGAACGGGTCGATCCACCGCTACCTCGCGTTCTCGTTCACCGCCCTGGTCGCGGTGCTGCTGGTGGTGGTCGTATGAGCGGCACCGCGCTGCTGCTCGCCCTGGTGCAGGTGCTGGTCGCCGTCGCGTTCGCGCCCCTGGTGATCGGCGTGACGCGCCAGACGAGGGCTCGGCTCGAGGGCCGCGCCGGCCCCGGCGTGCTCCAGCCGTGGCGGGACCTGCGCAAGCTGCTGGCCAAGACGCCGCTGCGCGCCGCGGGCACCAGCGTCGTCACGGTGGCCGCCCCGCTGGTGCTGCTCGTCTCGAGCCTGCTGCTGGCCGCGCTGGTGCCGTCGGTCGGCGCGGTGCCGGTCGCGCTGGTGCCCGGCGACCTGTTCGTGGTGGTGTCCGTGCTGCTGCTCGGCACGGTGGCGATCGCGCTGCTGGGGCTCGACGCCGGCTCGGCGTTCGGCGGCATGGGGTCCAGCCGGCACATGACCATCGCGGCGCTGGTGGAGCCGACCGTGCTGGTGTCGGTGTACGCCCTGTCCATCCCGGTGGGCAGCTCGGCGCTGCCGCTGATCGTCGCGGCGCGCCGCGACCACCCGGCCGGCATCATCTCCCCCGCCGGCGTGCTGGCCGTGGTGGCGCTGGGCATCGTGGTGCTCGCCGAGACGGGACGGCTGCCGATCGACAACCCGTCCACGCACCTCGAGCTGACGATGATCCACGAGGCGATGGTGCTGGAGCAGTCGGGCCGCGACCTGGCCTGGGTGGACCTCGCGTCGTGGCTGCGGCTGTCGGTGCTGCTGGGGCTGGTCGGCAACCTGCTGCTGCCGTGGGGCGTCGCGGCGACGGTCGGCGCCGGACCGCTGCTGCTGGGCACCCTGGCGCTGGCCGGCAAGCTCGCGCTGCTCGCCGCCCTGCTGGCCACCGCCGAGGTGGGCATGGCCAAGCTGCGCCTGTTCCGGGTGCCGGAGCTGCTGGCCGGCTCGTTCGTGCTGGCCTTCCTCGCCGTCACCGCGTCGTACCTGGTCGCCTGAGCCGCCGTCGCATGAGCGCCGCCGCATGAACGCCGTCCGAGAGGTCGCCATGTCCCCGTCCGGGTCCGTCGCCACGCAGGTGGTGGCGCTGACCGCAGGCGCCCTGCTGGTCACCTCCGTGCTGCTGGTCTGGCGGCGCGACCTGTCGGCACAGGTGCGCCTGCTGATGCTGCAGGGCGTCGCGCTGGCGGCCCTCGCGACCACCATCGGCCTGTCCGGGGGACCCGGCACGTCCCGCGCCGAGCTGCTGCTGGTCGCCGTCCTGGTGCTGGCGCTCCGCGGCTGGCTGCTGCCGTGGGTGCTCGGCCGCCGGCTGCGCGCCGGGATCGAGGCCGGCGACGCGGCCCGGGAGGACGGTCCACGCCTCAACCCGACGGCCGGCCTGGTGCTGGTCGCGCTGCTCACCACGGTCGCGTACCTGGTCAGCCGGCCGATCTCGGAGGGTGTCGCGGAGCACACCGGTGCGCCGACCCCCGCGGGGACCGCCGGCCCGGCCGCCTTCGCCGTGCCGGTCGGCATCGCGATGGTGCTGATCGGCTTCCTGCTGCTGGTCGGCCGGCGCCGCGCGATGTCGCAGCTGGTCGGCTTCCTGGTGCTGGACAACGGCATCGCGACCGTCGCGTTCCTGACGGCGGCGGGCGTGCCGTTCGCGGTGGAGCTCGGCATCTCGTCCGACGTGCTGCTGGTGGTGCTGATCCTCGCGGTGCTGTCCCGACGCATCCACGCCCAGGTCGGGTCCACCACGCTCGACTCGATGACGGAGCTGAGGGACTGATGGGTCTGCTCCTGCTTCTGCCACCGGTTGCGGCCCTCCTCGCGGGGCTGGCGGCCGCCGCACCGCGACCGGCCGTGCCGAGCCTCGCTGGGCCGCGACCCGGCGCGCGTCCCCTCGCCGCGCTGTCCGCGGCGACCACCCGCCTGTCGGGCGTGCTGGTCAGCGCGATCCTGCTGGCGACCGGCGTCGCGCTGCTACGGCACCGCGGTGCCGTCCCGACGCTCGGCGGCGACCTGCTGCGCGCCGATGCGCTGTCCGCCCTGATGCTCACGGTGGTCGGCGCCGTCGGCCTGACCGCCACCTGGGCGGGACTGGAGCCGCGGACGTCCCCAGCGGCGTCCGCGCACGGGTCCGGAGCCACCCGCAGCGAGCGCCGCTACGCCGCCCTGGTGTGCGTGTTCCTCGGTGCGATGGCGATCGCCGTCACCACGGACAACCTCGGGGTGCTGTGGGTGGCCGTCGAGGCGACCACCATCGCCACCGCCTTCCTGGTGGGCCACCGCGGCGGCGCCCGCTCCCTCGAGGCGGCATGGAAGTACGTGGTGCTCGGCTCGGTCGGCATCGCGATCGCCCTGCTCGGCACCGTGCTGCTGTACGCCGCGAGCCGCAGCGCCGGCGAGCCGACCCTGTCCTGGACCCGGCTGGTCAGCGGTGAGCTGCCGCTGGACCCCGCGCTGGTGAAGGTGGCCGCCGGGCTGGCGGTGCTGGGGTTCGCGACCAAGGCGGGGCTGGCGCCGATGCACTCGTGGCTGCCGGACGCCCACAGCCAGGCGCCGGCGCCGGTGTCGGGGCTGATGTCCGGTGTGCTGCTGGCCGTCGCGTTCTACGCGATCCTGCGGGTGCGCGCGATTGCCGCCGTGGTGATCGGGCCCGGACTGGTGCGGGGACTGCTGCTGACGGCCGGCCTCGGTTCGCTCGCCGTCGCCGGCGCGCTGATCCTGCGGCAGCGGGACCACAAGCGGATGCTCGCGTACTCGAGCATCGAGCACATGGGCGTCCTCGCGGTGGGGGCCGCCGTGGGCGGTCCGGTGGCGCTGGCCGCGGTGCTGCTGCACCTGATCGGGCACGGCCTGGCCAAGGCGAGCCTGTTCGTGGTGGCGGGGCGGATGCTGGCATCGGAGGGCACGACGACGATCGCCGAGGTCCGCGGCCTGCTGAGCCGCCGTGCCGACCTGGCGGTGCCGCTGGTCGTCGGGATGGCCGCACTGCTCGGCTTCCCGCCGTTCGCGCTGTTCTTCTCCGAGGTCGCGATCGTGCTGGCCGGCTGGCGGGCGGGGCTCGGCTGGGCGATGGCCCTGGTCGTGGCGCTGCTGCTGGTGGTGGTCGCGGGCCTGGTCCGCGCAACGGCGGCGATGACGCTCGGTCCGGCGCAGCGCCCGCCCGACCAGGCGCACGCGGTTCACGACGAGCGCACGACGACGACCACCTCCGCACCCGACGGGTCGGCGCCGGTCGCGGTCGCCACGCTGGCCCCGGCGCCGGCCCCACCACAGGCCCACGGCGCCGACCGCGGCCCCGTGCTGCCGCTGGTCCTGGCGCTGGGCACCACGGCGGTGATCGGGTTCGTCGCCACGCCGGTCGGTGACGTGCTGACGCGGGCGGCCGCCGTGCTGGGGCTGTCATGACCGCGCCTCGTCCGACGAGCCCGGTGGAGCCGTCCTCCCCCACCGCACCCGACCCCGCTGCACTCGACCCCGCTGCACCGGACCCGGCCGCCCCGGCGCGCGACGCCCGCACCGTGACCCGCGCGGAGCTGCCCGCCCAGGTCGAGGCCCACCTCGCGGCCGGCCACCGCCTCGCCCTGGTCGACGCGCACGACGACGGCGCCCCCGGCTTCCGCGTGGTCTACGCGTTCGCCGACCCGGCCACCGACCGGCGCACCGAGCTGACCGTCGCCGTGCCGCGCGACGACGCGTGGGTCCCGTCCCTGTCCACGATCTCGTTCCCGGCCGGCCGGTTCGAGCGCGCCATCCGCGACGGCTTTGGCATCGAGCCCCGCGACCACGTGCGTCCCCGGCGCCTGACCCGGCACGCCCACTGGCCCGCCGGCTGGTACCCGATGCGTGGGGACGCCGCGACCGACCCGGCGTTCGGTCCGGACGAGAGCGGCTTCGCCTTCGTGCCGGTCGAGGGCCAGGGCGTCTACGAGATCCCAGTCGGGCCGGTGCACGCCGGGATGATCGAGCCGGGTCACTTCAGGTTCTCGGTGGTCGGGGAGACCATCGTCCGGATGAAGGCCCGACTGTGGTTCGTCCACCGTGGCCTGGAGAAGCACCTGCAGGGACGGACGCCGGAGCAGGCGCTGCCCCTGACCGAGCGGATCAGCGGCGACACCGCCGTGGGGCACGCGCTGACGTTCGCGATGGCGGTGGAGGACGCGCTCGGCATCGAGGTCGGCGAGCAGGACCGGCTGGTGCGCGCGCTTTTGCTGGAGCTCGAGCGGCTGCACTGCCACGTCGCCGACCTCGGCGCGATGGCCAACGACGTCGGCCTCGGCATCCTGCAGACCCACACGCTGCGGCTGCGCGAGCAGCTGCTCCGGTCGAACGCCCTGGTCACCGGGCATCGGCTGCTGCGCGGCGGCATCGGGATCGGCTCGGCCGGGTTGCGGGCGCTGCCGGACGTCGAGCTGGTCCGCTCCGTCGCCGCCGAGGTGGCCGAGCTGGTCCGCATCGCCCTGGGCACTGCCGTGCTGGTGGATCGGTTCACGGGGACGGCCGTGCTGCACCGCCAGCAGGCTGCCGAGATGGGCGTGCTCGGCTACGTCGCGCGGGCCAGCGGGCTGGACGTGGACGCTCGTCGCGACCACCCGTTCGTCGATCTCGGCACGTCGTTCCAGGTGTGCACGGCCGAGACCGGCGACGCGATGGCGCGGTTCACGGTGCGCGCCGACGAGGTGGCGGTCGGCGCCGCCCTGATCGCCGACCTCGTCGACAGGCTCGGCGGGCACCTCGGCACCGGTGCGGCCACCCCGGACCTCCGGGCGCCCGCGGACGACGCAGCCGGCGCGGAGTACGCAGCCGGCGCAGAGCCGGTCGACGACGACGTCCCGACCCCCGCCGCCCACGGGCTCGCGCTCGTCGAGGCCTGGCGCGGCACCGCGTGCCACCGTGTCGAGCTGGACGCCGCCGGCCGGCTGACCAGGGCCGCGATCGTCGACCCGTCGTTCTTCACGTGGCCGGCGCTGCCGGTCGCGCTTGCGGACACGATCGTCCCGGACTTCCCCCTGGCCAACAAGAGCTTCAACCAGTCCTACGCCGGCAACGACCTCTAGTCGGTCCGCCCCGAGCGCACCCGCTGCAGGTGCCGCCGCATCGCGCCCGGTCCGGACGCGTTGAGGACCACCGCGGCCACCGCGACCGGCAGCGCGATCACGAACGGCCCGATGTCGTGCAGCTGCAGGCCGATGACGAGCCCGATGAGCCCGGGAAACTCTGCGACGCCGATCCCGATGAAGGCGATGGTTCGGGCGACGCCGTTCGCACCGTCGGAGCGGCCCGCGACCGGGGTCGCCTGCTCGCCGTTCGAGGCACGCGAACGCAGCCGGGCGCTGCGCGCGGCGTTCGAGGCTGCCCACCCCGCGACCCAGCGGCTGCCGAACCACGACACGACCGCGAGCCCGACGCCGACGGCGGCACCCGTCGTGCCCAGCGGCGCGCCGGGCACGAGGAACAGCACGCCGATCCCCAGGACGAGTACCAGACCGCCGGCGAACCCGACGGTCAGAGTGGTGAAGAGACGGACGACGTCGTCGTCGGACAGCTCGGCGACAGGCGGCTGCGGCGCGGACATGGCGCGACCCTAGCCAGGCGAGCGCACGCGGATGCGGCACTCAGCGGCGAATCACCCGAGCGGCATCAGCCCTCCGGACCCGGCCGCGACCGGTGGCGGCCGGGTCCGGAGGGCCGCCCGGCCGCGAGGGCCTCAGGCCTCCGTCGTCCCGTGAGTGACGGCCGGCGCGTGCACCACGACCACCGGGCAGTGCGCATGCGTGACCACGTGCTGGCTCACGGAACCGAGCAGCAGACCGGTGAACCCGCCGTGCCCGCGGCTGCCGACCACGACGAGCCCCGCGTCACGGGCTGCGTCGAGCAGCACCCGTGCCGCGTGCCCCTGCTCCACCCGCTGCCGCACGTGCACCGCCTCGTCGCCCTGGAGCACGTCCTTGACGGCGTTCTCGAGGGCCAGCGTCGCGCTGCCGGCCCACTCGAACGTGCCGAGGGCGGCGACCGCGTAGTTCACCGGGTAGTCCCAGGACATCACCGCCTCGACCGGCTGCCCCGTGAGCCGGCCCTGGGCCACCGCCCACTGCAGCGCGGCCTTGGAGGAGGCGGACCCGTCGACGCCGACGACGATCCGCCCGGACGATTCCTTCTGATCGGCACTGGAGATGCTCACGACCTGTCCTCCCGCCTGTGGCGATCGGTGAGTCGGTCGAGCGGCCGGCTCGCACCCGGCGCCTGCGCCGGAGCGCAGCTCCAGCCTAGTGAGCGGGCGCACCGGTGGCGTGGGCGGGGCCCCACCTCACGCGCAGGTGCGCTCGACGGCCTCCAGCACCATCGCGTCCAGCCGGCCGTGCCGGGCCACCGACTCCCGCTGCGCGCGCGCACCGGTGCCCTGCGCCACGACGCGCCGGATCGACTCGCGCACCACGTCCAGGTCGCCGTTGGCGTGCAGCGCGGCCTCGACGTGGCCCACCAGCCCGACCAGCACGTCGGCGGCCGGACGGAGCCGGTGGGTGCGCGGATCCACCAGGTCGCCGTCTGTGCCGGACCGGCTGGACCGCCAGGACGCCAGCCGCAGCAGCGCGGCGGGCTCGCCCGACGCCGCAGCACCGGCGCGCCACTCGCCGGCCGCCGTGTCGACCAGCGCCCGGCACAGCGCCGCGACCAGCACGGCGTCCGCCACGTCCAGGCACACGTCGGCGACGCGCACCTCGACCGTCGGGTACCGCCGGGACAGCCGGGCGTCGAAGTAGACCATCCCCTCGTCCAGCAGGGTGCCCGTGCCGATCATGTCGTCCACCAGCCGGCGGTACGCAGCGGCCGAGCCGAACACCTCCGTCGGCCCCGTCCCCGGCCACCGGCTCCACGACTGGGTCCGGTAGCTGGCGTACCCGGTGTCGACGCCGTTCCAGAACGGCGAGTTGGTGGCGACGGCCGCGACCACCGGGAGCCAGGGCCGGATGCGGTCCAGCACCGCGACGCCCTCGTCGGGCGAGCCGACCGCGACGTGCACGTGGCAGCCGCAGGTCAGCTGCTCGTCGCAGGCGATGGCGAGTGCACGGCCGATCGCCTGGTACCGCGGCGACGGGCTGATGCGCGGCCGCGCCGGTAGCGGCGACGTGCCGAGGGCCGCCACCCGGAGCCCGGCTCGGCGCGCGGCGGCATCGGCGGTGCGGCGCAGCCGGTGCAGATCGTCCGCGAGCGTGGCCAGCTCGGTCCGTGGTGGCGTGGCCACCTCGAGCATCTGCTGCTGCAGCTCCATGGTGAGCTCGCTGCGCCGGGGGCAGGTCGGCGGGGCGCCCGGTTGCGGGTCGTCCCCCGACTCGTCGGACCAGGCCGGCACGTCGTCCACCCCCGCCAGCACCTGGGGCGCCGCCGGGACGGCGCAACCGGACTGCGGGTCGATGAGCAGGAACTCCTCCTCGACGCCGAACGTGCGCACGGACGCGCCCCTGCGATCCACGCCGACCACCTTCGCGACTGCCGCACAGAGACCGTCGGCGAGCCCGTCGGCGGGCGCTTCGATCGTCGACCGGTGCAGGTCAGCGGCGCAAGCCCCCGACCAGGGGGATCAGCCGGTCGGATCCGCCCGGTCAGCAGGAGACGAGCAGGCCCTGCAGTGCTGCCACCCCGGCGGGTCAGCCCTCGGCCGGCGGTCCGGTGCCGTCCGCCTCCGCCCCGGTCCCCTCGTCCGGCGTGGTGGTGGCGCTGAGCGCGTCGAGGAACCGGATCACCGTCTCCCGCTCGTCGGGCGTCAGCGCGGCTGCGACCTGGAACCGGCGCGCGTGCTCCCGCCCGACCGTCTGCTCGGCAGCACGACGGGTCTCGGCGGTGACCACCACCGCGATCGCACGCCGGTCGGTCGGGTGCGGCGTGCGCCGGATGTGCCCGCCCGCCTCGAGGCGGTCGAGCAGCTTGGTGGTGGACGCGCTGGAGATGCCCAGGTGGTCGGCGATCTCCCGGGCGGTGACGTGGTGCCCCTGCTCGGTGCGGACGATGACGAACCGCAGCGCCTTCATGTCCGTCTCGCCCAGCTGCATGAATGCCCGCGAGGCGCGGCTGGACCGCTGCTCGGCCTCGCGCCAGCGGAACAGCGCGTCCATCACCCGGACCACCTGACCCACCTCCGCATCGGGAAGCCCCGACGTGTGCACCAGCCGCCCACCCCGGTCCACCACGCGCGGGTCGTGGAAGCCGAGGGCGATCTCGGTGATCGGTTCGTCATCCGGCACGCGAGAAACACTAGCCGAATGGAAGTATCTCGCCTACCTTACTTCTCACCTGGCTAGCGAAATGAGACGAACGATGGACGAGGTCGTGCTGCTGTCCGAGGACGGCACCCCGATCGGCACGGCGCCCAAGGCGCAGGTGCACGGTGCCGACACGCCGCTGCACCTGGCCTTCTCCTGCTACCTGTACGACACCTCCGGGCGGCTGCTCGTGTCCCGTCGGGCGCTGTCCAAGCGGACGTGGCCGGGGGTGTGGACCAACTCGTTCTGCGGTCACCCGGGGCCGGGTGAGCAGCTCGAGGACGCCGTCCGCCGGCACGGACGGCTCGAGCTCGGCGTGGAGGTCGAGGGACTCCACGCCGAGCTCCCCGACTTCCGGTACCTCGCCGTGGACGCCTCGGGCGTCGTGGAGAACGAGGTGTGCCCCGTCTTCTCGGCTGTCACGTCGTCCCTCGTCGTGCCGCACCCGGACGAGGTGATGGAGGCGGTGTGGGTCGACCCCGCCCGCCTGTCCGCCGCCGTGCACCTGGCGCCCTGGGCCTTCAGCCCGTGGTTCGCGCTGCAGATCGACCAGCTGCACAACTTCACCAGGGAGAACCCGGTATGACCCACGACCTCGCGGCCTCCGCCCCGCTCGTCGAGCCCGTCGCACGCCCGGCCGCCCCGCTGGTGCTGCCCAACCTCGCCGCGGCGATGGCGGAGGTCGAGCGGCGCCTGGACCTGGTGCTCGACGAGGCGCTGCGCCGTTCCAGGGCGCACGGGCCGCACTACGAGCAGCTGTGGCGGGCGGTGCGCACCATGACGCAGGGCGGCAAGCGGCTGCGGCCCCGCCTGCTGCTCGCGACGTTCCTGCACCTGGGCGGCACCCGGCTGGAGCCGGCCGTCGAGCTCGCCGTCGCGGTAGAGCTGCTGCACACGGCCCTGCTGGTGCACGACGACGTGATCGACGGCGACGTGGAGCGGCGCGGCGTGCTGAACGTGGTCGGTGCGTTCGAGCAGGCCGCCCGTGCCGAGGGGCTGCCCGAGCACCCCGCCCGGCGCTGGGGTGAGCAGGCGGCGCTGCTCGCCGGGGACCTGCTGCTGACGTCGGCCCTGCGGATCACCGCCCGGCTCGAGCTCGACCACGCCCGCCGCACGGCCCTGGTCGAGCTGGTGGACGAGAGCGTCTACCGCGCCGCCGCCGGCGAGCTGGCCGACGTGACGTACGCCGCCGGGCTCGCCGCCCCGGCGCCGTCGGACATCCGCCGGCTGATGGCCGACAAGACCGCCCACTACTCCCTCGAGCTGCCGCTGCGCGCCGCCGCGCTGCTGGCCGGTGCCCCGGAGTGGCTCGGCGACCGCCTCGGCGCGATCGGCCACCGCCTGGGCCTGGTGTTCCAGATGCGCGACGACCTGCTGGGAGTGTTCGGCAGCGCGGCGGAGACCGGCAAGAGCTGCTCGAACGACCTGCGGGAGGGCAAGCAGACCCTGCTGGTGGCGTACGCGCGCGGCACCGCGGAGTGGTCGGCGGCAGCGCACCTGTTCGGCCGGGAGGACCTGGACGAGGTCGGTGCGGAGGTGCTGCGGGCGGCTCTCGAGGCGTCCGGTGCGCGGGCCCGGCTGGAGCAGGAGGTCCACGACGAGCGGGACGCCGCGCTGACCCTGATCGCCGGCGCCGACCTGCCGGCCGCCCTGGCCCGGCTGCTCGCCGCCGAGGCGGAGCGTGCGGCGGAGCGACGGTCATGAGCCGCCAGACGGGCCTGGCGCTGTACGACCGCACCGCGCGCGTGGCCGCGGCACCGGTGATCCGCCGGTACTCCACGTCGTTCCGGCTGGCGACCAGCCTGTTCCCCCGCCGGTGCCGGGCGGCGATCGCCTCGATCTACGCGCTGGTGCGGATCGCCGACGAGATCGTGGACGGCACGGCGGCCGAGGCGGGGCTGGACCGCGCCGCCCGGGCACGGGTGCTCGACGAGCTGGAGCGCGAGACGGAGCGCGCGGTGGCGACGGGGTTCAGCGCGAACCTGGTGGTGCACGCCTTCGCGGCGGTCGCCCGCGAGGCCGCCATGGAACCCGCGCTGACCAGGGCGTTCTTCGCCTCGATGCGGCGCGACCTGGACCACGTGGCCTTCGACGAGGCCGAGTACCGGACGTACGTGCACGGGTCTGCCGAGGTGGTGGGGCTGATGTGCCTGCGGGTGTTCCTGGCTGGGAGGCCGGTGGCGGCGGAGACCGCAGCGCGGCTCGACGAGGGTGCCGCCCGGCTGGGCGCCGCCTTCCAGAAGGTGAACTTCCTGCGGGACGTGGCGCACGACCGCGGGCAGCTGGGTCGCTCGTACCTGCCCGGGGTGTCGGGCTCCGGCCTGACGGACGAGCAGAAGACGGCCGTCGTCGACGACATCCGGGCCGACCTGCGGGCAGCCCGCGCCGCGGTCCGGTACCTGCCCGGCGACTGCCGCCGCCCGGTGCTGGTGGCCACCGCCCTGTTCGGCGAGCTGCTGCGTCGGCTCGAGCGGACGCCCGCCTCCCGCCTGGCGAGCACCCGAGTGTCCGTCCCCGCGCCCGTGAAGCTGGCGCTCGCCCTGCGGTGGACGCTCGCGCCCTCGCTGAACACCGGGGCGCTGTCATGAGCCGGCCGCTGGACACCGTCGTGATCGGCGGCGGCGTGTCGGGGCTGGCGACCGCTGCCCTGCTCGCGGCCGACGGGCACCAGGTGACGCTGCTCGAGGCGTTGCCGCAGCTCGGTGGCCGCGCCGGCTCGTGGGAGTCCGGAGGGTTCCGGTTCGACACCGGACCGTCCTGGTACCTGATGCCCGAGGTGTTCGACCACTTCTACCGGCTGATGGGCACCTCCGCCGACGAGCAGCTGACCCTTCGCCGGCTCGACCCCGGGTACCGGGCGTACTTCGAGGGCGACCCGGTGCCGTTCGACCTGCCGGCCGGCGGTCCGGAGGCACGGGCGGCGCTCACCGCGCTGGATCCCGGCTCGGCCGACCGCCTGGACGCGTACTTCGACTCCGCCGGCGAGACGTACCGGCTGGCGCTGGAGAAGTTCCTCTACAGCTCCTTCGACTCGGTGGGCCCGTTCCTGGACCCCGCACTGCTCGGACGGCTCCCGCGCCTGGCGCGCCTGCTGACCCGGTCGCTGGACGCCGAGATCCGCACCCGGACCAGCGACTCCCGCGTGCGACGGTTGCTCGGCTACCCCGCGGTGTTCCTCGGCGGGTCGCCCATGCGGGTGCCGAGCATGTACCACCTGATGAGCCACCTCGACGTGAACGACGACGTGCGGTACCCGGACGGCGGGTTCGCCCGGGTGATCCAGACGATCGCCGACCTGGCGGCCTGCGCCGGTGCGCGCCTGGTCACGGGCGCGCGGGTGCACCGGATCCTGGTCAAGGACGGCGCCGTTCGCGGCGTGCTGTACCGGGACGGGCTCGGGGTGGAGCACCGGGTGGAGGCGGAGCTGGTGGTCTCCGGTGCCGACCTGCACCACACCCAGACCATGCTGCTGGACGCCCCGAACCGGGACCACGACGAGCGGTGGTGGCGGCACAAGGACCCCGGCCCCGGTGCCGTGCTGGCGATGCTCGGGGTCCGCGGACGGCTGCCGGAGCTGGCGCACCACACGCTGCTGCTGGCGGACGACTGGGACGGCGGTTTCGCCGCTCTGTCCCGCGGTCGGGGCCTGCCCGCGAACCCGTCGTTGTACATCGGCAAGCCGAGCGCCACCGACCCGACGGTGGCACCCGCCGACCACGAGAACCTGTTCGTCCTCGTGCCGGTCCCGGCCGACCCGGGCATCGGGCACGGCGGGATCGAGGGCGCCGGTGACCAGCGCGTCGAGGGGTTCGTCGACCGCACCATCGAGCAGATCGCCACATGGACCGGCGCGCACGACCTCGCCGACCGGGTGGTGGTGCGGCGCACCGTCGCCCCTGGCGACTTCGCCACCGACCTGCAGTCGTGGTCCGGCAGCGCGCTGGGGCCGGCGCACACGCTGCGGCAGAGCGCCTTCCTCCGGTCGCCGAACGCGTCCCGACGGGTGTCCGGCCTGCTGTTCACGGGCGCCAGCACCATCCCGGGCATCGGCGTGCCGATGTGCCTGATCAGCGCCGAGCTGGTGGCCAAGCGGGTGCGCGGGGACCGGACCGCCGCGCCGCTGCCCGTGCCGGCGAGGGTGCCGGCATGAGGTTCGCGTACCTGGGGTCGTTGCTCGTGTCGGCGGCCGGCGTCGCGCTGGTGGACCGGCGCTGGCGGCTGTTCGTGTGGCAGGACGCCCGACGGGCGGCGATCGTGCTGGTCAGCGGGCTCGTGGTGCTGCTCGCGGCCGACGCGGTGGGCATCGCGAACGGGCTGTTCTTCCGGGCGCCCACCCGGGTGATGACGGGCGTGCTGCTGGCGCCGGAGCTGCCGCTGGAGGAACCGGTGTTCCTGGCGTTCCTCTGCTACCTGGCGATGGTGCTGGTCACCGGCTCGGAGCGGCTGGTCGCGGGGGCTCGGACCGGGGTGCGCGCCGGCCGTGCGCAGGTCGCCCACGGCGAGCGCAGCGCCGCACTGCACGCCGGGGGCCGGCCATGACGTACCCCCAGCTGGCGCTCGGCCTGGTCGCGTTCGCCGTCGTCGTGCGCCTGGTCGCCACCGTGGCCGCCCGACGAGCCGGCCGCCGCATCCCCCTCGTCCCGACCCTCGTCGCCGCCGTGGCGCTGGTCGCGCTGACCGCCGTCTTCGACAACGTGATGCTCGCTGCGGGCGTCGACGACTACTCCCGCCTGCACGCCTCGGGGCTGGCGATCGGCCGCGCGCCCGTCGAGGACTTCTCCTACCCCCTCGCCGCCGCCGTGCTGCTGCCGGCCGTGTGGGAGCTGACCCGCAGGAGGACCCGTGCTGACCACGCGTAGACCGCTGCTGCCACCTCTGGTGCCGCGGCTGCTGGCGGCGTCCCGCCCGCTGAGCTGGGTCAACACGGCCTACCCCTTCGGGGCGGCCTACCTGCTGGCCGGCGGGCACGTGGACGTCCGATGGGTGATCGGCACGCTCTTCTTCCTGGTTCCGTACAACCTGGCGATGTACGGGATCAACGACGTGTTCGACTACGCGTCCGACGCGGCGAACCCCCGCAAGGGCGGTGTCGAGGGGGCGCTGCTCGAACCGGGGGTGCACCGGGCCACGCTGGTGGCGGCCGTGGTGACGTGCGTGCCGTTCGTCGTCGCGCTGGTGCTGCTGGGCGGGCCGGCGTCGTGGGTGGTGCTGGCGGTGTCGCTGTTCGCGGTGGCCGCGTACTCGGTGCCGGGGCTCCGGTTCAAGGAGCGGCCGGTGCTGGACTCGCTGACGTCGAGCACCCACTTCACCAGCCCGGCCGTGTACGGCCTGGTGCTGGCGGGCGGCGCGTGGAGCCGTCCGGCGGTGGTGGCCCTGGTGGCGTTCTTCCTGTGGGGCGTCGCGGCGCAGGCGTTCGGCGCGGTGCAGGACGTGGTGCCGGACCGCGAGGCCGGCATCGGGTCGGTGGCCACCGTGCTCGGTGCGGCCCGGACGGTCCGGCTGTCGCTGACGCTGTGGGCGGCGGCCGGGGCGCTGCTGCTGCTCGAGCCCTTCCCGGGGGTGCTGGCCGCTCCGCTGGTGATCCCGTACCTGGCGCTGGCGTGGCCGTTCCGCTCGGTTCCCGACAGCGAGTCCGGCACCGCGAACCGTGGCTGGCGGCGGTTCCTGCTGGTGAACTACCTGGTGGGGTTCGCCGTCACCCTGATCCTCATCGCGATCGGGATGAACCGATGACCCGCGTCCGTACGTCGACCCCGCCCCCGAGCTCGACCCCACCGCCCGGCCCCGTCACCCGATCGGGCGCCCAGGGCATCACCGAGGAGACCCGCATGACGTCCGCCCGCACCACCGGTCCCGGCCGGGGCACCCGCACGCTGCGCATCGTGCTGCCGGTGGTGCTGGTGCTGGTGTGGCTGGCCGTCGGCGGCGTCGGCGGCCCGTACTTCGGCCGGATCGCCGAGGTGTCGTCCAACGAGCCGACGGCGTACCTGCCGACCAGCGCGCAGGCGACCCGCGTGCAGGAGCGGCTGCCGCAGTTCCTCGGCGGCGACACCATCCCGGCGGTGGTGCTGGTCACCGCCGGCTCGCCGCTGACCGACGCGCAGAAGACGCAGCTCGCCACCGTGCCGAAGGCCCTGGCCGGCATCCAGGGCGTGTCGGGCCAGCCGAGCCCGCCGATCGTGTCCCAGGACGGCACCGCGGCCCAGCTGTTCGTCCCGGTCAAGGCGTCGGCGGCGGTCGCGGACACCGTCGCCGCCATGCGGTCGGCGCTGCCGGGCCTGGTGCCGTCCGGCACCACCGCGTACGTCACGGGACCGGCGGGGTTCACCGGCGACCTGGTGACGGCCTTCGGCGGGATCGACGGCATCCTGCTGCTGGTCGCCGTGGCGGCCGTGCTCGTGATCCTGGTGGTGGTCTACCGGTCGCCGCTGCTCCCGCTGGTGGTGCTGCTGACCAGCACGTTCGCGCTGACGGCCGCCCTGTTCACCGTGTGGTGGATCGCCAAGGCCGGGGTGTTCCCGCTGAGCGGTCAGACCCAGGGGATCCTGTTCATCCTGGTGATCGGCGCCGCCACGGACTACTCGCTGCTGTACGTCTCCCGCTACCGCGAGGCGCTGCGCGCGCACGAGCACCGGTGGGACGCGACGCGGGCGGCCCTGCGCGGGGCGTTCGAGCCGATCCTCGCCTCGGGCGGCACGGTGATCGCCGGTCTGCTGATGCTGCTGCTGTCCGACCTGCAGTCGAACCGCGCGCTGGGCCCGATCGCGGCCGTCGGCATCGTGTTCGCGATGCTCGCGGCGTTCACCCTGCTGCCGTCGCTGCTCCTGCTGCTGGGCCGGGCCGCCTTCTGGCCGCGCCGTCCGCGGTACGCGCCCGACGCCGCCGGCGCCGACCCCGTGCCGACGCGCGGCCTGTGGGCGCGGGTCCCGCGGTTCGTCGTCCGGCGTGCCCGGCCCGTGTGGGTGGTCGGTGTGGTGGTGCTGCTGGCCGCGAGCGCCGGGGTGCTGCAGCTGCGGGCGTCCGGCGTCCCGTCGAGCGACCTGGTGCTGGGGCACTCGGAGGCGCGCACCGGTCAGCAGGAGCTCGCCCAGCACTTCCCCGGCGGCTCCGGGAGCCCGGTGCAGGTGATCGTCGCCTCGGACCGGCTGCAGCCGACCACCGCGACGCTGCTGGCCACGCCCGGTGTGCAGTCCGTCGCCGTGGTGAGCGCCGCCTCGCCGAGCGGTCAGGCGCCGGTGACGGCCGACGGCGTGCAGCCGGTGATCCCCGGCACGCCGGCGCCCGCGCCGACGGTGGCGAACGGTGACGTGCTGCTCGAGGCGACGCTCAAGGACGCCCCCGACTCCGCCGCCGCCGAGCGCACGGTGCGCCAGCTGCGCACCGCGCTGGGCGGCGACGTCCTGGTCGGCGGCGCGACGGCCACCGCGGTCGACTCCGACGACGCCTCGGTGCACGACCGGAACCTGATCATCCCGCTGGTCCTGGTGGTGATCCTGGTGATCCTGGTGCTGCTGCTGCGGGCGGTCGTCGCCCCGTTGCTGCTGGTCGGCACGGTGGTGCTGTCGTTCGGCGCGACCCTCGGCGTCTCGGCGCTGGTGTTCAACCACGTGCTGAAGCTGCCCGGTGCCGACCCCGCCGTGCCCCTGTTCGGGTTCGTCTTCCTGGTCGCGCTGGGCATCGACTACAACATCTTCCTCATGACCCGCGTGCGGGAGGAGGCGCTGCACGCCGGCGCACGCACGGGCATGACGCGCGGCCTGGCGATCACCGGCGGGGTGATCACCTCCGCCGGCGTGGTGCTGGCCGCCACCTTCGCCGCGCTGGCGGTGATCCCCATCCTGTTCCTGCTGCAGCTGGCGTTCATCGTCGCGTTCGGCGTGCTGCTGGACACCGTGCTGGTGCGGTCGCTGCTGGTGCCCGCGCTCGGCCAGGAGCTGGGCCGGTCGATGTGGTGGCCGTCCCGCCGCATCACCGCCTGACCGCGCACCCGCCCCGCGCGCCCCACCTCCTATCCCCACGCCCCCGGGCGAGATGGGCACTTTGACGCGAGATGGGCACACCGAAGTGCTCGTCTCGCGTCGAATGTGCTCATCTCGGCTGCGTCCGCGCCGGGCGCGACCTTACGGTGTCCACCCGGGGTGGGTCGGGCCGGTGCGGTGGTGCCAGCAGCGAACGTGTCGGGGTGCGGGTCACGGGCTCGGGCGCGAGCCTGGTGCCGCAACCCGGCTGACCAGGGCGGTGAGGCAGATGGCACGCGCGCACGACGACGCGGACTCGCACGACGACGCCGAGCAGCGGCTCGGCCGGTACCGCGCCAAGCGGCACTTCGACCGGACGCCGGAGCCGTCGGGCGACACCAGCCGGGACGCGTCTGCCGCCACGACACCCGATGCCGCGGCGCCCAGCGCCCGCCGCTTCGTCGTCCAGCGCCACCGCGCCCGCCGCCTCCACTACGACTTCCGCCTCGAGATGGACGGCGTGCTGGCCAGCTGGGCGGTGCCCAAGGGACCGACCCTCGACCCGGGGGTCCGGCGGATGGCGGTGCACGTCGAGGACCACCCGATGGAGTACGAGCACTTCGAGGGCGTGATCCCGGCCGGCCAGTACGGAGGGGGCGACGTGATCGTGTGGGACGCCGGCACGTGGGAGCCGAACCCCGGCGAGGACCCGGTGGCAGCCGTCGCCGCCGGCGAGCTGCACGCCACGCTGCACGGCGAGCGGCTGCGCGGCACGTTCGTCCTGGTCCGCACGGGTGCCGCGGACACCGGCGGCAAGGAGCAGTGGCTGCTGCTGCACAAGCACGACGAGTTCGCGTCCGACGGCTGGGACGCGGAGGACCACCCCACCTCGGTGCTGTCGGGCCGCACCAACGACGAGGTCGCCGCCGACCCGGACCGCCTGTGGCGCTCGGGCGTCCCCGCCGCGGAGGCCGAGGTGGACCTTCGGACCGTCGACCTGTCCCACCCCACGCCCGACGAGCTCGCCGAGCTCGACGCCCTCGGCACCGGCGGCACCTGGCACGTGCACGGCCGCGCGCTGAAGGTCACCAACCTCGACAAGGTGCTGTTCCCGGGCCGCGCCGGCGAGCCGCCGGTCACCAAGCGCGACCTGCTGCGTTACGCCGCCCGGATCGGCCCGGTGGTGCTCCCCTACCTCACCGGCCGGCCGCTCAACCTGCACCGCTACCCGCAGGGCGCCGACAAGCCGGGCTTCTGGCACAAGCAGCTGCCCGACCACGCCCCCGACTGGCTGACCCGCTGGGACAACCCGGAGGCCGACGAGGGCGAGACGACGACGTACCTGGTGGTCGACGAGCCCGCCGCCCTCGTCTGGGCCGCCAACTTCGGTGGCCTGGAGTGGCACGCCTGGACCTCGACGACGTCGCACCCGCACAACCCGTCGTACGCGATGGTCGACCTGGACCCCGGCACCTCGACGCGCTGGGAGGACCTGCTGGCGATGGCTCGCCTGCACCGGGACGCCCTCGCCCACCTCAAGGTGCGCGCCTACCCCAAGCTGACCGGCCGGCGCGGCATCCAAGTGTGGATCCCGATCACGGAGGGACCGTCGTTCGACGAGACCCGCGACTGGGTGGAGCGGGTGTCCCGCACGGTCGGCGCGGTGATCCCGGACCTGGTCAGCTGGCGCTGGGAGGTCCGCGAGCGCGGCGGCAAGGCGCGCCTCGACTACACCCAGAACGCGATCAACAAGACGCTGGTCGCTCCGTACAGCCCGCGCCCGGCGGCCGGTGCCCCGGTGTCGACGCCGATCACCTGGGACGAGCTGGACGAGGACTGGCTGCGCCCCGACGCGTTCACCGTCCGCACGGTGCTCGACCGGATCGCCGAGCGCGGCGACCCGTTCCGCGGCGTCCTGCTCCACGACCAGACCCTGCCGCGGCTGGGCTAGTCCGGGCAGCGCCCCGCGCGTGCTCTGCCCATCGAGATCCGGACGGGACGGACGTAGCCTCCCGTCATGGGACGGCCGACGTCCGTGGTCCTGTCCAGTCTCCTGCCGAGCCTGCTGGTGGGCGGGCTCCTGCTCGCCGGCTGCACCGCCGGCGGCTCCACCTCGTCCCCGACGCCGCCGGCCGGTTCCTCGACCGCGACCTCGGCACCGTCGGCGGGCAGCGCCGGCGCGCCGTCCGCCGCGGCGTCAGCCGTTCCGTCCGACGCCGGCTGCCGCACCGACTACTCCCCGGTGCCGCTGCCCACCTGGGCGCGGGGCGGCTTCACCCCGCCCGACGTCCCCGTGCCGTACGTGCTCAGTGACGCCGGGGACATCGTCGCGATCCTGTGGGCGACCCACGACCCGCTGGTGGCCCCGCCGGTGGCCGGTCGGAACAACAAGATCCTCTGGGTCCCCCGGGTGGCCTCCCCCGTCGGGACACCCCTGCAGATCCGCGCCACCCTGACGGCCACCGGAATGACGGCCACCCGCGCGGTCGAGGGCGGTCTGGGACCGTCCACCATCGACCTGCCCGCCCCCGGCTGCTGGTCGCTCGACCTCACCTGGGGCGACCACCACGACCACCTCGAGCTCGCCTACGCCACCGGGTGAGCGACTGTCGCGGGCGCTGTGCAGGCCAGCGCTTGCCGTCCGACGTCCGGGTCACCACGCTCGACGCAGGAGCACCGGTCGATCGACTGGAGGACGACGTGGCCGCACCGGACGACGACCGGATCGCCCCTGTCCCGCTGGAGGGCCGCACCCCGATGACCACCGGCGGCTGGACCGCGCCGCCGGCGCTGCGCCGCTGGTCGTGGCTGGCCATCCTGGTGCTGGGCGTCGTGGCCTACGTGATCGTGCTGCGCACCATGGTCGCCACCCAGAACATCAACTTCTTCCCGTCGCTCCTGCTGATCGGCGCCATCACGGTGCCGATCAGCGTGCTGGTGTTCGCCGTCGAGGGCGGTCGCGTACCACCTGTGCGCGTCCCGCTGGTGACGTTCGTCGCAATCGTCGGCGGTCTCGCGGGCACCGTCACCGCCGGGATCCTGGAGTACAGCGCCCTGCGGCGGCTCGGCACCGTGCCGATGACCACGGTCGGGCTGGCCGAGGAGTCGGCCAAGCTGCTCGTGCCCTTCCTCGTGTTCCTCGTCGTGCGACCCCACGACCCGCGCCACGGCGTGGTGATCGGCATCGCGTCGGGGATGGGCTTCGCCACCCTGGAGACGATGGGGTACGGGTTCCAGACGCTGCTCGCCGCCCGGAGCATCGCGGCGGTGGACAGCACCCTGCTGCTGCGCGGCCTGCTGGCACCGGCCTGCCACATCGCCTGGACCGGCATGGTGGTGGCGATGCTGTGGCGCATCCCGTCGGCGCCCCGCCGCGGGCGTGCCGTGCTGGCGTTCGTCGGCACGTTCGTCGCCGCCGTCCTGCTGCAGGCCACCTGGGACGGCTCGACGTCCGTGACCGTCCACCTGGTGATCGCCACGGCCGGCGTGGCGGTGCTGCTGTGGTTCGTCCACGTCGCCCACCGCCGGCGCCCCGCCGCGCCGGTCGCCCCGGCGCCGCTCACGGTGCCCCGCGAGGGCTACGGAATGGCGTGACGGCCTCCGGGTGCGCCCGCGCGCTCGGCACCCCGGCGGTACGGCGGTCGTTAGGCTGCCCTCACCGCTAGCACCACCGGAGGTACCCGTGCCGTACGTCGTCGACTTCGAGAACGTCTCCACCGTCGGCCTCGAGTCGTCCCCGGTGGCGGACGCGCTCGCCGGGCTGCGCGCCAACGAGGCGCGGTACTTCCGGAACAAGTACCAGCACGTGTTCACCGTCGAGCCCGCCGCCGAGGCGCACGACGCCGTCGAGCGGGTCGCACGGATCCTGGCCGACGAGCGCGGCATCGTGATCGCCTCCCCCGCCCTCGAGGCCACCGACTTCGAGGTCGAGGGCGTCCGCTGGACGTACGTCTTCTACGAGTCGGGGCTGTCCATCAACGTGCTGTGGACCGTCGCGGACGCCGGCAAGCGCGCTGTCGGCTTCAAGCTGTCCGACGGCATGGACGTGCCCGAGGAGCTGTCGGCGTTCAAGTTCGCGCGGCAGCGGTCGAAGCTGGCGGGCACCATCCGCGGCTCGTTCTTCGTCATCAAGGGCGAGTACTGACCCTGGATCGACCGGGTGGGCGTCAGTCGTGCAAAGGCGAGCCGACGACGTCGAACCCGAAGCCGCCGAACTGCCCGGAGAGCAGCGGCCGCGCCGCGGCGATGGACGCCTGGACGTCCGGCTGCTCCAGAGACGCCCGGTGCGCCGCGGCGCTCTCCCAGAGCTCGACGACGAACACGGTGTCCGGGTCCTGGTCGTTCACGCCCACCTCGTAGAGCAGGCAGCCGAGCGAAGCCAGTGCATCGCTGCGCCGGGTGAGGTGAGCGACCAGCTCGTCGCGCCTGCCAGGGACGGTGCCGAGAGTGCCTGCGTTGGCGAAGACCATGGCGCGACCGTAGGCGCCACCACCGACAGCGCGCCCGGCGGGCCCGACCAGGTGGTCAGCCCGCGGTGGTCACCCGCGACACCGTCCGTTATGGTGGTCTAGACCACTCGCACCGGCGCGTCGCCGGACCACACCAACGGAGGTGCCCATGCCCGAACGCCGTGCCGTCGTCGCCATCGCCGAAGGCCTCCACGCCCGTCCCGCCGCCCTGTTCGTCAACCTCGCGGCGCAGCAGCCGGTCGCGGTCACCATCCGCAAGGCCGACGGCGACCCCGTGCCGGCCTCGAGCATCCTCAGCGTGATGGGCCTGGGCGCAGGCCCCGGGGACGAGGTGATCCTGGCCAGCGACGATGCAGCTGCCGATGCGTCGCTCGACGCGCTGGTGCAGTACCTGGAGTCCGCCGGCTGACCGGTGCACCCCGCACGACGACGCCCGGCCGGGGCAGCGGTCCCCGGCCGGGCGTTCGTCTGTGGCGGCCCTCGCTAGACGGTCGCGCCGCCCCCTGCCGGCGCGGCCGGCGCAGCGGTGGTCGTCTTCCTCACCGGCTCGTCGTCCGGCTGGTCGACCAGGATGTTGTTCGAGTCGGCAACCGCGTCATCGTCCTCACGGCCCGGCGTCCGCAGGTTCCACCTGGTGATCACCCAGCGGAACAGGAAGTAGTAGATGACGGCGTAGACCAGCCCGATGGGAATGATCCACAGCGGCTTCTGCGCGATGCGGAAGTTCAGCAGGTAGTCGATCGCGCCCGCGGAGAAGCCGAACCCGTCGTGGATGCCCAACCAGTTGACGAGCGCCAAGGACGTGCCCGTGAGCACGGCGTGGATGACGTACAGCGGGTAGGCGAGGAACAGGAACGAGAACTCGAGCGGCTCGGTCACGCCGGTGACGAACGAGACGAGCGCGGCCGAGCCCATGATGCCGGCGATCACCTTGCGCTTGCTCGACTTGGCGGTGTGCACGAAGGCGAGGGCGGCGGCGGGGAGCGCGAACATCATGATCGGGAAGAAGCCGGTCATGAACGTGCCGGCAGTCGGGTCGCCGTGCAGGAAGCGACGGATGTCGCCGTTCCACACCGCACCCGTGGCGTCGGTGTACGAGCCGAACTGGAACCACGGCAGCGAGTTGAGCAGGTGGTGGAGGCCGAACGGGATGAGCAACCGGTTGGCGGTGCCGTAGACGAAGGCACCGAGGATCGTGGAGCCGGTGACCCAGTTGCCGACGGCGGTCAGGCCGGTGTTGAACCACGGGTAGATGAGCGACGCGATGACGCCGACGACGATCGAGGCGCCTGCCGTCACGATCGGGACGAACCGTCGGCCGCCGAAGAACGCGAGGTAGGGCGGCAGCTTGATCCGGGAGTATCGCTGGTACATCAGGGCCGCGACCAGGCCGATCACGATGCCACCGAGGACGTTGTAGTTGATCAGCTCCTGCGTGGCACCCGTCTTCGGCTTACCGAGGATGTACGGCGACAAGGCGTCCGTGACACCCTTGAAGACCAGGTACCCGATCACCGCCGCCAGGCCGGTGGACCCGTCCGACTTGCGGGCGTACCCGACGGCGACACCGATCGCGAACAGCAGGGCCAGGTTGGCGAACAGGGCGTTGCCCGCCGCGCCGAGCACGTCGGCCACGGGCTGCAGCCAGGTCGCGTGCTTGCCGAGCCCGTCGGCACCCAGCATGTCCGGCTGCCCGAGCCGGAGCAGCAGCGCCGCAGCGGGCAGCGAGGCGATCGGCAGCATGAGCGATCGGCCGACGCGCTGCAGCTGCGCGAGGCCGGGGATCCCGCGCTTCTCGCGGGTCGCAGGGGCGGTGGTGGCTGTCATGACAGGTGCACTCCTCGTCGTGTGCTCGTCATCGTGTGCATGTCGTTGCGTGTGGCCGTGCGTGTGGCTGTGCGGGTGGCCGGTCGCGCCGGCGGTCCGTCGTCGGCGACGGGACACTCGTCCGGACTAGTGCGCTAGATGTCTGGACCAGTTGCCCGCAACCATGATGGAATGGCGCGCACGGTGTCAAGAGCGGCAGGCTTCGCACCGTCCAGACCAGTCGCGACGAGGGGACGAGGGTGGGTCGCTCCGTTCTGAAGTACGTGCGGGTGCGCGACTACCTGCGCTCCCTGGTCACCCACGAGCTCGCACCGGGTGACGCCATCCCGTCCGAGCGCATCCTGTGCGACCAGTTCGGCGTCTCGCGCATGACCGTGCGGCAGGCCGTCGACGCGCTCGTCGTCGAGGGTCTGCTGGCCCGGGAGCAGGGTCGTGGCACGTTCGTCGCCCCCACCAAGGTCGACCTCGAGGTGCGGCTGGCGTCCTTCGGCGAGGAGATGCAGCGACGCGGCATGGAGCCGGCGTCGAAGGTGCTGTCCGCCGAGGTGGTCGCCGCCACGCCGGACATCGCCGACGCCCTCGACATCCTGCCGGGTGAGCGCGTGTTCTCCCTGCACCGGGTGCGCCTGGCCGACGGCGAGCCGATGGCGATCGAGCAGTCGTGGCTGCCGTGCCAGCTGGTGCCCGGCTTCTTCGACGGCCCCCTGCCGGAGAGCATCTACGGCGAGCTGCGCCGCCGCGGCCTCGAGCCGGACTGGGGCGAGGACGTCGTCTCGGCGGCGGAGGTCGACACGGGCGACGCCGAGCTGCTCGGCGTGCCGACCGGCCGCGCGGTGCTGCGGGTGACCCGACGGACCTTCGCGGGCGAGACGGCCTGCGTGTACTCACGGTCGACCTACCGGGCCGACCGCTACGTGCTCTGGGTGCCGCTGCGTGCACCGAAGCCCGCGCTCACCCCCAAGCGCGGCGCGGCGGAGCGAGCGGCACAACCTGCGACGGCGGAGGTCCTGTCATGAGCGAGGGCAGTGTGGGCACGGACGACCAGCGGTACGGCGAACGGGCGCAGGCGGCGGAGATCCTCGCGGCGCTCGGCGGGGTGGGCAACATCATCGAGATCGAGCCCTGCACCACCCGCCTGCGGTCGGAGGTGCACGAGACCGCGGCCGTGGACGTCAAGGCGCTGCGCGCGGCCGGCGCGCACGGCGTGATGATCTCCGGCCACGTGGTGCAGGTGGTGATGGGGCCCAACGTCGACATCATCGCGTCGGACCTCGAAGAGCTGCTCTGAACAGTCCGGACAGGCGGCCCACGGCCGTGGTCACCAGCAAGTCGGTCAGCAAGGAGATCGAGATGAGCAAGGCGGAGAACATCCTCGCGGCGCTCGGCGGGGCGGACAACCTCGTCGAGCTGGAGCCGTGCATCACCCGGCTGCGCGTCGAGGTGGTCGACCCGTCCCTGGTCGACGAGGCGGCGCTGAAGGCCAACGGCAGCTACGGCGTGGTGCGGTCCGGCAACGCGGTGCAGGTGGTCGTCGGCCCCGAGGCGGACACGCTCGCCTCCGAGATCGGGGACCTGCGCTGATGTCGGAGCCCCTGACGGTGCTCGCACCGGTCAGCGGCGTGGTGCGGGCGATGGCGGACGTGCCGGACCCGGTGTTCGGCGGCGAGCTCGTCGGGCCCGGCCTGGCGATCGACCCGGTGCGGGACGGGGTGGTCGACGCGATCGCGCCGATCGACGGCACGATCGTCAAGCTGCACGCCCACGCCTTCGTCGTCACCGCGGACGCGCAGCACTCGGCGCTGGTGCACCTCGGGCTGGACACCGTCCAGCTGGGCGGCGCCGGCTTCACGCTGCACGCCAAGGAGGGCGACGTGGTGAAGGCCGGTGACGTGGTGGTCAGCTGGAACCCGGCCGAGGTGGAGGCCGGCGGGCGGTCGCCGATGTGCCCGGTGGTGGCGCTCGACGCGAAGCGTGAGCAGCTGACCGAGCTGGTTACCGCGGGGGCCGACATCCGCTCCGGGGCGGCGCTGTTCGAGTGGAGCTGAGCCGAGAGCCGGCCACCTCGGGGCTCGCAGCCGGGCTCGCAGCCTGGCTGGCGGGACCGCAGGCGGGTCTGCTGGTCGACCTCGACGGCACGCTGGTGCTGACCGAGGCGGCCAACCAGCAGGCGTACCGGTTGTACTTCGCGAGCCGCGGCTGGCAGGTCGACGACGTCGTCGTTCGCGCCTTCGCCGGCCGCCGCGCGCACGAGGTGTTCGCCAGCCTGGCCGGGCCGTGGGGCGACGAGGACCCGGAGCGGCTGCGGCAGGACGTGCTCGACGTGCTCGCGACGCTCGACGTCCAGCCCCAGGCGGTCCCCGGCGCCGCCCGGCTGCTCACGGCCTGCGTGTCCCGTGGTGTCCCCGTCGCCGTCGTCACGTCCGCCGGGCGCGACTGGACGCTCGCGGCGCTGGAGTGGCTGGAGGTCGACCCGACCGGCATCGGTCTGGTCACGGCCGAGGACTGCGCCAGCGGCAAGCCGGACCCGGAACCGTTCCGCCGCGGCGCGCAGCTGCTGGGCCTCGACCCGGCCGGGCTGGTGGCGGTCGAGGACACCCCTGCGGGCATCGCCTCGGCGCGGCAGGCTGGAGTCGGCCTGGTGATCGGGGTGACCACGGGCCATCCGTCCGAGCACCTGCGGGCCGCCGGCGCCGACCAGACCGTCCCCGACCTCACGGGGCTGGCCGACGCCGTCGCCCGCATCCCGACCGAGGAGCCCAGCGCATGACCACCCTCCCTGCATCCGTCCGGCTCGACGCCAGCGGCCCGCTGCCGATGCTGCACGTCGACGGACCCGACGGCTGGGCCGTGATCTCGTTGCACGGCGCCCACGTCACGGCCTGGGGACGGCACGGTCAGCCGCCCGCCCTCTGGATGAGCTCGCTGAGCCGATTCACCCCCGACTCGGCGATCCGCGGTGGCATCCCCGTCTGCTTCCCGTGGTTCGGCCCGCTGGCCGACCATCCGGACGCGCCGCGGCACGGGTTCGCCCGCACCGCCCTGTGGACGCTGGACGGTGCGGAGGGCGACGGCGCCGACGTCACGGTCCGCCTGTCGCTGCGCGACTCGGACCAGACGCGGTCCTCCGCCTGGCCGCACCCCTTCGAGGCGGTGTGCACGGTGGTGGTCGGCGCGCGGCTGACGGTCGCGCTCGAGGTGACCAACACCGGCGACCAGCCGTTCCGCTACGAGGAGGCGCTGCACACCTACCTCGCCGTCACCGACGTCACCACGACCGAGGTCACCGGCCTCGAGGACGTCCCGTACGTCGACAAGACGGCCGACGGCGCCGAGCGCCCCGGCGACCCCGACGCGCTGCGCCTGACGGGTGAGACCGACCGGATCTACCCCGGCGCGCTGAAGCCGGTGATGGTCGTCGATGCCGGCGGCCGGTGGACCCAGGTGACCAAGCGCGGCTCGGCGAGCACCGTCGTGTGGAACCCCTGGCAGGACGGCGCCCGAGCCACGGCCGACATCGACGACGACGGCTGGACGAGCATGCTCTGCGTCGAGGCGGCCAACGTCGGCCCCGCAGCCATCGAGCTCGCCCCCGGCGAGCGCCACACCCTCAGCACCACGATCGAGACGAGCGTCGTCCCGACGGTCACCACGGAGGTCTGACACCCGCCATGTCCGAGCACAGGTCCGAGAACCGGTCCGAGCCCAGCGCACCGACGTTCCTTCGCGGCCGCGTCGTCACCCCGGCGGAGGTGATCGCCGACGGGCTCGTCGTGCTGCGCGACGGCCTGATCGCCTGGGTCGGGGAGGCCGAGGCGGCCGCCGCGGCCGGCTGGTCCGACGTCCCGGAGGCGGACGCGAACCCGGCCACGCTGCTGCCCGGGCTGGTCGACGTGCACGACCACGGCGGCGGAGGCGCGAGCTTCCCGGACTCGGCGACGGCCGAGGAGGCGATGGTGGCGGTCCGCGAGCACCGCGCCCACGGGACGACGACGCTGGTCGCGTCCCTGGTCACGGCTGCGCCGGAGACGTTGCGGCAGCGGGTCGAGGTGCTGGCGGGGCTGGCCGACGCCGGGGAGATCGCCGGCATCCACCTCGAGGGGCCGTTCGTCTCCACCGTGCGCTGCGGCGCGCAGGACCCGGAGCTGATCCAGGCGCCGGACGCCGACCTGACCACCGAGCTGGCCAAGCTCGCCGGCGGGCACCTGGTCACCATGACGGTCGCACCGGAGCTGGCCGGCGTCCCGGGCGACGGTGGCGTGGTCGACGCGCTGGTCAGCAACGGTGCGCTGCCGAGCTTCGGGCACTCCGACGCCAGCTGGGCGCAGACGACGGCCGCGCTCGACGATGCGCGGCGGCGGCTGGGAGCCGGGCCGGCACGGTCCGGGCGTCCGACGGTGACGCACCTGTTCAACGGCATGCGGCCGCTCGACCACCGCAACCCCGGGCCGATCCCGGCCTACCTGCTCGCGGCTGCGCGCGGCGAGGCGGTGCTCGAGCTGATCGGTGACGGCACGCACGTCGCGCCCGAGCTGGTGACCAGCATCATCGGCCTGGTCGGTGCCGACAACGTCGCGCTGGTGACCGATGCGATGGCCGCCGCCGGCATGCCGGACGGCGCCTACCGCCTCGGCTCGCTGGACGTCTCGGTGGAGCACGGCGTCGCACGGCTGGCCCACGGCGGGTCGATCGCGGGGGGCACGGCGCACCTGCTCGACGTGGTGCGCACCACCGTGGCGGGCGGCGTGCCGCTGGTCGACGCGGTGCGCGCCGCGTCCACCACGCCGGCGACCGTGCTCGGCGACCCGTCGATCGGCGCGCTCGAGGCGGGCCGGCGGGCGGACGTCGTGGTGGTCGACGACCAGCTCCGGCCGATCACCGTCTGGCGCGCCGGCGTCGTCGTCACCCCCTGACCGGGCCCACCCCTCCCCTAGAGCCGAGAGAGAGACCTGCCATGGAAGTCGTCATCGCCGCTCCCGACGAGCTGGCCGGCCTGGCCGCCGACGCGATCGAGCAGCTGCTGGCCGCCAAACCGACCGCCGTGCTGGGCCTGGCCACCGGGTCGAGCCCGCTGGGCATCTACGACGAGCTGGTGCGGCGGTACCAGGCCGGCCGCCTGTCGTTCGCGCAGGCGCGGGGCTTTACTCTCGACGAGTACGTGGGCCTGCCGGCCGACCACCCGGAGAGCTATCGCAACGTGATCGACCGGGAGATCGTGTCCCGCGTCGACTTCGCGCCCGGAGCGGTGCGGGGTCCGGACGGGCTCGCGGCCGACGTCGTGACCTCCTGCGCCGAGTACGAGGCGGCGATCGTCGCGGCGGGCGGTGTCGACCTGCAGATCCTCGGTATCGGCTCCGACGGGCACATCGGGTTCAACGAGCCGGGGTCGTCGCTGGCCTCGCGGACGCGCATCAAGACCCTGACCGAGCAGACCCGCGGCGACAACGCCCGGTTCTTCGGCGGGGACATCGACCAGGTGCCGCGGCACTGCCTGACCCAGGGGCTGGCCACGATCATGTCCGCCCGGCACGTCGTGCTGATCGCCACCGGGTACGCCAAGGCGGAGGCGGTGCACCACCTGGTCGAGGGTCCCGTCAGCGCCATGTGGCCGGGCACCGTGCTGCAGCACCACCCCCACGTGAGCGTGCTGGTGGACCCGGCGGCCGCCGGGCGGCTGCAGCTGGCCGACTACTTCCGCAGCACGTACGCCGCGAAGCCGGACTGGCAGGGCCTCTGACCGGCAGCGCGACTCAGTGCCGCAGGGCGTGCTCGCGGTAGCGGTCGGCCACCGGGTTCTGCACCCGCAGCAGGCCGTCGGCGCTCTCGACGAGGTCGTACAGCCCCATGGTCAGCAGGTGGTCGGCGCGCGGCCGGTCGGTGTGCCGCCACGTCCACTCGTACATGTCGAACAGCGGCCACCACGTGTAGCCGACGAGGTCGACGCCCTCGTCGCGCAGCGTGTCGGCCAGTGCGACGGACTCGTCCAGCCACCGCAGCCGCTCGGCCACCGTCGCGGTCACGCACGTCTCGGTGATCATCACCGGGGCGCCGTACCGCTCGGCGTACGCCAGCACCGCCTCGCGCAGCCCGTCGGTCCCCCGGTCCACGCTCGGCCGCGGGTCGGAGAAGCCGCCGACGTGCCGCACCCCCGCCTCGAACAGCTCGGTGGAGTGCCGGGGGTAGTAGTTGACGCCCATCACGTCGGGCTGGACGGCGTTGGCGGTGAACCACGCCAGCTCCTCGTCGCTCGCCGCCGCCAGCAGCCCACGCAGCGGGTGCGCGTCGTCCACCCGGCCGGTGACCAGGTCCTCGACCAGGTGCACCTGGTGCCGCAGCCGCGTCGCCTCCTCGCGGTGCTCGGGCGCATGGTCATCGCCGACGAAGCTCATCGCCGCGTCGACGTGCACGAACGTGGCCCCGGGCCCGGCGACCTCCCGGATCGCCTGCTGCGTTGCGACGAACCCGCGGGCGATGTTCAGCGCCACGGTGGCGAACCCGTCGGCACCGGTCAGGTAGGGCGGCCAGTAGCCGTACTCCCCGCAGAACAGGGCGTGCACCGTGGGCTCGTTCACGGGCGTCCAGTCGCTGACCCTGTCGCCGAACCGCTCGGCGATCCGCTGCGCGTACTCCGCGACGTGCTTGGGGTAGTCCGGGTTGGCGAACTGGTCCTCCAGCCACAGCGGCGTGCCGTAGTGCAGCAGGTCGACGATCGGCCGTAGCCCGGCGCCGAGCAGGGCGTCCACCGCCCGGTCGGTCCACGACCAGTCCCAGCTGCCGCGCTCGGGGTTCACCCGGTACCACGGCACACCCCAGCGCAGCAGGTCCGCACCCGCGCCGGCCGCGAGCGCGAAGTCGGCGGCGTACCGCCTGTCGTGCTCGGTGAGCACGTACTCGTCGACCGCCCGCTCCCCCGGCCGGCTCTGCGGCACGAAGGTGTCCTCGATCCCGAGTGCGAAGTGCAGCCGTCCGTCGGCGAACCAGCGGGCGCTCACTTGAGCCCCGTGGTGGCGACGGACTCGATGAAGCGGCGCTGCATGACGAGGAACAGCACGGCGAGCGGCAGCACGGCGATCAGCGAGCCGGCCATCATCGTGCCGTAGGGCACGATCCCGCTCGGTCCCGTGAGCAGCGTCAGCCCCGAGGTGATGGTGCCCATCTCCGGCGTGGTGGTGAACACGAGCGGCCACAGCAGGTCGTTCCAGTTGTTCACGAACGTGAAGATGGCCAGCGTCATCAGCGCCGGGACGGCGTTGGGCAGCACGATCGAGCGGAAGATCCGCAGCTCGCTCGCGCCGTCGATCCGCGCGGCGCTGTCCAGGTCCCGCGGCAGCGAGACGAAGAACTGCCGCAGGAAGAAGATGCCGAACGCGTCGGCCGCCCGCGGCACGATCATCCCCGCGAAGGTGTTCACCCAGCCGAGCTGGGCGACCAGCTGGTAGACGGGGATCAGCGTCGCCTGGAACGGGATCATCAGGCTCGCGACGATCGCCACCAGCAGCACCCGGTTGCCGCGGAAGTCGAGCCGCGCCAGCGCGTACGCCGCCAGCGAGTCGAACACCAGGGCGAACACGGTGACCCCGCCGGCGAACACGAAGCTGTTCAGGCACAGCCGGGCGAACGGCAGGTCGGTGAAGATGCGGCCGAAGTTGGCCAGCGTCCACGAGCCCGGCAGCAGGGTGGGCGGGAACGCGTTGATCTCCGCGGTCGGCTTGAACGCCGTGAAGACGATGACCAGGACGGGCAGCAGCACCAGGAGGGTCAGCACGCTGACCGCGGCGAGGACCAGCCAGCGCGAGCCGGCGCGGCTCGACTGGAGCCGGCTGAACCGGCGCTGGGAGGACGTGACGGCGCTCATCAGGCCACGTCCTTCTCGCGCCTGCCGAAGAACCGGAGCTGGACCAGGGAGAGCACCAGCGTCGCCAGCAGCAGCACGTAGGACAGCGCCGTCGCCATACCGAGGTCGAGCTTCTTGAAGCCCTCCTGGTAGATCTCCATGACCACCGTCTGGGTGCTGCGGTAGGGGCCGCCGCTGGTCATCACGTAGATCTGGTCGAACGCCTGCAGGGCAGCGATCATCGCGAAGACGACGACGAAGGCCAGGGTGCTGCTCAGCTGCGGCAGCGTCACGTTCCAGAACCGCCGCCAGGCGCCGGCACCGTCGAGCTTGGCCGCCTCGTACAGCGCCACCGGGATCTCCTGCAGGCCGGCGATGAAGATCACCATGTAGAAGCCGACGTTCTTCCAGACGGCGACCAGCACCACGGTCGGCATCGCCCACGTCGGGTCCTGCAGCACGTTGCCCACGTGCAGGCCCAGGCCGCGCAGCCAGTACGTCAGCAGCCCGATCTGCGGGTCGAGCAGGTAGCTCCACGCGAACGCCGCCACGGCCAGCGACACGATGAACGGCACGAACAGCGCGGTCCGGAACACGTTGCGCCCGATCAGCGAGCGGTTGGTCAGCAGCAGGGCCAGCGCCAGGGCGCCGACCAGGGCCACCGGCGTGAACAGCACCGTGTAGAGGGCCGTGCTGCCGAGCGTGGCCAGGATCTTGTGGTCCGTGAAGATGCGGACGTAGTTCGCCAGGCCCACCCAGCTCTCGGCGCCGAAGCCGCTGGCGTCGGTGAACGACAGGCGCAGCGCGGAGATCATCGGCCAGGCGACGAACGCGAGCAGGATCACCAGCGCCGGCGCCATGAACAACACGGCGACGCGGGTCTGGTGCCCGGCTGCGACCGGTCGACCGCCGAGCGGTGCGGGTGCCCGGTAGGACACCCGTGGACCGCGGGTGCGGGTGGATGTGGCCATGGTGGTTCTCCTGGGGAGGGGCGGTGGCCGCCGGCCCGTCGTCGTCAGGACGACGGCCACCGCGGGTGCGTCGGCTCAGCCGGCCAGCGACTGCTGGACAGCGGTGGAGGCGGTCTTCAGCAGAGCCGCGGGGTCGCCTCCGGCCAACGCCTTCTGGGTGGCCTCGTCCACCGACTTGAGGATGTCGCTGCTGGTGGCGACGCCGGGCAGCAGCGGCTTGGCGGTACCGGCGATCTCGGTGAGCGAGGCGACGACGGGGTTGGACGAGACCGCGCTCGACGGGATGTCGGTCCGCAGCGGGGGCCAGCCGGAGCCGAGCGACCACTGGGTGGCGACGTCCTTGGAGAACAGGTAGTCGAAGAACTTCTCGGCAGCGGCCTTCTTGGCGGCACCGGCCTGGGTGGTCACCGCCGCGGAGATGCCGATGGCCGAGGCGCCCTGACCCTTCGGTCCGGCCGGGATGCCGGCGATGCCGTAGTCGATCTTGTTCTCGGTGGCGACGCTCGCCATCCACGGGCCCCCGATCTCCATCGCGGCCTTGCCGGAGGAGAACAGCTTGTCCGACGCGACGCCGTCCAGACCGGTCGGCGAGATCTTGTCCTGCGTGACGGCCTTGGCCCAGTAGGTCAGGGTCTGCACGTTGGCGTCGGAGTCCACCACCGACTTGGTGCCGTCCACCAGGGCGCCGCCGTTGCCGTAGAACAGGCTGGCCCACACGCCGTTGCCGACGGTGGCGTGGTCCGGCAGCGCGAGCCCGTACTGCTCAGGGGTGCCGTCGTTGTTCTGGTCGACCGTCAGCTTCTTGGCGTCGGCCACCCACTCGTCCCACGTGGTGGGGAAGGTGCTGATGCCCGCCTTGGCGAACAGGGCCTTGTTGTAGATCACCGACAGGGGGACGAAGCCGGTGGGCACGCCGTAGTACGCGCCGTTCACCTTCTCCATCTCGACCGCGTTCGGGTTGAGCGACGCGCTCGTGGTGGTGGCGCTGGAGTAGAAGTCGTCGAGCTTGGCGAAGGCGCCCTTGGCGGCATAGACGGGCAGGTTCTCCGCCGGGAGGGCCACGATGTCCGGCCCCTGCTTGGCGGAGAGCGCGGGCAGCAGGGTGTCGCCGATGACGGCCCACGTCTTGGTGGTCGTCGTGATCTTGACGCCGCTCTGGGACGCGTTGAAGTCCTGGACGATCTTGTCGAGGACCTTGCCGTCGGCCTCGGTGTAGCCGTGCCAGAACGTCAGGTTCACGGGACCCGCCGAGGCTGTGCTGGAGGAGCCGGCCGGGCCCGAGCACCCGGTGAGTGCGACGGCCGCACCGAGGGTGACGACCGCGAGTGTCGCGACGGTGTTCTTCATCGAAGGCCTCTCTCGGATCGACCACTTCGTCGATCGTCGGTTTACAACGTTGCAATTGCAACGTTTGAACGGGACTGTAGCCACCGCCTCGGGAGGTGTCAACGGAGCGCCGGGACGCTATGCGGTCGAGGTGCTCCTCATCGTCGCGCGGGCTTGCCGTTCCCGCATGTCACCTCGGCCACAGAGCTGGCCACGGTCTACGGAGGGCCGCCGCCCTGGCAACGAGCTCAGTCAGCGATCCGGTGCCACTACGGCTTGCAACGTTATAACCTCTGGGCGTGACAGACAGCACTCGAGCCGGAGACGGCGCGCCGACCCTGCACGACGTCGCGGCCGCCGCGGGGGTCTCCTTCTCCACCGTCTCCAACGTGATCCGCAACCACCCCCACGTGCGCGAGACCACCCGCAAGCGCGTCATGGATGCGATCGCCGCGGTGGGCTACCGCCCGAACCTCGTCGCGCGCAACCTCCGGTCCGGACGCAGCGGGGTGATCGGCCTCGCCGTGCCGGAGCTGAACCAGTCGTACTTCGCGCAGCTGGCGGACGACGTGATCCGCGCGGCTGGTGCCGAGGGCTACGTGGTGCTGGTCGAGCAGACCGGTGGCCGCCGGGAACGGGAGCGCGAGCTGCTGCGCGACCCTCGGCTGGCCCTCACCGACGGCACGCTGATCAGTCCCCTGGGACTGACCCGGGACGACGCGAAGGACATCGCGCTCGGCCGCCCCGTCGTCGTGCTCGGCCAGCCCCTGCTCGACGAGGCGGACCACCTGACCATGCAGCACGAGGCCGCCGCGCGTGCCGCCACCACCCACCTCATCGACGGCGGCCGCACCCGGATCGTGCTGCTCGGCGCCCACCCGGCCGAGCAGGGCACCACGGCGTCCCTGCGCCGGGACGGGTACCGGGCGGCGCTCGAGGCGGCGGGGCTGGCGACGCCGGACGAGCTGGTGGTGCCGATCGACGTGTGGGACCGGCACCACGGGGCGGCGGCGATGTGGGAGCTGCTGCGCTCGGGCACGGTGTTCGACGCCGTCTTCGCGATGAACGACGACCTGGCGCTCGGCGCGATGCGCGCCCTGCACGAGCGGGGGCTGCGCATGCCGGCGGACGTCGCCGTCATCGGGTTCGACGACATCGACGAGGGCCGTTACTCCTACCCCAGCCTGTCGACCGTCGACCCCGGACGCCGGCAGATCGCCGAGCTGGCCGTCGCCATGCTGCTCGAGCGGATCATGGGCACCACCGACGCCGCTCCCGGCCGCATGGTGGCGCCGGACTTCCGCATCGTCGTCCGGGAGTCCAGCACCGTCTGACGTCCCGCGCTACAGCGCGGTGGGCGCTCCCGGGGTCAGCACCCGCAGCCGGTCTCCGATGCCGGCCGCCTCGAAGGCCGTCACCACCTCGCCTACCCCCTCGGTGAAGTGCTCCCAGCCCTCGGCGTGCACCGGCACCACGACGGAGGGGTCCAGCAGGGCCGCGACGCGCGCCGCCCGCTCCCCGCTCAGCGTCACCGGCTCGGCGCCGAACCGACCGACGTTGGCGGCGCCGACGAACAGCACGGCGACGTCCACCCGCCCGATGCGCCCGGCGATCTGCTCGACGACGTCCACCCCGGCGTTGTCGCCCGACACGTACACCGTGGGCAGGCCGTCGCCCTGCAGCAGGAAGCCGGTGACGTCGCCGGACAGCGTCTCGGCGCCAACCGGACCGTGCCGGGCCGGGAGGGCCGTCACGGCGAGCGGACCGACCGTCGTTCGTTCCCACGGCGCCAGGCCGGTGACGTGCTCGATCCTCCCTGCCGCGGCGGGTGTGGACAGCACCAGCGGGACGCGGTCGAGGAAGGCGCGGCCGGACACGTCCAGGTTGTCGAAGTGCTGGTCGTGGGACAGCAGCACGGCGTCCACCGGACCGAGGTCGTCGGGGCCCACCGCCGGGCCGGTCAGCTTGGTCAGCGGCCGCGGCGCCTCGTAGGTGCGCGGTTCGTCGAAGGTCGGGTCGGTGAGCAGCGTGACGCCGCCCAGTCGGAGGAGCAGGGTCGGGCCGCCGACCAGCAGGGCCTCGACCTCGGACGCGGATGACGTGGGGTCGGAGATCACGTCGCGATTCTGCAGGCGCCCGCCCACGCTGTCGCGCGTCGTGGTTGGCCAGCCGCCGGGCCCGGCCGGTCGACGCGGTCCGGGTGCGTCGTCGCCACCACCTCCGTACCGTCGAACGATGAGTCCCCTCGCCCGAGCCGCAGACGCCGCCATCGGCTGGTACCAGCGCTCGATCTCGCCGCGGAAGGGCTGGTCGTGCGCGGCCCGAGTCGTCACGGGCGGCCGGTCGTGCTCGGCGGCGGCGCGGGAGGCCGTCCGCACCCGAGGCGCGCTCGGCGCCGTCCTGCCGACGCTGGCACAGCTGGCGCTCTGCTACCGCGCCGCGCTGATGATCACGCCGGCCCGCCTGCACGGTGAGGGCGTCTGCTGCTGCGGACCCATCCCGGTCCCGTTCCGCTTCTGAACCACGCGGGAACAGCCCGGGCGGCGCGGCCGGGGCCAGCCGCGATCCACGTGCAGCTCCCTAGCTCCAGGCCTCCAGGAGGTCCTCCGCCGTCCATACCCGCGCGAGTCGGCGATCCTCCACGGCGCCGCCCGGGCACACGGCCACCAGGGCCGTGCCGGCATCCGCACCTGGCACCGCGACCGCGTCGCGAGCGAGGACGTCGACGTCTCGTCGGTCGAGCGGGCCTGGACGCCACTTGACGGTCCCGGCGAACCGGACGCTGCGGGCCGGCCGCCGATCTGCACCGACCAGGTCGACCTCGGGCACGTTGCCGCGTGGCCACCAACCACCGACCTCGTGCACGTCGTCCCACGGGGTGCCGACGAGCAGCCGGAGCAACGCCTCCCGGACGACGGGTTCGATCGCCCGGCCGCGCCAGGCCTCGTAGCCGGCGCCGACCCGAGCGGCTGCGAGGTCGGGACGGCCCCGGTCCACCTCGGCGAGCGCCGGTTCGACGAACCGCAGCCAGAAGCGCAGCGCCGGGTCCGCGATCCTGTACCGCGGATCCTTGTTCCGCGCCGTCGACAGCGGCAGGTCCTGCGCCACCACGCGCCGCGCTGTCAGCGAACCGAGAACCCGCGCGAGCGAGCCCGGCTGCAGTGGTCCGTCTCCGCCGGCGGCTCGCTGGATGGTGCCGAACGCCGCCTCGCCGCTGCCGATCGCGGAGAGCACCCGGCGCGCCAGCTCACCCTCCCGGAACTCGCCGTCGAGCACCCGTGCACCTGTGGTGACCAGGGCGCTCAGGGGTGAGCCGAACGAGCGCCGCAGGAAGTGCGTCGGCGACTCGCCCTTGCGCCACTCCTGAGCGACCAGCGGCAGCCCACCGGTGATCAGGTACGCGTCGAACGCCGCCATCGCGTCGAGCCCCGTCATCCCGGCGACGTCCGCCGGGCTGAGCGGCTCCAGCACCATCTCGGTACCGCGGCCGTGGAACGGGGCGTCGGGTGCGGTGAGCGCCTCCATCATCGACAGGTCCGACCCGAGCAGCATCAGGAGCACCGGCTTGCGTGACAGCATCCGGTCCCAGACGCGCTGCAGCTCGCCGGCCCCGCCCGCGATGCCCTCCAGCAGCCACGGCACCTCGTCCAGCACGACGATCGACGGGCGATCGTCCGGCAGGGCCGCGGCGAGCAGAGTCAGCGCCGCGGTGAGCGTCGCCGGCCGGTTGTCGGCAGCCAGTGAGGCGTCGGGCAGCGTCGAGGCTGCCACGGCCGTCGCCAGCTCGGCGTACTCGCGTTCCGGACCAGCACCCTTCGCCGCCTGGAACACGACGTACGGCACCTCGCTCCGGGCGGCGAGCTCCTCGACGAGCCTGCTCTTCCCGACCCGCCGCCTGCCCCTGAGGAGCACGGCGGCACCACGTGCGTCGCGGCCACCCCTCCGTACCGCATCCAGCTGCTCGCTCAGCAGGCCAAGCTCTCGCGTCCGTCCGACGAAGCCGCTCATCGCACCCCTCCGCTGAGTCACTACCTTTGACGATACTATCTTCGAAGGTAGTAGGAGATCAGCGGGTGGCCGGTCCCGTGCCGGTCAGCGCGTCCAGCAGGTCCTGGAGCTGGCTGCGCTGCGCGGCGTCCAGCGGGGCGAACAGCTCGTCGAGCTCCTTCTCCACCACCCGGCCACCCTCGTCGAGCAGCCTGCGACCCTCCGCCGTCAGCGCGTGGTGCAGGCGACGACCTCCCCCCGAGCTGCGCTCGATCAGCCCGGCGCGCAGCAGCCGCGCCGAGAGTGTCGCGAACGCCTGGTCGCTCATGAACGTCATGCCGGCCAGCTCGTGCCCCGAGGCATCCGGGTTCGAGTCGATCGCCCGCAGCACGTCCCACTGCACCAGGCTCACGCCGACCGCGCGCAGGGCGGTGTCCATGGTCCGGTGGTCGCGCCACTGCGCGCGCTTGAGGCTCTGGCCGAGCCGCTGGAGGGACGTGATCACGGGACGATCGTAGTATCAACTTGTTGATATCAATGTGTTGATTTACGGTCGGCGCATGACGACGCAGCCCTTCCCCACCACCCCGTCCACCTCCGTCTCGGCACTGGGTGCGGCACCGGGCAGCCCTGCGCCGACCTTGGTGCCGTCGCGGACGGTCACCCTCGCCAGCGGCGCAACGCTCCGCCTCGCTGAGGCCGGCAGCGGGCGACCGGTGCTCCTCCTGCACGGCGGTGGCGGCCTGCCCACGGTCCTCGGCCTGGCCACCCACCTCGGCGAGCACGCCCACGTGCTCGCGCCGACGCACCCGGGCTGGGACGGGACACCGCGCCCGGAAAGCATCGCCTCGCTCGCCGACATCGCCCTGCTGTACAGCGGCCTGCTGCGGCAACTCGACCTGCGCGACGTGGTGGTCGTCGGCTCGTCGCTCGGCGGGTGGATCGGTGCGGAGCTGGCGGCGCACGACGCCGAGGGGCGCATCGCCCATCTGGTGCTGGTCGACGCCGTGGGGATCGACGTCCCGGGCGAGCCGATCACCGACTTCTTCGCCCTGGACGCCCGGGGCGTGGCCGAGCACAGCTTCCACGACAGCGACCGGTTCTTCACCGACCCGGCGACGCTGCCGGCCGCGGAGCTCGCCCGGATGGGCGGCAACCGGACGACGATGCAGGCCCTGGCCGGCGACCCCTACATGCACGACCCGTCGCTGCGCGACCGCCTCCGCTCCGTCGCGACACCGACCACGGTGGTGTGGGGCGAGAGCGACCGGATCGTCACACCGGCGTACGGCCGCGCGTACGCGGACTCGTTCGGCACCGGCGCCGCGCTCGTCGTCGTCCCCGCGGCAGGCCACCTGCCGCACCTCGAGCAGCCGTCGGCCACGTACGCGGTGCTCGACCGGATCGTCGCCGCGCGCGGCTGACCTGCGGCGCGTCGCCCCTCAGGCCCCGGCGGAGCGGGCGCCCCCGTCCAGGGCGACGGCGAGCCACTGGTCCAGACCGTCACCATCGAGCTGCTCACCCGCGACGGCCAGCCACGCGTCGCCCATGCGCCGACCCGTCCCCATCACCGCCGGCGCGGCGCCGGGCCGCGAGCACAGCTCGTCGCGGCGGGCGGGATCGATCCGCACCAGCAGGTCCCCCTGGCGGCGCGACGCCGCGACCAGGCGGCCGTCCACCATGAAGGAGACCCCGCCGAACATCGGCACCTCACGGACGTCACGCCCGGCCAGCGCCGTCCTGATCCGGTCCACCAGCTGCACGTCGGCCATCACCAGAGCCCCCTCGCACGTCGGTCGGTGCTTGAAGATCGCCGTCCCTCCTGGTGATCGTCAAGAGGTGGGCGACGACGTCCGCGGGAAGGCCGGCCCAGGTGTCGCCGCCCGGCACGCGTCTGATCAGGCGACCAGCGTCACCCGGGTCCACGAGCCGGGGGCCAGCTCGATCGCGGCACCCTCCTCGGACAGCTCGACCGCCGTCTCGCGCGGGCTCCACGCGGACTCGTCCGAACCTGCCGCGGCACCGGCGCCGCCCACCGCCATCTGCACCGCGGTCGCGGTGCGCACCGATGGCAGGCCCTGCGTGGCGACGGTCAGCCGCACCGACTCCTCCGGCGACCGGTTGACGGCGAACACGCTGACGGTGCCGCTGCCTGCGTCCCACGTCGCCACGGTGTCCACCGTCGGGATCTCGCCGAACTCGGCCGTCGTGATCGTCGGGCCCTCGGCCGCCGTCCGCAGCACCACGCCCTGCGCGCCCTCGGCGGTGAGCGCGAACGGAGCGAAGATCGGCTGCCGCCACGACCGACCGCCCGGCTCCGTGCGGATGGGGGCGATCACGTTGACCAGCTGGGCGAGGCAAGCGACGCCCACCCGGTCGGCGTGCTTGAGCAGCGAGACGAGCAGGCCGCCGACCACCACGGCGTCCACCACGCCGAAGTCGTTCTCGATGATCTGCGGCGCGACGGCCCAGTCCAAGGAGTCCTCGCCGCCGAACTCGCCCTGGAACCACACGTTCCACTCGTCGAAGGACAGGCGCAGCCGCTTGCGGCTCTGCAGCCGGGCGCCCACCGCGTCGGCGGTGGCGGCCACCGCCTCGATGAACCGGTCCATGTCCACGCCGGAGGCCAGGTAGCTGGCGACGTCGTCCCCGTGCTGCTCGTAGTACGCGTGCAGGGAGATGTAGTCGACGACGTCGTAGCAGTGCTCCAGGACGGTGGACTCCCAGCTGCCGAACGTGGGCATCTGCGAGTTGCTCGACCCGCACGCGACCAGCTCGATGCTCGGGTCCAGGCGCTTCATCGCCTTGCCGGTCTCCTGCGCCAGCCGCCCGTACTCCTCGGCCGTCTTGTGGCCGATCTGCCACGGACCGTCCATCTCGTTGCCCAGGCACCACAGCCTCACGTCGTGCGGTTCGGCGTGCCCGTTGGCCACCCGCTGGTCTGCGAGCGCCGTGCCCGGCTCGCTGTTGCAGTACTCGAGCAGGTCGACGGCCTCGGCGACGCCGCGCGTGCCCAGGTTCACCGCCACCATCGGCTCCACTCCGGCCCGGCGGGACCAGTCGACGAACTCGTCGATGCCGAACTGGTTGGTCTCGATGGACCGCCACGCCAGGTCGCGCCGCACCGGCCGCTGCTCCTTGGGCCCGACGCCGTCCTCCCACCGGTAGTTGGAGACGAAGTTGCCGCCCGGGTACCGGATGGTCGAGACGCCGAGCTCGCCGGTCAGCGCGAGCACGTCCTTGCGGAACCCGTCCTGGTCGGCCAAGGGGTGCTCCGGCTCGTAGATGCCGGTGTAGACGCAGCGGCCCATGTGCTCGACGAACGAGCCGAACAGCCGCCGGTCCACGGGGGCGACGGTGAACTGCGGGTCGACGACGATCCTTGCCTTGCTCATGCTCTCGATCCCTCGGTCGGGTGGGCTGGGGTGGGTCGGCCGGCGGGGCCGTACGTGGTGGCGAGCTGCCGGAAGCGGTCGACGGCGGCGGTGTGCTCGCGGCGGAGCTCGTCGGCGGGGTCGGGCGACAGCCGGTACAGGCCGAGCGGCTCCAGGTACTGGGCGGCCGGTCCGGTGCCGGTGCGGTACGACCAGTCGAGCAGGTCGAACAGCGGGAACCACGTGTAGCCGACGACGGGCAGCCCGGCGGCCCGCAGCTCGACGATGCGGGTCACCGACTCCTCGAGCCACGCGAGGTGCGCGGCCGCGTCCCCGCGGCTGCTGGTCTCCGTCAGGAACACGGGCCGGCCGTAGCGGTCGTGGAACCGCCGCAGCACCTCCTCCAGCCCGTCCGCGCCGCTGCGCCCGCGCGCCGGCGCCTCGCGGCTGACGTCCGCCTCGACGACGCCGGTCGACAGGTGCGGGTAGAAGTTCACGCCCATCACGTCCGGCGGCATCGGGAGGGCCCCGTGCCAGTCGAGGGTGGCGTCGCTGACCCCGTGCCGGTGCAGGAACGGCACCAGCGGGTGGTCGCCGTCGACCAGGCCGCACACCAGGTCCTCGATCAGCAGGTCGCGCTGGGCGCGCAGCCGGGTCGCCTCGACCACCTCGTCCGGCGCGCCGTCGGCCAGCTCGTAGCGGAACGCCGCCTCGACGTGCACGAACGTCGGCGCCGCCACGGCCGCGGCGACGGCCTGCTGCGTGAGCACGATGCCCCGCGCGACGCCCGTCGCCACCTTGGTCCAGCCGTCCGGACCCGTGAGGTACGGCGGCCAGGCGGCCGTCTCGCCGCACCACTCGGCGTTCACCGCGGGCTCGTTGGCGGGCGTGTAGACGTGCAGGCGGTCGGCGTACCGGGAGGCCACGGCGTACGCGTAGGCCGCGACGCGTTCCGGGTAGGACGCGTTGATCGCGGCGTTGTCCAGCCACAGCGGCGTGCCGTAGTGCACCAGGTCGACGATCGGCACCAGCCCGCGCTCCAGGAGGTGGTCCACCACCGGGTCGAACCAGTCCCACACGAACCGGCCGGGCTCGGGCTCCACCCGGTACCAGGGCACGCCGTACCGGATCGCGTCCGCGCCGCTGTCGGCGGCCAGGTCGATGTCGGAGCGCCACAGCCGGTAGTGGTCCGTGAGCTCGTACTCGTCGAGCGCGCGGTGCCCAGGGCGCACCTGCGGGACGAAGGTGTCCTCGATGCCGACGGCGAAGTGCAGGGCGCCGTCGTCGAACGCGCGCCCGGCGCCGCGGGCCCCGGCCCCGAAAGAGGCCCCAGCCCCGGTCACTTCAGCCCCGTCGTGGCGATGCCCTCGATGAACCGGCGCTGCACCACCACGAAGGCCAGCAGCATCGGCACCATCGCCATGGTCGCGCCGGCCATCAGCAGGCCGTACTCCACCACGTGCTGGCCCATGAACATCGCCAGGCCGGCGGGCAGCGTCTGCATCGCGGTGTCGGTGGTGAGCACCAGGGGCCACAGCAGGTCGTTCCAGTTGAACATCAGGTGGAACAGGCCCAGCGTCAGCAGCGCCGGCATGGCCAGCGGCAGCACGATGCGCGAGTAGATGCGGAACTCCCCCGCGCCGTCGATCCGCGCGGCCTCGCTCATGTCGTTGGGGATGCCGAGGAAGAACTGCCGCATGAAGAAGATGCCGAACGCATTGGTGGCTCTCGGGATGATCAGCCCGGGGAACGTGTTCACCAGGTGCAGGTGGCTGAGCAGCTGGTAGACGGGCACCAGCGTCACCTGAGCCGGCAGCATGAGGAACAGCAGCACCGCCAGGAACAGCAGCCGCTTGCCCGGGAACTCCAGGCGGGCCAGCGCATAGCCGGTCATCGAGTCGAAGAACAGCGAGAACAGGGTCACGGCGCCGGCGAACAGGACGGTGTTGCCGAACTGCCGCAGGAACGGGATCTGCTTGAACACCTCGGAGTAGTTGGTGAACGTCAGGTGCGTCGGCCACAGCTGCGCGGGGTGCGCCAGGATGTCGTGCTCCGGCTTGACGGAGCTGAGCAGCATCCAGATCACCGGCAGCAGCACCGCGAAGGCCACCACCGCGAGCGAGACGTAGAGCAGCACGCGCAAGGCGGTGCCGGACAGGCCGTGCCGGCGCTCGGCGACGGGGCCGGGCTCGGGCAGGGACAGCGTGGGGGCGTCCACGGACACGTCGGTCATCAGTACGTCACCTGCCGGCGGGAGAAGAAGGCGTTCTGCGCGACGCTGACGATCAGCACGATCACCAGCAGCACCCAGGACACGGCCGAGGCGTACCCGAACTGGAAGTCCTGGAAGCCCTTGCGGTAGATCAGGTAGACGAGCGTCTCGCTCTGGAAGAAGGGGCCGCCGCGCGTCATCACGTACACCTGGTCGAACGCCTGCAACGAGGCGATCGCGGCGATGACGAAGACGAAGGCCGACGTGTTGGCCAGCAGCGGCCAGGTGATGGACCGGAACTTCTGCCAGGGCCGGGCACCGTCCACCTCGGCCGCCTCGTACAGCTCCTTGGGGATGGTCGCCAGGCCCGCCAGGTACATCACCATGTAGAAGCCGACGTTCTTCCAGATGCCGACCACCATCACGTAGATCAGTGCGAGGTGCGGGTCGGCGGCGCCGTTGCCGAACGAGACGCCGAGCGGCCCCAGCCAGTGCGGCAGCAGGCCGATGTTCGGGTCGAACAGGAAGTCCCACGCGATCGACATCACGCCGAGCGACAGCACGGCGGGCACGAAGATCGCCGCCCGGAAGAACGACCGGCCTGCGAGCCTGCGGTTGAGCATCACGGCGAACAGCACCGCGAGCCCCACGGTCACCGGGGTGACGACGACGGCGTACAGCAGCGTGCGGAACAGGTCGCCGCGGAACACCTGGTCGCCCAGCAGCGAGCGGTAGTTGTCCAGGCCGACGAACGTGTCGGCGCCGAACTGGGAGCTGTCGAAGAACGACAGCCGCAGGGACGAGACCAACGGCCACGCCATGAAGGCGCCGAGGATCACGACGGACGGGGCGATGAACCCGTACGCGCGCAGCGCCTGCCGTCGCCGCAGACCGTTGCGCCGGCGGACCGGCACCGGAGCTGCGGTCCCGGTCCCGGCCGGGCGCTCACCGAGCAACGACGTCATGGCAGGTGCTCCTTGCGACAGCGATCGAGGACGGGTCCGCTGCGGACCCGTGCGGTCGGTACCCGTGGGGGCCGCTGCCGGGCGGCCCCCACGGGTCACGGTTCGGGCGTCAGCTGTTCTTCTGCAGCAGCGACTTCAGCTGACCGGCTGCGGCGTCGAGCGTCGCGTTGACCGAGCTGGGGTCGTTCTCGATCTTCTCCATGGCCGGGTCGAACACCTCGCCCTGGATCGAGGCGAAGTTCGGCTGGCCGGGAGCCAGGCTGCGCGCGTACTTGGCGTACTTGGAGAACATCGCGACGTCCGGGTTCGACGCCAGCGCCGAGTCCGGCACGTTGGTGGTGACCGGCGGGAATCCGGTGTTCAGCGCGAAGTAGGTCTGCGAGTCCACGGTGGTCCAGTACTTGTAGAACTGCGTGGCCGCGTCGGTCTTCGCCTTGTTCGCCTTGGCGCTCAGCGCGAGGCTCGTCGTGTTGCCGAGCGTGATCTGCTGGCCGTTGGGGCCGGTGGGCACCATGGCCAGGCCGTAGTCGATGCCGGCGTTCTTGTAGCCGGTGGTGGCCCACGGGCCGTTGACCTCCATCGCAGCCGTGCCGGCGGAGATCAGCTTGTCGGCGTCAGCCCCCGAGAGGCCGACGGGCGAGATGTGGTCGTTGGCCACCAGGCCGGCCCACTGCAAGGCGACCTTCTTGGTGGCGTCGCTGTTGAGCAGCACCTGGCTGCCGTCGTCCGACGCGATGCCGCCGCCGTTCTGCCACATCAGGATGGGCAGCACCTCGATGGTGTCGTGCACGCCGAGCGCCATGCCGTACTGGGTCGGCTTGCCGTCCGGACCGGAGCCGGTGGTGAGCTTCTTCGCGTCGGCGATCCACTCGTCCCACGTCGTCGGCGGCTTGGTCGGGTCGAGGCCGGCCGCCGTGAACTCCTTCTTGTTGTAGTAGAGGAGCACGGGGGTGTTCTCGATGGGCAGGCCGTAGATCTTGCCCTTGTACTTGCCGGCGTCCACCGCGGGGCCCACCAGCGTGGACTTGTCCACTCCGTCGGAGCCGAGCAGCGCGTCCAGGGGCTGGATCACGCTCTTGCTCGCGTACACCGGGATCTGGTTGCTGTCGATGCCGATCAGGTCGGGCCCGTTGCCCGAGCCGTACGCCGGCAGCAGCTTCTGGTACAGCACGTCCCACGGCGTGATCTGCATGGTGACGTGCACCTTGGACTGCGACGAGTTGAACCCGTCGACGATGTGCTCCACCGCCGGGCGGTCGGGGCCGGTCAGGCCCGTCCAGAACGTCAGCTCGGTGGTGCCTCCACCACCGGCGCTGCCGCTGCTCGACGAGGCGGAGCTACCGCCGCTGCTGCAGCCGGCGAGTGCGAGCGCTGCCGCGCCGACCAGCATGGTGGCCACGGCCTTGTGCCGTCCAAACATGATCTCTCCTCATCGAGAACCAGTTCCAACGTTGGAACCAAGGATGCACTGACCTCCGACGATCGGTCAACCGGGCCGAAGATAACGATCCGGCAGCGAGGCGGCGGCCCCGCACGACCAAGAGCGCGCTACGCTCGCCTGACCAGGGGAGAGACGACGCCGACCGCTCCCAGGGGCGCGTCGAAGGAGACGGATCAGCGATGGCAGCCAGCGTGAAGGACGTCGCCGCGCGGGCCGGCGTGTCTCCGAAGACCGTTTCCAACGTTGTCCACAACCGGCCCAAGGTCGCCCCCGAGACCCGGCTGCGGGTGCAGGCCGCGATGGCCGAGCTCGGCTACCAGCCCAACCTGACCGCCCGCTCGCTGCGCTCGGGCCGCACCGGCCTGCTGACGCTGGCCATCCCCAACATCGCCGCCCCGTACTTCGCCGAGCTGGCGCACCTGATCATCGAGGCCGCCGCCGCCCGCGACTACACCGTGCTCATCGAGGAGACGGAGGGCCTGCGCGCGCGTGAGGTCGACGTGCTCAACGGCGTTCCGCCGCGACTGTCGGACGGCACCGTGATCAGCCCGCTCGCCCTCAACGCTGACGACGTCCGGGACGCCGCTCCCCGCGGCCCGATCGTGCTGCTCGGCGAGCGGATCGGGGACGGGCCGGCCGACCACGTCGCGGTGGACAACGAGGCGGTGGCGCGGGACGCGACGACGCACGTCATCGGCCTGGGGCGCCGCCGCGTCGCGGCCGTCGGCTACCAGGACGACCCGCTGGCCGGCACGTCGCAGCTGCGCTACCGCGGCTTCTGCACGGCGTTGACCGACGCCGGCCTCGAGGTGCCCGCGCCGGTCGCGGTGGACACCTACGAGTGGGCCGACGGCGCGGCGGCGGTGGACGCCCTGCTGCAGCGCGAGACGGTGCCGGACGCGCTGGTGTGCTTCAACGACGAGCTGGCGATCGGCGCGATGCGCCGGCTGGCCGAGCTCGGCTACTCGGTGCCGGGCGACGTGGCCGTGATCGGCATCGACGACATCCCGGAGGCCCGGCACATGATCCCGTCACTGTCGACGGTGGCCCCGGACAAGGGCGCGCTGGCCGCCACGGTGGTCGACCGGCTGCTCGAGCGGATCGACGGCGCCGCCGAAGGGCCGCGCGACGTGGTGATCCCCCACCGCCTGGTCGTCCGGGAGAGCACCCGCGGCCGCCGGCCCGTCGGGCGCTGAGCGGCATCTCCCGGCCGACCGCCGGCTGCGCCCGCCGTCAGGGCCGCCGCTCCGGGGTGGGTGTGAGCCTGATCGCCCGTGCGCCTGCGGCCCACGCCAGGTGCAGGTCCACCGGGTCGGGGTTCCCGGCCGCGTCGAGGCCGATGCGGTTGAACGAGGCGAACTGGTGGTTGAGGCCGGCCATCAGCGCGTACGCGGCGACCACACCGGGCTCGTCGGTGACCACCTCCACGTCCGCCGACCGCCGTCGGCCCTTCAGCCGGACCTCGACCGTCTCGCCGCTGCGCAGGTTGCGCGCCCAGCCGAAGGGCGTGCCCACCAGCAGCGCACCCTCGTGCGGGACGTAGGCGACGGGGACGGTGTAGCGGCGCCCGGTCTTGCGGCCCACCACGTACAGCGTGATCAGCCTGCGGCCCACCACCCGGCACACCAGCGGCGTGGCCAGCAGCCCGCGAACCAGGCGGTTCACCAGCCGCTGCACCGGCAGCGTCCGGGCCCGGACCTCGGCGGCGGGTGCGTCGTCCGTGGCGGTGTGGTTCTCGTCCATCTGGCTCCTTGGTGTCACCTTGAGGGCGTGCGGTTCGTCACCGTGATGACGGACGGTGACGAGAGAAGGTGACGAAGGAAGGTGACGGTGGACGACGGCGACGGGCTGGCAGCGGCCTTCGAGGCGCAGCGCGGGCACCTGCACGCGGTGGCGTACCGGATGCTCGGCTCGCTGAGCGACGCCGACGACGCGGTGCAGGAGACCTGGCTGCGGCTGGCGCGCTCGGACCCGGACGAGATCCGCAACCTCGGCGGCTGGCTCACCACCGTGGTCGGCCGCGTGTGCCTCGACATGCTGCGGACCCGGCAGACCCGACGCGAGGACCCGCTCGACGTCCACCTGCCCGACCCGGTGGTCACCCAGGCGCCGCGGACCGGTCCGGAGGAGCAGGCCGTGGCGGCCGACTCGGTCGGTCTCGCGCTGCTCGTGGTGCTCGACACCCTGTCGCCCGCCGAGCGGCTCGCGTTCGTCCTGCACGACGTCTTCGCCGTGCCGTTCGACCAGGTCGCGACGATCCTCGACCGCACCCCCGCCGCCGCCAAGCAGCTGGCCAGCCGCGCGCGACGACGCGTCCGGGGCGCCGAGCCGAGCGGGCGGGTCGACTTCCGACGGCACCGGCAGGTGGTCGACGCCTTCCTCGCGGCGTCCCGCGAGGGTGACCTCGACGGGCTGCTCGCCGTCCTCGACCCCGACGTGGTGCTCCGTGCCGACGCGGGCAGCGGGCCGCTGGGACCGTCGCAGCTGGTGCACGGCGCGCCCGCAGTGGCGCGTCAGGCGCTCCGGTTCGCCTCGCTGGCCGTGCACGCCCGGCCGGTGCTGGTGAACGGCAGGCCCGGACTGCTCGGCGTGCGGGACGGCACGCCGTTCTCGCTGCTCAGCGTGGCCGTGCGGGGGGACGTGATCGTCGAGATCGACATCCTGGCGGACCCGGAACGCCTCGCCCGGCTCGACCTGGTGGGTCTGACGGACCGCTGAAGGGCGGCCGGCGCGGAGCCGGCGCCGTCAGTCGGAGGGCGCCGACGGCGCGCGGTGGGGACGCAGGCCGTCCATCAGCAGGTCGAGCAGCCGGGCGCCCTGCCCTTCCCGCGCGGCACTGCCCACCACCGTGAACACGCCGATCAGGGCGGCTGCCACGTCGTCCGCGCGCACGTCCGCGCGGAGGTCACCGGCGTCCCGGCCGGCGTCGAGGATCGTCGTGACGGCGTCGAGCAGCTGGTCGCGGGTCTCGACGTGCGCGAGAGAGCCAGCGTCGATCATCTCCCGCAGGGTGTCGACCATGCCGTGCTTGGTGACCAGCCAGTCGCCGAACAGGTCCATCCAGAGGCGCAGGGCGTCGGCCGGCGGGTGCTCGGCGAGCAGCTGGTCGGCGCCGCGGGTCAGCCGGTCCACCTGGTCGCGGTAGACCGCGTCGACCAGCGACTCTCGCGTCGGGAAGTGCCGGTACAGCGTGGCGATGCCCACACCGGCCTCGCGGGCGATCGCCCGCATGGACGGCTCGGCGTCGGCGGAGGCGAACGCCCTGGTCGCGGCCTGGAGCAGCACGTCGCGGTTGCGGACGGCATCGGCACGCAGGCCGAGGTTCTCACTCAAACGGATCATGCTCCACTTATGCGCTACGCTCGTCGTGCAACCGGAACGCGCTCCACTTTACTGGTCCCCGTCATGACGAGAGCGAGACCGCCATGCCCGTCGAGCCCACCCCCGCAGCACGCACCATGCGCACCGTGCGCTTCCACGAGTACGGGGACGCCGCCGACGTCCTGCGGCTGGAGACGGTGCCCGTCCCCGAGCCCGGCCCCGGTCGAATCCGCGTCACCGTCCACGCCTGCGGCCTGGCGCCGGCCGACTGGGCGCTGTGCGGCGGGCTGTTCGCCAGCCTGCTGCCGCGCGGCATCGGCATCGACGTGTCCGGCACGGTCGACGCGGTCGGTCCGGACGTCACCGGCGTCGCGATCGGCGACCTCGTCGTCGGCACCGCCGACTGGCGCGAGTCCACCACCGCCGGGGCCTCCGACCGCGCGGTGATGAACCGCTGGGTGCCGGTCCCCGCCGGCCTGGACCTGACGGAGGCCGCCGCCCTGCCGATGGCGATCGACACCGCCTACCGGCACCTGTCGCTGCTCGGCCTCGAGCCGGGCACGACGCTCCTGGTCAGCGGCGCGGGGACCACCATCGGGTTCGCCGCCGTGCAGATCGCGCTGGTGCGCGGCCTGCAGGTCGTCGCCACCGCCGGCCCCACGCACACCCCCGCGCTGGAGCAGCTGGGTGCCACCGTCATCTCGTACGGCCCCGGGCTGGCCGACCGGGTGCGGGCCGCGGTGGGTGGCCCCGTCGACCTGGTGCTCGACACCGCGCCGGTCACTGGCGTGCTGCCCGAGCTGGTCGCGGCGGCGGGCGGCGAGCCGCAGCACGTGCTGACCATCACCGACATCGAGCACGCGCCCGCGCTCGGCGTGCGGGACAGCTTCCACGAGGACTGGTCGCACCCGGTCGACGGGCTCGCCGAGTTCGTCGGGCTCGCCGGGCAAGGACGGTTCAGCGTGCCGATCGCGCGGACGTTCCCGCTCGAGCGGTGGCGCGACGCCCTGGAGCTGAGCCGCAGCAACCAGGCGCGCGGCAAGCTGCTGCTGGTGCCGGGACTCGCCTGACGGGGCGGGGCGGCACAGGCGCCGAGCAGCGCGGCGCCCTCAGCTGGTCGGGACGTCCGCCTCGACCTCGGCCTTCCACTGCGGCTTCTCGGCCCGCCAGCCCTCGTCGTCCCGGCCGAGCCGCCAGTAACCGGAGACGGACGCCGCCCGCTCGCGGGGCACGTGCCGGTCGGCGAGCAGGTGCCGCCGCAGCGTGCGGACGAACCCGGCCTCCCCGTGCAGGAACACCTGCGGGTCACCGGCGGGGAACGCCATCGCCGTCACCGTCTCGACCAGCAGCTCGCCGCGCGGCCGGCCGTCCCGGTGCAGCCACACGACCTGCGCGTCTGCACCGGACGCCACCGCCAGGGGCACCTCGTCGTCCGGCCCGTCCACCTCGATCAGCACGCGTGCCACCGCCCCGACGGCCAGCCGCTCGACCGCCACCGCGATCGCCGGCAGCGAGCTCTCGTCGCCGATCAGCAGGTGCCAGTCGGTCGACGGCTCGGGGCTGTACCCACCACCGGGCCCGGTGAGCAGCACCTGGTCACCGGGCTGCGCCGCCACCGCCCACGGCCCGGCCCGCCCGTCGGCACCGTGCACCGCGACGTCGACGGTCAGCTCGCCGGCGCCCGCGTCCCACGCCCGCACCGTGTACGTCCGCCGCGCCGGCCGGTCCTGACCCGGCCGCGGGAACAGCAGCTTCACGTACTGGTCGGCGTAGCCGTTCGGCGCGAACCCGGCCAGGCCGGGACCGCCCAGCACCACTCGACGCATCGAGCGGCTCAGCTGCTCCGCGCGGACGACGGTGGCGGCGAACGGCTCGGGACGCTCAGCGGATGGCACCCGGCGAATCTACGTGGCCGGGCTGGGGCGCCGACGAGCCGGGCCCGTCGGCACCCCGCCCGCGGCTACCAGCCCAGCTCGCCGAGGTCCTCCTGGAACGTGCCGGTCGGCCCGTCGGCGCCGATCATCGCCAGCCGCGCCACCACAGCGGCGCTCTCGGTGGCCGGCCGTCCCGGGTGGTCCTCGACGCTGCCGCCGCCCAGCTCGGTCGCCGTGATGCCCGGCTCGACGGCGTTCACCTTGATGTCCGGGTAGGCCATCGCGTACTGGACGGTGAGCATCGAGACGGCCGCCTTGCTGGAGCCGTAGGCGATCGAGACGAAGTGGGAGGCCGGCCGGGACGGCTCGTGCGTCGCCCAGAAGGAGCCGAGTGCGCTCGACACGTTGACGACGACCGGGTTGGCAGACTGCCGCAGCAGCGGGAGCGCCGCCTGCGTCACCCGGACGATGCCGACGGCGTTGGTGTCGAACACCTCGAGCACGCTGGGGCCGTCCAGCGCCTCCTCCATGGGGTTGCCGGGCACGCGCTTGGCGATGCCCGCGTTGTTCACCAGCACGTCGAGGCCGGTGCCGGACTCCGCGATCGTCGCGAACGCCGACGCGACCGACGCGTCGTCGGTGACGTCGAGCTGGACGAACCGTGCGCCCAGCTCGTCGGCGGCGGCGCGGCCGCGGGCCTCGTCGCGGGACCCGATCCAGACGGTGTGGCCCGCGTCGAGCAGGATGCGGGCGGTCTCCTTGCCGAGGCTCTTGTTGGCCCCGGTGATGAGCGTTGTTGTCATGCCCCGAGCCTGCGATCCGCGTGCGCCGGTAGGCAGTCGCCTGGCGTTCGTAGGACTGTCAGGGCCACGACAGGGCAGCGCCGCAGGCCCAGACTCGCACCGTGGAGGAGTGGGAGTTCGGCCGGGCGGTGCGCCGGTGGCGCGAGCGGGTCGCACCCGAGTCGGTCGGCGTGCGGCTCGGCGGCCGTCGCCGCGCGCCCGGTCTGCGCCGTGAGGAGCTCGCGGGACTGGCCGGCATCTCCGTCGACTACCTGACGCGCCTCGAGCAGGGCCGTGCGACGTCGCCGTCGTCCCAGGTGGTCGAGGCTCTGGCCCGCAGCCTGCGGCTGTCCGACGCGGAGCGGGAGCTGCTGTTCCGCCTGGCCGGCCTCTCGGCCCCCGGCCCCGGCATAGTCCCGACGCGGATCACCGCCAGCGTGCAGCGGCTGCTGGACCGCTTCGTCGGGATCCCGCTCGTCGTCTACGACGCCGCCTGGAACCTGGTCGTCGCGAACGCACCGTACGACGCGCTGATGGGCGAGACGTCGGCGCTGCGCGGCAACGAACGGAACGGGGTGTGGCGCAACGTCGTCGGGCCGCCGTCGCGCGCCCGCCAGACGCAGGCCGAGCACGACGAGCAGGTCGCCGGGCTCGTCGCCGACCTGCGCATGACGGCCGCCCGCTACCCCGCCGACCAGGGGATTCGCCGGTTGCTCGCCGACCTGCGCGCCGCGAGCCCGTGGTTCGTCGAGCTGTGGGACACCGCCCCGGACCCCATGCCGGCCGAGCGCTCCCGGCACAAGGTGATCGACCACCCGACGGTCGGGCCGATCACGGTGGACTGCGACACCCTCGTCGTCGCCGGCGACGACCTGCGGATCATGGTCTACACGGCCGAGCCGGGGTCCGACGATGCCGAGCGGCTGGAGCTGGCGATCGTACTGGGGACGCAGACGCTCGCCTAGCTGCCGGAGCGCGCGGCCAGGGCCGTCGCGCGCGACTGTGGGACTCCCAGCAGCAGCAGGGTGGCCACGGTGACCGCGGCGGCGTCGACGTCCCGGGACGGCGCGTCGTCGGCGATGGTGAAGACGGCGGACCAGGCGGTCTGGCTGAGGATGCCGGCCGGCAGGTGGTGTCCGAACACCCCCGCGTCCTGGCCTCGTCGGACCAGGTCGGCGAGTGCGCGTTCCACCTGCCCGAGGAGAACGTGGATGTTCTCGCCGAACTCGCCCCGCCGGAGCACCACCATCACCCGGTAGCGGTGCACCAACGGCCAGAGGCGGGCGACGAAGTCCGCCCACGCCACGTCAGCCGCCTTGTCGGCCGGGGCCTCCTCGGCCAGGACAGCCTCGATCTCGTCCACCGCGCGCCGCGCGAGCGCCAGCACCAGGTCGGACCGGGACGGGAAGTAGCCGTAGACGGTCCGCCGGACCACACCGGCGGCCGAGGCGACCTCGCCCATGCCGGCGTCCGGGCTCGCGCCGAGCACCTCGACCGCCGCGTCGAGGATCCGGTCTCGCGTGTCGCGGCGAGGGCCCGAGGACTCGTTCTGCACGGCTCAAGGATTGCACACCCGTGTGCAACGGACCTACTCTGCACACCGGTGTGCAATGCCGGTCCCGGCGTGCACCAGAGTCGAGGAGAGCCGCCAGATGACCACAACCCCTGCCGCAGCGGCCGACGTCCGCCCGTTCCGTGTCGACGTCCCGGACGCGGAGCTCGACGACCTCCGCGAGCGACTGGCACGGACCCGCTGGCCCGACCGGGAGACCGTCGGCGACTGGTCGCAGGGCGTCCGCCTGGACAACGCCCGGTCCCTCGTCGCCGCCTGGCAGCACGAGTACGACTGGCGCCGGTTCGAGTCCGCGCTCAACACCTATCCGCAGTTCCTGACGACCATCGACGGGCTGGACATCCACTTCCTCCACGTCAGGTCGAAGAACCCCGGCGCCTTGCCGCTGCTGCTGACGCACGGCTGGCCGAGCACGGTCGCGGACTTCCTGGGCCTGATCGGGCCACTGACGGACCCTGTCGCATTCGGTGGCGACGTCGCCGATTCGTTCGACGTCGTCATCCCCTCGCTCCCGGGGTGCGGGTTCTCCGGCAAGCCGAGCGAACCCGGCTGGAACGCGTCCCGGATCGCCCGCGCGTGGGCCGAGCTGATGCGGCGGCTCGGCTACTCGCGCTGGGCGGCGCACGGCGGCGACTGGGGAGCCGTGGTCACCACCGAGCTCGGCGTGATGCAGCCGGACGGCCTGCTCGGGATCCACCTGAGCACGCCTTACGCGTTCCCGGACCCGATCCCCGAGACGCTGACCCCCGAAGAGCGCCGCGCGGTGGACGGGCTCGCGTTCTACAGCGGCCCCCTCGGCGGGTCCAACCACGTGCAGGGCACCAAGCCGGAGACGGTGGGATTCGCACTCGCCGACTCGCCGGCCGGCCAGGCGGCGTGGATCTACGAGAAGTTCCAGTCGAAGACGGACAACAAGGGGCTCGCCGAGGACGCGCTGAGCGTCGACGCCATGCTCGACACGATCTCGCTCTACTGGTTCACCAACAGCGCGGCGTCATCGGCCCGCATCTACTGGGAGAACCGGACGGCGACCATGGCGGGCCCGAAGCTGACCCTGCCCGTGGCGGTCACCGTGTTCCCGCGCGACATCCCGCGACTGCCGCGAACGTGGGTCGAGGACACCTACAGCAACCTGATCCACTTCGGCGAGGCCGAGCGGGGCGGACACTTCGCCGCCCTCGAGCAGCCGGAGATCCTGGTCGACGAGCTCCGCACCGGCCTGCGAAGCCTCCGCGCATAGCGGGCTCGGCCGGACGCAGGCGCTCGCCTAGCCTTCACTAGCGGCACCCCTTGTTGAAGGCTAGGCAGTGAGCCTTCAACAACACCCCCGCTCACACCCGGTGTTCAGTCAGGACGCCGGCCGGAGCTCCGCACCCGTGGCCACGGTGGAGCTGTTCCCGGCAGAGCGCAGGCGGTCGGCGCCCGTGTAGACGTTGAACGTCGGCGGCCGGACGAAGCCCAGCAGCGTCATCCCCACCTCGTCGGCCAGCTCGACCGCCAGACTCGACGGCGCGCTCACCGCGCTCAGCACCGGGATCCCCGCCAGGTGCGCCTTCTGCACGAGTTCGAAGGACGCGCGGCCGCTGACCTGCAGCACCGTGTCGCGCAGCGGCAGCCGACCCTCGAGCAGCGCCCAGCCGACCACCTTGTCGACGGCGTTGTGGCGGCCGACGTCCTCGCGCACGCACAGCAGGGTGCCGTCCAGGGCGAACAGCGCCGCGGCGTGCAGGCCGCCAGTGTCGTCGAACAGGCGCTGGGCAGCGCGCAGCCGGTCGGGCAACGTCACGACGAGCGCCGGGTCCAGGGCCGCGCCCTCGGAGGGCGATACCCGTGGGAAGGCCGACCGGGCGCGGATCGCGTCGATGCTCGCCTTGCCGCAGATGCCGCACGAGCTCGTCGTGTAGAAGGACCGGGCGACGTCCCGCGGGACCACCGGCACGGTGACGGAGACGTCCACCACGTTGTAGGTGTTCACGCCCTCGTCGGTCGCGCCGGCGCAGTACCGCTGCGTGCGGATGTGCTCGACGGAGCTGATGAGCCCCTCGGTGACCAGGAAGCCCGCGACCAGCTCGAAGTCGTGACCGGGGGTGCGCATGGTGACGCTGATGGCCTGCCCGCCGACGCGGATCTCCAGCGGCTCCTCGGCGACCACGGTGTCGGGCCGGCCGATCGACGTCGTGCCGTCGTCCCCGACCGTCATGCGCACCACGGGGACCCGCGAGGTCAGGCGGCCCATTCGTCCGCCTTCCCACCTGCGCGCGTGGCGCCCGACGACGAGCCCGCCGCCTGCGCCGCACGCTCGTTGAGCCGTTCCCGCTGCGGCTGCACCACGTACTTCGGGTCCTGCGTCGAGGCGACCCCCGCCTCGAAGATCCCGAACCGCGTGCACGCGGACCCGGCCATCGCCGCCAGGCCGCCGACCACCGCCGCAGCCCGCGACCAGCGCCCACCGATCCCGCCCACCAGCGCACCACCGACGCTCAGCGCCTCGGCCGCGCGCATCAGCGTGCCGGCCCGGCCCTGCCGCAGGGTCTCCCCCGGCAGTCCCATGCGCCGCTCCATGTAGCGGGTGATGGCCACCTCGGTCAGGCCTCCGACCAGGGCGGCTCGACGTGCCGGACCCGCCTGGGACACCGGCGCGGCCAGCATGCCGAGACCGCCGGCCGCGGTGGCGCCCGAGCTGACGAACAGGAAGGGCAGCTCGGCGTGGCCGGCGTGCCAGGTCGGCACCGCGGTGTCCGCGATCAGCGGTGCGGTGTACGCGGCGACCGCGGGACCGGTTGCCGCGGCGGCGAACGTCGCAAGGCGACCGATCCGCGGGAACCAGCCGGTGACGCTGGTGACGGCGGCGATGCCGGCCGCCGGGCCGTAGGCGGACAGGATCCACGAGCCGATGCTCATGGGGGACGACGGCTTGACGGTCCGCAGCATGTTGGTGAACCGCTCGGGCCGGCCCAGGTCGTGCACCAGCGCGACCACCGAGCCGGAGATGGCCACCAGCGAGCCGACCTTGCAGGCCCGCGCCAATGCTGGACGGCCCGTCGCGGTCGCCCCGGCAGCGAGCACCGACGAGCTGCCCGCCAGCCCGCCGAGGAACAGGTACCCGGCGATGTCGAGCGGCTCCCACTTGGGCTTGTGCAGGATCGGACGGCCGTAGTACGAGGTGAACTCGGCCTCGGGAACCATGAGCTCCTCGCCGCCACGGCCGCCGCCGCGGCGCTTGTGCCGGCCACCGCCACCGCCACCGAACCGCCCGCCGAACCCGCCGTCGCTCATCGCTTCCTCCCCAGGAACGTCGCCGCGAGGCCGGTCAGCAGCGCCCCGGCCGCGAGCGCGGCGTTGCGCCACATCACCGGCAGGTCGCGCGTGGTGACCACCGGGTCCGGCGGCAGCCCGTACACCTCGGGCTCGTCGAGCAGCAGGAAGAACGCGCCGTCGCCGCCGACGCCGTCGTTCGGGTCGGCCCCGTACAGCCGCGCCTCCGGCACGCCGGCCTCGTGCAGCTGCTCCACGCGGGCCTGGGCACGCACCCGCAGCTCGTCCAGGTCGCCGAACTGGATCGAGTCCGTCGGGCACGCCTTGGCACATGCCGGCTCCTGGCCCGCCCCGAGCCGGTCGTAGCACATGGTGCACTTCCAGGCCCGGCCGTCGTCCTTGCGGGTCTCGATCACGCCGTACGGGCAGGCCGAGACGCAGTAGCCGCAGCCGTTGCACACGTCCTCCTGCACGACGACCGTGCCGAACTCCGTGCGGAACAGCGCGCCGGTGGGGCAGACGTCCAGGCAGGCGGCGTGCGTGCAGTGCTTGCAGACGTCGGACGCCATCAGCCAGCGCATCCCGGTGCGGTCGCCGTCGCCGCCCAGCGCCTCGTCGGCCGACGACGACCCCGCGGCCGCCGGCATCGTCGGCATCCCGAGGTCCACCGTCGTCGTCCCCGCGCCGCCACCCGCGGACGGCGCGCCCATCGGCCGTTGCTGCTCGATGAACGCCACGTGCCGCCACGTGCTCGCGCCCAGGTGCTCGGAGTTGTCGTAGGACATGCCGGTGAACGTCAGCCCGTCCTCCGGGATCGCGTTCCACTCCTTGCAGGCCACCTCGCAGGCCTTGCAGCCGATGCAGACGGAGGTGTCGGTGAAGAAGCCGACGCGCGGCGCCGGGTCCTCGTACCCGCCGGCGTGCGGCGGGTCGTCGCTGCGCAGGAAGCTGCCGAGCGCGGACAGGTCGAACGCCATGTCAGATCTCCGTCCCGGTCGAGGCGGTGACGCCCGCCCGCTCCTGGTACTCGCGCACCAGCGCCGGCCGTCCGGCGCCCTGCGGCCGTCGTCCCGGGCGGATGTCCGCCGCGAACGCCTTGACCTCCTGGATGTGCGAGCTGGGGTCGAGCACGATCGCGGACAGCTCGTTCACCGCGTCGCCGGCCACCAGCCCGTTGGGCCCGAAGTGGTACGGGATGCCGATCTGGTCGACCATCCGGCCCTGGATCCGCAGCGGTCGCATGCGGTGGGTGACCATCACGCGGGCCTCGATGGCGCCGCGCGCCGTGACCAGCGTCGCCCAGCCGCCGTGGGTCAGCCCACGCTCGGCGGCCAGCTCCGGGGACACCTCGCAGAACAGCTCCGGCTGCAGCTCGGCCAGGTACGGCTGCCACCGGCTCATGCCGCCCGCGGTGAAGTGCTCGGTGAGCCGGTAGGTGGTGACCAGGAACGGGTACACGTCCGACCCCGGGGTGTCACCGGAGGGCTGGTAGCGGTTGTGCTCCGCGGGGAACACGAGCCGGGCAGGGTTGCGCTGCTGCCCGTACAGGGCGTTCTGCACCGGCGAGTCCTGCGGCTCGTAGTGCGCGGGCATCGGTCCGTCGACCACGCCCGCCGGTGCGTACAGCCAGCCCTTGCCGTCCGCCTGCATGATGAACGGGTCGATGCCGGACAGCGCCTCGATGCCCTGCGCGCCCGCCGGCGGCCGGTAGTCCGGCGACTTCTTCGGCTCGAAGTCGGGCACGTCGAACCCCGACCACTTCCCGGCGTCGGCGTCCCACCACACGAGCTTCTTCCGCTCGCTCCACGGTGTGCCGTCCGGGGCCGCGGATGCGCGGTTGTACAGGATGTGGCGGTTCAGCGGCCAGGTCCAGCCCCACTCGGCAGCCACCCAGTCCTGCTCGCTGCCGGGCTTGCGACGGGCCGCCTGGTTGACGCCGTCGGCGTAGACGCCGGCGTAGATCCAGCAGCCGCACGCCGTCGACCCGTCCTCCTTCAGGTCCATGTACGTCGACAGCTGCTTGCCGGTGGAGTCCCACCCGTTGATCTCGGCCAGCACCGCCTCGCCCATCGGCTCGGCCGTCGGGCCCTCGGTCGGGTAGTCCCAGGTCAGGTCGAGGATCGGCCGGTCGCGCTGCTCGGTGGAGCCGGCCAGCATCTCCCGGATGATCCGGCCCAGGTGGAACATGAACCACAGGTCGCTGCGGGCGTCGCCCTCGGGCTCCACGGCCTTGTGCCGCCACTGCAGCATCCGGTTGGTGTTGGTGAAGCTGCCGGCCTTCTCGGTGTGCGCGGCGGCCGGGAAGACGAACACCTCGGTGGCGATGTCCGTCGTCGTCAGCTCGCCGGACGCGATCTCCGGCCCGTCCTTCCACCACGTCGCGCTCTCGATCAGCGAGAAGTCGCGCACCACCAGCCAGTCGAGGTTGGCCATGCCGAGGCGCTGCATCGTCGCGTTCGCGGACCCGACCGCCGGGTTCTCCCCGAGCAGGAAGTACCCCTTGCACCGTCCGGCGATCTGCTCCATCACCGTGTCGTAGGTGGAGTGGCTGCCGGTCAGCCGGGGCAGGTAGTCGAAGCAGAAGTCGTTGGACGGTGTCGCCGCGGGCCCCCACCACGCCTTGAGGAGGCTCACCATGTAGCTCTCCATGTTGGCCCAGAAGCCCTTCCGGGCCGCGTCGGCCTGGATGAAGCTCTTCAGGTCGATCTGGTGGTGCGCGTACGGCATCGGCAGGTAGCCGGGCAGCAGGTTGAACAGGGTGGGGATGTCGCTGGAGCCCTGGATGGACGCGTGCCCGCGCAGCGCCATGATCCCGCCGCCGGGACGTCCGACGTTGCCCAGCAGCAGCTGCAGCACGCACGCGGCCCGGATGAACTGGGAGCCCGCGCTGTGCTGCGTCCACCCGACGGCGTAGGCGAACGAGGTGGTCCGCTCGCGGCCGGAGTTCTCGATCAGGGCCTGCGCCACCTCGAAGAACGTCTCCTTGGGGATGCCGCACACCTCCTCGACCATCTCCGGCGTGTACCGGGCGTAGTGCCGCTTGAGCACGTTCAGCACGCAGCGCGGGTCCTGCAGGGTGGGGTCGGTGTGCGGCTGGCCCTCCATCGCGGTGCCGCCGGAGCCGTGCTGCTCGCCGCGGCCGGCGCTCTGGATGTCGGGAGGCGCGGACCCGTCGGAGCCGCCGCCCTCCTCGGCCTCCTCCTGGCCCGGCGTCTTGTCGCGCATCCCGGATGCCGGCGCCGCCGACGCGCCCTCGTACTCCCACGTCTCGAAGGAGTACGAGCGCTTCTGCTCGTCGAACCCGGAGAACAGCCCGTCCAGGTCCTCGGTGTCCTGGAAGTCCTCGCTGACCAGGGTGGACGCGTTGGTGTAGTTCTCGACGTACTCCTTGAAGTACGAGCCCGTGCTCAGCACGTGGTTGATCAGCGCACCGATGAACGCAATGTCCGTGCCCACCCGCAGCGGCACGTGCAGGTCCGCCATCGCCGACGTGCGCGTGAACCGCGGGTCGACGTGGATGATCTTGGCGCCGCGCGCCTTGGCCTCGACCACCCACTGGAAGCCCACGGGGTGGGCCTCGGCGAAGTTCGAGCCCTCGATGACGATGCAGTCCGCGTGCTGCAGGTCCTGCAGGAACATCGTCGAGCCGCCGCGGCCGAAGCTGGTGCCCAGCCCGACGACCGTGGAGCTGTGGCACACGCGTGCCTGGTTCTCCACCTGCACGATGCCGAGCGAGGTGAACAGCTTCTTGATGAGGTAGTTCTCCTCGTTGTCCAGCGTCGCGCCGCCGAGGCTGGCGATCCCCATCGTCCGGCGGGTCTTCTTGCCGTCCTTCTCGTCCTCCCACGTGTCCGCCCGGGTCTTGACGACGCGCTCGGCGACCATGCGCATCGCCTCGTCGAGGGACAGCTGCTGCCAGTCGGTGGCGTACGGCGGTCGGTAGAGGACGGTGTGCAGGCGGGCGTCGCCGGTGGTCAGCTGCAGGCTCGCGGAACCCTTGGGGCACAGCCGCCCGCGGCTGACGGGCGAGTCGGGGTCGCCCTCGATCTGGATGACCTTGCCGTCCTTGACGAACACGTTCTGACCGCAGCCGACGGCGCAGTACGGGCAGACGGACTTCACGACGCGGTCGGCCGTCTGGGTGCGCGCCTTCAGATTGGCCGTCTTCGCGGACCTGGCGGCCGACGCCTTGCCGGCGCGGTCGTCACCGGTGAGCTGCCGGACCACCGGCCAGGACTGGATCAGCGGGAGTTGCTTCACTGCGGTCTCCTTCTGGTTCCCGCCCTGGCGCCCGCCGCTGCGCGGCCGACGTGGGGCCGTGCGGTCAGCCGTGCGTGGCGGTCTGCCCGGCGGCACGCATCTGCGTGTCGGCGGCCAGACGCTCCTTGATCCACTCCCCCACCTCGGGCTTGGTCGTGGGGTTCTCCTCCGCCTGGTGCACCAGCAGCTGGCTCCGGGACTGGAACGCCCCAGGCCGCTGGCGCATCTCCTGCGTGTACGAGTCGCCGCCGTCCGCCGGCATGCCTGTCGCGATCAGGTAGGCCGTCCCCGCCGAGATGCCGGTGCGCGCCGCGATCTGGTGGTAGTCGAGGCCCTTGTCCAGCAGGTCGAGGACCGTCTGCTTGGAGACCACGGCTCACCTACCCGTCCTGTGAGGGCCTGTCCTGCGAGGGGGACGACGGCCCGCGGTTACCGCAGCCGTCGCTCGCCAGTCTCGGAGGGGTCTGGGGAGGCCGCAACAGGAGCAGCGTTACTCCCTCGCTCGACCTCGCCAGGTCAGGCCGGAGCGCGGCGAGCCGCTCCTGCATAGCGCCGTCACCCTGGAAAGGTCAACCCGGTGTGGACCCTCGTCGCGGCAGTGTTCGCTCTCATAGCAACCATTCGGCAAGCAATGTCGACACTTCGGGAGCTTTCCGAGCGCGACTCGGAGTTCCGATCGGCGGTTGCGATTCGCGAATTGCATGATTCGCAGCCGTCCCTGCTCCACCCGATGCGAAGGAGAGAGCATCGACGCATCCTGGATGAACTCAAGCATGAGAGCCCCTCCGAAGCACGCGCCTATGGGCGCGTCTACGGGGCCGTCTGGAGCTGGGCACTGCTGGCCACCAGTGCGCTGATGGCCGCAGTAGGCTCAGCTATCGGACTAGTGCATGGGGCATCGTGACGCCTCAGCGCACCGCCACCTCGCTCATGGCGATCTCACGCGACGCCCGGAACTCGTCGGCAGCCGCCTCGGTCCGGTACTCGACGACCGCGACGTTGTGCTCACGCAGTGCCTCGAGCACTTCGGCGGCCGTCGCGTAGAAGAACTCGCGCCGCAGGTTGATCCGATTGACCCGCTGGTCGGCGAAATGCCGGTGGAGCATCGCCTCGACGCCATACGCGTCCTCGGAGAAGAAGAGTGCGTGCACGTCGAAGTTGAACGGGACCGAGGCGTCAGACAGCTCCCGGATCCGGTCCATGGGGTCGAGCCGCCGCGTCATCCCGATCTTGACGACTCGCTCGCCCATGGAGCCCAGGTTGGAGATCACGTAGACGTAGCCCGCGCGAACGTTCGCGGCTCGATAGTCGACGTCGGCGATGGACTTGTCGATCTCCTCGAGCCTCGCGCGAAGCTCCGCGGCACCCGACTGGGTCTGCTGCACGGATAGGTGACACCTGACCTGTGGGGACGAGGGTCCCCGCTGGAAGGATGTGCACCGTGCCCAGGCCCTATCCGATGGAGTTCCGCCGGGACGTCGTGGCGGTTGCCCGACGCGGTGAGGCTCCGCTCAAGCAGGTCGCGGCCGACTTCGGGATCGCCGAGTCGTGTCTGCGCAACTGGCTGCGTGATGCCGATGTCGAGGACGGCAACCGTCCGGGCGTGACCCGGTCGGAGTCGACCGAGCTGCGCGAGGCCAACCGTCGCATCCGTCTTCTGGAGCAGGAGAACGAGGTGCTGCGCCGCGCGGCGGCGTACTTGTCCCAGGCGAATCTGCCGGGAAAAGGCTCTACCCGCTCGTGAGTGAGCTCGCCGTCGACGGGGTGCCCGTCGCGGTGACGTGTCGGGTTCTCAAGCTCGCCAGGCAGCCGTACTACCGCTGGCTTGCCGCACCCGTGACCTCTCGTGAGCTCGAGCAGGCGCATCTGGCCAACACCCTGTTCGACGCCCACCTCGACGACCCGGAGTTCGGTCACCGACTCCTGGCCGACGAGGCGGCCCGGGCCGGGATGGTCGCCTGCGACCGCACGGTGTGGCGGATCTGCTCGAGCAATGGCTGGTGGTCCGTGTTCGGAAAGAAGCGTTCCCGAGGCGGCAAGAAGGCCGGCCCGCCGGCCCACGACGACCTCGTGCTGCGCCAGTTCCGAGCCGACGGGCCGAACCGGCTATGGCTGTGGGACATCACCGAGCACCCCACCGCCGAGGGCAAGATCTACCTCTGCGCGATCAAGGACGTGTTCTCCAACCGGATCGTGGGGTACTCGATCAGTGATCGCATGACCTCCCAGATCGCGGTGAATGCACTGGTCAGCGCCGTGCAGCGGCGACGCGACGTCGCTGGGTGCGTGGTGCACTCGGACCGAGGCAGCCAGTTTCGAAGCCGGAAGGTGGCCCGCGTCCTGGCTCACCACGACCTGGTCGGCTCGATGGGCCAGGTCGCCTCTGCTGGCGACAACGCCGCCATGGAGAGCTTCTTCTCGCTGCTGCAGAAGAACGTCCTGAACCGGCGTCGCTGGGCCACCCGCCAGGACCTGCGCATCGCGATCATCACCTGGATCGAAAGGACCTACCACCGCCGCCGACGCCAACAAAGGCTCGGGCGCCTGACACCCATCGAGTTCGAGACCATCATGAACACTCAGGTCGCACTCGCCGCCTGAGACCCGCTGTCACCTATCCGTGCAGCAGACCCACTCGTCCCCGCGCGCGATGAGCGCGGCCAGGGCATTGGTGTAGTGCTCGCGCTCCTTGTCGAGCTTTTCCCGCTCCCTACGCAGCTCCTCCTCTGCGCGCTTTGCTTCGCGGAGCTCTTCACGATGAGCCCGCTCCGCTTCCTTCTCCGCCTGCAGAGCGGCCATGTGTCGAGCAGCAAGCTCAAGCTCACGCACTCGTAGCCGGTGGTACTCCGGCGTGATGTGCAAGGAGATCATCTGGCCATTTTTGGCAACCCGTTCCGCGGCCTTTTCTAACCGAGCCTTCGCTGTGCTCAGGCCACCGGCCCTGACCGTCTTGATCGCGTTCTCGGCCTCAGCGTTGTACGCGGCAAGCATCATCTTCGACATCTCGTTGACGAACTGCCGTCCCTTCGCCGCGGAGTTGTTGAACGTGAAGTTCGACACCGCACTTGTGGCCCGCTTCGCCACGGCACAGTTGCGGATGTCGACGCGCACTGCGGAGAGGTCAGCACCCAGCCGCGCCGACGCCTCGGCTGGGTGCTCGAAGTCGTAGAGCCCGAACTCCTGCACATCGATCGCGTTGCGGACGTCCACCAACTGACGCCGAAGCTGGTCGAGCTCGTCCTGCGCGCCCTTCACCTGCGCTGCAAGGCGCTCGAGCTCCATCCGCTCCTGCGCAGTTCGCAGACGGATCTCGGCGAGTTCGAGACCGCCGCACTCGTCGAGCGCTGATCTGAGGTGATCGTTCTCCGTGGCGAGATCACGAGCGGCTGCCCTGGCCCCGAAGAGTCCGACCTTGCGGCGAGCACCGTCAGCGCCGCTTCCAGCTGCGACTGGGGCTTGCGCGAAGGCTGGGGCCGGGCTCACCGGCTGAGCCGGCATCGCCTGAGCCGGCATCGGCACCGGTGCCGTTGGCTGCACATGCTCGGTCCAGCGCTGACCGTCCCACCAACGAACGAGGGCCGGGTTCTGAGGGTCGGGGTACCAATTTGGCGGCGTCGGCACACTCACGATCAGCACGTTAGCCACGTTTCACTGCATCTCGGCCAATTTGGCGTTCCGGTCAGAGCAACACTGCTCCTTATCACCCGTTCGGCCGTGATCCGCCGCCCCTATCGGATTCTCGACGCCGCGAGTCAGCCGGCGAACTGCACGACCCACGCAGCGCGCCGCCCGTGCGAGCAGGTTCCTCCTCAGTAGGGAACGCCACTTCCAACAGCCGAGCGGGGACGGCGCGCTGGATGTCCACATATGTAGACACAGCTGCGGTGACTACATATGTGGACATCGCAGCTGCGGATCGGTCGCGGCCGCGTTCCGGCGGTGCTACCTCGACTCGATGCGGCCCACCGGCTCCGCCTCGGCATCGAGCGCCGCGACCTGTCCGCCCCACGCGGCGGGGTCCACGCCGAGCGCCGTCGTCAGGAACGCCGCCGAGGTGCGCGCGACCAGGGAGACCATCGCCGGGTTCTCGTCAGTCGTGTCCGACGCGCGGTAGCCGTGGATGCCGCCGAGCGAGTGCTCGGCACCGAACAACGTGAGCAGGCTCCGCGCGCCGGGGCTCAGGCGGTAGACGTCCGTGAACCAGTCCGGGCCGCGGGTCGACAGGGCCGACTGGTCGTGGTCGCCCCAGACGACCAGCGACGGCGTGGCCAGCCCGCTGAAGTCCGGGCTCATGAAGCCGAAGTTGTCCCGGGCGAACGGCGTCAGGTCGTCGCCACCGAGGCCGGTGGTGGCCAGCAGCACGCCCGCCTTGATCCGCGGGTCGGTGCGGTCCTCGCCGGGCTGCCCGTCTGCACCGAGCACGCGCGCGCCGAGCAGCATGCCGACGCTCTGGCCGCCCCACGAGTGGCCGGCGGCGGCGAGGCGGTCGGTGTCGACGCGCTCCGGCAGGCCGGGAACCGCGGCCAGCAGGGTGTCGAGCTGGTCGATGACGCGCTCGAGGTCGTCGACCCGGATCCGCCAGATGTCCGGGTACCGGGGGTCGTCGGGCGTGACGCCGAGCGTCGCGGAGTCGAGGAAGGTCGGCTGGACGACGACGAAGCCGCTGGCGGTCCAGTGGTCGACCAGCGGGTCGTAGAAGGTCATCGAGCCGCCGAAGCCGTGGGCGAAGACGATCACCGGCAGGTCCCTGCCGGTCACGGGCGCGGATACGCGCACCTGCACGTCGTCGCCACGGTCGGGCGCGGGCAGGACGACGGGCTTGACGGAGATGGTCTGGGCCGCCGGGCTGGTGGCGGTGGGGGCTGCGGACATGAGCGTTCCTCCGAGCTGAGCAGGATTGCGACGGCGAAGTGGAGCGTCGCTCCGCTCACGTTACGGAGCGCCGCTCCGCTTTGCAAGCCGATCCGGAGCGTCGCTCCGCTCAGACGCCGCACCATGGGACGATGACCTCGTGACCTCCCCGACACCCGAACCCGCGACCCCTCGGCGCCGCGCCGATGTGGAGCGCAACGAGCGAGCGATCGTCGACGCCGCCTCCCGGGTGTTCGGCGCGTCCGGCGTCGACGCCCCCGTCCGCGAGGTCGCCGCGGCAGCCGGCGTCGGCATGGGGACCCTGTACCGGCACTTCTCCACCCGGGCGGACCTGATGGTGGCCGTCTACCGGCACCAGATCGACGAGTGCGCGGACGCCGGTCCGGCGCTGCTGGCATCGGCTCCGTCACCGTTCGTCGCGCTGCTGGCGTGGGTGCACCGGTACGTGGACTTCCTGGGCACCAAGCACGGGCTGGGCAACGTGTGGCAGGGCGACGCCCCTGGGCTGACAGCCCTGCACCAGCTGTTCCTGGACCGGCTGCTGCCGGTGCTGTCCGACCTGCTCGATGAGGCGCGCGAGTCCGGCGAGGTGGTGGCCAACATCCGGCCCTACGAGCTGCTGCGGGCGGTCGGCGACCTGGTCGCGTGGACCATCCGCGACCCCGACTACGACGTGCGCCGCATCGTCACGCTGCTGCTCACCGGTCTGCGCCAGGAGCAGCCAGACTGGGAGTCGACGGACGCCGTCTGACGTCCGCGGCAGGCCCTGGACGTCCGGAGGCCGGTGGGTCGGATGGGCATCGAGTCCGCGAGCGCCGCGGTTTGGCGGAGGGCGCCAGTGCGCTCGTCGCGCGAGAAGTGGATCGGTCACCGCGCGACTGGCGCATTGCTGGCACTGGCGCTGGTCGCGGCAGGCATCGCGGCGTGCAGCCCGTCCGACGACGGCTCCCGGCCCGCCACTCCCCCGACCCCCACCGTGTCCTTCGACCCGGCCCAGTCCTCGCACCTCTTCCCGCCCGCCAACGCCCGACCAGGGAAGACGCCGCTGATCGTCCTGGTGCCCGGCGGCGGCTGGACGTCGGCCGACCCGACCGGGCTGACCGGCCTGGCCACCTGGCTGTCCCAGCGCGGCGCCGCGGTGGTGACGGTGACGTACCGGACGTCGTCGGACGGGGCCTACTTCCCCGTGCCGGCGCAGGACGTGGCGTGCGACGTGGCCGACGCGGTCGCCCGCACCCGCCGGTCCGGAGTGGACGTCGGTGACGTGGTGATCGTCGGGCACTCCGCAGGTGCGCAGCTCGCGGCCGTCGTCGCGCTGACGCCGGGCTCGTTCGGCTCCGGCTGCGCCGACCCGCCGGTCGCGCCGGACCGCCTCGTCGGGCTGGCCGGGCCCTACGACGTCGACCACCTCGGCGCCCTGGCGTCCGACCTGCTCGGCCCCGGCCGGCACACCGCCGCGCAGATCGCCGCCGCCAACCCCGTCGCTCTCGCCACCCAGCGACCCCAGCTGCCGGTGCTGCTGATCCACGGCACCGCCGACACCACGGTCCCGGCCACGTCCACCGAACAGCTCGCCGCCGCGCTGACCGGCGCCGGCCACCCGGTGACCACCGACTACCCGACCGGCGTCGGCCACCAGAGCGTCTACTCCGCACCCGTGGCCGGCCCGCTGATCGCCGCCTGGCTCGGACTGGCCGGCTGACAGCGCCCCGGCCCCTCCGGCTAGCCGTCCTGCGCGAGCGGCAGCTGGACGGTGAACGTGGTGGGCGAGATCCGGCTCAGCTCCACTGTTCCGCCGGCACGCGTCACCAGCTCGCGGGAGATGGTCAGACCCAGACCTGTGCTCCCGGTGTCGCGGGAGCGCGAGGCGTCGAGGCGTACGAACGGTTCGAAGATCCGCTCCGCGTCGGCAGCGGAGACAGGTTCGCCGTCGTTGGTGACGACGATGTGTACGGCATCGTCGACGGTCACGGCGATGTCGACGCGGGTGGCGGCGTGGCGCACGGCGTTGTCGAGGAGGTTGCCCACGATGCGGGCCAGCGCGCCGGCCGCGATGCGCACGGGGGCTGTCTCCGGTGCGGAGACGTCGACGGGCACCCGCAGCGTCCGTCCGGCGACGACGTCGCGAACCACCTCCGCGGCGTCGCAGACCTCCCCGCTGTCCTGTGCCGCGCCGGTCGCGGATGCCAGGTCGAGGAGCTCCTCGGCGAGGTCCGCGAGGCGTCGGGCCTGTGTCTCGACGCTGGCGAGGGTGCGCTCGGGCGGGAGGGCGTCGGGGTGGGCACGGCCGACCTCGATCGCCGCGAGGAGAGCGGCGAGGGGGCTGCGCAGCTCGTGCGCGGCATCCGCGATGAACCGCTGCTGCCGAACGGTGGCGTCGTCGATGCGGGTCAGCATCGCGTTCAGGGTGGTGGCGAGGGCGCGCAGCTCGTCGGGCGCCTCGGGCTCGGTGAGGCGGGCGCCGTCCGGCGCGCCGGCGATGCCGTCGGCGACGACCCGCATCTGCTCCACCGGGCGCAGCGCACGCCGGGTCGCGGTTGCCGCGGTCACCGCGATGAGCGCCACGGCGAGGACGACGCCGCCCCAGAGGAACGGATCGAGCGAGGCCACCACCCGGTTCGCCGCCGCCGGCGTCACGAAGACGTAGGCCCGGTACACCGTGGTGCTCCTGTCAGCGGCGCCACCGGGCAGGTCCTCGTCGGCCACGCCGGTCATGCTCGAGGCGCGGAGCGTGCTGCTGACGGCGACCCGGGCACCGGCCGCGGTCGCCGGGTCGACGTGCCACACCTCGCCCGCCGTCTGCGGGGACTCGGTGGACGGAGGCGGGACCACCGCGTTCTCGGCCTCGGGAGCTACGGCGATCACCGCCCCGTCGTTGCGGACCAGCTGGTACGGCAAGGAGCCGAACAGGCCGTACAGGTGGACGCCCGTGCCGATGGCGTCCGTGATCTGCGTGGCCTCCACCGTTGCGAGCTGCTGGGTCGACCGCAGCTGGGCCGCGTGGATCGCGGCGCGCACCGCGAACGCGCCGGCCGTCAGCAGGACAGCCGCGAGCAGCCCGGCCGCCAGCGCGATCCGGGCGGCGATCGGCAGCCGGAGCCGTCTCACCGCTGCGCCCGGTCGTCGACGAGCCGGTAGCCGGCGCCGCGCACGGTCTGCAGCGACTGGCGACCGAACGGAGCGTCGATCTTGCGTCGCAACGAGCTCACCCGTGCTTCCACGAGGTTGACGTCGTCGGCCTCCCCGGGCCAGGCCTCGAGCAGCAGCTCCTCCTTGGACACGACCGTGCCGGCGGCGCGCGCGAGCGTCTCGAGGATGGTCCACTCGCGGCCGACGACCTCGATGGCATCCGCACCCCGGCTCACCCGGCGGCGAGCCGCATCCACGACGAGGTCGCCCACCGTCACGATCCCGTCGGCGATCGCCGCTGGGCGCCGCAGCAGGGCGTGCAGCCGGGCGACCAGAACGGGATAACGGAAGGGCTTGCGGAGGTAGTCGTCGGCGCCGCTCTGCAGTGCCTCGATCTCGTCGTACTCGCCTTGTTTCGCGGTGAGCACGATCACCGGTGTGGCAATACCTTCAGCGCGCAGCCGTGCGCACACGGCAAAGCCGTTCATCTGCGGCATCATCACATCCAGCACAATGGCGGTGTACGCGCCCGTCGCGGCCAGCAGATATCCCGAACGTCCGTCGTATGCGGTGTCCACCGCGAAGCCCTCGGCGGTGAGGCCGGTCGCCAGGATGTCGGCAAATGCCCGCTCGTCGTCGACGACCAGAATGCGCACAGCCCAGTGTGACACCGCGCCGAGGGGCGATCCTGACGCCGACGTCAGGGACCGTCAGCCAGGCAACAGCACACCGGCCGGAACGTGCACGTCATGGCGTCCACCCTGTCGGTCAGCTCCCCGGCGCAGCGATCGGTCCGCGCGCCGGCGCTCGTCGCCTGGACGAGCGCGGTTGTTCTCGCCGGGCTGTTCTCGACGCTGGCGCTGCTGCGGCATGCGCGGCTGCGGACCAGCGGCTACGACCTCGGCATCTTCGAGCAGGGCGTGCGCTCGTACGCCGAGGGACGGCTGCCCACCTCGCTGCTCAAGGGCGTGGACTACCCGTTGCTCGGCGACCACTTCTCGCCGGTCCTCGTCCTGCTGGCTCCCGTCTACGCGGCGGTGCCGCGTGCCGAGACCCTGCTCGTCGCGCAGGCTGTGCTGCTCGCCGTGGGCGTGGTGCCGCTCGCGCGCTGGGCGGCGCAGACCCTCGGTGCGCCGGCCGCGATCGTCGTGTCGTCGAGCTACGGACTCGCATGCGGCCTCTGGCACGCGGTCGCGTTCGACTTCCACGAGATCGCCTTCGCCGTGCCGCTTCTCGCCTTCGCCATGACCGCTCTGGGACGTGGCCGATGGCGGGCGGCAACGCTGTGGGCCGCGCCTCTTGTGCTCGTCAAGGAAGACCTCGGACTCACCGTCACGGGAATCGGCGTGCTCGTCGCCGTCCTCGGCCGCAGGGCCGATGGTCGCCGTCTCGGCACGGGGACGGCGCTGTTCGGCGTGGCCGCCACGGCGCTGGAGACCCTGGTCGTCATCCCGGAAATGAATCCGGCGGGTGTGAATCAATACACCCGGCAGCTCGACCTCGAGACCGTGATGACGCAGGCCGGCGCGCTGTTCTCGAACCATCTCAAGATCACCACGGTGGTGCTGCTTCTGCTGCCCACCGCATTTCTCGCCCTGCGCTCACCGCTCGTGCTGATCACCGTGCCGACGCTGGCGTGGCGGTTCCTTTCCGACAATCCCCAGTACTGGGGGACGGCCTTCCACTACGACGCGGTACTCGTGCCCGTCGTCACGGCGGCCTTCGTCGACGGGCTCGTGCGATTGCGACGCGGCACGCGGTGGACGGCCGCGCGCCAGCGGGGCGTGCTGTGGGCGAGCGTCGTCGCTACGGCGGTGCTGCTCACGCAGTCGCCGCTGATGCAGCTCACCACACCGGGGCTGTGGCGGCCGAGCCCCCATGAACGCGCCGCGCGCGACCTCCTCGCGCGCATCCCCGACGGCGTCACGGTTGCGGCGTCCAACTCGCTGGCCCCCCAGCTCACCGGCCGCGCGGACGTGAGCCTGCTCGGCATCCTGCCGCTCGAGCAGTCGCGGGCCCGGTTCGTCGTGGCCGATACGTCGATCGTTCGCCAGTACCCCGTCGACGGTGACGGGCTCGTCGAGCTCGTCGCGACCGCGCGGGCTCACGGCTATCGGACTGTCGATGCTGCCGATGGCGTGGTGCTGCTCGAGCGGGAGAACTGAGGCTGGTCCGGGTCGCCGCTGGGCGGTGCGTCAGCTGAGCCGGCGGCGCAGCAGGCAGAACTCGTTGCCCTCCGGGTCCTGCAGCACGTGCCACGACTCCTCGCCCGTCTGGCCGATGTCCGCCGGCCGCGCCCCGAGGGCCAGCAGCCGCTCCAGCTCCGCGTCCTGGTCGACGCCGACGGGGTTGACGTCGATGTGCAGGCGGAGCTTGGTGGTCTTCGGCTCCGTCGTCGGGCTGAAGATCAAGGTCGGCTGCAGACCGCCGAACCCCTCCTCCGGGCCGATCTCGACGTAGCCGTCCTCCTCCTCGAGCACTCGGAACCCCAGCACCTGGCACCAGAAGTCGGCCAGCAGCTTGGGGTCGTGGCAGTCGATGACCAGCTCGGAGATGCGAGACGCCATGCGTCGCACCCTACGACGAGCCGACTAAGGATCGCCTTCCCATTTGCTGTCCATCGAGGCGTCCGTCGCGCACGATGGGAGCGACCCTCAGCCGAAGGAGCTCGCACCGTGTCCGTGGACCAGCCCGCCGCCACCCGGCTCACGCTCGCGGCGCCGGCCGGTCGCTGGGTGCTGGTCGCCACGGTGCTCGGCTCGGCGCTGGCCGGGATCGACGCGACGGTGGTCAACGTGGCGCTGCCGCGCATGGGCCGCGACCTCGGTGCCGGGTTCAGCGGGCTGCAGTGGACCGTCAACGCCTACACGCTGACGCTGGCGGCGCTGATCCTGCTGGCCGGGGCGCTCGGGGACCGGTTCGGGCGGCGGCGCGTGTTCCTGATCGGCGTCGTGTGGTTCGCGGCGGCGTCGATGCTGTGCGCGCTGGCGCCGAACATCGGGGTGCTGGTGGCGGTGCGGGCGCTGCAGGGCGTCGGCGCGGCGCTGCTGACGCCGGGCAGCCTGTCGCTGATCTCGTCGTCGTTCGTGCAGGACGACCGGGCCAAGGCGATCGGCGTGTGGTCCGGGTTCAGCGGGGTGGCGGCCGCGCTGGCGCCGTTCGTCGGCGGCTACCTGGTGGCCGGGCCGGGGTGGCGGTGGATCTTCCTGATCAACGTGCCGCTCGCCGCGGGGGTGGTGGTGATCGCGCGACGGCACGTGCCGGAGTCCCGCGACCCCGATGCCGACACCCGGCTCGACGTGCAGGGCGCGGTGCTCGTCGCCGTCGGACTCGGTGCGCTGACCTACGCCCTGACCAGCGCAGCGGCCGGCTGGTCGGTCAGCGTGCAGCTGCTGGGCGCGGCGGGGCTGGTGGCCCTGGTCGGGTTCTGGCTGACGGAACGACGCAGCCACCACCCGATGCTGCCGCCCCGGCTGTTCGCCGACCGGCAGTTCACCGCCGCCAACCTGGTGACCTTCACCGTCTACGCGGCGCTGGGCGGCGTGTTCTTCCTGCTGGTGGTGAACCTGCAGGTGGTGGCCGGCTTCTCGCCGCTGCTGGCCGGGGCCGCGCTGCTGCCCGTCACGGCGCTGATGCTGCTGCTCTCGGCGAGGTCCGGGGCGGTGGCGACGAAGATCGGCCCCCGATTGCAGATGACCGCAGGTCCGCTGGTGGCGGCCGCGGGCGTGCTGCTGATGCTGCGCCTCGGCCTGCACAGCGCCTACCTCACGCAGGTGCTGCCGGCGGTGACCCTGCTGGGTCTGGGCCTGGCCGTGATGGTGGCTCCCCTGACCGCCACGGTGCTGGCCGCCGCGGCGGACCGCGATGCCGGCGTCGCGTCCGGCGTGAACAACGCCGTGGCCCGCACCGGCGGCCTGCTGGCCATCGCCGTGCTGCCGGCACTGGCGGGCATCTCCGGTGCCGACTACACGAACCCGGCGTCGTTCCACGAGGGCTTCCGTGTGGCGATGGCCATCTGCGCGGGGCTGCTGATCGTCGGCGGCGCGACCGCCGCGCTGACCATCCGGAACCCCCGCGCCGGCGCCACGCCGCCCGCCCCGGTCGCGCACGAGCGCTACAGCTGCGCCGTGGACGGGCCGCCGATCCACGAGACCTCCGGGCCGGCCGTCACCGCCGACGAGGCGTGACGGCCGGCTTGGCCGAGCTCCGGCTCAGATCGTGGTGACCAGTCCCCCGTCGATCAGCACGTCCGCACCGGTGATGTTGCCGGCGGCGCTCGAGGCCAGGAACGTCACCACCGCGGCGACCTCCTCCGGGTGGGTGAACCGCTCGGTCGGCGTCCCGGCCACCGCCGCGGCGCGCACCGCCTGCGGATCGAGCCCCTGCGCGTGGGACAGGGTGTCCGCGACCCCGCCGGTGCCCAGCCACAGCGAGGTCTCCACCGGCCCCGGGCTGACGGTGTTCACCCGCACCCCGCGCGGCCCCAGCTCCTTGGACAGCGACTTGCTGAACGAGCGCAGGGCGGCCTTGGCGGCGCTGTAGTCGATGACGCCCGGGTCCGGCAGCGCGGCGTTCACCGAGCAGACGGTGACCACGGTCGAGGGCGCCCGCCGCAGCAGGGCCGGCAGCGCCGACCGGGTTGCGCGGACCGCGGACAGCAGGTTGATCTCCCAGGACCACCGCCAGTCGTCGTCGGACACCGCCAGGAAGCCCTCGGTGCGCGGACGCACGCCGCCGATGTTGTTCACCAGCACGTCCACCCCGCCGAACCGCTGCTCGGCCTCCGCGACCAGCGCGTCGCACCCGGCGACGGTGGTGAGGTCGCCCAGCACCACGGCCACGTCGTCCTGCTCACCGATGGCCGCCAGCTCGGGGCTCGTCGACCGCGCGCCCGCCACCACCCGTGCGCCCTCCGCCGCGAAGGCCTGCGCCACGGCCAACCCGATCCCCTTGCTGGCACCGGTGACCACCACGGCCTTGCCGGCCAGGTCGAGGTTCACAGCCCCTGCTTCTGCAGCCACGCCAGCGAGGCGTCGGCCACGTCCCGCCAGCCCGAGTCGATGGTCAGCGAGTGCGACCGGTCCTCGAACTCGAGGAAGTCGGTGACGGCGTCGGAGTGCCGGTACTGCTTGAGGGTGGCGCGGGTGACGGCCTCGGGCACCGTGTGGTCCTTGCCGCCCGTGATCAGCAGCAGGGGGCCACGGTTCTGGTTCTCGGTGGCGACCTTGGCCGGCGAGTGCGGGTCGAAGTTGGCCGACGCCGCCTCGAACAGCGGCTTGCCGGGAGCCGGGATGGTCCAGTGGGCGAACAGCTCGTCGGACTCCTTCTCCGAGACGGCATTGGCGAAGGCGAACCGGAACTGCTCGCTGGTCAGCGAGACGGCGCGGTGCCGGTTGGCCGGGTTCTTGAACACCGGCAGGGTGGCGCGCAGCGCGGAGAGCGGGAGGGGCAGCACGCCCTTGATCTGCGCGGCGTCGATGGCGACGGCCGCGACGCCGAGGTCCCGGCCCAGCAACTTCTGCGCGATCATCCCGCCGAAGGAGTGGCCGATCAGGATCGGCTTCTCCGGGAGGGTCGCGATGATCGAGGCGAAGTGCTCGGTCACGTCGTCGATGCCGTGGTCGCCGATGGAGTCGGCGTTGGCGCGGGACGCCTCGATCGTCTCACCGTCGCCGGGCCAGCCGGGGGCGAGGGGCTCGTAGCCGTTGTCGCGGAACAGATGCAGCCACGGCTCCCACGACGACGCGTGGAGCCACAGCCCGTGGATGAACAGCACCGGAGTCGCCATGATCAGCCCTTCCTGCGATCGCCCGCTCCGCGCGAGCGGGGCATGGCGACGACGCTAGGAACGGCGCACCGGACCGGGCTTCAGTCAGACGACTGCACCCGAGGCCGCATCGGACCCGGCGGGAGCGGGCCGTGCCTGCGTCATCCAACTCGCGTCGCGGCGAGCACCGACCCCAGCTGAACGCGTGAGGTGACGCCGAGCTTGGGGAAGATCCGGTACAGGTGCGAGCCGACGGTGCGGTGCGAGAGGTACAGGCGCTGCGCGATCTCGCGGTTGGACAGGCCCTCGGCGGCCAGCCGCGCGATCTCGGACTCCTGCGCGGAGAGCATCTCGGCGGCGTCGACGCCAGGCCGCCGGCCCGGCTCGCCGGTGGCGCGCAGCTCCTGGTCTGCACGCTCGGCCCAGGCGCGCGTGCCCAGCCCCTCGAAGGCGGTCCGGGCGTCGCGCAGCAAGGTTCGGGATTCGACCACACGCCGCTGCCGGCGCAGCCAGGAGCCGTAGGCCAGCTCGACCCGGGCCCGGTGCCACCTCGACCCCCGGGCGGCGCCCTCGAGGGCGAGTCGGAAGAGCGGGTCGGCTGCCTCGTCGTCCGCCAGCACCGCGCGGGAGTACTCCAGCGCGACGGCCGTGGCGGGCGAGGCGTCGTGACCGGTGAGCACCTCGAGCTCGGTGAGCAGCCTGCGGGCGTCGTCCCCGTGACCCGTCGTCACCGCGGCGTCTGCCAGGTAACCCAGCGTCCAGATCTGCTGGACCTGGTGGTGGGCCGGGTCGCCCGGCTCGAACACCCGTCGCAGCTGCCGATACGCGTGCTCGTGCCGTCCCGCGCCGAGCTCGGCCACACCCCGGGCCAGCTGGACGGCCGCGAGCAGGGTCGACATCGGCACCGCCGGCCGCAGCGCCACCCCCTCCGCCTCGGCGAGCAGGGCGGCGTCGGCGCCGTCCGACGGCAGGCCGTCCCGCACCGCACCGAGGGCCGCGATGCCGATCCGTCCTGCCGCGCCCCACAGCGAGCGCCCGGTCTGGTCGGCCAGCCGCATCGCCTCGTCCGCCGAGGTGACCAGGTCGAAGTCCCCCTGGTACAGCGCCGACCAGGAGCGGATCGCGAGCGCCTCGGCCAGCAGGCTCAGCCGGCTCTGCGAGCGCAGCGCGTCCACGGGTGCGGTCAGCAGCCTCAGCGCACGGCGCAGGTCGCCCACGCAGAACGCGGCGATGGCGAGGGTCGCCGCGACGTCCGGCTGCGCGGGGTCGTCGACCATCGTGGCCAGGTGCCGCAGCACCGCGGGACCGTGCTCGATCGGCTCGGCGAGCGCGAGGACGGCCAGCACCCGCGGGTCACCGTCCGGCAGGCCGGCGGACAGCGCGGTGACGACGATCTCGTGCCGCACGTCCGCACCGGGCTCGCCCCACCACGCCCGGCGCCCGGCGCCGAGCAGCAGCTGGAACGCCAGGTCCACGTCGTGCTCGGCCAGTGCCTCCTGCGCGTACCCGACCAGCCTGCGCACCTGTGCCGGATCGGCGGAGGCGCCGTCGTCGAACACCCCCTCCAGCCACACCAGCCGGGACCGGTCCCCCGGCTGCAGTGACTCCCGGTCCACCTGCCGTCGGATCTCCTCGACCTGACCGGCCCGGCCCAGCTCGAAGGCGAGCTCGGCGGCGCGCAGCAGCCGTGCCCCGCGCAGCGCGTCGTCGGGACTGAGCGTCGCTGCGCGCAGCAGCCACGTCACCGCCGACCCGAGCGCGCCGCGCCGCACGGCTCCTTCGGCCGCGAGCACAAGGTCGCCGGCCACCTGCTCGTCGGGCGTGCCCGCGGCCGACGCCCGGTGCCAGGCGGCCCGGTCGCGATGGCGGCCCTGGAGCGCCTGCGCCAGCGCGCCGTGCACCTGCTGCCTGCGCGACGGGGACATCGCGTGCCGCAACGCCGACCTGACCAGGGGATGTGCGAACTCGACCGACGTGCCGTCGGAGACCAGAAGCCCGGACGCGAGCGCTGGCTCGCACGCCGCGACGTCCACCGGCGCCCCGGTCAGCACCGACGCCGCGGCGAGGATCTCGACCAGGTCCGTCCCGTCCTCCAGCGCGGCGACCGCCAGCACCGTGCGGGTCACCTCCGGCAGGTGCTGCACGCGAGAGGCGAACGCCCGCTCGAGCCGGGTGGTCATCGGCAGCTCGTCGGACAGCTCCGTCCAGCCGAACCGCCCCGACGCCATCGCCACCGGGAACTCCAGCAGCGCCAGCGGGTTGCCGCCCGCCTCTCGCAGCACGCGCTCGCGCAGGGCAGGGTCCAGGCCCGGCGCTCGCGCCGTGATCAGCGCGGCGGCCGACGAGTCGTCCAACCCATCGACGTGCAGCCACTCGATCGACGCGTCGTCGGCCAGGGGGCTGGTGCCGCTGCGCACCGACGCCAGCATCAGCACCGGCTCGCCCTCGATACGTCGGGCGATGAACGAGACGACGTCCAACGACGGCTCGTCCATCCAGTGCAGGTCCTCCAGCGACACCAGCACCGGTGCGTCCTGCGCGTGCGCCGCGACCAGCTCCAGCGCGGCCAGGGACATGAGGAACCGGTCCGGCACGTCGACGTCGCTCATCCCGAACCCGGACAGCAGCGCCTCCCGCTGCCGCACCGGCAGCTGCGCAGCCTCGCCCAGCAGCGGGCGCAGCACCTGGTGCAGGCTGGCGAACGGCAGGTGCGACTCCGACTCGCTGCCCCGCGCACCCAGCACCCGGAACCCGCGAGCCCGTGCCTCCTCGACGGTGGCCGCCTGCAGCGCGCTCTTGCCGACGCCCGCCTCGCCGATCAGCGCCGCCATGCGGCCGCGTTCCGGCACCCCGTCCAGAAGCGCGGTCAGCCGGCGCATCGTGTCCTGCCGTCCGACCAGGGGCGATATGTCCGGCATGGGCTCAGCATGCGGGACGACGAAGCCGCTGGACAGGGGTCGGCGGGACTCCGGGTTGTGACGCGCCTGCGGGGACTTCCGCGCCGAGCCCCCGGCGCGGACGATGGCGCGATGACCGCCCAGAGCTCTGCCGAGAAGGCCGCCACGTTCCTCGCCCTGCACACCGGCCCGGGCTTCGTGCTCCCCAACGCGTGGGACGCCGGCTCGGCGCGCATCCTCGCCCAGCTGGGCTTCCCGGCCATCGCGACGACGAGCGCGGGGATCGCCTGGTCGCTCGGGGTGCCCGACGGCGGCGCCACCGACCGGGACACGATGCTGACCCACGTCGCCCGGATCGTCGAAGCGGTCGACGTCCCGGTCACCGCCGACCTGGAGTCGGGCTACGGCGATACGCCCGACGACGTGGCCGCCACGGTGGCGCGTGCCGTGGAGCTCGGGGCTGTGGGCGGCAACCTCGAGGACGCCGCCGACGGCCGGCTGTTCGACCTCGAACCCGCCGTCGAGCGGGTCGCCGCCGCCCGGGCCGCCGCTCCCCGCGGCAGCTTCGTGCTGAACGCCCGGACGGACACCTACTTCGTCGGCGCCACCGACGACCCGTTCGACCGGACGGTCGAGCGGGCCCACCGCTACCTCGAGGCGGGCGCGGACTGCATCTTCGTGCCCGGTGTCGTCGAGGCCGACACGATCCGACGCCTCGCCGCGGCCATCCCGGCACCGCTCAACGTGGTGGCCGGCCTGGCCAGCACCATCGACGCGCCGACCCTCTTCTCGCTCGGTGTGAAGCGGATCAGCCTGGGCGGCAGCCTGGCGCGTGCCGCCTACAGCCTCCTGGAACGCGCCGGCCGCGAGCTCCTCGACACCGGCACCCTCGGCTTCCTCGACGGCGCCCTGAGCTACGCAGATATCCAGCGGCGGTTTGCTGGTTAGCAGCAAAGAATCACCACATCGAGGCGCCTGACGAGCCCCGCTGACGCGGGCTGTGCCGTCTAGCGTGACTGCGTGTTCGTCGTGCCGCCCGTCGAGAGGTGGGAGATCCCGCAGCGCTCTGACGTCCTGGTCTGCAGCGCCCTGGCGTACGGCCGACCGGAAGGCCGCGCGACCTCTCCTCGAGCCCGCGACGGCCTCGGTGCTGGCGAGGTGTCGGCGCGCTACCGGGCCCTGCGAGACGAGGTCCGAGGTCGAGCGGACGACGACCAGCGGGCGCGTCTGGACGTTCTAGAAGTCTCAGCCCTCGGCACTTCGTGGACGCTGTGGCAGACGACGGTGCAGCTGATGCGGCTGGACGACGATCCCCAGCTCGTGGAGCTGGCCCGAGCGGTCTGGGTCGCACTCGGCGCCAATGAGTATGCGTTGGCTCTGCGGCTCCGACCGAGGAAGTTCCGGGGTTTTCTGGAAGGTCGGCTGTGGCTGGGAGCCGGTGCGACGGGCGCAACCGCTTTCACCATTGCAGCGGCATTCTTCTTTCAGACGGGTCACCGGTGGTGGTGGATGTGCCTGGTCGGGGTGCTGCTCTGGCCCGCTGCGGTCGCGGCGGTGTTCCTGCGCTCCTATCGGCGGCGCAAGGCAATCGGAGGTCGGGAGTTGCCCTATGTCTAGCCCGGGTTCCGCCCACCCGCTCCGCAGCCTCTTCGGCATTCCGGACTGACTGAGCATGAACGCCGTGGACGCGAGGTGAGCCGTGGTTGACGTGCTGCTGCAGTTCCTGGCGGGCTTCTTGTTCGGGCAGACCGTGACGGGCTGGCAGGTGAAGGCCCGCGCTCGACGCACGGCACGGGCCGTGGCCGCACGGCGCGACGCCGTGTTCCCCGGCTGGGTGCTCGGAACTCGGCCCTACTGCCGAGCCGGGGGCGGTTTCCTCGTCGTCACCCCAACCGCACTTGGCTTCGATGCCGACCGTGGTGTGCCGGTGACACGACGGGATATCCCCATCGACCGGCTCGTGGTCCGCGAGCGGCGCTCGGCGAGGCGGGACGACCACAAGCAGATGCCGCCCGGCTCGGAGGTGCTCGAGTGCCTCGACGGTGACGACCGGATCCTCATCGCCTGCCACAAGCTCGAGATGCCCTACGTCGAACGGATGTTCCGGCACGCGTGAGGCGTGGCGTCAGCCCAGCCCCTCCGCCGCCAGCGCGTCCGTCAGCAGGCTGACCAGGGCCTCCAGCTGCACGTCGGCCGACGCCGAGCCCTCCTGCTCCCCCGCCCCGTCCAGCGCCCGCGCCGCGAGCCCCGACTTCTGGTCGATCAGCTCGGCGATCTTCGCGTCGATGGTCTGCGCGGCGATGATGCGCCAGGCGGTGACCGGCTCGGACTGCCCGATGCGGTGGATGCGGTCGATGGCCTGCGTCTGCTCGGCGTCGGTCCAGGACAGCTCGGCCAGCACCATGTTGGACGCCACCTGCAGGTTGATCCCCACGCCGGCGGCCGTCAGGGAGCAGACGACGACCTGCACCTCCGGGTCCTCGGTGAACGCCTTGATGTTCTTGGCGCGCACCCGGGGCGTCTGCTCGCCGCGGATTGACGCGTAGCGGATCCCCCGGTCGGCAAAGGTCTGCTCGGCCTGGTCCATCACGTCGATGTGCTTGGCGAAGAAGACGACCTTGCCGACGTTGCGGGCCAGCTGTGCGGTGTAGTCGGCGGCGAGCCCGGCCTTCGCCTGGCCGATGCGCCGCACCATGGTGAACACGTTGTCGCCGGTGGACTTCTCGCTGGAGTCCTTGAGCTCGGCGGCGGCCACGCGGCGCACCAGCTCCAGGTCGAGGCCCTCCACGGTGCGTCCCGGGTGGCCGACGGTGCGCGACGCCACCGCCGACCGGTAGTGCGCCACCATGCGCTGGGCGAGGGCGGCCTCGGCGGCGCGGATGGACCGTCCGATGGCCCCGTCGAGCTCGACGGGCAGGTCGGCCACCCGGCGGGCGGGGATGTCCGCCACCACGTCGACCTTGCGGCGTCGGACGATGCCCTGCTCGATCACGGCGGTCCGCGCGGCGGACGAGAACCCGCGGTCGGCCGGCGTCAGCTCGGTCTCCTCGAGCGCCGCCATCAGCGAGCCGAGCGGCTTGGTGTCGTCGATCCAGCCGAGGAACTGCCAGATGGCCCGGAAGTCCTCGATGTCGTTGATCAGCGGGGTGCCGGTGAGGGCCATCAGCAGCGGACGCGCGATGCGTTCACGGATGCGCTGCGACACAGCCAGCACGTTCTGGGAGCGCTGCGAGCCCTTGTTCTTGATGAAGTGGGCCTCGTCGACGATCATCCCGCGGAAGCCGAAGTCGCCCATCCAGCCGACGTGCCGGTCGAGGATCTCGTAGTTGACGATCACCACGTCGGCGAAGGCGTCGACCGTGTCACCGTCTCCGTGGACCACGGTCGCGCGGCGCAGCGGGGTCCACATGCCCACCTCGTGGGCCCAGTTCGTCTTGACGACGTTGGGCACCACCACCAGCAGCGGGTACGAGTTGGTCACCTGCGCGGCGACCAGCGCCTGCGCCGTCTTGCCGAGGCCGGGCTCGTCGGCCAGCAGGAAGGTGCGGTGCCCACCGGCGGCGGCCGCGACCACCCCGGCCTGGTGCGGCATCAGCTGCCGCCCGGGGGGAAGCGGCACGAACCGCGGCTCGGGCAGCGGCATGCACGCGGGCGCGCCGGCCGACGCCTCCTCGAACGAGCGGAACAGCGGCTCCAGCAGCTCCCAGCCGGCCAGCCGGCGCGGTTTGACGGCGATGCGCTGGGCGGCCGCCGAGTAGTCGGGAGCGAGGAACGGGTTGGACAGCTGGTGGGACAGCACCGACTGCGGGATCACCCGCTTCTCGACGGTCGGCGCCGGGGCGGGCGGCGGGGTCGGCTCGGGCTCGTCGGGCACCTCGAGGCCACCGGCCCGCATCAGCTGCGCCTTGTAGGCGCGGGCGCCGTCGGAGACGCGGGCGTCGTCGTCCAGCAGGTGCAGCAGGGAGGTGTCGCGGGCGGCGATGCGGGCCAGCATCGTCGCCACCCCGTCCAGGCGCTTGAGCTGCTCGCCGCGTCGCGACGGGCCCAGGGTCGCGTCGGCCATGGTGCGAGCGCGCTCCTCGCGCACCAGCAGCGCCACCACCTGGAACTTGGTGCGGGTCGACGGGCGGATGGGCGGCCGCTGCACGGCGCGCTCCACCTCACCGGCCACCTCCGCCAGCACCGGGATGATCCCCTGCTGGTCCGGGCGCGGGCCGCGGCGCCGTGGCGCCCCGGAGTCGGTCCGGGGACGACCGGAGTCGTTGCGGGCGCGTCCGGCATCGCTCCGGGTGGCGCCCTGACCGCGCTGGCCTGCTCGGGCCACATCTCCTCCTTCGCGGTGCACCCACACGTGGGTCAACGGGCCGACCCGACGCGGACCCACGGCGCCCGACGATCGCCGCGCAGGTGTGCGCCGCTGCCACCGAGGGACTCGGTGACCGGCGCCGACAGCTCGGGCAGATCAGAACCGCGGGCACTGGCGCGGAGAGCGAGACGCTGTCCGGTGATGCCAGGCGCGGACGGTGGGGCCGTACGGGTCACGTTGGTCGGTGCTGACGCGCACCACGGTGGCGTGAACCTGCCGGGATCCTATCGGAGGGCGCCGCACGCGTGCAGATCCGGCTCGCGGCTCATCCCCGGCAGGGCGTGGGGTCACCGACCAGGGCGTCGCCCCTTGGGGTCGCGCTCCACGACGACGACGTCAGCCGTGGACCACGTCGGTGCGCCGGCGTGCGGCTTCCGCGTCGAGGGAGACCTTGACCACCACGCCGACATCGGTGAGCTCCCCACCGTCGGGGGCAGGGCCGAGGTCCACGGTCAGCGCGGCATGGTCCTGCCGCCACTGCGGCACACCCGCCTGGCCCAGCACGGTCACCTCGCGGATCCCCCGGGTCAGCAGTCCCCGACCGGACCCGAACGACTCGATGCGCGCCGTCCCGTCGGCGGGCCGCCGCAGCACGATGGCGTAGACGTGGTCGCCCGTGACGTCCGTGCGCGAGGTGAACCGCACGTCCGCCGAGGTGTAGGCCGTGGCCTCGTGGTCGACGAACGACCCGACGGGCACCGCCGTGGGCCCCTCACCGGCCACCGCCCACGGCCGCGTGCCGTAGATCGCCTCCCCGTTGCGCGACAACCACGCGCCGACGCCTTCCAGGAGCTCCTGCTCGGCCGCGGGGATGGTGCCCTGCGGGGTGGGCCCCACGTTCAGCAGCAGGATCCCGTTCTTCGCCACGACGTCGGCCAGCTCGCCGACCAGGTCGGCCACCGACTTGTAGTCGTGGTCCTCGACCCAGCCCCAGGAGCTGCGCGAGACCGACGTGTCGTTCTGCCACACCTGCGGGCGGATCCCGGCGATCGAGCCCCGCTCGACGTCGTACACCGCACTTCCGTCCGCGAACGCCGTCCACTTGTAGTTGATGACCACCTCGCGGCCCCACTGGGCGGCGCGGTTGTAGTAGTACGCCGCCAGCTTGCGCACGTAGGGCTCGAACGCCGGCTGCTCGATCCACCAGTCGAACCACAGCACCTGCGGCCGGTACCGGTCGATGACCTCCACCGTCCGCAGCAGCCAGTCCTCGAGGAACTGCTCGTTCGGCGCGGTCTCCTCCCGCTGGGCCGGTCCGTAGAAGTCCACGAACGCCGGGTCCAGCACATCCGAGTCGAACCGCGCACCACCGTTCATGAAGAACCAGTGCTCGGCACGGTGCGACGACGCCCCGGCCACCAGCCAGCCACGCCGCGTGGCATCGAGCAGGTCACCGAGCACATCCCGGCGCGGACCCATCGCCGTGGCCTTCCACCGGGACCGGTCCGTCTCGTACATCGCGAACCCGTCGTGGTGCTCGGCCACGGGCACCACGAACTGCGCGCCGGCACGGCGGAACAACGCCACCCACTCGTCCGGATCGAACTGCTCCATCGTGAACGACGGGATGAAGTCCTTGTACCCGAACTCGTCCTGCGGTCCGTACGTCGCCACGTGGTGCTCGAACTCCGGCGTGCCCGCCCGGTACATCTCCCGCGAGTACCACTCGTTGTGGAAGGCGGGGACCGAGAAGACGCCCCAGTGCAGGAAGACCCCGAACTTCGCGTCCAGGTACCACCGAGGCGGCTGGTAGGCCGCCAGCGACTCCCAGCTGTCCCGGAACGGCCCGGCCGCGATCACCGCGTCCACCGCCGCCAGTCCCGCCGAGCTGTCCGCCACGTCCACCGCCGGCGGCAACGCGGCCCACTCGGCACCGCGCCGAACGACCTCACCCACGTCGGTCGATCCTGACCGGCTGCCCCTTGGTGGCGCTCAACGTGGCCGCATCGGCGAGCACCAGCGCCTCGCGCCCGTCGAGCAGCGACGGAGACGGGCTGGTGCCCTGCACGATGGACTTCACGAAGTGGTCGAGCTCGGCCCGATAGGCCTGGGCGTACCGCTGCAGGAAGAAGTCCAGGTAGGGGCCCGCGGCATCGGAGGTCCGAGAGCCGAAGTACCGCACCTGGGTCGCCGTGTGGTTCTCGGCTCGCAACGACCCGTACGGCCCGAACGCCTCCAGGCGCTGGTCGTACCCGGTGGCGCAGTGCCGACTGTTGATGATCGTGGCCAGGGCGCCGGAGGCGGCGCGCAGGGTGAGCACCGCCCCGTCGAAGTCGCCCGCGGCCTGGATCTCGGGATCGAGGTTCTGGCCCACCGCGGAGACCTCGACCACCTCCCCGAGCATGAACCGTGCCATGTCGAGGTCGTGGATCGTCATGTCGCGGAAGATCCCGCCCGACTGCGCGACGTACGACGCCGGTGGGGCCTGCGGGTCGCGGCTGATGATCGTCAGCTGCTCGAGCGGCCCGATCTCGCCGCGCTCGATCCGCGCCTTGACCTCCGCGAAGCCCGGGTCGAACCGCCGGTTGAAGCCCACCATGACGCGATCGGCGCGGTCACCGACCGCGGCCAGGCAGCGGTCCACGCGCTCGATGTCCAGGTCGACCGGCTTCTCGGCGAGCACCGCCTTGCCGGCCTCGACGCCCGCGACGATCTGCTCGACGTGGAACGGGGTCGGCGACCCGACGACGACGGCGTCGACGTTGTCGTCGGCGAAGACGTCGTCGACGACGGTCGTGGAGCGGGCGCCGTGCGCGGAGGCGAGCCGAGCGGCCGCGTCGCCGAACGGGTCGGCGACCAGCACCAGCTCGGCGTCGGGGTGCGAGGCGATGGCCTGCGCGTGCACGACACCGATCCGACCGGCGCCGATGATCGCGAACCTGAGCATGTTCGTCAGTCCTTCTGGGTGGTGGACGGCTCAGAGCAGACCGAGGCCGCAGGACGCGAGGAACTGGCGGGTCATCACGGCGTTGGGCAGCGGGAGCCGCGGGTCGCAGGGGTACAGGTCCTGCTCGCAGATGACGTACAGCTCCTTGTCGAGGCCGGCGAGGGCGTCGACCAGGCTCTTCATGTCCGGGGCGCCGGCCGGCGGCCGGACCGAGAGGCCGCGTGCGACGGCCTCGCCGAAGGGCCAGTCCTTCTCGTGCGCCTCGCGCGTGAGCTCCACGTCGAACGCCTTGATGTGCACGTAGGAGATGCGCTCGGGGTACCTCTTGATCATCTCCAGCGGGTCACCGCCGCCGTACACGATGTGGCCGGTGTCCAGGCACAGGTTCACGTAGGTCGGGTCCGTCGCCTCGAACACCCGGTGGATGTCGTCCGGCGTCTCGATGTGGCTGTCGCCGTGCGGGTGCAGCACCATCTTCAGGCCGTACTCGTCCTTGAGGATCTGGCCGAGCCTGTTGGCGTTCTCGACGTACAGGCTCCACGCCTCGGGCGAGAGCACGCGGTCGTCGGTGAACTCCCACGTCTTCTCGTCCCGGAACATCGGGGGCAGGTGCACGATGTACTCCGCGCCGACCGCGGCATGGGTCTCCGCGATCGCGCGGAAGGTCTTCTCCGTCTCGGCCCACGCGTCAGCCTTGTGCAGGATGCCCCAGCCGGTGCCGGCGACCACGGTGAAGCCGTTGTCGTCCATGACCTTCTGCAGCTGCCGGGCGTCCTTGGGGAAGTAGCCGTACGGCCCGGTCTCCATGTACTCGAAGCCGGCCTCCGCCATCTCGGCCAGCGCCTTCTCCCAGGGGATCTGCTTCTCGTCGTCCGGGAACCACACACCCCACTGGTCGGGGCAGACGCCGATCGTGAGCTTGCTGTACCGCGGATCGGTGTTGCGGGCCTTGCTCATGACGGCTCCAAGACGTGCGAGGGGGTGGGTGCGGGTGCGGGCGACGCGTCCTGCACGGCGCCCATCGTGGCGCCGGCGGACATGACCTGTCAAGCAATTGTCCTTACATTTACAGTCTCGACCCTACTCCGATCGCGGCTGCGCACCCGGGGTGGCGGACCCGACGGGGCCGCCGGTCGGCCGCCCTGCGGCCCCGTGCGTGAGCCGCTACTTCTGCGCATCTCCCGAGAAGTGGAACGACACCGCGTCGGGCTGCGGCAGCCAACGCTCGGTGACCACCTTGGCGCGCGTGAAGAACCGGACGCCCTCCGGCCCGTACATGTGGCTCTCGCCGATCAGCGAGTCCTTCCAGCCGCCGAACGAGTGCCACGCGACGGGCACCGGGATCGGCACGTTGATCCCCACCATGCCCACCTGCACCGCGCGCTTGAACGTCCTGGCCGCCTCGCCCGACGACGTGAACAGCGCGGTGCCGTTGCCGTACGGGTTCGCGTTGATCAGCGCGATGCCCTCCTCCAGACCCGAGATCCGGATGACCTCCAGGACCGGCCCGAAGACCTCCTGCCGGTTGATCGTCATCTCCGGGTGGACACCGTCGATCACCGTCGGGCCGAGGAACCAGCCGCCCTCGGACCCCGGGACGACCGTGTCCCGGCCGTCGACCAGGATCTTCGCCCCCTCGGCCTCGGCCGAGTCGATCAGCGACGTGATCCGGGCCCTGGACTGCGCGGAGATGATCGGCCCCATGTCGGAGTCGGGGTGGTCGCCCGGCAGCACCCGGACCGCTCGGGCGCGGTCGGCCACCAGGGCGATCAGCTGGTCGGCGACCTCCTCCTGCACGAGCGCGACGGGCAGCGCCATGCACCGTTCGCCGGCGGCGCCGAACGCGGCGGCGACGAGGCTGTTCGCCGCATTCTCGAGGTCCGCATCGGCGAGCACGATGCCGTGGTTCTTCGCCGCGCCGAGCGCCTGGCACCGCTTGCCGTGCTCGATCGCGGTCTTGTAGATGTGCTTCGCCGTCGGGGTGGAGCCGACGAACGACACCGCGGCCACGTCGGGGTGGGTCAGCAGGCGGCCGACCACGTCCGGCGTTCCGTGCACCACGCTGAAGACGCCGTCCGGCAGGCCCGCCTCCTTCCACAGCTCGGCGATGAACATGCCGGCGCTCGGGTCGCGGTCCGGCGGCTTGAGGATGAACGTGTTGCCGGTCGCGATCGCGACGGGGCTCATCCACAGCGGGATCATCACCGGGAAGTTGAACGGCGTGATCCCCGCCACCACGCCGACGGGCTGGCGGAAGGAGTACACGTCGATGCCGGTCGCCGCCTGCTCCGAGAACTCGCCCTTGAGCAGCTGCGGGATGCCGCACGCGAACTCGACGACCTCCAGGCCGCGGGCGATCTCGCCCTTGGCGTCCGAGATCACCTTCCCGTGCTCCCGCGTGACGATCGCCGCGAGCTCGTCGGTGTGCTCGACCAGGAGCTCGCGGAAGCGGAACAGGATCGCGCTGCGCTTGCCGAGCGGCACCTGCGACCAGGTCTCGAACGCGGCGGCGGCGCTGGCGACCACCCGGTCGACGTCCGCCGGGGCGGCGAGCGCCAGCTCGGCGACGACGTCACCGGTCGCGGGGTTGTAGACCGGCGACGTCGCGGCGTGGTCGCCCACGAACGGCTCTCCGTCGATCCAGTGCGTGATGGTGGTCGTCATCAGGGCTCACTCCTCGGAACTGCCGTCGAGAGGGTCACAGGTAGCGGCGTTGCGGGACGCGCGCCTCGTCGTACTCGGCCCGCGCGCGCTGCGTGCTGGCCAGGGTGGAGACCGCCGCGACCGGCACGTCCCACCACGCCGTGCCGGGAGGGTTGGGCCCGAGCAGGTCGGTCTCGATGTGGATCACCGTGGTGACGTCCGAGGCGACGGCCTCGGCGTACGCGCGACGGAAGTCGTCGATGCCGTGCGCGACGAGCACCCGGGCGCCGAGGCTCTCGGCGTTCTTGACGAGGTCCACCGGCACCGGCTCACCGTCGAGAAGCCCGGTCTGCGGGTTCCGCATCCGGTACCGGGTGCCGAACCGCTGCGAGCCGCGCGACTCCGACAGCGCGCCGATCGACGCGAAGCCGTGGTTCTGCAGCAGGACGAGGATCACCTTGACCCGCTCGGACACCAACGTCGCGATCTCGGTCGGCATCATCTGGTAGCCGCCGTCGCCGACGATCGCCACGACCTCGGACTCGGGGCGTGCCAGCTTGGCGCCGAGCGCGGCCGGCACCTCGTAGCCCATGCACGAGTAGCCGTACTCCAGGTGGTACCCGACCGGTGTCCTGGCCCGCCACAGGCACTGCAAGTCACCCGGCATCGACCCGGCGGCGTTGATCAGGATGTCGTCGTCGCCCATCAGCTCGTTGAGCGCGCCGAACACCTCGGTCTGGGCCGGCAGCGGCCCGTGGCCGAGGTGGTAGCACTCGTCGGTCACCCGCTGCCACGCCGCCACCTCGGCGGCGGCCCGGGCCTGGTAGGCGTCCGTGGTCCGGTAGCCGTCCAGGGCGGCGGTCAGCTCGACCAGCGCCTCGCGGGCGTCGGCGACGACCATCGTCGCGGCGTGCTTGGCCGCGTCGAACGCCGCCACGTTGAGGTTCACGAACCGGACGTCGGGGTTGCCGAACACGGTGTGGCTGGCCGTCGTGAAGTCGGTGTACCGCGTGCCGATGCCGATCACCACGTCGGCGTCGAGGGCGAGCGCGTTGGCGGATGCCGCGCCGGTGGCGCCGACGCCGCCCACCGCCTGCGGGTGGTCCCAGCTGATCGCGCCCTTGCCGGCCTGGGTGTCGGCGACCGGGATGCCCGTCGCGGCCGCGAAGGCGCGCAGCTGCTCCGAGGCGCCGGAGTAGACGACGCCGCCGCCCGCCACGACCAGGGGCCGCTCCGCCGACCTGATCACCTCGGCGGCGCGGGCGACCGCCGACGCGTCCGGGCGTTGCCGTGCGACGTACCAGACCCGGTCGGCGAAGAACTCCTCCGGCCAGTCGAACGCCTCCGCCTGGACGTCCTGCGGCAGCGCGAGCGTGACGGCCCCGGTCTCGGCCGGGTCGGTGAGCACGCGCATCGCCTGGGGTGCGGAGGCGAGCAGCTGCTCGGGACGCCAGATCCTGTCGAAGAACCGGGAGACCGGGCGGAACGCGTCGTTGACCGTGACGTCGGGGCCGAGCGGGTGCTCGAGCTGCTGGAGGACCGGGTCGGGGACCCGGTTGGCGAACACGTCCGACGGCAGCAGCAGCACCGGGATGTGGTCCACCGTGGCGAGGGCCGCACCCGTGATCATGTTGGTCGAGCCCGGGCCGATCGACGCCGTCACCGCGAACGTCTGCAGGCGCTCCCGGGTGCGGGCGTAGGCGACGGCGGTGTGCACCATCGCCTGCTCGTTGCGGCCGAGCAGGTACGGCAGCTCGTCGGGCCCGTGCTCACCCAGCGGCGAACCGGGGCCGTAGCCGGCGTCGGCGGCCTCGGCGTGCGCCTGCAGCAGGCCCTGGCCCAGCCCGGCGACGTTGCCGTGCCCGAAGATGCCGAAGCAGCCGGCGAACAGCTTCTGGCGGTGGCCGTCCCGCTCGCTCCACTGGTGCGCGAGGAAGCGGACGAGTGCCTGCCCGACGGTGAGCCGGACCGTGCCAGGCCGTGGGCTCCGCGGATCGGCGGTCGCGTTCATCGGCGGTCCTCGTGGATCGGGGCGTCGGCATGGACGCCGTGGGCGGGGCTGGGCGTGGGGCTGGTGACGGAGCACGGCAACCGGGGGTCGACGGCCTGGTTCACCCAGGTCCCGCGGACCCACGCCACCGCGGGGTCGTCGACGGCCAGCCACCGACCGTCGGTGGACGGGCCGGCCATCACGTTGAGGTAGTACAGGTCGTAGCCGGGGGTGGCCATGCACGGACCGTGGAAGCCGTGCGGCACCAGCGCGGTGTCGCCGGTCCGCACCTCGGCGAGGACGTCGATCGGGCGGTCGGGCGTGCCGTAGGTGCGGTGGTAGCCCGTCCCGGGCCCGTCCGGTCCGTCGGCGACCTCGAAGTAGTAGATCTCCTCGAGCACCCGCTCGGCCTCGGAGTGCTCGTCGTGCTTGTGCGGCGGGTAGGACGACCAGTTCCCGCCGGGGGTGACCACCTCGCAGACCAGCAGGTGGTCCACCTCCACGTCGGTTGCGATCGTGTAGTTGTTCACCTGGCGGCTGCACGACCCGGCACCGCGCAGGTCGATCCGCACCTCGTCGCGCGGCACGACGCGCAACGGCCGCACGCGCTCGGCCCGCGACGAGGCCAGGGCGACCCGTGCCCCGCCGGGACCTGCGGTGACGGTCACGCGCGAGCCGACCGGGACGTAGGCGAAGTCGGACGGACCTGCGAAGACGCCGGCACGGCCGGCCAGGTCCACCTCGCACTGCTCCGGCCCGGTGACCAGCAGGTGCACACCACCGCGCAGCGGCAGGAGCACCGCCTCCTCACCGGCGAGCTCCCGGTTCCACGTCGCACCGGCGCCCAGCTCGCGCACCTCGAGGCCGCTGTAGCCCCAGCCGGCGGACTCCGGGGTGACGGCGGCGATCGGCGCACCGCCCGAGGGGTCTGCTGCGCGGCGCACGTAACGGTCGGTGTCGGTCATCGTGTCGACGTCTCCTCGGACGGGGTCGCCGTGCCGAGCAGGGAGACGGCGGCGTCGACGGCGGCGGCGACATCGCCCCCGGCGGGGTACAGCAGGGACCGACCGATCGCCAGGCCACGGACCGACGGCTGCTGCAGGGCCGCCGCCCAGCCGGCCAGCGCGGCGTCGGCGTCCTCGGCGACCTCGCCGCCCAGCACGAGCGTGGGCAGGGTCGACGCCGCCGCCACCCGCACCATGTCGGCCACCACCGGCAGCTTGAGCCAGGTGTACGCCGACGTCCTGCCGAGGCCCGAGGCGATGGCGATCGCGCGGACGACGTGCTCGGGATCCAGCTGGTTGCGCACCTTCCCGTCGACGCGGGTCGACCAGAACGGCTCCACCAGCGCGATCAGCCGGCGTTCGGCGAGGCCGTCCACGGCGCGCCCGCACGCCTCGAGGGTGTCGACCGACGCCGGGTCGTCGGGGTCGATCCGCAGCAGCATCTTGCCGCCGTCGAGGCCGGCTTCGGCGATCCCACGGGCGTCGTAGCCGGTGAACCTGTCGTCCAGCTCGAAGGACGTCCCCGCCAGCCCGCCGCGGTTCATCGACCCGAGCACCAGCTTGCCCTCGAGGGCGCCGAGCACGGTGAGGTCCTCGACGAGGTCCGCGGTTCCCAGGAAGCCGTGCACCCCCGGCCGGCCGAGCGCGACGACGATCCGCTGCAGCAGGTCCCAGCGGTCGGCCATCGCGGCCGGGTCGCGCCCCGCCGCGAGCGCACCCCGGGCGGGGTGGTCGGCCGCGATGATCAGCAGCCGCTCCCCCGGCGCGAGCCCGGCGAACCTGGTCCTGCTCGCCAGACGTGCCGCGATCCGAGCCGGGTCGGACATGCGGACCGAGACGAGCTCGTCGAGGGACGTCACCGGTCCCCCTCCGCCGCACGGGCCTGCGCGATCAGCGCGTCGACCTCCGCCTCGGTCGGCATCGCGCTCGAGCACTCCAGCCGGGACGCGACGATCGCGCCGGCGGCGGAGGCGAACTCGAGGGTGCGCCGCAGCGGCCACCCCTCGAGCAGCCCGTGGCACAGCGCTCCGCCGAAGCCGTCGCCCGCACCCAGACCGTTCACCACCCGGACCGGCGTCGGCGCGACGACGACCCGTTCCCCGCGCGTCTTGCCGAGCACGCCGCCGGGACCCTGCTTGACCACGGCGAGCTCGACACCGGCGTCCAGCAGAGCGTCGGCCGCCCGGTCGGGGTCGGTCTCGCCGACCGCGACGCGGCACTCCTCGAGGTTGCCGACCGCCACCGTGACGCGTCCGAGCACGTCGCGGACCGCCTCGTGGGCGGACTGCTCGCCCGGCCAGAAGGACGGGCGGTAGTCCAGGTCGAGCGCGGTGAACCTACGGCGGGCCCTGGCGTCCAGCGCGGTCAGGTGCGCCGAGCGGCTGGGCTCCTCCGCCAGCCCCGTCGCGGTGATCCACAGCAGCGTGGCGTCGCGGACCGCGTCGAGCGGGACGTCCTCCGGGCGCAGCTGCAGGTCCGGCGCGGTGGGCGCGCGGTAGAACCACAGGGGGAAGTGGTCGGGCGGGAAGATCTCGCAGAAGGTCACCGGGGTATGCAGGTCGGGCACCACCACGACGTGGCTGTCGTCGATCCCGAACTCGCGCATCGCACGCCGGACGAAGCGGCCGAACGGGTCGTCCCCGACGCCCGTGAGCACGGCCACGTGGTGCCCGAGGCGGGCGGCCGCGACCGCGACGTTGGTGGGGCTGCCGCCGAGGAACTTGCCGAAGGTGGTGACGTCCTCCAGACCGACACCGGTCTGGAGCGGGTAGAGGTCGACACCGCTCCGCCCGATCGTGAGGACGTCCAGCGGGGGCTCGCTGTGCGCCACCCCGTCCTCCTCGCACTCACCGGACCGTCGGGTTCCGTCCCGGCCCCCGTGCGACCGCCCACGCCGTGCGGACCGATCGCCACGACGATGCACCTGCGCCGGTCGCATCGTCAAGTCTTTGTCCGGACATATCGTCGTCTGAACGTTCGATCATCGAGCCGCTATCCTGACCGAGAGCCACCGGCCTCGCGCCGGTGCGAGCTCTCCCTGGGCCCGGGCGAGGAGGAGCACACCGTGCCGCAGCCGCTGCGCATCGACCTCGACCGGAGCAGCCCGGTCCCGCTGTACCACCAGGTCGCGCAGACGCTCCAGGCCGCGATCGACGACGGCCGGCTGGTTCCCGGGGAGCTCCTCGAGAACGAGATCTCCCTGGCCAACCGGCTCGGCATCTCGCGCCCGACCGCCCGGCAGGCCCTGCGCGAGCTGGTCGACAAGGGTCAGCTCGTCCGCAGGCGAGGGGCCGGCACCCACGTCGCGCCCGCGACGATCCGCCGCCCGGTCGACCTGACCAGCCTGTACGACGACCTCTCCAAGAGCGGGAAGTCCCCGACCACCGAGGTGCTGGAGCACGAGGTGGTGCCCGCGTCACCGGAGGTGGCGGCGGCGCTGGGCATCGCCGAGGGGACCGACGTGCTGCGCGTGCGTCGGCTCCGCCGCGCCGACGACGAGCCGCTCGCCCTGCTGACGAACTTCCTGCCGATGGCCATCGCGCCTACCCGTGCCGAGCTCGAGGCCGAGGGGCTCTACGACTGCCTGCGCGCTCGCGGGGTCAAGCCGCAGGTCGCCCGCCAGCGCATCGGCGCGCGGGCCGCCACCGCCGCCGAGGCCCGGGCGCTGGACGAGGCACCCCGCGCCGCGCTGCTCACCATGGAGCGGACCGCGTTCGACGAGTCCGGTGCCGCCGTCGAGTTCGGTCAGCACATCTACCGGGCGTCGCGGTACTCGTTCGAGACCACGCTCTTCGCCCGCTGAGCGTCCGCACCCGGTCGTGGCTCGGCCACCGCCGGGTCCCGCGCATCCTCACCCATACGTCATTGTCTGTTTGTCCGGACATATGCTTGACAGGCCTTGCTGCGGTGGCATGAGATGAACCCGCGCGCGCGGCCCGCAACGGGGACGCCGTGAGACGCCCGCGGCAACCACGCAGACAAGCGCACCGGAGGACTCGATGGCCCAGCTCGGCCCTGACTGGACCGACCCCGACCGGACAGACCCTGACCGGATCGCGATCGACACCAGCACTCCCCTGGGTCGCATGACGCAGGCGTTCCCGCAGACGGCGCTGTGGAACGACTCCGCCGACCCCGAGCAGCTGCGCCGCTCGATGGCCTTCGGTGCGGTGGGAGCCACGTGCAACCCGGTGATCGCCCTGGCCGCGATCAAGGCGGACCTGCCGCGGTGGACCGCCCGCATCGGCGAGCTCGCCGACGAACGCCCGACCGCGGGCGAGTCGGAGATCGGCTGGCGCGTCGTCGAGGAGCTCTCCATCGACGCCGCGCGCCTGCTGGAACCCGTCTTCGAGGAGCACGGGGGGCGCAACGGGCGGCTCTCGATCCAGACCGACCCGCGGCTGCACCGTGACGCCGTGGCGCTCGCCGAGCAGGCCGGCCACTTCTCCGGCCTGGCGCCCAACATCATCGTCAAGCTGCCTGCCACCGCCGCCGGCATCGAGGTGATGGAGGAGGTCACCTTCCGCGGGGTCAGCATCAACGCGACGCTCTCCTTCACCGTGGCGCAGGTGGTCGCCGTGGCGGAGGCCGTGGAGCGGGGGCTGGCGCGGCGCGAGGCCGCAGGCCTGCCGACCGAGCAGATGGGACCGGTCGCCACCATCATGGTCGGGCGGCTGGACGACTGGTTGAAGCACACAGCGGGCAGGGCGGGCACGCTCGTCAGCCCCGGAGCGCTGGACTGGGCGGGAGTGGCCGCGTTCAAGCGGGCCTACGCGATCTTCACCGAACGGGGCTACCGCACCCGGTTGCTCTCCGCCGCGTTCCGCAACCACCTGCACCTCTCCGAGCTGGTCGGCGGGGACGTCGTGATCTCCCCGCCGTTCGACTGGCAGACGCGCATCAACGCGAACGGCCTCGACCTGCCCTCGCGGATCGACGCGCCCGTGGAGGCCGCGATCGTCGACGAGCTGCGACGGCTCGTCCCGGACTTCCACCGCGCCTACGAGCCGGACGGGATGACCGTCGAGGAGTTCGCCGAGTTCGGGGCCACCCGACGCACGCTGCGGCAGTTCCTGGCCGCGGACGCCGGGCTGGCGACGCTGGTCCGCGACGTCCTGGTGGCGGACCCCGACTGATCTCGCAACCCCGCGACCCCGTCCGACCCCGTCCACGACGACCACCGAAGCGAGCCGCCCCATGGACCGCACGCCGTCAGCACCATCAGGCACCGCCGACCCGGCGCCGTCCACGGGACCGGGCGCGCTGATGCGCGCCGAGATCGCCGAGCAGCCGGGACGGTGGTCGGACCTGCTCACCACCGGGCGCGACGCCCTCGATCAGGCGAGTGCGCTGCTGCGCGCCGCGCGTCCGGAGCTGATCGTGCTCGCGGCGCGCGGGTCCAGCGACCACGCAGCCCAGTACGCGCAGTACCTGGTGCACCACCGTCTGGGCATCCCCGCGATGCTGGCGACCCCGTCGTCCATCAGCCAGGACGCCGGGCACCTCACCTACCCGCGGGCCGTGATGGTGGCGGTGTCGCAGAGCGGTCAGTCGCCGGACCTGCTGGCGACGGTGGAGGACGCGCGCGCCGGTGGCGTCCCGGTCATCGCGGTGAGCAACGACGCGTCGTCGGCGCTCGCGGGCCTGGCGGACGTGCACGTCGACATCGGCGCGGGACCGGAGCGGTCGGTGGCGGCGACGAAGACCTACACCGGCGAGGTGCTCGCGCTGCGCCAGCTGGTGATGGGAGCGAGCAGGGGGCCGGAGCTCGACGTCGACGGGCTCGTCGCCTCCGCCTCCGCCGTACTGGCAGCCATGGACGAGCAGGCGGTCGCGGCCGCGGCGGCGCTCGACCGGGCCGACCGCGTGCTGGTCGTCGGTCGCGGCCTGTCGATGGGGTCGGCCAAGGAGGGGGCGCTCAAGCTCATGGAGACCTGCGCGCTCGCGGCGTCCGGGTGGAGCGCCGCGGACGCGACCCACGGCCCGCTCGGCCAGGTGGTCGAGGGGACCACCGTCCTGGCGCTGACCGCCGGCGCGCGGTCGCGGGACTCGGTCCTGCAGCTCGCGCGAGCGGCCGCGGCGCAGGGCGGCCGCGTGGTGACGGTGCTCGACGACGCCCGCCTCGAGGGTGTCGCCGACGGCTGGGCCCGTGGCGTCGTGCCACGCCCCGCCGACGATCTGGCACCCCTGCTCGAGATCCTGCCGATCCAGCGCGTCGCCCTCGAGCTGGCCCTGCGGCGTGGGCTGGACCCGGACCACCCGCGCGGGTTGCGGAAGGTCACGCTCACCAGGTGAGCGCGGGGCGGGGCGGGCGGGGAGACGAGCTCGTCGACCCACCCGCCACCGCTGACCGCAGGGCTGCTCAGCGCAGGGCGGTCGGCGGCACCGCGTCCATGTCGTCGAAGGACTTGTTCTCCCCCGCCATGGCCCAGACGAACGAGTAGGCCGCCGTGCCCACGCCCGAGTGCAGCGACCACGACGGGGAGATGACGGCCTGGCGGTCGGCCACCACCAGGTGGCGCGTCTCGGTCGGCTCGCCCATGAGGTGGATCACGCGCGCATCGGCGGGCACGTCGACGTACAGGTAGCACTCGGTGCGCCGGTCGTGGGTGTGCGCCGGCATGGTGTTCCACATCGAGCCCGGGTGCAGGCGGGTGATCCCCATCACCACCTGGCAGGACTGGATGCCGTTCTCGTGGATGTACTGGGTGAGCGTGCGCCGGTTGCTGGTGGCCTGGTCGCCCAGCTCGCGCACCGTCCCGTCCTCCGGCAGAGCCAGGCGGTTGGGGTAGGTGGTGTGCGCCGGCGCGCTGAACAGGTAGAGCTGCGCTCCCCCGTCGCCGGCGTCCTCGAACACGACCTCGCGGGTGCCTCGGCCGAGGTAGAGGCAGGCGCCCGGCGTCAGCTCGTAGACCTCGCCGTCGGCGGTCACCCTGCCGGGTCCGCCGACGTTGACGATGCCCAGCTCCCGGTTGGCGAGGAAGTACTCGGCCCGGAGCTCGGGGAAGGTCGGCAGCGACAGCCGCTGGCCGGCCGGGACGGCTCCGCCGAGGACGATCCGGTCGTGGTGGGTGTAGACGGCGGTGACCTGCCCGGGGACGAAGACCTGCTCGATCAGGAACCGCTCGCGCAGCTCGTCGGTGGTGAGCCCCGGGAGCTGGTCGGGGCTCGTCGCGTAGCGCTGTTCCATGTCTGCGTCCTCCGGTTGCTGGTGCGGGGTCAACGACGAGTCAACGGACGAGCCAGCCGCCGTCGACCGGGATGATGGCGCCGTTCAGGTAGTCCGACGCGGCCGAGGCGAGGAACACGAACGCCCCCTGCAGGTCGGCCGGGGTGCCCCACCTGCCGGCGGGGATCCGGTCGGCGATCGCGCGCTCGCGCGCCTCGTCGGCCCGGAGCTGCGCGGTGTTGTCGGTGGCCATGTAGCCCGGGGCGATGGCGTTGACGTTCACGCCGCGCGCCGCCAGCTCGTTGGCGAACGCCTTGGTGAGGCCGGCCACGGCGTGCTTGCTGGCGGTGTAGCCGGGCACCAGGATCCCGCCCTGGAACGACAGCATCGAGGCGACGTTGACGATCTTCCCGCCGCCCTGCGCGACGAACCGGCGGCTGGCGGCCCGTGAGAGGTGGAACACCGCGTCGAGGTTGACCGCCAGGACGTCGTCCCAGTCGGAGGCCGGGTGCTCCAGCAGCGGCGCCCGCCGGATGATGCCCGCGTTGTTCACCAGGATGTCGATGCGGCCAAGGGCGTCGACCACGGACTGGACCGCGCCGTCGAGCTCCTCGGGCTTCGCGGAAAGGAGGTCGAGCTGGACCAGGTGCACGCGCCGGCCGAGAGCCGTGATCTTCTCCGCGGTCTCCTGCGGGAGGGTGCGATCCAGGAGCGCGACGTCCGCTCCCGCCTCCGCGAGCGCCACGGCGGCAGCCTGACCCAGTCCGCGTGACGTGCCGGTCACCAGCGCGACCCTGCCGTCCAGGCGGAACGTGTCGAGGATCATCAGCTCTCCTTCGCCGTGACGAACGTGGTCGTCAGCTCACCGAGACCGGTGACCCGGACGGTCACCGTGTCCCCGTCGGTCAGGGGGGTGTGGGCGGCCTGGGCCTCGTCCGACCGGGCCGGCGTGCCGGTCGAGATGACGTCGCCGGGCTCGAGGGTCATCACCTGGGACAGGTGGTGCACCAGGAACGCCACCGGGAACACCATCGCGTCGGTGCTGGCCCGCACGGTCACCACACCGTTGCGCTCGACGACCACGTCGCGGCCGCCCAGGTCCGGCACCTCGTCGGTGGTGACGACCCAGGGGCCGAGAGGGCCGAACCCGTCGATGCTCTTGCCGAGGGTCCACTGGGAGGACCGGTGCTGCCAGTCGCGGTCGGACACGTCGTCGAACAGCGTGTACCCGGCCACGTGCGCCATCGCGTCCGCCTCGGCGACCTGGTACGCCCGCCGGCCGATCACGACGGCGATCTCGCCCTCGTAGTCCGGCTCGGTCGCCGCGCGGGGCAGCACGACGGCCTCCGCCGGGCCGCGCAGCACGTTCGGCGTCTTGACGAAGACGTTCGGGTGCGCCGGCCGCTCTCCGACGCCTGCCTCGGCGTGCCCGGCGTAGTTGTAGCCCAGGCACAGGATCTTCGAGGGGCGCACGGGCGGTGCCAGGCGCTCACGGTCCAGCTCGGGCAGCGTCGCGGGGTCCGCGGCCGCGACAGCGGAGCGGACGGTGGCGAGGGCGTCGTCGTCGGCGAGCACCTGCGCGAGCGTCGCGCCGGCGGTCGCCTCCGCGAGGTCGAGGACCCGGTCGGTCCCGTCCGGCGCGACGACGACGGCGCCGGGTTGCTCCGCGGTTCGCGCGCCGTGCCGGGCGTCGACGACGTAGGTCACGAGTCTCATCGGGTGCGGCCGCTCAGTAGTAGGTGCGCAGGTACTCGGCGAGGCACAGGATCGCCATCGCCTGCCCGTAGGGCATGGACGTGCGGGGGATGTTCCGGTAGAAGTCCAGGTCGGAACCCATCCCGGTGCCGAACGAGACCTGCTGCAGCTCCCCGTCGTCGGACACGTTGGCCACGACCGCCCGCACGGCACGCTCGACGACCGGCGCGTAGCGCGCATCGAGGTAGCCCTTGCGGACGGCCTTGCCGATGCCGTAGCCGAAGCCCGCGGTGGCGGACGCCTCGAGGTACGACGACGGGTCGTCGAGCAGCGTGTGCCACAGCCCCGACTCGTCCTGCAGGCCCGCGAGAGCCGCCACCTGCGCATCGAGCACCTCGAGCAGGAAGCGGCGCACCGGGTCGCCGGCGGGCAGGTCGACCAGGTCGAGGAAGTCCGGGATCGCCATCGTCAGCCAGGAGTTGCCGCGCGCCCAGCGGGCCCGGGCGAAGCTGTGCCGACCCTCGAAGGTCCAGCCGTGGAACCAGAGCCCGGTCTCCCGGTCGAAGAGGTGGGCGACGTGGGTGAGGAACTGGAACGTGGCCTCGTCGACGTAGTCGCGACGACCCAGCAGCAGACCGATCTTCGTCAGCGGCAGGACGGTCATCATCAGGGTGTCGTCCCACAGCTGCCAGTGGTTCTCCACGGACAGCGTCACGTGCTGCATCCCGCCGTGCGGGGTGCGCGGCATCTCGCGCATGGCCCACTCGGCCCAGGACTCGAGCCAGGGCAGCAGGGTGCGGTCGCGGGTCTCCTCGTACCGGTAGGCCAAGGTGAGGAACGGCGCCATCGTGTTGACGTTCTTGGTGGTGCCCTCCGCGAGCCGCGCGGCGAACCAGTCGTCGATGACGTCCCGCATCGCCGGGTCGCCCGTCTGGTCGTAGTACTGCCACATGCCGTAGAGGCCGACGCCGTGGGTCCAGTCCCAGCCGGCCCAGCCCTTGGTGTCGATGACACGGCCGTCGTCGAGGCGGAGCAGGAACTCACCGGTCTCGTCCGTGATGCTCACCAGGTTCGCGGTGAGCCGGTGCACCAGCTCGTGGAGCTCCTCCCGGGACACCAGCCGCTCGGGCGCGCGCAGCAGGGGGCTGTGCCGGACCGGCCAGATCTCCTGGTCCATCGGGGTCTCCAGACGTCTCGCAGTATCGCATTTCACTGAGAAAAACGTTATGCTTCACTCTGCCCCATTAGTCTCGCGGGGTGGTGCTCGACTTGGCAAGCCAGCCCACGCCGACCCCGAGCCACGGGGAGCAGCGGGCCGACGAGCGGGAGACGACCATGGCGCAGAAGCCGGTGATCGAGGCGGTCGACCGGGCACTGGCCCTGCTCGACGCGCTGGCCGGCGCCGGTCCGGCCGGTGCGTCCCTCGCCGAGCTGGCCCAGCAGGCGGAGGTGAACAAGTCCACGGCGTACCGGGCGCTCTCGACGCTGCGGCTGCGCGGGTTCGCCGACCAGGACGACTCCAGCGGGTTCTACCGGCTGGGTCCCGCGGCCTACGAGCTGGGCGAGCGCAGCTACTCCCCGCAGAACCTCGCGCAGGCGCTGCACCCGGCTCTGGTCGCCCTGTCCCGGGCCGCGCAGGAGCTGGTGCACCTCGGCGTGCCCACCGGTGACCACGTGCTCTACGTGGACAAGGTCGAGCCGGAGCGCTCCATCCGGGTGACGTCGGCCGTCGGGCAGCCGGTCCCCGTCGCGTCCACCGCGATGGGACGGGCGCTGCTCGCGGCCCGGAACGTCCCCGACGAGCTCCTCGGCAGCTATCTGAAGGACCTGCCGCCGAGCGGCCCCGTGAGCCTCGAGCGGCTGCGCACGTCGGTGCACCAGGCACGCGGACGCGGGTATGCGGTCGAGCTCGGCGAGAACGAGCCCGACGTGGCGTGCATCGGCACCGCGATCATGCGGGGCACGCTCGCCGTGGCGGCACTGTCGGTCACCGCGTTGGCGGCCCGCATGACGGACGCCAGGCAGCAGGAGCTCGTGGGGCTGGTCGTGCGCGAGGTCGCGCCCCTGCTGCCCCAGGGACTCTCCCTCCTGCCGTCCCTCCACGGGTCCGCCGGAGGCTGAGCCCCCCGCCCTTCCCTCGGCCCGCACGTGGACCAGACGTCGGTGCGGGCCCCGTCCTCGGCAGCTCGACCAACCCGCCGGCCCCGCCCGGCCACGACTGGAGGCCCGATGCACCCGACCACCGAGTCCACCTTGGCGCGGGTCGACCGCCTGCTGCGCGACTGGGTCGCTCCTGCGCTGCACCGCGCGCGGCACCCGCTCACCGCCGAGAGCTGGACGGCGCCCGGCGAGCCGGTCCCCTTCGCCCGGGCTCGCGCGGAGCAGTACGTGCCGCACCCCGTCGGGGCCCCGTGGGGCCGCGCGTGGAGCACCGTCTGGTTCCACGTGACGGGACGCGTGCCGGCGGACTGGCCGGAGCCCGGTACCCGCCTCGAGCTCGTCGTGGACCTGGGCTTCGACGACCAGATGCCCGGCTTCCAGGCCGAGGGTGCCGTCTGGTCGCCGGACGGCCGGTTGCTCAAGGGCATCTCGCCGCGCAACGCCTGGCTCCCGCTGCAGCAGGAGGGCGGGTCGGAGGTGGACCTCTACCTCGAGGCCGCGGCGAACCCCGATGCCTACCGCGGCAGCTGGACCACCCCGACCGCGATGGGCGACCTGGCGACCGTCCCGGGCACCGAGCTCTACCGGCTGCTCGCGCTCGACGTGGCGCTGGTCGACACCGAGGTCGAGGCGCTGGTGGCCGACCTCAAGGCGCTGCGCGGGCTGGCGGAGGTGCTGCCCGCCGAGTCACCGCGGCGCGCCCAGCTGGTGGAGGCGTTGGCCCGGGCGTGCGACGCCCTCGATCCCCAGGACGTGTCCGGGTCGGCAGGCCGGGCACGAGAGGTGCTGGCCCCGGCGCTCGCCGCTCCCGCAGCGGCCAGCGCGCACCGCGTCCACGCCGTCGGGCACGCGCACATCGACTCGGCGTGGCTGTGGCCCACCAGGGAGACCGCCCGCAAGGTGGCCCGGACGGTCGCGAACGTGCTGGCGCTGATGGAGACCGACCCGGACGTCACGTTCGCCTTCTCCTCCGCCCAGCACTACGCCTGGCTGCAGGAGTCGGCCCCGGAGCTGTTCGAGCGGATGGCCGAGCGGGTGCGCGAGGGCCGCATCGTGCCGGTCGGCGGGATGTGGGTCGAGTCGGACACCAACCTGGTGGGCGGCGAGGCGCTGGTGCGCCAGTTCGTCGAGGGCATGCGCTACTTCCGCGAGCAGCTCGGGGTGGTCCCCACCACCGCGTGGCTGCCGGACTCGTTCGGGTACACCGCCGCGCTGCCGCAGATCGCCCGCCTCGCGGGGTTCAGCGACCTGTTCGCGCAGAAGATGTGCTGGAACGACACCAACCCGTTCCCGCACCACACGTTCTGGTGGGAAGGGCTGGACGGGTCCCGTCTGTTCACGCACTTCACGCCGATGGACACCTACAACGCGCGCCTCGTGGCCTCCCAGCTCGACCGCGCCTCCCGCCAGTTCGCCGACAAGCCCGGCTCGAACACCTCGCTCGCCGCGTTCGGCTTCGGTGACGGCGGGGGCGGCCCCACTCGCGAGATGGTCGCGCAGGCCCGGCGCACGGCCGACCTCGACGGGTCGCCGCACGTCGAGCTGAGCACTCCCGAGCGCTTCTTCGCCACGGCCCGCGCGGAGTACGCCGACCGGGCGCCGACCTGGGTCGGGGAGATGTACCTGGAGTTCCACCGCGGCACCTACACCTCCCAGGCCCGCACCAAGCAGGGCAACCGCCGCAGCGAGCACCTGCTCCGCGAGGCCGAGCTGTGGGCCACCACCGCGACGGTGCTGACCGGTGCGCCCTACCCGCACCAGGCGCTGCGACGCATCTGGCGGCTGGTGCTGCTGCAGCAGTTCCACGACATCCTGCCGGGCTCGTCCATCGCATGGGTGCACCGCGAGGCCGAGGCGGCCTACGCCGCGATCGCCGCCGAGCTCGAGCAGCTGATCGCCGCCGCGACGACCGCCCTGGCCGGGCGCGCCGGAGACGCCCGAGACGCCGGAGGGCCGACCCCCGGCCCCGGGCGGCGCCGGGTGGCCAACGCCTCGCCGTACCCCGTGCTCGGTGTGCCCGCGGGTGGCATCGGGGTGCCGGCCGAACCGTCCCCGGCGGCCCTGGAGCCCGACGCGACCGGCTGGCTGCTGAGCAACGGGTCGCTGCAGGTCCGGGTGGACGCCCGCGGGCTGGTGACGTCGGCCGTGCACCTGGCGACCGGACGCGAGGTGGTGCCGCCGGGCGAGGTCGGCAACCTGCTGCAGACCTTCCGGGACATCCCCAACGACTTCGAGGCCTGGAACCTCGACGAGCACTACCAGCGGGTCGGTCGCGACCTGGTCGACGTGGTGGCGATGGAGGTCGACCACGACGGCCCGGCGCTGCGCATCGAGCGGAGCTTCGGGAGCAGCCGGGTGGTCCAGCGCCTCCGCCTGGCCGCCGGTGACGACCCGACCCTGCACGTCGAGACCCAGGTGGACTGGCACGAGCGGCACACCCTGCTCAAGCTCGGCTTCACCCTCGACGTGCAGACCACGGACGCCGCCGCGGAGACCCAGTTCGGCTACGTCCGTCGTCCGACCCACGCCAACACCTCGTGGGACGCGGCGAAGTTCGAGGTCCCCGCGCACCGGTGGGTCCACGTGGGCGAGCCCGACTTCGGCGTCGCGGTCACCAACGACGCCACCTACGGCCACGACATCGCCCGCGTGCGGCACGCCGGTGGGGTCGGCACCCGCGTCCGGCTCTCGCTGCTGCGCGCGCCCATGTACCCCGATCCCGACGCGGACCTCGGCCGCCACACCTTCCGCGCGGCCGTGACCTTCGGCGCGGACCTCCTCCGGGCCGGGGCGCAGGGCTGGGCGCTGAACCTGCCGCTGCGCGAGGTCGGCGCCGCGCCGGCCGCCGGTGCGGACCAGGTGGCACCGCTGGTGACCTGCGACAACCCGTGCGTCGTCGTCTCCGCCGTGAAGCTGGCGGACGACGGCGGGCCGGACGTCATCGTGCGCGTCCACGAGGCCCTCGGCACGCGGGCACGGGCACGGCTGCAGGTCTGCTTCCCCTTCCGCGCGGCGACCGTGACCGACCTCCTCGAGGAGCCGATGCCGGACCACCCCGAGGCCGCGGCACTGGCTGCGCTGGCGGCGGGAACCGGCGAGGTCCCGCTCACCCTGCGTCCGTTCGAGATCCGCACGCTGCGGTTCACGCGATGAGGCTCCGGTGCCCCTTTCCCCTGATGCCGTAGGGTTTTCGGTCGTGGCGCCAAGACGCACCGGTGCAGCGCGTGGCGCTCCGAAGACCGCCACGACCCGGGTCGTGACCCAGATCAACCGGACCGCGGTGCTCGACGCCATCCGCGCCTCGGGCCCGATGACGCGCCGCGACATCCAGGAGCACACCGGGCTCAGCTCGGCCACCGTGGAGCGGCTCTGCTCGTCGCTCGTCGCCGAGGGCCTGATCGTGGCGGACGGGGCCGAGCGCTCCGCGCGCGGACGTCCCGCCGTGCTCTACCGACACGCGGGTGAGGGCCGCGTGGTCGCCGCCGTCGAGGTCTCCGCCTCCGGCGTGCGGGGCCGGCTCGTCGACCTGGACGGCCGCGTGGTCTACGTCGCGCCGGAGCTGCCGTGCGGCGACGGCGAGGCCCCACGTGGCGTGCAGGCGACGCTGCGGGTGACGGAGGACCTGCTCGAGGCGGCGCAGACGCTGAACAAGCCGTGCCTCGCGGTCGGGGTCTCGGTGCCGGGCGCGGTGTCGACCCCCGAGGGTCGGGTCCGCAACGCGGTCGAGCTCGGGTGGTACGACCTTCCGCTCGGCGACATCCTCCGCGCGCGGCACGAGCTGCCGATCGTGATCGAGAACGACGCGAACGCCGTGGGCTACGGCGAGTGGTCCCGCGGCGCCGGTGTGGGGTCGGAGCACCTCGTCGCCTTCGTGCTCGGCAACGGCGCCGGCGCCGGCATCGTCTCCGGCGGCAAGATCCTGCGCGGCAACCGTTCCGCCGCCGGTGAGATCGGCTTCCTGCTGGCCGACCGGTCGGCCTTCGACGCCCTGTACACCCTGCAGGGCGACCTGGAGACGCGGATCGCCACGGCCAGCGGCCCCTCGGTCGGCGCGCTGCTCGACGCCGCGGTGGCGGGAGAGGCCGATGCGGTCCGTGCGGCGGCCGAGGTCTTCGACTACGTCGGCATCGCGTGCGCAGCCCTCAGCGCGGTCCTCGATCCCGAGGTGATCGTGCTGGCCGGACAGCTGGCGCGGCAGCCGCAGTACTCGGTGAAGCAGGTCCGGCAGCGCCTGGTCGGCCGGATCACGTTCCCGCCGAACCTGATCGCGTCCCAGCTCGGCGACGAGGCTGCACTGACCGGCGTCGCGCAGATCGCGATCGACCGCGCGCGCGAGTCGATCTACCTCACCTGACGGCGCCGACCCCGACCTGCGGGTCCTGACCGGCGAGCTCTCGGGCGAGGGCGAGCGCCCCGGCGGCCGGGGGCGTCCGGGCCACCACCACGTCGATCGTCGGCTCGAGCTGGGCGAGGTGCGCGCGCAGCGCAGCCTCGTAGCCGGGCTGGCCCACCATGACGCCGCCGCCGACGACGACCGTGGTCCCCGTCGCGCCGCGGCCCCGCAGCCCCACGACCTCCTCGGCCAGCGTCTGGGCGGCCTCGTCGACGATCGCTCGCGCCGTCGCCGACCCCTCCTCCAGCGCCGCGAACACCTCGCGCGCGTGACGGCCCCAGACAGCCGGGCTGAGGTCGGCACGGGCCTGGGCGGCGAGCTCGGCGGCACCCGCGACCCCGAAGGCCTCCCGGACGCGTCGGTAGAGCACGTCGCCGTCGTCCTCACCGCGATCGGCGGCCTCCAGCGTCGCGCGAACCGCGCTGTGCACCAGGTCCGGCGCACTGCCGCGGTCGCCGACGGGCCAGCCGTGCCCGTCCGCGGTGATGCGGCGCCCGTCCGCGGTCGTGCCGCTGACGATGGCGCCCGTCCCGACGATCATCTCGATCGTCGCGCGGTGGTGCGTGGCGTAGCGGAGCAGGTAGGCGTCGTTCACCACGGTCACCCGGCAGCCGAGGCCGGTGCGGAGCACCTCGGAGACGTGGCGCATCTGCTCGTCGGTGTCGCAGTCGTGGATGCCGGCCACGAGCACCGAGTGGGGGGTCACCTGGCCGCAGCCCTGGACGAGCTCGACCAGGCGGTGCAGGTTGTCCGGGTCGGAGAACAGGGCGCCGGACCGCCAGCGCGCGGACGGGACGACGAGGTCGGCACAGGCTCCGGCGGAGTCCTCGGTGATCACCTGGGTCTTCGTCCCGCCGACGTCGACGCCGACGGCCACCAGGGGGTGCGAATCGCCCATGGACCTGCTCTCTCGCCTCGTGGAGTGCCGTGATGACGCTGCCATCGCTGCACATAACTACCAGACTGAGGGTAATCGCGCCAGCACCGGTCGGAGGGGCAAACCGGCCCGATTCACGCGTGTATCCGCGTCCCGGCCGGCCACCAGCGGCCCAGAGCCGGCGTTACCGATTCGTTGTGTCCCAGATGCTTGACCACTTTTTCGTGGTAGTGATACAAAAGGCGTCACCCGCTCGGCGCCGACGGATGTGCGACGCCGCTCCACTCCGTGAAAGAGGGGTCCGCACATGAAGCAACACGCCCGCACCGCGACCGCCGTCGTCGCCGGTGCCCTGCTCATCTCCCTGTCGGCCTGCTCCAGCGGCAACGGGAGCTCCGCCAGCTCGGCGACGTCCGCGGCGAAGAACGTCACGCTCAAGCTGGTCCAGTCCGGCGACGCCAACCAGGGCGGCGCCTTCCAGAAGCTCGCCGACGAGTACAAGGCGGAGACCGGCACCACCGTCCAGATCGTCGAGGTGCCCAGCGACAACCTGGCCACCCAGCTCCGCACCAGCGCCCAGGCCAACGACCTGCCCGACCTGGCGGCCGCCCCCAACGTGGACCCCGTCTGGAAGGACCGGATCCTCGACCTCAGCGACATCGCCAAGGCGGCGAAGGTCAAGCCCACGCTGCTGGTGCAGGACCCCGGCGACAAGAAGGTCAAGGCGCTGCCGACCACGCTGACCGCGGTCGGCATGTTCATCAACAAGACCCTCTGGGACAAGGCCGGCGTCACGTACCCGAAGGACATCTCCGGCTCCTGGACCTGGGACGACTTCCAGGCCAAGGCGGACCAGGTGCGGACCGCGACGGGCGCCAAGTACGGTGCCGTGATGGACGCCTCGGCGCACCGCATGCGCGCGTTCCTGTACCAGTTCGGCAGCGAGGGCGTCGTCGAGAGCAGCCCGGGCAACTTCACCACCAACGACAAGACCGCCACGGCGCTGGAGTACTTCAAGAAGATGAACGACTCCGGCTTCATGCCGAAGTCGGTGTGGACGTCGGGTGACGACGCGAGCGCGGCCTTCAAGAGCGGCCAGGTGACGGCCTACATGTCCGGCGTCTGGCAGATCGCCGACTTCCAGGCCAACATCACCAACTTCCAGTGGGCCTCGGTGCCGATGCCGCAGCAGCCCGTCCGGGCCACGAACTACGGCTCGGCGTCCTGGATGGTGGCCTTCAAGGGCACCGGCCACGAGCAGCAGACTCTCGACTTCATCAAGTGGCTGTACTCGCCCGCGCACTACACCGAGTACTGCAACATCCAGGGCTGCCTGCCGGCGGTGGACGGCATCACGCCGACGTACAAGGGGAACGCCGACGCGTTCAAGCTCTACAACGACGAGATCTCCGCCTCCCCCGCCGTCTCGGCGAACCAGACCACCGACCAGCTCCGCAACGCCTACCAGGGCCGCGCGCTGACCTCCGAGCCGCTGAAGGACGAGACCATCCGGTACCTCAACGGTGAGCTGACCATCGACCAGACGATCAAGGCGATCCTCGACTCGACCAAGAAGCAGCTGAGCTGACCCGGACCGCGGTCGGGCGTCCCAGCCGGGACGCCCGACCGCCCCTCCGGCACCCCGGCGGCTCGCCGTACGCGCAGTCCGAGCAGAGGAGGAACGATGGACCGACCAGCGGCCACCCTGACCCGACCGCGCACCGGTGCGCCGGTCCGGGTCAAGCCACGCGCGACCCCCCGGTACACCGGCCCCGCGCTCGTCCTGACGGGCGGCGTCATCGCGCTGTACGCCCTGTTCTTCCTCTGGCCCGGCGTGCTGGGCCTCCTGTACAGCTTCACCAGCTACCACGGCTACGGGCCGCTGCGGTTCATCGGCCTGGAGAACTACACGTCGCTGGCCACCGACCCCACGTTCTACGCCGCCCTCGGCCGCACGTTCGTCTACACCCTGTTCTCCGTCCCGCTGGGGTACGTGCTCTCCCTGACCATGGCGGTCGCCCTGACCAACGCGACCGCCAAGGGGAAGTCGGCGGCGCGGGTCATCTTCTTCCTGCCCTGGCTGGTCTCGCCGATCGTCACCGGGGTGATCTGGCGCTGGCTGTTCGGCGAGAACTTCGGCTTCGTCAACTTCGTCATCGGTGAGCTCGGCGGCCACCCGGCGCCGTGGGCCACGAACGCGAACCTCTCCCTGCTGGTGGTGATCTTCGCCTCGGCGTGGGCAGGCGCCGCGTTCAACATGCTCCTGTTCATCTCGGCGCTGAGGAACGTGCCGGTCTCGCTCTACGAGGCCGCGCAGCTCGACGGCGCGAACGCCTGGCAGCGGTTCGCCCGGATCACCATCCCGGCGATCAGGCCCACGTCGCTGCTGGTGATCCTGCTGCTGACGATGGGGCAGATGAAGGAGTTCGCCCTGATCCAGGCGCTGAACAACGGTGGCCCGGGCACCCAGAACCAGCTGATCGTCCAGTACATCTACACGACGGGCTTCGCGAAGTCCCAGGTCGGGTACGCCAGCGCCGCCTCGATGGTGCTGCTGGTGATCCTGATGGGGATCGCCCTGGTCCAGATCGCCATCAGCAGGAGGAGCGAGTCATGACGACGGCGACGCAGCTCTCCCGGACCGGCGAGCAGTCCTCGACCCGCCCCGCCCTCTCCCGCCGCCGGGGCTCGGCGACGCGCGCCATCCCGGCCACCACGATGCTGTGGGTCCTCGCGATCCTGATGGCGTTCCCGCTGCTGTGGTTCCTGCTGTCCTCGTTCAAGGGCGGCGGTGAGCTGTTCAGCTACCCGCTCAGCTTCCTGCCCCGGAAGTGGACGGTCGACGGGTACGTCCGCGCCTGGGCGCGCGTCGACTTCCTCCGCTACTTCTCCAACACCCTGGTCGTCGCCACGATCACCACGGCGCTGACGGTGTTCTTCTGCGCGACGGCCGGGTACGGGCTCGCCAAGTACCGGGCGAGGTGGCTGTCGGTGCTGTCGCTCTTCGTGCTGTCGATGACCATGCTGCCCGGCGAGGTCATCCTGAACCCGACCTTCAGCGTGGTGCTGCACCTGCACCTGTACAACAACCTGTTCGGCGTGATCCTGCCGTCGATCCTCACGCCGACCGGCGTGTTCATGTTCCGGCAGTTCTTCGTGTCGGTGCCGGACGAGCTGCTCGACGCGGCCCGCATCGACGGCTCGAGCGAGCTGTCGACGTTCTTCCGGATCATGGTCCCGCTGGCGCGACCGATCATGCTGACGCTTGCGATCATCTCGTTCCAGTGGCGCTGGAACGACTACATCTTCCCGTTGATCATCCTGAACGACCCGAGCAAGTTCACGCTGCAGATCGCCCTGCGCTCCCTCATCGGCGCCCAGAACATCGACTGGGCGATCCTGCTCGCGGCGTCGGTGATCTCGATGGTGCCGCTGATGGTGCTGTACCTGGTGTTCCAGCGCTACATCACCAGCTCCGACATCGGCACCGGGTTGCGGGACTGAGCGGCAGCCGCGTGGCCACGACGTCCGCTGCACCGTGCTCGCCGGCCCTGATCCGAGCGGCACGGGCCGCCCTCGACGCCCACCTGCTGGCCGACGGCCCGGTGGCGGCCGATGCCGCGCTGGCCGGACATCGGGCCTGGATGCGTGCGGTCAAGGCGGCCGTCGTCGTCGGGCTCGCAGCCCAGGCGGGTGCGGCAGACGCGGCCGCCGCGTCGCGCTGGCTGTCCCGGCTCGAGGCGCTGCAGGTCGCCGACGGGCTGTTCTCGACGGGTGACAACCTCGCCTCACCACCGGACTCGGCCTTCACCGTCACCGACGTCGCCGCGACCGCGGCCGCGTTGCGACGGCCGCCCTCGACGGCGTCCGCGTGGGTGGCCGGCGCCGCCGGCGCCGCACTGGGTGCCCGGCTCGAGGAGATCCTGCGCCGCGCCGTTCCCGCACTGGTCGTCGGCGGCGTCCACACCCCCAACCACCGGTGGGAGCTCTCCGGGGCCCTGGTCGGAGCCGCAGCGCTGCTGGCGGAACCTGCCGCGGCGGCCGCCGTCGAACGGGCGCAGCAGTGGCTGACCGAGGGCGTCGACCTCGACGCCGACGGGTTGTACTCCGAGCGCAGCGCCAACTACGCCGCCTACGTCAGCGGCCCGGCGCTGCTGCTGCTCGCGGAACGACTGGGACGGCCCGCGCTGAGCGAGACGGTGCACGCCAACCTGCACACGGTGCTCGACCTGACCACCCCCCGCGGCACCACGGAGACCGTGCACTCCCGGCGGCAGGACCAGCACGACGCCCGGTTCCCGCTCGGCCCCTTCCTCACCTTGTTCGCCCGCTTCGCGCCGACGTGCGACCGCTGCCGCGACGCTGCGGCCTGGGCGTTGCGGCTGCCCGGCGTCGACCCCGTCGACGCGGTCCTCCGCTGCCTGACCGAGGGCGACGTCGCGGCAGGCCTCGCGCTGGCCGACGAGCGGGAGGGGGCGACCGACGCCGAGCTGGCTGCCGGGGCGCTCGGGAGCGGCCAGCGGACCTGGGCCGCGGCGCGCCTGTGGCGCCGGTGGGGCGGAGCCGACTGGACGCTGGTCTACGGCGGTTCCGACGTCCCGGCCGCCGGCCGCGTGGCGTCCGGGCTGGCGTGCAACCCCACCTTCCTGCGCCTGGCGCGCGGCGATGTCGAGGTGACGTCGGTGCGGTTGTCCCGCGACTTCTTCGGTCTGGGCCCGTTCCGTGCGACCGGTCTGCTCGCCGAGGGCGATCGCGTCGTGCTGTCCGAGCAGCTCGCGGCGAGCTACTACCAGCCGCTGCCCGTTGACGCCCACCGGCCCGACGGCGACTACGCGCTCGAGTTCGAGGGGCGCTTCGCCTCCGCGATGGCCTTCTCGCAGCGGCCGCGCGACGAGCTGCGGCTGGAGACGCAGGTGGTCGTCGAGGTCCGCCCCGACGGGGTGGACCTCGAGGTGCGCACAGCGGGCCCCGCCACGGGTCACGCCCTGGAGATCGCGTTCGCCGACGAGGTGCAGCTCGAGGGGGCGGAGCCGGTGGGGCCGCAGATGTCCCGGGTGGCCGGGGGCCCCGTCGTCGTGCGGGCCGGCGACTCCGCGCTCACCGTGGCCGCGCTGCCGGGCGGTGACTCGTCGCCGGCTGTGTACTCCCCCGGCGAGGCCTACGAGTTCCTCGGAGGGACCGACGCAGTGGGCGGCCGGCGCCTCTACGTGACGTGGAGCTCGCCGGGCACCCAGCGGGTCACGCTGCGGCTCAGCTGAGCGCCGGCTCACACCTGGTCGCGCGGGGCGGCACGCCGTTCGCGTCGCGTCGGATCCGATCGGCCGGATCCGGATGAGGACGGGAGCGTGCGCCCGCCGGGCCGAGACGGTCAGGCGTCGAGGTCGGTCATCAGCAGCTCGGCGAGCCGGTCCAGCACGTCGCCGGCCGCCTCGTCGGGCGAGGCCAGCACCACCTGGTCACCATGCCCCACCCCGAGGGCCATCACCGAGAGCAGGCTGGCGGCATCGACCGGGTCACCGCCGGGCTTGCCGATCACCACGGGCACACCGGCCTCGGCGGCGGCCTTCGAGAAGAGGGCCGCGGGCCGGGCGTGCAGCCCGGACGTCGATCCAACGGTCACGGTCCTGTGCAGCATGGTCGATCTCCTCGTCAGAAGGGGTGCGGCACGGCGCGCAGGACTGCGCGTCGCGCGGGTGTCAGTCGGCGCTCGGTCCGCGCGGCGGCCGTGGCTCGGAGCCGGTGGCGGACTCGGCACTGAGGAGCCGTTGGACGTGCAGGCCCAGGTAGCCGAGCTCCTCGGAGGGCAGGTCGACGCCGTAGCGGCTCCGCACGTGCTCGCCGAGCAGCCGCGCCGTCTCGAGCGCCTGGGGGTACTTGGTACGCATCTGCTCGTACAGGAACCCGTCGTCCCGGTCGAGCAGCCGTCCGGTCAGCAGCCGGTCGGCGAAGAACTGCAGGTGCACGACGAAGCGGCGGTGGTCCTGGTCCTGCGGCGCCAGGGTGCGGCCCGTCCGGTAGGAGACGATCGCGACCATCTCGGAGATCAGGGTGGCCGCCCGGAGGGCGTCGAACGCGGACGCACCGTCGTTGCGGGCGTTGACCAGGTGGAACGCGATGTTCGTCGCCTCGTCCTCCGGGAGGTCGAGGGTCAGCCGGTCGTTGACCAGCTGCAGCGCCTCGAGTCCCACCGCGTACTCGTCCGGGTAGTACGTGCGCATCTCCCAGCTCAGCCGGTTCACCACCCGCATGCCCTGCGCGTGCCGCTCGGCGGCGAAGTGCAGGTGGTCGGTCAGCGCCAGGAGCAGGTGGGGATGCAGGTCCACCTTGAGGCCTGTCCGGGCGAGTGCGATCACGTCCCGAGCCAGCAGCGCGTACGTCGCCGGGATCGTGCCGAGCAGGTCGACGAGCGCGCGGGAGTCGGGATCGTCGACCGGCAGGAACACCCGGTCCACCACGCCGTCGTCGACCGTCTCACCGGGTTTGTGCCCGTAGCCGATCCCCCGGCCCAGCAGGATGCACTCGTGCCCGTTCTCGTCCGTCGCGAGCACGACGCTCGAGTTCAGCACCTTCGTGATCCGCTGCGGCTGGGACATCGGGGCTCACTCAGCCGATCGGCGCCAGGTCGGCGCCGTTCGTCGCGATCACGTGCTGCATCCACGTGAAGGAGTCCTTGCGTGACCGCGCGAGCGTGCCGCGCCCCAGGTCGTCCTGGTCGACGTAGATGAACCCGTACCGCTTGGACATCTGCGACGACGACGCGCTGATCAGGTCGATCGGCGCCCAGGAGGTGTAGCCGCGCAGGTCCACGCCGGCCTCGATCGCCAGCCCCATCTGCTCGACGTGGGCCCGGAAGTAGTCCACCCGGTACGGGTCCCGGATGCGACCGTCGGCATCGACGGAGTCGGCATAGCCCAGCCCGTTCTCGACGACGAACAGCGGCTTGCGGTAACGGTCGTAGAGGTCGATCAAGGAGATGCGGAGCCCGACGGGGTCGATCTGCCACCCCCAGTCGGTGCTCGGCAGGTACGGGTTCTTCACGCCCATGATCGTGTTGCCGGGCGTGCGGTCCGCATCCGGGTCGACCGACTCCGTCATCGACATGTAGTAGCTGAACGAGACGAAGTCGACGGTGTGCTCGCGCAGCACCTCGTCGTCGCCCGCCTCCCACGGCACCGACAGACCCCTGCGCGCCATGGCGGCGAGCTCGATCGGCGGGTACTCGCCGAACACCTGCACGTCGGCGAAGAAGTGGTTGTGCAGGTTCTTCGCCTGGGTGGCCGCCACGTCGTCCGGACGGCACGTGCGCGGGTAGGTGGTGAGCATCGTGAGCATGCAGCCCATCTGCGCACCGGGCACCAGCGTGTGCAGGTCCCGGGTGGCGATGGCCGACGCGACGAACTGGTGGTGCGCAGCGCGGTAGCACGCGACCTCGAGACCGTCCTCGCAGAGCTCCTCGATGACCCCGCCTGACGTGAACGGGTGCCGCATGATCGAGTCGATCTCGTTGAAGGTCAGCCAGAGGCTCACCAGGTCGCCGTACTCCGTGAAGCACGTGCGGGCGAACCGCCCGAACAGCGCGATCACCTCCCGGTTCGCCCACCCGTTGAGCCTGGTGGCCAGCTCGAGCGGCATCTCGTAGTGGGACAGCGTGACCAGCGGCTGGATCCCCCGCGCGCGCATCCCCTCGAACAGCCGGCGGTAGAACGCGACGCCGGCCGGGTTCGGTTCGTTCTCGAATCCGGTCGGGTAGAGCCGGCTCCACGCGATCGACACTCGCAGCACGGTGAAGCCGAGCTCGGCGAACAGGTCCAGGTCCCCCTCCCACCGGTGGTAGAGGTCGATGCCACGCCTCTTGGGGAAGTACGTGACGTCCGTCGTCGCCATCGCCTCGGCGATCGAGGCCAGGGTCACGGCGTGATGGGCGGCGTACTCGGTGTTGGCGAGCGCGGGCTTGTAGGTGGCGACGTCGGCGACCGAGAGCCCACGGCCGTCGGCATCCCAGGCGCCCTCGCACTGGTTGGCTGCGAGGGCGCCGCCCCAGAGGAACCCGTCAGGAAACGACATCGGCGGTCGCCCTGGTCGAGACGGGGAACAGCGGGGCGCCGGCCGCCACCTGGGTGCCCGCACGGACCGCACCCACGTGGACGGCTGCGCCGTTGGTGACCACGACCGGCGTGGTGGTGTCGTACCCGTCCGCGCGGATCGCGTCCAGATCGGCGGTGATGAGCAGCTGGCCCGCCTCGACCCGATCACCCTTGGTCACGTACGCGGTGAAGTGCGTGCCGTTCAGCCGCACCGTGTCCAGCCCCACGTGGATCAGCAGGTCGACCCCGTCGTCGGTGCTCACGGCGACCGCGTGGTGGGTGTCGAACAGCATCGACACCACGCCTGCCGCGGGGCTGCGGAACTCGCCGGACGTGGGCCGGACCGCGCAGCCGTCGCCCAGCACGCCGCCGGCGAACACGCGGTCGGAGACCTCGGAGAGCGGCACGACGGTCCCGTCCGTCGGGCTGAGGACGTCGTGCGGGCTCAGCGCCCGGTCCGGGTTCGCCGGCGCGTTCGCGGCGACGACGCCACGCACCTTGAGGGTGGCCGAGGCGGCGTCGCTCCAGGTCAGCATCGCGACGACGAACGCAGTGACGAAGGCGATCGCCGCGCCGACGATCGCGTTCACGATGTTGCGCGGGTCGTTGGCGTTGATGAACATCGACATGCTCGCCAGGCCGGGTCCGACGGCCACGTACGAGGTCACGTGGGTCACGCCGAGCCACGTCGCTCCCGCGGCGGCGCCGGACAGGACGCTGATCAGGGCCCGCTTGTTCTGGATGGTGATGCCGTAGAGCGCCGGCTCGGTGATGCCGAACAGGGCCGACAGCCCGGCCGAGACCCCGGTGGAGCGCATCTCGGTGTCCTTGGTCCGCAGCGCCACGCCGAAGCTGGCTCCGGACTCGGCGATGTTGTGCGCCAGCGAGACCGGGTTGTACAGGGGCTCGTAGCCGGCGGTGCTCAGCTGGTTGACCACGTACGGGATGAACGCCTTGTGCATGCCGACGGAGATGATGAACGGCAGTGCCACGGCCAGCAGCGGGAACGCCACCCAGCCGAGCGTGTGGAACACCCACAGCACGCCGGTGGTGAACCCGGTGCCCAGCCGGAAGCCGAGCGGGCCGAGGAACAGCAGGGTCACCGGCACGGTCACCAGCAGCCCGACCATCGGCACGAAGAAGATGCGGACGGGCTTCGGCGTCACCCGTGTGAGGAATCGTTCGACGACGGCGAGCAGCAGCACCGCGAGGATGGCGGGGAACACCTGCGAGGAGTAGGTGACGTTGGGGATCGCCAGTCCGAAGACCGAGGTGCCGTCGGCCATCCGCTTGGTCATCGGCGGCAGCACCAGCACCGACACGGCCGCGACCGCCACCAACCGGTTGGTGTTCAGCTTGGTGGCGGTGGTCACTGCCACCAGCAAGGGCAGGAAGAAGAAGGTCGCGTCGCTGATGGCGACCAGCGTGTTGTAGGTCGCCCCGTTCTTCGACAGGCCGAACATCGTCGCGAGCAGCATCAAGGACTTCAGCACGCCGGCACCGGCGATCGCGGGGATCAGGGGTTGGAACACCCCGACGATGAAGTCCAGGACCCGGGCGCCCCAGCCGCCCCGCGATCCGTCGGCCGGTGCTCCGACGGCTGCGGCTGCCGCACCTCCGTGCCCGGGGCCCATCCCGGTCAGCCTGGTCAGGGCGGCGTGCACCTCGACGACGTCGTTGCCGATGACCACCTGGGGCTGGGTGCCGACCACGCCCATCACACCCGGCACGGCCTTCAGGCGGGCGTGGTCGACCTCGTGCGTGTCGGCGAGGGTGAATCGCAGGCGGGTCGAGCAGTGCTCGAGGTGAGTCACGTTGCCCGGTCCGCCGACGGCGTCCAGGATGCCGCTGGCCGTCTTCGCGTAGTCCACGGTGAACTCCTTCGTTCCGTGCGTGGCCGCGTTCGCGCAACAAAAAAGGACCTGACGGCGGCGGCACCGCGAGGTGCCACGACCATCAGATCCTGCCCGGAAACCGGTCACATGTCTGGTGTGGCGCCGAGCGTGGCACCGAGCCCGCCTGCTGTCAACCCGTCTGTCTCTCGCTGTTGCGACGCGCCCGGCTGCGGCGCGTACGGCCCGGCCCCTGAACGCGAGTCCGCCGCGCGGCTGCGGCAGGGACTGCTCAACGGCGCAGATGTGAGCGACGATGAGCCTGCCCACCGCCCGCGGCCGTCACCCCTCAACAGGAGAGCCCGTGCCTCGTCTGCGCCTGCACAGCTTCTCGATCTCGCTCGACGGCTTCGGCACCGGCGACGGGCTGACGGCCGAGGAGCCGTTCGGCCACGCCGGCCAGCGCCTGCACCAGTGGATGTTCGCCACCGCGATGGGACGCCGGATGTTCGGCCTGGACGGCGGCACCACCGGCGTCGACAACGAGCTCGCCGAGACCGCCTGGCAGGGCATCGGCGCCGAGATCATGGGGCGCCGCAAGTTCTACACCGGCCCCGGCCCCATCCCGGCGGACTGGAACGGCTTCTGGGGACCGAACCCGCCGTTCCACACCCCGGTGATCGTGCTGACCCACCAGCCGCACGAGCCGCTGACGATGGAGGGCGGCACCACCTTCCACTTCCGCGACACCACCCCGGCCGACGCGCTGCGCGAGGCGTTCGAGCTGGCCGACGGGCAGGGTGTGCGCCTGGGCGGCGGGGTCAGCACCGTGCGGGAGTTCTTCGACGCCGACCTGGTCGACGAGTTCCACGTGGTGGTGGTGCCGATCGTGCTAGGCCGCGGGCAGCGGCTGTGGGATGGGCAGGAGGGGCTCGAGTCCCGGTTCGACATCCGCGTCGTACCGGGTGACGGCGGCGTCACGCACCTGCTCGGCACGCGCCGGGCCTCTTAGCGTTCCCTGCTGCGAGCTGCTGACCGCCAGCAGCCGGCGGCGATCCGCCGGTCGGGTGGTCCGTCCACGTTTTGCCGTGCGAGACCGCTAGCCCGCGGGAGTGTGCGTCCGCGGCCGGAAACGGTCGAAGCACACGAACGGCTCGCCGGGGGGACGCAATGCGCGCGCGTTGGTGGATTTCGCTCGTCGCCGCGCTCGCCATAGCGGCCGCAATCGCGCTGGTCGCGCCGTGGCCGTCGGCAAGCCAAACCAGACTATGATAGGTACCCTCGCGACCGACCTATTGAAGTCTGGTGATGCGGTTTCAAAGAGGCAACGCGGCGACGGATACGACCAAGGCGCCAAATGCACGCGAGACGCCCCCATATCGGCTGCCAAGCTACCGTGCTCAGGAGCGCCGCTGCCGCTGTCACGGCGTCCGCGAGGTCACCATCGATCCCCCCGGCGTACTCATCATTCGGTCCACGTTCCTCCCAATCTGCGAGGCTGGCCCATGCCGCCGTCTGCGCTAGGGCCGTGTATTCGGTAACGACACGCCGGGGTGCTCGGGCAATCAGTGCAGCCGACACAAGGTCCCGAAGCGCGTCGCGGTGGTCCCCGCGAGAAGACGCCCATCGACACTTCTCAAGCTCGGCAATGGCACTGAGGAGGCGCGCCCTAGATTCTCGGCGCTCACGGCTCTGGGTGAGAACAGACCCAACGATCGAACCGACCCCTGCACCTCCGAGGACCGAGAGGACTTGCGACACGTCAACAGCCATGGTGGAAGCGTGTCACCGCCAGCTCAACTTCGTGACCGCATCGCGATCGCCGCCGGTGTGTCAGTTCGCCCCCGCGGCGCGCGCACCAGAGCGATTGTCGCCACCGGGCTCCGCGTCCTGGCACGTGCCGCGCCGGACCTCTCTGGGGCGCGTCGAGCACGTGCTCCCCGGAGCAGTTGCGTGCCCTGGCAGAACTCACCGCCGGTCTCGCGCCGCATTGGGGTCGACCCAACGCGCGGCTCGTCCTGCTCCATGCGGCACGGATCGAGGATGCGCTAATCCGCAGTGTCCACGGCGCACCCAGGTAGTTCCGGGCCCTTCAGCTGAGGCACCTGGACGGTTGCCCGCCGGAGGATTTGGTCTGGTTCCTCTCCCCACACACGGGCGCCAATCGGAGGTCGGCGAAGCGGTGGGCCGGATGCTCGGCGATGCCGACCTCAGGACCGCACACGTCGGCGTCCAGTTGCGGGACCGGGTGCTCAGGCTCGGTACCGCGCGGTGCCTTGGGACTGGGTTCGTTGCAACGTCGAAGGCGGTCGAGGACAACCAGTGGAGCAAACTGACGCTTCGAACATGCGCGCCACAACGCGCCAATCGACTGCTCGCGCGGAGTCGCGAAGCGGATCAGTCACATGGTCGCGAACCGACAGCGCCCGCGATCCTCGACGGCGTCGTCCGACGTCGGGCGAGCCCGTAGTCGACTCATCCGGCGATTGAGCTTGCACTCCGAGTCGTTCCCGAACAAGGCACCGGAGCGACACGGTCGAGTGCCGACGCCTCGCTGGCGCGCTGGACCAGCGAGGTCAACTAGGTTGACCGATGGAGACCGGCAGCAGAAGCGGCCAAGATGCTGCAATTCGAAGTTGCGTCGGCAGACGATATGACCGTCCGCGGTCGACCCATCAAGTTCACTAGCTGCGAGCAGAGGAACCGAGGCATGACGGAACTGCCGTGGACCTTGTATACCGCACCGGCCGATGCTATCGACGCCGATATGCTACGCCGGTTTCTCGCCCAGCAGCGGCGAGATCGCCTGTTTATGGAGAGCATGACGCTCGAGCTCAAACGAGAGCGCCACGGAGACAACGTGGTCAGGGCAGTCGCGGCACTCGCCAACACCGGCGGTGGTATTGTCCTTCTGGGCGTAGACGAAACCGTGCCGGACTTCGACGAGTCCCCCGGTGTACCGCAGAATGCCGTTACGGCTGTTCTGGAACAATGCACCTCGACCCTCACACCGGCGTTCGCGCCCGAACTCATCCCCGTCGCACTCCCCGGGCGAGACCAAGTGGTCCTCGTCATCCGCGTGGACTTCGACGCGTCGAGACTCCCTATCGTCAAGGGCGGTCAGATCCTGATCCGACAGCCGGGAAGCTCCGTACAGGCAACACATGGGCAAGTGCTCGATCTGGTCGCAAGGCGCACGCAGTGGGCATCGGGCGAGCAGATGATGAACGTAGTGTCCGCGTTCACCCCCAACTCGGACCCGACCGAGCGGGTCTCAGCCGTACCCGATCTCCGTGTGCGGTGCGCCACCGCGCTCTACGGCCGAGAGGGTGCACCACGCCCACGCTCGCTCGGAAACGGCCAGCGACGGGCGCTCGTCGCGGCAGTGGGCTCCTCATCCCTTGGTCGAATGGCGCGGCTTGCTTCGTCGCACTCCGCACGGCAACTCGACTTCGACGACGATGAGCGGAGCGCGCGCCGCTATCGAGCGCACGCCGACGTCGCGGACGAAGGCCTCACGAATCGCGTCGCAATCGACGCGCGCCTATCCGGCCCGCAGGTCGCGGTGGCGCTCGACTTCGACCTACGCCTTCGCCCAACTACAGCGCGCTACCAGGGCGAGCGACCGGTGGTCCAACGCCACGAGTTGGTCGCCGTTGCAGCGGCGGGCGTTGCCACCCTGTCGGTTGACGTCGGATCCGTGGTGGCCGGCTGGATTGGCGGAGCGCCGGCGCGGATTGACGACATCGAGCTCTGGGTGGAGGCGCCGCAGCGGTCCATACCTGCGGCGCTTGCAAGCGAGGGCACCTCTTCCTGGAGGCGACGGGCCGCTCCGAACTGGATGACAGTCTGGCGACTCACGTTGCCGCACATTCCAGAACCTGAGGCGGCGCTCGAGAACCTCGGTGAAGAAATGAAACACCTGTACGTCGATCTCGGCTTCGACGACGAGGTTGCGGTCGTCCGGTGTGACGTCGACCTTGCGGCCGACGTGCTGTCGCGTCTCCGGCGACTCGGCTAGGTCGCGGGCTGTCGCGTCTGCCGACTCCTCATCGCCGCGGCCCCGGCCTGCAGGAACGCACCGTAGCCGAGTCTGTGCGCCTGGGCGGATTCGAACCGCCGACACCCGCTTTAGGAGAGCGGTGCTCTATCCCCTGAGCTACAGGCGCTCGGTCCCACAGCAGTGGATGCCGCCGCAGATCCTCGTCAAGGGTACTGGGTGGCGCTCCTCGGCCGCGCCGGGGACCGTGCGCGGCACCACACGCCATGGAGACCTAGCCACCACCGCTCGACGAGCACGCGCGATCGCAACGCCGGAAGGCGCGGCACGAGCAGGACGCCGTGCGTTGGCTAGGGCCCTGTGCCAGCCCAGACTTTGATGGCGCTGGACCATCTTGCCGGTTGAGAGGAAGGTTCAGTCCAGCCATCCCGATCGAGTCCTGGGCGTCGTCTTGCACGCGAAGCGCGGAGCGACGGTCCCCTGATGCGGATACGCAAGGAAGAGGGACTCGGTCCGGTCCGGCAAGTGCACCGTTCGAAGAAAACCGAGCGAGGAGTAGTTGTGATTGCACCGGCAAGTGGTCCCGATGGCGACTCGGGTCAGCCAGTCAGTTACGACGAGATTCTTGCGGCGACAAAACCGGGACCGTTGCACTCTCACCTTGCAGTTGCTTCCGCAACCCGCGGCCTGCACCTCTCCTCGGCCGTGACCAACGCCCCGTGGCTGCTTCTCGCTGTCGACGAGTGCCTGCTCACGATCGAATGGTTTTGTCGCGCCTTCGAAGTTGACGATGCCGTTCGAGACCTCCTCGGGCAAGCGTCAGCGGCGATCCTCGAGGGCGCGGAGGCCGTGCTAACGAAGGGGCTCGCCGGCATGAACTCGCCGGGCCGAAAGCTCATCGAGATTGAATTTCTGTTCCGGGACTTCGCGCTTGACGGCCGGCGCGCCGAGGACTGGTCGAAGGCAGACCGCAGCGGGAGAGTCAAACGGTTCAGTTTCGCTGCAGTGCGCGGACGCGTTGAGGCGGCGGCGAACGTCCCCAAGGGCTCGATGTTACCGGACCGCGCAGAGTTTGCGGCGCACAGCGAAGGGATCCATGTCACTCCAATTCGCGCGAAGAATGCGCCTGGCCCGGCTGCTGAGGTCGTCCTCGGTTTCTGTGACTTGCTCGAGCACTCTCGGCGCCTGCTGGGCGCACTTTACGCGTTGGCTGCGGCCGCCGCGTACGAGCTCTCTGCTGCAGCAGACGATCCCCCCGCCATGCCCGCCCTTCAGAAAGCGCTAGCCCAGATGGGCGCCATAGCGGTTGCGAACGGCATGCCACCGAGGGAACTAATCGCAGAGGATTGGGAGGAGCATCTAGCAGCCGCGCTCCGTGCCCATCCCCTGGGGCGATCGGCCGAATAGGCGCGGTGCGGTTTCGACCTGACCTCCGGAGGTCTGTACCACCTCGACCGCGGTGACGGGCCACGTCCGTGCAAGTACGGGGCGGAATCCCTTGATAACACGAGACTCCAATCCGAATCACGCGACGTCCGGGTCACTGTGAGCTAAGGACGAGCACTTGCTGCCTAGCATGGGCTATCGCCGCGTGTGGGTCCATGGCTCCCTCGACACGTCGTCGAACCAGTCGGTTACGCCACCAGCGCGTCGAACCCCCGTTCCCCTTTTGCAGCGCGGAACACCTGGCCCTCCCGCGGCCGCGAGTCGAACCGACGTGCGCCGATCACGCACGCCACCTCCTCGTGCGCCGCCAGCGACTCCGACACTCCAGGCACCTCCGAGATCTACTCCGACGTCGACGCGCTCCCGCGTGGGACGCCCAGGCATTTCTCTCGTCGGACGGCGCACGGGCCGGTCTCCAGGTCACTGGGTAGGCTCCGCGAGGTGCTGATCCTGCTGTCCCCGGCCAAGTCGCTCGACTTCGAGTCACGGCCGCCACGGGTCGCGGCGTCCCAGCCACGGCTGCTGGCGGAGGCCGAGCAGCTGGCGGCTGTCATGCGGACCAAGTCGGTGGCCGACCTCGCCGCACTGGCGCACATCTCCGACGAGCTGGCCGTCCTCAACGCCGAACGGTGGGCGTCCTTCGCCACCCCGTTCACCTCGCGCAATGCCCGTCCTGCCGCGCTGGCGTTCAACGGCGACGTCTACCAGGGTCTGAACGTGCGTGAGCGATTCACCACCCGTGACTACACCGAGGCCCAGAAGACGGTGCGGATCCTGTCCGGGCTGTACGGCGTCCTGCGACCCCTGGACCTGATCCAGCCCTACCGGCTGGAGATGGGCACCCGCCTGGCCACCGAGCGAGGGCGCTCCCTGTACGACTGGTGGGGCAGCACCATCACCGACCTGCTGCGGGACGACCTGGCCGCCGCACCGGGGGCCGAAGCCGTCGTGAACCTCGCCTCAGGCGAGTACTTCGGAGCCGTCCGGACCGATGACCTCAGAGCGCCGGTGGTCTCGCCTCGGTTCGAGGACACCGACGCCCGCGGCCGGCGGAGCGTCGTGTCGTTCTACGCCAAGCGAGCGCGAGGGGAGCTGGCCGCCTGGCTCGTGCTCAAACGCGTCCGCACGCCCCGAGCGCTGAAGGACTTCGACGGCGCGGGCTACCGGTACGACGAAGCCGCGTCCACCCGGTCCGTTCCGGTGTTCGTCCGCCGCTTCGCCGACCGCCCCTGAGCTCGACGGGAACGAGCCGCCCGTCACGACGACGTCAGCACCACCAGCTGCTGCGTCGCCCGGGTCATCGCCACGTACCGAGCACACGGGCGGGCGGGGTCGCCGCGAGCCGGGCGACGACTAAGCCCCACACCACTGCGGGATCGCCTATAGGACGTTCACTCGTGCCACAACTCTCGAGGCGGCGGATCTTCAGTCCTTCACCCCCGAGGATGGCGCGGGCGACCAGTCCGGCTATCGCGGGCAACAGATGGCGCCGCCGTCTCGCGACCTAGGGCTTCGTCGCCAATAGCATCGTTCGGTGCCCGCCAAACCGAGGGACCCCTCAGCCCGGTCAGCTGAAAACACCCACCTCATCGACGTCGCAGCCCAACGCCTGCGGCGCCTGGCGTTCCGGCGCGACGTCGGTCGTCGGAGCAGTAGCCCGAATAGTCATGCGATACCCGTCCGCAAGCCGGCCCGGGCGGGGAACACTATGCCCCTGGTATCGCTGGCACCAAGGTTCCAACCCGAGCACCACCAGGTGTACCTCGACCTGTTGGAGCGAGCCCTGCGACAGCCGGACACGCGCAGCATCGCGCTCACCGGTTCCTACGGCTCAGGCAAGTCGAGCGTCCTACACGCGTTGGGCCGGTCGTACTGGGATCGCCGGTTCCCGTGGTGGCACCGACGCCGCGTAATCGAACTGTCGCTGTCGACGCTCGACCCGCGGATGTCGCCAGACGTGCCGGCGGAGAACCCCGCGGAGCGAGAGAGGAGCAACCGGATCCAGAAGGAGCTCGTCAAGCAACTGCTCTACCGGCTTCCCCCGCGGCGCACACCCAACTCTCGGTTCCCGAGGGCGACGACGCCTTCGTTGTCGGGCCTGGCGGTTGTCGGCATCCTGGCCTTATTGGCACTGGGGTGGGCCGCGACCGCCCTGGCGGGGTGGCAGCGCAAATTCGACCAGCGCCTGACCGAACTCCGTTGGTCGCCCCCCTTATTCTGGGGCGGCGTCGCTATTGGCCTGCTGATTCTCGCACTGGCTGCTTGGAGGGTAATTGCCGGCCGGTACGCCCTGCAGACCGGGCTCAAGGCGGGGGTTCTGTCAGTCAGCCTTGAGCCACGCTCGTCCAGCTACTTCGATCAGTACCTGGACGAGATTGTCTACTTCTTCCAGGTCTCCAAGACCGATGTCGTGCTTATCGAGGACGTCGATCGGTTCGACGATGCCATCGTGTTCGACACACTGCGCGCGCTCAAGTCACTGGTGAACAACTCCGGACAGGTAGGACGACGAGTAGTATTTGTGTACGCGATACGCGATTCCGTTCTCGGGCTGGTGGGCGCCCCAACGGACGACGCTTGGACGAAGGCCGGCACCATGGACGACGCCTCCGCCCATCCGCCCGGGGCAACCACAAGTGCCATGACGCAACTTGACCGGGCAAACCGGGCGAAGCACTTCGACGTGATTATCCCGATCGTCCCCTTTGTCACTGCTGACAACGCCCGCGATTTGATGATGGAGGTCATGGCACCGCACGTGGCGGACGCTAAGGACAAGCCCGGGATCTCGCCAGCGCTTATCCGCGTGGCTTCTCGGCACGTCGCCGATATGCGGACCCTCTTGTCGCTCCGCAATGAGTACGAGGTCCACTACGACCGGCTGGTGACCTCCGCCAGCCAGACGATGCCCGGGATCTCGCCGGACATCGTGTTCAGCCTGGTCCTACTACGCGCCACGAGCCCGGAAACGTACGAGAACATCCGCTTGGCGTCCAGCCCACTGGACGACCTGACCCGCCGGTGGCTCACACTCGTTGAGCACAACGTCGCGGTACAGACCGAAGCACTCACCAACCTGGCCACCCAACTGGAGAACGGTCAATCGAGCGAGAGCCGCGCAGCGCTGGCGGGGAGGAAACTCCATAAGCTGCGCTCGGAGCTGCTTGGCATGTCCATTGGATTGACAGCTCGAGAAGTGGAATTCATCGGACCAGTGACGGAGACGGACCTGGGAGCACTGGGGGGCTGGCAGCAGATCGCAAACGGAACGCAGCTTGTGGTCAACTTGTGGTCCGGAACAGACCCCTACGGGCGACGAGCTGGCCTGCAACAAATCCTGCTTGGACCACAAGTGCTCACGCGCCTCCTCGGTATGCCGATCGACCCGCAGACATGGCACGACCTCGACCTCGCCGACCTCAATGACAAGATCGACGACACCCGTGAAGAAATCACCTTCCTGCGTCACCACACTTGGAAGCAGCTCTGCGGCCGAACCGACCTGACGATCAAATCCGAGGGCACCGAACCGGTCGGGAAGAACGGCGAAGTCGACTTCAAGGACCTCGTGAAGACATACGCGCCGACGACACTGGTCGTGGAACTGATCGAGCACGGGTACCTACCACGTCATTTCGCCCGGTACGCTTCGATGTTCTACGGCACCGACGTCGGGCTAAACGCCGCCGAGTACATCGCCCGCGCTATCGAGCCGGGAACGCCCATCCTCGAGTTCGAACTCGATCCGACCGATGTCAACCAGATCCTGCGCGAGCAGGGAGCCGACAACGACGACAGCGATCACCTGTTCGATGAACCGGCAATCTACAACCTCGACATCATCCGTTACCTGCTGGACCACCGACCCGGCGCCGCCAAAAGGGTCGCTGCGCATCTTGCGGAAAGATGGGGTGAACAGGAGCAGACCCTTGTGGGACGGATCTTCGAGCGGGAGACGCCCGCGATGGCCGGCCAGCTCGCCGAGCTGATGGCGCCCACCTGGGTCCAGGCCATCGGGTACACGGCATTAGACGCCCCAGTGACGCCGCGGGCCCGCCTACACCTGGTCAACGCGGTCCTCGGCGCCATTGGCGCCGGCGAACGAGTTGATCTGGACATCGACGTGGCGCGCTACCTGTCCGAGCACGATGCCGACCTGGGCGCCGTCACCGACCCGCCGGACGAGGACCGGGCCGCCATCATCATGGCCACGTTCGCCGCTGCAGGTGCGACCGTCAGCGACCTGGGCAACCTCAACACGCAAGCGCTGGCAGCAGCCGCCCAGACCAGCGTCTACCCCATTAACGCAACCAACCTGGGCGCCCTGGGCGGGGCCACCCGCGTCGCACTAGACACCCTGCACTCAGAGTCGACCACCCTGCCCATCTACGAGCACGCGGTGAACCACCTGGATGCCTACCTCGAGGCGCTGACCCGGCTGAACCCCATAGGAACACCCGTCACGTCTCCCGGCCGGTTCGCCGACATCCTGAACGACATCGCAACCAAACCGCAGGCCGCCCTGCTCGACAAACTTGTTGCCGCCACATCTAGCAGTTGCCGGGTTCCAGACCTCGGACAGGTCCTAGTCGAGGTATGGCCGGCGCTGGTCGCCCAGCGGCGCACCGACCCAACCTTCGGCAACGTACAGCGCTACATCGCCGAGTACGACGTGGACGACGACCTCGGGACATTCCTGACCGAGCACGGCGCGATCGCAACTCCCGCAGGCACCCCGCAACCGGACCGCTTGACGATGGCCGCCCAGATTCTCGCCGCGCGCGACGCCATCGCCGACCCAGGCGTGAGGGTCGCCCTCGCGGCCTCGGTCACCCCCGGCCTACTCCCGATAGGTCACGTCGCCCACGAAGACGCCGACCTGATCGGGCCGCTTCTGAGAATTGGCCTGCTCGCTGACGAGCCGGCCACCTTCGACCCGGGGCGCGTGGGCCGCTGGGAAGACTTCGAGGACGCCGTAGCCGCCTCGGAGAACTTCGGCATGTTTGCGGACTCCACCACGATGCCCGCCCAACGCCTGGCGCCGGTCCTCAGCAGCCGCAGAATACCCGAGACTACGAAGGCCGCCCTGGTTGCGAGGCTGCCATTGCTCGTCTCGAGCGCCACATCCAGCCAGGCTACGGCGATCGCTGACGTTCTAGCTCGCCGATGCGATGTGCTCGATCTGCCACGTCTGCAAGCCCTACTTCGCGCGGGGGCCTCAAACTCGGCCCTCGCGCGGGTGATCGCGGCACAGGTCCAGACACTCTCAATCGACGATCTGAGGCAGATTCTGATGCTTATGGGTGGCGACTACGCAAGGGTCTCGAGCGGGCATCGGGGGGGCACCGTGCGCTTCCCGATCGACGCCGCCCACAGGGCATTGCTGAGCCGCCTGGAGGGGGTGACGCACTCCGGCGCGAAGGTGGTTACCACGAAATCCCATGGCACGAACCTTGAGGCAACTCTCCACCAGCCTCGAGCCTGAGCGGATGGACCGCGCCAGCGCACCTGGTGAATGGAAGTCAAGCCAGGGGCAGCTGCAGCAGTTTCCTGTACTAGAGGGGTCGTACCCAATTCGAACGATGCTCGTCGGAGCAGTCTCGGTTGTTGTGCGCGGGCACGCGCAACGGCCGGGCACGCTGATTCGACACCAGTTCCGTCCAAGACTGCGGCCGTGTCGCCGGTCACGACGTCAGCACCACCAGCTGCTGCGTCGCCCGGGTCATCGCCACGTACCGGTCCACGGCGCCCTCGACGCCGTCGCCGAACCGGTCCGGGTCCACCAGCACCACCAGGTCGAACTCCAGCCCCTTGGCCGGCACCGGCGTCAGCCACCGCACCCGCGGCCCGGCCTCGAAGGACAGCCCAGCCCCGATCACGCACGCCACCCCCTCGTCGTGCACCGCCAGCCACTCAGCCAGGACCGACTCCAGCGAAGCCACAGACCCCCGCACCACCGGCACCCCCGACTCCCGCACGGAGACCGGCACGTTCGCGTCCGGGATCGCCGCGCGGATCACCGGCTCCGCCTCGGCCATCACCTCCTGCGGCGTGCGGTAGTTGATGCTCAGCGTCGACTCCCGAACCGACCCCAGCCCCACCCGCTCCAGCCGCTCGCGCCACGACTCGGTGAACCCGTGCCTGGCCTGCGCCCGGTCCCCCACCACCGTCAGGCTGCGCGACGGGCAGCGGGCCAGCAGCATCTGCCACTCCGCCTCGGTCAGCTCCTGCGCCTCGTCCACCACGATGTGCGCGAACGGGCCCGCGAGCGCGTCGGCGTCGGCATCCGGCAGCGCGGCCTCGTCGTCCAGCGCGTTCTTCAGGTCCGCGCCCTTGAGCATCGACATCACCTGCATCTCGGAGTCGTCGGCGGCGATCAGGTGCTCCGTGACGCGGGCGCGCTCCTCGCGTTCGGCGGCGAGCAGGGCGTCCCGTTCATGACGACGCCGCGACGCCTGCGGGTCACCGAGCCGGCGCCGGGCGGCGTCCAGCAGCGGCAGGTCGGCGACGGTCCACGCCTGGGCGTCGGCACGCTGCAGCGCCCTGATCTCATCGGGCGACAGCCACGGCGCGCACAGCCGCAGGTAGGCGGGCACGGTCCACAGGTCGCCCACCACGTCGGTGGGCTCCAGCAGCGGCCACGCGCGGCGGAAGGTGGAGACGAGCTCCCGGTCCTGACGCATCGCGCGCGCGACGTCGTCGGGCGCCACCTCGTCGAGCCGGTCGGCGACGATCGCCACCAGCTGCTCCCAGATCTCGTCGCGCGCCTCGTTGTGCGGGGTGCCGGGGTCGGCGGCGTCGAACGCCTCGGCCCAGTCCTCCGGCCCCAGCCGCACGTCCGCCCACGGCGTCTCCACCGTGAACGCCCCCGTCGGCGGGCGCTCGTAGAAGGCGACGGCCGGCTCGACGGCCCGCACCATCGCCGCCGACGACTTCAGCCGCGCGACCAGGGGATCCACCTCCGCGGCGGCGTCGGCACCCTCGGGCAGCAGGTCGCGCAGCGTGCACGTGCGCACGCCCTCCTCGCCGAGGCTGGGCAGCACGTCCTCGACGTAGGCGAGGTACGGCTGGTGCGGCCCGACGAACAGCACGCCGCCGTGGTGCTGCCCCACGCGGCTGTCCGAGTAGAGCAGGTAGGCGGTGCGGTGCAGCGCCACCACCGTCTTGCCGGTACCAGGACCGCCGTCCACCACCAGCGTGCCGGCCGAGCCCGCGCGGATGATCGCGTCCTGGTCGGCGGCGATGGTGCTCAGCACGTCCCGCATCCGCGCCGACCGGCTCGCGCCGAGGCTGGCGATGAACGCCGACTCGTCGTCGGGCGCGGCCTGCCCGTCCAGCGCGGCCGCCCCGGACTCCCCGTCGCGGTCCGCGAGCACCTCGTCCCAGTAGTCACTGATCCGCCCGCCGGTCCACCGGTACCGACGACGGCTGACCAGGCCCATCGGGTCCGCGCGCGTCGCGCCGAAGTACGGCTCGGCCGCCGGCGACCGCCAGTCGACCAGCAGCTGCCGCCCCTGCTGGTCGGTCAGCCCCAGGCGTCCGACGAAGACGGGCTCGCCGCCGCCCGTCGGCACCATGCGACCGAGGCAGAGGTCGATGCCGTACTGCCGCAGCACGCGCAGGCGTGCCGAGAGGTGGTGGATCTGCTGGTCCCGCTCGACGGCCTCCTGGCCGAGGGTCGCCGGGAGGCGGCGCTGCTCCTCGAGGCGGGTCTCGAGGTCGGTGCGCTGGCGGTCGAGCTCGGTGGCGATGGCGGCGAAGTGGCGGTCGTCCGCCGCCGTTCGGGCGGAGGACGCCTTGGCGGCGAGGCGGTCGGGCAGGGCGAAGGCGGAGGTCAGGGACTGGGTCACGGCATGGGCTCCCGGGGCGTCGGGCTGGGTGCGCGGGCCGGTCGGGCTCCGCGGCCGGACATCGTCCGCCCTGGTGGGGGCCTTGCGGCAAGACCCCCTGTGCTCTATATGTTGAAAGTGGCAAGAGGGCGATCGAGCGCCCGCTAGCCGACTCCCCCGTCCGGCACCGTCTGGACGACGCGCGCGTTGCCCGGGGTCGCGTGCAGCACCAGGGCCAGCACCACGAGCAGCAGCACCGCGGCGCTCCCCGCCGCCAGGCCCGTCGGCAGGCTGTGCGCCGTCGAGATCGCACCGACGGCCAGCGCGCTGGCGGCCTGCATCCCGTAGGCGAACAGGTACGCGGTCGACGTGGCAGCAGCCCGGTGGTGAGGCGGTCCCGCGGCGATCACCGCCGAGATGCCGGCGGAGAACAGCAGCCCGTACCCCGCTCCCCCGACGGCGGAGGCGCCGACCAGCATCCACAGTTGGCGCACGTCGCCGGACGCGATCATCAGCGTCTGCCCGCACGCCACCGCGACGGCTCCGCCGATCAGCGCCGACCTCGGGTTCAGGTCGCGCGCGACGATGGCGACTGCGCCGATGGCCACCGCCGACGCCGCCAGCACCAGGCCGGTGACGGTCGCGTCCGTCGAACCGACCACGTCCCGCGCGTACTGCGCACCGACCCCGAGGTACACCGCGCCCAGGCAGTAGGCGGCGGAGATGGCGAGGGCCCCGGCGAGGAAGCCCCGCCGCGGTCGAGGGACGACCACGGGCTGGAACCGCCAGCGCGGTGCGGCTGCCGGGCGGTCGTCGGGCAGCCGCCCGACCAGCACCAGGACCGCGACGATCGCCACCACCAGCACCTCGAAGGGCAGCTGACGCGGGCGCGGCCAGTCCTGGACGGCCGCGCCGCCGAGCACCAGCGCTGTGACCAGGCCGATCGACGAGGCGACGGTGACCACCGCGCCGCCGTGCCCGCGCCGCCCCGGCCCCCCGTCGTCCCCGCGCCCGGCGAGCCCACGCTCCCGCTCCGCCGACCGACCCGCCTCCACCGTCGCCGCCCCGAGCGACGCCCCGACGCCGAGGCCCATCAGCGCACGCCCCGCCACGAGCGCGCCCAGACCGGGGGCGACCGCGAGCGCCAGGGCGCCGAGCCCGAGCAGCACGAGCCCGACGAGCATCGCCCGGCGCCCGCCGACGATGTCCGAGAGGTTCCCCAGCACCAGCAGCGCGAGGATCATCGCCGCCGGGTAGGTGGCGAACGCGACCGTCGTCTCCAGGGTGCTCAGGTGCCACGCCGAGATGTAGAGCGGGTAGACGAGAGTCGGCGCGGCCGACGCCCACAGCGCCAGCATCACCACGGCCGCCCCGGCGATGCGGGCGGAGGCCCGCCGTCGGGACGCGCTCACCGGCCGCCCGCCGCGAGCGCACCCAGCTGCGGGTACAGCGCCTCGACCGGTCCGGACAGTGCCGCCCGCACGTCACGGCTGACCTGGTCGACCAGCGCCTCCGGCTCGCCGGCCTCCACCGCGTCCCAGATCGCCGCCACCACGTCGGCCGGGTCGTTCTTCTCCACGTCCAGCCCGGCGATCATCGGCGTGTCCGTGTAGCCGAGGTGCGCGCCCACCACCTGGGTGCCCTGAGAGGCGAGCTCCAACCGCAACGAGCCGGTCAGCGACCACAGGGCAGCCTTCGACGCCGAGTAGCCGCCCGCGATCGCGAGCCAGCTGAGCACCGACAGCACGTCGACCAGCGCACCTCCGCCGTTGCGCGCGAGCGTGGGCGCGAACGCCTTGGCCACGCGGAGCGCTCCGAAGACGTTGGTGGCGAACACGCGCTCGACCTCGGCGACCGGCGATGCCAGCAGAGACCCGGCGCCGTGGACCCCCGCGTTGTTCACGACGACCGTCACGTCGGTGGCGGCCAGCGCCGCCGCGGCGACGCTCGCCTCGTCCGTCACGTCGAGCCGCAGCGGCACCACGCGCACGTCGTCCCACTGCTGCGGGGACCGAGCCGAGGCGTAGACCTTGCCGGCGCCGCGCGCCAGGGCCTGCGCGACGAACTCCCGTCCGAGCCCGCCCTGCGCCCCCGTCACCAGAACGACCGAACCTTCGAGCTGTGCCATGGTTCCTCCTCGCTAGGTTGGAGAAGTGAACCTAACATGCTGAGTCGGAGATGTGGACCGAGGTAGGCTCAGGACGTGCTCGGGATCCTCGGGGGCGACGCACGGTGCCCCATCGCTCGTTCGCTGGACGTGCTCGGTGAGAAGTGGACGCTGATGGTGGTCCGCGACGCCCTCGCCGGCGCCACGCGGTTCTCGCAGTTCCAGGCGTCGCTGGGTGTGCCGCGAGACGTGCTGGCCGAGCGCCTCGACACGCTGGTGCAGGCCGGGGTGCTGATCCGCCGGCCGTACAAGCCGGAGTCGGGACGCACCCGCGACGAGTACGTCCTCACCCCGGCGGGTCACGAGCTGTCGCTGGTGCTCATGGCCCTGGGCGACTGGGCGAACCGCAACCGCCCGTCGACCGAGCTGTCGAACCTGGAGTTCGTCGAGGCGGCGACCGGCGAGCGCGTCAGGCCCACGGCGATGGCCGGTGAGCGTCCCGTGGCGACGGCGGACGTGACGGTGCGCCGGCACGACTGAGCGCGCGTCGGCTGTGCGCTGAACAGCCCTCCGGCCAGGACGTATGCCACCAGCAGGACGATCATGCTGACGCGCACGTCTGCCCCCTAGCGCCCAAGACCTGCAGCTCACCCGCGACGCTAGCGGGGCGGCGCGGGAACGAGCTTGCGAACCAGCAGGCGAATCCGGGCAGCAGCCGGGCCGACGTGCCCGGACGGCCGGGCGGAGCCGAAGAACTGGTGCAGCACCGCAGCCGCGTCTCGCGACTCGGAGTTGGTGGGCCAGTCGTCCACTCTGCGCCCCGCCTCGTTCGACGCCTCCAGAAGGCGATGAATGTCTGTCGCGTCCTGCGTGCCGAACCGTCCGCGGTACGCCAGCGCCTTCATCACCAGGGCGGCTGTGACGTCGGGCAGCAGCAGCCGCGTAGACAGCTCGGTCCCGTCTGTTAGGACCGCGGTCACGTCCACCGGCGTGGCCGGCCGTCCGAGGGCGGTGAGCAGGCCCGGGACCTCGTCGACGACCAGCTCGCCATGTGCCTGGTTGGGCAACAGACGACCGACGTAGGACGGCGTCAGCACGTCGATCACCAGGGTGTGCGACCCGGTCGCGCGCTCGAGGCGGTTGCCCTGGACCTGGGCATAGCCCGCCGACAGCAGCGCCGGAAGGAACCGCCGGTCCCCGCACGTCTCGACCGAGACGCCGAGGTCCGCATCGGCTGTCTCGCGCTGAGGGGCGAGGCCGTCGGCACCATGCGCGTGGACGAGCAGCGTGACGGCCAGCCCGCCGATGAGCCGGTACTGCACGCCAAGGCCGGCAGTGATCGTGTGAATGTCGGCCGCCGCAAGCCAGCCTGCATCCGTGGCGCGGGACGTCGACGCGAGGACGAGGTGGCTCACGCGACCACGGCCCGGGCGCGCAGCAGCACGTCGCGCAGGTGGTCGGCCGCTGCGGTGTCACCGTCCTGCGCCAGCGTGAGCCACGTGCGCCACGGATCCGCCAGACGCAGACCCGCACGGTCCTGGCCGCCCAGGAGAGCCTTGGGGTCCTCCGGCACGGCGGTCACGACGGTGGCCTGCTCAACGGGCACGGACGTGCAGCCGGCCGCGCTCAGGTCCGTGAGCGACTCCACGAGGATCGTCGAGCGCGTGGGACGCGCCCACGGCGCGTACTCGTCGGCCGCGACCTGGCCGGTCACTGCGAACCGAACGCCCTGGTCATCAAGAAGGCGCACAACCGCCCTGGTCGCAGGCACGGGGTCCTCCAGCGAGAGCCAGCCCGCTTCGGTGGTGGGCCCCGGATAGGCAGAGGCCAGCCAGCTCAAGAGGTCGGTGGGCTCGCTCACCGTCCAGCCTGCCTGCCTGTTGACGACGAACGGCGCGAGCTGTGCGCGGAGCGCCTGCGACACCCGAGGCTGGCTGAGACCGAGCTGTTCGGCAAGCGCGCGTTGCGTCCGAGGGGCTCCGTCGGACAGCAGGGCGAACGCGAGCGCGAACATCCCCCACGGCTCCTTGCCAGGACGCTTCGGCGCCGTGGCGGGCCGCGTTTCCGCCACTGTGAGCGCGGTACGGATCTGGTGCGCCGTGCCCGTCGCGTCGATCAACGTTCCCCGCGCCGAGCCGTTCTCGGGCACCACCAGCACGGAGACGCCAGCAGCCGCAGCCGTGGCGACGGCGTTCTCGGTTGCTGCCCGAGTCAGGACGAGAGCACGGACCTCGACCGTAGAGGCCGCAAATCGGTGCACGCGGGACGGGGACAGCACGTCGACCGTCCTGATGTCGTACTCGGTCGCAGGGAGCTCGGGACCTGAGAGCACGATGTCCGCGACGTGACCCGCGCGTCGCGGACCGAGCTCGATCCCATGACTCTCGGCAAGCGCGGCCCAGATGTCGCTGATAAGCATCGACAGACCTCCTCTGACAATGCTTATACTCTAGCGCGGGGAGCCCGCTCCGACTGCCTCAGCGCACGTCGCGCGAGTGGCAGCGGTCTGCGAGCCAGGCTGCGGTCTTGTCGAGCTCGAGCCGCCGCCCACCCGCCACGTCGCGGATGAAGCAGTCGCCCTCGGCAGGATCCACGTGCAGGTTCAGCCCGTTGAGCTGGTACAGCAGCATGACGAGAAGGATCGACAGCCGCTTGTTGCCGTCGAGCAACGGATGCGAGCAGTTGATGCCGTCGAGCAGCGCCGCGGCCTTCAGGTGAATGCTCGGGTACGCCTCCTCGCCCCAGACGACCACCGCCGGCCGCGCGACGGCGGACGCCAACGCACCGGCGTCGCGGATGTGCAGCCCCAGCTGGTCGCAGATGTCCTGGGCGTCAGCGAGTTCCGGGTACTCGACCGGACCGCCTGTCACTTGGAAAGCCGGTCCAGCAGCTCACGGTTCTGCTCGATCAGACCGCCGATGATCCTCGACCTCTCCGTGCGGCGACCGGTGGCGGCAGCGCGGTCGCGAATCGCCAGGACGGTGACGTCGTTCATGGAGCGATGCTCGAGCTGCGCCTGCTCACGCAGGACGGCCAGCGTCTCGTCGTCGAGCCGCAGCGTCAGGGTCGGCATGTGGGGCTCCTCGTCTCCGGCCGGCTGGTAGGGCGTCGCCGGGTAGTGTCACTGTGCAGCCATAGTAGCTTCAGTGTGACGCCATGCAGCGCTTCGGAAGCGATGGAGCCTCCGCCCCACTTCCGGTCATGACTGCTGAATGCCTGTACGTCAGCCCGGTTCACCAGGGAAGATGTCCCCTCGACGACGAGTCGGCCCGCACGGCCGCTCGTCGTTCGTCGTCCCGCCCGTCGTCGCGACCCCCGGGAGGCCCCGCATGATCGCCCTCGAGCTGCTCGTGGTGCTCGGCGCCGTCATCGTGCTCGGCACGGCCGTCGCTCGTCGTACCCGCGTCGCGCCGCCCGTCGTGCTGCTGCTGATCGGCGTCGCGCTCGGCACCGTGCCCGCGCTGCGGGCCGTGCACCTGCCGCCGCAGCTGATGCTGCTGGTGTTCCTGCCGGCGCTCCTGTACTGGGAGTCGCTGACCGTGTCCGTCCGGGAGATCCGGGCCAACCTGCGCGGGATCGTGCTCTCGTCCACGCTGCTGGTGGTGCTGACGGCCTGGGCCGTGGCGGCCGTCGCGCACACGCTCGGGGTGCCGTGGGGGCCCGCGTGGGTGCTCGGCGCGGCGGTGGCGCCGACGGACGCGACCGCCGTCGGCGCGATGGCACGCACCCTGCCGCGGCGCACCGTCACCGTGCTGCGCGCCGAGTCCCTGGTGAACGACGGCACCGCGCTGGTGCTCTACGGCGTCGCGGTCGGCGTGACGGTCGGGTCCGAGCATCTCGCCGCCGGGCACGTCGCGGGGCTGTTCGCGTTGGCGTACCTCGGGGGGATCGCCGTCGGCGCGCTGGTCGCCTGGCTCGGCGTGCAGGGCCACCGACGGGTCGGCGACCCGTTGCTGGGCAACACCCTGACGGTGCTGATCCCGTTCAGCGCCTACCTGCTAGCGGAGCTGGTGCACGCCTCCGGCGTGCTGGCGGTGGTGGTGTGCGGGCTGGTGATGAGCCAGGTGGGGCCGCGGATCGACGGTGCGCAGAGCCGGTCGCAGAGCACGGCGTTCTGGACGTTGACGACGTTCCTGGTCAACGGCGCGCTGTTCGTGCTGATCGGCATCGAGGCGCACTCGGCGGTGCGCAGCCTGGTGTCCACCGACCTGGTGACGGCTCTCGTCGTCGGCGCCGGCGTGTACGTGGTGATCCTGGTGTCGCGGTTCGTCTTCCTGGTCGCCTCCGCCTACACGATCCGCGCGATCGACCGGCGGCCCTCGCAGCGGCTGCGCCGGGTCACCAACCGGTCGCGGGTGGTCAGCACCGTCGCCGGGTTCCGTGGCGCGGTGTCGCTGGCCGCGGTGCTGGCGGTCCCGACGACGACGGCCTCCGGGGCGCCGTTCCCGGACCGCGACCTGCTGGTGTTCGTCACCGCCGGCGTCGTCGCCACCACGCTCGTCGTCCAGGGCCTGGCCCTCCCCCTCGTCTCCCGCTGGGCGCGGATGCGCCCCGACGACGACGCCCAGGCCGCCGAACGGTTGCTCGCCGACCGCACCGCCACCGAGGAGGCCCTGTCCGCGATCGCCGAGGTGGCCACCGAGCTGGGCATCGACCGGGAGGTGGCCGACCGGGTGCGCACCGAGTACTTCGAGCACCTGCTGCTGCTGATGGCGCGCGGCGCACCGGGGCCGGAGGCCGAGCCGGCCGTTCGGCGGGAGTCGCAGGACGCCGCGCTGCGGCGGGCGCTGCTGGGCCGCAAGCGGGCGACGGTCGTGCGGCTGCGCGACGAGCGGGCGATCGACGACACGGTGCTGCGACAGGTGCAGGCGCGCCTCGACATCGAGGAGCTGCGGCTGGAGCGGGAGCAGCTGGCCCTGGACTGAGCCGGCACCCGGGCGAACGCCTACGGGCGGACCCCCGGCTGCCGATGGTCTGGGCGAAGGCTCGCCAACGGAGACGAGCCGCTCGGAACCTCGTGAGGAGGACCTCCACATGCCAGTGCCAGCGCGCCAGGACCCGAGGTGGCAAGCGCTCGTCGAGCACCCTGAGGCCCACACGTACAGCTTTCTCGCCCTGCGCATCCTGATGCAGCGCATCGCGCGCAACTCGCCTCTCGCCCCGGCCGCCCGCGCCGCGGCGATCGAGGAGGTGCAGGCGCTCTTCACCAAGAACGAGCGGCTGGTCGCAGCCGACATCCAGTCCATCTTCGGCTGACCCGCCAGCCCCTCATCCGCAAGGAGAGACCATGCCAGGAAAGCTGCTCACCGTCGCCGAGGCCTCCGAAGCGATCACCGCAGGCGCGGCCGTGCTCGTCGCCGGCGACGAGTCGCTGCTGCGCCAGCTGCCGCAGGGCCGGTGGATCGGTGGGACCATCCCCTACTTCATGACCGACGCCGGCGGCCAGGTCAACCGCGAGCTCGTCTACGTCGACACCCTGCCCGAGCAGGTCACGGACGTCCGCGTGCGCAGCTGCTCCGCGGCCGAGCTCGACGGCCTCACGTCCGACGCGTTCGACAACGGGTTCAGCGTGATCATCGTCCCGGCCGGCAGCCCCGCCCACAGCCGGTACGCCGCCGAGGCGCCGGAGCTGCCCGGGCTGTTCGACCGCCCGGTGGTCGGCTGGGTCTCCGGCGTGCACCTCGACGACCTGGGTACCGCGAGCGCCAAGGTGTTCGCCGGCTCGGGCACGGACCTCAGCGGCGACGACGCCGTGGTGCTGCACGCAGCCCTGCCCGACGGGGTGCTGGCCAGCGCCGAGATCGTCAACCTGTTCCGGCAGGGCGACGGCGCCACGCTGACGTTCGACTCGACCGGGTTCTCGCAGGACAAGGTGCTGGTGGACGGCGTGCCCCGGGTGTTCTCGGAGTACCTGCAGGAGATCGGCCACGACGTGCGGCTGCCGCTGGTGGCGGACTACTTCGGGGCGATGATCAACGTCTCGTTCCAGTCCGTGCCCGACGACGGCGGCACGGTGGACCTGTACGCGCCGGTGTTCTCCGGCATCGAGTACAAGCTCGCGGCGCCCATCGGCGACTACGTGGGCGACTTCGTCTCGCACCTGCCGGCGAGCTCGGTGACGCCCGCCTTCTCCTGCAACTGCATCCTGAACTTCCTGTACTCGGAGCTGGAGGGGAAGCGGACCGGCGACATCGTCGGGCCCATCACCTTCGGCGAGATCGCCTACCAGCTGCTCAACCAGACGCTGGTGTACCTGGAGCTGCACGACTGACGTCCGTGCTGCACAGGATCTATGCACACATGTTGTGCATAGATCCTGTGCAGACGTACCGTGCGGGTATGGCCCCTGCTGCGCAGACCCCGCCGACCCCGCAGACCCCGCAGACCCCGCAGACCACGTTCCACCTGGACGCCGCGGCACTGAAGGTGCTCGCCCACCCCCTGCGCTCCCGCCTGCTGTCCGCCCTGCGCCGCGGCGGCCCGGCCACCGCGACCGACCTGGCCACCGCACTGGCCACCAACACCGGCGCGACCTCGTACCACCTGCGCAAGCTCGAGTCGGTCGGGCTCGTGGCGGACACCGGCGAGGGCGAGGGCAAGCGGCGGCTGTGGCGGGCGGCGACCGACGCCCACGAGTGGAACGCCAGCGACTTCGCCGGCGACGAGGACGCGCAGACGGCGCTCGGCTGGCTGGTGCGCGACTACAGCCGGCACCTCGGGCAGCAGTTCGAGCGGTGGCTCGACGTCGAGGCGGACTGGCCGCTGCCCTGGCGGGACGCCGCCGGGCTCAGCGACCAGCTGATCGTGGCGACGGCGGAGCAGGCGCAGGCGCTCAAGACGGAGCTCGAGCAGCTGCTGGCCCGGTACCGGCAGGTCGGTGCGGGACATCCCGACGCCCGGCGCCTGGCCGTGTACACGGTGCTGTTCCCGGTGGACCTCGACGAGCGTCCGGACGACGCGTGACGGGCGCCGGTGCCACCCGCCAGCACCCCGCGGTGACGGCCGCCACCGCCCGCCGCACCGTGCTGCTGCTGACCGCCACCCGCTGGTTCCCGGTCGGGCTGACCATCGGGGTCACCACGCTGCTGACCCTGCAGCGCGGCATGAGCGTCGCCCAGCTGGGCGTGATCCTGTCGATGCAGGGGTTCGTGGTGCTGGGCCTGGAGCTGCCGACGGGTGGGCTGGCCGACGCCGTCGGGCGGCGTCCGGTGCTGCTGGCCGCCTCGTTGGTGGGGGTCGCCTCGGGGCTCGTCTTCATCAACGCCAGCACGTTCGGCGCCTTCGTCGTCGCCCTGGCCCTGCAGGGCGTGTTCCGCGCGCTCGACTCCGGTCCGCTGGAGGCCTGGTACGTCGACAGCGCGCGCGCCGACGACCCCGACGTGCGGGTGGAACCGACGCTGGCGCACGCCGGCACCGTGCTGGGCGTGTCGATCGCGGTCGGTGCGCTGCTGTCCGGCGGGCTGGTCGCCTGGCACCCCGTCGCGTCGATGCCGGCGCTGGCGCTGCCGTACTGGCTGGCGCTGGGCTTCCAGGTGGTCAACGTGGTGGCCATCGCGGTGCGGATGCACGAGCAGCGGCCGCACGGCGTCGCCGCGGGCCGCCGGTCGCGCGTTCGAGACGCACTGCGGTCCGCCACCGGGGCCCCGCGCACCGTGCTGAGCGGCCTCCGCGTGATGGCCGCGTCCCCGGTGCTGCGCGCGCTGGTGCTGGTCGAGGTGTTCTGGGCGACGGCGATGATCGGGTTCGAGACCCTGTTCCCCGTCCGGCTGTCCGAGCTGGCGGGCGGTCAGACGAGGGCCGGTGCGCTGATGGGTCCGGTCTCCGCCGCCGCGTGGGGGCTGTTCGCGGTCGGCTCGGCGCTGGCGGCACGGGCCAGCCGGCGGATCGGCGTCGCCTGGACGGCCCTGCTGGCGCGGGTGCTCAACGGCGCGCTGGTGGTGCTCATGGGGCTGATGGCGGGGCCGGTCGGCCTGGTCACGGCGTTCCTGCTGACCTACACCGTGCACGGTGCCGCCGGGCCGATGCACTCCACGCTGCTGCACCGGGAGGCCGGTGCGGGCACCCGCACCACTGTGCTGTCGATGAACTCGATGGTGTCCGGCGGTGCGTACACGCTGGGCCTGCTGGTGCTGGGCCCGCTGGCGGAGCACGCCGGCACGCCCACGGCCATCGTCGTCGCCGGGGCCTTCAGCATCGTCGGCGCCGCCCTCTACCGGCCGGCCCTCCGGCACGAGCGCACGGTTCCCGAGGCTGCGGTCGACCCTGTCACCGCCACCATCACCGAGCCGTCACCGAGGGGTTGACAGCGCTCCCACAGCCCACGACCGTTGCACGCACAGCCGGCGCTGCAGGCACCCGCCCACCGGTTGCGACGACGGAGTCCACCGCCCGGCGCACCGACGCGTCGGCCTCAGCAGTGTGGGAGCGTTCTCATGGTCCGACCAGCACGGAAGCTCGTCTCTCTGGCGGCAGCCGCCGCCCTCGTCCTGCTCACCGCCGGGGCCGCCGACGCCCACGGCCTGCCCGGTGCACCGGGCAACCCCCTGCAGCCGGGCGCCCGGCTGTTCGTCAACCCCCACAGCACCACGGTCGACGCGATGCACCACCTCACCGGCACCGCCCGCGCCGACGCGCGCACGCTCGCCGGCTACCCCAGCGCCACCTGGTTCACCGGCGGCACGCCGCGAGGCGTGCAGAACGACGTCGCCAAGGTGGTCCGCGAGGCCGCCAAGCAGCGGAGCGTGCCCGTGCTCGTCGCCTACTACCTGCCCAACCGCGACTGCGGCCAGTACTCCGCGGGCGGCGCCCAGAGCACCGCCCAGTACGAGGCGTGGATCGACGGGCTGGCCCGTGGCATCGGCAACGCGCCCGCCGCCGTGATCCTCGAGCCCGACGGCCTGGGCCTGATCCCCAACTACGTGAGCCGCCTCGACGGCTCGTCCAACTGCTCCATCACGGGCGCCGACCCGGCCGACCGGTTCACCCAGCTGAACTACGCGGTCGACGCCCTCAAGGCGCACTCCCGCACGGCCGTCTACCTCGACGCGACGCACACCGCCTGGCAGAACGTCGGCGAGTCCGCCCAGCGGCTGCTGATGGCCGGCGTGCAGCGGGCCGACGGGTTCTTCGTCAACGCGTCCAACTACCAGCTCTCGCCGAACCTCGCCGCGTACGGGCGGTGGGTGTCCTCCTGCATCGCGCTGGCCGAGCGGGACAGCGCCGCCGACCCCACCGCGTACGCGTTCAACGACAACTGCGGCAACCAGTACCGGAACGGCGGTCCGGCCACCAGCTGGGCCGGCACCGGCATGGACAACGCGCAGGTGTGGCGCAACGAGCCGTACAGCGGCAACGCCGCCGACCTGGCGTGGAACACCGTCGGCATCGACTCCCGCTACGCCGCCGCGCTCGGCAGCACGCAGCCGACCACGCACTTCGTCATCGACACCAGCCGCAACGGGCAGGGTCCGTGGACCGGCGGGACTCAGTACTCGGACAAGCAGGACTGGTGCAACCCTCCGGGCCGCGGCCTCGGCATGGTCCCGACGACGAGCACCGGCACCCCGCTGCTCGACGCGTACCTGTGGATCAAGGTGCCCGGTGAGTCCGACGGTCAGTGCAGCCGCGGCACCGGCGGCACCACCGACCCGGAGTGGGGCGGCATCGTCGACCCCGCCGCGGGCGCGTGGTTCCCGGCGCAGGCGCACCAGCTGATCGCGTTGGCCAACCCGCCGCTGGCGTAGGCGCCGTTCGCGGCCCAGGACGGCCGACGGCCGCCGCTCCCCGTGCGCGGGAGGCGGCGGCCGTCGAGGCGTCAGCGTGCGGTGACGCCTCCCAGTGCCGCCGCCGGGGGTCGGCAGCGCAGCAGCTCCAGCTCGGCGGCACCCGACACCTCGATGGCGCCCGCCGAGTGCGGGACCAGCAGCGTCTGCCCTGGTCGCAGGGGTACGACGGAGCCGTCGTCTGCCCGCAGCGTCCCCTGACCGGCGACGACCACGACCACAGCGAACCCCGGCTCCCAGGTGACCGGCCCGCGGGAGCGCTCGGCGCGGAAGAACTCCCCGGCAGCGGGCAGCAGCGGCCCGACGGTCGCGGCGTCGGCACCGCGCAGCGCCTCGACGTCGGCGGCCGACCAGGCGCGCCGGTCGACGGCCGCGAGCGCCGTGCCGAAACCGAGCCCGAGGTGGCCGAGCGCGGCACCGTCGATGCGGAAGCCGGCCCACTCCATGAGGATCGACAGGTCGGTCGGCTCCTGGAGCTCCACCACGAAGGCGCCCTCGCCGATCGCGTGCGGCAGGCCGGCCGGCACCAGCACGGCGTCACCGGCTCGCAGCCGCAGCGTGTGCATCGCACCGAGCATCGCGGCGGTGTCCTGGTGCTGCACCCAGCCGGCCAGCTCGTCGTCGGACACGTCCCGGGCGAACGCGAGGTGCACGTCGGCCGGCTCGAGGGCGATCCACGCCTCCGTCTTGCCGTGCGCCAGCCCCAGGTGCGCCGCGGCGAACTCCCGGTCGGGGTGCGCGTGCACCGGCAGCCGCTCGCCCGCGTCGAGCAGCTTGACCAGCAGGGCGGTGTCCGACCCGAACCGCCGGACGTGCTCCTCGCCCAGCCACGCCTCGGGGTCGGCGGCGACGGCGTCCCGCAGCAGCCACCCGTCGGGCAAACGGCTCAGCCCGAGGTCACGTTCGCCGAACAGGGGGGTGACCGAGCCGACCCAGTCCTCCGGCACGTGGTCACCCTCGGCCGCGGCGCCTCGGAAGGCGCGGATCCGCGCACCCCCGGCGTAGAAGCGGTCCGCCGGCTGGTTCGCGACCAGCTCCACCACGGTCATCGGCCCTGGTCCTCCTGTCGAGGCTCGCCTCTCGGCACCGGGCGCAGCCCGACGCTGACCCCCGTCTGCCAGTCGGCGCCCGGTTCCAGCACGGGTGCGCCCGCTGCCCACCCGTCCCGCTCCGGCCCGAACAGGGGCGCGTTGGACGGTTCGACGCCCAGCACCCACGCCCGTTCGGCCGGCCAGGCCCAGGTGTTCAGCCGGGGCAGCGTGGCGACGGGCCACTCGACCACCACCTCGACGCCGGCGCCCGTGCCGGTCAGCACCGCGCTGGCCCGGTCACCCGTGGTGGTGGGCCCGCGATGCTCCGCGACCACCGGCTCCAGGCCGACGGCGGGGCTCGGCATCTCCAGCGGGTGCCGGCCCGCTGGCAACGGCTCGCGGGTGACGTGGTCGCGGTACGGCACCCGCAGCCGAGCGCCGGGCCGCAGCAGCGGCGCGCCGAGGTTGACGTGGTACAGCAGCGGGACGCCGACGGGCCGGTCGCCGACGTTGCGGACCACGTCGCGCACGTGCACCCACGGGGTCCCGGTGGGCACCACGACGTGGCGCTGGACGACGATGCGCGCACCGCCCAACGAGGTGTGCGCCACGCTGCCGCTGACGTGCACCTCGAGCGCCGAGGCGGTCCGCTCCCGCCACCACCGCACCTCGTAGGCGGACGTCAGGTGGTGGGTGCCGTGCTGACCGGACGCGCCCCGCGGCTCGCCGATGTTGTCCGGCCCGCAGGTGGCCAGCAGCCCGCCGCGGAACCGCTCCTCCCAGCCCCGTCCCGGGCCGGGGTCTACCGGGTTCGGCGACCGCCACGCCAGCGGCACGCCGCCCCACCACACGGGGCCGAGGTCCAGACCGCGGTCGGGCAGCACGTCCACGGCCAGCCCACCGGCCGCCCGCACCACGAGCACCCGCTCACCACCGGCGCGCGTCACCTCGTCGACCGAGGCGACCGCGTCCGGCAGCGACACCATCCCGCTGTCGAGCAGCGCCGCGGCGTCCACCGGCTCGGTCGGACCGCTCATCGCTGCACCACCGCCGCGATCAGGCCGCCGACGAAGGTGTCGCCCAGCCCGATCGTCGTCGGCCGCGGCACGTCCAGGTCGAGCGCCGGGACGACGCAGACCTCGTCGCCCAGCAGCGCCTCGAGCTCCGCCGCGAACCGGGCGCCGGCGGCGCTGACCGGCCCGGTGCCCACCACGTCGTAGTCCGCCGCGGTGAAGTCGTCGCCCAGTGCGTACCGGGCGCCCGCCATCGTCACGCCGCCGCGCAAGGCGTCCCGCCACTCGCGGCTGCGAGGCCCGTACGTCAGCGCCCAGCACCCGCTGTGCACCAGCAGCGTGCGGGCCGGCACCACCTGCTGCAGCGCCCGCAGGTGACCCACCATCGCGGGCGCGTCGAGCAGGTCCACCTGCTGCCCGACGTACGCCTGCATCTCGTCCTCGTTCATGCCGTACAGGTCCACCGCGTCCAGCAGCCGCTCGCGGACCAGAGCGCTGAGCGCCGGCACGTGGAAGCCGGCGTCCTCGTAGACCACCAGCGCACCGGCAGGTAGGTGCCGCAGGTGGCGCCGCAGGTCGTCCAGCCGCTCGGCGAGCATGTCCGCGTCGCGGATGGTGTTGAACCCCGAGACGAGGAACACGTCGGCCTCGGCCAGCACGGCACCCAGCTCCTCGCTGAGCAGCAGCTCCGCGTTCGGCGGGTCGTTGGTGTAGATCAGCCGGTTGGGCCGCGGCGCCCGCAGCAGGTCCGGCCCCAGCTTCACGGTGGCGCCGGCGGGGTACTGCACGATCAGGTGCGGGTCCGTCGAGTCGTGCTCGGCGCTGCACACGTACGCCACCTGCGCCGGCAGCAGCCGCCGCACGTGGTCGTCGATGCTGACCAGGTGCACCGTGCTCGGCAGGTCGAGCTTGGCCATCGCGAGAGCCGCCCGCACGCACGTCCCGCCGAGGGTGATGCGGGTGTCGAAGCGGGCCGCGAACTGCTCGACGACGGCGGAGGAGGCGACGTACCGCTCTCCCCCGCCGCCGTCGCGCAGGAACGCGAGGACCGTCCGCACCAGGTCGCGCTCCGAGCCGATCGGCAGCAGCCGGTCCAGCTCGTCGGTCGCGATCCCGTACGCCTCGGCGAGCGCCTGCACGGTCGGGTCGTCCCACCTGACCTCGTAGTCGACCGTGCCGCCGAGGCCCAGAACCGCGTTCTTCATGGCTCGGTACAACCTCAGAACAGCAGAGCCTTGCCGGCGGCGTCGAACAGGTCGATCTTCTGCGCCGCGGTGAGCTTCATGGCCTCGATGCTCGGCGGCTGGATCGTGTTCGGCTCGCGCACCGTCGGGTCGGCCAGCACCTCGCGCATCCTGCGGTGGTAGCTCGCCTTGATGTCGCTCGAGATGTTGATCTTGTTGATCCCCAGCTTCACGGCCTGCGCGATCTCGTCGTCCGGGTTGTTGGACCCGCCGTGCAGCACCAGCGGGACGCCCACCTTCGCCTTGATCGCCTGCAGCAGGTCGAGCTTGAGCGCCGGCTTCATCCAGTCCGGGTACAGGCCGTGGCAGGTGCCGATCGCGATCGCGAGGCTGTCCACGCCGGTCGCCTCGACGAACGCGACCGCGTCGTCCGGGTCGGTGTAGATGATCGTGTCCGAGCCGTCCTCCGCCTCGGCGTCCATCTTGCCGATGGTGCCCAGCTCGCCCTCGACGGACAGCCCGACGGCGTGCGCCGCCTCGACCACCTTGCGGGTGATCGCGACGTTCTCGTCGAACGGCAGGGCCGAGGCGTCGATCATCGTCGAGGTGAAGCCCGCCTGGATGCCGGTGAGCACCTGCTCGTAGGTGGCGCCGTGGTCCAGGTGGATCGCGACGGGGATGTGCGTGCGGTGCGCCGTGGCGATGATCGACGGCAGCAGGTCGACCCCGATGTGGCTGAGCTCGTCCGGGTGGATCGCGACGATCAGCGGCGCCTCCTTCTCCTCGCTGATCTCGACGATGCCCTTGTACATCGCCCAGTCGCTGATGTTGAACGCCGGGACCGCGAAGCTGTTCGCGTCCGCGACCGCCAGGATGTCCTTGCCACTCACCAACATGTTCGGTTCTCGCTTCCTTGTTTTTCGAACGGTCCGGCGGTCAGAGCTTCACGGCACCGGCGGTCATCCCGCCGATGAAGAAGCGCTGGAAGAAGAGGAAGAGCAGCAGCACCGGGACGGCGCCGAGCACGCTCATCGCCATCATCTGGTTCCACTCGTAGGAGTGCTGCCCCATGAGCAGCTGGATGCCGATCGGAACGGTCCGCATCTGGTTCGTCTTGGTCAGCGTGAGGGCGAACAGGTACTCGTTCCACGCGATCATGAACGTGTAGATGCCCACCGAGACGATTCCGGGGACGGCGATCGGCACGAGGATCCGCCACAGGGCGCCGAAACCGCTGGCCCCGTCGACCTTGCACGCCTCGTCCAGCTCACGCGGCAGCGTGTTGAAATAGCCGGTCAGCATGATGATCGCGTACGGCAGCGTGAACACCATGTACGTCAGGATCAGACCCTGGTAGGTGTTGTACATCTTCAGCGCCACGACCAGCCCGAAATAGGGGATCAGCAGCGTGATGGGCGGCACCGCCTGCACGCTGATCACCACCATGTTGAGCACCCGCTTGAACGGGAACTCGTACCGGCTGAACGCGTAGGCGGCCAGGATGCCGACCAGCAGGGTCAGTGCCGTGACGCTGAGGGCCACCACGTAGCTGTTGCCGAAGTACCGCAGCTTGGTCGGGTCGGTGAAGATCTCCTTGTACGCCTGCAGCGTGAAGCCGCTGACCAGCTTGGGTGGCGTGGCGAAGATCGCGACGTTCGGCTTGAACGAGTTCGACAGCATCCACAGCACCGGGAAGCCGGCGAACAGCCCGCCGACCACCAGGCCGAGGAGAAGGAACGCGCGCTGGGTGTTCTCCCGGCGGCGCTTGGCCGTGCTCGCCATGTCAGTCCCTCGCCTTCTGGTGCCGCACGTAGAAGAACGCGAGCGTCATCGACAGCAGCAGGATGATCACCGCGCTGGTGCTGGCCTGCGCGAACTGGTACCGGCTGAATGCGAGCTTGTAGGTGAACGTGCTCAGCATCTCGGTGACGTTGATGGGGCCGCCGCCGGTGGTCATCCAGATCAGCGCGAACTGCTGCGTGGTCCAGATGAAGTCCAGCAGCGCCATGCTGATGATGATCGGGCGCAGCTGCGGCAGCGTGACGCTGCGGAACTTCTGCAGCGGACCGGCACCGTCGACGGTCGCCGCCTCGTACAGCTCCTTGGGAATCCCCTGCAGACCGGCCAGCAGGCTGACCATGAAGAACGGGTACCCGGACCACACGTTGATGAAGGTCACCGCGTGCAGGGCGATCTCCGGTGACGCCAGCCACTCGACGTTCTTGTGGATCAGGCCCACGACGGTCAGCAGGTAGTTCACCACCCCGCTGGGGTCCAGCAGCATCCGCCACAGCACCGCGATGATCGCCACGGTGAACAGCCACGGGAGCACGTACACCATGCGGAACAGCGCCTTGGTGCGGTTGCCCAGCAGCGGGCTGTTCAGCATCATCGCGAAGCCCAGGCCGAGCAGCAGGTGCGCCACCACGCTCACACCGGTGAAGTACAGGGTGTTCTTCACCGCGGTGAAGAACACCGGGTTGGTGAGCACCTTCACGTAGTTCTTCAGGCCGACGAACACCGGGTTCGGGTTGGTGATGACGTTGTCCTGGAACGAGTAGCCGATCACCATCGCGATCGGCAGGAACATCAGGACGACCAGCAGCACGACGGTCGGTGCCAGGTACCCGTACGGCGTCAGCCGGCGCCGCAGCAGCGGCCAGTGCGCCCGGCGGCGGACCACCGGAGCGGCGTCCGGCACCGCGTGCGTCGTGTGCGTGAGTGCAGACAACTGGAGGACCTCCTTCGGTGCGGTCCGCACCGGGACTCGTGCCACGTTCCCGGTGCGGACCGCCACGTCGTCGAGCTCGGGGACTAGAACTCGCCGACCCACTTGGCCTGGGCGTTCTTCAGTGCGTCGTCCACGGACTGCTTGCCGTCGAGCGTGCTCTGCAGCTGCTCGCCGAAGTCACGCATCAGCTGCTCGGAGACCGGCAGGCCCACGAACTCGTTCGCCGGGGTGCCCTGCTTGTAGATCTCGAAGGCGGACTTGAACAGCGGGTCGCTGTTGGAGAAGTCCGGCGTCGAGCCGGTGTTCCCCGGGAAGGCGTTGGCCAGGGTGGACATCTTGGAGTTGACGTCCTTGCTCAGCAGGTACGAGACGAGCTTCCACGCCTCGGCCTTGTGCTTGCTGTTCTGCGCGATGCCGATGCCCCACGAGGCGTACGGGATGCCGCGCTTGCCCGAGTACCCGTCAGCAGCCGGGATGGCCGAGATGCTGAACTTGAGGTTCGGGTTCTCCTTGCGGATCAGGTTGATGTGCGCGAGCGAGTCGATCATCATCCCGACGCGGCCGTTGGTGAACTGCTCGACCTTGTCCTGCTCCTTCATGGTGAAGGATCCGGGGGCGATGACCTTGGCGTCCCACAGGTCCTTGACGAACTGCGTCCCGGCCTTCACGTCGGAGTTGGTCAGGTCGGGCTTGCCGTCCTTGAGCATCGAGCCGCCGGACGCCCAGACCCACGACATGACGTCGTTCTGCACGCCGTTGGGCGCGTCGAGCGACAGCGGGAGCACCCACCCGGAGGCGGCGCCGCCGGCCGTGATCTTCTTGGCCGCGTCCATGAACTGCGTGCGGGTCGACGGAGGTGCGGTGACCCCCGCCTTGCTCAGCAGGTCGTCGTTGGTGAACAGCGGGTAGACGAAGTTGAGCACCGGGATCATGTAGGTCGAGCCGTCGAGCTTGACCTGGCTGACCAGCTGGCTCTCGTCGTAGCCGTTCTGCTTCATCAGCGCCGACAGGTCCGCGATGGCGCCCTGCTTCTTGAAGTCGCTCACCCACGCACCGTCGAGGCCGACGACGTCCGACATGGTGCCCGATGCAGCCCCCGCGACCACCTGCTCCTTGGTCGAGGCGTAGGGGCCGCTGAGCAGCTTCACCTCGATGTTCGGGTTCTGCTTGGTGAAGTCGTCCATGAGGCCCTTGAGCGCGCCCGCGGGCAGCTCCGGCTCCCACCACTGGGCGAACTCGAGCGTGACCTTCCCGCCGCTGTCGCCGCTGGACGCCGACGTGCTGGACGACGAGCCGCTGCTGCAGCCGGCGGTCACCGCGAGCGCCGCTACGCCGAGGACCGCCACAGCGGCCCGAACTGCATGAGCACCGTTGCTCATCTCGCTCCTCTCTGAGACCTGCGAGATCGTGCGCCTCGATGCGCACTTCTGCGTGTTCGTGCACGCTAACGCAGCCTCACTCCGGCGCGCAAGGGCTGCTGGACGCTCGTCTCATAACGATCTGGGGTGGGAGCGCGTGCATGCATGCGGTGGGGGCGTGCTGTTATGTGCTACTACTTGCGCATGTCCGCTTCAGCATCCGAGGGCGTCGCGACGCGGCGACTGCCTGCCGGCCGCAAGGCCGAGCTCGCCGCCTACGTGGCGGAGGCCGGTGAGGTGACCGTCGCCCGCCTCGCGGAGCACTTCGACGTCTCGCCGGACACCATCCGCCGGGACCTCGACCAGCTGGACGCCGACGGCGTGCTGATCCGCACCCACGGCGGCGCCGTCAGCCTGACCGCCAACCCGCGCCCGGACACCGGCCTGGACGTGCGCCTGCGCCTGCGGGCCGACGCCAAGGAGGTGATCGGCCAGCTCGCCGCCACGCTGGTCGAGGACAACGCCGCCCTCATGGTGAACGGCGGCACCACCACGCTCGCCCTCGCGCGGCACCTGCGGGACCGCCGCGACCTGACGATCGCCACCAACAGCCTGCGGCTGCCGGCCGAGATCTCCCCGCAGTCCATCCGCGACCTGTACGTGTTCGGCGGCTCGGTGCGGCTGACCGCCCAGGCCACCGTCGGTCCGGTCGGCATCCCCATGTCGGTGTCCGGCGGCGACCTCGACATCCGCTGCGACCTGGCGTTCATCGGCGTCGGAGCGGTCTCGGCAGACAGCGGCTACTCCACGAGCAACCTGTCCGAGGCGTCGATGATGGCCGAGATGATGCGCCGGGCGTCCCGCGTGGCGGTCCTGGCCGACTCCTCGAAGTTCGGCCGCCGCCTGTTCGCGCAGATCGCCGAGCTGGACCGGGCGGACTACCTGATCACCGAGGTGGCGCCGCCGGAGGCGCTCCAGGACGCGCTCGACCGGGCAGGCGTTCGGGTGCTGCACCCGGGCTCGGTCGACCTGGCGGTCCACGCACCGACGACCGAGGACTGACCGCCGGACCGCCGGCGCCCGCGGCTCCCTTGCCAGGCCCGGCCGCGGCGCGGGCGCGGCAGTCGGCCCCGCGGCACGCGGGGCGTTACGGTGCTCGCTGGCACGCCGGCCCGGCTCTGTCGCTCACCGTAGAGCGCTCGGTGGCTGCCGGCAGCGTGCGCGAAGGGCCGAGAAGGGCAGAGCCGTGGACGACCCGACGACGGTCCTGGTGGTCACCCCCAGCCTGGGCGGCCACTACTTCGGCCAGCTGCTGGCCGGTGTCACCCGGCAGGTGAGCCAGGCGGGCGGACGGGTGGTCGTGGTCGAGACGCTCCCCGAGTCCGCGCCGCGGGACGAGGCCGGCGAGCCCGGCGACTTCTCCATCCCCGTCGCCTGGTCGCACGTGCGCGGCGTCGTCTCCATCACCACCGCGGCCGGCGCGGAGTACCTGCGGCGGCTGCGCGAGACCGGACGGCCCGTGGTGCTCTCGAGCACGCTGATGCCGGACTTCCAGGCACCCGCGGCGATGCCGGACAACCACGGCGGGGTCGTGGCCGCCGTGGAGCACCTGGTCGGGCACGGGCACACCCGCATCGGCTTCGTGGGCAACTTCGCCCAGCAGGACATCCGCGACCGGTACGAGGCGTACCGGCAGGCGTTGGCCGCGAACGGCCTCGAGCTCGACCCCGCCCTCGTCCTGCGCGCCCCGAACAACGGGGAGACCGGCGGGGACGAGGCCGCCCGTCTGCTGCTCGCCGCCGACGCCCGTCCCACCGCGCTGATGGTCGCCACCGACCGCAACGCGCTCGGCCTGATGCGCCGGCTGACCGCCGCCGGGATGCTGCTGCCGGACGAGCTGGCGATCATCGGCTTCGACAACATCGAGGCGGGCGCGTTCGCCGTCCCCGCCCTCTCCACCGTCGACCAGCGCTTCGACGAGGTGGGGGCGCTGGCCGCCACGCTGGTGCTCGCGGCGATCCGTGGTGAGCAGGTGCCGAGCGCGGTCGTCACGCCGCCGGTGGGTGCCCTGACGCTGCGGACGTCCTGCGGCTGCTCGGCGGAGCCGCGGCCACGTGGTGCCGCGCCGGCCGAGCACTCAGCCGGCCCAGCTCCGCGCGTCCGGCTCGAGCGCGCCCTCACCGCCGTGCTGCTGGGCGACGAGAGCCGCATCGCACCCGTGCGGACGGCCGTCCGGGCCGCGGTGGGTGCCGTCGATCGGATGCTGACGGCCACGGAGCCGGCCACCGAGGCGGAGGTCGACGTGCTGGTCCTCCTGGTGCGCAGCCTGACGTCCCGGCCGGACGCGCTGCGGCGCGTCATCGAGGCGGTGTCGCGGTACGCGTCGGAGGTCGTCGTCTCCCCCGTGCAGGTCTCCGCCTGGGGCGCGGTCGCCACCGCGCTGTGGCGGCTGCAGGCCAGCGCCCTGCTGCGTCAGGTCGAGGAGACCGAGGACGCGATGGCCGAGCAGTACGTCGTCGACGCCGCCCTCCTCGACACCACCCAGACCGACCCTCGTACGCTCGGCTGGCTCGCCGGCACCCACGTCCGGGCGGCCGTCCTGGCGCTGCGCGTCGAGGAGCGGTCCGACCAGCTCCTCGACGTGGTCGGCGCGTACGACGCCGGCGGCACCCTGGCGCACCACGTCGGCACGCGCACCGCCGTCGAGTCGTTCCCCCCGACCGAGCTGCTCGACCTGCTGCACGACGACCGCGAGATCTGCGTCGTCGTCCCGGTGCGCACCACCACCCACGACTGGGGGCTGCTCGCGCTGGTCGGAGCCGTGGACTCGGCGTCGACGCGCGAGACGTACCAGCACTGGGCCGGGCTGCTGTGCACGGCCCTCGAGTCCCGCCGACTGCAGGAGGAGGTCCGTCGCAGCTCGCTGCACGACGCGCTGTCCGGCCTGCCCAACCGGCGGCTGTTCCTCGAGCGGCTCACCGCGGCGATCGACCGCCGCGAGCGTACCGGGACCCCGTTCGCGGTGCTGTTCCTCGACCTCGACGGCTTCAAGCTGATCAACGACGCCCTGGGGCACCAGGCGGGCGACCGGGTGCTGGCGGCCGTGGGCGACCGGATCCGTCGCGAGCTGCGCTCGGTGGACACCGGGGCGCGGTTCGGCGGCGACGAGTTCGCGGTGCTGCTGCACGACACGGGCCCCGAGGGGGCGCTCCGCGTGGCGCAGCGGGTGCAGGCGGTGCTGGCCGAGAAGCTGGACCTGGACGGGGCCGACGTCGCGGTGCGGGCGAGCATCGGCATCGCCACCGGCAGCGTCGGCCAGGAGTCGGCCGAGGACGTGCTGCGCGACGCCGACGCCGCGATGTACCGCGCCAAGTCGCGGGAACCGGGCGCGGTCGCCTTCTTCGACGATGCGATGCGGGAGCACGTCGTCCGGCACCAGCACCTGCACGCCGAGGTCCGCAGAGCCCTGGCCGAGCACCAGTTCGAGGTGTTCTACCAGCCGATCGTCAACCTGACGTCCCGCCGCACCGACCGGTTCGAGGCCCTGGTCCGGTGGCACCACCCCGAACGCGGCGTGGTGCTCCCCGACGAGTTCCTGCCGGTGATGGAGGAGACGGGGCTGATCGTCCAGCTGGGCCACTGGGTGCTGGCCGAGGTGTGCCGGCAGCTGGCCGAGTGGGGTCCCGACGTCGTGAACGTGGCGGTCAACCTGTCCGACCGGCAGTTCTGGCACCGCGGGCTGCTGCCCCGTGTGCTGGACGCGCTGTCCCGCAACGGACTGACCCCGGACCGGCTCACCCTGGAGGTGACCGAGGGCGTGCTGATGCGCCGCCCCGAGGTCGCCCTGCACCTGATGCAGCAGCTGCACGACGCGGGCCTGCGCCTGCACATCGACGACTTCGGCACCGGCTACTCCTCGCTGGAGACCCTGCACCGGTTCCCCGTCGACGCGTTCAAGATCGACCGGTCGTTCATCCGCGGGCTCGCCTCCGGCGACCGCAGCACCGAGCTGATCACCGCGCTCGTGGACCTCGGCCGGTCGCTCGGGGTGGCCGTGGTGGCCGAGGGCGTCGAGACGGACGACCAGCTCGAGCTCCTGCAGCGGATCGGCTGCGTCACGGGTCAGGGGTACCTGTTCATGCCGGCCGTCACCGGCGAGCAGGCCGGCGCCCTCCTCGGCCGGGAGCTGGCGGAGCAGCCGCACGCCGACCGGCCGGAGCCCGGCGACGAGCAGCCGGTCCTCGAGCCGACCGACACCTGAGCGGCGCCGACGTCCGAGCAGCGCTGTCAGCGCAGCGGGTACCAGCGGGCCCCGAACCGGCGGGTGGTCCTGCTCGACTCCACGACCACCAGCTCGTCGATCCGGCGCACCACGGCGCGTCCGACGTCGGACGCCTCCTGGTCGTCCGGCGCCTCGAACCGCACCACCACCAGCGCCTGACCGCGGCGGATCTCGACGCTCCCGGCCTCGACCGCCGTCAGCGCCCGCGCCGTGTCGACCGCCGTCGGCAGCACCTCCGCGGGGTCGACCCCGCGGTGCAGCGCGCCCAGCGCCATGGTCACGCGGTACGACGGCATCGCCGCGCAGCCTACGGCGCCACGGGAACTGCCCCGGTACCAGCCCCGGGACGGCCCGCCGATCGGCAGGATGGTCACGCCCGCGCCGCAGCGGGCCCGCCGGGACGGCCCCGTCGACCCGGCTCTGCCGATCGTCGAGGAGAACCCGTGCCCACGCCCGTCCGCGCCGCCCATGCCGCCGAGCTGCGCCACCTGGGCCCCGCCGCCGTGCACGAGTACCTGAGCGGCCGTTCCGGGCTGCCGGGCCCCCGCGCCAACCTCGAGCTGATGCAGGCGTTCGCCGACGTGGCGGCACCCGCGCTGATCCACGAGCTCAGCCGGGACGACGACGTGTACCTGCGCTGCTGCGGCACCGTCGGCCTGGGCCGGCTGTACCTGGAGGGCGACGACGACGAGCGCGCCTCGGTGCGCGACCAGCTCACCCGGCTGGCCGGCGACGAGTCGTGGCGCGTGCGGGAGGCGACCGCCATGGCGGCGCAGCGGATCGGTGACGGTGACCCGGCCGCCGTCCGGGCGATCGCCGGCGCCTGGGCGTCCGACCCGGACCCGCTCGTGGCACGCGCCGGCATAGCCGCGCTGAGCGAGCCACGGCTGCTGCGCGACCCGCTCACCGCCACGGCTGCCCTGGCGGCGTGCGCGGCCGCCACCGACACGCTGCGGGCCGTGCCAGCCCAGGACCGGCGCGCCGAACCCGTTCGCGTGCTCCGGCAGGCGCTCGGCTACTGCTGGAGCGTCGCCGTGGTCGGCGATCCCGCCGCCGGGCTGCCGGCGTTCGAGGAGCTGCGCCGACGCGCGGCAGACGACACCGACCTGACGTGGGTCGTCACGTCCAACGCCGGCAAGCACCGGCTCCGACGCCTGCTCGACTGACGGGCTGACGCCGCACGGCCCGGCGGCTGCGCCTCGGCCGGTCGGCTTCTGCGGTCAGCCCCTGCTGTCCGCCGCCGTCCCGCCGCCCGCCGGCGTACGGCGCTCCTCGCGCGTGACCAGCTCGGGGGGCAGCAGCGCCGCCACCACCGCCACAGCACCGACCACCAGGGCGGACGCACCGCTGCCGATGCCACTGACCTGCGACAAGGCGTAGCCGAGGGCCAGCGTCACCGCCACGGCGCCGACCGAGATCGCCGTCACGCGGGTGCGCCGACCCTCCGGCAGGCGACGCCGCACGGTCACCAGCACCAGCACCAGCCACCCGATGCCGGCGACGCCCGCCGCCACCATGAACCCCGCCAGCACGGCCACCAACCCTGCCCAGTCGCTGCTCGACGCGACGCCGGTCAGCAGGGCGGCCAGCCCGCCGAGCGCCACGGCGACGAGCCCCACCACCAGCAGGCCGACCACCCAGAAGCCCACCACCGACCGCGGCCGGGCGGCCGGCGCCGCACTGCTCCCGGTCGCGACGACGCTCGGCGCCTGAGCGGGATCGGCGCCGACGGGTGCCGGCAGCGCCGATGCGGTGGGGCTCACGGGGACGGCACCATCGTCGGGCACGGCCGCGGCTGCGGGCATCTGCTCGTCGGACGTCATGCGCCGGACCTTAGCCCCGGCTCGCGCACCGGCGATGCCGCCGTGCGAGTATCGAGCGCATGACTGTCGAGCCGACCGCCGCGCCCTCGTCCCCGTACCCCGTCCCACCGCTGCCCAACGCCGACGACACGGCTCTGTGGGTGGAGCGCACGGGCCACCGCCGCTACACCGGCCGCAGCTCGCGCGGTGCGGAGGTGCTGATCGGCTCGGTCGGCGACGAGGGCTGCTTCAGCCCCGGCGAGCTGCTCAAGATCGCGCTCGCCGGCTGCGCCGGACTGTCGATCGACAACGGGGTGTCCCGCCGGCTCGGCGAGGACGTGCCGGTGACGATCACGGTCGGCGGCCTGGGCGACGAGGCGGAGGACCGCTACCCCGCCCTGGCCGACGACGTGCGGATCGACCTGTCGGGCCTGGACGAGGCCACGCGCGAGCGGCTGCTCGTGGTGATGCGCCGCGCGATCGACGAGCACTGCACGGTCGGCCGCACGCTGAAGGCGAGCGCGCAGGTGACCACCACCATCAACGGGGCCGCCTGATGGTGGCCCCCATCGAGAAGCTGCTCGACAAGGCCGTCGCCATCCCGTCGGCCACCATCCACGCGCACGTGCAGAAGGTGCGCTCCCGCAACCCGCACGCGACACCCGAGCAGGTGGTGCGGCTGCTGGAGAAGGAGTACCTGGCCGTCGTGCAGGTCGCGGGAGGGGCCGTGGGTGCCGTCGCCGCGGCACCCGCGGTGGGCACCGGTACGGCATTCGCGCTGACGGTGAGCGACGTGGCGACGTTCTTCGGCGCGTCGGCGGCGTTCGCCCTGGCCGTCGCCTCGGTGCACGGCATCGACGTCGCGGACACCGACCGGCGCAAGGCGCTGCTGCTCGCGTCGATCCTCGGCGAGTCCGGGGCGGCCGCGGTGCAGGACGCCGCCGGCATCGGCTCGGTGCGGGTGGCCCGGTCGCTGCTGACCCGGATGCCGCTCGCGACGGTGCGGAAGGTGAACTCGACGCTGACGCGGCGGATGATCCGGCGGCAGGTCGCCAAGCAGGGCGGGCTGGCGCTGGGCCGACTCGCCCCGTTCGGCATCGGCCTCGCGATCGGCGTGGCCGGTGGGCGGGCGCTGGCGCACACCGTCATCGACGGGTCGCGCATCGCGTTCGGCCCGGCGCCGGCGGTGTTCCCGGAGACGCTCGTCATCGCGCCGACGGCACCCCAGATCGAGCGCCGCTGAGCGGTCGGTCGGCGCGGCCGTCGTAGCCGCGCCGACGTGCCTCACCAGCGGGAGTGCACGTGCTCCCGGATGCGCTCGTCGTACACGCCCCGCAGCGCGTCGAGCGTCTCGGCGCTGAGCGGCGGCACCTCGGCCGCCCGAGCGTTCGCCTTGGCCTGCGCCGGGGTCCGCGCACCGGGGATGACGACAGAGACGCCCGGCTGGTCGATCACCCAGCGCAGCGCCAGCTGGGCGGTCGTCGCGCTCGACGGCGTCAGCGCCGCGACCTCGCGGGCCGCCGCCACCCCGACGTCGTAGGGCACCCCGGAGAACGTCTCGCCGACGTCGAACGCCTCGCCATGCCGGTTGTAGCTGCGGTGGTCCGTCGGCGCGAACTGCGTCTGCTCGTCGTACCGGCCGGACAGCAGGCCGGAGGCGAGCGGCACGCGCGCGATGATGCCGACGCCCGCCTCGGCCGCCGCGGGCAGCACCTTCTCGAGCGGCTTGCGCCGGAACACGTTGAGGATGATCTGCACCGTGGCGACGTTGGGGCGGGCGATGGCCGCCAGCGCCTCGTCCACCGTCTCCACCGAGACGCCGTAGGCGGCGATGCGCTTCTCCTCGACCAGCACGTCCAGGTCGTCGTAGGTCTGCTCGCGCAGCAGCACCTCGGTGGGCGGGCAGTGCAGCTGCACCAGGTCGAGCGTGTCGGTGCGCAGGTTCTCGCGGGACCGGTCGGTCCAGCGGCGGTACGCGTCGAGCGTGTAGGCGCCGGCGACGTGCGGGTTGGCGCGCCGGCCCATCTTGGTGGCCACCGTCAGCCCGGAGGAGGCACCGCCGCGGCTCGCGACGAACCGCCCGACCAGCCGCTCGGACCGCCCGTCGCCGTAGACGTCCGCCGTGTCCAGCATCGTCACACCGGAGTCCACCGCGGCGGCCAGCACGCCGAGCGCGACGTCCTCGCCGACCTCGCCCCAGTCACCGCCGAGCTGCCAGCAGCCCAGCCCCACCACGGACACGTCGCGGCCGGTGCGGCCCAGGACCCGGTGCTCCATGCGGGCGACCCTACCCCGGGCGAAGATCGGTGCATGGAGCGCGAAGCGGTGGTGACCAGGCGCATGCCGGGCTCGGCCCAGCAGGTGTGGGACGCGGTGACGGATGCGCGCAACCACGCCCGGTGGATCCCGATGACCCGGGTGCGCACCGACGGGCCGCCGCGGGTCGGGGGCCGCATCGAGGCGGTGTCCGGGCCGGGTGCGCGGCACGGCGGTCCCGGGGTGGTCGACCGGATGCGGATCGACAGGTACGACCCGCCGGAGGCCGGCCGGCCCGGCATCGCCGTCTACCGCAAGGTCGGTCCGGTGATGCACGGCAGCGCGACCATCGTCGTCGTCCCGGACGGTCCGCACGGCGCCGTGGTGCGCTGGTCGGAGCGCGTGCACCTGGTCGGACCCCTGCCGCACGCCTGGACGGCGGCGCTGCTGGCCCCGGTGTTCGACGCCATGCTGCGCCTCGCGCTCTCCCGCGCCGCTCGCACAACGGATCGCCGCTCTCAGCCGTAACCACGCAACGGATCCACTGCCGACGGCAACCGAATGGCACCGGCATTCGTGCAGACCGCCTCGTACCCTCGAGTGGACCCGCGACGAGGCGGCCCGCCTGACCGCAGCGCGGGACCGGCACCCCGGCCCGCACCGACCCGCCGAGGAGACCCATGACGACGCACGCGCCCGGAGCCACCGCCCGCCGCTACCTGATGTGCGAGCCCACGTACTACACGGTCTCCTACGAGATCAACCCGTGGATGCACAAGGACCAGCCGACGGAGACGGCGCTCGCGGTGCAGCAGTGGCGGCGCCTGCGGGACACGTACCTCGACCTGGGCCACACCGTCGAGCAGATCGACCCGATCCCCGGCCTGCCGGACATGGTCTACGCCGCCAACGGCGCGACCGTCGTCGACGGCATCGTCTACTCCGCACGGTTCCGCTACCCCGAGCGCCAACCGGAGGGCCCGGCGTACCAGAAGTGGTTCGCCGACCGGGGGTTCGTCACCCACACCGCCGCCCGGATCAACGAGGGCGAGGGCGACATGCTGGTCGCCGGGCGGCTGGTCCTGGCGGGCACCGGGTTCCGCACCGAGCGGGCGGCGCACGCCGAGGCGCAGGAGCTGTTCGGTCACCCGGTGATCTCCCTGGAGCTGGTGGACCCGCACTACTACCACCTCGACACGGCGCTGGCCGTGATCTCCTCCGACCCCGACGACCCGCAGGTGGCGTACTTCCCGGCGGCGTTCTCCGCCGGGTCGCGTGCCGTGCTGGAGCAGCTGTTCCCGGACGCCCTGCTGGCCACCGAGCGGGACGCGCAGGCCCTGGGCCTCAACATCGTGTCCGACGGGCAGCACGTGGTGCACGCGCCCGGTGCCGTCGACCTGGCCGCGAAGCTGCGCGAGCGCGGGTACGACACGATCGCCGTCGACACCTCCGAGCTGCTCAAGGGCGGCGGCGGTGCCAAGTGCTGCACGCTGGAGATCCGCTCCTGACCGACGTACGGCTGACCGAGGAGCCCGCATGGACACCGTCGTGACCGGCCGGTCCGCCGCGAGCTCCCTGGCGCCGAACTATCACCCGCTCCCGGTGACCCTGGCCACCGGCGAGGGGTCCTGGGTGACCGACGTCGACGGGCACCGCTACCTCGACCTGCTCGCGGCCTACTCGGCGCTGAACTTCGGTCACCGACACCCGGCGCTGGTGGCCGCGGCGCACCGCCAGCTCGACCGGCTCACCCTCACGTCGCGGGCGTTCGACCACGAGCTGCTCGAGCCGTTCGCCCGCGCGGTGGCGGGGCTGGTCGGACCCCTGCTGGCGGAGCCCGACCCGCTGGTGCTGCCGATGAACACCGGGGCCGAGGCGGTGGAGACGGCGATCAAGGCGGCCCGCAAGTGGGGGTACGAGGCGCGCGGGGTGCCCGACGGGCGGGCGACGATCGTCGTCGCGGAGGGCAACTTCCACGGGCGGACCACGACGATCGTGTCGTTCTCCGACGACCCCGACGCCCGCCGCGGCTTCGGGCCGTACACGCCGGGGTTCCGGCTGGTGCCGTACGGCGACGCGTCCGCCCTGGTCGACGCCATCGACGACACCACGGTCGCCGTGCTGCTCGAGCCCGTCCAGGGCGAGCAGGGCGTGGTGGTCCCGCCCGACGACTACCTGCCCGCGGTGCGGGCGGCGTGCACAGCGCGCGGCGTGCTGCTGGTCGCCGACGAGGTGCAGTCGGGGCTGGGCCGCACCGGCAGCACCCTGGCGTGCGAGCGCCGGGGGGTCCGGCCGGACCTGGTCACGCTCGGCAAGGCGCTCGGCGGGGGGATCGTGCCGGTGTCCGCGGTGGTCGGCCGTTCCGACGTGCTCGGGGTGCTGACGGCCGGCACGCACGGGTCGACGTTCGGCGGCAACCCGATGGCGTGCGCCGTGGGGCTCGCCGTGGTGGAGCTGCTGTCCACGGGCGACCTGCAACAGCGGGCGCTGACGCTCGGTCAGGTGCTGCGCGACCGCCTCGACGCACTGGTGGCCGAGGGCCTGCTGGCACGGGTGCGGACCATCGGCCTGTGGGCGGGGCTGGACGTGGACGCCTCCCGCGCCGGCGGTCCGGCGACCGGCCGCGAGCTCGCCGAACGCCTGCTGGCCCGGGGCGTGCTGGCGAAGGACACGCACGGCGCGACGATCCGCCTCGCCCCGCCGCTGACCATCACCGACCAGGACCTGCACCTGGCGCTGGACCGGCTCGCGGACGCGCTTCGCTGAGCCCGTGGTGGGCGGCCGCAGGGCTCGCGGCCGCCCACCACGTCATCACGGGCGCGGCGTGGTTGCGGCTCGACCGCGCGTCCGGCGGGCGTCGCGTCCGCGTCGGGCGCGATCCGGCGTCAGTTGAACTTCACCGCGCCGTACAGCCAGCCACCGTCGAGCGCCCCGCCGACCGCCATGCTCGAGACGTCGGTGCGCAGCATCTGCGCGTTGTGCGAGGGCGAGCGGGACCAGGCGCCGACCAGGGCGGACGCGCTGCCGTTGCTGATGCAGCCGACGATGTTGTCGAAGCCCGAGTGCCAGATGCCGCCGGCGTCCGCCATGTCGAGCGCGTGCCCGACGAGCGTCCCGGACCGTGACACCGACAGCGCCGGGAGCCCGTTGCTGGCGCGGTAGTCGTTGATGGCCGCACCGATCGCCCCGACGGACGACTCCGCACCGGGGGTGCCCACCGGGGCACCGGGGCAGACCAGGCCGCCCGCCGGGATGGCCATCGGACCGGCCGACGGCGCCTGCGGAGCGCTCGCCACCGGGGCCGAGCTGCGCACCGTCCGCGTGCTGCGCGTCGACTGCTGGGCCGCCTGCTGCGCCGCGGCCTGTGCCGCCGCCTGCGCCGCCGCAGCCTGCTCGGCGGCCACCCGTGCGGCGTCCGCGGCCTGCCAGGCCTGCTCGGCGTCCGCGACGGCCTTGTCCTGACCGGCCAGCCCGCTGGCCCCGGCGCGGAGCGCGGCGAGGCTCACCGGCTGGCCGCCCAGGATCGCGGAGACGGAGACGATGCCGCTCTGCAGCGGGGCGCGCAGGTCGTCACCGACGTGCGGTGCGGCCGCCAGCGTGCCGTTGGCGTGCGTCAGGGCCGTGGTGGTCGCCGTGACGGCCGCCGCCCGTGCTGCGGCCAGCTCTGCCGATCCCGCGGTGGAGACGTCGTCGCGCGCGGCCGTGTCCCCCGCGAGGGCCGTCAGCGCCTGCGCCGTCCGCGCCTGTGCCGCGTGCTGCTGCTCGGTCGCATCGGCCCGCTGCTGCTGCACCACCGTGCCGGCCACCACCAGGACGGCGACGGCACCGAACCCGACCAGCATCGTCGCGGTCCGCCGGCGGGGCGCCCCGACCGGCCCCTCCGGACCGCTGCGCTGGGTGGGGACCCGGTCGAGCGTGCCGGGAGCGGCGTACCGCTGCGGGACGCCCGTCGTGCGCACCGCCGTCCCGGCCGCCCCCTCGGAACGCTGCGTGTCCACCGCGTCCACCGTGCACCTCCCGCTCGCGAGTCAAAGGCCACCAATAACGGCCTCATCGCCGATTGTGCTGGTTATCGGCGCATTCGCTACGGGACCAAAGGAATTCCATCAGTGTAGTTCGTGTGATTTCGACCGCTTTTTCTGGTATCGAATCGGACATTCTTCACATGTAGGGAGGAATGGTGTCGGCCCTGACGGATCCGCCCCCGCGCGCCCGGCGAGGATCATGGGGCCGTGCACGACGACCGCCCGCACCCCATGGACGCCCTCGACGCCGCGATCGTGCGGGAGCTGGCGCTCGACGCCCGCGCCACCTACGCACAGGTCGGCCACGCCGTCGCGCTGTCCGCACCCGCCGTCAAGCGCAGGGTGGACCGGCTCCGGGACGAGGGCGTGATCCGGGGCTACACCGTCCGGCTCGACCCCGCGGCGCTCGGCTGGCAGACGGAGGCCTTCGTCGAGCTGTTCTGCCACGGCAGCACCAGCCCGGCGACCATGCAGGCCGCGATCGAGCAGTACCCGGAGGTGATGGCGGCCAGCACCGTCACCGGTGACGTCGACGTGGTGCTCCAGGTGCGCGCGCGGGACATGCGGCACCTCGAACGCGTCGTCGAGCGGCTCGCCGCCGAGCCGTTCGTGGCGCGCACCCGCTCGACGATCGTGCTGTCCGCACTCGTCCGCAGGCCCGAGGTGCCGCCGGCGCCCGCGGAGTGAGCGCGGCTCAGGCCGCCGTCGGCTCGGGATCGGCTCCCTTGGTCACCACCAGCACCGGGCACTGCGCATGGTGCAGCACCGCCTGGCTGGTCGACCCGAGCAGCAGCCCGGTGAAGCCCCCACGTCCGCGCGAGCCCACCACCAGCAGGTCGGCCTCCGCGGACATGTCGGTCAGCACGGCGGCCCCGGTGCCGTCCAGCACCTGGCGCTCGACGGTGAGCCCCTGCGCGTCGTCGGCCACCCGCTCGAGCACCAGCCGCAGCGACTCCTCGACGTCCGCCAGCACCGCACTGTGGTCGACCGGCTCGGGCAGCCAGGCCAGCACCCCGGTGACCGTGTTCACCGGCACGGCGGACACCACCACCACGGTCGCCTGCCACCGGCGCGCCTCCCGCAGGGCGCAGCGCAGCGCCAGCTCGGACTGCGGGGAGCCGTCGACACCGACCATCACGCGGCGCACCGGCGTCACCGGAGGGACCGGGGCGTCCGTCGGCTCCTGCGCGCCCCGGGCCGCCCGGAGCGGCACCACCACCGTGGGGCACTTGGCGTGCGCGGGCAGCGCCGAGGAGACGGTCCCGAGCAGCCGCTCGGCGAACCCGCCACCACCTCGGGTGCCGACCACCACCAGGCCGACCTCACGGGACTCGTCCACGAGCACCGCGGTGGCGTCGCCCACCGCCACGTGGCTGGTGACGGGCAGACCGGAACCGGCGACCCGGGCGAGCGCCTCGGTCAGCACCGCCTCCGCACCGGCGCGGATCGCCGAGTCGTCCAGAGCGGCGTACCCGCCGTCCAACGAGGCCGCTGCGAACGACGGGAGTGCGTAGCTGCACACCAGCCGCAGCCCCCACTGCCGCACCCGTGCCTCCTGCGTCGCCCAGTCCAGGGCGTGCAACGCAGCGTCCGATCCGTCCAGGCCCACCAGGATCACGTTCTCGTGCGACATGATCGGTACCTCCTTCAGCCCATCGTGGCACGCCCTTGACGCAACGATGGGATGAAGCGGGGAAACCGCTCAGGCTGCGAGGTAGCGGCTCCACACCGGCTCGGCCCGGACGGCGGCCGCCCCGAAGGCGACCGACCACCGCGGCGCCCGAGGGGTGAACCGCAGCTCCCAGCCCAGCTCGTGCAGCAGGTGGTCGGCCTTGCGGTGGTTGCAGCGGACGCAGGCCGCGACCACGTTGCCCCACTCGTGCCGACCGCCGCGCGACCGCGGCAGCACGTGGTCGACGGTGTCCGCTCCCCCGCCGCAGTACGCGCAGCGGTGGTCGTCGCGCTGCAGCACCGTGCGCCGGGTGGGCGGCACGGGTCGGCGGGTCGGCACGTGGACGTACCGCGTCAGCGACAGGACCACCGGCAGGGGGATCGCCGCCCGCTCGGAGTGCAGCAGCCGGCCCTCCGACTCCAGCACGGTCGCCTTGCCGGTCATCACCAGCACGACCGCCCGGTGCAGGCTCACCACGCACAGCGGCTCCCCGCTGGCGTTCAGGAGCAGCGCTCGCGGGAGCGAGGCTCCGGTGCCGTGGGCGCCCGCGGGCTGCGGGGCTCCTGCAGGCACCTCGTCGAGGGGTCCGGTCGTCAGCACGGCGTTCTCCTGACCTTCGCGGTCGGACCGGCTGGCTGCCGGCCCGTGACTTCAGGCAACTCGCGTGGTGCGGACCCAGGGTAACCGTCGTGGTCCAGCCGAATGTGCGACGAGGCCCCGACCGTGTCGGTCGGGGCCTCGTCGTGAAGCAGTGCCGGCGTGCCGGCGGGGGTGGTCAGGACACCCGGATGAACACCGGGGCGCTCTGCCAGATCGAGCGGAACTGGACCGAGCCGCCCGGGCGCGGGGCGTCGATCTCCATGTCGCCGCCCGCGTAGATCGCGATGTGGCCGGGCGAGTAGATCAGGTCACCGGGCTGCGCGTCGGCGCGCGAGACGATCGTGCCGGCGCTGCGCTGGGCCTCGGCGGTGCGCGGCAGGCTGATGCCGAGCTGCGCGTAGACGTACTGCGTGAAGCCGGAGCAGTCGAAGCCCGACGGCGTGGTGCCGCCGTAGACGTACGGGACGCCCACGTAACGAGCCGCGATCTGCAGCACGGCGCTGCCGGCGACGCTCGGAGGCGCAGCGACCGTCGCAGCAGCGCGGACGGTGGAGCGCGAGGTCGCGGTCGCCGTGCGGCTGGTGGCGGTGGTCTTGGCCTTGACGACCGGTGCCGGCTTGACGGCGGTGACGTCGTCGACGTCGAGGGTCCAGGTGGCCTGGTCAGGAGCGGTCACCACGGGGGCGGCGTCGAGAGCGGCGCGAGCGGCCCCCGTCAGCGTCGCGGTGTCCACCGAGGCGAGGCCCGAGGCGTCGTTGGGCTCGGCGATCGCCGGCGCAGCGCCCAGAACCGAGACGACGAGCCCCGAAGACGCAGCGACCACCGCGGTGCGACGGCCGACGACGGCCATCTGCGCGGTGGCGGTGGAGGCGAGCTGGGTGAGGGGGGTGGACGGACGGCGTGCGGCCCGGTGCCGGGCGCGAACAGTGCTCTGGGACAACAGGTGTGCCTCTCCGTGCGCCTGCGAGGTCAGCTGTCGGGTTCGGGTGGGAGAACACCCGGTCGGGCGCACGATCCGAGGACCGTCCGCCCGGCTTCACCCCAAGGACACCGTCACCGGTGCCCACGATTTGGGTCCCCCGCCCCTGCCGGCGAGTAGTACGGAACCTCGATCGGCGGCAGGGTTCGGCGTTCCGCTCGAGGGCTTCTCGGAGGAGGGTTCCGTGAAGCAGGACGAACGTACCCGACGGTTCCGGCGATTGTCACGCTCCGGTCACGACGATGTCGTGAAGAAGTCGGACGAGCGACCGGGACGCCGGAGGCGCACGGGACGAAGGTCATGCCCTCACCCGTTCGGCCCAGCGCATCGCCGCAGGTCAGAGGCGGCCCACAGCGGAAGCCGAGCGGGCCCACAGCGCACCCGTCACTCAGTCCGGGCGCGACCGTGTGGTTCAGGACACGGACACGAAGATGTGTCGGGCCACGTCGTCGGGCAGGTCCAGCACCACACCCGACCCCGGCACGCCCACCGTCACCACGCCCTCGCCGCGTTCCACGTCCACCCGTGCGCCGGGTGTCACACCGGCGTCCGAGAGCCGCGCGAGCAGCTCGGTGTCCACCTGCAGGGGCTCGGCGATCCGGGCGACCACCACCTGGGCGGCCGCCGTGGGGACGCCCTCGCCCGCGAGAGGCGCGACGTCGTCCAGGAACCCCACGCCGGTGGGCCGCTCCCCGAGCTCGTCCAGCCCGGGGATCGGGTTGCCGTAGGGGTCGAACCGCGGGTGCTCCAGCAGCGCGGCCAGCCGCCGCTCCACCTGCTCGCTCATCACGTGCTCCCAGCGGCACGCCTCCTCGTGGACGTGCGGCCAGTCCAGGCCGATCACATCCGTCAGCAGCCGCTCGGCGAGCCGGTGCTTGCGCATCACGCGGGTGGCTCGTGCCATCCCCTGCGGGGTGAGCTCGAGGTGCCGGTCCCCGCTGAGCACCACCAGACCGTCCCGCTCCATCCGCGCCACGGTCTGCGAGACGGTGGGGCCGGAGTGCCCGAGCCGCTCGGCGATCCGGGCGCGCAACGGCGGGATGCCCTCCTCGACCAGCTCGTAGATGGTCTTGAGGTACATCTCGGTGGTGTCGATCAGGTCGGTCACGGCACGCCTCCCCATGCATCGTCGGGCCGCGCGCCCGCGTGACCAGGGTAGTTGGTCACACCGACGAGCCGCGGGGCCGACCGCCTATCCTCGGCGTCGTGGCCACGGCTCCCGACCTGCACATCCCTGCCGACCTGCTGCCCCGGGACGGACGGTTCGGCTGCGGCCCGTCCAAGGTCCGGCCCGAGCAGGTGGCCGCGCTCGCCGCGGTGGGCGGCTCGCTGCTCGGCACGTCGCACCGGCAGAAGCCGGTCCGAGCGCTCGTCGGCCGGGTGCGCGCGGGGCTGACCGCGCTGTTCGACGCGCCCGACGGGTACGAGGTGGTGCTCGGCAACGGCGGCACCAACGCGTTCTGGGCGATGGCGACGGCCTGCCTGGTCGACCACCGCGCGGCGCACGCCTCGTTCGGCGAGTTCGGCGCCAAGTTCGTCACCTCGACGTCCCGCGCCCCGTTCCTGGCCGAGCCGCACGTGGTGACGGCCGAGCCCGGTTCGATGGTGGTGCCGGAGCACGTCGACGGCGTCGACGTGTACGCGTGGCCGCACAACGAGACCTCCACCGGTGCGATGGCGCCGGTGCGCCGGGTGGCCGGCTCGCGCGAGCAGGGTGCCCTGGTCCTCGTCGACGCGACGTCCGGCGCCGGCGCGCTGCCGGTGGACGTGCGGCAGACGGACGTCTACTACTTCGCGCCGCAGAAGGTGTTCGCCTCCGACGGCGGCCTCTGGTTGGCCCTCGTCTCGACCGCCGCCGTCGAGCGCTCCGCCCGGATCGAGACCGGCGACCGCTGGATCCCCGAGTTCCTCTCCTTCAGCGCCGCGGTGACCAACTCCCGGCTGGACCAGACCCTGAACACCCCCGCCGTGGCGACGCTGGTGCTGCTCGCCGAGCAGCTGGACTGGATGCTCGAGCAGGGGGGTCTGGAGTGGGCCGCGGCACGCAGCGCCACGTCCGCCGGGCACCTGTACTCGTGGGCGGAGTCGCGAGACTGGGCGAGCCCGTTCGTCGCCGACGCAGCCGCGAGGTCCACCGTGGTCGGCACGGTGGACCTCGCGGAGGACGTGCAGGCGGACACGGTGGCGGCGGTGCTCCGTGCCCACGGCATCGTGGACACCGAGCCCTACCGCCGCCTAGGTCGCAACCAGCTGCGGATCGGCATGTTCCCGGCGGTGGAGCCCGACGACGTGCTGGCCCTCACCGCCTGCATCGACTACGTGGTCGAGCGCCTCGTCTGACGCGCCTGGCGGTGCATGGCCGCCCGGATCACCAGCAGCAGCGTGCCGAGCAGCACCAGCCCGGCACCGCCGAAGGCGTACGGCGCCACGTCGGAACCGGTGGCGGCCAGCACGGCCGACCGCACGGACGAGGTCGGTGTGACGTCGTCCGCCGCGAGGACCGCCGAGTTCACCGGGTCGCACGCGCCGGCGACGGCCGGGTAGCTCACCGTCGCGACGGTGGACGGGTTGACCTCGAAACGCACCTCGACGGGCTGCCGGGCCCAGTCGAAGGCGTCACCGCGGGTCCAGCTGCCGTCGGACTGCTGCGTCCAGCCGGGCCAGTCGACGATCGTGCCCTTGTTGTCCAGGACGGCGCCCGGCCACAGGAGCGTGCCGTTGAGCGGCTGGTCGGTGAGCACCACGTCCGTGCCGCCGGGGTGCACCCAGGTGATCGTCGCCGTGGTGAGGGTGGTGCCCATCTCCTCGAGCGAGTACTTCAGCAGCGGCACGTCGTTCACGCAGACGGGGTTGACGTGCGCGGTGAGCTGGCAGACGCCGGGAGCGGCGTAGCCAGGACGGTCCGTCGGGCACGGAGTCCCCGACGGCCCCGGCTCGGTGGGCAGGGTGCTCGCTCCCGCCGGTCCGGCGACGAACAGACCGACGAGGAGCGCCATGATGACGATCAGTCCGCGTCGCGCGTGCGTGGTCATGGTGTGCCGCCCTGGCTCGACAATGGGTACCAACCGGACAATCTTCGCGCAACGGACACGGTTCGTGCGGGTGCAATCGGGCCCTTGACCGGGTGATTTGTGCTAGTCGGACCGGGTTCAGGACGGGCAGGTGGCGGTGACGAGGCCACCCGACGCCACCGTGGGCGTCGCCCAGACCTGCACCGCACCGTGCCGCACCGGAACCTGGACCCGGTAGGTCGCGCTCTGCCCGGGTGCCAGGACGCTCGAGACGACCTGCACCTGCCGGCCCGCCTGCTGCGCGGCGAGGCCGGACACGACGGCGTCGTCGCCCAGGCGCAGCGACGGCAGCGCCGCACCCTGGGCGGCGTACACCGTCAGGTCCGTGACCAGCGACCCCGGGGCGAACCCGGTGGCCCGACCGGCGGTCTCCCGTGGCCACGACGCCACGTCCGCCGGCGGGCTGTAGGTCAGGTCCAGGCGCACGTCCGCGGTCGGCGTGGGACCGGTGCAGCGCAGGTTCTCCACCGTGACGGCGGTGCGGAGGTAGTAGTCGAGCTTCCCACCGGTGCCGTCGTCGAGGAACACGCCCGTCGCGTCGGCGTACGGCCCGCTGAGGAACGCGCCGCCGAGGGTGCGGACGGACAGCCGCTGCTCCTCCTCGGGGTGCGCGGACCACACGCGGACGCGGCCGTCCGACGCGGCCTTCGCCATCGCGTCGACCAGCCGCCCGGGGTCGCCCTTGCCGCTGACGACCGCGCCGAAGATGGCCGTCGCCGCCTGGGCGAAGTACTGGTCCGCCGCCTTCGCCGCGAGGCCGCCCACGTACGGGTCGCGCAGCAGGGACGGCACCGCCGACTGCTGGTCGAGCGTGCCGCTGGACGTCTGCACGCCGCCGACGGCGCCGAGCAGGTAGGACACCGCGATCGGGTCGGTGGCGATCACGCCGTCGACCGTGCCGCCGACGTCCTTGGCCCAGTGGGCGGCGATCAGCTGCGCGGAGCGGGGGAAGTCCGGCGTCAGCACCGAGTCCTGCACCCAGCGGCCGAGGCGGTCGGTGTCGATCGCGAGCTCGGCGTCGGTGAGCGGCAGCACCGGCTGGGCGAGCTCGGTGAAGTCGGCCGTGGACCGGTGGTCGACCAGGCGGACGACGCCGTGGTCCACCTGCACCGCCGCGACGGCGCCGACGATGCCGCCGGCGCTGCGCAGCTCGGCCGAGTTCAGTGCGACGACGAGGTACGTGCGTGGTCCGTCGGCACCGAGCATCGGTGGCACCAGCGCGGCGAGCTGCGAACCGGTGTCCAGCGCCGACGCCAGCTTGGGCAGCAGCTGCTGCACGGTGCCCACCGGCCCCGCCAGGCGGTGCACGAGGCGGCGGGTGTCGATCGCCTGGACCCGCGCGGCGGCGGCGGTGGACACCTGGGCGGCCCGCGTCAGCTCCGGCTCGACATCGGTGAACGGTGCCAGGTTGACGCGGCCGTTGCTCAGCAGCGTGTCCCGCGCCGCGAGGACGCCCTGGGCCCGGTCGAGCACCGGACCGGCGGAGCTCACCACGTCGTCGAGCGCGACGGTGACGACCCGGACCGCGTTCAGCTGCGCACCCGCCCAGGGCAGGTGCTCGGCGACGCGCCACACCGGGTCCGAGGCGGCCGACCGCGCCCTGGCCAGGTCGCTGCGGACGTGCGGCAGCGCCGTGCTCACCGCCGACACGTCGGTGGCGCTGAGGCTCGCGGCGCCCGAGGGCAGCGCGCGCTGCGCCTCCGCGAGCGCCGTGCCGGCCTGGTAGACCCGCAGCGCGAGCCAGCCGGCGGCGAGGACCAGCACGACGGCGACGCCGAGGCCGGTGAGCAGCAGACGACGCGGCCACGGCGAGCGGGCTGCCGTCGGCTGGTCGTCCTGCATCCCGTGATCGTGACATATCGGACACCGGGGACCGCCGGGCGGTCGTCGAGTTCACCCCGGTGGGGCGGGCGGTTCACCCGTGTGCCACGTCGTACGCCGACGGACGGCTCAGGCCGCCTCCCGGACGCGGCGCTACGCCGCGGTGCGGACCACCTCGGTCGCGGCCTCCGTCGGCGCCTCGAGGTGGCGGACCACCAGGTACGGCCGACCGCGCGTCCGAAGCCGCACCTGCACCCGCCACGCCCGAGCCGCCCAGATCGCGGCGCCCGTCGAGACGAGGAGCGCCGTGATGGAGCCGATGCCGATGGACCAGCGGGCGCCGAACTGCTGGCCGATCCAGCCGACCACCGGCGAGCCGATGGGCGTCGCGCCCATGAACACCATCATGTAGAGGGACATCACGCGGCCACGGACCGCGGGGTCGGTGCTCATCTGGATGGTCGCGTTGGCCGCCGTCATCATCGTGAGCGACGCGAGGCCGACGGGGATGCAGGCGATCGCGAACGACGGGTACGTCGGCATCAGGGCCAGCACGCCGGCAGCCACTCCGAAGGCGAACGCCGCGCCGATCACCAGCCGCACGCGGGGCCGCTCGCGGCGCGCGGCGAGCAGCGCACCGGCCAGGGAACCGATCGCCAGGATCGAGCCGAGGATGCCGTACTGGCCTGCACCCTTGTGGAAGACGGTGCGGGCCATCATGGCGCTGGTCAGCTGGAAGTTGAGGCCGAACGTCGAGACGACGCTCATCACCACCATGATCAGCATGATGTCCGTGCGGTGGCGCACGTAGGCCAGGCCCTCGCGGATCTGACCCTTGGCGCGAGGCGCCAGCGGCATCCGGTGCAGCTCGCCGGGGTGCATCCAGACCAGCGCGAAGATGGTGCCGGCGAACGAGATCGCGTTGATTCCGAACACCCAGCCGGTGCCGACCGCCGCGATCAGCAGCCCGGCGAGGCCGGGGCCGATCAGGCGGGCGGCGTTGAAGGACGCGCTGTTCAGGCCGACGGCGTTGGACAGCTTGTCCGGCGGCACCAGCTCGGCGACGAACGTCTGCCGGACGGGTGCGTCGACGGCCGAGACGGCACCGAGCGCCAGGGCGAACAGGTACACGTGCCACAGCTGCGCGTGCCCGCTCAGCACCAGCGCGCCGAGCCCGGCCGCGAGCACACCCATCAGGCCCTGGGTCAGCATCAGCAGCTTGCGACGGTCCACCCGGTCGGCCAGCACGCCGGCCCACGCCGACAGTGCCAGGATCGGCGCGAACTGCAGCGCGGTGACCACGCCGACGGCCACGCCTGAGTCGTGGGAGAGCTGGGTCAGCACCAGCCAGTCCTGCGCGACGCGCTGCATCCAGGTGCCGATGTTGGCGACGAGGGCGCCGCCGAACCACAGCCGGTAGTTGCGGAAGCGGAGGGAGGAGAACGTGGCGCTCACTGCTCGGCGATCCCCCTCAGCAGCTCGGCGGCACGGGACAGCACGGCCCGCTCCTCGGCGGTCAGGCCCGCCAGGCGCTGGGCGAGCCAGGCGTTGCGCCGCCGCCGCGTCTCCCGCACCTCGGCGACCCCCTGCTCCGTCAGGGAGACGACCACCTGGCGGCCGTCCGCGGGGTTCTCCCCCTTGCTGACCAGACCCAGGTCGACCAGGCAGTTCACCGTGCGCGTCATGGTCGGCGGCTGGACCCGGTCGGCGTCGGCCAGCTGACCGGGCGTCATGGGGCCGTTGCGGGTCAGCAGGGCCAGCACGGAGAACTGCGGGTCGGACAGGCCGGCGGAGCCGCGCTCGGCGCGCACCCGGCGGTTGGCCCGGCTCAGCGCCACGCGCAGGTCCGCGGCGAGGCTCGGCGCGGTCACGGCGGGGGGCATGGTCGTTAGTCTATCTCATTACCTGTGCGAACGACTTTTCGGTCGGCACGCAGCCCGCGAGGCGCTGCGTACGCTGACCGCGTGGCCGCCCCTCCCCCGGCGCTGCGTCGCGTCCGCGGAGCGACGACGCTCACGATCGCCCTGGCGGTGGCCGGCGCGCTCGTGCTGGTCGGCTGGGTGCTGGCACATCCCGCCGGGGACGCCGCGCTGCCGTGGACCAGGACGCCGCTGTCCCAGGCGTCCACCGACCCCGACGCCTACGCCGCCCAGCTCCGCGCCGCGGTGGACGAGCAGCGCCGGCACGCCGGCATGGCGCCGCTCGCCGACGCCACGTGCGCCCGGGCTGCAGCCGGGCAGCGCGCCGACCTGCTGATCGGGCAGCGGCTGGAGCACGCGCCGCTCGACGACGTGCGGCAGGCCTGCCCGCAGGCGGTCGTCGTGCGGGAGAACCTCAGCCGCGCCGCCGAGCGCCCGGTCGCCGTGGTGACGACCTGGATGGCGTCCACGCGGCAGCGTGCGGACATCCTCGACCGCGCGATCACGGGGACCGCCGTCGCCTGCACGCACGACGGCGACCAGATGCTCTGCGTCCAGCTGCTGCTCGGCGGGGGCTGAGCAGCGGCCGTTCAGGGCCTGCCGAGCGCCCGGTAGGTCCAGCCCGCCGCGCGCCACCGCGCGGGATCCAGCACGTTGCGCCCGTCGAGGATCCGCTTGTGCGCGACCACGGCACCGAGCTCGTCCGGGTCGAGGTCGCGGTACTCCGCCCACTCCGTCGCCAGCAGCACCACGTCGGCCTCGGCGGCCGCCTCGAGCGGGTCGGCGGCGAACCGCAGGTCCGGCCACTTGGCCCGGGCGTTCTCGATGGCCTGCGGGTCGGTGACGGTGACGTGCGCACCCTGCAGCTGCATCTGCGCCGCGACGCTCAGGGCCGGGGAGTCCCGCACGTCGTCGGAGTCGGGCTTGAACGCGGCGCCCAGCACCGCGACGGTGCGGCCGACGATCGAGCCGTGGCAGACCTCGCGGGCCAGGTCCACCACGCGCACCCGGCGGCGCATGTTGATCGAGTCGATCTCGCGGAGGAAGCCCAGCGCGTCGGACACGCCCAGCTCGCCGGCCCGCGCCATGAAGGCGCGGATGTCCTTGGGAAGGCAGCCCCCGCCGAAGCCGAGCCCGGCGTTGAGGAACTTCCGGCCGATCCGGGGGTCGTAGCCGATCGCGTCGGCCAGCCGGGTGACGTCGGCACCCGTCGCCTCGCACAGCTCGGCCATCGCGTTGATGAAGCTGATCTTGGTGGCGAGGAACGAGTTGGCCGCCACCTTGACCAGCTGGGCGGTGGCCAGGTCGGTCACCACCAGCGGGGTGCCGTCCGCCAGGGGCTTCGCGTAGACCTCGTCGAGCGCCGCGCGCGCCTTCTCCCCCGCGGCGGTCGCGACGCCCTCGTCGTCCGTCGGCAGACCGTAGACCAGGCGGTCCGGGTGCAGCGTGTCCTGGACCGCGAAACCCTCCCGCAGGAACTCCGGGTTCCAGACGAGCACGGCGCCGGACGGCGCCAGCACGCGGGCCACCCGCTCCGCGGTCCCGACGGGGACCGTGGACTTGCCGGCCACCACGTCGCCCGCCCGCAGGTACGGGGCCAGCGCGGTGACGGCGGTGTCGACGTAGGTGAGGTCGGCCCGGAACTCGCCGTGCATCTGCGGCGTGCCCACACAGATGAAGTGCACGTCGGCGCCGGACGCGTCGGACATCGACGTGCTGAACGTCAGCCTGCCCGTGGCCTCCGCCTGCGCGAGCAGCTCGGGCAGACCGGGCTCGAAGAAGGGCGCGCGACCGGCCCGCAGCGCCTCGACCTTGGCCTCGTCGACGTCGATGCCCACCACCTCGTGGCCGAGCACGGTCATGCACGCGGCGTGCACCGCGCCCAGGTAGCCGCAGCCGATGACACTGATGCGCACGCCGGTCTCCTTGCTCGTCAGGGGCTCCTCACCCTAACCAGCGGGCTGTCGACGGCATCGCGAGAAAGCGGGCGAAACGCCCCGGCGCGCGGTGGCACGACGGGGCGGCCCGACCCGGCGGCACCACGGCACCCGGACGGCGAGACGCCACGGGCCGGACCCCCTCGAGGGAGTCCGGCCCGTGGGTGGAGCGGGTGCGGTCAGCCGATCCAGGTCTGGAGCGGCCCGCGGATGAAGTACAGGACGAACAGCACCGTGATCAGCCACATCAGCGGGTGGATCTTGCGGGCCTTGCCCACCACCGCCTGCAGGATCACGTACATGATCACGCCCGCGCCGATGCCCGCGGTGATCGAGTAGGTGAACGGCATCAGGATCATCGTGAAGAACGCCGGGATGGCGATCTCGAAGGACTTCCAGTCGATGTCGAGCACCTGCGTCACCATGAGGAAGCCGACGACGACGAGCGCAGGCGCGGCGGCCTCCGACGGGATCACGGCCACCAGCGGCGCGAGGAACGTCGACAGCAGGAACGCGATGCCGGTGACGATCGACGCCAGGCCGGTGCGCGCACCGTCGCCGACGCCGGACGCCGACTCGATGTACGCGGTGTTGCTCGAGACACCGCCCATGCCACCGGCGACGGCGGCGAGGGAGTCGACGATCAGGATCTCGCGGGTCTTCGGCGGGTTGCCGTTCTCGTCGTTCAGGCCGGCCTCCGCGCCGATGGCCACCATCGTGCCCATCGTGTCGAAGAAGTCCGACAGCAGCAGGGAGAACACCAGGACGATCGCCGTGATCGCGCCGATCTTGGAGAACGCGCCGAACAGCGAGAAGTGGCCCAGCAGCGAGAAGTTGGGCGCGTCGACGATCGTCTTGGGGAACGACGGGACCGTCGACTTCCAGCCGCCCGGGTTCTTGTCGGTGCCGAAGCCGAGCTTGGCGACGGCCTCGACGACGATGCCGAGGACCGTGGTGCTGAGGATGGAGATGAGGATCGCCCCGCGGACCTTCTTCACCAGCAGGATGACCATCAGCACCAGGCCGATGACGAAGACCAGGACCGGCCACGTGGACAGCGAGCCGAACTGGCCGAGCTCCACGGGGGTGGCCGCGCCCGGCGGGACGCGGACGAAGCCGGAGTCCACGACGCCGATGAAGGCGATGAACAGGCCGATGCCCACGCTGATGGCCGTCTTCAGCCACGTCGGCACCGCGTTGAACACCGCCTGCCGGAACCCGGTGAGCACCAGGACCGTGATGATGATGCCCTCGAGGACCACGATGCCCATCGCGTCCTGCCAGGCCATCTTCGGCAGCACGGCGATGGAGAAGGCCACCACCGCGTTGATGCCGAGACCGGTGGCCAGGGCCAGCGGGAAGTTGGCCCACACGCCCATGAGGATGGTCATGACGCCGGCGATCAGCGCCGTCGTCGCCGCGATGGTGGCCGGAGCGGCCAGTGCCTGACCCGTGGCGTCCTTGCCACCGAGGATGATCGGGTTGAGCACGATGATGTAGGCCATCGTGAAGAAGGTCACCAGACCGCCGCGGATCTCGGTGCCGATGGTCGAGCCGCGCTCCGTGATGTGGAAGAAGCGGTCGAGGGGGTTGAGGGGCTTCTCGCTACGCGTCGGCGCCTCGTCGGTGGTACGGGGGGATGCCATGGGCGAAGTGTGGCAGAAGTGTGCGCACCGTCCCGTGGGTGTCCGAGAGGGTTCACGCAGCCGTAACACGAGCGCGGCGGCATAGGGTCGGACGGTGCCGACCGAGCAGCCCGCGCAGCCTGTGCACCCGTCGACGCCGACCCGACCGCTCGAGGTGGACCTCGCCCGGGTTGCGCTCGGCGGGATGGTGCTGTGGGGGGTCGGGCTGCTGGTCACCGTCGTGCTGGCCGTCCTCGGGCGCACCGGGTGGACGCCGGTCGCGGTGTGCGTCACGGGCCTGGTGCTCGGCGTGGCCGGCCGGGCGTGGGCCGGGCGGCACGACGCGCTGGGCCGGAGGATGCGGCGCGAGCAGGGCTGATCCGCCCGGGCCGACGGCGTCCGGGTGTCAGGCCGGGTCCGACTCCGACGCCTCGCCGAGGCGCACCTCGGCCGCCCGTCCCGGCTCGGTCAGCACCGTCTCCAGCGCCCATCGCCGTGACCACCGGCCGCTGGCCTGCGCCAGCGCGGCCGCCAGACCGGCCAGCGTGGTCGCGTGCAGACCGCCGTCGGCGTCCACCCACCAGTCCACGGCCGCACCGTCGACGCGCAGGTCCTCGTGCTCCCACCAGGTGGTGGGCCCGTCCACCAGCGCTCGAGCGGCCACCGGGACGGGCTGCTCGACCGCGTCGTCCTGGTCCACCTCGCCGGTGGTCAGGTCGGAGGCGAGCGGCAGGTCCAGCAGGCCGGCCAGCGCCAGGGCCTGGGTCGGCGGGACCGGGACCATCGCGGCGACGTCCACCCGCTGCAGCCACTGCGGCGAGTCCGCCACGGCGGCGTCCTCGACGTGGACGGCCGCCACCCGGTCGGCCGCCACCAGTGCCGGCACCCGTTCCGGTGCCACGGGCGGCCCGTCGGCCTCGGCGAGTGTCGCGAGCGCCCGCCACACCGCCACGGCGACCGCCGGGTCGACGCCACGACCGCTCGGCAGGCCGTCGAGCACCGGCACCCAGCCGTCGGCGTCGAGCTCGGCGAGGGTGGCCACCCCGCCGAGCACGCGGAGCACGGCGGGGTCCACCTCGGCCAGCGCCTCCGGGACGGGTGGGAGCAGCGTGCGCACCGCGTCGTCGACCGGGGTGGCCGACGGCGCCGACGGTCCCGTGCCGCCGGGCTCGAGGCTCGTCGCCGCCACGCCCTCGTCGGCGCCCGACGGCAGCGCGAACGGGCCGCCGGTCACCAGCCCGCTTCGCGTCCGCAGCCACCAGGCGGTGTAGGGCTCTGCGCGGCGGCCGTGCTCGTCCCGCACCGGGTCGAGCAGCGCCGCGCGCAGCGCCGGTTCGCCGGCGAGGCGGTCCAGCACCGCCGGCCAGGAGTCGTCGGCGACCGCGTCGAGATCGGCCACGGCCACCAGGTCGCCCACGTACGCGCCCGGGCTGAGGTTCTCGCCCAGGTGCGCGAGGTAGTCGGGCCAGGCGTCCAGCGACTGGGCGGCGAGGGTCGCGGCGTCCGTCGCCCCGGGGTCGAGCGCGGCGGGGTCGGCCAGCACGCCGTCGACCGGGACCAGCACCAGGTCGGCACGGACACCGACCGCGGTGAGGACCTCCGCGCCCCAGCGCTCGACCGTCGCCACCGCGACCGGGGCGAGCACGCGGTCGTCGAGCAGGCGCGCCGCCGTCGAGCCCGGCAGCACCAGGCCGTGGGCCGGGGTCGGCTCACCGTCGGCGGCGGGGAGCGTCAGCAGGCCGAGCCACGGGGCCGTCGGCGGGCGGCCGCCGTCGGCCAGCACCGCGCCGACCAGGTCGAGCACGGCGTCCGTCACCTCGTCCGCGACGTCGAGGTCGTCGTCGTCGGCCTGCGCCAGCACCGCCAGCCGAACGGCGTCGTGCGCCAGCAGACCCGCCAGGTCAGGCGCGGCGGCACCGAGGCGCTCGAGCAGCGGATGCGCGGCGCCGGGATCCACCACGCGCAGGCCCCAGCGCGCCAGCGACTCCAGCGTGGTCGGCTCCAGCCGGTCGGCCGCCCCGGCGGGCAGCAGCACCGCACCGCGCGCGCCCCGCACGACCCGCCCGTCCGCCAGCGGCACCGGCAGCCCCGCGAGCGCCTCCCGCGTCCGGCCGTCCGACGCCACGGCGTCCAGGCCCGTGTACACCGCCGCCCAGTCGGCGTCGCGCACCGCCGGTAGCCCCTCGACCAGGTCGGACAGCGGCACGACGTCCACACCGAGGGTCCGGGCCTGGGCCGCCAGCCCGACGGGCACGCTGACCAGCCCCGGCACCAGCCGCCCGAGCGCCGTCTCCACGCCCGGCGGCCCGTCCACCGCGACGGCGGAGTCCGGTGCCACCAGTCGCGCCCCACCCGCCGAACGCAGCAGCGGGGTGCTCGCCAGCCGCGCGACCAGGTGCTGGTGCAGGCGGGAGTCGAGCGCACCGGCGGGCAGGCCGACCGGCACCAGGGCCAGCGGCTCGTGACCGTCCTGCGCGAGCAGCTCGGCGAGCCGGGCGTAGGCCTCGGCGGCGTGCTCGAGGACCGCGTCGGCGAGCGGCCCCAGCGCGACGTGCCGACGGGTCGGGTCCAGCGGCAGGGTGGCGACGAGCAGCGCCGGGACCGTGATCGGGTCGTCCGTCGCCGTCGGTGCGTGCACCACGTGCCGCCACGTCACCGGCCGCTGCGGACCGCCGGAGCCGGCGGCGCGCGGCACTCCCCACGTCACCCGCCACGACCGCGCCGACCGCTCCTCGACGGGCCGGTCGGCCACCAGCGCGAGCGGCACCTCACCCTCGGCGCTCGACAGCACCCACCGGTCCGTCACGTCCGCAATGCGGCGCGGTGCGGCGTCCGGCACCTCGACGAGGATCTCGACGAGCCCCGGCAGGGCGATCAGCAGGGCGTCGTCCACCTCGTCCAGCAGGCCGCGCACCTCGTCGGCCGCGACCTCGTCGCGCAGGTGCAGCACCACCGCCGTGTCGTAGCCGAGCGGCGGACGGCCCTCCGCGGACCACGGCAGCCGCAGCGCGGGCAGCGACCCGTCGCGACGACGGACCTCCTGCGCCAGCTCGGGCAGCGTCTGCGCCGCGGCGGTCAGCGCCGAGCGCGTGTCGGCCAACGAGAACCGGACGCCGCCGCTGGTGGACAGCACGTCCACCTCGTCGGACACCGCCCGCACCGCGGCGAAGCCCACGCCGAACCGTCCGACCACCCCGGTGTGCGCGAGACCGGCCTCCGGACGTTTGGCCGACGCCCGCATCGAGGACAGGGATGCGACACCGGCGGCGTCCAGCGGAGCGCCCGTGTTGGCCGCGACCAGGACCGCCGCGCCGTCGTCCGCGTGGTCGAGCCGCAGCAGCAGCCGGCCCGGCACCCCTGCGCGCGTCGCGGCGTCCGCCGCGTTCTGCGCCAGCTCGACGACGACGCGGTCGCGGTAGTAGCCGCGGGCGTGGTCCTCCTCGGTGTTGGCGTCCTCCCGCAGACGGGCCGGTGAGGAGCGCCAGGCGGTGAGCACCGCCGCCCGCAGGCGCGCGGTGTCGAAGGCGTCGACGGTCATGACGAGGACGCCGGGGCGGTCAGGACTCGGGCTCGGTCACCGGCTCCGGGTCCGGGTCCGTGACGGGCTCGGGCGGCGTCGCCGGCTCGGGCTCCGTCTCCGGTTCCGGCTCGGTCACGGTCACGGGCTCGGTCACGGGCTCGGGCTCGGGCTCGGGCTCGGGCTCGGGCTCGGGCTCGGGCTCGGGGCCAGACTCCGGCTCCGGCACGACCGCAGCCTGCGGCGCTGCGACGGGCGTGCGCACCAGCTCCATGACCTCGAGCGCCGACTCGTCGATCAGCGGGTCCGGGGCCGGCCACTCGCTCGGCGGCTGCTCCACATCGGTCTCCGAGTGGGCACCGCAGCCGTGGTCGAGGCTGACGACGCGCCCGTCGTCGGGCGACCACTCGTTGGCGCAGACGGCGAACACCTGACCGAGCGCACCCTGCACCGGCACCATGAACCCGCAGGTCGCACAGGCTGCCGCCGAGGCGAGCGCACCCGGCGACGTCGGCCCACGGCTGCCGCGGTACCACCGCTCGGCGGCCTCCTCGCGGCCCACCGGCGAGAGGACCCGCACGCGGGCCAGCGCCAGCTCGTCGATCGCGACGCCGTCCTGCTCGTCGTCACCCGTGGGCGTCCACCCGGGCTCCAGCCGCGGGTCGTCCGGCCGGAAGGGCAGCACGTCGCCAGGGCCGACGTCGCCGGGACGCAGCCGCTGCGACCACGGCACCCACGCCTTGGCCAGGATCGCGTCGGCGCCCGGCAGGAGCTCCGCCTCGCACACCGTCGCCACCCGGCCGCGCGGCACGCGCGCCACCGTGACCGTCCACTCCCAGCCGCGGTAGCCGCGCGCCAGGCTGGCGAACCGGTGCGCGACGAGGCGCTCCGCCTCCTGCACCGCGCCGAGGTACTCGCCGACGTCCGACGGGTCCTCTGCGAGCTCGACCGCCACCTCGCGCGCGAGGTCGACCGCGCGCTCGAGGACGGCGTCCTTGGTGGCCGCCACGTCAGGCCTCGAGGTCGTCGGCGACCGCCCGGAGCAGCTGCGCGTACTTCGTGGCGCGCTCCTTCTCGGGGTAACGGCCGCGGCGCAGGTCGTTGCCGACCTTGTCGAGCACCTTGATCAGGTCCTCGACCACCACGGCCATCTCGTCGGCCGGCCGACGCCGCGCCTTGACCACGGACGGGACCGGGTCGAGCAGCGTCACGGACAGGGCCTGCGGGCCACGTCGCCCGTCGGCCACGCCGAAGTCCACCTTGGTGCCGGGCTTGGGTGCGGTGACACCCGCGGGCAGCGCGGAGGCGTGCAGGAACACCTCACCGCCGTCATCGCTGGCGATGAAACCGAAACCACGCTCGGCGTCGAACCACTTGACCTTGCCGGTGGGCACGGAACACCCCTCGCCTCGTAAGAACACAGACGAGCCCAGGCTACCGGCCGCACCCCAGCGTTTTCGCCTGGGGCCGTGGCCGGGCTTGCGGCAGCTGTCGGGCCCGGGCGCGGACGGGGGTGGCGTGCTGTGCTGGGCGGATGAGCACGCCGACGGATCGCAGCGGACCGAGCGCCGAGGCGCGGCGTCGGCTGCTGCGCCTGCGCGCGGCGGTGGAGGCGCGGCTGGCCGGGGTGACGACGAGCCGGTCCGACGTGGTGGACGCGGCGCGCGGCGCGAACGTCGACGACGAGCACGACCCCGAGGGCGCGACGATCGCGTTCGAGCGCGCCCAGCTGGAGGCGCTGGCCGGCGACGCCCGGGGCGCCCTGGCCGAGGTCGATGCCGCGCTGGCGCGGCTGGACGACGGAACCTACGGCATCTGCGCCGTCGGCGGTGAGCCGATCGCGGCCGAGCGGCTGGCCGTGCGGCCCACCGCCACGACGTGCGTGCAGCACGCCGGCCGCTGAGCCTTCGGCCTGGGACTTCGCCCGCAGTCTCGGTTCAGGTCCGACGTCTCGTCGTGGGGTCACGCAGTACCCACTCGAGCACGTCAAGGCAGGCCGCATCGAGGTCGCCGTGGGTCCGCTCGTCCCGGCGATACCCGCGTTCGTAGTAGTAGACGCTCCAGCCCCCATAGGTCTCCTCGAGGCAGTACCCCTCGTCCGGAGCGGAGCTGCCGAACGAGTAGCACCGAGGATCGACGTCCTCGCGATCGAACAGGGAACGGAGCAGGTCCTCGTCCATGTGGGTCCTCCCATCTCTCTGCTCGGTCGGTGCGGCGGGGACTCCGTCACTGATCGAGCGGGCGACCTGTCGCACGACTGCCCCGAGCTCGGCGCCACCGTTCGGCTGCGGCCCACATCGCACCGAGAAGAGCGGCGAGCACGAGAACGACCAGTGCCCACAACATTGCGCCTTCTCGCTCCTGCGGATTGGCTGCGCCGAAGATCGCAGCGCCGATCGCCATGCACACCGACACGATCGTGAGAAGCCGCAGGGTGCTGCGGACGTCATCGACGACTCGTCCGATCAGGAAGTCCCAACCGGCCCGCCTCCTCGCAGCACGCTCCTCCGCATCGGCATTCCTACCCGTCATCTCTGCGCCAGCCGGTCCATCGCCAGCGCGGCCAGGATCGCCGGACCGACGGCGAGCGCCGCGTCCTCGAACCGGGCCTGCGGCGAGTGGTTGTACGGAGCCGTCGCCGGGTCGACGCCGCGTGGTGTCGCACCCAGGCCGAGGAACGCCCCCGGCACCTGCTCCAGCACGTAGGAGAAGTCCTCCGACCCCGGGATGGGCTGCGGTGCGACCGCGAACCCGGCATCGCCGACCAGCCCGCGCGCCAGCTCGGCGGCCCGGTCGAACTCCAGGGGGTCGTTGATCGTCACCGGGTAGCCGGCCAGCCACTCGACGCGAGCCGCCATGCCGTGGGCGGCGGCCACGTGCTCGCACAGCCGTCGGATCGACTCCTCGGCACGCGCGCGGCTGACGGTGGAGAAGGAGCGCACGGTCGCCGCGATGGACGCCGTGTCGGGGATGACGTTGTTCACCGTGCCGGCCTCGAGGCGGCCGACGCTGAGCACCACGGGGTCGAAGACGTCGAACTGCCGGGTGACCATCGCCTGCAGGCCCAGCACCAGCTCGGCGGCGACGGGCACCGGATCGGCGGCCAGGTGCGGCATCGAGCCGTGACCGCCGCGACCCAGCACGGTGATCCGTACCTCGTCGGCGGCCGCCAGGATCGGCCCCGGTCGGCTGACCAACCCGCCCGCCGGCACCAGCGACGCCATGACGTGCAGCCCGTAGGCGGCCACCACCCGGGAGCCGGCGGCGTCGAGCACGCCCTCCTCGATCATGAACCGGGCGCCGCCGTCGCCCTCCTCCCCCGGTTGGAACATCAGCACCACGGCACCGGGGAAGTCCGCGCGGCGGGCGGCCAGCAGGCGGGCGGCGCCGACCAGGCCGGCGACGTGCAGGTCGTGGCCGCAGGCGTGCATCACCCCGGGGTGCTGCGAGGTGAACTCCTCGCCGGTGTCCTCCGTGACCGGCAGCGCGTCCATGTCGCCGCGGAGCAGCACCGCCGGGCCCGGACGGCCGCCACGCAGCACCGCCACCACGGAGTCGAGGGCCGTGCCGGTGGTGATCTCCAGGTCCAGACCGTCGAGCGCGTCGAGCACCAGCTGCTGGGTCTTCGGCAGGCGCAGCCCCAGCTCGGGGACGCGGTGCAGGGAGTGCCGCAGCGCGACGACGTCCGGCAGCTGGGCGGCCGCCTCGGTGCGCAGCGCGGTGAGGGTGGTCCTGTCGAGGGTCATGCCAGCTCCTCCGTCGTCGTCACCGGTGCCGTCGTCGGGCGCTGCTCCGCGCGCTCCCCCGCGAGCGTGCCCGCCAACGTGTCCACCGGGTACATCAACCGCTCGTGCACCAGCCAGGATCCGATCGCCGAGACGGTCAGCCCGATCCCGGCATACACCGGAACCCAGCCCAACGCGCCGTGGTCGATCAACCACTCCGCCGCGTAGAGGAACGTGCCGCCGAACAGGGCGATCGCGGTGCCGGCCGGCACGCCGAGCGCGACGGCCCGGATCGGCACGGGGAACAGCCGCGCGCCTGCCACCGGGGTCACGCCCAGCTACAGCCCGACCCCGGCCGTGAAGAGAGGTCCAGCCACGGCGTAGGGGAGCCAGCCGTGCGCCAGCCCGAGCATGAGGGGCACGACGAGCACCGCGGCGGCCGTGAACCCTGCGCGGATCACGGGCAGCGGGCCGAACCGGTCGGCGAGGAACCCGGACGCGATCATCGCCAGCACCAGCGCCACCAGGGCGATCGGCTGCACGGCCGTGGCCTGGTCGGCCGTGTACCGGCCCGTGTGCTGAGCGAACTCCGGCAGGTACACCGACCCGAAGTAGACACCCATGGTGGAGCCGATCGTGAGCATGAAGGCCAGCAGCATCCGCCCACGGTGTGCCCGCAGCAGGGGCCGCACCGGCACCGGGCCGGCGGCGCGGGCCTGCTCGAACACGGGCGTCTCCGGCACGCCGGTGCGGATCCACAGCGCCAGCAGCCCGCACGCCGCGGCCACGCCGAAGGCGATCCGCCAGCCACCGGACTGCACGCCCGACACGCCGAGCGCCCCGACCAGCACCGCCAGCACGATGGTCCCGGCGAGCGTGCCGAACGCGTCCCCGGAGTAGGCGAAGGCGCCGTAGCGGTGCCGTCGCTCGGGCGGTGCGGACTCGACGACGAAGGTCGCGGCGGTGGCCACCTCACCGCCCATCGCGATGCCCTGCAGCAGCCGGGCGGCGACGACGATCACGGCGGACCACGCACCGATCGCGGCGTGGGTGGGCACCAGCGCGATGACCGCCGAGCCGAGGGCGATCAGGGACACCGACGCGAGCAGACCCGCACGCCGGCCCCGGGTGTCCGTGATCCGCCCCATGAGGAAGGACCCGAGCGGGCGGGCGACGAACCCGGCCGCGAAGACGAGATAGGCCCCGAGCACCTGCGTCACGCGGTCGTGGCCGGGGAACACCTGGCCGGCGAAGTACGGCGCCAGCAACCCGTAGATCGTCCAGTCCAGCGACTCGACGAAGATCCCGGCGGTGCTGGCCACCACCACCCGCGTCCGGCTCGCCGCCATGACGTCCTCCCGTCCCCGGCCCTGCGGCGGAGCGGACGTCCACCCGTCGCCGATCATGCTCGACGCCGGCTCCCGACGGCAGGGGGCAGCGGCGTCGCGAGCGCGCCTCCGCCCCTCCCGCGGCGCCGGCCGGCCGACGGCCGACCACCACGACGTGCGTATCGTGGTGCGGATGTCCACGTTCACCGACCAGCTGCGCGCGCGCACCGACGACGAGCTCGTCACGCTGCTGCGCCTGCGGCCGGACCTGGGCAGCCCGTCGCCGGCCACGCTGGCGTCGCTGGCCGTGCGGGCCACCTCGCGGATGAGCCTGGAACGGGCGCTCGCCGTCGTCGACGCCGCGATGCTGCAGGCGCTCGAGGCGGTCGTCGCGCTGGCGACCGAGGAGCCGCCGACGCGGGACGAGGTGCTCGCGGCGGTCGCGGGCACGGCCGTCGAGGACCGTGCGCTCGTCGGACGCGCCCTGGACGACGCCGTCGCGCGGGCGCTCGTCTGGGCCGACGACTCCGGCCGCCTGCACCCGAGCCCCGGGCTCGCCGAGGTGCTCGGCCCCTACCCCGCGGGCCTCGCCGCTCCCGCTGTGACGCCCACCCGTCCCGGCGTGCCCCCGCCGCCCGCGGACGTGCACGCGCTGCTCGCCGAGGCACCGGCCGGCGCCCGCGCCGTCCTCGAGGCGCTGACGTGGGGACCACCGGTCGGGATCGCCCCCGAGCCGTCGACGGCGGCCGGCCGCACCGTCGCGTGGCTGGTGCGGCGGGGCGCCCTGCGGGCGACGGACGCGAGACACGTCGTCCTGCCGCGCGCCGTCGCCCTCGCCCTGCGCGGGGGTCGCACCCACCCGGAGGTCGTGCGGGAGCCGACGCCCTCGGTGGGACGCCGCTGGCCGGCGTCTCTCGTGGGGGCCGAGTCGGCCGCCGCCGCGGAACGCACGGTGCGCCTGGTCGGCGTGCTGGTCGACGCGTGGGGCCGCACGCCGCCGGCGGTGCTGCGGGCCGGTGGCCTCGGCGTGCGGGACCTGCGCCGGCTGGCGCAGCGGCTGGAGGTGGACGAGGACGAGGCGGCGTTCGTCGCCGAGCTGGCGGCCGCGGCCGGCCTGGTGGTGGACGACGGCGGCGACCCGCCGGCGTTCGTGCCGACCGACCTCGTCGACGGCTGGGCGGCGCGCAGCCTGCCCGAGCGGTGGGCGGCGCTGGCGACGGCCTGGCGGGACACGATGCGCACGCCGTGGCTGGTGGGGACCCGCGACGACCGTGGCGCCGCCCGTTCCGCCCTGGACCCCGAGCTGCACCGCCGGTGGGCGCCGCGCGTGCGGCGAACGGTGCTCGAGGTGCTCGCGACGGCCCCGGAGGGGCTCGGTCCGGGCGCGGGCGGGGTGCTCGACGTGCTCCGCTGGCGGGCGCCGCGGTCCGTGCCCCCCGAGGCGGTGGTCCGCGGGCTGCTCACCGAAGCGGCGCGCCTGGGCGTCACCGGCGCCGGTGCGCTGTCCCCGGCGGGGCGAGCGCTGCTGACCGACGACCCCGCGGCGCCGGCCGCCGCCCTCACCGCCGACCTGCCGGAGACGGTGGACGAGCTGGTCCTCCAGGCGGACCTCACCGGCATCGTGCCGGGGCGGCCGTCGCCGCGCCTCGAGGCCCTGCTGGCGCGGACGGCGACGGTGGAGTCCCGCGGGGGCGCGCTGACCGTCCGGTTCACCCCCGAGTCGTTGCGCGCGGGCCTGGACGCCGGCGCGACGGCCGACGACCTGCTCGGCGAGCTGGCGGCGGTGTCCCGCGGGCACGTGCCGCAGCCGCTGGAGTACCTGGTGCGCGACGCGGCCCGCCGGCACGGCCGCCTGCGGGCCGGCGCGGCGGTGGCCTACCTGCGCGCCGACGACCCGGCTCTGCTGGCCGGCCTCCCGGACGACCCCCGGTTCGCGTCGCTCGGCCTGGTGCTGCTGGCGCCGACCGTGCTCGCGGCGTCCGTACCGCCCGCTGAGCTGGTGGAGGCGCTGCGCGAACGCGGTCTCGCGCCGGTGCTCGAGGGGCCCGACGGCTCCGTCGTGCACGCGCAGGCCGCACCGCTGCGGGTGCGGGTGCGCCCGTCGCGCGCGCAGGCGCAGCCGGCGTCCGACGACGAGCACTCGGCCCTCGCCCGCGCGACCGCCCTGGTCCCACGCCTGCGGAGGGCCGAGGAGGCCGTCCCGCAGCTCGCCGCCGACCTGCCGGCGCTCGAGCCGGTGAGCCCGGAGGCCGGCCCACCGCCCGCGCCGGCCGCGGGTGCGCCGAGTCCGGGCGACCCCGGCGCCGGGACCGTCCGGATGCACGAGCGGGCCGCCGCGCCGGTGCCGGACCGCGCGGACGTCCCGGACGGAACAGCCGACCCGGCGCTGGCGTTGCTGCTGCTGCGCGAGGCGGCCGACGAGCGCACCCCGGTGTGGGTGGAGCTGGTCGGCGCCCGCGGCGAGCTGGACCGCCGGCTGCTGGTCCCGGTCCGGGTCGACGGGGGGCGCCTGCGCGCCGTGGACCCCGCCCGTGAGGCCGAGCTGACCGTGGCGGTGCACCGGATCGCCTCGGTGCACCGCGCCCGGCCGGCGACCGCGCAGCACACGCCCGACCCAGCACCCGAAGCAGCACCCGAAGGAGCGCAGTGACCGACGGCCCCCTGATCGTGCAGAGCGACAAGACGCTGCTGCTCGAGGTCGACCACGACCTCGCCGACGCCTGCCGTCGGGCCATCGCCCCGTTCGCGGAGCTGGAGCGCGCCCCGGAGCACGTGCACACCTACCGGCTGACGCCGCTGGGCCTGTGGAACGCGCGCGCCGCGGGCCACGACGCCGAGCAGGTGATCGACACCCTGCTGCTGTACAGCCGCTACCCGGTGCCGCACGCGCTGCTGGTCGACGTCGCCGAGACGATGTCCCGCTACGGGCGGCTGCAGCTGGTGTCCGACCCGGTGCACGGCCTGGTGCTGCACGCCCTGGACCGGGCGGTGCTGGCGGAGGTGATGCGGTCCAAGCGGACCGCCGGCCTGTTCGGCGCCCGCCTGGACGACACCGACGTGGTGGTGCACGCCTCCGAGCGCGGGCACCTCAAGCAGGTGCTGGTGAAGCTGGGCTGGCCGGCGGAGGACCTGGCGGGCTACGTCGACGGCGAGAAGCACGACATCGGGCTGCTCGAGGAGGACTGGTCGCTGCGGCCGTACCAGAAGCAGGCGATCGACGGCTTCTTCCACGGCGGGTCCGGCGTGGTGGTGCTGCCCTGCGGCGCCGGCAAGACGCTGGTCGGCGCGGGTGCGATGGCCCGCTCCTCGACGACGACGCTGATCCTGGTGACCAACACCGTCAGCGCCCGGCAGTGGCGCGACGAGCTGGTGGCACGGACCACGCTGACCGAGGACGAGATCGGCGAGTACTCCGGCTCCCGGAAGGAGATCCGGCCCGTCACCATCGCGACCTATCAGGTGCTGACCACCAAGCGGAAGGGCGTCTACAGCCACCTCGAGCTGCTGGACGCCCGCGACTGGGGCCTGATCGTCTACGACGAGGTGCACCTGCTCCCGGCGCCGGTGTTCCGCATGACCGCGGACCTGCAGGCTCGTCGCCGCCTCGGCCTGACCGCCACCCTGGTGCGCGAGGACGGCCGCGAGGACGAGGTGTTCTCCCTGATCGGCCCCAAGCGGTTCGACGCGCCGTGGAAGGACATCGAGTCCCAGGGGTACATCGCCCCGGCCCTCTGCACGGAGGTCCGGCTGACCCTCCCCGACCACGAGCGGATGACGTACGCCACGGCCGAGCCGGAGGACAAGTACCGCCTCGCGGCGACCGCCGGTGGCAAGAACGGCGTCGTCGACCGCATCGTGCGCCGGCACGCGGGTGAGCAGACGCTCGTCATCGGCCAGTACCTGGACCAGCTGCACGAGCTGGCCGAGCACCTGGACGCCCCGCTGATCACCGGCGAGACGACCGTCCGCGAGCGCCAGCGGCTGTTCGGCGCCTTCCGCACCGGCGAGCTGTCCACGCTCGTCGTGAGCAAGGTGGCCAACTTCTCCATCGACCTGCCGGAGGCGTCCGTCGCCATCCAGGTGTCGGGGTCGTTCGGCTCCCGCCAGGAGGAGGCCCAGCGCCTCGGCCGGATCATGCGGCCGAAGGGGGACGGGCGCACTGCGCACTTCTACGCGGTCGTAGCGCGGGACACGGTGGACCAGGAGTTCGCCGCGCACCGGCAGCGGTTCCTGGCGGAGCAGGGCTACTCCTACACGATCGTCGACGCCGAGGACCTGGACCAGGCGCCCGACCCGGCCTGACCCCCTGACCCACCGGCCGACCACCGTGCCGCACCGCCACGCCGGCGGCGTTCGCGACGGGTGGAACCGTCCGTACCGTGAACTCGTTGCGGCGGTCGGACCGGTGAGAAAGGATCGTGTGGTGCGCAGGGTGGCGGCAGTGCTGGCGCGGGCAGGTGCGGCGATCGCCCTGGTGGGCGGGGTGATCCTGGCCGGTGGGCTGCCGGCGAGCGCCGAGGCGCCACCGACCCTGTCCGGCGAGATCACCGACCACTCCGGCGTGCTCGGCAACGACACCGCGACGGTGCAGGCGGCGCTCGACCGCCTCGCGAAGGACACCCCGTACCAGCTGTACGTCGTGTTCGTCCCCGACTTCTCCGGCACCGACCCGCTGACCTGGACGCAGCAGGCCGCCAAGCAGTCCGGCCTCGGCTCGCAGGACTTCGTCCTCGCAGTCGCGACCAGCGCCCGGCGCTACATGCTGGCGCCGTCGTCGTCCGGCGCGATCACCAGCACCGAGGTGCAGCAGGTCGCCTCGAAGGTCGAGGACCAGCTGCGTACCGACAGCTGGGCCCAGGCGGCGGTCACCGCCGCGGACGGCCTGCGCAGCGCCGCCGGCAGCGGCGGCTCCAGCACCGGTACGACGCCCACCAGCAACGCCGCCGGCACGTTCGGAGCCCTCCTGGTGGTGGGGCTGATCGTCATCGTCGTGATCGCGGTCATCGCCGGTGTCGTCAGCCGCAACCGCCGCCGTGCCCTCGCGGGCCCGATGGCCGACACCGCCGGGTCGACGCGTGTGGCCACGGCCGCCGACGAGTACGCCCAGCTGCCGACCGCGGAGCTGGACCGCCGGTCCGCCTCCGCGCTGGTGGGGCTCGACGACGCCCTGCGGTCCTCCGAGCAGGAGCTCGGCTTCGCCCAGGCGGAGTTCGGCCCGGACGCGACGCGGGAGTTCGAGAAGGTCCTCGCGGACGGCAAGCAGCAGATCACCGAGGCGTTCCGGCTGCGCCAGACGCTGGACGACGACGTCCCGGACACCGAGGCGCAGGTGCGCGCCACCTCGGCGCAGATCCTGCGGCTGTGCGCGCAGGTGTCCGCCGCGTTGAACGCCCAGAAGGACGACTTCGACCGCCTGCGCGACCTCGAGGCGCACGTGGGCGACGCCCTCGACGGCCACGAGCGCGCCGTCGCCACGTTGCGGTCGCGCGTCGAGCCGACGCGCACCACCCTCGCCGCCCTGGCCTCGCGGTACCCGGCGTCCGCCCTGGCCTCGGTCACGGCCAACCCCGACCAGGCGTCCCACCTGCTCGACGACGTCACGGGGACGCTCGCGACGGGCCGCCAGGCCCTCGCCTCGGGCGACCGCGGCGCAGCCGTCGGCTACGCCCGGGCCGCCCAGACGGCCCTCGACCAGGCGACCACGCTGCTGGACGCCGTCGACTCGGCGGGCAACGACCTCGCCGCGGCAGGCTCCCGTCTGGACGCCGCGATCGCGTCCATCACCGGTGACCTCTCCGACGCCGCCCGCCTGGCCCCCGGCGACCCCCGCGTCGCTCCGGCCGCCACCGAGGCGAGCGCCGCGGTCTCCGCAGCCCAGGCTGCCCGGGCCGGCGACGGTGACCCGTTGGCCGCGCTGCGCCGCATCGCCGCCGCCGAGGCCACGCTCGACGCCGCGCTCGCCCCGTCCCGAGAGCAGGACGAGGCGAACCGCCGCGCGCTCGGCCTGCTCGACCAGACCCTCGGCCGCCTCGACTCCGCGCTGCGCGCCACCACCGACTACGTGGACACGCGCCGCGGTGCCGTCGGGCCGGAGGCCCGTACCCGCCTCGCGGAGGGTCAGCGGCTGCGTGACCAGGCCGTCGCCCAGCGCCAGACCGACGTACAGGGGGCGCTGGCCACCGCCCAGCGCGCCGAGCAGCTGGTCGCGGAGGCCGGCCGGATCGCCCAGGACGACGTGCAGCGGTCCGACGACCAGCGCGGCGGCCCCTGGGGCGGCGGCCGCGGTGGCGGCGGGAACCTCGGCGGCATGATCCTCGGCGGCATCCTGATCGACTCGATCCTGCGCGGCGGCGGTGGCTGGGGCCACGGCGGTGGCGGCTGGGGCGGAGGCGGCGGCTTCGGCGGCGGCGGTGACGGCGGCGGCTTCGGCGGTGGGGGCTTCGGTGGCGGCTTCGGCGGCGGCGGGGACGGTGGGGGCTTCTGATCCTCGGCAGGTGGTGGCAGCGACGTGGCAGTGACCGGCACATCGGCAGCACGAGCGGGACTCGACAGGAAGGCACGCGCATGACGGAGAAGCAGTCCATCTTGGGGCGGATCGCCCAGCTGGCGAAGGCGAACATCAACGCCCTGATCGACCAGGCGGAGGACCCGCAGAAGATGCTGGACCAGCTGGTCCGGGACTACACCAACGAGATCGCCGAGGCGGAGAAGGCGATCGCGCAGACCATCGGCAACCTCCGCCTGGCGGAGCAGGACTACAACGCCGACGTCGCGGCGGCCACCGACTGGGGCCGCAAGGCGGTCGCGGCCTCGAGCCGCGCGGACCAGTACCGCGCCGCCGGTGACGCGGCCAACGCCGACAAGTTCGACGCGCTCGCCAAGGTCGCCATCGGCCGGCAGATCACCGCCGAGAACGAGGTCAAGGAGGCCGAGCCGCTGCTCGCCTCGCAGCGCGACTCGGTGGACAAGCTGAAGACCGGCCTGGCGATGATGAAGGACAAGCTGGGCCAGCTGAAGTCCCGCCGCGACACGCTGGTCGCGCGGCAGAAGTCGGCGCAGGCGCAGCGTCAGGTGCAGGAGGCGATCGGCTCGATCAACGTCCTCGACCCGACCAGCGAGCTCGCCCGGTTCGAGGACCGGGTGCGGCACGAGGAGGCCTACGCGCAGGGGCAGGCGGAGCTCGCCGCCAGCTCGTTGGACTCGCAGTTCGCCGAGCTCGAGTCGTCGGACTCGCAGATCGAGGTCGAGGCCCGCCTCGCCGCGCTGAAGGCCGGCGCCGAGCCCGCCCAGCTGCCGGCGACGCCGGTCACGCCGCAGATCGCCGCGGGGCCGCAGTCCTGAACCTGATCGCGCACGCATGACGAAGGGCCCTCGGCACGCGCCGGGGGCCCTTCGTCATGACGAGAGCGGTCGGATCAGGCCGGGACGAAGGAGCCCTCGTCGGCCCGGGACCGCACCAGCGCCACCAGCTGCTCGGCGATCCCCCGGCTGAACTGGGTCAGCGCCTCGTCCTGACCCGCCCACCCGGCGAGGACCGTCTCGGCGTCGTGCCCGGCGGCCTCCGCCCACTGACGCAGGGTCTCCTGCGAGGTCTCCGGGTGGAACTGCAGGCCCCAGGCGGACCCGATCCGGAAGGCGTGGTACGGGTACATCGCCGACGAGCCGAGCCACACGCCGCCGCGCGGCAGCTCCACCACCGCGTCGTCGTGCATCGCCGGCTGCGGCGTGAGCCGCCGTGCCTGCCACGGCTGCAGCAGCGGTCCGACGAGCGCGTCGGACTCCGCCTCCGGACGCCACCGGACGTTGACCACGCCGGCCTCCGACCCGGGAGGGGCGGCCACCTGCACGCGGCCGCCGCGGGCGACGGCCAGCAGCTGGGCACCGAGGCAGATCGCCAGCGTGGGGACGCCGGTCGCGCTGGTCTCCGCGAGCAGGTCGCGGACGGCCGGCAGCCACGGCGCCCGCTCGTCGTCGTACACCGACAGCTCGGCGCCGAGCACCAGGAGGCCGTGGCCCACCTCGGCGGCGGTCGGCACCGGCTCGCCGAGGTCCGCACGGACCAGCTGCACGTCGACGTCGCCGAGCCACTCGGCGAACCGGTCGAGACCGCAGCTCGGGGAGCTCTGCAGCACGGTCAGGCGCGCGCGGGGCGCGCCGATCGGGTCGAGGCGGTCGCCGGCCTCGATCTGGACAGTCGTCATGGAGCAGAAAGGTACAGGGCGACGCCGTGCGCCACGCCGCGCGAGCCCGGATCGATGTTATCGCTCACACGCGCGGGCCACGGGCCGGGCTCCGCCACGACACCGACCAGGCCTTCCGCACGCGCAGGTGACGTCCAGCGCACTCCCAGACTGTCGTCGCACACTGGGTGGATGAACGCTGCGTCCGGTGCGCCCGAGGCTCGGCTGCTCGTCGTCGACGACGAGCCCAACATCCGTGAGCTGCTCGCCACGTCGCTGCGCTTCGCCGGTTTCGAGGTGAGCTCCGCGGCGGACGGCAGCTCCGCACTGCGCCTGGCAAAGGAGGTGCAGCCGGACCTGGTGGTGCTGGACGTGATGCTGCCGGACATGGACGGCTTCACCGTCACCCGGCGCCTGCGTGAGAAGGGTCAGCACGTGCCGGTGCTGTTCCTCACGGCGCGCGACGACACGGCCGACAAGGTGCAGGGCCTGACGGTCGGCGGCGACGACTACGTGACCAAGCCGTTCAGCCTCGAGGAGGTCGTCGCCCGCATCCGCGCGGTGCTGCGCCGCACCCAGCGGGTGGACGACGACTCGCAGGTCCTTCGCTACGCGGACCTCGAGCTGGACGACGACTCGCACGAGGTCCGCCGCGCCGGTCAGCTGATCGACCTGTCCCCCACCGAGTTCAAGCTGTTGCGCTACCTGATGCTCAACGCCGGCCGCGTGCTGTCCAAGGCGCAGATCCTCGACCACGTGTGGCAGTACGACTGGGGCGGCGACGCCAACATCGTCGAGTCCTACATCTCCTACCTGCGGCGCAAGGTCGACCAGCTGGACGACACCCAGGGCCGGCGGCTGCCTCCGCTGATCCACACGAAGCGGGGCGTCGGCTACCTGCTGCGCGAGCAGTCGTGACGGCACTCCGTCTGCCGACGCGGTGGGCGGCGGCCTGGGACCGGGTGCCGCTGCGCGGCCGGCTGGTCGCCGTCGCCACCGTGCTGATCGCCGTCGGCCTGGTGCTGGCGGGGATCACCAGCACCGCCCTGCTGCAGCGCTCGCTGGTCGCGCAGATCGACGACAAGCTGCGCACCGAGGGCACGGCGCTGGCGAGCCAGCGGGTCAACGCGCTGCGCAACGGGCTGTACCAGGCGGCCGGGCCGTCCGACTACTACGTGCGCCTCGAGGTGGAGGGCGCGCAGTCGTTCACCTGGCGGTCGCAGAGCGTCGTGGACACCTACGGCGAGCCGCACGTGCCGGCCCTGTCCCCGGCGCAGGCGGCTGCGCTGGGTGGCCGACCGTTCAGCGTGGACTCCTCCGTCGCGGGATCGCACTGGCGGGCGGTGGCGTACCCGACGAACGACGCCAGCGGCTGGGTGCTGATCGCGCTGCCCCTGGCCGAGGCACGGGACACCACCAGCACGATGGTCTCGGTGCTGCTGCTGTCCGGCGTCGGCATCGTGCTGCTCGGCGGCCTCGCCGCCGGCTGGGCGGTGCGACGGTCCCTCGCGCCGTTGGGCCGCATCGAGGAGACGGCCGCGGCGATCGCCGCCGGCGACCTGTCCCGCCGCGTGCGCACCGCGCCGGAGAGCACCGAGGTGGGTCGCCTCGGCGTCGCGCTGAACGGGATGCTGACGCAGATCGAGGCGGCGTTCGACGCCCGCACCGCCTCCGAGTCCCGGATGCGCCGGTTCGTCGCCGACGCGTCGCACGAGCTGCGCACTCCCCTGGCGACCATCCGCGGCTACGCCGAGCTGTACCGGATGGGCGCCCTGACCGGTGCCGACCAGGTGGACGACACGATGCGCCGCATCGAGGGCTCCGCCACGCGGATGGGCACGCTGGTGGCGGACCTGCTCGCCCTGGCCCGGCTCGACGAGGGACGGCCGATCGCGCACCAGCCGGTGGACCTGACGGTGCTGGCGGCCGACGCCATCAGCGACCTTCGCGCGCTCGACCCCGACCGGCCCGCCCGCCTCGCACCGCTCGACCCGAGCGGCACGGCCGGCGCCACGCTGGTGCTCGGCGACGACGCCCGCCTGCGACAGGTGGTCGCCAACCTGGTCGGCAACGTGGTGCAGCACACGCCCGCCGGCACGCCCGTCGAGATCGCCGTCGGCACCGCCCCCGGCGTCGGCATCATCGAGGTGCGGGACCACGGGCCCGGCATCGACCCGGAGCACGCCGCCCGGGTGTTCGAGCGCTTCTACCGGGTGGACGCCTCGCGGACGCGGGAGTCCGGCGGAGCGGGTCTGGGGATGGCGATCGTCGCGGCCATCGTCTCGGCGCACTCGGGCCAGGTGACGCTCGCGCAGACGCCCGGTGGCGGCACGACGGTGCGCGTGGTGCTGCCCGCGGTACCCGCCGGTACGGTCCCCGACGAGGTCGAGGAGCAGGACGAGACCGACGCCCCGCCCGTGGCCGAGAACGCCGACCCAGCCGATCGCGGCGCTGTGACCAGGCGCGATGCGCAGGCGACGGACCCCGCACCCGAGGGCGATCGGGCCGGCCGGCCTCGAGAGGCCGCTGACAGGGCCTGAGGCTACGATGACTCGTCCTAGTCACCAGCCGTGAGGTCGATCCATGGGCGTCCATGACGCGCCACAGTGGTTGTTGTCCGCGTTCGTCCGCAGCGTCCAGGCAGTCGGCGGTACCGCCGAGGCCGACGAGATCCGCAGGACCGGTGAGGCCCTCCTGGCCAGGTGGACCGCTCCGGAGCGGCACTTCCACAACCTCCGCCACCTGGTGGACGTCATCGCCCGGGTGGACGAGCTGACGGAGGAGACCTACGACCCCGAGGTGGTGCGGCTCGCCGCCTGGTACCACGGGGCGATCTTCGACTCGGCCGAGCGCGCGGCGTACGCCAACCGCGGCGGCGAGGACGAGGTGGCCAGCGCACGTCTGGCGTACGACGAGCTGACCGCGCTCGGCGTCTCCGCCGAGAAGGCGCAGCGGGTGCACGACCTGGTGGTCCGCCTGGCGCGGCACAACCCGGACCCGGCCGACCCGGACAGCGCCGTCCTGTGCGACGCCGACCTGGCGATGCTGGCCACCGAGCCGCAGAAGTACCGCGCCTACCTCGAGGACCTTCGCGCCGAGTACGCCCACGTCCCGGTGGACAAGTTCCTCGCGGCCCGCGAGCACATCCTGCGCAAGCTGCTGGGCCGTCCACGCCTGTTCGTCAGCCCGCTGTCCGAGCGCTGGGAGGAGCCGGCCCGGCAGAACCTGACCGCCGAGCTCGCCCGGGTGGAGAAGGAGCTGGCGAAGCTCGCTGCCGGGTCCGGCGCGAGCGGGGCGACGGCCGCGGGCGACGGCGCAGGGACCTCCGCATCGGAGAGCCAGGCGCCGTCGACGACGAGCACGCCCGCCTGAGTCGGACCTCATCCGTCCCCAGCCCGGCAGCCGTCCGTGCGATCGGGTGCCGGCGCCGTTCGACGGCCGCGCGTCCCTGCGGGATCCCTAGCGTCGGCCGCGCCCCGTCGTCGAGAGCTGCCCGCCCGGCAGCCCGGTGGGGCACGGGAGGTCCGATGAGTCGTTACGAGGTCGATGCAGCCGAGCTGGCCCGCGCAGCCGGTGGTGTCCAGGCACGGGTCGCCTCCATCCAGGCGGAGGTCGCGGCGATGAACCGCCAGCTGACCGAGCTGCAGGCCGGGTGGCGCGGTGCCGCTGCCGGCGCCTTCGCCGGCCTGGTCGCCGACTGGTCCGCCACGCAGGGCAAGGTGGAGCAGTCGCTCACCCAGATCAGTGCGGCGATGACCAGCGCGTCGCGCACCTATGCCGACGCGGAGGCCGCGGCGTCCCGGCTGTTCGCAGCGGGCTGACCAGGCCGTCCGTCCGGTCGAGGCGCCGCACGGGAGTCCGACTGACGAGGCGGTTACCCTCGGCGGGATGACCGTCCTCGTCGACCCGCCTGCCTGGCCCCGGCACGGCACCGTGTGGAGCCACCTGGTGAGCGACGAGTCGTACGACGAGCTGCACGAGTTCGCGCAGCGCGCCGGCCTGCCGACCCGGGCGTTCGACCTGGACCACTACGACGTGCCGCAGCACCGGTACGAGGAGCTGGTGGCCCTCGGCGCCCAGCCGGTCGACGGGCACCAGCTGATCCGCCGGCTGATCGCCTCCGGTCTCCGGGTACCCGCCCGGGACCGGAGGCGATCAGCGCACCGGCACGGCTGACGTCGCGTGGCTCACTGCGTGCTTCGGTCGGTCAGCCGCGGGACCAGGACCACAGCCACGACCACGGCTCGCCCCACGACCAGGGGCCGCCCGACGACGCGGCACCGCCCGACGACCACGGCCCGGCCGACCACCACGCACCGCCCCACGGTCCGGTCCAGGACGCACCGTGCTGCTTCTGCTCCAGCACCACCACCGTCCGCGGCGGCACGGTGACCGTTCCCGTCGCGTTGTCCCACCGGGTCGTCTTCACCACGGGGTCGGACCCGTGCGCCTGGGCCTTCGACAGCGTCAGCGCGTGGCCGCTGAGCCCCGCGAGGTGCTCGCTGACCGGCGTGGTGGTCGCGTTGAAGACGACCAGCACACCGTCGCGGGCCTTGTCGACATCGGCACCGCGGGTGTCGTCGATCCACATCGCGATCACGCCGGGGTCCGTCGTCGGGAAGCTGACCTTCTGCTCGATCGCGGCGGCGTCGTCCAGCCGGAACAGGGGGCTGGACGCCTTGATGGTCAGCAGCGTCTGCGCCTGGGCGGTGGCGGCCGCCATGTCAGCCGCGGACGGCTTCAGCGCCGGGTCGGCGAGCAGCGGCGCCATCACCGGCCACTGACCGGAGTTCTTCGCCGCAGGCGGCAGGCCGGAGCCCCACGTGGAGCTGGTGCCCGTCCAGTCGATCCGGTTGAACCAGTCGCCCGAGTCGTAGCTGTCGTTGTCCATCGACTTGCTACGCAGCAGGTCGGTGCCAGCCAGCCACATCACGCGGCTCTGCGAGAGGGTCGCTGCGGCGAGCGAGAGCGTCTGCATCCGCACCCGGTCGGCCATCGTGGTCGCCTTCGGCAGCTTGAGCGCCAGCGCGTCGTACAGCGTCTGGTTGTCGTGCGCGTCGACGTAGTTGACCACCTCGTCCGGCTGGTCGGCGTAGCCCGCCGGCTGACCGTTGTAGTCGATCTGGTCACCACGCTTCACGGTGCCGTCCGACGCGGTGAACGTGAACGCCCGCAGGTTCCCGGCGAGCCCCACCTTGATCAGGTCCTCGGCATGGGCGAGTGCGGCCGCCTGCTGGGCGGGCGTGCCGTTGACCGCCACCCCGTTCGGGTCGGTGCCCAGCCCGCTGCCGTAGCCCTGGGCCTGCACCGAGGACGAGTCCACCGGGCTGCCGCCGCGGACGGCGTCCCGCAGCCGGTCGTTGAACGTCCCGATCCCGGTCCCACCGAGCTGACCCTGGACCGCCTGCGTGAACAGGGCGTTGTCGGCCACCTCGCCGAAGTTCCAGCCCTCGCCGTAGAGGGCCACCTTCGACCCGTCCACGCCGTCGCGCTTCAGCGTCAGCCTGTCGAGAGCTGCACGCACGTCCTTCATGTTCTGCACCGAGTGGAAGCCCATCAGGTCGAAGCGGAACCCGTCGACCTTGTACTGCTGGGCCCACAGCACCACGCCGTCCACCATCAGCTTGCCGGCCATGGCGTGCTCGGTGGCGACGTTGGAGCAGCACGTGGACGTCTGCACCGCACCCTTGGCGTCGAGCCGCTGGTAGTAGCCCGGCACCACGCGGTCGAGCACGGAGGCGTCCGACTGCCCGCTGGCGGAGGTGTGGTTGTACACCTGGTCGAGCACCACCTGCAGACCGGCCCGGTGCAGGGAGCCGACCATCGAGCGCACCTCCGCTGTGCGCGCCGGACCGTCGGTTCGGACCGCGTAGGAGCCGTCGGGCGCCAGCCAGTGCAGCGGGTCGTAGCCCCAGTTGAAGCCGTCCTTGGCGGCCACGGCCGAGGTGCACGCCTGCTGCTGGTCGGATGCGGGCGGCAGCGAGGCCAGGTCGCACGCCGGCTGCTGCCAGGTGCTCTTGTCCTCGTTGACGGTGGCGAAGTCGAAGACGGGCTGAAGCTGCACGGTGTTCAGACCCGCCCTGGCCAGGTCCTTCAGGTGCGTCATGCCGGCGCTGTCCTCGACGGTGAACGCGTCGTAGGTGCCGCGCAGGCCGGCCGGGACGGTGCTGTCCGTCGCCGAGAAGTCCCGCACGTGCAGCTCGTAGGCGGTGCGGGCCGACTCGTTGGGGATGGTCGGCGCCTTGGCCGTCCGCCACACGTCCGGCTGGAGCGCGGGGTCGGACAGGTCGGCGACCACGGACCGGGTCGCGTTGGTGGTGAGCGCCACGGAGTAGGGGTCGGTGACGTCGTTGGTCACCACCCCGTCGGCGGTCGGCACCGTGAGGCGGTACAGGTAGCCGCGGTCCTTCCAGCTGCGGTCACCGGCGACCGTCCACGTGCCGTCGGGCTGCCGGGTGGTGTCCACGACGGTCGGTGCCCCACCTGCCGCAGCGGCGTCCAGCACCACCGAGACGTGCTGTGCGGTCGGTGCCCAGACCGCCAGGCTCGGCACCCCGCGGGCCCACGTCACACCCAGCTTCCGGGTCTGCGCCGACGCCGCGTCCAGGTCGTCCAGGACGCCCGGCACCTGGACCCCGGTGAACGCCGTCAGCGCGCCGGTGGCGTCCTGCTGCACCAGCCGCAGCTGGCCGGTCAGCGCCGCGGCGACCGCCGCTCGGTCCGCACCGACGTGCAGCGCGAGGTACCCGGTGAGGGCGGGGAACCGGTGCAGCTGGTCGGCGGTGAGGCCGCCGGCCACGACGGACAGCGGCAGCGCGGTCCCCGTGCCCGACAGCGAGCCGTCGGTGACGGCCAGGTCGCCCGCCTGCGACGACCGCAGCGTCCACGTCAGCGCGGCCGGATCGGTCCCTGACGGCACCAGCGACGGCGGCACCGCCACCGTGCCGGCGTCCACCCACTGCGCCAGCTCCTGCCCGGTGCCGGGCAGCGGCGGGCTGCTGTTGACGATGGTCAGCACGTGCGTCGCCGCGGTGTAGGAGAACGTCACCTGCTTGCCGGTGGTCGCGGTGAAGTCGATGTTCGGGCCACCGGGCACGCCGCCGGCGCCGTAGTTCTCCGACCAGCTGAGCCCGACTGCGGCCTTCGCCTGGTAGGACCCGGACGGGATCGCCGACGTGGTGAACGTGTACACGCCGTCACCCTTGAGGTCCTCCAGCCACGACCCCATGCAGTCCGGCGCCCAGTCGGCGGAACAACCGATGGCCGACTGGTACGAGCCGGGTGCGGTGACGATCGGCCCTTGCGCGGTGTTCTGCGCGTAGTGCGTCGTCGCGTCGTAGTAGAAGGTCACCGGCCCGCCGGCGGTGGTGAACGCGATGTTCGCCCCGCCCGGCACGCCGCCGGCGCCGTAGTTCTCGTTCCAGCTGCCGCCGATCGCCACCTTGTACTCGTACGAGCCGGCGGGCAGCGTGAACGTGCCGGCGTACACGCCGTCGGCCCGCTTGGTCAGCGCGATCGCGGAGCAGTCGGGCGCCCAGTCACCGGCGCAGCCCACGGCCGCGTTGAAGCTGCCCGGCACGCTCACCTGCAGCGTGGTCCCCGTGCCGCCCCCGGCCACCACCCCGTCCACCCGGTTGCCCACCGAGGCGTAGGTGGAGGAGGCGACGCGGTCGCCCGCCGCGTCGACGGACACGGCGCGGTACTCCACCAGCGTGCCGGGTGCGAGCCCGGACACGTCGGCGAACACCTGCGGCGCACCGCTCTCCGCCGTGCCGAGCCCGGTCCAGGTCCCCGACCCGACCACCCGGTACGCGAAGCTCGTCTCGCCCCACCCGTCGGTCGCGTCGGCCGCCACCGGCGTCAGCCCGGACACCCCGGCACCGGCACTCGGCACGGACACCGACAGCGTGCGGGACGGCACCGCGGCCACCTGCCGGTCGGCCCGCAGCACCACGGCGGACAGCGCCGGGACGGTCAGCGTCACCTTGCCGGACCCGTCGGCCGTCACGCCGGAGCCACCGCCGTACAGCGCGGTGTAGCTCGCGCCCGGGGTCAGGGTGGTGAACGTGACCGTCTGCGAGGTCGCGGCGTTGTTCACCGCGACCAGGTTCTCCACCTTCTCGGTGCGGTCCACCCGCGAGAACGCGTACACCCCGGTGCCGTCCTGCGCGTACCGCTCGATCTGGGCGCCGTGGGCCAGGGCCGGGTTGCCGGACCGCAGCGCCGACAGCGCGGCGATGTGCTGGTAGAGGACGGAGGTGGTGTCGTAGCGGTCCTTCGACCCGGCCGTCGTCCCGTCGACCAGCGGCTGGTTGGCGTACGACGCGGTCTGCGTCGCGAACATGTCCTGGCGGGCGTCCTTGTCACCGCCGGTGCCGGCGAAGCCCTGCTCGTCGCCGTAGTAGACGATCGGCTGGCCGCGGGAGAAGAACATCAGGTCGTTGGCGAGCTCGTCGCGCGCCATCGGGTCGGGCTGCCCGGCCAGGAAGTAGCCGATGCGGCCCATGTCGTGGTTGCCGAGGAAGGTCGGCAGCGCATCGGCCGACGAGTGCGTGGTGGTGTACCGGTCGTCGGACGCGTACAGCGCCTGCAGCGACTTGGCGGACCCGCCCTTGGCGTAGCTGGTCGCCGCCGACTGGAAGGAGAAGTCGAGCACCGAGCTCATCGCCGTGTCCCGCACGTACGGCGCCGTCTTCTCCGAGTCGGCGTCGTACACCTCGCCGAACATGAAGAAGTCGGGCTTGCCGTGCGTGTGGGCGTAGTCGAGCACCGGCTGCGTCCAGGCCTTCCAGAACTCGAAGTTCACGTGCTTCGCGGTGTCGATGCGGAAGCCGTCGATGCCGAGGTCGATCCAGGACTCGTAGATCTGCTCCATGCCGCTGACGACCTTGGGGTTCTCCGTCATCAGGTCGTCCAGACCGGAGAAGTCGCCCAACGTCGTCGACTCCCCGGTGTAGGTCGAGTCGCCGCGGTTGTGGTACAGCGTCACGTCGTTCAGCCAGGACGGGACCTTGACGTTCGCATCGGCCGGCGCGACGACGGGCGTGTACGGGAACGACGTCGCCGGGTCGAACGTCGGGAAGCTCGGCGAGTTCGCCAGTGCACCGATGTCCGGGATCACGGTCCCGTCGGCCGCCTTGTACGGCTTGTCCGCCTGGCTGACGTACCCGTACTGGTTCTGCGCGTAGCTGATCACGTCCGCCGTGTGGTTGGTGATGATGTCGAAGTAGACCTTCATCCCCTTGGCGTGGGCGTCGGCGATCATGGTCTTCATCTCGTCGTTGGTACCCAGGTGCGGGTCGATCTGCGTGAAGTCGGTGGTCCAGTACCCGTGGTACCCCGCGGACGCGTCGGCACCGGTGCCCTGCACCGGCTTGTTCTTGAACGACGGCGTCAGCCAGATCGCCGTCGTCCCCAGGCCGTGGACGTAGTCGAGCTTCGACGTCAGGCCGGCCAGGTCACCACCGTGGTAGAAGCCCTTGTCGGTGGGGTCGAACCCGGACACCAGCCGGTCCGTCCCCAGCCCGGCCGTGTCGTTCGCCGTGCTGCCGTTGGCGAACCGGTCCGTCATCACGAAGTAGTACTGGTTCCCGCTGCCCGCCTCCCGCACCGGGCTCCCGACGAGGCCGTCGTCGGCAGCCGTGTACCCCGCCGCCAGGCCGAGCGGCGTCACGGTGACGCGCTGCGTGCTGACGTCGTAGGAGAACCGCAGCTGCTCCGTCCCACCGGTGACCAGGGGAATGTTCGCCGCTCCCCCGTCGAGCCCGACGGCGCCGTCCCACCCACGGTCGAACGCGACCTTGTACTCGTACGAGCCGCCCGGCAGCGTCAGGTCGGCGGCGTACACGCCGGCCTTGCCGGTCGGGGCGAGGTCCGTCGCCTCGCAGCTCGGGTCCCAGTCGTTCGCGCACCCGGCCTTGCTCTGCAGGCTGCCGACGAGGGTCACCACCCCGGGGGCAGCGGCGGCGGGTGCGACGGGCGTCGCGACCAGGCCGGTGACGGTCAGGGCGGCCGCCGCCAGCAGGGCCAGCAGTGATCGGGACGTGCGGGAGCGTGCGCGAGCAGCAGTCATCGTCGACCTTCTGGTCCAGCACACGTCGGTGTGCGCAGATTCGGACGGATCGCACGGTATCCGGCAGCAAGTCCTTGCAGCAAGAGTCAGCAAGAATTTCAGTGGACACAGCCGTTCCACAGCCCGCACCTGGACAACCGACCAGGACCAGCGCACACGCACGAGGGGCCGGCCACCCGCAGGTGACCGGCCCCTCGACGTTCAGCGGCGCACGCGCCGCCCGGTACTGCTCAACGAGCTCTCAGCGGATCAGAACCCGCCGCCGAAGTCCTCGCCACCGCCGGGGCCGGCCGGGGCCGACTTCTCCGGCTTGTCGGCGACGACGGCCTCCGTGGTGAGGAACAGCGCCGCGATGGACGCCGCGTTCTGCAGCGCCGAGCGCGTGACCTTGACCGGGTCGTTGACGCCGGCGGCCAGCAGGTCCTCGTACTGGTTGGTCGCGGCGTTCAGGCCGTGACCGGTCGGCAGGTTGCGGACCTTCTCCGCGACGACGCCGCCCTCGAGGCCGGCGTTGATCGCGATCTGCTTCAGCGGGGCCTCGATCGCCAGCCGGACGATCTGCGCACCGGTCGCCTCGTCACCCTCGAGCTCGAGCTTCTCGAACGCGAGCTTGCCGGCCTGGATGAGGGCCACGCCACCACCGGCGACGATGCCCTCCTCGACGGCCGCCTTGGCGTTGCGCACGGCGTCCTCGATGCGGTGCTTGCGCTCCTTGAGCTCCACCTCGGTGGCCGCACCCGCCTTGATGACGGCCACGCCGCCGGCGAGCTTGGCGAGGCGCTCCTGCAGCTTCTCGCGGTCGTAGTCGGAGTCCGAGTTCTCGATCTCGGCACGGATCTGGGTCACGCGACCCTGGATCTGCGCCGCGTCGCCGGCACCCTCGACGATCGTCGTCTCGTCCTTCGTCACGACGATCTTGCGGGCCTGGCCCAGCACCTCGAGGCCGACCGTGTCGAGCTTGAGACCGACGGTCTCGGACACGACCTGGCCACCGGTGAGGATCGCCATGTCCTGCAGCATCGCCTTGCGGCGGTCGCCGAAGCCCGGGGCCTTCACGGCGACGGACTTGAAGGTGCCACGGATCTTGTTGACGACGAGCGTGGCCAGGGCCTCGCCCTCGACGTCCTCCGCCACGATGAACAGCGGCTTGCCGGCCTGGATGACCTTCTCCAGCAGCGGCAGCAGGTCCTTGACGTTGGAGATCTTGGACTCGACGAGGAGGACGTACGCGTCCTCGACGACAGCCTCCTGGCGCTCCGGGTCGGTGACGAAGTACGCCGACAGGAAGCCCTTGTCGAAGCGCATGCCCTCGGTCAGCTCGAGCTCGAGGCCCAGCGCGTTGGACTCCTCGACGGTGATGACGCCTTCCTTGCCCACCTTGTCGAGGGCCTCGGCGATCAGGTCGCCGATCGCCTGGTCGCCGGCGGAGATGGCGGCCGTGGCGGCGATCTCCTCCTTGGTCTCGACCTCCTTGGCCTGAGCCAGGAGCTGAGTGGTGACGGCCTCGACGGCCTTCTCGATGCCGCGCTTCAGCGCGATCGGGTTGGCGCCGGCCGCGACGTTGCGCAGGCCCTCGCGCACGAGCGCCTGGGCCAGGACGGTGGCGGTGGTGGTGCCGTCGCCCGCGACGTCGTCGGTCTTCTTGGCGACCTCCTTGACGAGCTCGGCGCCGATCTTCTCGAAGGGCTCCTCGAGGTCGATCTCCTTGGCGATGGAGACGCCGTCGTTGGTGATGGTCGGCGCGCCCCACTTCTTGTCGAGCACGACGTTGCGGCCCTTGGGGCCGAGGGTGACCTTGACGGTGTCGGCGAGGATGTTCAGGCCGCGCTCCATGGAGCGACGGGCCTCCTCGTCGAAGGCGATGATCTTGGCCATGGGGCTATCGATCCTTCTGCTGGGTTCTGGGGGTGGCCGTCCGATGCCCGCGACGGACGGGCCCGCCGTCCGCAGTCACGTCCCGCGGCTGACGGCCCTCATCTGACGGCCGGTACTTCTGTCACTCTCACCAGGAGAGTGCTAGCCCAATGGTTAGCACTCGACCCTGGAGAGTGCAAGCCGCCGACGGTCGTCAGCGGCACGACGAGGACTCCGTCGGGAGCCCCCCAGCGGCTGCTAGCCCAGCACCACCGTGATGCCCGTGCCGGCCTGCGCGGCCGACAGCGTGACGGTGCTGATGCCCAGCGTCGACGCCGCGAGCGCGGCCGTCTGCTGCTGAGCCGCGGTGGCGTAGTAGACGACGCTCTGCTTGGTGCTGCTGGGGCTGTTGCCCGTGGTGACCGAGGTGAACCCGGCCTTGGTCAGCTTGGTGGCGGCGGTCGCGGCGGCACCCGAGAGGCCCGAGGCGTTCAGCACCTTCACGGGGGTTGCCTTGTCGACCGTGCCGGACGACGACGCCGGGGGGCTGGCCGGTGCGCTGCTCGGCGCCGTGGACGCGGGCGCGCTGGCGGTGGCGGCACCGGACTCGGCGGCCGAGGGGGACTCGGCGGGGGTCTCGGTCACGGCCGGGACGGCGAGGTTGGGCAGACCGCCGTGGTTGGACATCCACGTGACGGCACCCCAGGCGAGGAGCGGCACCAGGACGATCACCAGCAGGAAGGGCCACCAGCGGCTCCATGCCGAGCGGGGAGCGCGGTGCACGCCGCGGGGTGCGCCCGCATCCGGCTGCGCGTCGAACTCGTCGGCGGGGTACGGGTAGGCGGCCTTGCTCACGGCGAGAAGGCTAACGGCTCAGTCCGTGAACCCCGCGCGCCCCGCGCTCACGCGTCGGCGCTCAGCCGACGGGCCGTGCGGGCCCGCTGGCGGGACGAGCGCAGCCGACGGAGCCGCTTGACCAGCATCGGGTCGAACGCGAGCGCCGCCGGGTCGTCCAGCAACCCGTTGAGCACCTGGTAGTACCGCGTCGCCGACATGTCGAACAGCTCGCGGACCGCCTGCTCCTTGGCACCGGCGTACTTCCACCACTGCCGCTCGAACGTGAGGACCTGCTGGTCCCGCTCGCTGAGGCCCGTCGAGCCCTCGACCGGCTCCGACAGCTCCACGGTGAGGCTGCGCGCTGCTGCGACGTCCATGCCGGTCCCCTCTCGTCGTACCGGCGCCCAGCGTACGGCTCGAACGACACCGGTGTCATTCGCCTCGCGGCCGCCGCTCCGCGGGCACCCGCGTGCGTACCTGCTGCACTGGGTACCGTGCGGACCGTGGCACCCGCAGCGCTCGACCAGCTGATCGACCCGGGATGGGCGGCGGCCCTCGCACCCGTCGAGCCGCAGATCCGTGCGGCCGGCGACTTCCTGCGCGCCGAGCTCGCCGCCGGCCGCACCTACCTGCCGGCCGGCGACGCGGTGCTGCGGGCGTTCACGCGGCCGCTGGACCAGGTGCGCGTGCTGGTGGTCGGGCAGGACCCCTACCCCACGCCGGGCCACCCGATGGGCCTGTCGTTCTCGGTGCAGCCCGACGTGCGACCGCTGCCCCGCTCGCTGGACAACATCTTCCGGGAGCTGGTCGACGACCTGGGCGTGCCGCGGCCGAGCTGCGGCGATCTCAGCCCGTGGGCCGACCGCGGCGTGATGCTGCTCAACAGGGTGCTCACCGTGCGGGCCGGCGCGCCCGCGTCGCACCGGGGCAAGGGCTGGGAGGCGGTGACCGACCGGGCGATCGCGGCCCTCGTCGAGCGTGGCGGGCCGCTGGTCGCCGTGCTGTGGGGTCGGGACGCGCAGACCCTGGCACCGGCGCTGGGCGACGTGCCGATCGTCCGCAGCGCGCACCCCAGTCCGCTGTCCGCGCACGGCGGCTTCTTCGGCTCGCGTCCGTTCTCCCGGGTCAACGAGCTGCTGGTGGCCCAGGGCGCCGACCCCGTGGACTGGCAGCTGCCCTGAGCCGACCGGTGCGCCGGAGGCCTGCACGGCGTCGGTACGCGTGTGCAAGATGTCCCGGTGCGCGACCACCTTCCCCCCTGGACCCGGTACGTCGCCCTGGGCGACTCGTTCACCGAGGGCCTGTGGGACAGCCCGGCAGGTCCGGACGCCCCGCAGCGCGGCTGGGCCGACGTGCTGGCGTCCCGGCTGTCCGAGCGGCGGACGGCCGCGGGTGAGCAGCCGCTGGAGTACGCGAACCTCGCGGTGCGCGGCCGGCTGCTGCGCCCGATCCTGCGGGAGCAGGTGCCGGTGGCGCTCGACCTGAAGCCGGACCTGGTGAGCCTGGTCGGCGGCGGCAACGACCTGCTCCGCCCCACCGGCGACCCGGACCGGCTGGCTCGTGACCTCGAGCACGCCGTGCGCAAGCTGCGGTCCGCCGGCATCGAGGTGCTGCTGGGCACCGGGTACGACACCAAGGAGAGCCCGCTGGTGCGCCGGATCCGGCCGCGCGTGGGCGTGTACAACACCCACATCTGGTCGATCGCGCGCCGTAACGGTGCGCACGTGGTGGACCTGTGGGGCATGCGCTCCCTGGCGGACTGGCGGATGTGGGCCGACGACCGCATCCACCTGACCACCGACGGGCACGCGCGGGTGGCGCAGGCGGCTCTGGTCGCGCTCGGGCTGCCGCCGGACCGGGACGACTGGGACGACCCGCTGGCACCGTTGCCGCCGGTCCCCCGCGTGGAGCAGCTGCGGGCCGATGCCCGCTGGCTGCGGGTGCACGCCTACCCGTGGGCGACACGGCGGCTGCGGCGGTCGTCGAGCGGGGACGCCCGCAGGCCGAAGCGTCCGCAGCCGGCACCGATCGTCCCGCAGGAGCGTGCCGCGGAGGACTGAGGCCCGCGGCGACGACGCCCGGCTGGACACCGCGGCTCCGGCGATGGACCCTCCCCCGGTGACCACGCCCGTCCCCGCCCGCCCGACGCTCGGCGCCGAACGGCGGGCCGTGCTGCACCGTCGGGTCCGTCGGATCGTCGCCACCACCATCACGTACAACGTGCTCGAGGCGGCGGTGGCGATCGGCGCCGGGGCGGCCGCGTCGTCGGCGGCACTGCTCGGGTTCGGGCTGGACTCCGTGGTCGAGGTGCTGTCCGCCGTCGCCGTCGCCTGGCAGTTCAGCAGGCGCGACCCCGAACGGTGGGACGCGCTGACCGCCCGGCTGGTCGCCGTGGCGTTCTTCCTGCTCGCGGCCTACGTCACGGTCGAGTCGGTGCTCACGCTCACGGGTGTGCAGCGCGTGGAGCACAGCACCGTCGGCATCGGGATCGCGGCGCTCAGCCTGGTGACGATGCCCGTGCTGGCGTGGCTGGAGCGGCGCACCGGGCGGGAGCTGGGCTCGGCGAGCGTCGTCGCCGACTCCCGGCAGCTGCTGGTGTGCATGCAGCTGTCGGGCACCGTGCTGGTGGGCCTGCTGGCGAACAGCCTGCTGCACTGGCAGTGGGCGGACTCGGTGGCGGCGCTGGTGGTGGCGGCGCTGGCGGTGCGGGAAGGCGTCGAGGCCTGGCGGGGCGAGGTGGAGTCGCCGTTCGAGGTCCTCGAGGAGCTCGAGGCGGACGACGACGCGGTGGCGGACTAGCCGACGCGGCCCGGGCGGTCAGTCGGAGGCGGGGGCGCCGAAGCGGAGGCCGTCGACGACGAGGTCGAGCAGCTTGCGCACCTGCGGCGCCCAGCTGTCGCCGTCCGGGACCATCCAGACGGCCGACATCGCACACATCACGTCCTCGGCGGTGACGTCCGGGCGGACGGAGCCGTCGGCCTGGCCGGCGGCGAGGAGCACGCCGATCGCGTCGACGATCCGGCCGCGTGTCTCGCCGAACAGGGGCGAGTCGGAGCCGACCGCCGCGCGCAGCGCCGCGCCCATGCCGCGCTTGGCGGCGGCGTAGCGGACGAAACGCCCCATCCACTCGCGCAGCGCGTCGACGCCGGACCGGTCGGGGGTGAGCAGGGCCGGCGCCGCGTCGCACAGCTGCTGGACCTCCTGCCGGTAGGCCGCCTCGACCAGCGCGTTCCGGTTGGGGAAGTGCCGGTACAGGGTCCCGATGCCGACCCCGGCCTGCTCGGCGATCGACTCCAGCGGCACGTCGCCGTCGTGCGCGAGTGCCGTGGCGGCGCACACCAGCAGCTTCTCGCGGTTGCGCTGCGCGTCCGCGCGCTGCGGCCGGGCTGCTGCGGTGCTCACGAGTGCTGCTCCTTCGTCGTCGTCCTGCGTCGTCGTCCTGCGGGTCGTCGTCCTGCGTGCTCGGCGGGCAATTGCCCTTGCGTACCGGAGGAACCTCCGCTTATGGTGGTGACCACAAACGATAGTCGCCTCCGTTACAGGGTACGCGTACCCGGTCGGAGCGTCGACCGCCGGTCCCCGCTCGGCCACCGGCACCCCGTCGCAGCCCGCAGCCCGCACCCCGTGCCCACCGGCGCAGCGTCGGCATCTTTCGAAGGGAACCACCATGAAGACCTGGTTCATCACCGGCACGTCCCGCGGCTTCGGCCGCGAGTGGGCGGTCGCCGCCCTGCAGCGCGGGGACCGCGTCGCCGCCACCGCCCGTGACGTCTCCACCCTCGACGACCTGGTCGAGCGCTTCGGCGACGCGGTGCTGCCGATCCAGCTCGACGTGACGGACCGAGACGCCGACCTCGCCGCCGTCGCGCAGGCACACCAGCACTTCGGCCGCCTCGACGTCGTGGTGAACAACGCCGGCTACGGGCAGTTCGGCTTCATCGAGGAGCTGTCCGAGGCCGAGCTGCGCGACCAGCTGGAGACCAACCTCTTCGGCGCCTTCTGGGTCACCCAGGCTGCGCTCCCCTACCTGCGCGAGCAGGGCGGCGGGCACATCGTGCAGGTGTCCTCGATCGGCGGGATCGTCGCTGCCCCCGGCATCGGGGCGTACCACGCCTCCAAGTGGGCGCTCGAGGGGTTCAGCGAGTCGCTGGCCCGGGAGGTCGCCGGGTTCGGCATCCACGTGACTCTGGTCGAGCCGGGCGGGTTCGCCACGGACTTCGCCGGCCCGTCGGCCCGGCAGGCCGCGCCCCTGCCGGCCTACGAGGAGGCGCACGCCCAGGCGGCGGCCTGGCGCGCGACCCGGGTGGCCGACCGAGGCAACCCGAGGGACACGGCCGAGGCGCTGCTCCGGGTGGTCGACGCCGAGAACCCGCCGCTGCGCGTCTTCTTCGGCGCGGCGCCGCTCGGCATGGCCACGGCCGACTACGAGGAGCGCGTGGCTACCTGGCGCGACTGGCAGCCGGTGTCGCTGCTCGCGCAGTACGGGGCGGGCGCCTGACCCGTCCCGGTGGCCGCCCGGCACGTTCCCGCCGACCGCCCTCCCCCACCACCCTTCCCACCGTGAGGAGATCCCCATGGCCACCTTCCGTGGACTGACCTTCGATGCCTACGACGCGCAGTCGACCGCCCTCTTCTGGGCCGCCGCGCTGGGCCGTGACGTCGCCCCCGGCGCCTCGTCGGCGCATGCCGAGCTGCTCGACGACGCCGCGCAGGGTCTGCCGCGCATCGTCTTCGAGCAGGTCACCGACGGCCGACCGGCCCGCAACGCCCTGCACCTCGACCTGGTGACGGCCGACCTGCTGCGCGAGTCCGAGCGACTGGTGCGGCTCGGCGCCCGCCGCCTCGGCGGCGTCAGCGCCGGCAGCGGGTGGGTCACGCTGACCGACCCCGAGGGGAACGCGTTCGACCTGATCGCGGCCTGATCGCGGCCGGAGCAGCACCCGGTCCGACGAGGCCCGGTCGTCCACGGAGGGTGGACGGCCGGGCCTCGTTCGTCGGTTCGGCCCGCTGGATCCGCGCCGGACCAGGCGGAGCGCGGTTACCGTCTGCGCCATGCGGCCTGGGGTGGCGAGCGCTGGACCGACCGACCGCGCACTGGCGTGGGCGACGGACCGGCTGCTCGAGCTCGGCACGGCGCCCACCGGCACGCCGGAGCTGGTCAAGCGACGGCCCTGGTCGGCGGTGCACCGGCTACCGGTGGACCGCGGGGTGGTGTGGGTCAAGGCGTGCGGCGGCCGGACCGGCTACGAAGCGCCGCTGAACCGGGCCCTCGCGGCGTGGGTCCCGGACCTGGTGCTCACCCCGTTGGCGACGGACGACGACGAGGGCTGGCTGCTGCTGCCGGACGGTGGGACGCCGCTGCGTGAGCGGGCCGACGGGGCGGAACCGGCGGGCTGGACCCGCTTCGTGCGCCGGTACGCCGGCCTGCAGCGGGCGGTGGCGGCGCACACCCCGGAGCTGCTCGCGCTCGGCGTCCCTGACCATCGACCCACGGCACTGCCCGCGCTGCTCGACGAGCTGCTGGACGACCCGCTGCTGCCGCTCGACGGCGTTGTCCGGGCCGCCCTGCTGCGCCTGCGGCCGGCGTTCGCGGACGCCTGCGCCGAGCTCGCGGCCGGTGGCGGCACGCTCGGGCGCGAGCCGGTCAGCGTGCAGCACGACGACCTGCACCCCGGCAACGTGCTGCCCGCTGACCGACCGGGCCGCCCCGACCGGTTCTTCGACTGGGGAGATGCCTGCGTCGCGCACCCCTTCACCAGCCTCCTGGTGACGCTGCGCAGCATGGCCGCCACGTCGGGGCTGCCCACCGACCACCCCGCGCTGCGCGCGACGCGCGACGCCTACCTGTCCGGGTGGGAGGTCGAGGGACCCGAGGGGGTGCGACTGGCCCGGCTCGCGGCGTGGACAGGGTGCGTCGGGCGCGCGCTGGCGTGGCGACGGGCGCTGCACGGCGCACCACCGCAGGAGGCGGCCGAGTGGTCCGACGCGGTGCCCGGTTGGCTCGCGGAGCTGCTCGAACCGACGCCCGCCTGGTTCGAGGACGGTACGGCCGGCGGCTGAGGTGGTGTGTCGGTGGTCGGCGCGATGCTGGCCCGGCGGCGCACCCGTCGGGCGCGCGACGACATCGGGGAGGGGTCGAGATGGCGGACGACGAGCTGACCGGGCTGATGCGATCGCTGGAGGAGCGGTTCTGGGACGCGATGGTGGAGCGGGATGCCGCGGCGGCCGCCGCGCTGTGCGACGAGCCGACCATGGTGGCCGGGGCCAGCGGTGCCGCGACGATCGACCGGGCGATGTTCACGTCGATGCTGATGTCGGACAGCTGGGTGCTGCGCTCGTACGAGATCACGGACGTGGTGGCGCACAGGGTGGCGGACGACGTCGCCGTCGTCGCGTACCGGGTGCACGAGGACCTCGAGGTGGACGGGGAGGACGTCTCGCTCGACGCCGCGGACACCTCGACCTGGGTCCGGCGGGACGGGACGTGGGTGTGCGCGCTGCACACCGAGTCGATCCTCGGCGACGCCTTCGGACGGGATCGCGCGACGAGCTGACCGCACCGCGGGACGCGGTGTCCCGAGCAGCGAGATTCGCGTCCGACCAGGCAGGTCATGAGTCATAGGCCTTAACGCCCATGACATCATGGTGGCGTCCCGCGACCATGGGACACGTCGGCAACCCCGGCACCCGTCGCCACGCACCCACAAGGAGCGCACCACCATGACCACGCTGTCCCTGGCGCGCGTCGAGCCCCAGCTCGCCCGCCGTGCCGCCGCCCGCATCCGCGACCTCGGCGAGCAGATCTACTTCGGCCGCACCCCCAGCTACGGCCCTGACCGGGCCGGACGGCTCGCCTTCGTCGGCTACGTCGTCGGCAGCGTGGTGGCCTGGTCGCTCGCCACGCTCCTGGTCACCGGGGTGCTGGCCGCCGTCCTGCGCTGACGCAGCAGGCACCAGTCACAACGAGACGCCCCGGACCGTTCGGTGGTCCAGGGCGTCTCGCCGTCTCGATCGGGCTGCAGCCTTGCGCACCCGGGCCGCGGCAAGGCGGCCGCTGCTCGTCGGGCTGTGACGGCGAGCGGCTGGCGCGGAGCGCGAGCTGACGGCCGACGCGGGTGCGGCCTAGCGGCTGTTCACCAACAGCCCCAGGTCGGCACCCCAGCGCTCGGCGCGCTCCAGCTCACCGTCCTTGAGCGGGCCGGTGCTGTCCTTCACCCAGAACGTCTCCGGGTCGGACACCTCGGGGAAGGACAGGCGCTGCAGCGCCTTGGCGACCTTGTGGGCGGCGGAGCCGGGCAGCGGCGCCCGGACACGCGTGTCGAAGGCGGCGACCATCGTGCCGACGCCACCCGGGTGCACCGTCTCCAGCCACTCGCGGACACCCCGGCCGGTCGAGACGATCGTGCCGCCCGGCGCCTGCTTGACGGCATCGGCGCGGGTGCTGGCGCGGCTCATGCCGAAGGCGTGCGTCGGTGCGCCGACCACGAGCAGGTCCAGCTCGGCGGAGATCTCGTCAGGCGCCAGGCCCACCTCCGTCACCTCGACGTCGACGTGCTTGCCGAGACCGGCCGCCACGGCCTGCGCGATCTGCTGGGTGTTGCCGAACATCGACTCGTACACCACGAGTGCCTTCATCGCCCGTCCTCCGAACGCTCCGTTGCGGTCTGGTGACCCCTCCAGCGTTTCTCGCTGGTCAGAGGACCGCCAGGGCCGAAGGGCCCTCCCGCGAGCGGCCCGCGCGCACCGGGCGCCACGCCCGCGGGCTTCACCCCGACGGGGTGGTGGGACCGCTTGTCGGTACCCTCCGGCACTCCTAGCGTCGGCACTGAGGGCGGGCGACCGGCCGGGTCGTCCGGACCCGCGTCGAGAGGGACGACGATGTCTCCTGCAGCTGCACTGGTACCCGGTCGGTTCGACGGCCGGACGGTGATCGTCACCGGGGCGGGCTCCGGCATCGGCAAGGCGACGGCGCTCCGGCTGGCCCGTGAGGGGGCCACGGTGGTGGCGACCGACGTCGTGGAGAGCCGGCTGACCGAGCTGGTCGAGGAGGACCCGGGGCTGACGTTCGTCACGGTGCCGGGCGACATCTCCGCACAGGAGGTGGTGGACCGGGTGGTCGCCGCGGCCGGTGGGCGCGTGGACGGCCTGGCCAACGTCGCCGGGATCATGGACGCGTTCCTGCCGCCCGCCGAGGTGGACGACGAGACGTGGGAGCGGGTGCTGCGGATCAACCTGACCGCCCCCATGCGCACCACCCGGGCGGTCCTGCCGCTGATGCTCGCGGCGGGCAAGGGCGCGATCGTCAACGTGTCCTCGGAGGCGAGCCTGCGGGCCTCGGCGTCCGGCGTCGCGTACACGGCCTCGAAGCATGCGGTGAACGGGCTGACCAAGGCGACGGCCGTCTTCTACAAGGGCGACGGGGTGCGGTGCAACGCCGTGGCGCCCGGCGCGGTGGCGACCAACATCGAGGCTCCGTTCCACTCGGCGCACGCCGGTGCGGTGCTCGGCCCCTTCATGCAGGCGATGGTCACCTCGGTGGCGCAGCCGGACCAGCTCGCCGCGCTGATCACGTGGCTGCTGTCCGACGACGCGAGCAACGTCAACGGCGCGGTGATCCCGTGCGACGGCGGGTGGTCGGCGATCTGATCGCAGCGGCGGGGCGTCGCCGTGGGGGACGACGCCCTCGCCGTGATTCGCGCGCGTCGACGCCTTCGTCGGACTCCGTGGCGAACCGGTTCTCCGCGAGAGAGCGCCCGAGGCGATCCGGGCGGATGAGTTCGCGACAACGAGGGTGTCAGTTCTTGGGCGCCTGATCGACACGTCGCTGCAGGTCAGGCGCACTATCGCCGCCGGAAGGTCTTCCCGCGCGTCGGGATCCGGCGTGACGGGCGCCACATTCGTGCTTGCCTGACGCGCTCGCGTGTGCGTAATCTGCGAACCGGTTCGCTGCCGCACCGTGAGGATGGACGATGACGACGATCGGGGACGTGGCCCGCCTCGCGGGTGTCTCCCGCAGCACGGCCTCGAACGTGCTGTCCGGGAAGAAGTCGACGTCGTCGGAGATCCAGGAGCGCGTCCGCCGCGCCGTCGAGGAGCTGGGCTACACGCCCAACGCCGGCGCACGCGCGCTGGCGACGGCGCAGACGCAGGTGATCGGCCTGCTCGCGCAGTTCTTCGAGGACGAGTTCGCCCCGGCGATGCTGCAGTACATCCTCGGCGTCTCCAACACCGCCCGGGAGCTGGGCTACGACATCCTGCTGGTGTCCGAGCCGGACGGCGCCCGGGCGCTGAAGCGGATCACGGACTCGCGGATGGTCGACGGCGTGGTGCTGCTCAACGTCGCCGACCGCGACGACCGGCTCGAGGTGCTGCGGGCCGCCGAGCAGCCCGGCGCGCTCGTCGGGCTCCCCGCCGACCCCCGCCACCTCGACGTGTTCGACCTCGACTTCGCCGAGGCCGGTCGTCTCATGGTCGAGCACCTGGCCCGGCTGGGGCACCGCGAGCTGCTGCTGGTGTCGCAGCCGGAGCACGTGGTGGAGCGCGGCGGTGCCTACGTCTGGCGCCTGGCGGACGCGGCGGCGGAGGAGGCCGAGCTGCGCGACGTGAGGCTGCACGCGATCTTCGGCTCCTCGCACCAGCCGGACGTCGGGCGGGACCTGCACGCGGCGCTGGACGCCCACCCCGGCGTCACCGGCCTGCTGGTGAACAACGAGGCGGCGGCCGCCGCGCTGCCCGCGGTGCTGCGCGAGCGCGGCCTCGGCTCTCCCCAGGACATGTCCGTCATCGGGCGCTACTCCGACGAGTTCGCCCGCACCTTCTCGCTGCCGTTCTCCTCGATCGAGAGCGCACCCGACCGCCTGGGGCAGATGGCCGTGCGCCAGCTGGTCCGCCGGATCGAGTCGGCGGCGGGACGCACAGAGCCGCACGTGGTCCGGTTCATCTCGCCGGAGCTCGTGGACAGGGGGAGCACAGCGGCGCCGCCCACCGGCGCCCGCTGACCGTCATGCGCCGGCGGCCCACCCACCGGCGCAGCTGCACTCATCACTGATTCAAGGAGGAACCCCGTGATGCGCATCTCCACCCACCGGCGCGCCCTCGGCGCGCTGGGCATCGCCGTGACGGTCGCCAGCCTGGCGGCCTGCTCGTCGAGCGCCGGCACGGCCGGCGGCGCGACCGCCAGCGCGGCCGGCGGCAGCAAGACCTACACCTGGTGGGACCCGTACCCCCAGCACGACGCGTCGTCCAGCTGGGCGAAGCGCGTCCAGTCCTGCGGCGACGCCGCGGGCGTCACCGTGCAGCGCACGGCGTACGACACCACCGCCCTGACCAACCAGGCGCTGCTCGCCGCGCAGGAGGGCACCGCACCGGACGTGATCCTGCTGGACAACCCGGCGGTCTCCACGCTCGCGGACACCGGCATGCTCACCACCACCGACGAGTTCGGCCTCGACACCTCGAAGATCGACCCGAACCTGCTCGCGGCCGGCCAGATGAACGGCAAGACGTACGGCATCCCGATCGGCGCCAACACGCTCGCCCTCTACTACAACAAGACGATCCTCGACGCGGCCGGCATCGACCCGACGTCCATCAAGGACTGGGACAGCCTGACCGCCGCGCTGCAGAAGGTGAAGGCCGCCGGCCACAAGGGCATCACGTTCGCGGGCATCGGCACCGAGGAGGGCTCGTTCCAGTTCCTCCCCTGGTTCTGGGGGGCCGGCGCGAAGCTGACCCAGCTGGACTCGCCGGAGGCGACCGCGGCGCTGCAGCTGTGGACCGACTGGGTCAAGCAGGGCCTGGCGCCGAACTCCGTCATCCAGAACTCGCAGAACACCACCTGGGAGGAGTTCCTCACCGGCGACTTCGCGTTCGGTGAGAACGGCACCTGGCAGGTGGACGCCGCCAAGAAGGCGAAGTTCCCGACCGGCGTGATCACCATCCCGGCGAAGACGGGCGGCGCCGCGCCGGCCCCGACCGGTGGCGAGTTCATCGAGATGCCGGTGCAGAAGGACACCAAGCGGTACGCGACCACCAAGAAGATCGTCGACTGCATGACCAGCACCGACGGCATGGTGCAGACGGCGACCACCTTCGCCTACTACATCCCGCCGACGGCCGACGGGCAGACCGCCCTGCTGGCCAAGGACTCCTCGCTGCAGCCGTGGGTCGACGCGGTCAAGGCCGCCAAGGGCCGTACCAGCGACAACCTCGGCACCAAGTACCCGAAGATCTCCGAGCAGCTGTGGACCGCCGTGCAGAACGCGCTGTCCGGCTCGGCGACACCGGCCGACGCCCTCAAGGCGGCCCAGCAGAAGGCCGCTGCGGCCACCAAGTGACGCCCGGTCGCGGCTGACCGGCACGACGCAAGGACTGTCCTCATGGAATCCCTGACCACCACGGTCGGGACGACGGCACGGACGGCAGGTGCGACCCGCACGGGCGCACCTGCCGTCCGGCCGGACCGTCGGCCCGCCGCCAGCACCCGGTGGGCGGCGTTCGCGTTCATCGCCCCGCTGATCGTGTACCTCGTCGTGTTCTACGCATACCCGCTGTACCGGAACATCGACCTGAGCCTGCACGACTACACGCCGCGGGCCTTCGTCCAGGGCAACGCCGCCTGGGTGGGCCTGAAGAACTACTCGGACATCGTCGCCTCGAGCACGTTCGCGAAGGCGGCCGTGAACACGGCTCTCTTCGTGCTGCTGTCGATCCTGTTCCAGTACACGATCGGGTTGGCGCTGGCGGTGTTCTTCCGTACCAGCTTCCGGCTCAACGGCGTGCTGCGCGGCATGTTCCTGGTGCCGTGGCTGCTGCCGCTGATCGTCTCGGGCTCGTCGTGGGCGTGGATGCTCAACAGCGACAACGGCATCGTCAACTCGGTGATCAAGGCGTTCGGCGGCAGCCAGATCAACTGGCTCACCTCGCCGCAGTGGGTGCTGTGGTCGGTGATCATCGCCAACATCTGGCTGGGGATCCCGTTCAACCTGGTGATCCTGTACTCGGGCCTGCAGAACATCCCCGGGGAGCTGTACGAGGCCGCGTCCTTGGACGGCGCCAACGGCTGGCAGCAGTTCCGGCGGATCACGTTCCCCCTGCTGCGCCCCGTGTCCGCGGTGACGATCCTCCTCGGCCTGATCTACACGCTGAAGGTCGTCGACATCATCTGGATCATGACCAAGGGGGGTCCGGCGGACGCCTCGACCACCTTCGCCACCTGGTCCTACCGGCAGGCGTTCGGCACCGGCCAGCCCGCGTTCTCACCGGCCGCCTCCATCGGCAACGTCCTCATCGTCATCGCGCTGGTGTTCGGGTTCGTGTACCTCTACCTCCAGCGCCGGCAGGAGAAGCAGTCATGAGCAGGCGCAGCGGCTGGCGGACGGCGGTCGGCGTGGTCCTGACCGCGGTCATGCTGTTCCCCGTCTACTGGATGGTGAACGTCTCGTTCACGAAGACGTCGGACATGCGGGCGACACCGCCGCACTGGTTCCCCTGGGACCCGACGGTCGAGGGGTACCAGGCGGTGTTCCGGCAGCAGCTGCCCGCGCTCGGCACCAGTCTCCTGGTGGGCCTCGGCTGCGTGGTGCTGACCGTGGCCATCGCGGCACCGGCGGGGTACTCGCTGGCCAAGCTGCGGCCGCGCGGCGCCGGCGCGCTGAACTTCGTGCTGCTGGTGGTGCAGATGATCCCCGCCGTGGTGATGTCGATGGGGTTCTACGTCATCTACCTCAAGGCCGGGATGCTCAACACCGTCTGGGGCCTGATCGTCGCCGACTCGACGGTGGCGGTGCCGTTCGGCGTGCTGCTGTTCACCGCCTTCATGAGCGGGATCCCGAACGAGCTGATGCAGGCCGCCCGCATCGACGGCGCCGGGACGTGGCGGATGTTCCAGTCGATCGTCATGCCGATCAGCCGGAACTCTGCCATCACGGTGTCGTTGTTCGCCTTCCTGTGGGCGTGGTCCGACTTCATCTTCGCGTCGACCATCGACCGGAACGGCCGGCTGATCCCGATCACCCTGGGCATCTACAAGTACATCGGCAACAACACCACCGAGTGGAACTCGATCATGGCCACCGCGGTGATCGCCTCGATCCCGGCCGCGATCCTCCTGGTGGTCGCCCAGCGGTACGTCGCCGCGGGCGTGGTCGCCGGCGCCATCAAGGACTGACCGGCTCAGGTGGGCGCCCGGCCGCGCCGGGGCGTGCCCGCTCGTGCCCTCAACGTGCCCTCATCTCGACAACGGAGCTCTGCACCCATGACCTCGGACCTCGTCGACGCCGACCGCGCCGGCCTCAGCCGGCGGCTCGACCCCACGGGCGGTCGACCGGTGGTGCCCGCCCGCGGCGCGCTGCGTCCGCTCGGCCTGCACGAGGTGGCCCTGACCGACGGCTTCTGGGCCGGGCTGCAGCGGACCAACGCCGACGCGACGCTCGAGCACTGCGAGCGCTGGATGGAGCGGCTGGGCTGGCTCGCGAACTTCGACCGGGTCGCCGCGCGCGGCACCGCCGGGGCGGACCGGCCCGGCTGGCAGTTCTCCGACTCCGAGGTCTACAAGCTGCTCGAGGCGCTGGCCTGGGAGTCCGGCCGCACCGGCGACGAGCGGGCGGAGGCGGCGTTCCGGCGGCTCACCGCGCGGGTGGTCGCCGCGCAGGACGACGACGGGTACCTGAACACCTGCTTCGGGCACGCCGGCCAGCCGCCGCGGTACTCCGACCTGGAGATGGGTCACGAGCTGTACTGCACCGGCCACCTGCTGCAGGCCGCGGTCGCCCGGGTGCGGACCCGCGGCGTGGACGCCCTGGTCGAGGCGGCGCGGCGGGCCGCGGACCACGTGTGCACGACGTTCGGCGCCGACGGTGTGCAGGGCATCTGCGGCCACCCGGAGATCGAGGTGGGCCTGGCCGAGCTGGGCCGGGCGCTGGACGAGCCGCGGTACACCGAGCAGGCGCGGCTGTTCCTCGACCGGCGCGGGCACGGCACCCTCGCCGACATCCCGCTGGGCCGGGCGTACTTCCAGGACGACGTGCCGATCCGCGAGGCAGACGTGTGGCGCGGGCACGCCGTCCGGGCGCTGTACCTGTCGGCAGCGGCGGTCGACGTCGGCGTCGACACCGCGGACGACGAGCTGGTCGACGCCGTCGTCCGGCAGTGGGAGCGCTCCGTGGCCCGGCGGACCTACCTGACCGGCGGCATGGGCAGCCGGCACCAGGACGAGGGGTTCGGCGAGGACTGGGAGCTGTCGCCGGACCGCGCCTACTGCGAGACCTGTGCGGGGATCGCGTCGACGATGGTGTCGTGGCGACTGTTCCTGGCCAGCGGTGACATGCGGTACGCCGACCTGATCGAGCGCACGTCGTACAACGTCGTCGCCACCTCCCCGCGCTCGGACGGGCGGGCCTTCTTCTACGCCAACCCCCTGCACCTGCGGGCGGCGGGCCAGCCGTCCGACGACGACCAGGTCAGCCCCCGCGCCGAGGGCGGCAGCCGCGCGGCGTGGTTCGACGTGTCGTGCTGCCCCACCAACGTCGCCCGGACGCTCGCGAGCTGGCACACCTACGCCGCGGCCGTCCGCGGCCAGGAGCTGGTGCTGCTGCAGTATGCCGGCGGCCGCATCCGCACGACCCTCGCGGACGGGAGCACGCTGGCGCTGGACGTCGAGACGTCCTACCCGGACGACGGTGCCGTGGTGGTGCGGGTGCTGGAGGCACCGGCCACGCCGGTCACCCTGACGTTCCGCGTGCCGGCGTGGAGCCCGGACGCCGTGCTGAGCACGCCGGACGGTCCGCTGGGTGCCGACGGCGGGCGGTCGGTCTCCGTCGTGCGCGTGCTGCAGGCCGGTGACGAGCTGACGCTCCGGCTCGACGTGTCGCCCCGGCTGACCTGGCCCGACCGGCGGATCGACGCCGTCCGCGGCTGCGTCGCGGTCGAGGCCGGGCCGCTGGTGCTGTGCGCCGAGCAGACCGACGTGCCGGCCGGGATCGACCTCGCGGACCTCGTCGTCGACGCCTCCGTCGCACCGGTCCGCCGGGACGGCCGGGTCACCGTCGCCGCCACCGCCGTCCCGCCGGCCGAACGCACCTGGCCGTACGACGGAACGCAGGCCGGTGACCAGGGCGAACGCCTCGACCTGCCGTTGATCGCCTACCACCGGTGGGCCGAACGTGAACCTGGCGAGATGCGCGTCTGGCTGCCGGTCCGATGAGCGCCGCGACGAGTCCCGCGGTCGCGGGGGTGGACGCCGGGCCGCTGTTCGACGTGCAGGAGGTGCCGTTCAGCCGGCGCGGCTCCTGGCTGGACCTGTCGCCGGTGATCGGGCTGCACCAGCGGGCCGACGACGTGCACCTGGTGTCCCACCAGACCGGCATGCACCCGGTGCTGCGGTTGGTGCCGACGCTGGCCGGGGAGCGGGTCGCGACGACGCTGACCGCGACGCCGGGGGTGCTGACGTGGACGGCGGACGATGACGCGGCCACGGGCGGCGCGGCGGGCACCGTCGAAGCCGCCTTCGAGTCGGTCGACGCGGTGCGGCTGCGGGGTCGCGGGCTCGGTCTGGTGCTCGCCGACCCGACGTCGTCACTGACGCCGTTCACCGGCCTGTACCTGTTCCGGGACCCGATCGACGGGTCGGCGGTGCTGACGTCGTACGAGACGGGACGCCGCTACCGCATCACGGCGCTGACCGGCGAGCTGGACGTGCTCGGTGCCGAGGCGCTGGGCGAGGCGACCCGCACCGTCACCGTGGTCGGCGACGAGTGGGAGCTCGTCGTCGAGGAGCTGGAGACGGCCCGACCCCCCTACCGGCGGCGGCGGACGTTCGACGACGTCGTCACGACGAGCGCCCACGACTTCGCCACCTACCTCGACCAGGTGGCGCCGTGGCGCGACGGCTCGACGCCCGCCGCCGCCCTCGCCGCGTACGTGATGTGGTCCGCCACCGTGCGGCCCGCCGGCTTCCTGGGCCGCGAGGCCGTGCTGATGTCCAAGCACTGGATGGACAAGGTGTGGAGCTGGGACCACTGCTTCAACGCGCTGGCCCTCGCGCCGGGCCGACCGGCGGAGGCGCTCGACCAGCTGCTCCTGCCGTTCGACCACCAGGACGCCACGGGCGCGCTGCCGGACTCGGTGACGCACTCCGAGGTGCTGCACAACTTCGTCAAGCCGCCGATCCACGGCTGGGCCGTCGCCCGGCTGCGGGCCTCGCTCGACGAGCCGCTGGACGCCGCGACGCTGCGCGAGCTGTACGACGCGCTGGTCCGGTGGACGGACTTCTGGCTGACGTCCCGCCGCGTGCCCGGGCACGTGCTGCCGCACTACCAGCACGGCAACGACAGCGGCTGGGACAACGCGACGATGTTCGACACGGACCGGGTGGTGGAGGCGCCGGACCTCGCGGCGTTCCTGGTGGTGCAGCTCGACGTGCTGGCCGGGCTGGCCGACGAGCTGGGGTCGGGGCCCGAGACCGGCACGGACCCGGCGGCCGACGGTGCGCACCGGCGGACCGCCGCGGACTGGGCGGCGCTGCGCGACCAGCTCGCCGAGGCGCTGGTGGACCAGCTGTGGACCGGCTCGGCGCTGGTGGCCCGGAACCCCGTGTCGGGTCGCGGCAGCACCACCACCAGCCTGCTCCCCCACCTCGCGCTGCTGGCCGCCGAGCACCTGCCGGCCGACGTGGTCGACGCCCTGGTCGAGCAGCTGGACGCGTTCCTCACGCCGTGGGGACCGGCCACCGAGCGGCCCGACTCACCGCAGTACGAGCCCGACGGGTACTGGCGCGGGCCCATCTGGGCGCCGTCGACGATGCTCCTGGTGGACGGCCTGCGCCGGGCCGGCCGGGACGGGCCGGCGGACGAGGTCAGCACGCGGTTCCGGCGGCTGTGCGAGGCGCACGGGTTCGCGGAGAACTTCGACGCGCTGACCGGCGAGGGGCTGCGGGACCGCGCGTACACGTGGACGGCCAGCTGCTACCTGGTGCTTGCGCGCGAGGCGGTCCGCTGAGCCGACGTCAGCCGCGGTGGTCGATCGCGTACTGCAACGACTGCTGGTAGCCGGCGGACGTGTAGGACGCCCCGGACACCGCCGCGATGTTCGCCGAGCCGGCGGCGACCGCCTCGCTGGACAGCACCGGGATGGAGAACGCGCTGACCTGGCTGCTGTAGCCGCCGGACGGCGCCTGCAGCGCCTGCGCCGCGGTGATCGCGGTGCCGGTGAACGTCACCTGCACCTGCACGGGTCCGTACCGGGTCTGCACGGCGGAGCCGACCACCACGGTGGTCACCGGCGCGGGGGGTGGCGCCGCGGGTGCCGGAGCGGCGGGCTTCGGGGCGGGCGCAGGGGCCGTGGTCCGGGTCGGGGTCGCGGTCGGGGACGGTCGCTGCGTGGGGACCGTCGTTGTTCGCGACGGCGTCGGCGACGGCGTGGCCGACGGGTGCGGCCCGCGGCCCCAGCTGAGGCTGCTGCCGGTCGCCGTCGGGGTGGACGACGGCGTGGCGACGGCCGCCGCCGCTACCGGTGCGCCCGTGGCGGCGCCCTGCGCAGCGGCCGCGTGCAGCTCCGGCGCCGTGGTGAAGAATCGGACCCCGGCGGCCGCACCGATGGTGACCAGCGTGGCGGCGTACAGGGCGGAGCCGCGGGACGGCGGCGTCATCGGACGGTCGCCGGGCGCGCTGCGCCGGTGGGGGTCGGCGCGCTCGTCGTCATGGGGCCCACGGCACCAGCCGATTCTCAGAGGATTCTGAGAACGAGCGTGGCGCCGCCGTCGGCGTGTCGCGACGACGGCGCCGTGTCGTTCGCCCCGGGTGGTTCGGCCCGGGCGGGCGTCCCGGGCCGCCGGTCAGGTCAGCGACGCGTCGTAGATCGCCTGGATGGAGCCGTCGAGCACCGCGTCGAACTCGTCGTCGGACTGCTGCGCGGTCAGCCCCTCGGTCAGCGCCCGCGAGAAGCTGGCGATCACGCCGGCCTGCCGCGCCAGCCGCCGCACCGCCTCCGCACGGGTGTACCCGCCGGACAGGGCCGCGACGCGGAGCACGTGCGGGTGCTCGACGAGCGGTGTCCACCAGCCGTCCTGCTCGGGCAGCGTCAGCTTGAGCATCACCCGGGCGTCGCCGGGCAGCCGGTCGAGCCCGTCGTGCAGCGCCGAGCGGAGCATGTCCTCCGCCTGGCCCTTGGTGGGGCTGTGGATGTCCACCTCCGGCTCGACGATCGGCATCAGCCCGGCCGCGAGGATCCGCTGCGCCAGCTCCAGCTGCTGGTCGACGATCGCCGCGACCCCCGCCTTGTCCGCCTGCACCACCAGCGAGCGCATCTTGGTGCCGAACACCCCGTGCCCGTTCGCCCTGCTCAGGGCATCGTCGAGGTCAGGGATCGGCTTCATCAGCCGCACCCCGTCCGCCTCGTCGAGCAGCCCCTTGTCCACCTTGAGGAACGGCGCGACGTGCTTGACCTGCCACAGGTACTCGGCGGCGCCCATGCCGCCGATCTGGCTCTCCATGGTCCGGTCGAACAGGATCGCGCCGACGATGCGGTCGCCGCCGAACACCCGGCTGGTGATGATCCGCGAGCGCATCGCGTGCACCAGCTCGAACATCTGCGCGTCGTCGGCCCACGTCTCGATGCCGTACCGCTTGAGCGCACCGGGGGTGGAGCCGCCGCTCTGGTCCAGCGCGGCGATGAAGCCGCGGCCCGTGGCCATCTGCTGGAGCTGTTCCGTGCTCATGACCCTCCGTCCACCGTGCCCGTCCAGCGGCGCTGCCCGAGGACACCGGCGACCCGCTCACCGGTGAGGTGGCGCCTGCCGCCAGTCTTCTCCGGCCGTCGCACCCGGGCCAGTGCTGCCGCGACGGCGGCGGTGGATTCCGTGAGGTACCTCACCATGTGGGACTACACTGGTCTCGGAGAGGCGGTCCGTGGAGACGACAGACCTGGCTGACGAGCTCGTGGAGTGCGTCACCCGCATCCGCCGCGTGCTCGACTCGCGGCTGCAGGTGCACGGCGTCTCGGTGGCTCGCACCCGTGTGCTCGGCGCGCTGGCGGACGGTCCCGCACGGCAGGCGGTGCTCGCGGAGACGCTCGAGCTGGCGCCGCGCACCATCACCGAGGCGGTCGACGCGCTGGAGCGCGACGGGCTGGTGCGCCGCGCCGCCGATCCGGACGACCGGCGCGCCTGGCTGGTGCACCTCACCGCCGCCGGCCGACGCACCTACCAAGCGGCGCTGACCACCCGTCGTCAGGCGGTCGACCAGGTGTTCGCCGACCTGACCTCGGAGCAGCAGGCCGCCCTGTCCACCCAGCTCCACCGGCTCCGCGAGCGGGCCGCCGCCATGACCGTCCCGTCCCCCACCCACCCCGACAGAACGGTGTGACCCATGTCCCTGAACGGCGCCGACCGCGCACAGGCCAGCCAGGAGCTGATGGCGAGCTACAACCTCGCCGGCCTGAGCCGGGACGACATCCAGCGCGACCTCGGGCTGACGCCGCACCAGCTGGAGCGCGAGCTCGCGGTGCGCCCCACGTCGGACCCGGTGCAGATGTGGCTGCTGCGGGACTACCTCGACCGGACCATCCGCGAGCGTGGGCGCAAGCCGGCCGCGTACACGGTGCTCACCGACAGCGCACGGGCCGCCGCCGCCCAGCGGCTGCGCCTGCGACCGGCACCTGTCGCGACGCGTCGGGGCTGACCGCCGAGAGCGGCTCAGCCGCGAGGCCGGGCAGCGTCCGTCGCACGCCGGGGGGGCGCCCCCGGCAGCGGCGGCGCCCCTCGGCTCGAGCGGTACGGCGTCAGTCGAGGATGCGGCCGAGCAGCCCCTTCGACACCTGGGTGGGCCGCTGCATCTCGCCCTGCTGGGCGCCGAGCACGATGATCGTGCCGACCAGTGCCGGGGTGACCCACTGCAGGATGCGCTCCTGCCGCTGGGCCGCCGCCACCTCGTCGGACGTGCTGGACGACGGCGTGACGCCGCTGTGCGCGGGCTCGGAGGAGCCCTTGGCGATCTTGGTGCCGAGCATGCCGCTCCAGGCGGTGGTGCCGAGGGCCGCGATCGTCAGCGCCGTCTTGACGACGGTGTTGGCCGTGACGCCCTCCTGGGCCTGGACGCGGCCGCGGTTGGCCAGCAGCAGGCCGGCACCGCCGACCAGGTGCGCGCCGATGGCCAGGGCGTTCACCGGTGCCCACTTCGCCCAGCCCATGGACGCGGTGTGCACGCGCTGACGCGGGTCCTCGACCTCCTCGGAGGCACCGTTGAGGCCGATGGCGCCCATCAGGCCGCCACCGAACCAGGCGGCGGCACCGAGGTCGTGCAGGGATCGGACAAAGGTGTTGGTGCTCATGGTGCGGGTCCCTCCGGTCGCTGTCGGGACAACCACCATCCGTCGATCCGGCCGCGAGCGCCTGTCGAGCGCTGCGGCGCGGGGCGGTCCTTGCGCCTCAGCCCTTGCCGACGCTCGACAGCTGGCTGGTGCTGTGCTGCCACACCGCGCGGGCCCCGGAGTCGCCGACGCGGTACACCTGCCAGCCCGTGGCCAGGCTCGCGACCACGGACAGGACAGCGAGCGTCAGCGCGAGCGGACGGGCCAGTACCGGGCCGGAGCGCGCCCGACGGGTCACCCACCACAGGGCCACGGCGAGCACCGCAACGGGGAAGACGAAGAACTTCAGCTGGTCGCCCAGCTCCGCGTGCTCGCCCACCGGACCGATCTGGGCCTGCAACGACTCGCCGGTCTCCGAGGCGAGCGGGGTCAGCACGAGCGCGACCAGGGCCACCAGCGCACCGAGCCCCGCGTACCGGTCCCGCCACCGCGGCACGAACGTCAGCACCAGCAGCCAGACGACCGCGAGCGGCACCAGCACCACCACGGCGTGCACCACCAGGGGGTGCAGGGGCAGACCGTTGAACGTGCTGGGCATGGCGGACCTCTCCGTGGACGGGCGCGGCACCCCGTCCCCGGCGGGCGCCGTCGGACGGGCAGCAGGCGACCGGTCGGCAGGCCGGACAAGGTCCGAGCGCCGGCCGGTCGCCTGCGACGAGGTCAGTACCCGCGCGAGGAGTCGGCGGTGACGGCCGTGCCGCGCAGCGCGCCTACGTACTCCGCCGTGGTCATGGGCTTGGAGAACATCGGGTAGTCGTACCGGATGGCGTTCGCGTGCTCCTCGGCGGAGGTGGCGCCGACCGCGTCCGTCAGCGTGATCACCTCGAACCCCTTCTCGTACGCCGAGCGCATGGTGGACTCGACGCAGCAGTTGGTGAGGAACCCCGCGAGCACCACGGTGCTGATGCCCTTGGACCGCAGGATGAAGTCGAGGTTGGTGGAGCCGAAGGCGTCCAGCCCGCGCTTGCCCTCGATGACGATGTCGCCGTCCGCCGGAGCGACGTCGTCGACGATCTGCGCGCCCCAGGTGTCCTTGACGAAGGCGTTGGAGTCGACGACGCCCTTGAGGATGCCGTACGGGTGCGCGTTGATCTCGTAGTAGCCCTTCTGGAACGCGATCGGGCTGTGGATCACGGTCGCACCGGCGGCGCGGGTCGCCTCGAGCGCCTCCCGCGCGTGGGTCAGCATGTCGGTGCTCTCCATCACGCCCTGGACCGCGCCGTGCAGGGCGCCGCCCTCGCTGGTGAAGTCGTGCTGGAACTCGATCAGGACAAGGGCGGTCGTCTCGGGGTTCATCGCTGCTCCTTTGCTGGATGTGGTGCGGACGGGCCGTGCTGGTCGGTCGGTTCTGTGCGTTCCGTTCTGGGTGTCGTGGTTGGGTGCGGTCGCGGGTGCGGTCAGGTCGGGTCAGGTCCGGTCCGTGCCGAGCACCTGGTCGGCGAGCAGCTCGACGACGTGCCGGTAGGTCTGGCCGGTGGCACGCGTCATGCCGAGCTCGCAGGTGCGGTTGCAGCTCGCATGGGCCTCGGCGCCGAGCCGGGCCACCTCGGCGGCCTCCCGGCGGGTGGCGGACGCGGTCAGCTCGGGGTGGAGCATGCCGCGGTCGCCGGCGAAGGCGCAGCAGCCCCAGTCCAGCGGCACGTCCACCTGGTCGGCCACCGCCCGGGCGACGGTGACCAGGTCCGGGTTCAGCCCGAGCTGGGTGGACGAGCACGTCGGGTGCAGCGTGAGCGAGTCCAGCCGGCGGTACTCGCCCAGCTCCGGCAGCGCCGGCAGCACCCGGTCGGCGACGAGCTCCACGACGTCCAGCACCTGCACGTCCAGCGTCGGGTCGCTCTCGACCAGGTGCCGGAAGCCCTCGGTGCACGACGACGCGTCGCACACCACCGGCAGCCGTCCGCCGTCGGTCGCCTGCCGGATCACCGGCAGCACCACGTCCCGCATGGCGTCGTGCCCGGCCGTGATCCCCTTGGACGACCACGGCGTGCCGCAGCACATCTGCTCGATCGCCGACGGCACCAGCAGGGTGAGACCGGCGGCGGCGCACAGGTCCTCGAAGGCGACCTGCACCCCGGGCCCCTCGGCGGGGCCGAACATGACGTTGACGCAGGCGGGCAGGTACACCGCGTCCGGCGCACCCGTCGGTGCCGGTCGGCGTCGGGGCGCACCGCCGCGCGGCAGCTCCGGGCTCCACAGGGGCACGGTGTCCGAGCCGAGCACCGTGCGTGCCGCGGCGTTGAGCGCCGTGACGACCGGTGCGAGCGGCGCCGGGACGGCGTCGACCACGGTCAGCGCCGTGCGGGCGACCGTCGTCGTGACCTCCCACCCGTGCGCCGCTGCCGTCCACCCGGCCTTCACCGGCGCGGCGACGTCCTCGCGGCGCAGCCGCTTGACCAGCAGGCCCGTGTTGATGCCGACCGGACAGGCGGTGCCGCACATCCCGTCGACGGCGCACGTGTGCACACCCGGGTACGTGTAGTCCTGCTTCAGCCGGTCGGCCGTCACGGTGTCGCCGGCCAGCTCGGCCGAGCGGATCTCGCGCCGCAGGGCGATCCGCTGCCGCGGCGTCAGCGTGATCGACCGCGACGGGCATACCGGCTCGCAGTAGCCGCACTCGACGCAGCGGTCCACCTCGTCCTCGACCGACGGCGCGAGCTTGATGTGCCGCAGGTGGGCCTGCGGGTCGTCGTCCAGCAGCACGCCGGGGTTCAGCAGGCCGGCGGGGTCGAACAGGGCCTTCACCTGCCGCATCACGTCGTACAGCTCGTCGCCGTACTGCCGTCGGACGAACGGCGCCATCACGCGCCCTGTGCCGTGCTCCGCCTTGAGCGACCCCCCGGCGCCGAGCACCAGGTCCACCATCGCCTCCGTGAAGTCGGCGTACCGCCCCAGCTGCTCGGCCGTCTCGAACCGGTCGGTCAGCATGAAGTGGATGTTCCCGTCCTTGGCGTGGCCGAAGATCACCGCGTCGTCGTAGCCGTGCTTCTCGAACAGGACGGCGAGCGCGTCGCAGGTGTCCGCGAGGCGCTCGACGGGCACCACCACGTCCTCCAGCAGCGCGGTGGTGCCGCTGCGACGAGCTCCGGCCACCGACGTGTAGAGCCCCTTGCGCAGCTTCCACAGCTGCGCGCGGACGGCCGCGTCGCTGCTCAGCGCCACCGGCGCCAGCAGCGGCAGCGCGTCGAGGGTCGGCCGGGCCGCGGAGGCGAGCCCGGCCAGCTCGTCGGCCGTCGCGGCCTGGTACTCCACCAGCAGGGCTGCCTGCCGGTGGACGTCCAGGGCCCGCACCGCCCCCGGCGCGTCGGCCAGCTGCTGGCCCACCCGCAGCGACGTGGCGTCCATCAGCTCCAGGGCCGTCGCGCCCGTGGCGACCAGCGCGGGCAGCGCCCGGTTGGCGGCGTACAGGTCCTCGAAGACGAGCAGCGCCGACGCGGCGACCGGTCGCACCGGCACCGTGCGGAACGTGGCGGACGCGATGAACGCGAGCGTGCCTTCGCTGCCGATCAGCAGGTGCGCGAGGATCGCCGGCGCGGTGTCGAAGTCGACCAGGGCGTTGATGCCGTAGCCCATGGTGTTCTTCATGGCGAACTGGCGGCGCACCTCCGCGACCGCCGCCGGGTCGGCCAGCAGCCGCTCGCGCAGCGCCAGCAGGCCGGCGTGCAGCGCGGGCTCGCGGGTGCGCAGCAGCTGGTCCGCGTCGGGGGCGCCGGTGTCGACGACGGTTCCGGACGGCAGCACCGCGACCAGGGACTCCACGGTGCGGTAGCTGTTCTCGACGGTCCCGCAGGCCATGCCCGAGGAGTTGTTGGCGACGACGCCCCCGACCGTGCAGGCCGCCTCGCTGGCGGGATCCGGCCCGAGCTTGCGCCCGTACCTCGCGAGCTGCGCGTTGACCCGTCGGACGGTCGCGCCCGGCTGCACGCGGACGCGAGCCCCGTCGTCCAGCACCTCGATGCCACCGAAGTGCCGCCGTACGTCGGCCAGCACGCCGGCCGTGCCGGCCTGGCCGGCGAGGCTGGTGCCGCCGGACCGGAACGTCAGCGGCAGCCCGGCGGCCGCGGTGGCCTGCAGCAGGCGGCCGACCTCGTCGGCGTCGCGCGGGGCCACCACGGCCTGCGGGACGAGCAGCACGTGCGACGCGTCGTGAGCGAGCGCACGGCGCATCAGCTCGTCCGTCCGCACCTGGGCGGCGCCGCCGACGCACTCGCCCAGCAGGGCGCCGAGCCGGCCCGGTGCCGTCGCGGTGAGCGTCATGGATCTCCCTCGAGCCGCCCGGCGGCCACCGCAGGGTCACGCGATTGTCGGACAAGTAGACCAGCGGGACAATAGTCCCCGGCATGTCGTCCACCTGCACCGCCCCAGACCAGCACCCTGAGCAAGAGGTGCCGAACGTGCCAGCGGTGGCCCCACGGGCGGGCACGATGGGCGCGGCGACGGCGACGAGCCGCCCACCCGGAGACGAGGAGGACGCGATGGCACGCGGGATCGTGGTGACGAGCCTGGTCGACGCCGTCGTCGAGGACCTGCGCACCCGGGTGGTCGCCGGTGAGCTGTCCCCCGGCACGCCGCTCACCGAGCAGGACGTCGCCACCCGGTACGACGTCGCCCGGGCCAGCGCCCGTGCCGCCATCGAGCGGCTGACCGCCGAGAAGGTGCTCGACCGCGGCGTGCACAAGACCGCCCGCGTCGTGGAGCTGGGCCCCGACGACGTGCGGGACATCTACCGCACGCGCACCTACCTGGAGTCCGAGGTGCTGCGCCGCCTCGCCGCCGATCGCCACGTGCCCGAGGCGGCCCGGACGGCCATCGCCGAGATCACCGCGATCTGGGGCACCGGCTCGTACGCGATCGTCGAGCCGGACATGCGGTTCCACACCAGCCTGATCGACGCGCTCGGCAGCGCCCGGACCAGCGCGATGTACCACTCCCTCGCCTTCGAGGTGAAGCTGTGCATGGCCCAGCTCCAGGGCCGCCAGCGTCTGAGCCCGCAGATCATCGTCGCGGAGCACGCCCGGATCCTCGAGCTGATCGAGTCGGGCGACGGCGCCGGTGCGGCGGCGATGCTCGACGAGCACCTGGCGCGGGCACGCGAGCTGCTGGCGGCCAGCCTGGGCGGCGAGGCCGGGCCGGAGGCGGACGTGCCGTCGTCGGCGCTCGCCGCGCAGCCACGTCGCTGAGCGAGCGGCTACTTCTGGCGGACGGTGCAGACGTCCCGACCGCGGTCGGGACAGGACGTCACAGTCTTGTAAGCAGCGGATCCCTTGTCCGTCGACGCGCGCGGTCCGCATGGTGGTGACGTCCGGAAGACGGTGAACGCCCTGGTCAGGGCGTTGCCGACCTGCGTCCTGGAGGATCCGTCATGTCTCGTCGCACGCCACTCGCGCGCCGTCGCACGCTGCTCGCCACGCTCGGCACCGCCGCAGCCCTCGCCCTCGTGCCGCTCGGCGCCTCGGGCGCCTTCGCCTCGGACGGTGGACCGCAGGGCGGTACCGACCACGGCTCGCCCGGTGCCGTCTTCGTCCAGCTCAACGGCACCGCGGGGAACACCATCGCCGCCTACGCCCGGCACGCCGACGGCACGCTGACGGCCGCCGGCCGGTACGCGACCGGCGGCCTGGGGGGCACCCAGGTGGGTGCGCCGCTCGACGCCCTCGCGTCGCAGGGGTCGCTGGTGCTCGACGACCGGCACGACGTGCTGCTCGCGGTCAACGCCGGCAGCGACAGCGTCACCGCGTTCGGCGTGCACGGTGCCGCGCTGAGCGCGCCCCGCACGGTGCCGTCGGGCGGGCAGTTCCCGACGAGCATCGCGGTGCACGGCGACCTGGTGTACGTGCTGGACGCCGGCGGGGACGGCGCCGTGTCCGGCTTCCGCCTGGTGCACGGAGGTCTCGTGCCGATCCCCGGCTCGACGCGGTCGCTCGGCCTGGGCGGCACCAACCCGCCGGCGTTCCTCGCCTCGCCCGCCCAGATCGGCTTCGGTGCCGACGGGCACGTCCTGGTGGTGACCACCAAGAGCCACGGCGAGCTGCTGGCGTTCCCGCTCGACGCCCAGGGAGTGCCCGCGGCGAGCCCGGTGACGACGCCGTCGGCGGGGGCGGTCCCGTTCTCGTTCGTCGTCGACCGGCACGACCGCCTGCAGGTGACCGAGGCCGGCACCGGCCGCACCAGCACCTACACGGTCGCCACCGACGGTGCGCTGTCCCTGGTCGGCTCGTCCGCCCCGGACGGCGGCGCGGCCCTGTGCTGGAACGTGCTGGCCGGCCGCACGCTGCTCGGCGCGAACGCCGGGTCGGCGACGCTGTCGTCCTGGTCCGTGCCGCGCTCGGGCCCGGCGGTGCTGACCGCCCCGGTCGCCACCACCACGAACGCCGGACCGATCGACCTCGCCGCCTCGCACGACGGCCGGTTCGTCTACGTCCAGGAGTCCGTCGCGGGCAGCGTGGGCGCGTACGCGGTCTCGGCCGGTGGCTCGCTCACCCGCATCCAGACGGTGTCCGGTCTGCCCGCGTTCACCACGACGGGCATGGAGGGCATCGCCGCCCGCTGACGGCGAGCGCACCAGGCGTCATGATCAGGACGGCCCGGCCCGACGGCACCCGCCGCGGGCCGGGCACGTCCGCGTGGAGGTGGGGCATGGCCAAGATCCTCGTGGTGGACGACGACGCCACGGTCCGGGAGGTCGTCACGTCCTACCTGCGCGCCGGTGGTCACGCGGTGGTCGAGACGGCGGACGGTGAGCGGGCCCTGGAGGCGATGGCCGCGACGCGGGCCGACCTCGTGGTGCTGGACCTCATGCTGCCCGGCATCGACGGTCTCGAGGTGTGCCGCCGGCTGCGGCAGGACGGTGACGTGCCAGTCATCATGCTGACCGCGCTGGGCGCCGAGACCGATCGGATCATGGGGCTCGCACTGGGTGCCGACGACTACGTCACCAAGCCGTTCAGCCCCCGCGAGCTGGCGCTGCGGGTCGACTCGGTGCTGCGCCGCGCCGGCCAGCAGGCCGCGCCGGAGGCCGAGGTGCTGACCGACGGGGACCTCGTGGTCGAGCCGGCCAAGCGATCGGCGACCCTCGGCGGACGGCCGCTGGCGCTGACCGCCCGCGAGCTGGACCTGCTGCGGTTCCTCGTGGCGCACGCCGGGCCCGTCTGGTCCCGCGACGACCTGCTGCGAGAGGTGTGGGGCTGGTCGTTCGGCGACCGGTCCACCGTGACGGTGCACGTGCGGCGGCTGCGCGAGAAGGTCGAGGCCGACCCGACGCACCCCGTCCGACTGCTCACCGTCTGGGGCGCGGGCTACCGCTGGGAGGCCGCTCGATGAACGTGGTGCAGGTGGCCCTGGTCGCGGTCTCGTGGTCCGCCGGGGTGGTGCTGGCCGGGGTGGTGACGGCGGCTCTGCTGCGGCGGGCCTCGCTGCGGTGGTCGACCGCGGTGGTCGCCCTCGTGTCGGTGGGCGGCGTGGCGGCCGGCGTGCTGGGGACGGCTCACGCGATGTTCCTGTCCCAGCACGACCTGCACGTCGTGATCACGGTGTGCGTCGTCTCGGGCCTGGTCTCGGTGGCCGTCGCGCTGTGGCTCGGGGAACGACTCGTCGCCTCGGCACGCCGGCTGCGCGACGCAGCGACGCGGTTCGGGGACGGTGGAGGCTTCGAGGCGCCCTCCGCCGGCCCGCGCGAGCTCACCGACGTCGCGGGCGAGCTGAGCCGCAGCGCCGAGCGCCTGCGCGAGGCCGACGAGCGGGAGCGCCGGCTCGAACGCTCGCGCCGCGAGCTGGTCGCCTGGGTGTCGCACGACCTGCGCTCGCCGCTCGCCGGCATCCGGGCGATGTCCGAGGCACTGGAGGACGGTCTGGCCCCCGACCCCGCGCGCTACCGGGCACAGATGCGCACGGAGGTGGACCGGATGGTGCGCATGGTCGACGACCTGTTCGAGCTGTCCCGCATCCACGCCGGCACCCTGCAGCTCGCCCCGCAGACCGTCCAGCTCGCGGACGTGGTGAGCGAGGCGATCGCGGCCGCGGACCCGGTCGCGCGTGCCAAGGGGGTGCGGGTGGGCGGTGCCGTCGCCGGGGACGTGCTGGTGCGGGCGGACCCGGACGCGCTGGCACGGGTGGTGGCCAACCTGGTGATGAACGCCGTGCGGCACACCCCGTCCGACGGGTCGGTGGTGATCACCGGCCAGGCCGACGGGCCCACCGTGACGGTCGCCGTCGCAGACGCCTGCGGCGGCATCCCGGCGGACGACCTCGGCCGGGTGTTCGACGTCGGCTGGCGCGGCGGGAGCGCCCGCACCCCGGACCCCGACGCGGGAGCCGGGCTCGGGCTCGCGATCGTCCGCGGGCTGGTCGAGGCGCACCACGGCCGTGTCGCCGTGCAGAACCAGGCACCGGGCTGCCGGTTCGTGGTCACCATCCCGGCCTGACGAGCGGGGCTTGACCGGCCGCCGATCGCTCAATCATCATTGACTCAATGAGCGACGACCAGAGCTGGGGAGTGACGCGCCGCGCCGCCGTGCACGCGGCGCTCGCCGACCCCGCGCGGCTGCAGGTGGTCGACACCCTCGCCCTCGGCGACGCCTCACCGTCCGAGCTGGCGCAGCTGCTGACCATGCCGTCCAACCTGGTGGCGCACCACCTCGGCGTGCTCGAGCAGGCGGGGCTGGTGAGCCGCCACCGGTCCGAGGGGGACGGCCGCCGTACGTACGTCCGGCTGGTGCCGGGGGCGCTGGAGGGTCTGGCACCCGGCGCCGTCCGTCCCGCGCACCGGGTGCTGTTCGTCTGCACCGCGAACTCCGCCCGTTCGCACCTGGCCGCCGCGCTGTGGCGGCAGGCGTCGGACGTCCCCGCCGCCTCGGCCGGCACCCATCCGGCTGACCGGCTGGCCCCAGGCGCGGTCGCCGCGGCGGCCCGCCACCACCTGCCGATGCGCCGGCTGCGACCGCGAGCGCTGGCCGACGTGCACCGCGACGGGGACCTCGTGGTCACCGTGTGCGACCGGGCGCACGAGGAGCTGCCCGTGCCGGCCGACGTGCACTGGTCCGTCCCGGACCCCGTCCGCACCGGCACCACCGACGCCTTCGACGCCGCGCTGGCGGAGCTGACCGACCGCGTGGAGCACCTGGCACCCCTCGTCGTCCCTGCCTGACCCGACCCCTGGAGAGACCGATGTCCCCCACCGCCGCCGACCGCCCGTCCGTCATGTTCGTCTGCGTGCACAACGCGGGCCGCTCGCAGATGGCCGCCGGCTTCATGACCGCCCTGTCCGACGGCCGGGTCGAGGTCCGCTCCGCCGGGTCCGTGCCCGCCGACCAGGTGAACCCCGTCGCGGTCGAGGCGATGGCCGAGGTGGGCATCGACATCACCGCCGAGCGCCCCAAGATCCTCACCGGCGACGCCGTGCAGGCGTCGGACGTCGTGATCACCATGGGCTGCGGCGACACGTGCCCCTTCTTCCCCGGCGTCCGGTACGAGGACTGGGAGCTGGAGGACCCAGCCGGCAAGGACCTCGACACGGTCCGCCGCGTGCGCGACGAGATCCGCGGCCGGGTCGAGACGCTGCTGGGCGAGCTCCTGCCGGCCTGATCGGCCGTACGGGAAACAGGTGGCGGGAGCCGGGGGCCGGCGGGTTACCGTCCCGCCCATGCTCACGACCCTGCGCACGCACCGACAGGCGGTGCGACCGTGACCGCCACGCCCACCGACTGGATCGAGCACCGCCGCGCGGGTGACCGCGAGCTGCTCGGCTGGCTGCGCCTGGAGGACGACGGCGCCGTCGCGATCGACCGGCTCGGCCGGACGGCGTCCGGCGTGCTGCCCTGGGACGAGGCCGAGGCGGTGCTCGACGAGCGCGGCATCGGCTGGCTCGCCGACCTGTGGGAGCTGGAGATCGACGGGCGGCAGGTGCGGGTACGGCTGCGCGAGGTGTCCACCGAGCGGGTCGTCGTGACGTACGACGACCACGGCGACGTGCACACCAAGGTGGACTCCATCGAGCTGCCGTTCCCGGCCCCGGCGGCGCTCCAGCCCTTCAGCGGCGACCGGCACGTGCTCGACCCCACCGGCTGAGCTGGTCCACCGCGGCCGACGCCGCGATCATGGGCGGGGGCCGGAGACCGGAGGGACGGACGTGGACGGCACGACGAGGCACGCGCTGTCGTTCGACACCGCCGCGGACGTGTACGAGCGGTCGCGGCCCGGCTACCCCGACCCGGTGGTCGACTGGCTCCTCGCCGGCCGGCCGCGGGACGTGCTCGACCTCGGTGCCGGTACCGGGAAGCTGACCCGCAGCCTCGTCGGTCGGGCCGAGCACGTCACCGCGGTCGACCCGTCACCGCGGATGCTCGACCAGCTGAGGCAGGCCGTCCCCGGGGTGACCACCCTGGTCGGCACCGCCGAGGCCATCCCCCTGCCGGACGCCAGCGTCGACACGGTGGTGGTCGCCCAGGCCTGGCACTGGGTGGACCCGGCCCGCGCGATGCCGGAGGTGGCCCGCGTGCTGCGGCCCGGTGGTGTGCTCGGCCTCGTCTGGAACACCCGCGACGAGTCGGTGCCGTGGGTGCGCGCGCTCGGTGCGCTGCTCGCCGCCGACGCCGCGAGCCGCGGCTCCACGGCCGAGGAGCACGTGCCACCGACCGCCCTCGGCCCCGTCGAGTCCATGACGCACCGCTGGTCGCAGCCGGTGGACCGCGAGCGCCTGCACGAGCTGGCGCTGTCGCGCAGCTACGTGATCACGGCGTCCGACGAGCGACGCCGGCAGCTGCTGGCGCAGATCGACGGGCTGCTCAACGAGGACCCGGCTCTCGCCGGACCGCCGCCGTGGCCGCTGCCCTACGTCTCCGAGGCGTGGCGGGTGCTGCGCCCCTGAGGCCCTGCGGGCCGGCCTCGTGACCCGCGCTCACCGCCGCCACACGACGCCGGTGCGCGCCCCCGCGACCGTCCGGACCGTGACGGTGACCCAGGTCGCGACCAGCAGCAGGTACAGCGCGGCCCCCAGCACCTCGAGCACCGGCGTCTGCCAGGCGCGGCCGATCGTCAGCGTGGCCACGGTGAAGGCGCCGAGCGGGAAGGTGAACGCCCACCAGCCGAGGTGGAACCCGAACCCGCCGGCTCGCAGGTACCGGACCAGCAACGCTGCGGCGATGCCCAGCCACCACAGGCCGAACCCCCACAGCGCCGAGGCGAACAGGAGCGACACCGTGCCGACCGCCCCGGCGGTCGCGCTGCTCGCCACCGGCATCTGCCGCGCCAGGCCGAGGGCCGCCAGCGCACCGACCCCGACCGGGCCGAGCGCGATCCACACGGTCGGTGCGAGTGCCGCCGGCGGGAGCGGGTGCAGCACCAGCCGGGCGAACAGCAGGCCGAGCGTGAGCAGGAACAGCACGAACCCCATGCCGAACGTCGCGTAGCCCAGCACCAGCAGCAGCCGTGCGTCGCGCGCACCGACGTGCGGGACGAGCGCCGCCGTGGCGACCGGCACGATGATGGTGACGACCGGCGGGATGAACCAGCCACCGTTCACCGAGCCGGCGGCCACCTCACCCGTGAACAGCGTGTACGTGAACGCCACGCCCAGCACCAGCCCGACCACCGCGCCGACCGCCAGCAGCGCACCGGCCAGCGGCACGCTCACCCCGGACGGCAGGAACCGCGGGCCGACGGCGGTGGTCATCACCGACAGCACCAGCAGCCCCGCCGGCAGGGTGGCGTGCATCGCGCCGAGCACGGGATGCCGCAGGTCGGCACGGCACGCGTCCGTGTGCCGCACCCAGCGCACCACGTAGGCCACCAGGAGCACCGCGCCGAGCAGGTACGTGAGCACGGCGAACGCCACGCCGACGGCGTGCGCGGCCGGCTGCAACGCACTCAGGCCGCCGGGGTTGCCGTCGCTGGCCACCGCCACGATGCCGGTGCCCATCACGGCGGCGAACCAGCCGGGGTGCAGGTCACGCATCCGCGACGCACGGTCGGTGGGCACGGGTGGCGGCATCGGTGCCGAGGTGGCCTCCCGGGCCACCTCGACCGGCGGCGCGGCCGGACCGGCCGGGCTACGGGTCGTCATGACGAGGCGCCTTCCTCGGCCCGGCGGTCAGGAGGCGAGGGGCGCGAGGAGCTCGCGCACCTGGGCCGCCGTGGGGACCCGACCGGACATGACCACCTGCTCGTCCACCACCAGCCCGGGCGTGCGCATGACGCCGTAGCCGGCGATCTCCCCGTAGTCGGTGACCTTCTCGAACTGTGCGTCCAGGCCCAGCTCCGTGGCGGCCTCGCGCGTGACGCGCTCGAGGTTGACGCAGTTGGCGCAGCCGGAGCCGAGGATCTTGATGATCATGGTCTGTCTCTCCTGTGATGAGCGGTGCCGGCGTCAGGCCGGCAGGACGGCGTTGAACAGGTAGCCGACGGCGACGATGCCGAGGGCGGTCACCGCGACGAACGCGGCGATGAGCGGTGGCTTGAGCACGCGGCGCAGCAGGATCAGCTCGGGCAGGCTGAGCGCGACGACGGCCATCATGAAGGCGAGCAGGGTGCCCATCGGCAGCCCCTTGTCGTGCAGGGCCTGCACCAGCGGCATCACGCCGGCGGCGTTGGAGTACAGCGGCACGCCGAGGGCGACGGCGACCAGCACGGCGAACGGGTTGCCCGCACCGGCGTACCGGGTGAACAGGTCGGCCGGAGCCCAGCCGTGGATCGCGGCGCCGAGCCCGATGCCCACCAGCAGGTACGGCCAGATGCGCCGCAGGATGGTGCGGACCTCCTCCAGGCCCATCTGGATCCGGTCGTCCCAGCTCAGCCCGATGCTCGGGTCCACCACCTGGCCGCGCAGGCGCGTCTCGAAGACGAACGGCTCCACCCACCGCTCGACGTGCAGCCGGCCCAGCGTGAAGCCGGCGACGACGGCGATCACCAGGCCGGCGACGACGTAGAGCGCCGTCGGACCGACGCCGAACATGCCGAACAGCATCGCGATCGCCACCTCGTTCACCAGCGGGCTGGCGATGAGGAAGCTGAGGGTCACGCCGATCGGCACACCCGCCGCGACGAACCCGATGAAGGCCGGCACCGCGGAGCACGAGCAGAACGGCGTGACCACGCCCAGCCCGGCAGCCATCACGTTGCCGACGCCCTCGCGGCGCCCGCCGAGCAGCGCCCGGGTCCGTTCCACGCTCATGAACGACCGCAGGACGGTGACCACGAAGATGATGCCGACCAGCAGCAGGACGATCTTCACCGAGTCGGTGACGAAGAACAGGACGCCCGAGCTCAGCCGACTGGTCAGGTCCAGGCCGGCGACGTGACCGACCAGCCACATCCAGAACCGCCCGTTGACGGCGTACAGCGCGAACCAGACCACCGCGGCACCCGCGAGGCCGGTCCACCGGCGCACCGGGCTCCCGGCGCGGACCCGCTCCGCGACGCTCATGCCCGTGCCACCGACCGGCCGCCGGGCAGCGCGGCGGCCATCCGGGACCGTGCGTCGTCCGCGAGCGCGTAGTCGATCCACCGACCGCGCCGGCTGGACGTGACCAGGCCGGCGTCGCGCAGCACCTTCAGGTGGTAGCTGAGCAGGTTGCCCGGCACCTGGACGTGCTCCTGCAAGTTGCAGACGCACGACGGGCCCACCGAGAGCTGCTCGAGGACCGTCCACCGCACCGGGTCGGCGACCGCCTGGAGCACGGCGAGCGCACCGTCGACCGCAGTGGGAGAGAGGGTCAGCTCAAGCGCAATTGAATCAGCCACGGTTGAAGTGTAGGGGTGCCCGCACGGTGTCCCGGTCCGACCTAGGTCCTACCCCCGCAAACGCGACACATACCCGTGGGGGTACAGGACGTTCGACCCCCATGAGGCGGTCCGGCGAGGTCGAACCTTGCTCCGTGGCGACGTCGCCCGACCCGATGAAGGGTCCCCGTCCGGGGGCCCTTCCGCGCGCGGACGCACGTCGCCGCTGGTCCCGGGCACTGTGGCCCGGCGGCCTGCCGCGTCCGGCGTCGTCACCGGCGGACCGGCGCCCACCCGTCCCGGAGGAGGACTGACCATGTCGGTAGCCATCGAAGAGCTCAAGGCCCTGGAGGGCACGACCACCGTCGTCGACGCCCGCGGCACCTCGTGCCCCGGCCCGATCCTCGCGGCCAAGAAGGCGATCGGTGGCGTGCCGGTCGGTGGCGTCATGGAGGTGCTGGCGACGGACTCCGGCACGCTCAAGGACCTGCCGGCATGGTCGAAGAAGATGGGCCACGAGTTCCTGGGGAACTTCGAGGACCAGGGCTACCTGCACCTGTTCCTCAAGAAGATGAAGTGATCCGCTGATGGACCACAGCGACGCCGCCGGGTCGCTGCCGCGGATCCTCGTCTTCTCGACGAACAACATCTCGGATCCCGGCATCGACCTGGCGGGCAGCCGCCACCTGCACTACCCCGCCACCGTCTCGGTGCTCGCGGTCCCGTGCAGCAGCGGCATCAAGCCGTCGTGGATCGTGCACGCCCTCGAGTCGGGGCAGGACGGCGTGTTCATCGCCTCCGACGGCGAGGAGTGCGCCTACCTGCCGGACTGCGCCGAGCGCACCGCCCGGATCGCCACCCAGGCGCAGGAGCTGATGAAGGCCAGGGGCATCGCGCCACAGCGCCTGAAGATGGCGGCCGTCTGCTCGGTCTGCGCCGAACCGTTCGCCAAGTACATGCGTGAGTTCGCAGCCGCGCTCGACGAGCTGCGGCCCCAGCCGGCCACCGTCGGCTGACCGCCCCACCACGGGGCCGGGACAAAGACCAGGAGAGGGACGATGGAGTCCACGAGAAAGACGATCATCGTGTTCAGCGGTGATTTCGACAAGGTGATGGCCGCATTCATCATCGCCAACGGCGCAGCGGCGATGGACGACGAGGTCACCATGTTCTTCACGTTCTGGGGACTGAACGCGCTCCGCAAGGACCAGCACGTCCCCACCACGGGGAAGACGCCGCTGCAGAAGATGTTCGGCGCGATGATGCCGCGGGGCCCCAAGAAGCTGCAGCTGTCGAAGATGAACTTCGCCGGTGCCGGTCCCAAGATGATGCAGCGCGTGATGAAGCAGCAGAACGTGATGCTGCTGCCCGAGCTGATCGCCACCGCCCGCGAGCAGGGCATCAAGCTCGTCGCCTGCACCATGTCGATGGACGTCATGGGCCTGCGCAAGGAAGAGCTGCTCGACGACATCGAGTACGCCGGCGTCGCGTCCTACCTCGGTGACGCGGACGAGTCGAACGTCAACCTCTTCATCTGACCAGGCGCGGGCCACGGGCCTGTCCGGAAGCAGGAGCCATCGAATGGACTACGACGTCCTGGTGATCGGCAGCGGGATCGGCGGCATGGAGTCGTCGATCAAGCTCGGCGACATGGGCTACAAGGTGCTGCTCGTCGAGAAGGAGGCGAGTGTCGGCGGCCGGATGATCCTGCTGTCGAAGGTGTTTCCCACGCTCGACTGCGCGAGCTGCATCTCCGGCCCGAAGATGTCGTCGACGATCAACCACCCGAACATCACCACCAAGACGTACTCGGAGGTGAGCGGGATCCGGCGGGACGCCGACGGACGGTTCCACGCGACCGTCAAGGAGAAGCCGACGTTCGTCGACTGGGCGGCGTGCACCGGGTGCAGCGACTGCCAGACGGCGTGCACGGTGGCCGTCCCGGACGAGTTCAACTCCGGCCTGGTCGCCCGCCGCGCCGCGTACATCGCGTTCCCCCAGGCGGTGCCGAAGAAGGCCGTGCTCACGCGCGAGGGCACGTCGCCGTGCATCGGCGCGTGCCCGGCCGGCATCAAGGCGCACGGCTACGTCTCCCTGGTGCGCAACGGCAAGGACGAGGAGGCCTTCCAGCTGGTGCTGGACGCCACCCCGCTGGTCGGCACGCTCGGGCGGGCCTGCTACGCGCCGTGCGAGTCCGAGTGCACCCGCACCAAGCTCGAGGGCACCGTGCCGATCCGCCTGATCAAGCGGTACGCGGCCGACCAGCACTACGCGGCCCAGGGCGCGACGCCCAGCGGCCCGGCGGTCGAGGTCGAGGCGCCCAACGGGCACCGTATCGCCGTGGTCGGCTCCGGCCCCGCCGGGCTGACGGCAGCCTGGCAGCTGGCCCGCAAGGGCTACGAGGTGACGATCTTCGAGAAGCGGGCGCAGCCCGGTGGCTACCTGCGGCACGCCATCCCGGCCTACCGGCTGCCGCACGACGTGGTCGACGCCGACATCGCCAACCTCACGTCGCTCGGCGTGCGGATCGTCTGCGACGCCGACGTCGACGACCTCGTCGCGCTGAAGGAGCGCGAGGGGGTCGACGCGGTGATCGTCGCCACCGGGACGCAGGCCGCCACGCCGATGAACATCCCCAACGAGGACGTGCGCGGGTCCGTCAACGGCCTGGACTTCCTCGCCGACGTGGCGAACGGGGCGGCACCGGACCTGACCGGCAAGCGCGTGGTGATCGTCGGCGGCGGGAACGTCGCGATGGACGCCGCCCGCGTCAGCCTGCGGCTCGGCGCCGCGGAGGCCAAGGTCGTCTACCGCCGGACGCGCGCGGAGATGCCGGCGCACCACGTGGAGTCGGAGGACGCCGAGGCCGAGGGCGCCGTCTTCGAGCTCCTGGTCAGCCCGCTCGAGGTGATCGCCACCGACGGCGCCGTCACCGGCCTGCGGCTGCAGAAGATGCAGCTCGGCGAGCCGGACGCCTCCGGGCGCCGCAGCCCCGAGCCGATCCCCGGCGCCGAGACCACCGTGCCGTGCGACCTGGTGATCTCGACGATCGGCATGAGCCCGGACTCCTCGCTGTACGAGGAGCTGGTCGGCGTCAGCCGGTCCCGCCGGATCAAGGTGAACCCCCGCACGCTGCAGAGCAAGCTGCCCTACGTCTTCGCGGCGGGCGACGTCACCACCGGCGCCACCGACATCACCACGGCGATCGGCGCGGGCCGCCGCGTGGCGCACATGGTGGACCGCTGGGTCACCGGGCAGCCGTTGGACGGGTTCACGGCGCTGGACGACCGGCTCCCCACCGTGGGCTCCGACCAGGTGCTCTCCCGCCAGTCCGCCTACGGCCACCGCAACCCGATCAAGCCCGACGTCGACCTGGTCCCCCGTCCCCGCGACTTCCACGAGGTCGAGGCGCCGTTGACCCAGGCGCAGGCGCGGTCCGGCGCGGGAAGCTGCCTGGACTGCGGCGTCTGCTCGGAGTGCCAGGAGTGCGTGCACGCCTGCCCGGCGGACGCGATCCGGATGGACCAGCGGGAGAAGGTCTCCGAGGTGACCGTCGGCGCGGTGGTCGTCTCCACCGGCTACAAGCTGTTCGCGGCCGACGCCAAGCCGGAGTACGGCTGGGGCCGGTACGCCAACGTGATCACCGGCATGCAGATGGACCGCCTGCTGGCGCCGACCCGCCCGTACAACACGGTGCTGCGGCCCGGCGACGGGAAGGTGCCCGAGCGGATCGCGTACATCTCGTGCACCGGGTCGCGCGACAAGCAGGTCGGCAACCCGCTGTGCTCGAAGGTCTGCTGCATGTACTCGATCAAGCAGAACCAGCTGATCATGGGCGCCCTGCCGCTGGCCGACGTGACCATGCACTACATGGACATGCGGGCCGCCGGGAAGCGGTACGACGAGTTCTACGAGCAGGCCAAGGACATGGGCGCGCAGTACATCCGCGGCCGGGTCTCGAAGATCACCGAGAAGCCCAACGGCGACCTGGTGCTGCGCTACGAGGACACGGAGGGCACCGGCGAGATCGTCGAGGCCGAGTACGACCTCGTCGTGCTGGCCGTGGGCATCCAGCCCAACCGCGACGTCGAGCGCCTGTTCACCGACCAGCCGCTCGGGCTCGACGAGTACTTCTACGTCGCCGAGCCGAGCGACGAGCTGGACCCCGGCCAGACCGACATCCCGGGGGTCTTCGTCGCCGGCACCGCGTCCGGCGCGAAGGACATCGTCGACTCGATCGTGCACGCCGGCGCGGCCGTCGCCCAGGTCGCGGCCCATCTCGAGCACGTCAAGGCCGCGGAGGTGCTGGCATGACGCAGACCCTGGACCCGGCGGCCGACCGCGGGACGACGCCCGAGGCGACCGGCACACCCGCCGCGCAGGAGCCCGGCACCGCCCGGCGCCGCATCGGCGTGTACATCTGCCACTGCGGCGGCAACATCTCCGACTACGTCGACGTGGCCAAGGTGCGCGACGCCCTCGCGGACGACCCGGAGGTCGTCGTCGCCGAGACGACTCTGTTCGCCTGTGCGGACGGCCAGCAGCACGAGATGGTGCACGACATCGAGACGGAGCACCTCGACGGCCTGGTCGTCGCGTCCTGCTCGCCCAAGCTGCACCAGGTGACGTTCCGCGGCGTCTCCAAGCGCGCCAACCTCAACCCGTACGCGTACACCCAGGTGAACATCCGCGAGCAGGACTCGTGGGCGCACACCGACGACCACGAGGGCGCCACCGCCAAGGCGATCGGCCTGGTCAAGGCTGGGATCGCCAAGACGCGACTGTCCGTCCCGCTGGAGCCGCTTCGGGTCGACACCGTGCCGGCGACCATGGTGGTCGGCGGCGGCGTCACCGGGCTGCGGGCGGCGATCGGGCTGGCGGACATCGGCATCGCGGTCACCGTGGTGGAGCGCGAGCCGCAGGTGGGCGGCTGGCTGGGCCGGCTGGGCCCGATGTTCCCGCACGACCGCAGCGGCCGCGAGCAGATCGCCCAGCTGCTGAGCGAGATCGAGAAGCGGCCGACCATCACCGTGCTGACCGACGCCGAGCTGGTGGGCAAGTCCGGCACGTTCGGCAACTACACGGCCAAGGTCCACATCCGCAGCGGCGGGGCCGACGAGCTGCGCACGCTGCAGGTCGGCACCTTCGTGATCGCCACCGGTGCGGACGTCTACTCCCCCGAGGTCGGCGAGCTCGGCTACGGGATCGACGGCGTGGTCACGCTCGGCGAGTTCGGCACGCTGGTCGACGCCGCCAAGGGCGGAGGCGTCCTCACCTGGTCCGGCCGGCCGGTCCGGTCCATCGCGTACGTCTACTGCGTCGGCAACCGGCAGGCGGACGGCAACGCGTACTGCTCGAAGTTCTGCTGCACGGCGACGATCCACGCCTCGATCAAGGTCGCGGACATCGACCCGACCATCAGGCAGTACCACCTGCACCGCGACGTACGGGCCTACGGCAGGTTCGAGCTGCTGTACACCGAGTCCCGCGAGCGCGGCTCCGTGTACCTGCGCTACCCGGACGACGAGCTCCCGAGCGTGGAGCAGACCGCCGACAAGCGGCTGGCGGTGACGGTCACCGACAAGCTGACCGCCGGTGCACGGCTGACCATCCCGGCCGACCTCGTGGTGCTGGTCACCGGCATGGTGCCCGCGCAGAACACCGAGCTGTCGACGCTGCTGAAGCTGCCCGTGGGCGACGACGGCTTCTACAACGAGATCCACCCCAAGCTGCGCCCGGTGGAGACCGTGGTGGACGGCGTGATGATCGCCGGCGCCTGCCAGGGGCCGAAGACGGCGACCGAGGCGGTCAGCGGTGGGCTCGCGGCCGTCACCCAGAGCGCCGGCATCCTCAAGAAGGGGTTCGCCGAGCTCGACCCGCTGGTCGCGACCGTCGACGAGGCGGCCTGCACGGGCTGCGACGCCTGCCTGACCACCTGCCCCTACGACGCGATCAGCAGCTACGTGTGCGACTCCGGCACCAAGGCGACCATCTCGGCCGCGACGTGCAAGGGCTGCGGCGGCTGCGTGCCGTTCTGCCCGGAGGACGCGATCGACCTGCTCGGGTACACCAGCGCCCAGATGCTGGCCGCGATCGACGGGCTGTCGGTGAAGGAGCCGGTGGGATGAGCCAGACGTTGAGGGACCCGCGGGAGATCATCCGCGAGGAGATGACGATGCACGGCGTGATCACGGCCGCCCTGGCGGACGGGCCGCTGACCGTGCCGCAGATCGCCGAGGCGATCAGCCGCCCGGCGGACGAGGTCGTCTTCTGGGTGATGGGGATGCGCCGCTACGGCCACCTCGTCGAGCTTGCCGACGAGGACGACGGCTACTTCCCGTACGCGCTCGCGAAGGAGGCGTCGAAGTGACGACGACCGTCGACACCGGCCTGCTGGCGGACCTGCAGAAGTTCGGCGCGGCCGACGTGACCGCCTGCTTCAGCTGCGGCAACTGCACGGCGATCTGCCCGCTGGCGGACAACGACGCGACCTTCCCGCGACGCGTGATCCGGTACGCGCAGGTCGGCATGAAGGACGACCTGCTCGGCTCCAAGGAGCTGTGGACCTGCTACCACTGCGGCCTCTGCTCCGAGTCCTGCCCCACCGAGGCGGACCCGGGCGAGTTCATGGCGACAGCCCGGCGGTACGCGGTCGCCTCGTACGACCCGACGGGGCTCGCGCGCATCCTCTACACCCGGCCGGTGCTCGGCACCGCGATCGCGGTGCTGGTCGCCGCGTTCTTCGGGACGTTCATGCTCACCGCAGGCGGCCTGGGCAACCAGGACACCACGCAGCTGGCGCTGTTCGACTTCGTCCCCGAGGGCCTGATCCATTGGACGGGCATCGCCGTCATGGTGCTGCTCGTCCTCGCTGGGGTGATCGGCATCGTGCGCATGATGCGGCAGGTCGCCCGGCGGGACGGGGAGAGCCTGGCCACCACGGTGCACGGCCGCGAGGCGTGGGGCCGCACGCTGCGCGCCGCGTGGGACTCGATCGGCGTGGAGTCCCTGGGCCAGAAGCGGTTCCGCGACGACTGCCACGACGACCAACCGGTGGAACCGCTGTACCGGCGCCGCTGGGTGCTGCACGCGCTCAGCATCTGGGGGTTCCTCGGCCTCTTCGTCGCGACGATCAGCGACTGGGGCCTGGCCCTGCTGCACGTGAAGGCGACCGGGACGCCGGTGCCGATCTGGTACCCGACCCGCCTGCTCGGCACCGTGGCCGGCCTGGCGCTGATGTACGGCGTCACCATGTTCATGGTGGGCCGGCGGCGGCGCTGGAGCGCGTCGGCGGCCACCTCCACCGGCTCGGACTGGATGCTGCTGGCCCTGCTGTGGGTCACCGGCGCCACCGGGTTCCTCATCGAGGTGGCGCTGTACCTGCCGCCCGCGCCCGCGTGGGGCTACTGGGTGTTCCTGCTGCACGTGTCGGTGGCGATGGAGCTCATGCTGCTGCTGCCGTTCACCAAGTTCGCGCACGTGATGTACCGGCCGGTGGCGCTGTTCTTCTACTCCTTGGCGAAGCAGAAGCGCGCCGCGTCCGCCTGAACCTCCGCGCGCGTGGACGTGGCGGGGCCTCAGTCCCCGCCGCCCTTGCCCTTGCCCTTGGGCTGGTGGGCCGGGGCCGGTGCCCGGGCGGGCGGCGGTGCAGAGGGGCTCGCCGCCGTGGTGGCCGGTGGCTGGACGGCGGCCGTGACGTCCGCGAGCACCGCCGCGGCCGCGCTCTCGATCGTCGCCGCGCGCGCCGCGTCGAGCGTGCCGGACTGACGTGCGGCGACCACGTCCGCGTTCAGCCGACCGGTCGCCGCGGTGGTCGCCGCCAGGTCGTGGGCGGCGGCGGCCTGCGAGACGGCGAGGGCGTCCGCCTGGAGGGCCGTCGGGCGCGGTGGCGTCGCGGAGCACGCGGCGAGGGACGGCCCGACGACGAGGAGCGCGACAGCCGCGACCACACCCCTGCGCCCCACGCGGCGGATCACGGCCGCACCGCCTGCTGGAGCCGGTTCAGGTCCTGCCCGAGCTGACCGCTGACCGTCGGGTAGGTGATGGTGCCGGCGGGCGGACGGTGGCGTGTCGTGGCCGACAGCGCCGCGATGCCGATCACCAGCAGCGCCACGATCACCGTGACCAGCAGCACCGGTCGCCGGCCGCCGAGCAGCGACCGGGCCCCCACAGGCCGCCGCGCCGTCTGCCGCTGCGACGGGCTCGCCGGCGGCCGCACCGCCGCGCGGTCGGTGCCGGCGTCGCCGCCGAGGTCGAGCCGTCGGGTGGGCGCGAGCGCCTCTGCCGACGTCACGGGCAGCACCGCCGTGCTCGACCCGGGTGCACCCGCCCGTGCGTCCGCCTCGTCCACCGCGTCGACTGGCAGCGGCAGCCGCACGGTCGCCGTCGACCCTGCGGCGTCCTCGGCGGCCAGCGCCGCCGCCACCTGCGCAGCGGTCGGCCGTTCGTCGGGCTCGAGCGCGGTCATCCGCTCCAGCACCTCGCCGATCGGCCCCGCGGCAGCGGGCAGCTCGGGCTGCCGGTGCAGCCGCGCCACCGCCGACTCCACCGCGCGACCCGGGAACACCAGCTGCCCGGTCAGGGCCTCGAGCAGCACCAGGCCCAACGCGTAGACGTCGGTCGCAGGCCCGACGGCCGCACCGCGCACCTGCTCGGGACTGAGGTAGGCGGCCGTGCCGACCAGCTGCCCGGTGGCGGTCAACCGGGTGCCGTCCTCGAGCCGCGCGATGCCGAAGTCGGCGAGCCGTGCGTCCACCGCCCCGTCCAGGTCCGCCCCCAGCAGGATGTTGCCCGGCTTGACGTCGCGATGCACCAGGCCGCGCCCGTGCACGTAGGCCAGCGCGTCGGCCACCTGCGTGCCGACCCGCCGGACGTCGTCGGTGGACAGCGGCCCCTGCTGCAGCCGCCGGTCCAGGCTCTGCCCCGTGACCAGCTCCATGACGAAGAACGGCTGGTCGCCGTCGAGGTGCGCGTCGTAGACCGTCACCAGGTGCGGGTGGCTGAGGGAGGCGAGCAGCCGCGCCTCCGCCTGCTCGCGGCGACCGTCCAGCCCTGCCCCCGTCCGGCGGAGCAGCTTCACGGCCACCTCACGGCCCAGCCGCTCGTCCCGGGCCAGCCGCACGTCGGAGGTCGCACCGTTCCCCAGCAGCGGCCCCAACCGGTACCGGCCGGCCAGCAGGGTCCCCTGCACGGCGTCGGTGCCGAGGTCGGGGCCGGCACCCGGGCCGGAGCCGACGTCGAAGCCGCCCGGCGACTCGGTCGATCGCGTCGCACGCATCGTTCGAGTATCGGCGAGGCCGTGCAGCCCGGCATCACGACCAGGTCCACGCCTCGTCCCGACGGTGGGGGCGCCTCCCCCGAAGGCGCCCCCCGTCGACCACGCGACCGTCCGCCGGCTCAGCCGCCGAACGCCGCCAGGTGTCGCTCGGACGCCGTGAGCAGGTGGCTGTAGACCAGCTGCACGTCCGGCGCCGTCACCGAGGCCTTCGCGTCGGTCAGGTCCGTGATGTCCGCCTGCTCGACGCTGCGCGCCGCGGCGTAGGCTCCATCCGTCGAGGCGGAGCCCTCGGCCAGGAGCCGGTCGTAGGTCGCCTGGACGTCGGTGGCCGAGAACCGGCCCGCGGTGTGGTCCGCGCTCGGGTCGGTCACGCCGTACCGCTCGAGCAGGATGCGGATCTGGATCAGGTGCTGGCTCTCCGCGTCGGCGACGTGCTCGAAGACCGGGGTCGTCGCGTCCGCCGCGAACGCCGTGTAGAGGTCGTGCGCCAGCAGCTCCTCCTCCGCCATCGCGGCCAGCTGCTCCTTCTGCGCGTCGGTCAGCGTGCCGCTCTCGACGCCGGTCAGGCCGGTGCCGGTGCCCTGACCGGGCCCCTGACGCATGCCCTGCCCCATGCCCTGCCCCGCACCGCGTCCGGCGCCGTAGCCGTTCGCCGCGCCGAGCCCGTTTCCCGCGCCGGGGGTGCCCTGGCCGCCACGTGCGCGCATGCCGGCGCCCGTACCGTCGCAGACGCCCGTGCCGGGGCCGGCCGTGCTGCCCGCGCTCGGGCTCGGCGCGGGTGCGTCGCCGCGCGCCGCCGCGAGCGACGGTGCGGCGATCAGCGCCGTGGCGACGACACCCGTCGTCGCGGCGATCGTCAGTCGGGTCCTGGTTCGCATGATGTGCTCCTCGATGTCCGTCGTGGTCCTTGCGTGCACCTCGAGGTTCGGCTGACGGGGTGGAGCGCGGCTGCCGCCCGTGTGGAGACGGGATGGAGTTCTGGCCGCCCGGGGCGGCTCGAGGCCCGACGGGCACCGGTGACCGGCCGCGGGCGAGAAGGATGAGGCCATGCCCACCGTGCTGGTCGTCGAGGACGAGTCGGACATCCGCGAGGTGCTGCGCCGCTACCTCGAGCGGGCCGGGTACGCGGTGCTGACCACGGGTTCCGGTGCGGAGGCGCTGCGGCTGGTCGAGACCTCCGCCGCCGACCTCGTCGTGCTCGACCTCGGCCTGCCGGACGTCGACGGCGCGGACGTGCTGCGTGAGGTCCGCTCCGGCGGCCGCACCCCGGTGCTGGTGCTCACCGCCCGCAGCGCCGTCGAGGACCGCATCCGCGGCCTGCGGCTCGGTGCCGACGACTACGTGACCAAGCCGTTCAGCCCCGCGGAGGTGGTGCTGCGGGTCGCCGCGATCCTGCAGCGGAGCGGAGGCACCCCTGAGGAGGCGGCGGCACCCACGTTCGGCGGCGGCCGGCTGCGCATCGACGAGGCTCGGCACGTCGCCCGGTTCGACGAGCGCGAGCTGGACCTGACCCCCACCGAGTGGGGCATCCTCGCGGCGCTGGCCGGTGCGCCGGGGCGGGTGTTCTCGCGGTACGAGCTGGTCAACCGGGTGCGCGGGTACGAGTACGCCGGCTACGAGCGCACCATCGACTCGCACGTGAAGAACCTGCGGCACAAGCTCGGTCCGGACGGCGGCACGGTCGTGGAGACGGTGCTCGGCGTCGGCTACCGGCTGGGGCTGCGGCGGGACGAGCGATGAGCCGCCGCGGGCGGTTCGGACGGCTCGGGCCCGTCGGCCACCGGCTGCTGCTCGCGTTCGTCCTGGTGACGGCGTTCTCGGTGGTCGTCGTGACCGGCGCCGCGCTGATCGGCGTGGGCCGCGGGCTGTCGTCGTCGCAGGACGTCACCCGGCAGGACGCCGCCACCGCCGCAGCGGCCGCCGCAGCGCGTGCCTACGCCGCCGCCGGCACGTGGTCCGGTGCGGACCTGTCCCAGGCGTCCGCCGTCGCGGAAGCCGCCGGCGCGCGGCTGTTCGTCGTCTCGGCCACCGGTGAGTCGGTGGGTCTGGGTGGGGCGGCCGGCACCGGCGGGATGCCGGGCGGCCAGGGCGGCCCCTCCGGGCAGGCGGGTCAGGGGCGCGGCGCGGCCGGACCGGTGGGCGGGACCGGTGTGTACAGCGCCGCCGTCACCGTCGACGGCGCCCAGGCCGGCACCGTCCGCCTCGTCTTCCCGGCGTCCACCCTGACCCGCGCGCGCGACGTCGCGTGGACCTGGGTCGGCGTGGCCGCCGCTGCCGCCCTGCTGCTGGCGCTCGCCGCGGGGTGGCTGGTCACCCGGCTGCTGACCGGTCCCATCGCCCTGACCACCCGCGCCGCCCGGTCCTTCGCCGCGGGTGACCGGACGGCACGCGCCGAGGTGACGGGGCCGGGCGAGCTCGCCGAGCTGGCGCAGGCGTTCAACGCGATGGCCGACGCGGTCACCCGCTCGGAGCGCGACCGCCGCAACCTGACCGCCGACGTCGCGCACGAGCTGCGCACGCCGCTCGCGGCGCTGCAGGCCGGGCTGGAGGAGCTGCGCGACGGGCTCGTCGAACCGGATGCCGCCCGCCTGGCCGGGTTGCACGACCAGGCCCTGCGCCTGGGACGCATCGTCGCCGACCTGGCGGAGCTCTCCGCTGCCGAGGCTGAGGCGGGCGTGTCCGTCGAGCGCGTCCCGGTCGACCTCGCGCGGCTGGCCGCCGACGAGGTCGCAGCGCGCGATCCGCAGCTGCGCGCCGCGGGGCTCGACGTCGAGCTGACCGTCGACGGCCCGGCGGACGTGCTCGCCGACGCCGACCGGCTGCACCAGGCGCTCGGCAACGTGCTGGCCAACGCCGCGCGCTACTGCACGTCGGGTGACCGGGTGGGTGTGCGGGTGGGGACGGCGGACGGGCACGCCGTGCTCGAGGTGGCCGACTCCGGCCCGGGCATCCCCGCGGACGAGCTGCCGCACGTGTTCGACCGGCTGTGGCGCGGCCGCGGGGCGGCGCGGGTGGCGGGGTCGGGCATCGGGCTCGCGGTGGCGCGCGAGATCGTCCTCGCGCACGGCGGGACGATCGAGGTCACGTCCGACGAGGGTGTCGGCACCACGGTGACGATCCGGGTGCCGCTGCCGCCGAGCCCTCAGCGCCTCGGGTAGGCGCGGCACAGCACCTGCCCGCGCAGCCGGACGACGAGCGCCCCGGCGGTCATCGCCACCGCCACGACGGCCAGCACCGGCTGCGCGGGGGCGAACCACCGCATGGTGCCGGCGTAGCCGAGAGCCAGCAGCGCGATCTTGTTGCACACCGGGCAGCCGACCGCGAACCACGTCAGCACTCCACCGGCCACGCCCCAGCGGCTCGGCCGGTCGGTGGCCGCCGGCCCGGCCGCCACCTGGGCCGACGTGGCGTCCTGCTGCGTCGGCGTCACCGGCACCCCGGTCTCCACGAGCGCCGCCGGCCGCACGTACGTCGCGGCGAGCATGCCGGCGAGCGCCGAGGACAGCACCCACGTGACGTAGCTCCACGTCTGGGGCGGCACCTCCCGGCCGAACACCGGGTTGGGGATCAGCACGGTCGGGATGCCGAGCAGCACGGCGAAGGCCAGCGTGAGCAGCACCGCGGCACCGGCCTGCCGGGGCGTCCAACCGCGGAGCGCGAGCGCGGCGGCGCGCAGCGTGCGGCGCGGCTCCGTCGTGGCGAGAACGCTGGGGATCATCGGCCCTCCGGGTAGGCGTCAGCCGACCTGGTTCGACCGACCGGACGACGATACCCCAGGGGGTATCAGCAACGGCGCACGGCTCAGTGCAACGCCCCCACCGGGCGCTCCAGGTGCTGCCGCAGGAACAGCGCCGCACGGTCCAGCGCCCGGTCGGCCTCGTCCAGCGTCCCGACGAACGCCGGGAACACGTGCGGCACGCCGGCCGTGACGTCGAGCACCACGTCGACGTCCGCGTCGAGCGCCCGCTGCGCCAGCCGCACCGAGTCGTCCAGCAGCAGCTCGTGGGTGCCCACCTGCAGCAGCATCGGCGGCAACCCGGTGAGGTCGGCGTGCACCGCCGGGGCCAGCAGCGGCTGCGCCGGATCTGCTCCCGCCAGGTACATCGGGCCGGTGCGGCCGAACGACTCCGGGGTGAAGTACGGGTCGCGGCCGTCCTTCGTCGTCATGCTCGCGCCGGAGCGGGTGTGGTCGAGCCCTGGGGAGAACGCCACGATCGCCGCCGGCATCGGCAGGCCGGCGTCGCGCGCCGCGAGGCAGGTGGTGACCGTCAGGCCACCGCCGGCGGAGTCGCCGGCGAACGCGATCGACTCCGGGGGCGTGCCGTCGTCGAGCAGGGCGCGGTACGCAGCGAGGCCGTCCTCGATCGCCGCGGGGAACGGGTGCTCGGGCGCGAGCCGGTAGTCCAGCGAGATGGCCCGGACGCCGGTGCGGAGCACGAGGTGCGCGGTCAGCGCCATGGCGGTCTGCGGCGACCCGACGACGAAGGAGCCGCCGTGGAGGTACAGGATCACGCCACCCGTCCCACCCGCGGCCCGCGCCTCCGGCTCGACGAGCACCGCCGGCACCCCGGCCAGCTCGGTGGCCGTCTGCCGCACGCCTTCCGGCACGGCGAAGGCGGCCATCATCGCGGCGAACCCGGTCCGCAGCTGGTCGACCGTCTGCGGTCCCTCGGGTGCCGGCGCGGCGCGCAGCATCACGTCCAGCGCGTCTCGTTGTGCCCTGCTCATGAACGGCTCCTCGTCTCCTCGCCAGGCCATCTGTATGCCACGGCATGCATCACTAGACTGTATGCCGTGGCAACGACATTGCCGGCCGCGGAGCTGTCCGCCCTGTTCGACGACCTGGTCCGCTGCGAGACGCGCCTGTACAACGCCCTCGGCGGGTCCCTGCGTGCCGAGCACGGGATCGTCACCTCGCAGTTCGAGCTGCTGCGTTGGCTCCGCGACCACCCGGGCTCACGCGTCGCTGACGCGGCCACGGCGTTCGCGGCCGGCGTCGGCGCGATGAGCAAGGGCACCGACCGGCTCGAGGCCCGCGGCTTGGTCTCGCGGCAGCCCAACCCCGCCGACGGACGCTCCTCGCTGATCAGCCTGACCGCGCGCGGTGCGGCTCTGGTGGCGGCGGCGGAACGCACGTTCGACGCCCGGCTCGCCGAGCTGGTCGGCACGGTGCTCGGCGCCGAGGAGGCGCGCTCCGCGGGTGCTGCGCTCGCGGTGCTGCGGCGGAGCCTGGAGGCCGCCCGCGTCGGCCTGCCGGTGGGCTAGGGCCGACCGTCGGCAGGGCCGTCCCCGGCTCCTACCATCTGCAGGTGCCACCCCGTTCGCCGCTGCCGCCTCGCCACGGGCTGGCCGCGGCCTGGCTGCGCACCGCGGACCGCGACCCCGGCCGGCAGGCGTGGCCCACCATGGGCGCCTGGCTGCGGCACAAGCTGCCGGCGCACGTCGACGTCGACGGGATGCTCGCGGCGGGTCGCTTCGTGCACCAGACCGGACACCCGGTGCGCGACGACGACCCGTACACGCCGCACACCTTCGTCTGGTTCCACCGGGACCTGCGGGACGAGCCGGAGGTGCCGGGGACCGTCCACGTGGTGCACCGCGACGAGCGGCTGGTCGTCATCGACAAGCCCCCGTTCCTCTCCTCCATCCCGCGCGGTCGGCACGTGACGCAGAGCGTCGTCGTACGCCTGCGCGCCGAGCTGGGCCTGCCGGAGCTGTCCCCCGTGCACCGCCTCGACCGGGTGACGTCGGGCCTGCTGATGCTCGCCACGGAACGTCGCTGGCGAGCGCCCTACCAGGGCGTCTTCGAGCACCGGGGCATGCGCAAGACGTACTGGGCGCTCGCGCCGCTGAACCCCGAGCTGCAGCTGCCCACGGTGGTGCGCAACCACATCCGCAAGGAACGCGGGCAGTGGCGCGCCGAGGTGGTGCCGGACGCGCCGGTGAACGCCGAGACCCTCGTCGAGCTCGAGCAGCGCACCGGCGAGCACGGCGTGTACCGCCTGACCCCCCGGACGGGCCGCACCCACCAGCTGCGCCTGCACCTGCACGGCCTCGGCATCCCGATCGTCGACGACCCGCTCTACCCGCAGGTGCGCGCCGTGGCGGTCGACGACTTCAGCCGGCCGCTGCAGCTGCTCGCCGGGGAGCTGGCGTTCACCGACCCGGTCGACGGGCGCGAGCGGCGGTTCACCAGCGTGCGGCGCCTGCCGCTGGTGGCAGGCGACTGACCGGGCTTCTGCGCCGGGGCAGGTCAGTCGGCGGCGTCGGTCAGCAGCGAGCGGACCACGCGTGCCGGGTTCCCGGCGACGACGACGTCCGGCGGCACGTCCTTGGTCACCACGGACCCCGCGCCGACGACGGACCGCGCCCCGATGGTCACCCCCGGGCACACCACGACGCTGCCGCCCAGCCACACGCCGTCCTCGATGGTGATCGGCGAGACCCGCTCCCAGCCCTGCGGCCGCAGCTCGGGGTCGAGCACGTGGGTGGGGGTGTACAGGCGCACGCTCGGGCCGATCAGCACGTCGGCGCCGATGCGGATCTCCCCGCCGCCGAGCGTCAGGAAGTCGGCGTTGACGAAGGTCCGGTCGCCGAGGTGCAGGCGGTGGCCGTAGTCGAGGTAGAACGGCGGGCGGAAGTCGACGCCCTCACCGACGGTGCCGAGCAGCTCACGGAACATCGCGGCGGCGGCCTCGCGGTCCTCGTCGTACAGGGCCGTGATCCGGCGGCACGCGCGTTGCGTGGCGGTGGTCAGGTCGCCGAGCTCGGGACCGAACCGGTAGCGGTACCAGTCGCCTGCGACCATCTTCTCGTACTCGGTGCGACCGTCCGCGAGTGCGGCCGCGAGGTCGAGCTCCACCGGATTCCCTTCGTCGACGACGCCACAGTCTCCCAGCCCGGAGGAGAGGGGCTTGCGCGGGGCTATCTCTACGCCTTAGCCTAAGTCGTGTAATAAGCCTCTCGGCGACGGTGACGACGCCGCGACGCCCGCCCGACACAGCTGTCGGCACGGCGACGCGCGACCCGGCCCGCGTCGGGCTGCTGACCGGTCCCACCCCACCCTCGGCGTGCGCTGCACCCACTGAAAGGGATCCTTCGATGGCGAACTCCTCCGTCCGGCGCGCGCTGGTGCCCGCCGGACTCGCTGCGGTACTGGCCCTCGCGGCCTGCTCGTCCGGCGGTGCGACGTCGCCGCAGGCAACCTCCGGCGGCACCGGGTCCTCCTCCGCCGCGCCGACCGGCCCGCTGACCGTGTGGGTGATGGGCGACGCGACCACCAAGTTCGACACGCTGGTCGCACCGTTCACGGCGTCCACCGGGATCAAGGTCAAGACGGTGGCGATCCCGTGGGACAGCGTCGACCAGAAGATGACCACGGCGGTCGCCTCCGGTGACGGTCCGGACGTGGTGCAGGTCGGCCTGTCCAAGCTGCGCACCTACGCCGACACCGGCGCCCTGCTGACCCTCGACGACGCGACGGTTGCCGGCCACGCGAACCTCGCCAGCTCGAACTTCCTCGACGGGGTCGCCGGCAAGGCGACCGCCGTGGGCGGCAAGGTGGTCAGCGTCCCGTGGATCGCCGACACCCGGGTGCTGTTCTACCGGTCGGACATCCTGTCCGCGGCGGGCATCAGCACGCCGCCGGCGACGTGGGACGAGCTGCGTGCCGACGCGAAGAAGCTGGCCGGTCGCGGTGCGGGCAAGTACGGCTACTACATCCCGCAGTGGGACAGCCCGCTGCCCGTGGAGATGACCTGGGACTTCGGCGGCGACATCATCGGCGCCGACGGCAAGGTCAACTTCGACACCCCGGAGTTCCGCAAGGCCGTCGACCTGTACACCGGCCTGTACGCGGACAAGAGCGTGCCGACCGCCGGTGACTTCGACCAGACGCAAGGCTTCGTCTCCGGCGCCGCGCCGATGCTCGTCTCCGGCCCGTACCTGGCCGCTGCGATCAAGGACGCCGCGCCCGACCTGGCCGGCAAGTGGTCCGTCGCGCAGCTGCCGAAGGGCACCACCAACACCTCGCTGCTCGCGGGCTCGAACATGGCCGTCTGGGCCAAGACCGCCCACAAGGACGCGGCGCTGGCGCTGCTGGACTACCTGTCCACCCCGGCCACCCAGGTGAAGTGGTTCCAGCTGAACGGCGACCTGCCGACCGCCAAGGCGGCGCTGGCCGACAGCGCGCTCACCTCCGACCCGCTCGTGTCGGTCTACGCCGCACAGCTGGCCAACGCCAAGATCGTGCCGCTGGTCCCCAACTGGGACGGCGCCACGGGCAAGGCGCTCCTCGACGCCCTCAACTCGATCGCCCTCAAGGGCACCGACAAGGAGACCGCGCTCACGGCTCTGTTCGCGGCCACCAAGGGTCAGTCGATCGGCTGAGGACGCCGCGGTGGCCCGGTGGTGGGCGCCTCCTCCACCACCGGGCCACCGTCCGTCACCCCGACGCCCCACCGAAGGGAGCTGAACCCCGTGCGACCCCGTGCGACGCCGTACGTCCTGGTCGGCCCGGCGACCCTGCTGCTGCTGGCGTTCGGCGTGCTGCCGATCCTGGTGGCGGGCGCCGTCAGCCTCACCGACCTGGACGCCGCCGGCCTCGGTGACGTGTCCCGGGTGCGGGGCGTCGGCCTGGCGAACTACGCGGAGCTGTTCGGCGACGCGGCGTTCTGGCAGGCGATGCGGAACACGGCGTTCTACGTGGCGGTCGGCGTGCCGTCGGTCGTCGTCGTCTCGCTGGTGATCGCGTTGCTGCTGAACCGGTCGCAGAGCCGGTTCTTCCGCTTCCTGCGGTCCCTGTACTTCCTGCCCGCGATCACCGGCATCGTCGCGATCGCGCTGGTGTGGGGGTACCTGTACAACACCCAGTTCGGGCTCGTGAACTACCTGCTCTCGCTCGTCGGCCTCGGCCCCGTGCCGTGGCTGTCCAGCCCGGGCCTGGTCAAGGTGTCGGTCGCCCTGGTGGCGATCTGGCGGGGCACGGGCCTGAACACCGTGATCTTCCTGGCGGCGCTGCAGGGGGTGCCCAAGGAGTACCTCGAGGCGGCCGCGCTCGACGGCGCGTCCCGGCTGCGCACCACCTGGTCGGTGGTGCTGCCGCTGCTGCGGTTCGCCATCCTCTTCGTCACGGTCACCACCGTGATCGCGTGGCTGCAGTTCTTCGACGAGGCGTTCGTGCTGACCAAGGGCGGTCCGCTGGGCGCGTCGACCTCGATCTCCCTGTTCCTGTTCCAGCAGGGCTTCGCCGGGGCGCGGTTCGGCTACGCCAGCGCCGGTTCGGTGGTGCTGTTCGTCGTCATCGCCGTCATCACGGTGCTGCAGCTGCGCGGGAGGAGGAGCGATGTCGAGTACTGAGACCCTGGCCCGCCCGGCGGTCACGCCGGCTGCCACCCCGGCCCGGCGACGGCGCCGCCGGCACCCCTGGGTCACCGGCGTGGCGCTGTCCGTCGGCGCCCTGGCCACCGCGTTCCCGTTCGCCTGGATGATCGTCTCGGCGCTCAAGCCGCGCCGGGAGTCGATGGCGTACCCGCCGCACCTGCTGCCGCAGCAGCTGACGCTGCAGTACTTCACGCAGCTGGTGCGCCAGCTCGACTTCGGCCGCTACCTGCTCAACACGCTCGCCGTGGTGCTGATCAGCATGGTCGGCCTGCTGCTGATGGCGATGGCCGGGTACGGGTTCGCCAAGTTCACGTTCCGCGGCAAGGAGCCGATCTTCTTCCTGGTCCTGACCACGATGATGATCCCGGTCCAGGTGACGATGATCCCCACCTACCTGATCCTCAACGGGCTCGGCCTGACCAACACCCTGGTCGGCATCGCCCTGCCGACGCTGGTGAGCGCGTTCGGGGTGTTCCTGTTCCGGCAGTTCATGACGACCATCCCGACGGAGGTCATCGAGGCGGCCCGGATCGACGGCGCCGGCGAGGGACGGATCTTCGCCCGCATCGTGCTGCCGATGTCCCGGCCGATCCTGGCCGTCCAGGTGGTGCTGACCTTCATCACCGGCTGGAACAGCTTCCTGTGGCCGCTGGTGATCGCCTCCGACCAGAACCTCTACACGCTGTCCGTCGGCATCGCGCTGCTGAACCAGCAGGTCGCCACCAACCCGTCGCTGCAGATGGCCGCCGCGTCGCTGATGGTCGTGCCGGTGCTCGTCGTGTTCGTCGTCTTCCAGCGCCACATCGTGCAGGGCTTCGCCCTGTCGGGCCTCAAATGAGCCGCACCAGAGCAGGAGCGCACGCGTGAGCACCATCGCAGCAGGGGGCGTCTCGACGACGACGGGGTTCGTCCACGTCGAGGACGGGCAGATCGTCGACGGCGCCGGGCGGCCGCTGCTGCTGCGCGGCGTGGCGCTGGGCGGCTGGCTGCTGCCCGAGGGCTACATGTGGCGGCTCGGCGACGGGGCGCAGTCCCCGCGGGAGATCGAGGCGCTGGTGGCGCGGCTCGTCGGGCCCGGCCCGGCCGACGAGTTCTGGGGCGCCTACCGCGACGCGTTCGTCACCGAGGTGGACATCGCGCGGATCGCCGCGAGCGGGCTGGACCACGTGCGGGTACCGATCAACTCCCGCGTGGTGCAGGACGAGTCCGGCGAGCCGATCGAGGCGGGCTACGCGCTGCTGGACCGGGTGATCAGCTGGTGCCGCACCCACGGGCTGCGCGTGCTGCTCGACCTGCACGGCGCCCCCGGCGGCCAGACGGGCACCAACATCGACGACTCCCCCCGCGGGCTGCCGGAGCTGTTCCTCGAGCGGCGCTACCGCGAGCGGACGCTCCGCCTGTGGCACGACCTCGCCTCGCGGTACGCGGACGAGCCGACGGTGCTCGGCTACGACCTGCTCAACGAGCCGCTGCCCAACGAGTGGCAGCACCAGCTGGCGGACCAGCTGGTGGCGCTGTACCGGGACCTGACGGCGACGGTGCGCGAGGTGGACCAGGTGCACCTGATCCAGTACGAGGGCACCCACTGGGCGACCAACTTCACGGCGTTCACCCAGCGCTGGGACGACAACGCGGTGCTGCACTTCCACAAGTACTGGTCGGCGCCGGACGTCGCCAGCATCGAGCCGTACCTGCGGGTGCGCGACCGGCTGGGGCTGCCGCTGTACATGGGCGAGGGCGGCGAGAACCACCTCGACTGGCTGTACACCGCGTTCCGGCTGTACGAGACGTTCGGCATCGGCTGGAACCTGTGGACGTGGAAGAAGCTGGACACGGCGACGTCCCCGGTCAGCGTGCGGCCCCCCGCGGGCTGGGACCGGTTCCTCGCGAGCGCGCAGGGACCGGCGCAGCTGACCGGCACCGAGGCGGGTGCGGTGCTCGACGAGCTGGTGCGCAACGTGCGGTTCGAGGCGGCGGACTGGCAGCCGGACGTGCTCGCGGCGGTCACCGGTGAGCGGCCCGCGGTGATGCCCGCGTGGGGGTACGGGTTCCGGGGCGCGGGCGCGTCGTACTCCGTCGCGCGGCCGAGCCGGTTCGACGTGGCGCGCGCGGACGATGCCTCAGCGCTGACCTGGACCGGCGCCGGGCCGCTGCCGGAGAACCCCTTCACGCACGACCTGGACCCCGCGGTGCGCCCCGACCGCGACCTGGGTGTGCGGCTCGCGGCCGGCGACTGGCTCGAGTTCGAGCTGACCGACCCCGCCGCCGGCACGTCGTACCGGCCCGTGCTGCTCGACGGCGGCGACGTGACCCTGGAGCCGGCGCCACGAGGGCTGCGCGCGATCGCCCGCACCGACGCGACCCTGCTGCGTATCGTCCGCACGGACGACCACACCGACGACGAGGCCCGATGACCACCGACCTGACGGGACGGCCGCGGAACGGTGGCGACCAGGCCACCGTCACCACGCTGCGCCTGCGCAACCGCTCCGCCGTGCTGCAGCACGTGATCCTCAACCGCCGCACCACCCGCGCCGACATCGCCCGCGACTGCGGCCTCTCCCCCGCGAGCGCCGCCAACCTCGTGTCCGACCTGGTGGCCGAGGGTCTGGTGCACGAGACCGGGACCGTGGCGTCCGGCGGCGGTCGCCCGATCGCCCTGATCGAGCCGCGGCCGGACGGCGCCTACAGCATCGGCGCGGACATCGGCGAGCGCGGGGTCGCCGTCGAGCTGTTCGACCTGACGATGACCCGCGTCGACCAGGAGTTCCGCGGCGGCCACGCCGAGGAGGACCCGGTGGCGATCGGCCGGGACCTGCGCGAGGCGGTGGCGGCGCTGCAGCAGCGGCACGCCGGGGAGTGGCCACGAGTGCTCGGGGTCGGGCTGGCGATGCCGGGCATCGTCGAGACGGAGGCCGGCGTGCAGACGCTCTACGCCCAGAGCCTGGGCTGGCCGCCGGTGGTGATCGACGAGCTGCTGCCGCTGGACGTGCCGGTGTTCGCCGACAACGGCGGCAAGACGCAGGCCAAGGCCGAGCAGTGGTTCGGTGCTGCCCGCGGCATCGACCACGCCGTGGTGGCCCTGCTCGGCCGCGGCGTCGGCGTCGGGCTGATCCAGGAGGGGCGGCTGCAGGCAGGCTCGCACTCCAGCGCCGGCGAGTGGGGCCACACCAAGGTGCAGCGGGGTGGCCGGCTGTGCCGGTGCGGCGGTCGTGGCTGCATCGAGGCGTACGTCGGCGCGCAGGCGATGCTCGACGCGTGGGCGCAGGCCGGCGGCGCTTTCGAGGGCACCGGCTGGCGTGCCGTCGGGCAGCTGCTCGACGCGTCGGCCGCCGGTGACGCGGCCGCCGTCGCGGTGGTCGACGACGCGATCGAGGCGCTCGCCTACGGCCTGGCCAACCTGGTCAACCTCACCAACCCCGCGCGGATCGTGGTGGGCGGCTGGGTGGGCATCCGGCTGATGGACGCGCTCGCCGGCCGCATCGAGACGGCGGTCCGGGCCAGCTCGCTCGAGCGGCCGGGCTCGCAGTTCGAGCTGCTGCCGTCCACGTTCGGCGGGGACACGGTGGCGGTCGGGGCGGCGATCCTGCCGCTCGAGGAGCTGATCCGCGAGCCGCGCCGGTAGCCGACGGCCGTCCCGCCCTGGCTCGTCGGGCGCGGCCGTGCAGCGGGTCAGGCAGCCGGGTCAGCGGGCCGCCAGCCACCCGTCGATCTCGTCCTGCAGCGCCCGCTTGCGCTCCTGCGGCAGGAAGCTGGCCTGCACCGCGTTGCGCGCGAGTCCGGCCAGGTCGTCGTCGGTCAGGCCCAGCTGCGTCGTGACCGCCGCGTAGTTGTCCTCGGCGTACCCGCCGAAGTACGCGGGGTCGTCGGAGCTGATCGTCGTCACCACGCCGGCGGCCATCAGTCGCGGGAGCGGGTGCGCGGACAGCGCCGGGACGGCGTGCAGGCGGACGTTCGACAGCGGGCACACCGTCAGCGGCACCCGTTCGGCCGCCAGACGCCGCAGCAGGTCGGCGTCCTCGACGGACCGGATGCCGTGGTCGACGCGCTCGACGCCCAGCAGGTCCAACGCTTCGCGCACGTACTCGGGACCGCCCTCCTCCCCGGCGTGCGCGACGCGGTGCAGGCCGAGCTCGCGCGCACGCTCGAAGACGGGGACGAACCTCGACGGCGGGTTGCCCACCTCGGCCGAGTCGAGGCCGATCCCGATGATCGGCGCCTCCAGGGCGACCAGCTGCTCGAGCACGTCGAGGGCCTCCTCGACGCTCCGGTCCCGCAGGAAGCAGGCGATCAGGGCGCTCGTCGTCCCCGTCTCGACTGCCCCTGCCCGGCACCCCTCGACCAGCCCGTCGACCACGTCCCGCAGCGGCACACCGCGGGCCAGGTGCGCCTGCGGGTCGAAGAAGATCTCGGCGTGCCGCACGCCGCCGGCCGCCGCGCGCCGCAGGTAGGCGCGGGTGAGCTCGGCGAAGTCGTCGGCCGTGCGCAGCACCACCAGGTTCGCGTAGTACAGGTCGAGGAAGTCCTGCAGGTCCTCGAACCGGTAGCGGGACCGCAGCGCCGCCAACGAGCCGAACGGCACGTCGATGCCGTGCCGGGCGGCCAGGTCGGCGATCAGCTCCGGCTCCAGCGTGCCCTCGATGTGCAGGTGCAGCTCCACCTTGGGCAGCGCCGCGATGCGGTCCATGGGTCCTCCTGTCCGTGGCGGTGGATCAGAGGCTGCCACGGGCGGGGGCGCGCAGGTGCGCGTGTGCGCCCTGCCTCGCGACCAGGGCGCGGACGCGCTGCCATACTCGCGCCGGATGCCCCGCCCGACGCCCCACGGAGCAGCGATGACACCGCACGACGAGCACTACCCGCCGGCACCGGCCTACCCACCCGCGCAGCCCTACCCGGCCGCCCCGCCCTACCCGCCGGCACCGGCCTACGGCACTCCGTACGGCTACCCGCCGGCGCCCTACCCCTTCGTACCGCTGCCCCCGCTGGCCACGTGGCCCTACCGCGTCGCGGCGTTCCTGGTGGACCAGGCCGTCCCCGGCCTGCTCAGCCTGGTCGGGCTCGCCATCTGGCTGCCGGGATACATCGCGTTCGTCCGGACGATGGCTGCCTCCGCCGAGCAGGGCAGGGCGACGATGCAGGCCGTGCCGATCTTCGGGACCGCCTACCTGGTGATGACGTTGCTCAGCCTCGCCGGCCTGGCGTTCTCCGTCTGGAACCGCGCCTTCCGACAGGGCCGCACCGGCCAGTCGCTGGGCAAGCAGCTGGTCGGCTTGCGCCTGCTCAACGAGCAGACGATGGCGCCGATGGGCGCCGGCATGGCGTTCGTCCGGGACCTGGCGCACTACGTCGACGGTGCCGCGATGTACGTCGGCTACCTCTGGCCGCTGTGGGACCCGAAGCGGCAGACGTTCGCCGACAAGATGTGCCGCACCGTCGTGGTGGTGGACGGCCGGCGCGGCTGACCGTCCACTCCGCGCTGCGTCGACCGAAGCGGTCACCGGGCCGCAGATAGGCTCGGACCGCGTCATCGCTGCACACCGCGGGCGTCTGAACCGCAGACGACGCATCCGGGCCTCTAGCTCAACTGGCAGAGCAGCGGACTTTTAATCCGCGGGTTGTGGGTTCGATCCCCACGGGGCCCACCAGACTCATCGGCAGGCGCGCGGACTACCCCACGACCCCGCGAAGACGGGCGTTGAGCCCGTCGAGCTCGTCCATCACGGCGGTCGCCACCCACGCACGGTCCCGTCGCGACCCGGTCAGCTCGTGCAGCACGCCCGCCTCGGTGAGCCGATTGAGCGCCTCGCCCGCCGCCTGGTTCGACACGGCGAGCCGGGCCGTCACGGTGTGGACGTCGATCGCGGGGTACTCGAGGAGGATGTCGAGCACTCTGGCGGTGGTTGAACCGGCTCGGGGCTTCACGTGGCTGCGCCACTCCTCCGGAAGCGCGGCCAACGTGTCGGCAGAGTCGCGCGCGGCTTCGGCTGCCCGTCGGGCAGCGTCGGCCAGATGGCTGACGAAGCTGAGGGCGTCCCCTTCGCGGTAGACGTTCACGGCGGCGAAGTACTCAGCGATGTCTGCGACCAGCGCGGACGCAATGGGAACGACAAGACGACGGGTGACACCGCGACGCCGCAGGACCGCGTTGATAAGGGCACGCCCGATGCGCCCGTTCCCGTCGGTGAACGGGTGGATGGACTCGAACTGCGCGTGGACCAGCGCGGCCTGAACAAGGGCGGGCATGTCATCGCGGTTCGCGAACTCGACCAGGTCCGCCATGTAGGCGTTGACCATGTCTGGCGGAGGGGGCACGTGGATCGCACCCCGGGGGGTGTAGTCAGACCCTCCGATCCAGTTCTGCACGGTGCGGGTCTTGCCCGCGTACGTCCCGTCGTTGGGGTCGCCCGCAAGAAGCGCCTTGTGCGCCGCCAGGATGGCAGCGAGCGTGATGCTGCCGGAGTCGGCGTCGGCGACCATCTGCTGGACCGCGCGCGCAGCTGCGACAGTGAGGCGCGCCGCTGCGGGCGCCTTCAGCCCGATGCTGGCCTTCGCGACGTCGTCGAGTGCGGCGTTCTCACGCTCGATCCTTGATGAGGACACCGCCTCCGAGCGGATGAGGAAGCTCCCGAAGGTCGCCAGACGGTCGCCGTACGTGGCGTCGAGCGTGGCGATCGCAACGGTGGCGCGCTCGATGACGGCGAGGGTGTCGCCCGGGACGCTCAGCGTGAGTCCCTCGATCAGCGGCGGGAGGCTGACGCTGACCTCGGCGAACATCCGGTCTTCCTTGGGCCCTCGCCTGCCAGACCGCCACGGACGCGGCTCGTGCGTGTGTGCCGGCCAGGCCGCTGCGCCGCCCTGCGCGCTCACCGTCGGTCTGCAATAACCTTGAGGATGTCGGCCACTATTCAAGGTTAGCAGCACTAACCTTGAATATCGTTCGGGATACGCAACCTTGTGCCCGCAGGCGTGCCGAGTGGTCGCCTGCCAAGAACGGCCGCACGACAACCCCCTATACGGACCGCTCGGTCAGCACCACCCGCGTGCCGCCCTCGTCGGACGCGCTGAGCGTGAAGGACGCGTCCCGCACGTCGAACGACAGCGCCACCCGGTCGGCCCCGCGCTGCCACGTCATCTCGGCGGCCGTCCCGTCCAGCGTCCACGCGAACGCCCCACCGAACGCCGGGTGGCTGTTCCGCAGCCGCAGCGCGGTCAGCTGCGCCTGCACCACCGGCCTGGTGAGCTCCCGCTCCACCTCGTCCGGCGTGTAGTGGTGCCGGTTCACGTCGCGCCCCACGCCGGTGCGTCGCAGCAGGTCCAGGTCGTTGGAGCCGGCCAGGAGGCCGACGTAGTACACCTGCGGGACCCCGGGCAGCAGCACCTGGATCAGCCGCGCCAGCAGGTACCGGCGATCGTCGCCGCCGAGCGCGTCGTAGAACGTGCAGTTGACCTGGTAGAGGTCGAGGTTGGACGCGGCTGCGCCGGTCGCCTGGCGGCTGCCGCCTCGGCTGTTGACGTGGATGGCGTCAGCCAGGGCGCTGATCTGCTCGGGCTCCATCAGCCCGGGCACCCCGGGCACCAGGTCGCTCGCGCCGACGTCGACCACGCCGATGCCGTCGTGCGTGTCCAGCACGGTGACGCAGTTGGCCGGCCGCACCGCGAGCCACCGGTCCAGCGGTCCCAGGTCGGCCGCCGTCAGGGCGTGCAGCACCAGCGGCGGCAGCGCGAAGTCGTAGACCAGGTCCACCTGCCGGGCGATCTCGAGCTGCTGGCGGTAGTGACCGTGGACCTCGACCAGCACCTGGGCCCCGTGCTCGTGCGCGTAGGCACTGATCCGGTCGGTCAGCGCGTGCGCGGACGGCGTCATGAAGCAGTCGGTGCCCGGCTCCTTGCCGGTGTACCCGACGGCGTCGAGCCGCAGCATCCGCACCCCGGCCCCGGTCAGGGCGTCGATCACGGACGTGAGGTACTCCCAGGCGAGCGCGTTCCGCACGTCGAGGTCGACCTGCTCGGGCGTGAAGGTGGTCCACACCAGGCGACGGCGACCACCGAGCGTCATCGGCGTGAACGGCAGCCCGGGACGCGGCCGGTAGATGCCGGCGAGCTCCTCCTCGGTGACGCCGTCGGGGTACACGGACGACAGGGTGAGGAACATGCCCGCCCACGGTGACTGGTCGCCGCGGGCCACCACGTCGAGGAACTGCGCCGACTGCGCGGACATGTGGTTGACGATCACGTCGGCCATCACCGTGTGCGTGGCGCTGATCGCCCGTACGTCGTCCCAGCCGCCCAGGCGGGGGTCGACGGCGGTGTGGTCGCGCGGGTCGAAGCCCGCGTCGGCACCGTCGAACGGCGTGTAGAAGGGCAGCACGTGCACGCCGCCGAACGCACCGGCCAGCGGGCCGGTCAGCAGCGCGTCGAGCGCGCGCAGGTCGCCCCCGAGCCGGTCGGCGTACGTGATCAGCTGCGGTCCGGTGGACGGCTGGGTGGTGGTCATCTGCGGTCCTTCGTCGCTGCGGCACCCTGGGCGACCAGGGCGGTCATCGGGTCTGCTCGTCGTCCAGCGTGCTCGCTGCGGCGCACGCGAGCACCCCGTCGCGGGCCGTGCGCGCCAGAGTGCGGGTCAGCCAGCTCACGCGCGCGGCGCGGGCGGCACGGGACAGGTCGGCGTTCGGCACCAGGAAGTCGAAGCCATGACAGCCGCCGGGCCACACGTGCAGCTCGGCGTCGCCGCCGGCTGCCCACAGCCGGGCGGCGTAGGCGACGATCTCGTCCCGGAACGTCTCGGCCGAGGCGACCTCGAGGTACGTCGGCGGCAGCCCGCCGAGGTCCTCCGCACGCGCCGGCGCGGCATAGGCCGGCACGTCCGGACCGCCGACGCGGTCCCCCAGGTAGGCCCCCCAGCCGGTGGCGTTCGCCTCCCGGTCCCAGGCGCCGACCCCGGCCATCTGGTGGCCCGACGCGCTGTCGTTGCGGTCGTCGAGCATCGGGTACACCAGCAGCTGCCCCGCCAGGCGCGGACCGCTGCGGTCGCGGGCCGCCAGCGCGGTGGCCGCGGCCAGCCCGGCCCCCGCGCTGACGCCGGAGACCACCACGAGGCCGGGGTCCAGGCCCAGCTCCGTCGCGTGGTCCACCAGCCACACCAGGCCCGCGTAGCTGTCGTCGAGCGCCGCCGGGTAGCGCCACTCGGGCGCGAGCCGGTACTCCACCGCCGCGACCGCCGCGCCGAGCTGCGCCGCGACGTCCACCAGCCAGGGCAGCTCCTCGTGCGCGGCCCCGGTCACCATGCCCCCGCCGTGCAGGTGGTACAGGACCGGCAACGGGTGGTCCGCGACGACGGGCCGCACCAGGGTCAGCGCCACGTCCGGAGCCGTCCCGGTGCCGGGCACCCGGTGGGACGTCATGCGGTACGTGCCGCCACGGGTGATCGCCGCGACGTCGGGCGGGGCCACCCGGCGGCGCAGCGCCGGGATGTCGGCCGCCGCCAGCGAGGTCACCACGTCACCGTCGGCGGCCAGCGCCGCTGCGATCTGCGGGTCGAACGGGGGTCGGGGCGTCGAGGCGCTCATCCCTTCAGCGAGCCCTGCAGCAGCGCGGACACGAAGCGCCGCTGGAACACCAGGAAGATCACCAAGGTCGGCGTGAGGATCAGCAGCGATCCCGCGCAGAGCAGCGGGATGTCGGTCCCCCACTGACCCTGGAACGCACCGAGCGCGCCGGCCATGGTGCGTTGCAGGGGGTCGGACACCAGCACCACGGCGAGCAGGAACTGGTTCCAGCTCCACAGGAACAGCAGGATCGCCAGCGACGAGAGCGCGGGCATGGACAGCGGGACGTGGATCCGCCAGAACAGCTGCCACAGGTTGGCGCCGTCGATGCGAGCGGCCTCCGAGATGTCGTCCGGCATGGTGATGAAGTGCGCCCGCATCCAGAACACCGCGAACGGCATGTAGAGGCCGATCAGCGGCAGGATGATCGCCCACCTGGTGTTCAGCAGGCCGAGGTCACGCATCTGGTAGTAGAGCGGGATGATGATGCCCTCGAAGGGCAGCGTCAGCCCCAGCAGGAACCCGATGAACAGCGCCCGGCCGCCCGGCGGCCGTAGGTGGCCCAGCGCGAAGCCGGCCATGGTCGAGATCAGCAGCGAGACGGGCACGACGCCCACCTCGATCAGCACGCTCGACCACAGCAGCCGGCCCATGTCGGCCGCCTTGAACGCCGCGGTGAAGTTGGACCAGTGCGGGGTGGCCGGCCACGACAGCCCGGCCGGGTACGTGCCCGACGGGTGCAGGGCGGTGACGAACAGGCTGACGAACGGCAGCACCGTCACGGCCATGAGGACGACGAGCAGCACGCGGCCGAGCCACTGCTCGCGACGAGAGACGATCACGACTTGCCTTCCCGGCTGAGCGACTGCAGCGGCAGGACGACGGCCAGCACGAGGAGCATGAGCACCACGGCCAGCGCGGACGCGCTGCCCACCTGTCGCTGGAAGAACGCGAGGTAGTAGATCTCCAGGCCGGGCACGAGCGTCCGGTTGCCGGGTCCGCCCTGCGTGGCGATGTAGACGATGTCGAAGCTGGCCAGCGCCGCGATGATCGTCACGGTGAGGCAGACGACCACCTCCTGCCGCAGGCTCGGCAGGGTGATGGAGAAGAACTCGCGCACCGGACCGGCGCCGTCGACGCGGGCCGCCTCGTAGAGCGAGGGGTCGATCTTGGTCATCCCCGCGAGCAGCAGCAGCATGCACAGGCCGAACAGCACCCACGCGCCGATCACACCGACCGCGGGCAGGGCCGTGCCGAAGTCGCCGAGCCAGGGGCGTGCCAACCGACCGAGCCCGAGCAGCCGGAAGACCTGGTTCACCACGCCGTCCGTGGACAGCTGCCAGCTCCACATGATGCCGGCGGCCACCAGCGGGATGATCTGCGGCAGGAAGAGCACGGTGCGGGCGACGACGGCCAGCCGGCTGGCGGCGAACCCGCGGATCGCGTTGGCGGTGAACAGCCCGAGCGCCACCGGGACGAAGCTGAAGAACAGGATCAGCGTGAACGCGTTGACGATCGAGCCGGACAGCTCGGGGTTGTGCAGGATCGCGAGGTAGTTCGACAGTCCTGCCCAGGTCGACGGCGTGATCCCGTCCCACTTGTAGAACGAGTACTGCACCGTCATGACGATGGGCCGGATCACGAAGATCACGTAGGCGAGGACTGCGGGTGCCGTGAGCGCCAGGGCCAGCCCGCCGCGCCGCAGGCGCCGCGCGCGAAGTGCGCGACGCCTGCGGTCCGTCGTGAAGCGAGCTGCGGCCTCGTCCTCGCGGTGACGCCGGATGGTCGTCGACCGCTTCTGCATGGTGGTTCCCTCAGCTGCCGATCTGGGTCTTGTAGTCCGCCTGGACGGCCGTCAGCAGCCCCTTGGCGTCGATCTGGCCCGCCACCAGCTTCTGCAGGTTGGGGGTCCAGCTCTTGGCGTAGATCGCACCGGTCGCGTTGGCGATGAAGTCCATCGCACCGTTGTCCGCGCCGATCTGCGCGCCGGCGGCCAGCGTCTGGCCGGTGACGGTGCTCTTGTCGACGGCGGGCATGAAGGCGTCGGCCGGGCCCATCGGGTGGGAGCCGCCCACCTGGACGTCGATGGTGCGTGCCTGCTGGTTGGTGGCCACCCAGTTGAGGAAGAAGGCGGCGCAGTCGGCGTGCTTGGCCTTGGCGGAGATGCCGTAGGTCAGCGGGGCGGACATGGCCCCGAACTTGCCGCCGGCCTGGGCCGGGGGCATCAGGAAGAAGCCGACCTTGCCGGACATCTTCTGGTCGAGGTTCCCGGACTCCCAGTCGCCGTCGAAGATGAACGCGCTCTTGCCGTCGATGAACCGGCTCATCATGGTCGCGTAGTCGATCGAGTTGACGTCGCTGGCGAAGTAGCCGGACGAGATCCACTGCTGCAGGTGCTGCGCGGCCTGGAGGTTGGTGGGCGTGTCGATGGTCGCGCCCGACTTCTGGTAGATCCACGCGTTGATCGCCGACGCGTCGCCGTAGGAGGCCATCAGGCCCTGCAGCGGGAACGCGAGCCCGCCGGTGGCGCCGCCGTTGAACTGCACGATCGGCGTGATGCCGGCGTCCTTGGCCTTCTTCAGCGCGGCGTCGAGGTCGTCGAGCGTCTTGGGCGCCTCGGTCATGCCGAACTTGGCGGCGAGGTCCTTGTTGTAGAAGACGCCGGTCATCGAGAAGTTCAGGCCCATGGCGTACAGCGGACCGTCACCGCGGCGGCCGTCCGCGTCCACCCGCATCTGCTCCAGCTGCGAGGCGGGCCACTTGTCCCAGCCGAACGCCTTGGCGTAGGGGTCGAGGTTCAGCAGCAGCCCGTCCTTCACCAGGCCGGAGACCTGCGGGAGCCGCATCAGGTCCGGCGGGTCGTCGACGAGCACGCGCGGTGCGTTCTGGGTGATCACCGCGAACTGGTCCTCGCGGATCTTGAAGTTGACGTTCGGGTACTGCTTGGTGAACTCGTCGGTGAGGTTCTTCGGCAGCGGGAACCCGGTCTCGATGTAGGTGCTCAGCGTCACCGGCGAGGTGCCGCACGTGGGCGAGCCGCCGGCGAAGGTCGCCGAACCGGTGGACGCAGCCGTGGAGGTGGCTGCCGTGCCCCCGGGGGCGCTGCACGCCGCCAGGGCGAGCGCGGTTCCCAAGATCACGCTGGTGGTGAGGGCCGTTCGTCGAGCTGATCCAGGTCGAGACACCGGTGTCTCCCTTCGTGGAGCGGGCCATGGTCGTCGGCCAACGGTGGCCCGACGGGTGCTAAATCGGCTTAGCCCGGCTAAGGTCCCCTATGGGCGCCGCCCTGTCAAGCGCCGCAGCCACCGCCGGCTCCGCGCCGTCGGTGCGCTCCCGGCTGCTCACGGGGCGCCCCCGTGAGGACCGTGCGGGCGGCGTTCGGGCGCCCTACGGGCTCCACGGTGCCCACTACGATCCGCGTGAGCCGAGGAGCTGAGTTGGGCCGAAAGAGAGTCACCCTCGCGGACGTCGCGAGCGCAGCCGGGGTCTCCGGCACCACCGCCTCGCTGGTGCTCTCGGGCCGTGGGGACGAGCTGCGCATCTCCCCGACGGTGCAGCAACGGGTCCGTGAGGCGTCGGCCACCCTCGGCTACCGGCCCAACATCGTCTCGATCGGCCTGCGCAACGGCTCGAGCCGCACGCTGGGGTTCGTCTCCGACACCGTCGCCACCTCCCAGCTCGCCGGGGACATGATCAAGGGCGCACTGGAGACCGCCCGTGCGCACGGCTTCATGCTCTTCATCGGTGAGACCGAGGGCGACCCGGAGCTGGAGCGCCAGCTGCTGGACGCGATGCTCGACCGGCAGGTCGACGGGATCGTCCTGGCCTCGATGTTCACCCGCACGCGTCCCCTGCCCTCGGGGCTGGACCAGGTGCCGGCGATCCTGCTCAACGCCCTGCCCGAGCAGCGCACCACCTCCATCCCGGCCGTCATCCCGGACGAGCTGACGGCGGGACGCGCGGCGGCGCAGCTGCTGCTCGACGCCGGCCACCGCTCGATCCACCTGGTCGGCGCGGGCCCTGACGAGCACGACGTGCCACCCGGCACCGTGGCGGGCGTCGAACGTCTCGCCGGCATCCGGGAGACGCTGCACGCCGCAGGCCTCGAGCTGGCCAGCGGTCACCTGGTGTCCGAGTGGGAGCCCCGCGTCGGCTGGGAGGCGACGCACCGGCTGCTCGAGGAGTGGGGTCCCGGACAGGCGATCATCACCTTGAACGACCGCCTCGCCTTCGGCGTCTACCAGGCGATCCAGGAGGCAGGTCTGACCGTTCCCGCCGACGTCTCGGTGGTCTCCTTCGACGACGCACCGCTCGCCCAGTGGCTGCGCCCGGGCCTGACGACCTTCGCCATCCCGCACCACGACCTGGGCCGACGGGCCGTCGAGCTGCTCGTCGAGCAGATCGGCGCGGACGGTGCGACCGCCGGCACGTCCCCCGAGCCGGTGCACCGCGTGAGCATGCCGCTGCGCGAGCGCGGATCGGTCGCGCGGCGCGGCTGACCGCATCCGGTGCGGCAGCGACCGGCCCGCTCCGGGACGGGCCGCAGGAGAACGCCGCGCCCGGACAGCGGGGTCGCCTACCTGGGCCGCACGCCTGCGAGGAGCACGTCGAGCAGCAGCTCGCGGTCGGAAGGCGAACCGAGCCGGACGGCCGCCTCGATGCCGCACACCAGGTGCTGCAGGTGCCCGACGGTCAGCTCCGGCCTGACGGCGCCGCTGGCACGGGCGCGGTCGAACACGGCGCCGAAGCCGTCGAGGATCTCCCGCTTCAGCGCCGCGACCTCGGGATCCTCGTCCGCCGGTGAGACGAGCACCGTCGTGAGGCCGCCGTCCTCCAGCTGCAGCGCCAGCGCCCAGCCGAGGACCGCCGCGAGCGCCTCCCCCGCGTCGGCCATGCCGGCAGCCTGCCTCGCCAGGTCGCGCAGGCGCAGCAACGTCTGCTCCGACAACGCCTCCTGCAGGGCGTGCACGGTGGGGAAGTGCCGGTAGACGGTGCCGACCCCGACCCCCGCCTCGTGGGCGACCTCGTTGAGCCGGAGGGACGACCCGTCGAGACCGCGGGCGGCGCCGAGGATCTTCTCCCGGTTGCGCTCCGCATCAGATCTCCGGCCGGCCACCCCACCAGCCTAGGCCAAAGCGGATCGTTCATCCACTTACAGTGCTACCGTGATCCGGATACTCCATCCACATACTCGATCCGCCCGGAGGAACACCCATGCCCTGGGACCCCGCCCACATGCCCGACCAGACGGGACGCACCGTGGCGGTCACCGGTGCGACCGCCGGCATCGGCTACTTCGCCGCCGAGCAGCTCGCCGCCGCGGGAGCCCACGTGGTGCTGGTGTCACGGTCGGCCACCAGGCTGGAGCGAGTCCGCGCCACGCTGCTGGAGCACGTGCCTTCCGCGACCGTGAGCACCACGGTCGTCGACCTCGCCTCGCTCGCATCGGTGCGCGAGGCGGCCGACGAGCTGTCCCGGCTGCCCCGGCTCGACGGGGTCTTCCTCAACGGCGGCGCCATGAACCCCCGGCGTGGCGAGCTGACGGCCGACGGCCTGCCGGTGGCCATCGGCACGCACGTGGTGGCCGACGTCGCCCTGGTGGCGGGCGTTCTGGACCGGCTGGCCTCCACCGCCACCGAGCACGGGACCACCGGCCGGATCGTGCACGCCTCGACCGGGTTCGTCCGCAGGTTCGCCCTCGAGCCGGACGACGCCCTGGCCACCCCTCGCCTGCTGATCGCGGCCTACGTCAAGGCCAAGACGTTCACGGAGATCTTCGCCTTCGAGCTGGACCGCCGACTCCAGGCCGCCGACGTCCCCGTCGCCTCGATCGTCAGCCGGCCCGGGGTGGGCGTGGACGCCAAGACGCCGCAGCGGGTCGGTGTCCGCGACGCGACGACGCCCTACCGGCGCAACCCGTACACGCCGTGGGCGCAGGGCAAGGACTCGGCGGCCTGGTCAGCCGTGCGCGCGCTGACGGACCCGCACGCCACCGGCGGGCAGTACTACGCCCCGACCGGCGCCCTGCGCGGCCTGCCTGTGCGGGTCGAGCCGCTGGCCCGCACCGCCGCACCGGATGCCGCGACGGCGGGCCGCGTCTGGGACCAGCTCGAGCAGCTCGCCGGCGTGCAGGTGCGGGTCTAGCGGGCGCCCGGCGCGGCCCATCGGCGGCTCAAGTTCGCAGGTCCACGCGCCGATGACAGTCCCCGACTGCATCATCGCGAAGGGGGCACCGTGTCGAGCAACGACTCCTACCCGCCGTCGGGCCAGGCCGGACCGGACGGCGAGGCGGTGGGCCTCACGTCGTGGCAGCCGGCACAGCCGGACCCGTACGCCTCCCCCGCACCCGCACCGCAGTGGGCCGCGCCGGCGCAGCCCTGGTCGGCCGCGGCACCGGTTCCGGCCCCTGCCCCGCCCACGCCGGACCACCAGGTACCGAACCCGTACGGCACACCGAGCTACGGAACGCCGACCTACGGCACCGCGGCCTACGGCAGCCCGACGTTCGGTGCCCCGACCGGCACCCCGGGCTACGGAACGCCCACCGGTGCACCCGCCTACGGCTCGCCGACCGGTGCCCCGTCGTACGGCACCCCGTCGTACGGCACCCCGTCGTACGGTGCCCCCGGCTACCCCGCGGGTCCCGTCTACCCCGCACCGCCGATCGGCGCCCCGATGTACGCCCCGACCCCGGTCGTGGAACCGAAGAACGGCATGGCGGTGGCGTCCTTCGTCGTGTCCCTGGTGATGCTGGCCGCCGGCCTCTTCACGGGGTTCTACATCGGGTCGTTCGTCGTCGTCTGGCTGGGCGTCGCCGGCCTGCGCAAGGCGAACGCCCTGGACGCCGCCGGGTACGGCCCCCGTGGCCGCGTCCTCGCGTGGATCGGCATCGCGATCGGCGTGGTGAACCTGGTCATCGTGTGGGGGCTGCGCTTCGGGGCGTTCTGATCGGCACATCGGGCGGCCGCGAGCGTCCCCGGCTTACCGTGAGGTCGTCCTGCCCCGAAGGACCACCGAGGGAGCGCACGATGGCTGATGCCCCGCTGACCACCACCCAGGTGCGTGACGCCGGTCTCGCCGACTGGCGGCAGCTGCTGGGACGGCTCAAGGCCCGGTTCCGCACCGGCGACTTCGCCACCGGGCTGGCACTGATGAACCGGATCGGCGAGCTGGCCGAGGCCGCGAACCACCACCCGGACGTGCAGCTGACCTATCCGGACGTGATCGTCACGCTGACCAGCCACGATGCCGGTGGGGTCACCGACCGGGACGTCGACCTGGCGCGGCGCATCAGCGAGGTGGCGGCGGCGCAGGGCATCGCGTCCGACGTCGTCGGGCTCACGCAGCTCGAGCTGGGGCTCGACACGGCCGCGGGGTCGCGGCTCGCGCCGTTCTACGCCGCGCTGCTGGGCGGCACGGTCGCGAACGGCGAGGCGGTGGACCCGTCCGGGCAGGTGCCGACGCTGTGGTGGCAGGAGCCCGGAGACGCGGAGGCCCCGCTGGCGCTGCCGGCGCAGCCGTTCGAGCAGCGGTGGCACCTCGACGTGTGGGTGGGCATCGACGAGGGCGAGCGGCGGCTCGAGGCGGTGCTCGACGCCGGCGGCCGCCTGGTCAGCGACCGTGCGGCGCCGCGGTACTGGGTGGTCGAGGACGCGGACGGCAACCGGTCCTGCATCTGCACGGCCGCGGACCGCTGAGCGATCAGCCGTCGGACAGGTCGGCGGCCTTGCGCTCCAGCAGCTCCCGCTCGCGCCGGTTGGTGGTCAGCTCGGCTGCGCGCAGCAGCTCCGCTCGGGCCTCCGTCGGACGCCCGAGCCGGGCGAGCAGCTCGCCGCGGACGCTCGGCAGCAGGTGCGACGCCGCGAGGCGCCCGTCCGCCGCCAGCTCGTCCACGATCGCGAGCGCGGTCAGCGGGCCGTGCAGCATCGCGACGGCGACGGCCCGGTTCAGCTCCACCACCGGTGACGGCGCGACCCGCCCGAGGGCCTCGTAGAGCAGCACGATCCGCTCCCAGTCGGTCGCGTCCACCGACGGCGCGGCCGCGTGGCACGAGGCGATCGCGGCCTGCAGCCCGTACGGACCGAGACCCCGCCCCGCCTGCACCGCGCGCGCCAGTGCGGCCTGCCCGCGTGCGACGGCGGCGCGGTCCCACAGCCGGCGGTCCTGGTCCTGCAGGCCGACCGCCTCACCGTCCGGCCCGGTGCGGGCCGGGAACCGGGCGACCGTCAGCTCCATCAGCGCCAGCAGACCGTGCACCTCCGGCTCCGCCGGCAGCAGCCGGGACAGCACCCGGGCCAGTCGGAGCGCCTCGCGGGCCAGGTCCACGCGCAGCAGGTCGTCGCCGGCCGTCGCGGTGGAGCCCTCGGTGAAGACGACGTACAGCACGCTCAGCACGCCGCCGAGCCGCTGGCGCCGCTCGTCGGGCGCCGGCAGCGCGAACGGCACCTTCGCGGCGGCCAGGGTCTTCTTCGCGCGGGTGATGCGGGCCTGGACCGTGGCGCGCGGCACCAGGAAGGCCCGCGCGATCTCGTCCGTCGTCAGTCCCGCCACCACCCGCAGCGTCATCGCCACGCGCGCCTCGGCGGAGAGCACCGGGTGGCAGGCGATGAACACCAGGGCGAGCACGTCGTCGTCGATCTCGTCCGGGTCTGGCAGCAACGCGTCGAGCCCGGCGTGCGCCTGCGGGGCGCCCGACGACGACACCAGCTCCCCCTCGCGCAGCCCCTGCGCCAGCGCTGCGTAGCGCTCGTCGAGGGCTGCCCGGCGCCGGAAGCCGTCGATCCCCCGCCGCCGCCCGACGGTCAGCAGCCACCCGCCCGGGTTGGCCGGGACGCCGTCCCGCGGCCAGCTCTCCAGCGCCTCGGCCAGGGCCTGCTGGGCCAGGTCCTCGGCCAGCGAGAAGTCGCCGGTCCAGCGGGCCAGCGTGCCGACGATCCGCGCGGACTCGATCCGCCAGACCGCCTCCACCGCCGCCCGGGACGCCTCGTGCGGGTCGCGAGGCGTCCCGGCGACTGCCGGTCGGGGCGCGGCGGGGTCGGCGTCGGGGGTCAGAGCTGGCCCGTCTGCTCGCGCCACGCCCGCTCCTTGACCACCCACTCGTTGTCCTGCGGGAACTCGTCGATCTCCGTGACGCGCCGGATCTCCGTCTTCGCCCCCGGGAACGGCGGCATGCGCTTGGCCCACTCGACGGCCTCCTCCTGGCTCGCCACGTCGAGCAGGTAGTAGCCGCCGAACAGCTCCTTGGTCTCGCCGTACGGCCCGTCGGTCACCAGCGGCGGCTCGCTGGAGTAGTCGACGACGACGCTGACCTCCGGGTCCAGCCCCTCCGCCGCGAGCAGCACGCCGGCCCTGATCAGCTCGTCGTTGAACCTCCCGACCGTCTCGAGAATCTCCTCGAACGGCCGGGACATCATCGCCGCGAACGTCTCGTCCGACGGCCGCATGATCAGCATGTACTTCGCCACGGTGGTCACCTCTCGGTTCGGGGTCGGTCGTCGACCCTCTCACCTGGTGGTCGAACGGCACAGGCACGGATCGACAACACGGCCCGGCGAGTCGCGCAGCCGGTGCGACGCGACGGCCGCCCGGTGCCGACACGATGGCGTCGATGCAGCGGAATGGAATCGCCCTGACGGCTCGTAGGGGACGCGCCGGCGCGCTGCTGGTGGCGTTGTGCCTGATCGGCGTCGGCGTCGCCGCCGCGACGGCGGCACCGCACACCGAGCCGACCGCGACAGCGGCGACGCGCGCGGAGCCGACGCCCGCGTCGGCGACGCCCCGAGCCTCCGCCGCCGCGGCCGCCGACAGCTCCGCGGCACTCCCCGCGGGACGGGGTCAGGATGCGCTCGCCGCCCTCGCCGCGCTGCGCGTCCACGACTCCCCGAGCACGTCCGGCTACCAGCGCGACCTGTTCGGCTACCGGGCCGTCGACCTGGACCGCAACGGCTGCGACACCCGCAACGACATCCTGCGCCGCGACCTGCACGACGTGATGGTCAAGCCCGGCACGCACGACTGCGTGGTGCTCTCGGGCACGCTCGCCGACCCCTACTCCGGGACGACCATCGCCTTCACGCGCGGCACCAGCACCTCGAACGACGTGCAGATCGACCACGTCGTCGCCCTCGCTGACGCGTGGGCCAGCGGCGCAGCCGCCTGGGACCCCACCACGCGGTTCCGCCTCGGCAACGACCCGCTCAACCTGCTGGCGGTCTCCGGCCCGCTGAACACGCAGAAGTCCGACGGCAACGCCGCGCAGTGGCTGCCGCCGAACGCCGCGTACCGCTGCGCCTACGTCGCCCGGCAGGTCGGCGTGAAGTACACGTACGGGCTGACCGTCACCACCGCCGAGCGCACGGCGATGGCCGGTGTCCTGGCCGGCTGCCCGCACCAGCCCCTGCCTGCCGGTTCGACCCTGCCGGTCCCGACGGCCGGCTGAGCCGGCCGGCTGCGGCGACGTCCCGGCCTGCCGCCGACCGACCACCGACCGACTGCCGAACACCCCCTGGGAACCGCACCCCCCGGCTCGCACACTGTGCCCATGCTGAGCCACCTGCTGGTCGCCACCGGGGTGCTGGCGCTGCTGACCGTCCTGCCCGGACCGGACATGGCGGTGATCACCCGCGCCGCGCTGGTCGGTGGACGGCAGGCCGCCACCCGTGCCGCGGCCGGCATCGTCACCGGCCTGCTGGTGTGGGGCACGCTGGCCGTGCTCGGGCTGACGGCGCTGCTGACGGCATCACCCCGGGCGTACCTCGTCGTGAAGGTGCTCGCGGTGCTGTACCTGCTCTACCTCGGTGTCCAGGCCTTCCGGACGCAGCACGCGCCCGTCGCCGGCACCGACGTCGAGCTGACGCCGCCCGCGGGCACGACCGCGCGAGCACCATTCCTCACCGGCCTGACCACCGACCTGCTCAACCCGAAGATCGCGGTGTTCTACACGGCGATGCTGCCGACGCTCGCTCCCCCGTCCCTGCCGGGCGCCCGCGGGCTGGCGGTGCTCGTGGTGATCCACGTGGTGCTGACCTTCGCCTGGCAGGTCGGCTACGCCCACCTGCTGACGCGTGCCCGGCACGTCGTCGGGCGGCCCGCGGTGCGCCGTGCGCTCGACCGGGTCACCGGGGTGGCGCTGATCGGGTTCGCCGTCCGGCTCGTCACCGAGCACGCCTGAGTCGATGCGCGCATCCACCTAGGACGAACGTCCCCTACATAGCGCCGACCTGGAAGAACCGGCCGATCGAGGGTGCCCGTCGACGCCCTCCACGCCACGGGGCACCGTCCGGCCGGGCGCAGGATGGACGTACGGCCGGGTGTTCTCAGGCCCGGCCTCATCAAGGGAGATGAGCCATGAAGGCAGCGCGCTACTACGACCGCGGAGACATCCGCATCGACGAGATCCCGGAGCCGCCGGTCGCGGCTGGCGAGGTCGGCATCGACGTGGCGTGGTGCGGGATCTGCGGATCCGACCTCCACGAGTACGCGGAGGGACCGATCTTCGTGCCGCCCGCCGGGCACCCGCAGCCGATCAGCGGCGAGTCGGCGCCCATCACGCTGGGCCACGAGATGTCGGGCGTCGTCAGCGCCGTCGGAGAGGGTGTGACGGACCTGGCCGTGGGCGACCACGTGGTGGTCGAGCCGTACATCGTCGCGGACGACGTCGACACAGGCCCGGACAGCCGCAGCTACCACCTGTCGAAGGACATGAACTTCATCGGCCTCGGCGGCCGCGGCGGCGGGCTCGGCGAGAAGATCTCCGTCAAGCGCCGCTGGGTGCACAAGATCGCCGACACCGTCCCGCTCGACCAGGCGGCGCTGATCGAACCGCTCTCGGTCGGGTACCACGCGGTGGAGCGCAGCGGCGCCAAGGCCGGCGACACGGCGCTGGTGGTCGGCGCCGGCCCGATCGGGCTGCTGACGTCCGCCGTCCTCAAGGCGATCGGCGTCACGGTGATCATCAGCGAGCCGAGCCCGCTGCGCCGGCAGAAGGCCGTCGACTCGGGCGTGGCGCAGCACGTGCTGGACCCGCGGTCGGAGGACGTCGTCGCACGGGTGCGCGAGCTGACCGGCGGGGCCGGTGCCGCCGTGGGGTTCGAGTGCACCTCGGTGCAGCCGGCCCTCGACACGCTGGTGGACGCGCTCGCCCCGCAGGGCGTGCTGGTCGTCATCGCCATCTGGGCCCACCCCGGCACGTTCGACCTCACCAAGATCGTGCTCAAAGAGCTCGACGTGCGCGGCACCATCGCCTACGTCAACTCGCACCAGAAGGTGATCCCCCTGGTGGAGCAGGGCAAGGTCGACCTGGCGCCGTTCATCACGGGCCGGATCGGCCTCGACCACCTGATCGACCAGGGGTTCGACACCCTGATCCACCACAACGAGACGGCCGTGAAGATCCTCGTCTCGCCGTCCGGCCGCGGGCTGTGACCGGGGAGGCGGGGTCGCCGCTCGGGTCCGAGCAGGTCTGAGCGGGTCTCACACAGCAGAACGCCGCCCGGTGGCAGGGGGTCCACCGGGCGGCGTTCGTGCTGGGCGACCTACGAGGGCCGTCCCGTGCTGTCGCCCGGCAGCAGGGGGTCCGCCGGGCGACGTGTGTGAGCGGCCTCGAGGGCCGCTCGGCTCAGTGGTGCGACTCGACGGCCGCGGTCGGGACGGCGGTCGGCAGCACGCGAGGCGCGTGCACGTCCGCCGACTCGGTGGCGTCGGCCGTCTCGGACGGCTCCGGCGAGGCCGCGTCCTTGCGCAGGTCGTTGCGCTCGTGCGCGCGGAGCGCGATCTGCGGGCCGTCGACACCGCCGTCGCGCGCATCCGCGGCGACGCTCTGGCCGAACGCCGCGGCGGACGGCAGGTCCGTCGGCAGCGGACGAGCGGTCTCGCTCGCCTCGGGGGTCTCGCTCGCCTCGGGGGTCTCGGTGGCCTCGGGCTTCTCGGTCTCCACGGCCTCGGCGGACTCGCTCGCGTCGGCGGAGCTGGTCACGCCGGGCACCGGGGCGGTGGCCGAGCCGGTGAACTGGTCCGCGATGGCGGGCGCACTGGCGGCGACACCGACCACGCCCGCGGCGATGACGACGCCGACGGTGGCCTTGCCCGCGACGCTGAGCCCGGCGATCTTGGCCAGAACGGCCGCAGCTGTCGAAGTGCTCACGTGATTCCTCCGGTTCGCAGGAGCGCGGTCCGTCGGGACCGCGCCGTCTGTCCGGCGGCTCGTGCCGCCCTCACCCCCGCAATCGCGGGCGCCGCGCGGAGGGTTACGGGGTCCGCCGAGATTTCTCCGGCCGGATCAGCGCGACGCGCTCCGGTCCGCTCAGTGCTCGGACGGCGACGGGCTGGCGTCGGGCTTCGGCGAGGGGGACGACGACGGCTCCGGCGAGGGCGCGGGGGCGACGTCCTGCTTGCGCGTCATCCACTCGTTCGAGCTGGTCGCGGGCGCCTGGTCGCTCGACGAGCGGTCGCCCGACGACCCCTGGTCGGACGACGTGCGGCCGCCGGACGAGCCGCGCTCGGCGGACGTCCCCTGCCCCGCCACGGCGGGCGACCCGGTCCCGGCGACGGCCGGCGAACGACCCTGCTCCGGACGTGAGCCGTCCCGGCCGTCCTTCGCGTCGGCACTTCCCGCCGACGTCGCGGGCTCGGCGCCCGGGTCCCCGACCGCACCGGCGGTCTCCCCGGAGACGTCGTCAGGCAGTCCCGTCCGGCGCGTGTCGTCGCGGTGCGGGGCGGTGGTGGAGCTGCTGGGCGCCGGTGCGGGTTCGACGCCACCACCTCCGAAGACGCGGCCGACGTCGACCAGCACGGTGTGGGCCGGCTGCTGCACCACGTCCGGCACCGCCGGGATGGTCGCGGCACCGGTCACGCCGGCCATCGCGATCCCGGCGCCGAGCACCACCTTGCCGGCCAGCCCGAGGCCACCGACCCACCGGCTCGCGGCACTGGCGCGCTGCCGCACGGCACGTCCCACGAGCACGGGGAACGGCACCGGCGCGACGCGCGGTGGCAGCCCGGCCTCGAGCAGCGCGGCCAGCTCGGCCGTGGGGGCCGGCGCCGGCTCCTGGGCCATGGCGCGGAGCGAGTCGAACAGGTCGACGAGGGCGCCGTCGCCGGGCACTGCGTGCCCGGTCAGCAGCCGCTCGTCGTCCTGAGACCTCATGCCCTCGTAATCGTCGAAACCGGTCATAGGGGCACGGTCTCCGTCTCGATCATCTTGCGGAGGGTCGCCAGCCCCCGCCGCTGCAGCGCCTTGACCGCCCCCTCGGACCGTCCGACCACCTCCGCGACCTGCTCGACGGTGAGGTCGGCCACCACCCGCAGCACCAGCACCTCCTGCTGCTCGCCCGTCAGCCGGCCCAGCAGCGCGAGCACCCGCTGGTGACCCAGCACGTCCATCGCGTCGGCCTCGGCACTGCCGACGGCCCGGTCGTCGTCCGCCGGCTCGTAGGGCACCTGCGGCACGGTGCGGGCGCTGCGGCGCCAGTGGTCCATCACCCGACGGTGCGCGATGGTGAACACCCACGACCGGAAGTGCGCCTGGTCCCCGGTGAAGCCGCTGAGCCCGGTGAAGACGGCGAGGAACACCTCGCTCGTCACGTCCTCCACCTCGCGCACGCCCTGCGCGCGGACGTAGGCGGCGACAGGCTTCGACAGATCGCCGTACAGGAGGGTGAACGCCTCGCCCGCTCCGCTGCGGGCGCGGCTCAGCACCCCGTCGAAGTCGTCGAGCACGGACCCAGCATGCCCGATGCTCCGGAGCTCGCCGACGCCCACCCGGCCGGACGCGGAACGGTTCTGTCCGCTCCTTGACACGCCCACGTTCGAGTGGTTCGCGGGTGAGATGTCCACAAGTCGGCCGAACGCCGACCGCCTTCCAGGCACTATATGCCGGTGACCAGCGACGAGACCGCGGACGAGCCGTGGGTGACCGTGAGCGACGACGACGTGCACGCGGCGCGGCGTGCGTGGCTGGCCGCCGTCGAGGAGTGCGCAGGCTCACCACGCGAGCAGCTGCTGCACGACTCGTTCCGCCGCATCGTCCACACGCAGGCGCAGCAGACCGCACTGGAGTTCCGCCGGTCGCACCGGCCGTCCTGACCGCGGGCGCGAGCACCGCCCGCAGCACCGCGATGTCGGATTCTCGCTAGCCTCAGCCGCCGCCCAGGGCGCACCATCGACGGGTGCCCGCCCCGATCCCTCCCGCGGCCACCGCGCCGCCCGCGGTGCGACCGGCCGCCACCACCGCACCACGTCCCGGCATCCCGGACGCGGACGCCTGCCTGGCGGCCGTCCGCAGCCGCGACCCCCGCTTCGACGGCTGGTTCTACACGGCGGTGCTCTCCACCGGCATCTACTGCCGTCCCAGCTGCCCCGCCCGCACCCCGCGGGACGACCGCATGCGCTTCTACCCCTCGGCAGCGGCCGCCCAGCAGGCGGGCTTCCGCGCCTGCAAGCGGTGCCGCCCCGACGCCAGCCCCGGCTCACCGGCATGGGACGTGCGCTCGGACGTCGTGGCCCGGGCGATGCGGCTGATCGAGGACGGGCTGGTGGACCGCGGCGGCGTGCCCGCACTCGCTGCCGCGCTCGGCTACAGCACCCGCCAGCTCGAGCGGCTGCTGCAGGGTGAGCTGGGCGCCGGCCCGCTGGCCCTCGCGGCGGCCCGCCGCGCGCAGACGGCCCGCACGCTCGTCGAGTCGACGCAGCTGCCGATGACGGAGGTCGCCTTCGCGGCCGGCTACGCCTCCGTACGGGCGTTCAACGACGCCGTCCGGGCGACCTACGCCCTGACGCCCACCGAGCTGCGAGCGGCGGCCTCCCGCCGTGCACCGAGCCACCCGGGGGCTCTCTCGTTGCGGCTCCCGTACCGGCTGCCCCTCGACCCGTCGAACCTGCTGGGCCACCTGGTGGCGACCGCGGTCCCGGGCGTCGAGGAGTACCGACGCGGCGCCTACCGCTCCACCGTGCCGCTGCCGCACGGCCCTGGGGTGGTCGCCGTGCACCCGCCGCGGGAGGGCGCCTTCCCGGTCACCGTGCGGCTGACCGACCTTCGCGACCTGCCGGCGGCGGTCGCCCGCACGCGCCGGCTGCTGGACCTCGACGCGGACCCCGTGGCGATCGACGAGGCGCTGTCCGCGGACCGCCGGCTGCGGCCCCTCGTGCGGTCGTCCCGAGGACGACGGGTGCCGCGCACCCTGGACCCCGACGCGATGGCGCTGCGCGCGGTGATCGGTCAGCAGGTGTCCACGTCGGCGGCCCGCACGCACGCCGGCAGGCTCGTGACGGCGCTCGGGACCCCGGTCACGGACCCCGACGGCGGCCTGACCCACCTGTTCCCGCGGCCGGCCCAGCTGCTCGCGGACGAGGCGGTCACCGCCGGGCTGCTCGCCATGCCGGCGTCCCGGCGCGACACGCTGCTCGGCCTGGCCCGCGCGCTGGCCGACGGCGACGTGGTGCTCGACGCGGGCGCCGGCCGCGCGGCCGCTCGCGCGGCACTGGCGGCGCTGCCGGGCATCGGGCCGTGGACCGTCGAGACCGTCGCCATGCGGGCGCTCGGCGACCCCGACGCCTTCCTGCCCGGCGACCTCGGTGTGCGGCAGGCCGCCCGGCGCCTCGGGCTGCCCACGTCACCGGCCGCCCTCGAGCAGGAGTCCCGCGCCTGGTCACCGTGGCGCGCCTATGCCGTGCAGCACCTGTGGGCCACGGGCACCCACGCCGTCAACCAGCTCCCGGACACCGATCTGCCCGACCGGCCCCGGAACCCGCTCCACGCATCGGAGGTCTTGTGATGATCCACACCGTCGTCGACTCCCCGCTCGGCCCGCTCACCCTGGTGGCTGACGACGAGGGACGCCTGGCCGGCCTGTACATGCAGGACCAGCGCTACCGCCCCGCCGACGAGCGGTTCGGCCCGGCCGTCACCGTCCCCGCCGGCCCGGACGCCGATCCCGCCGAGGCGGTCCTCACCGAGGCGGCCGACCAGCTCCAGGAGTACTTCGCCGGCACCCGCCGCTCCCTGGACGTGCCGCACGCACCGCTCGGCACCCCGTTCCAGCGCGCGGTGTGGGACGCGCTCGCGCGCATCCCGTACGGCGAGACGCGCACCTACACCGACGTGGCGCGGGAGCTGGGCCGACCGACGGCGGTCCGAGCCGTGGGCGCCGCCATCGGCCGCAACCCGCTGTGCGTCGTGGTGCCGTGCCACCGGGTGGTCGGCGCCGGTGGGGCGCTCACCGGGTACGCCGGCGGGCTGGTCCGCAAGCAGCGGCTGCTCGAGCTGGAGAACGCCCCGGCCGGCCGCGCCGCGTCCGGATGCTGAGATTTCTGGCCTCGGATCGCGGACCGAGACCTGTTCGTGATCATCGGGTTACCGGTCGGTAAACCTCCCGTGCTCTCCTGAGGCGGTGCGCGCCCGCTCGGGGCGCGTCGGGACGCCGTCGCGCGGGGCGCGAGGCGATCGAGCAACGACGAAAGAGGTGGCGGATGGCATCCGCGACGACACGTCGCCGTGTGTGGGCGATCACGGCTGGGCTTGCGGCGACCACGCTCCTGCTCGCTGCGTGCAGCAGTGGCAAGAGCGGCGCGAACGCGACCACGGGTTCCACCGGTGGCTCCAGCACCGCGCTGACGATCGGGACGACGGACAAGATCACGACGATCGACCCCGCGGGCGAGTACGACAACGGCTCCTTCGCCGTGATCAACCAGGTGTTCCCGTTCCTGATGAACACCCCGTACGGGAGCCCGGACGTCAAGCCCGACATCGCGCAGTCCGCCTCGTTCACCAGCCCCACCGAGTACACGGTCAAGCTGAAGCCGAACCTGAAGTTCGCCAACGGCGACCCGCTCACCGCCACGTCGGTGAAGTTCTCGTTCGACCGCGTGCTGAAGATCAACGACCAGAACGGCCCGTCCTCGCTGCTGTTCAACCTGGACAGCACCGAGGTGAAGGACCCGACCACGGTCGTCTTCCACCTGAAGTCGCCCAACGACCAGACGTTCCCGCAGGTCCTGTCCAGCCCGGCCGGCCCGATCGTCGACGAGAAGGTGTTCTCGCCGACGGCGCTGACCCCGGACGCGGACATCGTCAAGGCGAACGCCTTCGCCGGTCCGTACGTGATCACCAGCTACACGCTCAACGAGCTGATCTCGTACAAGGCCAACCCGGACTACCAGGGCATCTACGGCGCCCCGAAGACGGCCAACGTCAACGTCCAGTACTACGCGGACTCGTCGAACCTGAAGCTGGACGTCCAGCAGGGCAACATCGACGTCGCGTTCCGCAGCCTGTCGGCGACCGACGTCGACTCGCTGCGCTCGGACAGCAAGGTGCAGGTGGTCGACGGTCCCGGCGGCGAGATCCGCTACATCGTCTTCAACTTCGACACCCAGCCGTACGGCGCGAAGACCCCCCAGGCCGACCCGGCCAAGGCTCTCGCGGTCCGTCAGGCCGTCGCCGACGTCGTCGACCGCAAGGCGATCGCCGACCAGGTCTACAAGGGCACCTACACGCCGCTGTACTCCTACGTCGCCCAGGGTCTGACCGGTGCCACGGAGTCGCTCAAGGGTCTGTACGGGGACGGCAAGGGCGGTCCGGACAAGGACAAGGCGACCAAGGCGCTGTCCGACGCCGGCGTCACCACCCCGGTCACGCTGAACCTGCAGTACACGCCGGCCCACTACGGCCCGTCGTCCGCCGACGAGTACGCGCTGGTCAAGGACCAGCTGGAGAGCTCGGGCCTGTTCAAGGTGAACCTGCAGAGCACCGAGTGGCAGCAGTACTCCAAGGACCGCACGTCGGACGTCTACCCCGAGTACCAGCTCGGCTGGTTCCCGGACTACTCGGACGCCGACAACTACCTGACGCCGTTCTTCCTGCAGGGCGGCTTCCTGAAGAACCACTACGACAACCCGACGGTGGACCAGCTGATCCAGCAGCAGGCCACCACGACGGACGCGTCGGCCCGCACCGCCCTGATCCAGAAGATCCAGGACACGGTGGCCCAGGACCTGTCCACCGTGCCGCTGCTGCAGGGTGCCCAGGTCGCGGTGGTCGGCAAGAACGTGCAGGGTGCGAAGGACACGCTCGACGCGTCCTTCAAGTTCCGCTACGGCGCCCTGTCCAAGAGCTGACGGACGACTCCCGGCTGACGGGGGCGGTCTCCTCGCACGTCGAGGGGGCCGCCCCCCTGCCCGTCCTCCAGCACGTCCGCGCGGCATCGCGCCGCCTGCTTCCTCGAGGTCCTCGTGTCCACAACCGACGTGGCGACGGCTGAGCCCGCCGCCGACCCTGCCCCGGCCGCCGGGGCGTCCCGCCACCGCGGCGGCGGGCTGGGCCGCTACCTGCTGGTGCGGTTCCTGCTGATCTTCCCCACGGTGCTGATCCTGGTCACCGTCGTCTTCGTGCTGATGCGGTCGACGGGTGACCCGATCACCGCGGCGCTGGGCGGCCGGCTCGGGCCGGAGCAGCTGAAGGAGCGCATCCACGCCGCCGGGTACGACAAGCCGATCCTGGTGCAGTACTGGCACTACGTGTCCGGCATCGCCCACGGCGACTTCGGTACCACGATCACCGACCACCGGCCGGTGACGCAGGTGCTCACCACGTTCGGGTCGGCGACGCTGGAGCTCGCCGTGTACGCCCTGGTGGTGGCGTTCCTCATCGGCATCCCGCTGGGCCGCATCGCCGCGGCGCGGCGGGACAAGGGCCCCGACGCCGTGCTCCGCGTCTCGGCGATCCTCGCCTACGCCACCCCGGTGTTCTTCGCCGGCATGGTGCTCAAGCTCGTGTTCGCCGTGTGGCTCAACGTGCTGCCGGTGGCGGGTCGCGCGACGACGCGCTCGATCCTCACCATGAAGACGCAGGGCGCCGGCACCGGCATCTACCTGATCGACGCGATCTCCACCGGCGACCCGGCGGTGGTCGGCGACGTGCTGCAGCACGCGGTGCTGCCCGCGGTGGCCCTCGGCCTGCTGACCGCCGGGGTGTTCCTGCGGCTGGTCCGCACCAACGTGATCGGAACGCTGCAGACCGGCTACGTCGAGGCGGCGCGCTCCCGCGGCGTCTCGGAGCGGCGGCTGCTGCGCACGCACGCCTGGCGGCCCGCGCTGGTGCCGATCATCACGGTGATCGGTCTGCAGGTGGCCATGCTGCTGGGCGGCGCGGTGCTGACCGAGACCACGTTCGAGTGGAAGGGCCTCGGCTTCCAGCTGGTGCAGTACCTGCTGGCCCGGGACTTCGTGGCGGTGCAGGGCATGGTGGCCCTGCTCGCCGTCATCGTGGCGGTGACCAACTTCGTGGTCGACGTCATCGCCGCCCTGGTCGACCCGAGGATCCGTTACTGATGACCGCCGACGTCTCCGTCCCCAACGACACCCCGGCCGACCCGGCGGACATCCCCGTCGACGCCCTGCCGACCCGTGGACCTCTCTGGAAGCGGCTGCCCGTGGTGCGCCAGCTGCGCACCAGCGTCGGGCTGCAGCGCGGCATGCTGGTCACCGGCGTGGTGATCACCGCGACCTTCCTGGTCACGGCGATCCTCGCGCCGCTGATCGCGCCCTACGGCGGTTCCCAGCTGCGCAGCGGCTCGGTCGCGTTCGGCGCCCAGAAGGCACCGTCCGCCGCGCACCTGCTCGGCACCACCGTCGGGGGCTACGACGTGCTCTCCCGGGTGGTGTGGGGCACCCGCACCGCCCTGCTGGTGATGATCGCCGCCGTGGTGCTGTCGATCTTCCTCGGCATCTTCCTCGGCCTGGTCTCGGGGTACTTCGGCGGCTGGATCGACCGCGTGCTCGTGGTGGTCGCGGACGCCATCTACGCCTTCCCGTCGCTGCTGCTGGCGATCGTCGCGGCCATCGTGATCAGCAAGGGGCAGTCCTCGATGTGGGGCGGCATCCTCGCGGCCGCCATCTCGATCACCGTCGTCTTCGTGCCGCAGTACTTCCGCGTGGTGCGGTCCGAGGTGGTGCGCGTCAAGGCGGAGGCGTTCGTCGAGGCGGCCAAGGTGATCGGCACGCCGCCGGCCCGGATCATGGTGCGCCACGTGCTGCGCAACTCGGTGCGGACGCTGCCGCTGATCGTCACGCTCAACTGCTCCGAGGCGATCCTCACGCTGGCCGGCCTGGGCTTCCTCGGGTTCGGCATCGAGCCGTCCGCGGCGGCCGAGTGGGGCTACGACCTGAACAAGGCCCTCTCGGACGTCACCAGCGGCATCTGGTGGACGTCGGTGTTCCCCGGCGTCGCCATCGTGCTGACCGTGCTCGGGGTGACGCTGGTGGGCGAGTCGCTCAACGACCTGGCGGACCCGCGGCTGCGGACGCGGCGCGCGGCCGGTCGGCGGGGCGCACGGGCGGCGGTGCAGTCCGAGGCGGACGCGGTCGAGGTCGATCCGCTGGACGCGCCGCCGGTGGCCGACGAGGCGGCCTCGCACGACGAGACCGGTTCGCACGACGAGACGACGGGAGGTGCCCGATGAGCGCGCAGGAGCCCGTCATCGACGTCCGGGACCTGAAGGTCACGTTCGCCACCGACGCGGGTGACGTCGCCGCCGTGCGCGGCGTCAGCCTGCACGTCGACCCTGGCCAGGTGCTCGCCATCGTCGGCGAATCGGGCTCCGGGAAGACCGTCACCGCCCGCTCCATCCTGGGCCTGCTGCCCGAGACGGCGCTGGCGTCCGGTGCCGTGGTGCTGCGCCGCAACGACGACGCGGCGTCCTCCGACGTGCTCTCGCTCAGCCCCTCCCGGCTGCGCGAGGTCCGCGGCCGCGACGCGGCCATGGTGTTCCAGGAGCCGTCCACGGCCCTGAACCCGGTGTTCCCGGTGGGTTGGCAGATCGCCGAGGGTCTGCGCGCCCACCGCCGGCTGAGCCGAGCCGAGGCCCACCGCGAGGCGGTCGACGTGCTGCGCCGGGTCGGCATCCCGGACCCGGAGGAGCGCGCCAAGCACTACCCGCACCAGTTCTCCGGCGGGCAGAAGCAGCGCATCGTCATCGCCCAGGCGCTGGTGCTGAACCCGGGCCTGGTGATCGCCGACGAGCCGACCACAGCCCTGGACGTCACGGTGCAGGCCGAGATCCTCGACCTGCTGCGGCGGCTGCCCGAGGAGTTCGGCACCGCGATCGTGCTGATCACCCACAACATGGGCGTGGTGGCGGACCTGGCCGACCAGGTCGCGGTGATGTACCACGGCAGGATCGTCGAGCAGGCGGACGTCCGCACGCTGTTCTCGGCACCGCAGCACCCGTACACGCGGGCGCTGCTCGACGCGGTGCCGCGGGTGGGCGGGCCCCGGTTGCGCCCGGCTCTCGCCTCGGCACGGACGGCCCCGGTCGGCGAGACCGCGCTGACGGCGGCGCCGTCGACCGCCGCACCGGTGGTCGAGGCGAGGTCGCTCACCATCACCTACCCGGGCCGGTTCCGCCGTCCGGGGTTCACCGCGGTGGACGGTGTCGACCTGACGATCCACGCCGGCGAGGTGCTCGGCCTGGTCGGCGAGTCCGGCAGCGGCAAGACGACGATCGGCCGGGCCATCGCCGGCCTCACGCCGGTCACCGGCGGCGAGCTCACGGTGCTCGGCACCCAGGTGCGCGGCATCCACGAGCGCGACTTCCGGGCAGTCCGGCGCCGCATCGGCTTCGTGTTCCAGGACCCGGCCACCAGCTTCAACCCGCTGCTGACCATCGCGGCCTGCGTGGCCGAGCCGCTGCTGGTGCACGGCGTCGCCAAGGACCTGGACGCCGCCCGTCCGCGGGTGGACGAGCTGCTCGAGGCCGTCCAGCTGCCCAAGGCGTACGGCGACCGGTTCCCGCACGAGCTGTCCGGCGGCCAGCGCCAGCGCGCCTCCCTGGCGCGTGCCCTCGCGCTCGACCCCGAGCTGCTGATCGCCGACGAGCCGACGTCCGCCCTGGACGTGTCGGTGCAGGCCCGCGTGCTCGACCTGTTCGCGCGGCTGCAGGAGGAGCTCGGTTTCGCGTGCCTGTTCATCAGCCACGACCTCGCGGTGGTGGACCTGCTGGCCGACCGGATCGCCGTGCTGCACCACGGGAAGCTGGTGGAGCAGGGCACCGGGGCTCAGGTGCTCGGCGCGCCTCAGGACCCCTACACCCAGCGGCTGCTGGCCTCCCTGCCGGTGCCGGACCCGGTGGAGCAGGCCGAGCGGCGCGAGGCGTGGCGGGCGCTCGTGACGCGCTGACGGTCCGCCGCCCCCAGGCACCGGAGCGGTCCTCAGCGACGCGGCGTGGTCTCCACCCGCTGCAGCTCGGGCAGCCGCTCGGCGAACGCTCGGTACGTGTCCAGCGAGCCCGCGTAGATGCCGTCGGCCCGCGGCCGGTGCAGCACCACGTCGGTGAACCCGAGCTCGGCCGCCCGGTGCACGCCCTCGACGGCGGTCTCCACGGACTCCAGCGAGAACTCCGGCGCACCGTCGATGCTCAGGTAGCGACGCGCCGGCTCGTGCCGTCCTGCGCCCGCCTCGATCTCGTCGTACGCCGCCACGAGCTCCGCCAGACCGGCCCACCACTGGTCCTGGGCTGCCGCGGTGCGCTCGTCCGGAGGCACCGGGCCGTACGTCGTCCACCCCTGCCCGAACCGCGCCGCGAGCGCCATGGTGCGCGGACCGTTGGCCGCCACCACGAACGGCGGCCGCGGCCGGGCGATGGTCCCCGGCACCATCCGGGCGTCGTTCGCGGTGTACCAGCGCCCCGCATGATCGGTCACCGGGTGCGTCAGCAGCTGGTCCAGCAGCTCGACGAACTCCTCGAACCGCGACGTCCGCTCGCCCCTGGTCGGCGCCGGCCCGAGCACGCGCGCGTCGAACCCCTCACCGCCCGCCCCGAGGCCGAGCAGCAGCCGGCCGCCCGTCACGTCGTCGAGGCCCATCACGTCCTTGGCGAACGGCACGGGGTGCCGGAAGTTCGGCGACGCGACCCAGGTGCCCAGCGCGATGCGGCTGGTCACGGCACCGGCGGCGGCCAGCAGCGGCACGGTGGCGAACCACGGCTGGTCGGCCAGCGACCGCCACGCCAGGTGGTCGTACGTCCACGCGTGGTCGAAGCCGAGCTGCTCCGCCTCGAGCCAGTGCTGCCGGGAGACCGACCACCTCTCCTGCGGCAGGATCACCACTCCGATGCGCATGCCGGGAGCCTAGGCGTGGGTCACGGGCTCCGACGGTCCACCGGACGCCGGCTCCAGCTGGAACGTGCAGTGCTCCACGTCGAAGTGCCCGGTGAGGCAGCCGCGCAGCTGGTCGAGCACACGACCGGTGCCACCCGCGGCAAGGACGTCGTCGTCCACCACGACGTGCGCCGAGAGCACCGGCACCCCGGACGTGATGGTCCAGGCGTGCAGGTCGTGCACGCCGCGCACGCCGGGCAGCCCGCCGATGTGGGTCCGCACCGTCTCCAGGTCCACACCCTCCGGGGTGGCCTCGAGCAGCACGTCGGCGACCTGCCGGAGCAGCACCGCAGCGCGCGGCAGGATCAGCAGGCCGATGAGCACCGACGCCGCGCCGTCCGCACGGGTCCAGCCGGTGCCGAGCACGACGAGCGCAGCGACCACCGCTGCGGCGGAGCCCAGCAGGTCCCCGAGCACCTCGAGGTAGGCCGCCCGCACGTTGAGCGACCGCCGCTGCCCCTGGTGCAGCAGGGCGAGCCCCACGCCGTTGGCGACGAGCCCGACGGCGGCGACGGCCAGCATCAGCCCGGCCCGGACCGGTCCCGGGTGCACCAGCCGCTGGACGCCCTCGACCAGCACCACCACGCCGACGACGGCGACGAGCATGCCGTTGACCAGGGCGGCCAGCACCTCGGCCCGCTGCCAGCCGTAGGTCCGCGCGGCCGTCGCCGGTCGCGCGGCCAGCCCGGTGGCGACCAGCGCGAGGGCCAGCCCGCCGGCGTCGGTCAGCATGTGACCCGCATCGGCGACCAGCGCGAACGACCCGGAGACAGCCCCGCCGACCACCTCGGCGACCATGACGGCCAGGGTGACGACGAGCACCGCGAGCAGCCGCCCCCGCTGCGCACCTGCAGCCGTGGCGCCGTGCGGATGACCGTGCCCGCCGTGCCCGTGTCCCTCGGCCGCCGTCATCGACCGCTCCCCTGCCTCCGCGGCCCGGCCGCCACGCGCCGCCTTAGTCCCACCCCAGCTCCTCCAGCCGCTCGTCGTCGATGCCGAAGTGGTGCGCCACCTCGTGCACCACGGTGACCGCCACCTCCTCGACCACCTCGGCACGGTCGTGGCACACGGCCAGCGTCGGGTTGCGGAACACGGTGATGCGGTCCGGCAGCGAGCCGAACCACGCATCGGTCCGCTCGGTGAGCGGCGTGCCCTCGTACAGGCCGAGCAGCGCCGGCTCGTCCTCCGGACCGTCGTCCTCCACCAGCACGACGACGTTGTCCATCAGCTCGCCCAGCTCCGGCGGGATGCTGTCGAGGGCGTCGCGGACCGCGTCCTCGAAGTCCTCCCGGCTCATCTCGACCACGGACCCATCCTCCCGTCCCGCGCCGACGTGTCGCGCCCCACAGGATCCCGCTTTGGTGGTTCGGCGCCTGACCCGTATGATCGTCACCGGTCTTCCGACGCCTCGACGTTGGGGCGTGAGCCCCCATCGTCTAGCGGCCTAGGACCCCGCCCTTTCACGGCGGTAGCACGGGTTCGAATCCCGTTGGGGGTACGGAGCAGTGCAAAGGCCTTACACCAAGGCCCCGTAGCGCAGTTGGTTAGCGCGCCGCCCTGTCACGGCGGAGGTCGCGGGTTCAAGTCCCGTCGGGGTCGCTCGAGGCGCCGGTCTTCGGACCGGCGTCGTCGTATCGAGGCTCTGTAGCTCAGTTGGTAGAGCGCACGACTGAAAATCGTGAGGTCACCGGATCGACGCCGGTCGGAGCCACTGCCGAGAACCCCCTGGTGACCAGGGGGTTCTTCTGTTTCCCCGACCGCGTCACTCCCTGTGCGTCATGCCCCGCGCCGCGCCGGTTCGCGACGTCTCACTCCGGGCCGTCGTCGAGCCCCGCGTCGTGCACCAGCAGCGCGATCTGGGTCCGGTTGTCGAGCCCGAGCTTGAGCAGGATCGCCGACACGTGGGCCTTGACGGTCGGCACGGACAGGTACAGCCGGCGCCCGACGTCGGCGTTCGACGCCCCTGCGCCGATCGCCAGCACCACGTCCCGCTCGCGCGCGGTCAGCGCGGCCAGCAGCGCCCGGGCGTCCGCGCGGACGGATCCCGTGCGGGCCGTGGTGTCCATCAGCCGACGGGCGACGGTCGGGGACAGCACCGGCTCCCCGGCGGCGGCCGCGTGGACGGCGGCGACGAGGCGACGTGGCGGCGTGTCCTTGAGCAGGTAGCCGCTCGCGCCCGCCGCCATCGCACCGTCGATCTCCGCGCCGGTGTCGAACGTCGTGAGCACCACGACCGCCGGTGGATCGTGCCGCGCCCGCACCGCCCGGGTGGCCCCGACACCGTCGACCCCCGGCATGCGCAGGTCCATGAGGACGACGTCGACCGGGTGGGCGTCGAGCGCCGCCGGGACGCCGGCGCCGTCCGCGACCTCACCTACGACGACGATGCCGTCCGCACCGTCGAGCATCAGCGTGAGACTGGACCGCACGAGCGGGTCGTCGTCCACCACGAGCACCCGGACCGGCGCGGTCATCGGACCACCGGGATCTCGACGTCGAGCACGAACCCGGCCGCCGCGGGACGGGCCTCCACGCGTCCCCCGAGGAGCCCGACCCGTTCGCGCAGACCCACGAGGCCCGTGCCCGTCCCCTCGATCGGGACGTCCGCGCGGCCGCGGGGACCGTCGTCCTGCACCCGCACGTGCACCGCGTCGTGCGATCGCGCGACCTCCACCCGCACCGCGCTCCCGGGCGCGTGCCGGCGGGCGTTCGTCAGCCCCTCCTGACAGGTGCGGAAGACGGCGAGGCCGACGGCGGCCGGCAGGTCGAGGTCGTCGGGCACCTGCAGGTCGACGTGCGCCCCGGCTGCCCGCTGCTGCTCGACGAGCGCGGCGAGGTCGGCCAGCCCCGGCAGCGGGTGCAGCTCGTCGGGGCCGGACCGCAGCAGGCCGACGACCGTGCGCAGGTCGTCGAGCGCCGCACCGGCCTGCTGCCGCACCACGCCCGCCGCGGCGGCGACCCGCTGCGGCGGCAGGTCCGGGCGGTACTCGAGGGCGCCGGCCGTGGTCGCCAGCAGCGACAACCGGTGCGCCAGGGAGTCGTGCATCTCCCGGGCGATCCGGGTCCGCTCGGCGAGCCGTGCCTCGTCGACCCGCCTGGCCTGCTCGCGCTCGGCGCGAACCGCACGCTCGCGCCACACGTCCAGCAGCGACGCCCTGGCGCGCAGGTACGCACCCCACCCGAGGAGGGCGGCGTGCACGGCGACGTCGCACAGCATCCACCAGCCCCACGGCAGGCCCGTCGGCCGCCACAGCACGAGGACCGCGTGCCCGGCGGTGCTGGCGGCCGCCACCCGCCACGACAGGCGCACGGGATGCAGCCGTGCCGCCACGAACGTCCCCGCGGTGGCGGCCGGGGTTGCCGCCGGGCTCAGCGCCGCGAGCACCCCCAGCAGCACACCCGCCAGGGTCGGCCGGCGCAGCAGCAGCGGGACGGTGGCGAGCGCGGCGACGCCGACGGCGACGTCGAGGACCAGCGGTGCCGGTGGGACCCCACCGGACGCGTGCGGCCACGCGGCCAGCACGGTCAGCACTGCGAGCCCGACGAGCGCCGGCACGAGGGAGCCGCGATGAGCCCGCAGCACCCCCTCAGGCGGGCATTCGACGAGGTCGGAGGTCATGCGCCGAGCCTAGGAACGGGCACCACCACGGTCGACCTACCTCGGTAGGGGGTGCCCGGTCCCTCGGTCGGCCCGCAGCTCGACCATCGCACGATCCGCCGTCGACCGCCGTGCACCAGCGTCGGACGTGTCCCACCCCGGGACCCCGTCCGAAGGAGACCGCACCATGCACCCGTCCCGCCCGTTCCCCGTCTGGTCCGTCGCCGTCGCGGCCGCGCTCGCCGCGTCGGCCGTCTGGGTGCTCGCCGTCCCGCTCGGTGGCGTCCGTCTCGTGGCGGGCGAGCCGCCGGCGACCGTCAACCTGCCGTCCGTGGTCGTGGTCACGGTGCTCGCCACGGTCGCGGCGTGGGGTGTGCGGACCGTGCTGCTGCGCGTCGTCCAGCCCGCGCGCAGGGTGGGGTTGTGGCGCGTGATCTGCCTGGTGACGTTCGGCGTCTCGCTGCTCGGACCTCTCGGGGCCGCGTCCCTGCCGGCACTGGGCGCGCTGCTCGCCATGCACGTCTCGGTGGGGGCGGCGGTCCTCGTCGGCCTCGATCCGCGGCGCGCTGCTCGCCGTCCGGTCGCCGTCGGGAGTGCGCCGTCCGAGCGCAGCCGTCCGAGCAGGTGAGTCTGGCCGGCGACGAGCACCGAGGGCCTCAGGGTCGAGGTCCGTCGTCGGGCGTCACGCCGGCCCGGAACAGGACGTTGCGGCCGACGATGCCCGGCCGCCAGGCGCCGTCCGCCCAGTGCGACGGGGTGTAGCCGAACGTCTCGAGCCGCCCGACGACGCTGCGCGCCGACGTGTCGAACCGCACCAGGTGGCGGTCCTCGAGCTCGAGCAGCAGGTGCGGCCGGAAGGTGCGGAGCGTCGTGCTGCCGCCGGCGAGCAGCCGCTCCTCGGCGCCTTCGACGTCTGCCTTGACCAGGTCGAGTCGTGCCAGCGCGAGGCGTGCCGCGACGGCGTCGAGGGTGTCGACCTCCACGGGCAGGCTGCGGTGCCGGCTGAACTCGGCGTTGGAGCCGAGCCCGTGCGTGCCGTCGGACAGGAACGCGCGGCCGTGGACCCGCATCCCGCGTCGGCTCGGCAGCGACAGGTGCCCACGTCCCGGTTCGGCACCGAGGGCGAGCTGGTGGACCGTGACGTGGGACGCACCGACCAGGCGCTTGGCCAGTCTGAGCACCCGGGTCAGGTCGGGTTGGGGCTCGATGGCGTGCACGGCACCCGCGGGGCCGACGAGGTGCGCGAGGGTCCAGGTGTACAGCCCGAACTCCGCGCCGACGTCCACGCAGACGGCTCCGGGGCCGACCAGCTGGGCCAGGCCGAGCACCTCGTCCTCCACGAACGGCGCCCGGCGGGCGCCGGCACCGAGCGCGGCCGCCACGGCGGCGAGCCGTCTCGGCCTACCAGGCGCCCGGCTGCCATCCGGCGGCTCAGGCTCGGCACCGGGTGCAGTGGAGGTGGCGCCCGCGGGCTGGTCGGGGGCAGGGCTCGGGGTCGGCATGGCTCGATCCTGCGAGCCGTGCGGTGGCGCGGGCATCAGGCACCGACCCTGAACGGACCCTGGTTGCGCCCGGGAAACCCCTGAGCGGAGGGCACCCATAGCCCCGGTGCACGTCCGTGCACCACGTCACCCCTCGTCAGCGCCGTGTCGGGGCCGATCGTCCCGGTGACAGGGTGACCGTCCTCCTAAGCTGGACCAAGCCATCGCCGCCTATCCACCGAGGACGTCATCGTGACCTCCGCCCCGCAGCCCGAGCACCACGGCCTGTTCGACCGCCTCGCCCACCGGCTCGCCGGCCGGACCACCGAGCCGATCGCCGACCGGGCGAAGGAGCGGATCGGTCGGATGGAGGACCGGGTCCGCTCGTCCGTGATGGCGGAGCTCGACGCGGTGAGCCGGTCCGTGCGAGCCCGCGCCGTGCAGGTGCGACCGTCCGCGATCGCCTTCGCCGTGGCGGCCGTCCTGACGGTCCTCGCACTGGCACTCATGGTCGGCGCAGCGGTGGTCGGCCTGGCCCACGTGCTGCCGCTGTGGCTGGCGCTGCTGATCGTCGGCGTCGCCCTGCTCCTGCTCGCGGCCGGCGCCGCCGCCTGGGGTCGCAACCACCTGCCTCCGGGGCCCGTGCTGGGAGTCCCGCCGGCGCCCATGCCGACGCACCCGGCTGAGGAGCTGGTGCACCCCTGGGCGGACTGACACCCCCGTCCGGACGCCGAAGGACTCGCGTGCTGGGCCGCTGACCAGCAGACTGAGGTCGCAGGACGCGGACGGACGAAGGGTCGGGCCATGGTCACGCAGACGTCGGTACCGGGCGACACGAGGTCGCTCGGTCAGCTGGTGAGCGACCTGTCGGAGCAGGCCGGTCGCCTGGTCCGCGCGGAGATCGACCTGGCGAAGGCCGAGCTCGCCGAGAAGGCGAAGCAGGCGGGCATCGGCGGCGGGCTGCTGATCGCCGCGGGGTTCCTGGCGTTCTACGGCGTCGGCGCCGCGATCGCCACGGCGATCATCGGCCTGTCGAACGCCGTGGCGCCGTGGCTCGCGGCCCTGATCATCACCGTGGCGATCTTCCTGGTGGTCGGCCTGCTGGCCCTGGTCGGCGTCCGGCGCCTGAAGCGTGGGATGCCGCCGACGCCGGAGCACGCGATGGAGAACGTCCAGCAGGACGTGGCAGCCGTCAAGGAGGGCCTGCACTGATGAGCGACTCGAGCGCAACACCGAAGCTGGGCACGTCCGAGCGCATGAAGGCGCTGGAAGCGGAGCTCGAGCTCACGCGCGGGGAGCTCGCGGCGACGGTGGACGAGCTGGCCGACCGGCTGAACCCCAAGACGCAGGCTGAGCGAGCCGTCGCGGAGGGCAAGCGGCTGGTGGCCGACGCGACGGATCCCTCGGCCGCACCCGAGGCGCGCAAGCGGGCGCGGGTGGTGCTGGGGCTCGCCGGTGCGGTGGCGGTGCTGCTGGTGACCGGCGTGGTGCGGCGGATCGCTCGGCACTGAGTCCGCCTCGTGCCGGTGGCGGTGCGGTCGGCACGACCTGCTCCTGCCGGCTCTGGCCGGAGCGGCGGTGGCGCGCAGCTCGATGGACGCCGGACCTCGTCCGGCGTCCCGTACAGCTCTCAGTCGACCTGGCGCTGCTGCGGCAGGCCGTCGAGCAGGCCCCGCACCTCGGACTCGCGGTAGCGGCGGTGGCCGCCCAGGGTCCGGATGGACGAGAGCTTGCCGGCCTTCGCCCACCGCGTCACGGTCTTGGGGTCGACCCGAAACAGGCTCGCGACCTCCGATGGCGTGAGCAGTGTCTCGGGGTCGACGTGGTTGGACGACATCCTGGACGTACCTCCTGACGGACCTGGGACTGAGCCTGCAGGTCGCTCCCCCTCTTGCCTCACACGTCCAGCATGGACGTATGCCTCAGATGCCGCACTTCGTACGGGGCCACTTTGCCACCCATATGGGTGACACAGCTGTGACATCAGTCACCGCTGGGCTGACCGGCGCACGGAAGTCCTCGTCAGAGTGCCAGAGAGGGACGAACTACCCGACTCGCCGCCAACGGTACATCCGGCGATCGGCCGCCTATACCGCACCATGCCGGACTTGTGGCGCAGTTCACCACAAGTCGCGTGCGACCTTCGTCACACTCGGGGACGGAGGTCCTGGCCGCCTGCGGCTCCGGTCCGGCTCCGGTCCAGGGCGCCGGGGCTCGGTGGTCGGAATGCTCACGGACCATGTAGCGTTGCCCTGCGAACAGACGAAACAGCACCCCGGGGCCGCACGTGTGAGCACGGAGCCGCCCCGCTTCCACGTTAGAGGGGGTCGATGCCATGGGGCGCGGCCGTCAGAAGGCTAAGCAGACGAAGGTGGCCCGGGAGCTGAAGTACTTCAGCCCGGACACCAACTACAGGGCTCTCGAGCAGGAGCTCTCGTCGCGTGGCCACAACGATCTCGTCACCGAGACCCGTCCCCCGGTGAGCGAGGAGACCAACCCTTCGTGGAAGAGCTGGTCCTCGGACGACGAGGACGACGACGACCGCTGAACGGTCGTCGTTCGGTGTCCGGCCCGCACCGCCTGAGCGGCGGGCGAGCTGCCGGTACCGCTCTCCGCTGGCGAGGCGACCCTGGGGTCAGGCCGTGACCCGCCGGCGACGCGTCCCTCAGACGCGGTAGCTGCCCGACATCAGGACGGCTCCGCCCTGCACGCCCTTGGTGCCGCTGACCAGGTCCGGCGTCCCGGGCACGTCGCGCTCCGCGTCGAACGGCCGGATGCTGCCCAGCTCCCACGCGGGCAGCCCGAGCTCGCCCGCGTGGGACAGCACACCGGCGGCGGCGTCCGGCGCGACGACGGCGACCATGCCGACCCCCAGGTTCAGGGTCGACTCGAGGTCGTTCCACGGCACCTCGCCGAGGCGCTGCACCAGGGAGAACACCGGCGGCAGCTGCCAGCCGGCGCGGGACACCTCTGCCACGGAGCTGGTCGGCAGCACCCGGGCCAGGTTGGCGGCGAGCCCTCCGCCGGTGACGTGGCTGAACGCGTGCATCCCGCCCGCGGCGCGCTCCGTCAGCGCGAGGCAGTCGGCGGCGTAGACGCGGGTGGGTTCGAGCAGCTCCTCGCCGATCGTGCGGCCGAGCTCGTCGACGTACCGGTCGAACCGCCAGCCGGACACCTCGATGACCCGGCGCACCAGCGAGTACCCGTTGGAGTGCAGCCCGCTGGACCCGAGGGCGATCAGCACGTCTCCGGACTCGACCCGGTGCGGACCCAGCAGGCCGTCCGCCTCGACCACACCGGTCGCGGCGCCGGCCACGTCGTACTCGTCGGGCGCGAGCAGCCCCGGGTGCTCGGCCGTCTCACCACCGACCAGTGCCGTGCCGGCCACCTGGCAGGCGGCCGCGATGCCGCGGACGATCTGGGCGATCCGCTCCGGGACCACCTTGCCGCAGGCGATGTAGTCGGTCATGAACAGGGGCTTCGCACCGACCACGGCGATGTCGTCGACCACCATGCCGACCAGGTCGAAGCCGATGGTGTCGTGCCGGTCGAGAGCCTGGGCGACGGCCACCTTGGTACCGACGCCGTCGGTCGACGTGGCCAGCAGGGGCCGGCGGTAGCCGAGCAGCGCCGACGCGTCGAACAGGCCGGCGAAGCCACCGACCCCACCGACCACCTCGGCACCCTGCGTTGCGCGCACCGCCTCGCGCATCAGCTCGACGGCCTTGTCGCCGGCGTGCACGTCGACGCCGGCCTCCGCGTAGGTGACCTTGTGCCCGGTCACGGGTGCTCCAGCGCACCGGCCGCGCCGGCGCTGGGGATGAGGGTGACCAGCCCGTCCTCGGGCGAGCCGAGGGGCAGCTGCTGCTGGTCGACCAGGTTCTTGGCCAGCCGGTCGTCCGGCGGCAGCGGGATCGGGTACTTCCCGGTGAAGCAGGCGGTGCACAGCTGGCCGACCGGCTGCTCGGTCGCCTCGACGAGACCCTCGATGGAGATGTAGCCGAGCGAGTCGGCGCCCAGCGACGCGGCGATCTCGTCGACGGCCAGCCCGTTGGCGATCAGCTCGGCGCGGGAGGCGAAGTCGATGCCGTAGAAGCACGGCCACTTCACCGGTGGGGAGCTGATCCGCACGTGCACCTCGGCGGCACCGGCCTCCCGGAGCATGCGGATCAGGGCGCGCTGGGTGTTGCCGCGGACGATCGAGTCGTCGACGACGACCAGCCGCTTGCCGCGGATCACCTCGCGCAGCGGGTTGAGCTTGAGTCGGATGCCGAGCTGGCGCAGCGTCTGCGACGGCTGGATGAACGTGCGGCCGACGTAGGCGTTCTTGGTCAGCCCCTGACCGAACGGGATGCCGGACTGCTGCGCGTAGCCGACCGCGGCAGGAGTGCCGGACTCCGGGACCGGGATCACCAGGTCGGCCTCGACCGGGTGCTCGATGGCGAGCTGCCGGCCCATGTCCACGCGCGACGCGTGCACCGACCGGCCCGCGATCGTCGTGTCCGGACGGGCGAGGTACACGTACTCGAAGATGCAGCCGGCACGGTCCGGCGTCGCGAGCCGGCTGCTGCGCAGCCCGTCGGCGTCGATCGCCAGGAACTCGCCGGGCTCGACCTCCCGGACGTAGGACGCACCGACGATGTCGAGCGCCGGCGTCTCGGAGGCGACCACCCAGCCGCGCTCGAGGCGGCCGAGCACCAGCGGCCGGACACCCTGCGGGTCACGGGCGGCGTAGAGGGTGGTCTCGTCCATGAAGACGAGGCTGAACGCGCCTCGCAGGCGGGGCAGCACCTCGAGCGCCGTCGCCTCGAGGGTGTGGTCCGGGTCGCCGGCCAGCAGGGCCGTGACCAGGGCGGTGTCGGTGGTGTTGCCGCGGGCGAGCTCCCCACGGCGCTTGCTGCCGTACCGCTCGGCGACCAGCTCGATCAGCTCGGCGGTGTTGGTCAGGTTGCCGTTGTGGCCCAGGGCGACGGTGCCGCCGGCGGTGGCGCCGAGCGTGGGCTGCGCGTTCTCCCAGGTGGAGGCGCCCGTGGTCGAGTAGCGGGTGTGGCCGATGGCGATGTGCCCGGTCAGCGCGTTGAGCGCCGTCTCGTCGAACACCTGGGACACCAGGCCCATGTCCTTGTAGACCAGCAGGTGCCGGCCGTCGCTGGTCGCGATGCCCGCCGACTCCTGGCCGCGGTGCTGCAACGCGTACAGGCCGAAGTAGGTGAGCTTGGCGACCTCCTCGCCGGGAGCCCAGACACCGAAGACCCCGCAGGCGTCCTGCGGGCCCTTCTCGTTCGGCAGCAGGTCGTGGGACAAGCGTCCGTCCGCGCGGGGGGCCACGCGACCATGGTCGCACAGGGGCGACGGCGGATCCGACCTCAGCGGTGCAGCGACCGCCGGTCGGCCCACAGGGCGAGACCGGCACCGATGCCCAGGCCGAGCACGGCACCGGACAGCGCCGAGAGCAGGCGGACGCCGTTGGAGCCGCCGAGGAACGGCAGCACACCGCCGGTGCTGCTGACGGAGCCGTCGGCCAGCAGCACGGCGACGATCAGGCCGACGACGAGGCCGACCAGGGTGCCGGTGGTGAGGAAGGCGCTGTAGCGGGGTGCGTGGCGGACGGTGGCCGGCACGGCGGTGCGGAGCAGCTCGTCCTCCGTGGGGACGGCGGCGTCGGCGGGGGGCGCAGCGGTGTCGGCGGGCGCAGCGGTGTCGGCAGGCGCCGCGGCGTCGGCTGTCAGGGTGGAGTCGGCGGGCGCAGCGGTGTCGGCGGGCGCAGCGGTGTCGGCGGGCGCAGCGCCGTCGGCGGGCGTCGCGGCGGTGTCCGGCACGGCCGTGTCGTCGGGCTCGGGGGTCGGCTGGGGATCCGGCACGCGGCGATCCTAGGCGGGACTCAGGCGCGGGGGCGGGCAGCCTGGAGCGGCAGCCAGTCGGCGAGGTCGGCGCGGGCGCCCGACGCGTGCACCCTCCCCTGGGCGACGGCGTCCGTCCACGTCAGCGCACCCGTCGCGAGGCGGAGCCAGGTGTCGGGGTCGGTCTCGACGACGTTCGGCGGGGTGCCGCGGGTGTGCCGCGGGCCGGCGACGGCCTGCACGGCGCCGTCCGGCGGGACGCGCACCTCGACCGAGTTGCCGGGTGCGACGTCGGCCAGCTCCTCGAGGGTGAACCGGACCGCGGTGCGTCGGGCGCCCACCGGGACCTCGTCGGGCGCGGCGCGCCACACGGCGAGTGCCGCCCGCCCGTCGGCCGGATCCGTCCTGCGTCGTACCGCCACCCGGACATCCTGCCCCGGTCGCGGACGCGCGACCGCCCCGGGGCGAGCCCGGCCCCTTGCCCGACTTCCTGGCCCGACTTCCTGGCCCGGCTCCCTGACCCGACCACCGACGCCGCGGGCTCAGCGGCGACCGGTGCCGCGCCCCTCGACCCGGTCGCGCTCGCGGAGCGACCGGTGCACGTCACGGCTCCACTGCCGGACACGCGCGCGCTCCTGCGCCGCGAGGCGCGCGTCTGCCCGGCGAGCCTGGTGGGCGGCCTCGCGCGCGAGCCGACGCCACGACTCGAGGCGGCGCTCCGGCAGCTCGCCGTCCTCCACCGCGGCCAGCACGGCGCAGCCCGGTTCCGACAGGTGCGCGCAGTCCGCGAACCGGCAACGGGCCGCGAGCGCGACGACGTCGGCGAAGGTCTCGTCCAGCGCCTCGGCATCGGCCACGAGGCCGATCCCCCGCACGCCCGGGGTGTCGATCAGCAGCACGCCGTCGCCCAGGGGCACCAGCTCGCGATGGGTGGTGGTGTGCCGCCCGCGCCCGTCGGCACGGCGCTCGCCCGTCTCCATCACCGGGTGCCCGGCCAGGGCGTTGACCAGGGAGGACTTGCCGGCACCCGACGGGCCGACCATGACGAGGGTCGTCCCGGGACGCAGCAGGGCCCGCAGCCCCTCGAGGCCGGACCCGTCGACCACGCTGACGGCGTGCACCGGGGCGCCGGGGGCGACCGACGCGACCTCCGCCGCCATCGACGCGGCGTCCGGCACCAGGTCGGACTTGGTCAGCACGACCACCGGCTGGGCGCCGGACCGCCACGCGAGAGTCAGCAGACGTTCGACGCGACCGAGGGACGGGTCCGGGTCGAGGTGCTCGACGACGAGCACCACGTCGACGTTCGCCGCGAGCACCTGCTCCCGGGAGGTGGCGCCGGCGGTGTCACGGACCAGCGCGGTGCGGCGAGGCACGAGGTGGTGCACGTGCGGCTGGTCGCCGGGGGCCGACGCATCGAGGACCAGCACGTCGCCGACCGTCGGCGGCAGGCGGACGCCGTCCTGGTCGGCGACGAGGCCGTCGTGGTCGAGCGGGACGCGCACCGGAGCGGCTGAGTCCATCGTGTCGAGGGCCTGGTCGGCGCCCGGGTGTCGCTGGTCCGTCGGCCGCTGCGGCACGTCCGCGGGCACGACGAGGACGGCGCCGCGGTCGGCGCGCACCACTCGGACGGTGTCCATGCGACGACCGTAGGAGTGCGCCGACGGCGCGGGCGAGCGGATTTCGGCCGACTCGGGGGCCGGTCAGGGCAGCCGGAACAGCACGGTGCGCCGGGGCACCGACGCCTCGGCCAGCCGCGCGTGGACCGGCACGCCGAGCGGGAGGTCGGCACCGTCGTCGGCCTCGATCCGGGCCCGCACCGCCGGGTGCCGCACCACCAGCTCGCCGCGTGTCGGCTCGGCGTCCCGCCGGTCGACCACCACGCCGTCGAAGGTGCCACCCACCCGCGGCGCCAGCACCGCCGCCTCCACCACGTCGGTCCCCTCGCGGTCGTAGGCGGCGGCCCGCTGACCGGTGCGGCCCATCACCGACGGCAGAGCGGGCAGCGCCGCGCGGACCCACTCCGGCACCGCCGACCCCGCGCACGCCGCGATCGCGATCTCCGAGGCGTACCTGTCCGCGAGGCGGCGCAACGGTGCGGTGACGTGGGCGTAGGGCGCCGCGATGGCCGCGTGCCGGGCGGCGGACCCCGTCGGGGGTGCGGCACCGTCCGACCCGCCGAACGCGACGTAGCCCGCGCCGCGGAACAGCGAGGTCGCGGCATCGAGGAACGCGGCCTCCGCCGGGTGTGCCGAGTCCAGGCGCCGCAGCAGGTGCGGGTAGGGCTCGTCGGCGGGCCAGTCGACGTCGAGGGCCGCGGCCGTGCGGTGCAGCCGCGCGACGTCCCGGTCGTCCGCCGGCGGCATGGTGCGCAGCAGGCCGACGCCCGCGTCGAGCATCAGCCGGGCCGCGGCCATGCCGGTCAGCAACGACAGCTGCGAGTTCCAGCGCTCCATCGGCAGGACCGCCCGGAAGCTCGTCGTCCAGCCGCCGTGGCCGTCGGCGGCCACCTGCTGCTCCGGCACCGAGAGCGACACCCCGCCGCGGTCCCGTTCCGCCCGCTCGCGCAGCCGGCCCACCGCGCGCACCCCGACCAGCACGTCGGTCAGCGGCCCGGGTTCGTGCTCGTCGAGCATGCGCTGGGCCTGCGGGTAGGCCAGCTGCGCCCGGCTGCGCACCGTGGCGGGGCCGACGTGCACCGCGGCCGGCTCGCCGTCGGCTCCCAGGTCGAACCGCCACAGCACCGCCGGGCGTTCCTGGTCCGGGAGCAGGCTCGCGGCGCCCTCCGACAGGGACGTGGGGTGCAGCGGGACGGTGCCGTCCGGGCCGTAGCAGGTGGTGCCTCGCGCATGGGTCTCGGTGTCCAGGGCGCCTCCCGGGACGACGAAAGCGCCGACGTCCGCGATGGCGTAGTGCACGGTCCAGCCGTCACCTGCGGGTGCGACGTGCAGCGCCTGGTCGAGGTCCATCGAACCGGTCGGGTCGATGGTGAGCAGCGGCAGGTCGGTCGCGTCCACCCGCGCGACCGACCGACCCGGGACGTCCAACGGTCCCGTGCGCGCTGCCGTCGCCGCCTCGTCGGCCGCCGCCGCGGCGAACTCCGTGGGGATGCCCAGCTCGGCACGGACCTGCGCCAGCGCGGCTGCGACCTGGGCGTCCGCGAGGCGGGCGACGCGGGACCGGGGCACGGTCAGCCCCTCGCGTCAGCCGAAGTGGTGCGGCAGCGTGCCCTCGGACGCGGTCCGCAGCTCGGTGAGCGGGATGGTGAACAGGCCCTGCACCTCGACCGACGGCGCGTGCACGTGGTCGGAGGGGTCCACCGGCCAGCCGGCACCGGGGCTGCACGTCTCGGCGGTCTCGCCCAGCCGCAGCACCGGCACGCCGCGAGACGTGCACAGGTCGATCAGCCGGACCTCCTCCGAGCGCGGCACGGCGACCAGCACCCGGGCGGTGGACTCGGAGAACAGCGCCTCGAACGGCGTCAGCCCGTCCCGCGTGCACAACGGGTCCAGGTCCACCTGCACACCGACCCCGAAGCGGAGCGACGCCTCGACCAGACCCTGCGCGAGGCCACCCTCGGACAGGTCGTGCGCGGCGTCGACCAGGTGGTCGCGGGCGGCCTGGGCCAGCACCAGGGCGAGGCGGCGCTCGGCCTCCAGGTCCACCTTCGGCGGGGTGCCGCCGAGCTGGTGGTGCACCACGTCGGCCCACGCGGAGCCGTCGAGCTCCGGCCGGGTGGTGCCCAGCAGGTAGACGGCGTCCCCCGGGTTGGTCCAGCCGGACCGCACCGCGTCGGCCACGTCGTCCAGCACGCCGAGCACGCCGACCACCGGGGTCGGGTGGATCGCCTGGTCACCGGTCGTGTTGTAGAGCGAGACGTTGCCGCCGGTCACCGGGACCTCGAGGGCGACGCAGGCGTCGGCGAGGCCGTGGATCACCTGGACCAGCTGCCACATCGAGTCGGTCCGCTCGGGGCTGCCGATGTTGAGGCAGTCGGTGACGGCCAGCGGCTTGGCACCCGTCGTCGCGACGTTGCGGTACGCCTCCGCCAGCGCCAGCTGGGCGCCGACGTACGGGTCGAGCTGGGCGTAGCGGCCGTTCGCGTCGGTCGCCAGGGCGACCCCGAGACCCGTCGTCTCGTCGACGCGGACCACGCCGGAGTCGTCGGGCTGGGCGAGGGCCGTGTTGCCCTGCACGAAGCGGTCGTACTGGTCGGTGACCCACGCCTTCGACGCCAGGTTCGGCGAGGACACGAGCGCGAGGACGGTGTCGCGGAGCTGGTCGGGCGTCTCGGCGCGCGGGTAGCGCGCCTGGCCGTCGGAGGTGCTCACCGAGTCCGCGACCAGGGCGTCCTGCCAGTCCGGACGGGCGTAGGGGCGGTCGTACACAGGGCCCTCGTGCGCCACCGTCTTCGGGTCGACGTCGACGATGCGGGCGCCGAAGTGGTCGATGGTCAGCCGGCCGTCACCGGTCACCTCGCCGATCACCGCCGTCTCCACGTCCCACTTGCGCGTGATGGCGAGGAACTCGTCCAGCTTCTCGGGCCGGACGATGCCCATCATCCGTTCCTGTGACTCGGACATGAGGATCTCGCCCGCGGTCAGCGTGGGGTCGCGCAGCAGCACCTTCTCCAGGTCGACGTGCATGCCGGACCCGCCGTTGGACGCCAGCTCGCTGGTGGCGCAGCTGATGCCGGCGGCGCCGAGGTCCTGGATGCCCTCGACGACGTGCGCCGCGAACAGCTCCAGGCAGCACTCGATGAGCACCTTCTCCATGAAGGGGTCGCCCACCTGGACGCTCGGCCGCTTCGACGGCTTGGTGTCGTCGAACGTCTCGCTGGCCAGGATCGAGGCGCCGCCGATGCCGTCGCCGCCGGTGCGGGCGCCGAACAGCACCACCTGGTTGCCCACGCCCTCGGCGTTGGCCAGGTGGATGTCCTCGTGCCGCAGCACGCCCAGGCACAGGGCGTTGACCAGGGGGTTGCCCTGGTACGACGGGTCGAAGACGAGCTCGCCGCCGATGTTCGGCAGGCCCAGGCAGTTGCCGTAGCCGCCGACGCCCGACACGACGCCGTGCACCACGCGTGCGGTGTCCGGGTGGTCGACGGCGCCGAACCGCAGCTGGTCCATCACGGCGACGGGGCGGGCGCCCATCGAGATGATGTCCCGCACGATGCCGCCGACGCCGGTGGCCGCACCCTGGTACGGCTCGACGTAGCTGGGGTGGTTGTGCGACTCGACCTTGAACGTGACCGCCCAGCCGTCGCCGATGTCGACGACCCCGGCGTTCTGCCCGATGCCGACCAGCAGGTGCTCCCGCATCGCCGGCGTCTGGTTCTCGCCGAACGTCGACAGGTGCAGCTTCGACGACTTGTACGAGCAGTGCTCCGACCACATCACCGAGTACATGGCGAGCTCGGCGGCGGTGGGCCGACGGCCCAGGAGGTCACGGATGCGCGCGTACTCGTCGGGCTTGAGGCCCAGCTCGACGTACGGCTGCTCGAGGTCCGGGGTGGCGAGCGCGTGCTCCACCGTGTCGGACGTGGCGGCGGGACGGGGGGCCGGCGACTGCACGTGGCTGGTCATCGATCCCCGAGGATAGCCGGGCGGGTATGGAGACCCGTTGCTAGCGTCAGTGGGTGGTCATCCCTATCGCGGACGACAACAGCAGGCGCCGGACGACGCCCGGCATCACCTACCTGCTGGTCGCGGTGAACGTGCTGGTGTTCCTCGCCGTGGTGCGCGCGACGCCGACCGAGCAGGCGCGGCTGATGGCCACCTACGCGGCGGTCCCCCGCGCGGTCCTGCACGACGGACCCGCCGCCTGGCTCACGCTGCTGACCAGCATGTTCATGCACGCCGGCTGGCTGCACCTCGGCGGGAACATGCTGTTCCTGTGGATCTTCGGCGACAACGTCGAGGACGCGATGGGGCACCTGCGGTACCTCGGCTTCTACCTGCTGTGCGGCGTGGTCGCCGGGCTGACGCAGGTCGCCGTCGACCCGTCGGGGACCACCCCGCTGGTCGGCGCGAGCGGCGCCATCGCCGGCGTGCTCGCGGCCTACGTGGTGCTGTTCCCGCGCGGCATGGTGCGCACCATCGTGGTGCTGGTCCCGCCGCTGTTCGTCTGGCCGCTGCTGCCGGCGTGGCTGCTGATCGGCGGCTGGTTCTTCCTGCAGTTCTGGTCCGGGCTCAGCTCGCTCGGCGCGCTGGCGGCGGGCGGGGTCGCGTACTGGGCGCACGTCGGCGGGTTCATGCTCGGGGCCGTGCTGGCCAGGCCGTTCGCCCGGGCCGGCGGGGTGGAGCACCGGTTGGCGACCACGCGCCGCTACCCGCAGGACCTGTACCGGAACGACCCGTACGGGCGGCGGCCGCCGCGCTGGTGAGGGGCCTGGCCCGGCGCGCACCCGGAGACAGGTCCGGGTGCGGCGGGGACTCCCCCACCGCACCCGGAACTGACGTCGGGCAGGCTCAGGAGCGCACGAGCCCCTGCGCCACCGCGGTGGCCAGCGACGGCGCGAGCGGCAGGCGCGGGATCAGCGTGCACTGGGCGGCGTGGTACAGGTCCGCCTTGCCGGGCCAGACGGTGCCGGCCGGCTGGTTCTGCTCGTCGAGCTGGTGGAACCACGAGCCGTTGACGTGGTCGATCACGTACCGGTCGACGTAGTCCCACCACTGCGCGTAGCGCTGCGCGTACTGCTCGTCACCGGTGCGCTGGTGCAGCGCCGCCGCGGCGCCGATCGCCTCGGCGGCGACCCAGTGCATCCGGTCGGCCACGACGGGGGCGCCGGACCAGTCGGTGGTGTAGACGAAGCCGTCGGCACCGTCCGCCGCCCAGCCGTCGGCGACCGCGCGGTCGAACAGCGCGCGCGCCGCCTCGAGCCAGTCGGCGCCGGTGGCCCCGGAGGCCTCGAGGTGCAGCAGGAGGCGGGCCCACTCCAGGCCGTGGCCCACGGTGGCGCCGTACGGCTTGAACTTGTCGTCCCGCTGGTCGTCGTTGAACTCCGGCTGGGCGGTCCACGCCTCGTCGAAGTGCTCCGGCAGCCGCCAGCCGTTGCGTGCGGCGGCCGAGGCGGCGAAGGCGCCGATCCGGGCGGCGCGGTCCAGCCAGACGCGGTCGCCGGTGACGTCCGCCGCCGCGAGGAACGCCTCGACGGTGTGCATGTTGGCGTTGATGCCGCGGTACGGGTCGAGCGTGGTGAACGTGGTGTCCCACGTGTCGACGGCCTTGCCCGCGGCCTCGTCCCAGAACCAGCGCTCGTAGGTGGCCAGCGCGTCGGTCAGCAGCTCACGGGCACCGGCCAGGCCGGCGACGGTGGCCGACGACGCGGCGAGCACGACGAAGGCGTGGGCGTACGCGGTCTTGTCGGGGTCGGGGGTGCCGTCGGCGCCGACGCCGGGGTACCAGCCACCGTTCTGCGTGTCCCGCAGCGGGCCGGTCAGCCCCGCGAGCGCCGCCTCGGCGACCGGCCGGCTGCCCGGGATGCCCAGCAGCGTGCCGAGCGAGTACACGTGCACGGTGCGGCACGTGATCCACGTCTGCACCCCCTGCGCCGGCAGCGGCGTGCCGTCGTCGTCCAGCCAGTAGGCGCCCCCGCCCGGGGCGGGGGTGTGCCGGCCGAAGGCCAGCAGGGAGTTCAGGTGGCGGTCCAGCCATGCCAGGTGGCTCGGGACCGTGGGCCAGGCCCGCATCGTCAGCTCACTCCAGAGGTGTGTCGGGGCAGGGGCGCGGCGGTGGTGCCGCGCGGCGTCGGCCCGGGCGGCTCGGCGGGACCGTCCTCGGCCGCCACGGCGCGCCCGGCGGCCGCCTCCCCGCATTCTCGTCCACCGACGGCGCGGGGCGGGGGACCAGGGTGACGCCGCCCGGCGGACCGCCTGGCACCGGGTCCGTCCGCGCCCGCCCGGTTAGGGTGCCTGCGTGTCCAGCCACCGCGGGCCGAGCACGGACCGTCGCCGGCGGGTGCGCGCCGGCCGCGCGTTCGCCCTGGTCTGCGTCCTGGTCGGCCTCGCGGCGGGGTGCACGGCCGGCGACGCGGCCGGGCCGACCGACGCCCGACCCACGGGGGCCACGGCTGTGCCCGCGCCGACCGACCCCTCGGCGGCGGACGTCCGCACGAGGGGCGTGGCCCTGACCGCCAACGGCGTCAGCGCCGCCGCGGTCCCGGACACCTCCGTCACCGCCGACTCCAGCGCCGACCCTGACGGCTCCGTCCACCTGCACCTCGCGGTCAAGGTCGACACCGAGAGCGGGTCACCGACCACCGCCGCCACGAGCCCGACGACCACCGCACCGCCTGCCGTGCCGCTGGCCTGGCTGACCGGTCCGGCCGGCTCGACCGCCGCCGTGCTCGAGGACGGGTCCGCGGTGATCTCCGCCTCCGACGGGTCCTTCCTGATCGGGCTCAGCGCACCGACGCCGAGCGCGCGGTTCACCGTGGTCGGCACCCCCGCGGCCGTGCTGCGGATCGACCACGTCACCGCCAGCGGGCTCGGGGCCACGGCCACCGGCGGCCCGGTCACCACCTGGCTGTCCGGCAGCGCGGTGGTGGCAGCCACCTGGGGCGTGGCCGAGGGCGGTCGCTCGCTCGAGGTGACCCCGAGCGAGTGGGCCCGCACCGGCACGCTGGCCGCGCAGCAGGCGCTGTGGAGCCAGCTCGTCGCCCAGCACCCGGATGCGAACAGCCCGACGATGCACGAGCAGCTGCTGTGCCACGTGCTCGGCGCGGCCGGCAAGTCCACCTGGCACATCGAGCCGTGGCGGCCTCAGGTCGACGCGCTGACGATGCTGCGCACGCGGTGCAACCCGACGGCTGCCGACGTCGCCACCCCGCCTGCCCCGACCGCGGCCAACGGCTGACGGGCGGGGACCGGGGCGCGAGCCCTGCAGGTCCCCACCTCGCGGCCTCAGCCCCGCACGTGCCGCTCCGGCACCGCCGCCTCGCCCGACGCGCGCTGCGCCCGGTTCCACGCCCGGGCCTCGTCCTGCCGCACCTGTTCGGCACCGGACGCGATGGCTGCGCGCAGGTGCTCCGGTCCGTAGCCGAAGGCGTCCACCAGGTCCTGCGCGTGCGGACGCAGCCGCACCAGCAACCGGTCGATGTACGACGAGACGGTCCGCGCACGGCCCGCGGACAGCCGCCCGTGGATCAGGTACCAGGCGAGGTGCCGCTCCACGAGCGTGAGCCCGAACAGGTCCCGCAGCCGGGTGAGCACCCGGCGGGTGCCGGGGTCGTCGACGGTGGCCAGGGCCCGCGTGAACGCCTCCCACTGCACGCGCTCGGCGTGGGCACGGGCCGCCTCGATCAGCTCGTGCTGGTGGGCCTCGAACAGGGCCGCCGCCGCGGCCGGCGGCAGGCTGCGCGCGGGTGCGAGTGCGGCGGCGGCCTCGGCGACCATCGTCTCCACGCGGTCGGTCAGCAGCTGGCGCTGGGTGGACTCGTCGCGCAGCTGGCCCACCGAGCGGCGGGCGTCGCCGACGTCCGCGATCGTCTGGGCGGCGCGCACCAGCGGCGTGCGGTGCAGGGCGGCGTCTGCCGCCCGCTCGGCCACCAGCCGCGCCATGTCACCGGCGGAGTGCAGCTTGAGCCCCTTGGCGTAGTCGCCGAGCAGCCGCTTGGCCACCAGCTGGTACAGCACCGTGTTGTCGCCCTCGAACGTCACGTACACGTCGAGGTCCTGGTGCAGTCCGACGAGGCGGTTCTCGGCGAGGAAGCCGGCGCCGCCGCAGGCCTCGCGGCACGTCTGGATGGTGCGCATCGCGGCCCAGGTCGACGTCGGCTTCAGGGTCGCGGCCAGCGTCTCCAGGTCGGCACGGGTCGCCGGGGTGTCCGCCCGCCCGGAGAACACGTCGTCGAACGCCGCGAGCAGCTCCTCGTGGGCGTAGGTCGAGGCGTAGGCCTCCGCGACCAGCGGGAGCAGCCGGCGCTGGTGCTCACCGTGGTCCAGCAGCACCACCTCGTCGTCGTCCGCACCCGCGAACTGCCGGCGCTGGTTGGCGTAGGTGACCGCGATGGCGAGGGCGAGCTTGCTGGCGTTGGTGGCGGCGCCGTCCAGGGAGACCCGCCCCTGCACGAGCGTGCCCAGCATGGTGAAGAACCGCCGGCCCGGGTTCTCGATCGGCGAGCTGTAGGTGCCGTCCGCGGCGACGTCGCCGTACCGGTTGAGCAGGTCGCGGCGCGGCACGCGGACGTGGTCGAACCACAGGCGGCCGTTGTCGATGCCGTTGAGGCCGCCCTTGAACCCGTCGTCCTCACCGCCGACGCCGGGCAGGAACTCGCCGGTGACCGCATCGCGGATCGGCACGTAGAACGCGTGCACGCCGTGGTTGACCCGCTCGCCGCCGGGCGCCGCCGTGATCAGCTGCGCGAACACCACCGCGGCGGTGCCGTGGGTGGCGGCGTTGCCGAGGTAGTCCTTCCAGGCGCCGCGGAACGGCGTGTGGAGGACGAACTCCTGGGTGGCGGCGTCGTACTCGGCCGTGGTGCCGATCGAGGCGACGTCCGAGCCGTGGCCCGTCTCCGTCATCGCGAACGCGCCCGGCACCTGCAGGAACATCGCGTCCCGCAGCAGCCGCTCGTGGTGGTCGGCCGTGCCGAGGTGCAGGATCGCCGAGGCGAACAGGCCCCACTGCACACCGGCCTTGATCTGCAGGCTGGGGTCGCCGGCCACCAGCTCCTCGAACCGGGCCAGGCTGCCGCCGTGGTCGTCGGCGCCGCCGAGCGCCGTCGGGAAGGCCCGCAGCACGTCCGTCTCCGCGACCAGGCGGCGCAGCTGGGTCAGCACCCGCTCGCGGTGCTCGGCGTAAGGCTGGCCCTCGATCTTCTGGAAGGCCGGGTCGGCGACGATCGCCCGGGCGCTGCGGCGCAGGTCCGCGTAGCGGCCGAGCAGGTGCTGCTCCAGCGTCGGGACGTCGACGCGCGCGTCCGCGGTGCGGGCGGTGGCCGGACGTTCGGCGGTGGTGGTCATGAGGTCTCCTTCATCGTCGAAGTGCCTTCCTCGGGACGAGCTGCGGCGCCGGGGCGCACGACGAGGCCGACGGGGCCGGCCCACAACCAGGTGGAGACGCGGCCGGCGAGCTCGCCCCGGCTCGGTGCCGCGGGTTCGTGGCGGTGCAGCAGCCACCACTCCCCGGCGCCGCGGACGAAGCCGACGGCGCCGGCAGCCCATGCCGCGGCCAGTGCGGCCGCGCTGCCCGGTGAGTCGACGGACCGCGCGGCCACCTCGCGGGCGAACGGGCCCGCCACCAGGGCGGTCACCTGGTCGAGGAAGTGCTCCACCGACCCGTCGCGGGTGACGAACGCGTACACCGACGGCGAGGACTCGATCATCTCCAGGTACACGTCGACCATCGCGCGGAGCCCCTCGCGAGGCGTGCCGTGCGCGGCGAGCGCATCCGCGAGCGCGTCCCGGATGTCCCGCACGACCAGCTCGGCGACGGCCACCTGCAGCGCCGTCTTGTCGGCGAAGTACCGGTAGACGATCGACTTGGAGGTGCCGGCCGCCGCGGCGATCTCGTCCATGGAGATGTCCGGGCCGTCGTGGTGCACCGTGCGGCGGGCCGTCTGCACCAGCACCGCGCGCCGGGCCTCGCGGTGGTCCGCCCACCGGGTGGCGCGACCGTCCGCCGGTGGGGCGTCCTCGCCCACCGCCCGAAGGCCCGTCGTCGTCGACCGGGTCGGTTCACGACCACTCACGAAACCGACGGTATCAGGTACCATCGGTTCCGGACAGATCCAAGGGACAAAGGTCCCGCGCCGATGTCGGGACGGCGCGCCGCACCTCTGACCCGCGATCTCTGAGCCACCGCAGCAGGCCCATCAGTGACGATGCGAGAGGACTTCTCCCATGGCCCGCACCTCCCCGTCCCCCAGCTCTCCGTCCCCCAGCTCTCCGTCCCCCACGTCGCCGTCTGCCGCACGTCCGGCCTACGTGCTCGGCGGCAACCGGGTCCCGTTCGCCCGCGCCGGCGGCCCCTACGCCCATGCGAGCAACCAGGACCTGCTGACGGCCGCGCTCGACGGGCTCGTCGCCCGGTACGGGCTGCAGGACGAGGTGATCGGTCAGGTCGCCGCCGGTGCGGTGCTGAAGCACAGCCGCGACTTCAACCTCACCCGCGAGGTGGTGCTGGGCTCCGCGCTCTCGTCGCGCACCCCCGCGGTCGACCTGCAGGAGGCGTGCGCCACCGGCGTCGAGACCGTGCTGCTGCTGGCGAACAAGATCCGCCTCGGCCAGCTCGAGTCGGGCATCGCCGGCGGCGTCGACTCCGCGTCCGACGCGCCGATCGCGGTCAGCGAAGGGCTGCGGCGCGTGCTGCTCGACCTCTCCCGGGCGCGCACCGTCGGCCAGCGAGCCGCCGTGCTCGCCCGGCTGCGACCGAAGGACCTGACCCCCAACCCGCCGCGGGTCGACGAGCCGCGCACCGGCCTGTCGATGGGCGAGCACCAGGCGCTGACCACCGCCGAGTGGGGCATCACGCGCGAGGCGCAGGACGAGCTGGCGCTGGCCAGCCACCGCAACCTCGCCGCTGCCTGGGACAGCGGGTTCTTCGACGACCTGGTCACCGGCTACCGCGGGCTCGCACGGGACGCGAACCTGCGCACGGACACGTCGCTGGAGAAGCTGGCCGGCCTGCGGACCACGTTCGGCAACCACCTGACCGCCCCCGCGACCATGACGGCCGGCAACTCGACGCCGCTGACCGACGGCGCCTCGACGGTGCTGCTGGGCTCGGCGCAGTGGGCTGCCGACCACGGCCTGACGCCGCTCGCCGCCGTGGTGGACGCCGAGGTCGCCGCCGTCGACTTCGTGCACGGGGAGGACGGGCTGCTGATGGCCCCTGCCTACGCGGCGCCGCGGCTGCTCGCCCGGCACGGGCTGACGCTCGACGACCTGGACTACGTGGAGATCCACGAGGCGTTCGCCTCCACCGTGCTGACGATCCTGGCGGCGTGGGAGTCGGAGCAGTTCGGGCGGGAACGGCTGGGTCTGCCCGGCGCGTTCGGGTCGGTGAAGCGGGAGCGGCTGAACGTGCACGGGTCGTCGCTGGCGGCCGGGCACCCGTTCGCCGCGACCGGGGGGCGGATCGTGGCGAGCACCGCCAAGGATCTGCACGCCCGGCACGTGGCGCAGGTCGCCGCGGGCGACGACTCCCCGGTGCGGGCGCTGGTGACGGTGTGCGCCGCCGGTGGGCTCGGTGTCGCCGTGCTGCTCGAGGCGGCGTGACATGCCGGACACCTACCTGCAGCTGGTGAACAGCGGTCCGACGGCCACGATGGCCAAGCGGTTGGGGCTGCCGCGGCCCGCCGTGCTGCGGCGCTACACCCCCGGCGCGCCGCTGGTCGACGGGCCCGTGCTGGTGCTGGGCCGCGGGGACGACGCCGATGCGCTGGCGCGGCTGCTGTCCGGGCCGGCGGGCGGCGTGGCGCCCGGGGCCGGGGCGGAGGCCCGCTCAGCCGCCGCCGGGATGCCGGCCGTGCTCGACGGCTGGGACCTGGAGGTGCACCGGCACCCGGCGCCGGACGTCCGGTACGGCGCCGTCGTCCTGGTGCTCACGGCCGTCGAACGTCCGGACCAGCTGACCGAGCCGGTGCTCGCTGCGGCGGGTCCCGTGAAGGGACTGCGCAGCGGTGGCCCGGTGGTCACGGTGTCCCGGGCGGCCACCGCGGACGACGCCCCGGCGGTCGCCGCAGCCCGGCAGGGGGTCGACGGCCTGCTGCGGTCGCTGGCCAAGGAGCTGCGCGGCGGGTCCACCGGCAACGGCGTGGTGCTGACCGGCTCGGTGCCGGTCACGGCGCCGAGCGCCGTGGCCGCGCTGCGGTTCTTCCTGTCCCGGCGGTCGGCCTTCGTGGACGGTCAGCTGCTCGCGGTGGACTCGACCGCCGGCACGCTGCCGGCCGACTGGGAGCGGCCGCTGGACGGCCGGGTGGCCGTGGTGACCGGCGCTGCGCGCGGCATCGGCGCGGCGATCGCCCGGACGCTGGCCCGCGACGGCGCGCACGTGGTCGCGGTGGACGTGCCGGCCGCCGGTGAGCAGCTGACGGCGGTGGCCAACAAGGTGCGCGGCACCGCGCTGCAGCTGGACGTGACGGCTGCCGACGCCGGGGAGCGGATCCTCGAGCACGTCCGCGCCCGGCACGGCCGGCTGGACGTGATGGTGCACAACGCCGGGATCACCCGCGACAAGCTGCTGGTCAACATGGCGCCCGACCGCTGGTCGTCGGTGCTCGCCGTCAACCTCGAGTCGCAGCTGCGGATCAACGAGGCGCTGCTGACCAGCGGCGACTTCACCGATGAGCCGCGCATCGTCGCCACCGCCTCGACGTCCGGCATCGCCGGCAACCGCGGCCAGACCAACTACGCCACCTCCAAGGCCGGCGTGATCGGCATGGTCCGCGCCACCGCTCCCCTGCTGGTGCCGTTCGGCGGGACGGCCAACGCCGTGGCCCCCGGGTTCATCGAGACGGAGATGACGGCGCGGATCCCCGCGCTGACCAGGCAGGTCGCGCGACGGCTCAACTCGCTGCAGCAGGGCGGCCTGCCGCAGGACGTCGCCGAGGCGGTCGCCTTCCTCGCCTCGCCGGCAGCCGGCGGCATCGTCGGACGGACGCTTCGGGTGTGCGGGCAGAACCTGGTGGGCCAGTGACCGGGGCGCTGCGGACCGTCGAGCTGCCGACGGTGCCACCGCTCGGCGACTCGTACCGGCACGCGTTGACCGCGGCCGCGGCCGGTGCGGTGTCGCGTCGCGCCGGGCGAGCTGGCCGGGGCGGCGCGACGACGACGCTGCCCGACGTCACGCTCAGCACCCACGGCGTGCAGGCCGACGCCGAGCGGCTCACCGCGTACCAGCACCTGGTGGGCGAGCCCGGAACGGACGTGCTGCCCGCGGGCTTCGTGCACGTGCTGGCGTTCCCGGTCGCGACCGCCCTGATGGTTCGCGACGACTTCCCGCTGCCGCTGCTGGGGCTGGTGCACGTCGCCAACCGCGTCGAGCAGCGGCAGCCGCTGCGGCTCGGGCAGGAGCTGGCCGTGCGGTCGTGGGCCGCCGGGCTGCGCGCGCACCGGTCCGGGACGCAGGTCGACCTGGTCAGCGAGGTGACAGCCGACGGGGTCACCGCGTGGCGCGGGGTGTCGACGTACCTGGCCAAGGGGGTGCGGCTGGCCGGGTCGGCCGGGCCCGCGTCGGAGCCGGGCTCGGTCCCGGCCCCTGCCTACGACGACGGCTCCGGCGACGGCTCCGGCACGGACGAGGCCACCGACCGCCGGCCGTTCGAGCCGCCCGTCCCCACCGCCACCTGGCGGCTGCCCGCGGACACCGGCCGCCGCTACGCGGCCGTCTCCGGCGACGTGAACCCGATCCACCTGTGGGCACCCGCCGCCCGGGCGTTCGGCTTCCACGGCGCCATCGCGCACGGCATGTTCACCGCCGCGCGGGCGCTGGCCACCGTCGGCGCCGTCCGCGGGGAGTCGTTCACCTGGTCGGTCGACTTCGCGGCGCCCGTGGTCCTGCCGACCACCGTCGCGGTGCGCGTGGCGCGCAGCGACCCCGCCACCGCCACCGCCACCGCCACCGGCACCGGCACCGGCACCGGCACCGGCCACGACCTCACCGTGTGGGACCCGCGCCGACGTCGTCCCCACCTGACCGGCTCGGTCCTCCCGCTGCCGACCGCCTGAGCCGCACGGCGACCGCCCGCACCGCGGACCCGACCGCCAGCACCCCGACACCAGCCGCCACCGCCCACCCGGGCAGCGCGGTCGCGAGCGCCAGGCACCCGACCAGGCCCACCACCGGCACCCATCGCGGTGCGAGCCGGTCGGCCGCCGGCTGCGTCCAGGCCGCCGCATGGCCGATGCCGTAGTAGAGCAGCACGCCGAAGGACGAGACCACCAGCACGCCCGTCAGGTCGACCGTCAGCGTGAGCACCACCACCGTCGCGCCGACCACCAGCTCGGCCAGCCACGGCGCCCGCGAGCGCCCGCCGACGGCGGCCCAGCGGCGCGGCAGGTCACCCTCCCGAGCCATGGCGAACGCCGTGCGGCTCACCCCGGCGAGCAGCGCGAGCAGCGCGCCCCCGGCCGCCGCGACCGCGGCCACCCGCACGGTCGGCACCAGCCAGCCGGCGGTCGCCGTGGCCGTGTCGAGCACCGGCGCCCGGGACCCCGCCGCGCCGTCGACGCCGAGGACGTGCAGCACCGCGACCGCCACGGCCAGGTAGCCGACCGCGACCAGGGCGAGCGCGATGCGGATGGCCCGCGGGATCGTCGTGCGGGGCCTGCGCACCTCCTCGCCGAGCGTGGCGACGCGCGCGTACCCCGCGAAGGCGAAGAACAGCAGCGCCGCGCCCTGCAGCGTGCCGCGCACCCCACCGGGCAGACCGTGGGGAAGCACGTCCCCCGGCAGCGTGTCGGCGTGCCGACGCAGGGCGACGACGACGACCGCGACCAGCACCACCACCGCGACGGCGAGCAGCAGCCGCGCCGCCGCCGCCGTCCGGGAGACCCCCGCGAGGTTGACCGCGACCAGCACGACGACGATCAGCGCGGCCACCGGCCTGTGCCACGCCGTCGGAACCAGGTACGCCGCCACCGTCCCCGCCATCACCGCGCACGAGGCCGTCTTGCCCAGCACGAACGCCAGCCCCGCAAGGAACCCGGGCCACTGGCCGAGCCGCTCCCGGCCGTACGCGTAGACCCCTCCGGCGCGTGGCAGCACCGCCGCCAGCTGAGCGGTCGACGTCGCGTTGGCCCACGCGACCAGGGCCGCCACCACCAGGGAGACCAGCACCCCGCCGTGCGCCGCGGCCGTCGCCGGGCCCAGCACCACGAACACACCGGCGCCGAGCATCGACGACAGCCCGATCACGACAGCATCGGTGGTGCCGAGCCGACGGTCGAGCGTCGGCACCTACGCCAGCCCCAGGCGCTGCTCCAGACCGGCCCGCACCGCCGGCCACTCGTCGGCCAGCACCGAGAAGTAGGCGGTGTCCCCGCGGCTGCCGTCGGGTCGAACGCGGTGGCTGCGGAGCACGCCCTCGGCCGTCGCGCCGAGCCGCAGGATCGCTCCGATCGACCGGGAGTTGGCCGTGTCGGCGCGCAGGGCGACGCGCGCGAGGCCCCAGTCGTCGAAGCCCTGGCTGAACAGGGCCAGCTTGCAGGCGGGGTTCACGGTGGTGCCCCACACCCGGCGCGCGTAGTAGGTGAACCCGATCTCGGCGCGGGCGGCGGTGAGCGTCACGTCGTACAACGAGGTGCTGCCGACCACCGCACCGCTGGACTGCTCGACGACGGCGAACGCGTACCGGCCCGGATCGGCGTCGGCGGCCGCGATCAGGTCCAGCACGTCGTCCGGCGTGCGCGGGACCGGGCTGCTCATCCCGCGCCACATCGGCTCGTCGACCAGCGCGGCGAGCGCGGGGGCGTGCACGTCGGCCAGCGGGACGAGCAGGACACCGGGCGCGGTGAGGACCAGGGAGTGGCGCACATCGCGATGCTGCCATCCGCCGCCCACACCCCGCACCGGGGCTCCCGTCGACCCGTGGCCCCTCGACGCCGGCGGGTCCCGGTCGGTCACCCCGCGCGGGCGTGGGACGGTGGTCGCGTGAGGCCCCAGCCGCTCTCCCCCGGTGCCGACCTGGACGGCGTGGACCTGGCGGACGTCGACCTGTCCGGCGCCGACGGGCACGACGCCCGCGTCCTGGAGTGCACGTTCACCGCCTGCCGGCTGGACGGGGTCCGCCTCGACGGCGCCCGGCTGGTGGACACGTCCTGGTCACGGGTGCGCGCCGACGAGCTCAGCCTGGCGCGCACCACCTGGTGGGACGGCACCCTGACCGACTGCCGGCTCGGCGCCGTGCAGGCCTACGGGTCGTCGTGGACGCGGGTGACCCTCCGCGGCGGGAAGGTCGACTACCTGAACCTGCGTGAGTCCGAGCTGGTGGACGTGGTGCTCGACGGTTGCGTGGTCGACGAGCTCGCGCTGGGGGGGGCGACCGTCCGGCGGCTCGAGCTGCGCGGCTGCACGGTTCGCCGGCTCGACGTGACGGCGGCCCGGCTGGTGGACGTCGACCTGCGCGGCCTCACCGGGTTGCAGCACATCGAAGGTGTCGCCGGGCTGGCGGGGTCGACCATCACCGGCGACCTGCTGCTGGAGCTGGCCCCGGCGCTCGCGGAGCAGCTGGGCATCCGGGTCGACTGAGCGATCCGGGGTCCCGACGAGCGGGCGAGGGCCCGACGAGGCAGGTCAGACGGCCGGGCCGCAGGCCGCCGCCGCGGTGGCCGCCAGGTGGTCCAGCCCCGGCACGTCGAGCAGCGGCCGCGGGTCGTCGGCCACCGTCCAGCACCCGTCCACCACCGTGTACTCCGCCGCCGGCCCCTCCACCAGCAGCCGGTCCAGGGCCGTGACCAGGCGGTCGACCGCCTCGCTCGTCGTCCCCACGCCCACCGACGCGCGCACCGCACCGTCCGACGCGGACAGGTGCGCCAGCAGCGGGTGCGCGCAGAACCGCCCGTCCCGCACGCCGATGCCGTGCTCGGCGGACAGCACCGCGGCGACCAGCCCCGGGTCCAGGTCCGCCACCGTGAAGCTGACCACGCCGACCGGGTCCTCCGAGTCGGGCCAGACGCGCAGCACCCGCACCCCGGGCAGCGCCTCGAGCCCCGCCACCAGCCGGGACCGCAGCGACTCCTCGTGCGCCGTCAGCTCCCCGGCCGGCAGGGCGACCAGCGTCTGGCACGCCTCGGCGAGCGCCACCGCGCCCAGCACGTTGGGCGAGCCCGCCTCGTGGCGCGCCGGTGCCGGCTGCCACAACGTCCGGTCCGGCCGCACGTCCCGCACGGCACCGCCGCCCGCCAGGTACGGCGTGCCCGCGTCGAGCCAGTCGCGCTGACCCACCAGCGCACCGGCACCGAACGGCGCGTACGTCTTGTGCCCGGAGAAGGCGACGTAGTCCGCGCCGCTGGCCGCCAGCGAGAACCCACGGTGCGGCACCAGCTGCGCGCCGTCGACCGCCACCCGGGCACCGGCCTGGTGCGCCGCGTCCACCACGGCGTCCAGCGGCAGCGCCTCGCCGGTGACGTTCGACGCCCCCGTGACGGTGACCAGGGCGTACTCGTTGGCCGCGAGCTCGGCACGCAGCGCGTCGAGGGTCGCCGCGACGGTGGCCGCCACCGGCAGGATCGTGGTGCGGTGGCGGGCGCGGGCGGCGTGCACCCACGGCAGCAGGTTGGCGTGGTGCTCCACGTCGAGCACCAGCACCGGGCCGGGCACCACTCCGGCCAGCAGGTTCAGGGAGTCGGTGGTGTTGCGCGTGATGATCGCGACGTCGTCGGCCCGCGCCCCGACGAAGGCCGCGACGGTGGACCGCGCCGACTCGTACAGGGCGGTGGACACCTGGGACAAGTAACCGGCACCCCGGTGCACCGAGGCGTACAGCGGCAGCACGTCGGCGATCCGGTCCGCCACCGACTGCAGCGCAGGGGCGCTCGCGGCGCAGTCGAGGTTGGCGTAGACGGCGCTGCTGCCGTCCACCAGCGGCACCAGGGTGTCGGCCCCGACGACGGGCAGCAGGGCGGGGATGTCGGTGCAGACGGGCGAGGTCTCGAGCACGCTGGTCATGGCAGTCCTCCGGCGGGAAGGACCTCGGCGAGGTCCGCGCTTGCCGCCCGCCGGACGGCGGACGGCCTGGTCGTCACCCGGGGCACCCCGCCGCGGAGGGAGGGTTGCCGGCCAGCGAGCCGGGGCTTGCACGCCGCCTGCGGACCCGTGCGGGGTCCCAGCCGGCGCTCGCTGGCGCTCATGACCGAGACGAGGTTCGGCGGCGGCTGGGCCCGCTGTCAACCGCCGACGGCCGTCTATCTCGCCATGCAAGACACTTCGTCCGCGCACTGGGACGGCCCTCGGAGCGAGGCATAGCATCGCGCCACCATCCAGAGCGGCCGAGAGACCCGGATCGACGACGCCGCAGCAACCCGCGGACCACGCCCCACGGCGCGGACCGGACACGGGTGCTACCGCCGGGACCGATGGAGGAGCACATGAGCGACATCGACGACCTGACCCCGCGCGAGGCCTGGGACCTGCTCGCGTCCGACGAGCGTGCCGTGCTGGTCGACGTCCGCACGGCCGGCGAGTGGCAGCAGATCGGCGTGCCGGACACGGCGGACCTGGGCCGCGAGCCCGTGTTCGTCGAGTGGCTGAGCGGGACCACGCACGCGGTGAACCCGCAGTTCCTCGACCAGCTGGCGCTGGCCGGCGTGCAGCCCGGTGACGGCCGGGACCTCGTGTTCCTGTGCCGGTCGGGCGTGCGGTCCGTCGCCGCGGGGCTCGCGGCGCAGGCCGCCGGCTACGGTCCCGTGCACAACGTGCTGCAGGGCTTCGAGGGCGACGTCGGCCCGGACGGGCAGCGTGGCCACACGGGCTGGCGCGCCGACGGCCTGCCGTGGCGGCAGGCGTGAGCCGCCGGGTCCCGGGACCTGCCGACTGGGACGACCGCCGGGTGGACCGGGCCGGGCTGCGGCCCGACACGCTCGCCGTGCGCGGCGGCCTGGTGCGCTCGGGTTTCGACGAGACGTCCGAGGCGCTGTTCCTCACGCAGGGCTACGTCTACGAGCGGTCGGCGGACGCCGAGGCGGCCTTCGCCGGTGAGGCCGACCGGTTCCAGTACTCCCGCTACGGCAACCCGACGGTGTCGACGTTCGAGGAGCGCCTGCGCCTGCTCGAGGGTGCCGAGGCGGCGGTCGCCACGTCCAGCGGCATGTCCGCCGTGTTCACCACGCTCGCCGCGCTCGTCTCGTCGGGCTCCCGGATCGTCGCCGCCCGCGCCCTGTTCGGCTCGTCGATCGTGATCTTCGACGAGATCCTCGCCCGCTGGGGCGTGCGGACCGACTACGTCGACGGCCACGTGCCGGAGCAGTGGGAGGCCGCGCTGGCCACCCCTGCCGACGTCGTCTTCTTCGAGACGCCGTCCAACCCGATGCAGGACCTGGTCGACATCGCCGCGGTGTCCGCCCTGGCGCACGCCGCCGGCGCCGTCGTGGTGGTCGACAACGTCTTCGCCACCCCGGTCTTCTCCCGCCCGCTCGAGCACGGCGCCGACGTGGTGGTCTACTCCGCCACCAAGCACATCGACGGGCAGGGCCGGGTGCTCGGCGGGGCGATCCTCGGGTCGACGGAGCTGCTGCACGGTCCCGTCCGCACCCTGATCCGCAACACCGGTCCGTCGCTGTCGCCGTTCAACGCCTGGGTGCTGCTCAAGGGGCTCGAGACGATGTCGCTGCGGGTGCGCCACCAGGCCGCGTCGGCGCTGCGCCTCGCGGAGTGGCTGGAGCAGCACCCGGCCGTCGCCGGCGTCCGCTACCCGTTCCTGCCGTCGCACCCCCAGCACCAGCTCGCGCTGGCGCAGCAGACGGGCGGCGGCACCGTGGTGACGTTCGAGCTGGCGGTGCCGGAGGGTGCCGGTGGGGACGAGGCCAAGCGCCGCACGTTCGCGGTGCTGGACGCCCTGCGGGTGATCGACGTGTCCAACAACCTCGGCGACGCCAAGTCGATGGTCACGCACCCGGCGACGACGACGCACCGCAAGCTCGGTGCCGCCGGGCGCGCGGCGGTGGGCATCGCCGAGTCGACGGTCCGCCTGTCCGTCGGCCTGGAGGACGTGGACGACCTGGTCGACGACCTGTCCCAGGCGCTCGACGCCGCCGGCTCCGCGGGCTGACCGGGCGGCTGACAGACCGGTCGCCCGGCGAGCGGTGGCGTGACCCCCGCGGATCGTCCCGCGGGGCGGGTCAGGCCACCGTCGTCCCGAAGATCTTGCCGACGGCGTAGGTGATCGCCATGGTCAGGATGCCCATGCCGACGTTCCGCAGGATCGCCCGACCCTCGGGCGCCTTGCCGAGCCGGGCGCTGAGGAACCCGGTGAGGATCAGCCCGAGGATCACCGCGCCGACGGTCGCCCACACCCGCGCACCGTTGATCGGCAGCAGGATCACGACCAGCGGGATCAGGGCGCCCACCGCGAACGAGATGAACGACGACCCGGCGGCGTGCCACGGGTTCGTCAGGTCGTCCGGGTCGAGGCCGAGCTCCGTCTCCGCGTGCGCCCGCAGGGCGTCGTTCCTGGTGAGGTCGCGCGCCACCTCCTCGGCGACCCGCCGCGAGATGCCCTTCGCCTCGTAGAGGCGCGTGAGCTCCTCGAGCTCCTCGTCCGGCATGTTCTCCAGCTCCCAGCGCTCCTTGGTCAGCAGCGCCTTCTCGGTGTCGCGCTGGGTGCTGACGGACACGTACTCGCCGCCGGCCATCGACAGGGAGCCGGCGACCATGCCGGCGATGCCGGCGGTGGCGATGGCAGTCACCGACGTGGTCGCGCCGGCGACGCCGATGACGATGCCGGCCGTGGAGACGATGCCGTCGTTGGCGCCCAGCACCCCGGCGCGCAGCCAGTTCAGCCGCGAGCCGACGTTCGCGTCGTGCGGCTCCTCGTGCAGCTCGGCGGGCTCCTGACCGTCAGCCGTGGGCTGGGTCGGCTGCGGGGCGGACGACGTCGACTCGGGCGCATCGGTCATGGCGACTCCAGGGTGAAGGGGTGACGGCCACCGGCACGGCGGCCCTGCTCACGACTCTAGGCCGGTCGCCAGCCCGGCACCCGGCCCGCCGCGGGCCGCGCGGGCCGGCAGGCGGTTGACTGCTCCCATGGCCGACCACCACTCCACGGATCCCGCTCAGAGCCGCCGCCTGCGCCGGCTCAGCGGGTGGCTCGACGTGCGCCCCGGTATCCGGATCGCAGTCTCCGCCGTCGCGGGCGTCGCCGTGGGCCTGGCGCTCACGTGGAGCTCGGCCGTGGCGGCCCTGATGGGCGCCTGGGCGACCACCGGCCTCCTGTCGACCCTGTGGACGTGGCTGGTGATCGTGCCGATGAACGCCACGGAGACCGCCGCGCACGCCACGCGCGAGGAGCCGGAGCGGATCGCGGCGCACGTCATCGTGTTCACGGCGGCGATGGCGAGCCTGTCCGGGGTGGTCCTGGTCTGGACCGGCGCCGAGAAGAAGGCCGGCGCCCTCGGCATGGCCACGGTGCTGGCGGCGATCTTCGCGTCGTGGGCCGCGATCCACACGATGTTCGCGCTGCGCTACGCACGGATGTACTACACCGGCCCGGACGGCGGCATCGACTTCCACCAGAGCGAGCCGCCCTGCTACACCGACTTCACGTACATCGCCGTCACGGTCGGGATGAGCTTCGCGATCTCGGACACCGACCTCAAGGCGTCGGCGTTCCGCCGCACCGCGCAGGTGCACGCCCTGCTGTCCTACCTGTTCGGCACCGTGATCCTGGCGCTGCTGGTCAACCTGGTGGCGGGGCTGTCGAAGTAGCGCCCGGGCAGCCGCACGCGGCCGCGTGACAGCGGCCCCGCACCCAGCGGCGTCAGCCGACGAGCGTGTGCAGCACCGAGGTGAAGAACCGCATCCCGTCGGTCCCCGTCCGCGGTCCGCGTGCACCGTCCGGCCCGAAGCCTGGCTCCACCGCATGCTCCGGGTGCGGCATCAGGCCGACGACGTTGCCCGCCGCGTTGCAGATGCCGGCGATGTCCCGGCGAGAGCCGTTGGGGTTCCAGCCGCGGTAGCGGAACACCACACGGCCCTCCCCCTCGAGCTCGTCGAGCGTGTGCTCGTCCGCGACGTACTGCCCGTCCTGGTTCTTCAGCGGGACCGTGATCACCTCGCCGCGCGTGTACTCGCGCGTCCACGGGGTGTCGACGTTCTCCACCTCGAGCTGCTGCTCCCGGCACACGAAGTGGAGGTGGTCGTTCTTCACCATCGACCCGGGCAGCAGGTGCGCCTCGGTGAGCACCTGGAACCCGTTGCAGATGCCCAGCACCGGCATCCCCTTGCCGGCGGCCTCGACGATCGACGTCATCACCGGCGCGAACCGGCTGATCGCCCCGGCGCGCAGGTAGTCGCCGTAGGAGAAGCCGCCCGGCAGCACCACGGCGTCCACGCCGTGCAGGTCCTCGTCGGCGTGCCACAGCGGCACCGCCTCCGCACCCGACAGCCGGACGGCACGGGCGGCGTCCCGGTCGTCGAGCGTCCCGGGGAACGTCACCACACCGATGCGCGTCATCAGGCGTCGGCCCCTGCCGCGGTCGACGAGCCCTCGGCCTCCGCGTCGGCCACGTTGACCACGTCCTCGATCACCGGGTTGCTCAGCACCTGGCGCGCGGCCTCGGCCGCCGCCTCGAGCACCTCGGGCGTCACCGGCCCGTCGACCTCGAGCTCGAACCGCTTGCCCTGCCGCACCGAGACGAACTGGGCGAACCCGAGCCGCGGCAGTGCGCCGGCGACGGCCTTGCCCTGCGGGTCGAGGATCTCGGGCTTCGGCATGACGTCGACGACGACGAGTCCCACAGCAGCTCCAGACGGGCGTGGCGAACGGGGGTCGGCGCCCATCCTAGAGCGGGGTCCCCACGAGCCGATCGGGGCGTCCGCCCGCCGAACGGGTCGTCGTCAGGCCTCCGGCACCACCAGCGGCGACCCGGTGATGCGCTGGTACGCCTCGAGGTACCGGTCCCGGGTCCGCGCGACCACCTCCGCCGGCAGCTGCGGCGGCTCGGCGTCGCCGGCACGGTCCCACCCGGAGGCGTCCGAGGTCAGCCAGTCGCGCACGTACTGCTTGTCGAAGCTGGGCTGCGCGTGCCCCGGCTCCCACTCGTCGGCCGGCCAGAACCGCGAGGAGTCCGGGGTGAGCACCTCGTCGCCGAGGGTGATCTGCCCGGTGACCGGGTCGGTGCCGAACTCGAGCTTGGTGTCCGCGAGGATCACGCCGCGCTCGCGGGCGATCTGCTCGGCACGGGCGTAGACCGCCAGCGTCAGGTCGCGCAGCGTTGCGGCGGCGTCCCGGCCGACCAGGTCCGCGACGGCCGCGAACGGCACGTTCTCGTCGTGCTCGCCGTACTCGGCCTTGGTGGCGGGCGTGAAGATCGGTTCCGGCAGGCGTGACCCGTCCACCAGGCCGGGAGGCAGCGGGATGCCGGTCACCTGACCGTTGGTGCGGTACTCGACCAGCCCGGAGCCGGTGAGGTACCCGCGGGCGACGCACTCGACGGGGAACATGGTCAGCCGGCGGCAGATCATCGCCCGGCCCGCCACCGCCGCCGGCACGTCGGTGGAGACGACGTGGTTCGGCACGAGCGCGGCGAGCTGCTCGAACCACCACAGGCTGAGCTGGGTCAGTACCACGCCCTTGCCGGGGATGCCCGGGCTCAGCACGTGGTCGTAGGCGGAGATCCGGTCGCTGGCCACGACGAGCACCACGTCGCCGTACCGCTCGAAGATCGCCGCGCCCGACGGGTCCTCCGCCGGGACGTAGAGGTCGCGCACCTTGCCCGAGTACGCGTGCGTCCAGCCGGTCAGGTCCACCGCATCCGCCATGGCCGTCATCCTCCCCCAGGCGTCGCGGGCGCCGCACGGCCGTCCGCCGCGCAGCGCCGGGCGACGGTGCGACTGCCGGGAGCGGGACCCGAGGACGACGACCCAGGTCAGGGCAGCAGCAGGTCCCGCACGTCCCGCAGGCCGGGCAGCGGCGCCACGCCCAGCGGCCGCTTCCAGTAGACCCACGGGAACCACATCGTCCCGATGCGCTGCCAGCCGTCCCCCGGCCGCAGGGGCCCCGCGCCGACGTAGGAGCGGTGGTGCTCCCACTGCTGGTCGGACTCCTCGACCTCGAAGAACAGCGGGCCGTAGGCCACCGCGTGCCAGCCGTACCGGCCCGCGCGCTCGAGCACCCGCATCTCGTTGAACGCCGTCAGCGGCGTCAGCAGCTGCCGCCGGTGCGGCGCGGCCTCCGCCGTCGACTCCGCCGGGTCCGGCAGCTCGTCCCGCCGGCCGTACCGCTGCTGCGCGGCCTGCCGCGTCATGCCCAGCACGTCGCCGATCTGCTCCCACGTGCACCCTGCCGAGCGCGCCGAGCCGACGGCGGCGACCAGCAGCTGACCGGTCTCGTCGTACGCGGCCCGAGCAAGGCGGACCAGGTCGAGGTGCGAGCCGGGCTCGTGCTCGAGCCGGGCGGCGAGGTCCGGCTCGGCCGCGTCGAGCGCGGCGGCCAGGTGCTCGCGAAGGGTGGGACGGGTCGGGTCGGACGTCGTCATGCGTCAATCATTGCTTGACGTGGACGCCTGCGTCAACCATTTGTTGACGCAGGCGGGGAGTCGCGCTCAGACGCCCTGCGCCGCTGCCAGCGCGATGTCCGACCGGTGGTGCGACCCGGGCAGGTCGATCGCGGCGACACCGGCATACGCGGCCTCGCGCGCGGCGGTCAGCGTGGCTCCGCTGCCGACCACCGACAGCACCCGGCCGCCCGCGGACACCAGGTGCCCGTCCTGGTCCAGCGCCGTCCCGGCGTGCAGCACATGCACCTGCGGCAGCTGCTCGGCGTCCGCGATCCCGGTGATCGGGTCGCCGCTGCGAGCCTGCACCGGGTACCCGTGCGAGGCGACCACCACGGTGACGGCCGCACCGTCGTCCCAGGTCAGCGGCTCGATCGAGCCGAGCCGCCCGGTCGCGGACGCCAGCAGCACGCCGGACAGCGGCGTGCGGAGGCGGGCGAGCACCACCTGCGTCTCCGGGTCGCCGAACCGGGCGTTGAACTCCACGACGCGCACCCCGCGGCTGGTCAGCGCGAGCCCGCAGTACAGGACACCGGCGAACGGCGTCCCCCGCCGCGCCATCTCGGCGATCGTCGGCCTCGCGACCGTCTCGACGACCTCGTCCACCAGCCCGGCCGGCGCCCACGGCAGCGGCGAGTACGCGCCCATGCCGCCCGTGTTGGGCCCGGCATCGCCGTCCCCGACGCGCTTGAAGTCCTGCGCCGGCACCAGCGGCACCACGTCCGCGCCGTCGCTCAGCACGAACAGCGACACCTCGGGACCGTCGAGGTACTCCTCGACCACCACGCGGCCGCCCGGCTTGGCCAGGCACTCGGCGGCGTGGGCCAGCGCGGCGTCCCGGTCGGAGGTGACCACCACACCCTTGCCGGCGGCCAGCCCGTCGTCCTTCACCACGTGCGGGGCGCCGAACTCGTCGAGCGCCGCCGCCACCTCGTCGACCGTCGTCGCGACCCGCGCCGCCGCCGTCGGGACCCCGGCTGCCGCCATCACGTCCTTAGCGAACGCCTTCGACCCCTCGAGCATCGCCGCCGCACCGGACGGTCCGAACACCGGGATCCCCGCCGCGCGCACGGCGTCCGCCACGCCCGCGACCAGGGGCGCCTCGGGGCCCACGACGACGAGGTCCACGCTCAGCTCGGTCGCCAGCGCCGCCACCGCGGCACCGTCGAGCACGTCCACCGGGTGCAGCTGCGCCAGCGCGCCGATCCCCGGGTTGCCGGGCGCGGCGTGCAGGCCGGTCACGGCCGGGTCGAGCGACAGCGCACGCACGATCGCGTGCTCACGGGCACCGGTGCCGACGACGAGGATCTCCACGACGGCCGAGCGTAACGGCCGCCCCGGCGGCCGCCCGGCGCCGTCCAGCGAGTGCGGTCGGTGCAGCTGGTGCGGTCGGTGCAGCGGGTGCGGTCAGTCCAGCAGCTCGTGCCGCACGACGGTCGCCTCGCGGCCCGGTCCGACACCGATGGACGACACCCGCACGCCGCTGATCTGCTCGAGGTGCTCGACGTACCGCTGCGCCGCCACCGGCAGCTCCTCGAACGTGCGCGCGCCCGTGATGTCCTCGGTCCACCCGTCCAGGTACTCGTACACGGGCTTGGCATGGTGGAAGTCCGACTGGTCCGCCGGCATCTCGTCGACCCGGCGACCGTCCACGTCGTACGCGACCGCGACCGGGATCTTCTCCTTGCCCGTCAGCACGTCGAGCTTGGTCAGCACCAGGTCGGTCAGGCCGTTCACGCGGGCGGCGTACCGGACGACGACCGCGTCGTACCAGCCCGTGCGGCGCGGCCGGCCCGTGGTGGTGCCGTACTCGCCGCCGGTGGTGCGCAGCCACTCGCCGTCCTCGTCGAGCAGCTCGGTGGGGAACGGGCCCTCGCCGACCCGCGTCGTGTACGCCTTGGCGACGGCCACCACGCGGTCGATCCGCGTGGGCCCGACGCCGGAGCCGGTGCACGCGCCGCCGGCGGTCGCGGACGACGAGGTGACGAACGGGTAGGTGCCGTGGTCGACGTCGAGCATCGTCGCCTGACCCGCCTCGAACACCAGCGTCTTGCCCTCGTCGAGCGCCCGGTTGAGCACCAGGGGCGTGTCGGCGACGTGCGGGCGCAGCCGCTCGGCGTACTGCAGCAGGTCCTCGACGGTCTCCTCGACCGTCACCGCGCGGCGGTTGTAGACCTTGACCAGCAGCTGGTTCTTGCCGTCGAGGGCGCCCTCGACCTTCTGCGTGAGGATGTGCTCGTCGAACAGGTCCTGCACGCGGATGCCGATGCGGTTGATCTTGTCCGAGTACGTCGGGCCGATCCCGCGGCCGGTGGTGCCGATCCGGCGCTTGCCGAGGAACCGCTCGGTCACCTTGTCCAGCGTGCGGTTGTACGGCGGGATGACGTGCGCGGCGGTGGAGACGAGCAGCGCCGACGTGTCCACGCCGCGCTGCTCGAGCGCGTCGATCTCCTGGAACAGCACCTCGAGGTCGACGACGACGCCGTTGCCGATCACGGGCACGACGCCCGGCGTGAGGATGCCGGAGGGCAGCAGGTGCAGCGCGTACTTCTCGCCCGCGACGACGACGGTGTGGCCGGCGTTGTTGCCGCCGTTGAACTTCACGACGTAGTCGGTGCGCGCGGCGAGCTGGTCGGTCGCCTTGCCCTTGCCCTCGTCGCCCCACTGGGCCCCGAGCACCACGACGGCAGGCATGCTTGTCCCCGTTCCGCGCTGCCTCGCAGGTAGGTGGACCACACGGTCACGGGCGGCAGCGGGCCCGTCTCCCGCACGAGGTTATCGCCCGGCGACCTGGGACCCCGACCCGAGGCGGTCCCCGCTCGCGCGCGACGAGGGTCCGACCTACAGTCGCACGGAGCACTGCCCGTCGCACCGGGCCACCGCCCGACCCGGAGGAGCCCGTCGTGATCGAGATCTCCACGTCCGCGGCGACGACGACGCTCACCATCGCCGGCGACCTGGACCTCGCGGAACGCGACCAGTTCCCCGAGATCACCGCACGCGTGGTGGGCCTTCGCCGGCAGCTGCTGGTGATCGACATGTGCCGCGTCACGTTCATGGACTCCACCGGCGCGGCGTTCCTCATCTCGCTGGCGGACTCCGGTCGCAAGCGCGGCGGCGCGACGGTGCTGCGCGGTGCCGACCCCCGGGACCTGTTCGTCCTCGAGGTGTGCGGCGCCCTGGACATGTTCCGCATCGACACGGAGCACGACTGCGGCGACTCGGTGGCGACGTCCACGTTCCAGCGCCCGAACGCCTGACCTCAGTCGGCCGTGCGGCTCGTCGTCGAGCTCGTCGCCGTCTCGGGGAGGGACCCCGGCCGCAGCTTGGCCCACACCACCTTGCCGCCGCGCGCCGGGCGCCAGCCCCAGTCGGACAGCCGCTCGACGATCTGCATGCCGAACCCGCCCACGCGACCCGGGTGCCCGTCCGTGGCCACCGGCGGCGTCGGGTTGGCGTCCTCGACCTCGATCCGCAGGCCGTCGCCCGTGTCGTACAGCTGCAGGGCCACCCGGCCCCAGCCGTGCAGCACGGCGTTGGCCACCAGCTCGGACACCACCAGCTCGGCGTTCGCCGAGTCGGCGATGTCCCAGGCCTGACAGGTGCGCACCACCGCGTGCCGGGCCCGGCCGATGGACGCGGCCTCGTTGGGCAGCGCCCAGCGCCGACGACGAGGGCTGGGACGGGAGTCCGTCACCTCGGCGGCGTCGGGCACGCGGACGACGACGACGGCGACGTCGTCCTCCGGCTGGTCGGCGAGCCGGACCAGCAGGTCCTCCCCGATTCCGGCCGCGTCCGTGGCCGTCACGGCTCCCGCCGCGTCGACCAGCGCCGCGAGCCCCTCGCGCAGCCCTCGGTCCCGCCGCTCGATCAGCCCGTCCGTGAAGTACACCAGGGCGTCGCCGGGCTCCAGCTCCACGGTGGCCGTGGACCGCGCACCGCCACCGAACCCGACCAGCGGCCCGCCGGCGTCGGACAGCGGACGGGCATGGCCCTGCCGCACCAGCAGCATCGGCAGGTGGCCGGCACGGCAGTAGGCGAGCACCCACCGGTCGTCCGCCCTGGTCAGCGTCGAGAACACCAGCGCCGCCGAGCGCGGCGTCCGCAGCCCGGCCACCAGCTGGTCCACCCGCTCGAGCACCGGCCCCGGCACGGTCACGTCGAACCCGTACGAGCGCACCACCGAGCGCAGCTGCCCCATGGTGGCCGCGGCCTCCACGTCGTGGCCCACCACGTCGCCGATCACCACGCCCACCACGTCGGACGTGATCTGCAGGACGTCGTACCAGTCGCCGCCCACCTGCACGTTGGCGGAGTTGGGCGCGTAGTACGTCCACACGTCCAGGCCCTCGACCTCGGCCTGCTCCGGCAGCATCGCCCGCTGCAGCGCCTCGGCCAGCCGGTGCTCCCGCTCGTAGAGCCGCACGTTGTCCACCGAGAGACCCACCCGGCGCGCCGTCAGCTCCAGCACCGTCCGCGTGGAGGCGTCCAGCCCGGCGAGCCCGGAGCCGCAACGCCCGCGCACCGCCAGCAGCCCCATCACCCGGCGACGGCCCGACACGGGGTACACGACGACGTACGGCTCGCCGTCGGACGGCCGACCGTGCCGCGCGAGCCAGTCGCTGGCGCTCCCCGGCACGTGCCCGGCACCCTCCGACACGTCGAGCTCGACCGGCCGCTCGCTGTGGCCGTCCAGCAGCTGCTGCACCGGGTCGGCTGCCAGCTCGGCGGCGGGTGCCGCACGGTCGGCCGGCACGTCGGGGGCCAGGTGCCGACGGCCGACGCCCGTCGGCGGACGGTCCGGCTCGATGCCGTCGGCGGCTCGCAGACCGCCGTCGTTGAGGTAGAACGCAGCCCAGTCGACGGTCGTGGACCGCAGCAGAGCGACGATCTCGCCCAGCGCGTGCGGGTCGTCGACGTCGACCAGCAGGTCGGACACCTGGGCGACGACGGACAGCGCCTGCCGCTCCCGCCGCTCCTCGGCCACCTCCTCGGCCCGCCGGGCCTCGCGCGACAGCTCACCACCGATGTCCCGCAGCACCGCCACCCACACGTCGGTGCGAGGTCCGCCGCGCACGGGCGCGAGCCGGGCGGAGCACATCAGCACCGTCCCGTCGGGACGGCGCACCTCCACGGACAGCTCGACGGGCCGCCGGCCGCGCAGCGCCTCGTCGAGGTGCCCCTCGGCGCCGTCGAGCAGCCGGACGCGCGGGTCGGCCAGCAGGCCGCGCGGCGCCGCCCGCATGGCATCGAGCGCGTACCCCGTACGCATCGACGCGACAGGGTTGGCCCACAGGACCGCCAGACCGTCGACAGAGGCGTCGAGCACCAGCATCGGCATGTCGCTCGCGGCGACCGCCCGCGCCACCAGCTCCTGGGTGCTCTCGCCCGCGCCGGGGACCGCCGGGTGCGAGGTGGCCGGTAGATTGACCACCATCACCTCCGATCGTCTAGCGTTCGCGCCAGGAGCACGTGCCGCGGGACCCAGCGACAGCAGCCCAGCACGTCCGGCCGGAAGGAGCATCGTGCGAGACGCTAACAGCCCCACGCCGGACGAGCAGGCCCAGGCCCAGGAGGTCGTCGGGGAGCCCGGCGCCGTCCAGGTGATCGTCGGCGCGGACCGGACGCGCATCGTGCTGTCGGGCGAGGTCGACGCCGATCTCGGTGCCGAGCTGGCCGAGGCGACGTCCGAGGCCGAGCAGCGCGGGCTGCCGATCGAGGTCGACGCGCACCACGTGACCTTCATGGACTCCTCGGGCGTGGCGTTCCTCGCCCGGCTGTCCATCCGCAGCCAGCACCGGGTGCGGCTGCTCCGCGTGCCTCCCACGGTGCGGTTCCTGCTCGAGGTGACGCGGATCGGCGAGCTCCTCGACATCGTCGACGACGACCAGAGCGCCCCGTTCGAGCCGCTCGGCGACGGAGCACCGACCGCCTGACCGCTGCTCGCGGCCGCCGGACCGGCCTGCGAGACACCACCGACGCAGGAAGGCCCGGGACCATCAGGTCCCGGGCCTTCGTCGTCGTCAGACCGACCTCAGAGCTTGTGCCCCGCAGAGCCGAGCTGCTGGGCCGCCTCGACCAGACGGGCCGCCATGCCGGCCTCGGCGAGCTTGCCCCAGGCGCGAGGGTCGTACGCCTTCTTGTTGCCGACCTCGCCGTCCACCTTCAGCACCCCGTCGTAGTTGCTGAACATGTGGCCGACCACCGGGCGGGTGAACGCGTACTGCGTGTCGGTGTCGATGTTCATCTTCACGACGCCGAAGCTCACGGCGGCCGCGATCTCCTCGGCCGTGGAGCCGGAACCGCCGTGGAACACCAGGTCGAACGGCTTGTCCTTGCCGACCTTGGCGCCGACGACCTTCTGGATCTCCTCCAGGATCGCGGGGCGCAGCTTCACGGCGCCAGGCTTGTAGACGCCGTGCACGTTGCCGAAGGTCAGGGCCGTCAGGTAGCGGCCCTTCTCGCCGAAGCCGAGGGCCTCGACGGTCTTCAGGCCGTCCTCGGGGGTCGTGTAGAGCTTGTCGTTGATCTCGGCCGCGTGGCCGTCCTCCTCGCCACCGACGACGCCCACCTCGATCTCGAGGATGGTGCGCGCCTTCTGCGACAGCTCGAGCAGCTCGGCCGCGATGACCAGGTTCTCGTCCAGCGGGATGTTCGAGCCGTCGAACATGTGCGACTGGAAGGTCGGCTCCTGGCCGTTCTTCACCTGCTCGGCCTCGAGGGCCAGCAGCGGGCGGACCCAGCTGTCCAGGTTCTGCTTGGTGCAGTGGTCGGTGTGCAGGGCGACCGTGATCGGGTAGCCCTTAGCGACCTCACGGGCGTAGGCGGCCAGCGCCAGCGAACCGGCGACGCGGTCCTTGACGGTCGAGCCGGAGGCGTACTCCGCGCCGCCGACCGAGACCTGGATGATGCCGTCGCTCTCGGCCTCCGCGAAGCCCTGGAGGGCCGCGGTGACCGACTGGGACGACGTGACGTTCACGGCGGGGTACGCGAAACCGCCGGCCTTGGCGCGGTTGATCAGCTCGGCGTAGACCTCGGTGGTCGCGATGGGCATCGCTGCTTCTCCTGCTTCGTCGGGACGGCGTCCTTGCTGCCTGCGATGCGCGACGTGGCATGCGCGACGTGGGGACGCGATGGATGCACCAGAAGTGTTTCACGCTGGGGAAGGTCCCGGTCCGGGACCCCTGGGCCCTACGGCCTGCCCGCCCGCACCGCGTGGCCGCACAGGACCGCCACACGGGCACCACGGCTCGGGACCACCCCGCGCCGTACCCTGGGGGCCATGCGCCCCGTGACCTCTCGTCCCAGCCGCGGCACGTCGTGCTGACCGCGTCCGCCCTGGCCGCCGGAGCGGTGCACACGCTCGGCCCCAGCTTCCTGGACCCGGAGCACATCATCAGCTCCCTGGGCACCGCCGCGCTGATCGGCGTGATGGCCATCGTCTTCATCGAGGTCGGGCTGCTGTTCCCGATCCTGCCGGGCGACTCCCTGCTGTTCACGGCGGGTGCCCTGGTGGCGCACGGCGGCTCGCACCTGCCGTCCATCTGGTGGCTGTCGCTGATCATGGTGCTGACCGCGTACGCGGGCACCCAGTGCGGCTACTGGATCGGCCGGACGCTGGGCCCGCGGGTGTTCAGCCGGCCGGACTCGAAGATCTTCAAGCAGGAGCACATCGACCAGACGTACGCGTACTTCGACAAGTACGGCGGTCGCACGCTGGTGATCGCGCAGTTCATCCCGTTCGTGCGGACGTACGCGTCGGTCGCGGCGGGCGTGGGCCGGATGCGGTACTCGCACTTCGCCCTCTACAACGGCATCGGCGTGGTGCTCTGGGCCGGCGGCGTGACGTGGCTCGGCTACGGCCTGGGCAACATCACCTTCATCAAGAAGAACATCGAGGTGCTCCTGGTCCTCATCGTGCTGATCTCGGTGGCCCCGGTGCTCGTCGAGGCGTGGCGGGCTCGGCGCCGGTCGCGCGTCGCCCGGCTGGCCACGCTCGAGGCGGCCGACGGGGCGCCGGCGACGGCGCTGGACCGCGACGAGGCCTGACGTGCAGGCACCGCGCGAGATCGCCTCGTGGCTGTGCGACATGGACGGTGTGCTGGTCCACGAGGACCGCGCGCTGGCCGGAGCGGCCGAGTTCGTCGGCGCCCTGCAGCAGAAGGGCCGCCCGTTCCTCATCCTGACGAACAACTCCATCTTCACCACGCGTGACCTGCGCGCCCGGCTCGCGGCGAGCGGCATCGAGGTGCCGGAGGAGGCGATCTGGACGTCGGCGCTCGCCACGGCGCAGTTCCTGGTGGACCAGGCGCCCGACGGCGGCAGCGCGTACGTGATCGGCGAGGCCGGCCTCACCACGGCGCTGTACCAGGCGGGCTTCACGCTGACGGCCAGCCGGCCGGACTTCGTCGTGCTCGGTGAGACCCGCACCTACTCGTTCGAGGCGATCACGCAGGCGATCCGGCTGATCCAGGGCGGTGCACGCTTCATCGCCACCAACCCGGACGTGACGGGCCCGTCCGCGGACGGCGACCTGCCGGCGACGGGAGCGGTGGCGGCGATGGTCTCGGCGGCGACCGGGCGCAAGCCGTACTTCGTCGGCAAGCCGAACCCGATGATGATCCGGTCGGCCCTCAACCGGATCGACGCCCACTCCGAGACCACCGTGATGGTGGGCGACCGGATGGACACCGACATGGTGGCGGGCATCGAGGCGGGGCTGCGCACCTTCCTGGTGCTCACCGGGTCGACGCGTGCCGAGGACGTGCAGCGGTACCCGTACCGGCCCACCGAGGTCGTGGGATCGGTCGCCGACCTCGTCGCCCGCGTCTGACGCGCGGAGCTCCGGATCGGCCCTGCACGCCCTGGTCGGCGGCCCGGACGGGCCCTTCGTCCTCGCTGATCGCTACTCCCGGGTAGCACCCTCAGGAGGATGCGACACAGCGAGCTGGCACAGGTGCTCCGCGCCGCCAACCCGTGGTGGTCCCGCCGCACGCGGGTCTCCTGGGCAGTGGACGACGTGCACCTCGCCCAGCGCGCACGGCACGAGTGGCTGACCGGCACGCTCGCCGGCCGGGCCGCGCTGTCCGATGTCGCGCACGCCCCCGCCGGGACGGCGACCGTGCTGGTGGGCCCGCGCGCCGTGGGCAAGACGACGGCGGCGAAGGACGCCGTGGTCCAGGCGCTCGCCGAGCCGGACCTGGACGCCCGTGCGGTGCTGTGGGTGCCGGTCGAGGCGACGCCCGACGACCCGTTCCCCGACCGCCCCGCGCTGGACGCCCAGGACCTGGACAACGCCCTGCGGCGGCCGACGCGGGTGGGCGCGCCGGCGTGCGACCAGCCCCGGTTGGTGATCCTGGACGAGGCGTCCGCGTGCGGCGACTGGGCCGACGTGCTGGCGACGCCGGTGCCGGGCGTCCGGGTGCTGGTGACGGCGTCCCTCGCGGGCGCGGCGGTGGAGCGCGTCCAGGCCGGCTGGGAGGGTGCCGCGACCGTGCGCTCGCTGCGCCCGTCGACCCTCGCCGAGCTGCTCGGCGCCCAGCCGGGGGCGGACGCCCGCACGGTGCGCGAGGAGTACCTGCGGTACGGCGGTTTCGCGCGGGCCGTGGCCGAGCGGCGGGACCTCGGGGACGTCAGCACGGCGTTCGTCGACCTGCTCGCCGAGGGGCTGCGGCGGGACGTGTGCATCGGCGACGGGTCCGCACCGTGCCCGATCGAGCGGCTGTTCGTCGCGGTGTGCAGCACCACCGGGCGGTTCGTCGAGCCGGCGGAGATCGCCGTCGAGCTGGGTATCCCTGCCGAGCAGGTCGGCCACCTGCTCGACCGGTTGGCGGACGCCGGCGTGCTGGACCCGCGGCGGGGGTTCGTCGACCCGCTCCTGCACCTGCTGCCGTCGCTGCGCGACCCGTCGCTGCCGCACCCGTCGCAGGAGCACGTCGCGACGTACTCCTTCTAGGCGGATCAGAAGCTGACGGTCGGCGCCTGACGGACCTGCGGGTCGTCCACCTCGAAGTACTCCGCCCGCGTGAAGCCGAACATGCCGGCGATCACGTTCGACGGGAAGGTCTCGACCTTGGTGTTCAGGGCCCGCACGTTGGCGTTGTAGAACCGACGGCCGGCCGCGATCCGGTCCTCCGTGTTGGACAGCTCGGCCTGCAGCTGCTGGAAGTTCTCGCTGGCGCGCAGCACCGGGTAGGCCTCGGCCACCGCGAACAGCCGTCCGAGGGCGGCGGTCAGCGCGTTCTCCTGCTCGGCCTGCTGCGCCGGGCCGGCCGCGGGCCCGGAGGCGGCAGCGCGCGCCCGCGCGACCTCGTCGAACACCGCACGCTCGTGGGCGGCGTAGCCCTTGACCGTCTCGACGAGGTTGGGGATCAGGTCGTGCCGGCGGTGCAGCTCGACGTCGATCTGCCGCCAGGCCTCCTGGACCAGGTTCCGCAGCCGGACCAGGCCGTTGTACTGCGCCACCGCCCACAGCAGGAGCAGGACGACGATCGCCGCGATCACGATCAGGACGACGGACACGGGGTTCACAGGACGGCCTCTCCAGGGGTGCTGTCGGTGAGCGGATCGTAGCCGTGGTCCTGCCACACGTGGCGGGGAACGGCGCGGACGACGGCGGCCAGCACCCCGAGTCGTGCGGCGAGCGAGTCGAGGTCCCAGCCGCCGGCCTGCCAGGACAGGATCCAGATCCCGTCGATGCGCCACGACACCCCGCGCGCGTCGCCGCGCAGCAGACGCTCCATCAGCCGGGGGTTGATCACGTCGGTGGCGGTGCGCAGGTCGCCGGCCGTGACCCGGTAGGCGCGGTTGAAGTCCTCGGACTCGAACTGCATGTCCTGCGCGCCGACCAGGTGCGCCAGCACCGTGCCCAGGCCCTCGGGGGTCGCCTGGATGGTGGGCAGGTACGCCGGCAACCGCAGCGCGACGACGTGCGCGTGGTGCACCTGCCGGTTCTTGCCCTGGCCGGTGGTCCACCGGTAGTCGAAGGCGACGGCGGGGTGCGCCTCGAAGGACCCCTGGACGACGTCGCACGCCCGGCGGTCGCGTCCCTGGCCGAAGGGATGGGACGACGAGATCGTCGTCCACTCGTCGTAGCGCTCCGCGTACTGCCAGCCGGTGGCCTGCGCCCACACCTTCAGCCGCCGCCGGTTCTGCACGCGCAGCCACGCCTGCCCGGCCGTCGCGGCGACGCTGAGCAGCACGACCAGCCAGAAGACCCAGTTGTTCACCCGCGGACCCCGACGGCGCTCATGCCCACGTCATCGACACGCGCGGGACGGCACCTGAGGCGGCCGGGTCAGGCGAGGCCGAGGTCGGCCAGGCCGTACAGGTAGTGGTACGGCACGCCGAGGGCCTCGATCTTCTCCCGGGCGCCGGTGTCGCGGTCGACCAGGACGGCAACACCCCGCACCTCGGCGCCGGCCTCACGCACCGCCTCGACGGCCGTGGCCACCGAGCCGCCGGTCGTCGACGTGTCCTCGACCACCACCACGCGGCGGCCGGCGATGTCCGGGCCCTCGATGCGGCGCTGCATCCCGTGAGCCTTGGCCTCCTTGCGGACGACGAAGGCGTCGAGGTCCAGGCCGCGGCTCGCGGCGGCGTGCAGGAGCGAGGTGGCCACGGGGTCGGCCCCGAGCGTCAGGCCGCCGGTGGCGTCGATCTCGCCGGGTCCCAGGCCGACCTCCTCGAGGCGGTCCAGCAGCACGTGGCCGATCAGCGGGGCGGCGCGGTGGTGCAGCGTCACGCGGCGCAGGTCGACGTAGTAGTCGGCCTCCCGGCCGGACGCGAGCGTGACGCGGCCGTGCACGACGGCGAGGTCACGGATCAGGTCGCGCAGCTGGTCGCGGGTGGAGACGGGGCCGGTCGAGGCGTCGGGGCTCACGGGTCGCCAGGGTAACGAGTCGGGCCGGGGGTCAGGAGCGCTCGCGTCACGCGTCGGCGGCGGCCTCGTCGCGATCCTGCCGCTGATCGTCGTCCTGGTGCCCCTCCTGGTCCTGCAGCTGCTTGCGGTAGCGGCCGAAGGCACGGATCGCCGAGCGCGGCGCGACGCGGGCGACTGCGGCCGCGGCGCGGTAGCGCAGGCTCGGCGTGGACAGGACCACGCCGCGACGGACGTCGGCCAGGGCGGCCGCCACCACGTCCTCGGGGTTGAGGAAGGTGACGTCCGGGAACATCGAGACGTCGATGCCGCCGCGCTCGTGGAACTCGGTGTGCACGAAGCCCGGCTGGACGACGGTGGCGGTGACGCCCGTGCCCTGCAGCTCCACCGCCAGGCCCTCGGTGAACGAGCGCACCCAGGCCTTGTGCGCCGAGTAGGTGCCGGAGGCGAGCAGTCCTGCCACGGATCCCACGTTGAGGATGGCGCCGCGGCCCCGTCGCACCATCGCGTCTGCCGCCGCGTGGGACAGCACCATGACGGCACGCACCATCACGTCGAGCGCGTACTCCTCGCGGGCGACGTCGCCGCCGACGAACTCCTGCGCCAGCCCGAAGCCGGCGTTGTTGACCAGCAGGCCGACGGGACGCTCGTCGTCCCGCAGCCGGTCGGCGACGCGCTCGAGGTCGGCACGGACGGACAGGTCCGCGACCAGCACCTCCGCGCGCACACCGGCGGCTGCCTCGAGCTGGGCGGCGAGGCGGCGCAGCCGGTCCTCGTCACGGGCCACGAGCACCACGTCGTGCCGCGCGGTGGCCAGCTGCCAGGCGAACTCGAGACCGAGGCCGGCGCTCGCGCCGGTGACCAGTGCAGTACCCATGCGGGCCACCCTACGGACCGTCGGGCGTGCTCGGGGAGGCGTCGGGCCGGACTACGGCCGACGGGTCCGACCGCCCGGGGCCGGGCCTGTGGGCGGCCTGGCGTCCCGTTGTCGGGGGTCGCTCGTAGGGTGGGCGGGTGCAGCTGACGTCGCAGACCCCGCTCGACGTGCTGCGCACCGTCTGGGGGTACGACGAGTTCCGCGGCGCCCAGGCCGAGGTGATCGACCACGTGGTGGCCGGCGGCGACGCGCTCGTGCTGATGCCCACCGGTGGCGGCAAGTCGCTGTGCTACCAGGTCCCGTCCCTGGTCAGGGAGGGCACCGGCGTCGTCGTCTCCCCGCTGATCGCCCTGATGCAGGACCAGGTGGACGCCCTCTCGGCACTGGGTGTTCGGGCCGGGTTCCTCAACTCGACGCAGGACCCGACTGCTCGTCGGGACACCGAGCGGGCGTTCCTCGCCGGTGAGCTCGACCTGCTCTACCTCGCACCGGAGCGGCTGACCGCACCGGACACGCTCGACCTGCTGGACCGGGGACGGGTGGCGCTGTTCGCCATCGACGAGGCGCACTGCGTGTCGCAGTGGGGGCACGACTTCCGGCCGGACTACCTGCAGCTGTCGCTGCTGCACGAGCGGTGGCCGGACGTGCCGCGGATCGCGCTGACCGCCACGGCGACGGCCGCGACGCACACCGAGATCCGGCAGCGGCTCTCCCTCGGTGAGGCGCGGGACTTCGTCGCGAGCTTCGACCGACCCAACATCCGGTACCGGATCGTGCCGAAGGACAACCCGCGGGCCCAGCTTCTGCAGCTGCTGCGGACCGAGCACCCCGGGGACTCGGGCATCGTCTACTGCCTGACCAGGGCGTCGGTGGAGCAGACGGCGGAGTTCCTCGTCGCGCAGGGCATCGCCGCGTTGCCGTACCACGCGGGGCTGGACCGGGCGGTGCGGGCGCGCAACCAGGCACGGTTCCTGCGCGAGGACGGTCTGGTGATGGTGGCGACCATCGCGTTCGGGATGGGCATCGACAAGCCGGACGTGCGGTTCGTCGCGCACCTGGACCTGCCCAAGTCCGTCGAGGGGTACTACCAGGAGACCGGCCGCGCCGGACGTGACGGGCTGCCGTCCACCGCGTGGCTGGCGTACGGGCTGGCCGACGTGGTGCAGCAGCGGCGGCTGATCGACGGCTCCGAGGGGGACGCCGCCCACCGGCGGCGGCTGACCCAGCACCTCGACGCGATGCTGGCGCTCTGCGAGACGGCCGACTGCCGCCGCGTGCAGCTCCTCTCGTACTTCGGCCAGGTGTCGGAGCCGTGCGGCAACTGCGACACGTGCCTGGCCCCGCCCGAGACGTGGGACGGGACGGTGCCGGCGCAGAAGCTGCTGTCCACCGTGGTCCGGCTCGAGCAGCGGGGGCAGCGGTACGGCGTCGGGCACGTGGTGGACATCCTGCGCGGCAAGGAGACCGAGCGGGTGCGCAGCCTCGGCCACGGCGAGCTGTCGACGTTCGGCATCGGCGGGGACCTGTCGGACGTCGAGTGGCGCGGCGTGGTGCGGCAGCTGCTGGCCGCCGAGCTGCTCTCCGTGGACACCGACGGGTACGGCACCCTGCGGCTGACCGAGGGCAGCGCCGACGTGCTGCGCGGTGAGCGTGAGGTACGGCTGCGGCGGGAGGCGCCGCGGGCGGGTCGGCCGCGGGCGCGAGCCGGTGCCGCCGGGGGCCGGGCGGGTGGCGCGGGCGTGCCGGAGCTGGACGACGAGGCGCAGGCGGTGTTCGAGCGGCTGCGCGCGTGGCGGGCCGGCGTGGCCAAGGAGCAGGGCGTGCCGGCGTACGTGGTGTTCCACGACGCGACGCTGCGGGACGTGGTGACGCGGCGGCCGGCGGACCTGGACGAGCTGGCCGGGATCGGCGGGGTCGGGGCTGCGAAGCTCGAGCGGTACGGCGCCGGGCTGCTCGCGGCGCTGGAGGGCTGAGTGGACGGCGAGGCGGCGGCGAGCGGCGCCGTGCCGTCGGCGGGCGCCGCCGGGACCGTGGCGGCGGGGCGAGTGCTTGGGCCGGCGTGGGCGCGGCACGCCATCTGGTGGCACCTGTACCCGCTCGGCTTCACGGGGGCGGCGACCGACGGGTCCTCGGTCGAGACCGGACGAGGGCTGCGGCACCTGGTCGGGTGGCTCGACCACCTGGTGGGGTTCGGTGCGAACGGGTTGCTGCTCGGACCGGTGTTCCACTCCGCGACGCACGGGTACGACACCCTCGACCACCTGCGGGTGGACGCCCGGCTGGGCGGGGACGAGCAGCTGGACGAGCTCGTCGCGGCGGGGCACGCGCGCGGGGTCCGGGTGCTGCTGGACGGGGTGTTCAACCACGTGTCGGCCGAGCACCCGTGGGTGCGGGACGCCGTGGCCGGCGGGCCGCAGAGCGAGGCCGGACGGCTGGTCCGGTGGGACGGGGACCGACCGGCGACGTTCGAGGGGCACGGCGCGCTGGTGGCGCTGAACCACGACGACGAGCGCGTGCGCGCGTACGTCGGGGACGTGATGACCCACTGGCTGGACCGGGGTGTCGACGGGTGGCGGCTCGACGCGGCGTACGCCGTGCCGCCGTCGTTCTGGGCGGCGGTGCTGCCCGGGGTGCGCGCGCGGCACCCGGAGGCGTGGTTCCTCGGCGAGATGATCCACGGCGACTACGCGGAGTACGTCGAGGAGTCCGGGCTCGACTCGGTGACGCAGTACGAGCTCTGGAAGGCGATCTGGAGCTCGCTGGTCGACCGCAACCTCTGGGAGCTGGCCTGGACGCTGGGCCGGCACGACGAGCTGGTCGCACGGTTCCTGCCGCAGACGTTCGTCGGCAACCACGACGTCACACGGATCGCGTCGACCGTCCCGGCCGAGCTGCTGACCCACACCGTCGCCCTGCTGGCCCTGCTGCCCGGCATCCCGTCGGTGTACGCCGGTGACGAGCACGGGTTCCGCGGCGTCAAGGAGGAGCGCGTCGGCGGGGACGACGAGATCCGGCCGGCGTTCCCGGCGTCACCGGACGAGCTGTCGCCGATCGGCCTGCCGGTCTACCGCGTGCACCAGGAGCTGTTCGGGCTCCGCCGGCGGCACCCCTGGCTGGTGGACGGGTCGGTCGGCGTGTCCGAGCTGTCGAACACGGGGGCGCGGATCACCGTCACGTCTCGCGGCGGTGGTGAGGCGCTGACCCTGGCGCTGAACCTCGGCACCGAGCCGGTGGCGGCGCCGGCCGGGGCGCGGCTGGCGGTCAGCGACCCGTCGTGGGCGGACGCGGCGTCGGTGCCGGCGAACGGCTGGGCCGTCCACACCGGCTGAGTGTCGGCTGCGGCTGGGCGACGGGGGCAGCGGTCAGCTGCGGCCGGTGCCGTCGACCGCCCACTGCTCGAGCGTGGCGATCTCCTGGTCCGTCAGCGGCGGGGCCGTCAGCGCGGCGACGTTCGAGCGCAGCTGCTCCGCTGAGCTGGCCCCGACGAGGGCCGAGGTGATCCGCTGGTCGCGCAGCACCCACGACACCGCGAGCTGCGCCAGCGTCTGGTCGCGACCCTGCGCGAACTCGTTCAGGGCCCGGGCGCGCTGCAGGTAGGTGTCGGTGAGGTTCGACGCCGACAGGAACCGGCCGGTCGCGGCGCGGGAGTCGGCGGGCACCTCGCCGGACAGGTACCGGTCGGTGAGCAGCCCCTGGGCGAGCGGGGAGAACACGATGGTGCCGATGCCGAGGTCGCCCACCACGTCGAGCAGCGACTCGGTCTCCCCCGGCGCCACGTTCTCCACGTGCCGGTTGAACATCGAGTAGCTGGGCTGGTGGATCAGCAGGCGGACGCCCATGTCGGCGAGCAGGGCGTGCGCGGCACGCGTCTGCGACGGCGAGTAGTTGGAGACGCCGACGTACAGCGCCTTTCCGCTGGTCACGGCGCTCGCCAGCGCCCCCATCGTCTCCTCCAGCGGCGTGCTGGGGTCCGGACGGTGGTGGTAGAAGATGTCGACGTAGTCGAGGCCGAGGCGCTGCAGCGACGCGTCCAGCGAGGACAGCAGGTACTTGCGCGAGCCGCCGTCCTGGTAAGGCCCCGTCCACATCGGGTAGCCGGCCTTCGTCGAGATCACCAGCTCGTCGCGGTACGCCGCCAGGTCGGCCGCGAGCGCGCGGCCGAGGTTGGTCTCCGCCGAGCCGGGGCCCGGGCCGTAGTTGTTCGCGGCGTCCAGGTGGGTGATGCCGAGGTCGAGCGCGGTGTGCAGCACCTCGAGCTGGCGGCCGTACGGGCTGGCGTCGCCGAAGTTGTGCCACAGGCCCAGCGAGATGGCCGGCAGGTCCAGCCCGCTGCGGCCGGTGCGCCGGTAGGTCATGGAGTCGTACCGGTTCTCGGCGGCGGCGTACGGCGTGGGCATCGACGGCGATCCTCTCGGGTGGCGCACCGACGGCCGTGGGCGGCGGGGTGCGCGACCAGGCTAGCCACCGGAACCGACACCGGCCCGTGGCAGCATCGGCCCGTGCTGCACGTCGTCTTCCACGAGCCCCGGATCGCCGGGAACACCGGCAACGCGATCCGCATGGTGTCCGGCACAGGGGCGGTGCTGCACCTCGTGGAGCCGCTGGGTTTCGAGCTGGACGAACCGCGGTTGCGACGAGCCGGACTGGACTACCACGACCTCGCCCAGGTGGTGGTGCACCCCGACCTGGACCATGCGCTGGCCGGTCTGACCAGGGTGTTCGCCTTCACCACCGGTGCCGACCGCTGGTACACGGACGTGGACTGGCAGGACGGCGACGCGCTGCTGTTCGGGGCGGAGCCGACCGGCCTGCCGCCGGAGGTCCAGCACGACCCCCGGGTGACCGACCGCGTGCGCATCCCGATGCTGCCGGGCCGCCGATCGATGAACCTGTCCAACGCCGCCGCCGTGGCGACGTACGAGGCGTGGCGGCAGCTGGGGTTCCCGGGCGGCGCGTGAACGAGCCTGCGCCTCGACGGTTGCGGGCGTCGCCGTCGTCGCAACGCGTCGTCGTCCGGACGCGTCCCGGCAACCTGCCCGTCACCCCCCTGCCGTAACCTCCGCCGATCAGGCACGATGCGGCCAACGAGAGGGGTGAGCGCGTGTTCGAGCACGTCGACCCGTTCATCGGCACGGAGGCCACCCAGCTCCCGCAGCCGCAGGGCTTGGCCGCCACGTGGTGGTGGCCCAAGCCGCAGGTGGGCAACACGCACCCCGGCGCGACCTACCCGCTCGGCATGGTCTCGGCCTGCGCGTACTCCGGCGCCTACCCCACGGGCTACGGCCGGTACGACCTGGGCACCGAGGGGCTGCCCGTGCCGCTGTACGAGCGGCAGGTGGCCAGCGGGTTCACGCACTTCCAGCAGTCGGGGACCGGCGCGATCCGCAAGTACTACAACTACTTCCGCGTCACGCCCATGCTGCAGCCCTTGGACGACCTGGGGTCGTTGTGGGACGTGGTCGACGAGCAGGCGGAGCCCGGCTACTACTCGGCGACACTGGGGTCCGGCATCCACTGCGAGCTGACCGTCGGCCCCAAGAGCGCCGTGCACCGGTACACGTTCCCGGCGCACCGCGACGCACGCGTGGTGATCGACTTCTCGATGGGCGGGCTGATCATCCCCTACGGCCGCACGGTGCCGTTGCGGGCGCGGCTCGCCGCGCTGGCGCCAGGGGTGGCGCAGGGCGAGATCGTCGTCGAGGGCGCACCGCTGGCCGTGCACGTGGAGTGCGACGCACCCGGCGCCTGGCGGCAGATGCTCTGGTACGACCGCCGGCTGATGCCGGGCGGCACCCGGCTGGACTTCGACCGGATCCGGCCGACGACCCTGCGGCCGTTCGGGCTGATGTGGGCCGGGCGGGCGGAACCGGGCCAGGTGGTCGAGGTGCGGTTCGGCTTCTCGCTGCGCGGCGTGGAGCAGGCCCGGGAGAACCTCGAGCACGACTGCGGGCCGGGGCCGCGCAGCTTCACCGTCCGACGGGCGGCGACGGCCGCCGACTGGCGCGAGCACCTGGACGGCGTGCAGGTGGACACCCCGTCCCGGGCGCGGCAGACGGTGCTGTCGACCGCCGTCTACCACTCCCTGATCAAGCCGTGCCTGGCGATGGACGAGTCCCCGTTCTGGCCGACGGACGGCCCGTTCGTGTTCGACATCGCGACGATGTGGGACATCTACCGCACGCAGCTGCCGCTGATCACCGCCCTACGGCCGCACAAGGCGGTGGCCCTGGCCAACGCGCTGATCCAGATCGCCGAGGAGGAGGGCAACCTGCCGATCGGGTACCGGATGGCGCGTGGCGCGGACCAGTTCTCCCGGCAGGGGTCGGCGCTGGCCCACACCTTCCTGGCCGACGTGTGCCAGCTCGGCCTGCCCGGTGTCGACTGGGACTGGGCGCTGGTGCACATGCACAACGACCTGCGGCGCACCTACGGCGAGGAGTTCCTGCTGCGCGGGCTGGCGCAGCCGGTCAGCCACACGCTGGACCTGGCGTTCGGCTACTGGTGCACCGCGTACGTCGCGGCGCACGTCGGCGACCGGGCGCTCGTGGAGCAGTTCGCCCCGCTCGCCGACCGGTGGGCCAACGCCTTCGACCCGGCGACCGGCCTGCTGCACGACTCGACGTACTACGAGGGCGGCAAGTGGAACTACTCGTTCCGGCTGCTGCACGACATGGCGGGGCGGATCGCGCTGGCCGGCGGTGACGACGCCTTCGTCCGGCTGCTCGACCGTTTCTTCGGGTTCGGCGCACCGCCCGTGGTGCAGCCGGGGCTGCAGCCCGAGCTGGCGGAGATGGCGGCCGGCTACCGGTTGGACCGGTTCGAGGGGCTGAACAACGAGCCGGACATGGAGGCCCCGTACGCGTACCACTGGGCCGGCCGGCCCGACCGGACGGCGCAGGTGGTGCACGACGTGGTGCTGAACCAGTTCGGCACCGGCCGTGGCGGGCTGCCCGGCAACGACGACTCCGGCGGACTCTCGTCCTGGTACGTGTGGGCCAGCCTCGGGCTGTTCCCGGTGGCCGGGCAGAACCGGTTCCTGGTGAACGCCCCGTCCTGGCGGGCCGCGGCACTGGAGGTCGGAGGGCGTTCGCTGACCATCGAGACGGAGGGGTTCCGGGAGCCGGAGCCCGGCGGTCCCGCCCAGTACGTCCAGGGCATCGTCTTCAACGGTCGGCCGCTGGACCGGTCGTGGCTCAGCGGGCACGAGGTGCACCGCGGCGGGCACCTGCAGGTGCGGCTCGGCGTTGAGCCCAACGGCTGGGGCACCGACCTGGCGAGCCGACCGCCGTCGTCCCGCTCACCGGTGCCGCTGACGACCAGCTCCGGACCGCCGACCCTGTCGACGCCGGTGGTCCGGCCGGGAGGAGCGGCATGAGCACGGTTCCGGACGGCGCGACCCCCGGTCGCGCCCCGACGCGGCGGTTGGTGCTGGTGGTGCGCGCCGACCCGGTGATCTGCGGGCACTCCGGCGAGGCGCGCAACCTCGCCGAGGCGGCCCTGCAGCGCGGGTTCGACGACGTGCGCATCGTCACCTGGCCGCTGGACGTGCTGCAGCGCGCCGGCCTGCCCCTCAAGCCGCTCGACGGCGTGCTGCCGTACAGCGACGGCATCACCGTGGAGCGGCCCGGTCCGGTGGGCGACTACAAGGTGCCGGACGGTCGGTGGCTCGCGGGGCTGACCGGCCGGCTGGTCGAGCTGTTCACCGACGGCGTGCCGACGGTGGCGATGTCGCTGTACCTGTCACCGCACGCCACGGCGGTGGCGGATGCCGTGCGGATCGCCCGGTCGACCGGCCTGCCGGTGGACGTGGTGACGGTCGCGGAGGCGGTCGGGTCGGACGTGACCAACGTCGTGCGGGCGTGCGTCGAGGAGGACCGGTTCGGGGCTGCCGCGCACGTGCTGGACAGCTACCTGGACCACGACGTGTGCCTGGCGGTGTCCCGGTACACCCGCGACATGATCGTCGACGAGGCGCGCGCCATCGACGCCAAGCACGGCACCCGGTTCGCCGCGCAGTGCGAGGAGCGGGTGCACGTCAGCTACCCCGCGATCGACGTCGGCGCGTACCTGGCGCGGGACGACGGCCTCACCGACGCGGTGCTCGCCGCGCGTGGGCTGACGCGCGGCGGGTACGTGCTCTACCTCTCGCGGCTGGCGCACGCCAAGGGGGTGGACGACCTGATCGAGGCGTACGCCGCCAGCCGCGCCGCCGGGTCGGTGGAGCTGGTGGTGGCCGGCAACGGACCGCAGGCCGAGGCGCTGCACGCGCTCGCGGCGACGACCGCGGTGGAGGGGCGCATCCGGTTCCTGCACGACGTGGACGACGACGAGAAGGCGCACCTGATGGCCGGCGCGCGCGCGTTCGCCCTGCCAAGCAAGTCGATGCCGGAGTTCACCGAGACGTTCGGCATCGCCCTGGTCGAGTCGATGCTGTCCGGCGGCGGGCCGGTGATCACCACGGACGTCGGCGGGATCGGCGAGGCCGTCGGCGACACGGCGCTGATCGTGCCGCCGGCGGACCCGGCGGCGCTGGCGGCGGCCCTGGACCGCGCTGTGCTGGGCATGTCCGACGTGGAGCGGGAGTCGATGGCGGAGCAGGCGCTGGCGCACGCGCGGCAGTTCGACCGGATGCCGGTGCTCGACGCGATCCTCGAGCGGGTGGCGGAGGTGCACGCGGCGCGCGCGTCGCTGGTCTGAGTCGGCCGAGTGCGGCGGTTCGTCGCGCGCAGCGGTGCCGACCGGGCCACGATCGAGTCGATGGACGACGAGCTGCTCGACCTGGTCCCCGACGTCGAGGCGCTGGTGCGCCGCTGGCTCGACGAGGCTGCCGACGTGCCGCCCGACCGGGGTGCGTCCCTGCTGGCGGGGCTGCTGCGCGACCCGGCCGGGCTGCGGTTCGCCGTCGGGTTCATCGACCGGGTGGTGCGGCCGGAGGACCCGGCGGCGGCCGCCCGGGCGCTCGCGACCCTGTCCCGCGACGTGCCGGGCTTCCTGCCGGCGCCGCTGCGCTGGTCCGTGCGGGCCGGTGGCCTCGCGGGGCCGGTGGCGCCGGGTGTCGTCGTCCCGGTGGCCCGTCGGGTGCTGCGCGAGCTGGTCGGGCACCTCGTCGTCGACGCGTCGGACGCGCACCTCGGAGCCGCGCTGGCCCACCTGCGCCGCGACGGCGTCGCCCTCAACCTCAACCTGCTCGGCGAGGCGGTGCTCGGCCGGCGGGAGGCGGACCGGCGGCTCGAGGGCACCGCGCGGCTGCTGGAGCGCACCGACGTGGACCACGTGTCGATCAAGGTGTCGTCGGTCAGCGGTCCGCACGCGCCCTGGGCGTTCGACGCGACCGTCGACGAGGTGGTGGAGCACCTGCTGCCCCTGTACCGACGCGCCGCGGCGACGGGCACCGTCGTCACCCTCGACATGGAGGAGTACCGCGACCTCGACCTGACGCTCGAGGTGTTCATGCGGCTGCTCGACCGGCCGGAGCTGCGCGACCTGCATGCGGGCGTGGTGCTGCAGGCCTACCTGCCGGACGCGCTGGGCGCGATGCAGCGGCTGCAGGAGTGGGCGGCCGCGCGGCGGGCCGGCGGCGGGGCGCCGGTCAAGGTGCGCCTGGTCAAGGGCGCGAACCTGTCGATGGAGCACGTCGACGCCGAGCTGCACGACTGGCCGCCGGCCACCTGGGACACCAAGCAGCAGACGGACACCGCGTACAAGCGGGTGCTCGACTGGGCGCTGACGCCCGAGCGGACCGCGAACGTGCACCTCGGCGTGGCCGGTCACAACCTGTTCGACCTGGCGTTCGCCTGGCTGCTGGCAGGGCGACGGGGCGTACAGGACGCGGTGGAGATGGAGATGCTGCTCGGCATGGCCACCGGTCAGGCCGAGGCGGTGCGCCGGTCGACGGGGCGGCTGCTGCTCTACACGCCCGTGGTGCACCCCGAGCACTTCGACGTGGCGATCGCCTACCTGGTGCGGCGGCTGGAGGAGGCCGCGAGCCCGGAGAACGTGATGTCGTCCCTGTTCACGATGGCCGACGACGACGGGGCCTTCGCGCGCGAGCGCGACCGGTTCCTCGTCTCGCTGCGGGCGCTGGTGGACGCCCGCGACGAGGTGCCGGCACCGCGCCGCACCCAGGACCGCCGCCGTGACGCCGCGGCCTCGTCCGATGCCCGGACGTTCGCCTCGGCCCCGGACACGGACCCTTCGCTCGCGCCGAACCGGCAGTGGGCACGCGAGCTGCTCGCCCGCGTCCCGTCGTCGCACCTGGGCGTCAAGACGCGTGACGAGCACACCGTCACCGACCCCGCCGAGCTCGACCGCATCCTCGCGGCCGCCGTCGCGGCCGGCACCGAGTGGGGCACCCTGCCGGCCCGCGAGCGCGCGACGGTGCTGCGGCGGGCCGCCGACGAGCTGGAGCGGCGCCGCGGCGACCTGTGCGAGGTGATGGCCGCCGAGACCGGCAAGACCCTCGACCAGGCCGATCCCGAGGTCAGCGAGGCGGTCGACTTCGCGCGCTGGTACGCGGGGCTCGCCGAGGAGCTCGAGGGGACGGACGGCGCCGTCGCGCACCCCGTCCGGCTCACCGTGGCGACGCCGCCGTGGAACTTCCCGGTGTCGATCGCCGCGGGCTCGGTGCTGGCCCCGCTCGCGGCCGGCTCGGCGGTGGTGCTCAAGCCGGCGCCGCAGGCGGCCCGGTGCGGCTCGGTGCTGGCCGAGGCGCTGTGGGCGGCCGGCGTGCCGCGCGAGGTCCTGGCCCTGGTGCACGTCGCCGAGGACGGTCTCGGCAAGGCCCTCGTCTCCGACGCGCGCGTCGACCGGCTGCTGCTCACCGGCTCGTTCGAGACGGCCCGGCTGTTCGCCGGCTTCCGGCCCGGCCTGCACCTGCTGGCGGAGACCAGCGGCAAGAACGCGATCGTCGTGACGCCGAGCGCCGACCTGGACCTGGCGGTGCGCGACGTCGTCGCCTCCGCCTTCGGGCACGCGGGCCAGAAGTGCTCGGCCGCGTCGCTGGTGATCCTGGTCGGGTCGGTCGGCACGTCGCGGCGGTTCCACGACCAGCTGCTCGACGCGGTGACCAGCCTGCGCGTCGGCCTGCCCGCCGACCCGGCGACCCAGATGGGGCCCGTGATCGAGCCCGCGGAGGGCAAGCTGCTCGACGGCCTGACCCGGCTGGCGCCGGGCGAGAGCTGGGCCGTGCGGCCGCGACGCCTGGACGACGCCGGACGCCTGTGGACACCCGGCGTGCGCGCGGGGGTGCGCGCGGGCTCGGCGTTCCACCGCACCGAGTACTTCGGACCGGTGCTCGGCGTGATGACCGCCGAGACGCTCGACGAGGCGATCGACCTGCAGAACGGTGTCGACTACGGGCTGACCGCGGGCCTGCACAGCCAGGACGTGGACGAGGTGGCGCACTGGCTGACCCGCGTGGAGGCGGGGAACCTCTACGTGAACCGCGGCATCACCGGGGCGATCGTGCGGCGGCAGCCGTTCGGCGGCTGGAAGCGGTCGGCGGTGGGCCCCGGCGCCAAGGCCGGCGGTCCGAACACCCTGGTGCCGCTGGTCGACTGGGCCTCCGCGCCCGCTCGGCACGGCGCGCCGTTGGGTCCGGCAGCGGCCCGGCTGCTCGAGGCGGCCCGTGCCGCGGGCGTGGCGGATGCGCCGTTCGCGCACGACGAGGCGGACTTCCGGCCGGCCGGCCCGGGCCAGACCTCGTCGTCCGCCTCCGACGGCGCACCCGTCACGCCGTCCGGCGACGCGACGCCCGCCGCAGCCGGTCCGCTCGAACGGGCCCTCGCCTCGGACGCCCAGGCCTGGCGCGACGTCTTCTCCCGGTCCGACGACGTCACCGGCCTGGGCGCGGAGCGCAACGTCCTGCGCTACCGGCCGGTGCCGGTGCTGGTGCGGCTCGGTCGGCGCGGGTCGGTGGCCGCCCTGGTGCGCGTGGTCGGCGCCGGGCTGGTGGCCGGCGCCGAGGTGACGGTCTCGACGTCCCACCTGCTGCCCGCCCCGCTCGGCGCCGTGCTGCACGACCTCGGCGTCACGGTGCGCGCCGAGGACGACACCACGTGGCTCGCCGCCGTCCGCACCCTGCCGTCCGGCCGCATCCGGCTGGTGGACGGCGACGCCGATGCGCTCGCGCACGCCACCGGACCGCGACCCGACCTGGCGGTCTACCACCAGCCCGTCACCGAGTCCGGCCGGGTGGAGCTGCTGACGTTCCTCCGTGAGCAGTCCGTCACGGTCACCGCCCACCGGTTCGGCACCCCCGACACGCTCGCCGACCGGGCGCTGCAGCGGTCCGCGCAGGCAGGGGCCGATCGAGCAGGCGGCGACTGACAGTTCCGCACCGGACTCAGGGTGTCGGGCCACCTGCAGGGATCCCGGCGACCCCGTCGTCGCGGCCCGGGGCGCCACCCGTGGTGTCCTGCGCCGGGTGCGTCCGACCCAACGGCCCCTTCGCCGCCTCGGTCAGCAACCTCTGGGTCACCTGCCGCACCACCTGGTACGTCGCCGCGTCGCCCCAGCCGGCTTCGCACGCCGTGTCGTCCAGCGCGCACACCCACTTGCTGGTGCCCGCGTCGAAGACGCCCGCGCCGCTGCTCGTCGTGTAGTAGGTGACGTCGGCGGCGTCCTGGACGGTCCGGCCCATGAGCTTGCACGTGACGGGAGAGTGGAACAGGACCTGGAGGGGATGGGGCGTCGGCACCGAGAGGTCGACCCGGTCGTACTCGGGCCCGACGAGCGTCCCGAGCGTCTGCCCGGGCTGCAGGCCGTCGGTGAGCCACGACAGCCGGTGCGCCACGACGAGCGGCGCCTTGACCGGGTTGCACTGGTAGAAGCCCCCGACCAGGTCGCTCTCCGGGCGTGGCACGGGAGCGGAGCGCCACTGCGTCGTCGACTCGGAGGGGTCGGTCGCGGTGATCGGGTCCGCGGTGCTCTTGTAGTCGATCTCCAGCCGATCCGGTCCCACCGGCGTGGACCCGAACCGGATGTGCCGGTAGACGGCGTTGGCGCCGAGGAAGGCCACGTTGGTGCCGGCGTCGCGGGCCCTGGTCAGCGCCTGCCGCATCGCGGTCGACCAGTACTCGTCGTGCCCCGGGGACACCACGGCGCGGGCGCCGTCGAGCAGGTGCGGGTCCTCCTGCAGGTCGACGTCCGTCGCGTAGGCGAGGGGGAGCCCGAGGTGCTCGGCGAACGTCACGAGCGGCAGCTCGTTGCCGAGGAAGTCGCCGCTGCCGGAGGCCGCGGCGTAGGGCCGGTCGAACGTCACGGCGAACGACCGGCTCGCCGGCATCCCGTCCTTGCCGTGGTAGAGGCTCATGCCGCCGTAGTCGTTGTAGGCCTGCCACGTGGTGACGGCTTGGACCAGCACCACCTTCCCGGCGGTGCTGTCCGAGCGCACGGTCAGCGGGACGTAGCCCTCGGCACCGTCGTCCCCCTCGAGGCGCAGCAGGTACGCGCCCGGCGGCCACCCCGTCGCCGCGATCGTCGCGGTCGGGGTCCAGGACGTGGTGACCGTCCGGGTCTCGGGGACGACGGTCGGCGGCGGCTGCGCGACCACCCGGAACGGACCGGCGTGTGCCAGGCGGGCCGCCGCGGACGAGCCGTACGACCCCATCCGGAGCACCGTCACGCCGAACGACCTGCCCGTCGCGGACACGCGCAGCTGCACCTGGCCGTCGGTGCGCACGCTGGTCCGGTCGGCGTACCCCTCGATGTGCGTCCCGGGCGGCGAGCTGACGTGCCAGTCGGCGGTCGGGGTCAGCGGCGCGACGGACGGCGTCGGGCCGGTGGTCGGCCCGACGCCGGACCTCCCGGCGGCGGGGGCCCCGAGGACGCGGCCGAGGGACGACGAGACGGGCGCCTGCCCCGGGCGGCCCCGCGCGACGAGCACCACCGCCCCGGCGACGAGCAGGACGACGACGACCGAGGCACCGACCAGCATGGCCGCCCGGCGGCCGGGTCGCCGCGAGCGGCCGGCTCCCGAACCGCCCTCGGCCGACATCTGGTCAGTGTCACCGCCGGTCGCACGAGGCGCCTCCCGACCGGAGCGCCGCCCGCTCCCGTCGGGGTCATCGCGTCGATGCACCCGTCGCCCGACCGAGCCGCGGCACGTCCGCCGTGCCGCACCAGCCGGGCGGTGTGACGAGCCGCTCAGGCCGCGGTGGGATCCTTCGTGGGGCGTCGGTCGTTGGACGCCACCGGGACCGGGGCGGTCCGGACGGCGACGAGGGACGGTCATGGGCAACGGGACAGGCCTGCTGCAGGCGAGGGACGTGTGGGCCGGCTACGGCGGTGCCGCGGTGCTGGCCGGGGTGGACGTCGACGTCTCGCCCGGCGACGCGCTCGGGCTGCTCGGCCTGTCCGGCGTCGGCAAGTCCACGCTGGTGCAGGTCCTCGCCGGCGCGCTGGTGCCGAGCCGAGGATCGGTGACGTTCGACGGTCGCCGCGTGGCGAAGCCGGCGCGACGGGATCGTAAGGCGCTGCGGGCCCGGCTGCGCACGGTGCACCAGAACGGCCTGGCCAACGCCGACCCGGAGCACACCGCCGAGCGGGTGCTCCGCCTGGCGCTCGACGAGGCGCGCGCCGCCGGCCGGTCCACAGGCGGCGACGCCGAGGGCGCCCTGGCCGTCGTGGAGCTGCCCACGCACGTGCTCCGGCGCAAGGTGGGCACCCTGTCCGGCGGCGAGCGTCAGCGCCTGGCGATCGCGAGCGCCCTCGCCGCCCGGCCGGACGTGCTGCTGCTCGACGAGCCGCTCACGGCCCTCGACCCCGCCATGCGTCACCACGTCGCGGAGCGGATCTTCGCCCTGGTCGGTCCGACAGGCATCGGGCTTCTGCTCGCCTCGCACGACGTACGGCTGCTCGAGCAGCTGACCACGCGGGTGCACGTGCTGGCCGAGGGGCGGCTGGTCCAGACCGGCAGCCTGCGCGACGTGCTGGCCGACCCGGTGCACCCGGACACCCGCGACTTCGTCCAGGCGCTGCCGGAGGCGACCCTCCGCTGGTCCTGACGCGCGGTCAGCCGCCGCCCGCCAGCCACCGCCGACGCCCGTCAGGCGGCGCCCGCCGACCGAGCCAGCCCCTCAGCACCGCGCTTGGCCAGCCGCATCGCCCGCTGCGCGTCCTGCATCAGCAGGTCCAGGTCCGCCCAGCCCGGGGTCGACGCCGCGGCGACCACGCGCAGCGGCGGCAGCTGCCCCTCCGTCCCGTCCTCCGGCGAGCCGGCGAGCCCCGCGGCCACCTGCACCCGCAGCTCCTCGCGCTGCGCCGGCGCCCGCTGCTCGACGGCCGCCGGCAGCAGCCCCAGCACCATGAACTCGTCACCGCCCGTGCGGCCCACCAGGAAACCGCTCGGCACCACCTGGGTCAGCCGCTCGGCGATCGCGCGGAGCACCAGGTCGCCGACGGCCTCGCCGTGCGCCGCGTTGATCGCGCCGAACTCCACGACGTCCACCAGCAGCACCACCAGACGGCGCTGCGTGCCGCGCAGCAGCTTCGCCCAGTCCCGCATCGTGTGCCGCACCAGCTCGCGGGACGGCAGGCCGGTCAGCGGGTCGTGCAGCGAGCGGCCGGTCAGCGCCGCGACCAGGGCGCCGATCAGGTCGCCGGTACCGACCATCTGCCAGGCGTCCGCCCGCACCAGCACCTCGTCGAACCGCGACTCGACGGGCCGTTCGATCGCCCGGACCGCCGTCTCCACCACCGCCGTCTGCTCGTCCACCACCAGCGGGTTCCAGTCGGCGACCTGCGCCACCGGCTGCCGGGTCAGCACCGCCCGGCCGAACCCGAGCCGTCCGGTCATCGCCTCGGCGAACCGGGTCCGCGTCAGCAGGCCCAGCCGGGAGGGGTCGTCGGGGTCCTGCACACCGATGCACGGCAGGTGCGGGGACCGGAACAGCACCTCGAGCTCGTTCATCGGGGTGGTCCCGTCGGTCACGGTCAGCGGTCGGACCAGGTCTCGCATGACGGCGGGACGGGTCGCGCCCGTCGCGCGCGCGGCCCGGACCAGGAGGTTCACGTCGTTCGGCACGCGGAGCATGGTCCATCCCGCACGACGAACGGCATACGGCCGGACGGGTGGGTGCGCGCAGTGTTCGTCCAACGTTCACCGCCCGGACGACCCTCGTACGACGGGGACGCCGACGAGGCGACGGCGGGCCGACGGCGGGTGGACGGCGGCCAGCCCGGCCCCGGCCGTCAGAGCAGCGAGTCCTCCTCGCGCGCCTGCACCACCTCGCCACGCCCCAGCCGGCTGTGCCGGTAGGAGTACGTCGCGTACACCACGGCGCCGACGGCCAGCCACACGGCGAACCGCAGCCACGTCAGCGTCGTCAGGTTGAGCATCAGCCACAGGCAGGCGACGCCCGAGATCCACGGCAGCACCGGCGACCACGGCACCCGGAACCCGCGCGGCAGGTCGGGACGCAGCTTGCGCAGCACCGGCACCCCGAAGCTGACCAGCACGAACGCGGACAGCGTGCCGATGTTGATCATCTCCTCGAGCAGGTGCACCTGCGAGAGGCCGGCGATCAGCGCGACCACCACCCCGGCGCCCACCTGCAGCCGCGCCGGCGTGCCGAACCGCGGAGACGTGCGAGACAGGCCGCGCGGCAGCAGCCCGTCGCGGCTCATCGCGAACACGATCCGGGTCAGGCCGAGCAGCAGCACCATCACCACCGACGTCAGGCCCAGCACGATGCCGACGGAGATGACCTTGCCGGCCCACGTCGCACCGACCAGCACGAAGGCCGTGGTCAGCGACGGGCTGGCCGACTTGGCCAGCTCCGTGTACGGCACCATGCCGGTCACCACGACGCTGACGAGGATGTACAGCACCGTCACCACCGCGAGGCCACCGAGCATGCCGCGCGGCATGGTGCGCTGCGGGTCCTTGGTCTCCTCGGCGGTGGTCGCGACGACGTCGAAGCCGATGAACGCGAAGAACACCAGCGCCGCGCCGGAGAGGATGCCGGCGGCACCGTACGTGGCGGGGGCCCAGCCGAGCAGCCAGCCGAACAGCGACTGGTGCAGCGCCGAGGTGCCGGCCGTGGACGGCTGCGACGGCGGCACGAACGGGTGGTAGTTGGCCGCCTTGACGTACGCGAAGCCGGCGACGACGACGAACAGCGTGATGCCCACCTTCAGCGCCGTGAACACCGCGTTCACGCGGGTGGACAGGCGGGTGCCGATCGCCAGCAGCGTGGTGAAGATGCCGACCACCAGCACCGGACCCCACTCGACGCTCACACCGCCGACGTGGAACGACATGGGTACGTGCAGCCCGAACAGCCCCAGCGCGTCCCCGACGTACACGCCCCAGAACTTGGCGATGACGGCGGCGGCCAGCAGCATCTCGAGGATCAGGTCCCACCCGATCACCCAGGCGACACCCTCGCCCATGGTCGCGTAGGAGAACGTGTACGCCGACCCGGCGATGGGCAGCGAGGACGCGAACTCGGCGTAGCACATGATCGCCAGGCCGCAGACGATGGCGGCCACGACGAACGAGACGATGACGGCCGGTCCTGCGTAGTTCGCCGCCGCCGTCGCACCGACCGAGAAGATGCCGGCGCCGACCGCCACCGCGACGCCCATCACGGCCAGGTCCCAGGGGGTCAGCGTCCGCCGCAGCTGCCGGTGCGGGTCGTGCGTCGCGGCGAGCGCGTCCTCCGGAGAGGTGCGCCGGAAGATGCTCCTGGGGGCGGACTGACCGCGACTGTGCTCCACGAGCGGGCGATCCTGGCACGTCAGGGCCCCTCGGCACGACCCCGGGTCACCATCCGGTCGGCCGATCGCGCCACCTGCGCCGATGCCGTCGGGCCCTCCGGGACCATCGTCCTACCTCACTAGGCGCGCGCCGCAGGCACGCGCGGCGCCCCGCGGCCCGCGAACGACGAGAGGGCCCCGCCCCGGCGAACCGGGACGAGGCCCTCTCGGGACCGCTGTGGTGCGTCAGGCCGGCATCAGCCCGGTCCCACCGTCGCCGAGCGACGGCGCCGGCGGGGCCGGCGGCACGTCGATGCCGGAGTTGGGCGTCCCCACCGAGGCGCCCACGGCCACCGGCTGCTTGCCCCGGTCCCCGATCGGCACCCCGCGGAACGTGAACTCCCCGAGCAGACCCTCGCCCTCGGCGTCCACGATCACCAGCTGCCCGGACTTCAGCTCGCCGAACAGGATCTTCTCGGACAGCGCGTCTTCGACGTCCCGCTGGATGGCGCGGCGCAGCGGCCGTGCCCCGAGCACCGGGTCGTAGCCCTTCTCCGACAGCAGCTTCTTGGCCGCCGGGGTGAGCTCGATGCCCATGTCCTTGTCGCGCAGGCGGGCGTCCAGCTTGGCTGCCATCAGGTCGACGATCGCGAAGATCTCCGGCTGCGACAGCTGCGGGAACACGACCACGTCGTCGACGCGGTTGAGGAACTCCGGACGGAAGTGCGTCTTGAGCTCGTCGTTGACCTTGGTCTTCATCCGCTCGTAGGACGTCGACAGATCCCCGCCGGCCTGGAAGCCGGTCATCATGCCCTTGGCGATGTCCCGCGTGCCGAGGTTGGTGGTCATGATGATCACGGTGTTCTTGAAGTCGACCACCCGGCCCTGCGAGTCGGTCAGACGACCGTCCTCCAGGATCTGCAGCAGCGAGTTGAAGATGTCCGCGTGGGCCTTCTCCACCTCGTCGAACAGGACGACGGAGAACGGACGGCGGCGCACCTTCTCGGTGAGCTGACCACCCTCGTCGTACCCGACGTAGCCGGGGGGCGAGCCGAACAGCCGCGAGACCGTGTGCTTCTCGGAGAACTCGCTCATGTCCAGCTGGATCAGCGCGTCCTCGTCCCCGAACAGGAACTCGGCGAGCGCCTTGGCCAGCTCCGTCTTCCCGACGCCCGTGGGGCCGGCGAAGATGAACGACCCACCGGGCCGCTTCGGGTCCTTCAGACCGGCACGGGTACGACGGATCGCCTGCGACAGCGCGTGGATCGCCTGGTCCTGCCCGACGACGCGCTTGTGCAGCTCCTCCTCCATGCGCAGGAGCCGGCTGGACTCCTCCTCGGTGAGCTTGAACACCGGGATGCCCGTGGCGTTGGCCAGCACCTCGGCGATCAGCTCCTCGTCCACCTCTGCGACGGCGTCGAGATCACCGTTCTTCCACGCCTTCTCCTTCTCGGTGCGGCGCAGGCCGAGCTGCTTCTCGGTGTCGCGCAGGCGCGCGGCCTTCTCGAAGTCCTGCTCGTCGATCGCCGACTCCTTGTCGCGGCGCGTCTTGGCGATCTCCTCGTCCAGCTCGCGCAGCTCCGGCGGGGCCGTCATGCGGCGGATGCGCAGGCGCGCGCCCGCCTCGTCGACCAGGTCGATCGCCTTGTCCGGCAGGAACCGGTCGTTGACGTACCGGTCCGCCAGCGTGGCGGCGGCGACCAGCGCCGAGTCGGTGATGGAGACGCGGTGGTGCGCCTCGTACCGGTCCCGCAGGCCCTTGAGGATCTCGATCGTGTGCGCCAGCGTCGGCTCGGCCACCTGGATCGGCTGGAAGCGCCGCTCCAGGGCCGGGTCCTTCTCGACGTACTTGCGGTACTCGTCGAGCGTGGTCGCCCCGATGGTCTGCAGCTCGCCGCGGGCCAGCATCGGCTTGAGGATGCTGGCGGCGTCGATGGCGCCCTCGGCGGCACCCGCCCCGACGAGGGTGTGGATCTCGTCGATGAACAGGATGATGTCGCCGCGGGTGCGGATCTCCTTGAGCACCTTCTTCAGGCGCTCCTCGAAGTCGCCGCGGTACCGGCTGCCGGCCACCAGCGCGCCCAGGTCGAGCGTGTACAGCTGCTTGTCCTTGAGCGTCTCGGGGACGTCGCCGCGCACGATGTCCTGCGCGAGGCCCTCGACGACGGCCGTCTTGCCGACGCCGGGCTCCCCGATGAGCACCGGGTTGTTCTTGGTGCGGCGGGACAGCACCTGCATGACCCGCTCGATCTCCTTCTCGCGCCCGATGACCGGGTCGAGCTTGCCGTCGCGGGCGGCCTGGGTCAGGTTGCGGCCGAACTGGTCCAGCACGGCGCTGCCGGAGGGCTGACCCTCGGCCGGGCCGCCGGACGCCACGGGCTCCTTGCCCTGGTAGCCGGAGACGAGCTGGATCACCTGCTGGCGGACGCGGTTCAGGTCGGCGCCGAGCTTGCCCAGCACCTGGGCGGCGACGCCCTCACCCTCGCGGATCAGGCCGAGCAGGATGTGCTCGGTGCCGATGTAGTTGTGGCCGAGCTGCAGCGCCTCGCGCAGCGACAGCTCCAGCACCTTCTTGGCGCGCGGCGTGAACGGGATGTGACCGGACGGGGCCTGCTGACCCTCGCCGATGATCTCGATCACCTGGGCGCGGACCGCCTCGAGCGAGATGCCGAGGGACTCCAGCGCCTTGGCCGCGACACCCTCACCCTCGTGGATCAGGCCCAGGAGGATGTGCTCGGTGCCGATGTAGTTGTGGTTGAGCATCCGCGCCTCTTCCTGGGCGAGGACGACCACGCGACGGGCTCGGTCGGTGAATCTCTCGAACATGTGCACTCCTCACGAGCGGCGAGCTTCGGGACCCGCGCGCGTGGGCTGCACGGAGCCGACGAAGCGGCGTTGTTCGATGCTAACGGCGGGGTGCAGCCCGGTCGTCCCGTGTTCGCCGCAGGCGTGACGGCGGCGTCGGGGTCGGGTCGGCAGCGGCGTGGGACGGGCTCAGTCGAGCGGCGCCGACCAGCGCAGCAGCGCGCCGCGGCCCGACGGCGGGCGCAGCAGCGAGAACGAGCCGCCCGCCTCCTGGGCGCGCAGCGCCAGGTTCTTGGTGCCCGACGAGCGCTCCGGGGCGGCCGGTACGCCGACCCCGTCGTCCTCGACCTCGACGACCACTGAGCCGCCCGGTCCGGAGGTGACGCGCAGCCGCACGTCGACCCGTCGGGAGCGCGCGTGCCGCGCCACGTTGGCCAGCCCCTCCCGGACCACCGCCACCACGTTGTTGGCCCGTCCGGGCGCGACGAGGTCGTCGACCGGTCCGGCAGGCTCCCCCTCGTCCTCGACGTCGAGCTCGGCGCCGTCCACCTGCACCGACAGCGCCGGGGTGAACCCGAGGGCCCCGCGCGCGATCTCCACCTCGGCCCGGATGCGGGCCACCAGCGGCACGCTGGCGTCCGGGTCGTCGAGCGCGCGCACGATCACCCGGATCTGCCGGATGCCAGCGTCGATGTGCTCCGTGACCTCGTCCAGGGCACGGGCGACGCCGGCGCCCACGGGTTCCGACGCGTTGCTCGAGACGGCCTCGACCTGCATCCCGGCGGCGAACAGCTGCTGGATCGCCAGGTCGTGCAGGTCCCGCGCGATCCGTGCACGCTCGCCGCGCAGCGCCGCCTGACCGCGCAGGTGCTGCGCCTCGGCCAGCACGAAGGCGAGCGCTGCCTGCTGCGCGAAGGACGTGGCGAGCTCGACGTCGTCCGGCTCGAACGGCAGCGCGCCCGGGCGCCGCAGCACCGCCAGCACGCCGACCCCCTGCCCCTCGGTGCGCAACGGCGCCAGCAGCATCGGTCCGTACCGGCCCAGCGGTGAGCCCGGCGTCACCGCGGCCGCCGAGCTGACGTGCCCGTCCTGCCCGCCGAACACCTGGCGCACCAGCGGCTCGTCGGACACGTCCAGGCCGAGCAGGTCGTCCGCGTCACCGGACACGATCTCGACGATCAGCGCCTCGTCCGGGGTGGGGAGGATCAGCACCGTCCCGTCGGCACCGTCCACCTGGCGCGCCGCATCGGCGACGGCCTGCAGCACGTCCTCCGCGTCGGCGCCCTCGAGCAGCATCGTCGAGATCTGCGCGGCGGCCTGCGCCCACCGCTGCCGGCGCACCTGCAGCTGGTACAGCGCGGCGTTCTGCACGGCGACGGCCGCCGCCGCCGCGAGCGTGAGCACCACGCCCTCGTCCTGCTGACCGAACCCACCGGGCTTGTCCGCCAGGTAGAGGGTGCCGTACCGCTGGCCCCGCCCCCGGACCGCGGCGCCGAGGAAGGGGCCCATCGGCGGGTGCGCGGCCGGCAGCCCGCGGAAGTGCGGGTGGTCGGTGAGGTCGTCGAGCCGCAGCACGCCCTGGTCGGGGATCGACCCGAGCACGCCCCACGCGTGCGGCGGGTGGCCCAGTGCGGCGACCGTCGCCGGGTCCACGCCGGTCTGGACGAAGGTGATCGACGTCCCCGTGTCGTCGACGATGTTGATCGCGCCGTACCGCGCTCCGGTCAGCTCGGCGCTCGCCGCGACGAAGCGCTCGAGCAGGCTGGCCACGTCGAGATCGCCGGCCATGCCGAGGATCGCCGACAGCAGGACACCGCCCGCACGGTCGCCGAGGTCTGCCTCCGAACCACGACCAGGACGGTCCGCCTCGCGGCCGCGACCCGCGTGCTCCCCCACCGCACCTTCCCCCACTGCCACGGTCACACCGTAAGGCGACCTAGGACCTAGGTCCTAGTGCCGCCGGTACGACGCACCGCACCCGTCCCGCACCGGCGTACGGTCGGCGGCGCGATGAGCGACCACCACGACCACCACCACGGCCCGCAGCCGACCGTCACCGTCCTCACCGGGGCGGGCATCTCCACCGGCTCGGGCATCCCCGACTTCCGCGGACCGCAGGGCGTGTGGACGCAGGACCCCGCCTCCGCCGAGCTCCTCGAGATCGGCCGGTACATGGCCTCCGCCGACGTCCGGGCGCGCGGCTGGGCGATGTGGCGCGACCATCCGGCGTGGGCGGCGCAGCCGACGGCCGCGCACCGCGCGCTGGTCGAGCTGGAGCGTGCGGGCCTGCTGATCGCGGCGCTGACGCAGAACTTCGACGGCCTGCACCAGCGTGCCGGGTCCGACCCGGGGCACGTCGTCGAGCTGCACGGCACGCTGACCACGACGTCGTGCATGCGCTGCGGCGCCCGCTGGCCCACCGAGCAGGTGCTGGCCCGCCTGGCCGACGAGCCCGACCCGCGGTGCACCGAGTGCGGTGCAGGCGTGCTCAAGCCGGACATCGTCTACTTCGGCGAGCGGCTTCCCGACGAGGCGCTGGAGCGGGCCGTGAACGCGGCGACGGACGCCGAGGTGTTCGTCGCCATCGGCACCACGCTGACGGTCCAGCCGGTGGCGAGCCTGGCCGGCCTGGCGGTGGACCGCGGCGCCCGGCTCGTCGTGGTCAACGCGCAGCCGACGCCGTACGACCACCTCGCGGCCGAGGTGATCCGCGAGCCGATCGACCAGGCGGTCCCGGCCCTCGTCGCGCGCCTCGTGGACGAGCAGGCCCGACCGCTCGGCTGAGCCGCCGTCAGGAGCGGGGCGCAGGCCGCGTCGGGCACGCCTCACCGGCACCGCGCACCCGCTGCAGCAGCCCCGCGCCGGCGATCGCCGCGCCCAGCATCGCCTGACCCACGTCACCGGGCGCCGTCGCGAGGACCACCAGCGCGACCAGGGCCGCACCACCCGCGACGCCGGCGCACGGCGTGCAGCCGAGGCGAGAGGCCCAGGGCCGACGCGCGTCGGGCACATAGGTCGCCGCCGTGAGCGCGACCAGCACGGACACCCCCGCCGCGAGCGCCGTCCACACCGGCCCGGCGGCGCCGACCGTTGCCAGCAGCACGGCCAGGACGAGCGGGGCGAGCACGACGGTGACCAGGCGTCGTCGCCGTGCTCCGTCGCTCGGCTCGGGCAGCGGCTCGGGCGGCGGCAGGACGGGTGTCGCGGACGACGGCCGGGTCGACGGCTCCGACGGCAGCTGGGACACGGCACCTCCGGTGGACGGGTCGTCAGCATACCCCCGTGGGTATATGACTCACCAGCCGTGCAGCTGCGGCTCCGGGCCCGCGTACGCCTCGAACGCCGCCCGCTCCTCGTCGGTGAACGGCCGCGGCAGGTGGGTGGCGGCGTCCAGCTGCACCATCCGGGTGCGTGCCCGCAGGCAGACGGCGCCGTCCTCCGGTGCGTCCCGGATCTCGTAGGCGATGTCCACCGACGACCGGCCGGTCCGCGGCACCCACACCTCGACGACGAACGGCACGGGGCGGAACGTCAGCGGTGCCAGGTAGTCGATCTCGTGCTTGGCCACCACCAGCAGCGAGGCGGTCAGCGCGCCCGACTCGTCGACGCCCATCTGCGGGAACAGGGTGAACCGGGCGTCGTCCAGGTACCGCAGGAACGCCGCGTTGTTCACGTGCCCGAACAGGTCCACGTCGGACCAGCGGACCGGCATCACCACCCGTCCGCGAGCACCGTCCTGCGCACCGTTCGACCCACCGTTCGGCTGACCGTTCACATGTCGGACCGTAGCGCCGGGGCCTACGCTCGGCCCGTGCCAGCCGCTCCCGCCCCGTCCTCGGCACGCTCGCGCCGACCGTGGTGGTGGGCGCTGGCGGGTGCCCTCGTCGTCGGGCTCGGTCCGGTGCTGGTGGTCCAGGCGGTCGGTCAGGCGGCGGTGCAGCCGGGCGTCGCCTCGGTCGCCCCGAAGCCGGTGGCACTGGTGCTCGGCGCCGGCCTCGAGCCGGACGGCACCCCGTCGGTCTACCTCGCGCGCCGCCTCGAGGCCGCGCGCCAGCTGTTCGCTGCGGGCACGGTGCAGGTGGTCCTGGTCAGCGGCGACAACTCGACGCCGTACCACGACGAGCCGGGGGCGATGCGCACCTGGCTGCTGCAGCACGGCGTGCCGGACGCGAAGATCGTCCGTGACGCCGCCGGGTTCGACACCCACGACAGCTGTGTGCGCGCCCGGCAGATCTTCGGCGTGACCTCCGCGGTGGTGGTGACGCAGGACTACCACGTGCGGCGGGCGCTGTTCTCGTGCCGAGCTGCGGGGATCGACTCGACGGGGGTCGGCGTCTCGGCCGCCTCCGTGACGCCACGGCAGGCGGTGGTCTGGCGGCTGCGCGAGGTGCCGGCGTCGTGGAAGGCGGCCTGGGACGCGCTGACGCACCGCCGGCCGGTGTTCCTCGGCCGGCCGGAGGACGGTGTCCGCACCGCCCTGGCCAACCCGTCCCCGTCCTCCTCGTGACCCCCGCCGGTCTGCTGCTCGCCCCGGGGGCCGGCGCCACCCGCGACCACCGCACGCTCGTCACCCTCGAGCGCGCCCTCGCCCCGTTCCCGGTCCGCCGGGTGGACCTGCCGCGGTCGGCGGGCGCCGCGGTCACGGCCGTCGGACGCCTGGCCGCCACGTTCGCCGCCGACCTCGGGGTCGGCACCGAGCAGCTGCTGGTCGGCGGCCGCTCGTTCGGCGGTCGGATGTGCTCGCTGGCCGTCGCCGACGGGCTGGCCGTCGCCGGGCTCGTGCTGCTGTCCTACCCGCTGCACCCGCCGGGCCGGCCGGAGAGGCTGCGGGTGGAGCACCTGCCGCGGATCACCGTCCCCGTGCTCGCCGTCAGCGGCGACCGGGACCCGTTCGGCACGCCCGACGAGCTGCGCACGCAGCTGTCCGCGGTCGCCGGTCCACTGACGCTCACGCTCGTCCCGGGTGCGCACGTACCAGCCGACGGCCCGGTGGCCGCCGCCGTCCAGGCCTGGCTCCGATCCGCCCCGGGGGCCTCGTCGGCGACAATCGACGGGTGACCCCAGCCGACCAGCCCGTCCTCGACCCGCCCGCGCTCGGCACCGTCCCGGACGTCCGGCTGATCGCGGTGGACATGGACGGCTCGCTGCTGGACGACCAGAAGCGGATCGACCCGAGCTTCTGGCCGCTGCTCGACGCGCTGCACGAGCGCGGTGTGGTGCTGTGCCCCGCGTCCGGGCGCCAGTACGCGACGCTGCGCCGGCAGTTCGGCCGCGACGACCTGGTGTACATCGCGGAGAACGGTGCCTACGTCGTGCGCGACGAGCAGGAGCTCAGCTCGGACGGCGTGAGCCGGGACGCCGCCCTGCCGGTGGTCGATGCCGTGCGGCAGCTGGCGACCTCCGGTGCGGACGTCGGCACCGTGCTGTGCGGCAAGCGGTCGGCGTACGTCGAGCGCACCGACCGGGCGTTCCTCGAGCAGGCCGAGCCGTACTACGCGCGGCTGGAGCTGGTGGGCGACCTGCGAGCGGTGGACGACGAGGTGCTGAAGCTGGCGATCTACGACTTCGGCTCCGCCGAGCGCGGTGCGGCACCTGCCCTCGCACCGTTCGACGGCCCCGTCCGCGTGGTCGTCTCCGGCGAGCACTGGGTGGACGTGATGAGCCCGAGCGCCGACAAGGGGCACGCGCTGCAGGCCGCACAGCGGGCGCTCGGCGTGACGCGCGAGCAGACGATGGCGTTCGGCGACTACCTCAACGACCTCGGGCTGCTCCGGGCGTCCGCATGGTCGTTCGCCATGGACAACGCGCACCCGCAGGTGCGGGCCGAGGCCCGCTACGTCGCACCGGGCAACAACGCCAACGGCGTGGTGCGCACCATCGTCTCGGCGCTCCAGCTGGACGGCGTGCTCAGCCGCTGACGGCCGCGGTGGTCGCCGGGGCGGCGGCCGCGAGCGCGTCGAGGGTCGCGGCGACCGCCGGGACACGCATCAGGTCCGGGGTGGTCACGGCGTAGACGCGTCGGGCCGACGTTCCGGAGGCGGACCGCAGCACGACGCCCGGGTGCCGCTCCCCCGTCTGGCGTACCAGCCGCGGCAGCAGAGCGACGCCGAGCCCGGCGGCGACCAGGGACAGCACGGCGACGTAGTCGTCGGTCGCGTACGCGATCTCGGGGGCGAACCCGCACGCGGCGGCGGAGTGAAGCAGGTGCCCGCGGCACTGGGGGCAGCCGGCGATCCACGTCTCGTCCGCCAGGTCGGACAGCGACAGGTGCGGGTCGTCGGCGCGCGGGTGGTCCGCGGGGAGCACGGCGAGCGTCGGGTCGTCGAGCAGGTGCCGCGCGACGAGGCCGGACGGCTCCCCGTCCCGGGCGCCGTCCGCGGCCGCGTCGGTCGGTGGCGCCAGGGTGGCCGTCGAGCCGCTCCCCGCGTACGCGAACGTGACCGCGACGTCGCACGTGCCGGCGCGCAGCCGGGCGAGCGCCTCGGGCGGTTCGGCCTCGTCCAGCGTCACCGTCAGCCCGGGGTGCTCGCGGCGCAGCCGGGCGAGCGCGAGCGGCACCAGCGTGGCCGACGACGACGGGAACGCGACGACCCGCACGACGCCGGCGCGCAGGCCGGTCAGCGCGGTCACCTGGGCGGCCGCCGCGCGCACCGCGGCGTTCACGGTCTGACCGTGCGCGGCCAGCACCGCACCGGCCTCGGTGAGCCGCACGCGCCTGCCGGAGCGGTCGAGCAGCGCCGTGCCGAGACGACGCTCCAGGCGCCGGACGTGCTGGGACACCGCCGGCTGGCTGGTTCCCAGCACCGCCGCCGCCGCCGTGAGCGTCCCGTGCTCGGCGATCGCCTGCAGCAGTCGCAGGCCGCCGACGTCGAGCCCGGCGAGGGCTCCGACCCCGTCCACCCCGTCGGCGTCCACCGGGACGGCGCCGTCGCGGCCTGTCGCCTCACGGACGGTCGCCTCACGGACGGTCGCCTCACGGACGGTCGCCTCACGGACGACCCCCTCACGGACGGTCGTCCCCGGGGCCGTCGTCGCGGCGGCACCACGCCCTCCCGGTCTCCCCATGGCGCGGAATCATAACGAGGCTGGATGGACTGGCGGCGGAATTCGCCGTTGTGTGATGGCCCGGCGACCGGAACGCTCGTCGTCATGACGCTCGACACCCTCCGCGCGCGGTTCGCGCCGACCCGCGGGTACCTCAACGCCGCCACGTGCGGGCTGCCCGTGGCCGGCACGGTCGCCGCGCTGGTCGACGGCGTCGAGCGTTGGAGCCGTGCCGATCACGACCCGGCCGACTACGACGCCGCGGTCGCCGCCAGCCGCGCGGCGTTCGCCCGGATCGTCGGCGTCCCCACCTCCGACGTCGCGGTCGCGGCGCAGACGGCCGCCCTGGTCGGCATGGTCGCCACCAGCCTCCCCGCAGGGGCGGAGGTGCTGACCGTCGAGGGCGACTTCACGTCCGTCACCTACCCGTTCCTCGTCCGCACGGACCTCCGGCTGCGCGCCGTACCGCTGGCCGAGCTCGCCGAGCGGATCGGCCCGGGGACCCACACCGTGGCGTTCTCCCTGGTCCAGTCGCACGACGGCGCGATCGCCGATTTCGACGCCGTGACCCAGGCCGCCCACCGGGTCGGTGCGCTGACGGTCGTCGACCTGACCCAGGCCGCCGGCTGGCTGCCGGTGGACGCCGGCCGCTTCGACGTCACCGTGACCAGCGCCTACAAGTGGCTGTGCGCGCCGCGCGGCGTCACGTTCCTCACCGCCGGCCCGGAGGCCCGCGACCGGCTGCGGCCCGTGCACGCCAACTGGTACGCCGGTGCGGACGTGTGGTCGTCCGTCTACGGCCACGACCTGCGCCTGGCGGACGACTCCCGGCGCTTCGACCTGTCCCCGGCGTGGCTGTGCTGGCTCGGTGCGACCCCCGCCCTCGAGGCGTTCGCCGACGAGCTGGCCGGACCGGTGCCCGATGCCGTCCGCCGCCACGACGTCGCGCTCGCCGACGGGCTGCGCGCCGGCCTGGACCTCGAGCCGGCCGGGAGCGCCATCGTCTCCCTGCCGGACCCCGACGGGTCCGCCGGTGCCCGGCTGGTACGGGCGGGACTACGAGCGGCGGCGCGAGGGGGCTGCGCACGCCTGTCCTTCCACGTCTGGAACGACGACGACGACGTCGCGGCCGCCGTGGAGGCGCTGCGGGGCTGACGGCCCGACGGCGGGACGCGGCCGAGCTCACTCCTCCAGCGCGGTGGCGAACGCCCGCAGCGCCGCGTCGTTCCACAGCACGAACCGCACCGTGCCCGGACCTCCCTGGTGCGTCCGGCCCCACTCCCGCACGGTGGCGACCGCCACCCGGGCCACCTGCGTCACGTCCCAGCCGTACACGCCGGCGCTGACCGCCGGGAACGCGACGCTGCGCGCCCCGACCTCCGCCGCGACGTCGAGCGAGCGGCGGAAGCACGACGCGAGCAGCTCCGGGTCGTCCTGACCGGCGTGCCGGTTGGGACCGACGGTGTGCACCACCCACCGCGCGGGCAGGTCGAACCCCGGCGTGGCGACGGCGTCGCCCACGGGCAGGCCCTTCGGCAGCGTGGTGGCCCGCAGCTCGCGGCACGCGGCGAGCAGCCGCGGACCCGCCGCAGCGTGGATGGCGCCGTCGACACCACCGCCGCCCAGCAACGACGAGTTCGCCGCGTTCACGATCGCGTCGACGGGCTCCGCGGTGATGTCCCCACGGACCGCTTCGAGCTGCACCTGCCCATCGTCGCCCGTCCGGCGCCGTCGGTCATCCGCTCCGACCTCCGCCGGCACCGCGGCCGCCCCGCTCCGGGGGTCTGCCCCCTGAGAAGGGGGGCAGAGGATCCGGGGTGCGATGGGGGGACACCCCGATTCCGCCGTCGTCGGGTGCAGGTGAGGGTGGACGACGTGCCCCGCACCGCCGCCCCGCTCGGACCCGACGTCGCCTCGTCGGCCGTCCGGCGCACCGGCGCCGTGCTCGTCGTGGGGGCTGCGGCCCTCTCCGCGTGGGCGTGCTGGTTGGGCAGCTCCCTGCCGCCGTCCGCCCTGCGGCAGTCCTGGTCGGCGGCGTGGACCGGGCTGGGCAGCTGGCAGCTGACCTGGGTGATGGTCGACTCGCTGGAGGTGCTGGGGCTGCTGGTGACCGGTGTCGCGCTGCGCCGCGGCCACTGGGCGTCGGCGTTCAGCGCCGCGGTGAGCGTCCCGCTCTTCGTGCTCGATGCATGGTTCGACGTGATGACGTCCACCACGCGGGTGGAGCTGTGGCAGGCGGTCGCGATGGCCGTGCTGGTCGAGCTGCCCACGGCGGCCGTGCTGGCACGCGTCGCGTGGTGGGGAGCCCGGGCGGTGCGCGCCGCGATGCTGCCCGACGACGAGGTGGCACGTCGGCCGGAGCTGCAGCCCTGACGGTCGGGCGGTGGGGTGGTGCCGGGACGGGCCGAGGACGTGCGGACCGTGCCCGGAGATGGCGAGGCCCCTCGGACGCTTACTCCGAGGGGCCTGTACCGCGACCAAGGCTAGGGACGGCCTGCCGCCGAGCGGGTGAACGACACGCGAACTGTCCACAAATTCCGTCCACAGCCCTGTGCCTGACCAGCGTTCTCGCAGGTCGTCCTGTGCACAGACCTGTGAGGTCAACTGTGCACAAAGTTGCTCTCCAGAACCCCTTGTGGGGGTGTCAAGGCGGGACTAGAAATCACTCATCGGCCTCGGCACCGAGAACCGACGGAGAGAGACTCCCCCCGGGGAGATCCCACCGACGGGGACAGGTCGTCGAGGATCGGACCGACCGGAGAACGGACGGCCAGATCGGCGGGGAAACCCGACGACTCGCGGCGACGACGCGAGGGCCATCACGGACCGGGCGGTCGATCGCAGTCGCCCCGTTCGCGGAGGACCGGTTCGCCGGATCCCGTCGCAGCGGGACGGAGCCGCAGCGTCGCAGCGGCGTCCCCATCGGGTGACCGATGAGCAAAGGGACCTGCGATCAGAGGAGGGCCCCCCGGACGCTTACTCCGAGGGGCCTTTCCTCATGTCCGGGCTCGTTCCGGAATCGTCGGCTCGGACTCCAGCAGGATCGTCACGGGGCCGTCGTTCACCAGCTCCACCGCCATGTCGGCGCCGAACACACCGGTGCCCACGTGGAGCCCGCGCTCGCGCAGCGCCGCGACCAGGGAGTCGACAACCGGCTCGGCCACGACCCCGGGCGCCGCGGCGTTCCACGTCGGCCGCCGGCCCTTGCGGGTGTCGGCGTACAGCGTGAACTGGCTGACCACCAGCACCGGCGCCCCCACCTCGGCAGCCGACCGCTCGTCGCGCAGGATGCGCAGGTCCGCCACCTTCCGGGCGATCAGGTCCACCTGCGCGGGGCCGTCACCGGGCGTCACACCGGCCAGCACCACCAGCCCCGGCTCGTCGATCGCGGCGACCACCTCGCCGCCCACCGTCACGCGGGCGCGCGTCACCCGCTGCACCACCGCGCGCACGCGTCACCAGCCCCCGCGGGACGAGCCGCCGCGCGGCCCACGACCGGAGTACGGCCGCACCGCGGGCCGGACGTCCACCAGGTACACGACGGCCGCCACGGCGGCGAGCAGCGCGAGGAACTGGAAGAAGCTGCTCGGTGCGAACCCGAGCGGCACCGCGAGGAAAGCCACCACCACGGCGGCCGTGAGGATGCCTGCCCAGAACGGCCGGGTCCGCTTGTCCGCGGCGGGGAAGGCCCGGGCCGGACGGGTCAGGCAGTCGACCAGCGCCCAGACGGTCAGCGCGAGGATCGCCACGAAGAAGACGAGGAACAGGCCGAGCTGCAGGGTGCCGATGGCAGTCACGGGCCGAGCCTACGGTGCACTCCTACAGCTCCGGCAGGACGGCCCGCGCCTCCGCCGGGTCGGTCCCGGCGGCCTCGAGCAGGTCGACGACGAGCGACCGGGCCAGCAGCACCAGGCTCTGCGCCTGCCAGTCGTCCGACCCCATCGCGTACGGGTCCAGCCGCTCGGCCACCGCGCGGAGCGCCGCACGGGCCCGGGCAGGGTCACGGCCCACGCCGAACGCCTCGGCCAGCGCGTCCGCCGCACGCGCCACCGCCTCGAGCAGCTCACCGGCGAGCTCGGTTCGCTGCCCATCGTCGACCGCGGTCACCGCCCGGCGGATCAGCACCCGCGCGTTGCGCACCGCCCGGTCCAGCAGCACCGCGGCGGACACGGACCGCGTCAGCTCGTCACGGTGCCGCCAGGCGGCCGGGGACACCCGGGCCAGGTCGCGGGCGGTCCCGGCGGACTCGCGCCACTCGTCGAGCGCCGGCTGGGAGGTGCGGCCTCGCAGCAGCGCATCCTCCACATCGGCCACGCTGCCGGTGCGCAGGCCCCTGGCCAGGGTGTGCAGCATCCCGGCGAGCTCCTCGGTGGCCGCGCGAGCCTGCCGGTGCAGGTGCCGGCGCGGGTCCGTCGGCGTGAGCACCACGACGACCAGGCCGATCACCCCGCCGACCACCGCGTCCACCCACCGGCCGAACGGTCCGCCGGTCAGCGCCGGCAGGGTCATGATGACGATCGCCTGGACACCGGCCTGCGTGGTGATCAGCGGCGCCCGGTCGACGAAGCGGCCCACCAGGGCGGACACCGCCAGCACCACGCCCATCTGCCAGATGCCCGAGCCGATCAGCCGCACCATCAGCTCGCCGAACCCGACCCCGAGCGCCACGCCGACCGCCAGCTCGGCCACCCGCCGCGTCGACCGGTCCCGCGAGAAGCCGAGGGCCACCCACGTGCTGACGGGGGCGAAGAAGGGGTGCGTGTGGCCGAAGGCGTAGAAGGCCACGGCGTACGCGATGGTGCCGGCGACGGCGGCCTGCAGGATCCAGAACCAGGACGCGTGCACCCGGGCCCAGCCCTGGCGGGCGCGCGCCTCGGCCGTCACCCGCAGGTCCCGCAGCCCCGTCCGCCGCGCGGTTCCGGCCTGCCGCCCCGGCCCCGCGGCCGCCTCGCTCACAGCGAGACGTGCGGGCCGAGACCTCGGGCCACCGGCCCGCGCGGGGCCGGGCGGTCCGCCGAGACACCGTCGCCGGGCACCACCTGCTCCTGCGAGGCGGCCACCGGCTCAGCCGGACCGTCCACCCGCAGCTCGTCGTCCGCGGGCACGGACCGCTTCACCACCGCGAGCGCCACCGGCCCCAGCTCCTGGTGCCGCGCCACGGTGGTGACGGTCCCCACCTCGCGGCCGTCGAGGGTGCGGACCACGGCACCGGCCTCCGGCAGCAGGTGGCCGGACCCGTCGAGGTGCAGCATCACCAGCCGCCGCGGCGGACGGCCGAGGTTGTGCACGCGGGCCACGGTCTCCTGGCCGCGGTAGCAGCCCTTGTGCAGGTGCACCGCCGTGCGGAGCCAGTCGAGCTCGTGCGGGATGGTCCGGTGGTCGACCTCGTGCGAGAACCGCGGCCGCCAGGCCGCCACCCGCAGCGCCTCGGTGGCCCACGTACCGGCCAGCACCGCGCCGGCGGCCTCGCGGGCCGCCACCTCGTCGGCCAGCCGCTCCCGCGGGACGAGCACCAGCCGCCACGGCCGCTCGGCGCCGGGGTGCTCGTCGTCGGGCGGTCCGTACCGGGTGCCGCCCGCCGCGACGTGCGGCCACCGGTCCCGCCACGTCACGGGCTCGTCCGCCAGGCCTTCCGCGTCGACCGGCTCACCGATCGCCGCCCACTCGTCGGTGACGTCGGCGACCTCGACGCGCAGCATGAAGCGCATCCGGTCCAGCCACGCGGCCAGCTCGACGGGCGTCTCGGTGAACAGCCAGGTCGCCTCGCCGTCGTCCACCACGCCGGCGGCGTGCTCCACGTGCCCCTGCGGGTCCAGCACCAGCAGCTCGGTCGAGGTGCGCGGTGCGAGGTGCTCCACGTCCTGCGAGGTGATCGAGTGCAACCAGCTCAGCCGGTCGGGCCCGGCCACGCGGACGACGCCCAGGTGGGACATGTCCACCACGGCACCGCCGCGCTCGAGGGCACGCTGCTCGGCGACCGGGTCGCCGTAGTGCCACGCGACCCCGGCGTCCGGACCGGCCGCCGGGACGGCACCGTGGCGGTCGAGCAGCGGGCTGCGGCGCCGGGGCGCCGCGGCCGTCGTCCGGTCGGGGGCACCGCTCGGGGTCTGCACCGCTGGCAGCTGGTCCGACATCGCTCACTCCTCCACGCGGGTCAGCCGGCCGGAGGAGTACGACTGCAGCGGCTGGCCGAACGCCGCGAGGTCGTGCGCCCACATCAGCTCGCCGTGCACCAGGCCGTACAGCCGCCGTCCGGCGGACACCTCGGCACCGGTCGCGGTGCGCGCCACCAGGTCGCTGACCAGGTCGATCCGCCCGTTGCCCACCGCGCCGACGTACACCGCCACGTGCCCGGACGGGTCCGCCACCAGCTGTTCCACCGGGTGCTGCCCCTCGGCGAGCTCGACCGACGGCTCCGGCGGCACGCGCCAGTAGCCGACCTCCGACGACCACACCGGCCCGGTGTGCTCCGTCGGCGTGCTGGGCGGTGCGTCCGGGGCTGTGGCCGCCTCATCCCCTGGCGGCTCCGGCGTCGTCTCGAGGGCCGTCAGGTCGTCGGGTGCCACCACCAGCCGGATGCTCGACCGGTACGCCAGGTACGGGCCGCCGTCGCTGGTGACCTCGAGCTCCTGCGTGAACGCCGCCTCCTCGACACCGGGGTAGGCGAGCACGCCCTCACCGCGCCAGCGGCCCACCAGCCACGCGAGCGGGTAGACCTCGGGTGCCAGACCCTCAGGCAGCACGAAGGGCATGGTGCCTCCCTGACGGACGGCGGTCGGTGCGGACGTGGGACGCAGGCGTCCCGGTCAGGGCCTGCTCAGCGCTGGCCCTGGTACAGCTTGTAGACGGACAGCGCCGCGAACCACCCGATCGCCAGCGTGGTGACGGCGAGCAGGGAGATGAAGAAGATCTCGAGCCCGGACATGGGCCCATCGTAACGACGCCTGGTCCGCTCCCCGGACGCACGGCCGCGCGCTGCGACGGTGCGGTCACTGGCTCACCGCCGAAGCGCCGCACGTCGCGTCAGCCCTCGGCGACGTCGATCAGCACCTTGCCGACGATGCCGCCCTCGACGGCGTCGTGCGCCGCGGCCGTCTGCTCCAGCGGGTAGTGGTGCAGCGGCAGGCCGTGCTCCTCGCCGACGCCGAAGGCACCGTCCGCCACGGCGGCGGTGACGTCCTCGGCGGCCGCCGCGAGCGCCGCGGCCCCGACGGTGTAGAGCAGGACCCCCTGCAGACGCACGTTCGTGGAGAACATGCCGCGCACCGGGAACGCGAGCTGGTCGCCGCCGTTGTTCGCGTAGATCGAGATGGTCCCGCGTGGCCGGATCAGCGCCAGGTCGGTCTCGAGGTTCTGCGCCGGCGCCACCTCGACGACGATGTCGACGCCCTCGGGCGCGATCGCGCGCACCGCCCGCACCACGTCCTCGCGCCGGTAGTCCACGGTGTGCTGAGCGCCGGCGGCCGTCGCGAGCGCCGCCTTCTCCGGGCTGCTCACCGTGGTGACCACCGTCGCGCCCGCCCACCGGGCGAGCTGGATCGCCGCGTTGCCGACGGCTCCCGCACCGCCGGCGACCAGCACGGTCCGCCCGGACAGCGCACCGGCCGTCAGCCTGCGAGGGCCCTCCTCCAGGGTGGTCAGGGCGCGGTGCGCCGTCACCGCCGGCACGCCGAGGTCGGCCCCGAGGTCGAAGCTCGCCCCCTCGGGCAGCCGGTGCACCCGGTCGACCGGCAGCACGGTCAGCTCCTGCGCCGTCCCGGTGGGCCGCTGGTGCTGGGCGAGCATCAGCCAGACGCGGTCTCCGACGGCCAGGCCGTCGACTCCCTCGCCGACGGCGTCGACCACGCCTGCGCCGTCCTGGTTGGGCACCACCTCGTCGAACGCCAGCCGCGAACCGGTCGACCCGCCGCGCGACTTCCAGTCCGTCGGGTTCACGGCCGACCGCACCACCCGCACCCGCACCTCACCGGCACCGGGCGCGGCCACCTCCCGGTCGACGAGCTGCAGCACGTCGCTGGGGCCGGGTCGGGTGAAGACGATCGCTCGCATGGGTCGGCCTTTCGTCGGGGACGGCTCGGTGAGGTGGCTCCGTCGGGGGCCAACCGACGACGACGTGCGGATATGCCCACGACCGCGGGCGACGTGGCGCGACCCGGCACGGCGACGCCCGCGCCGGCCTGGCTAGCCTGTGCCGGTGACACGCTCCCTGGTGATCAAGTCCACGTCCGGCACCGACCGCCCCGAGGCCGCGAACCAGGCGTTCACGGTCGCGGCCGCAGCCGTCGCGGCCGGTGCCGACGTCAGCCTGTGGCTCACCGGCGAGGCGAGCTGGTTCGCCGTCCCCGGTCGGGCCGCCGAGCTGGAGCTGGCGCACGCCACACCGCTGCCGGAGCTGCTCGAGCTGCTGCTGGCCGACGGTCGCGTCACGGTGTGCACCCAGTGCGCCGTCCGGCGCGGCATCACCGCGGACGACGTGCTGCCGGGCGTCCGGATCGCCGGGGCGCCCGTGTTCGTGGAGGAGGTCCTCGCCGAGGGTGCCCAGGCCCTCGTCTACTGACCGCCCTGGCTAGGCCGAGCGCGCCGACCGCAGCCGCAGGCCCAGCAGGTACAGCTCGCACCCGAGGCACAGCCCGAACGCCGCGTTGAGGAACGCCGCGACCAGGGCGAGCGCCGCGCCGACCGTCACGCCGAGCGGCGCGCCGAGCACCGCGACCAGCAGCCCGGCACCGGTGACCACCAGCCCGACGAGCTGGGCGAACCGCGGTGGCCGCGGGTCCTCACGCTCCGTCGGCGGTGCGAGCCGCGGCGCGACGAGCCGCCGGTAGACGGCGCCCTGCCACGTGCCGCCGACGCCGCGCGCCACGCCGAGGGCGAACCCGGCGGCGACGACGGCGAGGACGACGGTGGCGGCGGTGCCGGTGCCGAGCAGCAGGACGACGACGAGCAGCGCGGCGGTGAGCGCCGCGCCGAACCGGGGACCGCGGGGGTCGATCCCGGCGGGCGCCTGCACAGGAGTGGTGGTGGTGCTCATAGGGGGGTTCTCCGGGGGCTGGTGCGGGGCGCGGGTGCGCCAGGGCGCGGGGCCGGGACCATCCGATGCCGGGGGGTGGTGGACGTGCAGCGCACGTGCACCGGGACCGCGGCGGGGCCGGACGCCTCCGCCGCAGCGGGGCTCAGCCGGCGATGGTCCCGCGCGGACAGCCGTCGGCCGGAGGCGGGCAGGCCTCCAGGGCAGCGAGCGCCTGACGCCGGTCGGTCGCCCCGGACATCCGCCCGACGACGACACCGGCGCCGTCGATCAGCAGGACGGTCGGGGTACGCATCACGTCGAAGCGTCGCACGAGGTCCAGGTGCTGCGCGACGTCCAGGTCCACATGCCGGACACCAGCTTCTTGAGCAGCGAGATCGGCGAGCACCGCGTGGGTGCGCCGGCAGGGCGTGCACACCTCGCTGGACAGCTGGACGAAGGTCGCACGCGTCCCGGGCTCCACGCCGATCTCCGCGCTCGTCAGGCGCTCCACGCCTGGCCCGTGGACGTGCGGCCCGTCGGTCAGGTCAGCGGCCGCCAGCACGGCCGTCGGCACTGCGGTGAACCGGCCGTTGCGCCGCTGCCACGCGAGGCCCACCAGGACCGCCGCCGCCAGCACCGCCACGACCAGCACCACGCGGGCCACGGTCACCGGACCAGCACCCGCCCGACCACGTACAGCACCATGCCGGTCACGCACACGGGCAGGGCGATCGCGGCCAGCGCCGGCATCCGCCGCCGCAGCTCCGGCATCCCGTCGAACAGGGCGTCCATCGCGGCGACCAGCACGCCCACCGCCCCGCCCAGCAGCGCGCCGACGGCCGGGCTGAACGAGGCGAGCGGGATGCTGACCAGCGCACCGACCCCGGTTGCCGAGAGCACGGTGGTGACCGCGCTCACCCACCGCGCGACGGCCAGGGCGGACACCGCGGAGCCGACCGCGAGCGCCACCGCGCCGGTGACCACCAGCGTCGGTCCGCCGGACAGCGCGTCGGCCGCGGCCCACCCGGAGGCGGTCAGCGCGATCACGGCACCGGCCGCCGTGCCGGACACCGACTCGACCATCCGCACGCGCCCGTCCCGGCGCAGCAGCTCGTTGACGAAGGCCAGCAGCAGCGCCCCGGCCATCGCGATGGACAGCGCGGACAGGTCCGACGACGCCGTGACGAACGCGACGGCGTACAGCGCCCCGGCCCCGGCGAGGCCGATCACGGCCGACGAGCCGGGCGGGAAGGGCAGCCGGGCGAGCCACGGCCAGCCGAGCGCCAGCAGCACGACGAGCACGAAACCCGCACCCACGAGGGCCGTCGGGTGCAGGTAGCCGGCGAGCGCGACCGCCGCGGCGAGGGCGGCCGTGGCCACCGACCGGGTGGCGATGGTCATCGCGCCACCACCTGCCCGGGGCCGCCGAGCGCAGGCAGCGGCGCGGGGGCGGGGGTCAGCACGCTGGGATTCTCGCAGATGCCGTGCCGCGGACGGCTCGGCCTACGCCTGCGCAGCGCGCGGTACCGTGTGCTCACTCGCGCGCCTGGAGGTCCTGGTGGCAGACCTGCTGCTCCTCACTCCGGCGTCCGGGGGGTCCGCGCAGGTGCTGCCCGCACTCGGCCTGCTGTCGCACCGGGTGCGGGTCCTACCGGTGGAACCGTCCGCTCTCGTGGACGCCCCGGACGCAGACATCGTCGTGCTCGACGCACGCCGTGACCTGGTGACGGCGCGCACCACGTGCCGGCTGCTGCGCGCCACCGGCCTGACGGTCCCGCTGATCCTGGTGCTGACCGAGGGCGGCCTCACCGTGGTGACCGCCGAGTGGGGCGCGGACGACATCGTGCTGGAGAACGCGACCCCGGCCGAGGTGGAGACCCGTTTCCGCCTGGTGATGGAGCGTGCGGCGACCGCCGCCTACGAGGACGCGCCGCTGGAGATCAGCGCCGGCGAGCTGACCATCGACGCGGGCGGGTACACCGCCCGGCTGCGCGGTCAGCCGCTCGACCTCACCTACAAGGAGTTCGAGCTGCTGAAGTACCTGGTGCAGCACCCGGGACGGGTGTTCACCCGCGCGCAGCTGCTCCAGGAGGTGTGGGGCTACGACTACTACGGGGGCACCCGCACGGTCGACGTCCACGTGCGGCGTCTGCGCGCCAAGCTCGGCCCCGAGCACGAGCAGCTGATCGGCACGGTGCGCAACGTCGGGTACCGGTTCGACCCGCCGAAGGAGGCACGGCGCGGGGCAGACGACCGCTCCGGTCTGACGGAGACCGCTGGGCTGTAGTCGCCCTCCACCGGTAGCCTGGCAGGCGGTGTGCCGGGAAGCCTGGTCGGCGTCCTGTTGCCGACCCCGGAGGTCCCCGTGCCGCCCCGCCGCGAGATGCACCCGCGCCCGACGCCTGAGCGCGCACCCATCGACCCGGTCGGTGCCGGCCGCGCACCACGTGAGCACCGCCGACTCTTCGCCGCCCTCACCCCCGGCAGCGAGCGGAACCTGCTCGACACGCTGCGCGACGAGCGGACCGGCGCCGTGCTGCTGCTCGTCGCGACGGCCCTCGCGCTCGGGTGGGCGCAGCTGTGGCCCGCCGGCTACCGCTCGACGTGGGCGACCGCCGTCGGCCCCGCGGCGGTGCACCTGCACCTGACGCTCGGGCAGTGGGCGACCGACGGGCTGCTGGCGGTGTTCTTCTTCGTCGTCGGGCTGGAGCTCAAGCGCGAGCTCGTCACCGGCGAGCTGCGCCGACCGGCGACCGCCGTGGTGCCCGCCGTGGCGGCCGTCGGCGGCATGGCCGTGCCCGCGCTCGTCTACCTCGCCGTCAACCTGACCTCCGCGGACGGCCGCCCGGTCGGCTGGGCCGTGCCGACGGCCACGGACATCGCCTTCGCCGTCGGGGTGCTGTCCCTGGTGGGACGCTCGCTGCCCGCCGCCTTGCGCGCCTTCCTGCTGACGCTCGCGGTGGTGGACGACCTGCTGGCGATCGTCGTCATCGCGGTCTTCTACGCCCGTTCGCTGTCCGTGGTGCCCCTGCTGGGCTCACTCGGTGCGGTCGCCCTGTTCGCGGTGCTGGCCCGCCGAGCGCGCCCGCCGGTGTGGCTGCTGCTGCCGCTCGCCCTGACGGCGTGGGCCCTGCTGCACGCGTCCGGCGTGCACGCGACCATCGCGGGCGTGCTGCTGGGGCTCAGCGCGCCGACCAGCCTCCCGGCCGGCGCGGCCCCCGATGCGGCGTCGACCGCGGAGCGGTGGGAGCACCGCTGGCGTCCCCTGTCGGCCGGCGTCGCGGTGCCGGTGTTCGCGCTGGCGGCGGCGGGGGTGACCATCTCGGGCGACGTGCTTCGTGCCGCGTCGCACGATCCCGTCGCACTCGGCGTGGCGGCGGGCCTGGTGCTGGGCAAGCCGCTGGGCATCCTCGCCGCCACCTGGGCCGTCGCCCGGTTCACGCGCGCCACCCTCGCACCGGCGCTGGGCTGGGCCGACGTGCTGGGGGTCGGACTGGTGGGCGGGATCGGGTTCACGGTCTCGCTCCTGGTGGGCGGCCTGGCGTTCGGCTCCGGGAGCCCGCACGACGAGCACGTGGTGGTCGCGGTGCTCGCGGCCTCCGCGGTGGCGGCCGTGCTGGGCGGCAGCACCCTGGCGTGGCGGGACCGGGTGCACCGACGGCGCCGCCGGTCGGTCAGCGGGTAGGTTTCGTGCCGATGAGCACCGTCGACTCCGCCGAGCTCGCCGTCGACGGCCCGTGGGAGCACCGCTTCGTGCCGGCCAACGGCGCGCGGTTCCACGTGGCGCTGGCGGGGCCGGACGAGCGGGACGCCCCTCTGGTGGTGCTGCTGCACGACGTGCTCACCTACTGGTGGGCCTGGCGGCACCAGCTGCCGGCGCTGGCCGAGGCCGGGTACCGGGTCGCCGCGATGGACGTGCGCGGCACCGGCGGGTCGGACAAGCCGCCGCACGGCTACGACGCCCCGACGCTGGCCACGGACGTCGCCGGCGTGATCCGGTCCCTGGGTGCGGGCCAGGCCGTGCTGGTCGGCGCCGGCACCGGCGGTCAGCTCGCGTGGGCCACCGCCGCCCTGCACGGGGACGCGGTGCGCGCCGTCGCGGCGCTGTCCTGCCCGCACCCGCTCGACGTCGGTCCCACCACGGTGCGGCCCGCCGCGGCCCGCCGCCTGGCCTACGTGCAGCTGCCCTCCGTCCCGGAGCGGGCGCTGACCGAGGGCGACCTCGCAGCGCGCCTGCTGACGGGTCTCAGCGGCGGCCGGGGTCGCCCGGACGCGGCCACCGTCGAGGCGTACACCCGGGCGCTGCGGGTGCCGTTCGCCGCCCACAGCCAGCTGGAGCAGGTCCGGTGGCTGCTGCGGTCCCGCCCCCGGCTGGACGGCCGTCGCTACCTCGCCGCGTTCGAGCGCGCACGGCCGCTGCCGACGCTGCAGGTGCACGGTGACCGCGACGGGGTGTGCACCCCGGCCGCTGCCGCCCTGCACAGGTCGACGGCTGCGGCGCTCGCCCGTCCCTACCGCTACGAGCTGCTGCGCGGCGTGGGCCACTACGTGTCCGACGAGGCACCCGAGCGGCTGACCGCCCTGCTCCTGGACTGGCTCGCCGAGACCCTCGTCTGAGGCTCGCCGAGACCCTCGTCCGACCCCACGGCGTTCGCGTCGGGCCACCCCTGGCCCGCGCTCCGGCGTCGCGTCCGGGGGTCAGCCCTTCACCATCGCGGCGGCCTTGACCGGGTCGTTCTCCCCCATCCCCGCCGACGGGCACAGCGCGAACACCGGGCACGCGCCGCACGCAGGCTTGCGCGCGAAGCAGATCCGGCGGCCGTGGAAGATCAGGTGGTGCGAGGCCATCGTCCAGTCCTTGCGCGGCAGCAGGGCGCACAGGTCCTGCTCCACCTGCACCGGGTCGTCGCTCTCCGTGAACCCGAGCCGGCCGGACAGTCGCAGCACGTGGGTGTCCACGGGCAGGCCGGGCATACCGAACGCGTTGCCCAGCACCACGTTCGCCGTCTTGCGCCCCACCCCCGGCAGCGTCACCAGGTCCTTCATCCGGCCGGGCACCTCACCGCCGAACCGCTCGACCAACGCCTGGCCGATGCCGATGACGGCCCGCGTCTTGGCGCGGAAGAACCCGGTGGGCCGCAGGATCTCCTCGAGCTCGGTCGGGTCCGCCGCCGCCATCGCGGCGGCGTCCGGGAACCGTGCGAAGAGTGCCGGGGTGGTCAGGTTGACGCGCACGTCGGTGGTCTGCGCCGACAGGACGGTGGCGACCAGCAGCTCGAACGGCGTGCGGAAGTCCAGCTCGATGTGCGCGTCAGGGAAGCGGACCGCCAGCGCGCGGTCGATGCGACGTGCTCGTCGGGTGCGCGCGAGCGTGGACTCGTCGGGAACCAGGGTCACCGTCGCAGGTTACGCGGGGGCTCCGACACGGCCGCCGGGCGGCCTGCTCCCGCGTCCGCCCGCACGTTCGGCCGTCCGGGGTAACCGGCCCCGCACAGGGAGGCGGCGGTACGTCCGCCCGAGTGAATCTGGACGGGCGTCCGGGTGGTGGCGCTCAAGTCGGGGGCCCGACGTCCCGAACCAGACACCAGGAGACCACGGGACGGAGGTGCGGTGACCACGCAGCACGTGCTCGACGTCCACACCCTCCGGCTGGACCACCGCGCCCTGCGCGCCGAGCGCTCCCGCGTCGGCTGGTGGCGGCGGCTGGTCCGCGCGCGCCTCGACCTCATCGTCGCCCGTGCCGTCGGTCCGCAGCCGCTCGGTGAGGAGCTCGCCTTCCAGCTGCCCCTCGACGTGGGGCTGGACGTGCCCCGACCCGATGAGCTCGAGGCCGTGCTGGGCGGCCACCGCTCCGGCACCCACCTCGACCAGCTCACCGCCCTCCGGGCGTTGGACAGCCGGCTGGTGCGGTACCAGGAAGGGGTCGACGCCGCGCTGGCGGCCGCCACCGAACGGCTGATCGGGCACCTGGCGGGGCAGCCGGACGCCGTGCTGGGACCCGTCCCGGAGCACGAGACGCGCAACTGACCTGCGAGACCGCCATGGGGCAGACTGAGCGCTGACGCCGTCCCTTCGGCGCCTGCGGGAAGGTGGACTGATCGTGGCTGACGACGTGGTGCTGACCGCCCCGCTCTTCGCGGGCCTCGAGCCGGACTCCGCACGCACGCTGATCGCGTCGATGAAGAGCATCGACGTCGGCCGCGGGGACGTGCTGTTCCACGAGGGCGAGCCGGGCGACCGGCTCTACGTGATCCGCGAGGGCAAGATCAAGCTGGGCACCCGCTCCAGCGACGGCCGGGAGAACCTGCTCGCCGTGCTGGGCCCCGGCGAGATGATCGGCGAGCTCTCGCTGTTCGACCCCGGCACGCGCACCGCGACCGCCACCGCGATCTCCGACGCCGTGGTGCTGGAGATGGGTCACCACGACCTGCAGACCTGGTTGGCGTCCACCCCGGCCGTCGCCGAGCACCTGCTGCAGGCGCTCGCTCGCCGGTTGCGCCGCACCAACGAGGCGCTGGCGGACCTGGTGTTCTCCGACGTGCCGGGCCGCGTGGCGAAGGCGCTCCTTGACCTGTCGAGCCGGTTCGGCCGACCGGTGGACGACGGCATCCGCGTGGCGCACGACCTGACGCAGGAGGAGCTGGCCCAGCTGGTCGGCGCGTCCCGCGAGACGGTGAACAAGGCGCTGGCCGACTTCGCCGCACGCGGGTGGGTCCGCCGAGAGGGCCGTGCCGTGGTGCTGCTCGACGTCGACCGCCTGGAGCGGCGCGCGCGCTGAGCGCCGCCGCTCAGGCGACCTCGACGACCAGCTCCACCTCGACCGGCGAACCGAGCGGCAGCGCCGCGACCCCGACCGCCGAGCGCGCGTGCACGCCCGCGTCGCCGAGCAGCGCGTGCAGCAGCTCGCTCGCACCGTTCAGCACGGCCGGCTGGCCGGTGAACGTCGGGTCGCTCGCGACGAACCCGACCACCTTGACCACCCGCACCACCCGGTCCAGGGCCGCGACGGGGTCCCCACCGGGACCGGCCAACAAGCTCCCGACGGCGGCGAGCGCGTTCAGCGCCGCGATGCGCGCCTGCTCGGTGGCGGCCGGCGGCGTGACCTGACCGGGCGTCAGCCCGACGATCCCCGTGACGGTCAGCCCGCCGGCGACGAACGGCAGCTGGCCGGACGTCCACACGTACGAGCCGGTGCGCACCGCGGGCACGTAGGCGCCGACGGGCGCGGCGGAGGACGGCAGCTGCAGACCCAGCTCAGCCAGACGGTCGGCGACGGACATCAGGCCTCCCGCGGGCGCTTGAGGTAGGCGACGAGGTTGCCGTCCTGGCCCTGCAGGACGGTGACCAGCTCCCAGCCGTCCACCCCCCACTGGTCGAGGATCGCCTTGGTGGCGTGGACGATCAGCGGGACGGTCGCGTACTCCCAGGCAGTGGCCATGCACCCACCCTAGGCGACGGCCCGACGCCGGTCCGATGGACGCCCGCCGCTGTCCACCAGCGGTGCCGCAGCGGACCTCGGCTGGGCCGTCAGCGCACGTCGCCGGCGGTGGCGAGCTCGCTGCGCCACGACCGGACCTCGGGGCGACGACGCAGCAGCGCACGCCGCTCCCGCTCGGTCATGCCGCCCCACACCCCGAAGTCCATCCGGCTGTCGAGCGCGTCGGCCAGGCACTCCAGCCGTACCGGGCACGTGCCGCACACCGACCGGGCGTCCCGTTGCGCCGATCCCTCGACGAACAGGGCGTCCGGCGCCAGCTTGCCCTTGCCGCAGGCTGCCGACGCGGTCCAGTGGCCCTCCCGCGATGTCCAGGCCATCGCGCACCTCCTTGTCACGCGGGCACCCCCCCGAGTGCCCCCTGGTGGGGGACCGTACCGGGGAGTAGTACCGCTTGACGAGCCGCCGTTCGGGTCATCCTGCCTGGTGAGAAGCGTGGAAGCGCTACCAGACAACCGTCCAGGTGTGTCCGTGATGCCACGAACGTCCTGATCTTGCTGTCCAGCACAGGTAACCGGGACGAACGTCCCCGCCGTGCGCAGGCAGTCCCGCGGTGTGCACATACCGTGCAGACCCGGCTCGCACGGGGGGGTCCACGGGAACGGGTCAGGTGTCGCCGTTACCCTGGCGGGCATGGCGTCCCCTGCCCGCTCGCCCCGTACGCACGGTCGCTTCATCCGGCCCGGCCAGGCGTTGGCCCTGTTCCTGGCGCTGGTGCTGGTCGCCGGCGTCGGCGGCGTGCTGGCCGCGGGCCTCGCCCTGCCCGCCGTCGCGGTCGCGGACGGCACCACCAGCATGACGGTCAAGGCCTTCGACGGGCTGCCCACCGAGCTGGAGCAGAAGCCCCTGCCGCAGAAGTCGACCATCCTCGCCGCGGACGGGAAGGTGCTGGCCACCTTCTACGACCAGAACCGCGTGGTGGTGCCGCTCGCGCAGATCGCGCCGATCATGCAGAAGGCCGTGATCGCGGTCGAGGACAAGCGGTTCTACGAGCACTCCGGGATCGACGTGCAGGGCATGGCTCGAGCGGCGATCAACACGCTCGTCGGCCAGAAGGAGGGCGCCTCGACGCTGACGCAGCAGTACGTGAAGAACGTGCTGATCGAGGCGGCGCTCGCCATCCCGGACCCCGCGCAGCGGGCGCAGGCGCTCGCTGACGCACGGGACAACTCCGGATCCTCCGGCATGGCACGCAAGCTGCGCGAGGCGAAGCTGGCCATCACGCTCGAGAAGACGATGACCAAGGACCAGATCCTCGAGAAGTACCTCAACATCGCCCAGTTCGGCGGGTCCTCGATCTACGGCGTGGAGTCGGCTGCGGAGTACTTCTTCGGCAAGCACGCCAAGGACCTGACCTACCTCGAGGCGGCGACGATCGCCGGGATCACGCAGAGCCCGACGAAGTGGGACCCGGTGCTGAACCCGGCCGACTCGCAGAACCGTCGCGACACCGTGCTGGACCTGATGTACCAGCAGGGCTACATCACACAGGCGGAGCACGACAAGGGCGTCGCCACCCCGCTGAAGGACACCCTGCACGTCACGCCGATCAAGCAGGGCTGCATGACGGCGAACGACACGGTCGCCGGTTCGGGCTTCTTCTGCGACTACGTCACCAAGGTGATCCTCAACGACCCGGCGTTCGGCAAGACGCAGTCCGACCGGCAGGCCCTGCTGTACCGCGGCGGCCTGACGATCACCACCACGTTGATCCCGGGTGAGCAGGCGGCGGCCGACGAGGAGGTCAAGGCCGGCGTGCCGGTGAACGACCCGTCGGGCATCGGCAGCGCGCTGGTCTCCGTCGAGCCCGGCACCGGCAAGATCACGTCGATGGCGGAGAACCGCGTCTACAACCCGATGCAGAATGCCGGCCCGGGTGAGACGGCGCTGAACTTCAACACGAGCTTCGAGTACGGCGGCTCGCGCGGGTTCTCCCCCGGCTCGAGCTACAAGGCCTTCACGCTGCTGGAGTGGTTGCGCCAAGGCCACTCGCTCAACGAGAAGGTCAACGCGACGCCGCTGCAGTACAACCTGTCGCAGTTCACCTCCTGCAAGGGCAAGCTGTCCGGCGTCTACAAGTTCAGCAACTCCGAGAGCAACCAGAACTACCCCCAGACGGTGCTCAGCGCGACGGCCAACTCGGTGAACTCCGCGTTCATCGCGATGGGCCTGCAGCTGAACCTGTGCAACATCGTCAACGGGGCAGCGGACCTCGGCGTGCTGCGCGCCGGTGACCCGAACGAGAAGGACGCCTCGGGCGACCCCCAGGGCGGCGTGCCGTTCGGGGCGTACGCGGGCAACATCCTCGGTTCGGAGCAGACGTCGCCGCTGATGATGGCCGGCGCCTACGCGGCGTTCGCCTCCGGCGGCGTGTTCTGCAAGCCGATCGCCATCACCAGCGTCACGGACGCGACCGGCAACAAGCTCAACGTGCCCAGCGCCGACTGCCAGCAGAAGGTCGAGCCGCAGTATGCCGCCGCGATGGACTACGCGATGAGCAACGTCTGGAACGGCACGGCCAAGGCCGTCGGCGCACCGCCGTTCCCGGCTGCCGGCAAGACCGGCACGACGACGTTCAACGAGGAGCTGTGGTTCGTCGGCTTCACGCCGCTGCGGGCCACCGCGGTGTGGTCCGGCCAGATCACGGAGCAGCAGAAGACGCTGCACGGCGAGACGATCAACGGCAAGACCTACTACCAGGGACCCTTCGGCTCCGACATCTCGGCACCGACGTGGAAGCGGTTCATGATGCGGATCATGGCCGGCCAGAACGTGCCGAACTTCCCGGCGGTGGGCAGCGACCAGCTGTACGGCAAGCAGGTGGGCGTGCCGAACGTCGTCGGACAGCCCCAGGACCAGGCGACGTCGACGCTGCAGAACGCCGGGTTCACCGTCCAGGTGTCGCCGAACCAGGTGTCCTCCTCCGTGGCGGCCGGCTCGGTGGCGAGCCAGTCGCCCACGGGCACCGCGACGCCGGGGTCGACCGTCACGCTGGTGATCTCCAACGGCCAGCCGGCGGACAACCAGCCGCCGCCTGGCGGCGGGGCCGCCACCGGCCCGACAGCGGGCCCCGGACCCGGTCCAGGAGGCCAGGGCGGCGGGAAGCAGCACGGCTGATGGGAGCCCTGAGCCGGACGACCGGCGCCCTGGCGCTGGCCGGCGTCGGCGCGCTCGCGTGGGGCGCCCTCGTCGAGGTCCACTGGTACGCGCTACGTGAGGCGACCGTCCCCGTGCTGGCCCCCGGGCAGGCGCCCCTGCGCGTGCTGCACGTGTCCGACCTGCACCTGACACCCGGCCAGCGGCGCAAGGTCGACTGGGTCCGCGACCTGGCGACCACGCGGCCGCACGTCGTCGTGAACACCGGCGACAACTGGGCGCACCTGGACGCGATGCCCGCGCTGCTCGAGGCGCTCGAGCCGCTGCTGGAGGTGCCGGGTGCCTTCGCCCTCGGCTCCAACGACTACGTCGCCCCGCAGCCCAAGAACCCGGCGCGCTACCTGCAGCCGGACGCCCGCACCGCGCAGGTGGAGCCGGTGGCGCTGCCGTGGCGTGAGCTGGTGCGGCGGTTCACGTCGGCCGGATGGGTGGACCTGGACAACCACCGAGGGGTGCTCGACGTCGACGGTCGGCGCATCTCGCTGGTCGGCACGGACGACGCCCACCTCGATCGCGACCGCTTCCCCGCCGCGGGCGGCCCGGACGACGTGCGGGGCGCCGGGAGCCCGGTGGACCTGCACGTCGGCGTCACGCACGCGCCGTACCGGCGGGTGCTGGACGCGATGCTCGACGACGGCGTCGACCTGGCCATCGCCGGGCACACCCACGGCGGACAGCTGGGTCTGCCGTTCTGGGGCGCGCTGGTGACCAACTCCGACCTCGACACGCGGCGGGCGAAGGGTCTGCACGGCTGGCCGGGTCCGCGCCCGGACCGCCCGGGCGGCGGCGACTCGATGTGGCTGCACGTCTCGGCCGGGCTCGGGACCTCGCCGTACGCGCCCGTGCGGTTCGCGGTGCGGCCCGAGGCGACGCTGCTGACGCTCGTCCCGCGCTGAGTCCGAGCCGGCCGACGGCCCCGAGGTCGTGCTGTCCGGGCACTGCCTCCGGCGCCTCGGAGGCGATTTCCTCGCCCGTGGCGGCGTCGGCTATCCTTGCCAGGTTCCTCCGGGGTGTGGCGCAGCTTGGTAGCGCGCTTCGTTCGGGACGAAGAGGTCGTGGGTTCGAATCCCGCCACCCCGACCCGGAGACGACGACGGCCCTTGACCGGCAGAAGTGCTGGTCAAGGGCCGTCGTCATGTGCGCTGAACGGTCCCGGACCGTGCGGGTGGTGGACCGCTCGCCCACCCGCGGGACGTCGAGCCTCGGCGCGGCGCCCGGCAGACTGGTCCCGTGAGCCCCGCGACCGAGCCCGCTGACGACGTGCTGGCGGGGCTGGCGGCCCTCCCCGGCGTCCCCGCCGCCGTGACCAGGGCCCGGGACGCCTGCACCGAGCTGCGCCGGCATCCCGCGATGCGGCGGCGCTGGTCCGAGGTGCGGGTGCGCGCCGGCCTCGAGGCAGCCCGGGCGAGCGCCGCGCTGGACGGCGTGCGGGTACCGGTCGAGAACGTGCAGGCGCTGGCCGCCGGCGCACCCGCACAGGGGCCGACGGACGACGTCGTCCGTGGCGCGGTGCGGACGCACGCGGCCGTCGAGCGCCTGATGCCGGACCTCGGTGCACCGGGTCGGGTCGGCGACGGCAGGGGCACCCTCGGCCCGCTCCCGCTGGGCCAGCTGCTCGCGCGGCTGCACACCCTCGCGGCGACGGGCAGGGTTCCCGACGAGGAGCTGGGCCGCCCCCGCGGCGACCGCCCGACCGCCGACCTCGCCGGTCTGGGAGCCGCGCCGGCCGGTGCGGACGTCGGCCACCGGCTGGCCGTGCTGACCGAGGCCGTCCACCGCACCGCCGCCCCTGCCGGGGTGGTCGCCGCCGTGCTGCACGGCGAGCTGCTGGCGCTGCGGCCGTTCACCGCCGCCAACGGCGCGGTCGCCCGTGCCGTCGCCCGGCTCGCCGTCACCGCGGGCGGCCTCGACCCGACCGGGTGCGCCGTCGCGGAGCCCGCCTGGGCGGACGCGCCGCTGGTGTACCAGGCCACCGCCGCGGGCTTCGCCACCGGTGAACCGGACCGGGTCGCGGCCTGGCTGGTGCTCTGCGCCGACGCCGTCGCGGAGGGCGCCGTCCGCGCAGCCCGGCTGGCGGACGAGATGCTGTCGCACTGAGGGGTGACGGCGCTCAAGGGCGCGCCGGTACCTGACGATGCGAGCGGAATGAGCGCGCCGCTTCCACCCGCGGGTTGGTACCCGGACGGGTCCACGCCGAACGTCGTCCGCTGGTTCGACGGCAGCCGATGGACCGAGCACGTGACTCCGGTCGCCGCGCCCGCTGCACTGGTGCCGGGGTACGCGTCCGGTCCCTACGCGCCCGGGTACACGCCCGGGGCCTACGCCGCGGCCGCGTACGGTCCGGCGACCCCCGTCGGCAGCGACATGGGGCCGAGCAACGGTCTGCACTGGGTGCTGCCGGTGGGCCGCTCGTGGCAGTCGATCGTCGCCGGCTACGTCGGGCTGTTCGCGCTCTTCGCGTGGTTCATGGCCATGGCGGGAACGGCCGGGGCCGCGTTCGGTGCGGTGGTCGGGCTGCTGTCGGTGGCGCTCGGCGTCGTCGCGATCCGACGTGCGTCGTCCGGCGGCCACGGACGCGGTCGGGCCTGGTTCGCCGTCGTCGCCGGCGCGTTGTGCCTGGTGATGACCGTGGTGGTGGCCTCCGGCGCCTGAGCTGCGAACGGGCGAACGGGCGAGCGGCCGACGACGCAGGACGGCCCCGGCACCGTCGGGTGCCGGGGCCGTCCGAGCGCGGTCAGGCCGTGGCGAAGCGGCGGGCGACCAGCAGCTCGGCGATCTGGATGGCGTTGAGCGCGGCACCCTTGCGCAGGTTGTCGTTGGACACGAACAGCGCGAGACCGCGCCCCTCGGGCGCGCCCTCGTCGGTGCGGATACGGCCGACGTACGACGGGTCCTTGCCGGCCGCCAGCAGCGGCGTCGGGATGTCCTCGACCTGCACGCCGGGGGCGTCGGCCAGGATCTCGTAGGCCCGCTCGACGGACAGCGGCCGCTCGAACTCGGCGTTGACCGACAGCGAGTGGCCGGTGAACACCGGCACCCGCACGCACGTGCCCGAGACGAGCAGGTCCGGGATCTCGAGGATCTTGCGGGACTCGTTGCGGAGCTTCTGCTCCTCGTCGGTCTCGCGCAGGCCGTCGTCCACCAGGTTCCCCGCGAACGGGACCACGTCGAAGGCGATCGTCCGCGGGAACTTGGCCGGCGCGGGGAAGTGCACGGCGGAGCCGTCGTGCACCAGCCCGAGCGTGTCCTCCTCGACGGCGGCGCGCACCTGCGAGTCGAGCTCCTGCGCACCGGCGAGGCCGGCCCCGGACACGGCCTGGTAGGTCGAGACGATCAGGCGGCGCAGCCCGGCCTCGTCGTGCAGCGGCTTGAGCACCGGCATCGCGGCCATCGTGGTGCAGTTCGGGTTGGCGACGATGCCCAGCGGGATGTCGTCGAGCGCGTGCGGGTTCACCTCGCTGACCACCAGCGGGACACGCGGGTCCTTGCGCCAGGCGGAGGAGTTGTCGACCACCAGGGCACCGGCTGCGGCGAAGCGCGGCGCTTGCTCCTTGGACGTCGCCCCGCCGGCGGAGAACAGGGCGATGTCGATGCCGGACAGGTCCGCCGTCGCGACGTCCTCGACCGTGATCTCGTCGTCGCCCCAGGGCAGCGTCCGCCCCGCGGACCGCGCCGACGCGAAGTACCGGATCGACGCGACCGGGAACTCGCGCTCGGCCAGCAGCCGGCGCATCACGCCACCGACCTGCCCGGTGGCCCCGACCACTGCGACGTTCACACCGCTCATCCCGCTCACCGCCCCGTCCCGCCGTACACGACGGCCTCGTCCGACTCCGTGTCCAGCCCGAACGCCGTGTGCACCGCGCGGACCGCCTCGTCGAGCGAGTCGGCCCGGGTCACCACGGAGATGCGGATCTCGGACGTGGAGATCATCTCGATGTTCACACCGGCCTCGGACAGCGCCTCGAACAGCTTGGCGCTGACGCCCGGGTGCGAGCGCATGCCCGCGCCGATCAGCGAGAGCTTGCCGATGGTGTCGTCGTACTGCAGGGACGCGTAGCCGATCTCCGGCTGGTGCTCCGCCAGCGCCGCCATGCCGACGCTGCCGTCCGTCGCGGGGAGCGTGAACGAGATGTCCGTCAGGCCCGTGCGGGCCGCGGACACGTTCTGCACGATCATGTCGATGTTGACGCCGGCGCCGGCGACCACCGTGAAGATCTTGGCGGCCTTGCCCGGCACGTCCGGCACGCCGACCACGGTGATCTTCGCCTCGGAGCGGTCGTGCGCGACGCCCGAGATGATCGGCTGCTCCACGGGAACCTCCTGGGTGGTGTCGGGCGCGTCGGTGACGAGCGTCCCGGTGTGGGTGGAGAACGAGGACCGGACGTGCACCGGCACCTGGTAGCGGCGGGCGTACTCGACGCAGCGCAGCATGAGCACCTTCGCGCCGCTGGCGGCCATCTCGAGCATCTCGTCGTAGCTGATCCGGTCGAGCTTGCGGGCGCTCGGCACGATGCGCGGGTCGGCCGTGAAGACGCCGTCGACGTCCGTGTAGATCTCGCAGACGTCGGCCTCGAGAGCCGCTGCGAGCGCCACGGCGGTGGTGTCGCTGCCGCCGCGGCCGAGCGTGGTCACGTCGTTGGTGGCCAGGTTGACGCCCTGGAAGCCGGCGACGATCGCGACCTGGCCCTTGGACAGGGTCTTGGTGATGCGGCTCGGCGTGACGTCGATGATGCGCGCCTTGCCGTACGTCTCGTCGGTGATCACGCCGGCCTGCTGGCCGGTGAAGCTCTTCGCCTCGACGCCGAGCTGGTCGATCGCCATCGCCAGCAGCGACATGGAGATCCGCTCGCCGGCGGTCAGCAGGATGTCCATCTCGCGCTCGGGCGGCAGCGGGGTCACCTGGTGGGCGAGGTCGATCAGCTCGTCGGTCGTGTCGCCCATCGCCGAGACGACCACCACCACGTCGTTGCCGGCACGCTTCGCCTCGGCGACCCGCTTCGCGACGCGCTTGATGCTGCTGGCGTCAGAGACGGACGAGCCGCCGTACTTCTGCACGATGAGGGCCACGAGGGTGCGCTCCGGATGGGTTGCGCGATCAGACCGCGATCGGACGAGGGGCGCCTGCGAGTCTAGGTCGGCCCACGATGCGGACCGACGGGTTTCCGCATGACGGACGGCCCAGCTCGGGACCGGTGCGCTCCGAGACGTCCGCGCTGGTCAGCCCAGCACGTCGACCGCGAGCCGGGCGATCAGCGCGGCAACGACCACGACGAAGACGATGCGGACGAAGGCGCTGCCCCGCGCCACCGCCGTCCGGGCCCCGAGGTACGCGCCGGCGATGTTGGCCCCACCGACCAGCAGCCCGAGCCGCCACAGCGGTGCTCCCTCCAGCGTGAAGACCAGCAGGGCACCGAGGTTGGTGGCGACGTTGACGACCTTCGCCTGCGCCGACGCCTCGAGGAACCCGTAGCCGACGACGCCGACCAGGGCGATCACCAGGAACGACCCCGTACCGGGGCCGAGCAGGCCGTCGTACGCGCCCAGCACCAGGCCGAGCGTGAGCGCCACGGCCCGGTGCCGGGCGCCGGTCCAGCGCAGGTCGGTGGCCCGACCCACCCGCGGCCGCGCCACCGTGTAGGCGCCCACCAGCACCAGCGCCACGAGGATGACCGGCTTGAACACGGAGGAGGGCAGCAGCCCCGCGAGGGCCGCTCCCCCGGCAGCGCCGGCCAGGGCGGTCATCGCCATCGGCCCTGCCGTGGACAGACCGGGCTGCACCCGCCGGTAGTAGGTCAGCGCGCTGACCGACGTGCCCATGATCCCGGCCACCTTGTTGGTGGCCAGCGCCTGCACGGGCGTGATGCCGGGGACCAGCAGCAGTGCCGGCAGCTGCACCAGCCCACCGCCGCCGACCACCGCGTCGACCCAGCCGGCGGTGAACCCGGCGAGCATCAGCAGGCCGACCGTCGCGAGCGTCAGGTGCAGGCCGGACACGGTCACGGTGGCGGACCCTACCTCCCGGACCCGAACCCGGACCCGGGCCGGGCGGCGGACGGACGGCCTGCCGGTCGGCCGCGCCACGAACCGGCGCAGTCCCGGCACAGGATCCCCTCAGAAACCGGGCACGGCGCCCGGTGCCCGACCCCTACCGTCGAGCCATGACCAGCGACGTCGCTGCCTCGGCCGTCCCTCCGCACCCTGGCTCGCCCGGACCAGGCGGCCCGGACGGGATCCGCACCGCGGGCGTGGTCCGCAGCTTCGGCGCCGTGCGGGCGCTGGACGGCGTCGACCTGCACGCCCGCGCCGGTCGGGTCACCGCGCTGGTGGGGCCCAACGGGTCCGGGAAGACGACGCTGCTGCTGGTGCTGGCAGGGCTGCTGGCGCCTGATGCGGGCACGGTGAGCATCGACGGGTACGACCCGGTGACGGACGGCCCCGCCGCACGGGCCCGGACCGGGTGGATGCCGGACACGTTCGGCACGTGGGACTCGCTGACGGCACGGGAGGTGCTGCGGACGTTCGCCGCCGCGTACCGGCTGCCCGCGGCGTCCGTCGGCGCCCGCGTCGACGAGCTGCTCGCCCTGGTCCACCTCTCGGAGTACGCCGACCGGCCCGCGGCGGTGCTGTCACGCGGCCAGAAGCAGCGGCTGGGACTGGCTCGGGCCCTGGTGCACGACCCGGCGGTGCTGCTGCTCGACGAGCCCGCGTCCGGTCTGGACCCGCGATCGCGCGTCGACCTGCGCGAGCTGCTGCGGCGGCTGGCCGACGAGGGCCGCACGGTGCTGGTGTCCAGCCACGTGCTGTCCGAGCTGGAGGAGATGGCCGACGACGCGGTGTTCCTGTCCCGCGGCCGGACGGTGCTGACCGGCGACACGGAGGCGACCCTCGGCACCGCGGGCAGCCGGCGGCCCTGGCGGGTGCGCGCGCTGGACGCGGAGGCGCTGCAGGGCTGGCTCACCTCGGTGCACGCCGCCTGGCGGCCCGACGACGACGGCGTGCTGATCGACGTCGACGGGGACGAGGGCGCCGCCCGGCTGGTGCGGGACGCGGTGGCGGCCGGGGTGCCGCTCGTCTCGATCGCCCCCGCCGGCGGGGTGCTGGAGCAGGCCTACCTGGCCCTGGACGAGGAGCGGCGATGAACGGCACGTGGCGGCTGTCCTGGCACGGGGTGCGCACGGTGGCGGCCCTGGAGCTGCGGCAGCGGGTGCGGTCCACCCGCTGGATCGTCGCGCTGGTGGTCTGGTTCCTCGTGGTCGGCGCCATCACCGCGCTCACCACCGGAGCCCTGGGCACGCTGACGGGTCACGACACCTCCCCGCTGCACCGCGGCCCGCTGCTGTTCTTCGTCGTGACGTTCCTGGTGCTGGGGCTGGGGCTGCTGGTCACCCCGACCCTGTCGTCGACCGCCGTGAACGGCGACCGTGCCGCCGGCACGCTCGCCACCGTCCAGGTGACCCTGCTGACCCCGGCCGAGATCGCCACCGGCAAGCTGCTCGGGGCGTTCGCCGCCGCCACCGCCTTCCTGGTGGCCAGCCTCCCGTTCTACGGGCTCGCGGTGGCGATGGGCGGGACGAGGGTGATCACGCTGGTCAGCGTCGTGGTGGTGACCGCCGTGATCCTCGCGTCGGTGTGCGGCATGGGCGTCGGGTTCTCGGCGCTGACCGCCCGGACGGCCGGCTCCACCGTCCTGACCTTCCTCGGCGTGTCGGCCCTGGCGGTGTTCACCCTCGTCTTCTTCGGCCTGACGCTGCCCGCGAACACCTCCCAGGAGCAGGTGCGCGTATGGGGCGTCTCGCCGTCGTCGCAGCAGTGCGAGTCCAATGCCCTGGGCGACACGTCCTGCACCGGCAGCGCCACCCTCAGCAGTGGCACGGTCCTGGGCGACAGCTCGGTGGTGCCCGCGTGCGAATGGCGCACCGAGACGCGAGACGTGGTCCACACCGAGCGGACCTGGTGGCTGCTGGCGGCCAACCCGTTCGTCGTCGTCTCCGACGCCTCGGCCGTGCCGCAGCAGGACCTGCGGTCGATCACGTCACCGTTCGCGGCCATCCGCGAGGAGGTCCGCACCGCGCGTGCGGGTGCCACGGGTGTCTCGAACGAGTGCTGGGGGCCGATGGGACAGGCGACCCTGCCGACCGACCGCCCGCGACCGTCCACGGTGCCGGTGTGGCCGTGGGGCCTGGCGTTCACCGTCCTGCTCGGCGTGGCCGGCTACGTCACCGCCGTGCGCCGGCTCCGCATCCCGCAGCGCACGCTGCCGCGCGGGGTGCGGGTGGCCTGAGGCCCGGGGCTCGGGGTCGGGGCTCGGTCGGGCGTACCCGACGTCCGCCCTGGTCAGGGCTGCAGCGCGTCGTACTCCGCCTCGGCGGCCACGTCGTCGTCCACGTCGAGCCGCAGGTGCGCCAGGATCGTCTGCACCGTGCGCAGGGCCGACGACGCGCGCTCCCCCCAGTCGGACAGGTAGGAGAACTGCCACCACCACAGCGCCTCGACGGGCCGACCGGCCTCGTAGTGGCGCAGCCCCTGGGCCAGCGCCCCGGCGATCGCCACGAGGTCGCCGGACAGCGTCGCCTGGGCCACCTCCGGGCCGACGACGGGGTCGACCACCTCGACGTACTCGTCGACGCCCTCGAACACGTTCGCGAGGTTGGCCCGCAACGGCTCGACGTCCGGGTCCGGGCCGACGTCCGGCTCGAACCGCAGCGCCGGGACAACGTCGTTGATCGCCCCGAGCCGGGCACCGGCCGCGATCACGTCCGACAACGCGAGGAGCAGCAGCGGCAGGGTCGCCTCGGGGGCCGAGCCGGCCGCGACCTCCGTCACGGTGGTCAGGTAGCTGCGCGCCTCGTCGTGCACCGACCGGGCGAGGGTCGCGAGGTCGTCGGTGTCGTTGTCGGTCATCGTCCGCTCCCTACGCGCTGATCCGTCGGCGGCCCTCGAAGGCCCGGCCCAGGGTGACCTCGTCGGCGTACTCCAGGTCCCCGCCCACCGGCAGGCCGGAGGCGAGCCGGCTGACCGCGAGACCCATCGGCACCAGCAGCCGGGCCAGGTAGGTGGCGGTCGCCTCGCCCTCGACATTCGGGTCGGTCGCCAGGATCACCTCGGTGACGGTGCCGTCCGCCAGGCGGCTGAGCAGCGAGGCGATCCGCAGGTCGTCCGGGCCGACGCCGCCGATCGGGTTGATGGCACCGCCGAGCACGTGGTACCGCCCGCGGAACTCGCGCGTCCGCTCGATCGCGACGACGTCCTTGGCCTCCTCCACCACGCAGATGACGTTCGGGGAGCGGCGCGGGTCGCGGCAGATGCGGCACTGCGCCTCCTGCGCGACGTTGCCGCAGATCTCGCAGAACCGGACGCGGGCCTTGACCTCGGTGAGCGCGTCGGCCAGACGACGGACGTCCGCCGGATCGGCCGAGAGGATGTGGAACGCGATGCGCTGGGCGCTCTTGGGGCCGACCCCGGGCAGCCGCCCGAGCTCGTCGACCAGGTCCTGGATCGCCCCCTCGTACACGCGGTCAGCCTAGTTGGTCACCCATCCAGTTGACCTCGCGAGCCCGTCGGAGGGGGGCCGTGGCGGCGTCGACGCGACGGACCGACGGCGCGGCGTCGACGTCGCGGACCCATGCCGGCAGGCAGGCGGCTCAGGCGTTCGGGTCGTCGATCTGCTCGTCGATGACCGTGCCGCCGAGCAGCCGCGCGACCAGCGGTGCGCCGACCAGGCCGGATCCGTCGATCAGCGGGTCGTCCGGCGACGGCTCGTCGGGCTCGTCGGACCAGCCGGGGGCCGCCGCACGGGGGCCCGAGCCGGCCACCGGGTCCCTCGGGACATCACGGGGGTCCTCGAACGGCACCTCGTCGTCCGGGGGGATCCAGTCGCCGGGGGGCAGGTCGTCCACCGGCACGTCGGGCGGGTCGAGGTCCGGTGGCTCGTCGGCGGCACCGCTACGGCGCGCCGGGGCAGCGGTGCCGGCAGCGCGGCCCTGCGGCGCCGGCGCGCGGTCCGATCCCGGGTCCGACGAGGCCGCAGGCGCAGTGGCAGGTGCGCCGGGGCGACCGCGGGAGGCGCGCGGTGCTGAGCCGCCGCCTGCCGAACCGGTCTTCGGCGCGGGAGCCGCTGCCGGGGCCGCGGCCGAGCCGGACGGCACAGGACGGCCCCACGAGGCCGCAGCCTCGTCCACGCTCGGGATGCCGGGCGACCGGGTCGCCGCGCGGTCCGTCGCGCCGCCTGACGAGGACCGGGCTGTCAGGTCGGCTGCTGACGCCGGTGTCGCCGCGGCGGTCGACCGGTCCGCCGGTGCACCGCTGCCGGCTGGTGTCGCCGAATCGCCCAGCACGCCCTCGACCCGAGCCTCGACACCCAGCGTCTCCCGCAGCGCCTGCGCCACCGCCTCGGCATGGCTGCCGCGCTGGAACTGCTGGATCAGACCCGGCTGGGCGAAGCCGAGCCGCAACGTCGTCGCGTCGAGCTCGAGCACCTGGGCGTGCTGGCTGACCAGGGCGTGCGTCAGCAGCCGCAACCCGCGGAGGGTGCCGAGCACCTCCGGCCAGCGGCGTCGGAGCATCTCGGTGTCTGGGCCTCCGGCGCCGCGCGGCGCCGCCGGTGGTGCGCTCACCGCTGGGGCCGGCGGTGCGGTTGCTGCCGGTGCGGGTGCCGCCGCGGCGGCCGGAGCCGACGAGGGACCAGCTGTGGCCGTCTTCCGTCCGGACGACGACCGGGCGGGTGCGTCGTCGACGGGCCACGGCGGTGTGTCCAGGTCGACAGCGGCGTCCGCAGCAGCCTCGACGTCCGCTGCCGCAGCGGGTGCCTCGGCGGCGCGCACGGCAGCCGCCGGCGGTGCCGCGCTCATCCGCACTGCGCTCACCGGCGCGGCGGTCGAGGGTGCGGTGAACGACGGTGCCGCGGTCGACGGTGCTGCGGTCGACGGGGTGGCCACCGGCGGGGTGGCGAGCGGCGGGGTGGCCGGCTCCACCGGCGCCGATGCACGGGTGGCCGCCGTGGGCGCACCACCGGCCCCGACCGCCGCCGGGACGGCCGCGAACCCGCCGCGCTCCAGCCGGTCGAGCCGGGCACCGAGCCCGAGCGTGCCGTCGTCCGCCGCCGGCAGCAGCAGCCGCGCCATCAGCAGCTCGAGGTGCAGCCGCGGCGACGTGGCACCGGCCATCTCGGTCAGCGCCGCGTTGGCCAGGTCGGCGGACCGGGACAGCTCGGCGGCACCGAGGTGCGCCGCCTGGGCACGCATCCGGTCCAGCTGGTCCGACGGGATCATGCCGAGGGCTGCACCGGCAGCATCGCCTGCCGCGGCCAGCACGATCAGGTCGCGCAGCCGCTCGAGCAGGTCCTCGACGAACCGCCGCGGCTCGTGCCCGGTGGCCACCACGCGCTCGACCACCGAGAACGCAGTGGCGCCGTCGCGAGCGGCGATCGCCTCGACCAGGTCGTCGAGCAGGGACGCCGGCGTGTACCCGAGCAGCGCCACCGCGCTCTCGTACTCCAGCCCGCTCTCCCCCGCGCCGGCGATCAGCTGGTCCAGCACCGACAGGCTGTCGCGCACCGACCCGGCGCCGGCCCGCACCACCAGCGGCAGCACGCCCGAACCGACGGGCACACCCTCCTGCTCGCACAGCTGCGCGAGGTACGGCACCAGCACGTCGGGCGGCACCAGCCGGAACGGGTAGTGGTGCGTGCGGGAGCGGATGGTGCCGATCACCTTGTCCGGCTCCGTCGTCGCGAAGATGAACTTCACGTGCGGCGGCGGCTCCTCGACGATCTTCAGCAGGGCGTTGAAGCCCTGGTTGGAGACCATGTGGGCCTCGTCGAGGATGAACACCTTGTACCGGTCCCGCGCGGGCGCGAAGGTGGCCCGCTCACGCAGCTCACGGGCGTCGTCCACACCGCCGTGGCTGGCGGCGTCGATCTCGACGACGTCGAGGCTGCCCGGACCGCCCGTCGCCAGCTCGATGCACGACTCGCACTCCCCGCAGGGCGTGTCCGTCGGGTGCTCGGCGGTGTTCTGTGCGCAGTTGAGCACCCGCGCGAGGATCCGCGCGGAGCTCGTCTTGCCGCAGCCGCGAGGGCCGGAGAACAGGTAGGCGTGGTTGACCTGCCCGGAGCGCAGCGCCTGGCGCAGCGGTGCCGTCACGTGGTCCTGCCCGATGACCTCCGCGAAGGTCTCGGGCCGGTACCGGCGGTACAGCGCTGTCGTCACGTGCGAACCCTATGCGGCAGATCCGACACCCGTCTCCGGCCCTCGGCGGCTCAGGCGAGCGCGCCCATCGGGTCCCATGCCGGCAGGACGAGGGGCTCGGCGGTCAGCGCCGGACGCAGGTCCTCGGGCAGGGCGTCGGTGCGGACGACGACCTCGAAGACGTACTCGTCGAACCACGAGTCGTCCATGGTGAAGAAGCCCTTGTCGGCCTTGTCGTCGCCCCAGCTGTTCTCCACCCGCCACCGCCGCGGGGTGCCGTCCACCACGTCCACACCGGTCAGCAGCATCGCGTGCGTCATCGCCGACTCACCGGAGACGACCCGCTCCTCCTTGGTGGTGGACAGGTCGACGCCGTACACGCCGGAGTAGTCGAACAGGTCGGCGGCCCAGATGCCGTCCTCACGGTGCATCTGCGGCTTCACGTCGCAGCCGAACCAGACGGGCTCACCGGAGACGATCGACGCCGCGGCCAGCTCCTTGATGGTGGCCATCGGCGCGTTGACGTACCGCACCTGCCGACCGCCGACCACGTTGCCGAGGTTGGCCACCGTCAGCGCCGCACCCTTGGGGTGCTCGGTGCGCGGGTCGTCCACCAGGCACACGTACTGCGTGAGGTCGAGGGTCACGTACCGCTCGAAGAACTGCTGCGGCGTCAGCACGCCGTCGCGGTGGAACTGCTTCTCGTCGTCGGTCCACTGCCAGTCGAACGACGTCGGCGGCGTGCCCAGGTGGATCGTCAGGATGGTGTGCACGTCCGTGAGGATCTGCGCCTTGACGGCCGCCACGTCACCGCCGTCGGCCACCGCCGCGCGCAGCGCCAGGGCGCCCTTGCGCAGCCGAGCCCGCAGCTGGGTGTTCATCGCGTCGGTGTCCGAGGACGACTGCGTCTCCGGCATCGCCTCCTTGGGCACCACCCCGTGCTTGAGGAACACGCTGACCGCCATGTCCCACTGGCCGCCGTCGCCGAGCAGCGTCTGCAGCAGGAAGCCGACCAGGCGCGAGTCGATCGGCTCGCCGGCCGTCGCGACGACGTCCTCGCAGAAGAAGTTGGCCCGCTCGAGCTTGTCCCAGTACATGGCGTAGTTCTGGCTGAACTCGAACTCATTGACACCCAGGCGCTGCTTGGCGCCGACGCGCAGCAGGTTCAGCGCCGCGAACAGCCAGCAGCGACCGCTCTTCTTCTGGTTGGCGACGGACCAGTCGTCGAGCTGGTTGGAGACGCTGGTGCGGATCGAGGTGGCGCGCGCGTGGTTCATGGCCACCTCGCCGACCGGGGTGCGCGTGACGGCGTTCTGCGCGCGCAGCCGGGCCGGGTCCGCGGCGAAGCCGGCGGCCAGGGTCGCGACGAAGGACGGGTCGAGCGGCGCGGCCGCGACGGTTCCGGTGTGGTTGGTGCTCTGCGTCGGGATGAGTGCCGGCGTCTGGGTCGGGTTCGGGTTCTGGGTCTGGTTCGAGGTCGTGGCAGTCACGCCCGCCATTGTGGTCCTCCTCTGTTGTCCGGCTCCTGGGACTGCGGTTCGCTGAGGCCATGACCCCAGCGGTCCGTGGTTCTGCAGGCGACCCCGAGCTCGCTGCGCTGTACCGGGCCACGGCGACGACCGCGCGGGTGGACGTGCCACCGCTGCAGTGCCTGATGGTGGACGGCGCCGGGGATCCCGAGACGACGCCGGCCTACGCCGAGGCGGTCGGCACCCTCTACGCCGTCTCCTACGGCCTGCGCTTCATGGCCAAGGCGATCGGTGAGCAGCCGTGGAAGGTCGGGCCGTTGGAGGGGCTGTGGTGGGCCGACGATCCCGACGTCTTCCTCACCGACACACGTGCGGAATGGCGCTGGACGATGCTGATCGTCCAGCCGACCAGCGTCACCGCGGACCTCGTCGGACGCGCGCTGGACGCAGCCGTCGCCAAGGGCCGTGCACCCGCAGCGGAGCACCTGCACCTCGACGTGCTGGACGAGGGCACCGCGTTCCAGGTGCTGCACGTCGGCCCGTACGACGCCGAGGGACCGACGATCGCCGGACTGCACCGCGCCATCGCCGAGCAGGGGTACGCGCTGCGTGGCGCCCACCACGAGATCTACCTCGACGACCCACGCCGCTCGGCGCCCGAGCGGCTGCGGACGATCATCCGCCAGCCGGTCCAGCAGCTGGAGGACGTGCCGCAGGGGTAGGCCGGTCGGCCCGGCCCGGCCCGGCGCGTGGCTGGGCGGAGCCGAGGGCGTGGTCCGGACCCGGCACGAGAGGGGCGGGGGCGACGACACCGGCCCGGACACCCCCGGCACCCATTTCGGGCTGTGCGCCCGGTGTACGTACATAGGGCGTACAGGCCGTTCGGTACCTTGCCGAGCCGCGCGGACTCGCCCGTCAGCCTGGGCAGCCCAGACCCGGGCGCGATGAGCTGGGGAAATCGGGCATATCGGAACACGGCTTCTGCCAGGCTGCACGCGCCCCCACTGCCGCGCCCGCCGAGGTCACCCCATGTCGACACGCGCCCGCACCCGCCGCCGGAGCGGTCGGCTCGCACTCCTCGTCCCCCTGGCCGTCGCCGGTCTCGTCGCCGGTTGCGCACCGGACCCGACGCCCGTGCCGACCCCGACGGCACTCAGCCCCTCCGTCACGCCGACGTCGCTGCTCCCCGCTCCGGCCCCGTCGCCGACACAGCCCGCGGAGTTGTCTCGCGACGACGAGACCGGCGCCATCGCAGCGGCACGCTTCTTCCTCACGGACCTCTACCGGTACACCGTGTCCACTCAGGACACCGGGCCGTGGACGACGGCGAGCCTCGACCGTTGCACCTTCTGCGCTTCCGTCAAGAACGCAGTCGCGTCACAGGTAGCCGGCAAGACGGTCACCTATCCCGGCCTCATCACGGTGCTGGCGGAACGTGTGGCGTCAGCGAGCCCCCTCGCCTATGAGATCGACTTCGATGTCCAGCAGGAAGCGGGCGTCACTTGGTCGACAGCCGGGACAGTCGTCAGCACCGAGCCAGCGCGTGCCATGACCATCGCCTACATGGTCGTGCGCCATCCGGAGGGCTGGCGCATCTGGGGAGTCGACACGTTGACGGTGAACGGCGCGCCGAAATGACGCCGTGGAGCGCCAGCCTGGTCATCGGCTGCGCCCTCACCCTCGTCGGCGCGCCGACCGTTACGCCCGGCGGCGACTCGAGCTACAGCTCGGCTGCCGACGATGACCACGTAGACTTCGCCGCAGTTCAGGCACAGAGCCGAACCGCTGATGACACCCACACCGCGGCAGCACCTGCGAAGCTCGTCGAGACGTTGAGGGCGCCGATCTGTCGGCGGAGTCTGAGCGATTCCCCTGAGCTGTTCCCCTGCCTCGGAGACGACCTCACCCCGTTGCCGGAGTGTGAGGCGGCCGGGGTGGCGACGTTGGCGCCCGTCTGGCAGCGCACCCGGGTGGATGCCGCTAGTCCGTGGAGCGAGTGGGCGGTGACGGCGCCGGCGTCGTGCGCCGCGGCAGCGACCGTGACACCCGAGATGGTGCTGGCCGAGTTCCGCCGGATGACGCTGACCCCGAGCGCCCTGACGGTCCAGCCCGATCGCGGGTGGGTGCTGGTGAACAAGCCGACGGTCGTCTATACCGACGCGGCCGACCAGACGCTGACCACCACGATCCTGGGCACCCCGGTGACCATCACCGCCCACCCTCACAGCTACCGGTGGGACTTCGGCGACGGCGCCGTGATCAGCACAACGATCCCGGGCCGGCCCTGGCCGCAGGCGGACATCTCCCACCCCTACGTCCACACCGGCACCTACACGATCACGCTGACGACCACGTGGTCGGCGACCTTCACCCTCGCCGACGACCCCACGCCCCGAGACGTCCCCGGGACGGCCACCACGGTCAGCGCCAGCACGCCCTTCACCGCCGAGGAGCTGCGCTCCCACCTCGTCGCCACCACGTGCAACGAGGACCCGCACGCCCCCGGCTGCGACTGACCGACCACCGACCACGCCGCCGACCGTCCCCGGCGCACCACGCGGGCATGGACACGCTGGAGGCCGCGGCGAGCAGGTGCGACAGTGTGTCCACCGGCGCGGCCGTCCACCGGTGTGCGGCTCGCCTCTGGTCATCCGTTGGAGGACCCCTGTGGGTACCGAGATCGTCACGCGCACCCTGGCCCCATGCACCATGGCCGCCGTCCGGGACACGCTTCCGTCCGCCGCCGACGAAGGTGTGCTGTGGAGGCGCTTGTGGTCGGGGCTGGCCACAGCCGGTGCGACGCCCGTCGCCATGCCCCTGGCGCTGACCGTGTACCACGACGACTTCCTGCTGAGCCGGAACGCCGACCTCGAGGTGCTGCTCGAGGTGGCGGGCCCGTTCGAGGACACCGAGGCGGTGCGCTGCCGGCAGGTCCCCACGACGCTGGTCGCCTCCAGCCGGCAGGACGGTGGTGAGGCGCAGCTGCACACCGTCTTCGACGCGCTGGGCCGGTGGATCGCTCGCAACGGCTACCGGTTCGCCGGACCGATGTTCAGCGTGCACCGGCCCGAGCCGGGGATCGTTCCGCAGGCCGGGCGGGGCATCGTCGAGGTCTGCGCGCCGGTGTCGCTGCTACAGCTCTGAGGCGCCCGGGGGCCGTCCCACGACGCCGGACGGCCGCTGACCAGGCCCGATGGCCGCTGCCCAGGCAGCTGCTGACCGGGCATGAAAGGACCCCCCGCACACCCGCCAGAGCTCACCTGCCCTTGCTGCCTTCCGGCCCTGGGGGAGTTCAGCGAGATGACGCCGCACGAGGGGTCTGCCCCCAGTCTAGGGCAGGGCCAGGGTGACGCCGGTCGCCCCCTGCTCGACCGGCGCCGGCTCAGCGCAGCACGTCGGCGAGGGGACGACGAGGGCTGGCGACCGCCCGACCGCTCGGTCGGCCCATCCGGAGCGCCGCGATCACCTGTCCACCGGCGAGCTGCGTCAGCGGTCCGTCGAACCGGTCCGCCGTCGCCAGCGTGGCGTCCCGCTCGGCCATCTCCACCGCCTGGTTCATATGCTGCATCGCCCATCCCTCGGCGACCAGGGCCAGGTGCAGCCGCTGCAGCACGCGGCCGGCGTGCACCCGGGTGGCCGGGTCGCTGCGGTGGCCGACGACCAACCCGTAGGCGCGCGCCGTCGCGGTGTGCACGTCCCGCGTGGACCGGACCCACGACTTGTCGCCCTGCGCGCGCGACGTGGCGGGCAGCAGCTGAGCGGCCACCTCGAGGAACGGCGACAGGGCCTGCGCGTCGATGGTGAGGCCGTCGCCGTACCGCTCCACCTGCTGGTGGTCGTAGCGGATCAGCTCCGCGTTGTCGACGCTCATCTGGTGGTCGGAGGTCAGGGCGGTCGCGGCGTCGACGAGCAGCCTGCCGAGGCGTTCGCGCTGGTCCGGAGCGGTGATCCAGACGAGGTCCACGCCGGTGGTCCCGTCCAGCGCGGTGGCGCGCAGGCGGCTCAGCAGGTCGGCCGACGGCTCCTCCGGCGGGTACGCGCCGCGGTCCGAGTGCCGGTGCCAGATCGCCTGGGCCAGCGGGTCGGGATCGGCGGGCGTGTGCGGGGTGAGGGCGAGGCGGGCCAGCAGCGTCTCGTCGTCGGCCGCGGGCCGCACGGTGAGCCGGGTGTCGAAGCCGAGTGCCGGGGCCGCGACCTCGGCATTGACCACGGCAGCGCCGATGCCCAGGTGCGCCTCGCGGCGGTGCGCGTCGACCACGCCGAGGGACCGCGAGGTGTCGTCGTGCACGTCGAGCGTGACCGAGCCGTCGGCGGCCGTCGTCGGACGGAACCACCAGTTCTGCAGGTTGTGCGGGCTCGCGGCGAGCACGGCGGCGGCGACCACGGCCTCGGCACCGGTGCGGCGCGTCGGCTGCCACGCGGTGTACGCAGGGCCGGTGCGGGGGTCCAGCAGTCCCTGCCGCTGGGCGCGCACCAGCGTCCCGCCGACGACGACGAGGGCGCCTGCGCCCACCCACCCCAGCACGGCTCGTCTGCTCACACCGTCAGTGTCGTCGTCGTCCGCACCGGGGCGGCGACGCGACCGCCGGCTCATCGTCCTGCGTCCGCCGCGAGCGGGACGGACGACGGCCCAGGCGCCCCCTGCACGCCCGGGACGAGGTACGGCTCGATGAGCGCCCTGATCAGGCGCTCGCCCTCGACCGGTTCGGGCCGCTCGTCGTCCAGCTGCGCGAAGGCCCACCACGACTCGGCGAGCACCAGCAGCGCCTCGACGACGTGGTCCAGCCGGTCGTCGCCCACCGGGACCAGCACGCCACGCGCCCGCCAGCCGCGCGCGACCCGCCCGAACAGCTCGCGGCGCTGGACCCGCACCGCCCGGTAGGCCTCGGCGAGCTCCTCGTCGTCGCGGACCAGCGTGATCAGGTCCCGCGCGAAGTACGGGTGGTCCGCCGTGATCCGCGCGCCGGCCGCCACGAGCCGGTCGAGCCGCTCCGGGGTGACGTTGTCCGGGTCGATCCCGTCCCACACCGCCGCGTGCGCCTTGGCGTAGCGGGCGAACAGCGCGCGGACGATCGCCTGGCGGTCGGCGTACCAGTAGTAGAGGTTGCCGGGGCTGATCCGGGCGGTGGACGCGATCCGGTTGGTGGAGACGGCGCGGACGCCCTCCGCCGCGAACAGGTCACCCGCCACGTCGAGGATCCGCTCGGCGGTGCCGGGGCGGCGCTTGCCGGTGACGCGCAGGCTGCGGCGGACGGGGGCGACGGTGGGGATCTGCACGGTGGACTCGGCCATGCCTAGAGTTTTCGCTCTAGAGCGAGCGCTCTAGTAGGACGGGGGTCCCGGGTGAAGACCGGTGCCGACGACGGTCTGGGCGCCCGCGGGCGTGTGCCGCGGGGGCTGCGGGCCCTCGTCGGGCGCTGTCGGGCGCACCGCCGGGGCTCCGCTAGACTTGCCGCCGCGGTCGGCCCGTCAGCCCAGGGTCGCCGTGCACGTGGCAGTACCAGGAGGATTCGCCTAGTGGCCTATGGCGCACGCTTGGAAAGCGTGTTGGTGTAACAGCCTCGGGGGTTCGAATCCCCCATCCTCCGCCAGTACGAGAGGCCCGTGACCTGCAGCGATGTGGGTGGCGGGCCCTTCGTCGGTTTGGAACGGGAACTGGCATGGCGCGCCGTGGTTGCAGTTTTGGTTGCAATTGGAGCGAGCCGCGGGCTACCGAGTACCGAAGTCAGACTCTGCCGCTCGGGGCCACCGCGTCCCACCGCGGCGGGACGTCGACCTAGCGATGGCACGCACACCGCGGGACACGCCTACGGCGACAACACGACTAGCCTTCGGGATTGAAGGGTCCTCCCACAGACTCAAGCCATCGGTCGCTGATGACGATGCCTACTGTGCCCCAGTCGCCGCCACGAGAGGCTGAAGATGCCGGACCAGGCCATGGATCTCATCGAGCAAGCTCTGCCGCTCTATGACCAGTACCTAGAGATCTCGCGCGTTGCCAACCTGACTTCGGTCCCCGCCAGCGACCGGCCCGAGTTCTACATCTCCAGCCCGGCACCGCTCACACTGATTGTCACGTCCCACTGAAATGCCCTCATGGAACGATTTGCTGCTCGAGATGGATCGGCAGCCGTCTGACGAGTCAAAAGCCGCGTGGCTCAACGCCAGCATGGTGGAGGCCTTGACCAATGTCGGAGCGCTCCGGAGTAGCAGCCCAGACCGCCACCGGAATGTCGTGCTCTATGCGTCGGGATTCCTCCAGAAGCCGGCGGTCCCGGCAGAGCTGACGATGATCACCCATGAGGACTTGAACGGTCTCATGGGAGTGATCTACAAGATGGATTGCTCACGCGGCCTGACCCTGATTCTGCACACGCCCGGCGGTGTCACGAATGCTGCTGAGTCCGTCGTTGCATATCTCCGCTCGAAATTCCCGGATGTCGAGGTAATTGTTCCTGCTCTGGCGATGTCTGCAGGTACGATGATTAGCCTTGGTGCCAATCGCATAATCATGGGCCGTCAAAGTCAGCTCGGGCCCATCGACCCCCAGATGAGTTTGCCAGGCGGGCGCACCGTCTCTGCGCGCGCGGTGGTGGAGCAGTTCAGCAGAGCGCGTGACGACGTGCTGTCGAATCCGGTGTCAGCGCATATTTGGGCGCCAATCGTCCAGAGCCTTGGTCCCGCGCTCCTCCAAGAGGCCGACAACGCGCTCCAGTACTCGGAGGACATGGTTGCACGTTGGCTAACGACTTGGATGCTCGGCGGCAATGATTCAGAGGGGACGGCTGGGCACACAATCGCGGCCCACTTCAACGACGCCAACAAGCATAAGAGCCATGGCCGGCGAATAGACCGAGACGAGGCTCGCACCCAAGGCGTTATAGTGGAGGACCTCGAGAATAGCCAAGAGCTTCAAGAAGCCGTTCTCACGGCCTACCACCTGATGACGATCATGTTTGAGCGTAGCCAGGCAACGAAGGTCATCATGAGTGATGCGGGCCGCATTTGGCTCAAGAACTTCATTGTCGCGGCGCCTGCGGCTTTGCCGCCGGTCGCCGGGCCGACGGCAGAACTGCCGACGCTGTAGCCTCTGGCTCGACGCAATCAATCTGGTGTCTGCTATGCCAGGTGCAGGCGCGTGAGCGTCAACGACGGGCCTAGCCTGAGAACGCCGTGACTTCCGAGCGCTCCGCCACTATTCGCCCCAGAGCAAGTTCGCAATGCGGCGGCTCGCCTCGTTGACCAGCTCCGGGACGACGTGCTGGTAGCGCGTCGTCATGGCGGCGGAGGTCCAGCCGAACATGCCCATCACCACCCGCTGGTCGACTCCCTGGACGAGGAGCAGCGTCGCCGCGGTGTGGCGGGCGTCGTGCAGACGGGCCGGGCGGATGCCGAGCTGATCGAGGAACGCAGTCCAGTGGACCGAGTGGTCACGCGGGTCCACCGGTCGGCCGTAGGCGTTGGTGAACACCAGGCCGGTCTCCTCCCACACCGAGCCCGCGTGGATGCGGGCCTCGCGCTGCTGCTGCCGGTGCCGCCGCAGGGCGAGGACGAGCGGCGTCGGCATCGGCAGGGTGCGCCGCGACTGCTTCGTCTTGAGCTCGGTGAGCATGAGTCCGCCGCCGGTGCGCTCGGGGCACTCGGCCGGCCTGATCGCGATACACCCGAGCGGATCAGGGCAGCCGTGCTTCCATCGGCGTCGTTCGAGCTGTCGGCGGACGTCGAGCCGACCGTCGTCGAGGTTGACGTCGTCCCACGACAGCCCGAGAACCTCTCCGCGTCGAAGGCCCAGGCTGATGGCGAGCATGAACGCGACGCCGTTGCGCTCGGACTCGGCGGCTCGCAGGATCCGCTTGGCCTCGTTGACCGTCAGCGGCTCGATGTCCGGAGGGTCGTAGCGCGGGGTGTGAGCCAGCGTGACGGGGTTCCGGGCGATCCGTCGGCGGCGGACCGCGTCGTTGAGCGACTTGTTGAGCGTGCGACGCACGTGGTGGACCGAGCCGGCGCCGAGACCCTTGCCGAGCAGCACCGTGTAGAGGTGCTCGATGTGCTCGGGCTCGAGGTCGGCCAGCCGGTGCCGCCCGATGGCCGGGACGATGTGGTTCTCGACGTCGACCGTGTAGCCGTTGAGTGTGCTCGGCCGTACCCGCAAGGCGGTCGACTTCAGCCAGTCGTGCAGCCAGTCCTCCAGCCGAGGCGTCCATCCGGCCGGCAGGGCGCTGCGCTCGTCACGCTGACGCTCCAGCTCGCGCACCTTGCGGGTGACGGCCTGGCGCGACGGGGCGGTCCGCTTGCGCCGGTCGACCGAGCCGTCGGGCTTGATGCCCATGGTCACGTAGCCGTACCAGCGCCCGTCGTTGCCTTGGTAGATCGACGAGCGCAGGTTTCCCGCGCGCGTGCCCACGGCTACGCACCGAAGGCGGGTTCACCGCGACGCAGGCGCGCGACGAAGTCGGCGAGCTCGTCGGCGGGCACGCGGTTGAGGCGGCCGATGCGGACGGTTGCCAGCGAGCCGGACTTGATCAGCTGGTAGCAGAGGGTGCGGCTGATGGCGAGCTGGTCGGCCGCTTCCTGGATGGTGAGCATGAGTCGCGGACGCTCGTCGGCGTGGTCGGTGGTGGTCATGTGTGCCTCCTTGGTGGTGTTCACAGCTCGACCACTCGTCCAGCAGGTGCCCTCCCAGGCATTGCTGTCGAGGGGCTGGGCCGCATCGGTGGATAGGTCGGCGTCAGAACGGGTTGTGGTTGGTTCACCAGGACGGGCAGCGGCTCCCCCGGGTGGTGAGCGGCCCAGGTCTCGAGGGCCGTCATGGGTGCTCGCGTGGTGCTGAGCACGGCGCGCAACGTCTCCGCAGCGGTCTGTTCGGCGGGCCGACCCGGTGGGCAGTCGGGGTCGTCGGGGACCACCGGCACGTAGATCTGGTTGTGCTCGCGCCCGCGCGTAATCGCCACGTAGAGGTCCTCCCGGGCCATCGCGGGGGTGACCACGGTGCGGGTGATGTCCACGGTTGAGCCCTGGGACCGCGCGATGGTCGTGGCGTAGCCGAGTTCGACGTGCTCGACGACGTATCGGGCCGGCAGCCGGACGGCGTTGCCTCCGCCGTCTCCGGATTGCAGCGAACGGACCGTCAGGGACCCGTCCGCGCCGGTCGCCGCCACCTCCCACAGGTCGCCGTTGCGGACGTAGCCGTCCGGTGCCCGAAGGCGTCGATCGTTGCGGCGGGTGACAACGCGGTCGCCGACTCTGGCCGACGCGTCGTCTGCCAGCGGTACGCCCTGGCCACCCTCGACTCGACCGACGAGGACGGCGAGCGCCTGTGCCCGAAGGTTGAGCTCGTGGACAGTGTGGTTGTCCGCCGCCTCGAGGAGAACGGAGCGCCCGGAGGCGGCGTCCTCCGCGGCTGCGGCCACCACCTTGTCGAGCAGCTCGTCGGGGGTTCCCTCGGTGATGCGCCCTTCGCGCACGTAGGTACCAATCACCCCCGGGTCCCCGATGCGGACCTGCAGGGTGGCCTCGGCCTCCCATGGGTGGACGAAGCGGTGCAGCACCGTCAGCCGGGCGGTTGTGTGCTGGTGGGCGAGCATGCCGAACCCGCCCCCGGGCCCGACGGCGGGCCGCTGTGCGGGATCGCCGACGAGGAGGAGCTTGGCGCCGGCCTCGGCGGCTTGCCGGGTGATAGCCGCCAGGGTCGGGGTGTCGGCGAGGGATGCCTCGTCGAGGATGACGAGCTGTCCGAGCGACAGCCGCCACTGGCGATCCGGGGCTGGCCGGAGCGACTCGTACAGCCACTTTGCGGCTGTCTCGGCCCGGATGCCCAACGCGTCCCCGAGCACGTGCGCCGCGGTAGCCGACGGCGCGAGCGCGAGGATCTCGCAGGGGTGGAACAGCTGCCAGCCGTCGGCGACGGCGCGCAGCGTCGTCGTCTTGCCCGTGCCCGCCGCGCCGACGACGGTGTCGACCACCCGGCCAGAGGTGAGGACCGCGGCGACGGCATCTTGCTGGTCGGAGCTCAACGGGGGTCCGTCGCGCCAAGCCCATCGAACCTGGATGTGGTTCGGGACGCCGAGGGGCAGCGGTGCCGCCGCGGTGGTCATCAGGTCTCGCTCGGCGGCCAGGATCAGCGGGGTCGAGTAGCGCTGCTCGCCGATGCGGCCGACGTGGCCGTCGTCGAGGCGCACGCAGTGGGCGGCCGCGCCGACGACCAGGCGGCCGACGAGTGCCAGGCGTTGCTCGGGTGAGGCCATGCGTAGCTCGCGAGTCGCACGGGCTGCAGCGGCGCTCAGGTTCCACTCGGTGAAGGTCGCGGCCCGTGCCTGCACGTCGGCGACGACCCGGGAGACGAGGGCGGCGTACGTCTCGTCGGCGACGTCGTGCGCCGCGAGAGGCCGGCCGTAGTCGCCGTGCAGCGCGCGTGCCGCGAGATCCCGTGGTTCCCGTCCGGTCAGGGCTCGTGCCCGATTGGCCCACTCCTCGAACAGCTCACTCAGCGGTCGCAGCACCTTCGTCGGCCGGGTGGCGCGAGTGAGCTGGTCGCGCTTCTTGACTACCTCCAGGGGCGTGGGCGTGCGGCCGCGCCGGGCGGTGAAGCGGGCCTCCCAGGCCCTCTGAGCCAGGTCGACCTGCGCAGCGCGTCCGGAGAAGTGGCCGAGCAACTCGTCGGACACCCCGTCGATCGCGAAGGCGCGGATCCGCCGCTCCCCGCGGTCGCGCAGGTGCCAGCAGACGGGGATGCGTCGGGACAGCTCGTCGGCGTACAGACCGTCGTAGAGCTCACTGACGGCGACCGTGGCTGCGAGCATCGTGCGGCCGTCGAGCGCACGCCACTTCCCATCGGGACCCTGGACCTTGTTGGCGACGACGAGATGCGTGTGCAGATTGGGATCGTTCAGTCGCGAATCGACGTGCTCGAAGGCCGCCGCGAGGAGGCCGACCGAGCGGATCTGTCGCACACCGCCGGCGCCGACGCGGGTCCGGACAACCTTGTCCTCCAGGAACTTGATCGACTGTGCCAGCGCCGCGTGGTGGGCGGCGACCACCGCCTTGCGGGTTGCCTCGTCGCCCAGCGCCCACAGGACCGACGCCGACTTCGGCACCGTGAACACGAGATCGAACCCGGCGACTGCCTTGCCGGTACCGCCCCGCTGGGCATCGAACGGGAGACCGAGTGCCTCGCCGGACGTCGGGTCGCTGCCGTCGCGGAAGAGGCGCGTCATCGCCTCTGGCGTCACCACGTCGCCCGGCTTGATTGCGCCGGCGAGCCCTTTGAGCCCGTTGCCGTACCAGCGGCCTGGCGACGTTCCCGAGGCGGCGTAGTAGTCGGTGAGTGCTGCGGTCTTCGCTACCTGCACGTCGCCCGCGGCGACCTGACGGGACAGGTACTGGTAGCCGTCACCGACGCTCAGCTTGCGGATCGCGAGCACCGACGGCCACCGCCCTTCAGGCCGCGGGCGGGAGTCGGCATGGCGGTGATGAGCGAGTGATCGCGTTGTCTATCCCGCGCCGGCCGACCTGTCGATTGTCGATCCGGCTGTCGATGCCGCGGTCGATTCGAGTCGGGCCCGCGCGGTCGATCGGCGAGCGCCTGGTGGTCGTCGTTGGTGGTCCCCATGTACGTACGTGTGCAGCGGACGACCAACACGCGACGGTGGGGGTCTGTCGCCGTGGCAGGCGTGAGACTGCGTCTCGCTTTCCGAGACAGGCAGGCGAGTCTCTTGGACGAACGCCGATGAGGGCATCGGCCTTCGGAGGCGGCGCAGGCACGCGGCGGCCGAGCATCGCGTCCCGGCGGGCGAGATCCGCTCGCCCGATTGAGCTGAGGATCGCGCTACAGACCACGTGGCCGAACGGCGTCACCCATCGCCGTCACGCGGCCCCGACGCCCCCCCCCCCCCCCCCGCCGGCGGGCGCCCTAACGCACACCGTGCAAGACGTGTCTTGGTCGCTTCCGCTTCTCTGCCGACAACGGAAGCGTCCGGGCCGGTGTTTCAAGCCCTACTAGCGCACTCAGCGGCCGAGATGGTCGTGACGGTCTGCGCACCGATCGGATCGCGCTGTTGAGGACGCGCGCTGAAGGCACCTGCGTCAACCGATGGCGAATTCACCGATCACTGTGCTGCCGTCGGACTCGTAGACGGGGATGGTTCGGCCGTGCTCGGGGTTGGTGCCGGCGCCGGCCGGGCTGGTGGGCTGAGGACCCTCGAGGTCGGCGGCATAGGCGTAGCCGGACTTGCCATTGGTCGCCTGGACCGCGACCAGGTCGGGGTCTCCCTGCGGGGCGGAGCCGCTCACGCCGAACGTTTGCCCGCGGGCGTTGACCCCAAGCCGGGTCGGGATGTGCGTGACGTACTGGACGGTGACGGTCCCGGCGAACCCGGCCGAGGGCGTCAGGAACAGCGAGTCCACCGTGCCGTCGAGCGGGAAGTCGTACCAGCTCGCGCCCTGGCTGCCGCGAGTCACGTCGGCGGCGTCGAAGGATGCACTGGGGTTGTCGCCGCCCGCGCTGGTCCCGAAGCTCAGGGTGCCGGCAGCGGTCGGGGTGACGACCACGCGGGCGTGGGTCGCGGCTGCAGGTCGCGGCTGGAGCGAGATCGTCGTTCGGGTGCTAACCGTCCTGGTGATGGGCGTGCCGACAAGGGAGATGATCGGCGCCCCGGGGACAACTCCCGGAGGGGCATCGACTGCCGCGCCCAGCGACGGGGATGGCTCTCCGGACGGACGGGCGATCGGGACGCGGCTGCTGGCCGCGCCGAACGCGGCCGCCGTGGCGCCACCGCCGACCAGCGCTCCCGCCAGCACCAGCGCGATCCCCCTCCACGTGCGTCCCCGGACCCCGCCGGGGCGCGCGTGAGCGATCAAGCCGGCACGGATCGCAGCGGACCTGTTCGGGCTGAAGGTCACGGTCATGGCACTTCCCCCTCCGGGACAGGGCGGCCCTCGATCACCAGGGCCAGGCGGCGCCGCAGCCGCGACAGGCGCATCTTCGCGGCGGACTCACTGATCCCCACTGCAGCGGCGGCGTCCTTCACGCTGAACCCCTCGACCGCTGTCAGCGCCAGCAGCCGGCCGTCCGCCGGCCGTGCCGCCGACAAGACCGCCCCAACCCGGGCATCGCGCGCCGCGTCAATGCCGTCGACCAGCACTGCCGGGTCCGGCGCCGGCTCCGGCGCCGGCAGTGCGGCGAGGAACCGGCGGTAGCGACGCCGAGCACGCGCCTCGTTACGGGCCAGGTTGTGCGCCGTGGCCAGCAACCACGGCAGCGCGGAACCGTCGACGAAACGGACCGCCCCGCGTCGGCGCCACAGCTCAAGGAACGTCGCCGCGCTCAGGTCCTCCGCGTCCTGCGCTGCGAACCCCAACCAGAGCAGGTGCCGAAACACCCGGTCGCGATGCCGATCCCACAGGACCCCGTACGGGGCGGCATCACCGGCGACGACCAGCGCCCAAAGCGCCTCGTCCGCCTCATCGCCCACACTGCATGATGTCCGCACCCCCTCCCTAGGTCACACCTCCGAGCACGCTCCTCAGCGTGCTACCGTCAGTCGCCTTCGGTACTTTGGTACCGACCGAGGAGGAAAACATGGCCACCGCCACCGCGCCGATCAAGGTCGACGCCGAGACGGATCAGCTCATCGCCCACGCCGCCCACTTCCTGCAGCGCTCGAAGAAGGACGTCGTCGACGCTGCCGTGCGCGAGTACGTCGAGACCCACCGAGCCGAGATTCAGACCGGCGTCGTCGACGCTCTGCACGCGCTCGACGGTTCGACGAAGTCTGCTGTCAAGCTGCTCACCGGCCTGAGCGATGCCGAGATCGAGGATCTCGGCGGACTCGACCACTGAGGTTCCCGCTGCGGGGTGACGACCGCCGGGCGTTGTAGGTGCCCTGCGCTACCTTCACCCCGTGGCGGAACCTGTGCGACCCACGAGGCGCGCGCTCAGTGACCTAGGCCTGACGTTCCCAAGACTCGACGTACCCCTCGCAACGATCGACCACCCCCTCGTCGTGAAAGCGCAGGGTCTGCCGGAAGCAGTTCAGGCCGGTGGTGCCGAGCGGATCGTGAGTATCACCGACCGAACCTGGTTCAAGGTCAAGACCCAGGACTACCGGGGCGCCGCTGGCGACGTGCCTTCAGGCAACGATCCCGCGGTCCCCGACCACAGCTGGTGGCTGGCTGCGGCGGGCCACCGGAGAGCGGACACACCAACTCAGGACTTCTACAGCCGGCTCACGACCGAGTGCGAGAGGGCCGGCAGGGGCAGCGGCGGCGTCATCTCCGAGGGGCTCTTGCCGCAAGAGACGGACTACAAGCGGTGGTATGCCGAGCTGGCGACCCTCGCGGTGACGGCGATGCAAGGGCTCATTCGCAAGGCCATCGTCAAATCAGCACACGACGGCAAGCTCTGGACGGTCACCGTCCAGCACCACGTCATCGGAGCGCTCGTGCGGACCGACGACGGTGAGACCTACCTGGCAGTCACGGCCGAGGGGTACTACGACGCGCGGTTGGTCGCTGTCCTTCTCGACTCGGTCCCGGGCGTCGCTGCGGACGACTGGATCGCGGAACCGGGCCCTGTCCTCGGGATCAACCCGAACCAGGGGCAGATCGTCTTCTCGACGATGCTCCCGCCGACATCGCTGGCTTCCCTCCTCGATGCGGATGACGGCGACTATCTCTGATTCGATGTCCCACCTGCGCACCGCACCCGTGACAGGCGCAACCGGCACGGCGCGAACGCCCAGGACGAGGCGGTCGGACGGAGCCGGCGCGCTGCCGCTGTTTGCAGACTCGGTGGCAGTTATCCCTCGGCGGAGCCGTCCCGCGCCGTGAACGGACCGCCTGCAGCGCCCGGAGTTCACCCGGCGACCGAGGACCTCCTTGCCTCCCTGCTGCATACCGTCCTCAACCGTGGGGCACGACCCGCTCACCTTGCAGGTGTTCAACGCCGACGCTGACACACGCATGGTCTGGGCCGTGCACCGGGACGACCCCACGAACCTGGTGTACGTCCAGGACGACGAGGTCGATGGCCCTTACCGGGCGTGGACCAAAGAGCATCTGGCGTGCGTGGTCCCCGGGTGCACCGTTCCGCTCACCGCCGCGCACCGATCTAGGAAGCGGGACGGGTTCGTCCACCGTGGGCCCGTGGACCCGGCGACCCACAACCCCGAGTCGGTCCTGCACCAGCAGGGCAAGGCGGCGATCCTCGCTTGGGTGCGTCAGGCGTACCCGGACGTGGTCATCGACCCGGAGGTAAACCTCGAGGGCGGCCAACGCCGGCCAGACGTGCTTGCGGTCTCCGAGAAAGGGAACCGGATCGCGTTCGAAGTGCAGTACAGCGGCCTGTCCGTGGAGCTGTGGCAGTCCCGTCACGACTGGTACATGGCTCACGACATCACCGATGTGTGGCTGTTCGGGCACACCGGCACGCACTTCGCCCGAGCGGCGGCCTGGACCACCGCAGATGCCAGGTTGAACGCGGTGCAGGCCGCCGTCATGGCCACGGGGTCCCCCGTGTGGTGGATCAACCCGGTGGACGCCACCGTCGCCTGGGCGGGCACCTACAGGGGCTTCCCCAGCGGGCCTGCAGAGCCTGTTCTGGTGCCGGCTGACGACACGGACGTGTGGCTGACGATCTGCCCCCTGAGTGAGGCGCGACTTGCCAAGGACGGGTTGCGGACCGACGCGTACAACCAAGCGCTCGACAACCGCTACCGGGTGCAGGAAGCCGAGCGGCGAGCCGAGGAAGACGCGCGACAGCGTGCGGCAGCAGCCCAGAAGGCGGCCGAGCTAGCCCTCGCTCAAGCTGCAAGCCGTCTCACCCGCTCGGTCGTGCGGCGGGGCGTCAAACCGATCAGTGACGTCGACACCCTCGCGAAGCTGTGGGAGCGCTCGTCGACCCGTGCCCGCGGTCTCGAACTGTTCGGTGACGACCTCGAGCGGCTCGTGCTGGTGCCGTACCCGGAGATCCCGTCCCCGTACGTGGGGATCGACCACCGGCATTGGCAGACGGCCGCCTACCTTTACGCCCTGCACCAAGCCAAAGCGCTGGCGAACCCCACCAGGGTGTGGATCAGCGAGAGCCAGTTCATCCCCGGCGTGGACACCCTCCAGATGCCGTACCACGCTCAGGCTCTCCGATACATGGTCGACGACTGGGCTCGGATCCTGCGCGACCGTGAAGTGCTGCGGCCCGCGAATGTTCGGGTTGGACGGTCGCGCAGGTGGGCCATGACCGCGATCACCGCCCCACCAGAGCCTCCCGGCGCGTTCGCCGTCGCCGTGCCCGTGCCAACGGCGGAGCCGGTCCCGCCAGAGGTCGCTGCCCACGAGCAGCCGGCACCGCCTCCCACGGCGGAGTCGACGATGGTCCGACGGGTCCGTGCCATCGCAGCGACCCGTGCTCGCCGGGGGAACCGCGCGACCCGGGTCGCACCGGTCGTGGACCCGTCCACCGTGCCCACCGGGCACTGCCTGGGCTGCCGTGCCCCGCTGACCGACACCGACCTGGCAGCCGGATCGCGCCGCCACTTGGGCAAGTGGGGCTGCGCGGGACCGCTATAGACCACATGCGTACACCTGCTCGTTGCGGTTGCAGTTCTGGTTGCAGTTGTCTTCGACGCGGGGCGGTCCGGCGTCATGAACGGACGACCCGGTAGCGCCGTGACCTGCACCGACGTATCCCCCGTCGTCCGCCGCCGTCCCCAAGCGGGCACTTGGAAAGCGTGTTGGTGTAACAGCCTCGGGGGTTCGAATCCCCCATCCTCCGCCCGATGCTCTGCCGAAGGGCCCGCGACCTGCAGCGATGTGGGTGGCGGGCCCTTCGTCGTTCCGCGCGCACGGGCGTGACGCCCGGGACTCCGCACGCGTGGATTGCCAGCCCGATTCCGATCCGCAGGTGCGCGCGGCCTGCGATGCTCACCCCGTGCCAGCACGTCGAGCGCTTCTTGTCGTGCTGGCGTTCGACCTGCTCGCTGGCTGCGCGAGCACCTCGAGCCCGTCCGTGGCGCTACCAACCGCCGGGGCCGACCCGCGAACCGTTCTGTCCGTCTACCTCCGGGCCCTCAAGGCGGGGGACTGCAAGACGGCGAGGCGGCTGGCCACGTCGACCTTCTCCTTCGGCAACGGCGAGCTCTGCGGGCACCTCAAGGTCTGGTCGTACACGGAACCAGGTCAGCCGGCGCTTCCCGGCAACGGTGAAGCGATCTTCTCGACCGAGCTGTCGGTCACGGGTGCCGACGCCTCCATGAACAACGGGAAGAACACCTGGTTCTACGTCTTGAAGCAGCAGGCGGACGGCCAGTGGCGGCTCGTTGGTGGCGGTTCGGGCCCGTAGGTCGTGCGGCGGCGGTCCGGTCAGGAGGCCGGGTGGACGCCCATGCCACCCGAGACGATGACGTTGTTGCCCGTGACATAGCCCGCTGCGTCCGAGGCGAGGAAGGCGACGGCCTCGGCCACGTCGGCGGGGTAGCCGACCCGGCCGAGCGGGACGCCGTGACCCCAGGCCTCGACCGTCTCCGGCGAGACGCCGAGCTTGCTGTAGGCCGGGGTGTCGATGAGGCCCGGGCTGACTGCGTTGACGCGGATCCGGCGGGGTGCGAGCTCGAGAGCGAGCGCCCGCATCAGTGGCAGCAGGGCGCCCTTGGCGGCCGTGATCGCAGCGCCCAACCCTTCCCCAGCACCGACGGTGAACACCACCGACGCTCCCTCGTCGAGGAGCGGGAGCGCCTTCTGCAGCGTGAAGAAGGTGCCCTTGACGTTGATGTCGAAGAGGGCGTCGAAGGCTGCTTCGTCGGTCGACTCGATCGGTCCGGGACGGGACACGCCCGCGTTGAGGAACAGCAGGTCGAGAGAGCCGAGGTGCTGACGCACCTGGTCCAGCGCGTGGTCGATGTCCGGCAGGGAGCGCGCGTCGGCCCGGACGACGAGGACGTCGTCGGGCAGGCCCACATCGGCGACGTGGTCAACGCCCGTGACCATGACGCGGTAGCCGCGCGAGTGGAGCAGCTCGGCAGTCGCCTTGCCGATGCCGCTCGTTCCGCCGGTGATGAGGGCTGCAGGTGCGGACATGTGCGTTCCTTTTCCGTCGTCCCGAGAAGAAGCGGGGAGCGCGCGGGCCGGCCTGGTTCGTCGGACCTCTGTGCGTCACTGGCACGCTACGCCTAGTTGGCAGTGTCTGCCAGGTCGCGAGCGAATGCCACGTTGTCAGCACTGGGTCGCTAGCCTCCTGACATGACGCCGCGAGCGAGGTCGGAAGCGGACTCAGAGACCGCACCGGCCAGGGTGACGACCCTCTGGGAACGGTCACGACAGCTGGCCACGCAGGAGATCCTGAAGACGGCTCGGCGGCTGTTCGCCGAGCAGGGCTATGCGGACACGACCATGGCCCAGATCGCCGAGGAGGCAGGGGTATCCCAGCGCACCCTCTTCCGCTACTTCGGCTCGAAGGACGACCTGCTCGGCGACGACCCGCAGCGGTTCGGGCAGGTGCTGGCCGCGACGGTCAGCGAGCAAACTGCCGAGGTCGGTGTCTGGGACGCCCTGCGCGCGGGGCTCTGTGCCGTTCTCGCTCTGCAGGACAGCCGCGAGGAGGCCCTGGCCCGGTTCCGGCTGCTGCACGACACGGCGTCGCTGCGTGCCGGCTACCTCGAGAAGCGGCTGCGGATGCAGCAGGACCTGCTGCCGCTCGTCGCGGCGCGCCTCGGTCCCGGCGTCCGCAGCTCCGACCTGCGCGCGCGGGCAGTGGTCGCGACGGCGTTCGCGTGCTTCGACGCCGCGACGATGGCGTGGGTCGACAAGGGCGGAGAAGGCGACGTCATCGACCTCTACGACCAGTGCCTGGCCGCAGTGCGCGGCTAGGCACGCCAGCGGCCGTGCTGGTCCTCCCGGTGGCTACGGCGCGGTCAGCTCCACGAGCTTCAGCACCGTGTTCCAGTTGCGGCTGGTCGCGACGACGCCCTTGGGCGGTCCCGACCTGGCCAGCGCCTCGGCGAGCGGGGAGCGGCCCAGCCCGTCGGGGGCGTACAGGTAGAGCGCGCGGTCGCCGAGCCGGAACTCCTCCGGCAAGAACGCCGCCGCGTCGAGGGACGCGAGACGGGACTGCTCGACCGGCTCGGAGAAGTACGTGACATGCAGCTGCTTGCCCTCGAGCGAGGCCGCCGGGAACGGGCAGGCCTCGACGACGCCCTTCAGGTAGTCGTGGTCGCGCACCAGCACCTCGACGTCGAACCCGAAGCGGGCTCCGATGGCCGCCCGGAGCCGGGCCGCGAGCGCCTCCTCGTCGTCGTGGTCGCTGGTGAAGAAGGCGTTGCCGCTCTGCAGGTAGGTGCGCACGTCGCCGTGACCCAGGCCCGTCAGCAGCGCGCGCAGCTCCGCCATCGGCAGCTTCTTGTTGCCCCCGACGTTGATGCCCCGCAGGAGCGCGGCATAGGCCCTCGTCGTCATGCGCGCGCTGCCGCGCGGGTGGACTGGCGGACGACCAGGTGCGTCGGCAGCGGTGTGTCCACCGTGACGCTGTCCGGCTCCTCGACGGCGACCAGCACCTTCTGCATCATCAGCTCGCCCAGCGCCGCGAAGTCCTGCCGCACGGTCGTCAGCGCCGGGTAGAGGTAGCCGGACTCGGGGACGTCGTCGAAGCCCACCACGCTGACGTCGTCCGGCACGCGCAGGCCGCGCTCGCGCAGGGCCGACAGGACCCCGATCGCCATGTGGTCGTTGGCGACGAAGACAGCCGACCCGGGGGCGACGTCCAGCTCCGCACCGAGCCGGTAGCCGCTGGCCGCGGACCAGTCGCCGTGCAGGGGGGTGACGATCTCGAGCCGGCGCTCCGCGAGCTCGTCGCGCCAGCCGCGCACGCGCTCGATCGCGTCGGCCGCCCGCTGCGGGCCCGCCAGGTGCAGGATCCGTTCGTGGCCGAGCTCGGCCAGGTGGCGGACGGCGGAGCGGGCACCCCGGTACTGGTCGATCGACACGAACAACGGGCTGCGGCGCGCGGTGGACGCCGCGGCGACCACGGGGACGCTCAGGTCCAGGCCGCGGACCAGCTCGAGCACGTCGGCGTCGGCGACGACGAACACGATGGCGTCCACCCGCTGGCGCAGCAGGCTCTCGACGATCGCCCGCACGTCGGTCGGGTCGGTGTCGAGCAGGCTGACCGTCTCGACGTTGTAGCGGGCGGCACGGGCCGCGACGTTGAAGTGCATCGCCACCGACGTCGGCCCGAAGTCGGCGGCCATCGGTGTGACCAGGCCGATCGTCCGGGTCCGACGGGTCACCAGGGCACGGGCCTGCGGTGACGGGCTGTAGCGCAGCTGCGCGATCGCCTGCTCGACGCGGGCGCGCGTGGCCGGCCGCACGTTCGGCAGGTCGTTCAGCACGCGCGAGACCGTCTGGTGCGAGACGCCCGCGAGCCGGGCGACGTCCAGGATGTTCGCGGCGCGGGAGCCGTCGCCGCTCATGCCTCGTCCCCCTCGGACCGGGCCACCATGGCGAGCAGCGAGTCCGTCGTCAGCCCCTCGGACGGCACGACGTCGACGACGCGGCCGTCCTGCAGGATCGCCACGCGCGTGCCGACCCGCAGCACCTCCTCCAGCTCCGCCGAGATGAACACCACGGACAGCCCGTTGTCGGCCAGCTCGCCCACCAGGTTCTGGATCTCCACCTTGGCGCCCACGTCGATGCCGCGCGTCGGCTCGTCGAGCACGATCACCCGCGGGGACAGCGCCAGCAGCCGGGCGAGCAGCACCTTCTGCTGGTTGCCGCCGGACAGGCTGGCGACCGGTCGGTCGAGGTCCGGCGGGCGGATGTCCAGCGCCTCGACCCAGCTCGCCGCGAGCTCCCGCTGGCGTGCCGACCGGATCCGGCGCAGCACCCCGCGCTGCGCCTGCAGGGCCAGCGTGATGTTCTCCAGCACGCTCAGCTCGCCGATCAGCCCCTCGGTGCGGCGGTTCTCCGAGGAGTAGACGACGCCGAGCGACAGCGCCCGGCGCGGGCTGGACAGCCGCCGCTCGCGCCCGTCGATGCGGATGATGCCGGCCTCCAGCCGGTCGACGCCGGTCAGGGCGCGGGCGAGCTTGGTCCGGCCGGAGCCGAGCAGCCCCGCGACGCCCAGCACCTCGCCCTCGACCAGGTCGACGTCCGCATCGGCGATGCCCGGCAGCACGGTGATGCCACGGGCGCTCAGCGTCACGGACGGGTCGTCGTCGGGCGCGTCGAACGTCTGCCGCTCGGCCAGCGCGGCAGCGGACCGGCCCAGCATCTTCTGCACCAGGTCGATCCGGAGCAGCTCGGTGGTCAGGTACTCGCCGACCAGCCGCCCGTTGCGCAGCACCGTGATGCGGTCGCAGATCTCGTACACCTGGTCGAGGAAGTGCGAGACGAACAGGATCGCGACGCCCCGCGCCTTGAGCTCGCGGATGACGCGGAACAGCTCGGCGACCTCGTCGAGGTCGAGGCTCGACGTGGGCTCGTCGAGCACCAGCACCTTGACGTCCGTCGAGATGGCGCGGGCGATCGCGACGAGCTGCTGCACGGCCAGCGGATGGGTGCCGAGCACCGACGCGGGGTCGATCTCCAGGCCGAGGGCCGCGAGCGCGTCGTGCGCGAGGCGGCGGGTCGCGGCCCAGTCGATGGCCCCGACGCGGTTGCGCGGCTCGCGGCCGAGCGCGATGTTCTCCGCGACCGTCAGGTTCGGCAGGAGGTCGATCTCCTGGTAGACGGTGCTGATGCCGGCCAGGTGCGCGTCGTGCGGCGTGGCGAACCGCACCACCTCGCCGCCGAGGCGGACCTCGCCGTCGTCCAGCGCCAGCGCGCCGGTGAGCGCCTTGATCAGCGTGGACTTGCCGGCGCCGTTCTCGCCCATCAACGAGTGGACCTCGCCGGCGAACATGCGGAAGTCGACGCCGTCGAGCGCCGTGTCCGACCGGAAGCGCACGGTCGCGCCGGTGACCTGCACCAGCGGCTGCGCGTCCTCCATGGTGCTCATCATGCCGTGGCCCGCACGGCGCCCCGACGGGCCACGGCCGGGCCTATCTGCGCCGTGCCGACCTGGCGACGATCAGGCGCTGGACCACGACGAACAGCAGCAGCAGGGCGCCGATGGTGATGCGGGTCCACGACTGGTCGACGCCGAGGAAGTTGATGATCGTCTTGATCATCCCGTAGACGAACACGCCGATCATCGAGCCCACGACGAACCCGCTGCCGCCGGTCAGCAACGTCCCGCCGATCACCACCGCGGCGATCGTGTCGAGCTCGGTGCCGATCCCGTTCAGCGGGTAGGCCGCGCCGGTGTACGCGGTGAAGATGACCCCCGCGAGCCCCGCGCACGTACCGCTGACGACGTACGCCAGCAGCTTGGTGCGGGCGACCGGCAGGCCCATCAGCCGCGCCGACTGCTCGTTGCCGCCGACCGCGTAGACGGTGCGGCCGAACCGGGTGTACGCCAGCAGCCCGGCCCCCACCAGGACGACCAGCAGCGCGATGATCCCGGTCGGCGTGATGTACCAACCGGATCCGGCCTGCAGGCGGGTGCCCTGGAGCCACAGGATCGGCGGGTCGGTGACCTTGATCGAGTTCAGGCTCACCACGAAGCCGAGGCCGCGCGCCAGGAACATCCCGGCCAGGGACGCGATGAACGGCTGCACGTCGAAGTACTGGACCAGCACGCCGACACCGAGCCCGATGACGGCCCCGGTCGCCAGCATCGTCGGGGCGACGACCGACGACGGCAGCCCCTGCCGCAGCAGGCTGGCGCCCATCATCCCGGTGAACGACATCACCGCGCCGACCGACAGGTCGATGCCGCCCGTGAGGATCACGAACGTCATGCCGACGGCGAGGATCAGCAGGTAGGAGTTGTCGAGCAGGATCGACGACACCAGCCGCGGCGTGAGGAACTTGCCGAAGTACAGCTGGGCACCGACCACCATCGCGACGAGGATCCCGACGGCGGCGAACACGGGGATCCACGAGGCGTGCCGAGCCATGAACCGGTGCGGGCGCGTCACCGCGCGCAGCTCACCCGTCAGAACCGTCTGCGTGCTCGTCATGACGCGACCTCCGTTCGCTCGACGGGCTGGGCGGACCTGGCGCTCAGCCGACCGCCGAGCCGGCCGACCCAGCGCCGGAACCGGCTGGACTGGATGAGGACGACGAGCACGACGACCGCCGCCATGAACACCGGCGTGACGGCCGGCGGCACGCCGAGGAACGTGATGGTCGACTTCAGCGTCTGGATGGTGAACACGCCGACGACCGTGCCGGCCAGGCTGAACGTGCCCCCGGCCAGGGACGTCCCGCCGAGCACCACCGCGAGGATCGCGTCGAGCTCGATGTACAGGCCGGCCGCGTTGGCGTCCGCCGCCATGATGTTGGAGCTGTAGAGCAGGCCGGCGAAGCCGGCGAGCAGGCCGCTGGCGGCGTAGGCGCCCCAGATGATGCCCCTGGCCCGCACGCCGGCCAGCCGGCTCGCCTCCGGGTTGATGCCGACGGCCTCGGTCAGCACGCCGAGCGCCGTGCGCCGCTCGATCACGGCGACGATCGCGATCGCCGCCAGCGAGACGTAGAACGCGAACGGCAGGCCGACCACGTAGCCCTGCGCCATGAACTTGTAGGGGTCGCTGTTGATCGTCGTGATGAAGCCGCGCGTGATCAGCAGCGCGATGCCGCGACCGGCGAGCATCAGCACGAGCGTCGCGATGATCGGCTGGATGCCCAGCACCGCGATGAGGAAGCCGTTCCACAGGCCGCACACCAGGCCGGCGAGCACCCCGGCGCCGATCGCCACCGCGAGCACCGAGGGGTTCGCCGCGTCGCCCGAGTCCTGGATGATCTGCAGCGCCACGGCCCCCGACACCGCCATCACCGCACCGACCGACAGGTCGATGCCGCGGGTCGCGATCACCAGCGTCATGCCGAGGGCCACCAGCATGAGCGGTGCGCTGTTGCGCAGGATGTCGATGAGCGACCCGTACAGCCGCCCGTCCTGCACCGTGATGCTGACGAAGCTGGGCCGCGACAGCGTGTTCACCAGGATCAGCGCGAGCAGCACCACGACCGGCCAGAACAGCCGATGCTTCATGACGGCGTTCACGCCGCTCCCTCCCGGCCCTCGTGGGCGATGAAGTCGATCAGTCCGTCGACGTCGGTCTCGCTCGAGGCCAGCTCGCCGATCTTGCGGTGCTCGCGCATCACGACGATCCGTTGCGACAGCCGCAGCACCTCCTCGAGCTCCGAGGAGATGAAGACGACGGACAGCCCCTGCTCGGACAGCTCGGCGACCTTGCTCTGGATGTCCGCCTTGGCGCCGACGTCGATACCGCGCGTCGGCTCGTCGAGGATCAGCAGCGCTGGTGCGGTGGCGAGCCACCGGGCCAGCAGCACCTTCTGCTGGTTGCCGCCCGAGAGGTTGCGGATGAGCACGTGCGGGTTCGCGGGCCGGATGCCGAGAGCAGCGATGTACTCGGACACCAGCGCATCCTGCTCGGACCTGCGCACCTTGCGCCATCCCCTGCGGGCCTGGATGCCCAGCACGATGTTCTCCGCGACGGTCAGGTCGCCGAGGATGCCCTCGGCGCGACGGTCCTCGGGCGAGTAGGCGATGCCGTGGTCGATGCCGTGCCGCGGCGTGGTGAGCCTGACGGCCTTCCCGGCGACCTCGATCTGGCCCGAGTCGGCGTGGTCCGCCCCGGCCAGCACCCGCGCGAGCTCGGTGCGGCCGGACCCGAGCAGCCCGGCGATGCCGACGACCTCCCCGGGGTAGACGTCGACGTCCACGGGCTCGATGAGGCCCTTGCGGCCGGCCCCCTTCATGCGGACGACGGGGGTGCCGGACCTGTCGACCGGGCGGTCGGACGCGCCCGACAGGGCGGCGAGGTCCTCGAGCTCGCGGCCCAGCATCAGGGAGACGAGGCGGCCGGGCGAGAGCTCGTCGATCGGGTAGTCCCCGACGAGCCGGCCGTTGCGCAGCACCGTGCACCGGTCCGAGATCTCGAACACCTGGTCGAGGAAGTGCGTGACGAACAGGACGGCGACACCGCGCGACCGCAGGTCGCGCATCACGGCGAACAGCTGCTGCACCTCACCGCGGTCCAGGCTGGACGTCGGCTCGTCGAGCACCAGCACCTTCGCCTCGGTCACCATGGCGCGGCTGATCGCGACGAGCTGCTGGACGGCGATCGAGTGGCTCCCCAGCGCGGTGCGCGTGTCGAGCCGGAGGCCGAGGTTCTGCAGGTGGCCGACCGCCGCGCGGTGGGTGGCTCGCCAGTCGATCCGCCCCGCGCGGCGCACCTCGTGGCCGAGCATGACGTTCTCGCCGACCGACAGGTTCGCGCAGAGGTTGACCTCCTGGTAGACCGTCGACACGCCGGCCGACTGCGCGTCGGCGGTGCCGTGGAACACGCGCTGCTCACCGGCCACGGAGATGGTCCCGGCGTCGACCGCGTACTCCCCGGTGAGGGCCTTGATCAGCGTCGACTTGCCGGCGCCGTTCTCGCCCATCAGCGCGTGGATCTCGCGGCCGCGCAGCGTGAGGTCGACGTCGTCCAGGGCCTTGACCCCGGGGAACTGGATGGTGATGCCGCGCATCGCGACGAGCGCGTCGCTCGTCGTCTCCTCGTCGGTGAGGGACATCGGGGCTTCCTTCACGGGGGCCGGGGCGGGGGCCGGCACGAGGCCGACCCCCGCCCGTCAACAGGGCCTGGCGGTCAGTACTTGCGGCTGGGCAGCGCCGTCTTGGCCTGGTCCTGCGTGAAGGACAGGTCCGTTGCGGTCTGCGACTTCGGCACCGACTGACCGGCGACGACCTTCTTGACCAGGTCGGACACCTGCGGGCCGAGCAGCGGGTTGCACTCGACGACGTAGTTGAACTTGCCGTCGGCGAGCGCCTGCAGGCCGTCGTGCGTGGCGTCGATCGTCACGATCTTGATGTCCTTGCCGGGGGTCAGACCGGCTGCGGTGATCGCGTCGAGCGCGCCCAGACCCATGTCGTCGTTCTGGGCGAACAGCATCTGGATCTTGTTGCCGTACTTCTGCAGGAAGCCCTCCATCACGGTCTTGCCGTCGGCCCGCGTGAAGTTGCCGGTCTGCGAGGCGAGGGTGGTGATGGGAGCACCGGCCGAGCCGGCCGTGAAGCCGGTCGCACGGTCGAGCGCCGGGGCCGAGCCGGTGGTGCCCTCGAGCACGACCATGTTGGTCGGGCTCGTCGCGTTCTGCTTGGCCCACGCGCCGGCGGTCTCGCCCTCCTTCTTGAAGTCGTCGCCCACCCAGGCGGCGTACAGGCTCGGGTCGGACACGTTGATCGTCCGGTCCTCGAGGATCACCGGGATCTTGGCGGCCTTGGCCTCCTTGAGCACGTCGTCCCAGCCGTCGACCGTGATGGGCGCGATGACGATGGCGTCGACGCCCTGGTTGATGAAGCTGCGGACGGCCGCGATCTGGGCCTCCTGCTTGTTGTCCGCGGCGTTGAAGATCAGCTTGAAGCCGTTCGCCTCGGAGAACGCGTCCTTCATCGACTGCGTGTTGGCGGCGCGCCACCCGGACTCCGAGCCCGTCTGCGCGAACCCGACCGTGATCACCTTGTGCGCGGCACCTCCACCGGCCGTGCTCGCGCCGGTCGAGCCGGTCGAGCCCGAGGCAGTGCCCGAACATCCCGTCGTCGCCAGCGCGATGGCCCCTGCCAGCGCTAGCCCAGCGAGCAGCCTCTTCCTCATCCTCAAAACCTCCTTGTTTTGAGCCCGGACACGTCCGGACTGAGCCGGAAACCTGCTGAGCCAGGTCCGTGGGCGCGACGTTAACCTTCACAACGGACACAGCGGAAGATTGTGAGCGGTAACAATTGGGTAACGTGCCTGTTCACCTGCGGGGATGGGCAGTCGCACGACCGCCGAGGTGGGGACGAGTGTGATCCTTCACATTTCGGTTCGAGGGCGTGATCAGCGGCTTCGTCGCCGTGACGGCGTGGCCGCTCCGTGCTCGCCCCCCGGAGGAGACGTCAGGCGTCGAGCAGCGCCAGCACCGGGCGGAGCGCCTCGATCGAGCCGGCGGTGATCGGGTCGAGCACCAGCTGCACCTCGGTGATGCCGGCGTCGGCGTAGGCGCGCAGTCCCGCGGCCAGCTCCTCGGGCGAGCCGGTGAGCGGGCGCACCTGCTGGGAGTCCGAGGTGTCCCCCATCGTCCGGCCGGTACCGCCCGGCAGCCGGAGCAGGACCGCCACGGTGCGCACGACCTCGTCGGACTCCCGTCCGGTCGCCCGCAGTGCCGCTGCCAGGGGCTCCGCCGCGGCGGCGGCCCCGTCCGGCGTGTTGCCCGTATCGGCGTACCAGGCGTTCCACGAGTCGACGTGCGGCGCGGTGGCGGCCAGCATGCGGGGGCCGATCGAGCCGATCATCAGCGCGGGGCCGCCGGGCGTCGGGCCGCGGGGCACCAGCTCGCAGTCGCGCGCCGAGTAGTACTGCCCGACGAAGTCCACGGAGCCGTCGCGCAGCAGCGACCGGATGATGGTGAACGCCTCCTCGAACCGCGCGATGCGGTGGTCGAAGGGCAGGCCGAACGCCGCGAACTCCACGGGGTTCCAGCCGGCACCCAGGCCGAGGACGAAGCGGCCGCCGCTGATCTCGTCGAGCGTCGCCGCCTGCTTGGCCAGCACCGCCGGGTTGCGGAAGGCCGTGCACGCCACCAGCGGGCCGAGGGTCACCCGCGACGTCGAGGCCGCGAGCGCGGCCAGCAGCGAGCCGGCCTCCCACGGCCCGCGGGTGGACCCGTCGGCGAAGCGGTACAGCAGGTGGTCGCCCACCCACAGCGAGTCGAGGCCGACGTCCTCGGCGCGGCGCGCCAGGTCCAGCAGCTCCGGCCAGCGGACGTCCCGCTCGACCTCGGGCAGCTGGACGCCGACCCGGAGCGGTCGGCCCGCGGCGGCGGTGGAGCGACGGGGGTGACGGCGCTGGTCAGCCATGTGTCGACGCTAGCCGACGGGTCCGACGCCGCCGCTGCGGGGTGTCGCGGGTGACGCCGTCCGAGAGTCACCTGTGCTGCCGAGAGGTCGGCGACCGCCACCGCCGCCCGCGCAGGACGTCCAGCCGCGCGACGTACCCTGGCTGGCCGTGGCCACCTTCTCCTCCGTCCTGCGACAGCACGTGATCCAGACACTCGCCGAGTACGACACCCGCGGCGGTGAGGAGTTCCTCCGCCTGTACGGGTTCACCGCGCAGCCGGAGTACACGGTGGTCCACGAGGGCCTGAGCTACGACGCGCGTGCGGTGCTCGGCGTCGCGCACCGGCTGGCCACCGGCCGCCTCGCACCGGCCGACGAGTTCCACGGCATGGACGCCGCCGTCGCGCTGCTGCGCAAGCGCGGCTTCGAGGTGCACGAGCCGTTCTCGGCCTCCGCCGCGCGGGCCGCCGCCGCCCGCCCCGCAGCGCGCGCGCCGCGCGCCGCCTCCACCAGGACGTCCACCCCGCGGACCACGCCGTCGCGGTCGGCCGTGGCCGACGAGGCGCCGGCGATCTGCCCGACGTGCTTCATGGCGCTGCCCGCCACCGGCATCTGCGACAGCTGCGGCTGAGCCGCCCGACGAGGAGCGACCCCCGATGTCCCTGGACCGCGCCCGCAGCCACCTCGCCCGGTACGGGCGCGCCGACGACGTGATCGTCACCGAGCACTCCAGCGCCACCGTCGAGCTCGCGGCGCAGGCGCTGGGGGTCGCCCCGCAGCGGATCGCCAAGACGCTCAGCTTCCGCGGGGCCGACCCGGACACGGCGATCCTCGTCGTGCTGGCCGGCGACGCCCGGCTGGACAACGCCGGCTTCAAGCAGGCATTCGGGCTGAAGGCGCGGATGCTGGGTGGGGACGAGGTCGAGCGGCTGACGGGCCACGAGCCCGGCGGGGTGTGCCCGTTCGGCAACCCCGAGTCCGCCACGGTGTGGCTGGACACGTCTTTGCAGCGGTTCGACTCGGTCTTCCCGGCGTGCGGCGACGCCGCCTCAGCCATCGAGCTGACGTGCGACGAGCTGGAGACGGTCGCCCGGCCGGCGGGGTGGGTGACCGTCTCCCGACTGCCCGACTGACCCCCCAGTCACCACCGCCGGCGCCTGCTCGATCGCTGCGTGCACGCAGGCGTCCCAGTCGAGCAGGTCCCGCGGCAGCAGCCCGCGGATCGGCACGGGGTCGCCCACGAGGTCGTCGGCCAGGTGGTCCAGGGCAGCCCGCAGACCGCCACGCGGGTGTCCGCCGACGCGCTCAAGCAGCGGTGCCACCAGGTGCAGCACGCCCCGCGGCAGCCCGATGACGGGCGGCGTCGGCCGGCCCAGCGCAGCCGCCGTCGCGGCGACCAGCTCGCGGTAGGTCGGGGCGTCGACGGTGCCGACGTCGAGCACCCGGCCGTACGTCTCCGGCTCGTCGAGCGCGTCCACCAGGTAGCCGACCAGGTCGTCGAGCGCGATCCACGACCAGTGCTGCCGTCCCGCACCGCGGATCGCTGCGACCGGGCGGCGGGCGGCCCTCAGCAGGTCGTCGAACCCGGCCCCGCCCTTGCCGGCGACGAGCCCGGGCCGCAGCACCGTCACGTCGAGCCCGCTGCCGAGCAGCTGCCGCTCGACGGCCACCCGCGAGCGCACCCACGGGTTGGTCGCCTGCGCCCGGGCGCCGATCAGCCCGACGGTGAGCAGCCGGCGGGTGCCGGCGCGGCGGGCGGCCGCGACCAGCAGCTCGGTGGCTCGTCGTTCCGCGTCGGCGAAGTCCCCGGCGCCGTCGGGCTGCCGGGCGGTGACGGTCTGCACCAGCACGTAGACGGCGCGGGCCCCGGCGAGCAGGGCGTCGAGCGCGGCTTCGTCGTGCATGCCGCCGACGACGACGTCCAACCGCTCGGCCCCGGCACCGCCGAGCCGGGCGCGGGCCCGCGCCTCGTCGCGGACCAGCACGCGGACCGGCTCGGGACGACCGCCCCCCGCAGGGCCGGCTGCGAGCAGCCGACGGGTCAGGGCCGCTCCGACGAACCCGGTTGCTCCGATGACGGCGATCATGGGTCCTCCTCCAGTTCGATGACGTGTCACCGAGTCTGCTCCGCTGGCCTGACCGATGCAAGGCATGTCACGCATGTTGTGTCACCGGTATGGTGACCTCGTGGATCGCATCGAGGAGCTGCGCTACCTGGTGCTGGCCGCGCAGCGCGAGGGCAACCGGCGGCTCACCGAGGCCTTGCGTCCCCTCGGCGTCACCCCGGCGCAGGCCGAGGTGCTCACCGTGCTCGCCGGCAGCGACGAACCGTTGTCGGTCAAGGAGCTCGGCGCCCTGCTGGTGTGCGAGACGGGCAGCCCGAGCCGCCTCACCCGCACGGTGGTCGCCGCAGGCTGGGCGGAGCAGGTTCCCGACGAGGCCGACGGCCGCCTGACCCGGCTGCGCCTGACCCCCTCCGGCGCCGACCTCGCGGCACGCGTCGCCGAGGTCGAGAAGGTCTTCCACGGGCAGCTCGCGGCCGCACTCCCGGACGACGGGGCCACGGAGCGGACCGTCCGGGTGCTGCGCGCCCTCGTCGCGGACGGTCCCGCCGGCGCCGCGATCGAGCGCCGTCGCGCGCGCGCCTGACCAGGCACCCCGCACCATCCCGGGACGCCCCGCGCCTCGAGGCAGCGACGTCCGGTGCGCGCCGTCCGCGCGCCACGACGGTCGGTGCGCGCCACGCCGGTCGGTGCGCGCCAGGCCGGCTGGTGCGATGCGGAGCGTGTCGCACCCACCCGACCGGGCCTTTTCCGCGTGTACGCCTGGTGTACGTACGGCAGGCGTACACGCCCGAAAGGAACACCCCGCCCGGATCGCACTCCGGGGAGGGAGGGCGGACGTGACGAGCGACAAGTCGCCGGTGCCGCACCGCCGCGCCACGGCCCGCGTCTCGGCCGCTGGCCGGCCTCGGTCCCGAGGGGCGGGCCCGGTCCCGGCGCTAGCCTGCACCCCGAGGTGGTCAGGGTCGACGACGGGAGCGGATTCGGTGGCAGAGGGGCACTCGACGGGGACCGGCAGCAACGGGTCGCGGGCCAAGACCACCACCGGTGAGCGCAAGCGCGAACAGATCCTCGACGCCTCGGTCCGGGTGTTCGGAACCGGGGGCGCCTCCGCGGTGACGCACCGCGCGGTCGCCAAGGTGGCGCAGGTTCCCCTCGGGTCGACGACGTACTACTTCACCGACCGGGACGACCTGCTGCTCCAGACGATGGCGCACGCCCGTGAGGCGGAGGCGGTGCGGCTGGCGTCCATCGTCGACGCGCTGCACGAGGTGCCGGACGTCGACCGGGCGCTCGAGGTGCTGACCGAGATGTTCTTCGACAAGACGGTGGCCGACCCGCTGTACGACCTGGCCCTGTTCGAGATGTTCATGGAGGCGACGCGCAACGGCGTGGTCCGCCACGAGGCGCGCGCCTGGTCGCGGATGATCGGCGAGCTGGTCGACCGGGTGCTGCCGCCGACCGACCCGGCGGTGCCGCGCGAGCAGGCGGTGCAGATCGTCGCGTGCCTGGTGGACGGCCTGATGCTCGAGGCCGTCTCGAACGCCGAGCTCAGCGTGCCGGACCTGACCATCCGGCTGCGCGTGGTGGTCGAACGGCTCTGCGTGCAGCCGTAGCCAGCTCGACCGCACCGCAGGACGAAGGTCCCTAGGCCTCAATCTCGTCACATGTACGTTTGTACAACACGAGAAGTTGTACGTTTGTACATGTTCGGACCAGACCTCGCGACCGCGAGCGGCTCCCCCGGTGCGACGTGCGCGACTCGGCACAGCGGCACGCCACGCAAAGGAGCTGCAATGACCGCGCAGACGGACCGTCCCCCGACGGCCGACACAGGGACCCGCAAGACGTTCCGGATGTTCGACATGGTGCTGTTCTCGGTGGCGGCGATGCTGCTGCTGTCGCAGCTGACCGTGACGGCCGCCGTCGGCCCGACCGCCATCTTCTGGACGGTCGCGATCATCGTCGTCTTCTTCGTCCCCTACGGCCTGGTCACCAGCGAGCTCGGCAGCGCCTACCCCGACGCCGGCGGCATCTACGCCTGGGTGGTCCGGGCGTTCGGCAACCGCTGGGGCACGCGGGTGTCGTGGTGGTACTGGCTCAACGTCGGCCTGTGGGTCCCCAGCGTGTACCTGATGTTCTCCGGGGCCATCTCGTCGATGTTCTTCGACGGGCACCTGAACTTCTGGGTGCAGGTGGCGGTGACCGTCACGCTGATCTGGATCAACTACTGGGTGAACGCCCGCAGCCTGAAGACCGGCACGTGGGTGTCCAACCTCGGCGCGGGCATCACCATCGCGGTGATCGTCGCGCTGGCCGTCGCCGGCGGCATCTACACCGCCCACCACGGCTCGGCCACCACCTGGTCGCTCGGCTCCGTGATCCCCACCCACACGCTGCCGGCGTTCATCGCGGCGCTGCCGATCGTCATCTACAACTTCCTCGGCTTCGAGCTGATGTCGTCCGCGTCCACCCAGATGGAGAACCCACGCCGGGACGTCCCGCGGACCATCGCGATCGCCGGTGCTCTGATCGGTGCGTTCTACCTGGTGGCGACGGTCGGCATGCAGCTCATCGTGCCGGCCGACGAGATCTCGAAGACGACCGGCCTCGTCGACGCGCTGCGCCGTGGCTTCGGCGACTCCGGCGTCGCGAGCACCGTGGTGACCATCCTCGGCATCGGCGCCCTGTTCTGCTTCTTCGCCAGCCTGGTGCCGTGGACCATCGGCGCGAACATCGCCGCCGCGGAGTCCGCCCAGCAGGGTGACCTGCCCAAGGTGTTCGCCCGTACGCACCCGGACCGCGGCACGCCCGTCGGCGCCGCGATGCTCTGCTCGCTGGTCGGCACGGTGTTCACGCTGGCGTACGCCGTGCTGTTCTCGGTGACCGGCGGGTCGATCGACGAGGTGTTCTGGAACCTGTTCGCGTTCTCGTCGGTGATCTTCCTGCTGCCCTACATCGTGATGATGCTGGCGTTCGGCAAGCTGCGTCGCATCGACCCGGACCGGGTGCGGCCCTACCAGGTACCCGGTGGTCGGACCATGACGTGGCTGGTCACGTGGGTGCCGACGGCCCTGCTGACGGCTGCGGCGGTGTTCTTCGTCTGGAACCCGTACGACTTCTCGTGGGCCGTGACCGGCTCGATCCTCGTCGGGCTCGCCATCACCGTCGGCATCCAGGAGTCCTTCTGCGCCCGCGCACCGCGCTGGACCCGGGACCGCGCGCTGGAGCGCGGTGAGGACCCCGACGCGGAGCCCGAGCTCGCGGTCGTCGACTGACCGCACCCACCTGATCCCACGACCACCGACGCCTCAGGAAGGTCGCCTCCCATGGCACGCACGCACAGCTCCACCCCCGCCGCCGACGGCTACCGCATGCCGGCCGAGTGGGCCCACCACACCGGCTGCTGGCTCGTCTGGCCGGAGCGCCCGGACAACTGGCGGCTCGGCGGCAAGCCCGCGCAGGCCGCGTTCACCGCGGTGGCCACCGCCATCGCGCAGACCGAGGCCGTCACCGTCGCGGTGTCCGCGCGGCAGTACGACAACGCCCGCAGCCAGCTCCCCGAGCACGTCCGGGTGGTCGAGATGTCCAACGACGACTCCTGGATGCGCGACACCGGCCCCACGTTCGTGGTGAACGACGAGGGCGACGTACGCGGCGTGGACTGGGTCTTCAACGCGTGGGGCGGCCTGGTCGACGGGCTGTACTTCCCGTGGGCGGCCGACGACGCCGTGGCCCGCAAGGTGCTCGAGATCGAGGGGGTCGACCGGTACCGCGCACCGCTGGTGCTCGAGGGCGGCTCGATCGACGTCGACGGCGAGGGCACGGTGCTGGTCACCGAGGAGTGCCTGCTGTCGGCCGGCCGGAACCCCGACCTGACCAGGGCGGACATCGAGCAGCAGCTGCGCGACCACCTCGGGGTCGAGGTCGTCGTCTGGCTGCCGTACGGCGTGTACCTCGACGAGACGAACGGTCACGTGGACAACTTCTGCCGGTTCGTGCGGCCGGGCGTGGTGATGCTGACGTGGACGGACGACGAGACCGACCCGCAGTTCGAGCGGTCGGCCGCGGCGCTGAAGGTGCTGGAGTCCACGACGGACGCGCGCGGTCGGTCGTTCGAGGTGGTGAAGATCCACCAGCCCGGGCCGATCTTCATCACCGAGGAGGAGTCGCGCGGGGTCGACTCGATCGAGGGCACGCTCCCCCGCGAGGTCGGCGACCGGCTCGCTGGCAGCTACGTGAACTCCTACATCGGCAACGACCTGGTGGTGCTGCCGGTGTTCGACGACCCACACGACGACGCAGCCGTCGCGGCGTACACGCAGCTGTTCGCCCCGCGGCGCGTCGTCACCGTCCCCGGCCGGGAGATCCTGCTCGGCGGCGGCAACGTGCACTGCATCACCCAGCAGCAGCCCTCGGGGCGCTGACCTCAGGTCCCGCACCTCCGGCCCTGACCAGGGCCTCCATCCGGCCCCGAAGGGGCCAGCCCGACCGGCGCCGCGACGACGCCGTCATCGATCCCCCGGCATCCGACCGGTCCTGCTCCCGCACCCGCGGCGACCCGACCGCGCTCGGCCGACCCCGCACACCCAGATCCAGCCCCGAACCAGCAGGAGAGAGCCATGTCCCCCCGCCACTTCATCGACACCCAGGACCTCACCAAGGACGAGGTGCTCGACCTGGTCCACCTCGGCCTCAGCCTCAAGCGCTGCGTGCGCGCCGGGTACTTCCCGCCGCTGCTGGCAGGCCGCACGCTCGGCATGATCTTCGAGCAGTCGTCCACCCGCACCCGCGTGTCCTTCGAGACGGCGATGTCTCAGCTCGGCGGACACGCGCAGTACCTGGCCCCCGGGCAGATCCAGCTCGGCGGCCACGAGTCGATGGAGGACACCGCCCGCGTGCTGTCCCGCCTGGTCGACGTGGTGATGGCCCGCGTCGCGCGGCACCACACCGTGGCGGACCTGGCCCGGTACGCCACCATCCCGGTGCTCAACGGCATGTCGGACTACAACCACCCGACCCAGGAGATCGGCGACCTGATCACCATGGTCGAGCACCTGCCGGCGGGGAAGCGGCTGGAGGACTGCAAGGTGGTGTTCGTCGGCGACGCCACCCAGGTGTGCGCCTCGCTGATGATGATCACCACCAAGATGGGCATGGAGTTCGTGCAGTTCGGTCCCGAGAGGTTCCAGCTGAAGCCGGAGCTGCAGGCCATCGGGCGGGCCAACTGCGAGACGTCGCACGGCAGCGTGCTGGTGACCGACGACGCCGCGAAGGCGCTGGCCGGCGCGGACTTCGTCTACACCGACGTCTGGTACGGCGACTACGAGGCCGAGCTCGGGGAGGCCGAGCGGCTGGCCGCCTTCATGCCCACCTACCAGGTGAACCGCGAGCTGATGTCGCTGGCGGGCCCGGACGCGAAGTTCATGCACTGCCTGCCCGCCACCCGTGGCGAGGAGGTCACCGACGACGTGCTCGACGCGGACTTCTCCATCGCGTTCGACCAGGCCGGCAACCGGCTGACCGCACAGCGGGCCCTGCTCGTGTACTTCCTGCGGCCCGAGGTGCCGAACCCGATCAGGGTCGCCGCAGCGAAGGCCGAGCTCGAGTCCGTGCTCGCCGGCATCCTCTGAGCGCCGGGATGTCACGCATCGTCATCGCCCTCGGCGGCAACGCCCTGGGTACCTGCACCGCCGAGCAGCAGGAGCGGATCGACGCCGCAGCCCCTGCGCTGGTCGGCCTGATCGCCCAGGGGCACGAGATCATCGTGTCCCACGGCAACGGGCCCCAGGTCGGCGCCATCGAGCTGGCGTTCGGGATCGCCTCCCGGCACAACGACCGGGTCGCCGCGCTGGACCTGCCCGAGTGCACGGCCATGAGCCAGGGGTACATCGGCTACCACCTGCAGCAGGGCATCGCCCGCGAGCTGCGGCGAGTCGGCATGCCGTGGCACGTCGCCTCGGTGGTCACCCGGGTGGAGGTCGACCCGGACGACCCCGCGTTCGCCGGGCCGACCAAGCCGATCGGCGGCTTCTACGACGAGCTCACCGCGCGCCGGATGATGGCCGCCACGCCTGGTCTGGTGATGGCCGAGGACGCCGGACGGGGCTGGCGCACCCTCGTGGCGTCGCCCCGGCCGGTGGACATCGTCGAGCGGGACTCGATCCTCAACCTGCTGGACCACGAGTTCATCGTGGTGGCGTGCGGCGGCGGCGGGATCCCCGTGGTCCGGGACACCGACGGGGACCACCACGGCGTGCGGGCGGTGATCGACAAGGACTTCGCCTCGGCGAAGCTGGCCGAGGTGGTCGGCGCCGACTACCTGTTCATCCTCACGGCGGTGGAGAAGGTGGCGATCGGGTTCGGGACCCCGGACCAGCAGGACCTGGACGACCTCGACCTGGCGACCGCGCAGCGGTACGTGGACGAGGGTCAGTTCGGCGCCGGGTCGATGCTGCCGAAGGTGCAGGCGGCGATGGGCTTCGTCGCCAGCGGCCCCGGCCGACGCGCGGTGATCTGCGCCCTCGAGAAGGCGCCGCTGGCGATGAGCGGCGCGACGGGCACGGTCATCCACTCCTGACGGCTGCGTCCGCGGGACAGCGGACCGCTCTCTCACGCTGTACGCCCCGTGTACGTACACCGGGCGTACGGCGCGAGAACCTTCCCCGCCCTCGGTGCACCGCCTACACCTGCACCGCCAGCGGGACGTCGACCGATCCCACCCGGAGGGTCGCTGCGCCCGGCGAGACGGAGTCGGGCACCACCACGTCGAACGCGACCGGGTAGTGCTCCGAACGGGGTCCGGCTGCCGCCGAGCCCAGCGGCCAGGCGCTCGCACCCTGCTGCAGGGACAGCAGGACGTCCGCGATCGGCCGCTCCCGGTCAGACGGCGGCGGTCCGCTGCAGCCCGGCCCCGTGCTGCTGGTGTCCTCGCACCCCGTGTGGAACAGCTCGCCGCGCACCACCAGCCGGTCGCCGCGTCGGACGACCAGCGCCTGGTCGGACTGCGCCACCGGCGTCGGTGGCACCGTCCCGACGCCGACCCAGACCTGCGGCGCTGCACAGCTCGCCGCCGCGCGGTCCGGCGCCCACAGACCGACCAGGCCGGCGGTGCCCAGCAGCATCGCTACGACGAGCGCGCGCGACCGCCACACGGTGGTTCGGCCGCCGCCCCTCGGAGCCCCGACGTGCGCGGCGGACTTCATCGCGGCGCCGGGTCCACCCGGGCGCGCAGCACCACGCGCTCGAGGTAGCGCGGTACGACGGCGTTCCAGCCGAGCTCGTCGTCGAGCCGCTCGGCGAACGTCTCGGCGGAGTCCGGCTCGCCGTGCACCACGTAGGCGGTGCGCGGCGGGGCGACGGTCGAGAACCAGGCGATCAGCTCGTCGGCGTCGGCGTGCGCCGAGAAGCCGTCGATCACCACCACCTCCGCACGGACCGGCACGTACTCGCCGTGGATCTTCACCTGCCGGGCGCCCTCCGCGAGCGCAGCGCCGCGCGTGCCGGCCACCTGGTAGCCGGTGAGGATCACGGCGTTGTCGCGCACCGGCAGCTGGGAGGCGAGGTGGTGCAGCACCCGCCCGCCGGTGGCCATGCCGGAGGCCGAGATGATCACGCACGGGTGGTCGGGGTGGTTCAGCCGCTCGGACTGCTCACGGGTGCTGGCCAGGTGGACGCCCGGGGCCGCGAGCACCGCATGGGCGGCCAGCACCTCCGGCCGCAGGGCCGGCTCGTGCGCCGTGAAGGCCTGCCGATACACCTCGAGGGCACGCAGGGCCATCGGGCTGTCGACGTAGATCGGCACGTCCGGGATCGCCCCCTGCTCCCGCAGCTCCGCCAGCGTCACCAGCAGCACCGCCGTGCGGTCGATGGCGAACGCCGGCAGCAGGCACACGCCACCGCGACCGACCGTCCGCGTCACGGCGGCCGCGAGCGCCTCCCGGCCGCCGCGCTCGTGCAGGCGGCTGCCGTACGTCGACTCGGTGACCACCACGTCGGCGTCCACCGCGGGAGCGGGCGGCTGCAGCAGCGGGTGCACCGGCCGTCCCATGTCCCCCGTGAACAGCACGCGGACGCCGTCGACGTCGAGCACCGCGAACCTCGAGCCGAGGATGTGCGCCGACGGGTGCAGGGACACCTGCATGCCGCCGGGCAGGGCCGCCGGCTCGGGGCCGTCGTGCGGCCGGAACAGGGAGATCGCCTGCTCGGCGTCCGAGCTGTCGAACAGCGGCAGGGCCGGCGAGTGCTTGCTGAACCCGGCGTCGCGGGCGTACTCGGCCTGCTCCTCCTCGAGGTGCGCGGCGTCCCGCAGCACGATGCTCGCCAGCCGTGCGGTGTCGCGGCTGCACACCACCGGGCCGCTGAAGCCGTGCCGCGTCAGCAGCGGCAGGTACCCGCAGTGGTCGAGGTGCGCGTGGGTCAGCACGACGGCGTCGATGCTGGACGGCTCCACCGGCAGCCGGTCCCAGTTGCGTCGCCGCCACTCCTGCGGCCCCTGGAACAGCCCGCAGTCGACGAGGACGCGCGCGTCTGGCGTCTCCACCAGGAACTTGCTGCCGGTCACGGTCCCGGCCGCGCCGAGGAAGGTGAGGGTGGGCCGACGCTGCGGCCGGCGCGGGGTCGACCAGCCGGCCGACGACGAGGCGGGTGACGACGCAGCCGGCGTGGGGTCGCGGGGCGTGGAGGCGGACGGCGACTGGGCGGACATGGTGCTCACATCCTTCGGACGACGATGTCCTCGCTGTCAGTCTCCACCTCGCCGCGGTCCGGTGGGAGGGCCTTGCAGGACGCTGACCAGGCGAGATCCTCAGGCGCCCACCAGGTCGCGCCGCCACAGCGCCGCCGCGCCGGCCGCCGCCAGTGCCACGGCGATCCCCGTCATCACCCAGGCCGCGGGCCACGCCACGTCGGCGATCGGCACCGTGGCGAGGTGGTGGAACGGCGAGAGGTTCAGCACCCAGTCGGGCCACTTCAGCAGCGGGCCGAGGGTCTGCAGCAGGTACGCCGCGACCGCGACGCCGGTGCCGACGGGTACCACCAGGCGAGGTGCCAGGCCGAGCAGCAGCACGTCGATCCCGGCGAACAGCAGCACCACCGGCAGCGGGTTCAGCGCCGACACCACCGCGTCCGGCACCGTGACGTCGGCACCGGCGGACGTGGCGCCCACCCAGAACGCGGCACCCGCCACGGCGACCAGCCCCACCGCACCGACCACCAGGACCACCACGTGGCCCGCCAGCCACCGCCACCGCGGCAGCGGACCGGCCAGCAGCAGGTCGAGCCGTCCGGCGGCCTCCTCCGCCCGGGCGGCACCGACCCGGAACGCGACCTGCACCGCGACCGCGACACCGGCGATGGTGCCCACCATGCCGACGAACCCCCGCACGTAGTCGCCGGGCGCCATGCCCATCGCGGACAGCAGCTGCTGGTACGACGGGTCCTGGTCGAGGAACCCCGTCACCGTCGGCACCAGCGAGCCGAACATCCCGAGCCACACCACCAGGGCACCGGCCCACGCGAGCAGCGACCCCAGCCCCGTCCGCGTCGCGAGCGCCACCGGGCTGCTCAGTCCCCAGTGCCGCGACCGGTCGGCCCGGCGCCGCACCAGCAGCCCGGCGCCGGTGTCGCGGCGCAGCCGCAGCCGCACGGCCAGGGCGCCGAGCACGACGACGACCCCGAGCGGCACCGCCAGCACCGCCACCCGGTTCGCACCGAACGGTGCGAGGTGGTCGGTCCAGCCGAACGGTGTGAGCCAGCCGAGCCAGGCCCGCGACGGCGCACTGTTCGAGGCGACCCGCAGCGGCAGCGCGATGCCGATCACCGCGGCCGCCACGCCCGCGGCCCCGCCGCGGGAGCCGAACAGCTGGCTGGTCACCGCGGTCAGCAGCACCGCGGTGCCGGCGAACCCCGCCAGCAGGCCGCCCATCAGCACCGACCCGGTCAGCTGACCACCGACCGCCACGAAGGCGGCCGTCGCAGCGAGCCCGATCAGCACGCAGGCGCCGAGCAGCACCCCGAGCTGGGCGCCGAGCAGCTGCACCGGCCGCAGGGGCTGCGCCAGCACCGGGTCGTGCCGGCCGGTCCGCTCGTCGGCGCGCAGCACGCGCGCGGTCGTCGTGATCGCCCACGCCGCGACCACCAGCTCGATCATCCAGCCGGCGTCCCACACCGTGAACCCGCCGACAGTGTCCACGCCGGCACCGGGCCCGGAGATCAGCCGGATGGACTGGTTCCGCGACCACTCGAGCAGCGTCGCGCGATCCGACGCCTCGGGGTACGCCACCCGGAACGTGATCCCCTCGATCGCCACGTAGGCCGCCGCGGCCAGCGCGATCGCCGCCGTCCCACGCCGCAGCAGCCGCACGGTCAGGGTCGCGGCCGTGCCCGCACCACCGGGTCGCCGCACGACCGCAGCGCCGGTCGCGGGACCGGCCCGGTGCACGTGGTGGCGACGAACCGTCGGCGCCGTCTGCCGCGTCCCCGCACCGGCCGACGCCGTCAGCGCAGCGGTCGTCGAGCGCTGCGCCACCGCACCGCCCCCTGCGGTCGGACGCTCGTCAGTAGTACGCAAGGAACGCCTCCTCCAGCGAGCGCTCCGGCGTGCGCAGCCGCACCACCTGCACGTCGGCCAGCACGCGCAGCAGGGCGGCCGGCGGCCCGTCGAGGGTCACGCGCAGCCCACCCAGCACGCCGGGCATCGGCTCCACGCCCGCGACGCCGGGCACACCGGCCAGCGCCGGCACGGGCCCGTCGACCACCAGCTCCACCACGGTCGCGCCCATCCGGCGCAGCTCGTCGAGGGTCGCCACCTCCACCAGCCGGCCGGCGCGCAGCATCGCGACGCGGTCGCACAGGTCCTGCACCTCGTCGAGGATGTGCGAGCTGAGGAAGACGGTCTGGCCGCGCGCGGCCGCCTCGCGGACCAGCGCCTGGAACACCTCCTCCATCAGCGGGTCCAGACCGGCCGTCGGCTCGTCCAGCAGCAGCACGTCAGCCCTGGTCATCAGCGCGACCACCAGCGCCAGCTTCTGCCGGGTGCCGCGCGAGTAGGTGGCCACGCGGCGGGACGGGTCCAGCTGCAGGCGCTCGAGCAGCTCCGCGCGGTACGCCGGGTCGACCCCGCCGGCGAGGTTGGCGAACAGCTCGAGGGTCTCGGTGCCGGTCAGCTGCGGCCACAGCGCCACGTCGCCGGGCATGTACCCGATGTGCCGGTGCGCCCGCCGCACGTCCGTCACGGGGATGCCGTGCACCCGCGCCGTGCCGGCGTCCGGCCGGATCAGGTTGAGCAGCAGGCGGATGGTGGTGGACTTCCCGGCACCGTTGGGCCCCAGGAAGCCGAACGTCTCCCCCGGCGTCACCGTCAGGTCCAGCCGGTCCAGCGCCAGCACCGAGCCGAACCGCTTGGTCAGGCCCGCCGTCTCGATCGCCCAGCCGCCCGCGGTCATCGTCGACCTCCTCGGACCTCCTCGCAGGGAGCCCCTGCGTCCAGCATGGCCCGCTCCACGGGGTTGCGGGAGACCGAATCCCGGGGTCAGGGCGGCCTGTCGGCGGGGGCCGCTACGGTCCGGGCCATGGCAGCAGTGGTGCAGGAGGTCGTCGTCGACTGCGCGGAGCCGGCCGCGCTGGCGCGGTTCTGGGCGCAGGTGCTCGAGGCGCGGTGGGCGCTGGTCGACCCGGGCTGGGCGGTGGTCGACGCGACGCCGCTGGTCGTGGCGTTCCAGCAGGTGCCCGAGCCGAGGTCCGCCCCGAAGAACCGGGTGCACCTGGACGTCCGCGTGCCGGACGCCGCTGCCGCGGTGGCCCGTGCCGAGGCGCTCGGTGCGCACCGCACCGGTCACCAGGAGCTGCGGGAGAACGGTGACGGCTACGTGGTGCTGCAGGACCCGGAGGGCAACGAGTTCTGCTTCGTGGTCGACGAGTCGGGCCGCTGGGCGGGCGTCCTGCGGTCCGCGCTGGAGCACGCCGACCAGACGACGGGCCTGCCGGCAACCGTCTGATCCGCGGGACGTTCGCCTCTGGCGCAGGGCGCGAGGCCGGTGGTCTGCTCGACGCATGACGACGCGGACGCCCCTGCTGCCCCCGCCGCCACCGCGGCCGCCGGCCCGTGTGCTCGCCATCGCGGCGGCCATGGCGGTCGGTGCCGCGCTCCCCGTGATCCGCACCTGGATGCTGCAGTTCGGCGCCACCGAGGCGGAGCTCGACGCCCACCTGCCGGGTGACGACCTGATCGCCTCCCCCGACCTGGTGGCCACCCGCGTCGTCGGCATCGCGGCCGCGCCGGACCAGGTGTGGCCGTGGGTGGCCCAGCTCGGTCAGGGTCGCGGCGGCTTCTACTCCTACGACTGCTTGGAGAACCTGGTCGGCTGCGACGTGCGTTCCGCCGACCGGGTGGAGGCCCGGTGGCAGGACGTGCGGGTGGGCGACCCGTTCCGGCTCCACCCCGAGGTGGCCCTCGAGGTGGTCGCCGTGGAGCCCGGACGGGCGCTGGTGGTCCGCGGAGCCGTCGGCGTCACCGGGTCCACGACGTCGTCCGCCGGCGCCCCGCCGTACGACTTCACCTGGGCGTTCGTGCTGCGCCGCGGCCGCGGCGGCGGCACCCGGCTGGTGGTTCGCGAGCGGTACGGCTACACGCGCCGAGGTGCCGCCCTGCTGGTCGAGCCGGTCAGCGTGGTCAGCTTCGTCATGACCCAGAAGATGCTGCGCGGCCTGCGCGACCGCGCCGAGCGGGTCGCCGTCTGATCAGCCGGCAGCGGAACACCGTTGCCGCGTCGGACACCCTCCGGTTAGGGTGGCCGACGTAGTCGCAGTGCAGAGATCTTCCCCCCGGTTCTCCGGAGCGGACGACGACCACCGTGATTCACCGGTCCCGGTCGTCGGGGTCGAACACCAACCGCAAGGAGAACGCACATGCCTACTGGCGTCGTGAAGTGGTTCAACGCCGAGAAGGGCTTCGGCTTCATCGCCCCCGAGGACGGCGGCCCGGACGTCTTCGTCCACTACTCGGCCATCGCCTCGTCCGGCTACCGCTCGCTCGAGGAGAACCAGCGCGTCTCGTTCGACGTGCAGCAGGGCCCGAAGGGCCCGCAGGCCTCGAACGTCACGCCTGCCTGATCACGGCCTCGCCGGCGTGCGCCGGCACACGAAGGGCGCTCCACCTCAGCGGTGGGGCGCCCTTCGCGCGTCCGGGGGGCGTCGGGCACCGTCCGGATGCCACGGCCGATCGCCCCGTGCCATGCTGCGCCCCAGGTGACGACGCCGTCGCAGCCACCGGGAGGCACCGTGGACGACCAGCAGATCCTGGACCGCATCCACCAGCTGATGCTTCAGGAGCACGCGCTGCGAGAGGCCGTCGAGCAGGGCCGGGCCGGGGACGGCCACGTGCAGACGGCCGAGCGGATCGCGCAGCTCGAGGTGGAGCTCGACCAGGCGTGGGACCTGCTGCGCCAGCGCCGCGCGCTGCGGGAGGCGGGCGCCGATCCCGACGGCGCGCACGAGCGGCCTGCCGCGGAGGTCGAGGGGTACCTCGACTGAGGGTGGTCGAGGTGAGGGGACGGTGTGCCTCACGCGTCGACCCGTCGTGCCTGGTCGTGGCCCCCTAGACTCGCGTCCGTGATCTTCAAGGCTGTGGGGGACAGCCGTCCGTACCCCGACCACGGGCTGACGACGGCCAAGCAGTGGGCTGCCGTGGCCCCCCGCCAGGTGCGCCTGGACGAGCTGGTCACCACCAAGCGCACGCTGGACCTCGACGCGCTGCTGGCCGAGGACTCCACCTTCTACGGCGACCTGTTCGCCCACGTGGTGCAGTACAAGGGCGTGCTGTACCTCGAGGACGGGCTGCACCGGGCCGTCCGTGCCGCGCTCCAGCAGCGTCCGGTGCTGCACGCGCGCGTGCTGGTGATCGAATGACCGACCCGGACCGCGCCCGCGCGCTGCGCCGCCGGCACGTGCACGAGCGGCAGGCGGTGATCTTCGGCATCCTGCTCGCGATCCTGGCGGTGGCCGGCGTCTCGGCAGCGGCGATCTACACCGGCAACCTCAACGTGCCGTTCTTCGCCCGCGGCTTCTCCAGCAAGCCGACGCCGAGCGTCACGCGTCAGCCGGCGCCGTGCCCGCCGCAGGGCGCGCTGCCCGTGGCGGCCAACACCATCAAGGTGAACGTCTACAACGGCGCCAACCGGGCGGGGCTGGCGGCCTCCGCGGCGGTGGCGCTCGGTCAGGCGGGGTTCACCATCGGCACCACCGCCAACGCCACCACGCAGTTCATCGGCTCCGAGCAGATCTCGTTCGGCGTGGCCGGTGTCGCGCAGGCGTACACGGTCGCCGCGCACTTCAAGAACCCCGTGCTGCTGCTGATCGCCCGAGCCGACCCCAAGGACGCGACGGTGGACGTCACGCTGGGCAGCGACTTCGACACCCTGGTCCCCAACGACCAGGTCGGGCTCGACCCGAGCACGCCGCTCGTCGGGCAGCCCGGCTGCGTGCCGGTCGAACAGCTGGCGGCGCAGGCGAGCGCCAAGCCGGCGGCGACGCCGACGCCGACCAAGTCCTGACGGGCACAGCCCCCGGACGGCGCGCCACGCCGTGCGGGCACCGCGTCCCGACGCGCACGCCCTGACACGAAGGAGCGCCCCGCGTCGTGACGACCGCGGGGCGCTCCTTCGTCGGACGGGCCGCGTCGTGACGACCGCGGGGCGCTCCTTCGTCGGACGGGCCGTCAGACCCGATCGGCGGCGACCGAGGGCTCCTCGGACAGCTCCGCGCCACCGGGCACAGAGGCCGGCGTGGCCGGCTCCTGCGACGTGCCGCGCCACTTCGCCAGCACCCGCATCAGGTGGTAGAGGCCGATCGCGGCGGCGGTGCCGAGCGCGATGCCCTGGAACTGCAGCTTGCCGGCGGTCCAGCTGAAGTTGGCGATGCCGATCACCAGGGCGATCGCCGCCGGGAACAGGTTCACCGGGTTGGAGAAGTCGACGCGGTTCTGCACCCAGATCCGGGCGCCGAGCAGGCCGATCATCCCGTACAGCACCGTCGCGGCACCGCCGAGCACACCGGCCGGCACCGTGGCGATCGCGGCGCCGAACGTGGGCGACATGGACAGGATCAGCGCCGTCGCGGCGGCGACCCAGTAGGCGGCGGTGGAGTACACGCGGGAGGCAGCCATCACGCCGATGTTCTCGGCGTAGGTGGTGGTGCCGGAGCCGCCGCCCAGACCTGCCAGGGTGGTGGCGACACCGTCGGCGAGCAGCGCGCGGCCCATGATCGGGTCGAGGTTCTGGCCCGTCATCGCGGCGACGGACTTCACGTGGCCGACGTTCTCCGCGATCAGCACCAGCACCACCGGGATGAACAGGCCGAGGACGGACACGTCCAGCTTGGGCGCCACGAAGTGCGGCAGGCCGACCAGCGACGCCTGGCGCACGGCGGTGAAGTTCACCTCGCCGCGGAGGGTGGCCACCAGGTAGCCGACGACGACGCCGACGAGGATCGCGAGGCGGCCGAGCACCCCGCGGAACAGCACGGTCACCAGGATCACGGTGCCGAGCGTCGCGATGGCCGTCACCGGGGACGCACGGAAGCCGGAGCAGCCGGACGCCGAGCAGGAGCCCCAGGCCGCCGGTGCGAGGTTGAGACCGATCAGCGCGACGATCGTGCCGGTGACCGCCGGGGGCATCACGGCGTCGATCCAGCGCGACCCGCCGACGTGCACCAGCAGGCCGACGATCGCCAGCAGCAGGCCGGTGACCAGGATCCCGCCCACCGCCACGGACTGGCCGCCGCTCGCCGTCGCCGCACCGATCGGCGCGATGAACGCGAAGCTGGAGCCCAGGTAGCTGGGCAGGCGGTTGCCGGTGATCAGCAGGAAGCCGATGGTGCCGATCGCGGAGAAGAACAGGGTGGTCTGCGGCGAGAAGCCGGTCAGCAGCGGCACCAGGAAGGTGGCGCCGAACATCGCCACCACATGCTGCAGGCCGATCCCGGTGGTCCGCGGCCAGCTGAGCCGTTCACCCGGGGACACCACGGCGCCGGGGGCGATCGTGCGCCCGTCGCCGTGCAGCTTCCAGCTCCAGCGCTGGGACCCGTTCGAGGACAAGGACGCCATCGGTTCCTCCATCGTCTGCGCGCCCAGCCCGGGCGTCGGGACGAAGAGTAGTGATCCGGGCACAGCCCGCGTGGGCGGCTCGGCGGGCGTGGACACGGCGGTCGTGCGACGCTCGGACGGACGAGAAGGCGGTGCCGGGCCGCACGGGAGCGGACCGCCCGCCGCGAACCCCCCGGAGGTGCGCGATGACCGTCCCGCAGACCCCTGAGGACGCCCGGCCCGGCCTCGACGAGGTCCCCGACCCGGTCAAGGCGACGGAGCCCAAGGCCGAACCCGCACCCGACGAGCGCGAGGAGACGACCGGGCCCGTGGTCGCCGGACCGGGCCTCGGCGGCGCCACGACGACGCCGATGCCACCCGTGCCGCCGGTGCCCGACGTCGGAAGCGGCCACTGAGCCGAGGCGGCGAGCCGTAGCGCTCGGCGCGTGGCGACGTGGTCGTCGTCACAACCGCCCGGACCGGCGTCCGCACAAGGTCTCGGCGCGGCTGCGATCAGGTCACGGGCAGGCCACGATCTGCCCGTAACCTGGGGAGGTCCTGTGTGACCGGTGGTCGTCCGACGTCTCGCACAGCACCTCCACCTACCCTGGCAGGACATCCCGCCCGGCCCCGGAGGTCATCCTGAAGCGCATGCTGCTGCACAGCCGCCCCGCGGTGTGGACCGCCTTCCTGCTGGTCCACCTGTGGCTGGCGGTGCTCGGCGTGTGGCTGATCCCGCAGAAGGCGTTCTGGGACCTGGACCTGTACCGCTACTGGATGTGGCTGGGCGTGCACGGGTTCGGGTGGCCGGCGATCGACACCAGCTGGGTGTACCCGATCGGGGCGACGGTCCCGATGCTCGCCGCCGGGTTCGGCGGGCTGGCGATCGGCCACGGGTACGCGCTGGCCTGGTCGATCATGGTGACGATCCTCGACGTGCTCGCCATGGCGATGCTGCTGCGCCGCGACCGCGGCCAGGTGGGCGGCTGGTGGTGGACCGGCTTCCTGCTGCTGCTCGGCCCCATCGCGATGGGCCGGCTCGACGCCATCGTCGTCCCCCTGGTGATCGCCGCCCTGCTGTGGAGCATGGACCGACCGGCCGTCGCGTCCGCCCTGCTGACCATCGGCGCGTGGATCAAGGTGGCGCCCGGTGCTCTGCTGGTCCCGCTGTTCTGGGGCGCCCACAGGCCGTGGCGTGACGTGGTCGCACCGGCGGCGGGCGTCTCCGCGATCGTCATGGGCACCGCGATCGGCTTCGGCGGGCAGGGGCACGTGCTGTCGTTCCTGCTCGAGCAGGGGCAGCGCGGCCTGCAGATCGAGGCGCCCGGCGCGACCCCCTGGGTGCTGGCCGCCCTGTTCACCACGTCGATCAAGCGGGTGCTGAACGCGCAGATCGTCACGTGGGAGCTGCTCGGGCCCGGGACGCAGAAGATGGCGGACCTGCTCGGCCTGCTGCTGCCGATCGCCGCCGCCGCCGCGATCGGGTTGCTGTGGTGGAAGCGGGAGCGCGTCGGCCTGGCGCTGTGGGCGCACCGGAGCAAGCGCGGTGAGCTGGTGGTGCGCGGCGCGATGCTGATGACCCTGGTGCTGCTGGTGTTCAACAAGGTCGGGTCGCCGCAGTACATGACGTGGCTCGCGGCACCTGTCGCCGTGGCGCTGGTGCTGGGCCTGCCCGGCTGGGGCACCACCGCCAAGTGGGTGCTCGGCGTCGGCGCCGCCACCCAGCTGGTGTTCCCCTGGGAGTACACGGAGATCACCGGCGGCGGCCTGGGCGTGACCCTGGTGCTCGCCGCCCGCAACGTCGCACTGATCGGCCTGCTGGTGCACACCGCCCGCGAGCTGTTCCGCGTTCAGGTGGACGACCCGGCGGCGCCGAGCGCGCCCGCTGACCGGCACCGGACCCCGGAGCCCGTGTCGAGCCCCAAACTGGCGGACGCCCTGCTGGTCGACGAGGCGCCGGCGGCGGAGACGACGCCGAGCCCCGCGCGTGAGCCGGTCGACCCGTTGCCGCGACGTGGCGCGCTGCCGGACGGCGGTCTCGCGTCGCCGGCCACACCCTGACGCGACTGCCACGGAGGCGAGCGGTGCGGCGAAGCCTGCGCGCCGCGCTGAGCGCAGCCCCCTGTCCGCGCTGAGCGGGCGCGCCGGCTCGGTCAGTAGGCGGCCGTGAAGCGGGCGCGCCGGTGGGTGGGGTTCTCCACCTCGTCGAGGATCGCGATGGCCAGGTCCGCGCCGGACAGGTCGGAGCGACCCTCGTCGTCCGTCAGGAGCACGTCGCCCCCCAGCCGGAACGTGCCCGTGCGCTCACCGGGCGCGTAGGCGCCGAAGCCCGCCGCCGGGCTGATGTAGAACCAGTCGAGCGCCTCGGGGCTCTCGCGCAGCTCGTCGAGCACGGCGCCCAGCTCGAGCGACTCGGGCTTGTACTCGGCGGGGAACTCCGGGGTGTCGAACAGGCGCGGACCGCCAGGGGCGACGTGCAGCGACCCGGCGCCGCCGATCACGCCGAGCCGCACCCCGGCGGCCTGCGCGGCGACGGCGAGCTCACCGATCACCTCACCGATGCGACCGGTCAGTGCGCCGCGGGGGGACAGGGCCTCGATCACCACGTCCGCGTCGGCGACGGCCGCGGTCGCGTAGGCGGGGTCGAGCGCGTCGGCCTGGCGGTAGGTGACGCCCTCGACCGGCTGGTCCGGCAGCGAGCGGCTGACCGAGGTCACCTGGTGGCCGCGGGCTGCGGCCTCCTGGACGATGTGCCCGCCTGCGTAGCCCGTGCCGCCCAGAACCGTGATCCGTGCCATGTGTGCTCTCCTCGAGGTCGTCGTCCGCATCCGGCCGCTCACCTGCCGCCGTCGACCTGACGAACACCGCCGAGGTCAGAACCCTTCCGGGGCCTGCGGGACGTACGGCTGCTCGAGCTGCGCCAGCTCCTCCGGGTCGAGCCTGAGGGCGAGCGAGGCGACGGCGTCGTCGAGGTGGTGCGGCTTGGTGGCGCCCACGATCGGAGCCGTCACCGCCTCCTGCTGGCGCACCCACGCGAGCGCCACCTGCGCCCGGGACACCCCGCGCTCGGCGGCGATGCGGCCGACGGCGTCGACGATCGCCCGGTCGGCGTCCTCGCTCTGCCGGTAGAGGGTCTGGCCGAAGCGGTCGGTCTGCGAGCGCGTCGTCGTCGTGCCCCACTCCCGCGTCAGCAGGCCGCGGGCCAGCGGGGACCACGGCAGCACGCCGATGCCCTGGTCCAGGCAGAACGGGTACATCTCCCGCTCCTCCTCACGGGACAGGAGGTTGTACTGGTCCTGCATGGAGACGAACCGGGTCCAGCCGCCCAGGTCGGCGGTGTACTGGGCCTTGGCGAGCTGCCACGCGTACATCGACGAGGCGCCGATGTACCGGGCCTTGCCGGCGCGCACCACGTCGTGCAGCGCCTCCATGGTCTCCTCGATCGGCACCATCGGGTCCCAGCGGTGGATCTGGTACAGGTCCACGTAGTCGGTGCCGAGGCGGGTCAGGCTCGCGTCGATCGCGGAAAGGATGTGCTTGCGGGACAGGCCGCCGCCGTGCGGGCCGGCGTGCATGCGGCCGTGCACCTTGGTCGCCAGGACGACCTCGTCGCGGGACGCGAAGTCACGCAGCGCACGGCCGACGATCTCCTCGCTGGACCCGTCGGAGTAGACGTCGGCGGTGTCGAAGGTGTCGATGCCCAGCTCGAGGGCTCGTCGGACGAACTCGCGGCTCTCCTCCTCCGGGAGGCTCCACTCGTGGTTGCCGCGAGCCGGGTCGCCGTAGCTCATGCAGCCCAGCACGATCGAGCTGACCTGCAGGCCGCTGTTGCCGAGACGGTGGTGGTCCATGGGTGTCCTCACGTCGGACCGAGGGGGTCGACCCCCGGCGGGAAAACGGCTGTGCGACCGCGCGAACGGGTCCCGGCGCAGGTCGGAAGGGTCTCCACGCCGGCGGGGGCGCGTCCTGCTCGAGGCTAGCCCGCCGTCCCCGGAGGCGCCCCGCGAGAACGGGTGCGACCGTGGAACGACCCGCCACGAGGAGGACCACGTGATCACCGAGCTCGCCACCAGCGTGTCCGTGTCGCCCGCGTCCCTGCTGCACGCCTTCGGACCGTGGGCGCTGGCGGGGATCGCGGTGATGATCTTCATCGAGTCCGGGGTGCTGTTCCCGTTCCTGCCCGGCGACTCCCTGATCCTCACGGCGGTGCTGCTGCGCGGTCAGCTGGGGCTGTCGCCGGTGTGGATCGCGGTGGTGGCATTCCTCGCGGCGGTCGCCGGGGACCAGACGGGGTTCTGGCTCGGCCACCGGTTCGGGCGGCGGTTCTTCACGGACGACGCGAAGGTGCTGACCACCGCGCGGCTGGCGGAGGCCGAGCGGTTCTTCGACCGGTACGGGCCGGTGTCGCTGGTGCTGGCGCGGTTCGTGCCCATCGTGCGGACGTTCGTGCCGCTGGTGGCCGGGACGGCGCGGCTGCGGTACCGGCGCTTCGTGGTGTGGAACGTCACCGGGGCGCTCCTGTGGGTGGTGGGGCTGACCGTGGTCGCCCTGGCGCTGGGCCGTGTGCCGTTCGTGGCGCACAACATCGACCTGCTGGCGGTCGTCGTGGTGGTGGTCTCGGTGATCCCGATCGTCGTCACCGCCCTGCGGCGGCGCGCCGCGACCGGCACCTCCGAGCGGGACCGGGCTACCGTCCACGGGTGAGCGACTGGGTGCTGGACGTGCCGCTGCGCACGGAACGGTTGGAGCTGCGCGAGCACCGGGCCGGTGACCTGGAGGACCTGCTGGTGTTCCACGGCGACCCGCAGGTCACCCGGTACACGCCGTGGCCGGTGCGGGACCGCGAGCAGACCGCTGTGGCCCTCGACAAGCGCCTGACGCTGACGCGCGCCGCCGAGCCGGGCCAGGCGATCAGCCTGGCCGTGGTGGAGCGGGCGAGCGGCGCGGTGATCGGCGAGGTGCTGCTGATGCGCAGGTCGGACAGCACCGCCGAGCTGGGCTACGCGATCCGCACCGACCGCTGGGGGCGCGGACTGGCGTCCGAGGCCGTACGCGCCCTGCTCGACGGGGCGGCGACGCTGGGGGTGACGGACGTGCGGGCCGTGGTGGTGGACGGGAACGACGCCTCCGTGCGGCTGCTCGGACGGATGGGGTTCACCGAGCTGGGGGTGCCCGGTCCACCGGCCAAGGACGGCAGCCCGACGCGGACGTTCGCGCTGACCCTCGGGCGGGAAGACCGTCGCGACGGCCTCCCTCGCGCGGGACGATGGGGGGCGTGACCCTCCTCGACCGCCTGGACACCGACCTGCACACCGCGATGAAGGCACGCGACACGTTCGCCACCGGGACGTTGCGGCAGGCGATCGCCGCCGTCCGCGGCGCCGCCAAGTCCGGTCCCGTCGCGCGCGAGCTCGGCGACGACGAGATCGTCGCCGTGCTGACCGCCGAGGTGAAGAAACGCCGCGAGAGCGCCGAGATCTACACCGGCGCGGGCGCCACCGACCGGGCCGCCAACGAGTCCGCCGAAGCGGACTTCATTGAGGGCTACCTGCCCGCGGCGCCGAGCGACGCCGACCTGGACGCGCTCGTGGCCGAGGCGGTCGCCGCGACGGGCGCCACGTCGATGAAGGACATGGGCACCGTGATGAAGGCGGCGCAGGCCGCGGCGGCGGGCCGTGGTCGCGTGGACGGCAAGGCCCTGTCCGGCAAGGTGCGTGCGGCGCTGGGCTGACGTGGGCTGACGTGGACTCAGCGCGCCGCGGACTGACCTCCGCGCAGGCGGCCGCCCGGTTGCGGTCGGACGGCCCGAACGCGCTGCCCGCACCGCACCGGCGGTCGCCACTGGCGACGTTCGCCGCGCAGCTGGTGCACGCGTTCGCGCTGCTGCTGTGGGTGGCCGCCGGGCTGGCGGCACTGGCCGGGCTGCCGCAGCTGACCGTCGCGATCGCCGTGGTGGTGCTGGTCAACGCCGCGTTCTCGTTCCTGCAGGAGGCGCGTGCCGACCGGGCCGCGGAGCGGCTGCGGTCGCTGCTGCCCGGCACGGTCAGCGTGCGGCGGGACGGGCAGCCCCGGCAGGTGGAGGCCGCCGACGTCGTCGCGGGCGACGTGCTGCTGCTCGAGGCTGGCGACCGCGTGCCGGCCGACGGCGACGTGCTGCTGGCCGACGCGGCGCTGCTGGACACGTCGACGCTGACCGGTGAGAGCGAGCCGAGCACGCTGGACGTCGCCGAGCGGGTGTACGCCGGGACGTTCCTGGTGGAGGGGCTGGCCGAGGCCGTCGTCCTGGCGACCGGACCCCGCACCCGGCTGGCGGGCATCGCCAGCGCCACCTCGGCGGCCGGCCTGCACCCGACGCCGCTGACCCGCGAGCTGACCCGCGTGGTGCGCGGCATCGGGGCGATCGCCGTCGTCGCCGGCCTCGCGTTCCTGCTGCTCACCCTGCTGATCGGCCGGCCGCTGCCGGACGCCTTCGTGCTGGCGATCGGCGTCACCGTCGCGCTGGTGCCGGAGGCGCTGCTGCCGACCGTCACCCTCGCGCTGGCGTGGGGCGCCGAGCGGATGGCGAAGCGGCAGGTGCTGGTCCGCTCGCTCGAGGCCGTCGAGACGCTGGGGTCCACGACCTTCGTCTGCACCGACAAGACCGGCACGCTGACCCTCAACCAGATGACGGTGGTGGCCGCCTGGACGCCCGCCGGGTCGGCGCGGGTCGGCACCGCCGGGTACGAGCCGACGGCGGCCGTCGACGTCGACCCCGGGGCGCGCGAGGCGATGGTGGAGCTGGGCCGGGCGGCCGCCCGCTGCTCGCGCGGGTACGTGGAGCAGGTGGACGAGCGGTGGGTGGCGCACGGCGACCCGATGGAGGCGGCGCTGGACGCCTTCGCCCGGCGGCTGGGCGTGGACACCCCGACGGTGCGCGTCGAGTCGTGGGCCGACGTCGCGTTCGCCTTCGACCCGCACCGGCGGCGGATGAGCGTGGTGGCCGGCGACCAGGTGCTGACCAAGGGCGCTCCGGACGCGCTGCTGCCGCTGTGCCCGGCCGATGATGCATCGGGAGCGGCCGCCGCCCTCGCGCGACTGTCCGGGCAGGGGCTCCGCGTGCTGGCCGTGGCGAGCCGGCCGACCGGGACGACGGCGCCGACGACCACTGCCGCGGCCGAGACGGGGCTGCACCTGGTGGGCCTGGTCGGGCTCGAGGACCCGCCGCGGCCCGAGTCGGCCGCCGCGATCGCCGCGTGCCGCAGCGCGGGCGTGCACGTCGCGATGATCACCGGCGACCACCCGGTGACGGCGGCGGCGATCGCACTGGAGGTGGGGCTGCGGACCCCGGACGGTCCCGTCCATCTCGGTGCCGACCTGCCGGCCGACGACGAGGCGCTCGGCGCGCTGCTGGACCACGACGGGGTGGTGGTGGCCCGCGTCGCACCGGAGGACAAGCTGCGGATCGCGCGGGCGCTGCGCGCCCGCGAGCACGTGGTGGCGATGACGGGCGACGGCGTGAACGACGGGCCGGCGCTGCGCGAGGCGGACATCGGCGTGGCGATGGGCGCCTCCGGCACGGACGTGGCCCGCGAGGCGGCCGACCTGGTGCTGCTGGACGACCGGTTCTCCTCCGTCGTCGCCGGGATCGAGCTGGGCCGGGCGACGTACGCCAACGTCCGCCGGTTCCTCACCTACCACCTGACCGACAACGTGGCCGAGCTGGCGCCGTTCGTCCTGTGGGGCGTCACCGGCGGGGCGTTCCCCCTGGCGCTGGGCGTGCTGCAGGTGCTGGCCCTGGACATCGGCACGGACACGCTGTCGGCGACGGCCCTCGGTGCCGAGCCGCCCGCCCGCGGCGTGCTGGCCGAGCCGCCGGCGGCCGGGCGGCTGCTGGACCGCACGGTGCTGCGGCGGGCGTTCGGGCTGCTGGGGCCGGTCGAGGCGGTGGTGTCGCTGACCGCGTTCACGGTGTCGCTGCTGGCGGCCGGGTGGCGGTTCGGCGACCCGGCACCGGGTGGCGCGGTGCTGGCGACCGCCTCGGGTGCCACGTTCCTGGCCGTCGTGCTGGGACAGGCCGCGAACGCGTTCGCCTGCCGCAGCGAGGGCCGGGCGGCGCCCGGCCGCGCGAAGAACCTGCTGCTGGCGCCGGCGGTGGCGATCGGCATCGCGTTCTGCCTGGTCACCATCTACGTGCCGGCGCTGGCGCGGCAGCTGGGACAGGCGCCGCCGAGCCCCGTGGGGTGGGCGGTGGCGCTCGGGTCGCCGGTGGCCGTGCTGGTGGCCGATGCGCTGGACAAGGCGGTGCACGCCCGGCGGCGGCAGCCGGCCGGCCGGGCAAGTTCCGCAATGACTACGGAGGTCACGCCGGCGGCCCGCGGCTAGCGTCGAGGCGGCGCACGACCGTTGCGGCACACCGTCCGGAGGGCACATGAGGGCAGCACCAGGCATCCACCGCGCGGGCACGGTGCGGCGGGCGCTCGTCGTGCTGACCGCCGGAGCCGTGGTGCTCGGCACGCTGAGCGGCTGCTCCCTGTTCGGCCAGGACAAGAAGGGCCACGCGGTCTCCGCGCTGGCTGCCAAGCCCGGCGACTGCGTGATCGCGCCGACCGCCATCTCGGCCGAGATCAAGGACGTCACCGTGGTGCCCTGCTCGCAGCCGCACCAGCAGGAGGTGTATGCGCTGGCCGCCTACCCGCTGCCCGCCGGTACCGAGAAGTCGGCGGCCTACCCCGGCGCCGCGGTGCTCAAGGCGTTCGCCGACGGCGCCTGCCTGTCCGCGTTCGCCGGCTACGTCGGCTCCGACTACCGCGACTCGTCGCTGTTCTTCACCTACCTGCTGCCGTCCGCGCGGGGCTGGCAGGCGGGCGACGACCGGGACGTCACCTGCGTCATCACCACCACGGGGGCCAAGCGCACCTCGTCGGTCAAGGGATCGAAGCTCTAGCAGCGGCGCGACACCGCGCCGACGGGAGGACGACCATGGGCAAGCCCGCCGCCACCGCGACCGCGATGCTGCAGTGCAGCTTCGGCCTGGCCCCCAGCACGCTCAACGTGCTGCCGATCGCACGCGTGATGATCGAGGGCAAGCCGGCCGCGGCGATCACCGACGCGATCCCGATGGTCAACATCCCGCCGTTCGGCATGTGCACCTCGCTGGCGAACCCGCAGGTGCTGGCCGCGACGACGGCCGCGCTCGGCGTGCTGACGCCGATGCCGTGCATCCCCGTCACGGGCGCGTGGGTGGGCGGTGCCGTGCAGACGACGATCGGCGGGAAGCCCGCGCTGACCCTGGGCGCCACCTGCACGTGCGGGTTCGGCGGCGTGATCCAGATCGTCAACCCCGGCGCGGTGCGGACGCTCGAGTCCTGAGCGCAGGGGTCACTCGCGGCCGGCGAAGGACTGCGCGAGGCCGTCGATCCGGGCGCGTGCCTGAGTGTCGTCCGCCGGTGCCGTCGCCCACAGCAGCAGGTCGCCGTTCACCGTCGTCTCGACCACCAGGTCGGTCTGCCCGGCAAGCCCGCGCAGCTGCTGCTGGGCCGCCTCGGCCTCGTCGTAGTCGTCGAACTCGAGCACCGTGACGTGGGCCTGCTCCCCGGGCCAGTCGAAGGCGATCGCGTCGAGGGCGTCGACGTCCTCGGCCGTCGGCACGGGGTCGGTCTGCTGCACGTCGGGGTCCTGGGTCAGGCCCAGCAGGGCCAGCACGCGGCTGCGCTGGTCGGTGAGGCTGCTCATCGGTTCTCCTTGTCGACGGGTGGCTGGATGCTCGCGAGCCGATCAGGCCGGCGGCATCGCCTTGTTGGCGTCGGACCACTTGCCGTCGCTGATCGCTTCCTTGAACTTCGCCCACTTGGAGTCGAGCGTCGTCGCGCTGATCTTGGCCTTCTTGGCCTTCCAGGCGGCGCGGAACTTCTCCTCCAGCTTGGCGATGCTGCCCCCGAAGTAGATCTCGGCCAGCACGGTCTCCTGGTCCACCTTGCTCGACGCGAGGATGCGCAGCATGCCGCGGACGAAGGTGACCTGCTTCTGGTAGTTGTCCCGCTCCGGACCGCCGTCCTTGGCGGGGGTCGCGTCCTTGGCCGCGAGCATCCGGGTGAAGAACTCGGTGATGCCCTCGTTCAGGTCGAAGCCGTAGGTGTCCAGCACGTCGTTCGGGGCGTAGCGGTGCATCGACTCGTGGATCGCGGTGCTCGGCGTGCCGCGGTCGGCGTGCAGGATGGCCGGCTCGTCGGCGTTCTTGGTCGAGGCGTAGGCGTTGGTGCTCTGCTCCTCCTCCACCGAGTCGGTGGGGAACTCCACGCCGTAGACGATGGCCCAGTCCTCCGGCGAGACGCTGGCCACGTAGCCCTCGCCCTTCTTGCCCGCGGCGACGGCCGTCTCGATGAACGGTTTGATGTGCGGGTAGTCCTCGATGTTGGTCGTGATGAACTCGTCCGCCTCGGCACCGGTCAGGTGGTGCTTGACCTTGGTGCCGTCCTTCTTGGTCTTCTGCTTCGCCATGTTCACGGCGGCGAGCAACGACATGTAGTACAGGTCACCGAGGTGGGCGCGGCCCTTGGCCATCACCGCGGGGTCGTCGGCGATCGACTTCTTCTCCGCCGTGCTGAAGGTGTTGATCAGCTGCCGGAGCGCGTCCATCCGCACCTTGGCCTCCGCCTTGCCGGCCGGGGCGGTCTGCGGGTCGCAGGCCTCCTCGAAGCGCTCCTTCGCCGACTTCGGCGTGGGCGGGACCGGGGTGACGGCCTCGGTGGTGGGCGTCTGGGTGGTCGGGGTCTGGGTGGTGGGCGCCTGGTCCTGGGACGGTGTCTGGGGTGTGGTCTGGGTCGCGGTCTGCTCGGGGACCGGCGTCGGCGCCTCCGGCTGGGGCGGTGCCTGCGGCGTGACGGACTCCGGCGTGGGTACCGGCACCTCGCCCTGCGGCACGGGCAGCGGGACCGGCTGCTCGGGCGTGGGTGCCTGCGGCGTCAGCGCCTCCGGCATCGGTGACTGCGGCAGCGTCGGCGCCTTCTTCTTCTTGCCGCCGAACAGCTTCTTGAAGGGGTTCCAGCGGCGAACGGTGGTGCCCTCGACGCGGGCCTGCTGCCGGTGCAGCGCCTCGGCAGCACCCGCACCCACGCCCTCGGCGGTGCCCGCGTGCTCGGCATCCGCCGTGCCCGCCGTGGCGACCCGCGCCGCCTGCCGCTGCAGCCGCTGCACCGTCCGCTCGGCCACCGCGTCGGCGGCCGCCTCCGCCGGGTCGTCGGCCCGCCCGATCACGGGACCGTCCCCCGCCGGTGCGACCCGGCCGCTCTGCTGCTGCACGACGTGGGCCAGCTCGTGGCCCAGCAGCCGGTCGCCGCCCGGGGTGCCCGGCGCGTAGGTGCCGCTGCTGAAGTACACGTCGCTGCCCGCCGTGAACGCCACGGACTGCACCGACCGGGCGATCGTGTCCGCCTCCGCGTCGTCGTGGATGCGCACGCCGCCGAGGTCCGCGTCCATCGCGGCACCCATCCGCTGCGCGACGGCCGGCTCGAGCGGGCGGCCCTGGCCCTGCCGCCGGCGCAGCACGTCGGCGACCTCGGGTGCGGCGGCGGTCCCGCCGAGCGGGTCCTGGGTGGCGGCGCGGCGGCGGACGTCCACCGCGAGCCCCGGGACGGCGACCGCGTCCACGGCGTCCTCCTGCGCCGGCTCCGTCGCCGTGACGGGGACGGCGGGCGGCGCCGCGGTCAGGCGTCGCTTCTCGAGCGTCGTGCGCTCGTTCTCAGCCGGCATGGTCGCCCTCGCTCTCGATCGGAAGTGTCGTTCGGACCCGCCCACCCGGCCGACCGCTCGCCAGGGCCCTGCGCCTCGCAGCCACCGGTGGTCAGCCCGGCGCGAACCCGTCGGCAGGCACCCGCCTGCCGAGCTTGTGGTACTCGGCGACCGTGGCCGCGAGCACGTGCCGCATGCCCACCGGCTGTCCGGCGGCGATCGCGTCGTAGGCCGCCGCCAGCACGATGTTGCGGATGTCGCCGCCGGCCAGCTCGATCTGCTTGGCGAGGTGCGGCACGTCCACCGGGTCGGCGGGGTCCGTGGTGACCCGGTCCAGGTGCGAGCGCCACAGCAGCCGCCGCGTCGGCTCGTCAGGGTCCGGGAAGTGCACGATGAAGCTCATCCGGCGGCTGAACGCCGGGTCGAGGTTGCCGTGCAGGTTGGTCGCCAGGACGGTGATGCCGTCGAAGCTCTCCATCCGCTGCAGCAGGTAGGCGACCTCCTGGTTGGCGTACCGGTCGTGGGCGTCCTTGACGTCCGACCGCTTGCCGAACAGCGCGTCCGCCTCGTCGAAGAACAGCAGCACGTCCAGGCTCTCCGCCTCGTGGAACACGCGCTCGAGGTTCTTCTCCGTCTCCCCGATGTACTTGTCGACGATCGACGTGATGTCCACCCGGAACAGGTCCAGTCCCAGCTCGGCGGCGATCACGTGGGCCGCCAGCGTCTTGCCGGTGCCGGGGCTGCCGCTGAACAGGGCCGCGATGCCGGTCCCCTTGCCTCCGACGTCGACCAGCCGGCCGTCGGCGAGCACCTCGTCACGGTGCTGCGCCCAGGACACCAGCCGGCGCAGCGTCGCGGCGGCGTGGCCGGGCAGCACCAGGTCGTCGAACGACGGCGCACGGCGCGGTGCCGCGGCGGGGCCGGTGGTCATCGAGCCGGCCACCCGGCGCGCGGCGGCCCGCGCCGAACCGGCGGACAGCTGCGCACCGGTCAGCGCCGCGAGGTCGGTGGCGTAACGGGCGGCGTCCGCGATCGACTCGGGCGCCAGCCGCAGCGCCGTCAGCGCCGGGTCCGCGACGCCGGCGCCCAGGTGCTGGTCCCACACCACGGTGCGGTGCTGCGTGGTCACCGGCGGCGCCTCGACCACCAGCGGGTGCCGGGCCAGCCACAGCGGCTGCCACGGCCGGTCGCTGACCGCGAGCACCGGCACCACGGACTGCGCCAGTGCGAGGAAGCCCGACGCCGGGTCGGCCGCCCGCTCGGTGGCGGCCAGCTGGTCGGCGTTGGCCAGCACCAGGCCGGCGCCGCGCAGCGCCGCCTCCCGCACCAGTGCCCTGACCAGGGCGGACAGGTCGGCAGACGGGGGCACGCGGGCGAGGTCCACCGCCAGGCAGCCGACGCCGGCGGCGGCCAGCGCCCCGGCGGCCAGCGACAGGCCGCCCGAGCCGAGCGGTGAGCGCACCCACACCAGCGGCGCACCGGCCTCGACGGCCGCGGTCAGCACGCCGTCGGCGTCCAGGTCCGGCAGCGGCACCGGGTCGACCAGCAGCGCGGCGAGCGGGCCGTCGAGCTGGTCGACGCCCGTCAGGTGGGCCAGCACCCGGTCCGGCAGCCACACGTCGCGCAGCAGCCACGGCTGGTCCTGCTGCTGCTCGAGCAGCCCGTACCGGCGCAGCGGAGCGCCGGCACCGAGCCGGGCGTGCGCCTCGCTCGACAGGGACGGCTGCCCGGTCAGCTCCAGCACCAGGCCGGTCGACGCGCGGGCAGGTGACCGCTGCCCCCGCAGCAGCCCGTACACCAGCGCGAGGTTCGCGTCGAGGTCCGGAGCGGCCGCGACCGTCAGCACGTCGACGTCCTCCGGGTCCAGCCCGAACACGTCCGCGACGCCCGCCAGCCGGTCCTCCTGCTGCGGCAGCGGGCCGGCGTACTCGTCGCGCAGCACCTCGAGCGCCGCCTCGAGCCGCGCCACCAGCACCGGGTCCGCGACGTGCCGCCGGTCCGCCGCGAGCTCGACCGGCTTGAGCAGGCGCGCCAGGCGTTCGCGCACGACGGGCCTCCTTCACGACGACGGACGGCGCGCGGCACCGGGCCGCCCTCGACCCGGCACGGCGACCCACGGCGCCGGGGCTGCCGGTGGGCTGCCGGCACCGCCGGTGCGGGTCGACCGGCCGGACCGCTCCGAGTCTGACCGCGGCGCGTGCGCACGGTCGAGGGCTGGGAGGCAACTTCGGTAGCGATTACCGATGTTGGCCGTTCCGCCCGGTTCCTAGCATCGGCAACGCCTCTCCGGCGTGCGATGGCTGCTGGCATGCGACGGCTGCTGGCGTGCGACGGCTGCTGGGCCGGTGACCGGGCCCACGGGCGGCACGTCGAGCAGAAGGGAGCCCGCCATCCTCATCCCCGCAGTCGAGGACGGGCTCGAGAGCTACCTGCGCTCCGCCCTCCCGCTCACCCCGGAGACGGGCGACATCTCCTTCGAGGCGCCGTCGTCCACCTGGGCCGCGCAGGTCAACCGGATCACCGTGAGCCTGTTCCTCTACAACGTCGCCCGCAGCCCGGTGCCGCCGCGGCCCGCCGCCTCGCGGCCGGGACCCGACGGGCGCGCCGAGCACCGGGCGCCGCTGCCGATGGTGCAGCTGTCGTACCTGGTCAGCGCGTGGGCGGGGAGCACGCGGGACGAGCACCAGCTGCTCGGGGACGTGCTGACGCGGCTGGTGGCGCAGCAGGTGCTGCCCGTCGAGCACCTCGCCGTGCCCCTGGAGTCCAGCGTGCAGCTGAGCCTCGCGGTGGACGAGCTGAACCGGCCGCGGGAGCTGTGGTCGGGGTTGGGCGGCACCCTCAAGGCGTCGTTCACGCTGCTGGCCACGGTCGCCGCCGACGCCTACCCGTGGCAGCTCGCCGCCCCGGCCGTCACGTCGGTCGAGGCGACCACGACCCCGCTGCGCCCGGCCGTCCTCGACCGCAGGGCGTGACCTGACCGTGCGCGTCCTCAGCGGTGTCGACGTCCTCGAGGTCCCCCCGGGCGGGTCCGGCGAGATCCCGATCGACGTGGTGAACACCGGCACGGTGATCGACGGCGTCAGCGCCCAGGTGCTGGGCCTGCCGGCCGAGCACACGTCGTCCCGGCCGTCGGTGCTGGCCCTGTTCCCGGACGCCACCGGGCAGCTGGTGGTGCGGCTGGACCTGCCGAGCAGCTTCCCGGCCGGCACGCACCCGATCACGGTGCAGGTGACCGGCGAGGCGGGCACGGCGGGCGCGGCGCACCACGACGTCGACGTGGTGGTGGCCACGCGGCCCGAGCTGGCCCTGAGCGCGGCGCCGACGACCATCCGGGCGCGCCGCCGGGCGACGTTCGAGGTGCAGGTGGCCAACCGCGGCAACGTGCCGCTCGACGTCGCGCTGCGTGCGACGGACAGCGACCGGAGCCTGGCGGCGACGCTGACGCCGTCCACGCTCAGCCTCGCGCCGGGGGCGACCGCCACGTGCGCGGTGCGGGTGCAGGGTCCGCGGCAGCTGCTCGGCCCCGACCGCGAGCGGGCGCTGCAGGTGGAGGGCACCGCGCTCGACCAGCACCAGGTGCTGCCCCTGGTGCTGCGGCAGCGTTCCCGGTTCAGCGCCGGCGTGCTGACCCTGCTGGTGCTGGCGGCGATCCTCGCGGCCTGGGCGACGATGTTCCTGCTCGGCGTGGGTGCTGTGCTGGGCGCGGACCCGTTCACCAAGGTGGCGCCGGCGTCGTTCTTCGCCGCCACGGCCGTGACGGCGGCCGGCGGCACCGGTGCGGCGGCCGCGGGTGCGGGCGACGGCGGCGCACCGGCCGGTGCGGTGCCGCGTGACGGGGTGCTGCCGGCGGGCGTCGGCGGCACGGTGGCCGGCACGGTGACCGCGGCCAGCGACCAGCAGGGCGTGGGACGGCTGACCGTCGAGGCGTGGCGGTCCACCGCCAACGGCCCGGTGCTGGTCGGCTCGGCGGCCACCCAGCAGGACGGCAGCTACGCGATCGCGGGCCTGTTCCCCGGGGCGTACCTGGTCAGCGTGCGGGCGGACGGGTACACCACCGTCTGGTACCCGGCGGCGGGCGACGCGTCCGGGGCCACCTCGGTGAACGCCGTGGCCCAGACGGTGACCAGCGGCGTCAACCTCACGGTCACCGGCGCGCCCGCGCAGATCAGCGGCAAGGTGGACGTCGGGGTGGTCACCGCACCCGTCGTCACCACCGTCGTCGCCCGGGCGACCTGGGCGCGCGACGACGCGACCCTCACCCGCACCGTGACCGCGGCCCCCGACGGCACGTACGCGCTGCCGAACGTGGTGGCACCCGGCACCTACGAGCTGAGCTTCACGGCCCCCGGCTACCAGCCGACCACCATCACCGAGACGGTCACCGGCGGGCAGCAGCGGTTCGCGCCGAACGTCACGCTGCGCGCCGGCACGGGCCAGATCTCCGGGACGGTGACGGACGGCAAGGCTCCGCTCGGCGGTGTCACGGTCACCACGGCGGACGGCAGCAACCCGATCGTCGTCGGCACCCCGACCGTCGGGGCCGTCGGCACGTTCGTCATCCCCAACCTGCCGACCCCCGGCACCTACGTGGTCACGTTCACCGCACCGGGCTACACGCCCTCGACCGTCGTGGTCGACCTGACCGCCGGCCAGTCCAAGACGGGCCTCGCGGTCGCGCTGACGGGAGGCGCGGGCACCGTCACCGGCCGGGTGCTGGCGCCGGACGGCAGCGGTCTGGGCCGGGCGACCGTCACGGCGACCGGCGGTCCCACCGCCGTGAGCGCCACCTCGCTGACCACCGGCACCGTCGGCTCGTTCACGCTGGCCGGGCTCAAGCCGGGCCTGTACACGCTGACCGTCACGCTCGCCGGGTACACGTCGCAGAGCGTCGCGGTGGACCTGTCCACAGGCGTCGCCGCGCCCGTCAGCGTCACGCTGCGCCCGTCCTGGGGGACGGTGCAGGGCGTGGTCCGCACCGGGACCGTCGGCACGGCCGGCGTCAGCGTGGTGGCGACAGACGGGCAGCACAGCTGGACCACGACGTCGACGGCCGCCGCCGGCACTCCGGCCGGGTACTACTCGTTCGTCCAGCTGCCGCCCGGGTCCTACTCGGTCAGCGTGTCCCAGGGCGGTGTCGTGGTCAGCACGGCCGTGGTCGGCGTGACCGCCGGCGGCACCGTGTCGCAGGACCTGAGCCTGCCCGGGGCGGGCTGACATGCGCGTCGACCTGGCCCCGCGCCGCCTCAGCGCCGTCGCCGGCGCCCCGAGCACCGTGCTGGTGACCATCACCAACACGGACGACGTGATCAGCGGGTACTCCTTGCGCTGCCTCGGCGTCGACCCGGCCTGGGTCCGCACGGACACCGCCGAGCCGACGCTGTTCCCCGGCGAGAGCACCACGCTGACGCTGACGCTCGACCTCCCCGCAGAGCTGCCGGCCGGTGAGCGGCGGATGGCCGTGCAGGTGCGCGAGCTGACCGGCCCGGGGCGCACCGGCGTCGAGGAGCTGGTGATCGACGTCGCGGGCGCGCCGCGGGTGGACGTCAGCCTGGAGCCGACGGTGGCGACCGGCGGACGGTCGGCGGCGTTCGCGGTGGCCGTGGAGAACAACGGCAACACCGCGGTGGACGGCGCGGTCGTCGGCAGCGACCCGGAGAAGGCCGTCCGGTTCACCTTCGACCCACCCGAGTTCCACCTCAGCCCCGGCGAGCGGCTGGTGACGCAGCTGCGGACGACGGCGAAGCGGCCGCTGGTCGGCTCGCCGGAGCCGCGGTCGTTCGAGCTGCGGCTGGCCGAGCGCCCGCCGCTGCCGGCGCAGCTCGGCACGTGGGACGTGGCGGCGGCCGTCGAGCGGGCCGCCCGGGACGGTGCCGACCCGCTCGGCCGGCGCCCCGCCTCCCCGCCGGCGGCCGTCGGCGTCTTCGTGCAGAAGCCGCTGCTGGGCCGCGGGCTGCTGGCGATGGTCGGCCTGGTGGTGGCGATCTCCCTGTTCGCGGCCGTGATCACCACCGCGCTGGGCGGCGTGGTGCAGCGGTCGGCGGCCGACCGGGACGTCGCGCTGCAGGTGGCGCAGGCCCGGGACCAGAAGACGACCACCGGCACGTCCGCCCTCGGCGGTCAGGTGCGGCTGCTGTCGACCGGCGACGGGGTCGCGGCGGTGTCCGTGGACGCGTTCGACCAGGCGGACGCCACCACGCCGGTGGCCAGCACGGCGACCGACTCGGCCGGGGCGTTCCACATCGGCTCGCTGCCCGCCGGCTCGTACCTGCTGCGGTTCCGCGCCGCCGGGTTCAGCGAGGTCTGGTACCCGGCGGCCTCGGCGCAGGCGAAGGCGCAGCTGGTGCCGCTGGCGGCCGGGCAGGACGTGACCGACCTGGTCGCGGTGGTGGGCGGCGTGCCGGCGACGGTGTCCGGGACGGTGACCGGCACCGACCTGGCCGGTGCCGTGGTGCGGCTGGAGCTGCCGCTGGACACCGCGCCGCTGGCCGGCAAGGTGACGCCGCCACCCGGGGAGGCGCCGGCGGGTGCGACGTCCGGCGCGGTGGTGCGCAGCGTCCCGGTGGGGGCGGACGGCACCTTCGTGCTGGACCAGGTGCCGTCCCCGGCGGTGTACGACCTGGTGACGACGAAGACGGGCTACAGCACCCAGGTGCAGCGCCTCGACGTCGCCGCCGGCGAGGACCGGACGGGCATCCAGGTGCAGCTGCTGGACGGCGACGGGGCGATCAGCGGCGTGGTGTCCGGCGCCGGCGGGCCGGTGCCGGGGGCGACCGTGGTCGCCACGTTCGGGCAGGTGACCGTCCGCACCGTCACGCTGACGCAGGACACCCCCGGCGGGTTCACGCTGCGCGGCCTGCCGACGCCGGGCACGTTCACCGTGGTCGTCAGCGCGCCCGGCTTCGCACCCGCCACCCTCAACCTCAACCTCGGCGCCGCCCAGACGCTCACCGGCGTGGCCGTCACGCTGGGCGCCGCTGCGGGCACCCTGTCCGGCACCGCCACGACGCCCGACGGAACCGGCGGGGTCACGGTGACGGTCACCGACGGCGGCGACACCCGCCAGACGGTGACGCAGAGCGGTGCACCGGTCGGCTCGTGGGCGATCTCCGGGCTGCACATCCCCAGCACCTACACGGTGACGTTCTCCCGCTCCGACCTGGAGTCGCAGGTGCTGTCGGTCAGCGTGGACGGGTTCGGCACGGTGACGGCCGGGGCCGCGAGCGCGACCGCGGTGGACGTGACGATGCGGCCGGCCACGGCGCAGATCGTCGGCACCGTCACGCAGAGCCCGGCCGGCGGCGGCACGGCGACACCCGCGGGCAACGTGCAGATCAGCGCCAGCTCCGGGCAGGCCCAGTTCACCGTCACGTCGGCGTCCACCCCCGCCGGCAGCGTCGGCACGTTCGCCATGCAGGGCCTGCCGCCGGGCACGTACACCGTGACGTTCAGCCGCAAGGGCACGCAGCCCACCTCGACCATCGTCACCCTCGCCGCCGGTCAGGTGCAGCGGCTCTCCCCCGTGCTGGTCTCCCCCGCCGCGATCAGCGGCGTGGTCAGCCAGCGCGGCACGCCCACCGTCGGCGCGATCGTGTCGCTGTACCTGGCCTCGCAGTACGGCACCGCGGCGCCGCCCGTGGCGACGGCCACCACCGACGGCAACGGCCACTACTCGTTCACCGACGTCGACGCGCCGCAGTTCTACCTGCTCGAGGTGCAGCTGTCCGCCAATGCGGCCGCTGCCGCCACGTCCCCACCGACCACGTTGAACCCCAGCCAGCAGCTGGTGCTCGACATCCCGATCCCCTGAGGGACCACCCGCCCCATGAGTGCACAGAGCGCACAGAACCCGAGCAGGCCGACCGTCAGCGTGGCGGTCGAGCCGGGCGCGCACGCGCCCGCGGGCCGTGAGGCCACCGTCCGCGTGCACGTGCGCAACCTGGCCGACGGTCCGCGTGACATCACCGTGTCCGCCATCGGGCTGGACGGCGCCTGGCGTCCCCGGGCTGCACGCCTGGTCGGTGTCCCGGCAGACGCCACCGCGTCGACGGACGTCGCCATCGGCATCGCCCGCGGTGCCCTGCCCGGCACGTACCCGTACGCGCTCGCGGTGCAGTCGCAGGTGCCGACCGGCGCCGGTGACGGCGTCACGATGGTGGACACCGCCCTGGTGGTGGACGCGCCGAGCACCGTGGTGCTGGCCGTCGAGCCGGCCGAGGCGACCGCCGTCCGGGCGCGCCGGGTCGCGGTGGTGCTGAGCAACACCGGTGACCGGCCGGCGGACGTGCTGGTGGACGCCGCCGCGTCGGACCAGCTGCGCGTGCAGCTGCAGAGCCAGGTGGTCAGCGTGCCGGCGCACGCGACCGTGCGCCTGCCGGCTCGCGTGGCGGTGCACCGGCCCCGGTTGGTCGGGCCCCGCACCCGCACCGCGTACTCGGTCACCGCGCACGGCGACCAGGCACCCGCGCACACCCAGGCGGTGCTGACGGCGCGGCCGCTGCTGTCCTCCGGGGTGCTGCGCGGCGTGGGGATGGTCGCCGTGCTGGCGCTGTGGGTGGCCGGTGTGGCCGTCGGGCTGCCGTGGCTGTCGCACCGGGCCAGCCAGTCGGCGACGACGGCCGGGCAGGCCGCGGTGGCGCCGGCACCGGCGGGCACCGGCGGGACGGGCGGCACGGCGGCACCCGGGAAGGCCGGTGGGGGTGCGGCCGGCGGGTCGGGCGGCGGCGCTGCGACGACGGGGGTCCGCATCGGCGGGATCGTCACGGCGGCGGACCCGTCCGGCTTCCGCGTCGAGGTGGTGCCGGCCAGCCTGCTGATCGGCGACAGCGGGCCGGCTGCGGCCGGTGCCACGGCACCGGCGGGCGGAGCCTCGTCGGGCACGGCGTCCGGCGGCTCCTCTTCCGGCAGCTCCTCCACCACAGCCGAGGGCAGCGCGCAGACCGCCAGCGACGCCGTCTCCCGCACCGTCTCCAACGTCGTCGCCGCGCCCGTCCTTGCGTCCGCCCCCGTCGACCGCTCCGACCTCGGCAAGGTCGCCGCCGGCGCGCTCGCGCTGCAGGCTGTCGGCCCCGCCGACGGCGCCCGCACCACCTCGTCCCTCAACGACGGCACGTGGGCGTTCGCCGGCATGGCGGCGCAGTCGAACTACCTGGTCACCATCTCCAAGCCGGGCTTCCAGACCCAGCGCTTCGAGCTGACCGGTGCGCAGGCGGCGGCCAACCCCCTCAAGGTGACGATGGTCGCCGGTGCCGGTCAGCTCTCCGGGCACATCACCGGCCCCGACGGTCCCCTGGGCGGTGTGGCCGTCACCATCACCGACGGCACCAACGTGGTGACCACCAGCAGCGCGACGCAGGGGAACGTCGGCTCCTGGTCGGTCACCGGCCTGTCGACGCCCAGCACCTACCTGGTCACGGCCGCGGCCACCCGGTACGGCGCCCAGTCGAGCCTGGTCTCGCTGGGCCCGGGCGGCAGCTCGGTGGTCGACCTGACGCTGTCGCACGGAGTCGCCTCGCTGGCCGGGACGGTGACCGGTCCGGACGCGCTGGGCGCGATCGGCGGCGTCGGCGGCCTGACCGTCACGGCGACGGACGGCACCACCACCCGCACGGCGTCGACGGTCACCTCCGGCCAGGTCGGCACCTTCGTGCTGGCCGACCTGCCGGTGCCGTCCACCTACACGGTGACGGTCAGCGGTCCTGGCTACGCCTCGCAGACCACGCAGCTGACGCTCGGCACGGGCTCGTCGGCGGCACGGCTGGACGTGCGACTCGACCTGTCCACCGGCGTGGTGCAGGGCACGGTGCGCGAGCCGAGCGGGACGGGGCTGGGCGGCGTCGGGCTGAAGCTGACCGACGGCGTGAACACCTACAAGACGATGAGCACGTCGGACGCCGACGGCACCTTCCGGTTCAACGGCATCGCACCCGGCACCTACGTCCTCTCGGCGGACCTGTTCGGCCACCTCGCGGCGTTCGCCCCCGTCACCGTCGTCGCCGGCTCGGCCGCCACGGCCGACCTGGAGATGACGCCGATCCCCGGCTCCGGGCTGCTGTCCACCTCCGTGATCAAGGGACGGGTGTCCGACGCCCGCACCAACGGCCAGATCACCTGCACCAACCTGGGCCTCGACCCGAGCGGCAAGCCCGAGGTCTGCCAGATCACGGTGACGATGACGGCGCCGGCGGCCGACGGGTCCACCCGCACCATCACCGTCACCTCGGCACCGGACCTCGAGTACGTGATCCCGGCACCGGGCGACACGGGCCTGCTCCCCGGCCTGTACACGCTGACCGTGTCCGTCCCCGGCTACGAGCCCGGCACGGTCAAGGTCAAGGTGCCGATGGGGCAGACCGTCGAGGCGGCCCAGGTGGCGCTGTACCCGTCGCCGTCCGTCGTCGGCACCATCCTCACGCGGGTCGGCGCCGTGCCCGCCGGCACGTGCGTGATCGCCCGGCCCACCGGCTCCACCACGCCGCTCGGTCCGTGTGCCGTCTCCACCGCACCCGACGGCTCGATCACCTGCACCATCACCGGCGGCGCCAAGTGCGCGGGCACCAAGCCCGACGGCTCGTACGCGCTCGAGCGCCTGGGCAGCGGCCAGTTCGACGTGTCGGTGCAGCCGGGCGACAGCGAGTACCTGCCGGTCGCCCCGGTGTCGATCGTGCTGAGCCCCGGCGACGTGCGCCGGTACGACGCGACGCTGGACCGGCTCGCCCGCGTCGCCGTGAGCGTCCTGTCCGACAGCGGCACGTCGTCGCTGGTGCCGGCGCCCGGCGCCGTCGTCACCGCCGTCCGCGTCTCGTCGGGCACCTACACGCCGCCGACCACGCCGTGGACCACGGGCGCGGACGGCCAGGTGACCGTGACGCACCTGCCTGCGGGCTCCTACCGCTTCGACGTCACGTGGACCACCGTCCCGCCGGGTGCGACGTCGGCCGTGCAGCTCAAGGCCTCGTCGCCCGTGCTGACGGTGGGCACCAACCAGGAGATCGCCACGCAGGTGGTGCTGACGCGCCCGCGCAACGCGTTCGGCGGCACGGTGGTCACGCAGCTGACCTCGTCGGCGTTCAGCCCGGTGGGCGGTGCCACCGTGCAGCTGACCGGCGTGACCGGGTACTCGGGGCTGGTGCCCGTCACCACCTCGGTGCAGGTGACCACCGCCGCGGACGGCACGTTCCAGGTGGTGGCCAGCCCGGCGGACGTGACGTCGTCGTCCCAGGTGTACTTCCCCGTGGTGACCGACCAGCTCGACGTGACGGTGTCGTACACCGGCACGCCGGCGCCGTACCGCACGCTGATCAGGTCGAACATCACCATCGCCGACCTGACGTCCCCGCTGGTGCTGGAGCCGACGGGCCGGCACTTCGACGGCACCATCACGTTCACCGGCGCGCCCGCGCCGACCGACGCGGAGCTGGCCAGCACCACGTTCACGGTGGTGCAGGGTCCGCCCGGGGCGAGCAACGCCGGGCTGCAGGCGGTCGCCTCCGGCACCGCGGGGTCCGGCACGCTCGTCTGGTCGGACCCGTCGCAGCCCACCGACCCCGCCGGCGGCACCCTGGTGCGGCCGGGCACCTACCGCGTGACGGCCTCGCTGCCCGGCTTCGACTCCCGGACGCTGACGTTCACCGTCCCGGTGCTGCCCACCGCGTACCCGACCGTCGCCTTCGACCTGCCGCGCTACGGGAACCTCACGGTGGCCGTGGTGACCGGCGCCGCACCCGGCACCCCCGTCCAGGACCCGGTGGTCACGCTGATCCGCCCCGGATCGGCCAACGTGACGCTGACGGCGATCCCCGGTACCAATTCGGTGTCGTTCGGGCAGCTGCCGAGCGGGACGTACCAGGTGCTGGTGCAGGCCGCGGGCTTCCAGTTCGACACGTTCTCGGTGACGGTCGCCGCCGGGCAGGTGGACCCGATCCCGGTGACCGTGACCAAGCTCGGCTCGATCGGCGGCACGGTGTCCGTGCAACGGTCCAGCGGCGTCACCGCGACGCTGGCCGGCGTGCTGGTGCGCGCCGCGCAGGCCGGCGGGCAGACGTTCACGGCCACCAGCGACGCCGCGGGCGTCTACCGGGTCACCGGCACCACCACCACGCAGGGCCTGTCCGCCGGCACGTGGAACATCACGGTGCTCGCGGCCGGCTACAGCTTCGCCAGCGGCGCCACGTCGGTGACCGTGACGGTCGGCGCCGGTGCGGACGTCACCCAGGACCTGCTCCTCAAGGCCAACCCGGTGGACCTGCGGCTGACGATCTACGACCCCTCCGACCCGACGTCCACCGCCGTGAACGCCCTGGACGTGGCGCTGATCGGGGTGGACGGCACCAAGACGCAGGACTGCACCACGTCCACGTCGACCACGTGCCCGGTGCCGGCCCCGACCGGCGGCCTGTACGTGTTCACCGGCAACGACCCCGGCACGTACACCGTGGCGATCAACGGCGGCGGGTTCGCCCCGCTGACCGTCAACATCACGCTGGCCGCGGGTGAGCCGACCATCCTCAGCCTGCCGATCGCGGTGCGCAGCAACACCGTGACGGGGACCGTCTCCGGGCAGGCGGGGGCGGCCGCGCCCGTGGCGCTGGACGGCGCGACGGTGCAGCTGAAGGACTCCGGCGGGACGGTGCTGAAGCAGACCACCACGGCGTCCGGTGCGTTCACCCTGACCGGCATCGCGGACGGCTCGTACTCGCTGGCGTTCGCGGCGGCCGGGTACGGGTCCACCACCAGGTCGGTCACGCTGAGCGGCGGGCAGCTCTACTCGGCGGACATCGTGCTGTACACGGTGTCCCGGCAGGTGACGGTGACGGTGACGTCGCCGGAGGGCTTCGACCTGACCGGCGCACTGGTGTCGTTGGTGCCGAACCCGCCGTCCGGCGGCCTCGCGCTCGCGGCGCAGCCGGCGGTACGCACCGGGACCACCACGTTCGCGACGACGTTCAACCAGGTGCCACCCGGCGCCTGGACCGCGACGGTGTCGGGCCCCGCGGGCCACGTCGGCACGTACACCGCCGCGGTGGCGGCCACGGACACGGCCGTGACGGTGACGGTCGACGAGCTGCGGGTCCGGGTGACGGCGACCTCCGCCACGTCGGGCGCGCCGTCCATGCCCTTCGTCATCACGCGCAGCAACGGCACCGCCTCCGGGACCACCGTCTACTCCGGCACCGCCGGCATCGACACGGGTGCCGAGGTGATCTACGTCGACCGGACGTCCAACTACACCGTGACGCCCAGCGTGACGGGCTGGCAGGTGTCGCCGAGCACCGCGTCAGTGAGCACCACCGACCCCAGCGTGTCCGAGGTGACCACAGCCTTCACGCTCTCCAAGTCCGCGAGCACCACCACGCTCGCCGTGTCGCCCACCACCATCTCCCCCGGCGACACCCTGACCCTGACGGCGACGGTCAGCCCGGCCTCGGGCAGCGCCTCCGGGCTCACCGGCGGCACGGTCACGTTCTTCCGGGACGGCGTCTCGCTCGGTGACGTCACCGTGTCGAGCAGCGGCGGCACCCGGACGGCCGTCCTGACGCCCAGCACCACCGGCTGGGCCGGCGGCAGCACCACGTTCACCGCGCAGTTCAACGGGACGGCGACCTTCGCGTCGTCGACCTCCACCGGCGTCGCCGTGACCGTGCGGTACGCGAGCACGACGACGCTCGCCTCCGACACCAGCACGTTCAAGGCGGGCACCGCCCAGCCGATCGTGCTGACCGCCACGGTGACCGGCGGCACGGGGACGGTGGGCGCGGGGACGGTGACGTTCAGCCGGGACGGCACCAGCCTGGGCACCGCGACGGTGAGCAACGGGACCGCGACGCTGACGGTGCCGGGCACGACGACGTCGACGTGGACCGCCGGCACGTCGACGCTGACGGCGACCTACGCGCAGACGGCGACGCTAACCGCCTCGACCAGCGCGGGGGTGACGCTGACGATCACGCCGTGACGGCGGTGCGCGGCGCCCCGCCCTTTGGCGCGCACGTCCAGGGGCGAGGGCGAGGGCCTCATCGCGTAGCGGCCCGCCAGCTCATCTCTGAGGCGGTCCACCGGAGTCCGAGCACGGCGCCGCCCTTGAGCGTCCAGAGGCCGGTAGGGCTGGCGAAGACCCGGGCGAGCAAGCGGAACCCGGCGTTGGGCCCCGCGGGCAACTCAGGAAGACCCCGGGAGTCGACTAGACCCGATCCCGCGACCGGCATGGACCCGCGCACGGTAATCCCCACTCGTGGAATTGTCGTCGGAATTGGTCGCGCGTATCACACAGTCGTCCAAGTACTGGACCTTGCCCGGAGGGCGAGCGTGCACCTGCGAGACGTATTGACCCCCATTGCCGCAGGGCGGTAACTTGACGCGCGGCCTGGTGCTACAGCCAATTAGGGGGCAGCATGCGCGTGTCGCAACGCAACATCGGTCCAACCGGTGACGTTTCGAGGTTAGACGCGCCACCACAACGCACGATCGGGCGCCGCGAGTTCGTCAAGAGCGTTGCCGCTGGGCTCGGCCTAGGCGCATTCGCGATCGTCACGATCGGCGCCGCGCCCGCCTCAGCAGCGGAGCCTTACCACTGCAATCGTAATGTCACGTACATCAGGCTGATAAATTGTTGGTGCAATTCTCCCGACTACTGGTGCTACTATCGGAAGTTCTGCAGCATTTGCTTAATGGAGTGTGGTGAGTGGAGCGAGATCGACGGCTGCTGCTAGAATCACGACTGGTGCTAGAAGGGTGGAGTCATGGCGCGGTTCGAAATCGTCGTTGAAGAGGTCGAACCGCCTACGGACGGACCTCAAGCCGACCCAACTTCCTCAGGCATCCCGTTGTCGAGCATCCTGGAGCGCACGGGTGGGAAGTACATCTGGCACGTCGAACCACCGCAGCACCTGCGCGAGAACTGGCGACGAACTTCTGTCGCCATAGGCGACTCGAACCTTGCCGACGTTGCCCGATCTGCGACGATCCCCGTCTCGCTGGAGCACTTGAGCGCGAGAGATCCGGCGACTACCAGAGTAAGGGTTCGATTCGAGATTACGTACGCCACCGCCGATGAGGCGCGCGCCGCGACGGCCGCCCGCGCGAATCTGCAGCTTCCATGATGTTGTTGACGACCGGCCTGGCTTCAGCTTGCGCGGCCTATGTTGTCTTCACACTTTCTTCTACGGGCTGGGTTAAGCTCGCGACCTTACGGGGTACGGCACACGGTCTTGCGAGGCTCTGGCCACGCCTTCCTCACCGGACTGTTGTGTTCGCAGCACTATGTCTAGGCGTAGGCGAGGTTGCGCTCGCGGGGGCCGCAGCCCTGGTGCCCACCGGAAGGTTGATCGCCTGGGCGTCGGCCGGGCTATTCACCGCGTTTGCGGTGTACAACGCCGCGGCCGCGAGACGTAGTCCCCGCTCGAACGAACCTTGCCTTTGCGCAGGCGCCGGGAGTGCCGCCCCGGAAGGTTCTGCGTACGCACGGTCGACGGCCAACCTCGTCATGGCCATGGCGGCCCTCGTCTGGGGCGTCGGCGCAGCGACGATACCGGGCTGGTTCAAATTGGTCTTGCTCGGAATCTGGGCCCTGCCGCTGACGGTCTGGGCTATTCGACGATCCAGCGTCATGCTCGGCGACGCCGTGGCAGGACTTCACTGATCGGTACGACCCGGTGTTCGACATCTCGCGCCCAGGGTGCCAGCGAGGAGCAGTCAGCGCCTACCCGGCGACCGACTCTCCCAAGGGTGGGTTACCAACCCTGACGCTGACCGCCTCGACCAGCGCGGGAGTGACGCTGACGATCACGCCGTGACGGGGTCCCTTTCGCCGGCCGCAAGGGCGGCATCACAGACGTGATGGAAGTGCGGGACACCGCCCTGCAGCTTCATGGCCGTACGGTCGTCCCGCCGGCACAGCCAGCGCCATCGGAACGGGCCGGCGCGAGCACAAGGGATCGCTCCGAAGATCGAGGACGTTCACGATGGGCCGGACGACTCCCGCTTCTCACACGATCGTTGGGGGATCGAGCCATGACACTCAGCTCAGGTGGATTGCTCACGTGCTGCTTCTGTGATCTCGTGCCCGAGCGGATCAACTACGTCGAGCTCGAGCTGCATGTCGACGAGTCGCCGGCGCGTCAGTTCTTTGGCGCCCACAGAGCATGTCTCAGCAACCGACTTGCCCGCGGCTTCCAGCTGGAGATCGAGCCCTTGGCAGAGATCTAGACAGTGCAGGGATCAAGGATCCATGACCACCGTGAGGGCGGTCGGGATCAGTAGTGCGTGCTGACCCACCACGCGATGCCGCCGATCGCGGCCATCGCCAGGTACCACCACCACGGGAACCGCACCTTCGGCTGCTCGCGCGGCACCACCACGGGCACCACCACCACGGGCTCGGGCACCGGCAGCGGCACGGGAACGGGCGGCGGCGGCGGCACCATGTCGGCCCCGCACCGCACGCACACCACCGCGGACGGCAGGTTCAGCTCCTCGCACACCGGGCACGGCACGGTGGCCAGCAGCAGCGCGCCGGACGCGCCGGGCGAGCGCCGTCGGGCGTCGTCGGGGCCCTCCTGCGGCGGCACCGTGCGGTCCTGCGGGCGCGCCCAGAACAGCGGGTAGTCGCACGTCGGGCAGAAGTCGTCGGCGTCGCGCCGGGCGAGCGCGACGGGGGACGGCGTGCCGCACTCGGGGCAGACGATGGTCACCTCGGCCGGCGCGGGAGCCGCCACCGGCGCCGGGACAGCCGCGGCACGCGCAGACGTCCGGACGACGGCCGTCGGCGCCGTCTCCGGCCGCAGCGGCCCGGTCGGCGCCTGGAACGCGGGCACGCGGACGGGCTCAGCCACGTCGACCTCCCTCGCCACGCGCCTGGGACCAGATCTCCCGGTCGCCCACCCACAGCTGCGCGCGCACGTGCGCGGGCACGTGGTCGGCGATCAGCGCGACGAAGTCGGCGTCGTCCAGCCCGCCGGCGGACTGCACGTGCATCACCACCCACGCGTGGTCGGCCGGCGCGTCGCCCTCCCGCCACACACCGCCGCCGTCCTCCACCAGCGCCGGGCCGCCGCTGAACAGCTCGAGGAAGCTCTGCAGGGCGCCGGGCGTCCCGCGCCGCCGCATGGTGCGCGCGGCCGTGGTGACCAGGCGCCGCTGGGTCAGCTCCGGCAGGTCCGGGTCGATGCCGTCCAGGCCGATCCAGTCGGCCATCCAGCGCACCATCGCCGCCGGCGCGACCGTGGGGTCGGCCAGGTGCGGCAGGTTGTCGCCGTGCGCCAGCAGCGTGCCGGCCTCGGCCTGGAAGATCGAGACGAACCGCGCGAAGAACTCGTCGCTGACCATGCCGACCGGCAGCTGGTCCAGCAGCCACGTGTCGCGGCTCATCGGACCACCACCCGGTGCTCGGCGGACAGGAACAGCGTGTGCGGCTCCGGGTGCAGCACGTCGCGACCGCTGCCCAGGCGCCGGCCGGTGCGCAGGTCGTACTCGAACAGCTGCACCTCCTCGACCCGCTCCACCCCCTCGACCGCCTCGAGCAGCTGGGCGATCTCGGCTGCGGTGACGTCCTGGTCGAACGGCCACCCGTTGCCGGACGGCCCACCGGTCAGCGGGTTGACGTAGCGGTCCACCACGGCGAGCACGCGCTGGCGCACCAGGGCCACCGGTCGGCCCGGCAGCGCCCTGACCAGGGCCGCCACACTGACGCCCTGGTAGAAGGGCGTGCCGATCTCGACGGCGACGCCCACGCAGCGGCGCTCCTCGAGCACGTCGGCGATCGCGTGCAGCAGCGGCTCGGACAGCGCGAAGTCGTCGATCTTGTGGGTGCGCGGGTCGGTGCGCACCTGCGGCACGACGAGCACCCGGACGGCACCGTTCTCCGTCGCCGTACCCGGCAGGCAGCGGGCACGCGCCACCTCGACGGACGTCTCCCGGGTCAGCCGCTCATAGTCCCCCGCGGTGACGGCCCGCTGCCCGGTGCGCAGCGACAGCGGGCCGCGCACCTTCGCCTCGTCCACCGTCTCCGCGTCGACGCCGCCGGCCGCGGGCACCAGGTTCACCACGCTGGCGACGAAGGGCAGGGTGGAGCGCAGCTCGGTCAGCGTGCGGGCGCCGACGTTGCCGGCCGCGCCGCCGCCGTGCCGGTAGCCCGTCACCTGCACCAGCGCACCGTCCGGCGGGACGGCGCCGTGCTGGCGCACCGACCCGTCGGGGTACCGCACGCGCGGCCCGAACCGCACCACGCCGGTGGACGACTCCCACACCACGTGCCGGTCCGCCGGCCCGGACTCGGAGAAGTCGGGCACCTCGGTCCAGTCCTCGGCGCCCGCCGTCGTCACCACGCGCACGTGCTCACCGTCGCGCCGCGCCGCCACCGGCACCGAGGCGACGCGGAACTGCTGCGCCGGCACGCCGACCGACCGGCCGAGGTTCTCCGGCCCGACGGTCATCGCGTGCTCGGCCGGAACCGTCAGCCCCACCACCTCGGCCCGCACCGACTCCAGCCGCGGTGACGCCTGGTACGTCGGCTGCCCGGGCGCCGGGCGCACCAGCCGCACGCGCAGCCAGTACGCCGTCGTGCCCGCAAGCATCAGCGAGGCGTGCGCCTGCGGAACCAGCAGCACGATCTGCCCGTCGCGGTTCAGCCCGCCCGTGGTGTCCTGCTGCACGCGCACCGGCGTCCACGCCTCACCCGTCCACACGTCCCACGCCAGTGGCGGGTTGGTCGGGTCGACGCCGATCCCCTGCGCGGACGCCTGGACGGTCAGCCGCAGCGCCGCGCCCGCGAGCGACTCGGCAAAGCCGAACAGGGTCGCGTCACCAGGCTCGAGCGGGTCGGAGACGAAGCACGTCACGGCGCTGCCGGGGTAGGTCAGGTCCTCCCAGGCGTCCACCGTCTGCTCGCCACGCGCCCGTGCCGAGTGCGCCGCGATCATCCGCGGCGGGCTGACCACCGCCTCGTGCTCGGTGGAGAACACGATCGCGTCGGGCGCGCTGGTGGACGTGGTCACCTCGGTGCCGGCCGGGATGGTCAGCGGCCGCTCGGACGGTGCCGAGAGCCAGAACGTCACGTCCGTGCGGGCCACCGACGGCGGGAACGGCTCGATGCCGGCCAGGTTGAGGAAGTGCACGTACAGCCGCTCGGGCACCTGGTTCACCCGGAACAGCACCATCTCGCTCATCCACGCGAACAGCTCGATCAGCGCGACGCCCGGGTCGGACACGTTGTGGTTGGTCCACTCGGGGGTGAACCGCGGGATCAGCCGCTTGGTCTCGTCGACGATGTCCTGGAAGGACCGGTCGTCGAGGTTCGGAGGGGGGATCGGCGGCATCAGGAGTCCTCACGCGGGATCACGTAGAAGGGGTAGACGAGGTTGCGGCGGTCGTTCGTCGCGCGGACCCGGTAGCGGATGGCGATGCGGACCAGGCCGCCGTCGTCCTCGTCCTGCACCGGCTCGACGTCCTCCACCTCGACGCGCGGCTCCCACTGGGCGAGGGCGTCCCGCACCGCCTCGGCGATCAGGCCGAGCAGGTTGGCGTTCACCGGCTCGAACAGCAGGTCCCAGATGCGGCAGCCGAACTGGGGTCGCATGACGCGCTCGCCGGGGGCGGTCAGCAGCACGACGCGGATGGACCGGTCGAGGTCCTCCGGGCCCTGGGTCAGCCGGATCGCACCGCGGTGGTCCACCTCGAGGGGCCAGCTGAACCCGCGCCCGATGAACGACGCGTCGGGGACGGCCTGCGTGGGGTCGGGGATCGAGAGGCTCATCAGTTGATCTGCACCATCGATCCCTTGACGGCGGTGATGCCCGAGGACTGCAGCGTGGCGGTCCCGTCGGCCTTGAGGTCCACCTCGGGGGCGGAGGCGGCCACCTTCGCGGTGCCCTTGGCCGTCACCTGGACGCCCTCGAGCGTGAGGTCCTGGGTCGCCTTGATGGAGATGGTCGTGCCGGACAGCGTGATGGCACCGTTGCCGTCGAGCTTGATGGACGACGAGCCCGAGGCGATGGTCAGCGGCACCCCGTCGGGCAGCGTCAGGTCGGCCTTGTCCTTGCCGATCCGGAGCCGCGCCTCGCCGCCCGCGAGCGCGAGCCGGATGTGCTGGGTGTCGGGGCCCCTCCCGTCGGCCAGCTCGACGACGTGACCCAGCCGGGACGTCAGCGTGCGGTGCGCCACCGCGCCGTCGGCGACCAGGCTGGCCGGGATCTTGTCCTTGGTGCCGAACAGGCCGCCGAGCACCACGGGCCGGCGGACGTCGCCGCCCTCGAAGCCGACCAGCACCTCGTCGCCGACCTCGGGCAGGAACACCATCCCCCGGTCGGCACCGCCGCCGAGCACCGCCAGCCGGGCCCACTGCGACTCGATGGTGCTGTCGAGGCCGGGCAGCGACACCTTGACCCGGCCGGCCGCCTGCGGGTCCTGGTCGATGGCGGAGACCAGTCCCACCACCAGCCCGTCGTGCGTGAAGCTCGACCCGGTCCCCGTCGCGACGGCGGGTGCGACGAGCGTGCCCGGCTCCCGGTCCCCCGCGACGAAGCTGGTGTGGAACCCGGCCGGCCGGTAGGTGTGCTCCACCTCGCGCACGTAGTACGTGCCGGAGGACGGACCGCCGTCGCGGACCTGCACCAGCACCCCCGGTCGCAGCGTCGGCGTGATCTCGCAGCGTCCCCGGGCCAGCACCGCGCCGTTCAGCCGGCCGACGGCCTTGGCCAGCACCTCGGCGTCCGACTGGTCCACCGGCCCGGCCTGCGCGTCCAGCACGGTCGCCGTCGCCAGCCCGGAGGCCGGCGCCAGGGATCCCAGCCCGTCCGGCACCGCCGACCGGCTGGTCTGCGCGTCGCCCACCACCGCGGTCTTCTTCAGGTGGTCCCAGCCGCGCACCCGCACCGAGCTCGGCGCATCGGCGTACACCCGTGCGGAGAAGTCCCGCAGGCTGTCGCCCACCGCGAGCCGCACGGCTGCCGACCCGGTCCCGTCCGGCAGGGCCCACGCCCGGAACGTGGAGCCGTCCATCTCCCAGTCCAGCCCGTTGCGCCGGCACAGCTCGTCGACGAAGGCCAGGTCGGTGTCGGTCTGCAGCGTGTACTCCAGCACCGCGGAGGTGGCCGTCACCGACGGGCGCGCGCCGGCGGCGCGCACCACCTTCTCGACGATCTGCGAGGCGGTGAGGTTGAGGAACGTCGCCGCCCGCGCCGACCGGCTGATCTCGAAGGCCAGGTCCTCCGCCACGACGTGCAGCTCCGGCTGGCCCCCGTCGTGGTGCTCCACCCCGGTGGACGTCACCTTGCCCTGGAACACCACCGTCGCCGTGGCACCCTGCTCGACGCCCTTCGCGGTGACTCGCACCGGCGTGCCGACCTTGAGCTTGCTCGCCTGCGCGAGGGTGTAGCCGGGGTCGACGAACCGCATCGTGCAGCGCCCGATGGTGCGGACGGCACGCCGCACGCGCAGCTCGACCAGGGCGTTGCTCCAGGCGGCGGGTAGGTCGGTGCCGTCGGCGGCGACCACCGGGGCGAGCGCCATGCCGTCGGAGGCGAGGGGGGCGACGGACACGCTCACACCTCCAGCCGCGGGATGGACAGCCTCGAGCCGGGACGCAGCGACAGCGGGTCCTCGATGCCGTTGGCCACGGCGAGCGTCCGCCAGCGGGTCGCGTCGCCGTAGTACCGGGCGGCGATGCGGTCCAGCGTCTCGCCCGGCTGCACCTGGTGGACGCGGTGCGGGCGCGGCGTGCCGGAGGTCGGGTTCTGGGGGCCGAACGCGTGCGACTCCTCGTACTGGCGCAGCACCAGCGCGAGCGTGGCGCGCAGCGGGACGCCGGTCGACGAGAAGTAGGTGAACGTCAGGTCGAGGTGGGCGATGACGGCCTTGAACGAGTGCAGGTCGCCCCAGTGGAACGTCACGTACGGCGGCCGGGCGTTGTGGGTGGCGTCGTTGGCGCCCGGCAACGACGGGTCCACCTCCATCAGCCCGAGGATCTTGCCGGTGTACCGCGTGACGGCCGTGCCGTCGTTGGTGGTGTCGAAGAACAGCTCGACGGTCATCGTCGCCGGCCGCGCACCGGCGTAGCGCAGCCGCGGCACGCCCCGGCCCGGCATCGACTCCCCCGCCCAGCTGTTGCTGCGCGTGATCGCCAGCTGCGCCGGGTTGAACAGGCACGGCAGCCGTTCGCCGCTCTCGATCTCCAGGAACGCCTTCTCGGTCGCGGCCATCAGAACACCCCCGGCATCCGGCGGCGTCCGCGCCGCTCGAGCTCCTCGACCACGCGGTCCTCCAGCCGCTCCACCACCCGGTCGACCAGCTCGTCCATCACCTCGGGCGAGAGCGCAGGCTGCGACGGGTCCTCGGGCGGGGACCAGGACCGGCTGACCCGGTCCGCGGCGCTCGGGCTCATGACGGCTCCCTCGGTGGTGCGCAGGACGGTGGCGGCGCCCGGGACGCCGGCGAGACCAGCAGTGCCGCCGCCGGGGCTGCCTGCGCGGCCGCCCGAGCCGGTGGCGAACGCCGTTCCGGAGGCTGACCAGCCGGTGCGGCCGGCGGAGGTGCTCTCGAACGCACCCGCGGCCTCGGCGGCGACCAGGGCGGCGAGCCTCGCCGGGACGGACCCCGCTGGCATCCCCGCGGTGGACGGTGCGGGGGTGGAGACCGAGCGACGCAGAGCGTCGGCAGGACCGGACGGCGCAGGGCGGTCCGACGGCCGTCGGCCGGCGCGGGCCGACGACGGCTCCGGCGGCCCTCCCGGTCGACCACCGAGGCCCGTGGTGCGCGGCGGCAGCACGACGAAGCCGGAGGCGACCCGGGACAGCTCCACCGGCGCGGCGGCGCTGCGGTGCAGGCTCAGCACCGCGGCGGGGCTGCGGCGCGGTGTGAGCGTCGTGGAGCCGCGGGAGACGGCTGTCGATCCGGCGAGGTCGACGGGCCCCGCTGCGCCCGCCACCGCTGCGCCCAGCGCCGCGCGTGCGCTGCGTCGGACGTCACCCGGCGCAGGTGCGGACACGGGCGTCGGTCGCCCTCCGGCGGCCACGAGCGCGCGGACGGTCGTTGCCGCGGGGTCCGCTCGTCGGCGCATCGGGGCACGAGGTCCGCCCGGTCGGCCCGGCGAGGCGGGCGAGCCGAGTCCGTCCGGACCGACGATGCCGAGCGACCACGAGCGGCCCCCAGGTGCGGCCTGGACCCGCCGCACCGGTGCCAGGCGGCGTCCGTCCGTCCGCTCGCCGGCCCGCGCCGCGGCCCCGGTCGGCACCGGCAGCACGCCGCGCGGCGCGACCCGCTGCAGCGACATCTCACCAGCGATCGACGTCCCACCGGTCAGGGCAGCAGCACCGCGACCCGCATCGGCCGCGACGCCACGCTCGCCCGCGGCGGTCAGGGCTCCTGCGTGGCGGGCGGTAGCGACGGCCGATGCTCCCCAGCTGCGCACCGCGCGCCCGGCACTGGCCGCGCCGCCGAGCAACCCGTCGTCGGCGCCGTGCCCGACGGCCAGCCGGTCGATCGCCACCGGCAGCCCGCTGTACCGACGCACGCTCGCGGCCCGTCGTGCACGCCGCGACGTCCGGTGCACGACGGCATCCGGAGCGGCGAGTCGCTGTGCCGGGACGGACGTCGCGCTGCGGCCCGCCGAGTCCGCGCCGGCACCGGCCGCGACGCCGGCTGCGTCGACCGCCGCGTTTGCCTTCGAGTCGGCCGCCGACGGGGCGGTGGCGGTCGGCGGAGCCGTCTGCCGGCCGGTCGCCGGCGGGGCGGTGGACGGCCGGGCATCGGCATCGACCGGAGCGGTGGGTTGAGCGGTGGTCGACTGCGCAGCACCCGTTGGAGCACTGCTCGGCTGCGCCGGCGCGGCGACAGCTGCGGCCGGTTGGGCTGAGGTCGGCGGGGCAGCGGTCGGCTGGGCAGCGGTCGGCGGGGCTGTGGTCGGCCGAGCAGGGCTCGGCACGTCTGCGGTGCGCTGAACGGTGGTCGGCGCCACAGGCACTGGCTGCGCTGCGGTCGCCTGCGCACTCGTCGGCCTGACGGCGGCGGGCTGAGCCAACGGTGCCGGAGCGCCAGCGCTGCGGGTCACGGCCGACGAGGCCAGAGGCGCCGCAGCCCGCATCGCGCCAGAGGTATCACCGCTGGTCGGACGCGCGTCCGGACGCGGACCGGCGGAACGGGCACCAGCACCGGACCGCACGCGTCCGCCGCCGACCGGCGCTCCGACCGTCCCGGCACCCGCGGGTCGCAGCCGCACCGGCGCGCCCAACGCGCGCCGCAACGGTCCGCCGAGGACACCGTCCGCCGCTGCCGTGGACCCGTCCGGCGACACGCCGAGCGGTGCGAGCGACAGCGGTACCCGCCGAACCGTCAGGTTCGACGCACGGCTCGTCCCCGAGGCCTCGCCGCTCACGGCCGTGCGCGCCGCGGGCATGGAGGTGGACGTGGGCTTCGGCGTGGACGTGGGCGTGGACGAGGACGTGCCGAGCGTGGCCGCGCCGCGGCGGCTCTCCCGGGCACCGCCCGCGGCTCGCGCATCACCGGCCGCCCGCGCGTCACCCGCCGCCCGTGCCGCTTCGCTGGCAGCCAGCCGTCGTCGGACGAAGCGGCTCACCGGCGTGGCCCGTCCCGGCGTCCCGGGCGTCGACGCCCCCGCAGGGCGCGCCGCACCGGCACCGTCACGGGTCACCGCAGCCGCGCTCTCCGTCGGCCTCGGCCTCGGCCGCGCCGGCCCACGCTGCTCGGCATCCCGCCGCACGGCCGCCTGCGGGGAACCGGCCGACGTGCCGCGACGCGGCAGGTCGGGCGCGCTGCCGGCCCCCGAGGTCTTCCCCGGCGAACCGACCTGCGCCCCGCCGGCGTCCCTGGGTGGAGGTGGCGCCGTCCGACGCCGTCGGTCGAGCGAGGTGATCATCGCGCCGGCGGCGGTCACCTCGGCGGGCAGCCGCATCGGCAGCGTGCGCGGCGCCGCGGTGACGGACAGGCTGCCGGGGCTGTGCGAGTCCTCGGTCGGCACGCTGCGCACCACCCGGCGCAGCCCGCGCGCCGGCAGCTCGGCGGCGGTGCTCACCGCGGCAGCCGCCCCGGTCGTCGGGGCTACCGGGCTCGTCGTCGTCCCCGCGACCGTGCCGCCGTCGACACCGGTCGCCTCGACCGCGCGCGCGGACCGCCGCCACCAGCGGGGTGCCCGCACGGTCGCCAACCCCGCGCCGTTCGCCTGCACGCTGGCCGGCACGCCGATCGCGCGCCGCACGGCCAGCGGCCGCCCGGTCGCCGCGCCGAACCGCAGCGAGCGCGCGGCGACCTGGCCGATCGCCCCGTGCCGCAGCTGCCGGCCCGGCGACCCCGGAGGCCCGTACCGCGCCCACGGCGACAGCGGCGCGCTCACCTCGTCGGCCGCAGCCGGGCCCGCAGCCGAGCCGGCGCTCGCTCCCCCTGAGCCCGCACCGGCAGCGGCCGCGCCGCTCAGGACGTCGGCACCGCTCACGACGTCTTCGCCCGGAACCCGTTGTGCGCCACCTCGAGCTGCTCCACCAGCTGCCCGGTGCTGTCCACGTTGAACTCCGGCCCGGTCCACCGCACGGCGAACACGTCGGCGAACTCCCAGGCGCGCAGCCGCTCGCCGGTGTAGCTGATCGCCGTCACGGCGCCCGTGCTGCGCTTCACCTTGTTGCCGTTGGCGGCGAAGTTCTCGCCCGACGAGTTGGCGACCCACGTGAACAGGGCGTCGCTCTCCACCATCCCGCGGCTGAACACCAGGTTGGGCCAGTGCAGCGTGCCGGGAAGCTTGTGCACGTACTGGTTCTGGCCGCCCTCGACGTAGGTCTCCACGTCGACCGTCAGCTCCAGCCCGCGCACCTCGCGGAACGTGCCGATCTCGACGCCGTCCACCTCGAAGATGAAGTACCCGGTGGTCGACGGGTCACCGCCGAGCGGTGTCCGGTCAGATCCCGCCACCGTCCCGCACCGCCTCCCACGCTCGTTCGTTCAGGGCAGAGACCGCCCGGACCATCCGGACGCGGTCGAGGTGCTCGAGGTCGAGCAGGTCCTCCATCGACCAGTGCAAGTGGTAGGCGAGGTAGGCGATCTCCTGCCAGAGCGCCTCAGCCGGGTAGCGCAGCATCGGTCACCGGCCGTCGGACGGGATCTCCTCGATCGCCGACCGCCGCCCGTAGGTGACCGTCGCCGACGTCCCCACCCCGACGGGCAGCCCCGCGGCCGCGCCGCCGTCGCCCCCTGCGGCAACCCCGGCACCCACGGCCCCGGCACCCGCGGCCACCACCGGCGCCGCCGCCTGCTCGGGCAGCACCACCGGCATGGTCACCGGCGCCTCGGCGTCGCGCTGCGCCGCCAGCAGCTCCTCGTACTCCTCCTGGCTGCCGAAGTTGATCACCCCGTAGAAGTCCTGGAGGAACGCGAGGTCGGCGGCGAACAGCCCCTCGATCTCGTGCCGGGTGACCAGCTCGAGCGTGCCGAGCCGCTCGACCACCCGCGCCAGCACCACGATCGTCAGGCGCGGGTCGTCCGGACCGTCGATCGTCGGGTCCCGCAGCGGCTCCAGCTCGTCGCGCGCCGTCGCCAGCCGCATGGTGCCGGTGCGGTGCACCTCGCCCTTGTCGTCGACGTAGCCGCGCGGCAGCGTGAAGTCGTAGCGGGTCTGCATGGTCACTTGACCCGTGCGAGCCGCTCGATCGTGAGGGTGATCGTCTCCTTCACGGCGTCCGAGCTGTCCACGCTGAGCTGGTCCGTGGAGATCTTGCTGGGCCAGCCGTTGAAGAAGTTGAACCGCGCGAGCTCCTCGTGCGTGTGGTCGTACATCACCACGGAGCCGTTCTTGCGGTTGTTGCTCCGGTCGCTGTTGAGGATGCCCTTCTCACGGATGTTGTTGAACCACTCCCAGAGCTTGTCGCCGTCCATCTTGGCGGGGGCGACCCGGGTCAGCGTGAGGTCGGGCGCTGCGGTGGTCGCACCGAGCGTCTTGATCAGCTGCTGCTTCCCGTCCTTGCCGGCCTGCTGGATGGTGGCGACGGAGACCTCGACGTCGAGGCCGCCGACGGTCATCAGAGCCGTGACCACCTCGCCGTCGATCTCGAGGAAGAAGTTCTGGGAGATGATCGGGTCGGTCTTGAACAGCCCGTCAGGCATGGTGGCTCCTCGGCTCAGGGTGCGGTTTCCCGGTGGGGGCGCCCGCCGCCCACCGGATCAGGTCAGTTGGCGGACTGCTTGTTCTGGCTGATGCGGAAGATGACGAACTCCGCGGGCTTCACCGGGGCGAGGCCGACCTCGACGACGAGCTTGCCGGCGTCGATCGACTCGGGCGGGTTGGTGGTCGCGTCGCACTTGACGAAGTACGCCTGGTCGGCCGAGGCGCCGAACAGGGCGCCGGACTGCCACAGCCCGTGCAGGTAGCCGGTGAGCGTGCGGGTGACGCCCTCCCACAGGGTGACGTCGTTCGGCTCGAAGACGGCCCACTGGGTGCCGGACATGATCGTGGACTCGACCATGTTGAACAGGCGACGGACGTTGATGTACTGCCAGTCGGTGTCCGACGTCAGCGTGCGCGCGCCCCAGATGCGGATGCCGCGGGTGCCGAACGGCCGGATGCAGTTGATGCCGATCGGGTTGAGCAGCGACTGCTCGTTCTGGGTGATCGACCGCTCGACGTCCAGCACGCCACGGATCGTGTCGTTGGCCGGCGCCTTCCACACCCCGCGGGTGTCGTCGGTGCGGGCCCAGACGCCGGCGACGTGGCCGGACGGCGGGATCAGCACCTCGGCGTCGCCGTTGCTGCCGATCGGGTTGTCCACCTTGATCCAGGGGTAGTACAGCGAGGCGAACGCCGAGTCGTACATGGCGACGTCGCTGCGCCACTCCTTGATCTGCTGCGGGCCCATCCCGGGAGGGGCGTCGAGGATCGCCATGCGGTTGGGGTGCAGCTCGCAGTGCGCGATCAGCGCCGTCTGCACGGCCTTCCACAGGTTGAGGTCGAGGGTGCCGTCGGCCTTGGTCGCGGCCGTGACCAGGTCGGGGACGATCACCATGGTGACGTCCTCGGCGATCGCCAGGCCGTTGATGCCGCTGCGCGCGGCCTCCGAGCCGGCGAACTTGCGGCCGTTGACGGGGGCCGGCACGGGCGCGGCCTTCTCCAGCTGGTAGACGCCCGGCTTCAGCAGCTCCAGCTGGCTGGCCACGTCGGCGTCGGTGTCGAGCTTGAGCTCCACCTTGATCTGCGTGGACGTCTTGTTGATCACCGTCGCGGCGTCGCGCGGGCCGCCGAACGTCAGGTCGGGGTACTGCTCCACGGCCTCGCCGCCGATCACCACGGTCAGCGTGAACGGCGCGGGGCCCTCGGCGTCGGGGTCGGTGTCCTGCGTCTCGACCACCACGGAGACGTTCGCGTCCGGCTCCACGCTGGTGATCTCCAGCGGGCGGCCCAGCGAGCGGTCGGCGGCGGGCAGCGCCAGCTGCGCGGGCTCACCGGCGGGGGTGGAGTGCGGGATGCGGACGATGTAGGCCAGCGAGCCGCCGTTCTGGAAGTACCCGAACACGGACAGCGGCAGCACGGCACCCGCGACGAACCCGCCGAACAGCTGCTCGAACTGGTTCCAGCTGGTGACCAGCCGAGGGGCCAGGCCCTCGGGGTCGTTCGGGTCGTCGAGCGGGGCCCGCTCGGTGAACCCGACGAAGGCCGCGACGGCCGTCGGCGCGGACGCCAGGACCTTCTGAGACGACGGGACTTCCTCGACGTAGACGCCGGGCGCGGTGTACGTGGGCACTGTGTCTCCCTGTTCTGCGCCGCATCCTCGGGCAGGAGGGCGGTGCCGGTGGCGCTGACAACCGCGAACGTAGGGAGAGGCCCTACTGGGCAACATCCGTAATCGCTACCGATCTTGGGCCCAACACCCCGGAGAACCCACGCTTTTCACCTCCTGGACCGCCCTATATCGGCACTATGTCAGGACTAAAGTCCTCCGCGAATCCGGCCGAAGACCTGGTCGGACCAACGGTCCGGGAAGTGGACCCCGCGATCATGGCCGCCCCGTGCGGAGACGAGGAACGCCCATGAGCGAGCTCGCGGAGAGAGCGACCTCGGGCATCCGCCTCGCAACGGCGTCCTCGCCGGCGTCCGTCCCCGCGGCGGTGCGCCCCTGGCCCTCCGTCGACCGCGTCGGACCTCGGCGGGCCGTGCTGGCGGCGCTCGCCGAGTCGCGCAGCGTGCTGGTGGTCGGCAGCGCAGGCGTCGGCAAGACGCACCTCCTCGACGCGGCCCTCGGCGAGTGGAGCGCGGCGCGGCGTGCTGCGGCGGACGAGGCGGCCGCCGTGGCGCTGGTCCCGGCCCAGGCGGCGCACCCCGAGCCGGCCGTCGTCACCGTCGGCGGTCATGACGACTTCGGTGCCCTGACGACGCTGTGGCACGGGTCGTCCGGCCGCCTGGTGGAGCGTCCCGTGCAGCAGGCCGGTCACGTGGTGCGCGTCCACCACGACGTGACGGAACCGGTGCTGCTGCGCGTCGAGGACGCCCACCTGCTCGACCCGGCGGCGGCCGAGGCGCTCGCGTCGCTGGTGCGCGACGGTGAGGTGCGCGTGCTCGCCACGCTGCGCGGCACGCCGTCCTCCCCCTGGTCGGAGCTGTGGAAGGACGGCATCGCGGAGCGGGTCGACCTGGGCACGCTCGACCCCGCACAGACGCAGGCGCTGGTGGAGACGGCGCTCGGGGGGCCGGTCACCGGGGAGACCGGCCGACGCATCTGGCTGCACACCCTGGGCAACCCGTTCTACGTGCGCGAGCTGGTGCGGCACGAGGTGGTCTGCGGCGCCCTGGTGGAGCGGCACGGCGTGTGGGTCGGGCTCATCGGCGCCGAGCCGGGGCAGCGGGTGCTCGACACGGTCGCCCGGGACCTGGAGCGCCTGGACGGCCCGACGCGGGACGCGCTGGAGCTGGTGGCCCTGGCCGAACCGGTGCCGGTGACGGCCCTCGACGGACTGGTGGACGGCACGGTGCTCGACGACCTGGTGCACCGCGGTCTCGTCGTGCGGGGCACCGACCCGGCGCACCCGGGCCCGGGTGCCCTCGACCAGCCGCTGTCGCCGACGGTGCGGCTGACCCCGCCCGCCTTCGCCGACGCGGTCCGGGCGCTGGTGCCGCACGACCGCCGTCGGCAGCTGTTCGCGCTGGTCCGCACCGCGCGGTCCGGCTTCCGGTCCGACCACGAGTCGCCCGCGGCCCTGCTCCGGTCGGTGCTCTGGGCCCTGGAGTGCGACGTGCACCAGAGCGGTGAGCGGCTGCTGCGGGCGATGCGGGCGGCGATCCTGCTCAGCCGTCCCGAGGCGGCCGTCCAGGTGGGCAGCGCCGCGCTGCGCCAGACGGTGGGCGGCCCGGGACCGCGGGTCGACGTGCTGCTGCTGCGGGCGGAGGCGTGGCGGCTGGTCGGGGCGCCCGAGCGGTCCGCAGCAGACCTGCTCGAGGCCTCCGAGCGGCTGGCGAAGGACGACACCGGCACCGACCACCGCCTGCGGCAGATCCGCCTCGCGGAGCAGACGGCCGACCTGCACCAGTTCCACGACGACGACTCCGACGAGTCGCTGGACCTGATCGACCAGTTCCTCGACGAGCTCGGCGAGGACGACGACGTCGCGCTGCGCTCCGCGCTCGCCGTGCGCCGGCTGGTGCGTCTCGGCACCGGTGGTCGCTTCACGGAGAGCATCGAGCCGTCGCTGGCCGCCCTCAAGGCGGCCGGCTACCGGTCGCCGAGCGTGCTGGCCCTGGCGGCGCCGGCCGTCTTCGGTCTCGCGCAGACCGGCCGGATCAGCGAGGCGATCGCGCTCGGCTCGCGCAGCCTGCGCGCGGCGGAGGTGCACGAGCGGGAGCACCCCTGGCTCGGCTCGAACATCCTCGCCGCGCAGTTCCTGGTGCACCTGTGGGCGGGTGACGTGGCCGCCGCCGAGCGGATCGCCGCCGTCCCGCCGGGCGGTGACTGGGGGTACGCCACCAAGTACTCGACGGACGGCACAGGCCGCGGCCTGATCGCCGCGGCGCGCGGCCTGTGGAGCGACGCGATGGCCGAGCACCGGGCGGCCGCCGCCACGCTCGGCGTGCTCGACCCCTACGGCCTGACGGAGTTCGCCGCGGCCGCCGGCGCCGTCTCCGCAGCTGCCCTCGGCGACCGGTCCACCGCCCTGCAGCTGATGGAGCTCGCCCGTCGTGCGCCCCACCGGGCATCGGCGATGGTCGAGTCGGACCTGCGGCTGATGCTGGTCGACGCCGGCCTGTGGCTGCAGCAGCCGACCGCCCGGGCGGAGGCCCTGGCACTCGCCCGCTGGTGCGCCGAGCGCGGGCTGCGCCGCACGGAGCTGGAGGCCCTGCACCGGGTGCTCCTCGCCGGCCACCTCCAGGGCACCCCGGACCCCACGGACGCGGCGGTGCTGGTCCGGCTGCAGCAGGTGGGCGGCCTCGTCTCCGGCTCCCGCGCCGCGGCGCTCGTGGCCCACGCCGTCGCGGTCGTCGCCGGGGACGGCGAGCTGGTGGCCGTCGCCTCGCGCGACCTCAACGCGCGGGGGCTGTGGCTGCCGTCGGTGCGCCCGTCGGCCCGGCTGACCGCCCGCGAGCGCGAGATCGCCGGACTGGCCGCCGCCGGCCTGAGCAGCCGGGCGATCGCCGACCGGCTGACCCTCTCGGTGCGCACGGTCGACAGCCACCTGTCCCGCGTGTTCGCCAAGCTGGGCGTCACCAGCCGCGCGCAGCTGCGCGACCTGCGGGACTGACGGAGGTCCGCACCGAACCACCCGCGCCGACCGGTGCGCGGCGGTCTGTGCAGGAGCAGGCTGGCGCCGTGAGGCGACGCGAAGCCGCGTGGGAGTACGTCAACGCCGCCCTGTGGGTGCTGCCGTTCGTCGCCGGTAACGCAGCGCTGCTCGCCGGCTTCGCCCTGTCCCGCGTCGTCCCGGCGCCGGGCTCGTTCCTCGCCACCGTGGCGTTCCGCGGCTCGTCGGCCGACGCCCGGACGCTGCTGATCACCATCACCGGCACGGTCGTCACGGTGATCGCCCTGGTGCTGGGCCTGTCGATCGTCGCGCTGCAGCTCTCGTCCACCCAGTTCAGCCCCCGGCTGCTGCGCAACTTCCTGCGGGACCGGCCCAACCAGATCGTCCTGTCGGTGTTCATGGCGACCTTCGCCTACAGCGCCGCCGGCCTGCTGACGGTCGGCGTCGGGAGGGACCCGGAGACGTTCCCCCGCCTGGCGGTCACCGGCGCCCTCGCGCTGCTGTTCGCCAGCATCGCCTCGGTGGCCTACTTCGCCGACCACCTCTCGCACTCGATCCAGGTGGACGCGATCATGCGGCGCGTCGAGCGGGACGCCCTGGATCTCGTCTCGCGGCTGCCGCGCGACGTCGAGCTGGTGCCGCCCCAGGCGCCGCCGTGGGCCGTACCGGTGGCCGCCCGCAGCAGCGGCTACGTGGTGACCGCCCACCCGGAGCAGCTGCTCCCCCTCGCCCGCGAGCACGGCGTCAGCATCGCCCTGGTCAGGCGCGTGGGTGAGCACGTGGTGCCGGGCACCCCGCTCGCGCTGGTCTGGGGCCCGACGCCCGACGACGCCGTCCCGGACCGGCACCCGTTCGAGCACGCGCTCGACGACGCCGTCGGCATCGGCTTCGAACGGACCCGCCAGCAGGACGCGGCCATCGGCATCCGCCAGCTGGTCGACGTCGCCTGCAAGGCGCTGTCCCCCGCGGTGAACGACCCCTACACCGCCATCCAGGCGGTCGACCACATGGCCGTGATCTTCGCCGCGATGGCCGCACGCCCCCTCGGCCCGCGGGTGGCCCGCGCTGGCGACTCGGTGGTGGTGGTGCCCAGCCGCCGCTTCGGCGAGTACCTCGCGACGATGTGCGGGCTGGTGCGCCGGTACGGCGCTGCCGAGCCCACGGTGTCGCTGGCCCTGCTGCGCCTGCTCGACACGTGCGCGACGGTGGCCCGCACCGACTGGACCCGCCTGCACGACATCGCGGACCAGGCGCGGCTGATCGCCGACGACGCCGAGCGGGCCGTGCACCAGCCGGCCGACGCCGAGCCCGTCCGCCTCGCGGAGCAGGCCCTGCTGCGCCGCATCGAGACCTACCGGGCCATGGCGGAGTAGGCCGACCTGTCAGGAGACCGATCGGTCAGGCGCCTCGTCGGTCTCGCGCTGGGCGATCAGCAGCTCGCGTAGGGCTGCCACTTCCTCTGCGAGCGCCCGAACCTGTGCCCGGGTGGCCGCCTGCTCCTGCTCGTTCTCCTGCTGCACGCGGTCGACGAGCCAGGACGCGATGGTGGCCGTCACGACGCCCAGGAGCGCGATGCCGCCGACCATCAGCGCGACGGCGATGACCCGGCCTGTGGCGCTGACGGGATAACGGTCCCCGTAGCCGACCGTCGTGATGGTGGTGACGGCCCACCAGAGGCCATCCCCTGCGCTCGTGATCGTGGCGCCCGGGACGCCTCGCTCCGCCTCGGTCACCGCGAGCGCGGCGGTGCCGATCAGCAGCACCGTGGCACCGCAGACGTACGTCACCACCCGGCCGCGCAGCGACCGAGCGCCCGCGCGGTTCAGCACCGACAGCAGAGCCACGAGTCGCAGCAGCCGCAGCGGCCGCAGCACGGGCAGGCCGATCACGACGAGGTCGAGCACGTTGCTCCGGACGAACTGCCATCGGCGCTCCGCAAGCCCCAGCCGCACGGCGTAGTCGACGCCGAAGGCGATCCAGGTGCCGGTCAGGACCCAGCCGCACGCCGTCACGGCGCCGATCGGTAGCGACGGCCGGACGATCGGCACCGCGTAGGCGACGAGGAACGCAAGCGCTGCAGCGGTCAGGGGCCATTCGGCGGCTCGTTCCCACCGTTCCCGCCGGTTCACGTTGACGATGCTGGCACCGTTGCCCACCGGGCTCCCGCAGGGCGCGCCGCGAAAACAGTTCGGTTCTTGACTGTTCGCTTTCTCACCATCTAGTGTTCTCGACATGAGCAGCAGCCGTCCCGAGCCGTCCGTCGCCGAGCTGATCGGCCGGATCTCCAGCCGGATGCGTCAGGCGATGGGCGACGCCTTCGACTCCGCCGACCTCGGCGGTCTCACCCCGCTGCAGGCCCGCACCGTGGGCTTCATCGAGGCGAGCGAGGGCCGCGGGCTCATCCAGAAGGACATCGCCGACGTCACCGGGACCCGCCCGGCGACGGTGTCCGCCCTGCTCGGCACGCTGGAGCGCGACGGCTGGATCGAGCGCCGCACCGACCCGTCGGACGCCCGCCGCAAGACCCTGCACGTCACCCCGAAGGCCCGTGACCTGGTCAAACGCTTCGAGGCGAACGTCTGGGCGAGCAGCGAGCGCCAGCTCGACGTGCTCGATCCCGACGAGAGACGCACTCTCGTCGCCCTGCTGACCAAGCTCGACCGGCACCTGGCCGGCTGACCGCCACCTGATCGCAGCCACCTGACCGACCGGCACCCGCCGGCCGTCTGGTCCCGCACGCCCTGAACCGGGCGTCCCGACCCGCGCCCCGCCACCCGACCACCGCCCCGCCGCGCTGCCGCACGCCCTCGTGCGCCCCGCCGCTCCGACCCATACCCACCCGCACCCCAGGAGGACCCATGACCACGCACGACGACACCTACTACCTGCGCCGCGCGCCCATGAGCCGGGCGCTCGCACACCTCGCGCTGCCGATGATGGCCGCCACCACCGTCGGCGTCGTCTACGGCGCGGTGAACGCCGGCTTCATCGGCTCGCTGCACTCCACCGCCCTGCTCGCCGCCGTCACGTTCGGCCTCCCGCTGACCGCGGTGGTCATGGCCGTCGGCGGGGTGTTCGGCACCGGAGGCAGCACCGCGGTCGCCCGGCTCCTCGGCGAGCTGCAGGCGCTCGACGACGGCACCGGCGCCACGGCGGCGGAGCTGCGCACCCGCATCCGACGTCTGTCGGCCTTCACCGTCTGGGGCGCGGCTCTGGCCGGCCTCGTCGTCGGGATCGCCGGCCTGCTGGCGCTGCACCCGCTGACCCACCTGCTCGGCGCCACCGGCGATGCGTTCGCGCCGACCGCCGACTACGTCGCCGTCCTGCTCGCCGGCACGCCGGTGCTCGCGGTGGCGTTCGCGATCGAGCAGCTGGTCCGCGCCGAGGGCGCCACCCGGGTGTCGATGGCCGGCATCGTCGCCTCCACCCTGGTCAACCTGGTGCTCGACGTGCTCCTGATCCTGGTGCTGCGGTGGGGCGTGACCGGTGCCGCGTTGGCGATCGTCGGCTCCAACTTCGTCACCGTCGCCTGGTTCGCCTTGCACCTGCACCGCCGCTCCCCCGAGCTGCGCATCGGCCTGCGCTGGTTCCGGCCGGACGGCCGGACGACGCGCACGGTGCTCAGCGTCGGCGCCTCCGAGCTGCTGATGAGCGGGTTCCTGACGGTCAGCGCCGTGGTGTTCAACAACGTCGCGGCCCGGTACGGGGACGGGGTGCTGGCGGCGTTCGGGGTGGCGCAGCGGATCGTGCAGCTGCCGGAGATGCTGGCGATGGGGGTCGCCCTCGGCGCGATGCCGCTGCTGGCCACCGCTTTCGGCGCCCGGGACACCGCCCGGCTGCGGTCGGCCCTGCTGCACTCCGCCGCCTGGGTGGCGGGCTGCGTGCTGGTGTTCACCCTGCCGGTGTTCGTGCTGCGCGAGCGGGTGCTCACCCTGTTCAGCGCCGACCCGACCGTGCTGACCACCGGCCTCTCGGTGCTGACGGCCATGCTGGTCGCCGCCCTGTTCAACGGCTTCACCGGGCTGGCCACCACGCTGTTCCAGTCCACCGGGCAGGCGGTGCCGGCCACCGTGATGTCGGTGGCGCAGGGCGTGCTGTTCGTCCCGGTGCTGCTCGCCGCCCGAGCGGTGCTCGGCCTGACGGGCGTCGTCTGGGCGATGCCGGTCACCGAGATCCTCTGCTTCGTCGTCGCGGCCGCCCTGGTCACCGCCCACCGCGCCCGCACGCTGACCCCGGCCGATGCCCCGTCGCCGGACCCGCTGACCGTCGCCGCACCGGTCGGCATCGAGGCCTGACGTGCCGGGTGGGTCGCCGATGGTGTCGGATGGACCCATGCGCGGAGCGATCATCCATGGAGCCGGCGACGTGCGCTTCGAGGAGCGCCCCGATCCCGTCATCGTCGAGCCGACCGACGCGGTGGTCCGCACGGTCGCAGCGTGCGTCTGCGGCTCGGACCTGTGGCGGTTCCGCGGGCTGGCGCCGGTGCCGCAGCCCAAGCCGATCGGCCACGAGTACGTCGGCGTGGTCGAGGAGGTGGGTTCGGCGGTCACGACGATCAAGCCGGGCGACTTCGTCGTCGGCGGCTTCCTGCACAGCGACAACACGTGCGCCGTCTGCCGCAAGGGCATGCACTCCAACTGCCTGCACGGCGGCGGGTACGACGGCTGCCAGGCCGAGCGCATCCGCATCCCCAACGCCGACGGCACCCTGCTGGCCACCCCCGGTCAGCCGGACGCCGACCTGATCCCCAGCCTGCTGGCGCTCTCCGACGTGATGGGCACCGGCTGGCACGCCGCGGTCTGCGCCGACGTCAAGCCGGGGTCCTCGGTCGCGGTGGTCGGCGACGGGGCGGTGGGCCTGTGCGGTGTGCTGGCGGCGGCGCAGCTCGGCGCGACGACGATCATCGCGATGAGCCGGCACGCCGACCGCCAGCAGCTCGCGAAGGAGTTCGGCGCGACGCACATCGTCGCCGAGCGTGGTGACGAGGGCGCCGCCCGGGTCCGGGAGCTGACCGACGGCATCGGTGCCGACGCGGTGCTGGAGTGCGTCGGCACCGCCGACGCCCGCCTCCAGGCGGTGGCCGTCACCCGCCCCGGCGCGATGATCGGCGTGGTCGGCCTCCCCCACGGCGACGTCCCCACCGACCAGCTGTTCTGGTCCAACAAGGGCTTCCGCGGCGGCCCGGCCCCGGTCCGCGCCTACCTCCCGCACCTGCTCGACCTGGTGCTGAGCCGCACCATCGACCCGGGCAAGGTGTTCGACCTGACCCTGCCGCTCGCCGAGGTGGCCGAGGCCTACAAGGCGATGGACGAGCGCCGCGCCATCAAGGCCCTGCTCCAGCCCTGACGAGCCAGGGCGACGAGTCGACGCGATCAGGTCACCGACGCTCGAGCCACTCGGGGTCAGCCGCGTAGAAGGCGTCGCCTGTGTCCGTCTGGTGGCAACCCAGCTCGATCAAGGCGGCGACCAGGGCATGCCTGCCGAGCGGGCGCGGCGTGCGCCACGTCTGACCCCGGCCGTGTGGGGGCGTCACCTCAGCGGTGTAGGCCTCACCCGTTCTCCGGATGGTGATCGGCACAGACAGCTCCCGTGTTCCTCCGGTCGCGACCACGCACGGCCGGCTGCGCGATGTAACGTGTTGCGTTACACGATACAGTGCCGTCGTGATCGTGAGCTTCGAGCACAAAGGCCTGGAGCGCCTCTATCACGACGGTTCCAAGCGAGGCGTGCAGGCAGCCCACGTGCCGAAGCTGCTCCGCATCTTGTCGGCGCTCGACGTGGCGCAGGCACCGGCGGATCTGGCGATCCCGTCGTTCCGAACGCACCAGCTCAAGGGCGACCTTGCCGGGCAGTGGTCGATCTGGGTGAACGGCAACTGGAGGGTGACCTTCAGGTTCCTTGAGACCGACGTCGAACTCGTGGACTACCAGGACTACCACTGAGCAGGAGGTGGACGTGATGGCGATGAAGACTCCGGTGCACCCGGGTGAGCTGCTGCGCGAAGACGTGCTGGCCGAGCTGGGCCTGGGTGTCGGCGAAGCCGCATCCCGGCTCGGCATCTCCCGCGTAGCGCTGAGCCGGGTGCTGCACGGGCATGCGCGGATCAGCCCCAACCTCGCGGTCCGCCTCGAGGAGGCTGGGGTGGGAACGGCTCGCGCATGGTTGGCCATGCAGTCCGCGCACGACCTCGCCGAGGAGCGGGCTGCCGGCTTGCCCAAGGTGCGTCGGCTGAGCGACGTCGCCTGAGGTCGGCCGGGATCGCGCGATCCGCTAGGCGGCCGGTGCCTTGGGCGGCTTGGGCCGGACGACTCCGTCCGTCGGCGCCGGGACCGTGGACCCGTCGAGCGTCACCAGCGGCGGCATCGGCACGCCCAGCGGTCCCGGCCACGGCGCCGTCGGCGGCACCGACGGATGGGCGGGCGGCACCGGCTGCTGGATCGTCGTCCCCGGCGCCGGCGGCACCGGCCGAGGCGCAGCGCCCAGGTCCACCAGCCCCGCGAGGCTCGGCGCCGAGTCGACGCGCGGCACGCCCATGGCCGGCAGCCCGAGCAGGTCGATGATCGTCTTCGGGATGCTGGCGTGGGAGTGCCAGGCGGTGTCGACCGCCTGCGTCACCCGCCCGCCGAACATCACCAGCGGGATGCGGGACCCGCCGATCGCCGCGAATCCGTCGGGGTGCAGCGCGTCCGGCACCGTCTCGATCGCGGGCGTCTTCACGTGGTCCGCGTACCCGCCCCAGTCGTCCCAGGTCAGGATGAACGTCGTGTCGTCCCACCCGCCGCCGTCGATCACGGCCTGCACCCGCGACCAGATCAGGTTCTGCCCGCGGGTGACGTAGTCGGGCTGCGGGGTGGCCGGCGGGTGCTCGTCGTACCCCGCCGGGCTCCAGACGTAGCAGACCTGGGGCAGCTCACCACCCGTCGCCATCGGCACGAACTCGTTGGGGTGGTGCACGTGCGTCTGCCCGGGTGCGCTGGTCAGCGACGTGTAGAACTTCGCCGGGTACCCGTGCTCGTCGGGGAACGCGCCCCACGACACCCCGGCCTTGTCCGCCACGGTGAAGATCGACGGCAGGTCCCACACCGGCGACGGGCCGACGAACGGCGGGTTCTTCAGCGTCGGCATCTGCCCGCCGATCGCCAGCATGTGCCCGGGCGTCGAGTTCGACCCCGAGCCGAAGTGGTGGTCGGAGAACACGAACGTCTTGGCCAGCCACGCGTAGTACGGGATCACCGTGTCGGTGTCCACCTGCGCGGCGACCGCCGGGTAGTCGCCCATCGCGTAGTGCACCCACGCGTTGCGGTCGTGCGGCTGGTCGTGGTCGGGCGGCGCCGCGAGCAGCGGACCGGTCGCGACGGCGGCACCCCAGGCCGCCATCGAGGCGAAGTAGAAGTCCGTCGTCTTGTTCTCCTGCAGGAAGACGACGACACGGTGACCGGATGCAGCCTGCGTCGAGTCGGGCACGCCTGCAGTCTGACCCGCTGCGGGACGCCTCGCACCGCGAACCCGCTCACGCCTGCGGGCGCCACGATCGCCGTCGCCTTGGCGGTTTCTTGGCGACGGCCCGCGACGCTGGCGAGGACCCTGCAGGAAGGCAGTCCCGTGAGCGGCAGCACCAGCAACCCCCCGTCCGCCAGCACCGCGCAGGCCGCAGCGGCCGGCGCCGGACTCGTCGTCGTGCTGCTGGTGGGGCTGCTGGTCGCACCGCTGCACGGGTGGACCGCGAGCGAGCTCGGCGTCGTCCAGTGGCTCTCCGAGCACCACGCACCGGCGCTCGACGCGGTCACGGCGGCGATCGGCACGCTCGCCTCGCCGCCCGTCGGGCTCGGGCTGCTCGTCGTGCTCTGCGCGGTGGGCGCCCGCCGGGTCGGGGTGCGCCGGGCCGTGGTCCTGCTCGGCGTCGCTGGCCTGACCCTCGCAGGCGGGATCGTGCTCAAGGTCCTGGTGCACCGGCCGCGCCCAGACGTCGCCCTGCTCGCCTCGCCGCCCCCGGTGGACACGAGCTTCGGCTACCCGAGCGGGCACACGACGGTGGCGGCGGTGCTGGTGCTGACGGCCCTCGCGCTGCTCGGCCCCCGTCGCAGCCGCCTCTGGGCGCCGGTCGGGGTGCTGCTGGTGGTCGTCGTCGCCGCGTCCCGGGTCTACCTGGGCGCGCACTACCCGCTCGACGTCGTCGCGGCCGTCGTCTACGCGGCGTCCGCGTTCACCCTCGCGTCCGTCCTGGTCACGACGACGCCGGCCCAGCGCGTGCTGTCCGTGGTGCGCCTCGATTCCCTCGCCGACGCCCGTGAAGGAGACCGCGCGTGATCTCGTCCCTGGTCCCAGGCATGTCCGGAGGTGTGTCGACCGGGCTCACCACGGGCCTCTCGATCTCCCCCGAGCCCTTGCTGCACGCCCTCGGCCCGTGGGCGCTGGTCGGCATCGCGGTGATGATCTTCATCGAGTCCGGGGTGCTGTTCCCCTTCCTCCCGGGCGACTCCCTGATCCTCACCGCGGTGCTGCTGCGCGCCCAGCTCGGGCTGTCACCGTGGGCGATCGCCGGCGTCGCGCTGGCCGCCGCGGTGGCCGGTGACCAGACCGGCTACTGGTTGGGCCACCGGTTCGGACGCCGGTTCTTCCGCGACGACGCCCGCGTGCTGACCACCGCCCGGCTGGCGGAGGCCGAGCAGTTCTTCGACCGGTACGGACCCGTGTCCCTGGTGCTTGCGCGGTTCGTGCCGATCGTGCGGACCTACGTGCCACTGGTCGCGGGCACCGCCCGGCTGCGGTACCGGCGGTTCGTCGTCTGGAACGTCGCCGGCGCGCTCCTCTGGGTGGTCGGCCTGACTCTCGTCGCCCTGCTGCTGGGCGGCATCCCGTTCGTCGCCAAGAACATCGACCTGCTCGCGATCGTCGTGGTGGTCGTCTCCGTACTGCCCCTGGTGGCCACGGGTCTGCGCCGACGCGGCCAGAATCAGGACCGTGAGCTGGTGGACACCGACCGGGACGCCTGAGCCATGACGGCGCCCACCCGCCGCCTGTCCTTGCTGCTCCTCGAGGACGACCCGCGCCTCGCACCCGTGGTCGCCGAGCTGCTGTCGGAGGTCTACGACGTGACGCTCGTCGCCGACGGCGCCGTTGCGCTGGAACGCGCGTTGACCGGTGAGTTCGACCTGCTGGTGCTCGACCGTCGGGTGCCCACCCTCGACGGCCTGGAGGTGGTGCGCCGGCTCCGCGCCCGGCACGTCGCCACCCCGGTGCTGCTGCTGACGGCGCTGGGGACGACGGCGGACACGGTCGCCGGCCTCGACGCGGGTGCCGACGACTACGTCGTCAAGCCGTTCGAGCTCGACGAGCTGCTCGCCCGCCTCCGCGCGCTCACCCGCGACCACACCGGCCCGCAGCAGCAGCTCGGCGGGTGGACCTACCGGCCGGGCTCCGGCGAGATCCACTCCCCCTACGAGGGCCGGATCCTGCTGACCGTCCGCGAGGACGCCCTCCTCGCGATGCTCGCGGCCGAGCCGGACCGGGTGTTCAGCCGCACCCAGATCCTCACGGCGGTGTTCCCGCACGGCGAGGCCGAGGGCACGGTCGACGCATACGTGCACTACCTGCGGCGCAAGACGGACCGCGACCTCATCGAGACCGTGCGCGGTCGCGGCTACCGGCTGGGTCACCCGTGACCGACCGCCCACGCCTGTCCCCCGACGCCCGCCGGGCGATGCACACCTCCGTGGTGTCCATCGGCGTGGCGGTCGCCGTCACCGCAGCGGTCCTGGTCGCGAGCGTGCTCACCGTCACCGCGCTGTACCTGTGGCTGCAGTCGACCCCCGCGGAACGCCGGGAGCCGCCCAAGCCGGGCGACCTGACGCTGTCCATCGACGCCGGCCACGTGCTGCTGGGCCTGGCGCTGGTCGGTGGCGCCGCCGTGGTGATCGCCGGGGTGGCCACGCTGTTCATCGCCCGCCGTGCCGTCCGGCCGCTGGAGGACGCCTTCGACCGGCAGCGCCGGTTCGTCGCCGACGCCAGCCACGAGCTCCGCACCCCGCTGACCGTGCTGCACGCCCGCATCCAGCTGCTGTCCCGCCGGGTGGGTCCGGACTCGGAGGCGGCACCCCTGGTCCGCGAGCTGGCCGACGACGCGCAGGACCTGATCCGCATCGTCAACGACCTGCTGGCCGCGTCCGACGAGCCCGGCGCGACGCCCGGCCCTGCGTCCGACGACCGCCCGGACGTGCATGCCGTGGTCGAGGACGCCGTCCTCGCCTACCGGTCCGCTGCGGGTCCGGCCGGCCTTGGCGTGGTGGTGGAGGCCGGCGCGGAACCTCTCGCGGTCCGCATCCCGACGACAGCGCTCCGCCGGTGCGTCGGTGCCCTCCTGGACAACGCCGTCCGGCACTCCCCCGCGAGCGGCACGGTCAGGATCACGGTGGCGCGGGCAGGCCGCTTCGTCGTCGTCGACGTGCACGACGACGGCCCCGCGCTGAGTGCTGCCGAGGCGGACCGGCTGTTCGACCGCTTCGCCCACCGCCCCCCGACGACGACGCCGCCCGCACCGGGCGCCCCCCAACGGGCCACGCCCGCGCTGGGACTGTTCCTGGTGCGCGAGACGGTCGGCCGCTACGGCGGCACGGCCGCTGTGGCGCCGACCGCCGGCCCCGACGCCGGGACCACCATCCGGCTGCTCCTGCCCGCCGTCTGAGCACGCGCCGGGCCGCCGCCCACCGGCGCCGGGGAACCGTACGGGGTCAGTCCTCGACGACCGTCAGCGTGACCTCGACGTTGCCGCGGGTGGCGTTGGAGTAGGGGCACACCTGGTGGGCGGCCTCGACGAGCGCCTGCGCCTGCTCACGGTCGAGGTCGGGGACGACCACCTCGAGCTCGACGGCCAGCCCGAACCCGCCCTGCCCGTTGCGGCCGATGCCGACGCGGGCGCCGACGCTGGTGTCGTGCAGCGCGACCCTCTGGGTGCGCGCCACGGACAGCAGGGCGCTGTGGAAGCAGGCGGCGTAGCCGGACGCGAACAGCAGCTCGGGGTTGAGGGCGCCACCCTCACCACCCATGTCCTTGGGCACGCGCACGTCGGCGTCGAGCAGCCCGTCCATCGTCGCGACGTGGCCGTTGCGACCGTCGCCGGTGGCCAGTGCCTCGGCTGTGTAGAGGATCTCCATGACGTTCACCTTCCGTAGGGGTTCTGGGGGTTCAGGACGCGACCGTGGCCGCATCCGCGTTGGAGGCCTGCACGCTGCCGGTCAGCCGGTGCAGGGAGTCGAGCAGCTCGCGGGCGGACTCGACGGTCAGGCTCATGCACTGCGCCACCTGCGCCGGCACGTCGGCCATCTCCGTGCGCAGCTCGTGCCCGCGGTCGGTGAGGTCGACGGTGACGACGCGGCCGTCGGCCTGGTCCCGCGAGCGGGTGACGATGCCGGCCGTCTCCATGCGGCGCAGCAGCGGCGAGAGGGTGCCGGAGTCGAGGGCCAGGTCGTCCCCGAGCTGCCGCACGGACCGCGGCCCCTGCGTCCACAGTTCGACCAGCACCAGGTACTGCGGGTAGGTGAGCCCCCACCGCTCCAGCAGGCGCCGGTAGGCCTGCGTCGTGGCGCGGCTCGCCGAGTACAGCGAGAAGCACACCATCTGGTCGAGCGCCGTCATGGACATAGCATTGCGCGCGATCTAGTTGTGCGCAACTGATGTGCGCTGGCGCAGATGCACATCCAGAGCGGTGAGAAGCCGGGGTGGTCTTGGTTAGCTGGAGTCGTGCGCCAGCCGGTGTGCGCCGCGAGAAGCGCCCACGTGCACGCTAGCGGCAGGGGTTCGACGCCGAGGCATAGAAGCGGGTCACCGTCGCCGGGTCCTCGGCCGGCAGCACAACACACCCGAGCAGGCGACCGTTCCGGTCGAGGACGCCTACCGACTCCTCACTGCACAGCTCATGGTTCCGCTCAAGGCTCGCGCCCGGCGCGATCGGCCCACTGCTGCCGACGTCATCGCGTCGGGTGCATTGCGCGTTCAGGCACGTCTGGAACGAGATCGCCCGGGTCAGATCATTCGTCAAAGTCACCGACCCGACATCGCCGGGAGGAGGATCGAAGCCGCAGTCGCCAAGGACGCTCGTCAATCCGATCAACGTTCCGAGTGCAGCCACCGGGACGAAGCAGGCGAGCACGGTCAGAGCGACCCGTAACCGGACCCGCCCAGATCGTCTCCAGAATGCGTGCCCCGGCGGCGGCGGCGGCCACGAGGGATCGGGCTGCCAACCGGCGTCTGGAGCCCATCCATCCGGTGGCAGAGGCCAGTTCTCGGGTGCGACCCATCTCCAGCCGCGCCGGTTCACGGCGCCGAGTGTGGCATCCAGTCCATGCAACGAAGCCTCCAGCGCCCCCGGCGCGCCGAGCGCCACAGGTGTCAGAACACGTCCTACGGCGGATGTCGCGGTTGATGTCCTTCACCGCGGTGGTCGCGCGGTCGCCACGTCGCCGAGGTAGTCGACTTGGCGGTGGGGAAGACGAACGACGAAGGGCCCCACATCCGCAGATCACTGCAGGTGGGGCCCTTCAACTGCTGGCCTGGCTGGCTGGCGGTAGCGGTGGGATTCGAACCCACGGTGGACTTTCACCCACACACGCTTTCGAGGCGTGCTCCTTTGGCCGCTCGGACACGCTACCGGGGTCGAGGGTACCCGAGCCGCCGCCTGCCACCGAATCGGCCCCCGACCAGCCCGCACGCCCCGCACGGCACCCCGGCAGCCGACCTACCGTGGACGCCATGGCCACCCTCACCGAGCTGATCGACGTGCTGGCCGGCCACCGCCTGGTGGTGCTGACCGGCGCGGGCGTGTCCACCGACTCGGGCATCCCCGACTACCGCGGTCCCGACTCCCCGCCGCGCAACCCGATGACGTACCAGCAGTTCGTCGGCGACCCACGGTTCCGGCGGCACTACTGGGCGCGGAACCAGGTGGGCTGGCGGCACGTGCACCGCACCGAGCCGAACGCCGGTCACCGCGCGCTCGTGGACCTCGAGCGGCGCGGGATCGTCGCCGGCGTCATTACCCAGAACGTCGACCTGCTGCACCGCCAGGCCGGCTCGCAGACGGTGATCGACCTGCACGGCAGCTACGACCGCGTCGTCTGCCTGCGCTGCGGCACCCGGTACACGCGCCAGCAGGTGGCGGACCGGCTCGACCAGCTCAACCCCGGCTTCGTCGAGAGCGTCACCGAGGTGGCCGACGTCGAGATCGCGCCCGATGCCGACGCGGTGGTGCAGCAGACCGAGCACTTCGTCGTCGCCGACTGCTGGGCGCCGGACCCCGAGGGTGGCCCCGACCCGTGCGGCGGCATCCTCAAGCCGGACATCGTCTACTTCGGCGAGACGGTGCCGCGCGAGCGGGTGGAGCGGGCGTTCGCCCTGGTCGACGAGGCGGACGCGATGCTGGTCGCCGGCTCGTCGCTCGCCGTGCAGTCGGGCCTGCGGTTCGTGCGGCACGCCGCCGCGGCGGCCAAGCCGATCGCCGTCGTCAACCGCGGCGAGACCCGCGGCGACCGCTACGCCGCCGTCACGCTGCACGCGGGCACCTCGGAGACACTGGCCGAGCTTGCCCGCCGGCTCCCGATGCGCTGACGGCCGATCACTCCGGCGTGCGCTGCACCTCGAAGAACCGCTGCAGCAGCACCGCCGACTCCTCCGCCCGCACGCCGCCCACCACCTCCACGTGGTGCATCGCGCGCCGGTCCCGCAGCACGTCCCACTGCGACCCGACCGCCCCCGCCTTGGGGTCCCACGCGCCGAACACCACGCGCTGCACGCGCGCCAGGATCGCCGCCCCCGCGCACATCAGGCACGGCTCCAGGGTGACGACGAGCGTGCAGTCGTCCAGCCGCCACCGCCCCAGGTTCGCCGCGGCGTCCCGCAGGGCCACCACCTCGGCGTGCGCCGTCGGGTCCTGCTCGTCCTCCCGGAGGTTGTGGCCCCAGCCGACCACGTGCGCCCCCGGTGCGACCACCACGGCGCCCACCGGCACGTCCCCGGTCAGCACCGCCCGCCGTGCCTCGTCGAGCGCGATCCCCATCGCCCACGCATCCACCGGCTGCACCGGCCGCCCGGCCTCGGGGGACGTCATGCCCGTCATCCTGCCCCAGCGACGCCCCTAGGCTTGGGCTATGCGCCTGCACGTCGCCGACCACCCGCTCGTCGCCCACAAGCTGTCGATCCTGCGGGACCAGGCGACCCCGTCGCCCACGTTCCGCCTGCTGGTGGACGAGCTGGTGACCCTCCTGGCGTACGAGGCGACACGGGACGTGCACACCGAGCAGGTGGAGATCACCACGCCGGTCGCGCGCACCACGGCCACCAAGCTGGCCGACCCCCGGCCGATCGTCATCCCGATCCTGCGCGCCGGACTCGGCATGCTCGAGGGCATGACGCGGCTGCTGCCCACCGCCGAGGTCGGGTTCCTCGGCCTGCGCCGCGACGAGCAGACCCTCGAGGCGATCACGTACGCCAACCGGCTGCCGGAGGACCTCTCGGGCCGGCAGGTGTTCCTGCTCGACCCGATGCTCGCCACCGGCGGCACCCTGGTCGCCTCGATGCAGTACGTGTTCGACCGCGGTGCGCTCGACGTGACGGCCGTCTGCCTGATCGCGGCCCCCGAGGGGCTCGCCACCGTGGAGAAGTACGTCGGCGACCGCGCCGACGTGCAGGTGGTGGTCGCGGCCGTCGACGAGCGGTTGAACGAGAAGGCGTACATCGTGCCGGGTCTGGGCGACGCCGGCGACCGCCTGTACGGCATCGTCTGACGCCGCCGCGACGGCGCTCCCGCAGCGTCGTCACCTGGCTGCGACCCCTCGAACGGTCGCCGTCGCCGCGTCTGCACCGCGCTGAGGTGCGCGTTGACGTGACCACCGTCACGCCCGCTGCCTGAGACTCCCGCGCATATCCCTTGGTCGGGGCCGCGCGCCCGTGTGAGCATCGACCCATGACTCCGGTGGCTCGTTATCGACGTACCGCTCCGGTACGTCGATCGACGTGCTGGCAGACGTGTTCGCGCTGACCGCGCACCCGTCCACCCTCACCCCACCCCGGAGACCCCTCATGTCCGCGCACCCCCGTCCGTCCGCACCCGAGCAGCCGACCTCCCGGGTGCTCCGCGCCCTGCGCGCCGTGCCGGATCCCGCCACAGAGCCGCCGGCCCCCGAGGCGCGTCGCGGCCTGGTGCTGCACGTGCTGCTGTCCGAGGAGTCGGCGGCCGTCAGCGGGACGGAGCTTGCCGAGGTGGCCGAGCTGCTGCGGGAGATGGCCGAGGAGCTGCTGCCGGCGGCCGCGACCTACACGACCCTGTCGCTCGGCACCCGGTAGGGCCGGGCACCAGGGCGGCTCGGCGTCAGCGAAGCGAGCCCGCGAGGTCGGCGCGGGCTATGCGTTCGACGGGGTCACGACGACGTAGCGGAAGCCCAGCACGCCGACCGGGTGTCCCGCACTAGGGCCGAGCTGCATCGAGACGGCGCCGATGCCCGGCTTGTTGCCCTGGAGGGCGAGCCACAGCGTGGTGCCGGCTCGCGCCCCGAGACTCGGGTCGGTGCAGTGCACGGCGGTGGTGCCGCCGCCGGCCGGGGTCCGGGTGCACGTCCACGGGGCGGCCACCGAGCTGTAGGCGACGCCCGACGGCAGCAGGACGTCCACCACCGCAGGCGCGGCCGCCGTCGTCGCCGTCCCGCCCGCGTTCCGCAGCGGCACCGCTACCTCGGCGGTGCGGCCCGTGACCAGCCACAGGTCGGCGACCGGGCCGGCGGCCACCAGGTGCGCAGGCGACGGAGCGACGTGCAGCGGGACGCTCCGAGAGGCCGTCGTCAGGCCGGCGCCGCTGACCGACCACGCGAGAGAGCCGTCGCCGGCGCCGTACCCCTCGTCGACCTGGACGGTGAGCGTCAGCCGCAGCTGCGTCTGACCAGGAAGCTGCTGGAGGTTGCACTCGACGGCACCGCCGGCGGTTCCGCACAGCCAGCCCACGGCGGCCAGGGGTGCGAACCGACCGGTGACGGGCGACAGGGCGCCGGTGTCCACACCCGCCAGCGACACACCGGCCGGCAGAGCCACGGTCGCCACGAGACCGGTCGCCGTCGAGCCGCCGGTGTTCACCACGTCGACCGCCAGCGCCCCCGTGGTGCCGGCCGTCAGCGTGAAGCCGGCCGGACCTTGGACGCTGAGCAGCGCCGGCGTCGGTGCCGGGTTGGTGGTGGGCGCAGGGCTGGTGGTGGGTGCCGGGCTGGTGGTGGGTGCCGGGCCGGTGGTCGGCGTCGGACCCGTGCCGGGGTCCGTCGTGCCGGACGTGCCCGAGCTGTCGGACGTCGTCGTGCTCGAGGTGGTCGAGCCGCTGGAGCTGGTCGAGCCGCCCGACGAGCCCGCGACCAGGTCGGCGATCCCGGTGCCGGCCGCGGCGGTCGAGGTCGGGTCGGAGGACGCCGCGGGAGTGCTCCCCGTCGCCGCCGAACCGTCCGACGCCCCCGAGCCGCCCGACCCGGTGCTGCCCGTCAGATCGGTCGACGGCGACGCCGTCGTCGAGACGGCCGTGCCCTTGCCGGACGAGTCGGACGAGAGCAGCTGGACGGCGCCGACCACGCCGGCCGCCACCACCGCCACCGCCGCGATCCCGGCGACCAGCGCCGTCGGGATGCCGGCCAGCAGACCGCCCACGCCGGCGAGCGCACCGCCGACGCCCGCGGCACCCGTCGTCAGCGCACCCGCTGTCGCCGCACCGGCCGCGCCCATCCCGCCGGCCCCGCCGGCACCCGCCAGCTCGCCCGCGGCAGCTCCACCCGCCGCACCGCCCGCACCGGCACCCCCGGCACCGCCCGCCGCAGCACCGGCACCGGCGCCACCACCGGCCGCCGCGCCCGTCGGGCCCGCCGTCAGGCTCGCCACCCCGGCCGCCAGACCGCCGCCGATCGGCAGCGCGTGCCCCAGCGCCCCGAGCCCCGCAAGACCCAGCACCAGCGGAGCCACGACGCCGCGCATGCCGTGGCTGACGTCGCCCAGCTCCAGCACCAGGCCACGGCACCGGCCGCACTCGTCGAGGTGCGCCTCCACCGCCTTGGTGTCCCGCGCGCCGAGGCCGCCCCGCACGTACCCGCCGAGCTTGCCGGACACCGCACGGCAGGCCTCGGAGAGCGGCTCGTTCAGGTGCTGCTGCAGGTACGCCTGGCGCAGACCCTCCCGGGCCCGGTACGCCAGCGCGGCGGTGCTGTTGGCCGTCAGACCCAGCAGCGGCGCGATCTGCGCCGGCTGCAGCCCTTCGACCTCGCTGTGCCACAGCACGGCCTGCCACCGCTCAGGCAGCGAGGCGAAGGCCCGGGCGACCAGCCCGCGCTCGAGCCCCGCCAGCGCCGGTTCGGCGGCGTCCGCCTCCGGCAGCGCACCCGCCTCGAGCACGGCGACGTCGTCCGTCGCCTGCGTTCGGCGACCCGCGTCACGACGCACCGCGGCGACCCGGCGGACGACGGTGAACAGGTAGGCGCGGAACGCCTCGGTGGGTCCCGACCCGCGCTGCAGGGCGCCCCAGACAGCGGTGAACGCGTCCGCCACCACGTCCTCGGCGTCCGCGGCGGAGTCGGTGTGCTGGCGGGCGACCACCAGCGCGGCCCCCGCGTGCCGTTCGTAGAGCGCGCCGAAGGCGGCCGCGTCCCGCGTACGGGAGGCAGCGATCAGATCGGCATCGGACCGCAGGTCCGACCCGACCCCTACCGTGGCGCTCACGAGCGCTCCGATTCGTCCGGTATCTGCCACACCTAGGGTGCCACAGGGTCCGCCATCCGGGTGAATCACGTTTCGCCCGCTCCATCGGCATCACGACGAACCGGCTGAACCCTCTCTTCCGGCGTGACGACGGACATGGGCCCACAGGCCTTCCTCTCCGACGGCCTTCCCGGAGACGGCTCGCGCGACCCGCGGCACCGCTCCGACCCTGTGCCGGACGGACTGCGTGACCAGTGGCGGCGCAGCAGCCTGGCCTCCGTGTGGTTGCGGCCCTCCGACTGGTACCACCCCGCGGTGGACGCCCTGGCCGAGGCGGTGCTGACCGGCGGTGACCCGACGACCCCGGCGCAGGAGCTGGGCCGGGCGCGGTCGTACGACGGAATCGGCCTGGGCGAGGCGCTCGACGACCTGAGCTGCCTGTACAGCAGCATGGGCGCGCACCAGCCGCCGATGGCCGTGGTCCGCGCGTTGTGCGACGGGTGGACGGACGAGCAGGCGGGCGCGTTCGCGGCGAGCACCAGCGTGGACGCCGAGACGGGCCTGCCCACGCAGCAGTACCTGCACCTGCGGCTGACCGAGGCGTATGCCCGTGCCGAGGGCAGCCCGGGCTCGCTGACGGTGATCGACGTGGCGGCCGGGGAGGTGTCCGGCTTCCTGCGGGCGGCACGGTCCGCGGCGATGGGCGCCTCCCTCGACGCGGCGTTCGGGCCCGGGTGGCCGATGGCCAGCCTGGGCGGCGGCGTCTTCGTCGTCGTCGGCCTGCACGACGAGGACCCGGCGGACCGCATCACCGCCCTGCGGGCCGAGATCGCCCGCCGCTGCTGCGACGTCGACGTGCGCGTCGCCACCCGGTTGCCGCTGCGGGTGACGACGCATGCGCTGCCGCCGACCAGGTCCGGCGCGGAGGCGCTGCTGACGCGGCTGACCCGGCGGGACCGGTGACGCCGGTGCGTTGACCCGTTCGGGTCAACGCAGGTCAAGAACAGCCCACGTCCTGTCCATGCCCGGTCGCGTCGCAGGTCATGGGCGAGTTTTCCCGATCACGAGACAATCTCGGGATCAGCGCCTACCTTCTTCGTATGACCCCCGCCGGCCTCGCCCCGAGCGACCCCGCGGCACCGGACGCCGCGCGGGACCCGGGTGCGTCCGCCGCCGCCGTCCCCGCTCCTGCCGAGGACCCGGGAACGCCGCACGCCGCCGCGGAGGGACCCGGACCCCTGCTGACTGCCGGCTTCTCGGCGGACGTGTACGCCATCTCCGAGACCCAGGTGCTGCGCCGATACCGCTCCGGCCGTGACGCCGGTCCGGAGGCCGAGCTGATGCGGTACGCGCTCGCGCACGGCTTCCCGGTACCCAAGGCGGTGCACGTCGGCGGTCCCGACCTGGTGCTCGAGCGCCTGCACGGACCCACGCTGCTGCAGGCGCTCGCCGCCGGGGTGACGTCGCTGCACGAGGGCGCGCACATCATGACCGACCTGCACAGCAAGCTGCACCGGATCCCCGCGCCGCCCGCCTGGGCGCCGTCGTCGCCCACCGACTGGCCGCACGTCTCCGGTGGTGACGTGGTGGTCCACCTCGACCTGCACCCGGGCAACATCGTGCTGTCCGAGGCCCACGGTCCGATGCTGGTCGACTGGGCGAACGCACGGACCGGCACCGCGGAGCTCGACGTGGCGCTCAGCGCCCTGATCCTCGCCGAGGTGGCCGTCGACGCCGGCGGCGAGTACTCCGAGGCCGCGCGGGTGCTGCTCGCGGCATTCCTGGCCGGTACGCACCTGGACGTGCGGCCCGTGCTGGCCGAGGCCGCGCACGTGCGTGCCAACGACCCGGCGCTGGTGGCCGGCGAGCGGGAGCTGCTGGGCGAGGCCGTCGGGCTGGTCCGGTCCATGGAGAACGTCACCCGCGACTGACGCCGCGCGGCGCCGAGCTGGGCGCTGGGCGCTGGGCGCTGGGCGCTGGGCGCTGGGCGCTGGGCGCTGGGCGCTGGGCGCTGGGACCATCGTCCTGCGTGGCGCGAGCGGCGGGCGAGTTCGCCACCCGATCGGATGCATGGCGACCCAGCTGGCCCACGCGAGCCACTCAGACGGTGCTGCCTCCCGCCGATGGGCCGCGCGACGTCACGGCCTGGTGGACCAGTCGAAGGCGGCCGCGAAGGCGGCCGCGGCGGGGGTCACCACGGAGTACCGGAACAGCCGGCTGCTGATGGTCGTGGCGCTCGGTGCCGGGCTGACCGCCGCGGTGGCGCTCGGCCTGCTGGTGGCGCGCGGCATCGTCCGGGGCATCGGGCGCGTGCGTGCGGTGTCCACCGCGCTCGAGCACGGCGACCTGACGGTCACCGCAGCTCTGACCTCGCACGACGAGGTGGGGCAGATGGGCCATGCGCTCGACCAGGCGGTGGGGACGCTACGGACGACGCTCGGCACCATCGACGCCTCCTCGGCGTCGCTCGCCAGCGCCACCGAGCAGATGGCCGCCTCGAGCCAGCAGATCGCGTCGGCCGCCGAGGAGACGGCCGCGCAGGCTGGGGTGGTGTCGAGCTCGGCGGGCGAGGTGTCGCAGAACGTGCAGGCGGTCGCCGCCGGCGCCGAGCAGATGGGTGCCTCGATCCGCGAGATCGCGCAGAACGCCACCGAAGCGGCACGGGTCGCAGCCCAGGCGGTGTCGGCCGCTGCGGAGGCGACGGCCACGGTGTCGCGGCTCGGCGAGTCGAGCCGGGAGATCGGCAACGTCGTCAAACTGATCACCTCGATCGCGGAGCAGACCAACCTGCTGGCGCTGAACGCCACCATCGAGGCGGCCCGCGCCGGTGAGGCCGGCAAGGGGTTCGCGGTGGTCGCAGGGGAGGTCAAGGACCTCGCTCGGGAGACGGCCAAGGCCACCGAGGACATCGCCCGCCGCGTCGAGGCGATCCAGGGCGACACCGACGGTGCGGTCGCCGCCATCGGTCAGATCACGTCGGTGATCGGCGCGATCAACGACTACCAGACCACCATCGCGGCGGCCGTCGAGGAGCAGACCGCCACCACCAACGAGATCAACCGAGGCGTCACCAAGGCCGCCACCGGCGCGGGCGAGATCGCGGCGACCATCTCCGGGGTGGCCGACGCGGCCGCGGTGACCACCCAGGGGGTCGCCGAGTCGCAGGTGTCCGTCGCCGAGCTGGCCCGGATGTCCGTCGAGCTGAAGGACCTCGTCGGCCACTTCACCGTCTGACCGCCTCGGACGACAGCACTGAGGCCGGCGCCGCAGGGGGGCGCCGGCCTCAGCGAGGTGCAGAGAGGGAGCTCGAGGTCAGAACTCCCAGTCCTCGTCCTGCGTGGTCACGGCCTTGCCGATGACGTAGGACGAGCCGGAGCCGGAGAAGAAGTCGTGGTTCTCGTCGGCGTTCGGGGACAGGGCGGAGAGGATCGACGGGTTGACGTCGGTCTCGTCGCGCGGGAACAGCGCCTCGTAGCCGAGGTTCATCAGCGCCTTGTTGCCGTTGTACCGGAGGAACTTCTTCACGTCCTCGGTCAGGCCGAGCTCGTCGTACAGGTCCTGCGTGTACTCGACCTCGTTCTCGTACAGCTCGAAGAGCAGCTCGAACGTGTACTCCTTGAGCGCGGCCCGCTCGGCCTCGGTGACCTGCTCGAGGCCCTTCTGGTACTTGTAGCCGATGTAGTACCCGTGCACGGCCTCGTCACGGATGATCAGGCGGATCAGGTCGGCCGTGTTGGTCAGCTTGGCGCGCGACGCCCAGTACATCGGGGCGTAGAACCCCGAGTAGAACAGGAACGACTCGAGCATGGTGCTCGCGACCTTGCGCTTGAGCGGCTCGTCACCCCGGTAGTACTGCAGCACGATCTCGGCCTTGCGCTGCAGGTTCGCGTTCTCCTCGCTCCACCGGAACGCCTCGTCGATCTCCGGCGTGGAGATCAGCGTGGAGAAGATGGACGAGTAGCTCTTCGCGTGCACCGACTCCATGAACGCGATGTTCGTGTAGACGGCCTCCTCGTGCGGGGTCAGCGCATCCGGGATCAGGCTGACGGCGCCGACCGTGCCCTGGATGGTGTCCAGCAGCGTGAGGCCGGTGAACACGCGGGTGGTCATCGTCTTCTCGGCCTCGGTCAGCGTGGCCCAGCTCTGGATGTCGTTGGACACCGGGACCTTCTCCGGCAGCCAGAAGTTGCCGGTGAGGCGGTCCCAGACCTCGGCGTCCTTGTCGTCCTCGAGACGGTTCCAGTTGATCGCCTGGACGCGGTCGATGAGCTTGAGCTTCGGGGGGGTCATCGTGCTTCCTCGTCGTTCGTCGTGAAGGGCGTCCGCGTCACAGCATGCAGCTGACGCAGCCGTCCACCTCGGTGCCCTCCAGCGCCAGCTGGCGCAGACGGACGTAGTAGATCGTCTTGATGCCCTTGCGCCAGGCGTAGATCTGCGCCTTGTTCAGGTCGCGGGTGGTGGCCGTGTCCTTGAAGAACAGGGTCAGCGACAGGCCCTGGTCCACGTGCTGGGTGGCCTCGGCGTAGGTGTCGATGATCTTCTCGGGACCGATCTCGTACGCATCCTGGTAGTACTCCAGGTTGTCGTTCGTCATGAACGGCGCCGGGTAGTAGACGCGGCCGATCTTGCCTTCCTTGCGGATCTCGATCTTGCTGGCGATCGGGTGGATCGAGCTGGTCGAGTGGTTGATGTAGCTGATCGAGCCGGTCGGCGGCACCGCCTGCAGGTTCTGGTTGTACAGCCCGTGCTCGGCGACCGACGCGGCCAGTGCCCGCCAGTCGTCCTGCGTCGGGATGTGGATGCCGGCGTCGGCGAACAGCGCGGCGACCCGCTCGGTCCGCGGCGCCCACTCCTTCTCGACGTACTTGGTGAAGTACTCACCGGACGCGTACTTCGAGTCGGCGAACCCCTCGAACGCGCTCCCCCGCTCGATCGCGAGCTGGTTGGACGCGCGGATCGCGTGGTAGGCGACCGTGTAGAAGTAGATGTTGGTGAAGTCGAGACCCTCTGGGGACCCGTAGAAGATCCGCTCGCGCGCCAGGTACCCGTGCAGGTTCATCTGCCCGAGGCCGATGGCGTGGCCGCCGGCGTTGCCCTTCTTCACGGACGGGACGGACTCGATGTCGGTCTGGTCCGACACCGCGGTCAGCGCCCGGATCGCCGTCTCCACGGTCTTGCCGAGGTCCGGCGAGTCCATGGTCAGCGCGATGTTCAGCGAGCCCAGGTTGCAGGAGATGTCCTTGCCCACCGTCTTGTACGAGAGGTCCTCGTTGTACTCCGAGGGCGTGGAGACCTGCAGGATCTCCGAGCAGAGGTTGGACATGGTGATCTTGCCCTTGATCGGGTTCGCCTTGTTCACCGTGTCCTCGAACACGATGTACGGGTAGCCCGACTCGAACTGGATCTCCGCGAGGCGCTGGAAGAACTCACGGGCGCTGATCTTGGACTTGCGGATCCGCGCGTCGTCGACCATCTCGTGGTACTTCTCGGTCACATTGATGTCCGCGAACGGCACGCCGTACACGCGCTCCACGTCGTACGGGGAGAACAGGTACATCGGCTCGTTCTTGCGGGCCAGCTCGAACGTGATGTCCGGGATGACCACACCCAGGGAGAGGGTCTTGATGCGGACCTTCTCGTCCGCGTTCTCCCGCTTGGTGTCCAGGAACCGGTAGATGTCCGGGTGGTGCGCGTGCAGGTACACCGCACCGGCGCCCTGGCGGGCGCCGAGCTGGTTGGCGTAGCTGAACGAGTCCTCGAGCAGCTTCATCACGGGGATGACGCCGGAGCTCTGGTTCTCGATGTGCTTGATCGGCGCGCCGTGCTCGCGGATGTTGCTCAGCAGCAGCGCCACGCCGCCGCCCCGCTTGGACAGCTGCAGCGCGGAGTTGATGCCGCGCGCGATGGACTCCATGTTGTCCTCGATGCGCAGCAGGAAGCAGCTGACGGGCTCGCCGCGCTGCGCCTTGCCGAGGTTGAGGAACGTCGGCGTCGCCGGCTGGAACCGGCCCGACACCATCTCGTCGACCAGGGACACCGCGAAGTCGGTGTCACCGTCGGCCAGGGCGAGGGCGACCATGCAGACGCGGTCCTCGAACCGCTCGAGGTAGCGCTTCCCGTCGAACGTCTTCAGCGTGTACGACGTGTAGTACTTGAACGCGCCGAGGAACGTGGAGAACCGGAACTTCTTGGAGTAGGCGTACTCGAACAACGTCTTGAGGAAGGCGCGGTCGTACTTCGCCAGCACCGCCGGGTCGTAGTACTTGTTCTCGACGAGGTAGTCGAGCTTCTCGTCCAGGTCGTGGAAGAACACCGTGTTCTGGTTGACGTGCTGCAGGAAGTACTCCCGAGCCGCCTCACGGTCCTTGTCGAACTGGATCTTCCCGTCCGCGTCGTACAGGTTGAGCATCGCGTTCAGGGCGTGGTAGTCCAGCCCCGTCGCGCTCACGCGGGAATCTGTCGCCGTCGCTGCCAAAACCGCCCCAATCCTTCGCGGACGCGAGTCACGTCCTCTGCTGTTCCCATGAGCTCGAACCCGTACAGGTAGGGGACGTCGCACTTGGCGGCGACGACCTTCCCCGCCTTGCAGTAGGCCGAGCCGAAGTTCGTGTTGCCGGCCGCGATCACGCCGCGGATCAGCGCACGGTTGCCCTCGTCGTTGAGGAACTTGACCACCTGGCGGGGCACCGCCCCGCCCTCGTTGCCGCCCCCGTAGGTGGGGACGACGAGCACATAGGGCTCCTGCACGTGCAGGAACCCGTCGGTGGGCCGCAACGGGATGCGCTCCGCCGCGAGGCCCACCTTGTCGACGAACCGACGGGTGTTCTCGGAGACCGACGAGAAGTACACCAACGAGCCCATGGCGCACCCCCTCCCCGGTTCCGACCTGCGGTCGCGCCGCCGCCGGGGACACGGATGCCCGGCGGTCCAGTTGTGATCAGCGCGTCCCCGGATCAGCGGGGACGGTGCCCTCCGGGCCGGCACGGTGTGGTCCAGCGCCGGCCCGGGGCGTCCGTCGGACGAGCGCTCCGGCTCGGGGCCGGCGCTCGCCGAGCCTCGTCAGGCGACGGCAGTCGCCATGCGCTCTGCGAGCGCCTTGATGCGGTCCGGGCGGTAGCCCGACCAGTGCTCGCCGCCGGCCATGACGACCGGGGCCTGCAGGTGACCGAGGGACATCACGTAGTCGCGGGCGTCCGCGTCCTCGCTGATGTCGACCACCGTGTAGTCGTAGCCGAGCTTGTCCAGGGCGCGGTAGGTGGCGCTGCACTGCACGCACGACGGCTTGCTGTAGACCGTGATCGTCATCCGTGGCTCCCCAGTGATCCTGCTGCTCTGCTTCGTCTCGTCGCTCCCGGCACGTGCTGCCGAGCGCCCCGACGTCGGCGGGCGACCCGCTGGAGCGGTACGCCGTGCGTCGGATGCCGACACTACACCTAGTGGTCCGGCTTGCCACCAGCCACAAGGGCTTGTGTTACAGCCGTGTCGTTTTTCACCCTGTGCATGGTGAGGCAATCCTACGGACGACCACCGACACGGGCCGCTGGCCAGGGCGTTCGCGGCGAACGGGGGACCCGCTCGAGGCGCCGTCCCCAGGGTCTCGGCGCGTCGTCCACACGCCGTCCACAGCAGTCCCCGCGGGGCCGCGCAGCCGCCCACACTCCGTCCACAGGGCTCAACACCGACACCGGCGCGCACCATCCCCGGGCCGCCCGCGGGACGGTGCCGGATTCACCCGCCGGTCCCGCGGGTCAGGCGATGCGCAGGTGCCCCGCAGCGGCCGGCTGGGCGTGCGGGGCCGGTGACTGGCCCTCGCGGGCGGCGCGGGCCGCCTCGAGCACGTCCGTGATCTGGTCGCCGATCAGCTCGTGCCGCTCCAGCAGCGCGTCGCGCAGCGCCTCGACCAGGTCGCGGTTGCCGGCCAGCAGGCGGCGGACCGTGCTGCGGGCTTCGTCGAGCACCTGCTCCAGCCGGTCCCGGGCCCGCGAGTCGGCCAGCACCGCCTCGACGACGTCCTTGCCGGTGGCGGCCAGCGACACCAGCGACCCCGTCATGCCGGCGGCGCCGACCATCTGGGCGGCGGTGCGCGTCGCGGCCGCCAGGTCGGAGGCCGGCCCCGTCGTGGTGCCGCCGAAGAAGAGCTCCTCCGCCACCCAGCCGCCCATCGCGATCTGCACCAGGGCGGACAGGTCGTCGTGCGACTGCGTGTAGACCTCCTCGCAGTCGTCGTGCGCGAGCATGCCGAGCGCGGCGCCGCGCTTGACGATGGTCAGCACCTCGAGGTTGCGACGGGGCGCCACCAGCCAGGCGGTGACGGCGTGCCCCGCCTCGTGGGTGGCGATCAGCTGCTGCTCGGCCGGCGTGTACGTCACGGGGTGGCCGATGCCCACCAGCTCGGTGATGCGGGCGTGCTCCACGTCGGCGAAGCTCATCGTCTCGGCACCCCGGCGCAGGGCGTTGACCAGGGCCTCGTCCAGCAGGTGCTCCACCATCACCGGCGTCCACCCGTTGGTGGCGGCCGCGACGCGGTCCCGCAGCGTCGGGTCGTCCAGCTCGGGCTCGTGAGCCCGACGGGCGAGGAAGTGGTCGACGAGGGCCCGGCGGCCGTGCGCGTCGGGCGTCGGGAAGGTCAGCCGGCGGTCGAAGCGACCGGGGCGCAGCAGGGCCGGGTCGAGCGAGTCGGCGCGGTTGGTGGCGGCGATCAGCAGGATGGGCGCCCGACGAGGCCGACGACGGCGCAGCCGCCGGTCCGACGGCAGCAGCAGGTTCACCGCGTCGAGCAGCCGGCCCATCAGGCGCTCGCCGCCCACCGGCTCGTCGAACGACTGCATCTGCACCAGCAGCTCGTTGACCACGCCGCCGGTGCCCTCGCTGATGATCGCGTGGCGGACGGTGCCGCCTGCTCCTGGCAGCGTGCCGGGCAGCGTGCCGGACTGCTCCGTCGCCACCGACCCGAACAGGCCACCCCGGCGCATCGCGATCGCGTCGATCTCCTCGATGAACCCGATCGCACCGCCCTCGGTGCGGGCCGCCTTGCGCAGCGCCCGGAAGTACGAGCGGATCTTGCGCGCCGTGGCGCCGTAGTACATCGACTGGAAGCTGGTCGCCGAGACGAACAGGAACGGCACCCCTGCCTCGGCGGCCATCGCCTTGGCCGTCATCGTCTTGCCCGTTCCCGGAGGGCCCTCGAACAGCAGGCCGCGCCGCGGCGTGCCGCCCATCTGGTCGGCGAACCGCCGGTGCGTCCAGAACAGGTCGATGGACCGGCGCACGTCCTCGATGATCGGGTCGATGCCGATCACGTCGTCCAGCGTCACGTCCACCTGCTCCGGCCGGTAGACGACGTGCGGCGACCGGCTGGCGCCCACCTGCGTGCCGACCACCATGAGGATCAGCACGACGAAGAACAGCACCGGCACCATCACCAGCGGGTCGAGGTGCGGCATCGGCGGCAGCACCGGGGCGCCGGCCAGCGACCGGAGCACCACCCACAGCTCCACGGCGGCCAGCGCGACGGTCAGCCGCAGCAGCCGCCGGCGCCGCATCCGCTCCCTGTCGAGCGCGACGTCGTGCAGCGCGGGCCGACGGGGTACCGGTGCGGGCACGGCCTCGGAGGCGGTCTCGAGCACGGTCTGGGGCGCGATCTCGGACACGGTGGGCCCTTTCCTCGAGCCGCACCTCGATGGGCGTGCGACGACGACGGGGTGGCGAACCACCATGGTCGAACGGGCTCGGGATTCCGACAACTCGGACATTGGCCTACATGTTTCCCGCTGTACGCCCGGTGTACGTGCACCGGGCGTACGCGAGCAGAAGAGCAGGTCGGACAACGCGCTCCGGGCGGTGCGAGCGCGTCACGCAGCCAGCACGATCGGTCCGGCCAGTGGTCGGCGGGCTGACGCCCTGAGCGGCTGGACGGCGGGCGCAGTGGGCGGACGGACGACGGGCGTGGTGCAGCCAGCAGGGCACGTGGGCCAGCCGCAGGGCGCGCGAGGGCAGCCGCAGCGCGCCTGGGGGCAGCCGCAGTTGCTGCTGCCGGCGGCGGTGCTCGGAACTAGCTGCGGCGAGAGGAGCTCGGGCCGGCGAGGAGCTGGCGCGGGACCCAGCGGGGGGTGCGGCGGGGCTCGGTCTCGGTGGTGAACGGCGGGCGGCGGTCGGCGACCACGTTGCCCGTCGGGTCGGCGGTGAAGATACGGCGGCCCGGGTTCAGCAGGGTGCGGAGGAACTCGACCTGCCGGCGCGAGGCCTCCAGCTCCTCCTCGAGCTCGAGGATGCGCTTGATGCCGGCCAGGTTGACGCCCTCGTCGTGCGAGAGCCGCTGCACCTCGCGCAGCATCGTGATGTCCCGGCGGGAGTAGCGGCGGCCGCGGCCGGTGGTGCGGCCCGGCTGGACCAGGCCCAGGCGGTCGTACTGGCGCAGGGTCTGGGGGTGCATGCCGGCCAATCGCGCCGCGACGGAGATCACGAACACCTTGGCGTCGTCGTCCACACCCCTCACCTCCTCACGTCCGCTCCCCGCGTCCGGGCCTACGTTCGCGCCTGAGCCATCAGGTCGGCCCGCACGTCCTGGTCCGCCGTCGCCTTGGCGAATGCCTCGACGGCCTCCTTGGCAGCACCCGAGAGTCGCTGCGGCACCGCGACCTGAACGGTGACCAGCAGGTCGCCCGTGGCCTTGGCGGTGTGGATGCCCTTGCCCTTGACGCGCAGGGTGCGGCCCGACGGGGTGCCGGCCGGCACCTTGACCCGGACGGTGGAGCCGTCGAGCGTCGGCACCTCGACCGTCGCGCCCAGCGCCGCCTCGTCGAACGAGACCGGCACGGTCACGCGAAGGTTGTCGCCCTCCGCGGAGAACACCGGGTGCGGCGTCACCGAGACGGTGATGACCAGGTCGCCCGGCTCGGCGCCGCGCTCACCCGGTCGGCCCTTGCCGCGCAGCCGGATCTTCTGGCCGTCGCGCACCCCTGCCGGGATGCGGGCTGTGACCGTGCGGCCCTCGACGGACAGCGACACCGTCGAGCCCTCGGCTGCCGTACGGAACGGCAGCGTGGTGGTGGCCGTCAGGTCGATGCCCGGCTGCGGCCCGCGCTGCTGGGTGAACCCACCACCGCCACCGCCGAAGAGCCCACCGAGGATGTCCTCGAAGCCGCCGCCACCACCGGTGGAGTAGCGGACGCGGGTGCCGCCCTGGCCGCCGGCGCCGAACATGCCGCCGAACAGGTCCTCGAACCCGGCGGCGCCGCCACGGGCACCGCCGGGCGCGGTGAACCGGGCACCGCCGGCCATCGCGCGCAGCTGGTCGTACTGCTGACGCTGCTCGGTGTCCGAGAGGACGGCGTACGCCTCGCCGATGTCCTTGAACTTGGCCTCGGCGGTGGCGTCCCCCGGGTTGTGGTCCGGGTGCAGCTGCCGCGCAAGCTTGCGGTAGGCCTTCTTGATGGTCGCGGCGTCGGCGTCCTTGGGGACACCGAGCACGGCGTAGAAGTCCTTCTCGAGCCAGTCCTGGCCGGTCACGGTGCCTCCCTCCTCGTCGTCGTCGCGCCTGCGTGCATGCCGGTGCGCAGCAGGATTGTCAGGCCTCCGGCTCCACCACGGCCACGCGCGCCGCGCGCAGCACCCGGTCGGCCGTGCGGTAGCCCGGCTGGAGCACCATCTGCACGGTCGGGGCGGACACCTCCGCCGAGTGCGCATGCATCAGCGCCTCGTGGACGTTCGGGTCGAACGTCTCGCCGGCCTCGCCGTACCGCTCGATGCCGAACCGCTGCAGGGTCGACTCCAGCTTCTCGGCGATCGAGGCGAACGGGCCGGTGAGGTCGCCGTGCTGGCGCGCCAGCTCCACGTCGTCCAGCACCGGGATCAGCGCCTCGGCGAGCGCCGCGACGCCCTGCCCGTGCGCGGCCAGGACCTCGGCCTTGGACCGCTTGACGTAGGCGGAGTAGCGCTGGTCGAGGTTGTAGTAGTCCGCCTGCGCGCGCTGCAGCTCCTCGAACCGCTCGGCGGCCAGTCGCTCCGCCTCCTCCAGGGTCTCGGCGGCCAGCTGGTGGCTCGCGTCCGCGACGGCCTGCTCGGCGGCACCGAGCACGGCCTCGTCGGGCGTCGGGCCCTGGCCGGCAGAGCCCGACGAGGCGCCGGGCTGACGCACCTCGAACGTCTCGGGGTCGATCCGACGCTTGTCGGTGAACCGAGGGGCGCCCTCGCCCGTGCTGTCGTGGGCAGCCATCACTTGGTGCTGTCCTCGTCGTCGACGATCTCGGCGTCCACCACGTCCTCGTCGGAGGACGACGTGCCGGCCGAGCCCGCCCCGGCGCCGGCAGCACCGGAGGCCGCAGCCTGCTCGGCGGCGCCCTGGTTGGCGTACACCGCCTCACCGATCTTCTGGCCGGCGGCCAGCAGGGCGGAGTGCGCGGTCTTCACCGCGTCGAGGTCGGTGCCGTCGAGCGCCTTGCGCACGTCGGCCACGGCCGTCTCCACCTGCGTCTTGACGTCGTCGGACAGCTTGTCCGCGTTGTCCTTGAGCAGCTTCTCCGTGGAGTAGGCGAGCTGCTCGGCGGAGTTGCGGGTCTCGGCCTCCTCGCGGCGGCGCTTGTCCTCCGCGGCGTGCGCCTCGGCGTCCTTGACCATGCGGTCGATGTCCTCCTTGGGGAGGGCCGAGCCGCCGGTGATCGTCATCGACTGCTCCTTGCCCGTGCCGCGGTCCTTGGCGGACACGTGCACGATGCCGTTCGCGTCGATGTCGAAGGTCACCTCGATCTGCGGGATGCCGCGCGGGGCCGGCGCGATGCCGGTCAGCTCGAAGGTGCCGAGCGGCTTGTTGTCCCGGGCGAACTCGCGCTCGCCCTGGAACACCTGGATCAGCACCGACGGCTGGTTGTCCTCCGCCGTCGAGAAGATCTCGGACCGCTTGGTGGGGATGGCCGTGTTGCGCTCGATCAGCTTGGTCATCACGCCGCCCTTGGTCTCGATGCCGAGGCTCAGCGGGGTGACGTCGATGAGCAGGACGTCCTTACGGTCGCCCTTGATGACACCGGCCTGCAGCGCGGCGCCGACGGCCACGACCTCGTCCGGGTTGACGCCCTTGTTGGGCTCCTTGCCGCCGGTGAGCTGCGTGACCACCTCGGTGACCGCGGGCATGCGGGTGGAGCCGCCGACGAGCACCACGTGGTCGATGTCGCCGACCTTGATGCCGGCGTCGCGGATGACGTCGTTGAACGGCTTCTTGGTGCGGTCCAGCAGGTCCTGCGTCATCTGCTGGAACTGCGCGCGGGTGAGCTTGGTGTCCAGGTGCACCGGACCGTTCTCGCTCATCGAGAGGTACTGCAGCGAGATGTTGGTGCTGGTCGCGGACGACAGCTCCTTCTTGGCCTGCTCGGACGCCTCGCGGAGGCGCTGCAGCGCGATCTTGTCCTTGCCGAGGTCCACACCGGTGGTGTTCTTCACCTCGGTGACCAGGTGCTCGACGATCCGGTTGTCCCAGTCGTCACCGCCCAGGTGGTTGTCGCCGGAGGTGGCGCGGACCTCGATCGTGGAGAAGCCGTCGTCGTCCTTGCCGACCTCCAGCAGGGACACGTCGAACGTGCCACCGCCCAGGTCGAAGACGAGGATCAGCTCGTCCTCCTTGCCGCGCTCCAGGCCGTAGGCCAGGGCGGCGGCGGTGGGCTCGTTGATGATGCGCAGCACGTTGAGGCCGGCGATGGTGCCGGCGTCCTTGGTGGCCTGCCGCTGGGCGTCGTTGAAGTATGCCGGGACGGTGATGACCGCGTCCGTGATGGTCTCGCCGAGGTAGGCCTCGGCGTCGCGCTTGAGCTTGCCCAGGATCCGGGCGCTGATCTCCTGCGGCGTGTACTTCTTGTCGTCGATCGCCACGCTCCAGTCGGTGCCCATGTGGCGCTTGACGGAGGTGATGGTGCGGTCGACGTTGGTGACGGCCTGGCGCTTGGCGATCTCGCCCACCAGGACCTCACCGGTCTTGGAGAACGCCACGACGGACGGCGTCGTGCGCGACCCCTCCGCGTTGGCGATGACCGTGGGCTCGCCGCCTTCCAGCGTCGCGACCACCGAGTTGGTGGTGCCGAGGTCGATGCCGACTGCTCGTGCCATGTCTGTGTGCCTTCCTTGCCTTGCCGGATGCTGCCGGGATGCCGTGATGGAGCCGAAGTCTTGAGTCGAACCGGCTCAAGTCTGCGGCGGCCGTCCTCGTCGTGCAAGCCCGGTCGGGTCAACTTGAGTCTGATGGGCTCAACTCTCGGGAGGCGTTCGGTGTTCCCGGATCCCGGCGGCTCCGGTCACGCCCGGCGGTACTCCTCGTCGCTCACGTGCTCGAGCCACGTGACCACCTGGCCGTCGTCGTCCGCCTCCTGCACGGCGACGTGCGCCATGAACCGCTCGGCCGTCGCCCCGTGCCAGTGCTCCTCGCCCGGCTCGATGTACACGACGTCGCCCGGGCGGATCTCCTGGACCTGGCCGTCCCGGGTGCCGACCCAGCCGATCCCGTCGGTGACGTAGAGCGTCTGACCCTTGGGGTGGCGGTGCCAGGCGGTCCGGGCCCCCGGCGCGAACCGGACGTGCGTCGCGCCGACGGCCGACTGCTCGTCGGGGTTGCGGATGGCCTCCATGAAGACGGTGCCGGTGAACCAGTCCGCGGGACCGGCGCCCGTCGAGCCGCCGCTGCGGGTGAACCTCATGCTGCCCGTCCTTTCGGTTGGTGGGTGCGGCCGTCGTCGGCGGCTCAGACCGTGAGCAGCACCTTGATGGCGCGCCGCTCGTCCATCGCCCGGTAGCCCTCGGCCGCCTGCTCGATCGGCAGGGTCACGTCGAACACCGCCCCCGGGTCGATGGTGCGGTCCCAGATGAGCCGGATGAGCTCGGGCAGGAACCGGCGCACGGGCGCCGGGCCGCCGTGCAGGTGCACGCCGGACATGAACAGCTGCTGGCCGGGCAGCGAGACGTCGTGCGAGACGCCGACGTAGCCGACGTGCCCACCGGCCCGGGTGGACCGGATCGCCTGCATCATCGACTCCTGGGTGCCGACCGCCTCGATGGTGCTGTGCGCCCCGAGGCCACCGGTGAGCTCCTTGATGCGCGCCACCCCGGCGTCACCGCGCTCCTCGACGATGTCGGTGGCGCCGAACCGCCGGGCCAGCTCCTGCCGGTCGGCGTGCTGGGACATCGCGATGATCCGGTCGGCGCCCAGCTGCTTGGCGGCCAGCACGCCCAGCAGGCCGACGGCCCCGTCACCGACCACCGCCACGGTCTTCCCCGGACCGACCTCGGCCGCGACGGCGGCGAACCAGCCGGTGCCCAGCACGTCCGACGCTGCGAGCAGGGAGGGGATCAGGTCGGGCGTCGGCTGGCCGGGGGTGGCCACCAGGGTGCCGTCCGCGTTCGGGATCCGCGCGTAGTCGGCCTGCGCGCCCGGCACGGCACCGGGGCCGCGGTGCACGCAGTGCGTCTGGTAGCCGGACCGGCAGATCTCGCACGTGTTGTCCGAGGAGAAGAACGAGCCGACGACGAAGTCCCCGACCTTGACGTTCGTGACGGCGGACCCGACCTCCTCCACCGTGCCGACGTACTCGTGACCCATCGCCTGGTGGTCGACCTTGTCGATGCCGCGGTACGGCCACAGGTCCGACCCGCAGATGCAGGTGGCGGCGAGCTTGATGATCGCGTCGGTCGACTCGACGATCGTCGGCCGCTCGGTCTGGTCGACCCGGACGTCGCCGGGGGCGTACATGACGACAGCGCGCATGCTGCTGGAACCTCTCTCTCGGGTGCTCTTCGGTGCGGTGTCAGACCGTGAGCGTGTCGCCGGCACCGAGGCGGCGGTACTCCGCTACACCCGCGGTGACCTGCGGGATCACGCGGTCGACGAGTCCCAGGCCGGCGTCGCTGAGGATCGCGTCGTGGATCGGCACGGCGATGCGCGGCGCGACGGACTGCAGGTAGTCGGCGGCCTCGCTGAGCTTCATCCAGGGCGCGCTGACCGGCAGCAGCAGCACCTCGACGTGCACCCCGGCGGGCGGCGGGGTGAACGAGTCGCCTGGGTGCAGCACGACGCCGTCCACCAGGTAGGCCGCGTTGGCGACCACGGGGATGGACGGGTGGATCACCGCGTGCCGGTTGCCCACGGCCTCGACCGCGAACCCCGCCGCGGTGAACGTGTCACCCTCGGTGACGGCGTGCAGGCGGTCGGCCGGTGCGCCGGCGGCGACCAGCTGGTCCACCACCACGCCGGGGGCCCACACCTGCAGGTCGGGTGCGGCCGCGAGCGCCGCCGCCAGCCTGTCCGGCACCACGTGGTCGACGTGCTCGTGGGTGACCAGCACCGCGCCGGCGCCCTCGAGCGCGGCGGGGTCGCTGAACGCGCCCGGGTCGAGGACCAGCACGTGCCCGTCCTTCTCGAGGCGGATGCAGGCGTGGCCGTGCTTGCTGATGGTCGTGGACATCGTTCTCCCCTTCACGGCGCTCCGTGGTGAGCGCCGCCGGCCATTGTCGGCCGATCGCGGCGCCGCCGCAGCGGAGGATGCGGCCGCGCCGTCAGTCGGCCGGACCACGACGAGCGGACCCTCAGCCGCCGTCGGCACCTCGAAGCCGTCGAGGTAGGCGCGGGCCAGGTCGGGCGGCACCGTGACGTCGTGCGGACCGGCGCCCGCGCGGTCGGTGAGCCGGGCCAGGACCTCCGTCTCCGGCGTGGCCAGGTAGTGGGTCACGGGCGTGACGGCGAGGGGCGCGACCAGCGCGCGGTAGGCGTCGCGGGACGCGCGGGACCAGAACGACGTGTCGACGACGACGTCTCGACCCTGCCCGACCAGGCGGACCAGCCGCTCCTGGATCACCGCGTGGACCTGGGCGGCGGCCGCCGCGGACAACGGGTGATCCCGGTGGCCCAGCCGCCAGGCCTCCTCGTCGAACGAGAGCCGCACGTAACCCGACTCCTCGAGCCTGCGGGCGTGCGTGGTCTTGCCGGAGCCGGCCGGCCCGCACGTCAGCACCACGCGCGCACGCCCGCCCGGCGTCGGCACTGCGGCGCGCGTCATGTCATCTCCTGACGTCGTGGATCCATCCTGGGTTTGATGCTCCCCAACTTGTCGACGTACTGTTGGCATGTTGCCGACACGTCGTCGGCAAGATCCCGTCGTCAAGGAGCCTGATGTTCCTCGCTCTGCGCGCACTGGCCTTCCAACGCAGCCGCTTCCTCCTGGTCGGCCTGGTGATCGGCCTCCTCGCGCTGCTCACCGTGATGCTGTCCGGCCTGTCCAGCGGCCTGGTGAACGACGGCGTGTCCGGCCTGAAGAACCTGCCGGTGACCGCGATGGCGTTCTCGGCCGGCACCAAGACCGACAACGCGTTCTCGCAGTCGGTGGTCGACGAGAAGCAGCGTGCGGCGTGGGCGGGCCGCCCGCACGTCGCCGATGCGCAGCTGCTGGGCGTGTCCATCGTCAACACGCGCAAGGCCGACGCCACGCCGGTGGACCTGACGCTGTTCGGCGTCGCGCCGGACTCGTTCCTGGCCCCGAAGGTGGACGGCCGCCCCGCGCTGACCGACCCGGGTGACGTGGTCCTCTCGGCCACCGCCCGCAAGACCGGCGTCCGCGTCGGCGACCTGCTCACCCTGGACCGGGTCGGCACCACGCTGCGAGTGGTCGGGTTCACCGCGCAGCAGGACACCTTCGGTCACGTCGACGTCGGTTATCTGCCCTTGCGCACGTGGCAGTACATCGCCTCGGGACGGTCCGCACCCGGCGCCCCGACGGCCGCCGCGATCGCCGCGGACGCCCTGGACACCGCGAGCGTCGTCGCACTGCGCAGCGACGCCGGGTCGACGCTGGCCGCGTCGGGCATCGACGTCGCAGCCGGTGACCAGGCGGCCGACACCACCACCCGCTCGCTGCAGGCCACCTTCGCCAGCTCCCCCGGCTACACGGCGGAGACGACGACGATCAGCATGATCACCGCTTTCCTCTACGTGATCGCCGCCCTGGTGATCGGGGCGTTCTTCACCGTGTGGACGGTGCAGCGGCAGCACGAGCTGGCGGTGCTGCGCGCCGTCGGCGCCCCCACCGGGTTCCTGCTGCGGGACGGGCTGACCCAGGCCGCCGTGCTGCTGGTGACGTTCACCGCCGTCGGCGCCGGGCTGGGACTGGGCCTCGGCGCCCTGATCCCGGACGGCGTGCCCTTCGCCCTCGAGGCGGCACCCGTCGCCGGCGCGGCCGCCCTGATGATCACGCTGGGCCTGGTCGGCGCGGGCCTGGCCGTGCTCCGCATCGCCCGGATCGACCCCCTCACCGCGCTCGGAGGCCAGCGATGACCACGTCCACCCTCCCCACCCCGCCGGCGGACGCCACCGACGCGTCCCGCACCGGCCTGGTCATGTCCGGCGTCAGCCTCGAGCTCGGCGACGGTGACCGGACCGTGCGCGCGCTGGACTCCGTCGACCTCGTCGTGCGGCCGGGCGAGCTGGTCGCCGTCGTCGGCCCGTCCGGCGCGGGCAAGTCGAGCCTGCTGGCCGTCGCCGGGGCGCTGACCAGCCCGACGTCCGGCACAGCGACCGTGCACGGGCACGACCTCGCCTCGCTGAGCTCCCGACGCCGAGCGCGCTTCCGCCTGGAGGAGATCGGGTTCGTGTTCCAGTCCGGCAACCTGGTGCCGGCGCTCACGGTCTCCGACCAGCTGCGGCTGGTGCACCGGCTGCGCGGCGGAGACGGCCCCTTCGACGTCACCGCCGCCCTGGACGAGGTGGGCATGGCGCACAAGGCGGACCGCCGCCCGCACGAGCTGTCCGGCGGCGAGCGTCAGCGCGTCGGCATCGCCCGGGCGCTGGCCACGCACCCGTCGTTGCTGCTGGTCGACGAGCCGACCTCAGCCCTGGACCGGGCCCGGAGCCAGGACGTGGTGGCGCTGCTGCGCGAGCGGACCGAGGGCGCGTCGGTGGCGACCGTGATGGTCACCCACGACCACGACGTGCTGCACCACTGCCACCGGGTGCTGAGCATGGAGGACGGGCGGCTGCTGCCGGCGTGACACCCGGGCGGCGTGGTGCGCTCGCGCAGCCTGGCGCGCCCGCGCACGCCGCGTGCCAGGTGCGAGCGGGTCAGCGCACCTCGAGGCCGTCGCCCGTCCAGCGAATGCCGCGCAGGTCGGCGACCTCGGCGTCGGCCCGCAGGTCATCGAGCTCGCGGTCGCCGACCCGGACCACGTGCCGCACCCGCGCCGCCCTGGCGGCGCGGATCCCCGCCGGTGAGTCCTCGAGGACGATGCAGTCGGCCGCCGGCACTCCGAGGTGGGCCGCCGCCGCGAGGTAGCCCTCGGGATGCGGCTTGCCGTGGGTGACGTCGGCGCTGGTCACCAGCACCTCCGGGACGGGAAGCCCCGCGGCGACCAGGCGCGCGCGGGCCAGCACGGGCGAGCCGGAGGTGACGGTGGCCCACCGGTCGGCCGGGATCGACGCCAGCAGCGCCGCGGCACCGGGGATCACCGTGACGTCGTCCGCGTCCTCCAGCTCGAGGGCGTCGATCAGGCCCAGCGCGGCCTCGCGGCCGGCCGGCTCGACGAACTCGGCCACCGTGTCGGCTGCGCGCCTCCCGTGCACCGTCGCGAGCACCACGTCGGGGTCCAGGCCCAGCCGCTGCGCCCAGCGCGTCCACGAGCGGACCACCACCGGGTCCGAGTCGACCAGCACCCCGTCGCAGTCGAACAGCACGGCAGTGCAGGTCAGGACTGTGGTCATGGGCGGGCGCTCCTTCGGTGCGGTCCGGTTCGGTGCGGTCCGGGCAGTCGGGTGCCGGGTCACAGCACACCGCGGGCGGTGAAGATCCGGAACGCCGCGAAGCCCGGCAGGATCGGCAGCCAGAACGTGGCGACCCGGTAGAGCACCACGGCGGCCAGGGCCGAACCGGACGGAACACCCACCCCGGTCAGGGCCGCGAGCAGCACTGCCTCGACCGCGCCGACACCACCGGGCGTCGGCGCCGCGGTGGCCACCGCCCCGGCCGTCAGCGACACCAGCGCCACGGCGACGAACGGCGTGTGCACCCCGAACGCGCGCACCGACAGGTACAGGCAGACCGCGAAGCCGGCGGGCAGCAACGCGACGCCGGCCACGAGGGCGGCGAGCTTCCCGGGGTCGGTCAGCAGGGGCCGCATCGCGTCGGCGGACGCGCGGACGGCCGGCGCCACCCGCTCGCGCAGCAGCCGACGGACGTTGGGCACGGCGGCCGCGATGCCCAGCACGGCAAGCGTGCCGCCGACGGCCGCGGCGATCACCAGCGGGGACGGCAGCCGGGACAGCTCGCCGGTCAGTGCGCGCGCCGAACCGGCCCACACCGCCGCGGTCACCAGCAGCAGCAGGTGCGCGACCAGCACCGCGGCCTCCTTGGCGGCGCTGGCGGAGGCGGCGACCGGCGTCGGGAAGCCGCGCTTCTGCAGGTAGCGGATGTTGAGGCCCACCTGGCCGATACCGGGCGGGGCGAACGTCGCGACGAACGACGCGGACAGTGCGACGCCGACGGACTCGCCGAGCGGCACCCGGCCCGGCGTGCTACCCGCGAGGCCGAGCGCGGCGCCGAGGTAGGTGAGCGCCGAGGCGGCCAGCACGGCCGGCAGCCAGCGCCAGTCGGCGGTGCGCACCGTCTCCACCAGCTGCGGAAGGTCCGCCAGCTGCGGCGCCAGCGCGTACACCGCCACGGCCAGGGTGGCGCCGAGCAGCAGCGTCCGGGGCCGGAACCGTTGCACGTTCTCGAACGCCGGCCGCTCCACACCCAGGTCGTCGCTCAGGGCGCTGACCAGGGACGACCGCGCGTCCGGGTGGCCCTTGAGCGCCGCGCGGGCCGGTGCCGACCAGGCGTCGGGCACCATCCGGCCGAGCGCCGGCACCAGACGTTCGGCGCCGAGCACCCGGTGCGCCGCGGCGACGGCTCGCTCGGCGCCCACCACCACCGACGTGGTCAGCAGCAGCTCCGCGACGTCGCCTGCCAGGACGCCGGGGGTGGCCGCCGGCTCGGAGGGGCCGAGGTCGACGACGGCCACGTCCCCGTCCTCCGTCAGCAGGAAGTGGTCGAGCGTCAGCTCCCGGACGGCGACGGCGCAGTCCTGCAGGGCGGCGAGCTGTCGCCACGCGGCATCGAGCAGGTCGTCGGTCAGCCGCTCGGCTGGAAGCTCGTCGAACCGGGTGCCCACCAGGTGCTCCGTCGCCAGCAGCCCCTCGCCCTCGCGGCCCACCGCGAGCGCCAGCACCGTCGGAACCCGCACGCCGTGGCTGCCGGCGACCAGGGCCGAGGTCGCCTCGTTGGCCACCACCCGCACCGGCGAGCCGAACGGCGAGTCGTCGCCGACGCCCCGCAGCCGCAGCCGCCGCAGGCCCCGCCGCACGGCGTCCAGCCGCCACAGCTGCTCGTCCACCACCCGCACGTCCACGGGGACGTCCACTGCCGCGGCGGCCCCCGGGACGGCGACGACGACGTCCGTCCGGCCCGCGACCACCACGGGGACGGGCCCGGTGTCCGCGTCGCTGCCGCGTCGGTGCCGGACGGCGACCGGTGCCGCGGCCGTGGCGGCGTACCGCCCCGCCGCGGCCGCGACCGACCGGACGTCGCGCACGGGGAGTCCCGCGGACCCGAGCGCCAGCCGCACCCCCTCGCCGGTCAGCCGGTGCGCCGACCGCCCCAGCCCCACCAGCACCAGGGCGCCCATGCCGCCGCCCGCGCCGATCGCCAGCAGCACATCGACCACGTCGACGGTGCCGACGGCCCGCAGCAGGGCGAGCAGCACCAGCAGCACGCGGAGCACCCGCACCCACCGCGGCGCCACCGCCGACTGCGCCACGGTGACCACCGCGGCGAGCACGACGATGTCCCACGACCGCACGCCACCGCCCACGCCGGCCGTCAGGTGCTGGGTCCACGAGACCACCACGGGCACACGCCCCAGGGCGGCGAACGCCACCACGCCGAGCCCACCGCCGACCAGCACGCGCACCAGCAGCCCGAACCGCCTGCTGACCAGGGCCCACACGGGACCGGCCAGGGCCAGCACGCCGTAAGCGCCGAGTGCGAGCGTCTGCAGCACCGTGACCAGGGACGACGGCACGCCGGCCAGCGCATCGCGCAGGTCGGTCGCCGCCGCCGTGGCCGTGCGGTCGGCGAACCGGGCACCCACCACGGCCCCCACGATCACCAGCGCGAAGCTGAGGGTCATCCGGACGTCGGTCGGCGCCGCACGGACGGTGACGTCGCGGTACTCACGCTCCGGCTGCGCGCGGCCGCTCACTCACCCTCCCGGCGTCGTCCCCCCGCCGCCTGCCGACGGCCCCCGCATCATCACAGCACGCGAGCCAGTGAGGTCAGGACCTGCAGCGGGTCGTCGCCGACCGGGACCAGCACGGCGCTGGTTGCGCCGGCGTCCGCGAGCGCCGCGAGGCGTGCGGTCGGCGCAGGACGTGCGCAGGGCGGCGAGCTCGTCGCGGAACGGCAACGGCTCCAGGTGGGGGGCGGCGTCCGGCTCGCCGACCCACTGCAGCGCCGGGCGGACCGCAGCGATCGCCCCGTCGGCGTCGTCGTCGACGGCTGCGACGTTGTACGTGACCAGGCGGTGCCGGCCCGGGGCGGCGATCTGGGCGAGGGCCGTGCGGACGTACTCGGGGGTGGACGGCTCGGCCAGGATCGTCCCGTCGGCCACCCGGCCCGACACCGCCAGCGAGCGCGGGCCGCGCACGCCGAGCAGCACGTCGGGGACGACGGCGGGGACCGCGACCGGCTCCAGCGCGATGTCGCTCAGGTGCACCGACCGCGCGTCGGGGGCCGAGGTCACCTGCTCGCCGCGCAGCAGCGCGCGCACGGCGCCGACGTGCTCGGCGAGCAGGGTCAGCGGGGACGACGGCCAGGCGCCGACCGCACGCATCCAGGCCGGCATGCCGTGCCCGATGCCGATGGAGACGCGCCCCGGGAACAGCTGGGCGAGCGTCGCCGCCTCCATCGCGGCGAAGGCGGCGTTGCGCGCACCCGCCGGGAGGATGCCGACACCCACGTGGATCCGTTCCGTGGCGGCGAGCACCGCACCGGCCTGCGCGACACCGCCGCGGAACCCGAGGTCCTCGACCACCCACAGCTCGTCGAACCCGAGCTCGTCCGCGCGGCGCGCGAACGGGACGACGTCCGCGGCGCGCAGGTCGCGGCGCAGCATGACGCCGGTGGGCAGGGGGCGGGTCATCGGGGCTCCTCGTCGAGCGGTGTACGCGATCGGTCGTGCGGGTCCGCCTGCGCGGCCAGCAGGCCTGCGGGCGCTAGCGCCGGCCGGCGCCCCGAGCCTACGGACGGCGTCCGACAGGCGTGCACGGTTCGGTCTGCCGAGGGCAGATCTGCCCCCGGCAGCACCGGGCTCCCCCGGTCAGCGGCGGGGCGCACGGTGGGCACATGGACGAGACGACCTACCGACCGGGCGTCGACGACGAGCTGACCACCCGCCTGCTGCACCGGCGGATCCTGCTGCTCGGCTCGGCGCTCGACGAGACCTTGGGCAACCGACTCTGCTCGTCGCTGCTGCTGCTGGCGGCCGACGACCCCGACAAGGACATCACCCTGCTGATCAGCTCCCCCGGCGGCTCGGTGCCGGCGATGCTGGCGATCCGCGACGTGATGGACCTGATCCCCAACGACGTCGCGACGGTGGGCGTCGGCTGGGCGGCCAGCGCCGGCCAGTTCCTGCTGTCGTCGGGCACCAAGGGCAAGCGGTCCGCCCTGCGGCACAGCCGGATCCTGCTGCACCAGGGCTCGGCCGGCATCGGCGGCACGGCGGTGGACATCGAGGTGCAGGCCGACGACCTGCGGCACATGCGCGACACCGTGCTGGGACTGGTCGCCGCCGACACCGGCCAACCCCTGGACCGCATCCGGGAGGACTCGCGGCGAGACCGCTGGTTCACCGCCGAGGAGGCCCGTGAGTACGGGTTCGTCGACGGCGTGGTGGAGCGCCTCGACCAGCTGCTGCCCGGCGTGACCGGGCCGGTGGGATTCGGGGTGCGGCGATGATCGTCCCCTACGTGGTGGAGCGCCTGGCCGGCGGCGGCGAGCGCGCGCTGGACGTCTACAGCCGCCTGCTGGCGGACCGGATCGTCTACCTCGGCTCCGCGATCGACGACGACGTGGCCAACGTGGTCGTCGCCCAGCTGCTGCACCTGGAGTCGGCCCAGCCGGACATGCCGATCGATCTGTACGTGAACTCCCCCGGCGGCTCCCCGTCGGCGATGCTCGCCATCTACGACGCCATGCAGTACGTCCGCTCGCCCGTGTTCACCACGTGCGTCGGCCAGGCGTCGGCCGATGCGGCGGTCCTGGTCGCGGGGGGTGCGGCCGGCAGCCGGGCGATCCTGCGGCACGCGCGGATGGTGCTGCACCAGCCGGGCACGCAGGCCCGCGGCGACGTGCCGGACCTGATCCTGGCGGCCGACGAGATCGTGCGCGTGCGAGCCGAGCTGGAGGAGGTGCTGTCCGCGCACACCGGCAAGGACGTCGCCACGCTGCGCCGCGACACCGACCGCGAGCTGGTGCTCACCGCCGAGCAGGCGGTCGCGTACGGGCTGGCGGACCGGGTGATCGTCGGGCGGGACGTCGCCCTGCGACGGGCGGGGTAGGACGACGGACGACGACGGACACCCTGGCCGGACCGCATCGCCCGGCCGGCCGGGCGACCCGTCAGGCCGCGAGGAGCAGGACGTCTCGTTCGACGGTGTCCCGTGCGTCGACGCGGGACACCGTCGTCGACGTGGTGACGGCCCGGAGCTCGCGGACCTGCGCGATCCGAGCAGGGCCGGCGGCGACCGTCCGGCGGCGGCCGTCGGCGGCAGCGAGGTGACGCGCCACCCCCAGCGCGAGGTCGGTCAACGAGCCGCCCAGAGCCTGCGTCACGGCACCGAGCACCTCCGACGACGGCTCCTTGCGGCCCCGCTCGACCTCCGACAGGTACTGCACGGACACGCGGGCCCGCTCGGCCACGTCGGACAGCCGCAGCCCCTGGTCGGTGCGCCAGTCCCGCAGCACGCTGCCGACGGCGAGCCGCCACGGCGGCCGTCGGGTGCCGATCCGCACCACGTCGTCGGCCCCGTCCCGCTCCTGAGCACCGCCGGACCTCGTCGCCATGTCGCGACGCTAACCGCGGCGGTGCCGCGCGTCCCGTCGTTCCGCCGACAGCAGATCGCTCCCGGCGGTCCACTGCCGACGCCGACGCCGGATCGCCGCTCAGCCGGCGACGCGGGGGTGCTCCGCCTCGTACCCGGACCACCCGTGCTCGAGGAGCTCGAACCCCGCGTCGAGCATGCGGAGGCGGTCGCTGCTGGTGCCGGCGAGCGTCGCGAGCTGGAGCACGAACCGCGCGAACACCCGCACCTGGTCCTCCGGCTCCTCCTGGCCGAGCTGCTGCGCGATGGCGGCGGCGATGGCGTCCTCGTGCCGCAGCCACATGCGCTGCCCGTACTCGGCGAGCGCGGGGGTCGACTCGATCAGCTCCCAGAACTGGCGCACGCGGCGGTCGAACTCCGCGTGGCCGACGAGGTTGGCGATGAGGTCGTCACGCAGGTGGTCGTGGAACGCCTGCGTCAGGGACACCCCGGCGGGCCGGTCGGTGACCACGGCGACCAGCTCGGCACGCTGCTGGTCGTCCTCGTCGAAGACCAGCGCCTCCTTCTGCGGGAAGTGGGCCAGCACGGTGGTCGGTGAGACGTCCGCCTCGTCCGCGATCTCACGGATGGTGACGGCGTCGAAGCCGCGCTCGAAGAACAGCCGCGTCGCCGCGTCCGAGATCGCCTTGCGGGTCGCGGCCTTCTTCCGTTCCCGCCGGCCGGTGGTGCTCGGCTCCGTCATGGCGCACACCGTAGCGCTGTGGTGACAGAAGTGTGTTGACACCATTATTGGTATCGCTACAGTTTCGGCATGACATCAGCCAAGGAGCCGGGTCGACGCGCGTGGGTCATGCTCGTCCTCCTGACGATGCTGACCACCGCCGGCATGACCGTGGTCCTGCCCGTCCTGCCGTTCGTCGTCCTCCGCTACGTCTCGCACGGCCAGCTGGCGCTGTGGGTCGGCATCCTCGAGGCGGTCAACGGCCTGTGCACGTTCCTCGTCGCCCCGCTGCTCGGCGCGCTGTCCGACCGCGTCGGCCGCCGGCCGATCATCGTCGTGGCGGCCTTCGGTGCCGGGGTGGGCTACCTGCTCTTCGGCATCGGCGGGGCGCTGTGGGTGCTCGTGCTCGGTCGCATCGTGCAGGGTGCGACCGCCGGGGACCTCCCGGCCTTGTTCGCCTACCTCGCGGACATCACGCCGCCCGAGCAGCGGGCCCGCCGGTTCGGGCTGCTCGGTGCGCTGTCCGGGATCGGCACCATGGTGGGACCCGCGGTCGGCGGGCTGCTGGCCGCGGTGAACGTGGACTTCCCCGTGCTCGTCACCGCCGGGATCGCGGCCGCCATCGGGGTGATCAGCCTGGTCCTGCTGCCGGAGAGCCTCCCCGCCGAGCGGCGCACCCGGGCGGTCCGGCTGGGCGACCTGCACCCGCTCCGGGTGCTGACCGGCGCGTTCACCCGGCCGGAGCTGCGCGGCCTGCTGGTCGGCATCGTGCTGGTGACGGTGCCCTTCAGCTTCTTCGTCAACAACGTCAGCGTGCTGGCGCTCGACTCGATCGCGTGGACGGCCACCAGGATCGGCCTGCTCGTCGCCGTCGTCGGGGTCGTGGACATCGTGATCCAGGGCGGGCTGCTGGGGTTGCTGCTGCCGCGGTTCGGCGAGCGTGGCGTGCTGCTGGGCGGCGTGGTCACGCAGGCCGTCGGCATGGCCGGCCTGGCGGTGGTCGCGTCCGTGCTGGCCCAGCCGTGGCTGTTCATCCTGGGCACGCTGCTGCTCGCGGCCGGCCAGGGTGCGGCGCAGGCGACGATGGACGGGGTCGCGTCGAACACCGTCGGTCCCGACGAGCAGGGGTGGCTGGCCGGCGCGATCCAGTCGACCACCGCCGGCATCGGCGTGGTCGCGCCGCTGCTGGCCGGCGCCCTCTACACGTCGGTCAGCCACTCGGCGCCGTACGTCGTGGGGCTCGCCATGATGCTCGCGGCGGCGCTGGTGCTGGCTCGTGCGCACGTGAGCAGCCCGTCGAGACGCCGCGACGCGGAGCTCGTGGACGCCTGAGGTCGGTGCACGAGCCCGGCCGTGCGAGCCTGGACACATGAGCACCGGGGCCTGGATCGCCGTTGGCGTGGTCCTCGTCGTGCTGCTGATCGCCGTCGACCGTGCCGTGGCGGCCGGCTGGTTCGACCGTCGTCGGCCGCGTCCCCGCCCGGCGCCGCGCGAAGGGTCGGGCGTCGCCAGCGGGCTGCTGGGCGACCTGGTCGAGGTGTTCCAGCCGTCCCGCCACCACGTGACCGACGAGCAGGACCGACAGGCGCTGGACATCCGTCAGGCACCGGTCGAGGGGCCGCCTGACCTGGACTCCGGCGTGGTCGTCCTGCCAGCGGACCCGGCGAGCCGACCCATGGCGACCACCCCACCGGCCACGCCGCCCCTGGACGACGACACCCCACGCGAGCCGTCATCGTGCGACGACGGCCCCCGGTAGCCCCTCAGCCGTCGCCGCCCGCCCCCACCAGCGCAAGCAGGTCGTCCAGCATGGCCCCCTGCGCCGCCACCAGCAGCTCCCGCGCCTGGTTCACCGGCATCCACGCCAGCCGGTCGATCTCCGGGAACGACTGGATCCGTCCCGACCGCGGCGGCCACTCGAGCTCCACGGTGGCCGCCCCGACCTGACCCGTCGGCGCGTCCGCCTCGGCCGTGAACACCAGCAGCCGCTTGCCTGACGAGTACCGGTACTCCCCCAGCTCCGCGTACCCGACCTCCGGCGCCGGCACGCCGACCTCCTCGGCGAACTCGCGGCGGGCGGTGTCCAGCGGCTCCTCCCCGGGTTCGATCAGCCCCTTGGGGATCGACCACGAGTGCGTCGGCTTGCGGGCCCAGAACGGGCCGCCCATGTGCCCGGCGAACACCTCCGGCGCGGCGTCGGGGGCCGCGCGGCGGTAGAGCAGCAGTCCCGCGCTGAGCTGTGGCACGCGTCGACCGTACGACGCGGCACCGACAGGACGGCGGGTGGGCGGCGGGGCGGGAGGGCCCGCGGCAGGATGGCGCCATGAGCGAGACGCCCAACATCGAGCAGGAGACCACCACCACCTTCGGCGGACCCGTCGTCGTCGCCGTCGCGCTGCACGGCGACCAGGTGGGTGGCGGCTGGGGCCGCGCCCCGCAGGTCGCGGTGGCGACCATCGACGGTGCGACGATCCGCAGCTGGGAGGTCCACGACGTGCGGTGGGACGTCGCGCACGACGAGGGCGGCGAGGGTGCGCACCACGCCCGTGTGGTGCGGTTCCTGCGGGACAACGGCGTGCAGGTGGTGGTGACCGGCCACATGGGGCCGCCGATGCAGAACACGCTCGGCAAGCTCGGCATCCGGGTGGTGATGGGCGTGATCGGCGACCCGCGCCTCGCGGCGATCGACGCGGCCAACCCGTGAGGCCGGCCCGCCCCTGACGCCGGCCCCAGGGCCGGCGCGCCCTGATGCCGGCGGCTCGCCCACAGGGCAGCCGCGCACGCGTCAGGCGGCCGCCACCTCGCGCACCCAGCCGTCCGCCTCGCGGCGGAAGCCGACGCGGGTCAGGTAGTCCGACTCGCCGGCCGGTGCCACGAGCCGGCGGAACCCGTGCTCGGCGAACACGCCGCTGCGTCGGTACACGAACTCCCCCGGCGTGAAGTCGCGGAACCGCGGTGTCACCCAGTCGAGCTCCACGTACCCGACGCCCTCGTCGAGACGCCGCACCAGCACCACGCCCACGGTCTCGTCGCCGCGCACGACGAGGAACGCGACGCGCCCGTCGGCACCCCGCTCCGCCACGGGTGTCCCCGGCGCCGGCGCCCGGAACTGCGCGATGTCCGCGGCGTGCACGCCGAGCACGTGCTGCAGGTAGGCGTCGTCCGGCGCCACCTCCACCACCTCGTACACCGCCGAGTCGTGCCGCTCCCGCAGCAGCCGCCACAGCCAGTACACGTCGATCACGGCGATCGCCCCGTTCATCGCGGCGAACGGCCAGATGGCGAACACGGCGTTGTACACGGTCGCCACCACGGCCCCGGCCAGGTTCATCCACCGGAACCGCAGCACCCGCGCCTGCATCAACGACAGGACGACCAGCCCGGACCCGACCCACCCGATCACCTGCCACAGCACCATGCGCGCACGCTATCGGCCACGTGCACGCTCCGCGTCCGCACCAGACGAGCACATCCGCGCCGAGGTGAGCACATGCAAGTGCCCACCTGGGTGCGATGTGCTCACGTCTGACCCACGGCCTCGCACACCCCAGCAAACTGCGACCATCGGGCGCTCGGCACCGCGTCCCCACAGCCCGCGCTCCGCGCGCAGGCGTCACTGCTTCGCCGTGTGGTGACCCGAGGCATCCGCACCGGGGAGACCGTCGGGCATGCCAACGCGAGCCGGCTCCGCCTCCACCTCTCCGCCGTCGCCGCCCTGCGTGCACCTCGCACGGGACCACCTTCAGCAGGACGTCGAAGCCCGTCTCCGTGCCGACGAGTGGCGTCGTGTGCGCCGAGGTACCTACGTGAGGGCCCGGACCGCGGGCGATCTCCACGCGGTCGCTCTCGCTCAGGTCCTCGGTGTGCATCACCAGCTCCGCGCGCCCCACGTCTTCGGACACGCGTCGGCGGCGCTGCTGTGGGGCCTACCTCTCTGGTCGGTCCCCTCGCAGGTCCACGTCTACCAGCGCGCCAGGCCGGGAAGCCGGCGTGACCCGACCGTCCATCGGCACCTCGGGGTCCTGGACGGGACGGCGACCACGGAGCTGGCCGGTCTGCCGGTCACCACCGTCGTCCGGACAGCGCTCGACTGCGCCCGCTCGATGGCACCGCTCGCCGGTCTCGTCACGGTGGACGGGGCGCTGCGCCGCGGCGTCGATCGCGACGAGCTTCGGGTGCTCACCGAGCAGGATCCGCGGGGTCGAGGGATGGCCCGTGCCCGGCAGGTGATCGCCCTCGCCGACCCGGGAGCCGAGTCGGTCCAGGAGTCGGCGCTGCGGTTCCTCGTGCTGGCGGGTGGGCTGCCCGAACCGGCGTCCCAGGTGCCGGTCGACACCCGGCTCGGCACGTTCTGGGCCGACCTTGGCTGGGAGCTCTGGCGGGTGCTGCTCGAGTACGACGGTCGACCGAAGTACACGGACACCGAGGCGCTGGTCCTGGAGAAGAGGAGGCACGACGCGATCGTCGAAGCCGGCTGGCGGGTGCTCCGCGTCACCAAAGAAGACCTCCGCACTCCGCAGTTGCTCCTCACGCGCGTGCGCCGGCTGCTCCCCGCGGACGTCCCACTGGTCCGCCGGCCCCACCTGCGCGCCCGCTGACTGCAGGTGCGGCCGTGGTCGCTCCGGGTCCCATGAGATGAGCACAACAACCCCGACATGAGCACGTAGAAGTGCTCCCTCGGGTGCAAAGTGCTCGTCTCGCGGCCGCGTGCGGGGCCGGGACGCCAGCCGGGTGGCCGGGTGGGTGGAGGCGTGGGTGGAGGCGTGGGTGGAGGGGTGGGTGAAGGACGTGCCGGCGGACGTGGGACGGCGCCCCCGCTGGTGTTCGCAGGGGCGCCGTCGGTCCTTCAGTCCTTCGAGCGGGTCACGTCGACCCGCCCCACCCGGGCTCAGCCCATCCCGTGCCGAACCCTGCTGGCCTGCTCCTGCGCGCGGAAGAGGCCGAACCGCGGCAGGAACTTGTCCCAGTCGATGGTGTGGGCGTCGATCTCCGGCCCGTCGATGCACGCGTGCTTGCGCACCAGCTTGCCGTCCAGCGTCACGGGCACCATGCAGGCGCCGCACATGCCGGTCGCGTCCACCATGATCGAGTTGAGGCTGGCCACGCACGGGACGCCGTACGGGGCCGTCAGGTCGGACACCGCGCGCATCATCGGCGGCGGGCCGATGGTGACCACCTCGGCGATGGACCGTCCCGCCTTCAGCATCTCCTCGAGCGGCGTGGTGACGAACCCGTGCACGCCGTACGAGCCGTCGTTGGTCGCGTAGACCACGTCGAGCAGGTCGCCGAACTCGGCCTGCAGCCGTCCGACCCGCTCGTCGTCGGCCGTCCAGAACATCAGGTCCTTGGTGCGGAACCCGGCTATCAGCGTCACGTGGTTGCCGAGACGCAGGTGCTCGCGGGCGATCGGGTACACCGGCGGCAGGCCCAGGCCGCCGGCGGTGAAGACGACCGTCGAACCCTCGTCGTACCGGTGCAGCTCGCTGGGGCGGCCCAGCGGGCCGGCGATGCCCGCGAGCGCGTCGCCCGGGGCCATCGCGTTGAGCAGGGCGCTGCTGACACCCACCTGCTGCACCACCAGGCACACGGTCCCGGCGGTGGCGTCCCAGTCGGCCAGCGTCAGCGGGACCAGCTCGCCGTCCGACGTGGGGAGCACGCGGACGAACTGGCCGGCCTGCGCCGCACGGGCGATCACCGGGGCGTGCACGGTCAGCTCCTCGATGCCGGGGCTGAGCGTGCGCTTGGCCAGGATCACCGGGCGGGACGCGGCCTCCTCGGTGTACCGGCGGGCGGTGGCGACCATCGCGGCCACCTGCTCGTCCGGCACGTCGATCGAGCCGAGGATCTCCCGCGCGGCGGCCTGGCCGTCACCGGCGGCCCGGATGGCCGTCGACCCGCCGCGAGCCGCGTCGCCACCGGTGTAGATGCCGGACAGCGTCGTCTCCTGCGACCCCTCGTGGCCGAGGTCGATGGTGCCCCACTTGGACACCTGCAGCCGCGGTTCCGAGTCCTTGATCAGGGGGTTCGCGGCGTTGCCGAGCGCCATGATCACCAGGTCGGCCGGCACGGTGCGGGTGCGGCCGGTGGCGATCGGACGACGACGTCCGGAGGCGTCCGGCTCACCGAGCTCCATCTCCTCCAGGACGGCCCCCTTGACGAACCCCGTCTGCGGGTCGCCCAGGAACTCCGTCGGCGAGACGAGCACCGACAAGCCGATGCCCTCCTCGAGCGCGTGCTCCAGCTCCTCGACGCGCGCCGGCATCTCCGCCTGGGTGCGGCGGTAGACGATCGTCACGTTGCCGCCGAGCCGGCGGGCGGTGCGGGCCGCGTCCATCGCGGTGTTGCCGCCCCCGACCACCAGCACCTGCTTGCCGGCGGTGGCCGGCAGGGGCGTCTCGTACTCCTCGCGCAGCGCCTGCATCAGGTTGACGCGGGTGAGGAACTCGTTGGCGCTCATCACGTCGAGCAGGTGCTCGCCGGGCACGTTCATGAACCGCGGCAGGCCGGCACCGGTGCCGACGAACACCTTCCAGAACCCCGCGTCGCGCAGGTCCTGCAGGGTGGCCGTCTTGCCGACGACGAAGTTGGTGACGAACCGTCCGCCGAGGAGCTTGATCTTGGCGACCACGTCGTCGATCAGCTCGTTGGGCAGCCGGAACTCGGGGATGCCGTACCGCAGGACGCCGCCGAGCTGGTGGAACGCCTCGAACACGGTCACCGGGAAGCCCTCGGCGGCCAGCAGGTAGGCGTTGATCAGCCCCGACGGACCAGAGCCCACGATCGCCACCGGAGGCTTGGCCTGCGCCACCCACGGGTCGCGCACCCCGGCGAACCGCCGGGCCGCGGCCCCCGGGTCCACCAGCTTCTCGCGCTCGGGCAGGAACCACTCGAGCTGGCCGATCGACATGGCCGTCTTGTGCAGGCAGACGCCCTGGCACTGCAGCTCCTGCGGGCACACCCGGCCGGTGACGTCCGGCAGCGGGTTGCACGACTCGAGCATCTCGAGCGCCTCGCGGAACCGGCCGGTGCCGATCAGCTCCATCATCTGCGGGATGTGGATCTTCACCGGGCAGCCGCCCTGCGGCTCCTTGTGGCCCTCGACCAGCACGCCCAGCTCGCACGGCGACTCGGCGCACTGCTTGTCGCGCAGCGCCTCCAGCCAGACGAACAGGTCCACGTCCCGGGCGGTGTAGCCCAGGTCCATGTAGCCGAGGTACCCCTTGTTCACCAGGCCGAAGTCGACCGCACGGTCCTCCGCCGAGCGGACGTACGGCGGGATCGTGTTGCCCGCCGGCCAGTCCACCGAGAGGCCGTCGAACATCGGGTAGCGGTCGGACAGGTGCTTGTCGATGCCGCGGATGAACGCCCGCTTCTTGCCGACCGGCAGGTCCCACAGGAACCGCATCAGCACGGTGCTGACCTCGTCGCCGCGCAGCAGCATGTCCCACAGCCGGTTGACGAACCCGGCGGACAGCTCCGGCTGCTGGAACTCCCAGGCGACGGCCGCCATGCCGTCCGCGACGAACATGTCGCGGAACGAGCGTGGGTCGGCGACCAGGCGCTTCTCCAGCAGGCTGAGCTGGTTGCGGAACGACGAGACCGCCGGGCTGGCGCCGAGCGCCGACACCTCGTCCTGCGTCTGCTCGAGCGCCGTGCGGGCGCCCGCCCAGCGCAGCACGTCCTCCCGGCCGTCAGGCGAGCCGGCGGCCCCCTCGGTACGAGGAACGGTTGGCGTGCTCATCGGATGATCTCCGCGTCGCACGTGGCCTTGACCCGGGCGATCCGCTTGGCCAGCTCCGGCGTGATCTCCAGACCGTCCAGCGCGCCGGCCTTCATGCGACCGACCGTCTGGGCGGCGCCGTCGACCACGATCGTCGCCTTCTCGAAGATCTGCGGGAGCTCCTGGTAGCAGGTGCCGCAGTCGTTGCACAGGTGCTCGTCCGCCGGGTCCAGCCAGATCGGCCGGTCGGCGACCGCCGTCGCCGTCCCCGCCGCAGCCGCCGCCGGAGCAGCACCCGCGAACCCGGTGGGCCGCAGCTGGATCGTCTGGCCCATGCCGGCCGGTGCCGCGCTGGACGCCGCCAGCTCGGCCATCGCCGCCGCGATCTCGTCCAGCGTCGACTCCCGGGCGGTCACCGCCTGCTCGTACTGGGCGGTCAGCTCGGCGATCTCGGCCCGGTGCGCCGCCGACAACGTCGCGCCGGTCCGTCCGGACAGGAACTGCAGCGTCTGCCAGTAGTGCTTGCGGTCCTCGACCAGGTCGACGATCGCCGCGGAGCACGCCACCTTGATCAGGTGCCGGTCCGCGTCGGTCGCCTGCACGAACGGCACGCGACCGGCTCGGGCCTCCGGGGCCAGCTCGACGTACTCGGCGATCGGCGTCGCGGCCGCCTCCTCGTCGGGACGCAACCGGTGGAACTGCTTGGAGAACCGCACCTCGCCGAGCGCGAACTCGGCCGGGGTCAGCGGGGTGCTCAGCAGCTGCAGCGCACCGTTCTCGTCGACGTACTCGACCGTGGAGCTGGTCCACAGCCCATCGACGTCCGGGTTGCCGTCCAGGCTGAACCGCTCCGGCAGGGTGTCCCCGCGCCGCGGGTCGTGCACGAACAGCGGGCTCATCCGGGACTCCACCGCGAGCCGCGAACGGGCGTTGGAGAGGTTCTCCGCGATCCCGTTCTCGGTGCCGCAGGGGGCGTACACCTCCATGACGGCGGCGCCGTCGCTGTAGGCGAGCATCTCCGCCGCCGTGGACAGGAAGTGCCCGTGCAGCGCGGACGACGTGGTGCAGGCGAAGACGTTCGGGTGGAACGACGCCAGCAGCCCCAGCTCCTTGCGGTGCTCCCGCTTGCCGCGGTGGGCCTTGCCGTACCGCGCCAGGTCGGAGTCCTGACCGGTGAAGCTGGCGGTGGACGCCTGCCCGCCGGTGTTGGAGTACGCGCCGGTGTCCAGCACCAGGGCCTTGATCGGCGTCCCGCCCGCCAGCACGCGGGACATCGCACCGAACCCGATGTCGTAGCTCGCGCCGTCACCGCCGATGGTGAGGAACGTCGGCAGCAACGCCAGCTCCTGGTCGGTGAAGTCCCGCCAGCCGAACGTCCGCAGCGCCGCGTCGTGCACCGCCGGGTCGTACTCGCCCGCCAGCTCGAGCTTGGCGACGCGCAGCGCCCGCACCTGCGGGATCACCTGCGCGACGATGCCCTCGAACAGGCCGACGGCCAGCGGCTGGGCGTCCTGGAACAGGCTGTTGACCCACGGGTCGAGGTACGGCGTGAACGGCATGGTGGACGCGTACACGCTGGAGCAGCCGGTGGAGTTGGCGATGACGACCGGCGCCGGGCCGTTGCCGGTCGGGCCGCCCTCGTACAGGTACTGGCGGTGCTCCAGCTGCTCGATCGCACCGGTGATCCGGTCGATCCGCGCGCGGGTGGCGGGGTTGAGAACGGAGCCGGCCCCCTCGTCCGTCTCGTCGTCTGCGCGAGCGTCCAGCGCCTCCAGGGTGGAGTGCAGGCCGTCGAGCACCTCGTCCAGCTCGCGCAGGTGCGAGCGCCGCTTGTCCTCGCCCACCGCGTGGCTCAGGGCCGTGACCAGGCGGATCGCGGTCACCTCGCCGCAGCCGCGGCACGCGCCGTGACCGCCGGTGGTCGAGTAGTAGGCGGTGTGGTCGAGCATCAGCCGCTTGGTGTCGCCGTCCGGAGATGTGGCGCCGGCGGTGAAGCGCGACGGCGTGTTCGGCAGCCGCGTCATCGTCTCGAACCGCTGCTGGAGCGTCTCCAGCACGTCGGCGTCCTGGTCCACGGACGTCAGCGCGCCGGGGCCGCACACGTCGACGCACTGCAGGCAGCCCGTGCACTTCCACGGGTCGACGACGGCGGAGAACAGGCCGCCGGTGCCCGGCTGTTCCTTCTCCATCGCGTCGAAGAACGGCCGCGTGCGGGCCACCGGGAACGTCGCCAGCTGCGCGACCACCGCGTCGAGGTTGCGGATCACCGCGCGCTGGTTCGGGTCGAGCGTGCTCGCCGCAGCCGCCGCGACGTCGGCGAACGACCGGTCGGACGAGTCGTCGCGGTAGCTGCGCCGGATCGCCTCGGCCCACGGGTACACCTGGGCCCGCAGCGCCTCCCGCTGCGGCTCCGGGGCGTCGATCTGGCCGATCGCCGTGGTCAGCAGGTCGTGGATCTCGTGCACCTGCGTCGGGATGGCCGCGTCGGGGCAGACCAGCGAGCACTCCAGGCAGCCGGTGCAGGAGGTGGGGTCGAACGCCGGCACGGTGCGCCGGAAGATCCCCTTGTCCTTGGCGGCGCCGGTGCCGACCGGCATGAACAGGCCGGTGCCGGGGAGCACGGGGGCCTCGCCGATGGTGCCCTCGCGGAACGGCCGGGCGATCAGGTCCTCGTAGTACGCCGGGTCGAACAGCGCCGTGGCGCGGGCGCCGGTGGCCGTCGGGCACATCGACGCGGACAGCGCCAGGGTCCGGGTGCTGCGGACGGCCGGCTGCTGCTCGGCGGCGAGGAACTCCGGCTCGTCGTACGCCACCAGGTGCGTCGCGGCGACGCCGTCGCGGATCACCGACATGTTGGCCTCGACGACGGCGTCGCCCTTGCGGCCGAACTTCTTGGAGATCTGCGCGCGGATCTTCGCCTCGATCGCCTCGGCGGTGGCGCCGTGGGACACCCGGTCGACGTGACCGGCGACGGCGCCGATGAACGCGATGCCCATCATGCGGGTCTCGAGCTCGGGGGTCGGCGCGTGCTTGCGGGCGACGGCGAACGCGTCGACCACCAGGAACCGGATGTGCCGCTCGCGGATGGTGCGGCGGGCGTGGGCCGGCAGCGACCGCCACAGGTCCAGCGGCGCCAGGTCGGACTGCATGATGAACGTGCCGCCCTCGACCAGCCCCTTGAGGGGGTTGGTGTGCACGAAGGCCTGGTGGTCCGGGGAGACGACGACCTCCACGTCCTCCAGCTCGGCGTTGGTCAGCAGCACCGGCTCGGGGCTCAGCGTGATGTAGAAGTTGGTCGCCGCACCGCTCTTCTCCGAGCCGTACTTCGGTGCCGACTTGCTGTGCATCTCGAGCACGCCGGCCAGCACGTCGGTGAGCAGCTTGCCGCTGGCGACCGTGCCGTACCCGCCCACCGAGTGGAACCGGATCCGCAGCGCCTCGGGCGGCAGCAGGGCCGGGTTCGGCTCGGTGGTCAGGGCCATCGCCACCGTCTCGGGGTACGCAGCCCGCAGCCGGTCCTGGAGCGCGGCGGCGGCCGGCGGGGCGTCGGACGAGAAGAACTGCGAGCCGAGGTACACCAGCGGCGCGCTGCCGCCGTCGGCCATGTTGCGGAACGCGGCCACCAGGTGCCGCGGCTGCACGTCGTGGCCGCCGAGCCCGAAGATCGCCGTCGTCAGCCGGGGGCTGCGGGTGATCGCGGGGATGCCGGGGTGGGCCACGCCGCCCTCACCGTTGGCCCGCGCGCGGAACAGCGCCTGCGTCACCATGCGCGTCAGCGCGGTGTCGTCGGACCGCTCCAGCACCGTGACGGCCTGCGCGTTGCGCAGCGCCTCGACCACCTCAGCCTCGGGGAACGGCTGCAGCAGCGTGATGTTGAGGACGCCGACCTTGACGCCGCGGGAGCGCAGGTACGGGATCACCGCACGGGCGTCGTCGGTGATGGAGCCGAGGCCGACGACGATGTAGTCCGCGTCCTCGCAGTCGTAGGCGCGCACGGGCGCGTACTCGCGGCCGGTCAGCTCGGTGTACTCGGCCATCGCCTGGCGCACCAGCGCGGGCACGGCGGAGACGAAGTGCGTGCGGTGGTCGACGGCACCGGCCTGGAAGTCCGGCTGGTTCTGCACCGGGCCCGTGAGGCCGGGGTTGTGCACGTCCACCAGGGCGGGGACCCGCTGCCGTGTGCCGCGCGGCCACGCGTTCACCCAGGCTCGCCGCCACTGACCCTGCAGGTCGGCCGGCAGCCACGCCGCCGTCTCGGCCACCAGGTCACCGGCGTCGTCCGCCTCGACCTTCTCCGCGATGGCCGCGAGGTGGGCACGCACGGCGGCCAGGTCCTCCGGCGCCAGGTCCTCGACGTGCCGATCCAGGTACTGGTTGAGGGAGAACACGCGGCCCTTGGCGCCGAACAGCATCTCCTGCGCCACCGTCGGGCACGGGATGCGGCCGCCAGGGTCGCCCAGGTAGGCGCGCAGCAGGTCCGGCTCGGGCAGCAGCACCTCGCTCATCACGTGGCTGGTGGCGAAGCCGTCCATCACGTTGGCGACGGGGATCAGCGACAGTGCCGAGGCGCGGTAGGAGATCGCCGCGAGGTCGGCCGCCTCCTGCGGGTTGGCGCCGAACAGGATGGTGTAGCCCGCGGGCAGGAGGGCGTAGACGTCGTCGTGACCCGCCATCACGTTGAGGGAGTGCTTGGACACCACGCGCGCGGCGACCTGCAGCACGAAGCCGCCGATCTTCTTGCCGACCGTCACGTAGTGCGACTCGAGCGCGTAGAGGATGCCCTGGCTGGACGAGGCGTTGGACACGTAGCTGCCGCCGGTCAGCGCCGCACCGAGCGCGCCGGACTGGGCGGAGTGCTCACCCTCCGTCTCGACGAAGAACGGGTGCTTGCCCCAGACGTTGAGCTGGCCCTCGGCGCGCGCCGCCTCGAAGGTCTCGGAGATCTCGGTGGACGGCGTGATCGGGTAGCCGATCACCCCGCCGCACACGTGCTTCATCACGTGGGCGACGGCGCCGTTGCCGTTGATGACGTCGGGGATGCCGGGGAATGGGTGCGAAGTGGTCACGATGCCCGTCCGAACACGCGCAGGGATGGAAGTCCGACGAGAACCGGTCGAGGTGCGGGCGCGCTGCGGTGCGCGCCGTCGGCGGCGGCGTCGGTGCCGGCACGGGGCCGGGTCTGGAGGTGCGACATTGCATTCCTCACGGGTCCAGAGATGGACACCGTCAGGGTAGGCACGGCGATTTCCGGCCCCCTGGGACCGAGGGCCCTACCCCGGCACTCCCCCGCTGGGCTGGGCCGACGGGACTGCCGACGGCCCCACGGGCTACCGCAGGATGAGCACCAGCAGGGCGACGTTGAGCGCGACGACGAGCCCGACGACGGCCAGCAGCACCGCGTTGAGCCACGGCCCGGTGCGTTCCGCGCCCATCAGCCGCCTGTCGCGCGTCAGTCGGACCAGCGGCACCAGGGCGAACGGGATGCCGAAGCTGAGCACCACCTGGCTGACCACCAGCGTCCACGTCGGGTCGGCGCCGAGGGCCAGCAGCACCACGGCCGGCACCAGCGTGACCGTGCGGCGGACCAGCGGCGGGACCCGGCGGTGCAGCAGCCCGTCCATCACCACCGACCCGGCGTAGGCACCGACAGACGTCGACGCCAGGCCGCTGGCCAGCAGGCCGATGGCGAACGCCAGGCCGACGGCGGTGCCGAGGGACGCGACGATCGCGGCGTGCGCACCGGGGATCGAGTCGGTGCCCGGGACGTGGCGCAGGCCGGTCGCGGCGAGCAGCAGCAGGCCGATGTTGACCACGCCGGCGGCGGCGAGCGCACCGCCGACGTCCCACCGGGTGGCGCGCAGCAGCCGGGCGCGGGCCGCACCGGTGCCGAGGTGCCCGTGCCGGTCCCGCGCGAGCGCCGAGTGCGCGTAGATCGCGTGCGGCATCACGGTGGCGCCGAGCATGCTGGCCGCCAGCAGCACCGAGTCGGTTCCCGCGAAGTGCGGCACCAGGCCGTGCAGCACGCCGGCGGCGTCTGGCGGACGTACCGCCAGACCGGCGAGGAACCCGAGCCCGATCACCGCGAGCAGGCTCGCCACCACCAGCTCGAACCGGCGCTGGCCGTACCGGTCCTGGGTGGCGAGCAGCGCCAGCGACACGACGCCGACGATCAGCCCGCCGAGCGCCAGCGGCAGGCCGAACAGCAGCTGCAGGGCCAACGCACCGCCGACCACCTCGGCCAGGTCGGTGGCGCCCGCGACCACCTCGGCCTGCACCCAGAACGCCAGGCGACCGCCGCGCGGCATCCGGTCGCCCAGCACCTCCGGCAGGGACCGGCCGGTCACCAGGCCGAGGCGTGCCGACTGGTACTGCACCAGCACCGCGATGACGTCCGCCGCGACCAGCACCCACAGCAGCAGGTAGCCGTAGCGGGAGCCGGCGGTGAGGTTGGCGGCGACGTTGCCGGGGTCGACGTAGGCGATCGAGGCGACGAAGGCGGGCCCGAGCAGGTGCAGCAGGCCCCCGCGAGCGCGGATCGGGCGACGGGGCAGCCGCGGTGAGCCGGTCGACGGCGGGGCCGCCGCCAGCGGCACGGCGCGTGGCGGTCCAACCGGGTGGGCCACGTCGAGGGACGGTGACGCGGGCTCGGGCGCGTCGGTGCCGAGTCCGACGGCCGGGTCCACACCCATGTCCCTCCGAAAGTTCGGATGTCCGAAACCCAGTGTAGGCCGCACCGGACAATGGCCCCGGGGCTGCCTCAATTCCCTCGACCGGACCGGGGCCGGGCGTCGACCCTGGGGGCATGACGACCACCACCACGTGGACCGTGCGCGAGGTGCCGGTGCCCACGACGCTCGACGCCCCGGATGCCTGGCTGCTGCTCGGCGCCAACCGCGTCCGCACGGCCGGCACCGTCGACGTGTGGGGCAGCGCCGACCTCGCCGACTCGCCGCGGGCCGAGCTGGCCGAGCTGCGGGACGCGGACGCCGAGCGAACGGTGCGGCTGGTCGCGGTGGCCGACGACGCCGACGACGGGGACCGCGGGCGCGCTGTCGCGTCCGTCCTCGGCGAGGCCACCGTCGGCCTGCCCGTGCGTGACAACCGCCACAGCGCGTTCGTCCTGGTCAACGTGCTGCCGGAGCACCGGCGCCGGGGCATCGGCACCGCGCTCCTCGACGCCGCCGCCGCCGTGGCCCGCGCCGACGGTCGGACGCTGCTGATGACCCACACCTCCGACCGCGTCGAGCCGCCAGCCGGACCCGGAGCGCTCGAGGCACCGACCGGCGCCGGGCGCGTCAGCCTCCAGAACCCGGCGGTCGTCTGGCTGCGTCGGGCGGGCTGGAGGCTGGCGCAGGTGGACCGGCGCTCGCAGCTCGACCTGCCCGTCGACCCCGCGCTGCTGCGCCGGCACGCCGACGGCGCCGCCGCGGCGGCCGGCGCCGACTACCGCCTGCACACCTGGGGAACCGACGTCCCGGAGCAGTGGCTGGAGGAGTACGCCGGCCTGCTGGCGCAGATGAGCACGGACGCACCGCTCGGCGAGGTCGACTGGCGGCCGGAGGTGTGGGACGGCGAGCGGGTCCGGGCGCAGGAGCGGATGCTGCACGACGCGGGCTACGAGCTGCTGGTGACGGCGGCGGAGCACGTGCCGACGGGACGGCTGGCGGCGTTCACCAACTTCTGGATGCCGTCGCACACCGACGAGTACGTGCACCAGGGCGACACCTTGGTGGTGGCGGCCCACCGGGGGCACCGGCTCGGGATGCTTGTCAAGACAGCCAACCTCGCGGCGCTGGCCCGGCAGCGGCCGTCGGTTCACCGCGTCGGCACGTGGAACGCGCAGGAGAACCGCTGGATGCTGGCGATCAACGTCGCGCTCGGCTTCCGGCCGGCCGGAGTCAGCGGCACCTGGCAGCGACCACTGTAGGCCCTACCGCGGCCGTCGGGTGCGGGTCCGTCGCGTGCGGGTCCGTCGGGTGCGGGTCCGTCAGGCGTGGTGCCGGTGGCCGTCCCACCAGCCGGCCCAGCGGCGCTGCGCCTCGGCGCGCAGCTCGTCGGACAGGCCGTACGTGTTGAGGATCGCGTTGACCGCGCCGTGCGGCGGGTGGCTGGCCACCGGCACCTCCTGGATCACCAGCAGCGACTCGGCGATGCCGTGCAACCACACGCCGAACTGCAGGTCGGTCCGGTAGACCACCGTCCCGCCCACCTTGGTGCCGTCCGGGCGGGTCGCCTCGACGTGACCGCCGATCGGCACGCCGCGCGCGCCGTGCAGCCCCGCCCGGTACATCAACGGGTTCTGGTGGGGGCCGGCGTCCAGGCCGTGCACCGCGAACGTGCGGCGGTCCTCCCCGCGGTGCACGGTCAGCGCGAAGTGCAGCTGGTGGACGGAGCTGATCCAGTTCTCGTCGACCACGTCCCGGGCGCCGTCGAACGAGACGGACAGGTCGCGGGCGGCACGGTGCACCGTGACCAGGGTGTGACCGGGGTTGTCGTCCCGGCAGCGCAGCTCGAGGTCCTCGTGGTGGTGCCAGCGCAGCCGCCGGATGGACGTGCCGGGCACGTGGTCGTGCTCCACCTCGGCGTGCTCGACGAAGATCCGCTCGATGTCGTCCGTCAGGTCGTCCCGGTCCCAGCCGTACCAGCGGTGGATCAGCTCGGGCTTGCGGACGTGCTCCCAGACGACGTCCGCCGGCAGCGGCACGTCGACGGAGACCACCTCGCGGTGCAGGACCGCCGGGGTGTGGTGCGGCTCGGCACGATGGTCCACGGGGTGCTCCGTCCGCAGGTTCGTCAGGTGCTCGGAGCGGTGGCGACCGACGCTGGTCAGCTGGTCACCGTGGGGCTCCGGACGGCGGTCGAGCCGATGCTCGAGCGGGTGTTCACGCGTCATCGCCGGTCACCTCATCCATCGAGTGGATGCCCTTGACGGTAACCCTCACGGCCGTCCGGCGCAGCCCTGGGACGACCGCGTGCCGGGTGAGCCGCGGCCACGCGGCCAGCGGCGCGGCGGGGACGGCGCTAGCGTCGGTGCTCGTCGTCCCGCCGCAGACCGGAGGCCCGCATGCCCGAGAAGCAGTCCCCGTCGATGCTGGCCAAGCTGGTGGGCGCCGGCGTGGCCGTCGGCGCCGCGTGGGTGGCGCAGAAGCTGCTGGACCGCGCGTGGGTGGCCGCGGCCGGGCACGAGCCGCCGGCGCCCGAGTCGCAGGACGACGACATCAGCCTGCGGGAGGTGCTCTTGGCCGCGGCGATCACCGGGGCCGTCGTGGCGCTGGCCCGCGCGCTGGCCAGCCGGGGCACCGCCCGGCTGACGGCGAAGGTCACCAGCAAGCGGCCCGAGCTGCCGGCGTAGCTCAGCCGATGTCGGCCCCGGAGCCGCCGTCCTCGTCGTCGGCGGGCGCCCCGGCGGCGTGCCGCCGGTCGAGCTCGGCCGTCAGCTCGTCGACCGCCAGCACGCCCGGGCTCACCTTGCCCGTGCGGTAGCCCGCGCGTCCGACGAGGTGCGCGGCGACGGGTGCGGTGAGCAGCTGGAACACCACGACGAGCACCAGCGCCCACACCGCACCGCCGCTGCGCAGCCGCAGGGCCAGCCCGGCCAGCACCAGCACCAGACCCAGCACCTGCGGCTTGGTGGCGGCGTGCATGCGCGCCAGCAGGTCGCGGAAGCGCAGCACCCCGACGCCGGCGGCGAAGCAGAGGAACGCCCCGCCGAGCATCAGCACGATCGACGCGACGTCGGCGACGGTGGTCCAGGCGGCGGCGGTCATCGGGCGCCTCCGTCGTCGGAAGCAGGCGCCGCCGGGTCGCCCGCGGGCTGGTCGTCCTCGCTCGCCGCCGGGTCGCCCACCTGGTCGTCGTCCTCTGTCGCGTCCGGGACCTCCCGCGCCTTCGCCTCCGCCAGCTCGGCGCGCAGCCGGGCCTCGTCCTCCGCCGCGACCTCCTCGCGGGTGCGCACCCGCCCCGCGTCCTCCGGCTCGACGGCGGCGAACCGCGCGATGGTCACCGACCCGATGAAGCCGACCAGGGACAGCACCACCAGGATCGGCACCACGTCGGCCCGCCGCTCGAGCGAGGCGTACAGCGCCACGGCCGCGACCAGGCACGTCACCACGATGTCCAAGGCGATGGTCCGGTCCAGCATCGACGGCCCCCGCTCGGCGCGGACGATCGCCAGCACGGCGCCGACCAGGATCAGCACCGCCGCCACCGCGACCGCGACCCCCATCGCGGCGCTCACGCCGTCACCACCCGACGCCGCGAGGCCGCCCGGCCCGCGCTCATGCCGGCACCATCCCCGCCGCGGCCTGCTCCTGCGGCGACGCGAGGGCGCGCAGCAGCCGTTCCTCCTGCGCGAGCACGTCGGCCCGCACCGCCTCGACGCCGCCCGACCGGTCGAGGTCCAGCACGTGCAGGTAGAGCATCCCGGTGAGGCGGTGCGCCTCGACCACCAGCGAGCCGGGCACCAGGGACACCAGCTCGGCGGTGAGCGTCAGGTACAGGTCCGAGTGGCTGCGCAGCTGTACGCCGATCACCGCGCCGCGGGGCGTGTACCCCGGGGTGAGGGCGATGGTCGCGACCTCGATCGAGGCGCGCACCACGTCGACGGCGAAGCGGACCAGCAGCACCAGCACCCGCCACGGGTGCACCCGCCCGTGGAAGTCGACCGCCACCATCCGCAGGCCCCACGTCACCACGGCTCCCAGCAGCAGGCCCGCCAGCACGTTGCCCCAGGTCAGGTCGCCCCACAGCAGCACCCACACGGCGGCGAGCCACACGATCCCCAGCCACTGCGAGCGCCGCCTCATCCGGCACCCCCCGGTGAGGAGGCCAGATGGGCCGAGCGGCCGGTGCCGCGGTCACCCTCGGGCAAGACGGCCTGGATGTACGGCGTCCGGTCGGCCAGCGCCTGTGCCGCACGGCCGGTGTAGGCGTACAGCGGGCCGGCGAACACGGTCAGCGCCAGGCTGGCGGTGACCAGGGCGCCGGTGGCGCCGATCATGCCCGGCGGCACGTGACCGGCCGGCAGCGGCTCGGGCGGCGTCTGCCAGAATGCCTTGTTCCACGCCTTGACCAGCGCGTACAGGGTGAGCAGCGACGTCACGACGCTGCCGACCACCAGGGTCCAGGCGAGCGGCGTGCCGTTCGCGACGCCCGCCTGCAGCAGCCCGAGCTTGCCCAGGAACCCGGACATCGGCGGGATGCCGGCGAGGTTCATCGCCGGGACGAAGAAGAGCACCGCCACCACCGGTGAGAGCCGGGCCAGGCCGCCGAGCCGGGACAGCGACAGCGTGCCGCCGTACCGCTCCATCAGGCCCGTGACCAGGAACAACGCGGTCTGCACCGTGATGTGGTGCACCACGTAGTAGATGGCCGCCGTCCAGCCGGCGTGGGTGGACAGGGCGATGCCGAACACCATGAAGCCGATGTGGCTGACCAGCGTGAACGAGAGCAGACGCTTGATGTCGTCCTGCGCCACGGCGCCGAGGATGCCGACCAGCATCGTGGCCAGCGCGGCCCACATCAGCACCGTGTCCACCGCCCCGCCGGGGAACAGCAGCGACTGGGTGCGGATCATCGCGTAGATGCCGACCTTGGTCAGCAGGCCGGCGAACACGGCGGTGACCGGGGCGGGGGCGGTGGGGTACGAGTCCGGCAGCCAGGCCGAGAGCGGGAAGACGGCCGCCTTGATGGCGAACGCCACGAGCAGCATCACCTGCAGCGTCAGCCGGACGCCGGGGTCGATCTGCGGCAGCCGCTGCGCCAGGTGCGCCAGGTTCAGCGTGCCGGTGGCGGCGTAGACGGCGGCGATCGCGGCGAGGAACAGGAACGAGCTGACGATGGCGACGACCACGTAGATGCTGCCCGCGCGCAGCCGCTCCCGGCTGCCGCCGAGGGTCAGCAGCACGTAGGACGCCGCGAGCAGGATCTCGAAGCCGACGTACACGTTGAACAGGTCGCCGGACAGGAACGCGTTGGCCACCCCCGCCACCAGCACCAGGTAGGTGGGGTGGTAGATCGAGGTCGGCGCGGACTCCTCGCCGGCGCCCTGGTCCTGCGCCAGGGAGTAGACGAGCACGCACAGCACCACGACGGCCGACACGGTGAGCATCAGGGTCGACAGGCGGTCGGCCACCAGGCTGATGCCGACCGGCGTCGCCCAGCTGCCCATCTCGGCGACCAGCGGGCCGCGGTCGGCGAGCACCGCGAGGGTCGCGGCGGCCACGAGGACGGCGACCAGCACCGTCACCGAGACGATCCGCTGGACGCGCGGTCGGCGGTAGAGGGCGAGCGTCAGTCCCGCGCCGGACAGCGGGAGGACGACGGGCAGCGGGACCAGCCAGGACCAGTCGTTCATCGGCCTGCCTCGGGCGGCTCGGCGGCGGCGCCGGCGGTGGGGTCGTCGGGCCGGACCTCGTCCGACGTCCCGTCGGGCGTCACCAGCGCCACCGCGCGGTCCGTCTCGTCGCGCGCCTCCTCCGCCTCCTGCTCGAGGGTCGACGTGTCGTCGGCGTCCAGGTCGGCCACCGCCAGCCGGTCGCGCGCCGCGAGGCGGGCGATGCGGCGGTCCTCGACGTCGTCCTGCACCTCGTCGTGCCGGTTCAGCTGCCAGGAGCGGTAGGCCATGGCGAGCAGGAACGCGGTGAGGCCGAGGGTGATGACGATGGCCGTCAGCACCATCGCCTGCGGCAGCGGGTCGCTGCGCGCCCCGGGCTGCCCGCCGAGGATCGGTGGCCGCCCGGCGGAACCGCCCGCCACCAGGATCAGCACGTTCAGCCCGTTGCCGATCAGGATGATCCCCACCACCACGCGCGACAGGCTGCGCTCCAGCAGCAGGTAGACGCCCACCGTCACCAGCACGGCGGCGGTGATCACGAGGGTCAGGTCGGGCGTCATGTCGATCATCGCGACGCCCCCTGGTGGAACCCGGCGGGGTGCGGCGTGCGCCGCAGGTCCGGCACCGACTCCTCGACGTCGTCCTCGCCGAACTCGGCACGCCGGTCCAGCTCGGCACCGAGGCTGCGCAGCACGTCGAGCACCAGCCCCACCACCACCAGGTACACGCCGACGTCGAACCCCAGGCTGGTCACCAGGTGCACGTCGCCGACCAGCGGCAGGTGCGCCTCGACGATCGCCGACTCGAGCACCGAGCCGCCCAGCAGCAGCGGCGCCACCGCCACGCCCGTGGCCAGGAACAGGCCGGTGCCCAGGAGCACGCCGGGCTGCACGGGTGCGGCCTCGCCCAGCTCGTACCGCCCGCCGGCTAGGTACCGCACGATCAGCGCGATGCCCGTCACCAGCCCGGCCGCGAACCCGCCGCCGGGGTTGTTGTGCCCGCTGAACAGCAGGAACAGCGAGTACATGACCATGGTGTGGAACAGCAGCCGGACGACCACCTCGAAGATCACCGACCGGCGCACCGGCGCCAGCGTCCGCCCGGCGCGCAGCCACTCGCGAGCCCGGCCGGATCCCGGGGCGGACGGTCCGGGCCTCGTCGTCGGACCCGGCACGGGACCCCGGGTCGGGTCCCCCTCGCCGCCGCGCACCTCGACGGCCCGCGGGTGGGCGGCGCCGCCCCACACGGCACGGTCGGCCGGCGCGTCGTGCGCGCGGAAGATGCGGCCGGTGCGCCGGGAGACGAAGACGAGGGACGCGACGCCGGTGGCCGCGACCAGCAGCACCGAGATCTCGCCCATGGTGTCCCACGCGCGGATGTCGACCAGGGTCACGTTGACCACGTTCTTGCCGCCGCCGAACGCGTACGCCTCCTGCGCGTACGCCGCCGACACCGGCAGGTGCACCCGCGCGCCCGGGGCGATCAGCCCGATGCCGGCCACCACCAGCCCGACGGCCACCCCGATCCCCAGCCGCAGCCAGCGGGACCCGGCCAGCGGCCGGTCGGAGAAATACGGCGGCAGCCGCCGCAGCACCAGCACGAACACCACCAGCGTGACGGTCTCCACCAGCACCTGCGTCAGCGCGAGGTCCGGTGCACCCTGCAGCAGGAACAGCCCGGCGACCGCGTACCCGCCGATGCCGGTGAGGATCACGGCCTTCAGCCGGCGCCGGGCCCGGGCCGCCAGCACCGCGGCCACGATGCTGACCAGCGCGAACGCCACCTCGGTCAGCGCGTGGTACGGCACGACGCGGGTCGGCAGGCGGGTGCCGGTCAGCAGGGCGGTGCCGACGCCGACCACGAAGACCCCGAGGATCAGGCCCAGGTACACCGGCAGCGAACCGCGCTGGGTGAACGCCGTCACGTCGGCGGCGACGTCGTCCAGCCGGCGCATCGAGCGGCGGTAGAGGTGGTCCGCGTCGACCCGGGGCGGCAGCCGCAGCATGCCCTGGGCGCGCTCGACGCCGTCGCGGGCGCGGAAGGCGAGCGCACCGGCGAGCAGCACGGCGACGGTGACGACGAGCGTGGGGGTGAGGCCGGCCCAGAGGGTGAGGTGACCGGCGTGCGCACCGGCCGCGGCGGCGGCACCCGACGCGGCGTGGCTCGCGGTGAACGCGTCGGCGTAGGGGCGCAGCAGGCCCTCGCCGTAGCCGGGCACCAGCGCGACCACCAGCCCGGCGGCGGCCAGCACCAGCGCCGGGACGACGAGCACCGGTGACGACGGCCGCACGGCGGCCGGCGCCGCGGGCGGTGCGCCGTCGGCCGCGGCCGCGCTGATCGGGGTCGTCGTCGCGCTGCCGTCGGCGTGCTCGACCGCCGAGGCGGACAGCACGGCCCGCTTCGTCGCGAACGCGCCCCACCACAGCCGCAGCCCGTACGCGACGGTCAGCACCGACCCCACCGCCACCACGGTCAGCACCACCGCACCGGTCGCCCCGCCCAGCCCGGCTACCGCCTCGAGCCCCGCCTCCTTGGCGACGAACCCCGCGAACGGCGGCAGCCCGATCATCGACGCGACGGCCAGGGCGCCGGCGGCGGCCACCCACGGCAGCTCGCGGCCCACGCCGGACAGCCGGCGCAGGTCGCGTGTCCCGGCCGCGGCGTCCACCGTGCCCACCACCAGGAACAACGCCGCCTTGAACAGCGCGTGCGCGCCCAGCATCGCCAGCCCGGCCAGCGCCGCCGCCGGCGTGCCGAGCCCCACCAGCAGCACGATCAGCCCGAGCTGGCTCACCGTCCCGAACGCCAGCACCAGCTTCAGGTCGTGCTGCCGCAGCGACCGGTAGCCGCCGAGCAGCAACGTCCCGCCGCCACCGATCAGCACCAGCCACCGCCACACCGACAGGTCGGCGTAGGCCGGCGCGAACCGGGCGACCAGGTAGACACCGGCCTTCACCATCGCGGCGGCGTGCAGGTACGCGCTCACGGGCGTCGGCGCGGCCATCGCCGCCGGCAGCCAGAAGTGGAACGGGATCAGCGCCGACTTGGTCGCGGCGCCGACCAGCAGGCACACCACGGCGGCCGTCACCGCCGGCCCGTGCGGTGGGTGCGCCAGCAGCTCGCTCAGCCGGGAGGTGCCGGCGACGTGCTGCAGGATCACCAGGCCCACCAGCATCGTCAGACCGCCTGCCGTGGTGACGACGATCGCCTGCATCGCCGCCCGGCGGCTCGCCTTGCGGCTCTCGGCGTAGTGGCCGATCAGCAGGTAGCTCATCACCGTGGTGAGCTCCCAGAAGACGAACAGCAGCAGCAGGTCGTCGCTGAGCACCAGGCCGAGCATCGAGCCGGCGAAGGCGAGGAACACCCCGGCGAACCGTCCCAGGCCCTGGGCATCGGCCTTGAAGTACGCCCGGCAGTAGACGAGCACGAGCGCCCCGACGCCACCGACGATCAGCGTCATCAACCAGGACAGGGTGTCCAGCCGAAGGTCGAGGTCCAGCCCCAGGGCCGGGATCCAGCCGACCGTCACCTGCGGGGCCGCACCGCCGCGGACGCGCTCCGTCCAGCTCAGGGCCCAGACCGCCGCCGACGCCGGGACCAGGGCCAACACCCAGAACGCCCGACGTCCGAGGCGTCCCACCAGTGCGGGCGCGACGAGGGCTGCGGCCAGGTGGGTGGCCAGCAGCCAGAGCATCGGTCCGCTCCGTCCTGTCGAGGGCGGGGGCTGCGGCCATGGTACCGGGAGGCCCGTGGGGCCCTGGGGAGCCGAACGTGCAGCGGCCGCTCGGAGGCGAGCAGTTACCGTGTCCCGGTGACGCCGCTGCAGGTGACGTGCCTCGTACTGGTCCTCGTCGCGACGGTGGTCGGGGTGGCCGTCTTCGCGTGGGGCGTCGCGCGCATCGTCGCGACCATCCGCGTCGGCCGTCCCCTGCCGGGTCGCTGGCGTCCCGTCGGCCCGCGGCTGGCGACCCTGCTGCGCGAGGTGGTGTTCCACCTGCGGTTCCAGCGGCGGGTGTGGGTCGGCATCGCCCACTGGGCGGTGATGGTCTCGTTCCCCGTCCTGTTCCTCACGCTGGTGTCCGGGTACGGGCAGGTGGTGGACCCGTCGTACTCGCTGCCGGTGATCGGGCACCTGCCGCCGGTCGGGTGGTTGACCGAGGGGATCGCCTGGGCGTCGTTGGTCGGGATCGTCTACCTGATCGCGCTGCGCCAGGTCATCCGGCCACGGCGGGGCGAGGAGGCCGCCGAGCGGAAGGCGTCGCGCTTCTTCGGCTCGTCGCAGGTACAGGCGGTGTTCGTCGAGGCGACCGTGCTGCTGGTGGTCGCCGCGGTGCTGGCGCTGCGCGGGCTGGAGTACGCGCTCGCCGCCCGTACCGGGTCGCCGATCGCGTCCGGATGGCACTTCCCGCTGACGGCCTGGTACGGCTCGGCCTGGGCCGGGGCGGGGACGACGAGCCTGCAGACGGCCGTGACGCTGACCGCGACCGTGAAGATCCTCGGCTCGATGGCCTGGTTCGTGGTGGTCGGCGTGCAGCCGACCATGGGAGTCGCCTGGCACCGGTTCCTCGCGCTGGTGAACGTGTACGCGCGGCGCCGTCCGTCCGGCGGCCCGGCGCTCGGTCCGCTGGCGCCGATGCGTGCGCCCGACGGCTCCCCGCTGGACCTGGCCGCGATCGAGGAGCTTCCCGACGACGCCCGGCTCGGGGTCGGTGCCGTCGAGGACCTGACGTGGAAGGGGCTGCTGGACGTCGCCACGTGCACCGAGTGCGGGCGCTGCCAGGAGCAGTGCCCGGCGTGGGCCACCGGCAAGCCGCTCAGCCCCAAGCTGCTGGTGCTGGCGCTGCGGGACCAGGCGGCGGCGACCGCCCCGTACGTGCGGGCCGCCCGGGCTGCCGGCGCTGCGGGGGCCGATGGCCCCACAGGATCGACCGGCCCCGCTGCCTCGTCGGGCTCGTCGCACGCGTCCCGCGCGTCGCTCGACGACGCCACCCCGGCCGCCCACCGCACCGCGGACGGCCGCTACCCCACCGTCACGGACCCGCACCTCGGCATGGACCTGGTGGGCTCGGGGGTGATCGACCCCGACGTGCTGTGGAGCTGCACCATGTGCGGCGCCTGCGTGCAGCAGTGCCCGGTGGACATCGAGCACGTCGACACCATCGCCGACCTGCGGCGCTACCAGGTGCTGATGGAGTCGGCGTTCCCCGCCGAGCTGACCGGCACCTTCACCAAGCTGGAGCGGCGGGGCAACCCGTGGGGCATGCCGGCGCGCGGCCGGCTCGACTGGGCGAAGGGGCTGCCGTTCGAGGTGCCGGTGGTCGGTGTGGACGTGGGGAGCGCGGCCGACGTCGAGTACCTGTTCTGGGTCGGCTGCGCCGGCGCCTACGAGGAGCGGGCCAAGCGCACGACGAGGGCCGTCGCCGAGCTGCTGCACACCGCCGGGGTGTCGTTCGCGGTGCTCGGCGAGGGCGAGTCGTGCACCGGCGACCCCGCCCGGCGGGCCGGTAACGAGCTGCTGTTCCAGACCCTCGCCGCCCAGAACGTCGAGACCCTCTCCGAGGCGAAGGCGACGAAGGTCGTCGTGACGTGCGCCCACTGCTTCAACACGCTCGCGCGCGAGTACCCGCAGGTCGGCGGCCGGTACGACGTGGTGCACCACACCGAGCTGCTCAACCGCCTGGTCGCGGAGGGCCGCCTGACGCCGGTCGCTGCGCCGGCCGACGAGGCCGGTCGGCGCGTGACCTACCACGACCCGTGCTTCCTCGGCCGGCACAACCAGGTCTACGCACCGCCCCGCGAGCTGATCGCGGCGATCCCGGGCGTGGAGCTGACGGAGATGCCGCGCTCGGGGTCCACCTCGTTCTGCTGCGGCGCCGGCGGCGCCCGGATGTGGATGGAGGAGACGATCGGCACCCGCATCGGCACCGCCCGGGCCGAGGAGGCCGTCGCCACCGGCGCGGACGCGATCGCGACGGCGTGCCCCTACTGCACGGTCATGCTGTCCGACGGCGTCGCCGCGGTCGCCTCGTCCACCGCGTCCACCCCCTCGAGCAGCGACGCAGCCAACGGCACCGCCGACCCGTCGGGCGCACCGGCCGGGGCGAACGGGCACGGATCGGCGGGCCGCCCCGCCACCGTCGGTGTCCCCGAGGTGGCCGACATCGCCGTCCTGCTGCTCGAGCGCATCCGTCCCGCGTCGACCGACTGACCGGCGCCCCGCCCTCCCGGACGCTCTCGCCACCGGTCGGACCAGCTCGCCACCGGACAGGTCCGGGGCGCCGCCCGTCAGGGAGCGACCGGGAGCGCCGCCGCCGTCCGCCCCACGCCACCGATCACCGGCGACGGGCGGAAGCCCTTCGCCACCAGCCAGACACCCAGCGACAGCTCCCAGAAGAAGATCGGCGCCACGCCGACCGCCGACCACACCGATACCTGGCTGTTCACGCCGAGGACCGTCCCGAGCACCGCGGAGATCTGCAGCGGGGCACCGACCAGGCCCAGCACCGGGATCGCGCGCGGCACCAACCCGGAGCGCAGCAGGACGGTGCCGAGCAGCAGGGCGTTGAAGCCGGGCACCAGGCTCGGCCCGAGCAGGAAGGTCCAGTCGCGCACGCCCACCAGGGCCGAGCTCACGGCGACCAGGGTCGCCGGGTCGCCGGCGTGCCCAGCCGCGTACGAGCGGCGGAGCGTGACCACGGTGAACAGGCTGACGACGCCGATGGCGATGATCGCCGCCTCCATCAGCCGCGCGGCGACGAAGCCGAGCGCCGCAGCCTGGTGCTGACGGCGGACCACGGGGAACAGCACCACCGCCGTGCCGATGCACGCGGCGGCGTTGACCAGGTCGAGCAGGCCGCCGGTGAGGACGCGGGCGTCGGCCCCCGTACCGAGCACGTACCGCGGGTCGTGCAGCACCGGCGCAAGCAGCCCGACGGCCGGGATCGACGAGACGAACGTCAGCAGGTAGAGGGCGCCGGCGACGACGGCCGTGCGTCGGTTCGAGTCCATGGCGGGCTCCTTCGGGTGGGTGTAGCTTCGGTGTACGCCGTACACCTGACGCCTCGGACGCTAGGGTGTACGGCGTACGCCTGTCAAGGATCGGAGCCGCCCATGGCCCGCCCGTCGACCGCCGCCACGCGTCCGCGCCTCAACCGAGACCGGGTGCTCACGGGTGCCGTGGCGCTCGCCGACCGGATCGGCATCGAGGCGCTGAGCATGCGCCGGCTGGCCCAGGAGCTCGACGTCGTGCCGATGGCGCTCTACAAGCACGTCGCCAACAAGGAGCAGCTGCTCGACGGCATGATCGAGCTGCTGGTCGCCGAGATCGACCCGCCAGCCACAGGCGTCGACTGGCGCGCGGCGATCCGGTTGCGGGTCCTGTCGGCACGGCGGGTGCTGTTGCGGCACCCGTGGGGCCGCTCCGTGCTCGAGTCGCGCACCTCCCGCACCCCGGCGGTGCTCGGCTACATCGACTCGGTGATCGGCACGTTCCGCACCGGCGGGTTCAGCGCCGAGCTGACGCACCACGTGATGCACGCCCTCGGCAGCCGCATGTGGGGGTTCACGCAGGAGCTGTTCGACGAGCCCGCCGGTCCCGACACGTCCGCTGCCGACGGCGGCCGGGCGGTCGAGGACGCATCGCCGGAGGTCCAGCAGGCGATGCTGCAGGCGCTCGCGGAGCACTTCCCCAACATCGCCGCCACCGTGCTGACCGCCACGCACGACGACGGAACCGTGGTCGCCCGCGGCTGCGACGACCAGGCCGAGTTCGAGTTCGCCCTGGACCTGATGCTCGACGGCTTCGAACGCCTCCGTAGCACTGGCTGGAGCCCGCGCGGCGGCCACTGACGCCCGACGACCTCATGAGCACCACGGCACCACGGCACCAGGCCCCCGGATACGCCGGCACCACGGCACCACGGTGCAGGTCATGGGCCCCCAGGGCCGCCGACCCGCAGGGTGATCGCGTCACGCCCGTGCGGCGTGGTGAACCGGTAGCGACTGAGCCGTCGGCCGCCTGGCGACTCCTCCGCAGGGTCGGGCGGTTGGCGGTGCACGGTGAGATCTCGCCGGTGGACCTGGTGGTGGTGGAACGAGCAGAGCATCACTGCATTTCTCAGGTCCGTCGGACCGCCGTCGCGGTCCCACCACCTCAGATGGTGAAGCTCGCACCACCGCGCCGGCGTACCGCACCCAGGCCATCCGCACCCACCGTCGCGGACGGTCGCCGCACGCCGCTGATGGGCGCTGAACAGGCGCTGCGTACGGCCGAGGTCCAGCGGCACCGAGTCGGCGTCGACGACGAGGCGGGTCACGTGGCAGTCGCACAGCACCCGCCCCACCTCGGAGGCCGGCCACGGGTTCCCGTCCTCGTCGCACACCGGTGGCACGCCGACGAGAGATCGACCCGTCGCCACGGCACTCCCCGCGCTCGGCCCAGCCGGATCCGACCTGCCGCCCGCACCCCGTTCGCCCGCCGCAGCCCGCCCGCCGGCCACACCCCGCGCATCGGCGGCCGCCCGCTCGCGGCCCGGGCCGCACTCGCCGGCCACACTCCGCCCATCGGCGGCACCGTGCTCGCCGGCCACACCCCGTTCACCGACCGATCGGCGACCGCCCGCGCGCAGGGCGCGCCACGTCGACTCGCTCAGGACCAGGCTGACGTGCGGCCTGCCGGCAGGACCCGTCGCAGGGCCGGTGTCGTGGAGCGCCCGGTCTGCCAGCTGGACGAGGGCGTCGGCCCGCCGCTGCTCCGGGGCGCGCTCGTCGTCGAGGCCCGGCCGCGGGCTCACCGCCTCCAGCGCGAGCCGCAACCGGTGACCGGCGACGGAGTCGAGCAGGCCTTTGACATAGGTGCCGCCAGAGGTCTCGGAGAGGTTGAGGTAGCGCGCAGCCTGCTGCTGGTCGTGCGCGCGCTGCCGAGCGGTCGGGTCGAGCTCGGCCTGCCACCGCGTCAGCGCCTTTCCCAGGCCTGCGCCGTCCACCCGGGTGGCCAGTGCCACGATCTCCGCCTGCCCTGCACCGGACCGCGCGAGCTCGGCGACCTGCGGCGATGCCGTGGCGGTGAACCGGGCGATGGCGTCGACATGCGCGGTGGTGATCGCACCCGTGGTCAGCGCGTCGCGCACCTGCGGCATCGTCGTGATCGCATCGGCCTGCCGCACCTGGCCGACCGCCTCCCGAACCCCGGCGTGCGAGGTCCGGGCGCGCCAGGCGGCCAGGTCCCGGTCCCCGTGCAGCGCCCACGTCCCGGCGGCCCGCTCGGCGGCCAACAGCCGCGCCCGCGCGGCGGCCAGCAGGGCGGCCGTGCGGTCCACGTCCCCCAGCGCCGCGCGACGCTCACCGGCCGACCACGACTCCGCGGCGTCGACCGCGGTGAGCAAGACCTGCGCCGCGCGCACCACATCCTCCGTCGGCGCCGCGTCGAGGCGCGCCGCCACGGGGCGGTCGACGACAGCCGCCGTCATGCCGCCATCGCCACAACACCGTTCGAACGCATGTTCGTATGCTATCGGCGAGTACCGACACGCCGTCGGGCTCCTCCACAGACCCCCCGCAGTGGGTGGAGTGCCCACCGACCTCGTGAACCGGACGCCGCGCCGATCAGTGCCCGTCGTGGATGGTGATGGCGTACCCGTCCAGGTCCAGCAGCGTGAAGGTGAGCCCGAACGGGGTCGGCACCGGCGGCTGCACCACCCGCACCCCGGCGGCGACCAGCGAGTCGTGCAGCTGCTGCGCGTCGTCGGCGTGCAGCCACAGCGCCACGCCGACGCCCGGCTGCGGCACGCCGTCCAGGTCGACGCCCGGCAACGGCTCGCGTACCGCGAAGGCGACCGGGCTCGTCGTGAAGACCACCGCGCCCGGGGGCGACGCGGGCGCACGGGTGAGGCCGAGGTGCTCCTCGTAGAAGGCCGCCGCCTTCTCCAGGTCACGCACCTGCAGGGCGATGAAGTCGGGTCCGGTCACTGCCATGGCGCTCACCTGTCGTCCGAGTGGATGTCAGTGTTCTGACATGCGGACCATATGTCAGACTACTGACATGCGTCAAAGGCCGGACGACCTCGCGCACGTCGTCGGGTACGTGCTCAAGCACGCCCAGGCCTCGCTGCGTACGCGGATGGACGACACGCTCCGACCGCTCGGTCTCAGCACTCCGCAGTACGTCTGCATGGAGCTGTTGTCGCGGACACCGGGGATCTCCAGCTCCGACCTGGCCCGGAACGCCTTCGTCACGCGGCAGACGATGAGCACCCTGCTGCGCGGCCTCCAGGACCGCGGCCTGGTCGAGCGCCCGGAGCAGGCCCCGTCCGGCCGCGCCCGGCCCACCGCGCTCTCCCCCGAGGGCGCACGCCTGCTCGCCCAGGCGCAGGCGCGCGCGGACGCGGTGGACGCCCAGATGGTGGCCGGTCTGACGGCGGCGCAGACCCGTGACCTGCTGGGATACCTCGAGAAGTGCATCGACGCGCTCGAGGGTGACGACGCCGGCCGCTAGCCCCGAACCCGCCCGCTACCGGTGCAGGGGCAGCCACTCCAGCACGCGCTGGATCGACTCGTCCCAGAACCCCCACTCGTGCGTCCCGGGCCGCAGCTCCGTCCGCACGGGCACGCCCAGCTCGGCGGCGAGCGCCAGGAAGCGCTCGTTCGACGGGTACAGGAAGTCCTCGGTGCCGCACGCGAGGTAGAGCGGCGGCAGCGCGTCCCGATCGGCGCCGCGCAGCAGCGCCATCAGGTCCACGTCGGCAGGAACGGGCGCGCCGGCCAGCACCTGCGGCACCTCGTCCGCCCACAGCGCCGCCTGGTCGGGGTGCGCCACGTCCAGCGCCCCGGACAGTGACGCAGCGGCACCGAACCGGTCGGGGTGCGTCAGCGCCATCCGGAACGCCCCGTAGCCCCCCATCGACAGGCCGGCGACGAAGGTGTCCTCCGGCCGGTCGGACACCCGGAAGAAGCGCTGCACCATCTCCGGCAGCTCCTGGGTGAGAAAGCTCCAGTACGCGGAGCCGTAGGCCTCGTCCTGGTAGAACGAGCGCCCGGCCCGCGGCATCACGACGGCCAGGCCCAGCTTCGCGACGTACCGCTCGATCGACGTGTGACGCGTCCAGATCGTCTCGTCGTCCGAGAGCCCGTGCAGCAGGTAGAGCACGGGCGGCGGCGCGTCCGACCCGGACCCCGTCACCCCGATCTGCCCGTCCGCCGGCTCCGGGAGCAGCACGGTGATCGCCGTGCTCACCCGCAGGGTCGTCGAGAAGAAGTTGCAGGTGATCCGGGCCATCAGGCGTCTCCTTGGTCGTTCCGGCGGGCTCGCCCGGCGCGTCGTCGGTGCGGCCGCCCCACCCTGCCACGCAGCACGCGCGCGACGCCCGTCGAAGGGTCGACGCCCGGTCCCGGGATGCACGAAGCCCCGGTCCCGCCGTGGGGCGAGTACCGGGGCTCGTCTTTCGTCGGAACCCTGCAGTGGTTCCGGCTGTGGACCCAGGGTCGCATCGCAGGTCCCCTGCGGCCACGTCCATGTGCGTGGCTCGCTCCGCTACCACCTGGCGGAGTCTCATGCTGACAGGCGCCCATCGGGCTCCTGCTGCCAGCCATCCTCTCACAGATCTCACCAGACGGGACGGGTGAGGTATCGGGCCGGCCCGGGACCTGCCGCCACGGGCTGCCGCCGTGCTGTGCACCAGCCACCCGGCCGCGTCAGGCCGACGGCCCGTCCGACCCGGCTACGCGACGCAGCAGCGCGAGCAGCTCGCCACGCTCGGCCTCCGTCAGCCGCTCGAGCCGGCGGCGCATCCCGACGTCCCGCTGCGCCCACACGTCGGCGAGGACCTGGCGCCCGTGGTCGGTCAGCTCGACGAGCGTCGCGCGCCTGTCCGCCGGGTCCGGCACCCGCCGCACCAGCCCGTCGGCCTCGGCCTGGTCGACCTTGCTGGTCATGGACCGCGGGGCGACGTCCATCGCCTGGGCCAGCTCACCGAGTCGCCGCGGCCGGTCGCAGCGGTTGAGCATCCGCAGCAGCCGAACCTGGCCCGGCATGGTGCCGACGGGTCCGTTGCGGTCGGCCGCCTCGCGGCGCAGGGAGTGCATCAGCCCGTGCACCAGCTCGAGCACCTCACCGGCGTCGTCGGCCGGGGCGTGACCGGCGTGGTGGTCCGGGACCCCGGCACCGGGCGCGCCCACAGCGCTCTCCCGCGCGGGAATGTCGCGGCCGTTCGCGGTGCTCATGAGCAGGAGGCTACCGGAACCACACACATTGTGAGGTAACCTCAGCAACGGTCGCCGAGCTACGCCGTACCCGAGCCCTCGACGACCGCAGCCGCACCAGTCCGACCCCGGAGGCGCCCGTGTCCACCCCGTCACCCATGCACGGCGGCCCCATGCTGCGCACCTTCGGCCGCGACCGCTCCGTCACCGACCAGCACCTCGCCCCGGGCACGCTCCGTCGGATCCTCGGCTTCGCCCGCCCCTACCGGGCGCGGCTGACCGTCTTCGTGGTCCTGCTGGCGGTCGACGCCGGCGTCGGCGCCGCGACCCCGCTGCTGCTCAAGCACCTGATCGACGACGGCATCGCCAAGGGCCGCGCCAACGTGGTGATCGGCATCGCGGGAGCCGTCGCGCTGCTGGCCGTCGCCTCGGCCGCCCTGTCCGTCGCCGAGCGCTGGCTGTCCGCGACCGTCGGCGAGGGCCTGATCCTCGACCTGCGCACCGCGGTGTTCGACCACGTCCAGCGCATGCCGCTGGCGTTCTTCTCCCGCGCCAAGACCGGTGCGCTGGTGCAGCGGCTCAACGGCGACGTGCTCGGCGCGCAGCAGGCGTTCACCTCCACCCTGCAGAACGTCGTCGCCAACGCCCTCACGGTCGCGTTCGTGCTGGGCGCCATGCTGTCGATGTCCTGGCAGCTCACCCTGCTGTCCCTGGTCCTGCTGCCGGCGTTCGTGTTCCCGGCCCGTTGGTTCGGCCGCAAGATCTCGGCGATCACGCGCGAGAGCTACGAGCTCAACGCCGAGGCGTCGCAGACGATGACCGAGCGGTTCAACGTGGCCGGCGCGCACCTGGTGAAGGTGTTCGGCGACCCGGACCGCGAGTCCGCGGCGTACGCGGCGCAGGCCGGACGGGTACGGGACATCGGCGTGCGGCAGGCGCTGTACGCGACGTGGTTCCGGGTCGGGCTCACCACCGTGGCGTCGGTCGCCGTGGCGATCATCTACGGCTACGGCGGCGTACTGGCCGTGCGGCAGCAGCTGACCGTCGGCGTGGTGGTGGCCCTGGCGTCGTACCTCACCCGGCTGTACGGGCCGCTGACCGCCATGTCGAACGTGCAGGTGGACGTGATGACGGCCCTGGTCAGCTTCGAGCGGGTGCTCGAGGTGCTGGACCTGACGCCGACGGTCGCCGAGAAGCCGGATGCGGTGGACCTGCGGGCGGCCGTCGCGGCGCGCGGCGCCGAGGTGCGCCTCGACCACGTGCGGTTCCGGTACCCGTCCGCCGACGAGGTGTCCCTGGCGTCGCTCGAGTCGGTCGCCCAGCTGCGGCACGACCCGGTGGCCGACACCCTGCACGACGTCTCGTTCACCGTCCCGGCCGGGTCGATGGTCGCGCTGGTCGGCCCGTCCGGCGCCGGCAAGACGACGATCTCCCAGCTGGTCACCCGGATGTACGACCCGACGGAGGGTTCGGTGTCCGTCGCCGGCCTCGACCTGCCGGACGTCACCGCCGCGTCGCTGCGTGCGACGGTCGGTGTGGTCAGCCAGGAGGCGCACCTGTTCCACGACACGATCGCGGGCAACCTGCGGTTCGTCCGGCCCGACGCGTCCGACGACGACATCGAGGCTGCCCTGCGCCAGGCGCAGGTCTGGGACCTGGTGCACTCCCTGCCCGAGGGCATCGACACGGTGGTCGGCGACCGCGGGTACCGGCTGTCCGGCGGCGAGCGGCAGCGGCTGGCGATCGCGCGCCTGCTGCTCAAGGCGCCCGACGTGGTGGTGCTCGACGAGGCGACCGCCCACCTCGACTCCGAGTCGGAGGCCGCCGTGCAGGCGGCGCTGGACGCGGCGCTCGTCGGGCGCACGTCTCTGGTGATCGCCCACCGGCTGTCCACCATCCGCGCGGCGGACCTGATCGTGGTGCTCGACGAGGGCCGCGTGGTGCAGTCCGGAACGCACGACGAGCTCATCGCCGCCGGCGGCCTGTACGCCGACCTCTACCGCACGCAGTTCGCCCCGGCGGCGGCGGCCTGAGTCGGCACAGCCAGGGTCGGAGGGACCCAGGCCCGCCGAACGAAGCGGCTCGCGGCCGCACTCGATCGTCGCGAGCCGCCGGGCTCAGCGGAAGCGGCCGAGGTGGATGCCCGCCAGGGCCAGCGCCGCGAGCGACTCCCCGTCGCGGATCTCCCCCGCCGCTGCCATGGCCAGCGCCTGCCCGAACGGCACCAGCCGGACGATGCTGATCCCCTCCTCGGCCTGGTGCGCGGCCGCCGACCCCGGGAGCCGCGTCAGACCCTGCGCCACGAACACGTGCCCGGGCGCGTCCGCCACCCCGTTCAGCGACTCGACCGCCCCGACGTACATCCACCGCTCCGCGGCGAGCCCGGTCTCCTCCGCCAGCTCCCGCTGCGCGGCGACCAGCGGCTGCTGACCGTCCGAGCCGCCCGCCGGCACCTCCACCGACCCTGGCCCGGTGGTGTACCGGTGCTGGGTGATCAGCACCACCTCGTCGTCGTCGGTGACGGCCACCACGAACACCGCCGGCTGCCGCACCTCGACCACGCCGTACACGCCGGGCTTCCCGTCCGGGTGCTGGACGGCGTCCTCGCGCACCCGGATCCACCGGTTCTCGTAGACCACCCGCGACCCCGTGGTCCGCCAGCCCCGGTCAGCCGCCGCCTCGTCATCCGCCGTCACGTCGCCGCCCGTGGCCGTGCGGTCGTCCCTCGTCACGTCGCCCGTCGTCACCCGCCGAGCCTAGGCGGGCCACCCGCACCGCCCTACGCTGACGCCAACCCGCCCGGGAAGGGAGCAGCATGCAGATCCCCCGACCCACCGATGCCGACAAGGACCGGTTCCGCGCGCTGCTCGAGGGGCTGCCGGAGGCGGAGGTCAAGCCGATGTTCGGGAACCTCGGGGCGTTCGTGCACGGCAACATGTTCGCCGGGCTGCTCGGCAGCGACGTCGGCGTGCGCCTGCCGGACCCGGCCAGCCAGGCGGAGCTCACGGCCCTCGAGGGCACGGGTCCGTTCGGTCCGGCCGAGCGGCCGATGGGCGGCTACACGTCGCTCCCGGCCGCGTGGGACGACGAGCGTGCGGCGGACTGGGTACGGCGTGCGTACGACGAGGTCGCCGTCCTCCCACCGAAGGCGCCGAAGCCCCGCAAGCCTGCCCGGGCCCCGAGGGCGTCCTAGCCCCGCGCGGCAGCGTCGGCCGCATTGCGACCGGAGCCGCAGCACCGGCCGCGGGACCGGCGGACGGATCCCCGGCGCGGAACGCCTCGGAGCTGGGGTCGGAGAATCGGTGGTCAGAACCGCGGGTCGCGCGAGGTGCCGACCAGGCGGGCCGCGCTGCCCAGCACCAGCGCGTCCTCCATCACGGCGGCCTTCCAGTCGGGGCGCAGGCCGTCGGGGCCCTCCTCGTCGGCCCAGCGCCGCCACTCCCGCCCGGCGATCGACCCGACGAACGCCCCCGCGCCCCCGGCGACCAGCGCCAGGACGTGCGAGCCGACCCGCCGCCGCTCCAGCACCGACAGCGCGAGCGCACCGAGCGCACCGGCCGCCGTGCGGCCGTACAGCACGGGTCCGTCCGTGCGGGACGGCGTGCTGGGCAGCTTGTCCCCCACCAGCTCACCGACCACCGCAGCACGGGCCAGCAGCCGCAGCAGCGCGGCCCCCAGGCCGGTGCGGCCGCGTGTGCCCACCATCACCGGCACCGCGAACGCCGTCGAGGTCCTCCCCCCGACCGCCAGACCGAGCACCGTCGACCGCACCAGGGTTCCCATGCCCCTGTGTCTAGTCGCTGCCGCCCCGCCTGGCATCCCCTGACGACCCGATCGGCCGTCGCGCGCACGCCGTCAGAGGTCGGCGGGGTCCACCAGGAAGTCGGCCTCGTCGGCCACCTCGCCGCCCACCGCCTCGTGGAGCGCCTTGGCGATCGCCTGGATGCGCGGCGACGTGCGCCCCCGGGCGACCCGATGCTCCAGCGACGGCCGCTCGGCCTCGAGCTCGGTGACGTCGGCCGGTTCCCAGTGCACGCGGTAGGCCACGACGCCGTTGGCCGCCCACGGCAGGCTGCGCAGCAGCGGCGGCACCTCCTGCCGCTCGCTGACCTCGACCACCAGGATGCCGTCCACACCGAGGTCCGCCTCGACGCCGAACGCCTCGGCGGCCGGTGGGTGCGCCATCATCCACCGGTCGTACGCGTCCGCCTCGGCGGACAGCCGTGCCCGCTCGGCGGCGTCCTGCACCCCGAACGGTCCCAGCGCCGCACGTACCGCCGCATCGTCCGGGTGCGGCGGCCCCGACCAGGGCTGATGCACCCGCTCACCGGACCGGTGGGCGCGCGGCAGCACCCGGCGCACCACCGCCACCGCCTCGTCCGGCTCGAGCCAGCGGTCGGTCAGGACGGTCAGGTCGATCGCCTGGTCGACGTCCGGTGTCAGCACCACGCCGGAGTCGGCGACCCGCACCGCACCCTGCAGCCGCCGGGCGGTGGCGACCAGCCAGACGAGCGCCCGCTCCTCGTCCCGCACCGGCACACCCTTGGGGAACGCCCGCTTCAGGCCGTCGCGATCGCCACCCGGCCACGGCGGCTCGCCGCGCTCCGCCGGGCAGTCGAGGGACCACACCGTGCGCGTGGTGGCGGGCAGCCGGAGCGCCATCGCGTCCTCGGGGGTGACCGAGTACGGGCCGACCAACCGGGACATGCGGCCCAGCCGAAGGGCGTGGGCCGGCTGGGCGCCGGCGGGCACCGCCCGGATGCCGAATGCGGCGGTGACGGCGGGCCGCAGCCCCGTCCGGACCGCGCCGGTGTCGGTCGGCTCCTCCCAGCGCGCGGCGGTGAAGCGGCTCTGGGCCAGCACCTCCACCTCGTCGGTGCCCACCCCGGCCGGCAGCGCGAGCAGGTGGCGGGCCCGCACCTGCGGGTCCTGGGTGTCGAGCGGGGGCAGCTGCTCGTCGCTCATGCGGTCACCCGCTCCGTCACACCGGCGTGCGGTGGAAGTTCAGCCACGACCGCGAGGCGGTCGGCCCGCGCTGACCCTGGTACCGGGAGCCGGCCGCCGTCGAGCCGTACGGGCGCTCCGCCGCCGAGGACAGCCGGAAGAAGCACAGCTGGCCGACCTTCATGCCGGGCCACAGCTTGATCGGCAGCGTCGCCACGTTGGACAGCTCGAGCGTGACGTGACCGCTGAAGCCGGGGTCGACGAACCCGGCGGTGGAGTGCGTCAGCAGCCCGAGCCGGCCCAGCGACGACTTGCCCTCGAGCCGCGCCGCCACGTCGTCGGGCAGGCTGACCTGCTCGAACGTCGAGCCGAGCACGAACTCGCCGGGGTGCAGCACGAACGGCTCGTTCGGCGCCACCTCGACCAGCCGCGTCAGCTCGGGCTGCTCCTCGGCGGGGTCGATCACGGCGTACTTGTGGTTGTCGAACAGCCGGAACCACTTGTCGAGCCGCACGTCCACGCTCGACGGCTGCACCATCGCAGGGTCGAACGGGTCGAGCACCACGCGGCCGGAGGCGAGCTCGGTCCGGATGTCACGGTCGGAGAGCAGCACGGGGACACGGTAGCCGTCGGACCCCGGCGGCTCCTGAGCCTTCCGGCCACCGGCGGACGCGCAACGAGCTGGGCACCTCGACGCGAGATGAGCACGTGGAGGTGCCCATCTCGCCTGGATGTGCCCAGCTCGGCACCTCATGGGCGCCCCGCCAGGGGGTTCGCCACCCCGGCACCGGAGGCACTATCGTCTGCCGCGAGAGCGTGGGAGCGCTCTCGCACACGCACTCAGCCCACACTTGCGACCACGTTCCCCGGCGCCAGGTGGCCGCGGCGACCGCACAGCAGCGGACCCGCGGCACACGCGCCGGCACCACGAGAGGCACCGGCATGCGCTACGGCCACTTCGACGACGACGCACGCGAGTACGTCATCACCACCCCGCGCACGCCGTACCCGTGGATCAACTACCTCGGCTCCGAGCGCTTCTTCTCGCTGATCTCGCACCAGGCCGGCGGCTACTCCTTCTACCGGGACGCCAAGATGCGGCGCCTCACCCGGTACCGCTACAACAACGTCCCCGCCGACGCGGGCGGTCGGTACCTGTACGTCAACGACGGCGGCGACGTGTGGACGCCGTCGTGGATGCCGGTCAAGGCCGAGCTCGACCACTTCGAGACGCGGCACGGCATGGGCTACACCCGCATCACGGGCGAGCGCCGCGGCGTCAAGGTGGAGACGCTGGTGTTCGTGCCGGTCGGCGAGGACGCCGAGGTGCAGCGCGTCGAGGTGACCAACACCTCCGACCAGCACAAGGACGTGACGCTGTTCAGCTTCGTCGAGTTCTGCCTGTGGAACGCGCAGGACGACCAGACGAACTACCAGCGCAACCTGTCGATCGGCGAGGTCGAGGTGGAGCAGGACGGGCCGCACGGCTCGGCGATCTACCACCGCACCGAGTACCGCGAGCGCCGGGACCACTACGCCGTGTTCGCCGTCAACACCCACGCCGACGGGTTCGACACCGACCGCGACACGTTCGTCGGCGCGTACAACGGGCTCGGCGAGGCCGCGGTCCCGCTGGCCGGCGAGTCGGCCAACTCGGTGGCGTCCGGCTGGTACCCGATCGGGTCGCACTCGGTGCACGTGTCCCTGGAGCCCGGCGAGTCCCGGGTGCTCACCTACGTGCTCGGCTACGTGGAGAACCCCGACGAGCAGAAGTGGGAGGACGACGCCCACCAGGTGATCAACAAGCAGCGGGCGCACGCGCTGCTCTCCCGGTTCGCCACCACCGAGCAGACGGACCAGGCGTTCGACGGGCTGCGCGCCTACTGGACCGGCCTGCTGTCGAGCTACTCGGTGCGCAGCGGTGACGAGAAGCTCGACCGGATGGTCAACATCTGGAACCAGTACCAGTGCATGGTCACGTTCAACATGTCCCGCTCGGCCTCGTACTTCGAGACGGGCATCGGGCGCGGGATGGGCTTCCGCGACTCCAACCAGGACCTGCTGGGGTTCGTGCACCTGATCCCGGCGCGGGCCCGCGAGCGCATCCTCGACATCGCCGCGACGCAGTTCCCCGACGGGTCGGCGTACCACCAGTACCAGCCGCTGACCAAGCGCGGGAACAACGACATCGGCTCCGGCTTCAACGACGACCCGCTGTGGCTGATCGCCGGTGTCGCGGCCTACGTCAAGGAGACCGGCGACGTCTCGATCCTCGACGAGCCCGTGCCGTTCGACAACGAGCCGGGCACCGAGGTGCCGTTGTTCGAGCACCTGACCAGGTCGTTCGAGTTCACGGTCACCCACCGCGGCCCGCACGGGCTGCCGCTGATCGGCCGCGCCGACTGGAACGACTGCCTCAACCTCAACTGCTTCTCCACCGAGCCGGGCGAGCCGTTCCAGACGACGGAGAACAAGGCCGGCGGCGTCGCGGAGTCGGTGTTCATCGCCGCACAGTTCGTGCTCTACGGGCGCGAGTACGCCGAGCTGGCCGCCCGGCGCGGGCTGGCCGACGTCGCCGAGCGGGCCCGTGGGCTGGTCGAGGAGATGCGCCAGGCCGTGCTGAGCGACGGCTGGGACGGCAGGTGGTTCCTGCGCGCGTACGACTACTTCGGCAACCCCGTCGGCACCGACGCCAAGCCCGAGGGCAAGATCTGGATCGAGCCCCAGGGGTTCGCCGTGATGGCGGGCATCGGCGTGGGCGACGGGCCGGACGACGCCTCGGCGCCCGCCGTGCAGGCACTGGACTCGGTCGAGGAGCTGCTGGGCACGCCCCACGGGATGGTGCTGCAGTACCCCGCCTACACGACGTACCAGATCGAGCTCGGCGAGGTGTCGACGTACCCGCCCGGGTACAAGGAGAACGGCGGCATCTTCTGCCACAACAACCCGTGGGTGGTCATCGCCGAGACGGTGCTGGGCCGCGGTGACAAGGCGTTCGACCACTACCGCCGCATCGCACCGGCCTACCGCGAGGACATCAGCGAGGTGCACCGCCTCGAGCCGTACGTGTACGCGCAGATGATCGCCGGCAAGGAGGCCGTCCGCGCCGGTGAGGCGAAGAACAGCTGGCTGACCGGCACGGCGGCGTGGAACTTCGTCGCCGTCTCCCAGCACCTGCTGGGCGTGCGGCCGGACTACGACGGGCTCGTCGTCGACCCGCAGATCGGGCCGGACGTCCCGGAGTTCACCGTGACCCGGGTGGCGCGCGGCGCGACGTACGTCGTGCACGTGACCAACTCGGGCGCCCGCGGGGCGCGCGGCCGGCTGGTGGTGGACGGCCGTCCGGTCGAGGGCAACCTCGTCCCCTACGCCCCCGCCGGCGCGACGGTCCAGGTCGAGGTCACTCTCTGACGGACCGTCCCCGGCCGGGCCGCGTCATCATGCCCCCTCGGACGCGGCCCGGTCGGTGCACGGTCGCGCGCTCGCGCGACGTCGCACCACCCGCACGGCCGCGCTCTCAGAGCGACAGCACCAGCCGCTGCCCCCACTCGTAGGACTCCTCCGGCTGGAAACCGAGCCGGTGGTAGAACGCGATCGCGGCGGTGTTGCGGGCGTCCACCCCGAGGTGCACGCCCGGCACGTCACGCGACCGCAGCTCGTCGGACAGCGCGCCGATCAGCCGTCGCCCCCAGCCCTGCCCCTGCAGCCGCGGCAGCAGGTCGATGTGCAGGTGCGCCGGGAAGCCGGCCGGCGGCGTGACGTGCTGCCAGTGGTGGATCCGCTCGACCAGCACGTGGTCGGCCGTGCCGTCGCCGGGGTCGGGCAGCAGCGGGTACTGCGCGCGTAGGGAGGGCCACCAGCTCGCGTCGAGCCACTCGTCGAACGCCACCGTGTCCGCCGTCGCCACGACGTACCCGCCGACGCCCTGCTCGTCGGCCACCACGAAGGTCAGGCCCGGGTCCGCCACCGGGTACGGCCCGCAGTACAGGTGGGCCAGCAGGTCCGGGTTGCGGTACAGCGCCGTGGCGTCGCCGCCGGCCTCGCCCGTGAGCAGGCACAGGCGGTACATGCCGGGCAGGTCGGACGGGTGGTAACGACGCAGCAGGGCGGGCACCGGCCCAGTGTGCCGGTGCCCGCCCACGCGTCGTGCCGAGACCCGCTCAGTGCGGCAGCGACAGCACCCCGAGCGCCACGATGCAGACGGTGATCAGGGCGATCGCCACCCAGTAGATGCCGCTCACCCACGGCCGCGCCGCGTACTCGCCCATCAGCCGCTTGTCCCGCGCGATGCCGGACATGTAGCCGAGCAGCGGCAGCAGCAGCACCGCGTTGATCACCTGCGTGCCCACCAGCACCGGCACCAGGGAGACGCCCGGCAGCAGCACCAGCACCACACCGGTGACGGTGACGAACGCGAACGTGCCGTAGAACAGCGGCGCCTCCGCGATCGAGTCGTCCAGCGCCGCGGGGCGCCCCGCGATGTCCGCCACCGAGTAGGCGGTGGACAGCGGCAGGATCGACGCCGCGAGCAGGGCGGCACCGATCAGCCCGGCCGCGAACAGCTGGGAGGCCAGGCGGCCGGCGAGCGGTTCCAGGGCCACGGCGGCGTCCGAGGCGTCCTGGATGGTCAGGCCGCGCTTGTGCAGCGTGGCGGCGGTCGCGATGACGACGAAGAAGCCGATCACGCCCGTGAGCACCGCACCGGTGATCACGTCCCACCGCAGCAGCCCCAGCTCGCGGGGGGTGAGCCGCTTGTCCACCGCGTAGGACTGGATGAACGCCAGCCCCCACGGCGCGAGCGTGGTGCCGAGCGTGGCGGTGGCGATCAGGATCGCGTCCCGTCCGGTCGGCATCGACGGCACCACCGAGCCGGTCAGCGCCGCACCCCAGTCCGGCTTGGCGAGGATCCCGGCCGCGATGTAGGCGACGAAGACCGCCGACAGCGCGAGCAGCACCCGCTCCACGCCGCGGAACCCGCCCCGGAGCACCAGCGTGGACACGATCACCGCGGCGATCGGCACGGAGATGTACCGGCTCACCCCGAAGATCTGGAACCCCGCGGCGATGCCCGCGAACTCCGCCGTGGTGGTGCCGATGTTCGCCAGCAGCAGCGCCGCCATCGACAGCACACCGGCGCGCGCGCCGTACCGCTGCCGGATCAGGCCGGCGAGGCCCTGACCGGTGACGACGCCGATGCGGGCACCCAGGTCCTGGAACAGGATCAGGGCCACGGTCGACACCGTGAGCACCCACAGCAGGCGGTAGCCGTAGTTGGTGCCGAGCACCGAGTACGTGGTGATGCCGGCGGGGTCGTCGTCGGACAGGCCGGCGATCAGGCCCGGGCCGACCACCGCCCCGAGCGCCGCGAGCGCGACCTTCATCCGCATCCGGCGCGGCACCCGCTGGTCGAGGGCGTCGGCCTCGCTCGTCGTCTGGACACCCTGCGTCGGGGCGCCCTGCGTCCGGGCGCTCACGACGCGCTCCCCGCACGGCGCTGCCACGGCCACCGCCGGTCGTCCTGGTGCACCAGGGCGTCCACCACGTCGTCGGCCAGGATCCGGCCCACCGGCCGGTTGCGGTCGTCGACCACCAGCACCGACGAGCCGCGGTTGTCCGTCATCCGCTCGACGACGTCCTCCAGCCCCGCGCCCAGCGGCACGGTGACCGGCCACGGTGCGCCGACCACGCGACCGAGCGGCGTGGACGGGTCGACGCCGAGCAGCTCGACCAGGGACACGTCGTCCACCAGCGCGCCGTCGTCGTCGACCACCACCACGCCGGCCGGCGTCTCGCCCCGGGCGGCGTCCGCCCGGACCGCGGCGATCGCGTCCGCCACCGTCCGCTCGGAGTGCAGCCGCACCAGCCGCGACGTCATGTAGCCGCCAGCCGTCTCCTCGTCGTACTCGAGCAGGGCACCGAGCTCGGCACCGCGCACCTCGGACATCGCGTCGAGCAGCTCGCTGCGCTCCTCCTCCGGCATCTCGCGCAGCGCCTCGACCGCCTCGTCGGACTCCATGGCCGCGACCAGGTCCGCGGCCTGCTGGACGGGCGCGTCCCGCAGCAGGTCGTTCAGGTCGCGCGGGTTCATCTCCTCGAGGGCGTCGGCCGCCGTCTCCGGCTCCAGACCCTCGAGCAGCTCGCGCCGCTCGGCACGTCCCAGGCTCTCCAGCAGGTCGGCGAGGTCCGCCGCCCGCATCCGGTGGAGCTCGGTGTGCCCGCGACGCAGCCGTACCGACTCCCCCGGCACGCCGAAGGGCTGGATGCTCGACCAGTCGAGCACCTGGCTGGGGCTCGGCCGCCGGCCCCACCCGCCGGGCAGCACGCGACGCAGCAGCGAGGCAAGGGAGACGTCCACCCCCACCAGCCGCCACACGCCGTACACCTGCGTGAGGTACAGGTCGGAGGCGCGGACCACCCGGATCCCGGCGACGTCCACCAGCTGGTGGTCGATCACGTCCCCGAGCAGCTGCAGCTCCCGCTCGCGCCGCACCACGTCCCGAAGGTCGAAGCGGGTGGAGCGGAGCAGGACCTGTTGCTGCTCGATCGTGATCACGTCCTGGGCGTGCACCCAGGTGCGACGGGCGCCGACGCGGACGATGAGGCCGGTCAGCGGCGAGTAGCCGCTGTCCCAGTGGACGACGACGTCGTCGACGCGGCCGACCTCGTTGCCGTCGGCGTCGCGCACCGGACGGTTGTGCAGACCGGCGACGGACACGAGCGCGCCGGCGACCTCACGGCGCAGGGCGAGGGACTGGGTGCTGCGGGCGGCACGGGACCGCAGGCCGGTGCGGCCTGGCGGCGCCGGGTGCATGGCAGAGACGGACATGGGGCACTCCGAACGTTCGGCAGCCCGGCCGAGAGGCGTGGGTGCGCGTGCGAGGCGCGGGCAGGCACGCAGGCCGCGTTCACGCAGGGCGGGGCTGTGCTGACAGGTGACGGGACGCGTGTCACGGGAGCCGCGGGAGGGCACGACGACGGGGCGCGGCGATGCTGCCGGCGCTCCGACCCGCTCGACGACGTCGACGAGCGCGTGAGCCCGCCACGTGCGACGGCGCCCGGCCGTCCGGGATCAGATCCGGGAGGTGCGGAGCGCGACCGCTGCGAGGCGAGCCCGTCGAGTACTGCCTGGGTCCACGAGGGCTCACCTCCCCGGTCGGGGTCCGAGGGCACGCCGCACGGCGGCCCGAGTCAAGGCTAGTCGCCGGAGAGGGCTTCACGCGCCACCCGACGTGAGGCGAACGGGTGGAGGTGGGATGATTCGCACCGCCGACACCCGCACCCGCCGTCGGCCCCCTGGGAGGTGACCTGCGCCGTGCGGCTGCAGCTGTCCCCCCGCGACGTCGCCACGTGGCGGCTGGTGTGGCGTGCCGTGCTGACCGGCCTGGTCGCGGGCCTGCTGGTGGTGGCCTACCGGGCGCTGCTCGGTGCCGGCGTCGGCGTCGCGCGCCGGGTGTACCTGCGGCTCGCGCAGCAGCCGGTGCTGGTGCCGCTGTGGCTGGCCGCCGCCGTGGCCGCGGCCCTGGTGATCGCCGCCGCGCTGCGGCGGGTGCCGGCGGCGACGGGCAGCGGGATCCCGCAGGTCAAGGGCATGGTGCTGTACGGGCTGCGGGTGCGGGCCGCCGGTGTGCTGGTGGTGCGGTTCGTCGGCGGGGCGCTCGGGTCGCTGGCCGGTCTGTCGCTCGGCCGCGAGGGGCCGTCGATCCAGATCGGTGCCGGGGCGGCCCAGGCGGTGACTGCTGCCGTGGGCGCGACCCGGCTGGAGCGTGACCACCTGGTGACGGCCGGCGCTGCGGCGGGCCTGTCGGCAGCCTTCAGCGCGCCGCTGTCCGGGACCGTGTTCGCGCTGGAGGAGCTGCACCGGAGCTTCTCGCCGGCGGTCCTGCTGACGGCCGCCTCCGCGGCGCTGACGTCCGACGTGGTGTCGTCCGTGGTGTTCGGGCTGCAGCCGGTGCTCGACTTCGGCGCCGTGCCCGTGCTGCCGGTGCACCTGTACCTCTGGGTGGTGCTGCTGGGTCCGGTCGCCGGCGCCGTCGGGGTGGTGACCAACCGGGCGCTGCTCGGCTCGCAGACGGCCTACCGGCGGGTGCCGGCTCGGTGGCGGCCGGTGCTCGCCATGGTGCTGGCGCTGCCCGTCGGCCTCGCGCTGCCGCAGGTGCTGGGTGGCGGCGAGGACCTGATCCGGTTCGCCGAGACGGTCAGCGGCGGGCTGGGCCTGGTGCTGGTGCTGCTGGTCGTCAAGCTGCTGTTCACGTCGACCAGCTTCGGCAGCGGGACGCCCGGCGGCATCTTCATGCCGATCCTCGCCGTCGGGGCGCTGACCGGAAGTGCGTTCGCCCTGGCCGCCGGGCACGCCGGGCTGCCGCACGCCTACGTGCCGACGCTGGCGCTGTGCGCGATGGCGGGTGTGCTCGCGGCCAGCGTGCAGGCGCCGATCACCAGCATCCTGCTGGTCGCCGAGATGTCCGGTCGCGTGGTGCACACGCTGCCCGTCGCCGGCTGCGTGCTGCTGGCGCTGCTGACCGCCGACCTGCTGCGCGGCAAGCCGATCTACGACGTGCTGCTGCACCGGTTCCTCGCAGCCGGTCCGTCGGCCGGGCCCGCCGCCGGCCTGGCGGCGGGCACCCCCGGCCAGCCGTACGACGAGGACGCGACGATCGAGCTGGCCGTCGAGCTCGGCAGCGCGGCGGCCGGGCACCGCATCGCCGAGCTCGACCTGCCGGCGGGCACCCGGGTGGTGCGCCTGCGCCGCTCGATGCACGACTACGCGCCGACGTCGCGGTCGATCCTGCTGCCCGGCGACTACGTGCACCTGGTGGTGCAGCTGGACCCGAGCGGCGAGGACGTCCGCGCCCGGCAGCGGGTGCGCGACCTGTTCCGGCACGAGCCGGGCACCGGCCAGGCATAGGACGAATCGGCTTGCCCCGGCGCCCGGCGGCGTCGCACCATGGCGGGCGGATGTGCCGCGGGAGCAGCCGGCGGCCGGTGAGCACGGAGCGCATCACGATGCAGCGGGGAAGCGGGGCGGCCGTCGCGGCCTGCTCGGGCCTGGGCCGGACGCCCGCCCGGAACGCCTGACGCCTCACGGCAGCAACCCCGTCGGACCGCACGGTCCGGCGCGCTCGGCGCACCCTCGGCGGGCCCTCGTCCTTCGCCGTCGACCCGCCCGCCTGGCGACCACCTCGTCGTGCGGCAGCCGGTGTCGACGGCTCCCCGTCGCACGAGAGCCGAGAGCCGTGAACCCCCTGACCGAGTCCCAGATCCGCTCGTCCTTCGTCAACTGCTCGCGCCGCGAGGCGTCGCAGGTAACCCTCCCCGACCTGTCCGGCCTGACTCCCGAGGCCTGGGACCGCCTCGACTACCTGGGCTGGGTGGACCGCAAGGCACCGCTGCGCGCCTACGTCGTGCTCACCGTCGACGACGCGCTGGTCGGCGTCGCGCTGCGGGCGCCCGACGACCCCGGCTCCCGGCGCCGCGCCGTCTGCGCGTGGTGCGAGGACGTGACGGCCACCGACGACGTGTCGCTGTACGTCGCCCGCCGGGCCGGGGCCGCCGGCCGCAGGGGCGACACCATCGGCACGCTGATCTGCACCCGGTTCGAGTGCTCGCGCAACGTGCGGCGGCGCCCGACGATCATCGAGGCCGGCCAGGACCCCGCCGGGGTGGTGCGGCGGCGCATCGAGGGTCTGCGGGAGCGGTCGCTGCGGTTCGCCCGCGAGGTGCTGCGGGAGGTGTGAGTGACCCCGGTGGTCGGTCCCGTGCGATGCGAGACCCCCACCCGGCCGGCTCAGAGCCGGCGCTGCGCCAGCTCGGTCAGCGCGCGGCGGTCCACCTTGCCGGTCGGCGTGCGCGGCAGCGCGTCGACCACCAGCAGGTGCTTCGGCAGCTTGAACCGGGCGACCGAGGCACCGGCCGCCGCGCGCACGTCGTCGAGCGTGGGGGCCGGCTGCGAGCGGCACTCCGCGACGACGACCACCACCTCGCCCCACGTCGCGTCCGGGACGCCGAGCACCACGAGCTCGCAGTCGCGGGCCTCGGCCAGCGGCATCAGCGCGGCCTCGACCTCGCCGGGGCAGATCTTCTCGCCGCCGGAGTTCACCACCTCGGAGAGCCGTCCCACCAGCCGCAGGCACCCGTCGTCGTCCCACGCGGCGAGGTCGCCGGTGCGGAACCAGCCGCCGCGGACGGCACGGGCCGTCGCCTCGGGATCGGCCCAGTAGCCGGCGGTCACCTGCGGGCCGCTCAGCCAGATCTCCCCCGGGCAGCCGACGCCCGTCACCGGCTGCTCGGTCTCCGGGTGGTGCAGCTCGACGCGGAGGTAGGGCAGCGGCAGTCCCACGGAGGTCGGCTTGGCGGCCACCCACGCCGCCGGCAGCACCGTCCCGCAGGGCGCCGCCTCGGTCATGCCCCAGGACGGCAACAGCGCGAGGCCGCGGGCCCGGTAGGCCTCGAGGAGCTGTGGGCGGACGGCGGCGCCGCCGACGATCGCCGCCCGGACGCCGGAGAGGTCCGCAGTGGCGAAGCCGGGTTGCCGCGCGACCGCCTCGTACATCGCGGGGACGCCGAACACGGTGGTCACGCGCGACGCGAGGTCGGCCAGCGTGCGCGCCGGGCCGAAGCCGGCGCGCAGCAGCACCGTGCCGCCCCGCGCGAGCGTCGCCAGGGTGAAGCAGTTCAGGCCGCCGACGTGGAACAGCGGGGCGACGGCCAGCGTCACGTCGGCCCGGTGCAGGTCGAGGACCGCCTCGAGGTTGCGGGCGCTCCACCAGAGGTTGGCGTGGCTCAGCATCACCGCCTTGGGCCTGCCGGACGTGCCGGACGAGTGCAGCAGCACCGCGAGGTCGTCCGGTGCGGCGGCCCGCGGTCGCGCGGGTCCCGGCCGGTTCACCAGCTCCGCGCCCCAGCGCAGGGTGGTGACGGACGACGGGAGGTCCGCCAGCTGCTCCGCCGCGGCCTCGAGCCCGACGACGACGCGAGCGCCGCACCACTGCACCATCTCGGCGGTCTCGCCGGGTGCTGCGCGGAAGCTGAGCGGGACGAGCACGGCACCGAGGCGCTGGGCCGCCAGCAACGTGATCAGCAGACCGGGATGGTTGCGGCCCGCCCAGGCGACGCGGTCGCCCGCCGCCACCCCGGCATCGGCGAGGGTGGCGGCGAGGCCGGCCGCGGCACGGTCCAGCTCGGCGAACGTGAGCGTCGCGTCCTGGTCGTCCACCGTGGCGACGCGGTGCGGACCGTCGAGCGCCCGGGCGGCCACCGCCGCCGCAAGGCTCAGGTCCGGGCCCATCTGTCCTCCGTCGGTCATCGGGGTGCGCGGGGGGAGACTCCGCGCACCCCGACGGCTTCGTTCGGCGCGTGCCGGCTCAGGAGCCCGCGCCGACGCGGTTCGGCTCCGCGGCAGCCACGGCCGCGGTCTTCGACGCCGTCATCCGCGCGAGCGCCAGGGTCAGGCCGAGACCCACCAGCGTCACGACGATCGCGATGACGAACGGCTGCGTGTAGTCACCGCTGCCGGGGTGCTTGGGGTTCCACTTGCCGAGGCTCGCGCCGATCTTCGGCCCGAAGTACGCGGCGATCGAGTACGCGGTGAACATGATCCCGTAGTTGACCCCCTGGAACCGCGGGCCGTAGGTCTTCATCGTCAGCGCGGGGAACACGCCCATCACGCCGCCGAAGCACAGGCCGAGGCCGACGATGCCGATGACGAACCCGACGGTCGAGTGCACGGTCAGCATCACCAGGAAGGACACGGCGACCAGCCCGTAGATGAACGCCACCGCCGTGGTGTACCCAAGTCGGTCGGACACGGCGCCCCAGCCGAAGCGGCCCAGGGCGTTGCAGATCGAGTAGACCGAGACGAGCACCGCCGCGGTGCCGGCCGTGATGCCGAACATGCTGGTCTGCGCGATCGGCGACAGCTGCGAGGCGATCATCAGGCCGGAGAACGCGCCGGCACCGAGCATCACGAAGATCAGGTAGAACGTCGGCTTGCCGAGCATGTCCCGCCACGTCCGGTTCTCCACCGCGGGAGCGCCGGCGGGCGGCGTCCACCCCGCCGGCTTGTAGCCGACGGGGGCCGGCCGGACCAGCAGCGCACCGATCACCACGACGACCGCGTAGACCAGGCCCATCCGCACGAAGGCGGCGCCGGGACCGTTGCTCTTGACGATCGACTGCGCCACCGGTGCCGCGATCACCGAGCCGGCACCCATGCCCGCCGTGATGACGCCGGCCGCGAAGCCGCGGCGGTCCGGGAACAGCTTGATCGTGTTGTTCAGGCAGCCGGAGTACGCGAAGCCCTGGCCCAGCCCGGCGACCAGGCCGTAGTACAGGTACAGCTGCGTCAGCGTGGTGGCCGTGCCGGTGAGCACGAACCCGAGCGCGAACAGGATCGCGCCGAAGAGGATCGCCCACCGGGCGCCTCCGCGGTCGATGATGTAGCCGCCCAGGATCATGGGGATCGGGGCGACGGCGCCGTTGATGGTGAACGCCAGCATCACCTGGGACATCGTCCAGCCGTGGCCGGCGGTCAGGGGGCCGGCGAACACGGAGAACGCATAGATGGCGCCTGTGCACAGCAGGACCAGCACCGAGCCGGTCAGGACGGTCCACCTGTTCAGGGTGGGCGCCGGTTGGTTGGACATCACGTGCCCTTTCGAGAGGTGCGGGCGACGGCGCCCGCACGATGGGGTCGGTTCGAAGCTGTGGGGGCTCAGCCGAGGGCGGGCTCGGGGACGCCCGCGGTGGCGCCCAGACCGCCCCACACCTCGGCGAACAGCCCGGCAGGCATCTCGGCCAGGTCCGGGGACACCGCCGGGGTGAAGTCCATGAGGTCGAGGACGTCCCGCTGCAGGTCGACGCCGGGTGCGATCTCGATGAGCGTCATCACGCCGTCGAGCAGCTCGAACACCGCCCGCTCGGTGACGTACAGCACCCGCTGGTCGCGCTCGCGGGAGTACGGGCCGGAGAAGGTGATCTGCTCGACGTCGGCGAGGAACTTGCGCGCCTTGCCCTCGGTGCGGACCTCCAGCCGGCCGTCGGCGACGACGACGTCGAGCCCGCCGGCGGTGAACGTCCCCGCGAAGATCAGCGTCTTGGCGGACTGGCAGATGTTGATGAACCCGCCGCAGCCGGCCACCCGCACGCCGAACTTGGAGACGTTGACGTTCCCGTGCTGGTCGGTCTGCGCCAGGCCCAGCACCGCGCAGTCCAGGCCGCCGCCGTCGTAGAAGTCGAACTGCGCGTGCATGTCGACCAGGGCCTCGGGGTTGTACGCGTGGCCGAAGTCCTTCAGGCCGGCCGGCACACCGCCGATCGCGCCGGCCTCGGTGGTCAGCATGATCTGGTCGCTCAGGCCCTCCTCGGCCACCACCGTGCCGACGTCGCACGGGATGCCGACGCCGAGGTTCAGCACCGCACCGGGACGCAGCTCCATCGCGCAGCGTCGGGCGATCACCTTGCGCTCGCTGAGGGGGATGGACTCGACGCCGGACAGCGGCACGCGCAGCTGACCGGAGAACGAGGGGTTGTAGTGGGTGTTCTCCGTCTGGAAGTGGTTCTCCGGCTCGGAGACGACGAGGTAGTCGACGAGGATGCCCGGCACCTTGACCAGGTTCGGGTCGAGGCTGCCCGCCTGCGCGATCGACTCCACCTGGGCGATCACGATGCCGCCGCTGTTGCGCACGGCCTGCGCGATGGGGAGCACCTCCATCTTCAGGCCCTCGTGCTCGAGGGTCAGGTTGCCGCGCTCGTCGGCCACCGTGCCGCGGATCAGCCCGACCGTGATGGGGAACGACGGGTAGAACAGCCACTCCTCGCCGCCCAGCTCGAGCAGCTGGACGTAGTCGTCCGTGGAGGACGGGGACATCCGGGCACCCTCGACGCGCGGGTCGACGAACGTGCCGAGACCCACCTTGGTGATCACGCCGGGACGCTTCGCCGCGACCTCGCGGTACAGCTGGCAGATCACGCCCTGCGGGAGGTTGTAGGCCTCGCAGCCGTCGGCGCCGATCAGGTTCGCCAGCGCGGGCGAGGCGATGGCGATGCCGCCCATCCAGCGCTTGATCAGACCCTGGTGCGCCCAGTGGCTCATGCCCTTGTCGCGACGGTTGCCGACGGCGCTCGCGTGGATCACGGTCAGGTCGCGGGGGTGCGCCTCGGCGAGGAACCGGGCCTCGACGGCGGACATCGTCTCCTCGTTGACGCAGGCCAGGCCGAACCCGCTCAGTGCGACGGTGTCGCCGTCCTTCAGCAGCGCGGCCGCCTGGGCTGCCGTGATCACCTGTGCCACGTCGCACTCCTTCGTCAACCCGCGGACGGTCCCGCCGGACGCGGATCACGATTCCGGACGCGGATCGTCGGCAAAAAGGACCATCGTCCTTCCGCGTGCCACACCGGCCCTAAATTCGGACCCGTGTCGTCCGTAACGGGGACCATCGTCCTTGGTGCGCGCCCGTGGGCCGGGCCGACGATCGCCGTGCGGCACCCGGTGAGGGTCGCCCGACCACCCCCAGACGCGCCGACGGCGGAAGGCAGACCATGGACTTCGGACTGACCGACGAGCAGCAGCTGCTCCTCGAGAGCCTCGACGAGCTGCTCGAGCGAGAGTGCCCCGAGTCGTACATCGCGGACCTCGACCTGCACCACCAGCCGCCGACGTCGTTCCGCAAGGCGATGCACGAGGCGGGCTTCATGTCCCTCGGCTTCCCCGAGGAGTACGGCGGCACGCCGGTCGACGCGATCACGCTGGTGCTGCTGGCCGCCCGCACCGCCCGGCAGGGGCTGAACAACGGCTACGGCCTCGAGCTGCTGCAGGCGATGGACATCATCGAGTTCGGCTCCGAGGAGCAGAAGGCGGAGGTGCTGGGCCTGCTCAGCAGCGGCGACGTGCCGTTCGCGCTCGGCTTCACCGAGCCGGGCGCCGGGTCGGACAACTCCGCGATGACCACCAGCGCGGTGCACCACGACGGCCTGGTGACGTTCAACGGCACGAAGACGCTGATCACCAACGCGCTGCAGTCCAAGTACCTGCTGCTGATGGCGAAGGACCCGGCGGTCGAGGACCCGCGCAAGGCGATCTCGATGTACCTGGTGCCGATGGACGCGCCCGGGGTGACGACGAACCGGCTGGACAAGATCGTCTGGCACATCTCGGACTCGTGCGAGATCTTCCTCGACGACGTCACGCTGCCCGAGTCCTGCCTGGTGGGCGTCAAGGGCAACGGCTTCAAGCAGCTGATGCGCAACTTCGAGATGGAGCGCCTGGTCATCGCCTCGCAGTGCCTGGGCCTGGCCGAGTGCGCGTTCGAGGACGCGGCGAGCTACGCCGCCCAGCGCGTGCAGTTCGGCCGGCCGATCGGTGAGTTCCAGCTGATCCAGCAGAAGCTGACGGACATGGCCATCAAGGTCGAGAACATGCGCAACTTCGTGTTCCGCACGGCCTGGATGCTCGACCAGCAGGTGCCGCTGAAGAGCCAGGGCGCGCTGTGCAAGCGGTACTGCGCGATGGCGGCGTTCGAGGTCGCCGACGAGGCGATGCAGATCTTCGGCGGGGTCGGCGTGACCGTCGGCACCCGGGTCTCGCGCCTGTGGCGGGACATCCGCGGCCACCGGTTCGGCGGCGGGACCGACGAGATCATGGTGCACATCGCCGGCCGCCAGATCGTCAAGGACCACAGCTGAGCCCGCGCTCGGCTGCTACGTGAAGGAGCTGCGATGAAGATCGTCGTCGCCTACAAGTGGGCGCCCAACCCCCAGGACGCGGACGTCGCGGCCGACGGGTCCGTCGACCTCGGCCGCGCCAAGTGGGCCGTCAGCGAGTACGACCCGGTGGCGCTCGAGCTGGCCCGTCAGCTGGCGGACGCGACCGGTGGCGAGGTGATCGGCCTGACCGTCGGCGCCGCCGGCATCGACACCCCGCTGGCCCGCAAGGCGGCACTGTCCCGCGGCCTGGACCGCCTGGTGCTGGTGGCCGACGACGCGCTGGACGGTGCCGACGGCACGCGCATCGCGGCGGTGCTCGCCGCGGCCGTCCGCAGCATCGGCGACGTGGACGTGGTGCTGGCCGGCGACTCGTCGGTCGACGTGGCGGCGGGCCAGGTGGCGCTCACCCTCGCGGGCACGCTCGGGTGGCTGGGCCTGGCGGCGGTCAGCGCCGTGCGGGTGGCCGACGCCGGGACGGCCGGGCTGGTCGTCGAGCGCGAGCTCCCCGCCGGCACCGCCGTCGTCTCGGTGCCCACGCCGGTGGTGCTGGCCGCGACGGCCGATGCCGTGGTGCCGCGCGTCGCCGGGATGAAGGACATCCTCGCGGCGGCCAAGAAGCCGGTCGAGGTGCTGAGCCTCGCGGAGCTGGCCGTCGCCGAGCCCGGCGCCGTGCTCACCACGCTGGCCACCGCCAAGCCCGGTGGTGCCGAGCGCACCGCGCGGATCTTCGACGGGTCCGACGCCGCGGCCGCCGCCACCGAGCTGGTGGGCGCGCTGCGTCAGTCCGGCGCCCTGTAGAGCCCTGAGGAGGACGAACGTGAACGCAGCACGGACAGCACAGTCGTGGATCGTCGTCGCCGACGACGCCGCAGCCACGGGTCTGGTCGAGGTGGCCCGGACCCTGGGCACCGAGGTGGTCGCCGTGGTGGCGGGCCGCCGGGCGGTGGCCGAGGCCGTGGCCGGCGTCGTCGACCGCGTGCTCTGGCTCGGTGAGCCCGGCACCGCACCTGTCGAGGCCTTCGCGCCGGACGTCGCCCGGCTGGTCGCCGAGGCTGCACCGCGCGCGGTGGTCGGAGCGACGACGCCCGGCGGCCGGGCGCTGCTCGGCGCGGTCGGCGCGGCCCTGCGCAGCCCGGTGCTCGCCGGGATCGACGGCGTCGAGCTGTCCGGCGACGACGTCGTGGTGACCCGGTCGGTGCTCGGCGGGATCAGCCAGCACCGCACCGCGGTGGCCGGCGGACCGGCCGTCCTGGCGGTCGACGCCGGTGCCGTCGTCACCCCCTCCGACTCCGCGCCGGCCCCGGTCGAGGAGGTCGCCGCGACCCCGCTGCCCGCACAGGTGGTCGAGGTGCGGCCCACCACGGTCGCCGGTGTCGACCTGGGCGCCGCGCGCGTGGTGGTCGGGGTCGGTCGTGGGCTGAAGGCCCGTGAGGACGTGGCCCTGATCAGCGGACTGGCCGGCGCGCTCGGCGGTGAGGTGGCCTGCTCGCGGCCGCTCGCGGAGGGTGTCGACTGGCTGCCGAAGGACCGCTACATCGGCATCTCCGGCCAGCGGGTCTCCCCCGAGCTGTACGTCGCCGTGGGCATCTCCGGGCAGCTGCAGCACATGGTGGGCGTCCGCGAGGCGAAGGTGATCGTCGCGGTGAACAGCGACAAGGCCGCGCCGGTGTTCGCCCAGTGCGACTACGGGATCGTGGGCGACCTGTACCAGGTGGTACCGGCGCTGACGGCCGCCCTGGGCGGGACGGCATGAGCAGCGCCGCCGCGGAGCCGGACTTCGACGTCATCGTCGTCGGCGCCGGGCCGGCCGGATCGGTCACCGCCTACCTGCTCGCGCAGCAGGGCCTGTCGGTGGTGCTGATCGAGCGTGGCGAGGCGCCGGGCGCCAAGAACCTGTCCGGCGGCGTGCTCTACGGACGCGTGCTCGACGAGGTGTTCCCCGGCTTCGCCGACTCCGCACCGGTGGAGCGCCGCATCACGCGGCACGTGACCACGTTCCTCACCGGCGACTCCTCGGTGTCCCTGGACTACGCCGGCGGCCCGCTGGCCGACCCGGTGAACGCCGTCACGGTGCTCCGGGCCCGGTTCGACCCGTGGCTCGCGGAGCGCGCCGAGGAGGCCGGCGTCTTCCTGATGCCGGGCGTCCGCGTGGACTCCCTGCTACGCGAGGACACGCCGGCCGGACCGCAGGTGGTCGGCGTCCGCGCGGGCGACGACGAGCTGCGCGCGCGCGTGGTGGTGGCGGCCGACGGGGTCAACTCGTTCCTGGCCCGCAGCATCGGGCTGCGTCCCCAGCCACCAACCCACCACCTCGCGGTGGGGGTCAAGGCGGTGGTGTCCCTGCCGCGCACCGTCATCGAGGACCGCTTCGCGGTCAGCGGCGACCAGGGTGCGGCGCACGCGATCGTCGGCGACTGCACGCTCGGCATCGGTGGCGGCGGCTTCCTGTACACCAACACGGAGTCGCTGTCCGTCGGCGTCGTCCTGCGCCTCGACGACCTGGTCAAGCACGGGCGGACGGCGCCCGAGGTGTTCGAGCACTACCTGAGCCACCCCGTCCTGGAGCCGTACCTGCGCGGCGGCGAGATCGTCGAGTACGGGTCCCACCTGGTGGCCGAGGGCGGCCTGGAGATGCTCGGGCAGATCGTCACCGGCGGCCTGGTGGTGGTCGGCGAGGCCGCGGGCCTGACGATCAACTCCGGGTTGACCGTGCGCGGCATGGACCTGGCGATCGGCTCCGCCGTCGCTGCGGCCAAGGGGATCGGCGAGGCGATCGCGGCGCAGGACGTCACCGCGACCGGCCTGGCGGCCTACCGCCGCCACCTCGACGACAGCTTCGTGGTCAAGGACCTGCGCACCTACGCGCGCGCGCCGAAGTTCCTCGAGCGCCCGCGGATGTACGGCGCCTACGGCGAGCTCGCCGCCGGCCTGTTCCGCGACGTGTTCAGCCTCGACGGCACGCCGCGCAAGCACCTGGCGGCGGTGGCGCGGGACAGCGTCAGGAGGTCCGCGGTGTCCGTGCGCGACCTGGTCAGCGACGGATGGGCGGGGGTGCGTGCACTGTGAGGGCGATGTCGGTCCCCGAGCGCCTGGCGAAGAACCGGGTGGTGCTCGACGAGGAGGAGTCGCACATCGAGATCGACCAGGAGCTGTGCCGGACCACCGGCACGGGCGCCCGGATCATCGCGGTGTGCCCGGCCGGCGTGTACAGCGAGCAGGACGGCCGCATCGTGGCCGACCACGCCGCCTGCCTGGAGTGCGGCACGTGCCTCGCCGTCGCCGCCCCCGGAGCGCTGCGGTGGCACTACCCGCGCGGTGGGTTCGGGGTCAGCTTCCGGGAGGGCTGAGCCGTCGGACGCGTTCGGCGTCCGCCTGCGCGTCGTACCCCGCCGCGCGCAGCTGGTCGTCGACCATCCGCTCCACGTAGTCGTCCAGACCGGCGCGGACGCGGTCCAGCAGCTCCGGCGGCGTGACCAGGAGGTGCATGAAGATGGCGCCCTCCACGGCGTCCAGGATGCGCACCGGGGCCGCGTCCGGCGGCAGCACGCCGGCGCGCACGGCCTGGGCCACCCGCTCGCGCTCGTCGAGCACCAGCCGGGAGATCGCCTGCTCGCGGATCGCGCCGAACAGGTCCGGGTAGGCGCGGGCCTCCACGTAGAGGCGCAGCATCGCCAGGCCGTAGGGGCCGAGGTAGAGGTCCGCCCGGCGGTGCACGTGCGCCAGCAGGTAGTCGCGCAGCGTCTGCGGCTCGGGGGTGCTGCGGCCCTCGGGTCCCTCGTCGGCGTCGTCGTCCGTGCCCGTGGCCGCCTGCGCGGGGTCGGCGCCCTGGATGCCGCGGAGCGCGTCGGCCAGCAGCGTCTGCTTGTCGGGCCAGCGCAGGTAGATGGACGACTTGCCGATCTTGGCGGTCGCCGCCACCTCGTCGATCGTCAGGCCGGAGAAGCCCCGCTTGCCGAACAGCTCCAGCGCGACGAGGCGGGTCCGCTCCTCGAGGCCCGGGTCGCGCGGACGGCCTCGTCCGCGAGCGCCAGTTCCACGACGTGCGGCTCGGGACGACGCCACCGTGCCTGACGCGTCGACCACGGCGGCCAGCCTAGTGGCCGGCCGTCGGGCACCCCGCGCCGCAGTGCTCGCGCCGACCGGCTCACGCCGGTGGCTCACACCGACGGGTGACGCCTCAGCTGCCCGGCAGCAGCGCCTGGACGAAGATCAGCTGCACCTGGGTGTTGCGGCACGCCGTCAGCCCCGACGTCGCCACGAACAGCGCCTGGGTGGACCCCGGCGGGTACACGCGCAGCCCGTCGGCGGGGACCGGCTGACACGTCTCCGCGGGGTAGTTCTCGGCCCGGGCGATCCGCAGCGGCGCGTGGGCCGTCCTGCCGGGGTCCAGGGTCACGGTGCCGTGCGGGCTCGACGTCTCGAAGGTGCCGGCGGCGCCGATCTGGGTGCCGTTGCCGTCGCCGACGAACGAGACGCCCGGGAAGCCCTGCAGCGTGCAGCGCTGCGGACCGGTGTTGGTCAGCACCAGCGACGGCATGATGCTGCCCGCGGCGGCGCCACCCTGCGCCAACGAGGCGGTGAGCGCCGAGGCGGTGCAGCGGTCCGAGCGGAGGGCGTCCGACGAGCCGGACGGCGTCGGTGCGGCCGACGAGGCGGAGCCCGTGGGCGCGGTCGGGCTCGCGGAGGGCGATGCCGACGCAGCGGTCGCCACCGGGGTGGTGGGTACGGCCGACGGGCCGGCGGAGGAGCCGCCGGTGCCGGCGCTGCACCCGGTGAGAGCCGCAGCAGCGGCGACGATCATCGCCGCCGCCAGAACGCGTACCGAGGTCATGGACTCAGTGTGGGCGGCGTCCCATGAGCGGACGATGAGGGCCGTCGTCGAACGTCAGCCGGGCACGCAGCCCTCCGGCGGGTGCGTCGTCCAGCGTCAGCGTTCCGCCGTGGGTGTGCGCCACCCACTCGACGATCGCCAGCCCCGTCCCCGTGCCGTCCCCGCGGCTCACGCCCGGTCGACGGATCCGCCGACGCAGCCGCGGCGGGATGCCGGGACCGCCGTCCGTCACCTCGACCGCCCCGTCCCGGACCGTGACCGCGATCGGCGGCGCCGCGTGCCGCACGGCGTTGTCCACCAGGTTGCGGACGGCCTGCGCGATCAGCTCGGGGTTGCCGCTGACCACCGTCGGTTCGGTGTGCAGCCGGACGTCCGCGCCGGTCTCCGCGACGGCCACCTCGACGAGCTGGTCGAGGTGCAGCGGCTCGAGGGTCACCGGCGCCGCGCCGCTGCTCGCCCGCGCACGCAGCAGCAGCGCGGAGGTGACGGTGGCCAGCCGGTCGACCTGCCGTCGGGCGCGCACCAGCGCGTCCGGGGCTCCACCCGGGTGCGCCGCGTCGTCCAGGATCACCCCGAGGACGGTCAGCGGCGTGCGCAGCTCGTGGGACGCCTCGAGCAGGAACCGTTCCTGCTCGGCCAGCCCCCGCACCGCCGGCCGCATCGCGAAGCCCGACACCAGGTGCCCCAGCAGCGCCGCCGCCACCACCAGCGCGGCGGCCGTGACCACCAGCCCCAGCGCCAGCCGGCTGTGCTCGGCGCCGCCGTCCAGCGGTCCGCCCACCACGACGATCGCGCCGGTGGTGACGCCGTGCGCCGACGCCGCGAGCAGGGAGGCCGCCGCCCAGTGCACCTCCGTGCCGTTCACGCCGGGGGCCTCGAAGACCGTCACCCCGGGGTGCGAGCCCAGGTCCGCGAGCACCCGCCGCAGCTCGGCATCGGCCGGCAGCGCCGCCTGGTCGGGTGCGGCGTAGGCGATCTCCTCGGGGGTGACCACGCCGACCACCGGTGCGGTCCGCACGTCCCGGGTGGTGTCGAGCCACGACAGGTCGAAGGCGCCGTCCGCGTAGCCGATCACCTCGGCGAGGCTGCTCGCCTGCGAGCGCAGCCCCGCGTCGAGCGCACGCACACGCGACGTGGTGTCGATCCGGAGGGCGATGACCACCAGCACCGCCAGGCACAGGGCCGTCGTCGCCGCGAACACCGCCGTGGTGGTCCAGCGGATCGTGCGGATCCGGCGCACGGCCGGGCTGACGGTCCTCACCCGACGGGCGGCTCGGCGGCCAGCCGGTAGCCGACGCCCCGTACCGTCTCCACCAGCTCCGCCGAGCCGAGCTTGCGCCGCAGCTGGCCGACCAGCACGTCCACCACGTTGGACCCCGGCTCGCTCAGCTCGTCCCAGCACCGTGCGACCAGCTCCCCGCGGCGCACCACATCTCCCGCGTGCTCGAGCAGCACCTCCAGCACCGCGAACTCCTTGGCGCTCAGCGTCAGCAGCACCCCGTCGAGCGTGACCCGGTGCCGGGCGACGTCCAGCTCGAGCCCCGCTGCGCGCAGCACGCGCGGCCTCGACTCCCGGACGCGCAGACCCAGGGTGCGTACCCGGACGACGAGCTCGGCGAGCGCGAAGGGCTTGACCAGGTAGTCGTCGGCCCCACGCTCGAAGCCGTCGACGCGGTCCGCCACCTCCGCGCGTGCGGTCAGCACCAGCGCCGGGGTGAAGATGCCGCGGGCGCGCCACTGCTCGATCAGCGCCAGGCCGTCGCCGTCCGGCACCCGGCGGTCCAGCACCAGGCAGTCGTACGGGCTGACGGCGACCTGCAGGTCCGCGTCCGCGCACGTGCCCACCCGGTCGACGACGAAGCCGTGCCGGCGCAGGCCCGCGGCCAGCTCCGGGGCCAGCTCGGGGTCGTCCTCGAGCAGCAGCACCTTCACGGCGCCGATGCTAGGGCGGCCCACGGTCCCGCCCGGTGAGCCCGACCGGCGCGGTGCGGGCGGCCGCGGTCCGTAGCATCGCCCGGTGCCCTCGCCGATCGGACCCGTGCTCCGCAACGCCGCCTACCGACGGCTGCTGACGGCGCAGGTGGTGTCCCTGCTCGGCACCGGCCTGGCCACCGTCGCGCTCGGGCTCCTGGCGCACGACCTCGCGGGCCGCCGGGCCGGTGCGGTGCTCGGCACCGTGTTCGGCATCAAGATGGTCGCCTACGTGGTGCTCGCACCGGTGGCGACCGCCCTGGTGGCCCGGCTGCCCCGGCGGTCGGTGATGGTCACCGCGGACGTGCTGCGGGCCGTCGTCGCCCTGGCGTTGCCGTTCGCCGGGCAGGTGTGGCAGATCTACGTGCTGGTGTTCGTGCTGCAGGCGGCGTCCGCCGTGCACACCCCGACCTTCCAGTCCGCGCTGCCCGACGTGGTGACCGACGAGCACGAGTACACCCAGGCGCTGTCGTTCTCCCGGCTGGCCGACGACCTGGAGATGGTGCTGTCCCCGATGCTGGCCGCGGCCCTGCTGCTGGTGGTGTCGACGCACGCGCTGTTCGTCGGGACCGGGCTCGGGTTCGCGGCCTCGGCGGTGCTGATCATGTCCGTCGTCGTCCCGCGTGCGGCCACCCCGGCCGCTGCGGACGAGGGCACGCCGTTCGAGGAGCTGCCGCTCGGCGCCCGCGTCCGCCACGGCGCCCTGCTGATGGCCCGCACCCCCGGCCTGCGTCCGGCGCTCGCGCTGAACCTGGCCGTGGCGGCGGCGGGCGCGTTCGTGCTGGTGCAGACGGTGGTGATCGCGCGCGACACCTTCGGGCAGAGCAACGACGTGGTCGCCCTGCTCCTGGCGGTCAACGGCCTGGGGTCGATGACGACGGCGCTGGCGCTACCGGCCGTGCTGCGCCGACGGTCGGAGCGCGGCGTGATGCTCGGCGGAGCCGTGCTGCTCACGGTGGCGACGTTCGCGGTGCCGCTCGCGCTCGGCATCCAGGCGCCGACGGCGGGGCTGGTGACCGTCGGCCTGGTGTGGCTCGCCGTCGGCGCCGGCTGGGCGGCCGCGGAGGTGCCCATCGCCCGGCTGATCGTGCGGCACGTGCCCGCCGGCGAACGGCACTCGGTGTTCGCCGCGCAGTTCTCCCTGTCGCACGCCTGCTGGCTGGTCACCTACCCGCTGGCCGGCTGGCTCGGCGCCGCGGGACTACGCGGTGCGGCACTGGTGCTCGCGGTGGTCGCCGCCGCCGCGACGGGAGCCGCCACCGCGCTGTGGCCGCGCAAGGCCGCCGTGCCGACCACCCCCGGCGGCGGCCGGTAGCCGCTCAGCGGCCGACGAGGAAGTGACCGACGCAGACGGCGGTCCACCCGGCGGCGAGCCAGCTCGAGGTGCGGAAGCGCCGCGTGCGCTCCACCGAGATGCCCCAACGCTGCCCGTACCGGCCGATGACCGCGTAGGTCACCGTGACGGTCGAGGCGACCACCGTCATCACCACCCAGAACATCGACCCTCCGCTGCCACCGCGCCGGTGCTCAGCGAGCGACGCCCGGCACCAGCACCGGCGCCAGGTCGGCGGCGAAGGAGTCCTCCGACTCCGCCCCGACCGCGACCAGGCGCGCCACGGTCTCCCGCAGCTCCCGCGCGGTCGGCGGGTGCGACGTGTACCCGCCGTCGGCGTGCAGCAGCAGCGCCGCGAACACCAGCGCGACGGCGAGCCGGGCGCGTTCCGGTGACGTGCGCTGCTCGGCGAGCTCGACGATCCGCTTGCGGAGGCTGACGGTCCACTGCTTCACCGCGGTCAGCAGGTCCGGCTCGAGGCGGATCAGCTCGCGCAGCCGCGGCAGGTCGTGGTCGTGCAGCTCGGCGGTGTCGGCGACCAGCAGGCACACGTCGTCCACCAGGGGCCCGTGCGCCGCGAGGAAGCGCTCCTCGTCGTGCGCCGCGAGGGCGGTGTCCGGCAGGCCCAGCGCGGCGGCCGCCTTCGACGGGTAGTAGTTGAAGAAGGTCCGCTCGGACACGGTCGCCTCGGCGCAGATGTCCGCCACGGTGACGTGCGGCAGGCCGCGCTCCATCACCAGCCGGCAGGCCGCGTCGTGGATCGCATGGCGCGTCTGCTGCTTCTTCTGCTCCCGCAGCGAGCAGGGCCGGTCCAGTCCCGGTGCGGCCGGGACGACCGTTGCTGGATGGTTCACGGCGCCTCCTCCTCGTCGGGCCGAGCCGGCGGGGACCCCGGCTGCCGGGGTCCCCGTCACGCTGATCATGCCCCGTGCGTGTGCACGGTTCCGCCACCGGGTCCCGTCGGGGCCCCGGCACCGACCGCGGCGTCGATCGCGTCGACCTCGAGGTCGTCGGCGGTGTGCAGGGCGTCGGCTCGCTCCTGCAGTGCGGAGCGCTGACGCAGCGGCGGCGTCTTGAAGAACCAGGTGAGGACGAAGGCCAGCAGCATCACGCTCAGGCCCACCCAGTAGACGGCCACCGCCGAGTCGTTGAACCCGGCGAGGAACGGCCTGGTCAGCCGCTTGTCGGCACCCTTGAGGAAGGACGTGTCCGCGGTGCTCGACGACGAGGTCGACGGGGCGGACGCGCTCTTCAGCTGGTCGATCATCGTCGGCACCACCTTGTCCACCACCGCACCCCGCTGCGTCGCGTCGGTGTAGTCGACGGCGAGCTTGCCGTCGGCCACCGTGACGCCGGCCTGCTGGGCCGCCGCCGCGAGCGCCTTCTGCTCGGCCGCCGGCTTGGCCGCTGCGACCTGGCTGTCGATCACGGCCTGCGCCCGCGCGGCCGGCAGAGCACCGGCGGCGACCTGGGCCTGGACGGCGGCGGTCACCTGCTGCGTCACGGCCGCGTCCGCGGCCTGCGTCGCGGCGGCGGTGCCCTGGTCGAGCCCCGTCTGCACCTGCGCCTTCACCGGGGTGACGATCGGGTTCCAGATCTGGTTCATCACGCCCTGGTTGGCCGGTGCGGAGGCGACCGACGGGGTCAGTGCGGCGTCCAGCGCGCTGGTCAGGTCGGCCTTGTTCTGCATCGCACCGCTGACCTTGGTGGGCATCAGCGCGAACAGCACCGACAGCAGCACGGCGGTGCCGAGCGTGCCGCCGATCTGGCGGAAGAACGTCGCCGAGCTCGTGGCGACGCCCATGTCCGTCACCTCTACCGCGTTCTGGGTCGCCAGCGTGAGGGACTGCATCAGCTGGCCGAAGCCGAGGCCGATGAAGAACATCGCCATCATCAGGAACCACAGCGGCCGGTCGACGGTCATGAACGTCAGCACCAGGTAGCCGCCGGCGGTCACGAGCGTCCCGGTGATCGGGAAGATCCGGTACTTGCCGGTGCGCGCGATCGCCTGGCCGGAGCCGACCGAGGCGATCATCAGGCCGCCGACCATCGGCAGCGTCGCGAAGCCCGACTCGGTGGGCGTCAGGCCGGTGACCAGCTGCAGGTACAGCGGCAGGGTGAGCATCGCGCCGAACATGCCGAAGCCGACCAGGAAGCCGAGGACCGTCGACATGGAGAACGTCGACGACCGGAACAGGCGCAGCGGGATGATCGCGTCTGCCTTCATGATCGTCTCGGCGACGAAGAAGGCGATGAGCCCCACCACGCCGATCACGTAGCAGGTGATCGCGGAGGCCGAGGTCCAGCCCCACTCACGGCCCTGCTCGGCCACCAGCAGCAGCGGGACCAGGGTGACGACGACGGCGGACGCGCCCCACCAGTCGATGCGCGGCGCGGTGGTCTTGTGGAACTTCGGCAGGTGCAGGAACGCGAGCACCATGAACATCGCGCCGACGCCGACCGGGACGTTGATCAGGAACACCCAGCGCCAGCCGGCGATCCACAGGATCTGCGACGCGTCCGCGAACACGCCGCCGATCAGCGGGCCGACGACGGCGGAGACGCCGAACACGGCGAGGAAGAAGCCCTGGTACTTGGCGCGCTCCCGCGGCGCCAGCATGTCGCCCATGATCGCCAGCGGCACGGACATCAGCGCGCCCGCGCCGATGCCCTGGAAGGCGCGGAACGCGGCCAGCATGATCATCGAGGTCGAGAACGACGACAGGAACGACCCGAGGATGAAGACGGTCAGGCCGAAGATGTACAGCGGCCGCCGGCCGAAGATGTCGGAGAGCTTGCCGTAGATCGGCGTCGCGATCGTCGACGTGATCAGGTACGCCGTCGTCACCCACGCCTGCTGGTTCAGGCCGTGCAGGTCGTCGCCGATGGTGCGGATCGCCGTGCCGACCACCGTCTGGTCGAGCGACGACAGGAACATGCCCGCCATGAGCGCGTAGATCACCAGCATGATCTGGCGCTGGGTCATGACGGGGGCCGCAGACGTACCTGCGGGCCGTGCGGGAGCTGCGTGGGGCACGACGGGACCGACTCTCTCGTGGGCTGGGAGCCCGCTCACCGCGGGATCACCGCGTTGCAGGCTGTGCAACTTTACACACTCTGCAACTTCTCAGCACCCACCGCGTGCTGCCGATAGGCGTAGCAGAGGTCACGCCTAACGAAGGGTCGCCATGTTCCGCCGCCGGTCCCGCACCACGTCGTCGTCGAACGGGTTCGATGCCCAGTTCATCCGCGCGGGCGCGTTCGACGTGTTCCTCGCTGCGCCGGCCGCCATCCTGGTGACGGATGCGGAAGGCAAGATCGTCGCCCGCAACCGGGCGGCCGACGCCCTGGCCGCTCGCGTGGCTGCGGAGCGCGGCGAGGCGGTGATGCCGGCGCTGCGCAAGGAGCTCGGCGCGATCATCGCCCACGAGAGGTCCTTCCCTGTGACCCGGGTGGTCACCGTCGAGGAGGCGGGGCGCCGCGCGTCGGCGCGCACCACGGTGGACCGCCTGGCCGACGGGTTCGTCGTCGTGTGGGCCGACGACACCGAGGCGACCGAGAACCTCCGCGTCACCAAGTCGGTGGCCGGAGAGCTGTTCAGCTCCTCCGGCTCGCTGACCGAGCTGAGCGACCAGATCGCCGCCGTGTCCGCGGACGTGTCCAACCGCGCGGACGCCGTCGCGGCCGGTTCGCAGCAGATGTCCGCCAGCATCCGGGAGATCGCCGTCGGCGCGGCCGCCGCCTCGAAGGGCACGGCCAACGCCGTCCGGATCGCCGGGGTGGCCAACGAGCGGCTGGCCAAGCTGGGCGAGTCGAGCGACCGGATCGGCGCCGTGACCAAGCTGATCTCCGCGATCGCCGACCAGACCAACCTGCTCGCACTGAACGCGACGATCGAGGCCGCCCGCGCCGGCGAGGCCGGCAAGGGGTTCGCCGTGGTGGCCAACGAGGTCAAGGACCTGACCGGCCGCACCCGGACCGCCGCGGCGGAGATCACCGAGATGATCGGCGCCATCCAGGCGGACAGCACCGATGCCGAGAAGGCGATCACGGACATCCTGAAGCTGATCAACGAGATCGAGCTGCAGCAGGCGGCGCTCGCGAGTGCCGTGGAGGAGCAGACGGCCGTCGCCAGCGAGATGAGCTCCGGCGTGGCCGCGGTGGCCGACGGCGCCACCAGCTCGGCACACGTCAGCGCCCTGCTGCGCGAGTCGGCCGGCGTGGTCGCGACCAACGCCGCCCAGCTGGACTCCCTGGTCACCGCATAGGGACGGCCCTCGACCGGGCCGATCCGTCCCCAGGATGCCGCCGGCCGGTGCAGGCTCGGACCATGCGCACCCTCGGTGGGACGTCCACGCGGTGAACCCGAATTCGATGGACGGGAGCACCCGCGGGCCGCGATAGTGGGCGGGCAGTCCGGAGACCGTGTCGTCGACGCGTGGACGTCCGGACGGCCAGGACCGATCGACAGGAGGTGAGACCCATGTCGGCAGTACCCGCATCGGGTGCTCCCTCGAGGTCGGCGACCGCGCAGCTGCGTTAGTCGTTCCGGGAGCGCCCACCAGGCATCTCCCGAGAGGCAACTGACATGAACGCACCTTCCTCGTCCTCGTCCTCGTCCCCCCGTCCGTCGGCTGCCGGGCGGGCGCTCGTCGTCGCCGGCGGCGGCGCCGCGGGCAACGCCTGGGCGATCGGTGTCATCGCCGGGCTGGCCGACGCCGGCGTCGACGTCACGGTGGCCGACCTGATCGTCGGGACGTCGTCCGGCGCCACCGTCGCGGCGCAGATCACCGGCGGTCCCCGACCTGCGGAGCTCTACTCCGCCATCGTCGAGGAGCCGCCGCTCCCGGACGCGCACGCCCGCACCGGGACCGTTCCCGGTAACGGCGCGGGCGCCGGGAACGGTCCCCGGAACAGCGCAGGTCACGGCCCTGCCCGGGGTGTCTCCGGCGCCGGCTACCTCGCCTGGTCCGACGAGGTGATCGCGTCCGCGGCGGACGCCGCGGACATGCGCCGCCGGATGGGCGCCGCGGCGCTCGAGCGGGACGCGTCAGACGGAGCGGCGGGCGCACGCTGGCGCGACGTCGTCGCCGGCCGGCTGCCCGGCACCGACTGGCCGCAGCAGCGAGTGGTGCTGGTCGCCGTGGACGCCCGCACCGGCGAACCCGTCGGGCTCGACCGGGACAGCGGCGTGGACCTGGTGGACGCCGTCGCCGCCAGCACGTCGGCGATGGTGCCCTACCCGATCGGCGAGCGTCGCTACCTCAACGGCGGCTACCGGCGCAGCGAGAACGCCGACCTCGCCGCGGGGTACGGGCGGGTGCTGGTCCTCTCACCCTTCGGCGGCCGGTCCCGCATGCCGGCCGCGTGGCGGATGGACCTCGCCTCGCAGGTCGAGGAGCTGCGCGCCGGTGGCAGCGAGGTGGAGACGGTGTTTCCCGACGCAGGCGCCGGTGACGTGTTCGACGCGAACGCCCTCGACCCGTCGACGCGCCTGCAGGCCGCGCGAGGAGGCCACGACCAGGGACGACGCCTCGCGGACCGGCTGCGCACGTTCTGGGTCTAGGTCCGCGGGCGGCCCGGGGCCAACCGGTTCCGGGCCGCCCGGACCTCTCGGCGGCCGGCACGTCGATGATCGAGCGGGTCGCGCGGCCTCCGGATCAATCGGCGCACGCGACGTGGAACCACACCGTCTTGGCCCCGCCGCGCCCGCTGTCGACGCCCCACGCGGCCGCCAGGCGGTCGATCAGCATGACGCCGCGGCCGCCGAGCGCCCACGGCTCCACGTCCCGGACCACGGGCCGACCACGGCTCTGGTCCGTCACCGCCACCCGCCACTGCCCGCGCACCTGCGACACCGCGACGGTCACCGTCCCGCGGTCCGGCCCGTGCCGGACCGCGTTGGTGACGGCCTCGGTGGTCAGCAGGGCGATGGTGCTGACGCAGGCCTCCGGGCAGCCGGCACGACGAGCCCACGCCACCACCCACCGGCGGCTTGTGGGGATGCCGTCGAGGGCGGCCGTGAAGCTCAGAGAGTCCACGACCCGTCTCCCCGTCTGCAGGCGGTCGGGACACCGGCACGGCTCCCCACCGACGTCCGTGCACGGGTGCGCCCGTCCCCCGGCGTGTCCCCCCGCACACGAGCCATCGATCGATCATGGCCCGCCGCCGCGGTCCGCACCTCTTGAGAACACGGGTGCATCCGTGGCGGCCCTGCCGGCGGCTACCCGCGCGAGGTGCGTGGCGAGGAACGGCAGCCCCTCGGCGACGCGGCGGACCACATCCGAGCGTGCCTCGTCGGGACTCAGCGGACCGTCCAGCGGAACCACCGGACGCCGATGAACCCGAACACCACGGCGTACCCGACCGACGCGACCAGCCCGATCACCTGGTCGGAACCCCAGGCGACGCTGCCGGTGGCGGCGCTGAAGAGGTTGGACAGGCCGCCGACGGGCGTCCAGCCGGCGATCGTCTTGAACGTGGTCCCCAGCAGGCCGGAGGAGCCGACGAGGCCGACGACGAGCAGCAGCGCGAACAGCACCCGGCTGAACGCGTTCACCTGGCCCGAGGTCGTGGTGAGGCCGACGATCGCCTGCCCGATCGCCAGGAACACGAGCGCGCCCAGCAGCGAGATCGCCAGGACCAGGAGCCAGTTCGAGAAGCCGAACGTGAGGTGGTGGCGCACGCCGCCGAGGCCGAGGACCACCAGCGACATGACCAGCGAGAGCACCAGCTGCACGACGATCCGGCTCACCGAGACCGTCCACATCGGCACGGGCGTCACGCGCATCCGCTGGAACACGCCGGACTCGCGGTCACGCGCCACGGCCATCGGGTACCCGAACAGGCCCGACGCCATCAGCCCGTACGTGATCGCCAGGCCGATCAGGTACCCCGGATCGAGAACCTGTCGTCGCCCGCTGCCCGCACCGGTGATGAACAGCATCGCGACCGGCAGCACGATCGACAGCAGCAGCGCCTGCCGGTTGCGCAGCAGCACGGTGGCGTCGGCGCGCAGCAGCGTGCGCATCGCCAGGCCGACCGGCGGCGGCTTCAGGAGGGTCGTCTCAGTCACGGATCTCGTCCCCCGTCAGGCCGATGAACACGTCCTCGAGCGTGACGTCGCCGTGCGCCGCGCGCAGCACCCGCGGGTCGGTGCGGTGCTGGTCGACCAGCTCGGCGGGCGTGCCCAGCGCGACGAGCCGACCGTGGTCGATGATCGCGACCCGGTCGCACACGGCCGAGGCCTCCTCCATCGAGTGGGTGGTCAGCAGGATCGAGCCGCCCTCGCCTCGCGCCCGCTCGATCTGCGACCACAGCTGGCGCCGGGCCTGCGGATCCAGGCCTGAGGTGGGCTCGTCGAGGAGGAGCAGTGGCGGGTCGTGCAGCATCGCGACGAGCAGCGAGAAGCGCTGCTGCTGTCCGCCGGACGTCTGCTTGTAGCGCTTGCCCGCCTCGTCCGCCAGGCCGGCACGGCGGAGCCGCTGGTTCAGCTCGTCGCCGGACAGCGTGAGCCCGTAGAGCCCCGAGTACAGGCGCAGGATCTCGGTGAGCGTCAGCTCCGCCTGGAAGCTGGACGCCTGCAGCTGGACGCCGATGAGCGCGCGCACGGCGAGCGGCTCGCTCGTCGCGACGTGTCCCACGACCTTCACCGCCCCGGCCGCGGGGTTCAGCAGCCCCTCGATCGCCGAGAGCGTGCTCGTCTTCCCGGCGCCGTTCGGCCCGAGCAGACCGAAGATCTCACCACGCCCGACGCTGAGGCTCAGACCGTCGACCGCGGTGTACGACCCGTACCGCACGACGAGACCGTCGACCTCGAGGATCGGAGCTCCTGCCGCGTCAGCCACAGGCCGACCTCTCTCGCCCACGCCGGAAATGACCTGCGAAATCGTGGCGCCGCAGCCTGTGAATTTCCCGAGAGCCGAGAGGGTGATCGTCGCCGTTCGCAACGACGGTCGAGCGGCCTCTTGGCCCGGGACTCAGATGAGCTCGACGACTCGCCAGGGCCCGGTCTTCCCACGACGCGTGGGGGCGGCGAGTATCCGCCCGTGTCGTGCCGGCCACGCTGCTAGCTGTCGTGCTCGCGACGTGCGAACTGTCTGATTCGACCACTGCTAACTGACTGATTCACCGCGTGCCACCTGTAGGATAGCCGCATGCCCTACGTCCGGCGGATCGTCGATGATGAGCTGGACGAGCTGTTCCCGCAGGTCCCCGCCATCGCCATCGACGGCCCGAAGGCGGTCGGCAAGACGACCACGGCGGAGCAGCGGGCCCACGGGCTGCTCCGACTGGACTCGCGTGCTAACCGGGAATCGATCCAAGCCGACCCCGAGCTGGTCCTGACCAGAGCGCGCCCGCTGCTGATCGACGAATGGCAGAAGGTCCCCGAGGTGTGGGACGTCGTACGCAGGGCCGTCGACGAGGACCGCAGCGGGGGCCAGTACCTGCTGGTCGGAAGCGCGGCACCGGCACCCGGCGCCACCGCTCACTCCGGCGCCGGCCGCATCGGCCGCCTGAGGATGCGGCCGATGACGCTCTCCGAGCGAGGCGTCAGCGAACCGACGGTGAGCCTGCGTGGCCTGCTGTCGGGAGCGCGGGGCCCACTGGACGGCTCGTGCCCACTGCGCCTGGCCGACTACACGGAGGAGATCCTCGCGTCCGGCTTTCCCGGTCTGCGGGGCCTGACCCCACGCGCCTTGAAGTTCCAGCTCGACTCCTACCTGCGCAACGCGGTCGATCGTGACGTCCCCGAGCAGGGCTTGGCAGTGCGCAAGCCGGACTCCATGCTGGCCTGGCTCCGCGCCTACGCCGCGGCCACGTCGTCGACCGCCAGCTACTCGAGCCTGCTGGACGCCGCGACCCCCGGACAGGACGACAAGCCCGCTCGCAGCACGAGCATCGCGTATCGCGACGTGCTCACTCAGCTGTGGCTGCTCGATCCGGTACCTGCATGGGCGCCGCTCGGCAATCCCCTGGCGCGTCTTGGTCAAGCACCGCAGCACCACCTCGCAGACCCGGCTCTGGCCGCTCGGCTCCTCGGCCTCACCAGCGACGCTCTCCTCGATGGCGAGGGGACACCGATCGGCCCGCAGGCGGGCACGATGCTCGGGCACCTGTTCCAGTCGCTCGCCGCTCTCTGCATCCGAGTCCCGGCTCAGGCCGCGGAAGCGAACGTCGGCCATCTGCGAACCCGAAACGGCGACCACGAGATCGACCTCGTCGTCGTCCGCGACGACGGCAAGGTCCTCGCCATCGAGGTGAAGCTCGCCACCACGGTCGACGACCGCGACACCACTCACCTGCACTGGCTCGCCGGCCATCTGGGCGACGCGCTGCTCGACGCGATCATCGTCAACACCGGACCGAGCGCCTACCGCCGACCCGACGGGATCGGCGTGGTCCCCTTGGGACTCATCGCGGCGTGAGACGTCCCCGGTCAGCCCGAGGTGAACCGAGCGGAGGCCGCGCGCGCCGTCGCGACGGCGGCCATCAGGCTCGACAGACCGGCCACCACGAGGACCAGCGTGAGGAGCGCGAGAACGAGCGAGCCGGCTGACCGGTCTGAGGCGTTGCCTAGGTGGATGGCGGTGTAGCTGGCGAAGAACCCCCCCTCCCGAGGGGCGCCACGGTGTGGTCCCCCTACAAGCGGGAGCGCGGGACGACGAGCAACACGCGACGGCGAGCGGATGACCGAAGGTCGTCGCGGAGGACGAAGGCAGCCAAGGTCGTGCCACGCGCGCGACGATCCTCAGCAGCGATAGACAGACCGATAGACAAACCGGTGACATCCGGCCGGTGACATGGCCGTCTCTCGGGTTGGCTATCGGTCAGCCGGTGACATGCGCGTGAGGTCCCCACGCGGAGACGTGTGCACCGAGGCTGCAACATGCGACGGATCGGTCGATCGCTGTGCCGATGTCCCCGGCGCGCAGCTCAGCGGTGCGCTCCCGGTCGCCACCGTGACCCGCTCAGGGCTTGCGGTGCCGCCCCGAGCCGGTGGTGGCAGCGTGCCGCTGGGCGAACAGCAACCAGCGTGACCATTTGGCGTAAGCGCCCGCCAGGAACAACCCCACGACGCCGACCGCTCCAGACCTGATCCGGTCCCCGGCATCTGGCTTCACGCCGACCAGCCGGGCAAGGGTCGGCTCTCGCGGATCCGACTGCACCTCGACGACGTCGCCGACGGCATAGGTGCCAGAGGGGTGGCCGGGGTCGACGAAGACGGCGCGCGGTGCGATAGCCGGCCAGGTGACCTTCACCTGGCCGGGGACGGCCAGCACCGTGGCATGGACGACGATTCCGCGCTGCTGCAGCACGTAGTTGTTCCACAGGTCGTCGCCGAGGAATCCGAGGACCCCCAGCGCGAGTGCAGCGAACAGGAGAGCCACCGCGCCGCTCAGCAGCGGTGACGACGAGTGCCGCAGCTCGCCGACGACGAACGCTTCGACGCGAGACATCGTCCACGGGAAGGGCAGAGGCAGCGCGGCGGCGTCGCGTGGCTCGGGCTCGTTCGAAATGGATCGCATCGTCGACGCGTGCGCGTGGTCGTGGGCGCCATGGACCCGCGCCAGGTGGTCAATCGTCGCCGCCACCACATCGGCCCGCGTTCGCGCTCGCGACCACGTGCTGATGTTCGCCTTCTGCACAGCCCAGACGGTGACGGAGGGACGGCCGTAGCGCGTGATCCTGATGCCGTCGTACCCGGGGATGGTCTCGCGGACCTCCGCCCACGGGATCTCGACGGTCTGAAGTGGATTGCGGACGGTGAGTCCGGCAGCGGTCGCCTCGAGCGAGGGGTGCAGTCCCATTCGCCAGAGGAGCACGACGAAGACCAGGGCGACGGCCGCGGCGAGCGCGGCTGCTGTCCGGTCCGCGTCCGGCCACCAGAGCACCCAGGCGGTCACCGCCGCAATCGCGGCGAGACTGAGGCCGGTGCCGACCCGGGCGACGAGCAGCGCGGGGCGGCCGACGCGCCAGACGACAGGCAGCGCCGGCTCTTCACCAGGTTGCGGTCCAGCTTCCGTGCGCGGCGCCACGACGCCGAACGTAGACGCCGCCGATGCGTCAGGTGTGGCTTTCGACGGGCCGCGGAGGTGACCCGTCGCGCCGCGAGCGCGGGCCCCTTCGGCGGGCCAGCGCTCGCGGTCGGTGGGACTGCGACCACCCTGGTCGGCCCCGCTGCACGGCGATGGCCCGTCTGAGCTCGTGGACGCCAGTGCCTCCGACGAGTCTCACCCCGAGTGCGAGTCCGCCATAGGTGAAGGGGTCTTCGGGCCGGCGACGGAAGCGACGGCCGGCCGGAGCGATGCGCTGTCGTTGGCCCTGCGCAGTGTCGACGCGCACGCATGGTTCGGGCCGGCGAATCCCCCTCGCGCGACCGCGGCCAGGTGGATACTTCAGCCGGCGCCAGGGGGCGCCCCCGCTGCAGGAGGAACACGTGCCTTTCTCGTCGCCAGGGGGCGCTGCGGCGCTCATTGTCATCGTCGTTCTGGTGGTCGTTCTCATCCGGTCGTTCCGATTCATCGGGGCGGCCGAGGTCGGACTGGTCAACAAGAGGTTCGGACGCCGGTTGACCGCCGATCAAGCCATTGCGTTCCATGGTGAGGCCGGCTATCAGGGCAAGCTGCTGATGCCGGGTCTGCGGTTCAAGCTGTGGCCCGTCTTCTCCGTGACCAAGCACCCCTGGGTCCGCGTGTCGCCCGGAGAGATCGGCGTCGTCATCTCCCAGCTCGGCGCGCCCCTGCCGATCGGTGCCAAGAGCGCACAGTACAAAGACGTCTTCGCCAACTTCACCGACCTCGACACGTTCTTGACCGAGGGCGGCCAGAAGGGTGTCCAGCGACCCGTGCTCCCGCCGGGTTCGCTGCTGCCGCTGCACCCCCTCGCCTTCCTCGTGCTCACCGCCAGCAGGGTGTACGGAGTCCCGATGTCCGGCGGCGCGCGGCGGGCTGCGCCGGCTGCCGAGAGCTTCGGCCTCATGCCGGAACAGCTGCGGGTCACGTTCGTCCAGCCGCAGGCCGACCAGGACGTGGTCGCCGTGGTGACGACCCTCGAGGGCCTCGCACCGGAGGGTGGCGACATCGCCAGCCGGCTCGGCGGCTTCCAGGACATCACGGACCTCGAGGCGGCGGATGCGCCCGATGCCGAGAAGATCGAGGCGATCCTGGCGAGCAAGAACGGGCAGCACAACAACTACCAGGACTACCAGGCGTTCCTCGACCACGGCGGACGCATCGGCCTGCAGCACGACCCGCTGCTGTACGGGTCCTACCTGCTGAACCCGTTCCTGGTCAGCGTGGAGCTGGTGCCGATGCTCGTCGTGCGCCAGGGCGAGGTCGCCGTGATCAAGGCGTACGTCGGGCTGCCCACCGTGGACACGTCGGGCGAGGACTTCAAGTTCGGCTCGATCGTGCGGCCCGGCCACCGCGGCATCTGGAACGAGCCGCTCCGGACGGGCAAGTACGCGATCAACCCGCGCCTGTATGCCGCGGAGATCGTGCCGACCTCCATCCTCACGCTCAACTGGGCCAACGAGACCTCGGCCGCTCACAACCTGGATGCGGCGCTGAGCCCCATCGACGGAAAGTCCCGCGAAGGATTCGTCTTCGGGATCGACCTCCAGGTGCAGATCCACGTGCCCGACTCGCATGCGCCGAAGGTGATCTCCATGGTCGGCACCATGCAGAACCTGGTGAACGAGGTGCTGCAGTCGGCAGTGGGCAACTACTTCCGCAATGCGCTCCAGGAGCTGCCGGCCGTGCAGTTCATCGAGACGCGCGATGTCGTCCAGCAGAAGGCGCAGGAGTACATCACGGGCTACCTGACGAAGTACGAGGTCGAGACACGTGGGGTCTACATCCAGGACGTCATCTTCCCGCCCGAGCTCGTGGCCGTCCTGACCGAACGCGAGATCGCGAACCAGGAACGCGTGACGTTCGAGGAGCAGCAGCGCGCCCAGGCGGTCCGCGTCGACCTCGAGCGGGTGCGCGGGACTGCCGACATGCAGAAGGAGCTCGCCCAGGCGAACGTCAACGTCGACATCCAGAAAGCCGGCGCAGCCGCCAGGAGCGCAGCCGCCGAGGGCGAGGCCTCGTTCGTCCGGCTCACCGGACAGGCGGAGGCCGACAAGCGTCGCGCCATCGGCCTGGCCGAGGCGAAGGCGATCGAGGCGCTCGGGCTCGCGAAGGCCGCCGGCTACGAGGCCCAGGTCCAGGCCCTTGGCCAGTCCGCGACTGCGGCCGTCGCGGTCGCCGGGGCGGTCGCCGACGGTCAGATCAAGATCGTGCCGGAGGTCCTCGTCGGAGGTGGCGACGCCAGCGGAGCGATCACCGGGCTGGCGGCAACCCTGACAGGCACCCTGCGGAACTGGGGTGGGCCGTCGATCCTGTCGCCGGCAGATGTGGCTGCGGAGCCTGTCGCGAACGTCGAGGCAGACGATCCGGCTCCGGTGGCGGGTGCCGGCGAGAGCGCGGAGTAGGGCCCGGCCCGGCGTCGACGGACGCCGGGCCGTCGACGCGGAAGCCGCTCAGCCCTGAGGCCGCCAGGTGGTGGACCGTCGGGCCGCCTCGAAGACCGCCTCGACCGTCGCGTCCTCTACTTGTGTCCAGCGGGAGGACCGCCGTGCGCCTGCCACCGGAAGCGGCGCCCCGGAATCGGCCACACGAGGTCCGAAAGGCTGAGGCCGTCACGGTCGTGCCTCTCGGGCCCTTGAAACGCTCGTAGTTGCTCGGCGCTGAGGCCAGCGAAAAGTCCGGCCTCCTTGACCATGTCCTCACCTGTGCGTGGGTTGAGCTCCTATCTCCGTACGGGCGGGAGCTTCAGACCGCGAAGGACCTCTCGGTCGTCTGGGTGGTGGTAGACGGCACGGCGGGCATTGGCTGCGACGCCAGCGTTGACCCTGTTAGCGAGGGCCGCGTTCCCCGGGACACGCATGTCAGGGAGGTCTGGCGAAGCACCGATAACCAGGGCACTCCTGCGATCGAGAGGTACCGCGAAGCCACCAGCGGTCGCCAGCCCGATGCCCTCCCACTCGGCCGCGCCGGGGCGCGGCAGCATGACGACGGGGTGGTCCGACGTCACCAAGGCCTTCCGCTCGAAGTAGTCGAGTGACCATTGCTGGTCGTAGAGCATGTGCGCGGTGGGCGACAACGTCTCCGAGATGGAAGTCAGGTGGCCCGCAACGTCGTCCGACATCTCGGTGCCGCCCGTCTGGGTGAGGTCGTGCCACTCAGCGTCGAGCCGGTCATCACTAATCGCTTCGCCTTCGGACTTCTCGATGTGGCGTCGGAGCGCAGCCTTGCCGGATGTCCCGACGACGAGCCGGATCATGAGGGCGTTGACGTTCGTCCGAGTCGTCCGGATGCTCTCCGAACGAAGGTGCTGGAGCGCGACCCACAGCGCGAGGACGGCTTTGTCGTCCTTGTCGAGTGGCCACCGCGAGGCCGGATCCAACGCGCGCCGGAGGGCAGGCGCCGCCAGGCCCTCCACCTCGCCGAACGCGTGCTCGAAGAAGTCGTCGAGCTCCCCGTCACCCCAGTCCAGTGAGTAGAAGTCCTTCACTACCGTGGCATCGCTGACCCCCACCGAGTGAGCGCTTGAGGGATCGGCCAGTGGAACGCGGACCAACGTCCGCCCTTCCGCGGCGAAGCCGGCAAGGTAGAACCGCGAGACGGTGTGTTGCCGCCGCACGAGCTTGTCTGCCACGCAACCGATTCTGGCGCCTGAACGTCGAGCCGAGAGTGATCAAGACGTGAAGCGCTCCGATCCGGAACAATCGCTCTCGTGGCAGCGCCGACCGCGGAGTCCGAGCGGATGCGGGACATCGTGACCCGGCACGCGCCGACGCTCAAGGAATTGGGCTTCCGGAAGCGCGGGCACTGCTTCAACCGCACGGTGGGCGACGGGATGGTGCACGTCGTCTACTTCTGGATGGCACCCAAGGAGCCGCTGGCCTGGACGCCGGTCCCGGGACTGCGCGAGAGGCGCTACGGGTCCTTCCGTCTCGACTTCGGTGTCTATGTGCCGGAGATGACCCGCAGCCACCAGCCGCGTGGTCCGTGGATCAACGACTACGACTGTCATCTCCGACGGACGATCGGCCAACTCGTGACAGGCGACGGTGCTTCGGACTTCTGGTGGATGCTGGACGATCCATCGGCCGCCGCTGCGGCCGGTGTCGCACTGGAACGTCACGGACTCCCCTGGCTCTCCCAGTTCGAGGACCGCGCCTCTCTGCTCGCGGCCTTCGAGAGTCACGGCGCCACAGCCATCGGGATGAGCCCAGCGGGTCCGCTCGACATCGCGGACGTGCTCCGCGCCGTGGGCGACGTGAGGCGGGAGCGGAGAGCCCTCGAGGAGTACGTCGCATCGCCGGTCCTGCCAAATCACGCAAGCTACCTGAGAGAGCACCTCCAGCGCCGCGGTCACGGCGATCTCATCGAGCGCATCACGACTCGGTCCCCGGCTTAGCGGTGCGCTGCGACCGCTTTGAGCCGCTGAGCAACGCAGGGCTGGGAGTGATCTGCGGTGATGTGCCGGACCAGCTACGAGTACATGCCCGGGGCAGGATGTCGTGAGGGCGCTCGGTCTGGGCGTGTCGAGCCAAGACGGCACGATCCTCGAGGGTCGTTTCGACATGATCACCGTGTGGACGTCGTCGCCCGATCCCTCGTGGCTGAGGTACCACCCGTCAGTTCGATACCCGGTTGGCTCTGACCTGGGGAGATGCTGGAGCGGGTGACGGGAATCGAACCCGCGCTCTCAGCTTGGGAAGCCCACACAGTAGGGGTTTCGGACGTTCAAGACCGGGTAAAACTGCTGGTCAGACGAGTGCGACTCTACACCGAGCGGCACCCGTAGGGCCCTCTGGGAACCCCGTTAAGGCACGTAAAGGCATGCCTTAAGGGGCTGACATCATGGTGTTTCGGGGCCGCTGCAAGCCGCCGACCTGCTCGTTCGATGACGCTCGTGCGCTCGAGGCGACGAGCTGCGGTGCTCGGTCAGGCACGGAGGACGTCCTGGGAGTCGCCTCACCCGGGCCGGTGGTGCTCGCTAGCGACTGCAAATCGCACGAGGATGCTCCGGCGATCAACCGTTCCCGACGGCTGCCAATTGAGTAGTGCGAGTGCTTCTCCGCACCGCACTTTAGGCGCGACCACCTCATTGCGGCACAAGTATTCTACCTGTGAGTAGATTGTCTACAGCGCCCCGTCGAGGTCGATGAGGACCACGAACTCCCCGCAGCTGGCACCGTCACGGTCCCTGCACCGGCCTGCGGCTGATTGGCTCAGGGTCCGGGGCGGCCGGGCGATCGGCAGCCAATGTCAGCCGACCAGCATCGCCCTGAGCGCCGCGAGGCTGTATGGGAGCGCCCCCAGAACCAGCCCGGCGCCCAGCGCGAGCGTGACGATCCGACGCCGCGCCGACCAGAGCCAGGCTCCAAGGGCGACGCCGACCCCGCCCGCGACGAGTGAGCTGAGGAACAGCGCAGGCGACGTGACGAGACTGGCGAGGAAGCCGCCCCAGAGCCACGGGCTGCGAACGACGCTCCTCACCAGGTGGTGTTGTGCACCTCGGGTGTCCGGATACATGGTCACCCCTGACGTTCCGCGGGACGGTGGCGCGCGGTTCCTCGAGCGAGCTGCGCCGCTGTCGCGACGACGGAGACAAGCGCGATCAGATTGCCGAGGTACGCGAACCCGGTCGGAGCCGCCAGCGCGGCGACCACCAGACCGATGACGATCAGGCTCGTCCATCGTCGGCGGTACCCGGTCACCGCGCCCACGAACCCCACCGTGGCCACTGCGGAGGCGGCGGCAAGGAGGCCGGACGCGTAGCCGAGCGCCACCCACCACGCGATCAGGACCGCGAGGCCCGCGCCGGCGAGGCCCAGCCGCGTCACCCAGCGAAGCGCGGCGCGGCTCGACCACAACGACACCGTCGCCGACATGAGGGTGACGCTAGCGGCTGTCTCGCAGCCCTGCCGCGTGGTGACGCCGTGGTTGGTGTCGTCCTAATTAGCTGAAAGCACCTTATGAACCACAGTGGTCAAATAACGCGCCCCAAGCCAGGCTGCAGCCTTCCGACCGCAGCCGTGACGGCCGCCAGCAGTGCGCCACACAAGGACTGGCCTCAGGGACCAAGGTTGAGGATCGAGGTGACGACGACGCCATCCGCTCGGCGGTAGGAAGGCCCGGTGGCCGTCACGACGGCGAGCGCGGATGGCGGAGTTCGCATCCGCTCGGCGAGCCGAAGCATGCTCGATGCAGCCCCGTCGATGATCTCCGGGCGGCCGGAGAGCTTGACCTCGACCCCTATCCAGCGATCGTCGCGGACGACGACCGCATCGAACTCGGCGGTGGTGTCCTGGTAGGCGAAGACGTGAGCGTCGACGGCCTGGGCGTAGACCGACAGGTCTCGGAACACAAGGCTCTCGAACAGCTGCCCGAACGTCTCGGGGTCGGCCACCAATGCCTCAGGTGTGGCGCCCATCGCCGCCGCGGCGAGGGAGGGGTCGACGAGGTGGCGCTTGGGCGCTCGCCGCACCTGCGCGGACGACCGCATGTGCTGCCCCCAGGCGGGCTGCTCGACGTACAGCCACAGTCGCGCCAGGGCGTCCAGGTAGTTGTCCAAGGTCCGGGGCGCAAGGGTCTGCCCGTCGCCGGTGATGTCCGCCTGCAGCGTCCGGTTGGTCACGTAGGTTCCGGCGTTGCGCGCCAGCGCGAAGATCAGCGCGGTGACCTTGCGGGGGTCCCGGCGGACGCCGTCGAGCGTGACGATGTCGGCGCCGGCGATCGTGGCCAGGTAGTCGCGATTGGCGTTGAGCGCATCCCCCAGGTCCCGGTCGAGGTTCCCCGGCCAACCGCCTCGGCACAGCAGCTGCGCCACGCCAAGCAGGTCGACGTCGCTGCCCGCACTGGTGGCGGGCTCGCCGTCGAGAAGCGCCCGCAGCGACACCTGGCCATTCGACCGTTGCTGCTCGTACAGCGACATCGGCAACATCCGCACCCGGGAGAACCGGCCCGTGCCGGTGTGCCGCGTGACGTCGTCCGTAGGGGTGGCGGACCCCGTGAGGATGAACTGTCCGCTGGCTTGTCGGTCGTCGACCGAGTGACGCACGGCGTTCCACACCTCAGGAACCAGCTGCCACTCGTCGATCAGCCGGGGCGTCTCCCCCGCGAGCAGCAGGCCGGGGTCGACCTGGCCGGCTGCACGAAGCTGCGGAGACGCATCGAGGCGCACGAGGCTGGCGGCCTGCTGCCGCGCCGTGGTCGTCTTGCCGCACGCCTTCGGACCTTCGAGCACGACGGCACCCGCGGAGCGAAGGCCTCGGGCGAGCTGGTCGTCCACCAGCCTCGGGAGGTAGGTAGCCATCTTCCCCTCAGATGCCGATAATAGTTGACCTTGAGCACCACACTAGCGCCTTGGTTCGTGTGCTCGACCACCGCGGCCACGCCTTGCGCGATTCCATCCGGTAGGAGTCGAACGACGGTCCACGACGGCGGCTGGCGAGTGCTTCTGGTCGAGGTCGGTTCGTCAGTCGTACTCGCGCATCTCGAGGTCTTCGGCCGCAGTGCGCACGCGGCGCCCAGCTCGACCGCTGCCGTCGATCGCTGCCGCAGTGGGGCAGACCCGCTTCCCGCATGAGCATGCCCCGCGCGCCGGGACGTGCTCGCGTGCGACGGCGACGAGGACCTCCTGGAGTTCGTCGCGTGATTCGTAGGCGGCGGCCGCCTGTTGCCGCCCGTCGCGGCGTGCGTGGTCGATCTCCGCGGCGACGTGCCGGAGCTCGCGTCTCGTAGCCGAAAGCGCCCGGGCCATCGTGACCATGCGCTGCTTGTAGACCGCGGAATGTGCCTCCGCACGCGCCAGCCGCTGCGGCAAGGGTTCATGCGGGGCGGGATGGTGGTCGACACATTGCGGGCACCAGGTGGGTGGCACGGGGTCGGCACTGTTGTACCTGGCGGCAAACGGCAGCGCGCAGCACTGGCAGCGCAGCTCGCCCTCGACCCATTTCTCCTCGCCAGAGAAGCCGACGCCGAACGGATTGTTGCGGATAGGCACAGGGACCACCTCCGAGCCTGACGGTAGTCAATGCCGCCGACACCTTGCGCCGAGGCCGATCGGTGAACAGGTGCCGACCACAACGAGGCGATCTGCGCTACACATCGTCAGGTCCCCAGACTCCATCGCTGGCATCAATAGACGACGCCTTATACCTCTAGCAGTATGCTGTTCGCGTGGAAGCCGCCACGCTGATCCGCACGAGCCGCGAGGCCGCGGGCCTCAGTCAGGGCGCCTTGGCGGCACGAGCCGGCACCTCGCAGCCGGCAGTCTCGCGGTATGAGGCCGGTGCCAGCTCGCCATCGGTCGAGACGCTCGACCGGCTCCTCGCGGCGATGGGAGCGCGCCTGGAGCTGAGCGTCGCGGCCGCCCCACGCCACCTGGACGTACGCACACCGCGGATGGCGAAGCTGCGCGCGAACCGCGAGCGCGTCCGCCGCGTCGCTCACCGGCACGGCGCCTCCAACGTGCGGGTCTTCGGGTCGGTCGCTCGCGGCGAGGACGGCCCGGACTCCGACGTCGACATCCTCGTCGACCTCGACGTCCGCACCCGCGGCCTGCTCCCGCTCGCCGCGATCGCCGACGACCTCTCGGTGCTTCTCGGAGAGCGTGTCGACGTCGCGCCGGCCGACGCGCTGGCGCCGCACGTCGCCGAAACGGCGCTGGCCGAGGCGGTGCCACTGTGAGCCGCTCGGACCGGTACCGGCTCGGTGACATCCTCACGGCGATCGACGCTATCGACCGCGCCGAGGTGATTGCGCAGCGGTACAGCCAGTCCGGGCCACGATCGGCGGACCGCCTCCGCACAGCGTGTGAGGCGCCGCTCGTAGCCGACGCCGACTAAGTGCGCTTCCTGCAACAGACGCAGGCGGCGCCGGACATACTCATGCGATGAGCGCCGACGCGCCGCGGTTCGAGTTCGTGATGGTCCCCGATTCGAAGGACGCGCGTGACTTCGTCGAGATGTCCAGCCACGCGGCCGATCTGGTGCAGGCGCGGGAAGCGCTGGAGTTGGCAGTACGAAGCAAGGATGACGTCAGTTCGACGCTCGACCGCGCCACGGAAGCCCTTATAGCCACGGCCGCCATGGCCTATTGCCGCGCTTTCTTCCACTCCGAGCGGCGTCGTCTGGTGACCGACTTCGTCAAGATTCCTGAAGCGCTCCGCGACACCCATCAGCTCGTCAGGATGTTCAGGAACCGCACTATCGCGCACTCCCAGTCGGAGTTGTCGGTCACCTATGCGGTCGCCGTGCTCGACGCCGAGACGCTTGAAGTCCGCGACGTCACCGCGCCAACGGTCTTGAGCACGATGCCCTCCGAGCGGGTGCGGGACTTCTTCGAGCTCGTCACCACAGTTCAAGAGCTGCTCGACAAGGCGATCGAGCCGGTCCGGAGCCGGCTCATGGCAGAGATAGAGGCCGTGGATCGCGCGGCCCTCGTCCGGAACGGTCCGAGGCCGGCGGCGAATGTCGTGTCGGCGGCGAACTTCGACCCTGCGGCGACCCGTCGGCGTTACCCAACGTCGCATCCGATCTACCTGGCTACTGAGAGCGGCGGCTGACGCCCAGTCTGGCTCCAGCCTCACCGCCGCCCGAGGTGCGGGACGACGCGCGCCGGTCGCAGGAAGTCCTCTAGGTCCGTGCGGCGGATGCGGAGGACCCGGTCGCCGACCTTGACGGCGCGGAGCTGGCCCTCGGCGATGAGCTTGCGGATGAAGCGGTCGGTGACGGCGAGCTCGTCGGCAGCCTGGGCGACCGTCAGGTACGGGGCGCGGGACGGGTTGGTGGTAGTGAGGGTCATCGCGGGTCTCCTTCGGTGATGGTGCTTCCGGTAGCGATCGGTCGGAGTAGTGGCGGGGCGGTCAGCGGCCGAGTGAGCGGTCGAGGGCGTGGGCAGGCCGGACCGGCGGCGGTGGCAGGGCGGCGGGCGGTGCCGCGCGCCGCGGCTGGACCGGGCGACGCTCGGCACCGCCGACGACGACGGGCTCGGGTCGCCATGTCGGCACCCGCGATGGCACCGGGACCGGTTCCCCCGGGTGGTTCGCGGCCCACGTCTCGGTCGCGGTGGCCGGGATGCGGTTGGTGGCCAGGACGGTGCGCAGCGTCTCGTCGGCCTCCTGACGTCGGGACGGGCCGGGTGGGCAGTCGGCGTCGAACGGACCGGTTGGGACGTAGAGCTGGTTGTGGTCGCGGCCGCGGGTGACCGCCACGTAGAGGTCTTCGCGGGCCATCGCGGCGCTGACGACGGTGTGGGTGGTGTCGACGGTGCGCCCCTGGGAGCGGGCGGTGGTGGTGGCGTAGCCGAGCTCGACGTGCTCGCGGACGTAGCCGGCCGGCAGCCGGACGTCGGCACCTGGCTGGTCCCGATGGTCGGCGGGTCGGACGGTCAGCGACCCGTCGGGCGCGGTGGCGGTCACGTCCCACAGCGCGCCGTTGCGGACGAACCCGTCGGTGGTGCGCAGCCGGCGGTCGTTGTGCCGGGTCACCACCCGGTCCCCCACGGTGGCCACGGTCTGGTCGGCCAGTGGGACACCGCCGTCGCGGCGGGCGCGGCCGTCCAGGACCGCCGCGGCGTGGGCGCGGGCGTTGAGCTCGTGGACGGTGCGGGTGTCGGCGGCCTGCAGCAGCACCACCTTCCCCGCGACCGCGTCCTGCCCGGCGGCGAGCACGGCGGTGTCCAGGACCTCGTCGGGCGCCCCCACGGTGATCCGGCCCTGCGACCGGTAGACCGCGATGGCGCGGGCGTCGCCGGCGCGGATCTGCAGGACGGCAGCGGCCTCCCACGGCTGGGTGAACCGGTGCAGCGCGGTCAGCTGCGCGGTGGCGTGCCGGTGCACGAGCATGCCGAACCCGCCGCCGGGGCCGACGGCGGGCCGTTGCTCCGGGTCGCCGACCAGCACGATCTTGGCGCCGGCGTCCTGCGCCTGGCCGGCGAGTGTGGCCAGCGTGGGCGTGTCGGCCAGGGACGCCTCGTCGAGCACGACGAGCTGCCCGCGGGACAGCCGCCATGCCTGCACCTGCGACATCAGGTCGACGATCCGCGCCTCGAGCTGGTCGCTCGCCTCAGTCGGCGTCAGCGGCAACCGGGCCGCCAGCTCGCGCGCCTCGGCCGCTCGTTCGTCGTTCCGGGGCTGCTCGAACAGCCACTTGGCCGTGGTCTCGGCGCGGATCCCGAGCGCCTCGCCGAGCACGTGCGCTGCCGTCGCCGACGGCGCCAGGGCGATCACCGACGACCCGTAGACCGACTGCCAGGCGCCGATCACCGCCCGCAGCGTGGTCGTCTTGCCCGACCCGGCCGGGCCGACCACGGTGTCGATCACCTGCCCGGACCCGAGCACCGCGGCCGCCGCCCGGCGCTGGTCCTCGCTCAAGCCGGGGTAGCGGGCCAGCTGCCGCGCGATCTGGACCGGATGCGGAACTCCGAGGCCCGTCGGCGCCATAGCCCGGTTCAACAGCTCCTGCTCGGCCGCGAGGATCGCCGGGGTGGTGAACTTCTCCTCCCCTATCCGGCGGACCTGCCCGTCGTCCAGCCGCACGCAGCACCCCGCCGCCGCGGTGACCAGGGTTCCGACCAGCGCGATCCGCTCGTCGGGCGAGGCCATCGGCAGCACCCGCGTGGCGCGCGCCGCGGCCGCGGTCAGCGTCCAGGTGCTGAAGACGGCGGCACGACCCTGCACGTCCGCAAGCACCTGGTCCACCAGAGCGGCGCGCATCGGCCCGGCCACGTCGTGCACGTGCAGGCTCCGCCCGTAGTCCCCGACCAGTGCCCGCGCGGCCAGGTCCCGCGGCTCCAGCCCGGTCAGCGCCCGAGCGCGGTTGGCCCACTCCTCGAACAGCTCTCCGAGCGGCCGCAGCACCTTCGCCGGGCGGGTCGAGCGGGTCAGCAGCCCGCGGGCCTTGGTGACCTCGACCGGGTCCGGCGTGCGGCCATGCTTCAGGACGAACGTCGTCTCCCACGCCTGCTGGGCGGCGTCCACCTGCGCGCCGCGGCGGGAGAACAGGTCGAGCACCTCGTCGGACAGGCCCTGCAGCGCCAACGTCGGGTTTCGCCGCGGACCGCGGTCGCGCAGCTCCCACCTCACCCCCAGCCGCCGGCTCAGCTCGTCGGCAAGGAACCCGTCGTACAGCTCGCTGGCGGAGACCGTGGCCTGCAGCAGCGTCCGCCCGTCCAGCGCCCGCCACGTCCCATCCGGGGTCTGCACCTTGTTGGCGATCACCAGGTGCGTGTGCAGGTTCGGGTCGTTCAGCCGCGAGTCGACGTGCTCGAACCCCGCCGCCACCACCCCGAGGGTCCGCACCTGGCGCGACCCGCCGGCCCCGACGCGGGTCCGGATCGCCTTGTCCTCGAGGAACGTCAGCGCCTGGGCCCGCGCGCTGCGGTGCGCTCCGACGACAGCCTCGCGGGTGGCCGCGTCTCCGAGCGCCCACAGCACGGAGGCGGACTTGGGCACGGTGAAGACGAGGTCGAAGCCGGCGACGGGCTTGCCCCGGCCCACGTGCAGCGCGTCGAACGGGATGCCGAGCGCGTCCCCGGTCGACGGGTCGCGACCGTCGCGGAACAGGCGGGTCATCGCCTCTCGGGTGACCGGGTCGCCGCGACGCACGTCGGCCAGACCCTCCAGGCCGCGGCCGAGCCACACGCCCTGTTCCGTGCCCGACGCGGCGTAGTAGGCGGCCAGCGCCTGGCTGCGGGACATCTCGATGTCACCGGTCGCAACCTGGCGCGAGAGGTACTCGTACCCGTCGCCGACCGTCAGCTTGGCGATCGCCAGCATCGCGACGCACCCCCTCTCGAGGGGCGCCACGGTGTGGCCCCCCTAGAAGCGGGAGTGCGGGACGACGAGCAACACGCGACGGCGAGCGGATGACCGGAGGGCGTCGCGGACGACGAAGGCAGCGGAGGTCGTGGCACGCGCGCGACGATCCTCAGCAGCGATAGACAGACCGATAGACAAACCGGTGACATCCGGCCGGTGACATCTCGGTGACATGGCCGTCTATCGGGTCGTCTATCGGTCAGCCGGTGACAGGCGCGTGAGGTCCCCACGTGAGGACGTGTGCAGCGCGGCTACAACATGCGACGAGGCGAGTCCTCCACACCGCGTTGCTCCCGCATCGCCGCAGGTCGGGAGCGCTACGGTCGGCCCAAGCCCGAGCAGATCTGGAGATCCCATGCCTGGTCAGCCATCAGCGTCGACGGACGTCATCCGCAGCGCGATTCTCGACGTCGTCGAGCAACGCGGCGCGGAACTGGTCAACCACTACTACCGCGACAAGCCGTTTGCTGGATCCCTGTTCGACGACCTCGGGGATAACCCGCCGGATCACTTCACGACTGACGACCTGTTGGCAGCCTCCCTGCTTGACGTCCGCTTCAAGCCGGAGGCTGTCCGCGCACTCGTGACGGGAGGCGTCGCCGACGATCTCCTGTCGGGCGTGCCGACAGACCTGCCGCTGTGGAAGGCGAACTACGACGCGGTCCTCGGCGAGCACTCAGCCGCAGGGCTGCTGTGGCTGCGGGTGCGGGCAATTCCCGGCATCGGGCGTACCCGAGCCAGCAAGCTGCTGGCCCGGAAGCGCCCCCACCTGCTGCCGATCATCGACTCGGTCGTCAGCGGTGCACTCGGGTTGGGGAGCACCGGCTCCTGGTCCGCGCTTCAGACCGCACTCGAAGACGCGCAGATTCGGTCCGCGATCGATGGCATGGCGCCCGCGATGGACGGCCCGGCGCCGACCACGCTCCGGCTGCTCGACGTGGCGACATGGATGCGTTTCTCGGAGTCCGACAACGCGCGCGACGTTCGCCGGTCCCTCGACCTGCAGGTCAAGCCTCGGAAGGCCCTCAAGGCGCGGTCCTGACGAATTGCGGGGCACCGTCACGGCTCGGGGGTCAGCCGGGGCACGCTCCCGCCTGCAAGTCGAAATGCTCTCCGTCCAACGCTGCGGCTTCGTACGATCGCGCGCGCCGCGATCGGGGCTCCGAAGCGGGCGTCCTCCATCGCGGTGATCGCGATGCAGACGTCCGCCGCGTCGTCGAACGCGTCGGCCATCCAGCCCACGACATCGTCGCTCCGGGCCTGTGGCATGCGAGATGTCAGAACGATGGCTGTGCCGTTGTCGCGCGCGAGATGTCGGAGCCAGCGAAGCCGGCGGGTGAGCTCGGTACGAGTCGCCGGCCACGTTGCTGCATGCCACGTCTCGTCCCAGGTGTCCACGACGACCAGGTCCGCCTGTTCGAGAGTGCCGTCACCCAGATCGTCGGGCGGTTCCGGTAGCAGGCTGAACCAGGATGCGACCCGAAGTCGTCGCTCTTTGCCGGCGAGCGCGGCGAGGCGACGCGCGAGCACACGTGACGGAATGTGGCCGTTGCAGACGATGACGTCGCCGTCGGACGCGGCGTTGGCGGCGAGGGCCAAAGCGAGGCCGCTGACGCCGATACCGGCAAGGCCTGAGATCGCCCACAGAGAGCCCCGCTCGATCCCGCCCGTGAATTCGTCGAGCGCCACGATGCCAGTCGGGAGCATCGTCGGAGCCTCCGCGTTGAGCAGGGCGTCCAGCTCATAGGGGTGACCCCCCGCGATCATCGGGCCGTCGAAATGCATGGGGCGACCGTGCCACCGACCCCCGACAGAGCTCTCGAAGCGAGGTTGCAGCCGAACGCGACCTCGCTCCGGCGCGAGAGCAGCCGACGTCAGGTCCCGTCGGATGAGCCGAGGCCTTCATGGTGATCGACGAGGCGAGGGATCGACGACGGGATCACCGGGCCCCACGTCGCACGACCGTGCAAGACGAGTCGTGATGGGAGGTAAGGGAAGGGGTGAGGGAGAAGAAGGGGTGAGGGAGAAGAAGGGGTGAGGGAGAAGAAGGGGATGAGGGAGAAGAAGGGGATGAGGGAGAAGAAGGGGATGAGGGAGAAGAAGGGGATGAGGGAGGAGAAGGGGGTGAGGGAGGAGAAGGGGGTGAGGGAGGAGAAGGGGGCGACGGAGGAAGGAGGAGGAGAAGGAGGAGGGGAAGGAGTACGGGTCACCGGTTGCGCGTGTAGGTACACCGTGGGAAGGCGTTGCACCCGAGGAACTGACGGCCGGTCGCCCGATGCCGTCGGACGACGAGGATGCCGTTGCCGCATGCCGGGCACGCTTCCGCCATCTCGACCGCGCTCAAGTGCGAGAGCTCGATGCGGTGATCGGCGATCAGCTCGGCGATGAAGCTCGACTCCTTGCCTTGGATGCCGATGATCGTCACCGCCCGTCGAGCACGGGTGAGCGCGACGTAGAACAGGCGACGCTCCTCGGCATGGGGGTACGGGTCGGCGTCGGTCATGGCGAGCGAGAGAACGGGGTCGTCCACCACTTCGCTCGGGAAGCCGTACGTCCCCGCTGACACGTTCGGCAGGATCACGTAGTCGGCCTCGAGGCCCTTCGACGCGTGGACCGTCCGGAAGCTGACGGCCAGACCGGGATACGACTGCAACGGCATGACGTCGCGGTCGAACCGGTAGCGGCCGAGGATGTCGACTCTCACCGCTCCCGACAGTCCCGGTGGGACCTTCCCGGCCCGGACTCCCCGGGAGATCTCGTCGAGAGTTGCGGCGACCGCTCCCCTGACCGCTTCCGCACGCGGAACGCGAACGAGCGACACCGGCGGCCCGTAATCGGGCTGGACCGACCTGACCTGCTTGGCGAACTGCCGCGTGTTCTTCGAGACAAAACCACTGGCTGTATCGCAGATCGACTGAGGGGAGCGGAAGGTCGTCTGCAACCGCAGCGTCTTCGACTCGCCGAACCAGTTCGCGAAGTCGGTCATGAGGGAGAGGTCGGAGCCGGCGAAGCGGTTGATGGACTGCCAGTCGTCGCCGACGGCGAGCAGGTAGCGGTGCGGCTTGTCCACCAGGGCCCTGGTCAGGCGAGCTCGCGCGCGGCTGGCGTCTTGGAACTCGTCGACGAGAACGAGGTCGTAACCCATGTCGACACGGCGGGCCTCGAGGTGATCGGCAGCCTGGACGAGCATGTCCTCGAAGTCGATCGAGTCGTCAGCAGCCAGGCGAGCCTGCCACTGCGCGTAGATCTCCCAGAACACTCCGAGGAAGAGCTGTGCCCGGTAGTGCGAGACCTTCGTGTTCGCCTGGAGCCGCTCCTCGAGTTGCTCCTTGGTGAGCGAGTTGGACTTCACGTGAGTGAGGAAGGTGCGCATCAGCAGCGCCAGGTCCTCGTGCTTCAGAGGTTCCGCGCCCCGGGTAGGACGGTCGGGATTCCAGTCCAGCGGCAAGCCGCGGGCCTTCAGCTCATCAGCCAGAGGCTGGAAGCCGGTTTGGTCAAGGATCGTCGCCCACGTGGTCTCGATCAGGCTCGTGCCGTGGCTGCGGTGCACCGACTTCTTCCACTCGATGCCTTCGGCATAGCCGACGAACTCCTCCGGGGGCTTCCCGTGACGGTCGAGCGCCCAGTGCTCGTGCCAGACGTCGATGTCGGGGTAGAAGAAGTCCGGCCGGTACTGCGAGTGCGTCGCATCCGCGACGTCGTAGACGTAGGGCTTCTCGTACTCGTAGCGCACGCCGTTGAGGAAGAGGAAGTCGGCGATCATCCGCTCGCCCTGGCTCTTGACGACCTCACCGTTGTAGGTGCGGTAACCCGTCTCCTTGCTGGCTGAGTTGTAGGCGTCCGGCTCACCGTCGCCCGGCTCGTCCGCCATCCGAGCGAACAGCAGGCGGTACAGGTCCCAGCGGAACCGGAAGTACGGGGAGCGGTCACGAAGCTCGTCGACGATCCGGCCAACCATCTGTACGTCACCGCCACCGTCCAGCCAGGCGGCCAGGCGCGGCTTCCGCCCAGTCGCCTGTCCGATCACCGAGAGGCCGAAGGAGTGGAAGGTTGCGGCTCGCAATCCGTCGGATGCGATGCCAGCAGCAGCGAGCCGGGTGGTCACCCGTTCCTGCAGTTCCGTCGCGGCGTCCTTGTTGAACGCCAGCAGCAGAATCCGCTCGGCAGGCACGAAGCCGCGAAGGATCGAGTATGCGGCCCGAGCCACCATCACCGACGTCTTGCCGGAGCCCGCGGCAGCGATCACCTGCACCCGGTTGTCGAAGGTCACCACCGCGGCCGCCTGCTCGTCGGTCAGGGGCTGCGACTCGATGCTGTCGAAGAGGGCGCGTCTGGCCCTGAGTTCATTTCGGAGCACCTGCTGGTTCGCCGACGCTACGAGCGAGGCCAGTTCTTCGCGGAGGAATGCGAGGGACTGACGTGCCTCCTCGCCGGCGCCTGGCACTCCAGCGAGTTTGAGGAGCGCCGCCGCCGGGAGAGGCCCCGACCTCGTCCAGTCGGTCCATGTGTCGCGGGAGATCCAGCGACCCTCGTGGACGAGATCGTCGATGCGCGTCTCAACCGAGGTTCGCCATCCGCGGAGCTCGTCCAGCGAAGGAGCCGCCGCGACCCGCAACTCCTCCAGTCGCCTCGCGGCGGCACGATGGCGAATCCGCACAATCGCGATCATTGCGACGACGGCGAACCCGCCGATCAACAACTCCGCAGCCCCCTGCATGCTCGCATTCTGCCCGGCAACCAGTGCGCCGGACCAACCCCACTGGTCCGGTCAGCTTGCCTGCGGCTCCGCGAGAAACACTGCGAACCGCTCGGCCAGCAGCTCGGGGTCGGGACGCTCCGCACGCACGTGCGGCAGTACGCGCAGGTGCTCGCCGTGCCGCTCCTGGAGCCCGTAGCGAAGTGTTGGTCCGTCGATCTCCGCCAAGAGATCCGGTCTGATTGCGATTTTGAGGTCCGGGTCGATGCCGAGGATGTTTGCATCGAACGCTGAGTGATGAAGCTTGCATAGGGCCATGCCGTTGCGAACGGATGCAATGCCTCGCGGGCTGGAGTCGGGAACGATGTGCGCCGCATCAAGCAGTTCCGGGTGGGCGAGAGAACAGACGGCGCAGCGACCCTCGTAGGCTCGCAGAACTGTCGCACGGAAGACGGGCTGGTGAAGACGACGGCGCGTCTGCGCCACGACATATCGACGCAGATGTTCTTCCACTCGCGAGCCTGGCGTTATCAAACCCCGCGCGACATCAGGGTCGACAATGAACTGCTGCTCTGCTGGTTCCTCGCCTACGAGGAATACTGGATACACCGGCTGCCACAACGCGGGTCCCACGCCAAAGAACCACACGAGCGGGCTTTCTGCGCGCATGGCGGCTCGTAGCGCCCGGTTCTCCCAGTGTTCACCGTCGTCGCCGCGCCACTTGTAGCGGACCAGTCCATCGTCCCCGATGTGATCGTCGTATGGCAGCGGCTGACCGGGTGAGCGATACGTCGTTCTTAGGCTAAGAGCCGACGGAAGAACCGCCGGTTTCGTGATGCCCCGCTGGCGATCCAACACGCGGAACTGCTCGCCGTCGAACATGAAGTCGGCCAGCTCACTGGTGCCGATCGGCTGAGCCCCGTCGTGGGTCCGGACCGTCAGCCAGGCCATGAGTTCGCGCCTCAGACGCGCATCCAGTTCACCGTCCCACACGGAGACTGACGGTAGTTGGACTCGCGAGACCGCGGTCCCGCCAAGCGGATGATTCGCGGCCTTCGGGCATGGGAGCAGCCCTCGCGCCGGTTGCCTGTTGCGCGCGGTCGGCGTCAAGTCCATAGAACCGCCGACCACGAGCCTCGGCCGGCGCCGACCCACCCGTGGGCAGGACCCGCTTCTGACTACTTCGGCGCCGCAGACACTTGGGACGCCACCCGAGGCCAATGAGGTGTACCCGTGGCGACCGCGACCCGCAGCGACAGAGCGATCCTCGCGGCCCCGTCGCCGCAGGTCAGCGCGCCTCCCTGTGATGCCTGGGATGGCCCGCCATGCTCGAGGACAACGTATGGAACGGAGCGAGGCGTGTCTGCCAATAGGTCGCTGTATCACTACACCACAGCCTCGGGATTGCTCGGGATCCTCACTACGCAGACGATTCGTGCGACGGACGTTCGCTTTCTGAATGATGCGCGCGAGGCGCTCTACGCTCGAGACCTCGTCCTCAACGCCATCAGTCAGATGGATAACCCGGTCTTGAGGCCCGATCACTTCGCACATGACCTAGGCCATTACGCCGTCGAGACTTTCGAGGAGTACAAGCGGTACTTCTTCGAGACGCTTGCCTCGACAGACTTCGGTGTCTATGCCGCATGCTTCTGCGAGTCCGGTGATCTGCTCAGCCAATGGCGTGGCTATGGGGCCGAGCACGGGTACGCGATCGAACTGGATGCGGCGAAGTTGGCGGCGGTGTCCGGGAGTCCCGCGATGTACACACCTGCGAGTCGCCTCATCGAGGTCCGCTATGGCTCCGAGGCCGCGGCTGATATCGCTTCTGAGGCCGTCAGGGCTGTTGGCGACTTCAATTTGAACCATCCGGGAGTGAAGTCGTACTACAAGGCGCTTGAAGTCTCAGCACTGCTCGCGACCGTGAAAGACCCTGCGTTCAGGCAGGAAGAGGAATGGCGGCTCCTGGCAGCCCTGGAACCCGAGGGCCCCGCAGGCGGTCCCGGTGCTCCAGAGTCCTTGGTGAAATACCGGTCCACATCAATGGCTATCGTTCCATACATCGAGCTACCGTTTGCGATCGACGCGATCCGGTCGATTCGGCTTGGCCCCGGCAATTACGGGGACGTGCGCGAGGCTGGCGTCAGGAAGCTTCTGGCTTCACTAGGCTCAAGTGCTGCGGTGAGCCGATCAGAGGTGCCACTTCGGGCCTGAGAGAAGTAACCCGAGGTCTCGTGGCCTGAGAAGACAGGCCGCCGATGAGCCAAAATGGCCGCGCGTCGCCCCGTACCGCGGGCTTGGTGCAGAGGATCAACGATCTGGCTTGGAACTGTGCCCAGGCTCTCTAGCCACGTGGCTGCTTAACGGCCATTAGGACATCGAGCCGCTCGGCGATCCGCCGCTGCGAGTCGTCCGCGGCGTGCTGGTAGTGCAGCGCCGCGCGCGGCGTCGAGTGCCCGGCCCGCTCCATCAGCTCGGGCAGCGTCGCCCCCGTTGAGGCGACGAGCGTCAGTGCCGAGTGCCGGAGGTCGTGCCATGTCAGGTCGTCGCGACCGATGGTCTTCCGAGCCCGTCCGAACATCATCGAGCGATGTCCGTTGCTGACCGGCCGCCCGGACGAGGTCCCGAACACCAGCGAGTCTCGTCCCGCCGGCGTGAACAGCGCCATGTGCTCCGCCAGCACCTCGACCGCGACCGACGGCAGCACCACCGTCCGCACGCCGGCGCGCGACTTCGTCGTCGAGAAGACCGATCCGCTCCCCGGCAGCGCGAGCGCCTGCTCGACCCGCAGCGTCCCCTTGGTCAGGTCGACGTGCCGGCGCTGCAGCGCGAAGAGCTCCCCGGCGCGCAGCCCGGACAGGAACGCCACGACCACCGCGGCGCGGTACCGCTCGGGCATCGCGTCGGCCAGCGCCCACAGCTCGTCGGCGGCGAGCACCCGCCGCTCGGTCCGGTGCCGGGAGTCGCGTTGGCTCGCGCCCTTGACCGCGCACGGGTTCGCCAGGATGAGCCCGTCGGACACCGCCTGGGCCAGCCCGGTGTGCAGGAACCGGTAGGCCTGCGCCGCCTCGGTGTGGCCGAGGTTGTGCCGCTCGGCACGCGGGTCCAGCGGCACCTCTCCCCCGGTCGCGGCCAGCCACGCCTCACGCAGCGACGCCGACATCCGGCCGGTGGGCGCGACGGGCCGGCCCTGCTCGGCAGCCCACGTCCGGATCGCCTTGTTGACCCGCTCCGGCGTGACGCTCGCCTTCGTCCACCGAGCCCCCGCCCGCCGTCGCGCCTCGGCCAGAACGGCGGCGTCCCACTCCCGGATGTCGGCCGGACCGATCGACGCCAGGGTGCGCTCGCCGAGCCGGACCGTCTGCCGCGAGACGCTGCGGGACAGGTCGCCCAGCGGCACGTCCGCATCGATCCACTGCGTGAACATCCGCTCATACAGCGCACGGGTGCTCGGGGCCAGATCGGCGCGGGTCGCGATCCAGGTCCGCAGGAAGTCCGCGAGCGGCTGGTCCCCGCGCCGCGGGTCCCGCCAGGTGCCGCGGGCAATCTCGGAGATCTCGAAGGCGAGCGCCTGGTCGGCCTCCGCCTTCGTCGGATAGACCCCGACCGCGCGCTGCGCGCCGTCCGGTCCGGTGTACCGGGCCTGCCATCTCCCGCTGGGGAGCCGCCGCACGGTGCCGGATACACGTCGATGGTGTCGGGTAGGCATGGCCGGACCTCTCTTTAAGGCACGTATAGGCACGAGCCGACCAGCAGAGGGTCTCAAGGAGGTCCGACAGAGCCACTGTGGGGCCCTGACCTGCGAAAACGCGGAGCGGGTGACGGGAATCGAACCCGCGCTCTCAGCTTGGGAAGCTGAAGTTCTACCATTGAACTACACCCGCGTGACCAGCACTTTCGCTGGTCGTGCACCCGGCGGGACCGACCCGGTCCCCCCAACGCGCGGCCCATGCTAGCCCATGGCCCGTCGCCGCCGACACGCGGGCGCGAGCCCCCGCCGGCTCACGGCACGTCGAGCGTCAGGCCGTTCTCCAGGTACGCGAGCGCGGTGTCCAGCGCGCCGAGCAGGTCGTCGTCGGGGTGGGCCACCCAGTCGGTCGCGGCGGCGATCCAGACGCCGACCATCGCGCCGGCCAGCGCCCGGGCCGCCGGGTCGTCTGCCGGGCGCCCGGCACGTTCGGCGATCAGCTCGGTGAGCCAGGTGATGCTCTGCGCCAGCTGGTCCAGCATCGCGGCGCGCAGCTCCGGCACCGAGAGGATCAGGGTGGCGCGCGTCTTGACGTCGACCAGCAGGCCCGCGTCGACGGCGCCGAACACCTGCCGCAGCGCCGCGCGGAACGCGGACACCGGGGCCAGCTCGGCCGGCTGGGAGCGGATCGCGGCGATGAGCGCGGGGTCCAGCTCGTCCGTCAGGACCAGGTCGTCCTTGGTGGGGAAGTAGCGGAACACGGTGCTGGGAGACACGTCGGCGGCCTCGGCCACCTGCTCCACCGTCGTCGCCGCGTAGCCCTGCTCGGTGAACAGCCGCAGGGCGTGGTGCTGGATGGCCGTGCGGGTGCGGGCCTTCTTGCGCTCCCGCAGGCCGGTGGCGGGGGCGGCGTCAGCGGGCACGTGCCCATTGTGCTGCCTGCCCCGCGGGGCGCGACGGCCGCGCCGCACCCCGCGAACGCCTCATCGAGTGCTCGCCGGCACGTCCCCGGGCACCCGATCGGCCGCAACGCCTTGCACGGCGTCGCCACCAGGCGCAGGGACGACGGCGGCACGACGAGGCAGGAACAGCACCGCGAGCACAGCGCCGGCCACGGCCACCGCGAGCGACACCAGCAACGTGCCGGTCACCCCGTGCACGAACGCCGCCTGCACCTGCCGGCCGAGCTGCGCGTCGTGCAGCTGCCGTGCGACCCGCAGCCCGGCGAACACGTTGGCGCGCATCGCCTCACCGGCACCACCGGGGGTGGTCACCACAGGCAGGTGGTTCCGGTAGCCGGCGGCCAGCACGCTGCCGAGCACGGCGGCACCGAGCGGCGCGCCGACCCCCTTGACGGCCTGCATCACCGCCGAGCCGACGCCCGCCCGCTCCGCCGGGATCTCGGCGAGGGCCGCGGCGGCGACCGTCGCCATCACCATGCCGGTGCCGACCCCGCTGACCGCCGTCCAGAGCGCCGCGAACCCGGTGCCGGAGGCGGTCGTCGTCGTCGCACCGATCGCGAGACCGGCGGCCAGCACGACGAAGCCGGCCGCCACCGTCGTCTTCACCCCCACCCGCACCGCCAGGGCGCGGGACGGCCCCAGCCCCACCAGCAGGCCTCCGACCAGGGGCAGCAACCGGAGCCCCGAGCCCTGGGGGTCGGTGCCCAGCACCGCCTGGAAGTACTGCGGCAGCGCGAAGATCAGGCCGATCAGCGCCAGGGTCAGCACGGCGAACAGCGTCACGCCCCAGCTGAACGACGCCGAGCGGAACAGGGCGGGGTCCACCAGCGGCTGTCCCCCACGCCGTGCCAGCCGCGCCTCCCAGCCGCCGAACCCGACCAGCGCCAGCAGCCCGGTGACCATCAGGGCCCACGCCCGAGCCGAGCTCCACCCGTCCTGACCGGCCTGGATGAACCCCCACGTCAGCGCCGCGAGCCCGGCGCTCGAGGCGACCAGCCCCACGCCGTCGAGCCGAGGCGGCCGGTCCGCGGAGCTCTCCGGGACCCACGCCGCGACCGCCGCGAGGCCCAGCAGGCTGACCGGCACGTTGAGCAGGAACACCCAGCCCCACCAGACGTGGGACAGCAGCCAGCCGCCCAGGATGGGGCCGACGGGGAACGCGACGAGGTTCGCGGCGCCCCACACCGCCACAGCGCGGGGACGCTCGGCGTCGTCGAACAGCACCGTCAGCGCGGAGACGGCCATCACGACCACCCCGGCCCCGCCGACGCCGAGCAGCATGCGCGCGACGACGAACCACGCCGCCGACCCGGCGTAGGCGCAGGCCGCGGAGCCTGCCGCGAACACCAGCAGCGAGCCCATCAGCACCCGCTTGCGGCCGAGCCGGTCACCCAGCCAGCCGGCCGGCAGGGTCAGCGCCGCCAGCACCAGGGCGTAGCCGGCGGAGAACCACTGCAGGTCCGCGGCAGTCGCCGACAACGCTCCGGCCAGCGTCGGCAGCGCGACGCTGAGGATCGTCACGTCCATCGACACGGCCAGCACCGCCAGGGTGACGCCGCCCAGCGCCCACCACCGGCGCGACCCCACCGTGCCGCTCGTCGTCCGGTTCATCGCTGCCTCCGCTGATAGTCACTGCCAAATGACAGTGACTAGCATGAACCCGGAGCGCGGCAGAGTCCAGCCCGAGAGGCGATCCCGATCGAGCGCGGGACCGCCTCCCGGGCGGGGGTCCGTTCGACCGGTCAGCCGGGGACGACGTCCCGCCGCGCGAACCGGTCGATCCCGGCCCACACCAGGAGCGCGGCGACGGCCGTCATCACCACCACGGGCGTCCACCGCATCGGGTCCAGCGGCATGTAGGGGGTCGCGGAGAACGGCAGCACCCCGAGCACCCAGTGGGGCAGGTGCAGGGCGTCGCCGATCAGCATGACGAACCACAGCGCCGCCAGCAGCCCCCACGTCAGCGCGATCGCCACCCGCGGCAGCCAGCCGAACAGCGCCACAGCCACCCCGACCAGCACCATCACCGCCGGCCAGTAGACGAGCGACGCGACGGCCATCCGGCCGGTCCACGAGCCGTCGTGCACCGTGGCCCCGTAGCTGGCGCCGAGCAGGGCACCGCCCGCGGCGAGCAGCACCGCGCCGCCGACGGCCGGGATCAGCAGCCGCTGCAGCGCCCACCGCCACCGCGACAGCGCCCCGGCCAGCTGCGTCTCCACCAGGCCGGAGGCCTCGTCGGCCCGCAGCGTCGTCGCCGACTGCACCGCGTACACGGCCACGATCAGGGCGATCATCCCGGCGAGCACCGCCATCAGGGCGTCGATGCCGCGGCCGCGCAGGATGGCGGGCAGCGGGGTGCCGGCATCGTTGAGCAGGTTGTCCATCGCGTGCACCACCGAGCCGAACAGCAGCCCGCACAGCACGACGGTGACGCTCCAGCCGACCACAGGCCCGCGCTGCAGCCGCAGCCCCAGACCCAGCGGGGTCGCGTACCGCGCCGGCGCACCGGCCGGCCCGGGACGCTGCGGCATCAGGCCGGCACCGTGGTCGCGGTGCGCCTCGAGCACGGTCGCCAGCGCCAGCAGCACGACGGCGAGCACGACGAGCAGCCCGAACGGCCACCACCGGTCGGCACCCCACGGCTGCATCTCCTGGCCCCAGCCCACCGGCGACGCCCACGTCAGCCGCCCGTCGCCCAGGTCGCCGACCATCCGCATCACGTACAGCACGCCCAGCACCGCGGACCCCAGGGCGTTGGCGCCGCGGGACGTGGAGGCGACCTGACCGGCCACGGCCCCGACCCCGAGGCCCACCAGCCCCACGCCGGTGACGGAGGCGCCGACGATCAGCGAGCCGGTGATGCCGGTGCCGTACGGGTCGAGGCCCGAGGCGGCCGAGACGGCGGCGATCAGGGCGCCGACCAGCACGGACAGCACCGCGCAGACCAGCCACGACGCCGCCGGGTACGCGTGCAGCCCCAGCTCCCGCGAGCGCAGCAGCTCCGTGCGGCCCACCTCCTCGTCCGCCCGCCCGTTGCGGGTGACCAGGAAGACGACGCCGAACGCCAGCGCCAGCGCGCACGTCATCCAGACCTTGGTCCAGACGGCCCCGCCGAGGGTGTTCGGCGCCGCCGCCAGGCCGGTCAGCGCCCGGATGCCGGGGGTGTCGCTGACCTTGGCGAAGTCGTCGAGCGCCTGCTGCGTGGTGAACAGGCTCTTGTAGTAGGCGCCGACGTAGGCGAACATCCCGACGAGCACGACGAGCCATACCGCCAGCCGCACGCGGTTGCGGCGCACGACGAAGCGCACCATCGCACCGAGCCCCGCCAGCGTGTCCGCCGGCCGCCCCCGCGTCGGCAGCGCCACCGCGGCAGCGCGTGTCCGGGGCGCGACGGTGGTCACTTCTGCGCCCCGTTCCGCCCGGCACCGTTCGAGTCGGCTCCGTTGACGGCCGCCAGCTCCTCGCCGTAGTGCCGCAGGAACAGCTCCTCCAGCGACGGCGGGTTGGCCACCAGCGACCGGGGCTGCAGCCGGGCCACCTGCGCCAGCACGGCCGGCAGGGACTCCTCGTCCACGGTGAACCGGGTCTGCCCGTCCACCTGGACCAGGTCGTGAACCCCGTCGACCGCGGCCAGGGCCGCCGACCCGCCGGCCAGCACGGCAGTGACCTGCGTGCGCAGCCGCTGCCGCAGCTGGGCGATGCTGCCCGTCTCGACGGTGACCCCGTTGCGGATGATCGTGACGGTGTCCGCCAGCTTCTCCACCTCGGCGAAGATGTGGCTGGACAGCAGCACGGACCGGCCCTGCGCCTTCACCTCGGTGATCGACTCGGTGAACGCGGTCTCCATGATCGGGTCGAGGCCGCTGGTGGGCTCGTCGAGCAGGAGGAGCTCCGCGTCGGACGCCAGCGCCGCGACCAGGGCGACCTTCTGCCGGTTGCCCTTCGAGTACGTGCGGGCCTTCTTGGTGGGGTCCAGCTCGAAGCGGTCGAGCATCTGCTGCTTGCGCCGCGGGTCCAGCGGGCCGGACAGCCGGCAGAGGATGTCGATCGCCTCGCCGCCCGTGAGGTTGGGCCACAGGGTGACGTCGCCGGGGACGTAGGCGATGGACCGGTGCAGCCGGACGGCGTCGGCCCACGGGTCGCCGCCGAGCACGGTGGCCCGGCCGCCGTCGGAGCGGAGCAGGCCGAGCAGGATGCGGATCGTCGTCGTCTTGCCCGAGCCGTTGGGCCCGAGGAAGCCGGTCACCTGGCCGGACGGGACGGTGAGGTCGAGGCCGCGCAGCGCGTGGACGTTGCCGAAGCTCTTGGTCAGGCCCTCGATCTGGACGGCCGGCTGGTTGGTGGGCATGGGACTTCCTTGTGGGTGGGGAACGTGCATGGAACAGCGCGGTACGGCCCGATGGGCCGTGGCGGCGAGACGGTGGCGGCGACGCCCTCAGGCGGTGCGCTCGTCGTTCTCGGCGTCTGCCTCGGCAGGGGGCGGGTCGCCGAGGTAGGCGAGGTAGTCGTCGAGCATGCGAGGCGTCGCGAGGAAGCCCTCGGTGTAGAGCTCGAGGAGCGGCAGGATCTGCGCGCGCTGCAGCTCCAGCACCGACGTACCGAAGGTCTCGGGGGTGGCCTCGGGCGCGATCAGCAGCTGGATGAGCAGTCCGCCCATCGCCTGGTTGACCAGCAGCCGCAGCCGGGCCTCCTCGTCGCGCGAGGGGCGCACCAGCCCGGCCTCGACGCTGGCCTGCATCACGCCGCGGGCGTTGTCGACGAGCCGCTCCAGGAACTGCTGCGCGGGACGGCCTCCGGCGTGGATGGCGCGCAGCATGTAGAGCGTCAGCTCGGCGGCCGGACCGGGCTCCGAGAGGTTCGCGACGAGGAAGCCGCTCGGGTCGCCGAGGCTGTCCGTCTTGAGCGACTGGTAGCGGCGCAGCACCTCGGCATCGCACTCCGCGCGCAGCGCGACCTTGGAGGCGAAGTGGTGCGTGATCAGGCCGGGCGAGACGTCGGCGCGGGCCGCGATGGTGCGGAAGGAGGCGGTGAACCCGTCCTCCGCGAAGCACGCGATGGCCGCGTCTCGGATGCGGGCGCGGGCGGTGAGGTCCGACGACGGACGGTGGTCCGACGGCTCGGCTGTACGCACGACCAGCAGGCTATACACGCGACCAGTCGGTGAGCAAGGGGCTCGGGTCCCTGCTCACCGACTGGTGTCGAGCCGACGCGGCCGCCGGGTGCGCCGGGGCTCAGAAGGCCGGGCAGCAGGCCGGAGCGACGGCCGCCGACGACGGCGACGCGGCGGTGCGCAGCCGCGCGACCAGGCCGGTCCGGGCCTCCGGGACGCGGTGCGCCCGCAGGACGGGCGGGGTGACGGTCACGCCGGTGAGCTCGAACCGCTCGGCAGCGGCCGCACGACGGGCGTGCAGCTGCTCGAGCTGACGCTCGCGCTGCTGGTAGAGGAGCAGGAACAGCTCGGGGTGCATCTCTGGGCTCCATTCATTGATGTCTGTCGATGTATGGCGACACTGCTCCAAGTATCGATGGATGTCAATGGGTAAGAGGTCCCGGGTCGTTGCTGCTGGCCGACGCCCCGCGCCGAGGCCGCACCCACGTCCGGAATGCGAGGGTCGAGCCCGGATGGCACCGTGGCCCGATGGATGCGACCCGCACCTCCGAGCCGCCTCGCGGAACGCACCTCACCGACACGCCGCCCAGGGGTGCGCGGTGCGCGCGCTGACCCGGCCGGGCCGCCAGGACGTGCGCGTCGAGACGAAGGGCGCCAGCCCGCTGCCGGGGGCCGTCGGCCCGATGCCGATGATGGACATCTTCGACAAGCAGCTGGCGCTGCGGTTCGGCCAGGCCAACGTGCGCCGGTGGGTGGACGACCTGATGCCCCTGGTCAGCGACCCGACCGACCCGCGGGGAGTGCTCGACCTGCGCACCCACCGGCTTCCGCTGGCGCAGGCTCCCGGCGCGTACGCGATGTTCCAGCGCAAGGAGGAGGGCTGCATCAAGGTCGTCCTCGACCCGGAGGGGTGAGCAGGGGATGATCGCACCGAGCGATGATCAGGTCGCCAGGGCACTGGGGGCAGGATGACGACGCAGGACGACGACGAGCCCAACCTCCCGCTGTCGCCCCCGTACCGGATCGAGATCGAAGCGCTGGCCGTCGCCATGGAGCGGGCCGGCGCGGACCAGGACGGCGGCGTCGACCACCTCGATCCCGCCCGCGCCCTGGGCCGCGCGGCCATCGCCGCCGCCGGCATCGGCATCTTCGACTGGGACCTGCGCACCGGCGTGCTGGCGTGGGACGAGCGGCTGCTGGAGATGTTCGGCTACGACCGCGAGACCTTCGGCGGCACCATCGAGAGCTTCGACTCCGCGGTGCACCCGGACGACGTCCCGATGGTGCACCGGGCGATCCGGGAGGCGATCGAGAGCACCGGTGAGTACGCCGCCGAGTACCGGGTGGTGCGGCCCGGCGGCGTCACCCGCTGGGTCACCGCGCGCGGCCTGGCGCTGCCCGGCCCGGACGGGACTGCGGTCCGCCTGCTCGGCGCCGCCTTCGACTCCACCGCCGAGCGGGACCACGAGGTGCGCGTCGCCCGGGTGCTCGAGGCGATGCCGACGGCGTTCTTCTCGGTGGACACCCACTGGCGGTTCACCTACGTGAACTCCTCCGCCGAGCACCTGCTGCAGCGCAGCCGCGACGAGCTGCTGGGCCAGGACCTGTGGGAGCTGTTCCCCGCGGCGGTCGGCTCCCAGTTCGAGAAGAGCTACCGGCTGGCCGTCGACACGGGCGAGCCGGTGAACTTCGACGCGTACTACCCCGCACCGCTGGACGCCTGGTACGAGGTGCACGCGTGGCCGACGCCCGACGGGCTGTCGGTGTACTTCCTCGACGTGACCGGCCGCCGCCGCGACGCCGCCCTCGCGGCAGCCGCCGCCCGCCGCGCCCAGCTCGCGTCGACCGTGGCGGTGGAGCTGTCCGAGACGCTGCAGGCCGAGGAGGCCGTCGGGCGGCTGGCCAAGCTGGTGGTGCCCGTGCTGGCCGACTGGAGCGTGGTCACGCTGGTGGAGCCGGGCGAGCCGCGCCGCGGCCCGCGGCTCCGCGACGTCGGCTCGTGGCACCACGACCCGGGACGACGGGCGCTGGTGGAGCGGTACGCCACCCAGCGGCTGGCGTCGCTGACCCCGCAGTCGTTCCTCAACCGCGCGGCGCGCACCGGCGAGACGGTGATCGTCCCCGGCGACGCCACCGCGTCGATGCTCGAGGTGCTGGTGCCAGGTGAGGCCAGCGAGCTGCTGCGCCACCTCGACCCGGGCAACGCCGTGGTGCTTCCGCTGCGCGGCCGCGGGCGCACCGTCGGCGTGCTGTCGCTGTTCCACGACCGCGGCCGGGCGCCCTTGACGGACGAGGACCTGCAGCTGGCGGCCGACGTGGCCGGCCGTGCCGGCCTCGCCCTGGACAACGCCCGGCTCTACAAGGAGCAGCTGACGCTGGCCGAGGGGCTGCAGCGGTCGCTGCTGACCAAGCCGCCGTCGCCGGACCACCTGCAGATCGAGGTGCGGTACGAGCCGGCAGCTGAGGCGGCCCGGGTGGGGGGCGACTGGTACGACGCGTTCCTCCAGTCCGACGGCGCCACGGTGCTGGTGATCGGCGACGTGGTGGGGCACGACGTGCTGGCGGCGGCCGAGATGGGCCAGGTCCGCTCGATCCTTCGGGGGATCGCCGTGGCGACCGGTGGTGCGCCGGCGGAGGTGCTCAGCACGGTCGACAAGGCGATGCGCACGCTGCAGACCGAGTCCATCGCCACCGCCGTCGTCGCGCGCCTGGAGCAGACGCCGGAGGACCTGGCTCAGCACCGGACCCGCGTGCGGTGGTCCAACGCCGGCCACCCGATGCCGATGCTGCTGCACGCCGACGGCACCGTCGAACCGCTGCACGACGGCCAGCCGGACCCGCTGCTGGGGATCATGCCGGACGTCCCCCGGCACGAGACCGAGGTGGTGCTCGAGCGGGACAGCACCCTGCTGCTGTACACCGACGGTCTGGTGGAACGGCGGGACATGCCCGTGCGCGACGGGATGGCGCGGCTGGAAGCCCTCCTCGCCGAGCTGGCCGCGAAGGACCTCGGGCTCGCGGAGCTGTGCGACGAGCTCCTGAAGCGCGTGCTGCCCGGGCGGCGGGAGGACGACGTCGCCCTCGTGGCCGTGCGGCTGCACCCGCAGGACGAGCCACGGCCGCCCGAGGCCGGTCCCGTGGAGGTGCCGCCCGACGTGCCGCCGGACCCCGCGGCGCCCTAGCGCGGAGGTGTCAGCCGCGCACGTCGTGCAGGTGGTGCAGCACGTCGTGCAGCATGTAGCGACCGAGCGTGTCGACGGTGAACACCGAGCCGTTGGACCGGCGGCCCGGTCGCTGCCAGGCGTCGTCCGGGACGGAGTCGTAGCGGTCGGCGAGCACGGCGGCCGCACCCCCGAGCTCGTGCGAGACGAGCGCCGGGTCCTGCAGGTCGTACCGCTCGGCCACCGCGGTGGCGTCCTGGTCCCAGTTGGCGAACTGCGGGTCGTCGTGCTCGAGGATCAGCGCCAACCGCTGGTCCATCACCCGGAACACGTCCCGGACGTGGGCGCCGTACTCGAGGGTGGACCACGTGGCCGGCTCGGGACGGTCGCGGACGTCGTCGCGGGCCAGCGCGACCTGCCACCGGGGCACCAGCGCACGGACGGTCGCGCCGATCGAGCGCGGGTCCACCGTCGTCGCGTCGAACCCGCACTCGGGGCACGGCTGCTGCAGCACCCAGGTCCAGTCCTTGGTGTCCGGCTCGATCTCGGCGGCCACGCGGTCCTCCTCCTCCGGCGCCGGCACGGCCCGGCGGTCGGCTCGAGTCTGCCTCAGACGTGCCCGGCGCCACACCCGGCCGCCGCACTGAGGGAAGGCTTTGCTGACGACGTGTGCGACGATGTCAGCATGCCCAAGATCATCGGCGGGTCGCTCCGCGAGCACCGCGAGGAGACGCGTCGACGACTGTTCGCGGCCCTGGCCGAGCAGCTGAACGACCGTGGGTTCGACACCATCACCCTCGCCGACATCGCCTCCGCCGCCGGGGTGGGCCGCACGGCCGTCTACAACCACTTCGCCGACAAGGAGGCGCTGCTCGTCGGGTACATCGCCCACTCGACCGAGGCCTACGCCGACGCGCTCGAGGAGTCGCTGGCGGACGTGGACGACCCCGTGGAGCAGCTGCGCAGCTACGTGCGCGCGATGGTGCAGCTCAAGCACGACCACCACCTGCCCGGCTCGGAGCTGCGGTCGATGCTGTCCCGGGCCACCCAGGCGCGGCTGCGTGAGCACGTCACCGACTTCGAGCGCGTGCTGCGCGGCGTGCTGTCCCGCGGCATCGCCGCCGGGGTGTTCCCCGAGCAGGACCTGTCCACGACGGTCCCCCTGGTCAACGCGTGCCTGTCCGGCCGTGGCGTGCCCGGTGAGGGCGCCGCGCGGGCACGGGCGATCCAGCAGACCGAGCAGTTCGTGCTGCGGGCGGTCGGCGCGCTCGACGCCGTCTCGGCCTGACGGCGTGGCGCAGCCACCCGCGCGCCGCGGCGGCGGGCACGGTCGGGACGAGCGTTCCGGCGGGCGCGGTCGTGACGGGCGAACCAGCGGGCACGGTCGCGACGAGCATCCCGGCGGGCGACGTGGTGACGACCGTGCGCGTGCGCCCAGGCACCCAGGCGACCGGAAGGCCGACCGCGCTCGAACCCCTCGCACCTCCGCGCCGTCCCCACGCGGGCCGCGCGGCACGGCCCTCGAGCTGACCTTCCTGCCCGGTCTCGGTGACGTGCTCGCCGCGGAGGCGACCGAGGTGCTGGTCGTCGCGCAGCCACCGGCGGGGGTGCCCGGCCGGGACGATGCGCTGGCCGTGCAGCACACCGGTCCCCTGCGGGACGTCCTCGAGCTGCGCACCGCGGTCGCCGCGTGGATCCACCTGCACTTCGACGTGCCGCGCCCCAGGTCGCTGACCAGCGGCGACCACCTGTCCCGCATCGTCGACGCGGTGTACGCGTCGTTGCGCGTGGCGGGCTCGTCGTCCTTCCGCTTCGAGGCCGCCGGGGCCGACTCGGCGGTGTTCGGCCGGCTGGCCGAGCTGCTGCACCAGGCGACCGGGCTGCAGCACCGGCCCGACGACGGCGAGCTGGTGGTGAAGGTGCGCCGCGGCCGACGGCACGGCGAGGCGGACCCGGGCTGGGACGTGCTGGTGCGGATCGGTCCGCGGCCGCTGTCCGCCCGGCGGTGGCGGGTGGTGGACCTGCCGGGTGCCGCGAACGCCACCATCGCCGCGGCGATGAGCCGGCTGGCCGGCGTCCGGGCCGAGGACCGCGTGCTCAACCTGATGTGCGGGTCGGGCACGTTGCTGATCGAGCGGCTGCTGGCGGGTCCGGCGGCGACGGCGGTCGGCGTCGACCTGGATGCGGACGTGCTGACCGGGGCGCAGCAGAACCTGCAGGCGGCTGGCCTCGGCCGCGCCGCCCGTCTGACCAGGGGCGATGCCGCCGACCCCGTCGCCCTGCGGTCGCTGCTCCCCGACGAGCGGTTCGACGTGGTGCTGGCCGACCCGCCGTGGGGCGGCCTGCTCGGCAACCATGCCGACGCGCCCGCCGTCCACGCAGGACTGCTCGCCGCCGCGCACGCGGTGGCCGCGCGCGGTGCCCGCCTCGCGGTGCTCACCCACGAGGTGACGGTGATGCAGCGCGCCGTCGCGGCCGCCGCCGACCTGTGGACCCCGATCGGCGACCCGCTGCGCGTCTACGCCAAGGGCCACCACCCCCGCATCTGGCTCCTCCGCCGCCGCTGACCCTGGGGCGTGGCGCCACGTACTCTCCCGGGATGACGTTGCACCCGCAGGCGCGCGCCCTCATCGAGCAGCTGCCCGACTCGGGTCCGCAGGACCTGTCCACGGTCGACGTCGATCGCGCGGCCGCCCGCAGTGCGGCCCTCGCCCAGGCCGACCGGGTGCCGATCGAGCACGTCGCGGACCTGGACGCCGACGGTGTCCCCGTCCGGCTCTACCGACCGCGGCTCGGTGCACCGGTCGCGCTGTACGTGCACGGCGGCGGGTGGATGTTCCACGACCTCGAGACGCACGACGCCTTCTGCCGCTACCTCGCGGACGCCACCGGGTGGGCGCTGCTGGCCGTCGACTTCCGCCGTGCGCCCGAGCATCCCTACCCGGCCCCGCTCGACGACGTGCAGACGGCGGCCCGGTGGCTCCGGTCGCACGGTGCCGAGCACCACGTCGACGCGATGTGGCTGCCCGGCATCGGTGACTCGTCGGGCGCCAACCTGCTCGCCGGGCTGACGGTGCGCGATCCCTCGGCGCTGGACTTCCAGGTGCTGATGTACCCGCCGACGGACCGCCGCTGGCCGCTGGACCCTGCGGCGGACACCGCCGCCCTGACCGGTGCCGAGATGGACTGGTTCTGGGAGCACTACGCCCCCGGCTCGCTGGGCGACAGCCCGGACGTGTCGGTGCTCCGGGCACCCGGCCTGTCGCAGGTGCCGCCGACGCTCGTCGTCACCGCGGAGCACGACCCGCTCGCCGCCGAGGGCCGGGCGTACGCCACCGCGCTGGCGGAGGCCGGTGCCGAGGTGGTGGGCTTCGAGACGATGGGCCAGGTCCACTCGTTCTGGCGGCAGCCACTGACGATGGAGGCCTCGCGCGCCCTGGTGCCGATGGTCGGCGCCCTCCTGCACAGCCACCGCGCCCGCGCCCGCGCGGGATGAGCACTCTGCACTGAGACGCGCACTTCGTTGTGCTCATCTGGGTGCGTTGTGCTCACCTGAGTGCGTTGTGCTCGTCTCGCCGGTCGACGGTCAGCGGGACGCCGCTGCGTCGTCCTGGTCGTCAAGGTCCGCGTCGTCGAGCCAGTGCTCACGATCGATGCCGTGTGCCCTGTCGTACGCGTCCAGGTGCGCGCGCAGGACGACGATCAGCCGCTGGGCGGCGCCGACGGAGCCCGGGACGAAGCCACCGACCCGGCGCAGCGGGACCAGGCAGAGGACGTAGTCGTTGGTGAGCAGGATGCCCGCGGCCAGCCGGGGCCCTGCACTGCTGAGTGCGGCCTCGGCCGGACCCACGTCGTCGACGTCTGCCCACCGGATGTGGGCGACCTGGACAGGGTCCCCACCGCGACGCCACAGCTCCACGCCGTCGTCCGAGATCACGAGGCTGTAGGACGGTGTGATCCCCGCCTCCACGGTGTGCGGCTTGAGGACGCCCGCGCGCTTCATGGTCGCGCGCAGGTTCTGGGCGCCGAGCACCTCGACGACGTCGTCGTACGGGCGCCGGCTGACGATCGCAGGGTGGCGCGCGCGCTGCCTGGCCATGTCGTACGCCCAGATGCCGAAGAGCAGCAGGGCGACCGCGCCGCCAATGATCCCGCCGTCAGGCCATCCCGCCCCGAAGAGCGCGGCTGCCAAGGCGGGCAAGGCCACCAAGGCGATCAGCACCGGCCGCCGGCTGAACGTCAGCGGGGCACCGTTCGGGTCGGTGTCGGGAGTGATGCGACGCGGCACGGTGACACTGTCCACCAGAACGCCGACGCAATGGGGTCCACCCCGGGCGAAACACACGTTGCTCGTGCGCCCGGCGTACGTGCACCAGGCGCACGGTCAACGGGGTCGGCGTCGGCCGGCCCCGCCCCCGCTCCGGCACCCCGGCACCCCGGCACCCCGGCACCCCGGCACCCCGGCACCCCGGCACGAGATGAGCACTTTGCAGCGAGAGGAGCACGTCGTTGTGCCCACCTGGGTGCGTTGTGCTCATCTCGCCGGTGCGAGCTGCGGTGCGGGTGAGCGGAGGGTCAGGTAGCGGGGCCGACCGGCGGGTCCAGCAGCAGGCCGGCGGTGCGGAGGGTGGTGAGCTCGTCGTCGGTCAGCAGGCGGGAGCGGATCATGAAGCGGACCCCGTCCGGCGCCTCGAGGGAGAAGCCGGCGCCGCGCCCCGTCACCAGGTCGATGGTCAGGTGGGTGTGCTGCCAGTAGGCGTACTGCGCCTTGCCCATCCAGACGGGCACCACGTCGGCAGCGCCCCCAGGCTCGCCCTGATCCGGTTCGATGCCGGCCAGCCGCAGGTCGCCGAGGTGCACGTCGGCGTCGCCCAGCAGCAGGTCACCGGCGGGGTAGCACATGGGCGACGAGCCGTCGCAGCAGCCGCCGGACTGGTGGATCATCAGCGGCCCGTGGCGGTCGCGGAGCGACCGCAGCTCGTCGAGGGCCGCATCGGTCGCGGTCACCCGCTGCACCGTCGTCGTCGTCATCGGACCTCCTCGTCCGTCGTCGTCACGTCCGTCGTCGTCAGACCGTCGCGCTCGTCGGACCTCGCCGACGCCCATCGTCGGCCGTCGCCGCGCCGTCGAGCCTGCGAGGGTGCCCACCCGGACTGCCGGGCCCGGGCGGGCACCCTCGCGGCGCGCTCGATCAGAAGAAGCCGAGCTTGGTGCCCGAGTAGCTGACCAGGAGGTTCTTGGTCTGCTGGTAGTGGTCGAGCATCATCTTGTGGTTCTCGCGGCCGACGCCCGAGCCCTTGTAGCCACCGAACGCCGCCGCTGCCGGGTAGGCGTGGTAGCAGTTGGTCCACACGCGACCGGCCTCGATGTCGCGGCCCGCCCGGTAGGCGGTGTTCTGCTCGCGGGACCACACACCGGCGCCGAGGCCGTAGAGGGTGTCGTTGGCGATGTGGATCGCATCCGAGTAGTCCTCGAAGCTGGTGACGGCCACGACGGGCCCGAAGATCTCCTCCTGGAAGATCCGCATCGAGTTCTTGCCCTCGAAGATCGTCGGCTGCACGTAGTAGCCGCCGGCCAGGTCGCCGTCGAGGTGCGCACGCTCGCCGCCGGTGCGGACGGTGGCGCCCTCCGCCTTGCCGATCTCGATGTAGCTGAGGATCTTCTCCAGCTGGTCGTGCGACGCCTGGGCGCCGATCATCGTCTCGGTGTCCAGGGGGTTGCCCTGCTTGATCGCCTGCGTGCGGGCGGTGGCGTCCGCCAGGAAGTCGTCGTAGATCGACTCCTGGATCAGCGCGCGGGACGGGCAGGTGCACACCTCGCCCTGGTTGAGGGCGAACATGGTGAAGCCCTCGAGCGCCTTGTCGTAGTAGTCGTCCTTGGTGCGGGCGACGTCGTCGAAGAAGATGTTCGGGCTCTTGCCGCCCAGCTCCAGGGTGACCGGGATGATGTTCTGGCTGGCGTACTGCATGATCAGCCGGCCCGTGGTGGTCTCGCCGGTGAAGGCGATCTTGCGGATGCGGCTGCTCGAGGCGAGCGGCTTGCCGGCCTCGACGCCGAACCCGTTGACGACGTTGACCACGCCCGCGGGCAGCAGGTCGTGGATCAGCTCCATCAGGTAGAGGATCGACGCCGGCGTCTGCTCGGCGGGCTTGAGCACCACGGTGTTGCCGGCGGCCAGGGCCGGCGCCAGCTTCCACACCGCCATCAGCAGCGGGAAGTTCCACGGGATGATCTGCCCGACGACACCCAGGGGCTCGTGGAAGTGGTACGCGATGGTGTCGGCGTCGATCTCGGAGATCGACCCCTCCTGGGCCCGTACCGCACCGGCGAAGTACCGGAAGTGGTCGATGGCCAGGGGGATGTCGGCAGCCAGCGTCTCGCGCACCGGCTTGCCGTTCTCCCACGACTCGGCGACGGCGATCTCCTCGAGGTGCTGCTCCATGCGGTCGGCGATCTTGTTGAGGATCACGGCCCGCTCGGTGGCAGTGGTCCGGCCCCAGGACCGGGCTGCACCGTGCGCGGCGTCCAGCGCCCGCTCGACGTCGTCCGCGTCGCCGCGCGCCACCTCGGTGAACGTGCGGCCGGTGATCGGCGTGGGGTTCTCGAAGTACCGGCCGGACGCGGGAGCCACCCACTCGCCGCCGATCCAGTGGTCGTACCGGTCGCGGTAGCGGGCGGGGCTGCCGGGCTGACCGGGGGCTGCGTAGACGGTCATCGTCCACCCTCCTGTGACAGGGGCCGCGGGCCGTCGCGGGGCGGCGGGGCGCGGGGCGCGACCTCTTCGTCGCGACGAGGCAGGACGTTAGGTCGCGCATCGTTGCAGGAAGGTTGCACCTAGGAGGACGAAGGTCCCGGCCTGCGGATCGAGGCGTCGAGGTCAGCCGAGGCGCTGCTCCACGGCGTGCAGCCGCGCGACGGCACGCAGGTGCGCCGCCGACCCCGACGGGGTGCACGCCGCCAGCGCACGCCAGACGGCCCAGTCGTCGGCGCCCTCGTCGGACGCGACCCACCGGCACAGCAGTTCCGCGTCCCGCGAGGCGAGCACCGCCGCCCGCACGTCGGTGGACAGGTCGGCACGCACCCGGTCGACGCCCGGCGCCTCCGACCGCGGCAGCACCGGCCCGGCATAGGCGGCGAGCGCGGCGGCGGTGTCCCCCAGTGCCAGCGCGTCCCGCACCGTGTCGGTGTCGGTGCGCAGGGCGCGGGTCAGCCGGTACGGGCGCGACTCGGACAGCAGCGGTCCGACGGCACGGCGCAGCCGCGACACCTCGGCCCGCACGGTGACGTCCGAGAGCTCGTCCTCGGACAGCAGCACGGCCAGCTCGTCACCGGACAGCCCCGCGGGGTGCTCGGCGAGCAGCAGCAGGATCTCGGTGTGCCGGCGGGACAGCCGCACGCGCCCACCCCCGGCGTCCACGGGCAGGTGCAGCACCCCGGCGTGCGCGCCGAGCACCTGCAGCCGCGGCTCGTGCACGTCCACCGGCTGCGCACCCAGGCCCGCACCCGCTCCACCCGGCAGGCGTCCGCCCGCGGGCAGTGCCGCGAGCCCCGCCTCGAGTACCGCCGCGGTCGCCCTGACCAGGGACATCGCCATCGGCGTACCCGCCGCCGGTCCCCCGGTGACGTCCAGCACACCGACCACCCGGCCGTCCGGCGCGTGCACCGGTGCCGCCGCGCAGCTCCACGGGTGCACGGACCGCGCCCAGTGCTCCGCACCGACCACCTGCACCTCGGCATCGGTGGCCAACGCGGTGCCGGGGGCGTTGGTGCCGGCGGTGTCCTCCCGCCACACCCCGCCCTCGACGAACCCGATCTGCTCGATCGACCGCCGCACCGACCGGTCCCCCTCGACCCACAGCAGCCGGCCGGTGTGGTCCGTCAGCGCCGCGACCCAGCCGGCGTCGGGCTGCAGCAGCAGCCGGCGGGCCGTCGGGATGCCGGCCGCCAGCGGATGGGACCGGCGGACCGCCGCCAGCTCGGGGTCCGACAGGTCCACCGGCGCGCTGACCCGGTCCGGGTCGATGCCGATGCGTGCGCTGCGCCGCCACGAGTCGACGACGACCCGTCGGACCAGCCGAGCCGGCGCGCTACCGGTGCTGACGAATCGCTCGTGCGCGTCGCGCAGCCTCGAGGTCGGCTCGGCCGCTGTGGACCGGCTCGTCTCGGTCGGGAGCGGGGACCGGCCCGGGTCGGCACCCGCTGCGCGTCGGGTCACACCGCCTCCTCGACCTCGTCGTCGGCGGGGCGAGTGTAGGCACACCTATGCCGCGCGTCACAGATCCCGGGAGGAGCCGACGCCGGCTGCACCGGCCTGGGCCGCTCGCATCGCCGCACTCACGGAGTCGCCGGCACTGGTCGCGAGTGCGATCTGACAGGCGAACCACGCCAGGGCCGCGACGAACGCACCCGATGCGAGCGCTCGTCACGGTCCGGAACGCACCGGGTCACCATCTCGGCGGAGACCCGAACGGGGATGGGGACCGGTTTTCGGATGTACGCCTGGTGTACGCACACGGGGCGTACACCGGAAAGAGGTACGCCACCCCTGGATACGACACGCAGCGCCGACCGCAGGGCCCCCGGTGCCGCCGACCGCAGCGGCCGCAGCATGCGGTGCGCCTCGGCGGGGATGAGGACGTCGCGGCGTCCTGTTGACTTGTGCCGTGAGCACCAGCACCGCCCGTCTGCCCCGTGTCCGTGCGTCCGAGCTCGTCGGGCGCGGGTGGCTGAACACCGGGGGACGGACGGTCACCCTCGCGGACCTGCGGGGCAAGGTGGTGGTGCTCGACTTCTGGACGTTCTGCTGCATCAACTGCCTGCACGTCCTGGACGAGCTGCGGGACCTCGAGGCGCGGTTCTCGGACGTGCTGGTGACCGTCGGGGTGCACTCGCCGAAGTTCGTGCACGAGGCCGATCCGGCGGCCCTCGCGGCCGCCGTGCAGCGGTACGAGGTGCACCACCCGGTGCTGGACGACCCCGAGCTGGTCACGTGGCAGGCGTACACGGCCCGCGCCTGGCCGACGCTGGTGGTGATCGACCCCGAGGGGTACGTCGTCGCGCAGCTGGCCGGCGAGGGGCACGCGCACAACCTCGAGGCGCTGGTCGGCGAGCTGGTGACCGAGCACGAGGCGAAGGGCACGCTGCGCCGCGGCGACGGGCCGGTGGTGATCCCGGAGCCGGAGCCCGGGACGCTCCGGTTCCCGGCGCGAGCGATCGTGCTGCCCGACGGGCACCTGCTGGTGGCGGACGCCGGGCACCACGGGCTCGCGGAGCTGGAGGCGGATGGCGAGACGCTGGTGCGGCGGATCGGCGTCGGCACGCGCGGACTCGTGGACGGCGGTCCCGACGAGGCGCGCTTCGCCGAGCCGAACGGGCTGGCCCTGCTGCCGGAGGGCCTGCGGGCGACGGTGGGCTGGGAGGTGCTCGTGGCGGACACCGCCAACCACGTGCTGCGCGGCGTGCGGCTGTCCGACGGGACGGTGACCACGGTGGCCGGTACCGGGACGCAGTTCCTGGTCGGCGCCCCGGACAACGTGGTGGAGGGCGTGCTGGGCGGCGGAGCGGCCGGCGCGGACCGGCGCGGTGTCGGGTACGACGGGCCCGCGACGGGCGTGCGGCTGTCGTCGCCGTGGGACGTCGTGTGGTTCGAGCCGTGGCAGGCGTTCGCCGTGGCGATGGCCGGGCACCACACCCTGTGGGCGTTCGACCCGGTGGCCGGGACCGTGCGGCACGCCGCCGGCACCATGACCGAGGGGCTGCTGGACGGGCCCGCCCGTGAGGCGTGGTTCGCCCAGCCCTCAGGCCTGGCGGTGGACGAGGGCGGACGGCTCTGGGTCGCGGACTCCGAGACCTCGGCGCTGCGCGTGGTGGAGGGCGGCAGGGTGCGCACGCTGGTCGGCGAGGGGCTGTTCGACTTCGGTCACGTGGACGGTCCTGCCGCACAGGCCCGACTGCAGCACCCGCTCGGCGTCGCCACGCTGCCGGACGGCACCGTGCTGGTCGCCGACACGTACAACGGTGCGATCCGCCGGTACGACGCCGTCACCGAGGAGGTCAGCACCGTCGCCACGGGACTGGCCGAGCCGAGCGGGCTCGTCGTGCTGGCCGACGACGCCTCGGCACCGCAGCTGCTGGTCGTCGAGTCCGCCGTCCACCGGCTGGTCCGCGTGCCGCTGCCGGCGGGGGTCGGCCGGCGGGTCGACGACGGTGCGCACCGCACCCAGCGGCCCGTGACCGTCCTCGCACCGGGACAGGTGCGGCTGGACGTCGTCTTCACCCCCGCCCCTGGTCAGAAGCAGGACGACCGGTACGGGCCGTCGACGCGGCTGCGCGTCTCGTCGTCCCCCGCCGGGCTGCTGCTCGACGGCGCGGGTGACGACGTGCCGCTGACCAGGGTGCTCACGCTCGACCCCGTCGTCGGCGAGGGCGTGCTGCACGTGACCGCGCAGGCCGCGTCCTGCGACGCCGACCCGGCGATCGAGTACCCGGCGTGTCACCTGGCCAGCCAGGACTGGGGCGTGCCGGTACGGCTCGAGGCCGGTGCGCCCGACGTGCTGACGCTGCCGCTGCTGGGCTGAGGACCGGCCGGACCGTCAGGCGGCGCCGACCACCGCGAGCGCCGTGAGCGCCGTGAGCGTGGTCGGCACCGGTTCGGCGATCGCGGCGGTCGCCGACGCGGACACCTCGATCAGCCACGTGCCGTACGCCGCCTCGAGGCGGACGTGCTCGCCCCTGCTGCCGTCGTCGCCACCGCGGGCCACCGTGTCCGCCGACTCGTCGTCGTCCCGCCGCCGCAGCACGGCCCACTCGCCGGCGCCGAGGGTGTCCGCCGCCGCGGCCGCCAGCGCGCACAGCCGAGCCACCGGTCCACCCCGCACGTCGGCGAGCGCCGCCGACACGCTCACCACCAGGCGCTCCGCCGTCACCGCAGGGTCGGCGGTCACCGGTCCGGCGGCCGCCCGCACCCGTGCGTGTGCCCGCTTGGCGCGGTACTGCGCCTGGTCGGCGCGGCGGAACAGCTGGCTGGCCGGGACCGCGCCAGCGATGGCAGTGGACGAGATGCCGAACGACAGGGTGGCGGCGTGCGGCAGCGGGAACGTGTCGACCGTGCGGGCGGTCACCTCGCGCACCGTCGCCAGCGGGTGGCCGGACGTGATCACGCAGAACTCGTCGCCACCGAGCCGGGCGGCGGTCGCACCGGGCAGGCCCTCGGAGATGCGGCGGAGCACGTCGGCCACGGCACGGAGCAGGTCGTCGCCGGCGTCGTGGCCCAGCTCGTCGTTGACCCGCTTGAGGCCGTCGACGTCGCACATGACGATGCACGTCTCGCCCCCGGAGGCGAGGGCGTGCTCGGCGGCGGCATCGGCGATCCGCCGGTTCACCAGACCCGTCAGCGGGTCGTCGGCGACCAGGTGCCGCACCTGCGCCTCGAGGTCCACCCGGGCCACGGCACCCCCGACGAGGCCGGCCAGCACGGTCGCCGCCGCGAGCTCGGTGGGCCCGAACCGTTCTCCGGGTGCGTTGCGGGTGACGTACACCTCGCCCCACACGGTGCCGTTCACCTCGACGGGGACGGCCATCGCGGCGGCGGCGCCGAGCGCGAGCAGCGTCTCCACCTCCACCTCGTCGCCCGCACGCGGGTCACCGGGCGGGAACGGGGTGCCGTCCTCGTCGTACGCGCTGGCCACCCACGGGAGACGGTCGCGGATCAGGCTGTTCAGCGCCGGCCGGTCCTCGGCCCGGAACTCGGCACGGGACATGTCGATCTCGCGGGTGTCCCGCAGACCGGGCGCGACGGCGAGCACGCGGCAGGTCTGCTGCTCGATGCGCAGCAGCGCGGCGTGCTGGGCGGCGAGGACCTCCTTGGCGCACACCGTCGCGACGGTGCCGACCTCGTCCAGGCTCGCGGCGTAGCCCAGCCGCTTCGCGGCCGTGGCCAGCTCGGGCACGCCTGCGGAACGCGCCGCGGGCGGACCCTGCTCGCGCGCGTCCTCAGCGGTGAGCCACTGGACCACGTGTCCATGATCGCGGGTGCCGAAGACCGCTCACGAGGGGCCACCGGGTGAGGTCCGGCCGATGTCACCCGCTCCGGCGTGGCCGCGGAACCGTCGAATGCCCCGAGCGGGGGCATATCGACGGGCCGCCGGTCCGTGCGCTGGTCAGACGGGCGGCAGCGGACGGTCGTCGTGCCGCTCGATCACCTCGCGGTGCGTGGTGTTGGTGCGCTGGGCGTTGAAGATGATCGACAGGATGATCGCCAGGACGCCCGCCGCCATCAGGATGTAGCCGATCACCGTGAGGTTCACGCCGGAGATGCTGTCCCGGACGCCGAACGACAGGATCGCGCCGATCACCAGCAGCGTGATGCCGCCTCCGATGTACATGTGCGCTCCTTCTCCTCGTCCGGGTCTGGCCCGGGCGCTGCCAGTGTCACCCGAGGTCGGAAGGCCCGCACGCCGAGCCGGGACCGTCCGCACAGCTGCGCGGCCGCGCCCGGACCGCCTGGGTCAGCCGAGCAGGCGGGGGTACGGGGTCGGCTCGCCGAGGACGTGCTCGGAGAGGAACGCCAGCACGGTGCCGTACCAGACGGTCGCGTTGCGCGGCGACAGCACCCAGTGGTTCTCGTCCGGGAAGTAGAGGAACCGGTGGGGCGTGCGGCCGTCGTCGTCCGCGGCGAGGGCCGACGACGACAGCAGCTGGTACCAGAGGCGCAGCGCCTCGCCGACCGGCACGCGATAGTCCTTGTCGCCGTGGATCACCAGCATCGGGGTGGTGATCGCGCCGACGGACGCGTGCGGGGAGTTGTCCGCCGTCATCTGCGGGGTCATCTCGCGCTGCCAGTAGTACGCGGCGTCCGTGGTGGGGCCGAACTGGTCGAGCGCCCACAGGCCGGCGTGGCTGACGATCGCCCGGAACCGGTCGGTGTGCCCGGCCACCCAGTTGGCCATGTACCCGCCGAACGAGCCGCCCATCGCGGCCGTCCGCGACGCGTCCACGTCCGCCCGCGCCACCACCGCGTCGGTGACGGTCATCAGGTCCGTGAACGGCTCGGCACCCCAGGCACCCCAGCCCCGCTGCACGAACTCCTGCCCGTACCCGGTGGACAGCCCCGGGTCGGGGAGCACCACCGCGTAGCCGTGGGCGACCAGCAGCCACGGGTTCCAGCGCCACGACCAGGCGTTCCACGTGCCGAGCGGACCGCCGTGGATCCACAGCAGCAGCGGCGCCGGGCGGTCCGGGCCGGCGGTGTGCGGCAGGGCCAGCCAGGCGCGCAGCGGCGTGCCGTCGGCGGCCGGGACCCGGAGCTCCTCGAGGCGTCCCGGCAGCTCGGGGAGCGGCGCCGGCCCGGGGAGCGGTTCGGCGGCGACCGGGGCGCCGGTGGCGGCGGCGCGGGCGAGGTCGATGCGGACGGCGTGCGGCGGGGCCGTGTACGACGAGCGCAGCGCGTAGGCCGTCGCACCGTCGGGGGCCACCTGCAGGTCGCTGAAGGCGGCGGCGTCGGACGTCACGCGGCGCACCGCGCCGGACGCGAGGTCGACGTGGAACACCGGCCCACGGCCGTCGTCGTCGGCCACCACGAGCAGCCCGTCCGAGCCCGGCAGCCACACCGCACCGGACGGCCACCGGTCCCAGCCGTCGGTGAGCGGCCGCACCGGGCCACCCGCGACCGGAACCACGGCGAGGTCCACCCGCGGCGCCCGCAGCGGCGTCGAGATCGTCTCGCGGCCGAACGCCACCCACCGGCCGTCCGGCGACACCACCGGGTCGAGGACGTCGAAGCCCTCGTCCGCCACCAGCACCCGCCGCTCACCGGAGGCGACGTCGATCGCCACCAGCTGCGTGCGCACCTCCGCCGCGCGCACCGGAACGGCCCAGGTGGTGACCACCGTCGTCCCGTCCGGCGTGACGTCGCCGCGCTGCTCGACGAGCGCCGCGCGCGCGGCCGGCGTGACGTCCGTCAGCTCCACACGTGGCTCGGCGACACCGGCGGCGGGTGCGACCAGCCCGGGCGTGACACGTCCGACGAACCAGTGCGGCGACTGCGGTCCGAGGTCGTGGTCCCAGTACCGGACCGGGTACGAGTCGTGCAGGATCGCCGCCACCTTGGCGTCCTTGCGCTCGGTGCGCAGCTTCTCGTCGTCGGCGGCGTCCTGCGCCGTCGGCAGCACGTCGGACGCGACCAGCAGCACCCCGGCGTCGGCCGCGACGTGCACGTCGCCCAGGCCGGAGTGCCGATGGGCCACCACGCGGGCCTCGGCACCGTCGTGCGGCAGCAGCCACAGCGCCGCGACGTCGTCATCGGACCCGTCCTTGCCAGACTCGGCGTCCGGGTCGGGGCGGGCGGAGGTGAACAGCAGGTCGCCGTCCGGCGTGAACGCCGCACTCGACTCGCCGCGGCCGCTGCGGGTGAGGCGACGAGCCGGCCGGGCGCCGCTCGGGTCCACCTCCCACAGGGCGGTGACGTACCGGGTGCCCTTGGTGTCCAGGGTGGCGACGGCGGTGACCAGGCGCGTGCCGTCCGGTGAGAGGCGCAGGCCGGACAGGCGCGGCAGCGCCACGTACTGGTCGAGATCGCCGAGCTGGCTGTCGGTCTGCGAGGTCATCGGTCCGTCTCCCCCTGCGGTTCGTCATGTGGTGCGTCGCGGCCCGCCAGCCGCGCGAGCATCGCGTTGTACTCGTCCATCTCGGTGTCGCCGGTCCGGTCCACCTGCCGGTCGCGGCGTCGGGCCAGCCGCTCGTCGTCGCGCGCCCAAGCGACCGCCACCGCGATGGCCAGCGCCAACGTGGGCAGCTCGCCGATCCCCCACGCGATGCCGCCACCGGCCTGCTGATCGGCGATCGCACTCGGTCCCCACGGCCGGCCGAGCAGGCCGAACCAGTCGGCCACCAGCAGCCCGTCGCCGCTCATCAGCGAGATGCCGAAGAAGGCGTGGAACCCCATCGTCGCGAACAGCAGCAGCAGCCGCTGCGGGTAGCCGGGACGCTGCGGACCGGGGTCCACACCGATCAGCGCGTTGGCGAACAGGTACCCGACCAGCGAGAAGTGCACCACCATGAACAGGTGGCCCTCGGTGGTCCGCAGCGACCACTCGAACACGCCGCTGTAGTAGAAGACGATCATCGAGGCGACGAAGTTCGCCGCCGCGACCACCGGGTTCGCGAAGAACCGGCCGACCCGGCTGTGCACCAGCACCAGGATCCACTCGCGGGGACCGCGGGACGTGTCGCCGGCGAGCCGGGTGGACCGGGCCGGCAGCGCGCGCAACGCGAGCGACACCGGCGCCGACAGGGCCAGGAACACCGGCACCACCGTCGCCAGGACCATGTGCTGCACCATGTGCGCGCTGAACAGCACGTGCCCGTAGGCGTTCGGGCCGCCGGACGTCGTCCAGACGAAGACGACCATCGCGGTGACCCAGGCGGCGGTCCGACCGACGGGCCAGCGGTCGCCGCGCCGGCGCAGCCGCCACACCCAGCGCAGGTACACCACCAGGCCGGCGGCTGCGGCGGCGGCCATCACCACGTCCCAGTTCCACACCGTGAACCAGCGGGCGCCGGTCAGCTCCGGCGGCAGCGAGTGGCCGATCACCCGGAACGCGGGCGACGTGTCCGCCACGGGGACGTTGGGGACGGGCGGCGCGGACGACGACAGCGCGACGGCGACGCCGGACACGGCCCCCATCACGGCGAGCTCGACCAGCACCAGCCGGGCGAAGGCGGCGCCGGCTCCGGCGCTCAGGTGCGGGATGGTCGCCCGACGGTGCGCCAGCCCCAGCGCGCCGAGCGCGACCAGCAGCACCGCCTTGGTGATCAGCAGCAGCCCGTACCGGGTACCCAGGTCGGACCAGCCGCCCACCCGGATGAAGCCGTTGACCAGGCCGGACACACCCACCGCCGCCAGGCACCAGCCCGCGACGACCGAGTAGCGGCGCACCGCCACCGGCAGGTCGGTGCCGAGCCTGCGCGCGAGCAGGGCCAGTGCGGCGAGCGCCCCGATCCAGACGGCGGCGCCCAGCAGGTGCAGCAGCAGCGCCTCGGTGGCCACCTCGTGGTGGGCGGCGCCGGACGCGTGGCCGGTGCCGGACTGCATCCACAGCGCCACGAGCGCCAACGCGCCGGTCCAGCCGGCGCCTGTCGGGGTGCCGACCACCAGCGCCAGGGCGGTGACCGCGGCGGCGACCAGCACGATGCCGGCATACGCCCGTCCGAGGTCCACCTGCGTGACGAACAGCCACAGCTGCGCGCCCGAGGAGCCGAGATCCACCGGGCTGCCGGACACCTGCGCGTACGTCAGCACGACGCGCACCACGGCCAGCACCGTCCACACGCCGGCGGCGACAGCGGTCACCGTGGTCCCGGCCGGCCAGGCGGCACCGACCGCTGCCGTGCCGCCGGGCGCGGTCGACCGGCGCTCCGGGTGCGCCTCCACCGCCGCCCGCCGCGGCACGATGCCGATCACCAGGGCCAGCGCGCCGAGCGTCACCGCCACCGCCAGGTCGGTGAGCACGTCCACCACCGGCAGCCCCCAGCGGACCGCCGCACCCGGATCTGCCAGCGCGGTGGCCGCCGCGGCACCGCTGAACGAGACCGCGACCAGCACGGCCACCACCGCGACGGCGCCCAGCACCGCGAGCCCGCGCACGGCGACGACTGGGCGACGCGTCAGCATCCGTCCAGCCTAGGCGGCGGTGCCGGGCACGGCTGGCGGCTGGTCCAGCCCCTCAGACACCGCCGGTCACAGATCGCACTGGCAGACCGTGTTGAGCTCCACCACCTGCTCCCCGGCGTCCGGCCGAGCCCACGCCTGCGCCTCCGCGAGACTGGCGAACCGTCGGGGGGCGAGTCGGCCGTTCGTCAGGAGCACGCCGACGTCCGTCAGCTCCCGCGGGTCCTGCCAGCGGAGGGTGCCGTCTGTCGTGCCCGCCGCCGTCGTGGTGCCCGCCGTCGTCGTCATCCGTGTCCCTCGTCCCGTCTGGTGCGTCCGCACCGCTCAGCGTGTGGCTGCGGCGCCCCCGACCGCTCAACGGGCACCCGACCGCGCCGATTCCCGCGCGGCACAGCGCTGGCGCCACTGCGCCTGCACGGCTGTCCGCGGCACGGCTACGCCTGCCGCGGGTGAAGTCACCACGACCCGTCGTGACAGCGGCGCGACCGATGCGCCACCTGCCCGAGGGACGGCAACTCGGACAGGTGCCGCCGAATCGGTCGACCGTGACTCCACCTCGGACCGCAGGTCACAGCGGGTGAAGACTTCGGGCCCGCCACGCTCGCCGGGCCGCACCGCAAGACTCCGAGGATGGACGCGGGCGACGAGCACTCGATGGCGGTGAACCCGCCGTTGTTCATCTCCGACGACGAGATCCACGCGGCCAGGTACGACTGGCTCGCGGCACGGGACGCCGACGCGGACGTGCCACCCGAACGTGTCGCCCTCCTGTTCGAGTACTACCGCGCCCTCATCAGCCTGCAGGCGCGGCAGCTTGCCGACGAGTTCCGCGCGCGGCGCGGCCGCGCCTGACCCGTCTCCGCGACACCCGCCGGCCGCCCGCACACCCTGGCTGGTGGGGCGCGCGCGGCTCGGCGCACCACGACCCCGGATGGCAGGGCCGCGCGGTCGCTGCGATGCTCGATCGGACATCGTCGACCCGGGGAGCCCCATGCGCCGCACCGTGGACGCCGTCGTCGTCGGGGCCGGTCCCAACGGCCTGGTCGCGGCCAACGCACTGGCCGACGCGGGCTGGGACGTGCTGCTGCTCGAGGCGAACGACGAGGTCGGCGGGGCGGTCCGCAGCGCCGAGGTGACGGTGCCGGGCTTCCGCAGCGACCTGTTCAGCGCCTTCTACCCGCTCGCGGCGGCGTCGCCGGCGATCCGCGCGCTCGAGCTCGAGCGGTACGGGTTGCGCTGGCTGCACGCGCCCGCGGTGCTGGCGCACGCGTTGGACGACGGCCGGGCGGCGGTGCTGCACCACGACGTCGACGACACCGCGGCCGGGCTCGACGAGTGGGCCGTCGGCGACGGTGACGCGTGGCGCCGGATGGTCGACGGCTACCGCCGGTTGCGGGACCCGCTGCTGGATGCCCTGTTCACCCCGATCCCGCCGGTGCGGGCGCTGGCGCGGATCCTCGCCCGCACCCGAGCGGCGGGTGCCCTGGAGGTCGCCCGGCTGGCCGCGCTGCCGGTGCGCCGGCTGGGCCAGGAGACGTTCCGGGGCGAGGGCGGCAGGCTGCTGCTGACCGGCAACGCGCTGCACGCGGACATCCCGCCGGACGCCGCCGGCAGCGGGCTGTACGGATGGCTGCTGGTGATGCTCGGTCAGGACGTCGGCTTCCCGGTGCCGGAGGGCGGTGCCGGTGAGCTGGCCGAGGCGATGCGGCGGAGGTTCGAGGCGGCCGGCGGCGAGGTGCTGACGGGCGCCGAGGTGACGCACGTCGAGGTGCGGGCCGGCCGGGCGGTCGGGGTGCGGACCGCCGGTGGGCTGGAGGTCGGCGTCCGACGGGCCGTGCTGGCCGACGTCTCGGCGCCTGCGCTGTTCGGCCGGCTGCTGCACCAGCGGAACGTGCCGGCGGCGCTGCGGCGTCGGATGGAGACGTTCCAGTGGGACTACTCGACGTTCAAGCTGGACTGGGCGCTGGACGGGCTGGTGCCGTGGAACGCCGACGGCGCCCGCGGCGCCGGCACGGTGCACCTCGGGGTGGACGACCACGGGTTCGTGCAGATGGCCGCCGACCTGTCGATGGACCGCATCCCGGAGCGACCGTTCCTGCTGTTCGGCCAGATGACGACGTCGGACCCGAGCCGCTCCCCGGCCGGAACCGAGTCGGCGTGGGCGTACACCCACGTGCCGCACGGCATCGTGTGGGACGCGCAGGCGGTCGACGCGCAGGTGCGACGGGTCGAGGCGGCCGTTGAGCGGGCGGCGCCGGGGTTCACGTCGCACATCGTCGGCCGGTACGTGCAGAGCCCGACGGACATCGAGGCGGCCGACGCGAACCTCGTCGACGGGGCGACCAACGGCGGCACGGCGTCGATCCACCAGCAGCTGGTGTTCCGGCCCACCACCGGGCTGGGTCGGCCGGAGACGCCGGTCACGGGCCTGTACCTGGCGAGCGCCGGTGCGCACCCGGGCGGTGGCGTGCACGGCGCCTGCGGCTGGAACGCGGCGCGCGCGGCGCTCGGTCAGGCAGGTCCGACGGGCGCCCTGCGGCGGGCGCTGGTGCGCACCGCGTGGGACCGGGTGCTCCCCGAGCGCTGAGCGCGGGTCTTCCGCCGGGCGGCCGCTTCGGCCCGTCAGGTCGACGGGCGGCAGGCCAGCGCGCCCAGGCGGTAGAGCGTCTCGCGGTTGCGCCAGGAGATCAGCGCGTCGCGCAGCGGCTCGGGCACCAGCCTGGCCGGCCCGCGCACCGCGTCCTCCGCGATGCGGACCCGGCAGCCGCCGTCCGTCGGGACCACGGAGATCGCGACGTTGGCGTCGCCGACGAACGAGCCCTTCGCCTCCAGCTCGATGCCCCGCTCGGGGTCCCAGCGGCGGCTGACGCTCACGTCCTGCAGCACCATCGGCCACAGGCCGGCCGAGTGCGCGATGCGCGAACCCGGCGCCGGCCACTCGGCGTCGACACCGCGGATGCGGCTGGTCCCCACCACCCACGTGGCGTAGTTCCACCCGTCGGCGAGCACGCGGAGCACGTCCTCGGGAGGGCAGGGCAGGTCACGCGAGACGACGGACATCGCCTCAGCGTCGCATCGGTCCGCCCGGCCCGCGCGGGCAGCGTGCGGCACCCGGCCGTCAGGTGGACGACGAGAACCCGTTCACCTTGTGGGTCCCGTCGCACCACGGCTTGATCGACGAGCCCCCGCAGCGGCACAGCGCCACGGTGCGTCGACCCTTGTCCAGCGGTTGGCCCTCGGCGTCGAGCACATCGACGTCACCACGCACCAGCAGGGGGCCGTCAGGGCACGCGACGATGCTCGCTCCGCGAGGCGGCAGCTCACGGGCAGTGCCGTCAGGGGCAGCCGCGTGCCCCCGGCTGGTCGTCGTCACGGCAACGGCCGCAGCAGCGCCGTCTCACCGGCGCCCCAGGCCTGCATCATCCGGGCGGCAGCGCCACCGTCGAGCGCGAGGCAGCAGGCGGCGCCGAACAGGATGTCGTCCACCAGCTCCGGCTCCTGCTCGGCCAGAGCCCCGGCCAGGTCGCGACCGGCGATCTGCTCGTGCACCGCGTCGGCCGCGACGTGCTCGTCGAAGTACCAGGTCGCGGCCACGTCGTCGTGACCCAGCCGCCGCACCCCGTTGCCGTACAGCCGGCTCGGCAGCGAGGACGTCATCTCGAAGGCCGCCAGGTGCCCGACGATCGCTCCGCGCAACCGCCGGTGCAGCCCGAACAGGGACATCGCGTTCAGGGAGGCCAGCGTCGCCGCCGGCACGTGGTCCACGTAGGCGCCGTACGTGTCGTCGAGCCCGAACGCCCGCATGGCCAGGGCGAACAGCTCGGCGTGCATGCGGTGCGGGTCGCCGTCGCCGTACTCGTCGGCCTGGATCTCCACCAGCGCCGCCTTGGGTCCGCCGGCCAGCCGCGGGATCGCCCAGGTGTGCGGGTCGGCCTCCTTGAGCTGGTAGATCGAACAGTGCACCAGCAGCTCGCGCAGCTGCGGCTCGGTGGCCTTGCGGGCGACGTACCGGGACAGGCTCGGGCCACCGTCGGCGGCGGTCAGGGCGAACAGCCGCTCGGCGACACCGGTCCGGTCGCGGCGGTCGCACTCCGGCACCGGGACCGTGCGGCGCAGCTCGGCCTCGAACGGCCCCTCGAGCTCGGCGCGGACGGCCAGCAGGTCCGGGTCCCACTCCCAGTCGTCGTCGACGCCTGCGATGCCGCGGTAGTGCAGCTCGTAGAGGCACAGCAGGGCGAGCTGCACGTCCTCGTCGGTCCGCCAGTCGGTGGGATCGGTGAGCCGGGCGGTGACGGCGGCGCGCAGCGGGCCCAGGTCGACGGCCCCGGGCGAGCGGCTCAGCGCGGCGAGCAGGGCGGTGCTGATCGGGCCGCGCGGCGCCGGCCGGGGCAGGGGGACGGCCGCCCGGGACGGCAACGTGGGTGCGACGCTCGACGAGGCCTCGCCAGCGGGTGTGGGTGCGACGCTCGACGAGGCCTCGCCAGCGGGTGTGGGTGCGGCGCCCGACGACGGCTCGACCGAGGGTGCCATCCCCGAGGAGGGCTCGACGGAGGCGGCGACGCCGGTGGACGGCGTCGTCGTCGGAGCCTCGACGGGTGGCATGCGGTCCATCGTGCGCGCGGCCCGGACGAGCCGCGACCGCGCCGGGAGCGACCCCCGGAGCTCAGGCGCCCGCGGTCCGCAGCCGCGGCGCTGCGGCGACCAGCTCGGCGGTGTACGGGTGCAGCGGGTGCTCGTACACCTGGTCGGTCGGGCCGCACTCGACGATCCGGCCCTCGTTCATCACCGCGACGGTGTCGCAGGTGCGCCGCACCACCGCCAGGTCGTGCGAGACGAACAGCAGCGTCAGGCCGTACTCGTCCGCCAGGTCGGACAGCAGGTTGAGCACCTGCGCGCGCACGGACACGTCGAGGGACGACACGGCCTCGTCCGCGACCAGGAGCTGGGGGCGGGTGACGACGGCCCGCGCGATCGCGATGCGCTGCCGCTGGCCGCCGGAGAACTGGTGCGGGTAGCGGTCGAGAGCCGTCGCCGGCAGCCCGACCGCGTCGAGAACCTCCGCCGCCCGCGCCCGCCGCTCGTCGGCACCCACGCCGCGCAGCGGTTCGGTGACCACCTCGGCGATCCGCATCCGCGGGTCCAGCGACCCCATCGGGTCCTGGAAGACGATCTGCGCGGTCCGCCGCAGCCAGCCGAGCGCCCGCTCCGGCGTGCCGACCACCTCGCGCCCGGCGATCCGCACCGAGCCGGCGGTCGCCTGGTCCAGGCCCGTGACCAGCCGCAGCAGCGTCGACTTGCCGCTGCCGGACTCCCCGACCACGCCGAACCGCTGCCCCTCGCGCACCTCGAACGACACGTCGCGGACAGCCTGCACGTGCGTGGCGCGGCCGATGCGGTGCGGGCGGACGTAGGTGCGGCGCAGATCGGCGACGGCGAGCAGCGGGGCCGCGCCGGGGACGTGGTTGAAGACGCGCGTGCCCTCGTCGGGCAGCACCTCGTGCGGGCCGGTCTCGGTCGTCCCCGCGCCCGCCGTCGCTGTGTCGGTCGTCCCCGCGCCCGTCGTCCCGGCGCCCAGGTCCAGCACCGTCACCAACCGGCCCCGGGCGTCCGTCGCCAGGGCGGACACCGCCAGCAGCGAGCGCGTGTACGGGTGCTGCGGCGCCGAGAACACCCGGTCCAGCGGGCCGGCCTCCACCACCGCCCCGTCGCGCAGGATCACCACCCGGTCGCACAGGTCGGCGACGATCCCCAGGTCGTGCGTGACGAACACCAGCGACGTGCCGGACCGTGCGACCTGCTCGCGCATCAGGTCGAGCACCCGCCGCTGCACCGTCACGTCCAGGGCTGTGGTCGGCTCGTCGGCCAGCAGCAGGTCCGGGGTGTTCGCCATCGCCATCGCCAGCATCACGCGCTGCCGCTGACCGCCGGACAGCTGGTGCGGGTAGGCCCGCGCCGCGGCGGCCGGGTCCGGCAGGCCCACGCCGTCGAGCAGCTCCACGGACCGCGCCCGGGCAGCCCGTGGCCCCCCGGCGAACCCGTGCAGCGTGAGGATCTCGGCCACCTGGCGGCCCACCGGCAGCAGCGGGTCCAGCGCCGTCATCGGCTCCTGGAACACCATCGAGATCCGCCGCCCGCGCAGCCGCGCCGACGCCCGGTCCCCCAGCGTCAGCAGGTCCCGGTCCTCGCCGTCCAGCCGCGCGGCGCCCGTCGCGCGCAGCGTCTCGGGCAGCAGGCCCATCAGCGCCAGCAGCGTCAGCGTCTTGCCCGAGCCCGACTCGCCGATCAGCCCCACCCGCTCGCCGCGCTCCACGCGCAGGTCGATCCCGTGCAGCAGCTCCCGGGGTCCCGAGTGCACGCGCAGGTCCCTGACCTGCAGCAACGTGCTCACGACGCCGCCTCCAGCCGAGGGTCGAGGCGGTCCCGCAGCCCGTCGCCCAGGAGGTTGAAGCCCAGCACCGTCCACGCGATGGCGACCCCCGGCCAGACGATCAGCAGGGGCTGCACGTAGAGGAAGGCCTGCGCGTCCTGCAGCATCCGGCCCCAGGACGGCGTCGGTGGCGGCGTGCCCAGGCCCAGGTAGGACAGCGCGGCCTCGGCCAGCACCGCGAGCGCGAAACCGACCGACGCCTGCACGATCAGCATGCTGCGGATGTTCGGCAGCACGTGCCGCACGGCGGTGTACAGCGGTCCGCGCCCGGCGGCCCGTGCCGCGAGCGCGTACTCCCGGCTGAGCACCTGCAGCGTCCCCGCGCGCGTCACCCGCACGAACCCCGGCGCCGCGCCGATCCCCAGCGCCACCATGGCGGTCCACGTCGACGGCCCTCGGACCGCCGCGAGCACGATCGCCAGCAGCAGCGCGGGGAACGCCTGCGCCACGTCGTTCCACCGCATCAGCCACAGCCCCGCGCCGCCCTGCCGCGTCATCGCCGCCGCGATGCCGAACGGCACGCCCAGCACCAGGGAGATCAGCACCGCGACCAGCCCGACCAGCAGCGGCACCCGGCTGCCGGCGATCAGCATGCTCGCCGCGTCCCGACCGAGGCCGTCCGTACCCAGCCAGTGCGCGGTGCTCGGCCCCTGCAACCGGTGCAGCGGGGCGGTGACCAGCGGGTCGTGCGGGGTCCAGACGAGCGACACCAGCCCGACGACCACCACCGCGGCGACCATCACGGCCCCGACCAGCAGCGGAGCGTTCCACCGTCGCGTCGTCGGCCGCCCGCCGCTCGTCGGCCGACCACCGCTCGTCGTCCCGCGCCCGCTCGTCCGGCCGGGCCCGCTCGTCGTCGCGCTCATCGCGCCCGCCGCAGCCGCGGGTCCACCAGCACGTACACCAGGTCCACCAGCAGGTTCAGCGCCAGCACCAGCAGCACCACCACCATCACGACGGCCTGCACCTCGACCAGGTCGCGGTTGGCCACCGACCGCAGCAGCAACGACCCCAGCCCGGGGATGACGAACACCGTCTCGATCACCACGGCCCCCACCAGCAGCCCCGCAAGCTCGACCCCGGTCACCGTCACGACGGGCACCAGGGCGTTGCGCAGCCCGTGCCGCCGCAGCGCCTGCCACCGGGTCATCCCTTTGGCCCGAGCCGTCCGCATGAAGTCCTCACGCTGCACGTCGAGCAGCGCCGAGCGCAGGTAGCGGGACAGGATCGCGCCCCTGACCAGGCCCAACGCGAGCGCCGGCAGCACCAGGTGCCGCAGGAACCCGCCGACGCCGTCCACCGGCGCCACCCAGCCGCCGGACGGCAGCCAGTGCAGCCGCACGGCGAACACCGTCACCAGCAGCAGCCCGGCCAGGAAGCTCGGCACCGAGATGCCCACCTGCGTGGCCGCCGAGAGCGCCGCGCCGTCGGCGCGCCCCTGCCGCACCGCCGCCAGCAGCCCGGTCGGCAGGGCGATCAGCGCCGCCACCACCATGCCGGCCAGCACCAGGAGCAGCGACACCTGCATGGCGTTCAGCACCTCGGGCCCCACCGGCGCGCGCGTGGAGTACGAGATGCCGAGGCTCCCGGTCGCCAGCTGACCGAGCCAGTGGACGTACTGCGCCGGCAGCGACCTGTCGAGGCCCAGCTGGTGGCGCAGCGCCGCGACCTGGTCGGGCGTCGCGTCGAGGCCGAGCTGCGCCCGTGCCGGGTCGCCCGGCAGCACGGCGAGCAGCACGAAGACGACCACCGACGCCACCAGCGCCGTCAGGGCGAACACCCCGAGGCGCCGCAGCACGGTCAGCAGCATCGACGGCCCACCGGTCGGGCGTCAGCCCGTGACGGAGACGCCGGCCAGGCCGATCCCCACGCCCAGGTCGTTGGTCGGCATCCCGTGCACGGCCGTCGTGGACACCACCACGTTCGGCGGGTTGTAGAGCCACACCCCCGCGGCGTCCTTGATGATCGCCTGCACCGCGTCGGTCATGTGCGTGATGTACGAGTCCTCGTCGGTCGCCGCCTTCGCCGCCGCGAAGTCCTTCCCCACCGCCGGGTTCGAGTAGCTCCAGTAGTAGCTCGGGTTGCCGTAGTTGGTGACGTTGCGCGGCTCGACGTGGTTGACCACGGTCAGGTCGAACTGGTGCTGGGTGAGGGTCTTGTCCACCCACACGGCGGGGAACTCCTGGGTCTGCAGGGTGGCGGTGATGCCCACCGCGGCCAGGTCGGACTGCACCACCTGGCTGATCGCCTGCGCGTACGGCCGGTTCGGCACCGTGAAGGTGAGGTTCAGCCCCGTGACGCCGGCGTCGGCCAGCAGCTGCTTCGCTGCGGCCGGGTCGTACGGGTACGGCTCGTCCGACCTGACGAAGTACGGGTCGGTCGGCACCGCCGGTCCGTGCAGCTCCGTCGCGACGCCGCCCGTGGCCGCCGCGACCACCGCCTTCTTGTCGATCGCGTGGCTGATCGCCTGCCGCACGCGCACGTCGGCGAGCGCCGGGTTGGCCTCGTTCATCGACAGCACCACCACGCCCTGCGAGCTGCCGGCGGTCACCGTGAACCGCGGGTCGGCCTTGAACGATGCCAGCTGGTCGTACGCCTCCGCCTGGTACAGCGCGTCGACACCGCCGGACCGCAGGGCGTTCGCGGCGGCGCTCGCATCGGCGAAGTAGTCCAGGTCCACCTGCTTGACCAGGGCCTTCGCGCCCCAGTAGGCGTCGTTGCGGGTCAGCACCAGCTTCACGCCGGTCTGGTACGAGGCGACCGTGAACGGTCCCGTGCCCACCGCCTTGGTGGCCAGGGAGTCCACCGCGTCGGGGGAGAACATCGCACCGAGCGGACCGGCCAGCCAGAACGGGACCGTCGCATCCGGCTTGGTCAGCACCACCTTGGCCTCGGTGGGGGAGACCACCTCCACGTGGTCCAGCACCGCGAGGTTGCCGGGGGTGTTCGCCTTCCACGTCTTGACGCGCTCGAGGGAGAACTTCACGGCGGCCGCGTCGAACGGCGACCCGTTGCTGAACTTCACGCCCTCCCGCAGCGTGAAGTCGTACGTCAGCCCGTCCCGGCTGACCGTGTACCCGGTGGCCAGCAGCGGCACCACCTTGCCGTCCTGGTCCAGACGCAGGAGGCCCTCGTACACGTTGCCGAGCAGCGCCTGGAAGATCGCGGCGCCGCCCGTGCTGGTGAAGTCGAGGTTGGCCGGCGCGGCGGCCAGGCCGAGGCGGAGCGTCGCGTCGGTGCGGGCGGCGGCGGTGGACGACGAGGCGGTCGGCTTCGGTGACGCACCCGCGGTGCACCCCGTGACCGCCAGGGCCGTGGCGACGAGAAGCCCGATCGCGGCGAGGGCGTGAGGCCCACGTCTGGTGCTCATCGGAGGTCCTTTCGGGCGGGAGGCGGGACGCACGGGCGCGAGCGCCGCTGTCCAGGTCAACGTGTGGGGGGTTCGGCTTCGTCCCCGACGTCGGTCGCCGGGGCGGCCAGCTGGGGACGCGGGCTCAGGGCTGCGGCTGCTCCGATGGGATCCCGGTGCCGCTGGAGGCGTCGGGCCCTGAGTCAGCACCGGCCTCAGCGCGGGAGTCAGCACCGGCGCCGAGCGCCTGGCGCCGACGCCGACCGAGGGCAGCCGCCGCGGCCGCGAGCACCAGCACCGCGCCGACCACCAGCCAGTACGACGGGCGGCCGGTCGACGCGGACGGCGCCGGGTCGGCCGAGGCTGTCGGTGTCGGCGCGGGGCTGGCGGCGGAGGGGCTGGCGGCGGAGGCGCCCGGCGTGGCGCTGGGCACCTGCGACGGCGCGGCCGAGGCTGTCGGGGCCGCGACGCCGACCGCCGACGTGGCGGCGAAACGGAAGGTGCCGGAGACCGGGTGTCCGTCGGCAGAGGTCACGCGCCAGACCACCGTGTACGTGCCGGCCGGGCGCGCCGCGCCGAGGGGCTGTGCGACGGTGGTCGGCCCCAGCTGTGGGTCGCCGGTGCTGACCACCGACCCGTCAGGAGCCGTCACCTTCACCTCGGTGCCGAGCGCGATCGCCTTGTCGGTGAACGTCAGGGTCACCTGGTCCGGGGCCGTCGCGACGGTGGCACCGTCCGCGGGGTCGGTGGACACCAGCTCGTCGTGGGCCGACGCCGGCAGCGCTCCGAGGAGGCCAAGTCCCGCCGTCGCCGCGACCACGGCCGTGGCGACGGCCACGAACCTCCACCTGCTGCTGCTCCGTCTCGGCACGGACCGCACGCTAGTGCGCCGCGACCCGCTGGGCCGAGCCGGGAGTGCTGTGGGGTCGGCGGTGGGCGACCCGGGGCGGTTCCCGCAGCCCCGGCCTGGCACGGGCGCGTGGACGTGGTGACGGCTGCGCGTCAGGGACCAACGGCCCGCGGTACGGACCTCGCCGGACACCCGGGGAGCCCGTGGGGTGAGACGGCGCCGGTGCGAGCGAGCAAACGATTCCCAACCCGTGCCACGATGCTGACCGTGGTCGACGGACGCCCGATGAACATCCAGGACGTGGCACGGGTCGCCGGCGTGTCAGCCGCGACCGTCTCCCGCGTCCTCAACGGTCGGGACTCCGTCGACGCCGAGATGGCCGCGCGGGTGCGCCAGGCGGTCGCCGAGACGGGGTACGTGCCCAACAGCAACGGTCGAGCGCTCCGCCGGCAGGTGTCCGACGTGTGGGCGGCGATCGTCTCCGACGTCCAGAACGCCTTCTTCACCGGCATGGTGGCCTCGCTCGAGTCGGTCGCCGCGCAGCGCGGGCTGTCCGTGATGCTCTGCAACACTGACGAGCACCTGAGCCGTGAGCGCGTCTACATCCAGACCGCGATCGCGCAGCGTATGGCCGGCGTCGTCATCGCCGCCGCATCGGCCAAGCAGTCGAATCTTGCACCGTTGCTCACCGCCGGCATCCCCGTGGTCGTCGTCGACCGGCGCGTCGACAGCTACACCGGCGACACGATCTTCGTCGACAACCACCTCGCCGGCCGGCTCGCTGCGGAGCACCTGATGCAGATGGGGTACAACCGCATCGCCTGCATCGCCGGCCCTTCCGAGGTCAGCACCACCGAGGAGCGTCTGGCAGGCTTCCGCGACGCCCTCTCCAAGGGACCGCACCCGCTGAGTCCGTCCATGGTGCGACGTACCAACCTGCGCCCGGAGGGCGGCGAGGTCGCGATGCGCGCCCTGCTCACGTCCCCGCACCCGCCGGACGCCGTGTTCACCACCAACGGACCGCTGACGGTCGGCGCCTACCGGGCGATCCAGGCGGCCGGGCTCGAGATGCCGCACGACATCGCCCTGGTCGGCACGGACGACGACCAGTGGACCCGGATGGTGGTGCCCGGCGTGAGCGTGATCCGCCAGCCGGTCGCCCAGATGGGCGCGCTCGCCGCCGAGCTGCTGCTGTCCCGCGGCTCGTCCGCGCACTCCGCGCCGCAGCACATCGTGCTGGACCCGGAGCTGCTGGTCAGGGCCTCGTCGACGCGCCGGGCCTGAGCGTCACCCGGCGTCAGACCGCGGCGCCGTGCCGGCGGACGGCGGCGACGAGCTCCTCGTCGTCGGCGTAGGGCTCGCACCAGTAGACGACCTCCTGACCGTCCCGGAACGCGTCGACCACCTCGAGGTTCTCGTACGCCGGTCCTCCGGGGATCGGCGAGGCGCTGGCCCAGTACGCCCGGCGCGCGTTCACCTGCGCGGCCGCCGAACCGCTCGGCTCCTCGACGCGCCAGCCCTGGACCGCCCGAATCCCCTCGTAGCGCCAGTGGGCCGCCGTGCCGGCCGCGTGGACCGCCGACCAGGGGCGCTCCTCGTCCGGAGTCGCCCACACCAGCGCGGCGGCACCGTCGCGGTGCAGCCGGTCGAGCCCGAACCGGGCGTGCGGCGTGAACTCCGTGCCGGTGAAGCCGGGCCACAGCTCGGCCGGCGTGACGACGCCGTCCGCCAGGTGCAGGCGCCGCAGCCGCGCGTAGTTGCCCATCGTCGCCGACAGGATGCAGGCGGTGAGCTCGGCGCTGCCGGGTCGCCGCAGCGCCGCGAGCGACACCTCGCGGGGTCGGTCCGCCCGGAACCGGACCCGCACCACCACCTCGGCGCCGTTGTCGAACCGCTCGCTGTGGACGTGCACCGTCAGGCGCTCGACGCCGCCCTCGTGCGTGACCACGCCCGGCACGGGCTCGTCGGTCGGCCGCGGTGAGCCGTTCGACGGGTCGTGGGACGCCCAGAACCGCTTGCCCGGACGGTTGTCGAGCGCGCTGTGCTCGAGCTCCGAGTAGCCGCGGTCCGTGGCTCCGGAGGCGAGCGGCTCCACGGCGACGAAGTTGAGCAGCCGCGTGCTCCCGAGGTACGGGGCGAAGACGCGCAGCAGCCCGCGCGGACCGAGCCCGGGCTCGATCCCCACCTGGATGCCGTCGGGATGGCCCCACCGCGGCGCGTTGCCGTTCGACGGGTCAGGTTGCAGCCATACGGACGCCTCCACCGAGTCCGACGACGTGCCGACCGCCTCGACCGAGGCCATCGTCCCGGCGCCCGCCGGTGCTGCGGGCAACGGCGCGCCGATGGCCAGACGGTAGACATCCCAGCAATCCATTTCAAGGGTGGAAGCCCGGCAGCCGGGGCCCGCCCCGACGATCCGGGACGAGCGGCGGGCATCTGCTTCGACTGCGTGACAGGTCGACGGCGGGGGAATATGTGCATCCACCTGCACAAACGCATGGTGTCCACCCTGCTGCGCTCCGGAGCTGCCGCGACCGTCGGGTCACAGTCCGGCAACGGCCTGTTGACCGTCCCCGCACAGGAGGTGTAGACAACGGGAAATCGATTCCCCGTCCGGGGATGTAGACGAACGGAGCAACGGTGCTCGCTGGCATCCACCCGCTGCTGACGGGAACCCTGCTGCATCACCTCGATGCGATGGGGCACGGCGACTGCGTGCTCGTGTGCGACGCGCACTTCCCTGCCGATCGGCTGGCCCGTGCGGTCGTCGACCTGCCCGGTCTCGACGCGGACGCCGTCGTCGAGGCGATCTGCACGGTGCTCCCGCTGGACGTGCCGACCTCTGCGGTGCTGATGCAGCCCGAGGACGTCGAGGCCCCGGCCGTCACCGCGCTCCGGGACGCCTGCCCCGCACCGACCGAGGCCGTACGGAGCCTCACCCGGTCGGCGTTCTACGACGCCGCTCGCGGAGCTCGGCTCGCCATCCGCACGGGCGAGCGGCGCACGTTCGGAAACATCCTCCTGTTCAAGGGTGTGGTCGCATGAGCGGCGCGACCCTCGACGAGGCCCTCGCGGCGGCCGACCGTGCGATGGCGGCCGAGTCCGAGGCGATCGCGATGACGCGCCTCGTCGTGCGGCCGGCACTGGCGGACGCGCTGCGCCTGCTCAGCCAGACGCGTGGCCGGGTGGTGGTGTCCGGCCTCGGAAAGTCCGGGCACATCGGCTCGAAGATGGCCGCGACCCTCGCCAGCACCGGCACGCCCGCGTTCTTCGTGCACTCCACCGAGGCGCTGCACGGCGACTCGGGGATGGTCACCCGGGACGACGTCGCCATCCTGATCTCCTACTCCGGCGAGACCGCCGAGGTGTGCCAGTTCGCTCGGATGGTCCTCGCGCGCGGTGCCGCGGTGGTCGCCATGACGGGTCGGCCGTCCTCGAGCCTCGCGGCGCTCGCCCGGGTGCACCTGTCGATCCACGTCGAACGCGAGGCCGACCCGCTGGGGCTGGCGCCGACCGCGTCGACCGCCAGCACCCTCGCTCTGGGGGACGCGCTCGCCGCGGGCCTGATGACGCTGAACGGGTTCACCGCCGAGGAGTTCGCGGTGTTCCACCCCGGCGGCTCCCTCGGGCGCCAGCTGCTCGGGGACCGGAGCATCGCATGAGCGCCGACGTCTGCGTCGTGGGCTCCTTCATGATGGACCTGGTCGCCTACGCCCCGCGCCGGCCCGAGCCGGGCGAGACGCTGATCGGTACCGGGTTCTCCTCCGCCCCGGGCGGCAAGGGCTTCAACCAGGCGGTCGCCGCCGCGCGGGCCGGTGCGCGCACGGCCATGGTCGGTTGCGTCGGCGACGACGAGATGGGTGTGCAGTTCCGCGCGATGCTCGAGGCCGAGGGGATCGACGCGACGGCGGTCACCGTCCGGCCCGACGCGGGGACCGGTGTCGGGCTGCCGCTGGTGGAACCGAGCGGCCAGAACTCGATCGTCGTCGTGCCCCGGGCGAACCACGTCGTGGACACCGCCCAGATCGTCGACGCGGCGCCCGTGATCACCGGCGCGAAGGTGCTGGTGATGCAGCTCGAGCTCGCCGTGGAGGCGGCTGTTGCGGCCGCCCGGATCGCCCACGAGCGCGGTGTGACGGTGATCCTGAACCCCGCACCGGTGTGCCCGCTGCCGGCGGAGCTGCTGGAGCACGTGGACGTCCTGGTGCCCAACGAGGGCGAGCTCGCGGCGCTGAGCGGCGAGCCAGGTGCCGACCCGGCGACGTCCGCGGCCGCGCTCCGAGACCGCTGGGGACTTGACGTCGTGGTGACCCTGGGCGAACGTGGCGCGCTCGTGCTGACCCGGGACGGCGCCGTGCGGCGCGTGCCGGCGCGAGCCGTCACCGCGGTGGACACCGTGGGTGCGGGGGACGTGTTCTGCGGCTACCTCGCCGCCGGGCTCGCCCAGGGGCTCGACCTCACCACGGCCGCCGACGCCGCCAACGCCGCCGCAGCCATCTCCGTCACCCGGACGGGGTCGGCGGCATCCGCCCCGACGGCCGACGAGGTGCGCGCGCTGGTCGCGGCACCCACCTCCGTGGTCAGCCCCCGCTGATGCGCCCGCCGGACGCGTCACCCGATCGCTCGAGGAGGACCGTGCACCGCCGCCAGGTCGTCAGGAGCCTCGCCGCCGTCGCGGCCGGGACGAGCCTGCTGCTCGTCGCGGCGTGCGCCGGTCGCACTCCGTCCCCCGGCGGCGGCGCGCGCTCCACCACCGGCACCAGCCCGTCCGCCGCCACCAGCCTCCCGCCCGGTCCGCCCGCACCGGCGTCCTTCGTCCTGCCGAGCTCGACGCCCTTCGCGCTCACCGGCGTGCGGGACGTGACGCAGGTCGGCCAGATCAGCGGTGCGGACGCCCCCGGCAGCACGGTGCGCTGGGGCATGGGCTACGCCGACCTCGGCTCGATGTTCGAGGCGAACGGCAAGGTCTGGTTCACGTTCGGCGACAACTTCGCCAGTCGGGCGGAGGGCGCCACCGGTGGCGGCGGCACCGGCTGGCGGTCCAACGCGATGGCGTGGACCACGGACGCCGACCCCTCGGACGGCATCACGCTCGGCGGCATGGTCACCGACGACCTCGGGCTGGCCAAGGAGCTGCTGCCGTCCAAGAAGGTGGACGACGTCGAGATGACGGTGATCCCCACCTACGGCTTCGAGGCCGGCGGGGCGATGTACCTGCACTGGATGTCCGTGCGGCACTGGGGCGCCCCGGGCGAGTGGGACGTCAACGACGCGGGCCTCGCCCGGTCGACCGACCAGGGGCAGAGCTGGACGGTGCTCGACGGCCCCCGCTGGGGCGGTACGTCCGGGTTCGTCCAGGTGGCCACCCACCACGTGACCGAGGACGGCGTGGACACCCTCTACGTCTGGGGCATCACCCACGGACGGTTCGGCGGCGTGCACCTGGCGAAGGTGCCCGCGGCGAAGGTCGAGGACGCCTCCGCCTGGCGTTATCTCACGACCGTCGACGGTACGGGGAACCCCACCTGGGGTACCGAGGCGGCACGGGCGACGACGATTCTCGACGACACCGTCGGAGAATTGTCGGTCGCGTGGAACGCCTATCTCGGCCGCTGGGTGATGACGTACCTCAAAGAAGGCACAGGAATCGTGATCCGCGAGGGCCTGTCCCCGTGGGGACCGTGGGGACAGCCGATCACCCTGGTCGGAGCGCACGACGTCGCCGGTCCTTACGCGCCCTACATGCTCGACCGGTACACGGCAGATGGCGGGAAGACGATCTATTTCACGTTGTCCATCTGGGATCCGTACGAAGTCTTCTGGTACCGCGCCGACCTGCAGAAGTAGGTACGGCGAGCTGTTGGCGCAGCGACGCGCCCCGACAGGAGGAGGAGAAATGAGGCGAGGCAAGGGGCTGACAGCCCTCACGCTGGCGGTCGCCGGCGCGGTCACGCTCGCTGCGTGCGGCACCGGGTCGAGCGGAGGGTCCGGCACCACGGCGGCGGCCGGCGGGGGGGTGGGCACTGCCTGCGCGAGCCCGACCACCGTCACGTTCTGGCAGCAGAAGTTCGAGGACTACCAGCAGGCCTGGTACAAGAAGTACGTCGACCAGTTCAACTCGTCGCAGACCTGCGTCAAGGTCGACTACAAAGTGGTACCGGCCGACACCTGGACCCAGAAGCTGCAGGCGGCACAGGCCGCGGGGAACCAGCCGGACGTCGTCACGACGAACTACGGCAACATCAAGCCGGGCGTCGCGCAGGGCCAGTTCGCGGCCCTCGACGACTACCTGCCGGCGTCAGCGCTGGCCGACATCAAGCCGAACGTCGCGCCGTTCGTCACCGAGAAGGGCAAGCACTGGGGCTACCCGATGCTCGTCGAGCCGTCCGCCGTGCTGTACATCAACAGCGACATGGCCAAGGCCGCGGGCCTGGACCCGGCGAGCCCGCCGAAGTCCTGGAAGGACCTCGTCGACTGGTCCACCAAGCTCACCTCCGGCAACGTCAAGGGCATCACCATCGCGTCGGTCGCCACCGAGCTCGGCTGGTCCAGCTGGGGCCTGCAGTACAACTCCTGCGGCCACTTCCCCATCACCGACGACTGGGCCTCGGCGCGGGCGACCGACTCCTGCTTCGCGGACGTCGTCAACCTGTACAAGACGCTGTACCAGAACAAGCTGATGCCGCAGAACCCCAAGGTCGGCTACACCGACGCCGCACCGTTCGAGAGCGGTGAGGTCGCGATGATGGTCAACGGCTCGTGGGCCCTCGGCGCCATCAAGAAGGACAAGCCCGACCTGCTGGCCAAGACGGTGGTCGCCGCGCTGCCGACCAAGGACGGCGGCACCGGGGAGACCACCGCGACGCTCGGCGGCTGGACGCTGACGCTCGACGCCAAGTCCAAGCACCCCAAGGAGGCGGCTGCGTTCATCTCCTACCTGGCGGCCGGCGACCCGAACATCATGGCCGACTTCTTCAAGCAGGCCGGCTACTCGAAGTACACGACCCGCACCTCGGTGGACAAGGCGATCGCCGCCAACGACCCCAGCACCACCCAGGACGCGAACATGAAGACGATCTCCGACGACATCGTCGCCCACGGGATCGCCGAGCCGGTCTACCCGTGGGACATCTCGCTCGCGATGGGCACGGCCATCGAGTCGGGCATGAAGGGCACGGCACCGGTCGACGCGGCGCTGAAGACCGCGAACGACTCCATCAACAGCACCATCCAGAAGCAGCAGCTCAAGGGCACGGCTCCGCAGTCCTGACGACCCGGACCCGTCGGCGTCCCGGGGGTGGCCATCGAGCCGCCTCCGGGACCGCCGTCGAGCGGGCCGCCCTTCGACGGCGACGCAGCACACACAGGAAGGGATGACACGCAGATGCCCACCACGCAGGCAACGACGCCGCGAAAGCGGCTGGGCAGCGTCACGGCGGAGGTCGTCGAGGCGGGAACACCGGAGCGGCGCAGCAGCAGCGCGAACCGCGAGGAGCGGCGCACGGCCTACCTGATGCTGGCGCCGATGGTGGTGCTGCTCGGCATCTTCGTCGTCTGGCCGCTGGTGTACGCCTTCAAGCAGAGCATGTACCAGGGCAACTTCTACAAGGCCCCCGTGTTCGTCGGGCTGAGCTTCTACAAGTACGTGCTCACCGACCCTGGCTTCTACCAGTCGCTGAAGGTCGGCGGCTACTACGCCGTGATCGTGGTGCCGGGCGGCATGCTGATCGCCCTGCTCCTGGCGAGCTTCATCAAGACCCTCGGCGCCCGGATGGCGTCGTTCATGAAGACCACGGTCTACCTGCCGACGGTCGTCTCCGCGGTCATCGCCTCGGTGCTCTTCCGCCTGATCTACGCCGACCAGGGCCTGGCGAACTGGCTGCTCGGCGTGGTGAACCTCGGGCCGAAGAACTTCCTCGGCAACGCCTCGATGGTGATCCCGGCGGTCGCTGTACCGGGCATCTGGCTGGGCCTCGGCATCACCACGCTCATCATGCTGGCGGGACTGCTCGACATCCCGGAAAGCTACCTCGAGTCCGCTCAGCTGGACGGCGCCGGGTTCCTGCAGCGGACGTGGTACATCACGCTCCCCCTGCTGAAGAACGTCCTGCTGTACCTCTTCGTCACCGGTCTGGTCGCGGCGTTCCAGGAGTTCCTGCTGCCGTTGCTGATCGCCAACGGCGGGCCGGTGAACGCCTCCACCACGCCGAACCTCTACATCTTCAACCAGTTCCGCAGCGCCACCCCGTACGCGATGACGTTCTCCATCACCGCGTCGCTGGTGCTGTTCATCGTCCTCGGCACCATCTCTGCGCTGGTGTTCCGCCTGATCAAGTCCGAGAAGGCGGTGGACGCCTGATGGTCCGGTCCCGACGCTCCCTCGCGGCGAAGTGGATGCTGCTCGTCCTCATCGCGTTCAGCATGCTCCTGCCGCTCGCCTGGATGGCGCTGTGCGGTTTCAAGCGCGACCTCGACGTGCTGAAGACGCCGTTCGCCGTGCTGCCGCAGGTCTGGGAATGGCACAACTACACGGCGATGCTGCACGACAGGCAGTACATGACGGCGGTGGGCCTGACGATGGTGGGGGCGGTGATCTTCACCGCCCTGAGCATCGCGGTGAACGCCTTGGCCGCCTATGCGTTCGCGCGCCTGGAGTTCCCGCTCAAGAGGGTGCTCTGGGTGCTGTGCATCATGCCGATGTTCGTGCCGGCGATGTCGATCCTGATCACGTCGTTCGTCGTCGTGTCGAAGCTGCACATGCTGAACACGCTCGCGGTGCTGATCATCCCCGGCGTCGCCTCGGCCGCCCAGATGTTCTTCATGCGGCAGTTCTTCCTCGGCATGCCGACGGCCGTGGAGGACGCGGCTCGGATCGACGGCTGCTCGCGGTGGCGGATCTTCCTGAAGATCTTCGTGCCCAACTCGGGGGCCGTGTTCGTCGTCGTCGGGATCATCTCCTACATGGCGTACTGGAACGCCTACGTGTGGCCGATCCTCACGATCAGCAACCCGACGCTGCAGCAGATCATGCCGGTGCTGGCCAACTTCCTCGACGACCGTGGCCCGCAGTACGGGCAGCTGATGGCCGCCTCGACGTTGGCCGCGCTGCCGACGATCGTCCTGCTGCTGGTGTTCCAGCGGCACATCGTCGCCGGCGTCCGGCTGTCCGGCATCAAGTAAGTCGTCGCACGCAACGAGGGGTGGACATGGACCTGCGCAGCATCAGCGCACTGAACGACCGGCAGACCCGGTCGATCTCGCCGGAGAACTTCACCGGTGCCGTCGGGCACGGCGGCCGGGCGACCGAAGGCACCGGCGCGTGGAACGCCCGCGACCTCGGACCGGGCTGGAAGATCTCCCCCAGCGTGGACATCGCCGCCGGCGAGACGTTCGAGCTGGCGAGCATCGAGGGCGCCGGGCGGATCACCCACGTGTGGATCACCACGCACACGGACAACTGGCGGACCCTGCTGCTGCGCGCCTACTGGGACGGGTCCACCGAACCGGCCGTCGAGGTGCCGTACGGCGACTTCTTCTGCAACGGCTGGGGAGTCTTCGCCCAGGTCAGCTCGCAGGTGGTCGCCGCGAACCCGCACGGCGGGTTCAACTCGTACTGGCCGATGCCGTTCCGCACCGGGGCGCGGCTGACGCTGGAGAACACCTCGGACGTCCAGGTGCGCGTGTACTACCAGATCACCTACGAGGTCGGCGGCGACCACTCCGGCGAGGGCTACTTCCACGCCCAGTGGCGGCGCTCCAACCCCCTGGCGGACAAGGTGCCGCACACGCTGCTCGACGGCATCGAGGGCTCCGGCCAGTACGTCGGGACGTACCTGGCGTGGGGCGTGAACGCCAACGGCTGGTGGGGCGAGGGCGAGATCAAGTTCTACCTGGACTCCGACGACGAGTTCCCCACCATCTGCGGCACCGGTACCGAGGACTACTTCGGCGGCGCGTGGAACTTCGACGTGCCCGGGCAGGGCTACACGCCGTACACCACGCCGTACCTCGGCCTGCCGCAGGTGATCCGGCCCGACGGGCTGTACGTCTCGCAGCAGCGGTTCGGCATGTACCGCTGGCACCTGCCGGACCCGATCCGGTTCCACGAGCGGCTGCGGGTGACCATCCAGGCCCTCGGCTGGCGGTCCGGCTGGCGCTACCTTCCGCTGCACGACGACATCGCGTCGACCGCGGTCTTCTACCTCGATCGTCCGACCGCCCACCGGCCGGCCGCACCGAGCGCCGACGACCTGGAGGTCCACCTCGGCACCGCCCCCGTGCCGGACCTCGGCAGCACGCCGCCGCGGACGCCGCGCGCATGACGGACGCGTCGGTCCTGGACAACGCCTCGGCGCCGGCCGCGGCACTGCCCCTCGGCGGGATCGGCACGGGCAACCTGGCGATCGGCGCGGACGGCGCGCTGCGGCAGTGGCAGCTGCACAACCTCGGCAACCACCTCGGTGAGCTGCCGAACACGTTCTTCGCCCTGCGGTACAGCGGCCTGCAGCCGCCGGTCGACGGGCTGCGCGTGCTGCAGGCGCGGTCGTTCGCGACACCACCGGTGCCGATGGTGAACGACGCCGCGGTCCCGGCCTGGCACGAGGAGCTGTTCGGGGCGTTCCAGCCGGTGACAGGCACCCGGCTGCGCGGCTTCTACCCGTTCGCCGACCTGGAGGTGGTGGACGCCGACCTGCCGGTGGGCGTGACGATCGAGGCCTTCAGCCCGCTGGTGCCGCACGACGCCGACACCAGCTCGGTCCCCGCGGCGATGTTCACGGTGCGGCTGACCAACCGGTCCGACGACCACCTGCACGGCTGGTTCGCGGGTGCCCTGCAGAACGACGTCGGTGCCGACGGGGTGGTCAACCCCCGCGGCACCCATCACCCGGGGTACGGCGGCAACACCAACCGCCTCGAGCGCGCCGGCCGGTGGACCACGCTGGTGTGCGAGAACGGCTCGATCCCGGACGGCGACCCGCGGGCGGGCCAGCTGGCGCTCGCCCTCGAGGGGCACGGCACCGTCGCGCAGCTGTGCTGGTCGACCCCGGCGGACCTCGCGGAGCGGCTGCGCGCGCTCGTCGTGCCGGGGCTGCCCGAGGACGGGTCGCTCAGCGCGTTCGTCGGTGGCGGCGACGAGCTGGGTGGCAACGGCTGGCGGGGACCGAGCCCCGCCGGGCAGACGTGGGCCGGCGCCGTCGCGGTGCCCTGGCACCTGGCACCCGGCGAGTCGACGGCGGTGCGTGCCGTCCTCGCATGGTCCTTCCCCCACCGGTTCGTCAACTACCCCGACTTCGGGCCGCGCCACCCCGAGCGTGGCCTGTCCAGGTTCTGGCTCGGCAACTGGTACGCGCGCCGCTACCCGCGCGCCACCGACGTCGTCACGGACGTGACGGCGCGCTGGGAGGAGCTGCGCGGCGCCTCGGACGCCTGGCGGCGCACGCTCCGCGACTCGTCGCTGCCGACCGACGTCGCCGAGCGGCTCGCAGCGCAGGCGGTGCCCCTGCGCACCCCGACGGTCTTCCGGGCCGGCACCGGCGAGGTGTTCGGGTTCGAGGGGGTGAACGGTGCGTCGACCCTGCACCACGCCGGCGCGGTCGGCGGCTCGTGCCCGCTGAACTGCACGCATGTGTGGAACTACGAGCACGCGATGGCCGCGCTGTTCCCGTCGCTCGAGCTGTCGATGCGCGACACCGAGCTCGACGTGGCCCAGGCGCCGGACGGCTCCCTGCCGCACCGCGTCATCGCCCCGACGTACCTGCCGCAGCTGTGGGACGTGACGATCGGCGGCCCCGACGAGCCCGCGCTGGACGGCATGCTCGGCGCGGTCCTCAAGTGCTACCGCGAGCTGCGGGCCGGAGCCGGCGACGCCTGGCTGTCCCGGCGGTGGCCGCGGATCGGCGCGCTGCTCGACCACGTCGCCCAGCGGTGGGACCCCGCAGGCACCGGGGTGCTCTCGGGCATCCAGCCGAGCACCCACGACATCGACCTGCGTGGCACCAACCCCTTCATGGGCACCCTCTGGCTCGCGGCGTTGCGCGCGGCCGAGGAGCTGGCGTTGCTCCAGGGCGACGACGCGCGGGCCCGCTGGTGCCGCGACCGGTTCGAGGCGGGATCCGCCGAGTACGACCGTCGCCTGTGGAACGGCGACTACTACGTGCAGGTGTTGGCGCCGGACGAGCCTGACCGCTTCCAGTGGGGACCGGGCTGCCTGTCCGACCAGCTGATCGGCCAGTGGTGGGCGCACACCCTGGACCTCGGCTACCTGCTGCCCCGCGAGCACGTCGTGCAGGCGCTGCGCGCCGTGGTGCGGCACAACCGCCGCACGTCGTTCCGCGACGCGGGGCACCAGGACCGGGTCTACGCCGACGGCGACGACTCCGGGCTGGTGATGTGCTCGTGGCCCACGGGTGGGCGGCCGACCGTCCCCACCCGGTACGCCGACGAGGTGTGGAGCGGCTCGGAGTACGAGGTGGCCAGCCACTGCCTGTACGAGGGCCTGGTCGACGAGGGCATGGCGATCCTGCGCGGCCTGTGGGCACGGCACGACGGCTCCCGGCGCAACCCGTGGAACGAGGTGGAGTGCGGGGACCACTACGCCCGGTCGATGGCGGGCTGGACCGTGCTGACTGCGATCACCGGGCAGCAGCACGACGCCGCTCGCGGGACGCTGTCGTTCGCGCCGATCGCGGCGCTCCTCGCGGCGGACGACCGTGACGACCACGCGGGCATGGCGCGCCTGCCCTTCGTCACCGGCGAGGCGTGGGGCACCGTCGAGCTCGGTCACGGTGGCGCCGCCCTGCGCGTGGAGCACGGCAGCCTGACGCTGTCTGAGCTGCGCCTGCCTGGCCGGTTCGGGGCGGTGCCCCGGGTCGCGGTGGACGGCGTGGAGCTCGACAGGGCTGTGACCGGACTGACGGACGAGTCGGGGACCGGTTCACGGATCGTGCTGGGACTGCCCCGTGCGGTGATCGGTGCGGGGCAACGACTGACGGTCCGTCGTCCTTGAGCCGGTCGCCGTGACCGTCCCGTGCGGTGGCACATCCGTCGGGCATTCCGTGCCCAGCCGGGCGAGCAGGCGTCCGCGCTGCACCGCGAACCGGTCCGGGCACAGCCGAGCAGTCGCCCTCGACGTATCCGCCCGCGCTGGACCGCACCCGACCGTTTCCGAGCTCCTCACCCGACGGTTCGGACTCCTCATCGTCATGCGGACCGGGCCACGGGCGCGCCGTGGCGCGTGCGGAACCCGAACCCACCGCTCGGCGCCGCGTCGATCTGGATGTCACGCCGGTGCACGACGTCGTGGTGGTGCCAGCACAGGAGCACGCCACGGTTCACGTCGGTCTCGCCCTGCCTCGCGGCCCAGCCGTCCAGGTGGTGCACCTCGCACAGGGCCGGCGGCGCGCTGCACCCGGGATATCGACAGGTTCCGTCACGGGCGATGACCGCTCGACGCCGTGGTCCGGAGAAGGTCCGCTCGGCACGGCCCGCGTTGATCACCTGCGAGTCCGGACCGAAGACCACCCGGCTGATCTCGCTGTCACAGGCCAGCCGTGCCAGCACGGAGGGCGGCACCGGACCCGACCCGAGGACCTCTGCGACGGCGAACCGCTCGACGTCGGCCACGGCCGGGAGCCGGAATCCCCGACGGGAGCCACCGAACCGACCGGCGTCGGCTGTCCCGGCACGGTCCGCCCCGCCCCTCCCGGCCCTGTCGGTACCGACGACCCGGCGCAGGGTCTCGAAGTCCACGACGCAGGACACGTGGGGCCGGACGGCGGCGCCCGTCCCGACCAGACCGTGGTCGAGGCACAGCCGCGCCACGTCTGCGAGCGCCTGGGCGCGACGCTGCGGCGTCGAGCGGCTGTCGTCCGGCGCCGGCGGCGTCATCACGGAGTCGAGGGCCGAGCTGAGCACTGCACCGTGCTCGGTGGTGAGGAACCCGGCGAGCTGGACGCCGCCCGTCGTCGTCGACAGGGTGACGTGCTCCCGGTCGCAGGCGTCCCGGTAGCCACGCTCGTCCGCCTCCGGATCAGCCGCCGCCGCCCATCGCTGGACGAGCCGTCGGAAGGAGCCGACGGGAAGCACCTTCGCCTCAGCCGTCAGGAACCCTTCGCCGCACTCCTCCGCCGGAGCGGCGAGCGCAGCGCGTCGGGCGTCCGACGTGGGTGCGAGCCTGGCGAGAACGGCCGCCTGCTCGGCGCCGATCTCGCCGTCGAGGGCCCCACGCGCCGTGGCCGGGAGGTGGTCCCGCAGCGCCCGACCGGTCGCGACGACCTCACGCGCGCGGGCGACCGACAACCCCGACGCGGCGGCCAGCCAGTGGGAGAACGACCGCGCACCCTCCAACGCCCACCACCCGTCGGCGTCCACCGTCACAGCGAGGCAGGAGGACGCGACCACCAGCCTGTCGAGCTGCGCCCGGACGCCGAGGAGGAGGTCGATCGAGTCCTGGCCGCCGCGGTGGTCCGCCTCGACAACGCGCACGAGCCCGACGACGTCGTCCACCGCAGCCGTCAGGGCGAGAAGGGTCGACGCGGCACCGGTCATCCCCTGCGGTCCAGCCGCACTCTGAACCGCCGATATCCCACCCACGCCTTCACCTCCCTCTGCACATTCCCCGGCCGCCGCACCGGCTTTCCACTCGAACGACACTACCGACGACCACTGACATAGCGGTTGGTGCGTAGGCGCAGGTCAGCACACTGGGGAGCCCTCATACACCCCGACGTGAATTGGGTGGAAAAGGCCGGCCCTCAGTCGAGGAAATACGGCAAATCAGCGGGGTTGTGGACGGTTCGACGGATCCCCGTCCGGCCGCACGCAGGCCGGGGCGCGTCTCGCCGTGCTCGTCGGGACAGCGGCTGACGATCGATCGCACCTGAGCCGACCGTCGTCGCTGCACGGCCGCCGCCGGCGCACAGCGGGAACACATCTCGCTGTGGACGGTGTTGTGCGGGGAAGCTGCCGACGGACGTCCTGCGACGCCTTCGCTCGGCCCTCGCACCGCGGTGCGCCCCGCGCGCCGCAACGAGCAGCACCCGACCACACCGCACCGCCCCGGCGACGACGCACCGTCCCAGCGACGACGCACCGTCCCAGCGACCGCCCAGAGCCCGAGAAGGTCCGATGTCCTCTCGCACCGACCAGCAGAGCACCCCGGAGGCCTCGCCTCCCGCCGCCTCAGGGGCCGCGTCCCCGGCGTCGCCACAGTCCGCCGGCCTGCACGCCCCGAGCCACCGCGAGATCCTCACGATCATCGGCGGCCTGATGATCGGCATGTTCCTCGCGGCCCTGGACCAGACGGTGGTCGCGACGGCGATCCGCACCATCGGCGACGACCTGCACGGCCTGTCGCTGCAGGCCTGGGTCACCACGGCGTACCTGCTGACCTCGACGATCGCCACGCCGCTGTACGGCAAGCTGTCCGACATCTACGGCCGCAAGCCGTTCTACATGACGGCGATCGGCCTGTTCGTCATCGGCTCGATCCTCAGCGGCATGGCCGGGTCGATGTACCAGCTGGCGCTCGCCCGCGGCCTGCAGGGCCTGGGCGCCGGCGGCCTGATGAGCCTGGCGATCACCATCCTCGGCGACCTCGTCGCACCCCGGGAGCGCGCGCGCTACCAGGCCTACTTCCTGGCGGTGTGGGGCACGTCGTCCGTGCTCGGCCCGGTGATCGGCGGGTTCTTCGCCGGCACCCCGCACATCCTCGGCATCACCGGCTGGCGGTGGGTGTTCCTGGTCAACGTGCCGCTCGGCCTGGTCGGCATCGCGGTGATCTGGCGCGTGCTGCACCTGCCGCCGCTGCGCAAGGTGGAGCACCGCATCGACTGGCCGGGCGCGCTGGCCCTGATCGTCGCGCTGGTGCCGCTGCTGCTGGTCGCCGAGCAGGGCCGCGCGTGGGGCTGGGGCTCGGGCAACGCGCTGCTCTGCTACACGATCGGCGTGGTGGGCATCGGCCTGTTCCTCGCGGCGGAGACCCGGGCCGGCGCCGACGCGATCCTGCCGCTCTACATGTTCCGCAACCGGACCTTCTCGGTCGGCGCGGGCGCCAACGCCGTCATCGGCCTCGGCATGTTCGGCGGCCTGGCGACCCTGCCGCTCTACCTGCAGATCGTTCGGGGCCTGAGCCCGACGAAGGCCGGCCTCGTCCTGATCCCCTTCACGGTCGGGATCATGACGGCGTCGATCGCCTCGGGTCAGACGACCGCCCGCACCGGTCGCTACAAGGTGTTCCCGGTGGGCGGCACGGTGCTGATGGGCATCGGCGCGCTGCTGTTCTCCCGGCTGTCCCCGACCACGCCGATGGCGCAGTTCTTCACGTACTCGGTGGTGTTCGGCCTCGGCCTCGGCTTCGTCATGCAGCCGCTGGTGCTCGCCGTGCAGAACGCCGTGCCGGCCAAGGACATGGGGGTCGCCACGTCGTCGTCCCTGTTCTTCCGGCAGATGGGCGGCACCCTCGGCACCGCGGTGTTCCTGTCCGTGCTGTTCTCGACGGTGGGCGACAACATCGCCACGGCGTTCCGGGCCGCCGTCAAGACCCCGTCGTTCCTCGCGGCCGTGGCGGACCCGGCGGTCGCGGCCAACCCGGCCAACGCCGCCGTGATCGGCATGCTCAAGGGTGGTCCTGCCCCGTCGCTGGACGACTCCGCCTTCATCAACGCCCTCGACCCGCGCCTCGCGCAGCCGTTCCTGGTCGGCTTCAGCCAGTCGGTGGACAAGGTGCTGCTGCTCGCGGCGATCGTCATGGTGGCCGGCATCGTGCTGACCCTCCTGGTGCCCGAGCTGCCGCTGCGCAACGTGTCGGGCATCCAGAGCCGGCAGGCGGACGAGCGGGCGCACGACGAGCGTGCGGCGGCAGCCGACGAGCGCGTGTCCGACGAGCGCACCGCCGCCGCGGACGTAAAGGTTGCTGTGAATCCGGCGACCGACGGGCAGCCGGACGCCGCGACCGACTAGCGTCGGTGCAGGTCAGGACGTCTGACCCTTGCGCTCACCCCGGAGGCGTGCATGAGCTCGACCGAGCAGACCGACACCGCGGAGGCACCCGGCCTGAGCAGGCGTGACCTGCTGGTGCGCGGCGGCGCCGTGGGGCTCGGCGTGGCGGCCGTCGGCGTCCTCGCGGCGTGCGGCGCCTCGTCGTCGGGCGGCTCCGGCGGGTCGGGAGCTGCCGGCGGCTCCGGTTCCGGCGGCGGTGCCGCCGGCGGTCTGGCGAAGGTCTCGGACATCCCGGTGGGCGGCGCGCTGGCCACCAAGGTCGACGGCAAGCCGGTGCTGCTGGTGCAGCAGACAGCCGGTACCGTCACCGCCTTCTCGGCGATCTGCACGCACCAGGGCTGCACGGTGATGGCCGCCAAGACCGACCTCGAGTGCCCGTGCCACGGCTCGGTGTTCGGCCTCGACGGCTCGGTGAAGCAGGGCCCGGCGCCGTCCCCGCTCCCCCCGGTCGACGTGCACGTGGTGAACGGCACCGTCGTGGCGGGCAAGGGCTGAGCCGTGTCCGAGCCGGGGACGACGACGTCCCGCTCTCCCGCCGGCACCTGGCACACCGGACGCCAGGCGGCCTCCGACGTGCTGCGCGGCCTGCTCGCCGCGTGCGTGCTGCTGTCCGCCGTGGTGCACCTCGAGCTGTGGTTCTCGGGGTTCCGTCAGTTCACGGTGGTCGGTCCCGCGTTCCTGCTCAACGCCGTCGGCGGCCTGGTGATCGGCGTGCTGCTGCTCGTCTGGCGCCACTGGCTGCCGCTGCTCGGCGCCCTCGGCTTCGGCGTGGCGACGTTCGGCGCGTTCCTCGTCTCCACCACGGCGCACGGGCTGTTCGGCGTGCACGAGCAGTGGACGGGCGTCCCCATCTGGACGTCCGCCATCACGGAGACGGCCGCCATCTCGCTCGCGCTCGTCCTGCTCGTCGTCGAACGCCCCCGCCGCTCCTGACCGAGCCTGCCGACGTGACGGTCAGGGACGCGGCTGCTGCGGCGGGACCACCCACCGCCGCTCGTCGAGCGGGTCCGGGTGCGGCTCGACGAGCGATGCGACGTCCGGCTCGTCGCTGCCGTAGCGCGGCGTGATGCCGGGCGTCCGCCCGAAGTAGATGTCCTGCACGTCGTCGAACCCCCGCACCACGGGGCCGAGCGTCGCCCGCGCCGCACCGCCGCGCCGCGGCCGCACCACGTTCCGCACCACCGCGACCAGGAACAGCACGCCGAACGCCACGTACGGCGCTGCGACGAACGGGATCGGCAGCTCCCGGCCCTGGATCATCCACGCGACGAACAGCGCGACCCATGCGGCCACCGCCGCCCACGCCACCCACCGAAGCACGCGCATCGGACGCCCCCTCGGTGCCGACCTTGGCACCGAGAGGTCCGCCGCACCAGGTCAGCGGTGGAAGTCGTACGACCTCTCGACCTTGGCGACGTGCACCGTGAAGGACTCGTACCAGTGCGCGCGCCCGTCCGCGCGCGTCGCGGCGTGGTCCGCCTGGTCGCGCCAGGCGGCGATCGACTCCTCGTCCCGCCAGTACGACACCGTGATTCCGAACCCGTCGGCGTCGCGCGCCGAGTCCAGCCCGAGGAACCCCGGCATGCCGACGGCCAGCCGCTCCATCTCGTCGGAGCGCTCCGCGTAGCCCTGGTCGCCCGGTGTGCGCAGCGACGTGAACACGACGGCGTAGTAGGGAGGCTCGGGCGGCGGGGTCGGCAGGGCGGACGGGGTCGGCAAGGAGGACAGGGTCGGCAGGGAGGACGGGGTCGGCTCGTGCTGGCTCACGGGGTGCTCCGGGGTCGACGGGCGGGCGGCAGCCCACCGTGCCGTATCAGTGCTCCCCTCCGCCAGAGGCGTGCGACGTCGCGTACCGCGCTCGTCGTACGCGGACGACGGTCCGGTCGGAGGACGACGACGAGGCCGCCACCAGGCGACGCTGGTCCCGCACTCCACCGGACCACGCCCGTGACACGGCACGTCCGCCACCAGCCCACAGACAGGCGGAACGATGATCGAGCTCCATCAGCTGACCAAGAGGTACGGCGACAAGGTCGCCGTCGACGGCATCAGCGCCACCATCCCCCCGGGGGTGGTCACCGGCTTCCTCGGACCCAACGGCGCCGGGAAGTCCACCACCATGCGGGTGGTGCTCGGCCTGGACCGGCCGACCTCCGGCGTCGCCCTGGTCAACGGGCGGCCGTACGTCGACTCGCGGGCTCCCCTCGCGGAGGTCGGCGCGCTGCTCGACGCCAAGGGGACGGACGGCGGCCGGACGGCGCGCAACCACCTGCTGGCGCTGGGCGCCACGGTCGGCGTGGGACCGCGTCGGGTCGACGAGGTGCTCGGCACCGTGGGGCTCAGCCACGTGGCGGGCAAGCGGACGCGGGAGTTCTCGCTCGGCATGGGACAGCGGCTGGGGATCGCGGCGGCGCTGCTGGCCGACCCGACGGTGCTGCTGCTCGACGAGCCGGTGAACGGGCTGGACCTCGACGGCATCCAGTGGATCCGCGCGCTGCTGGCCGAGCTCGCCGCGGAGGGCCGCACGGTGCTGCTGTCGTCGCACCTGATGAGCGAGCTGGAGCTGGTGGCGGACCACCTGCTGGTGATCGGCCGGGGCCGGATCCTCGCGGACATGCCGATCGCCGAGTTCATCGCGAACGCGTCGGTCGGCACGGTCGTCGTCGCCTCGCCCGACGCCGCCACGCTCGCCCCGCTGCTCGCCGGCGACGGCGTGACCCTCACCTCCACGGAGTCCGGGACGTTCGAGGTTCGAGGACGTGCGGCCGACGAGATCGGCGACATCGCCGCCGCGCACGGCCTGCGCCTGCACCAGCTGGCCACCCGCACCGGCTCGCTCGAGTCCGCCTACATGGCGCTGACTCGCGACGAGGTCGAGTACGCCGGTGCCGTCGAGCACCACGCCCCGCACGCCGGAACCGCCCAGAGGAGCGCCGCCTGATGACCACCACGATCCCGTCCCCGACCACCGTCCTGCCCGACGGACGGTTGATCAGGCACTACCGGCAGAGCTTCGGGCGGGTGATCCGCTTCGAGTGGATCAAGTTCCGCACGCTGCGCGCCAGCTGGGTGGGCCAGGCCCTGCTGGTCGCCCTGCTCATCGGCTTCTCCGCACTGGCCGCCGCGATGTCCAACAACCGCATGGGGGACACGGGCCGTGCGGGCCGGTTCGCCGAGATGGGGCCGGTGGCCACCGTGCTGACCGGCGCCAACCTCGGCGTGCTGGTGGTCGGCGTGCTCGGCTGCATCCTCGGCGCCCGCGAGTACGGCTCGCGCATGATCGCCTCGACCGTGGCAGCCGTGCCGCGGCGCTGGCAGGTGGTGCTGAGCAAGGCGGTGGTGCTGACCGCCGTGCTGCTGGTCAGCACGCTGGTCGGGGTGTTCGGGGCGTTCTTCCTCGGCATGTCCGTGCTGCACTCCGGCGGCAACCACACGGCGGCGCTCGGTGACCCCGGGGTGCTGCGCCAGGTGGTCGGCATGGCGGGCTACCTGACCGCCGCCGGCCTGCTCGGCATGGGTCTCGGCGTCCTGCTGCGCAGCGTCGCCGGGAGCATCGGCGTGCTGATCGCCGGTCTGCTGGTGCTGCCGCAGCTGGCCGGCGCGCTGCTGCCCGCCAGCTGGGACCCGGCGCTGAAGTACCTGCCGAGCTCGTCCGCGGCGGCGTTCACCACGATCGACCGCGCCGGGACGGACGTGCTGAGCTCCGGCGCGGGCGCCGCGGTGCTGGTCGTGTGGGTGCTCGCGGTCGTGGGCGGCGCGGTGTGGGCGATCAGCCGGCGCGACGTCTGACCAGGCGGTGCACCGACGGCTCGGCTCGGCTCAGCTCGGCTCGGCCCGGCTCGGCACCATCCCCTTCCGGCGCTGTACGCCCGGTGTACGTACACCAGGCGTACAGCCCGAAAGGGCTGGCGGACCTCCCCGCCGACACGCGGCGACGCTCGACCGCCCGGGACCGGCGGCAGTCCGGGCGAGCTCCAGATGAGGGCGGACCTAGGGTGGCGCGCATGGTGAGGGTCAGGACGGTCGTCGGGGAGCTGCGTGCGCGCCCGGCTCTGGTCGACCTGCTGGTGGCCGTCGTCCTCGCCGTGGTGTTCCTGCGGGTGCCCACCCTGATGGCGCAGTCCGGACGCTACGGCGGCGACTTCGACCTGAGGATCACCCGGCCGGACGTCGTCCTGACACTGGTGAGCGCAGCCGCCCTGACCCAGGTCAGGCGACTGCCGCTGGTCACCCTGCTCGCCACCGGCACGGCCGCTCTCGCCGCGCTCCTGGGCGAGTGGTCGGTCAACCTGGCCCAGCTTGCCCTCGTGATCGCCCTGTACGTCTACGCCAGCCGCGCCTCCCGCGCCCACGCGCTGGTGGCCGCTGCGACCACCTCCGTGGTGCTCGGAGCCACCTGGGCCCTCGGCCTGACCGTGGCCGACCAGGTGTGGGGACGGCACAACCTGATCCTCTGGCTGTGGACGGCCGCGGCGCTCGGCATGGCCGTGCAGGGACGGCGCGCCAGCCTCGCGGCGCTGCAGGACCGGGCCCGGCGCGCGGAGGAGACCCGCGAGGAGACCGCGCTGCGCCGGGTGGCCGAGGACAGGGTGCGCATCGCGCGCGAGCTGCACGACGCGATCGCGCACCACGCCGCGGTGATCAGCGTGCAGGCGGGCGTCGCCGAGCACGTCGTCGAGCGTGATCCCGCCGCCGCGCGCGAGGCCCTGCACCACGTGCGCGAGTCCGCGAAGGCAGTGCTGACCGAGCTGCAGTCGGTGCTGGGCGTGCTCCGGCAGGACGAGGCCGACCTGCCGACCGCCCCGACACCGGGCCTGGACCGCGTCGGGGAGCTGGTGGCGTCGTCCCGCGCGATCGGCACACCGGTGACCGTCGAACGGTCCGGGCCGCCGTGGCAGCTGACGCCCGCGGTCGACCTGACGGCGTTCCGCCTGGTGCAGGAGGCGCTGACGAACGTGCAGAAGCACGCTGCCGGGGCTCGCGCCACCGTGCTGCTGTCCACGCGCGGCGATCGTCTGGAGGTGACGGTCACCAACGACCGGCCGCCGGCCCGTGCGGTGCCGCGCGGTACCGGCGACGGCCCGACGCCCTCCGAGGACGGACCGATCGGCTCGGGCCTCGGGCTGGTGGGCATGCGGGAACGGGTCGCGGCGGCCGGTGGGCAGCTCCAGACGGGCCCGACCAAGGACGGCGGCTACCGGGTCGCCGCGCAGCTGCCGCTGGCGCCGCGGACGGCGGATCGATGACCACCCGCGTGGTGATCGCCGACGACCAGGCGCTGATCCGTGCCGGGTTCCGCGTGCTGGTGGACGGCGCCGACGACCTGGAGGTGGTCGGCGAGGCGGCCGACGGCGCCCAGGCCGTCGAGCTGGCCCGCAGCGCCCGCGCCGACGTGGTGCTGATGGACATCCGGATGCCAGGAGTGGACGGCCTCGAGGCCACCCGCCGCATCTGCTCGGACGAGGACCTGGCCGGCGTGAAGGTGCTGGTGCTCACCACCTTCGAGCTGGACGACTACGTCTTCCTCGCGCTGCGCGCCGGCGCCAGCGGGTTCCTCGGCAAGAGCGTCGACCCGGACGACCTGCTCGACGCGATCCGCCTGGTCGCGGCCGGTGAGGCGCTGCTGTCGCCGGCCGCCACCCGTAGCCTGATCACCACGTTCCTCTCCCAGCCCAACCGGGTCGCCGCCGCCGGCGTCCCGGCGCGGCTGGAGCAGCTGACCGACCGCGAGCGCGAGATCGTCGCCCTCGTGGCCGAGGGGCTGACCAACGACGAGATCGCCGAACGCCTGGTGATCTCCCCCGCCACGGTGAAGACGCACGTCAACCGCTCGATGGTGAAGCTCGACCTGCGCGACCGCGCCCAGCTGGTGGTGGTCGCCTACCAGACGGGACTCGTGCGCGTCGGTCCCGCCGAGACCTGACGACGCCAGCCACCCGGGGCGGGAGCAGGGGGCAGCGGTCGAGCCGCGGCCATGTGCACAATCGGTGCATGGCGGCGGACCTCGACGAGCTGCGACGGCTGCGCCGCGCACGTGACCGGATCGACCGCGAGTACGCCGAGCCGCTGGACGTCCCCGCGCTGGCTGCCACCGCGTTCATGTCCACGGCACACTTCAGCCGCCGGTTCCGCGAGGCCTACGGCGAGACGCCGTACGCCTACCTGATGACCCGGCGCATCGAGCGGGCCAAGGCCCTGCTGCGACGGGGCGACCTCAGCGTCACCGAGGTCTGCTTCGAGGTGGGCTGCACCAGCCTCGGCTCGTTCAGCTCCCGGTTCACCGAGCTGGTGGGCCAGACCCCCAGCGAGTACCGCGCCGCTGACCACTCCCCCCTGCACGACGTGCCCGTCTGCCAGGTGATGGCCGTCACCCGGCCGCAGCGCCGACGCTCCAGCACCTCGGCGGTGGCCGGCCCCGGCCCCGGCGCCACGCCGGACACCGTGCCGTCGAGCAGCTTCGAATCGAGCAGTTTCGAAGAAGCACCCGCCACGGCGCCCGCCTAGCGTCGTCGTCATGACCGTTTCCCTCAGCGGCGTCCACGTCGCCGTCGACGACATCGACTCCGCCCTCGCGTTCTACCGCGACACGCTCGGCATGACCGTGCGCAACGAGGTCGCCCAGGGCGGCTTCCACTGGATCACCCTGGTGAACGAGAGCCAGCCGGAGATCAACATCGTCCTGTCCGAGGCGCACGCCGGCCGTTCCCAGGAGGACGGCGACGCGCTGGCCGCCCTGCTGGCCAAGGGCGCGCTCGGCATGCTGCAGCTGCGCACCGACAACCTCGACGCGACCTTCGAGAAGGTCGCCGCGGCGGCCGGTGCGGAGGTGCTGCAGGAGCCCGTCAGCCAGCCCTGGGGCGTGCGCGACGCGGCGTTCCGCGACCCGGCCGGCAACATGGTCCGCATCGAGCAGGCCTGACCCGAGGCCCACGGCCGACCTCCCTGGTGGGCCGGCCGAGCCGCTCGGCCTAACGATCCGCCGAGCTCTGTCGAGCCGATGAGCCCTGTCGAGCCGGCCGAGCCGCTCGGCCCTGTCGAGCCGCTGGGCCCGTCGGGCAGTGGCGCCCTCTCGGGCCGTCCTCAACCCTGATGCCCTTTCGCGCTGTGCGCCCTGTGTACGTACACCAGGCGTACAGCGCGAAAGGGAAGGTCGTTCCCGCCCGGCCGCGCGGCTCACGGGCGCCGGAGGAGCCTGCGCACGCCCGCGGGGGTCAGCCCCAGACGAGCGCCTGCGCCGGGTCGGCCAGGATCGTCGCGATGTCGGCGAGCACCCGCGAGCCGAGCTCCCCGTCCACCAGCCGGTGGTCGACGGACAGCGCCAGCTGGGTCACGTGGCGGACCTTGATCTTCCCCTTGTGCACCCAGGGCTGCTCACGGATGGCGCCGAACGCCAGGATCGCGGCCTCGCCCGGGTTGAGGATCGGCGTCCCGGTGTCGATGCCGAACACCCCGACGTTGGTGATGGTGATGGTGCCGTCGGACATCCCCGTCGGGGACGTCTTGCCGGCCCGTGCGGTCGCGGTCAGCTCGCCGAGCGCCTGCGCCAGCTGCAGCAGGTTCATCCGGTTCGCGTCCTTGATGTTGGGCACCACCAGACCGCGCGGCGTGGCCGCGGCGATGCCGAGGTTCACGTAGTGCTTGTAGACGATCTCCTGCGTCTGGTCGTCCCACGAGGCGTTGACCTCGGGGTGCCGGTGCACCGCGAGCAGCAGGGCCTTGGCGGCGATCAGCAGCGGGGTGACCCGGACGTCGGCGAACTCGCGGTCGGCGCGCAGCCGCTGCACCAGGTGCATGGTGCGCGTGACGTCGATCGTGTGGAACACCGTGACGTGCGGGGCGGTGAACGCGCTGGTGACCATCGCCTCGGCGGTGCGCTTGCGCACCGACTTCACGGGGACCCGCGTCTGGCGGCCGTCGGCGGACACCGTGCCGCTGGCCAGCCAGGGCGCGTCGTCGCCCGGGTAGGTGGCGAGCGTGCGGCCCTCCGCCCGGTTGGCCTGCTCCAGCACGTCCTCCCTGGTCACGATCCCCCCGGGACCGGTCGCCGTGACGATCTCCAGGTCGACGCCCAGGTCCTTGGCGAGCTTGCGCACGGGCGGCTTGGCGAGCGCGTGGAAGGAAACGACCGACGACGATCCCGACGACGGTGCGGCGGTGCTCGGCGCCGCGAGGGCACTGCCGTTCCCCGCGCCGGCCGGACGTGCCGCCGGGGGGACGGGTGCCGCCACGGGTGCGCCCGCGGCGGCAGGCGCCGCAGACGCGGTGGCCGGCGACGTGCTGACCGGTGCGCCTGTGGGGGCCGGGGCGGCCGGACTCGTCGCCGCGCCCCCGGCGCCCGCAACGCCCGCGCGCGGACGCCGAGCGGACCCACCCGACCCCAGCCCGTACCCGACCAGCACGGATCCGGAGGTCTCCGCCCGCTCGTCACGGGCGGCCCCGATCTCCTCCGCACCGCCCGGCTCCTCGGACGCACGGGACGGGTGCTCGTGGTGGCCGTGCGGCGACTGGGCCCCGCTCACCGCGCCGCCACCGGCCGCCGGCGCCGCCGTCCCCGAGGGGTCGGTGTCGATCTCGATGATCGGCGTCCCCACGTCCACCGTGGTGCCCACCTCGACCAGGATCCGGCTGACCACCCCTGACCAGGGCGACGGCAGCTCGACCAGCGACTTGGCGGTCTCGATCTCGACGATCGTCTGGTTGACGCTCACCACGTCGCCGGGCGCGACGCGCCACTCGACGATCTCGGCCTCGGTCAGGCCCTCACCCGCGTCGGGCAGCGGGAACTGCTGGTAGGTCGGCACCGGTGTCTCCTCGGTACGTCAGGGGGAAGGCCGCGGAACGGCGGGTGGGTCGGCCGGTCAGAACGCGAGCGTGCGGTCCACGGCGTCGAGCACGCGGTCCAGGCTCGGCAGGTACTCGTGCTCGAGCTTGGCCACCGGGTAGGGGGTGTGGAAACCGCCGACCCGCAGCACCGGAGCCTGCAGGTGGTAGAAGCACTCCTCGGTGATCCGCGCCGCGACCTCGGCACCGGAGCCGTACAGCACCGGCGCCTCGTGCACCACGACGCAGCGGCCGGTGCGGCGGACCGACTCGGCGACCGTCGCGGTGTCCAGCGGTGAGATGGCACGCAGGTCGATCACCTCGAGGCTGGTGCCCTCGGCCGCGGCGGCGTCGGCCGCCTTCAGCACGGTCGCCACGCTCCCGCCGTAGGTCACCACGGTGACGTCGGTGCCGGGGCGGACGACGCGCGCCCGGTTCAGCACGGCGTCGTCCGGCGCGGGGACGGAACCCGAGAGCCGCTCGTCGTCGGCCGGGCCGAGGTCCACCTCGCCCTTCTCCCAGTACCGGACCTTCGGCTCGAAGAACAGCACGGGGTCCGGCGACGCGATCGCCGCCTGGATCATCGTGTACGCCTCGGCCGGGCTCGACGGGCTGACCACCCGCAGGCCGGGCGTGTGCGCGAACAGCACCTCCGGCGACTCGCTGTGGTGCTCCACCGCGCCGATGCCGCCGCCGTAGGGCACCCGGATCACGACCGGGACGGTCAGCCGACCGCGGGAGCGGTAGTGCAGCTTGGCCAGCTGGGTGGTGATCTGGTCGAACGCCGGGAAGATGAACCCGTCGAACTGGATCTCGCACACCGGCCGGTAGCCGCGCAGCGCCAGGCCGATGGCGGTGCCGACGATGCCCGACTCGGCCAGCGGGGTGTCCACCACGCGCTGCGCGCCGAACTCGTCGTACAGCCCGTCCGTCACGCGGAACACGCCGCCGAGCCTGCCGATGTCCTCGCCCATCAGCAGCACCTTGGGGTCGTCGGCCATCGCCCGACGAAGTCCGAGGGTGATCGCCTTGGCGAAGGTCAGCTTCTGGACGCCGGACGGGGCGGCCGCGGTGCGCCGCTCGGTGGTGGTGGTCATCGGTGGGCCTCCTCGGTGTCCAGGAACGACGCCTCGTACTGCGCGAACGCCGCGCGCTCGCCGTCCACCACCGCGTGCGGGGTGGCGTACACGTGTTCGAACATGCTGTCCGCCGGCGGTTTCGGCATCGCGCGCACCTGGGTGCGGACCCGCTCGCCGAGGGCGTCGGCCTCGCCGGCCAGCTCGGCCTGGAACACCTCGGGCAGCTCGCCGGCGGTCTCGAGGTAGGCCTTCAGGCGGTCGATCGGGTCGCGACGCCGCCAGTGCTCCTCCTGCTCGTGCGTGCGGTAGCGCGTCGGGTCGTCGGAGGTGGTGTGGGCCCCCATCCGGTAGGTGAACGCCTCGATGAAGGTGGGGCCGCCGCCGTTGCGGGCCCGGTCCAGCGCCGCGGCCGTGACGGCGTAGGTGGCGATGACGTCGTTGCCGTCCACCCGGACGCTGGGGATGCCGAAGCCGGGCGCGCGGTCGGCGATCGGCACCAGCGCCTGCCGGGTGGTGGGTTCGCTGATCGCCCACTGGTTGTTCTGGCAGAACAGGACGACAGGCGCCTGGTTCACGGCGGCGAAGACGAGGGCCTCGTTGACGTCGCCCTGGGACGTGGACCCGTCACCGAAGTACGTGATCACCGCGGCGTCCCGCGCCGCGTCGCCGGTGCCGACCAGCCCGTCGCGCTGCAGCCCCATGCCGTAGCCGACGGCGTGCAGCGGATGGGCGCCCACCACCAGCGTGTACAGGTGGAAGCTGACCGCCTCCGAGTCCCAGCCGCCGTGGTCCACGCCGCGGAACAGCCGCAGGATGTCCACCGGGTCGACCCCGCGCACCATGCCCACGCCGTGCTCGCGGTAGCTGGGGAACACCTGGTCCTGGTCGCGCACGGCGTGCCCGGAACCGACCTGCGCCGCCTCCTGACCCAGCGCCTGGGCCCACAGCGCCAGCTCGCCCTGCCGCTGCAGGCTGGTCGCCTCGGTGTCGAACCGGCGGGCCAGCACCATGTCGCGGTACATCGCGCGGAGCCGGGAGGCGTCCAGCGCGTCCGCATAGGGGTCGGAGTGCGCCACGCGCTCGCCGGCGGGGGTGAGCAGCTGCACGAGGCCGTCCTCCGTCAGAGGGCCCTCGTGCCGGGGGAGAGACGTGGGAAGAGTGGTCACGCGTGCTCCTCGTGTGCGGCGGTGCGCCCGCTCCCGGCGCCGAACCTACGTCAGCGTAGGCTACGCAACCGTAGGTTTCCCGGCCGGGGTGCCGACAAGCCTTCCGGGGCCGGTTTGTCGGCTCCCCACAGCGTGCCGCGCCGGGCCGCGCCCGGCCAGTGGGACGCGCTCAGCGCCGCACGAGCTCCGCGGTCACCTCGAGCAGCAGGTCCGTCGCCTCGGTCTCGCCGACGCTGATCCGCACGCCGTCGCCGGCGAAGGGCCGCACCAGCACGCCTGCACGGGCCGACCGGTCCGCGAACGACTTCGCGTGCTCCCCGAGCGCCAGCCAGACGAAGTTCGCCTGGCTGTCCGGCACGTCCCAGCCCTGGGTGCGCAGGCCGGTCAGCATGCGCGCACGCTCGGCGACGATCGCGTCGACCCGGGTCCGCATCTCCTGCTGCGCCGCCAGGGACGCCAGCGCCGCGAGCTGGCCGATGTGCGACACCCCGAACGGCGTCGAGGCGGCCCGGATCGCCGCGGCCAGGCGGGGGCGGGCGACGGCGTAGCCGACGCGCAGACCGGCCAGCCCGTACGCCTTGGAGAACGTACGCAGCAGCACGACGTTGGGGTGCTCGGCGAAGACCGCAAGGCCGTCGGCCGCCTCCGGGTCGCGGACGAACTCGACGTACGCCTCGTCCAGCAGCACCAGCACATCCTTCGGCACGGCGTCGAGCAGCACCGCCAGCTCGTCGGCGCGCACCGCCGGGCCCGTCGGGTTGTTCGGCGTGCAGATCAGCATCACGCGCGTGCGCGGCGTGACGGCGGCCGCCATGGCAGCCAGGTCCAGGCGGCCGTCCGCACCCACCCGCACCGGCACGCCGACGGCACCGGCCAGCGTGATGTAGATCGGGTACGCCTCGAACGAGCGCCACGGCAGCACCACCTCGTCGCCGGCCTCGCACACGGCGGCCAGCACGTGGCCGAGCAGCGCCACCGACCCACCGCCGGTCACGACCGACTCGACCGGCACGTCCAGGTGCCGCGCGATCGCCTCCGTCAGCTCGGTGGCGTACATGTCCGGGTACCGGTTCACGTCCACCGCACCGTCGGCGATCGCCGCCATCACCGAGGGCAGCGGCGGGAACGGGTTCTCGTTGGACGACAGCTTGTACGCCATCGCCCCGCCGCCGGCGCGGGCGCCCGGCACGTACGGCGGGAGGTCGGCGAGGGCACGGCGCAGCGGGACGCGGGGGGCGCGGGTCACGCCGGACAGCATGCCACCGCGCCGTCAGCCCTCCGCGGCCGGGGCGGCGGCTGTGGCTGCGGCCGGGGCTGCGGCTGCGGTCAACCGAGCCGCCAGGGCGCGAACCAGCGGCCGGAGCTCCTCCGGTCCGTCGACGACGACCGGCACCGGGACGCCCGCGAGGACCGTCGGCACCCAGTCGAGCCGCTCCACCTGGATCACCACGCGCGTCCAGCCCGTGTCGTCCGTGTCATCCGTGTCGTCCAGCGTGGCGATGCCCGCCGGGAACATGCCGCGCACGGCGTCCACCGGCGCCTGGACGCGCAGCCGGACCGCGTGCCGACGTGGTGCACCGGCCACCGCCTGCAGCAGCGCACCGGCGGGGTCGAACCCCTCCGGCACCTCGAACGAGCCCGGCAGCGTGCTGAGGGCCTCGATCCGGTCCACCCGGAACGTCCGGACGCCCGGTGCCGCCGGGTCGGCGGCGGTCACGTACCACCGGCCGGCGTGGGCGACGATGCCGTACGGGTGGATCGTCCGGCTGCTGCGGCGGCCCTGTGAGTCGGTGTAGTCGAGGGCGACCGGCCGACGGTCCCGCGCCGCCTCGGCCACCACGAGCAGGTGGTCGGCCTGCACCGTTGCCGGGTCGCCGGTCGGCGCCGTGAACCGCACGCCGGTCAGCAGGGCGTCGAGCCGGTGCGCGAGCGTCTTCGGCAGCACCCGCAGCACCTTCGCGGTGGCGCTCTCCCGGGCGACGGTGCTCGCGCCGGGCACGCCGCCGGATCCCGCGGACCCGGACCGACGCGAGCCGACGAGGCCCACGACCACCGCGAGCGCCTCGTCGTCCGTCAGCATCAACGGGGGCATCCGGTAGCCCGGCACCAGGTGGATGCCGCCGTAGCGGCCGCGCACCGACTCGACCGGGATGCCGAGGTCCACCAGGTGCTCGACGTACCGGCGGACGGTCCGCTCGTCGACCCCGAGCCGCTCCGCCAGATCGACGGCGGTGCGCGTCCCACCGGCCTGCAGGATCTCGAGCAGGGCCAGCACGCGGGCAGTGGGACGGGTCACCCCGACATCCTCGCGTAAACCGGGCGGATCCTGTCCTGTATCCGTCCTAGCGTCACCGCATGACCTCGACCGACCCCGCTCCCCACCGTCCCGCCTCGCTCGTCTCCGTCCGCGTGATCACCGACGACGTCTCCCGCCTGGCCGCGTTCTACGAGCTCGTCACCGACACCCCCGTCCACTGGGCGACCCCCGACTTCGCCGAGCTGCCCACGCCCGCCGGCACGCTGGCGATCGGCAGCACACGGACCGTCGCCGCGTTCGCGCCCGGTGCCGTCCACGCCGCCGACAACCGCACGGCGATCGTCGAGTTCCTGGTGGACGACGTGGACGCCGTGTACGCACGGCTGCACGACGGGCTGACCGACGCCGGTGGCACCTTCGTCAACGAGCCGACGACGATGCCTTGGGGCAACCGCTCGCTGCTGCTGCGCGACCCCGACGGCACCCTGGTCAACTGCTTCACACCGGTGAGCCCCGAGGCGAGGGCCAAGTTCGGACGCTGACGCCCGCCGGGCCGACCGTCCGACCCGCTGACCAGGTATCGATGCACGTCAGGCCTGGTCGGCGGGCGGGTCCGGCTGGCAGGATCGAACCGTGCGCTTCGTGCTGCGGGTCCTCATCAACGGCGTGGCGATCTGGCTGGCCACGCAGCTGCTCAGCGGTATGCACGTGAAGGTGGCCGGCGGCGGGTTCACCGGCAGCACCGTCGGCGTGCTGCTGCTGGTGGCCTTCGTCTTCGGCCTGGTCAACGCGATCGTCAAGCCGATCGTGGCCATGCTCTCCCTGCCGCTGTACGTGCTGACGCTCGGCCTGTTCACGCTGGTCGTCAACGCCCTGATGCTCATGCTCACCGCCTGGATCACCAGCCACGCCGAGTGGGGCCTGCAGGTCGACAACTTCGGCACGGCCGTGGTCGGCGCGCTGATCATCAGCATCGTCAGCTGGGTGCTGTCCCTGGTGGTCGGCCGCCGCCGCGTGCACTGACCCGTCAGTCCACCTCCCGCCGGATCACGTACTGCGACGTCGTCGCGACGGTCCCTGGACCACCGAGCACGTCGTCGAGCGCGCTGACTCCCGGGATCGACCCCGGCGCCTCCGCGGCCGCCTCGTCCACTCGACGACCGGTCTCGACGTAGTTCTGGATCCCGTGCGCGCTGCCCCAGTCCGGCGTGCCCTGGCCGTCGTCGGCCAGCTGCCTGGTGATCGCCGTCACCTGCGGCGTCACCCGGGTCGGCGCTCCGTCGAGCCGCGCGGTGCCGTCCTCCACGTGCTCCATGCGGATCACCGGGACGGTGGACGGCAGCTGCGCCGGCACGTCCGGTGAGCCGGCGGTCACCACCGCGCCGACGGTGAACTCCTTGCCGGCCCGGGACGCGACGTTCATCGCCACCATGCCGCCCTGGCTGTGGCCGACCAGCGTCACGGGCTGGCCGGCCGGGATGCCGGCCTGCCGCATCGCGGCCAGGACGCCGGCCGTCATCGTGTCGGCGAGACCCGCCTCGAGGCGCAGGTTGGTGCCCATGTCCGTGGGGACCGTCCCGGACATCGCCATGGTCTGCGTGCCGGGCACGGCAACCACCCAGGAGCGCGTGCCGTCGGGTCGGTCCAGCCGCTGGATGGTCACCGTGCCCGGTTCGGTGTCCGGCGCCGCCGAGCCGCCGTAGCTGGTGGCGACCAGCTGCATCACGTCGGCCAGGCCATACGGTGCCGGCTGCGGCACCGGTGCCGCCACGGGCGTCACCACGGCCGTGCCCGCCGGCCCGGTCATCAGCCCGGCGAGCGCCGCAGCACCACCGGGTACCGGGTGCAGCGTGGGGAGGCCGCCAACCTGCCCCCGTGCGACTGCCGAGACGGTCGTCGTCGCCACCTCGACCGCCCCCGAGCGCACGGCCGCCTTCGCCGCCGCGGCCCCGGTCGCCGCCGCCAGCTGCGCGGCCTTCTCGGGCCCCACGACGCGCGCGGTCTCGCCGACCAGGGCGAGGCCGGCGAGCGCGGTGGTGCCCGCTGCCAGCACGCCCTCGACTGCCAGCACCGGCGCGGGCAGGAGCCCGAGGAGGCCGCCCCAGACGGCGCCCGCCCCGCGCACGACCCCCGACACGGTGCTCTCGCCGGCCGCGTGCACCTCCGCCGCGGCGTGCAGCCGCTTCGCCAGCTCCCGCAGGTGCTCCGCCAGGTGGTACGGCGACCAGCGGGCGGTGAGCAGGAGGCAGATCGAGGCTCGCTGGTGGTTGTCGACCAGCACCGGCGTCGGCAGCGCGACCGTCAGCGTGGACAGCGACGCGTGGACGTGGTCGAGGCGCTCGGCGCACGACGTGAGCGTGGCGGCGGCGGTCTGCAGGGCCTGCGGGTCGACGCTGGTCACCCCGTCGGCACCCACCCGGACCGAGGTGCCGCCCACCGTCGAGCGCGACGGCGGGATCGCGCCGCCCGGCACCGGCGGTACCGGTCCGTCGTCCGAGGTGCACCAGGTGGGTCCACCGTTCAGCCCGGCCGCCACGAGATGTCCCGACGTGACGAGTCCCCGGGCACACCGGCCGAGGTCCCCAGCGGCCGCCGCGACCTGGTCCTCGTACGCGACCGCCGCCGGCGACCTCCACGGCAGCCCCTGGCAGGCGGCCACCTGCGCCCGCACCCACCCCACGTCCTGCTGCGCCGCCGTCAGCACCACCTGCGCCCCTCGGATGTCCACGGCCGGGACGCTAGGGACGCCCCCGGGCGCGGCGGGCGCCCGAGCATCGAGGACACGGACGACGAGCGCGCCGTCCGGGCTGTGGGTGCACGACACGCCGGCGACGACCCCGTCGCAGCCGTCCGACGGGCCTCACCGTCTCGACGTCCGCACCCCACGCCGTCGTCGGCCACCGCTCTGGGACACTGCTGCCATGCCCCGCGTGCGCCTGGCCGACATCACCCCTGCCATCGCCCTCGGCCCGCTGGACGGCCGCTACCGTCCGGCCGTCGCCGACCTGGTGGACCACCTCTCCGAGGCCGCGCTGAACCGCGCCCGCATCGCCGTCGAGGTCGAGTGGGTGATCCACCTGTGCGCGCACGCGGTGGTGCCCGGCGCCCCGTCGCTCAACCCGGCGGAGGAGGAGTACCTGCGCGGGGTGGTGGACAGCTTCGGCGCCGAGGAGATCGCCGAGCTGGCCGCGATCGAGCGGACCACGGTGCACGACGTGAAGGCGGTCGAGTACTTCCTCAAGCGGCGGCTGGCGGCAGCGCCCGAGGCGCTGGGCACCGACACCGTGCTGCCGTCGGTCGGTGAGCTGGTGCACTTCGCGCTGACCAGCGAGGACGTGAACAACCTGTCCTACGCGCTGATGGTGCGCGGGGCCGTGCAGCAGGTGTGGTTCCCCGCGGCCGTCGACCTCGTCGACCAGGTGGCCGCCCTGGCAGCCGAGCACCGCGCGCTGCCGATGCTGGCCCTCACGCACGGCCAGCCGGCCACGCCGACCACGCTCGGCAAGGAGCTCGCCGTGCTGGCGCACCGCCTGCGCCGGCAGCTGCGCCGCATCGAGTCCGACGAGTACCTCGGCAAGCTCAACGGCGCCACCGGAACGTACGGCGCGCACACCGCCGCGGTGCCGGGCGCTGACTGGCAGCTCGTCTCCCGCACGTTCGTCGAGCACCTCGGCCTGACCTGGAACCCGCTGACCACGCAGATCGAGTCGCACGACTGGCAGTCGGAGCTGTACGCGGACGTCGCCCGGTTCAACCGCGTGCTGCACAACCTGGCGACGGACGTGTGGACGTACATCTCCCGCGGCGTCTTCACGCAGATCCCCGTCCCGGGCGCCACCGGCAGCTCGACGATGCCGCACAAGGTGAACCCGATCCGGTTCGAGAACGCCGAGGCGAACCTCGAGATCTCCTCCGCCCTGCTCGACACCCTCGCCGCGACCCTGGTCACCAGCCGCCTGCAGCGGGACCTGACCGACTCGACCACGCAGCGCAACATCGGCCCGGCGTTCGGGCACAGCCTGCTGGCGATCGACAACGTGCGCCGGGGTCTCGGCGGGCTGGCGGTCGACCCGGCGCTGCTGGCCGCGGAGCTCGACCAGAACTGGGAGGTGCTCGCGGAGCCGGTCCAGTCGGCGATGCGCGCCGCCTCGGTCGCCGGCGTCACCGGCATGGAGAACCCGTACGAGCGGCTCAAGGAGCTGACGCGCGGGCACCGGCTGACGGCGGCGGACATGCGCGAGTTCATCGGCAGCCTGGGCCTGCCCGACGACGTGGCCGCCCGACTGCAGGCGATGACGCCCGCGTCGTACACCGGCATCGCCGCGGACCTGGTGGACCACCTCACGGACTGACGACCGGGGGACGGCGACGGCGCCGTCGCCCGACCGTGTGAGCGCTCCCGCGGCGACGCGCCGCAACCTGGACACGTGTGCCGGTTAGGGCAAGAATGCCCACGGCTCGTCCGGTTCACCCGGTTCCTCCCCATCTCGCAGCAGGGTTCTCCCGTGACGCTCATGCAGAAGGTGGTCACACCCGCGTCGTCGTACGCGCACCTGGTCAACGGTCACGACCGGATGGCCGGCTACGTGGTGCGCGCCGCGGACGTGTCGTTCGCCACCACCCCGGCGCAGCTGTTCGAGGTGCACGGGCTCGGCTACCCCGGCTCACCGTTCCGGCCCACCGACGACCACGTGGACCTGCTCCGCTTCGAGTCGTCACCGCAGCTGCAGTACCGCGACGTGCCCGGCTACATCGTCCCGCTGTGGTGGCTGCGGCACTCCCGCATCCCGCCGCGCACCGAGCTGGTGCGGGTGTACTCCGACGGCAGCTCGCGGCTGCTCGCCTGGTACGGCGACGTGGGCACCGGCTGGACCTCGGCGCCCGGCATCCCGGGCCAGCCCGGCCTGTCGTCGCTCTCGCGCTGCGTCGGGCCGGTGGCCAAGTGGCACTCGGCGTACCTCGAGGCAGACGTGCTGGACGACGACACCGTGGTGCTGGCGCTGGCCAACCCGCCGCTGGCGGAGACCGGGTTCGACCAGTCGCCGAGCGGCCGCTGGTACCGGCACGTCGCCCGCACCGAGGTCTCGGAGCTGTTCGAGCTCGACCTGACGGCACGCTGGAACGGCCTCGCGGTGCGCGTGGTGGACCAGTGGCAGGACGCGCAGCGGTACGTGGTCGCCCGCATCTCCCACCTGGGCGACGACATGGACCGCGCCGAGCGGCTGCACCTGCAGCAGGTGGAGGCCGGCGTGTACGAGGCAGTGGTCTACGCCGCCGAGCTCACCGACCTGCAGACCAACCAGGTGGTGCCCCTCACGTGGGCCCCCGGTCCGACGACGACCCCCCAGCGCTCCTACGGCGCCCCCTACCAGCACCACGCGCACTACTGACGGACCCCGGCGGCGCGGTCTGCGGTCCGCGCAGCACCCCGGACGCGTGCCGGGCCTGGCGCTCCCCCCGTCCAGGCCCGGCACGTCCGTCGTCGGGCGGGCGGCCGGGCGCTCCGGGCGCCGCGACCAGGGCCGATGCGGTGCCGCGTCAGGCTCAGGCGATCGAGTCGCCGACGACGGGTTGGACGACGGCCAGCTCCGCGAGCGCCTGACGGTACGCGTCGACGTCGCCGCGCCGGGCAGCCTCCCGAGCACGGACGGTCGGGCCGTGCAGCGCCGCACGGGCGCGTCGGCGAGCAGCCTGGTCGTCCTCGGTCGCCGCGAGCACCCGCGTGCGCTCGGCGACGACGGCGGGGTCCCAGGCACGGACCCGGCGCTCGGCGACGAACTCCGCCGCGGCGGCAGCCACCATCTCCGTGGCCTCGGTGACCGCCACCGAGCCGGCCGGGGCGTGCTCCGCGACCGAGTGCAGCGACACGAGGTGCACCTGGGGCAACGCACCCACGCTCGGGTCCACGTCGTGCCGCAGCGCGAGGTCCACGACGGTCAGCGGCTCGGCGTTCCCCGCGGCGGACCGGACGGCCGCGAGCGCCGACCCGTGCAGCACCGGTCCGCCGGTGCCGCTGCAGGCGACGACGAGGTCGGCGTGGGCGAGCTCGGACAGCAGGTCCGGGTCGGCGACGTGCGCACCGCGAGCCTCGGCGAAGGCCGGTGCCCGGCCGCTGGCCGACCACACCCGCACGTCCCGGCACCCCCGGCTGCGCAGTGCCGCGAGGCTGGCGCCGGCGTAGGAGCCGGTGCCGACCAGCACCACGCGCAGCCCTGACCAGTCCACGTGCTCGTCCGCGGCGGCCGCCCCGTCGTGCACGTGCCGGGGCAGCGTGCCCGCCGCGAGGTCGAGCGCGACCCCAACCACGGACCGGCCCGTGCCGCCGAGCCCGGTCGCCGCCTCGACCGCACGGGACACCCGCGACGCCCGCTGGAACAGCTGCTCCAGCACCGACGTGGTGGTCCCCTCGCGGCGCGCGTGGGTCAGCGCGCGCCGCACCTGTCCGGCGATCTCGCGCTCGCCGACCACCATCGAGTCCAGCCCGGCGGCGACGGCGAACAGGTGCTGGGCGGCCTCGGTCTCGGTCCGGTGGCGCAGGTGCCCGCGGACGGTGGTCGGCGCCAGACCGGACCGCGCGGCGACGGCCTCGGACGCCGCGGCGCAGGCCTCGGCGAGCCGCTCGTCGTCCACGTCCAGGTACAGCTCGAAGCGGTTGCACGTGGCGAGGACCACGGCACCCCGGACGGGACCCGCCGCCGCCACGAGCTCGGGGCCGACGCCGGCCCAGTCGGTGGACAGACGTTCCAGGGCGGACAGCTCGAGGTCGTGGTGGCTGGCGGCACAGCTGAGCAGCGCCACGCCGCCGATTGAATCACCCGAACATTTGTCCGGCACAATCGCGGTGTGACCCTTCCCGAGGACCACCCTCTGCGTACCGGCCGCACCGCCAATTCTCCCCTGGTCAGCGCGTATTCCGGGCACCGGCCACGGCGGTTGCCGGTGTGGTTCATGCGCCAGGCGGGACGGTCGCTGCCGGAGTACCGGGCCTCGCGCGCGGGCGTCGCGATGCTCGACTCGTGCCTGGACCCGGACCTCGCGGCGGAGCTGACGCTGCAGCCGGTGCGCCGGCACGGCGTCGACGCGGCGATCTTCTTCTCGGACATCGTCGTGCCCATGGCGCTGCTCGGCGTCGACGTGAAGATCGAGCCGGGGGTGGGGCCCGTGTTCGCCTCGCCCGTGCGGACGCTCGACGACGTCGCCCGGCTGCGCGACCTGGGCCCGCTGGACGACGAGCGGTCCGCCCCGGTCACCGCCGGGGTACGCGCCGCGGTGGCCGCCCTGGGCGACACCCCGCTGATCGGGTTCGCCGGCGCACCCTTCACGCTGGCCGCGTACCTCGTCGAGGGCCGGGCATCCCGCGACCACCTGGGCGCCCGCCGGCTGATGCACTCCGACCCGGCCGCGTGGCACGCGCTGATGAGCTGGGCGGCGGACGTGACCGGGGCCTTCCTGCAGGCGCAGGTGCGTGCCGGGGCGTCGGCGGCGCAGCTGTTCGACTCCTGGGCGGGGTCGCTGTCGCTGACCGACTACACGCAGCACGTGGTGCCCGCCTCGGCACGGGTGCTGGCCGGCGTGCGGGAGCTCGGCGTGCGTGCCGTGCACTTCGGGGTCGCCACCGGCGAGCTGCTCGTGGCGATGCGGGACGCCGGTGCCGACGTGATGGGCGTGGACTACCGGGTGCCGCTGGACGAGGCGAGCTGGCGGCTGGGCGGTCGTACGCCGCTGCAGGGGAACGTGGACCCCGCGATGCTCGCGGCGCCGTGGGAGGTGCTCGAGGCGCACGTGCGGGACGTGGTGGAGCGCGGGTCGGTGGCACCGGCGCACGTGGTCAACCTCGGTCACGGTGTGCCGCCGGACACCGATCCCGACGTGCTGACCAGGCTGGTCGAGCTGGTGCACTCGCTGTGACCGAGGACGCCGACGTGGCGGGCGTCGCCGGGGGCGCGCGGGTCGACGCCGTGCCGGAGGAGCAGCGCTGGGACGCCGTCGTCGTCGGCGCCGGTCTCGGTGGGCTGGTCGCGGCGCGTGACCTCGCCCGGGCGGGCCTGCGGGTGCTGGTGCTGGACGGCCGGGACGCCCCGGGCGGCGCCGTGCGGTCGCACGACGTGGCGGGGCTGCGGCTGGACGCGGGTGCGGAGTCGTTCGCGACGCGCGGCGGGGCGGTAGCCGCCCTGGTCGGCGAGCTGGGGATGGCCGACGACCTGTGCACACCGGCGCCGCGCGGCTCCTGGGTGCACCTGGTGACCGGCGACGGCCCGCTGCCGGCGACCGGGCTGCTCGGCATCCCGACCGACCCCGGTGCCGCGGACGTGCGCCGCACGCTCGGCACGCTCGGTTCGTGGCGCGCCCGGCTCGACGGGGTGCTGCCGGCACGGGTGGGCGCGGACGCCACCACGCTCGGCGCCCTGGTGCGGAGCCGGATGGGCGCCCGGGTGCTGGACCGGCTGGTGCGTCCGTTGGTCGGGGGCGTGCACGCGGCCGACCCGGACCAGCTGGCGGTGGACGTCGTCGCGCCGGGGCTGCGGGCGGCACTGGCGCAGCACGGGACGCTCGGCAAGGCGGTGGGCGCGCTGCGGGCAGCGGCACCGGCCGGGTCCGCGGTGCAGGGGCTGTCCGGCGGCGTGTGGCGGCTGGTCGACGCGCTGGTCGCGGACGTGCGGGCGCACGGCGGCGAGGTGCGCGTGCGGTCCGCGGTCACCGGTCTGGCGGTGGACGACGACCGGACCGGGGCGGAGGTCGATCCGGTCCGCGGCTTCGTCGTGCGGACCGCGAAGGAGGAGCTGCACGCCGACCGCGTGCTGCTGGCCACGGCTGCCGCGGTCCCGCTGATCGCCGAGCTCACCGGTGCCGACCCCGGCTCCATGCAGACGGACGACGGGACGCCGGTCACCTTGGTCACGCTGGTGCTCGACGGCGTCACCGCGCTCGACGCGGCGCCCCGCGGCACGGGGGTGCTGGTGGCCCCGGACGTCACCGACGTGACCGCCAAGGCGCTCACGCACGCCACCGCGAAGTGGGAGTGGCTCGCCGCGGCGGCCGGACCGGGCCGCCACGTGGTCAGGCTCTCGTTCGGCCGCGCCGAGGGCGACGCCGCGGCGCTGCCGTCCGGTGACGAGCTGGTGCGGCTGGCCCTGGCGGACGCCGCGGTGCTGCTGGGCGTGCCGCTGCCGGCCGAGCGGCTGGTGGGTCACGACGTGGTGCGGTGGACGCAGGCGCTGCCCCGGCCGAGCGCCGCCCACCGGGACGCCGTGGCGGCGGTCCGCGACGCGGTCGACCGAGTGCCGGGGCTCGCGCTGACGGGCGCATGGGTGTCGGGGAACGGGCTCGCCTCCGTGGTGCCGCAGGCGCGCTCGGCCGCCGCGGCGCTGCTGACGGCGCTCGCGCCGCGGGGCTGAACCGACGTCGCGAGTCGACAGGCCGCCATTTTTCTGACGGGCTGTCATAAATGTGCGGTCGATGATTTCTGGGGCCGGGTGTGCCGTGGGTCGCAATGCCGTCCGGCACCACGGCCGGAAAGCGTCTCGATCGCCCCGAATTTCGACGCCACAGCAGCCGGAGGGACACTGACGCCCATGCAGGTGCGCATCGGCACGCGCGCGAGTGCGCTCGCGCTCACCCAGACCGGACACGTCGCCGCCGACCTCATGGCGGCCGGGCTCGACGTGGAGACGGTGCGCGTGCGCACGGAGGGCGACCGCAGCCGGGCGTCCCTCGCGGCGCTGGGCGGTACCGGCGTCTTCGTCACCGCCCTGCGCGACGCCCTGCTCGAGCGACGCTGCGACGTGGCGGTCCACTCCTTCAAGGACCTGCCGACCAGTGCGGCGCCGGGGCTGGTGGTCGCGGCGATGCCGGTGCGCCAGGACCCCCGTGACGCGCTCTGCGCCCGGGACGGGCTGACGCTGGCCGGGCTGCCGCGCGGTGCACGCGTCGGCACGGGCTCGCCGCGGCGCGCCGCGCAGCTGCGCGCCGCACGTCCGGACCTGGACGTGGTGGACCTGCGCGGGAACGTCGACACCCGGCTCGGCCGGGTTGCGGGTGGCTCCGGTCCCGGGGACCTCGACGCGGTGGTGCTGGCGCGCGCGGGGCTGGCCCGGCTCGGTCGGCTCGACGCGGTGACCGAGGTGTTCGACGCCGACCTGATGCTGCCGGCGCCCGGGCAGGGGGCGCTGGCCGTGGAGGTCCGTGCGGCGGACGCGGTGGGGGACGGTCCGCTGGCAGCGGCGCTGCGCACGCTGGACGATCCCGCCACCCGGCTGGCAGTCACCGCGGAGCGGGCGCTGCTGGCGCGGCTCGAGGCGGGCTGCGCGGCACCGGTCGGAGCGCTCGCCCAGCTGGTCGGCGACCAGCTCGAGCTGCAGGCCGTGGTGGCCGGGGTCGACGGCAGCCGGGCGCTGCGCCGCACGCTGCGCGCTGCCGTGCCAGACGTGGCGGCCGCCGCCGACCTGGGCACTCGGGTGGCCGACCTGCTGCTGGAGGACGGCGCGGCGGAGCTGGCGCCGGTCGGACCGAGCGCATCGGCCCGTCCGGCGGCGCCTGACGCCGGCCAGCCCGGTGTCCGGGAGCAGCAGGACGTGCGCGGATGACCGGTCCGTTGGCGGGTCTGCGGGTGCTGGTGCCCCGGCCGGCGTCCGGGAGCGCCGACGCCGAGGCGGCGCTGCGAGCCGTCGGTGCCGAGCCGGTGGTGGTGCCGCTGGTGCGCACCGAGGCGATCGACGACCCGGCGGTGCTCGACGCCGCGATGACGGACCTGCGCGCCGGGCGGTACACCTGGCTGGCGGTGACGAGCGCGGCGGCGGTCGGCGCGCTCGTCGGCCGCGCGCTCGAGAGCGCCGAGGCGCTGGGCGACGTGGTGGGCACCACCCGGGTCGCAGCCGTCGGACCGGCGACGGCCCGGGCGCTCGCGACCGTGGGTGTGACGGCGGACCTCGTCGGGACGTCCGGCGCCCGCGCGCTCGCCGAGGCGTGGCCCCGGCCCGACGTCGCGGGCGCGCGCGTGCTGTTCGCCCGCGGCGACCTGGCCGGCCCGGACCTGGTGGACGGGCTGCGCGCCGGTGGCTGGGCGGTCGACGACGTGGTCGCCTACCGCACGGTGCCCGCCGGCCCGGCGCCCGACGACGTGGTCGCCGCATGGCGCGACGGGTCGATCTCCGCGGCACTGCTCACCTCGCCGAGCACCGTGCGGGCCCTCGCGGCACGCTTGGGCCCTGCGCCGGCAGGGACGCTGCTCGCCTGCATCGGGCCGACGACGGCGGACGCGGCCCGCGACGCGGGCCTGCCGGTGGCCGTCGTCGCCCCCGAACGCACCATGACCGCCCTGGTCGGCGCCCTGGCCGACGCGGTGGCGGCCGCCCACGGCGATGTCCCCCCGGCTCCCGCCGCACCGGACGCAGCAGAACTCGATCCGAAGGAGACCCGATGACCACGGTCCCGACCAGCGTCCCGACCTCCGTGCCGACCGCCGTCCCCACCCCGGGTCGCACCCGCCTGCGCCGGATGCGCGCCACCCCCGCCCGCCGCCGCCTCGCCGCCCAGACGCGGGTGCACGCCGAGCAGCTGATCCTGCCGATGTTCGTCAAGGAGGGGCTGACCGACCCCCGCCCGCTCGGCTCGATGCCCGGCGTGCTGCAGCACACCCGCGACTCGCTGCGCCGCGCCGCCGCCGAGGCGGCCGAGGCCGGCATCGGCGGCGTGATGCTGTTCGGCATCCCGCTGCGCCGCGACGCGGTCGGCAGCTGCGCGACCGAACCGGACGGCATCCTCAACCTGGCGATCGCCGACGTGGTGGCCGAGGTGGGCGACGCGCTCGTCGTGCAGGCGGACCTGTGCCTGGACGAGTTCACCGACCACGGCCACTGCGGCGTGCTGGCGCCGGACGGCAGCGTGGACAACGACGCGACGCTGGTGCGGTACGCCGACATGGCGCTCGCGCAGGCCGAGGCGGGGGTCGACCTGATCGGGCTGTCCGGGATGATGGACGGCCAGACGGCGGCCTGCCGCGACGCCCTCGACGCGGCGGGGTTCACCGGCACCGCGCTGCTCGCCTACGCCGCCAAGTACGCGTCGGCGTTCTACGGCCCGTTCCGTGAGGCCGTCGAGAGCGAGCTGCAGGGCGACCGCCGCACGTACCAGATGGACCCCGCCAACCGCCGGGAGGCCGCCCGCGAGGTGGAGGCCGACGTGGCCGAGGGGGCCGACGTCGTCATGGTGAAGCCGGCGATGTCCTACCTGGACGTGCTGGCCGACGTGGCCGCCACGTCTCCCGTGCCGGTCTGGGCGTACCAGGTGTCCGGTGAGTACGCCATGATCGAGGCCGCCGCCGCGAACGGCTGGATCGACCGCCGTCGTGCCATCACCGAGTCCGTGCTGTCGATCCGCCGCGCCGGTGCCGATGCCGTGCTCACCTACTGGGCCGTCGAGCTGGCCCACTGGCTCTCCGAGGGGACCCGATGACCCACGCCCGTACCGAGCAGTCCGCGAGCGCGGACGCCTTCGACCGCGCACTGGGGGTGATCCCCGGCGGGGTGAACTCGCCGGTGCGCGCGTACGGCTCGGTCGGCGGGACGCCGCGGTTCATCGCCTCGGCGCACGGCGCGTACGTGCGGGACGTCGACGGGGACGAGTACGTCGACCTGGTCGGCTCGTGGGGTCCTGCGCTGCTGGGGCACGCGCACCCCGAGGTGGTCGCGGCGGTGCAGGAGGCGGCGGCTCGGGGCCTCAGCTTCGGCGCCCCGACGCTGGCCGAGGTCGAGCTGGCGGAGGAGATCCGCCGCCGCGTCCCCGCCGCCGAGCGGATCCGGCTGGTGTCGACGGGCACCGAGGCGACGATGACGGCGCTGCGCCTGGCGCGGGGCTTCACCGGCCGCGACCTCGTCGTGAAGTTCGCCGGCTGCTACCACGGGCACGTCGACGCGCTGCTGGCCGCGGCGGGCTCCGGCGTCGCCACGCTGGCGCTCCCGGGATCCGCGGGCGTCACCGCCGAGGTGGCGGCCGAGACGCTGGTGCTCCCCTACAACGACCTCGATGCCGTCCGGACCGCCTTCGAGGCCCACGGTCCGCGCATCGCCGCCCTGATCATGGAGGCGGCCCCCGCCAACATGGGTGTGGTGCCGCCGTTGCCGGGCTTCAACGCCGAGCTGCGCCGGATCACGGCCGAGGCGGGTGCCCTGCTGATCCAGGACGAGGTGCTGACCGGCTTCCGGGTGTCGCCGGCGGGCTGGTGGGGGCTGGAGGGCCAGGCCGAGGGCTGGACGCCGGACCTGCTGACGTTCGGCAAGGTGATCGGCGGCGGGCTGCCGGTCGCGGCGGTCGGCGGGCGGGCGGACGTGATGGCGTCGCTCGCGCCGCTCGGACCTGTGTACCAGGCCGGGACCTTGTCCGGGAACCCGGTGGCAGTGGCCGCGGGCCTCGCGACGCTGCGGCTGGCCGACGAGGACGTCTACGCCCAGGTCGACGCCACGTCGGCCCGGCTGCGCGGCTCCCTGTCCCGGGCGCTCGGCGAGGCCGGCGTGCCGCACGCCATGCAGTGGGCGGGCTCGCTGTTCAGCACCATGTTCGGGCCGGGGCCGGCCGCTGCGGGGGCCCGGGACTACGACGCCGTGCTGGCGAGCGAGCACTGGCGCTACACGCCGTTCTTCCACGCACTGCTCGAGCAGGGCGTGTACGCGCCGCCGTCGCCGTTCGAGGCGTGGTTCGTCTCGGCCGCGCACGACGAGGAGGCGATCGGCCGGATCGAGGCCGCCCTGCCGGCGGCCGCTGCCGCCGCCGCCACGGCGGAGCGTCTCACGGCCTGACCGCATCGTCGGCCCGCGGCGGCTGTACGGTCACGGCACAGCCGGAGCAGGGGCGGACTAGGTGGCGGGTGACTCCGACACCGTCTTCAGCCCGTCGAGCATCGTGCGCCAGTTGGCGGCGCTGTGCTCGGCCGCCTCGGCCGTCGGGTTCTTGTCCTGCTCGAGGACGACCCTGGTTCCGCCGTCCACCGGTTCCAGCACGTACTGCAGACGGTGGTAGCTCTCCGGCACGTCCGGCTGGCCCGACAGCGGGCTGAAGTGCGTCACCACCAGCCGGTGCGGACGCTCGACCTCCAGCACCTCGCCCTTGTCCTCGAAGGGGTGGCCCTGCCACTGGCCGCTCCACGTGATCCGGTGGCCGGGCTGCCAGTCGCTGACGGTGCGGGCGCCGAACATGATCTCCGGGCGCGGTTCAGGGCTGGTCAGGACGTCCCAGACGCGTTCCGCTGGCGCACCGATCAGCACCTCTGCTCGTGCGACGTGGTCCATGGCAGCCCTCTCGCCGTCGGGTGGTCCGGTCGTCGTCATCCTCAGCCTTCGCGGACGCACTCGCCTAGGGGGGTCGTCACCGACACGGGCCGTCCGTCCCTGGTACCAATACCCGGTAGGGGTATATAGTCACGGACGACGGGTCGACGAGGGCCCGCGCGAGGAGGACCCCCGGTGCCCGGTTACAGCGACGACAAGGACGCCTACCTCAAGCGGCTGCGCCGCGTGGAGGGGCAGGTGCGCGGCATCGCGCGCATGGTGGACGAGGACACGTACTGCATCGACGTCCTCACCCAGATCGCGGCGGTGACCAAGGCGCTGCAGGCCGTCGGCCTGGGCCTGCTCGAGGACCACCTCGACCACTGCGTCGTCGACGCCGCCCGGCAGTCCCACGAGGCCGGTCACGAGAAGGTCCGCGAGGCGGCCGACGCGATCGCCCGGCTCGTCCGCAGCTGAGTCCCGCACCACCAACCAAGGAGAAGCCATGAGCACCACCACCCAGTTCTCCGTCGACGGCATGACCTGCGGCCACTGCGTGCAGCACGTCACGTCCGAGCTGACGGCCATCCCCGGTGTCACCGACGTGTCGATCGACCTGGTCGCCGGCGGCTCGTCCCCGGTGAAGGTCACGTCCGACGCCCCGATCTCCGACGAGGCGATCGCCGCCGCGATCGACGAGGCCGGCTACGCGGTGACCCCGCGGGGCTCGCTGCTGTGAGCACCTCCGTCGCCGGCACCCCGGACGCGACCGGGGTGGTCGAGCTCGACCTCGCCGTCGAGGGGATGACCTGCGCCTCCTGCGTCGCCCGCGTGGAGAAGCGGCTCAACCGCGTGCCCGGGGTGCAGGCGACGGTGAACCTTGCGCTGGAGCAGGCGCACGTGCGGGTCGCGGTGCCCGAGGGCGGCTCCCCGGCGGACGTCGACGCCCTGGTCGCGGCCGTGCAGGCCGCCGGGTACGACGCGCACCCGATCACGCCGACCCCGCCGATGACCGACGAGGAGATCGCCGCGGTCACCGGTGGCATGGGCATGGACATGGGCGACGAGGACACCTCCGCGCCCACCGATGCCCGCGGCACCGACCTGCGGCGGCGGTTGCGGCTCGCCGCCGTGCTGACGGTGCCCGTGGTGCTGATCTCGATGGTGCCGGTGCTGCAGTTCCGCGGGTGGCAGTGGGTGGTGGCCGCCCTGGCCCTGCCGGTGGCGACGTGGGCGGCGCTGCCGTTCCACCGGGCGGCGCTGGCCGCCGGCCGGCACGGCTCGTCGACCATGGACACCCTGGTGTCGCTCGGCATCATCGCGGCCACCACGTGGTCGCTGTGGGCGCTGCTGCTGGGCGGCGCCGGTGAGCTGGGCATGCACATGCGGCCGACGTTGATCCCGTCACGCGCGCACGGCATGACCACGCCCGAGCTCTACTTCGAGGTGGCCGCCGTGGTCACCACGTTCCTGCTCGCCGGCCGGTACGCCGAGCACCGCTCGCGGCGCCGGGCCGGTGACGCCCTGCGGGCGTTGCTGGACCTCGGCGCCAAGGACGTGTCCGTCCTGGTGGGCGGCGTGGAGCGACGGGTGCCGATCAGCGCGCTGCGGGTGGACGACGAGTTCGTGGTCCGCCCCGGCGAGAAGATCGCGACCGACGGCGTCGTGGTGCGCGGCACGGCCGCGGTGGACGCCTCGCTGCTCACCGGCGAGCCGGTGCCGGTGGACGTCGGCCCGGGCGACGCCGTCACCGGTGCCACCGTCAACACCTCCGGCCACCTCGTCGTGCGGGCCACCCGCGTCGGCGAGCAGACCCGACTGGCACAGATCGGCCGGCTGGTCGCCTCGGCGCAGACCGGCAAGGCACCGGTGCAGCGGCTGGCGGATCGGATCTCGGCGGTGTTCGTCCCGGTGGTGCTGGCCCTCTCCGTCGCGACGCTCGTGGTGTGGCTGCTGTCCGGCGCCTCGGCTCAGGCGGCGTTCACCGCCGCCGTCGCCGTGATGATCATCGCCTGCCCCTGCGCCCTGGGCCTGGCCACACCGACCGCCCTGCTGGTGGGAACCGGCCGCGGCGCGCAGCTCGGCATCCTGATCAAGGGCCCGGAGATCCTCGAGCGCACCCGCGCCGTGGACACCGTGGTGCTCGACAAGACCGGCACGATCACCGCCGGTGCGATGCGCCTGGTCGACGTGCTGGCGGCGGACGGGGTCGACGCGGACGACGTCCTCGCGGTGGCCGGCGCCGTGGAGCGCGGCTCCCAGCACCCGATCGCAGCGGCGATCACGGCAGCGGCAGACGAACGCACGACGACCTCCGCCGCCGGCGCGGTCGACGTGGCAACCGCAGTCGGGACCGCCGACATGACCTCCGCGGCACCCGAGCTGGACGTGCACGACTTCGTCGAGACCCCCGGCCGCGGCGTCGCCGGCGTGGTGCGCGCCGCGCACGCCGGTGTCGGACTCGCCCGTCGCGTGCTCGTCGGGCGTCCCGCCTGGCTGCACGAGCAGGGCGTCGACACCACCCCGCTCGACGAGCGGTTCGACGCCGCCGAGGCGGACGGCGCCACCGCCGTGATGGCCGCCTGGGACGGCTCGGCGCGTGGCGTGCTGGTGCTCCGCGACCCGGTGAAGCCGACGTCGGCACAGGCGATCGCCGAGCTGCGAGCGCTCGGCATGCGTCCGGTGCTGCTCACGGGCGACAACCCGCGGGCCGCTCGGGTGGCGGCGCGCGAGGTCGGCATCGACGAGGCCGACGTGGTGGCGCAGGTGCTCCCCGAGGACAAGGTGGCCGCCGTCGAGCGGCTCCGTGCCGGCGGCGCCACCGTGGCGATGGTCGGCGACGGCGTGAACGACGCCGCCGCGCTGGCGTCGGCCGACCTCGGCCTGGCGATGGGCACCGGCACGGACGTCGCCATCGAGGCAGCCGACCTGACGCTGGTGCGTGGTGACCTGCAGTCGGCGCCCCAGGCGATCCGGCTGTCGCGCACCACGTTGCGGATCATCCGGCAGAACCTGTTCTGGGCCTTCGCGTACAACGTGGCGGCGATCCCGCTGGCGGCGACCGGCCTGCTCAACCCGATGATCGCGGGTGCGGCGATGGCGTTCTCCTCCGTGCTCGTCGTCACCAACTCGCTGCGCCTGCGCCGCTTCTCCTGACGCCAGCGCTTCTCCTGAGGCGACCGCTCAGCCCGATGCCCGGGCGCCGACCACCGCGTCGGCCCCGGGCATCGTCGTCCTCCAATCCCTCCCGGTCCGACTCGAAACCTGATATCACTTTGCTATCGCAGCCCCGCACCGGGGCCGCCGGTCAGCGAAGGAGTACGAGCCAGATGTCGGACATCGCCCCACCCCCCCAGGCTTCGGTGGGGGGTCAACCCGCCGGTCGCCCCGTGGGCAGCGGAGGGACGCGGGTCGACGTGTCCGAGCGGACCGCCTGGTCCCTCGGCAGCGCCGCCACGGTGCTGCTGCTGCTGATCGACGTCGCCCTGGTCATCACGGCGTTCAACCAGTTCGCGCAGGCCGACTCCACCGGCGACGACTCGCACGCCGGCCTCGGTGTGCTGCTGATCGCCGTCGCCGTCCTCACCTTCACCGGGGTCGGCGTGATCAGCCCCGGCTCCACCCGGGTGGTGCAGCTGTTCGGCCGCTACATCGGCACCGTCCGCCGCACCGGCCTGTTCACCACCGTCCCGCTCAGCAACCGCCGCCGGGTGTCGGTGCGGGTGCGCAACTTCGAGACCAACGAGCTCAAGGTCAACGACGCCGACGGCAACCCGGTGAACATCGCCGCGATCGTCGTCTGGCAGGTGGCGGACACCGCCAAGGCGACGTTCGCCGTCGAGGACTACGTCGACTTCGTCCGCGTGCAGTCCGAGTCGGCCCTGCGCCACGTCGCGATGTCTCACCCCTACGACCGCCCGGACACCGGCGAGGAGACCCTGCGCGGCGCGACCGACGTGGTGTCCGGCGAGATCGCCGCGGAGGTCGCCGCCCGCGTGGCGATCGCCGGTCTCGAGGTGGTCGAGGCGCGCATCTCCAGCCTCGCGTACGCCCCCGAGATCGCCCAGGCGATGCTGCAGCGCCAGCAGGCCGGCGCGATCATCGCGGCCCGCAGCCGCATCGTCGAGGGTGCCGTCTCCATGGTCGAGGACGCGCTCAAGCGCCTCGAGGACCACGCGGTGGTCACCCTGGACGAGGAGCGCAAGGCGGCGATGGTGTCCAACCTGCTCGTCGTGCTGTGCGGCGACAGCCGGGCCACGCCGATCGTCAACACCGGGTCCCTGTACACGTGAGCCACCCGTGAACGAGGGCGGCGAGCCGCGCGAGCGCAAGGCGGTGCTCCTGCGGCTGGACCCCGCGGTGCACGACGCGCTCGCCCGGTGGGCCGCCGACGACCTGCGCAGCGTCAACGCGCAGATCGAGCTGCTGCTCCGCGAGGCTCTGGCCCGGGCGGGACGCACCCCGCCCGGGCTCCGCCCACCCCGCCGTCCAGGCCGGCCCCCGTCCGCGCCCACCTGACCCGACCCCCCCAGCATCACGCTGGACCCCAGGCACCAGCACCCCGTCAGATCCCGCCCTGCACCACCGGCGCGTCCGACGCCATCCCTGCACCAGCAGCCCGCCAGACCCGCCGGCACCCGTCCGACCCCACCCGGACACGTCCGACCCCGTCCGAAGTCCCCACACCACCACGACAGCGTGTCGCGGGCCGAGGGGAGGTTCTCTTCTCGTGTGTACGCCTGATGTACGTACAGAGGGCGTACACGCCGAGAACCGATGCCCGACCTCCGAGCGGCACGCCGGACCTCCGAGCGGCACGCCAGACCTCCGAGCGGCATGCCGGGTCGCGTCGGCACGTAGGTGCCGGTCGTACGCTTCGCGGCATGTCGGCCGACGAGGCAGCCCGGGACGCCACGGGCGCCGCCCCGACGGCGGCCGAGCGAAGGCTGATGGACCCTGCGGGCCCCGGCTCGGCAGCCCGGACGGCACCTGCCGAACCGACGACGTCGGGCGAACGACCCGCCGGAACCCCGCAACCCGGTCGGCGCGCGCTCTCCCGCCGCCTGACCGCCGAGATCTGGATCGTCCTCGGCCTGTCCCTCGGCCGCTCCGGCGTGTACGCGGTGGTCAGCCTGGTCGCCAGCCTGACCGCCGGGCCCCCGCTGGCGTCCCAGAGCACCGCGCTGAACCAGAGCCAGTCCCCACGGCCGCTCCTGGACCTGACCTACCAGCTGCTCTCCATCGCGTTCGCCCTGGTGCCCGTCGCGCTCGCGCTGTACCTCCTGTCGGCCAACGGCCGCTCGGCGGTGCGTCGCCTCGGCCTCGATGCTCGCCGCCCGTGGCAGGACCTGGCCGTCGGTGTGGGGTTGGCGGCTGCCATCGGCATCCCCGGCCTCGGCCTGTACGCCGCCGGGCGGGCGCTCGGCATCACCGTGCAGGTGCAGGCCAGCGCGCTGAACGCGGCGTGGTGGACGGTGCCGGTGCTCGTCTTCTCCGCGGTGCAGAACGCGCTGCTCGAGGAGGTCGTGGCGGTCGGCTACCTCTCGGAACGGCTGCGCGAGCTGCGCTGGCGCGGCCCGCTGGTGGTGGCCGCGAGCGCCCTGCTGCGCGGCTCGTACCACCTGTACCAGGGCTGGGGACCGTTCGTCGGCAACGCGGTGATGGGCGTCGTGTTCGCCGAGTACTACCGCCGACGCCGGCGGGTGATGCCCCTGGTGGTCGCCCACGCCGTGATGGACATGGTCGTGTTCATCGGGTACGCGCTGGTCCCGGCGCACTGGCGCACCGCGCTCGGTCTGTCCTGAGCGCTCCGAGCACCCCGCGCGGTCGTCCTGAGCGCTCCGAGCACCGCTCACCCGACTGTCCCGAGCGCCCGGCAGACGGCTCGCGGAACCCGCGCCGACCGACCGCGCCCGTGAGGGTCCCCTGCCTAGACTCGCCCGCATGACCGCCCAGTCCTCCGGGCCCGGCGCCCGTGCGGACGACACGGCGCAGGACGTGCCCGGCACCGACCCGCACGAGCAACCGACCCTCCGGCTGCACACGGCGGTGCCACCTCCTCCGGTCGAGGTGATCGACGTCCCGACGTCGCGCGTGCAGCATCCCAGCGACCTGCTGGGCGTGGTGCTCGGGGTGCTCGGCGTGGCGCTGGTGCTGGCGCTGGCGTCGTACGCGCACAACACCACCTCCGGCGTCGCGGAGGACGTCCAGGGCTTCGCCACCCTGCTGCGACGCATCCTGTTCGTCCCGGTGAACGCCCTGGTCGGGCTGATCACGCTGGCGGTGCCGCTGCTGGTGCTCGGCGAGCAGGCGCTGCGCCGGCGCGGACGGCTGCTGCTGGAGACGATGGTCGGCGGTGCTGCGGCGCTCGCGCTGAACGCCGGCGCGCACTGGCTGATCAGCGGCCTGACGTCCACCGACCTGGCCCAGAACCTCTCGATCCGCGTCGGCACCGGCTGGCAGCTGACGCTGCCGGCGTACGCCGCGCTGGCGGCCGGGGTGCTGACCGTCGCCGGGTCCCGGGTCAGCACCTCCGTGCGGTGGGGCTGGAACGCCCTGTGGGTGGCCGTGGGCATCACCCTGATCACCGGGCAGGTGTCCCTGCCGGGCGTCGCGGTGTCGGTGCTGCTGGGCCGCATCGTCGGGATGGCCGTCCGGTACGTGTCCGGCGTCGCCCCGCAGCGCGCGTACGGCGAGGACCTCGCGGTGGGTGTGCGCCGGGCCGGCTACACGCCGCGGCGGCTGGTGCGGGTGCCGGACCAGGAGACCGCCGCGGCACCGCACCGCGACCGGTACCCGCCGCTGCCCGATCCCGACCCGGCCTCTGCCGCGCTGGCCCGCTCGTCCGGCACCCGCGTGTACCGAGTCGAGACGGCGTACGACGAGGTGCTCGACCTGGTGGTCCTCGACCGCGACCGCCAGGTGGTCGGCTCGTTGGCCCGCCTGTGGCGCAGCCTGCGGCTGCGCGGTCTCGAGGGCCGGTCGGTGGTGTCCCTGCGCCAGGCCGCCGAGCGCGCCGCCCTGCTCTCCTACGCCGCCGAGGCCGCCGGTGTGGACACCCCCGGCCTGCTGCGGATCGGCGAGAACGCCGACTCGATGCTGCTGCTGCTGGACCACCCGCACGGCGGCGTCCCGCTGACCGACCTGCCGGACGCCCGGCTGACCGACGAGCTGCTGCGCGCGGTGTGGGCCCAGCTGCGCCGCGCCCACGCGGCCGGCATCGCCCACCGTGCCGTGACCAGCGACAACATCGTCGTCGGACCCGTCTCGCACGGGGTCCCGCGGGTGTGGCTCACCGGCTGGGAGCAGGGCGACGTCGCGTCGTCCGAGCTGGCCCGACGGATGGACCTGATGCAGGTGCTGGCGCTGCTGGCCCTGCGAGTGGGCGCCGAGCGCGCCGTCCGGTCGGCAGCGGATGCGCTCGACGCCGCCGACGTGGCCGCCATCGGTCCGCTGCTGCAGACCATCGCCCTGCCGCGGCAGACGCGCGAGGCGATGCGGGCGCACAAGGAGGTGCTGACGGAGGTCCGCGAGGCGCTGGTGGCCCGGCTGCCCCAGGCGGACGTGGAGCCGCAGCAGCTCGTGCGGTTCGGCGCCCGGACGCTGCTGACGATCATCGTCACGGTGGTGGCCGTGTTCGTGGTGCTCACCACGATCAACGTGAACGAGATCGCCGCCGCCCTGCGCGCCAGCGACTGGCGGTACTCGGTCCTGGCCTATGCGCTGGGCCTGATCACGCTGCTCGGCGGAGCTCTGGCGCTGGTCGCGTTCAGCCCCGTCAAGGTGCCGCTGTGGCGGGCCACCCTGGTGCAGACAGCCGGCACGTTCGTCGCCCTCGCGGCACCCGCCGGCATCGGCCCCGCGGCGCTCAACCTGCGCACGCTGACCAAGCGGGGCGTCTCGGCCACCCTCGCGGCGGCCACCGTCGCGCTGGTGCAGGTGACGCAGTTCGTCGTCACCGTGCTCCTGCTGCTGGTGCTGTCCCTGCTGTCCGGGACGCAGCAGCAGTCGGCGCTGCCCGTCTCCCCTGTGGTGCTCGTCGCCGTCGCCGCCGTCGCCGGCCTCGTGGCCGCCGCGCTGCTGGTGCCGCGCGTGCGGCAGTGGGCGCTGGCGAAGGCGATGCCGACGCTGCGGCAGACGTGGCCGCGGTTCATCCAGGTGATCGGCCAGCCGACCCGCCTGGGCCTGGGCCTGCTGGGCAGCACCGTGATGACCATGGGCTACGTGCTCGCGTTCGACGCGAGCCTCGCCGCGCTCGGCCAGAGCGCCAGCCTGGTCAAGGTGGCGATCGTGTACCTGGCGGGCACGACGGCGGGCTCGCTGGTGCCGACGCCGGGTGGTGTCGGCACGGTCGAGGCCGCCCTGACGGCCAGCCTCGGCGCCGTCGTCGGGCTCAACCCCGGTGTCGCCCTGTCCGTGGCGGTGCTGTTCCGGGTGCTGACGTACTGGCTGCGCATCCCGCTGGGCTGGGTGGCCATGCGGCGGCTGCAGAAGCTCGGCGAGCTCTAGTCACCTCGCGGCGCGCGGCGCCTCGTCGGACGACGTGCAGCGACCAGACGGCATCCGGCGACCCGACGGCGAGCGGCAACGACGATGTCGCAGCGCGCCGACGGCGCACGGTGTGGCTCAGGCGGTGGCCCTCAGGCAGCGAGGTCCTGGTGGGGGATCACTGTCCCCGCGCCGATCCTGGCCGCTACGCCAGCCCACGACTGCACACGCGCAACGGGTGTGGAGAGGGGCTGGAGGGGCGTGTTGACCGGTTCTGCTGCCGATCCTCGCTGGTCCATGTGACCGTCCTGCCTGTTCGGTAGCCCGGCTGACCTCGAGGGTCCCGTGGCTTTGCGTCCCCGCCTTGCGGAGGGTTTGCCCATTCGCTGACAGGTCAGACAGTAGATGATGACAAGTCGCCCCGGAAGGCCCTCAGACTCCTCAATTCGGGCACTTGGTGCTTTTTCACCCGCAGGACGTCAGTCCTGGTCGGAGAGCCAATCGGGCGTGTAAGGACACTTCGTGCAGCATTGTGACGGCGAGTCGGCACAATCCGACCGCGTCCGACCGCCTTGTGACGACGGCCCGCGGGACGCGTGACCGACCGTCCAGGAACGCCACGACGCCCCGGCACCGACGTCGGTGCCGGGGCGTGCTGCGGGAAATCAGGACAGCTTGTCCTTGAGGCGGTCGCCCTCCTGCTTGAGCTCGCCCACCGCCTCGTCCTTCTTGCCCTCGGCCTCGAGGCGCTCGTTGTCGGTCGCCCGACCGACGCCCTGCTCAACCTTGCCCTTGGCCTCCTGGGCCTGGTGACGGATCTTGTCGTCGAGTCCCATCGGCTGCTCCCTCCTGCTCGCTGCCGTCGTGCGACGGCCGACCCGGTCGACGCTAGGTCGGGTTCGGCCCACCCGCATCCGGAGCGGCGGGCGGCCGCAGCCCGGCGGGGCCCGCGTCGCCCGGTGCGGGGTCGACGGCCGGAGCAGCGCCGTCCTCGTCGCGCAGCCTGGGCTCCGTGCGCCGTGCCGGCACCAGGCCGGACTTGTCGGCGTAGAAGCTTCGGATGCGGTCCATGTCCGCCGGCACGTCCCCGGTGAGCCGCAGGGTCGGGCCCAGGCCGGTGGTCATGGTGGTGCGGTCGACGTAGCCGAGGGTGACGGGTAGGTCCGCGGCGCGGGCGATCCGGTAGAACCCCGACTTCCAGCCGTTGCCGGAGCGCGTGCCCTCGGGGGTCACGACGAGGTAGAACCGCTCACCGGCCCGCAGCCGCGCCACAACGGCGTCGACCAGGCCGGTGGGGTCCCGCCGGTCCACCGGGATGCCGCCGAGAGCGCGCATCAGCGGGCCGGCAGCCCCCCGGAACAGGGTGTGCTTGCCGAGCCAGCGCAGGGGCAGACCGGCCTCCCAGGCGATCGCGAGCATCAGCACGAAGTCCCAGTTGGACGTGTGCGGGGCACCGATCAGCACGCCGGTCCCGTCCACCGGCATCCGCTCCGTCACCAGCCGCCACCGGCTCACCAGCCAGAACGTCCGGGCGGCCACCCGGCGCACCCGGGTGCCCAGGGTCTGCCGTGCGGGGGTCATCCGGCCTCCTGCTCGTCGTCGGCTCCGTCGCCGTGCGGACATCCCACCACGTCGGACCTGGGAGGACGAACCCGGCACCCCCACCGGCGAGCGTCACCCGAACGGCTCTCCGAGTCACAGCCCGGTGTTGCAACTGGACGAACGTCCGGGTGATCATGCGCCTATGGTCACGGACGGCGCCGAGCGCAGACCCGCGCGGGTGCACACGGTCCGGACGACGCCGGACGTGCTGGTCCCGCTCGTGGAGGCGGACCGGCGGGGTGCCGCTCAGGTGCTGGCGGCGGCACTGGCCGACGACCCCGGCTACCGGCACCTGTTCCCGGACCCGAGGCGCCGCGAGCAGGAGCTGCAGGCCCTCTACCGGATGACGCTCGACGACGCGATCAACCACGGCCGCGCCTACGTCACCCGCATCGGGTCGGTGGTGACCGGGGCCATCGCCATCTACCCGCCGCACACCTATCCGATGACCACCGCCCGCTGGCTGCGGCAGGGACTGCGCATCGCCCGGATGGCGACCATCACGCGCGAGCACAGCCGGGGCATCGCCCGGTTCGGCTCGCTGACCGCGGGGGGCGTGCCGACGGACGCCTGGTACGTCGAGGCGCTGGGCGTGCGGCCCGACCTGCAGCGCGCGGGGCGCGGCTACCGCCTGATCCAGCAGGCGTTCGCACTGGCGGACGAGGCCGGGGAGCGGTCGTACCTCGAGACGACCAAGCCGGAGAACGTCGCCTACTACGCCGAGATGGGCTACGAGGAGACCGGCGCACAGGTGTCGCTGGCAGGGGCCGACGGGCCGTGGATCGTGCCGATGCTGCGGCCGGCGCGCGAGGCGGCGGCGGTCCGCGCGGCCTGACGGCGCTCGACGCGCTGCCTGGCGGTGAGGCCGGATCGGCGGTCTGATGGGAGTGGACGGTCGTCTGCGACCTCGCCCGTCAGCTCGCCCGTCGTTCCCGCTCGTGAAGGAGCCACCGTGCCTGCCGTCGTGCCCCACCTGACGCTGAACAACGGGGTCGAGATCCCGCAGCTGGGCTTCGGGGTGTTCCAGGTGGAACCCTCGCGGACCGCAGAGGTGGTGCTCGACGCGTTCGAGTCGGGCTACCGGCACATCGACACCGCGCAGGTGTACAAGAACGAGGGCGGGGTGGGGGAGGCGCTCGCGCGGTCCGGCCTCGACCGCTCCGACGTCTTCATCACCAGCAAGCTGAGCAACGGGTTCCACGAGCCGCAGGCGGCCCACGACGCGTTCGAGCGGACCCTGGAGGCGCTCGGCACGCCGTACCTCGACCTCTTCCTCATCCACTGGCCGCTGCCGAAGGTCGGCGACTTCGTCGACACCTGGCAGGCCCTCGAGGCGCTCTACGCCACGGGCCGCATCCGGGCGATCGGCGTCTCGAACTTCCACGAGCACCACCTGCGCCGGCTGGCCGAGACGTCCACGGTCACCCCGGCGGTGAACCAGATCGAGGTGCACCCCTACCTGTCCCAGAACCCGCTGCGCGCCTACGGTCGCGAGCACCGCATCGTCACCGAGGCCTGGTCGCCCATCGCCCAGGGCAAGGTGCTGTCCGACCCGGAGCTGGTGCGCATCGGCGGCGCGCACGGCCGCACGCCCGCCCAGGTGGCGCTGCGCTGGCACCTGCAGCGCGGGGACGTGGTGTTCCCCAAGACCACGCACCGCGAGCGCATGGACGAGAACCTGGCGCTGTTCGACTTCGAGCTCGCCGAGGAGGAGATGGCGGCGATCGAGGCCCTGGACCGGGGCATGCGCACCGGACCGGACCCCGACGAGTTCAACTGGGTGCCGCAGGACTGAGTCGACGCGCGCGCACGGCGTGTCGGTGCGACCGTGTGTGCCATGAGTGACGACCTGCGGGTGACCGTGCTCGGCACGGGCACGATGGGATACGGGTTCGCCGTCTCGCTGCTGCGCGCGGGGGTGTCCACCACGGTGTGGAACCGCAGCCGGGAGAAGGCCGAGCCGCTGGGCGAGCTCGGCGCCAAGGTGGCCGACTCCCCGGTGGAGGCGGTGCGCGACGCCGACGTGGTGCTGACCATGCTGTTCGACACCGACGCGGTGGCGGCCGTGATGGGTGAGGCGATCGAGGCGATGCCCGCCGGTGCGGTGTGGGTGCAGTCGAGCACCGTCGGCTCCGAGGGGACGGCTCGGCTGGCGGGGCTGGCCGAGCAGCACGGCGTGGCGTTCGTCGACGCTCCGGTGCTGGGCACCCGCAAGCCGGCGCTGGCCGGCAAGCTCGTGGTGCTCGCGTCCGGCCCGGAGGAGCTGCGCCCTCGCGTGCAGCCCGTGCTGGACGCCATCGGGACGAGGACCGTCTGGGTGGCGGACCGACCCGGGCCGGCGTCACGGCTGAAGCTGGTGACCAACGCCTGGATCGCCACGCTGACCGCCGGGGTGGCGCAGTCGGTGGCGCTGGCGCAGGTGTGGGGCCTGGACCCGCAGCTGTTCCTGGACGCGATCGACGGCGGCCAGCCGGACAGCCCGTACGCCCACGTCAAGGGCGCCGCGATGCTGTCCGGCGACTACGAGCCGCAGTTCGAGCTGGCCGGTCTGCGCAAGGACCTCGAGCTGGTCGCGGCGGAGGCCCGGCGGGCCGGGGCGCCGACCGCACTCGTCGAGACCCTCGAGCACGCGTACGCCGCCGCGGTGGACGAGCACGGCACGCCGCGGGACATCGCCGCGGTGGTGGAGGCGTTCCGCGTGCGGTCGGGGGGTGCCGGCGGGACCGAGGGCGACTCGGTGCCGCGGGGGCGGCACGCGCAGCCGTAGGTCGTCGTCCACCGCCCCGAGCTCGGGTGCTGGCCTACTCCTCCACCATGGCGGCGCTGGCCTCCCAGAGGCCGCGGGCCAGGTCGCGGTCGGCCGCCAGCGGGTTGGTGCGCGCGATCCGGCGCTTGACCCAGTACTGGCCGGACACCCAGTCCTCACCGGCGGTGCCCTCGGCGAGCCACACGAGCGTGTCGGCGCCTCGCTCGGGGCCGATCATCGCCCGCCGGCCCAACGGTGAGCGGTAGAGCCGTCCCCACAGATGGTCGGCGTCCGTCGCGAAGCTCGTCGCCACCCCGCCCGGGTGGAAGGTCGCGGTGGAGATGCCGCGGCGGTGGTACCGCCGGTGCAGCTCACGGGTGAACAGGATGTTCTCCAGCTTGCTGGCGCCGTACGCGCGCTGTGCCGAGTACCCGTGCCGGGCGTCCAGGTCGTCCAGGTCCACGCGGGCCCGCCGGGCCGCGATGCTCGACGTGGTGATCACGCTGGCGACCGACTCGACCAGCGTGTCGATCAGCAGCGTGGTGAGCAGGAACGGCGCCAGGTGGTTCACCTGGAACGTGCGCTCGTGACCGTCGGGCGTGACGTAGCGGCGGTCGTTGAAACCGCCGGCGTTGTTGGCCAGCACGTCGATGCGCCGATGCGCCGCCGCGAGCGCCGCCGCCAGCGAGCGGACGTCGTCCAGCCGCGTGAAGTCGGCGACGTGGTGCTCGGCGTCCAGCTCCTCGGCGACCGACCGCGTGCGGTCCGGATCACGACCGACCACCACCACCTCGTGACCGGCGGCGGCCAGCTCCCGTGCGGCGGCCGCGCCGATCCCGTCGCTCGCACCGGTGATGACGATCGTCTTGCGCGCCACGTCTGCTCCCCTCCTGCGCCGGCCCCTGCGTCCCGGCCCGCTCCCGGCTCTCATCCTCCTGCCTGTTGCGGCGTCCGGGCGCGGCTCCGGCGGTCCGATGTGCGGCGCGTGTGCCGGGAGCCTGGGTCCGGACGGCGGTGTGCGCCGCGGCAGACCGGCCGGGGTGCTGCGGCGCGCCTGCGGGGCCGCCGGTAGCGTGCCTCGGGTGGAGTGGGCGGCGCTCGGCAGGGTCGCGTGGGCGTGCGCCGCTCGGGCGCAGCGGCCGGGCGGCGGTCCGACGGCGCCACGCTCGCCGCTGCCGTCGGCGGACCAGGGGGCGGTGCTGCTCGCGGCGGCGGCCGCCGGTCACCGCGAGTCGACGCTGCACCGGCTCGAGGACCACCTCCGCACGACGCCGCCCGAGCAGCTGTCCGCCCTGCTCGACCCCCTGTCCCGGCAGCTGCGGCAGCGCAGCGGCACGACGTGCGGCTCTGCGTGCCTGGTGACGGCCCGCGCGCTGGCCGACCCTGTCTACGCCCTGTGGCTGCTCGAGGGGTTCGACGCCCGGACCGGTCAGCACGCCGCCGCGGACCTGGGCGAGCGGTTCGCGGCAGCCGAGCGGGTGGTGCACGCGCGCACCACGGCGCCGGTGCTGCCCGGCGGTCGGTGGCAGGTGCCGTGGCCGCGAGCGCTCGGCACACCGCCGTGGGCGGTGGCGACCGAGCTGACGCGGATCTGGGCCGGGGTGCGGGGTGGCGGAGTGCCGGCCGACGGGGGCGCCGGGCCCGTGGCGCGGTTCCGGACCCGGCTGGTGGACCCCGACGACGAGGGCTCGCGGCGCGCCGCCGCCGAGGCGGTCGCCGCGGCTGTGGCCGGCGGACGGGTGGCGGCGCTGTTCGTCGGCGACGGTGCGACCCCTCGGCACGTCACCCTCGCCGTCGGTGCGGAGGGGCCGGTGCTGGCGGTGTACGAGCCGGGATCGGGCGACGTGGTGCAGGTACCGAGCGCCGAGCTGGTCGCGGGCCGCACCGTGCTCGGCGGCTGGGACCGGCTCTGGGCGGTGGTCGTCCCCGGCCAGACCCCGTCGGCCGGCTAGACCTCGTCAGCCAGGAACGTCGCCCACACGTGCTTGCTGGTGCCGTCCGCGTACCAGCCGACCTGCAGCGCCAGGCGGCGTGCCAGGTAGAGACCGAACCCGCCCTCGCCGTGCTGCCGCGCGGCCGCCAGCACCGGCTGCCGGTCGACCGCGCGGTCCTCGACGTCCAGCAGGTAGGTGGTGCCGTCGGCCAGCAGCGAGACCTGGGTGGGCGGGATGCCGTAGCGCAGCGCGTTGGTGGCGAGCTCCGACGCGACCAGCACCACGCGTTCCGGGACACCGCCGGTGAGGATCTCGCCGACATGGCCGGTGACCGCCTCGTGGATCTCGGCACGCAGCGCGCGGAGCTCGGCGGTGGTGTCGAGCACCCAGGTGCGCACCAGCTGGAACGTCGGCGGTGGTGTCGAACGGGCCAGCGGCTGGTCGGCCTCGGAGTCGGGGATGCCGGCGGCCTGGAGCGCTGCCTGCATCTCGCTCGACACGTCGCTCACCATCGCCTCCCCGTGCGGCGTCAGATACGCACCCGAACCTGTCGCGGACCCGGACGACGGTAACCCGTGCGGCGCGCATGGGCTACCGATCCCGGCGCTACCGGTGCCCGCGTCGGCGATCCGGACGTCCCGCCACGGCGGTGCCGTCCAGGCGTTCGCTGCGCACCACCCGGGCCGTCAGCCCGGCGGCGCGGAACGCGGCGGCGGTGACCGGAGCCTGGCGGCGGCTGGTCTCCACGACGAGCACCCCGTCCGGCGCGAGCCACCGCGGCGCGGCGGCGACCACCCGCCGCTGCACGTCCACGCCGTCCGGTCCACCGTCCAGCGCCCGCAGCGGCTCGTGGTCCCGCGCCTCGGTCGGCATGAAGGCGACCTCGTCGGTCGGCACGTACGGGGCGTTGGCCACCAGCACGTCGACGCGGCCCCGCAGGCGCTCGGGCAGCGGCTCGTCGAGGTCGCCCAGCCAGGCGGTGCCGCCCACCGGCGCCAGGTTGCGGCGGGCGAAGGCGACGGCGGCGGGGTCGACGTCGGCGGCGTGCAGCTCGACGCCCGGGACCCGGTGGCCGACGGCGGCGGCGACCGCCGCGGCACCGCAGCACAGCTCGACGACGACAGGCCGGTGGCCCTCGTCGTGCGACCGCACTGCGGCCACCGCCTGCCGCACCAGCAGCTCCGAGCGCCGGCGCGGCACGAAGACGCCGGGGCCGACGGCCACCCGCAGCCCGTCGAACAGCACCCAGCCCAGCACGTGCTCCAGCGGCTCGCCGGCCACCCGGCGGTCCACCCAGGCGTCCAGCCGGTCCGGTGGCGCCTCCGCCAGCAGCAGCCGGGCCTCCTCCTCCGCGAACACGCAGCCCGCGGCACGCAGCCGCCGCACGACGTCGTCCTCGGCCGTCCGTCCCGCGCTGCTCATCCCGCCGTGTATAGCAGCCGCACCCCGGCCGGATCGCCGCGCGCAGGGCAGACTCGGAACGCGTCGGCGCATCCCCGCGGCCCGGGGCTCGCGTCCCGCACTCGCCCGACGAGGAGGCTCGCCGCATGGAACCGGTCGGCTGGGTGGTGCTGGGCGTCCTCGTGGTGGTCGCCGTGACGGAGCTCGCGCCGCGGGTGCACGTGTCCGCCCCGCTGCTGCTGGTGCTGGTCGGCGTGGCCGTCAGCTTCCTGCCGGCCGTGCCGGCCATCACGGTCGACCCCCGGTGGGTGCTCGGCATCGTGCTGCCGCCGCTGCTGTACTCCGCGGCGGTCGCGATGCCGACGATGGACTTCCGCCGCGACCTGACCACCATCTCGGAGCTGTCCGTCGGCCTGGTGCTGCTGTCCACCGCGGTGGTCGGCGTCGCGCTGACCCACCTGGTGCCCGGCATCGGGCTGGCGACCGGCCTTGCCGTCGGCGCGGTGATCAGCCCCACCGACGCGGTGGCGACCACGATCGTCCGGCGCGCCCGCGTGTCCCCCCGCCTGGTCACGGTGCTCGAGGGCGAGAGCATGCTCAACGACGCCACGGCGCTGGTGCTGCTGCGCTCGGCGATCGCCGCGACGGCCGCCACCGTCACCCTGTGGAGCGTGACCGGCCGGTTCCTGTGGGCCGTGGTCAGCGCCGTCGGCATCGGGTGGCTGGTGGGCCGCGTGAACCTGTCGGTCCGGGCACGGATCAACCACCCGACCGTCAACGTGGCGATCTCGCTGGTGGTGCCCTTCGTGGCGTACCTGCCGACCGAGCACCTGGGCGGGTCCGGCCTGGTGGCGGCCGTCACCGCCGGGCTGGTCACCGGCCACGACGCCCCGAAGCGGCTGCGCGCGCAGGACCGGCTGAACGAGCAGGCGGTGTGGCGCACGCTCGAGCTGCTGATCGAGAGCGCCGTGTTCCTGGTGATGGGCCTGCAGCTGTTCGGCCTGGTGCGGGACGTGCGGGGCGAGCACGGGTCGCTGGTGCGGGCGCTGGTGGTCGGTGTGCTGGCGGGGACGCTGGTGCTCGTCGTGCGCTCGCTGTTCGTCGTCCCCTCGCTGTGGCTGCAGCGCCGCCGGGTGCGGCGCGGCGCGCAGGTGCGCGACCGGCTCTCGGAGGCCGAGGGCGCGCTCGCCGCCCGGCGCGCCGCCGAGCGCACCCAGCCGCGACCGCCCGGGATGGACACCGAGCAGCTGGCCCAGGTGCGCGCCGCGCGGCGCAGCCGGCTGACCCGCGTACGGCGGCTGATCTCCGACATCGACTACCTGGCGGCGGAGTCGTTCGGGTGGCGCGAGGGGGTGCTGCTCGTGTGGGCCGGCATGCGGGGGGCCGTGACCGTCGCGGCGGTGCAGTCGCTCCCGGCGTCCACGCCGTCGCGGTCGACGCTGGTGCTGATCGGCTTCGTCGTCGCCGGCGGCACCCTGCTGCTGCAGGGCGGGACGCTGCCGTGGCTGGTGCGGGTGCTGGGCCTGAGCCGCGATCCGCACGCGGAGCTGGCCTCCGAGCGGATGGCCCTGCACGTCGAGCTGGTCGCGGCGGTCCGGGCGCGGCTGGACAAGCCCGACCTGCGGCGCCCGGACGGCAGCCCCTACCCGGACGACATGCTGGACCGCGCCCGGCAGCGCGAGGAGGCGACCGTGGCGGACCCGGACCTGCCGGAGGACGAGGCGCTGGAGGCCTCCGAGCAGACGCGGGCGCAGTACCGCGACCTGCGGCTGGAGATCCTGCAGGCTCGTCGGGCACGCCTGCTGCGGCTGCGCGACGAGGGCGCCTACTCCTCCCAGTCCCTGGACCAGGCGCTGCGGGTGCTCGACGCCGAGCAGATCGGGGTGGAGATGCGGGGGGCTTCGGCGGGCTGAGGCCGACGACGGACGACGGCGATCAGCCGCCGGGTCTGCACCGCTGCGACCAGCCGACGAACCACCGCCACCGGATCCGGTCCGAGCGCCACTGCCAGCACCGCCACCGTGACCACCGCCCGCAGCACGCCGAGCTGCGGGTCCGTCGGCGTCAGCGGTCCCAGGTGCCGCACCACGTACGTGCCGGCCACCACGACCGTGCTCAGCCAGGGCCAGCGGGTCCGCCGCACGCCGAGGTCCACCAGCACCGTGGCCAGCACCAGACCGGCGCCGTAGTACGGGTACGTCGCCGGGTCCAGCAGCATCCGGACGCTGAGCACCACGGCCGGCACCGCCAGCCACCGGCCGCGGCGCACGGCGACCACGGCCAGCGCCACGCCGAGCAGCACCTGCACGGGTCGGTCCCACATCGGCGTCCCGGACGCGGTGATGCCGAGCGCGCGCAGCGACGACGACGCGTCGTTGGGGATGGCGAACCGACCGGCGTGCACCGTCCCGGGGTCGGCCAGCAGGAACGGCAGCCACGCGACGGCCAGGCCGCCGGCCCACGTGCCGAGCGCGCGGGCCCACCGTTCCCGCGGCAGCGCGAGCAGCAGCGGGACGAAGGCGACGGCCCAGGGCTTGGCGTCCGCCGACGCCGCCAGCAGCAGGGCCGCCACCACCGGTCGCTGACGCGTGACGGCCAGCATCGCCGCGACCAGCAGCACCAGCGCGAGCGCGTCGTCGAGGTGCACGTAGTGCACGCCGAGCTCGGCCCACACCGGCAGCAGCACCACCCCCGCGAGCGCGCGCTGCCGGTTGCTGACCGGCGCGTCCACCAGGCGGGGCAGCACCAGCAGCAGCGCGGGCCCGGTCGCGGCGATCAGCAGCGCGACCACCGCACCGGTCAGCACCTCCGGCACGGCCCGGAACGGCGAGACCACCAGGAAGGTCACCGGACCCATCTGCAGCTCGGGGTGCGCCGCGTACAGGTGCAGGCCGCCGTCCCGCGCGGACGACCGCAGCAGGCTCGCTCCCGTCATCACGTAGTGCCACGAGACGAGGGCGGCACCCGCGTGCACCGCCGACCACAGGGCCATCCAGGCCCAGAGGAACCACGGTCGCTCGATCCACGTGCCGGCGGCGGGGGCGCGCCGCTGCACGGCACGGATCGGTACGAACGTCTCGACGATGGTCACGGTGGCGGGGCCTCACGTGCTCGGGAGCACCTCAGGACCGAGGCGCGGGGCACGCCGTCTCACCCCGGGGCCGGAACCTGCACCGGCCCCCACCGGAGGCCCCTGGAGACAGCGCCACCGACCACCGTAGGGCAGCAGATGTGCAGGTCCTGCGGATGTTGCCGGGACAACTCCGCCGGGTCCGAGGGGAGTGCCGTGACCGGCGTCAGTCCCCAGTCAGTCCCCCAGTCAGTCCCCCAGCCCCGTCCCCACCTGCCGCGCCGCGGCGATCCACGCGTGGTCCGTCGGCACCAGCTTGACCTTGCCGGCCACCTCGGAGAGCGGCACCGCCTCGGTCCCCTCGCCGCGTGCGGCCACCATCACGCCGAACTCCCCGTTGGCGACCAGGTCGGCTGCGGCCGCCCCCAGCCGGGTGGCCAGCAGGCGGTCCGCGGCGCACGGCGTGCCGCCACGCTGCACGTAGCCGAGGATCGTCACGCGCGACTCCAGGCCGGTGGCGGCCTCCAGCTCGCGGGCCAGCCGGAAGGTGTGCTCGCGCTGCGCGTCCTCGACGTGGGCCAGATGGGCCTGGGCGGCGCGCTGCGCCTCGCCGGTCTTGGCGGACCGCGCCAGCAGCAGCGCCGCCTGGTAGTCGGCGGTGTCGTCGACGTCCCGAGCACCCTCCGCGACGGCCACCACCGAGAAGTTGGAGCCGCGTGCCGTCCTCGTCTTGATCGTCTGCGCGATCGCGTCGACCGTGTACGGGATCTCGGGGATGAGGATCACGTCGGCGCCGCCCGCCAGTCCGGCACCGAGGGTCAGCCAGCCGGCCCGGTGCCCCATGATCTCCGTGAGGATGATCCGGTGGTGGCTGTGGGCCGTGCTGTGCACCCGGTCCAGGGCGTCCGTGGCGATCTCCATCGCGGTGGCGAACCCGAACGAGGTGTCGGTGCAGGCGATGTCGTTGTCGATGGTCTTCGGCAGGTGCAGCACGTTGAGCCCCGCGTCGACCAGGCGCATCGCGTTCTTCGCCGTGCCTCCGCCGCCCAGCATGATCAGGGCGTCGAGGCCCAGCGCCGCGTAGTTCTCCACGACGGTCGGCACCATGTCCCGCGTCTCGCCGTCCACCACCATGCGGTGCACCTTGTCGCGGCTGGTGCCCAGGATGGTGCCGCCGACGGTGAGGATGCCGGACAGCGCATGGGCGTCCAGGTCCACCCAGTGGTTCTCCACCAGGCCGGTGATGCCGTCGCGGAACCCGATCAGCTCCATGCCGTAGTGGCCGATGGCGGTCTTGCCGAACCCGCGGATCGCCGCGTTGAGGCCGGGGCTGTCGCCACCGGCGGTGAGGATGCCGACCCGCTTGGGCTTGCTGCTGCGTGCCATCGTCGTCGTCCCTCGTCCGCACCCGCTCGCGGCGGGCCGCCCACCGGGTCCGTGCGGGCCCGGTACGGCAAGTCTGTCGGGGTCGACGGACCGGGACAACCGCCGGTCAGGCGGTGGGCCGGCGCACCGCGACCCGGCCGGGGATCGCCCGGTCCAGGCCGGTGAGCAGGAGCGATGCGGTGCCGATGCCCACCACCGCCCAGCCGAGCAGGTGGAACCCGTGGTCGGACACCCGGGGACCGAAGGTCAGCCCGATCAGGCTGGAGCTGAAGATGGCGCCGACGTAGGCGAACGTGCGGGACAGGCCCGACGCGGTGGCGATGTCGGCGTCGGCCGTCTGGACGTACAGCGCCGTCTGGTTCGACACGTTGCTGAAGCCGCTGGACAGGCCGAACAGCACCGACATGGCAACCAGCAGGACGATCGGCGAGCGCCCGTGCACCACCTGCATCACCGTCCCGCCGGCGATCAGCACCACGGCGCCGACCACCAGCGGGGCGCGCACCCAGCCGCGGGTGGATACCAACCGTGCGGCGCCGATGCTGGCGAGCGAGAGCGGCAGCATGATCAGCCCCACCTGCGCCGGGGAGTACCCGCCGGCGGCCTCGAGCCACTGGCTGGCGCCGTACAGCGCCGTGTACATGCCGAGCCCGGCGAGCAGCGCCCGGCCGTAGGTCCGCTGCAGCGGCCGGTCGCGGCCGAGCAGCACCACGTCGAGCAGCGGGGTGGCGGTGCGGCGCTCGCGGACGACGAGCAGCACGCCGAGCACGACGGCCACGGCGAGCAGCCACCACCGCGGCCGGGCGAGGTCGCCGAGGAAGACGAGCAGCGCCACCACCGTGCCGGCGAACAGCGCGATGCCGGGCAGGTCCAGCGCCGCCACGGTCGCCGCCGTACCGCGTCGCGGCAGCTGCTCGTCCCGCTCGACCGCCACCGCCGCGAACGCGATCACCAGCGCCGCGAGCGGCACGTTGACCCAGAACAGCGCCCGCCACCCGAACGAGCCGGCCAGCACACCGCCGAGCGGCAGGCCGATCACCACGGTGATCTGCGCCGCGATCGAGAAGCTGCCGAGCACCCGGCTGGGCACCCCGGCACCCGTCGTCCTCGCGCGGCGGCGGACCAGCGCCATCGCCGTCGGGTAGCACGCCGACGTGCCGACGCCGATCAGCGCGCGCGAGAGGAGCAGCACGCCCAGGTTCGGGGCCAGGCCGCCGACGACCCCGCCGATCAGCAGCACCGCGACCCCGGCCTGGAACACCCGCCGGGGGCCGAACAGGGTGGACAGCTTGCCCATGGTCGGCTGCATCACGGCGCTGCACAGGTAGAGCACCGAGACCAGCGACGCCGTCGCGGCCGGGCCGGTGCGGAAGTCGGCGGCGATCGAGACGAGGCCGACGGCGATCATCGAGCTGTTGATCGGGTTCAGGGTCGAGCCGAGCAGCAGCGGCAGGCTGAACCGCCAGCCGAACGGGTTCGGCGGCCGCTCCACCACGGTGGGGGGCTCGTCCGTCCTGGTCATCGCACCTCCGAGGAGCTCCGCGGGTGGCACTGCCGCGAGCGCCGGTGTTTCGTAGTACTCAGCATCTGTTTCGGTATACTAAGCGACTGTGCAACACCGAGCGACTGAGCCGTCCACCCCGGCGATCCCCGAGCTCAGCGGGCGCGTGCGCGCCGCGGTCGCCCACCTCTACAGCCGGTTCCGCTCCGAACGCGCGCACGGCGAGATCGGCGACGCGGCGGTGTTCGCGCTGACGCAGCTGCTCAAGGCCGGTCCGCTCTCCCTGTCCGAGCTCAGCGGCCGGGCGCACGTCACGCCCGGTTCCATGAGCCAGACGGTGAACCGCCTCACGGCGGGCGGCCTCGCGGTCCGGGGGCGCGACCCGCACGACGGCCGGCGCGTCCTGTTCTCCCTGACCGCCGATGGCGATCGGCTCGCCAGCGAGGTCCGCGCCCAGCGGGTCGGCTGGCTGAACGCCCGCCTCGCCGAGCTGACCGACGACGAGCGCGCGGTGCTCGCCCGCGCCGCCGAGGTGCTGGAACGCATCGCCGACTCCTGAGGGCTCCACCCGACAGCCGCCCACAGCCTGCCCACCAGCCCCGCCCCCCACCGGAGGACCCTGTGCCCCATCGCGACGTCTGGCTCTGGCCTCTCGGCGTCGCCCTGCGCGGCCGCCGCCCCGGACCCACCCGCAGCCTGCGCCACGCCCCGGAGCTCGCCAGCCCGACGACGATCGAGCTGACCAGCCCGGCGTTCCCGCACGGCGGGGTGATCGACCGCCGACACTCCGGCCTCGGACGTGGAGCCAACCTCTCGCCGGAGCTGCGCTGGGCGCCGGTCCCGGCGGGCACCGCGGAGCTGCTGCTGGTGATGGAGGACGTCGACGTCCCCTTCGCCGAGCCGGGGATCCACCTCGCCGCCCTGCTCCCTGCCGATCTGACCGGAGTGGCCGAGGGCGAGCTGGTGCCGGACCGGCCGGGCATCCGCTGGCTGCCGGACCGGCGGGGCCGCACCGGCTACCACGGTCCGCGGCCGCTGCCCGGTCACGGCGACCACCGGTACGGCTTCCACCTGTTCGCCCTGGGCACGGCCGTGCCCGACGAGCTGCTGACGGCCGCCACCGTCCGGGCGCAGGGCCAGCGTGCGGCGGGTGACTCGCACGCCACCGCCGTCCGGCACCTGGTGCCGCACCTGGACGGGCACGTGCTGGCGCGCGGGTTCCTCGAGGGCCGGCAGCGCGGCTGAGCGCGAGCCGGACCCGTCTCGCCGGGTCGGACGACGCCCGGACCGGCCCGCTCGCCCGGACCAGACCGGCCCGTTCGGTCAGCCGTCTGCCCGGTTGCGGATGGACCACGGGTGCCCTGCAGGATGGTCGGATGGATCTCGCCCAGCACGACGACCGGACCGCCGCCGAGCCGACCGCGCAGCCGACTTCCGTGACCGTCTCGATGGACGACCCGCTGCGCCCCGACGTCGTCGCCCTCCTGCAGGACCATCTGGACGACATGCACGCCACCTCGCCGGCCGAGTCGGTGCACGCCCTCGACCCGTCGGCGCTGACGGCGCCGGCGCTGACGTTCTGGACCGCCCGCACGTCGGACGGGACGCTGCTCGGCACCGTCGCACTCAAGGAGCTGCACCCGCACGGCGGCGAGCTGAAGTCGATGCGGACCGCCCCGGCGGCCCGCGGTCGCGGCATCGGCACCGTCCTGCTCGACACCGCCCTGGCGGAGGCGACCGCCCGCGGCTACCGAACCGTGCACCTCGAGACGGGCACGCACGACTTCTTCGCACCGGCCCATCGCCTGTACACGCGAGCCGGGTTCGTCCCGTGCGGACCGTTCGGCGACTACCGGCCCGATCCGCACAGCGCGTACTTCCGTCTGGACCTGGCGCCCGCCACTGCCGGATGAAATCAGGCCCCGCGACGGGGCCTGCACAGCCGAACGCGTCCCCTTGCGGCAGTCACCGTCCTACCGTGACGCCGTGACGTGGCCGTACGAGCCCCAGCCCCCTGACCAGCAGCCCTACGGCCAGCCGGCCCCGCCGCCGTTCACGCCACCCAGCCCCCAGCCGTTCACGCCGCCGAGCTCGCAGCCGTACGCGCCGCCGAGCGCCCAGCCCTACGGCCAGCCGGCGCAGCAGCCGTACGGCTCGCCGTACCAGCCGCCGGCCCAGCAGCCCTACCAGCCGCCGGCGCAGCCCGGCTACCCGCCCTACGGTTCGCCGTACCAGCAGCCGTACCCGCAGGGCTACGCGCAGCCCTACCGGCCGTACCTCTCCCCGCCTCCCCGCCGGTCCTCGCGCGCGCTGCCGTGGCTCGTCGGGCTCGGCGTGCTCGTCTTCATCGTCGTCATGGGCGCCATCGCGCTGCCCGTCGTCCGGCAGCAGCACGCCGCCTGCGGCTCGGAGCGTGCGCCGTTCGGCGCCTCCGCCGCCGCCACGGCGTACGTCCGCGCGGTCAACGCGTCCTACCCTGACTGGTCCGCGATGAGCAACACGATCAGGTCCCAGGACTTCAAGGTGCGGCCCGACCAGATGGTGCTGCAGCTGCAGGGTGACGAGAAGTTCCTCGCGGCCCTCAAGACGATCCCGTTCTCCGCGTCCCAGCGGCCGGCCGCGGACGGGCTGATCACGGCGATCGAGCAGTACGACGCCTTCGTCCAGACGGCCTCGCAGAACCCCGGATACCTGTCGGCGAACCAGGCGCAGGACCGGACGCTGAACGACGCGAGGGCGCTCGCCAGCTCACGGTTGCGCAGCGCCTTGCGGCTGCCCCTCTCGAGCTGCAGCTACAACCGCCCGTAGCCGCCGCGGCGCCGGAGCGGGCGGCCGCGCGACGCGACCGCCCGCTCGCAGCTCAGCCGCAGGTCAGGGCACGGTGACCAGCTGCTTGACCAGGCCGGGCTTGCGCGCGACGAAGTCGGCGATCGCCGCCTCGATCGCGTCGAACGGCACGGTGTCGGTGAACATCGGGCTCGGGTCGAGCCGGCCGGCCTCGATCATCGCCAGCAGCATGTCCATGTGGCCCAGGTCGCCCAGACCGGTCCACAGCGACACGTTCTTCATCTGCAGCGCGCCGAGCGCGAGCGGCACGGGCCCCGCCGGGATGCCCACCATGCCGACGTGTGCGCCGAGGCCGGCGACGTCGAACCACGCGCCGATAGTCGCCGGCACCCCGACGGCGTCGACGATGGCCTCGGCACCGCGGCCCGCCGTCAGGTCGGCCACGGCAGTGGCGACGTCCACCGCTGTCGGGTCCACCACGTGGTCGGCGCCCATGGCCCGCGCGAGCTCGAGCCGCTCGGCGATGCTGTCCACCGCGATCACCTGCCGCACGCCGTGCAGCCGCGCGGTGTGCACGGCGGACAGGCCCACCGGCCCTGCACCGAACACCACCAGCGTCTGCCCGGGCGCGCTGACCGCCTGCTTCACCGCGGTCCACCCGGTCGACAGGATGTCCCCGACCGTCAGAGCCTGTGCGTCGGTCACACCGTCGGGCACGCGCGACAGGCAGCTGTCCGCCCACGGCACCCGCACCAGCTCCGCCTGCGCACCACCCAGGCCGCCGAACGCCGGACCCGCACCGAAGATGCCGCCGCGCAGGCACCGCTGGATCTGCCCGGCGCGGCACGCGGCACACGTCCCGCACCACGGCGCCGCCGGCGCGGCCACCCGGTCACCGGGCGCCACGTTCCGGACCGCCGCCCCGACCTCCACCACCTCGCCGACCAGCTCGTGGCCGAGTGGGAACCCCTCGGGCGGGATCGGCCCCATGTGGCCGGCGATCAGGTGCGCGTCACTTCCGCACACCGTGGTCGCCCGGACGCGGACGATCACATCGGTCGAGTCCTGCAGCACCGGGTCGGGCAGCTCGGCCAACGAGTAGCTGTCAACGGCCGAGACGACGACTGCGCGCATCATGCACTCCTGTCGGGACGCCTCTCGCACACCGATGTGCGGGAGCCGTCTCTCACGCTAGCCCTGCCGGAGGCTGCCGTCGGACGCGGTCACGAGGTCGACGACGACCGGCGGGGACGGGCGACGACGGGTGTGGAACGCCTGGTCAGAGGTGGTTCTCGACGCCGAGCGGTCAGCCAGCCGCGAGCAGCAGCTGGTGCACCAGCGGCCCGGCGGTCGTCGCCCCGAGGTCACCCGTCTCGACGAAGGCCGCGACGGCGAGGTCCCCGTGGATCGCGATCATCCAGGCGTGGTTCGCCAGGCCCTGCGGGCCCTGGAACTGCGCGGTGCCGGTCTTGGCGTCCACCTCGGGTGCCGGCACGTCGCGCAGCATCGTCGCCGTCCCGTCGGTGACCACGCCGCGCATCAGGGTGCGCAACGTGGTCGCCTCCTCCGGGGTCAGGGGCTTGGCGGGGGTCGCCGGCTCGGTGGCCGACGAGGACGGGCTGGGCGCCGCTGCGCCCGTGGCGCCCGACGACGACGCCGCGGCCGTAGGGCTCGTCGCACCTGACGCCGACCCGGCCGGGGCCGCGCCCGCCGTCGCAGTCCCCGCCGAGGCCTTGACCAGCACCGGCGTCACCGTGTGGCCGGCCGCGACGGACGCCGCGACCGTCGCCATGCCGAGCGGAGAGGCGAGCACCCGACCCTGCCCGATCATCGACGCCGCGTGGTCCGTCCCGGTCGAGTCCGTCGGCACGGAGGCGAGGAACGCAGGGAACCCGAGCGACGGGGCCGGGTCCAGGCCCAGGGAGCGTGCCGCCGCGAGCAGGGCGTTCGCGTCGACGGTCCCGGCCTGGCCGACGAAGGCGGTGTTGCACGAGTGCGCGAAGGCGGTGCGCAGCGGGATGTCACCGAGGGCCGACGCGGGGTAGTCCGGCACGTTGTTGAAGGTGTACCCGTCGACCACGGCCTTGCCGGGGCACGGCATGGTGCTGTCCGGGGTCAGGCCCGCCCGCAGCAGCCCCAGGGCGCCGGCCACCTTGAACGTCGACCCCGGCGCGTACTGACCGACGGTCGCGGTCGACGTCCCGTCGCCGTTGGGTCCGCTGGCCGCGGCCAGGATCTCGCCGGTCGAGGGCCGGATGACGACGAGCGCGGCATTGCCCTGCACCGGCGCGAGGATCTGCTCCGCCGTCGTCTGCAGCCGCACGTCGAGCGTGGTCCCTAGCGGGACCCCGGCCACGGCGTCGGTGTGGAACAGCTGTCGCTTCACCGCACCGGCCGTGGCCAGCACGGTCAGCCCCGGCCTGCCGCGCAGCTGCTCGTCGTACTGCCGCTCGAGCCCCGAGAGGCCTGCGAGGTCGCCGGCGACGATCGCGCCGTGCGACCCGTCCACGATCTCCTTGGTCGCCTGACCGACCTGCCCGAGGATCGGCCGCGCGAACAGGCGGGTCGGCGCCAGCGGCAGGGAGTCGTTCACGGTGTTGACGCCGGCGAGCTTGCGCAGCGCGCCGATGTCGTACGTCGCGTCGCCCTGCCGCACGGTGATCGCCTCGACGAACGCCTTGGGGCCGACCGCCGCCACCTGCGCCGCGTACGCCGCGGGGTCCATGCCGAGGGCCGTGGCCAGCGCTCGGGCGGCGGCGTCCTGGCCCGAGGCGTCCACGTGGGTCTTGTCGATGCCGACCCGCCACACCGGCCGTGGCGTGATGATCGGGTCGCCGTTGCCCGCGAGCACCGTGCCGCGCTGGGCCGCCACCCGCTGCTCGGTGAGCACCTCGCCGTCGGCCAGGTCGGGCGCGAGCAGGGAGGTGCGCCAGTGCGCCTTCCAGGCCTGCGTCCCGCCGGCCTCGACCAGGTCCAGCTGCGTCGTCACGTCGTACGTCCACGGCTTCGCGGTGCCCAGGTCCCACTCCCAGTGCAGCCCCGCCGTCGCCTTCGTGCTCTCCTTCGGGTCGACGGAGACCGACGCGACCGACACGGTGGGGGTGGCGCCGTCGAGGCCGGCGAACGCGGCGGTCCGTGCCGCGGTCAGCGCGGCGGCGTCCGGCGCGCCCGCCGCGAGCGCGACGTGCGAGAAGCCGCCGGACGTCAACGCGGCGGCGAGCGCGTCGGCCTCCGCCTTCGGGGTCGGGCGGTGCGGCGAGCACCCGGCGAGCCCGACGATGCCGAGCCCGACGACGGCCAGCACGGCCGCCACCGTCGTCCCCGTCCGACGACCCGACCGGACCTCACGAGCCCGTCCAGCCGTGCGACCCGACTCCGCCATCACCATCGCCCCCTCGCGGTCCCCCTGACCCGCGACGAGCCTGCCACGTCACTCACGGGTCACGGCCCGGAACGGGCGACCGAACCCCGCGGACGGCAGCCGCACGGTGCCGGCATGTCGGCGTCATCCCGCACGGTGTCAGGACGGACCCTGAGCACCGCCCTGCCCCTCGCGGGTCGTCCAGCCGTACCGTCTGGCGCGCTCCTCGCCGAAGACGCCGGCATCGGTCTCCCACCAGGGCCGGTCGAGCGGCGGGGCCGTCGCGGCGACCGGAGCGTCGCCCTCGCCGGCCGGGATGGCGGTGGTGGGTGCGCCGGTGGCGGCCGAGGTCGGCTCGGCCGACACCAGGTCGAGGGCGCGGTCGATGCGCTCCGCCTCGCGCGCGTCGGCCCGGATCCAGGCGATCATCGCGATCACCAGGAACGGCAGGTCGCCCGCCTCGCCGAAGAACCACAGCATGCCGCCGGCCAGGTGCTGGTCGTCCAACGGCGCCGGACCCCAGCCGCGGTGCAGCACCGACCAGTACTCGGGGGCCAGCAGGCTGCCGTGCAGCCGGAGCGCGATGCCCGGGATGGCGTCGAGGAGGAACTCGAGGAAGCCCAGGCCGATCAGCGCCGCGTAACCGAGGGAGCTGAGCGTCATCCCCTCGTCCGTCACGGGGAGCGCCAGCACCAGGCCCGCGGCCAGCAGGAGCAGGTGGACGGAGTGGAAGACGGGCGGATGCCGCAGAGCAGCACCCAGCAGCGGCGTGAAGAACACCAGCACCGTGACCACGATCAGCAGCAGCGGACCGACGCCCGGCGCACCGAGCACGCGCAGCAGCAGCGGCCGCCGCGACTCCCGCGCTTCGTCGCCGTCGAGCGGCGCACCGCGCCCGCGCCCGCGGACGGCGGCGACCAGCGCGACCGGGGCACCGACGCCGAGCAGCAGGGGCGCGACGAGCAGCAGCAAGCAGACCTGCAGCGTGAACACCCAGAACAGCAGGTGCGCGTACACGCCCACGAACCAGCAGGTCGAGGCGACCACCAGCACCAGGCCGGCCAGGAAGGCGGCCGAGCGCAGCGGCGACCACTCCGTCCCCGCACGTCGGACGGCCCGGACGCCGACGAGGTACCCAGCGCCGGCCAGCACGACCAGGACGAGCGCCGGCGCGTCGACCTGCCACGAGCCGAGCGCCGACGCGGTGGTCAGCGGGCCGGGGTTCACAGCGCCGCAGCCTGGACGGGGACCCTCGCACCCGGTGGTGCAAGTGCGCCGAGCCGCCCGACGGGTGCGCTGAGCCGACCAACCGGCACGCTGAGCCGACCAACCGGCACGCGGGGCACGGCCGCCGTCTGACCGCGACGTCCCACCGGACCCTCCACGTGCCCCAGGGTGCGGTGCCGTTCACCCACGGTCAACTCGAGCAGGAGCCTCACAGTCCGGCGTTCGTAGACTCGGTTCACGCTCCGGGCGGGACCTCGCTCCGGTGCCGTCGATACGGCGCCATGGCCCATCACCGCCGCAGCTTCCGTGAACTCGTGCGGCCGAGGAGGACCCATGCAGTTCGACACGTTCGTGGTTGCCCGGCTCCTCGCGGGTCCGAACCCACCGCTCCTGACCGAGGAGGGCGAGAACGAGCTGCAGGACGCCCACCTGGCGCACATCGCCGACCTGTGGGCGTCCGGGGACCTGATCGCCGCGGGCCCGGCATCCGGCCCGGACGGGCTGCACGGCGTGAGCATCTTCGTGTGCTCGCTCGACCGGGCACGCGAGCTCGGCGATCGTGACCCCGCTGTCGTCGCCGGCAAGTACGTCCACGAGTACGCGGTCTGGCGCGCACCGCGCAGCATGATCGTCCCGGGATCCGGCATCCCGCCCCGGTCCATCGCCGAGGTGATCGCCCGCGCGGACTGAGCGCGCGTGGGCTGATGCGCCCCACCCGGTTGTGAGCCTGGCGACATCGCGACCGCCGCCGCACCTACATCTGCATGTCGACGAAGCGCGAGTAGTGCCCCTGGAACGCCACCGTGATGGTGTCCGTCGGACCGTTTCGGTGCTTGGCCACGATCAGGTCCGCCTCACCTGCACGAGGTGATTCCTTCTCATAGGCGTCCTCGCGGTGCAGCAGGATCACCATGTCCGCGTCCTGCTCGATGCTGTTGTGGACCGCGATGCCGTTCGCGACGAAGTTGTGGGTACCGACCACCGTGGCGTCGAAGACCTGCTGCTCGCCGAGCGGCTCGATCGCCACCACCTGGTCCCACAGCAGGTCGTTCACGGCGAGGATCTCGAGGTCCTCCGACTGCAGCACCTCGGCCACCCGTCCCAGCCGCGCCCTGGACGGAGCGTGCTTCCACAGGGTCGAGCCGCAGAACTGGGTGCCCATCGCCGCGGCGAACTCGCGGTGCGTCATGCCGCGCTCGACCAGGATGTCGCGCACGTCGTCCCACACCTCACGGGGCACCGTGTCGACGTTCGGGTTGCCGGACAGCTCTCGAACGATCTCGAGCAGTCGCTGCGCCTGCACTCCGCGGGCGCCGTGCACACCGATCTCCTGCAAGAACCGCCGCTGGTCGTCGACCCCGGAGATGTCGAGCGTGTAGCCGTCGCGGTAACCCGCCTTACGGACGGTCCGCAACCGAGTCGAGATGCCGAACCGCAGCAGGAGCACCGCGAGCTGTTCCGCGAGCCGACGAGACGTCGACGCGTAGCAGATCCGGCCACCGCGGCCGGTGGCGTTCACGGTGACGGACCCATCCGTCGCCCAGATGTGCCGGAGGAACAGCGCGATCTGCTGCTTCGGCAGGTGGAAGACCTCGGTCGGCACGAACTTCTCGTGGCTCCGGGCGCCGAACAATCCGAAGTCGTCGAGCCATTCCGCGATCGGGTTCCGCTTCCCGCGAGCGAGCCGGTAGGGAGCGGGCAGCCGCAGGGTCGTCACGCGCGCCGCCGCGTAGTCGTCACGGAGCGGCGTGATGCCGAAGGCTGCAGCGGCATCGCTGACGGCAGCGAGGTTCGCCTCGTCGATCGACGCGTACCGGATGGGCTGGCGTCGCACGAACGACCCGTCTCCGAGGAGGTGCGCCAGCATCACCACCTTGCGGTCGTCCCAGTGCGCGGTGCGCTCCGGACCGGGCACGTGCCGCGGCACGCCCAGCCTCGACCCGACGCTCAGCTCCTCGAGCGGCGTCCACCCCTCGTAGGTGAGGAAGGGATGGTTCGCCGTGGCCGTGACTCGCTTGCCGGAGGCGAGGGTGAGCCGGAACACAGGCTTGACGCCGGTCGGGAACACGTGGGTCAGGTGGCGCCGGACGTACTGAAGGCGGTCGTCCAAGGCCCAGACGGGAACGTCACGGGCACCGAGCGCGTAGAGCTCGCCCAAGGTCGTCTCCGCGCCGGTGTCCGCTCGCAGGATCCGGGTGTCCTCCGTCAGGCAGCCCGACTCACGCAGGTCGCTCATCTGCGGCTTCTTGTCGGTCCTCTGTTCCGGACCACGGTTCAGCTGCGAGATGGCGATCACCGGCACCTCGAGCTCCTTGGCGAGCAGCTTCAGCGCACGCGAGAACTCGGACACCTCCTGCTGGCGGGACTCGACGCGCTTGCCGGAGCTCATCAGCTGCAGGTAGTCGATGATCACCAGCTTGAGGTCGTGGCGCTGCTTGAGCCGACGGCACTTGGCGCGGATCTCCATCAGCGACATGTTGGGGGAGTCGTCGATGAACAGGGGCGCCTCGGAGATCTTGCCCATGGTCTGCGCGACCTTGGCCCAGTCGTCCTCGCCCATCTGACCGGTGCGCATCTTCTGCAGGTGCACCCGCGCCTCGGCGGACAGCAGTCGCATGGTGATCTCGTTGCGGCTCATCTCGAGCGAGAACACGACGGACGCCATGTTGTGCTTGATCGAGGCCGACCGGGCGATGTCGATCCCGAGGGTCGAGTTGTGCGTCGGGATCATCGCCGGTCCCGCGAGGTACAGGTGATCGGCGTGCTCGACCTCGACGCACCGGACCGGCACGGAGTCGACCCGGTCGACCGCGACGACCATCCGCTGCCTCAGGCGCGGGGTGGAGGGCCGCCGCCGGTCCTTGTGCACCAGCCGCTTCCGCTCGAGAAGGAACACGTCGTCGTCGGTGGTGAAGGTGATCGTGTACGCCGTGGAGCGGGACTCGCGGCTCCCTGCCACCCGCCGCGTGGACAGTCCGCTGCGGTAGCCCAGCGTGTGGACGAGCTCCCGGGCGTCGGTTGCCAGTCGCTCGTCCGTGAACGTCAGCTGCACGCTGCCCGTCGGGTTGACGGTTCCGTCCGTGTCCAGCAGACCGGCGAGCAGATCGCGGCGCTGCCGCTCGCTGGCACGCAGGTACTGCGCCGGGATGTGCTTCGACCCCAGCACGCCGAGGGTCCGGAGCCGCCACTCGACGTCCGGCGCGCCGCAGACCTCGCACTCCCGCTCCGCGAACGGCTCAGCGGGAGGCAGCGCGATCCCGTAGCCGCGGGTACCCGCCGGCCCCCGCGACCACACCGTCGCGGGGGCCACGTACCCGCGCGACTCGATCTCCATCGCGATCTCGGGGTCGGCCGACACGAAGCGCGCGCCGTCCGCGCTGCCGTCCCCCAGCCACACGCCGAGGACGTACGGGTCGACGAGGAGCTCGGCCTCCGGCAGGTCGAGCGGCGCCGCCGTGTCGACGCTGTGGTTGGCACGCTGGTCCACGGTGGCGCACCGCAACGTCGCCGCGAGCTCCTCCGTCGTCCGGATTCCCAGCCGGCCCCGGTCGCTGCGGCGCCGGTCCGCGCGAGTGCGCGTCGCCCACTGGTGCCACGCGTCCGCGACGATCGTCGAGCCGTCGTCGAAGGTGACGCGGTAGCAGGGGCGGCCGGTCATCACGTCCGTGGCGGCCACCACCCGGGTGGGTGTGCCGTCGGCGGAGAGCAGGAGGTCGCCGACCTGCACGTCGCCCATCGTCATCCACCCGGTGGGTGTCGGGAGCGCGGTGTCGAGCGCCAGCGCCTTCCCGATGGCCGGCCGAGCGGCGATCACGATCATCTGACCGGCGTGCAGGCCGTTGGTCAGCCGGTCCAGGTCGGCGAACCCGGTCGGCACCCCCTGCATGCCCTCGCCACGGTGACCGGCCGCCTCGATCTCGTCGACGGTGCCGCCGATGATCTGCGACAGCGGCAGGAAGTCCTCGCTGGCCCGCCTCTCGGTGACCGCGTACACCTCGGCCTGGGCGGAGTTCACCAGCTCGTCGACGTCGCCGCCGTCGGTGGCGTAGCCGAGCTGCGTGATCCGGGTGCCCGCCTCGACCAGACGCCGCAGGATGGCCCGCTCGCGGACGATGCGCGCGTAGTAGCCGGCGTTCGCGGCGGTCGGGACGGTGGCGATCAGCGTGTGCAGGTACGGCGCACCGCCGATGCGGCCGATCTCACCGCGCTTGGTCAGCTCGTCGGCGACCGTGACCGCGTCGGCCGGCTCGCCGCGGCCGTACAGGTCGAGGATCGCCTCGTACACGATCTCGTGGGCGGGCCGGTAGAAGTCGGTGCCGCGCAGCTGCTCGATGACGTCGGCGATCGCGTCCTTGCTGATCATCATGCCGCCGAGCACGGACCGCTCCGCGTCCAGGTCCTGGGGCGGGAGCCGGTCTGCCGGGTCGTACCGCCGGTCGCCGGAGTCGCCGTGCGACCGCGCGGACGGCACGCCGTACTCCAGGTCCTCGATGGTCACCGGTCCTCCACCCCGCTCGCCGTCCTGCACTCTCGAACGTGTGTTCTACCGGACGCCACCGACATCCTCACGGACACCGCCCCCTGCGACCGCACGCACGGCCCGTCCACGAGGGGCCAGGGCGAGAGTAGGCGGCCGCCGCCGCACCGCTCAACGACCGCCGTCCACACCCCCTGTGGAGCCACGGCGGCGCGGCTGTGCACAGTTGGTGGACAGCCTTGTGGACAACCGTCCGGAACGTCTTCCGGCACGTCAGCGACCTGCGACAGCGCTGTGCACGGGCTGTGGAGCGCATCCCCATCATCACGAATTGGTCTCGGATTCACACCGTGGACAGCCTGCGGACACCTGCCGACGCGGGCTGTCCGGTTCGTCCCCAGCCCGGTCCCCAGCACCGACGCACCCGTGACGCCGCAGCGGTCCGATGTGACGCGTCGGTAACAGGCATCGCATCCCGGCCGGTTGACCCCTACCATCGTCGTCACCCGAGTCGAGGGCGTGATCGCATCGTGGCCCTCCGGATCTCGACTCGTGATCCGTTTGCGTGTGAAGTGGAAACTCCACGGAAACGCAACGGGCCTACCTTGCGTGCCAACCCGACGCTCAGGGGTCGGGACGGAGGCCGTGCCTCGACCAACCAGGAGGTAGCACACATGCGCAGATCGACACCGCGGCTCGCGGGCGTGGCGCTCGTCATGACCGCCGGCCTCGTGCTGGCCGGCTGTTCCTCGAAGAGCACGGGCGGCGGCGGCGGGGGCAGCACCTCAGGCGCAACCGGCGGCAGCTCCGCCTCCAGCAGCCTGTCCATCCAGCCGCTCGTGCAGGTGGACGCGACCGGCAAGAAGGTGTCCGCCTCGGGCAGCGGCGCCGCTGCCGACCCGGCCGGCGACGGCAAGGCGACCTGCAGCAACATCTCGATCGCGATGGCCGGTGCCCTCACCGGTCCCAACGCGGCCCTCGGCACCAACATCCTCAACGGGCTGAAGCTCGCGGTCGACCAGCACAACAAGGCGAACGCCGGCTGCCAGGTCACCGTTAAGCAGTTCGACACCGAGGGTGACCAGCAGAAGGCCACCCAGGTAGCGCCGCAGATCGTCTCGGACAGCACGGTGATCGGGCTGCTCGGCCCCGCGTTCTCGGGTGAGACGAAGGCGACCGGCACCATCTTCAACCAGGCGGGCCTGCTGTCCCTCACGGCCTCGGCCACCAACCCGAGCCTGACCACCAACGGCTGGAACAACTTCTTCCGTGGCCTGGGCAACGACAACTCCCAGGGCGGCGCGATCGCCAGCTACATGAAGGACACGCTGGGCTACAAGAAGGTCTGCGTGATCCAGGACGACTCCGACTACGGCATCGGCCTGGCCACCGTCGTCGCGAAGACGCTCGGCTCCGTCGCCGTCTCCTCCTGCAACGCCAAGGTGAAGACGGGTGACAAGGACTTCTCGGCCGCGGTGCAGCTGGTGAAGGACGCATCGCCCGACGCCGTGTACTACGGCGGCTACTACGCCGAGGCGGCGCCCCTGGTGTCCCAGCTGCGTCAGGGCGGTGTGACCGCGGCGTTCGCCTCCGGCGACGGCACCAACGACCCCGAGTTCGTCAAGCAGGCAGGCAACGCGTCCAAGGGCGCCTACCTCACCTGCCCGTGCGGCCCGGCCCCGGACAAGTTCGCGGCAGACTACAAGGCGATGTTCTCCGTCGCCCCCGGCGTCTACTCGGTCGAGGCGTACGACCTCGGCACGATCATGCTGAAGGGCATCGACAAGGGCATCACCGCCCGCGGCGACCTGGTCAAGTTCGTCTCGTCGTACGACGGCGCCGGGCTGGCCAAGAACTACAAGTGGGACTCGACGGGTGAGCTGGCCTCGGCCAGCACCTGGGTCTACCAGGTGAAGTGACCCCGGACGACGGCCGGGCCCACCAGGGCCCGGCCGTCGTCGTCAGTCCCGCTCGCCCCGTCATGGCCGCGTGCCGTGGCGGTTCTCGTTAGGAGCAACATGAGCGTCCTCCTGCTCGCCGGCGGGCACGTCCTCGCCGGAAGCATGGTCAGCGCCTTCGACATCGGCGCCCTCGGCCGCAACTTCTGGGCCCTGACGGTCGACGGCCTGACCTACGGGTCCATCTACGCCCTGGTCGCGGTCGGTTACACGCTGGTCTACGGGGTGCTGCGCCTGATCAACTTCGCGCACTCCGAGATCTTCATGTTCGGCATGTTCGGCCAGTACGCGACGCTGATGCTGCTCGGCTTCAGTCCCAGCGGGGACGCCTACCAGCAGGGCACGCTGATGACGATCCTGTACCTGCTCGTCGCGATGGTCGGCGGCATGGCGGTCGCCGGCGGTGCCGCGGTGGGGCTCGAACGGGTGGCCTACCGGCCGTTGCGGCGCCGTGGCGCCCCGGCCCTCGTCTTCCTCATCACCGCGATCGGCGCCTCCTTCGTGCTGCAGGAGTTCGTGCACTTCGTGCTGCCCAAGCTGACGGGCGGCAACCTCGGCGGCGTGAACGCGCAGCAGCCGATCCGGCTGGTCCAGGCGACCGCCCAGTTCCACTTCGGCAACGCGACGGTGAACAACGTCGAGCTGGTGATCGTCGCCTCCGCCCTCGCGCTGGCCTTCGCCACCGACCGGTTCATCAACGCCACCAAGTTCGGCCGCGGCATCCGCGCCGTCGCGCAGGACCCGGTCACCGCCACGCTGATGGGTGTGTCGCGCGAGCGCGTGATCATGCTGACGTTCCTGGTCGGCGGCATCCTGGCCGGTGCCGCCGGCCTGCTGTACACGCTCCGGGTGCCCAGCGGCATCCTCTACTCCGGCGGGTTCATCCTCGGCATCAAGGCGTTCGCCGCCGCGGTGCTCGGCGGGATCGGCAACCTGCGCGGCGCGCTGCTCGGCGGCCTGCTGTTGGGCGTCATGGAGCTGTACGGGCAGGCCCTGTTCGGCACCGAGTGGCGCGACGTCGTCGCGTTCGTGCTGCTCATCCTGGTGCTCATGTTCCGGCCGACCGGCATCCTGGGTGAGTCGTTGGGGAGGGCCCGCGCATGAGCACCGACAGCTCGACCGCCACCGTGGCCGCGCCGCATCTCGGTGTCGGCGACCGCATCCGGCTGTGGTGGGACACCCTGCCGCGGCAGACCCAGTGGCTGGTCGGCATCCCGGCGATCGTGCTGATCGCCCTGCTGCCCGTGCTCCGCCCGCCGGTGCTCACCACCGTCGGCACCGACTTCGGCGGGGTGCTCGCCCAGTTCGGCATGTACGCGCTGCTGGCCATCGGGCTCAACGTCGTCGTCGGCCAGGCCGGTCTGCTGGACCTGGGCTACGTCGGCTTCTACGCGATCGGCGCCTACACCGTCGGCCTGATCACCAGCCCGGACAGCCCGTGGCGGGTGCACTGGCTCGACCCGCACTGGGCGTGGCTCGCCGCACTGCCGGTCGCCGTCGCCCTGACCGCCATCTCCGGCCTGATCCTCGGCACGCCGACGTTGCGCCTGCGCGGCGACTACCTGGCGATCGTCACCCTCGGTTTCGGCGAGATCGTCCGGCTGCTCGCGGACAACCTGTCCGACATCACCGGCGGCGGTCGCGGCCTGTCCCGGATCGCCTACCCCGTGGTCGGCACCAGCAGCACCCACCCCACCGGCGTGTTCTCGGCCGGGAACACCAGCCACCCGCTGAACTCCGGCACGGCGTGGTTCTGGCTCTCCCTGGTGCTGATCGTCGTGGTGCTGGTGCTCGTCGGGAACCTGGAGCGGTCGCGCGTGGGCCGCGCCTGGGTCGCGATCCGCGAGGACGAGGACGCGGCCGAGATCATGGGCGTCCCCACGTTCAAGTTCAAGCTGTGGGCGTTCTTGATCGGCGCCTCGATCGGCGGCCTGTCCGGTGCCCTGTACGCCGGCCAGGTCCAGTTCGTCGTGCCGACCACGTTCAACGTGATCAACTCGATGCTCTTCCTGTGCGCCGTGGTGCTCGGCGGTCAGGGCAACAAGCTCGGCGTGATCCTCGGCGCGTTCATCGTCGTCTACCTGCCCAACTTCTTCATCGGGCGGACCAACCTGTTCGGCATCCCGATCAACGGCAACGAGATCGCCAACTACAAGTACCTGTTCTTCGGCGTCGCCCTGATGGTGCTGATGATCTTCCGACCACAAGGCCTGTTCCCCGCCCGGCAGAAGCTGCTGACCTACGGCCGTGACGTGTACGCCGCGGCGCGGCGGGCGGCCACCGCGCTGACGCACCGAACCGAGGAGACCGTGGGGGAGGCCCGATGAGCATCAACCCGCAGATGCCGGAGGCCGGGTCCGAGCACTCCGAGCAGCACCGCGGCACCGAGTCCCGGTACGTCACCGAGGACTCGGTCGCCGAGGAGTTCCTGCCCGACGGTGGTGTGATCGACGAGGTGCCGGTCGATGTCGCCGAGGTCAACCCCGACCTGGCCAACCCCGAGCTGGTCGCCGAGCTGGTGGCGCCGGACCGCACCATCCGCACCGAGGTCGGCGGCTCCCTGCTCCAGATGGACGCCGTCACCGTGCGGTTCGGCGGCCTGACGGCGCTCGACGCCGTGACGTTCGAGATCAGGCGCGGCGAGATCCTCGGCCTGATCGGCCCCAACGGCGCCGGCAAGACGACCTGCTTCAACACCATGACGGGCGTCTACCGGCCCACCTCGGGTCAGGTCGTCTTCGACGGCCGGCCGATCGGCGCGATCAAGCGGAACCAGATCACGCGGCTCGGCATCGCCCGCACGTTCCAGAACATCCGGCTGTTCTCCGACATGACGGCGCTGGAGAACGTGATCGTCGGCACCGACGCCCGGCACCGCACCTCGGTGCCCGGGGCGGTGTTCCGGTCCAAGCGACACCGGGCCGAGGAGCGCGACGCGCTGGAGCGCGGCATGGCGCTGCTGGAGTTCGTCGGCATCGGCAAGCGCGCCACGCAGCAGGCGCGGAACCTGCCCTACGGCGACCAGCGCCGCCTGGAGATCGCCCGGGCCCTGGCCACCGAGCCCAAGCTGCTCTGCCTGGACGAGCCGGCCGCCGGCTTCAACCCGGCGGAGAAGCAGCAGCTGATGGACCTGATCCGCAAGATCCGCGACGACGGCTACACCGTGCTGCTGATCGAGCACGACATGCGCCTGGTGATGGGCGTGACCGACCGCGTGGTGGTGCTGGAGTTCGGCCGCAAGATCGCCGACGGCCTGCCCGCGGACGTGTCCGCCGACCCGGCCGTGATCGCTGCCTACCTGGGGGTTCCCGACGATGCCACTGCTTGAGCTGAAGGACCTCACGGTCTCCTACGGCCGGATCGAGGCCGTGCGCGGCATCTCGCTGACGGTCGACGAGGGCGAGCTGGTCACCCTGATCGGCGCCAACGGCGCGGGCAAGACGACGACGATGCGCGCGATCTCCGGCATCCGGCAGCTGTCCCGCGGCTCCGTGTGGTTCGACGGCAAGGACATCAGCCGGATGAAGGCCCACGAGCGGGTGCTGGCCGGCATCGTCCAGGCGCCCGAGGGACGCGGTGTGTTCCCCGGCATGACCGTGGTGGAGAACCTCGAGATGGGCGCCTACGCCCGGGTGTTCCCCACCAAGGCCGAGCACGACGAGACGCTGGCGCGGGTGTACGAGCTGTTCCCGCGCCTGCACGAGCGCCGCGACCAGGTGGGCGGCACGCTGTCCGGTGGTGAGCAGCAGATGCTCGCCATCGGCCGCGCGCTGATGGCCCGGCCTCGGCTGCTGCTGCTCGACGAGCCGTCCATGGGCCTGGCGCCGATGGTGATCCAGCAGATCTTCCGGATCGTCACCGAGATCAACCAGGCCGGGACGACGATCCTGCTCGTCGAGCAGAACGCGCAGCAGGCGCTGTCCCGCTCGCACCGCGCGTACATCCTGGAGACCGGTGAGGTGGTGACCTCCGGCGCCGGCAAGGAGCTGCTGGCGGACCCGGCCGTCAAGCAGGCCTACCTCGGCGTCGCCTGACCTCGGCCTCAGCCCGGCCCGGCGGCAGCCCGCGTACCCGGCCACCGACGCAGAACGCCCCGCCACCCGGATCCCGGGGGCGGGGCGTTCTGCGTCGTTGCGGAGCGTCAGGCCTTGACGACCTTGACGGTCACCTTGGCGGCGACCTCCGGGTGCAGGCGGACCTGCACCGAGTAGTCGCCGACCGACTTGATCGCCTGGGCGATCTCGATCTTGCGCTTGTCCACGGCCGGAGCGCCCGCGGCGACGAGCGCCGCAGCGATCTCGGCGGTGGTGACGGCGCCGAACAGCCGGCCGCTGTCGCCGGCCTTGGCGGCCACCGTCACCGGCTTGGACTGCAGCGAGTCGCGCGTGGCCTTCGCCTCGTCCAGCGTCGCGATCTCGCGCGCCTTACGAGCCTTGCGGATGGCCGCGACGTCCTTCTCGGCACCCGTGGTCCACGGCGTGGCCAGGCTGCGCGGGATCAGGTAGTTGCGGGCGTACCCGTCCTTGACCTCGACCACGTCGCCCGGGGCGCCGAGGCCGGTGACCTCGTGGGTCAGGATGATCTTCGCCATGTCGGTCCCCTTCCTCAGCGTGCCGACGACGAGTACGGCAGCAGGGCCATCTCGCGGGCGTTCTTGACGGCGCGGGCGATCGCCCGCTGCTCCTGGACGGACACCCCGGTCACCCGGCGAGCGCGGATCTTCCCGCGGTCGGAGATGAACTTGCGCAGCAGCGCGGTGTCCTTGTAGTCGACGACGTCGATCTTCGACGCCTTCAGCGGGTTCTGCTTCTTCTTGGGCTTGCGAACGACGGGCTTGGCCATCGTGGTGCTCCTCGTCTGTCGGAGCCCCGGGCTTGCCCGGCCCGGGGATGGGAATCAATCAGTTGTCTGTCAGAAGGGGGGCTCGTCGGAGTAGCCGCCGGCCGACCCACCCGCGGGCGTGGCCCACGGGTCGTCCTGCTGGCTGCCGCCGGAACCACCCTGACCGCCGTACCCGCCGGCGCCGCCGAAGCCACCGCCGCCACCACCACCGAAGCCGCCGCCACCGCCGGACCGCTGGGTCCGGGTGACCTTGGCCGTGGCGTAGCGCAGCGACGGACCGACCTCGTCCACCTGCAGCTCGACCACCGTGCGCTTCTCGCCCTCACGGGTCTCGTAGGAGCGCTGGACGAGCCGGCCGACGACGATGACGCGCGTGCCCTTGGTCAGCGACTCGGCGACCGACTCGGCCGCCTCCCGCCAGATCGAGCAGCGCATGAACAGCGTCTCGCCGTCCTTCCACTCGTTCGACTGGCGGTCGAACGTGCGGGGGGTGGACGCGACCGTGAAGTTCGCGACCGCGGCCCCGGACGGGGTGAAGCGCAGCTCCGGGTCCCCGGTCAGGTTCCCGATCACCGTGATGGTGGTCTCACCGGCCATGCCAGCTCCTCGCAGGTTCGTGTCGACTGACTTCGGCGCACGCTAGCGGCGGGCACCCACAACGGGTCAGGCGTCGGTGCGGAGCACCTTGGTGCGCAGCACGACCTCGTTGAGGCCCAGCTGGCGGTCGAGCTCCTTGGCGGTCGCGGCGCTCGCGGTGAAGTTGACGACGGCGTAGATGCCCTCGGCCTTCTTCTTGATGTCGTACGCGAGACGACGGCGGCCCCAGATGTCCACCTTGTCGACGCTGCCGCCGTCGGACTTCACGACGGTCAGGTACTTGTCGAGCGACGGGGCGACGGTGCGCTCCTCGATCTCGGGGTCGAGGATGATCATGATCTCGTACTGACGCAGGCTCATACCCACCTCCTCTGGTCTTCGCGGCCACGGTCGGTCCGTGGCAGGAGGGTCTGTGCGTCCGCCCCCGGGCAGCCGTCAGGACGACGACGAGCACGCGGGGCAGCGGCCCATCGTAGCGTGCGGTGCGCAGCCCCCGGTCCGGGGCTGTGGGCGACGGCGCCTTCGCGGCTGGACGGCGGTCAGAGCCGGATCAGGGCGTGGTCTTCGGGGCCGGTCCGCCCGCCGTCGCCGAGGTGCTCGGCACGGGCGCGGATGTCGTCGCAGGCGGCGCCGCCGGACCGGTGGACACCGTGAGGGTCACGGAGGACCCGGCCGGCACGGTGGTGCCGGACGCCGGCGACGCGGAGATGACGCGGCCGGCAGGGACCGTGGCCGACGGCGCGGTGACGATCACCGCGGAGAGGCCGACGTTCTGCAACGCCCCCGAGGCGTCCGCCTCGGTGCGGCCGACGAGGCCACCGGGCACCTGCACGGTCGTCGGCGCCTGGGTGGTCGGCTCGGTTGTCGGCGTCGCGGTGTCGGTCGGGACGGCCGTCGGCGTCGCCGTCGGCTTGTTCCCGATCCACGCCGGCTGCGGGAAGTCGGACTTCGGCGTCCACTGCGGCATCGCGAGCACCGGCTTCATGTAGTCGGCCCACAGGGCGGCCGGCCACGTGCCACCGGTGATCTCCTTGATGCCGGCGCCGAAGGGCGTGATCGTCTCCTGCGACTTGCCGTCCTCGCCCACCTGGCTCATCGCGACCACCGACGTGATGCTGGTGGTGAAGCCGTCGAACCACGCCGAGGTGGTGTTCGAGGACGTCCCGGTCTTGCCGGCGATCGGGATGTTCAACGGGCTGATCCACTGGTGCCCGGTCCCGGACTTGTTCTGCACCACCTGCTGCATGGCGTACGTCGTGTCCGCCATGACGTCGGCCGGGAACGCCGGCTTGCCGGCGCTGCCGCCCTTGAAGGCCGTCTTCCCGTTGGAGTCGAGCACCTCGCGCACGATGAAGGTCGGGTGCTGCACGCCCTGCGAGGCGATCGTGGCGTACGCGCCCGCCATCTCGAGCGGGTGCACCGTGCCCGAGCCGAGGACGTTGGAGTTCACCGGAGGGACGGTGGAGGTGACCCCGGCCGCCTTGGCGGCAGCCGCCGACGCGTCCTGCCCGACCTTCAGGTTCAGCTGGGCGTAGACGGTGTTCACCGACTCCGCCGTGGCCTTCACCAGGTCCATGTACCCCGGGTCGCCCTTCTCGTAGTTGACGACCTTGTTGTCCTTGCCGGAGGGATCCCAGCCGGGGATGATCTGCGGCGACGCGCCGTTGAACGTCGTCTTGAGCCCGATCCCCTTCTCCAGCGCCGCGATGAGCGTGAAGGGCTTGAAGGTCGAGCCCGCCTGGATCGCGTCGTACGTCGCGGTGTTCCGCTGGTCCTTCAGGTAGTCGGCCCCGCCGTAGAGCGCGACGATCGAGCCGTCGGCCTGGTTGACGCTGGTGATCGCCACGCGCGTCCGCGGGTTCGGCGTCGCGCCGTTGGCCAGCTTGCCCGAGTACAGGTCTCCGGCGGCGCGCACCGCCTCGTTCTGCACGGCCGGGTCGATCGTCGTGATGATCGTGTAGCCGCCGGTCTTGATGTCGCCGACCGACAGGTTCATCGACGTCTGCAGCTCGTCCAGCACCATCTGCAGCAGGTACCCGTTGGTGCCCGCCATGGCGTTCGACTGCTTGTACTGCACGGTCTGCGGGAACTCCTGCTTGTCCCGGTCCGCCTGGGAGAGGAAACCGCCCTTGACCATGTAGTCCAGCACGCGGTTCCAGCGGGCCTTCGCCTTGTCGGGGGCGTTGGCCGGGTCCCAGTTGTTGGGCGACGGGATGATGCCGGCGAGCAGCGCGGCCTGCGAGACGGTGAGGTCCTTGGCGTCCACGCCGAAGTACGACTGGGCGGCCGCCTGGATGCCGTAGGAGTCGCGGCCCAGGTAGATCGTGTTGAGGTACCGGCCGAGGATCTGGTCCTTGGACTCGGTGCGGCCGATCTTGATGGCGAGCATCGCCTCTTCGGCCTTGCCGATGTAGTTCGTCGTCGTCCGGTTCTTGTAGTACGTCTTCACGTACTGCTCGGTCAGCGTCGAGGCGCCCTGCTGCGCGTTGCCGCGCAGGTTGTTCCACAGGGCGCGGGCGATGCCCTTCGGGTCGACCCCGGCGTTCTGGTAGAAGGTCTGGTCCTCCGAGGCGACCACGGCCTTGCCGACGTACGACGGCAGCGTCGAGTAGTCGACGATGTCGCGCTTCTGGTCGGCGAACGTGCCCATCACCGGGCCGCGCGAACCGTCGGCGTTGTTGGCGAAGTAGACCGTGGAAGTCTGGAACTTCACCTGGGCGGACGGGGACGGGACCTTGAGCGTCGCGTAGGCGGCGACCGCGGCACCGAGCCCGACGAAGACCAGGCCGAGGAGCGTGCCGAGCACGACGCGCCAGGACGGCAGCCAGCGGCGGAAGCCGGTGACGGTGGACCGGGGGTAGTCGAAGAAGCGGCGGCGACCCGTTGCCGCGCCGCGGCCGGACCGGCCGGCGGCGGGACGACGGGCGGAGCCCCGGCGGGACCGGGGCGGCGGGGTGCGCCGACTGCTCGCTGACAACGCAGGGCCTTCCGGACGACGACGGGGACGGTCCCGGACGCGCCAAGCAGGGCTGAACGGGCGCCCAGGACTCACAGCAGTATGGGGGACCACCCCCTGCGGGGGCCGCTCAGCCGCTGTTGCGGGGCAACTTTCACCGGATCGGCGCGAAGGCTCCGCGCGCCGGCCGCCGGGCCTCCGCAGGCGCCGGAGCGCCGGCCTGGGCCGGTGTCCGTGCATGGGCGGCTTGTGCCGACACATCGGCTCGACGTACTCTGCAGATGTATCGAATTGATACATCGGCGCTGCGGCGTCGTCCGACAGTACGCCGAGGGGGTGAGCCGTGCACGGACGGACCGACGTCCTCGAGCCGGCCATCCTGGGCCTGCTCGCCGAGTCGCCGATGCACGGGTACGAGCTGCGCAAGCGGCTCAACCTGGTGCTCGGCAGCTTCCGAGCCCTGTCCTACGGCTCCCTCTACCCGGCGCTGCGGTCGCTCGCCGAGCGCGGGCTGATCGTCGGCGCCGAGTCGACCGCCACGGTCGGGGTCGAGCGCGCCGTGGCCAGCAAGCGGGCCCGCATCGTCTACGAGCTGACCGCCGAGGGCAAGGAGCACCTCCAGCAGGTGCTCGCCACGTCGGGCCCGGCCAGCTGGGAGGACGAGAACTTCGACGTCCGCTTCGCGTTCTTCGCGCAGACGGACGCCGAGACGCGGCTGCGGATCCTCGAGGGACGCCGCACGCGGCTGACCGAGCGCCTCGAGGTGGTGCGGCAGTCGCTGAACCGCACCCGCGAGCGCATGGACGAGTACACGCTCGAGCTGCAGCGGCACGGCCTGGAGCAGGTCGAGCGCGAGGTCCGCTGGCTCGACGGCCTCATCGACAACGAGCGGAGCGTGCGTCCCGCGCGCGCCGTCGCACCGACCAAGGGGACCGGCCGTCCGGCCCGTCCCGAGATCCACGCCGAGAGCAACCCCGCCCCGGCGCACACTGAGAAGGAGCGAGGATGACCTCCATCCGCGTGGCCATCGTCGGCGTGGGCAACTGCGCCTCGTCGCTGGTCCAGGGCGTCCAGTACTACCGCGACGCCGATGTCGACACCAAGGTGCCGGGCCTGATGCACGTGCAGTTCGGCCCGTACCACGTCCGTGACGTCGAGTTCGTGGCGGCGTTCGACGTCGACGCGAAGAAGGTCGGCTTCGACCTGTCCGAGGCGATCTTCGCGTCGGAGAACAACACCATCAAGATCTCCGACGTGCCCCCGCTGGGCGTGCCGGTGCAGCGTGGCGTGACCAACGACGGCCTCGGCAAGTACTACTCCGAGACCATCGAGGAGTCGGACGCCGAGCCGGTCGACATCGTCCAGGCGCTCAAGGACGCCAAGGTCGACGTGCTGGTCTCCTACCTGCCCGTGGGCTCCGAGATCGCCGACAAGTACTACGCGCAGTGCTGCATCGACGCCGGTGTGGCGTTCGTCAACGCCCTGCCCGTGTTCATCGCGTCCGACCCGGTGTGGGCCAAGAAGTTCGAGGACGCCGGCGTGCCGATCGTCGGCGACGACATCAAGTCGCAGGTCGGCGCCACCATCACGCACCGCGTGCTGGCCCGCCTGTTCGAGGACCGCGGCGTCATCCTGGACCGCACGTACCAGCTGAACGTCGGCGGCAACATGGACTTCAAGAACATGCTGGAGCGCGAGCGCCTGCAGTCCAAGAAGCTCTCGAAGACCCAGTCGGTCACCTCCAACCTGAACGACGGTCCGCTGTCGGGCAAGAAGGAGGACCGCAACGTCCACATCGGCCCGTCCGACTACGTCGCGTGGCTCGACGACCGCAAGTGGGCGTACGTCCGCCTCGAGGGCCGCGCGTTCGGCGAGGTGCCCCTGAACCTCGAGTACAAGCTCGAGGTGTGGGACTCCCCGAACTCGGCCGGCATCATCATCGACGCGATCCGTGCGGCGAAGATCGCCAAGGACCGCGGCATCGGCGGCCCGATCCTGTCCGCGGCGACCTACCTGATGAAGTCCCCGCCGGTGCAGATGGAGGACACCGCCGGGCGCGCCGCGCTCGAGGCGTTCATCCGCGGCGAGAACGAGCGCTGAGCTGAGCCTCGCGCTCTGAGCTGACGCCGGAAGGGCCCCGCACCCGAGAGGGTGCGGGGCCCTTCTGCGTCGGTAACCACAGGACTAGCGTCGATCCTGGTGGCGACAGCGCAGTCGCCCACCGTGACCGAGGGAGGTCGACGATGGCAATCGTGCGACGCGACCGGGTCGAGCTGCCCGAGATGTTCCGACGGTTCGTCGAGGGCGACTGGGACAAGCCGTGGCTACGCGTGGAGGAGTACGTCGAGAACGGGACGCTGGTGGTCCGGGCGGAGCTGCCCGGTGTCGACCCGGACAAGGACGTGGAGCTGACCGTGGTGGACGGGACCCTGCGGATCAGCGCCGAGCGCGAGGAGAAGTCCGAGCACAAGGGGAAGGACTCCTACCGCTCGGAGTTCCGCTACGGGTCCTTCGCCCGCAGCATCCCGCTGCCCGCGGGCTGCTCGGAGACGGACGTCACCGCGACGTATCGCGACGGGGTCCTGGAGGTACGCGTCCCGACGACGGCGGCGCACCCGACCGAACCCGTGAAGATCTCCGTGGCGAGGGCCTGACCAGCTCCGCACGAAGGTGGGGGGCAACAGTGAAGCTCTTCGCGGACCGCATCGAGGCCGGTCGAGAGCTGGCCCGGCTCCTGGAGCGCCTGCGCGGGCAGGACGTGGTGGTGCTGGGGCTGCCACGGGGTGGCGTCCCGGTGGCGTACGAGGTGGCGCAGACGCTCGGTGCGCCGCTCGACGTCGTCGTCGTGCGCAAGCTGGGCGTGCCGTACCAGCCGGAGCTCGCCATGGGCGCCATCGGCGAGGGCGACGCACGGGTCGTCGACCACGCGGTGCTCGCCACGCTGGGCGTGTCCGAGGACGACCTCGCCGAGGTGGAGCGGCAGGAGCGGATCGAGCTCGACGCACGGGTCGCGCTGCTGCGCAGCGGGCGCCCGCGGGTGGACCTCGCCGGACGGGTGGCGGTGATCGTCGACGACGGCATCGCCACCGGGTCCACCATGCGGGTGGCATGCGAGGTCGCGCGCACGCTCGGCGCCGCACGGATCGTCGTCGCGGTGCCGGTGGCGCCGGTCGAGGCGCTCCGGGAGCTGCCGGAGGCCGACGAGGTCGTGTGCGTCGCAGCACCGCAGGCGTTCCGCGCGGTCGGCTCGCACTACCGCGACTTCTCGCCGACCACCGACGAGGAGGTCGTCGTCCTGCTCGACGCGGCTGCCGCGCGGCAGCTTCCCGTCCGTACGGGGAACGACGAGCTGGATGCGGACCTCGACGTCGAGATCCCCGTCGGCTCCGTCACGGTGGGCGCCCACCTGTACCTGCCGGAGCCGGCGCGCGGCGTCGTGGTGTTCGCGCACGGGAGCGGCAGCAGCCGGCACAGCCCGCGCAACCGGTTCGTGGCGGACGTGCTGCGACGCGCCGGTCTGGGCACGCTGCTCCTGGACCTGCTCGGTGCCGACGAGGAGCTGGACCGCTCCAACGTGTTCGACATCGAGCTGCTCGCGGGGCGGCTGCTGGCTGCGACGCGATGGCTGCGCGCCCGTCCGGACGCCGCGGGCTGCCTCGTCGGCTACTTCGGGGCCAGCACGGGCGCCGGTGCTGCGCTGTGGGCCGCTGCAGAGCCCGGGTCGGACATCGCGGCGGTCGTCTCGCGCGGGGGCCGACCGGACCTCGCCCGCACGCGGCTCGCGGCGGTCCGCGCGCCGACGCTGCTCGTCGTGGGCGGCGCGGACACGACCGTCCTCGGGCTCAACCGGGAGGCGCTGGACCTGATGCGCTGCCCCCGCGAGCTGGCGGTGGTCTGCGGGGCGACGCACCTGTTCGAGGAGCCAGGCGCACTCGCCGAGGCCGCGGGTCTGGCGCGCGACTGGTTCGTCGAGCACCTTCTCGGGGCTGCCACCGCTGCTCCGGAGGCGGCCGTCGTGTCGGGGTACCGGCAGGTGTGACGAAGCCGACGCCACGCTCGTGGTACTGGCCCCGCCAAGCGGGTGAGGTCGGCGCCCCTGGCGTGGCAGCCGGAGCACCTGCGCTTAGCCTGAGTCCGTGCAGGTGACCGAGGACCTCCGACGGCTGTGGCCCCTGGTGGGCTTCAGGCGCCTGTTCACGGTGCGCCTGGTCAGCCAGTGCGCGGACGGCATGTTCCAGGTCGGCCTGGCCACGCTGTTCTTCTTCTCGCCGGAGACGGCCAGCACCGCCACCGGGGTCGCGGCGGCCTTCGCCGTGCTGCTGCTGCCGTTCACCGTGGTGGGTCCGTGGGCCGGGGTGCTGCTGGACCGGTGGCGTCGGCGGCAGGTGCTGCTGTACGGCAACCTGGTGCGAGTGGTGCTGACCGCCACGATCGCCCTCGTCATGGTGGTGCACGGCGTCGGCCCGCTGGTCTACGTGCTGGCGCTGGTCACCCTGTCGGTGAACCGTTTCCTGCTCGCGGCGCTGTCCGCATCGCTGCCGAAGGTCGTCGACGGACCGCTGCTGCTCACCGCCAACTCGCTGACCCCGACGCTCGGCGCCGCCTCCGCAGGGGTCGGTGCGCTGCTCGGCTTCGTGCTGGGCCGGCTGATGCCCGCCGGACGCGAGCGCGACGCGATCGCCCTGGTGGCGGCCGCCGCGGTGATGGGCGCCGCGTCGGCGCTCGCCGGCCGCCTCGGTCGCGACCAGCTGGGACCTGACGAGCCGGTGGTGATGCCGGTGCGCCGCGCGCTCGGCGTGGTGGCACGTGAGCTCGGCGCCGGAGCGCGGTACCTGGTGGCCCGCCGGACACCGGCCGAGGCGCTCGGCATCATGGCGTGGCACCGGTTCTGCTACGGCGTCGTCTTCATGGCGAGCATCCTGATCTCGCGCAACCTGCTGAACTCGCCGTCGGACGTCGACGCCGGGCTGCGCACCTTCGCCACCGTGCTTGCCGCGTCGGGGATCGGCTTCGCGCTCGCCGTCGTGGTGACCCCGGTGCTCAGCCCGCGGCTGGGGCCGCAGCGGTGGATCGTCGTCTGCCTGGTGGTGGCGACCGTCAGCCAGCTGATGCTGGTGGTGACCCTCGCGCTGCCGGTGGTGCTGGTGGCCGCCGCCACCCTGGGCCTCGCGGCGCAGTCGGCCAAGATCGCGGTCGACACGATCGTGCAGCGCGACACGGCCGACGCGTACCGCGGCCGGGCGTTCGCCCTGTACGACGTCCTCTACAACGCAGCCTTCGTCGGCGCCGCCGCACTCGGTGCCGTCACGCTGCCGGACACGGGCTGGTCGCGGGGCCTGTTCGTCGTCCTCGCCGCCGGCTACCTCGGATCGGCGCTGGTCTACGCGCGCGCGTCGAACCACGCGAACGCCGTCGGCCACGTGTCGGCCGAGAGCGTGCGGTCATGACCGCGACCGCGGGGCGCCGCACCCCGCCGGACGGCATCCCCCTTCCCGCCGAGCTCGTCGGCCGGGTGCCCGACGAGCGCCTGCTGGCGCTGGCCGTCACCGAGGGCGACCTCCCCCTGACGCTGTCCGACGCCCAGGCGCCGGACCAGCCGCTGGTCTGGGTGAACGAGGCGTTCACCCGCCTGACCGGCTACGCACGCGAGGACGCGCTCGGCCGCAACTGCCGGTTCCTGCAGGGACCCGCCACGGACCCGGCTGCCGTGCGCCGGATGCGGGACGCCGTGCGCGCCGGCCGGTCGGTCAGCGAGGTGCTGCTGAACTACCGGCGCGACGGGTCGGTGTTCTGGAACCGGGTGGTGATCAGCCCGGTGCACGACGCCGACGGGCAGGTGACGCACCTGGTCGGCGCCCAGCTCGACGTGACGGCCCAGGTGGGTGACGACGACGCGCGTGACCTCGAGCTCGAGCTGGCCCGGCAGACGAGCTCCCGCCTCGACCTGCTGCGTGCGGTCAGCGACGAGCTCTCCCGGCACCTGGACTACGAGACGGCGGTCGACGCGCTGGCCGACGTGGTGGTCCCCGCCCTCGCCACCTGGGGCTTCGTCGCGGTCGTCGGCGAGCGTGGACGGTTCGAGCGGGTGCACGTCGTCGCCACCGACCCCCGCCTGGCCGCGACCGCGGCCCGGCTGGAGGCCGAGGCCGGCTGGTGGCTCGAGCGCTCACCCCGGGTGCGGGGCGCCCTCGACAGCAGCATCGAGCTGGTGCCCGAGCCGATGCCGGTGGACCGCGCGGACCTGCCGTCGCGCAGCACGCCCGGCGAGCTGAAGCTGCTGGAACGGCTCGGCCTCGGCTCGTCGCTGATCGTGCAGCTGCGCGCGCGCGACCGGGTGCTCGGCGTGCTCGTCCTGCTGCACCACGAGCCGGACGGCTTCGGCCCGGAGACCGCCATCACCGCGGCCCACCTCGGCCGCCGTGCCGGCCTGGCGCTCGACAACGTGCAGCTGTACCTCGCGCAGCGCGAGGCGGCCCTGACGCTGCAGCAGCGGCTGCTCCCGCACGTCGAACCCGTCGCCGGCCTCGACCTCGCGACCGCCTACGTCCCGTCCTCCCGCTACGCGCAGGTGGGCGGCGACTGGTTCGACGTGCTGCCGCTGCGCGACGGCGCCATCGGCCTGGCCGTCGGCGACGTGGTGGGCCACGACCTGCGCGCCGCGGCGTCGATGGGTCAGCTGGCGTCGCTGATGCGGTCCCACGCCTGGGCCGGGCTGCCGCCGCGTGAGGTGCTCGACCGGCTGGACGAGCTGGTGCAGGGCCTCGGCATGGCGGAGGTCGCCACGTGCGTCTACCTGCACTGGGTGCCGGCCGGCGATCACGCCCGCGTGACGTACGCCCGCGCCGGTCATCCGCCGCCGATGGTGCGGCTTCCCGGTGGTGAGGTGCTGCGCCTGGACCAGGCGAACAGCACGCCGATCGGCCTGACGTCGCACACGGCCGGTCGGGAGCAGGCGACCGTCGACCTGCCGGCCGGCTCGACCCTGGTGGTGTACACCGACGGGCTGGTGGAGCGACGGGACCGCGGGCTGCGCGAGGGCGTGGCCCAGCTCGAGGCCGAGCTGCAGGCCGTTCCGGACGACGCCGACGCCACGGCGGTCCGGGACCGCCTGGTGCAGCGGCTGGCCGCGTCGTCCCAGGAGGACGACCTCTGCCTGCTGGTGGTCCGGGTGCCGTCGGCCACCGAACCCGCCGTGCGTCAGGACTGACGGGCCGCCCACCAGCGCAGCAGCTCCTCGCGCGCCGCGTCGGCACCGAGCGGACCGCGGTCCATCCGCAGCTCGAGCAGGTAGCGGTACGCCTCACCGACGTCCCGGCCCGGTCCGATGCCCAGCACCTGCATGATCTGCGTGCCGTCCAGGTCGGGCCGGATCGAGGCGAGCTCCTCCGCCTCGGCCAGGCGGCCGATCCGTTCCTCCAGGTCGTCGTACGCGGCGGAGAGGCGCGCCGCCTTGCGCACGTTCCGCGTGGTGCAGTCCGACCGGGTCAGGCGGTGCAGGCGCTCGAGCAGCGGGCCGGCGTCCGTGACGTACCGGCGCACGGCCGAGTCCGTCCAGCCCGCGTCCCCGTAGCCGTGGAACCGCAGGTGCAGCTCCGTCAGCCGGGCGACGTCGTGCACCGTCTGCTTGTCGAAGTGGAGCGCGGCCAGCCGCTTGGCGACGAGCTTGGCGCCGACCACCTCGTGGTGGTGGAAGCTGACGCCACCGCCCGGCTCGAACCGCCGCGTGCGCGGCTTGCCCACGTCGTGCAGCAGCGCGGCGAGCCGCAGCACCAGGTCGGGACCGGGTACGGCGCCGTCCGGGCCGGTCTCCAGGGCGATCGCCTTCTCCAGGACGGTCAGCGAGTGCTCGTACACGTCCTTGTGGCGGTGGTGCTCGTCGATCTCCAGGCGCAGGGCGGACAGCTCGGGCAGCACCTGGTCGGCCAGGCCCGTGCCGACCAGCACCTGCAGACCCTCCCGCGGGTGGTCGGACAGCAGCAGCTTGACCAGCTCGTCGCGCACCCGCTCCGCGGAGACGATCGACAGCCGCTCGGCCATCGCGACGGTCGCAGCACGCGCGGCGTCGTCGACGCCGAACCCGAGCTGGGCGACGAACCGGGCCGCGCGCATCATGCGGAGCGGGTCGTCGTCGAACGACTGCTCGGGGTCGACCGGTGTCCGCAGCACGCGCCGCGCCAGGTCGCCCAGCCCGTCGAACGGGTCGACGAACTGCAGGTCCGGCACCCGCACCGCCATCGCGTTCACGGTGAAGTCCCGGCGCGACAGGTCGCCCTCGAGGGTGTCGCCGAACTCGACGGCGGGCTTGCGGGACGTCGGGTCGTAGGCGTCCGTGCGGTAGGTGGTCACCTCGACGACGACGTCCGACGAGCCACCGCGACCGAACCGGCGCGCACCCAGCGTGCCGAACCGCTTGCCGATGTCCCAGTGCGCGTCGCCCCAGCCGGACAGGATCCGCTCGGACTCGTCGGGCCGTGCCGACGTGGCGAAGTCCAGGTCGGCGCTGACGCGGCCGAGGAACGCGTCGCGCACAGGGCCGCCGACCAGCGCCAGCTCGTGACCCGCGTCCGCGAACCGACGGCCCAGGGCCACGGCGTCGGGCGCCAGCTGCGCGAGCGACGCCAGGGCACGCCGCTGCAGGGCGGCCTCGTCGGGGTTCGGGCGGTCGATCGGCACCCGGCAAGCCTGCCAGACCGGGGCGGACCGCCCGGACCGGGGCGCCGTGCCCGAGTCGTTACAGTGTCGACATGTCCGCCGCCGCCGAAGGTCACGCCTCGGGGCGGGTGCCGGCCCCGCCCGGCGGGCACCGGCTGCGCATCGATCCCACCACCACCCCGGTCCGAGCGGTGAGCACCCCGCTCCCGGTGGTGGACGAGACCTCCGCGGGCGGCTTGGTGGTGCTGCGCCGCAACGGCCTGTTCCACGCGGCCGTCATCGCACGCCGCAACCGTGCCGGACGGCTCGAGTGGTGCCTGCCGAAGGGTCACCTCGAAGGTGACGAGACACCGGAGCAGGCCGCCGTCCGGGAGATCGCCGAGGAGACCGGCATCACCGGCCGGGTGCTGCGGCGGCTCGGGGTGATCGACTACTGGTTCAGCGGCGAGGACCGCCGCGTGCACAAGGTGGTGCACCACTTCCTGCTCGGCGCGGTCAGCGGGGAGCTGTCCGTCGAGGGCGACCCCGACGGCGAGGCCGAGGACGTCGCCTGGGTGGCCGTCGGCGCGCTGCCGGCGCGGCTGGCGTACCCGAACGAGCGCCGGCTCGCCGAGGCGGCCTGCGCGGTGCTCGCCGACGAGGCATGAGCCGGCCCGTCCGGCGCGCACCCGCCCGCGCCACGCCCGTCGTGCTGCTCGCGGTGCTGCTCATCGCGTTGACCTGCGTCTTCGGGGGTGCACCAGCTGTCGCGGCGAGCGGCTCGCCCAGCCCGAGCGCGTCGGCGCTCGACACGGACCTGCCGGTGTCGGTCTCGATCCAGCGGGTGATGCCGACGGTGCTGCGGCCGGGCGACGACCTCACCGTCAGCGTCACGCTGCGGAACACCGGCTCGGCGGGCATCGCGGACCCTACGGTCGCGCTGCGGATCAACCGGCTGCGGCCGACGACCCGCGCCGAGCTGTCGTCCTGGATCGACCGCTCCAGCGGCGTCGTCGGCGTCCGGCTGACCACGGTGCACCCCGGGGCGTTGGCGCCCGGTGCGCAGCTGAACGTCGACCTGACCGTCCCGGCGTCCGCGATCGGGCTGAACAACGTCTCGAGCGGCTGGGGTCCCCGGGGCCTGTCCGTGGACGTCACCGACGACGGCGGTGACCGGGCGGGTACGGCGCGCACGTTCGCGCTGTGGCTGCCGGACGGCACGGTGCCGCAGGCGCGGGTGTCCGTGCTGCTGCCGCTGACCGGCCCGGCGCGCACGCCGACGGTCGCGGGCGGCGCCAACGCCGGTGCGACACCGGGAGCGACCGGGGCGTCGACGAGCGGTGCCACGGCCGGTGCGACCCCGCAGCCGAGCCCGAGCGGGACCGCGTCGACTCCCGGCTCGGTGGCGGTGGCGCCGAGCGCGGCCGAGCAGGCCGCCCTGGAGCGGCTGACCAGCGCCGGCGGTCGGCTGCGGGCGGTGCTCGACCTCGCCCGTAGCTCTCCCGACCTGGGCCTGGCCGTCGACCCCGCGCTGGTCGCGGACGCGCAGGTCTCGGGCGCGCACGCGCGCGCCTGGGCCAGCGACCTCGGGACGGCGCTGTCCGGCCGGGAGACGTTCGCGCTGCCGTGGTCGGACCCGGACCTCGCGACGGTCGCGCACGGGAACGGCGCCGACCTGCTCCGGACCGCGCAGCAGCTGTCCTCCGACGTGGGGATCGGTGGGCAGACCGCCCGTACCGACGTGCTGTGGGCGGGTCCCGGTGCGGTGGACACCGCCACGCTCGGGCTGGCGCGCTCGGTGGACGCCGCGGCCGTCGTCGTCGGTCCGCAGTCGCTGCAGAGCGTCGGCGGCGTCGCGACCACCGCCCGTGCCGACGTGAAGACGGCGGCCGGCACGGTGACGGCCCTGGTGCCCGACGACGTGCTGACCTCCCTGCTGACCGACCCCGAGTCGGTGGAACGGGGAAGCACGGCCGCCACCGCCGTCCAGCGCACGCTGGCGGAGCTGGCACTGCTGACCCGCACGGGCTCCAGCGAGCCGCGCGACGTGCTCGTCGCCCCGTCCCGTGACTGGAGCCCCGACCCGACCACCGCCCAGGCGGTGCTCGCCGCCCTGTCCAGCTCGCCGTGGAGCCGCCTCGAGCCGGTCAGCACGGCGCTCGGCAACCCCGACGACCGCAGCAAGCGCGCCCCGCTGCCGGCCAGCGCCTCGGCGCCGGACGAGCTCGCACCCGCCACCGTGCAGGCGCTGGCCACCGCACGCGCCACCACCCGCGCGTTCGCCAGCATCACGCAGGAGCCCGACACGCTGCTCGCCGGGGTGGACGACGAGACGCTGACCCCCCTCTCCGTCGCCTGGCGCTCCTCACCGGGCGACCGCGACGCGCTCGCCGCGCGGCTGATCCAGGCGATCGACGACCGCCGCAGCGGCCTCTCGCTGGCCCCGGTCAGCAACCTCAACGTGATCAGCGCATCCGTGCCCTACCGCTTCGCCGTCCGCAACGGCCTGCCCGTCCCGGTGACCGTCCGGGTGGCGGTGCACCCCCGCAAGAGCTGCCTCGGCGCCGCCACCAGCGATGCCGTCACCGTCTCCGCCGGTGCCGAGGCCAGCGTCCCGGTCGTGCTGCACGCGGCGGCCAACTGCGAGGTGATCGTCGACGCGCAGGTGACGGACCTCGCCGGACAGCCGGTCGGCACCGGCGCCCAGTTCACGGCACGGGTGGCACCCACCGTCGAGAACGTCGGCACCGCCGTGGTCGGTGCGCTGCTGGCGATCGGCCTGGTGCTGGGCATCGTGCGGACCGTCCGACGGGGCCAGAGCGCCCGCCGCGGTGCCCGGCGCACCTCCGAGGACGAGGCGCCCCCGCTGCCTCCGCTCGGTGGCGACGTGTCGCCCGGACGTCCGTCGTGAGCCGGTCGGCCAGCATCGGCCGCGCCTCCGCGCTGATGGGCTCCGGCACCGCCGCGTCGCGGGCCCTCGGGCTGCTGCGCAGCATCGCCCTCGCGGCTGCGATCGGCGCCACCGGTCAGGCCGCGGACGCGTTCGCGGTGGCCAACAAGCTGCCGAACATCCTCTACCAGCTGCTCGCGGGCGGGGCGCTCAACGCGGTGCTGGTGCCGCAGGTGGTGCGGGCGTACAAGCGCCGGGCGGGCCAGCAGTACGTCGACCGGCTGCTCACCCTCGGGTTCGCCGTGCTGGCCGCCACCACGCTGCTGCTGACCATCGCAGCACCGCTGCTGGTGCTGCTGTACGCCGACGCGGGCAACCGCGAGCAGATGCTGCTGGCCACCACCTTCGCCTACTGGTGCATCCCGCAGATGTTCTTCTACGGCGTGTACGGCCTGCTCGGGCAGGTGCTCAACGCCCGCGAGTCGTTCGGCCCGTACATGTGGGCGCCCGTGGTGAACAACATCGTCGCCATCGCGGGCTGCGGCCTGTTCATCGTGATGTTCGGCTCGTCGAGCAGTGCCGACGGCTGGAGCGGCGCGAAGGTCGCCGTGCTGGCGGGCTCGGCCACCCTCGGGATCGTGGCGCAGGCGCTGGTGCTGTTCCCCGCGCTGACCAGGGCCGGCGTGCGGTTCCGGCTGCGGTGGGGGGTGCGCGGCACCGGGCTCGGCCGGGCGGGCTCGGTGGCGATGTGGACCTTCGCCGGCCTCGGGGTGGGCCAGCTCGCGTTCATCGTCCAGTCCCGGATCGCGTCCGCGGCACCCGCGGCGGCGCTGGCACGGGCGCACGGGCTCGCCACGGTCCAGTCGACCACTGGCGTCGCGGGGAACGCGGCGTACGACTACGCGTTCCTCGTCTTCATCCTGCCCCACTCGCTGGTGACGGTCTCGCTGATGACGGCGCTGTTCACGCGCCTGTCGGCCCAGGCGACGGACCGCGACCGAGCCGGTGTGCGCGACACGCTGTCCACCGGCCTGCGCGCGCTCGGCCTGTTCACCATCCCCACCACGGTGATCGTCGGCCTGCTCGCGCTCCCGGTGGTGCGCCTGATCATCTGGCACCCGCACCCGGGCGAGATCGCCGCGGTGGGCGGCGTCACGGTCGCGATGGTCCTGGGCCTGCCGGTGCTCGGCATCTGGTCGATGTGCCAGCGGGTGTACTACGCCTACGAGGACGCCCGCAGCATGCTGGCGCCGCAGGTGGTGATGGCGGTGGTCATCGTCGTCGGCACCCTGCTCGGCTGGCTGCTCGCGCCGCCGCAGTGGTGGGTGGCCGGGTCGGCGCTGGCCGTCAGCCTCTCCTACGTGATCGGCTCGCTGATGGCGCTGCGGCACGTGCACTGGCTGATCGGCAGCTTCGACGGGTCGCGGGTGCTCCGGCTGCACCTGCGCGCCACCCTCGCCTCGGTGGCGGCCCTGGCGGTCGGCGTGCCGCTGCTGCTGCTGCTCGGCGCGGGCGCGCAGATGTCCCTGGTCGCGGCGCTGGCGAAGTGCGTCGTGGTCGGCGGGGCGATGGTGACCGTCTACGTGCTGGTGCTCCGGGCGATGCGCGTCCCGGAGCTCGAGGTCCTCGCCGGCCCTGTGCGGTCGGTGCTCGCCCGGTTCCCGGGGCGGCGGCCGGGGCGTCCCGACTAGCATGCACGTGTCCGGCGCCCGCCGGACGTCCCTGCCGATGGTGCGGGAGCTGCGCGTGGACCAGGTCGGACGAGGGACTCTGCTCGCCGGGCGCTACCGCGTGCTCGAGCCCCAGCCGTCCACCGTCCCCGTCCTGCAGACGTGGGCGGCGGTCGACGAGATCCTCGACAGACCCGTGCGGGCGCAGGTGCTGGCCCCCGAGTCGTCGACCGCGGGGCTCGACGCGGCCCGGCGCGCGGCGCTGGTCACCGACCCCCGCCTGCTGCGCGTGCTCGACGTCGGCACGCACGACGGCCTCGGCTACGTGGTCACCGAGCAGGTGTCGGGTCCGTCGCTCGCCCAGCTGGTCGTCCGCGAGCCCTTGACCGCCGACCAGGCCCGCGCGGTGATCGGCGAGGCGTCGGCGGCGCTCGAGGTCGCGCGGCGCCGCGGCGTGCACCACCAGGCGCTGCGCCCGTCGGCGATCTGCGTCGCGGACGACGGTCGGGTGCTCGTGTCCGGGCTCGCCCTGGACGCCGCCCTGCTCGGCCGGGTCGAGGGCGACGCGCGCAGCACCAGCCGGACCGACGCCGTCGACCTGGTGCGGCTGCTGTACACGGCCCTGACGGGACGCTGGCCGGGTCCGGCCGCAGCCGCCGACGGCCTGCCCGTCGCGCCCGTGGTCGACGGCGTGCCCGTCCCGCCGGCCGACCTGGTCACCGCGGTCCCCGCGGACCTCGACACGCTCTGCTCGGTGACGCTGGGCCCGTACGACGACGGTCCGCACAGCCCGGCCGAGGTGGTGCGCGAGCTCGAGCCCTGGGGTGAGATCCGCATCAGCCGACCCTCGGGGCACCTCGGCGCCGCCGCAGCGGCCGCGGCGGGTGCGCTCGCCGGTGCGGCCGCAGCCGGTGCGGTGGCGCCGGATGCCGAGGGGCCGGCGGCCGGCGGCCCGCCGCCCCGGGTCCAGCGGCAGTCCGTCCGCAGCGCGTTCAGCCAGAGCAGCGCGGGGACCAACCGCCCCGGCACGCCGCCGCCCGCGGCACCGGGTCGCACCAGCGCCTTCCCGGTGGTCGGGCAGCAGCCTCCGTCGTTCGCCGCATCGGCGGCACCGCCCGCACGTCCCCCGTTCCCGGAGCCGGGTGCGGCCGTGACCGGTGCGGCCGCGGCCGGTGCGGCCGCGGCCGCCGAGACCCGGCCGATGACGCCCGCGGCGACCACCCCGCCGCCGGCGTTCCCGCCCACAGCGGCTGCGGCGAACCAGGCCCCCGTGCGCACGTCGTCCGAGGCGCTGCGAGCGACGGCACCGCAGCGGCCCGTCCAGGCGGCGACCCCACCCGTCGTGGCAGCGGCGACCGGTCCCGCCACCGGCCGCGGTGCCGCGCCCCTCCCTCCGGCCGCACCCCCCGCGGTCGCACCGGCCGCGGTGCCGCCCGCGGTGCCGCGGGAGCCGGAGGGCCAGGACGACGACCCGTTCGACTTCGGACGGGTCCGGGAGGAGCCGGTCGGACGGCGTCGGTTCGACCCGACGGTGATCGTGCTCGCCGTCGTCGTGCTGCTGGTGATCATCGGTGTCGCGTTCGCGGCGAAGTCGCTGCTCAGCGGCCCGTCGGCCCATGGCGGCGCCGGTACCGCCTCCCACTCGCACTCCGCGAGCCCGAGCGCGAGCGCCTCCGGGCCCGGCACCCCGTCCGCCTCCTCCAGCGCCTCGGCCGCTCCCGCCGGCGGCGCGCCCGTGATCGCCTCGGGAGCCTCCGTCGATGCGAACGGCACGGAGGGTGACCACCCGGAGGCGGTCGCCAAGGCGTTCGACGGCGACCCCTCGACCTTCTGGGTGTCGCGCACGTACAAGTCGGCGAGCTTCGGCGGCCTCAAGCAGGGCATCGGCTACGTCATCACGCTGAAGCAGGCGACCTCCGTGTCTTCCGTGACGCTGCACACCAACGGCACCGGCGGCACCGTGGAGATCCGCGCGACCGATGCCTCGAACCCCGGCGGTGGCACGGTGCTCGCCTCCGGCCCGCTCTCGGGCAACGCCGCCTTCACGCTGAAGCCGCCGACGGCGACCAGCACCCTGAGCCTGTGGTTCACGGAGCTGCCGAGCATGCCGGACGGCTCGTTCCGCGTCGAGCTCACCGAGGTCCAGCTCGGCTGAGCGGGCGCTCGGGACGGGAACAGATGCGCCCTACCATCGGTTGACGCGTGCGCACGGGCCGGCGGGGACATCCTCCCGACGGCCTGCGCCACAGAACTCCGACAGTCGAGGGATGCACCCGTGAGCGACACCACCGATATCCGTGACGTCGTCGTCGTCGGATCCGGGCCCGCCGGCTACACCGCGGCGATCTACGCCGCGCGTGCCGGCCTGGCCCCCGTCGTGATCGCCGGCTCGGTGACCGCCGGCGGCGCGCTGATGAACACCACCGAGGTGGAGAACTTCCCCGGCTTCCCGGAGGGCATCCAGGGGCCGGAGCTGATGGAGGCCATGCAGAAGCAGGCCGAGAAGTTCGGTGCCGAGGTCGTCTGGGACGACGCCACCTCGCTGGACCTCGCCGGTCCGGTCAAGACGATCGTCACCGGCGGCGGCGACACGTACCGTGCCCGCGCCGTCATCCTGTCGACCGGCTCCGCGTACCGCGAGCTCGGGCTCCCGGACGAGAAGCGGCTGTCCGGCCGCGGCGTCAGCTGGTGCGCCACCTGCGACGGGTTCTTCTTCCGTGACCAGGACATCGTCGTGGTCGGCGGCGGCGACTCCGCCGTCGAGGAGGCGACGTTCCTCACCCGGTTCGGCCGCACCGTGACGATGGTGCACCGCCGTGACCAGCTGCGGGCCTCGAAGATCATGGCGGACCGCGCCCACAACGACCCGAAGATCCGCTTCGCCTGGAACTCCGAGGTGGTCGGCATCGAGGGCGCCGACAAGGTGACCGGCGTGGTGCTGCGCGACACGCTGACCGGCGAGACCCGGCAGCTGCCGGCTGGCGGGCTGTTCGTCGCCATCGGCCACGTGCCGCGCACCGAGCTGCTGGTGGGCCAGGTCGACCTGGACGAGAACGGGTACGTGCAGGTCGTCGGACGGACCACCGCCACCAACCTGACCGGCGTGTTCGCCTGCGGCGACGTCGTGGACCACACCTACCGGCAGGCGATCACGGCGGCCGGCACCGGCTGCTCGGCCGCGCTCGACGCCCAGCACTACCTGGCCGGTCTGGTCGAGGAGCCGCAGGTCGTCGACCCCGTGCCCGCTGGCGAGGCGCTGGTCACGGTGCCGGGTGCCGAGGCGACCGCGTGAGCGGCGCCCAGCCCGTCACCGACGCGACGTTCGACGAGCAGGTGCTGGCGTCGCCCCTGCCCGTCGTGGTCGACTTCACGGCCGAGTGGTGCGGGCCGTGCCGGCTGGTCGGACCGGTTCTCGACGAGCTCGCCGAGACCTACGCCGGCACGGTGCGGTTCGTCACCGTCGACGCGGACACCAACCCGGGCCTCGTCGCGCGGTACGGGATCGTCTCCCTGCCCACGCTGCAGTTCGTCTCCGGCGGTGAGCTGGTCGACGTGCTGTACGGTGCCCGGCCCAAGGCCGTGCTGAACGAGCAGGTGCGCAAGCTGCTGGCTGCGGTCTGACCCGCCGCGGCACCGCCGCGGCTCGGCGTCTCGCCGCTCGAGCCCACCGGCCGCCACCCCCGGCCGAACCGTCCACCGACCCGTGCCGCCGTCCCGCACAGGTGACGTGCGACACTGACGCGCATGACTCCTTCGCCTGTGCCCGACCGCGAGACGCCGGGCCGTCCCCCGTCGTCCGCTGCCGCCGGCACCGGCACCCGCCTCGACCAGTGGCTCGGCTCCTACGCCGACCGCACGCACGGCATGCGTGCCTCGGAGATCCGGGCCCTGTTCGCGGTCGCCAACCGGCCTGAGGTCGTCTCGCTCGCCGGTGGCATGCCGTTCCTCGACGGCCTCCCGCTGGACGTGCTCTCCGAGATGACGGCCCGGGTGGTCGCGACGCGGGGGCTCACCGCCCTGCAGTACGGCTCCGGCCAGGGCGACGAGACGCTTCGGGAGCAGATCCTCGAGGTGATGCGCCTCGAGGGCATCGACGCGCACCCGGACGACGTGGTGGTCACCACCGGCTCGCAGCAGGCGTTGGACCTGGTCACGCGCATCTTCATCAACCCGGGCGACGTCGTCGTCGCGGAGGCACCGTCCTACGTCGGCGCGCTCGGCGTGTTCCGCGCCTACCAGGCCGACGTGGTGCACACGCCGATCGACGAGCACGGGCTGATGACGGCCGCGCTCGAGGAGACGCTGGTCCGCCTCGAGGCCGCCGGCCGTCGCGTGAAGTTCCTCTACACCGTCCCCAACTTCCACAACCCCGCCGGAGTGTCGCTGTCGGCGGAGCGTCGGCCCCAGGTGCTGGAGATCGCCCGCCGGCACGGCGTGCTGGTGCTCGAGGACAACCCCTACGGGCTGCTCGGTTTCGACAGCGAGCCGCTCACGGCGATGCGTGGCCTGGACGACGAGGGCGTGCTGTACCTCGGCTCCTTCTCCAAGACGTTCGCGCCCGGCTACCGGGTCGGCTGGGTGGTGGCCCCGCACGCGGTGCGCGAGAAGCTGGTGCTCGCGAGCGAGTCGGCCATCCTGTGCCCGTCGAACGCCTCCCAGCTGGCGATCTCCGCCTACCTGTCCACCTGCGACTGGCGCGGCCAGATCAAGAAGTACCGCGAGATGTACCGCGAGCGTCGCGACGCGATGGTGGGGGCGCTCGCCGAGCACCTGCCGGACTGCCGCTGGACCGTCCCCGACGGCGGCTTCTACACCTGGGTGAAGCTGCCCGACGGCCTGGACGCCAAGGAGATGCTGCCCCGCGCCGTCACCGCGCGGGTGGCCTACGTGCCCGGCACCGCCTTCTACTACGACGGTCAGGGCGCCGACCACATGCGACTGTCGTTCTGCTACCCGACGCCCGAGCGCATCCGTGAGGGCGTCCGTCGCCTGGCGACCGTCGTGTCCGGCGAGTCGGAGCTGGTCGAGCTGTTCGGCACCGCCGCCGGAGCGTCCGACGACGTGGTGCAGTCGCCGGGTCCGGACGTCGCCTGACGACGGCTCCCGGCCGACCCCACGGGTTCCCGCCTCTGGTGACCGGTCGCGCACAACCGACGCCGTTCGTCCTCGCACCACCGCTTGTTCCCCGTCCGCCGCTCGACGGACCGTTCGACTGGAGCGCAGCAGCGTGAACCCCACCCCGTCCGCCCCTCGGATCGTCGTGCTCGCCGGGGGCCTCTCCCACGAGCGGGACGTCTCGCTCCGTTCCGGACGTCGCGTCGCGGAGGCGCTGCGCTCGACGGGTGCGGAGGTCACGGTGCACGACGTCGACGCCGACCTGGTACCGGTGCTCTCGGACCTCGCGCCCGACCTGGTGTGGCCCCTGCTGCACGGCGCCAGCGGTGAGGACGGCTCGGTCCGCGACGTGCTGGCCCTGCTCGGCCTCCGGGTGCTCGGCACCGGCCCGCGCGCCAGCCGCGTCGCCTGGAGCAAGCCGATCGCCAAGACCGTCGCGGGACGGGCCGGCATCGCCACTCCCGAGTTCGTGACGCTGCCGCAGTCGCTGTTCCGCGAGCTGGGCGCCGCCAGGATCCTCGACGCGGTGGTGCGCCGCCTCGGCCTGCCCCTGGTGGTCAAGCCGTCCCGCGGGGGTTCGGCGCTCGGCATGACCCTCGTGACGTCGGCGGACCAGCTGCCGCGGGCGATGGTCGAGTGCTTCTCCTACTCGGACACCGCCCTGATCGAGCGTGCCGTCATCGGAACCGAGCTGGCCGTCAGCGTCCTCGACACCGGGGACGGCCCGTTCGCGCTGCCGGCGGTCGAGATCGTCACCGACGGTCCGTACGACTACGACGCCCGCTACAACCCGGGCCGCACCGAGTACTTCGCCCCCGCCCGGTTGTCCGACGAGCTCGCCGAGCGGGTCGGCGCCGTGGCCGTCGCCGCGCACCAGGCGCTCGGCCTCGCCCGCATCTCCCGCACCGACCTCATCGTCGACGCGGACGGGACGCCCTGGTTCCTCGAGGTGAACGTGGCGCCCGGGATGACCGAGACGTCGCTGCTGCCGCAGGCGGCCGAGGCGGCCGGGTTCGGGCTCGGGCCCCTGTACCGGTCACTGGTCGACGCCGCGATCGCGGCCTACGACAACGGCACGGCCACCGACCACCTGGACACCCGGGTCACCACCGACGCCTGACCGCCGCCCGGCACGGCCCCCACCCGCAGCGGGTCCGAGCACCGGCACAGCCACGGGCGTGGCATCGCCACGGCGCCAGGCTGCACACGTCCCCGGGGCTCCACCAGCGCCGAGGCGCTTCCGTCCACCCGGCTCTCCCGCGTCCACCCGGCTCTCCCGCGTCCACCCGGCTCTCCCGCGTCCA